>CAWDGI010000001.1:0-15011 GCA_963801825.1 Parachlamydiales bacterium
AAATTAAAGAATATTTCAATTGTTGTTTTGATTAAACTCGACTTTGCAACTTTTAATCCTAGAAAAGGGATAGCGCTTAGGGGGATTAACCAAGTGAAAAGCTCTAGCACCGGCAGTATATCAAGTTTCGACTTTAATACAGAGAGAAATTATGGTCATTTTCTTGCCAGAACAAAAGGCTGAAAATATGCACTTTTTTTCCTTGGTTAATCCCCCTAGATAGCGCTCCGTTTATGCCTCGTTGCGTGGTCCATAATCCTTTCTATGATTGGACAGGGGATAATAAAATCCAGCGTCCGATCCATCATACAATCATTTATGAAGTGCATGTCAAACGATTTTTTCATCAGAAGCCGAAAGACATCTTTAACCGGCTTTTAGAAAGGGTATCTTGGCCTGTTAGACCGCGAAACAGACGGTGTAAGATAGAGGTAAAAACATGTAGTGCGGCAAGTGCGCTAACTTCTTTGGAATTAGTGGCTTGACGAAATTATGAAAATAGCCAAAAAAATAATTTGAAAAAAATGAGGAATTGTTTAATGATCCAAGTTGAACAGCAGTTCCCGCTGATTCTCGAGGGAGTCGCAGGGAAGAGTTTACGAAAAATTGCTCTTTCTCGAGAGAAGCCGAATGGCTGGGAAATGCTGGTTTTTTCGTAAACTCTCCTCTGGGACTCCCTCGAGAATCAGCGGGAACTGCTGCAATTTGAATAATGACAGATGTTGAATTCCTTATAAAGGAGGAGCGTTATGAATACTGGTCTAGGTGTATTTAATACAAGTGGGGTCGGGTTGAATGTAACAGGGACTTCATTTAATACTGGAGTGCCCGGTGTAGGAATCACGGGGAGTAGTGCTGGATTTCCTTTTTCTTTTGCAACAACTCAAACACAGACAGGATCTATGCAAAAAAACATAAAAGGTTCTCCACAAGATGGCGGTGAAGTAACAGCCGTGGCTCAATCTGTTTTGTTGCCACAGCTACTCCCTAAAATCCCAGAGCCTTATCCGATACCCATCATTCCCAATAAGCCTACCATTCCCATTAACCCTTCTCCAACTTGTGGGATGGTTAATCCACTTCTCTCAGGTCCTCAAGCTTGCGTGACTGTTAATAAACAGACAGGGACTTATACGGTTGATCACTCTGGCACTTTTAAATTATTTTAATCGTTGCTTCCAATTCATCAGGAATGATAAAAAATTCAAGTTGTGGATGACAAGTCACAACTTGAGCTAAAGCTTAATTGTTTCTTTGTTTTTAAACAGTCATCGTTTACGATAGTGAGAGAATCTATGATATCAGAAACGTCATCATGTTTAACCTTTAATTATCAGGAACCAGCCGTTGACTATTCTTTGTGGGAAAAGCCAGATCCATCCGTTGATTATTCTTTATGGCATGGTCGTCCTACAGATTCAGATTGGCGCATTCCAACTTTGTGGTCGAGTGAAAAAGTTGAGGTTAAATATGCTCTTTGGAATAAGACATGGAATCAAACCACTCAACTGACCATTTCTCCCACTTTATTAGCCCAATTAAATGAGTTTAACTGCATCAGTTTTACAATGACAGGGGTCCCGATGGGAAGTCTCAATTACAATGTTCAATCAGTCACGGATGACTTCAACAAGGGACCGTACATGGACATTTTGAGCTATTCATTGAGACCGATCACAAACCCAGGTTCATGTATCTGTTTATTTGATTCCGCTGGTGGAACACCGGTAGAAAAAACTCTCCAGATAACACAAAAAACCGAATCTCTTGGGGTTAATGTTTCTGCGGCAGCCGCCTACCAAGGACCGGTTTCTCAAATGACGATTGGTCCAGGTTTAAATGGTTCATTTTCAAGGGGGACTTCATTTCACACTGAAGAGACGACATTTAAACAAATGGAATATGTAGATGGACAAAAAAGGGTTTTAATCTTCTCTTTGAATAAGTGCAAGTCGGGAAATACCCTCGTCCCTTATGACGTAGAGCAAGTGTCGATGTTGAAAAAAGCTTTTAGCATACAAGATCTGTTTAGTTATAATGCGTGGTGTTATGCGTGGACTCCTCTGCATACTCCCCCTGCCACTGCGATCTCAGCTTTTAATGCGGACTGGACAGTCAAGTATTTTCTATCCGATCAAGATCAAGCCCAGTTTGAATGGACAACAGAAGTCCGTACCGTTGTTGCATCGAGTAACAGAATATGTAGAAGCACAGATATAACAGAAAAATTAAGTTGGATTAAAACTGTCCATCGAATTACACAATTGTTTGAAATTAATATTAACAAAGAAAAAAAAACTCTATCAATGAAAGCTATATCTAAAAAAGTCGAAAAAATCTGTTCCCATGGATTTGACGACTATGTTGCAGGAAAAGTATTGATAGATCAAAGCAGTACGTAAGTCACGCCATGTGCGACTTTTTTCCGTTCGAGTCCGGGCCCGAGACCGGGCCCGTGCCCGAACCGAGATTCCGAGCTTCGTTAAATAGTTTAGCAAAGCTCGGAATCTCGATTCGGGCACGGGCCCGGTCTCGGGCCCGGACTCGAACGGAAAAAAGTCGCACATGGCGTTAAGTCCTAAAAAAGTTATGGCAAATTGAATGGCATCGCCCCTCAAACTTCTAGTCTCATAAGGTAGCAGAATTCAAGACTTCTATTACGTTCTTCTCAAGAATCGCTCGATTTTTTTGCACATCCACATGATCTTTAAACCAAAGCCGGAATTGCCCGATCGCTTGCTCAATAAACATCTGATAGCCGTAAATGACCCGGCATTTTCTCTTCAAAGCCTCTTTTAAGAGAAGCGTTTCTTTAGGTTTTGTCGTAATATCCATGACAATTGTTCCAGGAATAAAATAATCGGAGGGAATGGCTAAAGCAACGGGTGTGCAATTGATTAAAACATCATAGCCTGCTTTAGCATAGGCCGCCAGCTCTTCTAATCCTCCGCCGATGCAATCGAAGCGATGAGCCAACCGAAGAGCTTTTTCTTTGTCCCTGTTTAAAATCGTCACTCGTGCTCCTCTTCGAATGGCTTCATATGAAATGGCTTTAGCCGCTCCTCCAGCTCCAATCACGAGGATTTGCTTATCTTTGACTTGGCATTCTTGCTCAATTGCATTTAGCGCTCCGCTTCCATCTGTATTAAATCCACAGATGCGAGAATCCTTAAATAGGAGAGTGTTGATGGCTCCAATCTCACTTGCTTGGGGATCGATCTCATCGAGAAAACTTAAGATTTGTTCTTTTAAAGGCATTGTCACACTCAACCCACGAAAGGAGAGTTTTTTCGCCAACTGCAAGAAATCGAATAATTCAGACGATCTTACCTGCATTTTGACATAAATCGCGTCAAGGCCGCAGGTAGAAAAAAACGCATTATGGGTCTCATCGCTAATGCTTAAATCAATGGGATCCCCAATTAATCCATACAGGGCAGTCCCAGAATTTAACCGAGGATAATGATATTTTTTGATGAGTGTTTCCGCAGTTAATTGTCCGGGAGCAGAGCGCTGGTTTTCATGAAGAGCTGCATAAGTGATGGGACACCCCATCAGGGGGCCGATAATTCGACTGATTTGTCCCGCCTCCCCCATGCTCACTGCGATTAACTTTGGATGTGATTTTGACCAGCAAATGAACCTCAAGGCATCCAATATACTCTTAGCCGTCACAGCCATTTTGTGAAAATAGGCAGGGGTATTTTGCATGTTTTGGTAAATCTCTTCTCGATTTTCAGGCGTCTTTGAAAAATGATGATAGGAACAAATGAGTTTGATTTCAGGGTGCAGAGAAAAAAGCTCTTGCACCAGATGAGGGGGGAGGGGGGCTTCTAAATCCAGGTATTCAGGTTTTAAAGCAGCAAGAGAAAGAATATCCGCACTTTGCCCCTTTCCTCTTAAAGTAAAAATCATAGGGATAGCAAAGTGAGAGCGTAGAACTTTCAGAAGAGAAAGATCAAGCAAGGCAAAATAGTCCAAGCGAAGCTCGACAAGATCCGCATAAGCGAGAGCTTGCGAGATCTGATGATGGGCCTCCGGAAGGGTGGGCCCTTTAATCACGACACAAAGCATCATTCATCCAGCATAAAGCTTTTCTCACCAAAGATTCGTCTATTTCTCTACAGTAAGTGGAGCCATGAGAGAGAGGGGATCCAATCGCCTCAATCATGACAAAGCGAGGCCGTCTATTCAAGGATTTTTTATCTAACACCATCGCTTCGAGAAAAGTTTCAACTGAAAATTGCATAGAAAGTTTTAAGGGAAGGGCATACTGCCTTAAAAGGCAAGAGAGGCGATGAAAGGAGTCTTGATCCAATGCGCCATGCAGCAGCGAAAGATAGCTTTCAACGAGGAGGCCAATGGCCACTGCCTCTCCATGAGGCAGGGTATAATGCGTCAAGTGCTCCAAAGCATGCCCGATCGTGTGGCCAAAGTTTAGCAGGTGCCTTTTTCCTTGATCTTTTTCATCTTGTTCGACAATTTCTTTTTTGATCCGGCAGCTTTCAAAAATGACTCTCTTTATCGAAGATTTTTCTAAGCTGAAAAGAGAGGTCATTTGTTTTTCCAGATACTCGAATAGAGGTTTATCTGCAATACATCCATGTTTGATGATCTCGACAAAGCCATTTGCCAGCTCTTTCTTAGGCAAAGTATGAAGGGTGGCAGGGTCGATGAGGACCTTCTTTGGGGGATAGAAGCAGCCCAGCAGATTTTTTCCATAGGGCACATTGACACCCGTTTTGCCCCCAATGCTTGCATCGACCATTCCTAAAAGAGTCGTTGGCATCATGACCAGTGGAATTCCTCGGCAGTAAGTGGCAGCTAAATACCCGGCAAGATCTGTGACCACTCCCCCTCCTAAAGCGATCACGCAGGTGTCTCGCCCAAATCCCTTTTCAAAGAGTTGGTTTTCTAAATAGTCTTTCGTCTCTCTTGTTTTATTCTGTTCTCCATGCGGAAAGGAGAAAAGAGCGATGTCCAACCCAGAAGAGGAGAGCGATTTTTGGAGCGGCTCCCCATAGAGGGAAGCGACACGATCATCGGTGAGAATAGCAAATTTTGAGGCAAGAGAGCGTAAATAGGGGGCTTGATGATTTAAATGTTCCCATCCAATGTCAATCTCATACTGAGTAGGAGAGCCCGGAATGTTGCAGACTAAGTTTTGTCTCATCTCTTGCCATGCTTCAGAAGAACGACATCTGTTAGGACGAGTGCGACCATGGCTTTGACAATCGGGACGGCCCGAATAGCGACGCAGGGGTCATGCCGAGATCCGGCAGGAAGTTGAAAGGTCGCCTGCTGTCCGGAAAGGGTGAGTGTTTCTTGTTTTTTCATGATACTCGATGGGGGTTTAAAAGCCACTTTTCCTGTCAACGAAAAGGGAGATTCCCAATGGATTTCGAAGCCTTTAGTGGCAGGCAGGCTCATCATGGCGTCTCCAAGATCTTCTTTTAATTTTTCATAGAACGGGGAGGGAGGAGATTGGACGAGAAATTTAACGATTCCTCCTAAAGAATCTCCTTCTTTTTTTGCTGCTTCTAAGAGAGTCATCATTATGGAGGCTGCTTTTGAATCGGGACAGAAAATCGGACTCTGATCCGTTAATGCTTGTAGGTTTTTGATGTCATTTCCCTCGAAGAGCGCTTCAATATTTCCAATTTGTTGAATGTAGGCGGCTAATTCGATCCCATGAGAGCTTAAAAATTTTTGCGCAATGGCGCCGGCTGCGACGCGGCAGGCCGTTTCGCGAGCGGACGAGCGGCCTCCTCCTCTGTAGTCGAAAAGGCCATATTTTTGCAAGTAAGAATAATTGGCATGCCCAGGTCTTAGGAGATCTTTGATGGGATCATATTTGCTAGAGTCTGCATCTTTGTTTTGGATCATAATAAAGAGGGGAGTTCCGGTCGTGATCCCTTCAGATACTCCGGAGAGGATCTCTGCTTTATCGGGCTCTATTCGTGGTGAAGTATAAGAATTGTTTCCGGGAGCGCGTAAGGATAAGGCCGCCTGCATATCTTGTTCATTAATTTTTAGGCCAGCCGGGCAGCCCTCGATGATGACGCCAATCGCTTTGCCGTGGGATTCTCCCCAGGTGGTCATTTTAAAAATTTTTCCGAAAGAGTTGCTTGCCATTTTTTTTTAATCATTTTTAAGATATTTTCTGAATGGGGATCGACCGAATCATGGCAATGCTGCTCATATAAAGGGGTCCGTTGTTCGAGCAAAGCTTCGAAGGAGTCTTCGATATTTGCCGGATCAAGATAAGAAGGAAGGGGATTTCTGCTCATCAACCGCTTTAACAAGATGTGAGGAGCGACTTTTAAATAAATCATCTCGCCTAGATTTTTGAGGATTTCAACGTTTTCATTCGCGCACAAGGCGCCTCCTCCAACTGCAATCACAGAGGATTGGATTGCTTGTAGCCCTTTTATTACTTGGCTTTCTAAGTGGCGAAAAAAAGATTCTCCTTCTTTTAATCGGATCTCTCGGCATGAGGCTTGTTTATAATAGGAGGTTGAATAGTGAGAGACCACTAAGAGATCCGTATCAATGAAGGGAAGATTTAACTGCTCCGCAGCAATTGCTCCAAAGTAGGACTTTCCGCTTCCCGGCATTCCACATAGGATGATATTCATTTTATTTTATCACCTCAATTGCTGCCCCTAACTGATTGAAATCATGCAGGAATGTTGGAAAAGTCTTCGAAATACAATCGACGGAAGAAATTCTTGTCTTTCCTTTTATTCACTTGAACGGGATTTTAATGCATATAGTAATTTTTTTCAGCTAGTTTTACGGGCTATTTTCACAGTTTCGTCAAAAATAGCCCAATCTGCCCTTAATACTGGTATTTTATATTTCAACACCCGTTCGCCTTCGACTCACTCAAGACACAAAGGCACAAAAGGAGCTTGACGAATCTATGAAAAATAGCCGGCTATGTTCACTTCCGTGTTCACTTCTTCAGTCACAGATTCGGTCGGCGGCGATTGGCCGATCTGCCGCGCCTCGCTCCTCGGAAATAACTAAGGCTATTCCCTCATCACGAATCACGCCATCTGGCCTTCTCGCCTGACCGAATCTGTGACCGAAGAAGTGAACACAGCCGGGCACGATCCTGTCATGTTACCCAAAAACTCCACTTTTTGAACCATGCCGCAATTGCTGGTAAATTCAATTTGTGATATAATTCTATTTGTAAAAACGTTTATTTTAGGTAATAAGATGGATTGTAATCAATCAATCAATATTTTTTCATTTTGGGAAGAAGCAATCACCAACTCTTTTGACTTGATGGTTTTCGAGGACGGATTGTTAGACTTCGTAGATGATATTAAGACAGCTAATTTGTCTTTGGAAGAGTTAAGAGATCTCTTTATTAAGATTGAACAAATTTCAGATCCATTCTTAGAAGATCAAAAAAAATCTTGTCTAAGAATAATTGAAGCGAGAGCTGCTGATAAAATACAGGGACAACGTTCTTATTTTTTGCAAGAAGCAAAGAAAATGAATCATTTAAAAACTAATTTTTTTAAATGTGTTCTGAATACCCATTATAAATTGCTTATAGGTCAGCAGTATCCGGTAATTCCCCTAAAATTCGTAGGGGAGAGTTTAAGAAAAAATCAAGAGTTTCTTCAAGAGCAGGAGGATGCGCTATTTCTAGAGCCTTATAGTAGAACCTATCATCGAATTCCTTTATGGGAAATGGAACATCCAATGACGGGTGCAAAGGGATTGTTATGTGGAAGTCTACATTATTTTCCAACTACTAAATCTAATGATATGAGTCCTCTTTTTACTCTTCTCGCAAAAGAATGTCACTTTTTAGCTGTTGAATTATTCATCAATTCAGATGATCCTAAAATTGTTGAAGAGTGGACAGAAAAGAGGAAAGGAAATCGAGCAACTTTGAATAAAACTGTTGAAAAAGTAAGTTCATTAATAGATAAAAATAAACAAAATTTTAAACAACGATTTGCACTCCATCCTACTATTCCTTATGTTGAGGAGATGAAAAATCCAAATTATGGACTTGAAGAACAGTTATTAAAACAAGCGATCGAATCGAACCTTCCAATTGAATCCTTAGAAACCATTGAGGCACACGTAGAACGAGAGTGTGAGATTTTAGCTAAGGATTATTCCAGTATTGATGATTGGTATGATTTAACTTCCAGTGGTCTTCTTGCTGTTGAAGAGGAGTTCATTTGCCTGTTAGATCAATATAATCATTATGAAAGTGTGATCCATTTAACTCAACTCGTTTATGGAGAATATATTAAGAATAATATAGTAAAAAGTAATATTCAGTTTGTTAATTCAATTCATCAAAAGATGTCTAACACTCCTAACGCAAAGGGGTTATATGTAATTGGCTTTGCACATGTGGTTGGAGAAGAAGGAGTAAAATCTCATTTAGAAAGAAAAGGCTATCGCTTCAAATCTAGAGAAATGAGAGTATTCAAAAACAGTATCACTTAATCAGAGAAAGAGCTTTCTTCGATACTTCCTAACTTAACAAAGTAGTGTTAGTCATCCCTGAATTAATATCAAAGAATTTTTATAAAAACAAAAATTCCGCTATAAAATTTTTTAATGTTATGAATTTTTTTTCGGCATTTGTTTTAAAATAAAAAGAAAATGTAATCAAAATAAAAAATAGCTGTTTTTACATGATTTATAAGCAAGAGGGATCGTTTTTACTATTTATTTTATCACTTCTCGACTTTGCAACTTTTAAGGGGTCGCTAAACGCAAGATTTTGAGCTACAACGAATTAAAATTTTTTCGCCAACCCAAATGAGGGTTGGCGAAAAAATTTTAATTCGTTGTAGCTCAAAAGATTGCATTTATCGACCCCTTAAAAGTTGCAAAGTCGAGATCACTTCAATTCCCGCGCCTAATAGATTGAAATCATGCACGAATGTTGGAAAAGTCTTCGAGATACAGTCCACAGAAGAAATTCTTGTCTCTCCCTCGCAGCCTAAGCCAGCCACAGCCAGGGACATTGCCATCCGATGATCATGAAAGGAGTGGACCTCTGCCCCTTTAAGGGAGGAGTTTTTGATCCATAGTCCATCCTCCTTTTCTGCAATCTCCGCTCCCATTTTTTGTAATTGAGTGGCGATGCAATGAATGCGATTGCATTCTTTTTGCCGAGCAGTCGCCCCGTTGTAAATATGGGTCTCTCCTTCTGCAAAACAGGCAACGACGGCTAAAATGGGGAGGGCATCGATGAAATGGTTGATATCTACCTTTGTTCCCTTCAGGCGCCCCCCCTTTTTGATATGCAGAGTTTGATTGCATGCCTCCCATTCAATCCTCGCTCCCATGTTTTGAAAAAGAGAAATTAACTCCTTATCTCCCTGAGCATCCTTCATATCTATATTTTTTAAGGTGATTTCTGATTCCGTGATCAGGGCTGCTGCAATCGGAAAGGCGGCAGAGCTAAAGTCTCCAGGGACATTATAAGTAAAGCCTTCATATTGAGTGTGTCCGAAAAGACGATAACGGTTGAATCCCTGATTTTCATAGGCAATTTCCAATCGGTTGAACCAATCCAGAGTCATCGATA
Source organism: Parachlamydiales bacterium (assembly GCA_963801825.1). Classification (GTDB taxonomy): domain Bacteria; phylum Chlamydiota; class Chlamydiia; order Chlamydiales; family Parachlamydiaceae; genus CAWDGI01. The sequence continues at coordinate 9,581 of CAWDGI010000001.1, forward strand.
CCCAAGGTTTTTCTCCCGGATTTTGAATAATGAGCTCAATGGGGCCTTCAGCAAATGCAGAGGCGATGAGCATGGCCGAGACAGGTTGGGAGTCCTCTCCATGGATGATTGCCTTTCCTGGTTGAATAGGCCCTTGAATGATGACGGGGGCATAGCCATCACCCCGCATGGAAGCTGCTGATACACCGAGCTGAGAAAGAGCCTCTAGCAAAGGTTTCATGGGGCGCTGATGACGGATCGAATCATCCCCGGTGATCACAACAGGATGCTTGGCCAATGCCCCAATGGCTGAGCAAAAGCGTAAGACAATGCCGGAGTTGCCTGCATGAATCACATCTTCCGTATAGGTCATCTTTCCAGCAAGGCCTTCTATTTCAAGCCGCTCAGGGAAGACTTCAACTTTTGCGCCAAAAGATCGACAAGCGTCTATCATCGCTTGCGTATCTCTTGAGGGGAGATAATGATGAATCACCGTTTTGCCTTTTGCCAAAGAGCCGAAAAGGATTGCTCGTAGCGTATGAGATTTAGAAGAGGGTATGGTGATTTCTCCCTTCAACTGAGCTTTTTTTACGACAAAAGTGGGGAAACCCATGGCTTTATTTGAAAGATTAATATGATTATGGTTTTAAGAATTGACGCCGTTTGTTTTGCATGCAAAGGAGGTGCTATCTGGGCCATTGGAAAAGTAATAAGTGCACAATAAAGCCAAAAATAGCTAAATTGAACATTATTGAAAATATAAGCCATATTGTTTTCCTTTTTGTCGGTTTGTCAAATTTTAAATTCATTTTCTCTAAAAAATCAAAAATTAGTCTATTCAAAAGCCAAGAAAATATAAAAGTTACTATTAAGAGTGCTAAACCATTATCCCAGTTAGGCATCAGATTCCTTTTGCTCTAGTGTTTTAAACATATATCAGTAAAATAAGCGTAATTGCGATGGATGGTTTCACCTAAAAGAATGTCTATTGGTTTTTGAAACATGGGACCGTCAAATGCAAAGCTATGAAATTCACCATTTTCACCGCATGGGTCTACAGTCATAGGAATTTCATTTAAGAAGAATGTGTTATATTCTTTACCAGAAAAATTTTTTGAGAGTTGCTTTTGATCGACACATGTAATGACTGCCTTTAGTCCACTAGCTATCATTTGTCGTGATAGTGTCGCTGTTGGAATGCCCCAAATGGGGAATAGAGGTATTATTCCAGTTCCCTTTAGGCGGGCTTCTCGATAGCTACGAATATTTTCGAGGAAAAGGTCTCCAAATGCAAAACACTCAATTCCCTCTTTCTTTGTCTTCATAATAAATGCGGTCATGATTGCAACGTAGTCAGCGTTATTGCAAGGATATGGAATATCAATGATATATAGAGGGAGATTTATATTTTCTGCTTGTTGTTTGAGAAGCTCACTTCTTACTCCATGCATGGTTACACGGTCGAATACTTTATTCACTGTACAGAAAAGCCCAACGATGTCAACAGTTGGGTCTTGTTGCAATACATGAAGAGCCCAAGCGCTATCTTTCCCACTGCTCCAAGATATGAAAGTCTTTTTGCCCATTTTTTTCTTACATCAATTTATTCACTCACCTTACGCAAATTCCGTGAACGTTTGCGTTTGCGTTTTCCGATTCGTTTACGGGAACGGATGGAAAACGCGAACGTTCACGGAATTTGCGTAAGGTGAGTTATTCACTTGAACGGGATTTAATGCATGCTGTGGATCATAGTCAATCTTCCTTAAGGCAAGACAAGATGCTTTGTGTGAACACTCTCTTAGATTAAACATCCCGATAGAATTGATGTCAGTTCTTTCAGGAGATACAAAGGATTCGTAACTGCTCAATAAAATTCAAGTAAAAATTTGCAAATATAAGAGTTTTTGCATATATTTAAAAGTCAAGTTAAGCCCATGATCATGCAAATGCGTACCTATCAAACACGTCTCCATATAGATGACTCTGCCGATCACATCCTCTCTTTTTATGCAGAGCTATTTTCCCAAGTTGAGCACCATCTCTTTAAAGCGAAAGTTCTCCAGACTGATCCAAATACTTGCAAGAAAGAGTTCTTAAAACGTTTTGGAATCACAGGCAGACAATACAATGCCTGCCGGATTACTCTCCAAGGAAAAATAGAGTCGATTAAAGAAAGAAGACATCTTCAAATCGCAGAGCTTGAAAACAAGATCAAAGTCTTGGAAATAAAAGTCAAGAAGATTAGAAATCCCGCTACAGCTCACCAAAAAAAGCGTCATCTCACTTGCCTAAAAGATAAGCTAGAGAGCCTCAAAGCCGATAGAGACCAAAATATCATTCGACTATGCTTTGGATCTAAGAAGCTGTTTCATGCCCAGTTTGCTTTAGAAGAAAATGGCTTTTCTAATCATGAAGAATGGAGAGCAGTCTGGCAGGAAGAGAGGAAATCGGAGTTCTTTGTGCTCGGATCAAAAGATGAGTTAAGTGGCAATCAATCTTGCACAGCATTTCTCGAGCAAGATGGCACCCTTTCTTTAAGGCTTAGACTTCCAAACAGCTTTGCGCTCAATTCTTATCTCCTCCTCCCGGCAGTTAAGTTTGCTTATGGCCATAAGGAGATTTTAGCGCTCTTTCTTGTGGGCAAGCCCTCTCTTACCGCTTTAAGCGAGATGAGAAGGGATGGCACCTCTTTGTTAGCACTGAAGTTCCCGCCCCTTCCTTGATCACCAATGAACACTTAGGAGGGAGCGGAGTGGATATTAACTCTAACCATTTAAGCCTAGTCGAGACCGATCGCTTTGGCAATCCAATCCATAAAGAAACAATTCCTCTTTGTTTAACCGGCAAAAATACAAACCAATCTAAAGCTTTAATTGGAGAAGCAAGCAAGAAAATTGTCGAGATTGCACAAAGAACCAAAAAACCCATCGTTCTGGAAAAGTTAAGCTTCAAAGAGAAAAAGCTCTCTTTGAAGAGAGAAAACAGCTTCTTATGCACGCATGCTCTCTTCATTTGCCTATCGCAGTATTTTGACTCATATCAAGTCGAGAGCACAAAAACAAGGAGTGGAAATCCAAGAGGTCAATCCCGCTTACACTTCCCTCATTGGCCGAGTCAAGTTTTCCAAACGCTATGGACTATCAATTCATCATGCGGCAGCCCTTGTGATTGCTCGCAGAAGTTTAAGATTTTCTGAAAAGCTGCCCTCAAGCCTGAAGGATATTCCAGATGGCAGAGGTGGCCATGTCGCTTTGTCCCTACCTGCAAGGAATCGGGGTGAACACGTGTGGGCACTTTGGAGGAAGCTTGGAAAGAAACTCTCAGCGGCGCTCGCAGCGCACTTTCGGGCGATGAAGAATCGATCCATGAACTCTTGTAAAACAGCTCATGCGATGTAAACCCAAAGGTTATCGGTGGAAGTCCGATACGCGAATCGTCAGATCAGCTGCTCTTCTGACGTTATTGCTTAAATAGGCTATGCCTATATTTACGTAATATTTTTTGAGCGGCAATTTAACACATCACCATCCTTTTTTAAATTCATCAGGGATGTGCGAATGAGTCATCTAGGTTTATAAGTATTCGCATAGACTCTTAAACTCTTTTTTTGGAAGAATTTCCCGATTTAACCTCCAGAGGAAAAATCAGGCCTTCGTGCTCAAAAATAAAATCCAGTTCTGCCTTTCCTTCACTCGTCCAATAAAACAAACTGTAATGGCTATGCACAAGTTCTTGGCTCACATAATTTTCAGTCAAAGCGCCTTTAAATTCTTGGAAAAGTTCATTAGAATACATTTTTTGGAACCAAAAAGTGTTCAATTTTACATTTTTTGGTTCCAAAAGTGTTAGAACAGACACGGGGACCTTAAATGAATTTATGTTGTTGGAATTTATAAAACTCACGACTACAAGAAGCCGTGGTGTGGAGTAGCCGAAAGACAAAATGTTAAGCATAAAGCCGGCAGAATCGCTAGTTAAATCCTAAAAGTGCTTTCAGGCAACGCTCAATATCTTCCATTGTTTTTTCATCAACAACAGCGATTTTCTCTGCTCGACGATTCTTTATTAGTAAGCGCTCCTTTGAAATACAACGGATTTGATCGCACATGATATAGCTTACATCCTTCTGTCCTGATAGCTTGACTTCAATGTGAGAAGGAATTGATTTTTTCTTTGTAGTCAGTGGAAGTATTATTAGAAGATCGGCAGGCCCATTGTTGTATATATCCACTGAAAGAATTAAACAAGGTCGCGGTTTCTTCTGTTCTCTTCCTCGAGTAGGATCTGGATTAAAAAACCAAACTTCTCCACGGTGAAATTTATTGTTCATCTTCTAATCCGTCTCCAACTGTTCCTTCGAGCTCTTGACGTTCTTTGAGCTCCTCTTCCCATGCTTTCTTATCTGCCTTTAAACGGGCATAGCCTTCATTAATTTCTTCGAGTAAAATTTGATCTTCATATTTTTTCAACGCCAAATCGATTAAGACAGTTTTTGGCTTGTGATAACGGCGTTGAAGTCGTTCAAGTATACGAGCAGTGTTTGGACTTATTTTTGCTGTAGTCATCTTCTGCGCCTCCTATTAGTATACTTCTTATTATACTAAAAGGTATAGGAACTTGTCAACTGTCTTCCTTGGTTATACTTTTCATTTCTTTTCCTTCAAAAGATCTTGCGCTTTGACTTCTCCATTTGTCTTAATCTCAATTAATTGAGCTAAACTCTTCCCGCATTTTCTTTTTCCATTCACGATGTCATTTAAATGCATTCTAGAACATCCAAGCTCTTGGCTGAATTCGGTAATACTGATTTTGTTTTTAACTAGATAAATTTTTAATTCCATATCCCCCTCTCTATGAGAAATATAACGTATCAGATCTAAGAAAATGGTGCAATCGCGACTTTTTTCTGTTTTTTTATTTTGCAATAAATAGTTTCATTTGATATATTTTGTATCAGTCAAGCAAGCTCCCTGGTGACTGGATCGCCAAACCCAGCAGGTTGAGCAGCCAGAAGAATCGGCCTTTCAAATGGAGGATAAAACATGAACGAGGAAGAATTTTATGTTGCATTAGTGAGGTTTGTCACGAAAGCCATTGTAGACCATACGAAAAACGAATCTGAGGCATTGAAGCTCATCGTGGTTGGTGTCAATTCGGCTTTAAAAGGACAGAGCAAAAAGGAGAAACGGTCATGATAAATTTGGAAGAATTCATTCAAACAGTACAAAGTGTTTGCTTTAAACAGCTCCCTTTTTTAGAATTTAATAGTCTGTAAAAATCTGGGGTGCGGTGATTTATCTGTCCCCCAAATTTCTATCAATATTATCTTTATAGCGATAACAGAGCGTGGAGAAAGGAGAGTAAGATGGTAAGTGAAGTTCGTTATTTTCAACAAATGCTTCAAGGCCTAAATGCGATATTTCAGGGCATAAACCATCTCTCTGAAACC
>CAWDGI010000002.1:0-571531 GCA_963801825.1 Parachlamydiales bacterium
TCAAACCATGGCCTATCGCAAGAAAAAATTCTATACCTGAATTTTGAAGATGATAGGCTTGGGAGGTTTAATTTAGAGGATTTCCAGACTATTCTAGATGTTTATTTTCAGCTGTATCCACAATATGCGGATGCAAATGATTTGTCCTTTTACTTTGACGAAATTCAAAATATCTCCGGTTGGGAAAAGTTTATTCGACGTCTTTTAGATAAAGAAAAAATGCATCTTTTTATTACGGGATCTTCGGCAAAATTATTGAGTAAAGAAATAGCGACCAATCTTCGGGGAAGGTGTATTGAGACAGAAGTATTTCCATTGAGCTTATCTGAGTATTTAACTTATCGAGGAATCAAGGACCTCAAACGGTTCGGTAGTAAGGAGAAAGCCGCGATTCAACATCATGCCGAGGAGTACTTGAGAAGAGGGGGGTTTCCCGAAACGCTTGAACTTTCCGATAGCATGCGTCCGCAGGTTATCCAGTCATATGTCAATTCTTGTATTTTTCGCGACGTGATCGATCGCTATGAATTGAGCAACTCGCATATTGTAAAAATGTTTTTGATTCACTGTTTGCAAACCACTGCATCGCCTCTTAGCGTGACCAAGGTGTACAATACTTTTAGATCTCGTGGTGAGGAATTGACGCGTAGTCATTTGTATGAATATTTGAGTTATTTTGAGGATGCGTATCTTTTATGTGGTGTTCCGATTTTTGATTTTTCTACCAGAAAACGACAGGTGAATCCGAGCAAGATCTATTGTGCAGACACCGGGATTATTTCCAGCTATTCGATAAAACCGGATACTGAATCAAGCATTTGCCTTGAGAATGCCGTGTACCTGCAGCTGAGGCGAATGGCGCCGGAAAATATTTTTTATCATAAAACCAAGAGCGGAAAGGAAGTGGACTTCGTTGCCCAATATCCAAATGGAAAAATCGATCTCTATCAGGTGACAGTCAATATGCATGACAAACGGACGAGGCAGAGAGAACTCGATGCTTTGATCGAAGCAGCAGCTGAATTTGAAAAGAACGAGGCTATCATCATTACTCAAGACAGCGGAGAAGTTTTGAAATTCGGCTCGCTGACAATTCAAGTCATTCCATACTGGGAGTGGGCTACTAATTGATGAATATATCCACCTTATCCTTAAAATTTTGCCGCTTGCGATCCTGCTCATCCTGTTTTTATTCGCCTTAGGTAGACAGGATGAGCAGGATCGCAAGCGGCAAAATATTAAGAATTTATCAATTGTCAAGTTCTTCTAGTAAAAACGCCCTGGCCAAATGGATGGGAAATGCTGGTTGGATATTATTTGTCTTTCGAATATAGAGAGTTTTGTTTGGCAGCCATTAACACTTAGATATCAAGCTTATTATAAATCCAGGCTAAAAGAAATAGACCTATAAAAACATCCGCAAAACCATAAACTAAACCAATGATGGATCCTAGCCAAGAAATTGAATAGCCAGGGTAAACACCGGCCATTAAATTTAGAAATTCTGAGGCATATCCCGTATATATTGCTAGGATAGTGCAGATAAACATGCATAAGGACCACAATATTGCTCCAGAAACTCCTAATTTTATAGGGTTCAACATAAGTCCTCCTTTGGTTGTTTGGTAACATTAAATGTCAAATTAGAGTGTACCATATCCTGATGTCAAGATATGAATTTAGGATATGTCAGAATATCGCGTTAAATATATTATTATGGACAAAGTCCAGATTTGATCTTATTTAGCCTTAAGGCATTCATAATAACTGAAACCGAACTCAAAGCCATACTTGCGCTAGCAATCATAGGATTAAGCAATAAGCCAAAGAAAGGATAAAGAATCCCGGCTGCAATGGGAACCCCTAAGAGATTATAAATAAAGGCAAAAAAGAGATTTTGCCTGATATTACGCATTGTCGCCCGGCTTAAAGCAATCGCCCAAATGATCCCATTTAAATCCCCCTTGACTAGCGTCACCCCTGCACTTTCCATGGCCACATCTGTTCCCGTTCCCATTGCAATCCCAACATCTGAGGCGGCAAGGGCGGGAGAATCATTCATCCCGTCGCCGGCCATTGCAACAACCCGTTTTTCATTTTTAAGTTGTTGAACGATCCGGTTTTTATCTTTTGGATTCACCCCTGCATACACCTCATCGATCTGCAGCTTCTTGGCAACAGCCTTTGCCGTATCCACATTGTCCCCTGTAAGCATGATCACTTGTAAACCTAAACGATGGAGCTCCTCAATCGCCTGAGGGGTGGACTCTTTGATCGGATCAGCAACGACAATGAATCCAGCGGCTTCTTGGTCGATAGCGACAAAAATCACCGTTTGTGCTTGCTCTTGCGCCTCTTTAGCTTGGGCCAAAAGAGGAGTGATTCCTTGCACATGATTGTCTTCTAAAAAACTCAGCTGCCCCACTAATACCCTCTTGCCATCTACAACGCCTGAAACTCCCCCTCCTGTGATGGAATGAAAGTCTTTGACTTCCAACCCCGGTTGTTTTCTTTCTTCCGCTCCTTGGACAATCGCTAAAGCGAGGGGATGCTCGCTATTTTTTTCTACGGCAGCAGCAAGACTTAACAGCTGCTCTTCCCGAATAAAAGGCATCGCCACAGTTCTGATGACCCGCGGCTTTCCTTCTGTAAGTGTCCCCGTCTTATCCATGACAACCGTATTCACTTTTTCCAGTCTTTCCAAGGCATCGGCATTTTTAATCAGGACCCCTCTCTCTGCTCCTTTCCCTACCCCCACTAGAATAGACATCGGGGTTGCAAGCCCAAGAGCGCAGGGACAAGCAATAATTAAGACGGCAACGGCATTAATTAAGGCATAGACGAAACGAGGCTCAGGACCCAACACGGCCCAAAGAATAAACGTCAAGACCGCCACGAAGATAACGATCGGAACAAAATAACCGGAAATCACATCTGCTAATTTTTGGATGGGGGCTCGACTGCGTTGCGCTTCAGCAACCATCTGAACAATTCTGGCAAGGAGAGTCTCGCTCCCCACTCGTTTGGCTTGCATGAGAAAACTCCCCGTTTGATTCACCGTCCCCCCAATGACAGGATCTTTTGCTTTTCTCTCAACAGGAAGGGACTCGCCCGTCATCATCGATTCATCCACTTGGCTTGCCCCTTCGATGACTTCGCCATCCACAGGGATTTTCTCTCCAGGCTTGACTCTTAAAAGATCACCCACCTGGATTTGATCAATCATCACATCCTTTTCCTCCCCATGGACAATCAAATGAGCCGTTTTGGCAGCTTGTCCAAGCAAAGCGCGAATGGCTTGGCTTGTTCGGCTTCTTGCTTTTAACTCCAACACCTGCCCAAGTAAAACGAGAGTGGTGATGACAGAAGCGGCTTCAAAATAAACAAACACCTCCCCTTTTTCTTTAAATGACTCAGGGAAAAGAAAAGGGAAGAGTGTGGCAATGACACTATAAAAATATGCCGCTCCTACTCCTAAGGCAATCAAAGTAAACATGTTAAGAGAACGATTAACGATAGAGTCATAGGCTCTTTCGAAGAAAGGCCAGCCGCCCCATAAAACAACGGGAGTGCTCAAGAGAAATTGGATCCAAGGGGGGGCCAGCAGGAGAACGGGAACCGTTAAAATAGCAGCCACCCAAAACCGCTTTCGCATGTCTCGATATTCTAGATCCCCTTCTTCAGGCGCAGCTTGTTTTGGCTCGAGTGCCATGCCGCAAATCGGGCAATGACCGGGATGGTCTTGCTGAATCTCGGGGTGCATGGGACAGACATAGATTTTTTCGTTTGACATCAGAAGCTAATTGTTACCCACTAGTTTTTTGGATTTTTGTCTGTACAAAATACGTACATTTTCATGTAATAAAATTACAGGAGAAAATATGCAAGAACATCGTAAAGAAAATCGCCTAGAGATCAGAACAAGCCACCAAGAACGAAGACAATTCGAAGAAGCCGCCCAACTTTCAGGGATGAAGCTGTCAGAATTTTTACGAAGAACAGCTTTAGAGAAATCAGTAGAGATTATCCAAAAAAATAATTGTCTTATCCTCTCCAATCAAGACCGAGATGCTTTTTTAAACTCCCTGCAAAATCCTCCAAAACCCAATAAAAAATTGAAACAAGCAAAAAAATATCACCAGCAACTCATAATGTAGGAAGATTGGCCGTAGAAACTACCTTTCAAGGAAAAAAGATTGGAACAGCTCTTCTTTTCGATGCATTAATAAAAATTAGGGAAGCTGCAAAGAGCATTGCTGCCTATGCCGTCATCGTAGATGCAAAAAATGAAAGAGCAAAAAAATTTTATATCTTCCTATAAAAACAGTCTATCAATTACTCGATTAAAAATGAACTTTGAGAGCCATAACGCGCTAAAAGTTGCAAAGCCGAGTCTTGATTGCATTAAATTACTCTTCGTATTAAAAAAACAAAATAAGATCAACTCTAGGAAATCTTTTCACATGCCCCCCATTGAGAAATCCATTGATTTAAACGAAATCGCCGACCAAAGCATGCTCGACCATCATTTTCTCCCTGATTTTTCTGATCAAGTGTGGAGAGAGGTGTATCAGCTCCTTCCCCTTGTGACTCCTCTTACTGCTCCTTCTTCTATTAGAGAGATGAGAGATAAATTATGGTTTTCCATCGATAATGAAGACTCCAAAGATCTCGATCAAATCACCTATGCAGAACAAAGAGAAGGAGAAGAGTTTAAAATTTACATCGCCATTGCGGACGTGGCCCATCTTGTTCGCAAAGGGTGCGCGATTGATCTCCATGCCCAAATCAATACCACCTCTGTCTATACCCCAACAAAGATTTTTCCCATGCTTCCAAAAAGACTTTCTACAGAGTTGAGCTCCTTAAATCAAGAAGAAGATCGGTTGGCAGTTGTCGTGGAAATTGAAGTGGGGAAAGAGGGAAATCTCAAAAACTATGCCCTCTATCCCGCTCATGTCCGCAACCGTGCCAAACTCGATTATAATAGCGTGCATGAGTGGTTAGAGGAAAAAAAAGGAAGGCCACAGCGAATCGATCAACTTCCCCTCCTCGAAGAAAACATTCGTTTGCAAGAAAAGATCGCTCAGAAACTCCGCTCTTATCGGCATGATCGAGGTGCATTGACTTTGCAAACCATTGAATCTCACGTCGTTCTGTATCATCAGAAGGTCATTGATATTAAACCTGAAAGAGAAGCGAATCGGGCACGCAAACTGATTGAAGATTTCATGATTGCGGCTAATGCCGCTGTTGCCGATTTTCTCCAAAAGCATCGCCTCCCTTCTTTAAGACGGATCGTACGGGCTCCAAAACGCTGGGACCGCATTGTGGAAGTGGCAGGCAAGCTAGGAGAAAAGCTGCCGCCACAACCCGATCCCCTGGCTTTAGAACAATTTCTCATCAAACAATATCTCCACTCCCCTGCCTCTTTTCCTGAGCTGTCCTTAATTATTTTAAAATTATTAGGGCGAGGAGAGTATGTCGTCCAATATGCAGGAGATTCTCCCATTGGGCATTTTGGTTTAGCTCTAAAAAATTACACCCATGCGACAGCCCCCAATCGTCGTTATTCGGATCTCCTCATTCAACGTCTTCTGAAAGCCCTCTTGGAAGGTCATCCCTCTCCTTATACGTCTGTTGAATTAGAAGAGCTGGCCCGCCGCTGTACAAGACAGGAGGATGAAGCAGAAAAAGTGGAGCGCAAAATGAAGAAGTCTGCTGCTAGCCTCCTTCTCATGCCCCATATTGGAGAGGTTTTTGATGCGATTGTGACGGGAGCCGCTCCTAAGGGGACATGGGTACGCACGTTTCATCCTTGCGTAGAAGGAAAGCTTGTCGAAGGGTTTGAACATGTCGATGTGGGGGATAAAATTCAGGTTAAATTAATTGCTGTTGATGTCATGCAAGGATTCATTGATTTTTCACGGACTGAATAGGATGACTTTTCTGTACACGATCTCCGATTTCTATTTATTTATCTTGGTCCTTGGGATCAGTCTCGCCATCTCTATTCCTGCCGTATGGTTGATGGATGGGTTCATCCCCAATGAACTTCGTTACAGAGAGAATCAAGGCATTGGATACTTCAGTGCAACGATTTGCGTCATTTTTGCTGTTCTAGCCGGTTTTGCAGCCTTATATGTCTTGAATAATTTCAATCAAGCCGACCATGCCACTCAACAAGAAGCAGATGAAGCCATGGCTCTTTATTACCGGGCGGAATGGATCACAAATCCTGCTCGCTTAGAAATCCAACGGCTTGTCAAGGAGTACTTCCTTGCGGCCATCGAGCATGATTGGCCTCTTATGGCTAAAGGGAAGGGGACAGGAAATCGAATAGAATCCATCCTGAATGAAATGAATGGTTCTTTACATCATTACAAGTCCTCCTCTCATGAGGATCTCTTTTTTCAACATGAAATTTTAAAAAACATCATCAAATTAAGAGAAATGCATGCAGAGAGAGTGCGCACGTATGAATTATTTTTGAGACCTCACATCTGGATTGTGATTACTCTGGGAGCTTTGTTGACGATTGCCATCAATTTCTTTTTCGGGATGAACCGCTCTCTCCATTATCTTTTAATAATCTTTGCCTGCGTGATTGTGGCTTCCGTTGTTTTCTTACTGATCATTCTCGATCATCCCTATCAAGGAGATTTCTCCGTCTCTTCAGGGGCGTTTGAATATTACTTGCTTTTATTGGCCTCTGTTCTTCTTTGATTCTGGACTTTGAGCTGATCTACGTATTCTTATTTAATTCTTAATAAAAATAAAAAATATAGTTTTTATAATATTATTAATAACTAATAAGAGTATTGCCATGAATAATATTAATTCATCCTTCCTTTCCAACCTCTCTATCACCTGTCAAACGAATGAAATGATTAGAGAGGATGGGCAAACCTTAACCCTATTGGATCGGATCTTGGATTTCTTTCGGGGTAAGCAGAGGAATGATCATTTTAAATTAACTTGTAAAAAATTAGAGGAAGCGGTTCAAAAAGGAAATATTACAAATATTTCTCAAGAAGTTCAAATAGAAATTTTGGGAAGAGTCCGACAAATCCAAAAGAAAATTAAAGATGATAAAATTAAAAAAGAATGCGATAAATCTCTTAAAGAATTCGAATCTCATATTTTAAATCACCAGACAGATCCAAGCCATTATTCTCAATTAATTTTCAAGGATATAATGGAAAACCAAAAAGAAATTAACAGTCAGAAAACAGAAAATTACAACAGAAAATTAAATGCAGTAATTGATTTATATTCAAATAATAAAGAATCTATTGAAAAAATCTTACATAAATGGGTTGAGTTCGCTCAATGGATTGATTCATCTAAACGAGATAAAGATTTTTCGAATACGGCATTATTCAAAAACTTTTATCCTACCATTGCAAAAAAATTATTATATCAATCAGAAAATGTTTTAAGAACTGGCAATGTCTCGAAATTTCATCTAAATCAATATCTTAACTTGCTTGTTCTTAATCTTACTCATGCATTTAAAACCTCTGATAGAAAAGAGATTTATAAAAAAATTCTAGTTCTAAATGATTTAATGAAAAAATATCAAGAAAATAAAGAATTCTTAAAAGACAGTTTATGGTGCATGGATGTATTTCTTAATAGAACTGTATTTAAATCGACATTATCTTTATCAGAAAAGAGCAAAGACGAGCTACTCGCCTTCCGAGACCTCTTTACAATTATCGATCAGCATTTACCCACTCTTCAAGATGAAAAATTGAAAGTAGATCTAAAAATCAAATGCGCAAACTTACCCTGTCCAACAGATCGCTCCTTTTTTCCTCACTTATTTTTAAGTGAAAAAGAACAGTTAGATATTCTTGTTGAAAGATTGCAAGAAGAGGAAAATAAAACCACCCAGTCAATCGTTAATTTTCTAAAAACTCCTACTCTTTCTTCCAGGGTTGATATTCATCGCCTTGCTAAATTTGTACATCCTAAAAAAAGTAATTTAAGTGAACAAAATCTTTTAGAATTTAGGAATGCCTTAAACGAGCATTTAAAAGACTCTCCTATACAGAATTGGGAAGATTTTGAAAACGTAAAAGCTCGTTTAAAAGAAGTTTTTCAAATTAATTCAAGAAAAGATAACGCCATTGATTATCTTAAAAGAATTAGTAAAACCAAAATGTTTTTTCAAAATCAGAAAGGATTAAAAGAGGAAATGATTCTTATCCCCCGTTGGTATCATGCAACAGATAAAACAGCAATCTTTGCAATTATAAAATCGGGAAAAATTGAAGTTCTCCATAAACAGGCGTATGAAGGAGCTTGGGTATCGACCAAAAGAGAAGAGGATTTTGGCCGTTACGCGCTTTCTCTTAGCAATAAAATTATAGATTTAGATCCCCATGTTTCTATTCGTTATGAATATGAAGATTGTAGGTGGAGGGGCTCGCAAGAGGCCATTCTTCTAAAAAACGACCCAAACTCCTCTCATTTAGTAATGGTTGGAATCCCTTCAGAAATGGCAAAAGCTGCACAAAAAACAGATAAAGCAGAGATCATTCAGCTATTAAAAAATCAGAGGTTTTCCCAACCCCCAGGCCCTCTCGACTAGGCAAGTGGATTTTATTCAGCATACAGTCAAGACAATCTTAGGAACACCTAACCTTCCTGACCAGTGGTGGGGAAAAGGAAAGGCTTATTCTAGTCATCAAGCTCACTTACATTCCCAAATTCAAAAGACCCCTTTAGACCCTAATCTGTTTAAAATAAAGAACGCACCCTCCTCTAACCAAGAAGCCATTGCTACAATCATTCAATCTACCGCTCTTCCAAGATATAAAGAGCCGATGCCAATAGATCCCAGTTACCGCGATGGCTTACTTTGTCCACGTGTAAGCTTATCTCATCTAGATGAGGATGAATATCTCCAACATCTAAATAAGATAGAGAAAAAATTAACTCCGGCGAGAGGCATTCATGGATCTATGCATTGCGTGCGCGTCGCCTTATGGACCCAGCTTCTCTCCCGAGTTTACGAGAAACTAGGAAAAGAAAAAATCGATCACCCTATCCTATTAGCAACAACGGGAGCTTTTCATGATATTGCCCGAGAAAATGACAAAGGATTTGATTATTGGGATGAAGAGGGCGCGGAAGCGTTGGAAAGATTACTAAACCGTCTTGATCTCACTGACGAGCAAAAGAAAGCATACGTCCAAGCGATTCGAGAGAAGGATCCAAGCAATGGAGCATTTTCTTCGGATATTCAACGGATTGTTCATGATGCTGATTGCTTAGACATTATAAGAGTGGTTGGAACATGGCATTTCAGTAAAAAAGAGCTCTGTTTCTACCACTTTAACCCAAACAAAAAAGACTTTTGCGATCGGTTGATTAATGAAATTGGGGATTTCATTAATATAACAGAAAATTTCCAAGTACGAACTTACCTCGAACATCATAGCGAGGATTTCTATGGAGATTTAGTGAGATTACTGTTTGCCATGAACAGGAACGATCCAAATAAATTCTCGTCGATCACTTCCCTTTTGAAAAGTGATATGGAAACCATCCTTCAAAAATCGACAAAAACGAGCCAAGAGTTATTCAAATATTTTAAATTGGCTGCATAAAATACGTGCGTTCTCATATAATAAAATCAAATGATTCTTCTTAATTGCCAAAATATCTCCAAATCTTATGGAAGCCGCCCCCTCTTTTCCGCCCTTTCTTTTGGAATTTTTAAGGGAGACAAAATCGGCTTAATCGGCCCCAATGGAGCCGGAAAATCGACTCTTCTCAAAATTCTGGTCGGACTTGACCAACCTGACGAAGGGCTTGTCACTTACAATCGCTCTTTGCATTTCGCTTATATCCCTCAACAGACCCTCTTTACAGACGAACCCGTGCAAAAATTAATGGAAAAAGCACTAGAAGATCACCCTTTTCTCTCAGAAGAAGAAAAGCAAGCACAAATTTCTATCACATTAAGCAAGTTAGGCTTCACCGACCCCACCCTTTCCGCCTCTTCTCTTTCCGGAGGATGGAAAAAACGGCTGGCTTTAGGGCTCGAGCTGATCCGTTCCCCCGATCTCTTATTACTCGATGAGCCGACAAATCATCTCGATTTAGAAGGAGTCCTTTGGTTGGAGAAATTCTTACGGAATGCTCCCTTTGCTTACATGGTCATCTCCCATGACCGCTCCTTCCTCGAACAGACCACCCATCGAATGATGGAACTGAATAAAAGCTATCCCAAAGGCCTGTTTACAATAGAAGGCTCTTATACCACCTTTTTAGAAAAGCGCGAAGAGTTTATTCAAGGACAGCTTCAACAAGAGCGCTCTTTAAATTCCAAAGTGCGAAGAGAAATGGAATGGCTGAAACAAAATCCCAAAGCACGCACGACAAAATCGCAAGCGCGCATTCAAGAAGCTGAAAAATTGAGGCAAGAGCTACAAGAGATCAAAACACGCAATCGCACTGCCCAAAGCCAACTCGACTTCTCTTCTTCTCAAAAAGAGTCCCAAAAGCTCTTAGTCGCAACAAATCTCACCCATTCAATGGGAGAGAGCCTCCTCTTTTCAGGGATTCATTTGACTCTCTCCCCCCGGACACGCTTAGGCATCCTCGGTCTGAATGGAAGTGGAAAAACGACTCTTCTACGTCTCTTAGCCGGCGAGCTCACTCCTGATAAAGGAACGATTAAGTATGCAGAAGGGGTAAAGAGCGTTTACTTTGACCAACATCGCTCCCAGCTTCCTCCCAATATCTCTTTAAAACAGGCTTTAGCTCCCCAAGGAGAGATGGTCTTTTATCGGGGACAATCCATTCACGTCCATTCGTGGTGCCGTCGCTTCTTATTCTCTCCCGATCGCCTCGACCTCCCGTTTGGTCAATTATCGGGAGGAGAAAAAGCGCGGGTGCATATTGCCCGCTTGATGCTTGAATCAGCCGATATTCTTCTCCTCGATGAACCGACAAATGATTTGGATCTTCCCACTCTCGAAGTCTTAGAACAAAGCCTCCTTGATTTTCCAGGAGCGCTCGTTTTGATTTCCCATGACCGCTATTTTCTTCAGCACCTTTCCACTGTTTTTTTGGGACTAGGAACCGAGAAAACTCCTCTCTTATTTGCTGATTATCCCCAATGGGAAACTCACGTCGCCCAGCAAGAAGAAAATAAAAAAGAAAAAAAAGAAAAAAAAGAAAAGATATCTCCGCCCTCTCGAACGAAACCTTCGCAAAAAATGAGCGAGACAGAAAAGCGCGAATGGGAGCAAATGGAAGGAAAAATTATGCAAATAGAAGGAGAGATTGAGAGGGTGCAACAAACGATTCATGATCCAGAGATGACCCAAACTCCTACCGAAATGCAGCAACTTTGCCAAGAATTAGACTCAAAACAAAAGACTCTCGAACATCTTTATCATCGCTGGCAAATTCTCGAATTAAAAATTATTTAGGATCACTCACATGACCCCACAAGACCGTCTCTCCCTTCAAGAGGCATGTGCCAAACGACGCACCTTTGCAATTATTAGTCACCCCGATGCGGGCAAAACGACTTTGACAGAGAAACTTCTCCTCTATTCGGGGATGATCCATACGGCTGGAATGGTCCGTGGACGAAAAGGGCGCAAAGCTGCCGCTTCCGACTGGATGGCGATGGAGCAAGAACGAGGCATTTCGATTACAGCTTCCGCCATGCAATTTACTTATAAAGACACGATTATCAACGTGTTAGATACCCCCGGACACGAAGATTTCTCTGAAGATACCTATCGGACCTTAACAGCAGCCGATTGTGCAATCATGGTGATCGATGCCGCAAAAGGGGTGGAAAAACAAACACGTAAACTCTTTGAAGTCTGCCGCCTCCGTCAAATTCCCGTCCTGACCTTCATCAATAAGATGGATATGCCGGGACGAGATCCTTTAGATCTCATGCATGAAGTGGAAGAGGTGTTGCACATTCACTCTTCTGCTTTCAATTGGCCGATTGGCAGCGGAAAAGAATTCCAAGGGGTTGTCGACCGCTCGACACAAAACTGCTTGTTCTTTACAAAAACAGCCGCCGGAGGAGCTCAAAAAGCGCTCATGACCTCCCTTCCTCTTCATGAGGGCGAACTGAAAAAGCGTTTAGGAGAGGCCTCTTGGCATCATTTAAATGAGGAGCTCCATTTATTAGAAATGGCAGGAAATGCTTTTTTCCAACAAAAATTTTTAGCAGGAGAGGTGACCCCCGTTTTTTTCGCTTCTGCCTTAACCAATTTTGGGGTCGAGCCGTTCTTTGATGCCTTTATTCATCTCGCTCCCCCTCCCCATTGCCGTCCAGCCACACGCTTAACTGGCGAAGAAATCTTCGATTGACCCTATTGAAACCCCTTTCAGCGCCTATGTCTTCAAGCTGCAAGCGAATATGGACCGCCGTCATCGCGATAGCATGGCCTTTTTGCGCATTTGTTCAGGCCGTTTTGAGAGAGATTTGGTTGTCAAACATCACCGTTTAGGACGAGAGGTACGCCTGTCCCGTCCCCATGGAATGGTGGCAGGAGAAAGAACCACCTTGGATGTCGCTTATGCCGGGGATGTGATTGGAGTGATCAATCCCGGAGTCTTTACGATTGGCGATACGATTTCCTTAAGCGGGGGATTTAATTTTAAGCCTCTTCCTCAATTCCAACCGGAAATCTTTGCTCGCGTTCATCCCAAAGACATTGGGAAACGAAAATCGTTTGATAAAGGGGTCCTTCAACTGACAGAGGAAGGGGCGATTCAATTGCTCCACCCCTTTGATTTAAGCGGAGATCTTATCTTCGCGGCCGTTGGACAGCTCCAATTTGAAGTCATGCAATATCGATTAAGAGATGAATATGGGGTGGAAACAACCTTGACTCCCCTTCCCTACCAATGCAGTGCTTGGCTGCTCGGCGATTTAGCCAGCTTCAAAAAAACAACCCATTCTTTAATTGTGCAAGATCGATTAGAGCGTCCCATCGTTCTTTTTAGCGAGCAATGGGAAAAACAATATGCGATTAAACAAAATCCCGATCATCAACTCGTTGATCTTTTATCTTAATTTATGATAGGGATGAAAATTATGATTTCTCCTTCTGTATCTTCTCTCACTTTAGTGGCCATTCAAGCCGCCCTCAGCGCTGGTGATCTCCTACGCAAGGGATTTGGAACTCTTTATGAGATCAATACAAAACCGGGGAGACAGAATTTTGTCACTGAATATGATCACGCTTCTGAGACCTCTATTCTCTCCTGCATTAAAACCCATTTCCCCACCCATAATATTCTGGCTGAGGAGAGCGGTCTTTCGACTCCTTCTCACCCCGATGAAATCTTATGGATCATTGATCCCTTAGACGGAACAAATAATTTTGCTCATAATCTTCCGCTTTTTACGATTAGTATTGCCGCCTATCAAAAGGAAGAGGGGATCTCTGCTGTGATTTACCAACCAATCACCCATGAATTATTTGTTGCCGAGAAGGGAGGAGGGGCCTACTTAAATGGGAAACGGTTATCGGTCAGTCAAACAGATAGATTAGAAAATGCTTTGGTGATGGGGAGTTTTCCTTATGAGGAGCAACCCACCCCTCTGCTAAATCACGAACAGTTATTCGCATTTAATCAAGAGGGGGCAATTCTTCGCAATTTTGGATCAGCGGCTTTAGGCCTCGCTTACTTAGCAGCGGGAAAAGTTGATGCGTTTTGGTTGTACAACCTTTATCCCTGGGACTGGGCAGCGGGAAAACTCTTGGTCGAAGAAGCAGGAGGAGTGTTCTCTTGGCAAACAAAAACCCCCTCCTCTCCTTTTTCTGGGCCCACATTTATTTTGGCGGCAAATCGCTCTTTATATTCTCCCTTGAAAGAAAAGCTTTTTTGTGCTCCTTAAGGATTGCTTTCTTTCTCGGTTTCCATTATTTTGATCCCTTTTCCCGTGAGGAAATGAATGTATGTTTAGATTTCCAATCTCCGTGCTTCTTTTTTCCGTCTTTATGATGGGAAGTTTTTTTTCCTCTGAAGCTCATCTCCCCGGTTTTTCCCCCTTCTCTAAAGAATCGGACGCTACTCAGCCGCTTGCTTCCTTGACTTTTTGCATGCAATCTAAACAAGAACAATTAGACAGGGAAGAAGGAATCGCCTGCTGCGAGGAAGAAAAGGTTATTTTTTCTGATGAAGAGATCCACCCGCTATTCGATAAAGTTTCGCATCGCTTCTCCCTTTTCAGTGGCAGCAAAATTCATAAAGAAAAGAAAAAGCTCATTAAAAAGGCCCGTGACTTGTATGACCAAGCGAAAAAATTAATAGATGAGAAAAAGAGCCATTCAGCCCTCCAACCTCTGGAGGAAAGCCATCAAATTTTACTTCAGCTCTGGGAAGAGGCGTGCGAAGAGGAGTTTTTTTTCGATCTAGAGGATTCTCTTGGCAATCGTCTATTTTTGGCAAAAAAGCTAGAAGATCCTCATTTAGAGAAAAACCCTTATATTCCCCCTAAAGTGAAAAGGCAGCTTCGTCCTTATCTTCTTCCCCTTCATCACCCGATGCGTCCCAAACTCGATGCCATTTTTTGCGAAAGCCGGGCCACTCAAAATCGCCATACGTTTCATGAAGCGGGTTTTCGACTGATTGCAAGAGGCCCCCGCTCCTTTATCAATGTCGCTAAGCATCCCCTCTTACCTCATCATCTTGTAAAAGTCTATTTTGATAATGAAACCCAGAGAAAAGAGAAAAGATCCAGTTGGCATTGGTTGATCTATCGCTGCCAAGGAGCCGACAAAATTCGAAAAATCATTAAAAAGTATGAGGTCAAGCATTTTACTGTCGCTAAAAAATGGATCTATTGCTTTCCGGCGGCCCCCTCTCCTCCCACAGATATCTTTCATACACGCCATTTCGCTCTTCTTTTAGTCACCGATATGCAACTTGTCTCTAGAAATTACAACTCCTATGCTTGGTCCCACAAAATTACCCAAGAACATCTCCATGAGCTCTATACCATTCTTAGCCGAGCGAAAGGATCGAGCTACCGTCCTGATAATATTGCCTATACCAAAAAGGGGCAATTTGCCTTTATTGACACTGAATATCCCACAAGGGGACCCGATTTTAAACGCATTCGCCCTTATTTGAATAAAGAGATGCAGGCGTATTGGGACCAGCTCATCAAGCGGGGAGGGGATTAGCTTCTCTATTCTCGCTCTTTGTTTATTTTCTTTCTTCCCATTTAATTTTCTTTTTTATAGTAAAAAAATTAAATTTAAATATATTTGAGAGACCCTTGTGGCGATTATTCCTTTTTCCACCCTACAAACACAACATCGTCTTTCTATTGTCCATCAAGTCAGGGTATGGGGTGAATTCACTTCTGATGCTGTTTTAGATCCCGCGAATGAGATTTTTATGCGTCCTCATTTAGAGGGTCTCATCGGTTATCGGGTAGAAAAAAAATGTGCAGTTGTCTTTGGCGACCCCATTTGCCCCTCTTCCAGCCGGGAAATGCTTGTGCATGCCTTCCACAGTTATTGCAAAGCGCATCATTGGAAGATTCTTTATCTTATTACCTCTCAAGAATTTAAGCAATGGTCTCTCCAACAACAACTCTGCAAGGGAGCAATTGAGATGGGAAGTGAGATGTGCTTAGACAATCCTCATGATGCAAGAGAAAATCAAGGAGATCATGCCAGCCTCATTCGAAGAAAGACAAAGCAAGCGATTCGAGAAGGAGTCGTCATTCAAGAATCTCTTTCTTCTGATAGTCAGCTGGAGCATTCTCTCGAAGAATTAGGAAAGATCTGGCTAAGAGATAGGCACCGACCGCAGATTTATATGTCTCATATCCGCTTGTTTGAGGATCGAGAAGGAAAAAGATGGTTTTATGCTCAACGAGGAGAAACAATCGTTGCAATGGCCGTTTTAAATAAAATAGAAAAAGAGCAGGGGTGGTTTTTGAATCGTTTAATGGCCCTTCCTCAAGCCCCTCATGGAACGACCGAATGGATGATTGTTTCGATTCTCCAGACCTTGTCCCAAGAACAGTGCCCTTTTATCTCATTTGGGTTTGTTCCTTCTTCTAGACTGGGAGAAATGAGTGGACTTAAGCCCTTTTCTCATTGGACGGCCCCTCTCCTTTTTAAAATGGCAAAAGGACTTTTTAAATTGGATCGACATCGGACATTCTGGGAGAAATTCGATTGCCAGACACGTCCCTCCTATCTTTTAACTGAGGATGGTGATCTGG
The DNA here is from genome assembly GCA_963801825.1 of Parachlamydiales bacterium. Classification (GTDB taxonomy): domain Bacteria; phylum Chlamydiota; class Chlamydiia; order Chlamydiales; family Parachlamydiaceae; genus CAWDGI01. The sequence goes on from CAWDGI010000002.1 coordinate 16,244, forward strand.
GGCTCAAAGAGACTTGGGCTGTGATGAGAGCATTGAATGTCAATTGGATATAAATTTAGAGGAGAAGACTTTATGATGAACTTATCTGTATTTTTTGCTCAATTATTTGGCCTCTATCTTTTAATTATCTCCGTGACGGGATTTTTAAAAAGAAAATTCTTCCTTCAGGTGGTCAAAGATTTGTTACATTCGCCCGCTTTAATCGTTTTTGCAGGAACGTTTAATATTTTATTAGGATTGACAATCGCAATTACTCATTCCATTTGGGAATGGAACTGGAAAGGGCTAATTACTCTTTTAGGATATCTTGCCATTCTTAAAGGAATCATCCGGGTGGCTTTTCCAACATTCGATCACATGATCTTACATGTCCTTACTAAATGGTATTGGCTCTTTTTATTGATCTTGTTTCTCATTGGTCTTTACTTAACCTATGAAGGCTTCAACTCGATTGATCCCTGAACTTCTGCAAAATTCAACTCCTCAATGCTTTCTCCTCTTCGAGCGTAGATACCTCTAAATAAAGGAAACCCCCTCCCCTAATATTTATAAAATTTTTATTTCTTAAAATTTCATTTATCTGTATAATGGCCACATGTAGATATAAAAATTAAATATTATAAAAAATATAATAATGTAGTGATATGAATAATATTGAATCAAGCGAATTAGCTATTAAGAATTACATAAATAAAGAGTACGAGCCTCTTTCTCTTGAAAAAGAAATTCAGAAAAACGATTTAGCTACGATAAAATCATTGGCCGATCAATTCCCAGAAAAATTTAGAGAGGCTCTAACAATCAAAGATGGTACAGGAAAAACACCTATTCATAGAGCGATCATAGACGAAAATCTAAAATTCTTAGATTTATTAATGAAAAAACTTCCAGAAGAATTTGAAAAGATCGCAATCATTCCAGACGAGAATGGAACGACTCTTTTTTCCTTCGCTGTAGCGAATCAAAGATTAAATTCCATGCAATTCTTAATAGAAGAATTTCCAACGAGATTTACAACTGCTTCCACTTTCAGAAATAAACAAGGGAACACACTTTTCCATCTTGCTGTCAAGCGGAATGATTTTGAAATGTTAAAATTACTAGAAAGAAATTCTCCCGAAGGATTTAAAAATGCCTTAACCATTGAAAATGAAAAAAAAGAAACTTTCTTGCATTTAGCTGTTTCATTGACAGCTATTTTGAATCAGATCGAAATGTTAAGTTTTATAGTAGAAAAAGCCCCCATAGAAATCCTTAAGAAAATCAACATCCCTTTGAACAGCGAAATAGTAAAATTATTCAACAACAGATTATTTTCTCCGGAACACCCTCAATACAAGAGTGAAGAAGAAAAAATGATGGAAGAAGTCCTTGATGGGATCTTGCAGAACTCCTCCTCTCTAAAGCTGGATAGAAAAGATTTAACTTTCTTATTAAAAAAGGCCATCGAGAATCAGCAGCAAGTGACCATCGATCATGAGACCTATTTAGTTGAATTTGAAAAAGGAACGAGAAAGTTTGAAATTCTGCATCTCGAAGCCGTCTTTGCTAAGGGAGGACGAGGCGAAGTGAGAAAAGCCATCAATTGTTTTAACTCCACCGTAGAAGTGTTGAAACAAGCCATTGCTGCAAAAGGAGAAGAGGCAAATGTCACGATTAAAAAAGAATATCACTTGCTGATCTCCATCCACGAGCATGGAAAATGCTGGGGAATTCAAGCCCCGCCGAGAAAATTAGTTTCATTGGCAAATATAGGAGATCCTGAACAGGATGGTTTTTTAGGAGTTTACTATGAGGGGACTTATAGCCAAGTCACGATCTCTAATTTACAGGATTGTTTCTGGCAGTTCCATCAATTATTAGCGGGTTTGATGGTTTTGGATAAGAAAGAGATTTTACATGGAGATCTTAAACTAGAAAACATCCTCTTTAAAAGAAATCAGGACGGGTCATTACTCATTCATATTGCAGATATGGGAGATGCCGTTAGAGTCACCTATCAGACTCAAAACAGTGAGCTGCTCAGTTATGGGGGGCCCCGTGGCCATACGAAGGCCTACTCTCCCTTACAGGATTTAGAGCTTGCTCGTGAATTTTATAAACAAAGTAATCGTGCAGGATTGATTCGAGTTGAGAAACAACGAGATGTTTTTGCAATCGGATCAATCATGTATAGAAAATTGCAGGCACATCGACCTTATAACTACGATAAACATGGATATCCTCAAGTCTATGATCCTCTTCAACCAATCACGAGGCTGCCTACTCCTCAAAATTTAGAGAGGCTCATCCAAGATATGCTTCATCCCAATTATCTCAGCAGACCTTCGGGAAGTGAGGCTTTTGACCGATTTAACAACATCTTTTCAAGGGAATTACCCGATTTCTATAAACAAACACAAGACAAAATGGGAGCAGAATATCCGGGAACTAGAAAAATCCAATCTGATTTATATTAAAAGATCCCGATAAAATAAATAAGCCATTCTCCCTCTTCTGTTCCAAGCCATTAAGAAATCTTCTAGTAAATAACTCACTTCCGTTGAATCATCGGAAGGAAAAGCAGGATCCATACAAAGGACCTCCCTTTCTTTTGCCCGATATCCCTTAACAACGATCAAGTGGCCGGAGTCGTAAGGCAGCGCACTTCCTGGCAAAGGCCCTCTGATACTAACAACAACGGGATATCCTTTTTGCAAATGATCGAGGATTTCATGAAAACCATTTAGACGTGCCACATACACATGCCAAGGAGAGCCAAGAAGGTGAGAGGCCTGTGCCGTATTTAAAATCCAATTGCCATAAATATCAAAAGCAGAATCTCTCACGCTCTCTGCAAAGACAAGAGGGGGCAAAGAAGAAGCAGAAGAAGAAGGAAGAGGAGGAGAATGAGGAAGAGAAGAGAGATAACGAATCACGGCCGTTGTCGATGTGGGAGAACAAATCCGCCAATTTCTCTCATCGGGAATGGCAATTTGGGACAATCCCTTGACCTTCAACTTTAAGTTCATTGAATCATCAAGAGCTCGCTTGCAGCGACTCTCTTCTTGTTGCTTCGTATCGCTCAGGCAAACGTGAAGAGCTCTAAGGGGCTGCAAAGCAGCCCCTTCTTTTGCTTGAATCTGGATTTTAAAACCGATAGCTCTCTTTCCTTCTGTTGTTTCCACACTATCTTGATTTGTCTGGAAAAAAGCTTCAGCAAAGCCCTCCTTAAAGGTATATTGATCCTGCGCTCCCCAATAAGCATAATTTAACCAGGGGGACCAGCCTGCGCGATCCATGTTCATGATTAATAAAGACACTTTAATTAAATAATATCCCTGTTGAGGCCTTTGAGCATCCCAAGAGAAAATGAGCTCATTAAAGGGGGAAAGCTCTTTTTTCTCCCATATAAAACTCTCTTGCTCTGAATGGACTTGAACGTGTTCTAAATGAAATGTCTCACTGGCTTTGAGATTAAAGAAGGAAAGCATCGTCAATAGAAAAACAAATTTTCTCATGGAGCCCTTGATATTAAACTTTTTATCTTATATTATTCTCTTATTCAATCTACTTTAAAATCTATCTTCAATAATCTTTAATTTCAAGGAATTTTATGAACCCAGTAAACAAACGTCCCTATGAAGGACAAATAGACATGGGGGCCCCTCCTTCAAAATTTTTTGAGCAGAAAAATAAGAGAGCGAACAGGAATATCTACATTAGTTCCCGCTGATTCTCGAGGGAGTCCCGGGGAAGAGTTTAGGTGAGTTTATCGCAGAGCCACGGAGCGCAGAGGAAGCGCAGAGAATTTTAATCGCTAACTTTTGTGAACAAAAAAGATCTCTCGCACTTCCTCAGCGCTCCCCGCGGCTCTGCGGTTATTCCTTAGGACTGATGCATCAAAATTTTTGGCAAGTAAATTTTAATGCGTCGGTTCTGGCCGGAATCCCCTTCAAAAACGAAAAAAATCACCGCCCCACAGTATAATTACGCAAGAGATCTATTTGTAAACACCCTCTTAGATTACATCAAGCGCCCAATCTCGTTCTTCGCGCTTAAGCTTTCACAGCCTCTCCCCTCTTAACGACGTTTTAAAGCAGCGCTTTGTTGGCGATGGTGAATGAGACTCGATAACTGCATGCGATCGTGATGAGGAAGATGAGAATAAATATTGAGAATTGCATGGATAAGACGCGCCTGTTCATCACGTTGTCCTTTCATTTCTTCCCACTGAATTTCAGTAAAATGAGGAGGAACTTTTCCTTGAGCAAACTGGACAAGGGCGTTTAATCCTTCTCTCATTAAAGGTAAGATCTCCTTTGGGTTGCTTTGGTCCTTTTTTAAATCAGCCACCTGAAGGTCCACTGCATGCAAGCGTTTCCCCTCTAAAACAATAAAAGCTGACTCTGGATTCTCCCCCACAACCGTTGCATTAAACAAATTAATATCCCGTTGCATAGGTGCCTCCTTAATATCTCTCTTTTCTTCTCCTGTAATCTAAAATTTAATACCTTGGCAATATTTTTCTCATAAAAACATTTGAAAAAAGAAAAACCTTGTTTTTAAAGAGAGGGGATGAAAAAGTTTTATCTTCATTACATTAATCTGGAATTCTATGCCGCCCCGGAGTTGGGAAGATCATTTTATTGAGCAGCTTTCCAAGCTTTTCCCTTCCCCACCCTCCCTTGTGGGAATTGGAGATGATTGCGCTGTGATCCCTGATGATCAAAAGGGGACAGCGTGGCTTGTGACTGCCGATGCTCTAGTCGAGGGAGTGCATTTTCTAAAAGATCAGATTCCTCCCAAGGATTTAGGTTACAAAACAGTTGCCGTCAATGTCAGTGACATTGCCGCAATGGGGGGAGAGCCAAAGTATGCCTTTTTATCCCTCGCTCTTCCAACAACAGTGAACTCTCTGTGGATAGGAGAGGTGATGGAAGGGATCAAAGACGCTTGCCAAAAGTGGAACCTTCTTCTTTTAGGAGGTGATACAGTCGGAATCCAAAAGAGATCTCTTCCTTCATCTCACCCTAATTGGATCTGCAAAAGTCGATCAAATCAAATATCGGCATCAAGCGCAGGTCGGAGATACCCTCTGTGTGAGTGGATATTTAGGAGATTCGGGAGGAGGCTTAAAAGCTCTCCAGCAACAAATAAAAAAGACGAAAGAGGTGGATGATTTAATTCATGCCCATTTTCACCCTGAGCCTCAACCCAAGCAAGGAGAATGGCTCGCCTCACATCACGCTGTTCATGCGATGATGGATCTCTCAGATGGCCTCAATTGCGACCTGAAAAGACTTCTTAGAAGCTCAAAAAAAGGGGCGATCATTGACATCGCTCTTCTTCCTATTTCTCCGCCACTCAATCAGGTAAGCCAAGAACAGGGATGGGAGGCTCTTGAGCAAGCTTTAGTGGGGGGAGAGGACTATTGCCTTCTCTTCACAGTCGCTTCAGAGGCTTTTGAAGAGATTCAGGACGCTTTCCAAAAGAAGTTTGGCAGGCCTCTATTTGCGATTGGACACATCACCCCTCATTCAGAAGAGCTCCTTTACTATGAACAGGGAAAGCTCATTCAAATTCATTATGAAAATTATGATCATTTTAAATTTGTGTAAATGATATGATCTAAATATGAAAAAGAAACGAGCGATAAGGACACTTCCTGCCATCAAAAAGAGAGCCTTGCCAATTTTAAAGCGGCATGCGATCAAACGCGCAGCCGTTTTTGGCTCCTTTGCACGAGGAGATAATAAAGCAAGCAGTGATGTAGACCTCCTTATCGAATATAAATCGGCAGATAAAAGCCTCTTCGATCTGGTTGATCTAAAATCCGAACTAGAAGAAATACTTGGGCGGAAAGTCGATATCGTGATGTATGACTCGATCCATTGGAGATTGCGAGAACAAATTCTTGCGCAGCAGGTCGTGATTTTGTGAAAAAAGAACCGAAAATTTTTATTAGCCATATTATCGAGTCTATTGAGCTAATCGAGCAATACGGTCATCATCTGACAGCGGAGCAGTTTCAGAAAAACCAAGCCATGCAAGATGCGATTATTCGCCGCCTCGAGATCATCGGTGAGGCTGTGAAAAATATCCCTGCGTCATTTAAGGTCAACTATGCTGAGATTCCCTGGAAGCAAATGGCAGGGATGCGCGATATATTGATTCATGAATATTTTGAGGTCAATTTATCTCTTACTTGGTTGGTTGTAAAGCGAGAGCTACCTTCTATCAAAGAAAAATTGTCGTTAATCTTCGAAAATTAATCAAGCTTAGAATTGTTTTGCGTTATTATCTAATATAAATTATACTTCGCTCAACTTTGCTAATTTAGGACGAATTTTTATCAATAAAAGAAATCCGAAGTTAAATAATAGACATCTTGCATAACCTCACAATTCCTTGCCCCTGCCCCTGCCCTTGCCCTTGCCCGAAAAAGTTCTGGCACGCAATTCTATGCTAATAGGGCAAGGGCAAGGGCAGGGGCAAGGAATTGAGGTTATGCAAGATGTCTAATGTAAAAGAGGTTTTATGCTTTGTAGCACATCAACAGAGAATTGTAACAACCACTGGCTTGAGGGAAATCCTCAAGAGCAGCAACCCCAACAAGCGGCATGCCTGATAAGGGATTTACCTAGCGATTGTATTTTCCAAATTTTTAAGTTTTTCTCTTATAGGGAGCTCTTGACAATCGAATCTGTTTGTCAAGCGATGAAACAATACACAGCGGGGAGATGGAAACAGCTTGCAAAAGAAAAAGGGGTAGATTTTAATTGGTCAGAGTTAGGAAACGACCAAGCCCCTTCTTACCAGGAAAAAATACGTTATCGCCTAGGGGTGACAATTCATTCTTATATTTATGATCGAAAGGATTTATCAGAGCATGAGTTGCAAATGAGCTCTAACCACGAATGTCTTAAAGAAAAAATAGAGGGTATTTACAACCGTTTTAAAGGGACGCAAAATTGGAGTCCTTCTTTATGGGCCTATATTTTACACGATTTAAAGAGATGGAAAATAGAAGGACTAACATTGCCATCTCAAGGACATGTTGAATTCTCGCAGCTCGAAGGAAAGAAGGCTGGAGATTTATTATTAAAAGGGTTATCTAAGTTAGTTGATTACAATGATCAAGTAGACGGGGATAATGCGTTAGTGGATCACAAAGCCATAAGAAACCTTCGAGAGGCTTATGAGAATTTAAAATTGGCCATTGAACGGGGGGCCATCTGCGCGGCCTTTCTAGCAACAAAAATGCTATTCTGCCACAGTAGTGATCCTTTAGAGGACGTTTTAGAAAGGCTTTCTATGATTACTGCTGATAAAGGAAATTATCAAGCATTAGAAGAATTTTTCGACGAAGATCGCGGTCCAGATGACTGCCTCGCATTGTATGAGAAGTACAAGAGAATCTATCCTATAATGGATATCATAATGGCTGAAAGTATAGAAAATGAAAATAGTGACCCCCATTTTGATCGAGCGATTAAAGGATATGGGAACCATGTTCCAGGTCGTGCTTGGCTTGCTGGAGCTAAAATAAAAATGACATCAGCAGATTGGGCGAAGGCTAACCACTATATTGATCTTGCATTTACTGCCTATGGGAAAGATATTCCTTATCAAGCATGGCGCACAAGAGCTAAAATAAAAGAGAATTGCGGAGACTTAAAGGAAGCCTTTTTGTCCTTAATTAGCATTTTCCTCTTATGTCCTCGCTTTTATCAAGACAAGACGGAATATCGCGCGGCATATCGTGCAGGGATGATGAGTAACGTATTAGCCAATTTCCAAATTTATCACATCAAGAGTGAATGGGCTCGTCTTCTAAACATCATGCTCTCTTTGAAAAATGAGAATATGTTATCTTCTTGGTCATAGCCTGAACATCCACTAAAACCTGTCAGGAGAATAAAGCACACATGGTTTCCTCAACTCAACACCCACGAACATTAGCATGGATGGTCTGGCTGACTGCCTCCATCTTCTATGCTTACCAATATATTTTACGCGTCATGCCCAACATCATGCTAAATGATATTATGACCCAGTTTGACATTAGCGCTGCGACGTTTGGCCAGTTCTCAGGCGTTTACTACATCGGCTATTCCCTGATGCACTTGCCTCTTGGAATCCTGCTGGACCGTTATGGCCCTAAAAAAATCATGACAGTCTGCATTCTCCTCACTGTTGTCGGCTTAACACCCCTTCTCTTTGCTGATTATTGGATCTATCCCATTTTAGGAAGATTCCTCATTGGTTTAGGCTCTTCTGCTGCCATTTTGGGAATTTTTAAGATTGTGCGCATGACATTCAGTGAAAAGCACTTCTCTCGGATGTTAAGTTTATCGGTCACGATTGGCCTAATCGGAGCCATCTACGGCGGAGGGCCTGTCAGCCATATGCGAGAGGTATTGGGATATCAAACAGTGATTCAACTTTTTGCCATCGCAGGAATCGGCTTAGCTGCCATGACTTATTGGATTATTCCTCCCATGGAACACTCGTCAAAAAAAGCTGTTGTATCTGATATTAAAGAGGTCTTAAGCCATCCTCGCGTGATTTGGATCTGTCTTTTTGCCGGTTTGATGGTGGGACCCTTAGAAGGGTTTGCAGATGTTTGGGCAACGGTCTTTTTGAAACAGGTGTATCACTTCGAAGGAACGTTAGCCGCTAGCATGCCATCCATCATCTTCATCGGAATGTGCTTTGGCGCCCCTCTCTTAAGCTTGATTGCCGATAAAATAGACAATTATCTTGGAACAATTATTGGTGCCGGAATCACCATGGCAGCTTGTTTTGCCGGCTTGTTAATTTTCCGGCTCCCCTCACAAATGATTACAGTGAATTTTATCCTCGTTGGAGTGTGCTCTGCTTACCAGATATTGGCGATCTATAAAGCCTCTACATATGTACGTGAACAGGTTGCCGGATTAACCACTGCACTTGCAAACATGATCATTATGATTTTTGGCTATGCCTTTCATACCCTTATTGGAGGAATAGTGAATCTCATGGGGGGACCAAATGCCTCCCATGCTCTGGTGGATGGAGTCGCAGTCATTCCTCTCACCCTCTTTTTAGGAACAGCGGGATTTGTTTTATTATTCATTTTGGAAAAGAAAGGGCAAAAAAAACAACCAGAAGAGATTCTTGCAAAAGAAAATTTTTCTATTGATTTAAATTCATAAATATTTTTTTCTCATTACATGAGAAAAAAATATTTACTAGGCATGCTAGCCATCCTCCTTGGAGTGATCGGCGTGACTCTCGTGCTGTCGCAAGAAAAAGCCCTCGTGCTTCATCCCAAAGGGATCATTGCACAAAGGATACTTGGAACTGATTATTACGAACCTCCTCCTGATGCTAGTCATCATCGTTCCCACCTACATCCTGTTATTTGCAGTTGTGTGGAAATATTGCATTAAAAATGAAAAGGCAAAATATGATCCCGATCACTCCTATGGACCAGTCGGCGAACTGGTCATGTGGGGACTTCCTTCTATCATCGTTGTCGTCATGGCTATAGTCACATGGGATGCGACGCATCAATTGAATCCCTATAAACCTATTGAGAGTGAAGTCAAGCCGCTTCATTGTACAGGTCGTTGCTTTGGATTGGAAATGGTTATTTATTTATCCCGAGCAAGGCATTGCCACATTGAACTATTTCCATATTCCGGAAAGCACTCCCATTCATTTAAGGTTAACAGCAGATGGCTCGCCGATGAACTCGTTTTGGATTCCACAATTGAGCGGGCAAATCTATTCCATGACGGGAATGACAACCCAACTTTACCTGATGGCCAATGGCCCTGGGGAATATAGAGGCAGGGCTGTTGAAATCAATGGGGAAGGATATGCAGATATGACATTTCGCTGTACAATCGATCTCCTCAAAAGGATTTTGAGGATTGGGTAGCAGAGGTCAAAAAATCTTCTTCTCATTTAACCGAAGATAGTTATAATGAACTTGTTCAAGCCCTTCTGTGAATAAATCTATTATCCTCTTTTCGGAAGTGGAAAAAGATCTATATCAGAAAATTATTCGATAAATATATGTATCCTACCAGTTCGGTATTATGAAAGAATTTTTCTTCGGAAAACTGACTTCAGATGCCATTCCTCACCATTGGTACACGATCGGAGGGACGGTTTTTATTATTCTCATGGCCATCGCCTTCACTCTCTATCTCTACTAAAACTAAGCGCTGGGGTTGGCTTTGGAATGAATGGCTAACCTCCACCGATCCCAAAAAGATCGGAACCATGTACATGATCTTTGCCTCCATCATGTTTTTTCGCGGAATGGTAGATGCCGGAATGGTCTGGCTTCAGCAGTCAATTGCAGCTGATTCACAAGGATATCTTGACCGCCGACCATTTTCAACAGATTTTTACCTCGCATGGCGATATCATGGTTTTTTTTGTGACGATGGGTTTTTTCTTTGGACTGATGAACTGGATTGTGCCGCTTCAAATTGGCGCTCGCGATCTCGCTTTCCCTTTCCTGAATTCATTAGGGTTATGGCTCACCATTGCAGGAGGGATACTCATTAATTTCTTTTTTATCATTGGAGGAGACTTTGCCAATACGGGCTGGCTTGCCATTGCCCCCTTCTCCGAGCTTGAATTTAACCCCAGTGTGGGAGTCGATTATCTTATTTGGAGCCTGCAGCTCTCAGGACTTGGCAGTCTGCTTGCCGGAATTAACTTTCTTGTCACGATCATAAAAAAACGTGCACCGGAATGACTTTAATGAGAATGCCTCTCTTTACTTGGAATTCCTTATGTGCGATGGTTCTGATTATTTCGGCATTCCCCGTGCTTACGGCAGTGACATTGCTTCTTTGGCTTGATCGGAGCTTTCGGCATGCATTTCTTTACGACAGGATATGGCGGAAATCAAATGATGTATTGGAATCTCATATGGATGTGGGGGCATCCGGAGGTTTATATTTTGGTTATTCCTGCCTTTGGCATGTTCTCGGAAATTGTCTCTACTTTTTCCCAAAAAAAACGTTGCCGGATATGTGTCCATGGTGTGGGCAGGCAATGATCACTGACAGCTCTCTCTTACTTGGTTTGGCTTCATCACTTTTTTGTCATGGGAGCAGGCCCTGATGTGAACTCTTTTTTTGGCATTGTGACGATGCTGATTGCCATACCGGCAGGTGTTCAAGTCTTTAACTGGATTCTTACGATGTATAAGGGAAAAATAAACTTCGCCTCCCCTATGTACTGGTTTATCGGTTTTTTAATCCTATTTATGATAGGAGGGATGGCCGGAATATTTATGGCATCTCCTCCGGCCGATTTTCAGGTGCATAATAGTTTATTCTTGGTTGCCCATTTCCATACCATGATCGTTGGAGTGGCTCTTTTTGGAATTTTTGCCGGCATCACTTTTTGGTTTCCTAAGATTTTCGGATTTAAACTTAGACGAACGGCTAGATAAACAAGCGTTTTGGTTTTGGTTTGTCGGATTTTTTGTGGCTTTTATCCCCCTCTATCTCTTGGGATTTATGGGGGCGCCAAGGCGGATTGATCACTATGATTCCTCAACCGGTTGGCAGCCATTATATATCACCGCATCTGGTGGGATTTCTCTTCATTTCGTGCGGAGTGATCACGCAAGTTTATCTCTTGATCAAAAGCATTAGGGAAAGAAAGCAAAATTGGGATACGACAGGAGATCCTTGGAATGGCAGCACACTTGAATGGGCAAGCTCATTCTCCTCCCCCTTTCTACAATTTTGCTGTTGTTCCTCCCATTACGAGCCATGAAGTCTTTTTGGGATATGAAAAAACGAGGCTGGAAGCCAGAAAAAAAATATCATGATATCGAATGTTTTAAAAATACGGGAATGGGAATCTATATTTCTGTTTTGCTTTCTTAGCAGGCTTTGCAATTGTCTGGCACATCATTTGGCTCACTGTGATCGGCCTTATTGGAGTCATTGCTTGCGTGATTATCCTTTCCTTTGATGATGAGATGGAATATGTGTTGCCGGCGGCAGAAGTTGCCAAGATTGAACAATCTTACACTCAAGGCAGGCAAAATGGCCTTAATGAAATCACAACGAGTGAAGTGGCAATACACGAGACAAGGGAAGAGGTCAGCGATACAAAAGTTTTTGGGTTTTGGGTCTATTTGATGACAGACCTTGTCATTTTTGCCGTCGCTTTTTGCCTGCTTTATCGTTTTGCACGGGAATACTTTTGGTGGACCTTCTGCTAAAGATTTATTTCATTTACCCTCTGTGCTTGCCGAAACGCTGATCCTGCTCACTAGCAGCTTTACCTGTTCTCTTGGCATGCTTGCTGTTCATCGGCAAGCAAAAATCTGGGCCATTATTTGGTTCATCCTCACATTTCTTTTGGGAGTTGCTTTCCTCTACATCTTGAAATTTCAGAATTTATCGATTTTGTCAATAAAGGAGCCAGCTGGCAGCGCAGCGCCTTTCTCTCCTCGTTTTTCACATTGGTCGGCACGCATGGACTTCATATCTCTGTCGGACTATTATGGATGGTTGTGATGATGTTTCGCATCGCCTTTACGCCCTCTTGGCAGAACACAGCATCTCTAGGATTTTTCGCATGACTCTTTTTTGGCATTTTCTGGATTTGTCTGGATCTTTATTTTTACTGTTGTCTATGGAATTGGATATTTATTACTTAAGAACAGGAGATTTTATGGATCAGGCCATCGTTTTACGTTTAACAGGCTTTATCGCCTCTCTGATATTAACTCTCGCGGCTTACTTTATTATTCTTAATCCCACTTTTTTTGACTCTGATATTTACATGGCCATTACTGTCCTTTTTATCTTTGCTCTTGTTCAGGCGACCGTTCAGCTCATTTTTTTCATCAATGTCTGGAAAGAAAAAGGGGCGCTTTGGAATTTCGGGGTGTTCATTTCTACTGTTTCGATTATCTTTATCGTCGTCTATTTTTCAATTTGGATTATGAATCATTTGAATTATAATATGCAGTGAATAAGAAACTACTGCTTATCCGTTTTCAATTTTTCATAATTTTCTTGTATGGTTTTCGCATTATTCAGGACTTGAGGAGGGATATTATTTCCATAGCCTTCAAGGGCTTTATCAGAGTAGTTCTTTGCTTCACCCCATTTGCTTAGCTGACTTTTTATATTAGCTCCACTTACATACGCAACAACCGGAACAAAATTTTTATAGTCTTTGATCGCTTCATCTATTAAGCGTTCTCGTTCTTCAAGAGGTTTATTAAATGTTCCCATACTAACAGCCGTCAAAATAGGAGGGAAAGAAATTCCCTTTGCAAACAACTCTCCAGCCTTATTGGGAAAAATGTCTAAGAATCGCTCCAGCCCTTTATAATCTCCTTTATTTGCTGAAGCAAGAGCAAGAGTATAGAACCATTCATAGTCTGGGTATTTGCCATATAGAAGTCTAATCGCTAGATCACTGGCAAATGTCATCCCCTCTTGAATCACTTTATTTAAAGACTTCAAAGCAGAGCGACGGAGATGCTGCTGCATGGCATTCTCATTCTCTTGTCCTACCGCGTGCTCAGATAGATAAGAGAGGCCTTTTAACAAGAGATCTCCAGGTGTTGAATCGGCTGATTCGACCGAAAAATCTTTTTGAAATAATTGACCATGAACCGGTGAATGAATCGTCTGTAAATGATTCAAATCCTTCCATAAAAAAGCTCCTAATGAAGAAGGATAACGCTCCATGACTCCTTGAAAGCGATAGAAAAGTTTTTGGACCTGTTGCAAGGTGGGTTGAACCCAGCTTCTCCCATTTCGATCGATTACCAGCTTTTTTCTAACATTGATATAGGCACTCAGCACATATATATTGAGATATCTTGCTCTTTCTGAATAATATTTTTCATCATGATCAGATATAGGCCAACGAAAATTTATAGACCTACCCATCATGATTTGTTTGTTCCATATAGGACCCGTATATCGTATGGCTTCTTTAAAAATGCTCTCAAAGTTAAGAACGTCCTTCAAAGAAAGAAAGCAGACAATTCTACCTAAGAGTTCACTAGGTAAGTCCCTCAACGAGAGATTCTCCCCATCCTCACTCTCCTCACTCTTGATTTTTTTTAAGGGAGGTTGTTCTTCAATTAATAAAGGTTCTCCTACTCGTTTTCCTGTCAGTGGGTTCATTTTTCCTCACTTTTATAAAAGTTTATTATCTATTAATAAATAATGTCACATTATATTAAATAAAAGATCTTTTTGCAAGAAAATAATTACGCGGCTTTTTGCAAAAAAGAATATCGCCTATTTTATCCTTGCCTATAAGGACAAAAAATGGTATTTTTGTCCTTATAGACAAGGAAAGATCATGGAAAAATTCTTACAAATTCTCCAGGAAGAGTTTAGAACTTCATTAAAGAAAACAGCGAATAGCGTGATTCGCCACTACCAATTTCCCATCGCTAAAAATCTCGCTAAGGTTGCCATCGGCATGAGACGTTCAGGAAAAACTTATTTTTTATTCCAGACCATGAGAGAGCTTATTTCTCAATCCATCCCCATTGAGCACTTGCTCTATCTCAACTTCGAAGATGATCGGCTATGGCCGATCGATCAAAAAAAAATGGGCGAAATGATTGATGCTCTCTACACTTTGCAACCGGAGCTGCACCATCATCGTTGCTTTCTCTTTCTCGATGAAGTGCAAAATGTAGAAGGATGGCCATTAGTGATCCGCCGTCTTTTAGATACAAAAGACATGGAGATTTACATCACAGGGTCTTCTGCGAAATTATTAAGCAAGGAAATTGCCTCTTCTTTACGAGGACGCTCCCTCTCTATTGAAATTCAGCCTTACAACTTCATCGAGTCTCTCGCTGCTGAAGACATTCCCTTGCCCCCAAAACCATTCGGCAAAAAAGTTTTAGACCTCTATCGCTTGCACCTTCTTGCCTTTTTCCAGAAAGGAGGATTTCCGGGCGTGCAATCCTTGCCACGACATGAGCGCATTGAAGCTTTACAAACTTATGTGGAAGTCGTTGTCTTTAGAGATATCGTCGAACGTTACAAAATCACTAATATTAAGTTATTAAAATACTTTACTCACACTCTCCTTAAGAATACAGGCTGCCGATTCTCCATTCATAAGTTTTATAAAGATCTGATGAGCCAAGGATATAAAGTTGGAAAAGATACGTTGTATAGTTACCTCGACCATCTTGAAGACTCTTTTCTCATCCATTCCGTCCCCCTTTTCACCGAATCTTTGCGCACGTTAGAAACCACTCCTAAGAAAATTTATGCCATTGATAATGGCTTGATTAATGCCAATACATTTAATCTCTCTTTGAATTTTGGAAAGTTGCTCGAAAACCAAGTGTACTTGGACCTGCGCCGTCAAAAAAAAGAGATTTTTTATTACGTCACAGCCGAAGGCTACGAAGTTGACTTTATTACCAGAGATCAAAAGGGACAAGAAGAGATCATTCAAGTCGTCTGGGATCAAAGCGATTCTTCAACCTTTGAAAGAGAAAAAAGAACGCTGAAATCTGCAGAGAAAGAATTAGGAATCCAGGGAAGGTTCCTCGATTGGCAAGTCTATCTTAGAAACATTAATCATTGAAAATCACTTGAAGCAGAGAAAAATCATCAACAAAGACCGCCCGTCCCTGTAAGTCTTGCATCAGGTGAACAAGATGATCGAGCTGCCTCTCTTTCTTATCGCTGGTGGCGACAACTAAACGGATAAAATCATGCAAATCGAGCATCCCTCCCGTGACTTTCGCAAGTTCATACACCCCATCACTAAAAACATACAGGCGGTTATAACGCCCAACTAAAGAAGACCCATTCTGAAAATTCCCTTCAGGAAGCGCTCCAATCACCACCCCAGGAGTCGTTAATTCTTTATGCTGAGCCGTCTCGGCAGATTCTCCTGTCAATAAAACAGCGGGAGGATGCCCTCCACTCGAATAGAGAATCTCCCTCGTTTGCTTATTAAAGACCCCATACCAAATGGTGAAAAACATATTATTGTGCTTTTCCATTTGGAAAGCCTCATTGAGCTCCGTTAAGACTGACTGCGGATCATGGAAATCTGCATGGGGAAGCGTCTGCGATCGCAAAAGATTCACAACAGAAACGGAAAGCAAAGCAGCTCCCACCCCATGGCCACACACATCGAGTAAATAGATGGCAAAGTGATCCTCATCCAACCAATGATATCCAAAGATATCTCCCCCTAATTGAGTGGAGGGAATAAAACGCCAACTCGTCTTGATCGCTCCATCCAAAGGAGCGGGCAATAAAGAACGAACATAGGCAGCCGCTTCTCCTAATTCAGCCAAGAGCACTCTTTGACTTTCTTCCAATCGCCTAAAGGCTTCATTGCGCTCTAGCAAACGAATATAGCTGCTGGAATGATAACGAACGCGTGCAATGAGCTCAATTTTATCGGGCAGCTTGACAATATAATCATTTGCCCCCGTCGCAAAGGCATCCGCCTTGATAAGTGGCTCTTCTTTTGTCGACAAGACCACAATCGGAATTTCTGCCGTCGCCGGATTGGCTCGATAAAATCGGACAAGCTCCAACCCCTCATGCTTCGGCATGACGAGATCTTGCAAAATGACCGTTGGCTTGATATCAATGGCCGTTTGCAAAGCCTTATCAGAGTCTGAGCAATAATGAAAAGTAATATCCGATTCTTCACTTAACATGTACTTAACGGTCTCTGCAATAATCGGCTGATCATCGACTAAAAGAACCGTGACAGGAAAAGATTGAATCGAGAACCAAGGATCAGCTAGCAGATGAGAAACAGATATCGTCATCTCTTTCATCCATCAGTAATTGCGCCCCCTGAAGAAGATAGGACACTAACGCTTCATCCCCTTGATAAGTCATTTCTACGTGCATCTCTCCTTCCTCCGTAGGCTGTCCACAAGTGATGAGAACATAAGACGAGGCATTGTTCTTCACCTGTTCCTTTAAACCCTCAAGAGACCGTTTTCTCATAGCGCTCCTAAAGTGAGTTAGTTATCGTCACATTAGCGAATTGGAGAATTTATTACCAAGTAAATCTGGACTTTGACTATCTTAAGAAGAATGCCTCCCTATTCTCCTTATTTAAGCTGGATTGACTCCCAAGAAGAAACCCTCTTAAAACGGTTGAGACAATGGGTTTTGATTAATTCTTTTTCTCATCATCCGGTGGGGCTTAAACGTCTATTCTCACACCTCCAACATGCGTTTAAAACGTTGGGAGGGAGAGAAATCCCTCAGTCCTCCCCTCGTCCCCTTTTGCTGATTCATAAACGTCCCGAAGCAGCTATCCAAGTGTTACTAGGAGGCCATTTTGATACCGTTTATCCCCCCTCTTCCCCTTTTCAAAAAATTGAAGAAAAAGAAGGGAGGTGGAAAGGACCCGGCGTCGCTGATATGAAGGGGGGACTGGCCATTCTCCTTACCGCCCTAGAAGCTTTCGAACGGACCCCTTTTGCCCAAGCCCTTGGATGGAAGGTCCTCCTCAATTCGGATGAAGAAATTGGCTCTCTCGACTCTACGGCTGCTTTTCAATTGCTCGCTCCTCAATGCCATGTCGGACTGCTATTTGAACCTGCTTTTCCCGATGGAGCCTTCGTGAGTCAAAGAAAGGGATCGGCCACTTATACACTAAAAATCAAAGGACGTGCCGCACATGTGGGGCGCGATTTTCAAGAAGGAAGAAGTGCCGTTTTTGCCCTTGCTCGCTGGATTAGCTGGTTGGAAAGAGTGCAAAATGAAACGCAAACGCAAATGCAAGATTTGACGATTAACGTCGCTGACTTAGAAGGAGCAGGTCCCCTCAATATTGTGCCCCCTGTTGCTTCCTGCCGAATTAATCTCCGTAGCAGCAATCTTTCTTTGCTCCAAGAGATGTGTCGAAAGCTAGAGAAGGGGAGCTTTCAAGAACAACAAGAGGGCATTGCATTTGAAATTATCCAAGAGACTTTTCGCCCTCCGAAACTCTTTGATTCAGCGACACAAAGACTATTTGAGGCCTATGCAAATTGCGCACATGATTTACATCTTCCCTTCAAAACAAGAGAAACAGGAGGGGTGTGCGATGGCAATACATTGTCTGCTGCAGGCCTCCCCACTCTGGATACAGCAGGGGCTGTGGGGGGGGCGCTGCATACCCATGAAGAATATGTCGAGCTCTCTAGCCTGATCGAGCGGGCAAAACTTGCCGCTCTTTTTCTTTTTAAGCTTGCTGCCGGCGAAATTAATGCCATGGGCGAATTTTCCTTAGAGACTGCTAAAATATAATTCACCGCGGAGAAAGCAGCCGAGAGCGCAGAGCTAATGAATACACTTGCTATTCTTGGTCCTGATTGTTGATTAACTTTAATGTTGTGATACTCAAGAATGGCATGACCAGAATTGTAAATAATTTTTTAAACTCTGCGCTCTCGGCTGCTTTCTCTGCGGTGAATAATATTTTAGCAGTCTCTAAGGAAAATTCGCCCATGGCGTAAATTATGGTATAACTCGCTGCCAGCGCTTCTTAATTAAATCGAGATAAGTCTCTTGCATGCTAGGGGATAGAAAACTATCTCTAATCAGACCCTCCCAAACTCTTAAAGATTCTTCAAATTTCGAAAGAACAGATTTTAGAGCTTCTTCCGAAAAACCCAATCTTTGTTTTCCAAAATACTCGAATAGATCAATGCTGTTCAACCGACTTTTTTTCCCTCTAAGAGGAAGAGCGATCTCCTCCTTTGTTTGAATCACAAGAGTCGTATTTAAAAGATCATAGGCAGGGCTTAGTTCAATGAGCCCTTTTTGCCTAATCAACGTAAAATTTTTTAGGTGATGATCCTCATTTCCAATAAGAAAATTAAAGAGAACAAGGCGAAATAATTTTAATTTTTCACGAACGGGAAAGGTACAATGTTTTTCGATGACAGACACCACTTTCTCCATGCTCGCTTCATATTTTGTTTCACGAGAAAAACCTAAAAGCTGAGAAAAATCTTCGACAGCTACTTTCTGGTTTCTGGCTAATCGATCAAATCTTTTGATGAAATAACTGAAAGAGCCGTCAATATTATAGATCATTCCATGCAAAGGGACATCGATATCCACCTTTTCGGCAAGTCTCATTGTCAGATCTTCATTCTGGGGAAGCTCATCGTAAATAGGATGAGGGGGCTTTAAGATAAACTTCCCCCCCTTTTCCACAATTTCAAATGTTTCTTGTGCGATATTTAAAATAATACTCAACTTTGGCTGAACTCCTTGAATAGAGAGTTTAGCAGCAAGTTGAGCCGCTAATTGCACCTGTTCTTTTGCGGTATAGGGGAAATTTTGGAGATTTTTCAAACTTCTTGAAAGCAGCTTAAGCCCTCGATCCGAATATTTCCTGTTTTCACATAACTCATAAGTAATGGGACAGCGATTCATTCAGCCCCCTCAACCGTCACATTTCCAACCAAATCTCCTCCCACCACAATCAACTGTGACATCAAATCGTTGCGATCAATTTTGGTTTGACGTAAAAGCCCTTCCAGCATGATTCCTTCTGGCAATAGTCCCTCGAAAAAGGGGGGAAAACGATCAAAGTCATATACCAGTTGAGATAGGGGCATTTCTAAAGAAATGGAAAGGTCTTCTTGATTTGTTAGGTAAATAAAACGATATTTTTTCCCTTTTTCAATTTCTTGAAGCTCTCCTGCCAAGATTCCATTCACATAAACTTTAGCTTTCTTCATCTTTTTTCTCAAAAACATGCATTAAAGGACTTTGAAAGATCATCTTAATATTTAATACATTTAACACTTTTAATAAGGTAGCCAAACGAACAGTTAATTTTCCATGCTCGATATCAAAAACGACTGTTTTGCCTACTCCCGCTAAAAGAGCCAACTTTTCCCGAGATAAGCCGCTCTTCTTCCGATGAAAATGAATTATCTTGCCGATTTGCTGCGCATGCATTTTTTACCGCCATAACAGTAAAAATACATAAAAATAGAGTTTTTGTCATTCATTTTTTTCTTCGCAAGCCTTTTTTACTGCTAAGGCGGTAAAAAAGAATGTATTTGACTTAATACTCTAAAGAAAATACTCTTCTCGTAAAGAACAAAGAGGATGTCTCATGTCGGATGCGCCCACTCTGACCGCTTCCCGTTTTAGAGCGGACCCCCGTCTAGCACAAGGGAAAAAACTCCTACTAGAAGCTCTTCAAGAGCAGCAGCAAACACTCACTGAGGTGCGCCCTCCACAATCAAGCTTTGTCCAATCCTATGAAGAGGCGATCAAGAATTTCCAAGACATGCGAGGAGGTGGGCTGTTCTTTCCTTACTTAGGCAGTGGCCTCGGTCACGGGGCTTTAGTAGAATTATTAGATGGCAGCGTCAAGTATGACATGATTAATGGGATCGGTCCTCATTTTTGGGGACATAGCTATGCGCCGCTGGTCGAGATCTCTCTCCAAGCCGCCCTGAATGATACCATCATGCAAGGGCATTTACAACAAAATGAAGAGGTGGTTTCCCTTTCCGAGCTTCTCATCCGGGCTTCCGGTCTTGACCATTGTTTTCTTGCCTCTGCAGGGGCGATGGCAAATGAAAATGCCTTAAAATTAGCCTTTCAAAAGACATTCCCTGCCCAACGGATTTTAGCTTTTGAAAACTGCTTTATGGGAAGGACGCTGACTCTCTCTCAAATTACAGATCGGCCCCATTTTAGAGAAGGACTCCCGCCTCAATTATCTGTTGATTATATCCCCTTCTATCAAGCAGAAGATCCGGAAGAAAGTACAAAACGAGCGATTCATGCTTTAAAGACCTTTCTCCATCGCTATCCTCGCCAATATGCCGCCATGTGCTTTGAGCTTATTCAAGGGGAAGGAGGCGTTAGCATCGGGACCTCTGCTTTTTTCTCTTCTCTGATGAACATTTTAAAAGAAGAAGGGGTTCCCATTTTGGTCGATGAGATCCAAACCTTTGGAAGAACTTCTCAACTCTTTGCTTATCAGCACTTTGAATTAGAGTCTTATGTGGACCTTGTGACGATTGGAAAAATCTCGCAAACGTGCGCTACTCTTTTTCGCTCTTCCTTTAAGCCGAAACCTGGGCTGCTCAGTCAAACATTTATTACCAGTACCACGGCCTTGCAAACAAGCCAGTGGATCATTGAGCATTTATTATCTGATCATTTTTTTGGACCGAAAGGCAAAATTGCCGTTTTACATGCCCATTTTCAAAAGCACTTCAAGCGTTTAGAAGAACGTTGGCCTAATCGAATCCGAGGCCCCTATGGCATGGGGGGCCTGATTGCCTTTACTCCTTTTGGGGGAGAATATGAACCCGTTTTCCGATTTGTTCAGGATCTTTTTCAGGCGGGAGTGATCGCCTTTACTGCTGGAAGTCATCCTACACGCGCCCGTTTTTTGATCCCGGCAGGAGTGATGACAAAGAAAGATGTAGATGGCGTGATGGAAATTGTTGAGAAAGTATTAGGGAAGGAGTAAGTAAGATTAATAAATGAAATATTATGATCATCATTCGTCCCATTACCCGTCGCGATCTCTTTGTTTTTGCCGAGTTCTCGTTTGATTCTTTACTTGGGATGACGACTTTACCAAGAAGCCGAGAGAAGCTAAACGAGAAAATCATTCATTCCGAAGCCTCTTTTCTCAAACAAATCGATCAGCCAGGAAAAGAAGAGTATTACTTTGTCTTGGAAGATTTAACGACCGGGCGTATTGGAGGGGTGTGTGGCATTTTAGCAAAAAGTACGCTAGGATTTAACTATTCTTACCAAATTAAAACCCTTGCCACTCATTCCAAGTCTTCTTTTGTTCCCTCCTCTATTCGCATTTTAAAAGTGGTCAAAAATCAGGGAAGATCCTCAGAGGTTTGCTCCTTATATTTACAACCCACCTTCCGCCATAGTGGGCAAGGGAGACTTTTATCTCTCAGCCGCTTTTTATTCATTGCTGCCCACCGCTCCCGTTTCCAAAAAAGAATCGTGGCAGAGATGAGAGGCTATATTGACCAACGACAAATTTCCCCCTTCTGGAATTCGATTGGCCGTCACTTCTGCGACCTTTCTTTTCTTGAGCTGATGACTCAATTAGAAGAAAATCCCTCTTTCGTTTCTGATATTCTTCCTCCTTATCCCATTTATATCGATCTCCTTCCTCAAGAGGCTCAAGAAGCGATTTGTAAGATCCATGAACAAACAAAGCCGGCAATGGAGATGCTTTTGCATGAACATTTCTCTTTTCATCAGGAGATCGACTTTTTTGAAGGAGGCCCCATTCTTTCTGCCCTGACTTCTCGTATCCGTTCTGTAAAGAATAGCCAGGTGATTCGAATAGAAATCACAAAGGAGCTTTTAGCAGAAGAAGAAGATTTCATTATCGCGAACGAAAAACTGGCTGATTTTAGGGCGTGCTTTGGAAAAATCCAGTTTTCTTCAAAGACTCAAGGCTTGATTCACGAAGAAGTGGCAAAAGCCTTACAACTTCGAGCGGGGGATAAGATTCGGTATGTGAGTCTTCATTAAGACTATTTATAGTAAAAGCGCTTTGAGAAAATTAACTCCTCGGATCACTTCAATGCCTTCATCTACACGCTCTTGTTTGAGCTCTTTTACAACCTGAACTGCGGGCAAGTGGTATTTTTCATGAAAATAACGTAGATGAGGACTCACTGAAGAATCAGCGTGTTTCACCTCAATCATTTTTTCAATCTTCTTATTTTGGACAAGGACAAAGTCGACCTCTTTCTTCTCTTTTGTGTGAAGGTATTTCAATTCATAGTTTTTAGCTTGATAATCGATCTGGGCATAAACATGCTTTAAAAGACAGCTTGCGACGAAATTTTCAAATTTAACCCCATTCTCTCCTTTGACTAGACCGACATCAAAGAAATAGATTTTAGGCTCTTTAAGTAAACTTCTCGCAATATTTTGAGAAAAAGGAGTCACTCGAAAAACGATATAAAGAGCCTCTAAAATTTGGATGTATTTTTTGACTGTATTAGGAGCAATCGCCACATCCTCTGCAATCGAGGAGTAAGAGATAGGGGAACCTACCCTTTCCCTCAACAATTCAAAAACCAGCCGAATGGCATTTAAGTTTTGAATATGATCAAAATCGAGGACATCTGTTCGTAAAAGGCTATCGACATATTGCAGTCGCCATCGCCGAGCATCGATTTCATTCTCCGTTAAAAAAGGCTCGGGAAATCCTCCCCTTTCCAAAAAGCGGTCGATGGAATATCCTCCATGCACTTTTTCACATTCTGCTGGAGAAAGAGGCATGAGTCGATGCAAAAAATAGCGCCCCGCTAAAGAATCTCCGACGCGATTAAAGATCTCAAGTCGTGCACTTCCTGTGACCAAGATTTTTTGATGGGGCTGCTTCGTGTCATAAACCCCTTTCAGGTAATTCTTCCATTTGGGCATCTTGTGAATTTCATCGAGGATAATCAATTCCACAGAGGGAAGCCACCCCTCATTCAAAATAATCTCTCGGTCTTCCCGATGATCATAAGTAAGATAAATAGAAGATTCAAACTCCTGGGCAATTGATTTGGATAATGTCGTTTTACCCGCTTGTCTTGGCCCCGCCAAGAGAACCATCTTCTTGTGCAAATCTCGCACAATAGCCTCTCTTTGATATCTCTCCATAGACCTGACTATTTTGCAACAGAATGCAAAAAAGTCAAGACTATTTTGCAAACTATTGCAAAATAGTCAGTTTTTGAGTAAAAAAACAAGGGATGCATAAACCTCTCATTTTTCAACTTTTTTATGATTTTTTATTCTTATAATCCAGCGACTCAAGAAGTGGTTTGGCAAGGCAAAGAGGCAACTGATACGGAGATTGATGCCGCTGTCGCAGAAGCGAAGCGAGCGTTTGAAAAATGGTCTCTCTTTTCAGTAGAAGAACGCTTGCATTTTCTGACTTTTTTTAGCGAAACCTTAAAAAAGTCTCTCTCTTCCCTTGCAGAAACTATTTCTAAAGAAACGGGAAAGCCCTTATGGGAGGCAGAAAGGGAAATCCAATCAATCATTCATAAAGTCCCCCTTTCTTGGGAGGCTTACCAGGAGCGCTGCCACAAAAGGGAGCGAATGCTTCCCGACGCGAGGTCCATCACACGCCATCGTCCGCATGGAGTCGTTGCCATCTTTGGTCCTTATAATTTTCCGGGACATCTTCCGCATGGCCATCTTCTCCCCGCTTTATTAGCCGGAAATACGGTGGTATGGAAACCCAGCGAACTTACTCCTCTTGTCGCTGAAACCCTGATGCAATGCTGGGAAAAGATTGATCTTCCTGCGGGAGTGATTCAGCTCGTCCAAGGAGGAAAAGCAACGGGGCAAGCGCTCATTCGCCATCCCGATATTCAGGGTATTTTTTTTACCGGGAGCTATCAAACGGGCCTTTATCTATCTGAATGTTTTGCACTTCAGCCAGAGAAAATTCTCGCTCTAGAAATGGGAGGAAATAATCCTTTGGTGATTGGAAGCATTCACGATCTCCGGGCCGCCGCCTATTTGACGATTCAATCGACTTATTTAACAGCGGGACAGCGCTGCACTTGTGCACGAAGACTCATTTTGCAAGAGGAACAGGCTGATCGATTTCTTTCTGTTTTAATGGATAAAATGAAAGGAATTTCCATCGGCCCTTATACGCAGCGTCCTGAGCCTTTCATGGGACCCGTGATTTCTCATAAGCAAGCCCACCTGCTTTTAGAAAAACAACAGCTGTTAAAGGGGAAGGGAGGAAAGAGTTTAGTGGAAATGGTCGCCCCTTTTCCGGGGACGGGTTTTCTTACTCCTGGTTTAATGGATGTGACAGAAATGGCTCAGCGGGAGGACGAAGAAATTTTTGGCCCCTTCTTGCAAGTGATCCGAGTAAAAAATCTCGAAGCAGCCCTCGTAGAGGCGAATCACACGAAGTTTGGCCTGGCAGCAGGCATTCTGAGTGATCGCCAAGAAGAATATGACTTCTTTTACCGCCATATCCGAGCAGGAGTCGTGAATTGGAATGCCCCTCTCACGGGGGCGAGCAGCGGCGCTCCCTTTGGAGGGATTAAAAGCAGCGGGAATTTTCGCCCTAGCGCGTATTATGCTGCTGATTATTGCGCTTACCCCGTGGCCTCTTTAGAAAATGATCAGCTGAGAATGCCGGTGACTCTTCCTCCAGGCATTCTTTAATTTTCTAATTTTTCTCGTATTCCTTATCTAGTGGCTTCGTTCTGTACTTTTGCAAGGACTCAATTTCCATAGGCAGCAAATGATCTTC
This sequence comes from Parachlamydiales bacterium, assembly GCA_963801825.1. Classification (GTDB taxonomy): domain Bacteria; phylum Chlamydiota; class Chlamydiia; order Chlamydiales; family Parachlamydiaceae; genus CAWDGI01. The sequence continues at coordinate 41,522 of CAWDGI010000002.1, forward strand.
TATCAGAGTCATCATACTCCTCTGGTGTCCACAGGCAGCAATCGCTTTATCATAGTAATCATTTGCTTCATGCCATTTATTTAACTTTGCTTCTACAACAGCTGCGTGTGCATAGACATAACCAGGGGTCTCATTTCCATAAGCAGCAATGGCTTTTGTACAATAATCCTTCGCTTCTTCCCATTTTCTTAGGCTGAATTTTGCGAACAGTGCACGGCTATACACAACAGGTGGAACAAAATCTTTATAGCCTTTGATCGCTTCGTCAAATAGAGGTTCCTCTTCTTGAGGCGGTTTCCAACGAGCAATAGAGACTAAAATAGGGGGATGAGAGATCCCAAGATCATAACGCTCTTGAGCCATATTTGGAAATTCGGATAAAACAATCTCCAATGCACGATAGTCTCCTTTATCTATTGAAAGAAGAGCAAGTTCATAGTGCCAACTCTCGTTCCTATATTTGCCAAATAGCAGTGGAATGGCTAGACTATTAGCATATGTGGCTCCCTTCGAAATCGCCTCTTTTAAAGATTTGAAAGCGGAGCGGCGAAGATTTTGTTGGGGAGCTCCATCCTGCCCTACCGCGTGTTCGGTTAAATAAGAGAGCCCTTTTAACAAGAGATCCCCAGCTGTTGATTCGACCGAGAAGTCTCTTTGAAATAATCGATCATGATAAGATGATCTCAGATCCTGTAAAGAATTTAAATCTTTCCATAAAAAAGCCCCTAATGAAGAAGGATAACGCTCCATGATCCCTTGAAAGCGACAGAAAAGCTGCCGGACCTGTTGAACGGTAGGGAAAATGAATGCGTCATTTTCTCCGAGTACCAACCTTTCTCTAATGACAATATAAACAGAAAGCACTTTTCCATGGAGGTAACAAGCCTTGACTGGAAATTGCTCATTAACAGGCAAAGACCAACTAAAGTCTATACGTTCCTGTTGGATATGCTTCTTCCATCCAAAGACTGTACAGTATACAGCTTCTCTAAAAAGCTGCTCAAAAACCAAAAGATCTTTAGAGGTAGGAAGAAAGGAAGCAATGATCCTTAATGGCACATCCGGTAAGTCACTCATCGAAAAGGAAAGATCATTCTTGTGTTTTTTTAGTGGAGGCTGCTCTCCGATAGAAAATGGCTCTCCTATTTGCTTTCCTGAAATTGGATCCATTTTATTACCCTCATTTTTAAATTTGGTTGTTTATTTTTAATATAAAATAATCAAGATAATATCAAAATAAATAAATTCACACAAAAAAATAATTAAAAATTTCGATCTTGGAAAATAGCCGAAAATTTAGTATTTTTGGGTTGTAAATCAACCAAAAATAACTTATTTTTGCCTTGGAAAATGACCATGTTTAAAAGAATTATTGATTTTCACCTCGAGAAATGGAAAAACGACCCCTTCCGCAAACCTTTGCTTTTAAGAGGAGCGAGACAGGTGGGGAAAACTTACGCTGTCCGAAAATTGGGAGAACAGTTCTCTTCCTTTGTCGAGGTGAATTTCGAACGTTTAGAGAGGGCAATTTCTCTTTTCGAAGGAGACTTGATTCCAGAAAAAATTATTCTAGCGTTATCTCTTCTTTTAAAAACCTCGATTATCCCTGGAGAGACACTCCTTTTCTTTGATGAAGTCCAAGAAGCCCCTCGAGCGATTCTCGCTTTACGCTATTTTTACGAAGAGATGCCCAATCTCCATGTCATTGCAGCCGGGTCGCTCTTAGAATTTGCAATTGCAAAGGTTGGAGTTCCCGTAGGGCGTATTGCCATGCTTTATATGTATCCACTTTCTTTCTTGGAGTATTTAGTTGCCACGGGAAATTCCCTCATTGGACAAGAAATCCTTCATCATTCCGTTGGAGTCCCTATGGAAGAAGTGATTCACAAGAAAATTTTAGATCTGCTTGGAGAATATCTCTCTATTGGGGGAATGCCCGAAGCCATTGCAAGATGGATACAAACTCATCATCCTGCTTCTGCCTTAGATGTGCTGCAACAAATTGCCGCTACCTATCGGCAAGATTTTGAAAAATATGCTCGAAAAGCACAAATCAAACACTTAGAGCAGCTCTTTCGTCAAATCCCCCCTCTTGTTGGTAAAAAATTTTCCTACAAGGAAATTCATGGGGAATACCGCAAAAGAGAACTCGCTCCCGCCTTAGAGTTATTAGAACGAGCAAACATCATTCACATCATTCGCCACTCTTCCGGACAAGGCATCCCCATTGGAGCAGAAACCGATTTTGATACATTCAAAGTGATCTATTTAGATATTGGACTTTGCCAAGCCATCCTAGGGTCTGATATTTCGATCTGGTTTTTACAGCCTCTAGAAGGCTTTGAAAACCGAGGAGAAATCGCAGAAGGATTCATTGGACAAGAACTCATTTGTTACGCGAATCCTCATTACAAGGCTGAGATCTATTTTTGGAAAAGAAAAGAGAAGAATAGTTCCGCCGAGGTCGATTACCTGATTCAGCGAAACGAACACATTCTTCCCATCGAAGTCAAAAGCGGCCATGGGAGTACATTACGTAGTCTCCACCTATTTAAGGAATATCACTCTTTCTAGATTGAAAGGCTCCTTGGCCTCACTTTGAACCAACATGATAATCTCCCTCGTCTGGCTGAGCTGCCTCATAAATGACACTTTTTTTATCCTGTGTCTTTGCCTCATGGAAGTCACTAAACATCTTATTTATAGCCGGGTTTGCATCAATCGATCCATTGACATGATTGAGAAACTGCACTGAAATACCCATATAGATTTAACTCCTCAAAAATAATTAATTCTTTTAATTAAATATCCTTAAATTATATATCCAAAGATAAAGATCAAATAAAAATCACGTTGAGAATAAATCAAAATGATAGAAAAAAGCAAGGAGAAAGAGGTCGCTGCTCTCGAAAAAGAGCTCAAAACAACCCTGGAGGGGGATGTTTTTTTTGATTCCATCACCCGTCATGTCTACAGTGTCGATGCTTCTATTTTCGAAATCACACCGATGGGAGTGGTCATTCCCAAAACCAAACAAGATCTCTTCCATCTGATCGATATCGCCCGCCACTTTCAAGTGCCTCTCATCCCCAGGGGCGCAGCCACGGGCATTACGGGAGGGTGCTTAGGAGAGGGGCTCATCATCGACTTATCAACCTTTTGGAATCATATTCTCGAGATAGATCTCTCGCAAAAATTCGTCCTCTCCGAACCGGGCGTGACGCAAGATCAACTGAATCACGCCCTTGCTCCTCATGGCTACCGCTTAGGTCCTGATACCTCGACAGGAAATCGGGCGACCTTAGGAGGAATGCTCGCCAATAATGCCGCAGGGGCCCGCTCTCTTCGCTATGGCAAAATGGTCGATCATGTGCAAGCCGTCGAAATGATGCTCTCAACGGGGGAGCTTCTCTCTTTTCCTCGGTCACAGAAGAAGAATGGAAGCGGCGATGCAAACAAGAGGATCGACAAGCGATCCTCTATCGCACCCTCTGGGAAATTAAACAGTCCGATCAAGAAGAGATCCGCAAACATTTCCCTCCCCTCCCCCGCCGTGTCTCTGGCTATAATCTGGATGAACTCCTTAAACCTTCTCCTTTGAATGTCTCCAAACTCATTGCGGGATCGGAAGGGACTTTAGGAATCATCACACAAATCCAGATGGCGATTGTCGAAAAACCTAAAGCCACAGGACTCCTGCTCCTATTCTTTGACGATCTTCTGATTGCCCTCCATGCTGTCCCTTCTCTGCTAGAGTTTCATCCCTTATCTTTAGAGCTGATCGATGATAAAATCATTGAGCCGGGAAGAAAAACTCCTCTTCTCCGCGGCCGCTTAGATTGGTTGAAGGGCCATCCAAAAGCCCTGCTCGTCTTAGAAATGGAAGGAGAAAACGCCCAAGAGGTCCAAGAAAAGATGGCCTCTATTCTCGCTTCCTTAAAAAGAGAGCGGATGTGTGAGCCTCCCCTCGTTCTGATGAATCCCACTCAAATCGGAGATATCTGGGAATTGAGAAAGGCAGGATTAGGCATTTTACTCTCTAAGCGAAGCTACAGCCGTTCCTTGGCTTTTATCGAAGATCTCTCCATTCCTCCCTTGCATCTTCCTTCCTTTATGGAAACGTTTTGTGCTTATCTTGCCAAACAGGGGAAAGAGGCAGGAATTTACGGTCATGCAGGGGCGGGCTGCATGCATATCCGCCCTTATTTTGATTTACGCGACCCTCAAGAGCTCTCTTTGATGAAGCAAATGATGGAGGAGGTCTCTTCGCTCGTCTTGAAGGAGCAAGGAGCCCTTAGCGGAGAGCATGGGGATGGATCGATCCGTTCTTGGTTAAACCCAAAAATGTTTGGGGAAAGAGTGATGGAGGCTTTTCGCAAAATCAAAGAAGCGTTCGATCCTTTCCATCTGATGAACCCAGGAAAAATTATCCCAGGAAAGGTCCCTTGGGACGATTTCAAGGACCACTCCAAATGAGACCTTGCAAAGCCCTCCCCTCTTTCTTGATTTTCAACCGGAAGGAGGATTCGAGTTGGCTGTCGATCTTTGTAACGGAAATGGCCTCTGCCGTAAATCTGAAGGAGTGATGTGCCCCTCCTTCCAAGCCACCCAAAAAGAATTTCACTCCACGCGGGCAAGAGCGCAGGCGCTTCGTTCCATTATTCATAGAAAATTGCCTTTAGAAGCTTTTACGAGTGAAGGGCTACATGCCGTTTTAGACCTTTGCATTTCTTGCAAGGGATGTAAAACGGAGTGCCCCTCGCAAGTCGATATGGCTAAAATGAAAAGCGAATTCTTGTATCATTACCAGGAAAAAAAGGGATATTCTCTCCGAAGCCGGCTATTTGGCTATATGGGAGAGATGCAGGCGTGGATGTCTCTTTTTCCTTCTTTGTTCAATTGGTTAAACTCTTCTTTCTTGATAAAAAAAGGACTAGAGAGGATGGGAGTTTCTCCTACACGCCCTCTTCCCCTTTTAGCTAAGCAACGTTTTTCTAGCTGGTTTGCAAAGTATTCGCAGCCTTCTTTTCTTCGAAAAGAAGTCCTTCTTTTAAATGATACCTTTACTGAATTTCATCATCCCGAGATTGGGAAGGCGGCTGTGCATCTGTTGAATGCGTTGGGCTATCGCCTCCTCCTCCCTCCCTGGAGCTGCTGCGGGAGGCCGGCTTTATCTAAGGGACTTCTCCCTTATGCACGGCAGTTGGCACATCGTTTTCTTCAGCAACTCGAGAAATATAAGCGAGAGAACATCCCCCTGATTGGGTTAGAGCCGAGCTGCCTCCTGACCGTAAAAGATGATTATATGAGCTTAGTGCTCCCTGAAGAGAAAGAGCGAGTGAAGCGATGGCTCGGGCGTTGCTGGACATTGGATGAGTTTTTAGCGCAAGAGCTTGAGCAAGGGACTCTACAGGCTCTTTCTTTTAAACAAAATGAGAAAGCCGTTAAAGTTAAAGTCCATGGACATTGCTACCAGAAAGCCTTAGTCGGGATGCAGCCTACATTAACTGTGCTAAAAGCCATCCCGGGATTTGAAGTGGAAGAGATTCCCTCTGGTTGCTGCGGAATGGCGGGGTCTTTTGGGTATGAGATCGAGCATGAAGCTGTTTCTATGCAGATAGGAGAGCTGCAGTTATTTCCTGCGATTCGAAAGAGCCAAAAAGAAGATTGGATTATCGCTAGCGGCACTTCGTGCCGTCAGCAAATTCTGGATGGGACACAAAGGAAGGCTTTGCATCTGGCGGAGGCCTTAAACGAGCGATTGTCTTAAGTTATTGAGAGAATTTAAAGTGCGGTGAGTGACCACCGCACTTTAAACACTTGTCCTAAGGGCAGGTAGAGCCAGCGGGCAGATCAGCGATGCGCGTGATCACAATACTAGCAACTATCGGCTCCGGCGCCGGTGGTTGAGTGTCACCAGTTTCTAGAGTGATCTGATCAGGACTGGTATTAACTAAGCTAAGAGTCTGGTTTGGTTGACAAATTCTAACAATTGCTGATCCGGTAGATAATTGATCTGCCTGTGGCATACCAATTGTCGTCCCGGGTATTGGGATTGGTGGATTAACACCATCACCAAAGTATAGGGTCATAGCAGCAGAAGGAGCATTGGTAGCATAAGCCGCCGTATAATTGACTAAATAAAGTCCTGGAATACTAAATGTAAAGGTAGAAGTTGCATCATCAAGTGTAATTCCTACTGGAACAAAATTACTCCCACCCATATTTTGAAAAGGAATATTTGCAAACGAATCGACTGTCTGAGTCACAGAAGGGCTCTCAGACTCAAACAATATATAAAAAAAAGCAGTAGCCGTACTAAGAGCAGGCCCTGTCGCCCCCTGATTTCCCTGTAGACCCTGAGGACCTTGTGCTCCCTGTGTACCCGGGTCCCCTTGTGGACCTTGCGGACCTTGTGGCCCCCGCTTACAACATCTTTTACGATGATGCTTCTTAGGAATAAGAGGATTAAATTCTTTCCCCCTTGTTGTCAGAAAACCACGCTCAAATAATTCTAGTGGCTGAGCAGAAAGTGTCTCAGTTAACATTAAACCAGCCATTGCGACTAGCATCGCCCGTATATTCATAGAACTCCCTCCTTAAAGGTTCGATTTTGGATAAAGTAAATAATTGGCTGGATCTTAGCAAACACATCATTTTACTGCAACTGAGCCCTTTCTCCTTTTCTCAGCATTCTCTTTTCCTTCCTACTCTTTCCTCCCTGCAAAAAAATCTTGCTAACTGCAAGCTATTCACCTATAAAGAGTAGTAAGGTAGGCAAAAAGTTGCTCACCACAGTATTAATAAACGATCCTGATTTCCTGATTAGGAGCTTAAGAGATGGACTCCAGGACAACCGTGCCCATTCAGCACGTAGTGACCCTAATAAAAAGACCGTTTGCAGAAGCTTGTTCAAGGTTCGAATCGCGCTTGGAAAAGCTAGACTACTCAGAGTTTCAGAGAATCTTGAACGAAAGAGAGCTTGCCACAGCGAGATCTTATATAAAAGAAAAGGAAGGCCCGCTCGGACTCATGATTTTTAGCATCATTGATCACGGCTCTCTTTTGATCCTTGCTGGACAGAGCGCTCAGGCGAAGCAGTATGTGGTTGGCAATCCTTTGTTCGCTCTTCAAATGACATCACACGATATCCGGGCAGGTCTCTATGCTCCACTGAGGATCTATATTAGAGAGGAAGAAATGGCTCAAAGTGCCATAGAGTATGATCTTCCCTCAAGCCTATTCGGTCAGTTTGGAAATCAGAAGGTCGACGCGGTTGCGAGAATGCTCGATGAGCATCTGAATGCAGCAATTGACTACGTACAAGGAGTTTAAACGTATGAACAAAACCACACCCCCTATTCTTGTCACCGGAGCAGCAGCCGCGAAGATAGGCTCAGGCTCTGTCGGTTTTAAAATCGTGAAGATTTTACTAAAGCAAGGGCAACCTGTAAGAGCCATGGTCAGACAGCTTGATGAGCGTGCAGAAGCCCTAAAAAATCTTGGGGCTGAAGTCGTTAAAGGAGATCTCACTGACCTAAAAGAGGTCACCCATGCTCTAGAAGGGTGCAAGCGTCTCTATTTTGGAATGACTGTCTCTTCCTCCTATCTCGAAGCGACGGTGAATACGGCAGCCATTGCAAAACACCTCGGCGTGGAGCTTTTCCTCAACATTTCGCAAATGACAGTCTCTGAAATGAATTTTTCGGAGACGACAGAAAGCCCTCAACAAAAACAGCATTGGCTCGCTGAGCAAGTCTTAAACTGGTCCGGGCTTCCCGTGGTCCATGTACGCCCGACTGTCTTTCTTGAAAATTTTCTTTTCTATCAATTTGCCATTCAAAGCATCCGTGAAACGGGAGCGTTAGAACTCCCCTTTGGAAAAGGCAAATCTTCCCCCATCGCCACAGACGATGTGGCGCGTGTAATGGCAGAAATTCTTATTTCTCCCCATAGCCACAGCCATATCGGTAAAGTCTATCAGTTAACCGGGCCAAAATCGCTAGACCCGGATGCCATTGCACAAGAATATGCGAGGGGGCTGGGAAAACCCATTAAATACAAACCCATCTCGTTGGAAGAATGGAAGGAGCGTTATTTAACAGGGAGCGGTCTTCCGGATCACGTTCTTCACCATCTTATGACGATGGCGAGCCGCCATCGCGAAAACCACTACGACCGATTGACCGGGGACGTAGAAGAACTAACAGGCGAAAAACCTCAGACCATCGAAACTTGGGTTCGCGCTCATTCACGGGAATTCGAAAAGGGAGCTTAAGCTCGACTTTGCAACTTTTAAGGGGTCGCTAAACGCAAGATTTTGAGCCATAACGCGTTAAAATTTTTTCGCCAACCCAAATGAGGGTTGGCGAAAAAATTTTAACGCGTTATGGCTCAAAAGATTGCATTTATCGACCCCTTAAAAGTTGCAAAGTCGAGTTAAGACTTTTTATTGCAATCGAGGATCTGTTCTTTGAATAATCAAACTCACATTCTTCTGGTTAAATCCTTTATACCCCTCCCGTCGCTGTAGATTTTCCAGATGGCTCCCAATCGCCCCTTCCCGAATAAAACGCTCCCCCTGTTCAGCCGTGAGTCGCCCTTCTTTCACCAGGCCCTCCACCCGTTTTGGATCTACCTTCCATCGCTCTCCCACCGTAAAGGCCTGCTTAAGATAGGAAAACGAGCTAAAAGGCTCCATCATCCCAATCCCCTGCTCTTTCAAGTCCTCCTTTAACTCTTCAAACATAAACTGCGCTTCCAGATGATGCATCCCCCCTTTCAAAAGGGAATCGCCATGCAACGCACACCAAAGACCAATCGTCCCCAATTCTTTTCGTTCCGATAAAGGCTCATGGGCAAAATCCTGAACCAATTCTTCGGGACTCAAATCGACATCCAAGAAGAGAACCAAGCGGCAAACGGGATTCTCCATCACTTGGGCCCCCCAGCCCGCTTCTTCCCCCGCATAAAACCGCTCCCGACAATGAAACCCTAAACGCTCGAATAGATGCACGAGCCTTTGGAAATAGCGGCGCGAAGAACGAAAGGTGTGATGATCATGATTCGCCCATCCCATCCCCAAACGATCCTGGCGATTCTTCTGCATTTGCCCTGCCCGATTGCGCTGTTGCCAGTAACGCCTCTCTCCCTCCAACACCGTCCAAGCCGCCCGCCCTTGCCCCACCTCTTGAATGAGCTCTTCAACCAAGCGCTCGGCAGCGACCATCGCCTGTTCTTCATCGGCAAGAGAGCGTGGACGTGTTTGCCATTCCTCAAGAGCCTGTAAATTTTTCTCTATTTGATCGGCTCTTTCTTGAGTGGGGGTGATCTTTGCCGTCCCTCTTCTCTCTACTACCCAAAGAGCCGTTCCTTTCTCGAAAGAGACTTGACAACGACGGAAATTCCCAAAATAGGCTCCTTCTATTGGAGCCTTCTCCCCTCGGGCCATTAAAAAATCTGCAATAAAATCTACTCCAAGCGCTACACCACATGAAATAAGGGAAGAGGGAGGCAACAAAAGAAGACGGGGAAGCTGCGCGCAGGGGTGAATAAATAGCAACTCCCCCTCTTCTTGCGGGACAAACCCTGTTTTTTGCAATCGCTCCAAAAGAAAGGCCGACTCAGCAACGGCCACATAATCGAGCCAATCAAACAGGCGCGTGCTTGTTTGCTCAAGAAGAGCTGCCTCTAATATTTGAATCACAGGATTTAAACGAGAGGCCTCTCTCAGAATGTCCATCACCAAGCGTTCTGCTTCAGGCTGGCATTCCCATTGAAAAGGAGCATTGAGATTCATAAATTCCTCGAAAAAAATGAAGATGTTGAGGCACCATCCAAGGACATAAACTTGTTAAACTCTCCGGATGCACCACAATAAAGTGCACTTCCCTCAGAGAGGCTAAGAGTTGCACAAACGCCTCTCTTGGCTTTTGATCTTCGACATGCAAAAGTAGCGCCCCCCCCTCCTGAGAAAGAGATTGAATCTTTTGAAAAAGAGGGATCGTCAACTCCTCCATCGCAGGCACCACCAATAAATTAAAAGGCTTCCCTTTTAAAAGCTGCTGCAAGACAAAAAGATGATCTAAATCAAAAATCTTATGCGTAAAATCCCTTTCAAATAGACGATGAGCTAGGTCTGATAAAGTCACTCGTGCACATCCCACATGCTCAATGGCAATGCTCGCAGCCACATTACAAAGATGGGCCGCTTCCCCATAAGAAAGCTGATTGGCCACCGCATAGGCAAGCATCGCTAAAACCGTGTCCCCTGCCCCCGTGACATCCTTGACCTCTTTTGCCTGTACAGGAAAATCAGATCGATTGCCCTCTCTGTCAAAAAGAGAGATGCCTTCCTCTGCACGGGTGATCATCAATAACTGGGCCGCTGTTTGCTCTAAAAGACGCGCGGCTACACTTTCTAAAGAAGCTTGCAAAGGCAAATTTGCCACCGCATACGCTTCTATTTGATTGGGCTTGATTAATGTACTTCCTCGGTATTTCGTAAAATCATGCCCTTTTGGATCTGTCATCACAGGAATCTCTGCTTGCCGCGCCTCTTGAATCAGGGCAGATAATAAACGGGGGGTCAGTAGGCCCTTCCCGTAATCAGAAATCGCCACCACTTGCACCTCTTGAAGAAGAGCGGGAAGCCTTTCAATGAGCTTGGATTCGAGTTCATAAGAGAGGGGGAGAAGGCTCTCATGATCAATCCGGACCATTTGTTGATGATCGGCCAAAATTCGATTTTTTACAGGGGTGCGGACTCCCTCTTGAGAAATTATCGTATCCGTTCTCACCCCCTCTTTTTCTAAAAGAGAGAGAAAAAGTTGACCCGCCCAGTCGTCTCCCACTCTTCCCAAAGCGACGACATCGGCCCCCAGGGAGAGCAAATTTAAAACCACGTTGCCCGCACCACCCGGACGATACTCCTCACGTTCCACTTGAACAATGGGAACCGGAGCCTCCGGAGAAATTCGCTTGGCTCGTCCAATGGTATAAATATCGAGAAGAAAATCTCCGGCCACTAAAATTTTTGCTGGATTTAGGCGACCGAGTAGGTTGGCAAGCGTTACCACAGTTTTCCCGGAAGTAAATAATTATGCACATAATCAAAAACAGCCTCTTGCAAGGGATAGCACTGCGCCTCCTGTTGCAAGATTTCTTTTGTCTTTGTCATATCGGCACAGCTATAATTTTGATACTTTGCAACTAAATCGGGAGGCATATCGATATACTCAATCTGCTTGGGATAGTCTAAAGCTTCAAAGACCGCCCCTGCCAATTCATTCCACGTCGATGCCCGGCCGCTTCCTATATTGTATAACCCTCCGGCTGTTTTCTTCATGAGGAAGGCATGAATCATTCGAACCAGATCTTTCACATAAATAAAATCTCGTTTTTGTTCTCCATTCTGATAATGGGCAAGATCGGTGGACTTGAACAAATAGACTTTTTTTTCCTTCAAAATCTGGGGAACCATCCGGGTAATGGCTGAAGCCATGCGTCCTTTATGGCTTTCATTGGGTCCAAAAACATTAAAGAACTTCAAACCGACCAGTTGAGAGAGAACCCCTTCATTGAAGGCCCATTGATCAAAGAGCTGTTTGGAAAAGCCATACATATTGAGAGGCTTAAGAGAATAAAGCTGCCGGGGATCATCCGGAAAACCCTGATGACCCTCTCCATAAGTCGCTGCTGAAGAGGCGTAAATAAAGCGAAGAGAGTGTTGAAGGGCATATTCTGCAAGACGGATACTATAGCGGGTGTTATTTTCGAATAAATAATCTGCATCGGTTTCCATCGTATCTGTGCAGGCTCCCAAATGGATGAAAGCCTCAATGAGCGCCTCTCGGCCCTGCAACCAAGAGAAAAGCTCTTCTTTTGCAAGAAGGTCGATAAATCGTTTGCCCACCAAATTTTTCCATTTTTCCGTGCGCCCTAAATGATCGACCAGCAATAAGTTTTGAAATCCTAAATCATTGAGATAGCGAACAAGGCAGGAGCCAATGAATCCGGCTCCTCCGGTGAGAATAATCAGTGGACGATCTTGGTTATCCACACGTTTCACTTTTCTGTTTCCTCGTCTTGATAAAAGCGAGAGGCAAGCTCAGGGTAACCCTTTTTTTGCAAAGAATAGGCGGTCAGTTTAATTTTATTTAACAAGAGGAGCTGGCATTCGCATCGATGACAAGTGATGACAGGGCCCGGGTGCTCTGCAGAACAAAGGGGGCAAATCCATAGACTTTCAAAAATCTCTTCCATTGGAGCGTTTCTATTTCTTTAAGTATAAAGAGTGACATCTGCTAAACGAAGAAGCTCACCCCGCTGCTGATAGCCTGCACGAACCACACGGGCAACGGTTCCTGATTTTCCTCCCCTTTCATGCTCAATGGCATGATGGATGCTTTCATTGAACGTCTCTCCTGGCCGAGGATCAATAATTTCAATGTCGACCTCTTTCAAACGTCCTAATAAACGGTAGCGAGACTGCTCAATGATTTCGCTTAATGTTTTCATGATTTCTTCAATCATGGGGCTAGAGCTTTGTCTAGCAGGAAGAATCGTGTCCAATTGCCGCGCCATTTGTTTGGCCATTCGAGCCAGATCCTTCATGATATCGTAGGTCTCAATGAGCGTCTGAGTGACCTGCTCTTTTTCAATTAATTCAGCTTCAAGTTCCGCGAGCCCCTCTTCTAAGGTGCCAAAACCATCTTGATCGATTTCCAGTTCATGAAAGGGGGAGGTCTTTTCTGCCCCTGTCCCTTCTTCTTCGTCTTCGTCTTCGACTTCTACCCACTCTTCTGAGACGAGGTGAATGATAGAGGCCAACTGCTCGTGAATTTTCTGGAGATGCCCTTCAAGGGTTTTGAGCTCTCGATTTTGCCGCCTGATTTCCAAACTCAATTTCTCATTGGCCAGGACTGTCTCATAAATAGTCGGAACTTTGAGCGTTTCGTACGCTTGCTTCACTTCTTTAGGCCAGTGAGATTGGGGATCTTGCGAAGAAGTATTTGCCATAAGGGCGTGTCCTATATTTTAGCTCTTAAATTTTCAATGTTCCAGGGTTTCAGAGAGATGGTTTATGCCCTGAAATATCGCATTTAGGCCTTGAAGCATTTGTTGAAAATAACGAACTTCACTTACCATCTTACTCTCCTTTCTCCACGCTCTGTTATCGCTATAAAGATAATATTGATAGAAATTTGGGGGACAGATAAATCACCGCACCCCAGATTTTTACAGACTATTAAATTCTAAAAAAGGGAGCTGTTTAAAGCAAACACTTTGTACTGTTTGAATGAATTCTTCCAAATTTATCATGACCGTTTCTCCTTTTTGCTCTGTCCTTTTAAAGCCGAATTGACACCAACCACGATGAGCTTCAATGCCTCAGATTCGTTTTTCGTATGGTCTACAATGGCTTTCGTGACAAACCTCACTAATGCAACATAAAATTCTTCCTCGTTCATGTTTTATCCTCCATTTGAAAGGCCGATTCTTCTGGCTGCTCAACCTGCTGGGTTTGGCGATCCAGTCACCAGGGAGCTTGCTTGACTGATACAAAATATATCAAATGAAACTATTTATTGCAAAATAAAAAAACAGAAAAAAGTCGCGATTGCACCATTTTCTTAGATCTGATACGTTATATTTCTCATAGAGAGGGGGATATGGAATTAAAAATTTATCTAGTTAAAAACAAAATCAGTATTACCGAATTCAGCCAAGAGCTTGGATGTTCTAGAATGCATTTAAATGACATCGTGAATGGAAAAAGAAAATGCGGGAAGAGTTTAGCTCAATTAATTGAGATTAAGACAAATGGAGAAGTCAAAGCGCAAGATCTTTTGAAGGAAAAGAAATGAAAAGTATAACCAAGGAAGACAGTTGACAAGTTGCTATATCTTTTAGTATAATAAGAAGTATACTAATAGGAAGCCCAGAAGATGACTACAGCAAAAATAAGTCCAAACACTGCTCGTATACTTGAACGACTTCAACGTCGTTATCACAAACCAAAAACTGTCTTAATCGATTTGGCATTGAAAAAATATGAAGATCAAATGTTACTCGAGGAAATTAATGAAGGCTATGCCCGTTTAAAGGCAGATAAGAAAGCATGGGAAGAAGAGCTCACCGAACGTCAAGAGCTCGAAGGAACAATTGGAGACGGTTTAGAAGGTCAATCACCCTTGCCTAAAGGCGAAGGCTTGTGAGGCAACTCATAAGCCTGGTTGACCAGGGAAAGCGGTGAAAACCCGCTACGTTGGATGGAGGCAAAAGACCGACGGCAGAGTGCTTCCTTAGCTCTGCCCTCTTGAAGCTTAAGTTGCAGACAAGCTCCGGGTAAGCACGAAACGGATTTAAGCAGACGGCCGCCATTTAACATTCCCGAAGGGAGTGCTCTTTTAAAAGAGCGCGTTACAAGGCCCGTAAGGGCAATTTTTGAGAGGAATGATGTCTGTATTTGTATTAGATAAAAACAAAAAACCGCTCATGCCATGTAGCGAGAAAAAAGCAAGATTGCTGCTCAGTCGCAAAATGGCCGTTGTGCATAGGAGGTTTCCGTTTATCATTCGATTGAAATCTAGGACGCGGGTTGAGTCGTCCTTACAAAATGTCCGCCTAAAGATTGACCCCGGAAGCAAGACAACGGGAATTGCCATTGTTCGAGAAGAGAGGCAAACACACCATATTCTTTTCTTGATAGAAATTGTTCATCGAGGATTTTTAATTAGAGAATCTTTGACAAAAAGAAGGCAATTTCGCAGACGTCGTCGAGGAAAGCTCCGTTATCGTCAAAAGCGTTTTGACAATCGAAGGCGTCCCCCAGGCTGGCTTCCCCCCTCATTGCAACATCGCGTTGAAACAACACGCTCACAAATCCATCGTCTCATAAGGTGGGCTCCGGTAAGCGCTCTCTCTCTTGAGACCGTTCGTTTTGATACACAGCTCATAGACAATCCCATGATCGAAGGGATTGAATATCAGCAGGGGACCCTCGCTAGCTACGAAGTAAAAGAATATTTATTAGAGAAATGGAACAGAACTTGTACATACTGCCAAGCAAAAAATGTCCCACTAGAAATCGATCATATTCATAGCCGAAGCAAAGGAGGCTCTGATCGTCTCTCTAACCTTACTTTAGCTTGCAGACCTTGCAACCAAGCAAAAGGCAATCTTGATGTCAAAACTTTTCTTTGCAAAAAGCCTGACTTGCTGACAGCTATTCTATCCTATACCAAGCGCCCCCTAAACGATGCAGCAGCTGTCAATAGCACCCGTCATGCCTTACTAAAAACATGCCAATCCTTCGGACTCCCTATTCAAGTTGCATCAGGCGGACAAACAAAGTACAATCGCTGCCGTTTTCACATCCCTAAAGGACATGCCCTAGATGCCGCCTGTGTTGCATCTGTAGAATCCGTGACAAACTGGCAAATCCCCATCTTAGAAATCAAGTGCATGGGAAGAGGAGCCTATCAAAGGACAAGACTCGATGCATTTGGATTTCCAAGAGGGTATCTGACTCGTTTCAAAAGACATTTTGGTTTTGCAACAGGTGATCTCATCAAAGCCAACGTGTTAAGCGGTAAAAAAACAGGTTGTTATGTAGGTCGCGTGGCTGTACGAGCTTCCGGTTCTTTTAATATTCAAACAAGCCAGGGCACGATTCAAGGAATCGGCCATCAGTATTGCCAATTAGTCCAGCGTGCTGATGGTTATGCCTATCAATTCAAAAACACTAACCCAAATAAGGAGCGGCGCTTCCTCTAAGCGACTGAAGTCGCAGGTTTCCGCGCCGTCAATTCTATGAACAATAAATTTCACCGTGGGGAAGTTTGGTTTTTTGATCCAGATCCTACTCGAGGAAGAGAACAGAAGAAACCACGACCTTGTTTAATTCTTTCAGTGAATATCTACAACAACGGGCCTGCCGATCTTTTAATCATACTTCCAATGACTACAAAGAAAAAATCCATTCCTTCTCACATTGAAGTCAAGCTATCAGGACAGAAGGACGTCAGCTATATCATGTGCGATCAAATCCGTTGTATTTCAAAAGAGCGCTTACTAGCAAAGAATCATCGAGCAGACAAAATCGCTATTGTTGGTGAAAAAACAATGGAAGAGATAGAGCGTTGCCTGAAAGCACTTTTAGGATTTAACTAGCGATTCTGTCGGCTTTATGCTTAACATTTTGTCTTTCGGCTACTCCACACCACGGCTTCTTGTAAAGGTCCCCGTCTCTGTTTCTAACACTTTTTGGAACCAAAAAATGTAAAATTGAACACTTTTTGGTTCCAAAAAATGTATTCTTCTGCTAAATTGAGACTATGAAACGTAAAATCATGGAACAGCTCAAGGCATGGAAGACCCAAAAAAAGCGCAAGCCTCTCATTTTAATGGGGGCTAGACAGGTTGGCAAAACTTTTGTATTAAAGAAGTTTGGCGAATCGGAATATAACAATACGGTTTATCTCAATTTCGAGGATAATCCTGTCCTTTGCAAGTTATTCGATGCGAGTTTAGATCCCAAGGTCATTTTAAACGCTCTAGCAATTGAGATGGACACTGAAATCATTCCGGGAAAGACGCTTATCATTTTCGACGAAGTTCAAGAGTGTCCTAGTGCATTAAATAGTCTTAAATATTTTTATGAAAATGCTCCCGATCAACACATCGTAGCTGCCGGGTCGCTTCTAGGTGTCAAGTTGGCGCATACGAAGGGATTTCCTGTTGGCAAGATACAATTCTTAACACTTTATCCTTTAAGTTTCTCTGAATTTCTTGAAGCCTTGCAAAAACAAAAGTTAAGTCATTTTCTTGGAGACTTAAAAACTCCTGAGCCCCTTCCACCAAACTTACATGAAAAATTTTTAAGCCATTTCAAAGAGTATCTTTTTGTGGGCGGAATGCCGGAAGCTGTAGCAGAATATATTGAATCCAAAAATTTTTCTAAAGTACGAGAAATTCAGAAAGCGATCTTGAAAGCATATAGTTTAGATTTTGCTAAGCACGCACCAAAAGAACAAATTATGAAGATAAATCAGGTCTGGAGTTCGATTCCGAATCAATTGTCAAAAGAAAATAAAAAATTCATTTACTCTGTCATTCGTGGAGGAGCGCGAGCTAAAGAATTTGAAATTGCCCTGCAATGGCTTATTGAGGCAGGTTTAATTTACAAAGTATTGCATGTTAGTGTGCCAAAAATTCCCTTATCCGCTTATGCAGATATGAATACATTTAAAACATATCTGGTTGATGTAGGATTGCTTGGCGCGATGTCTGATCTGCCTGCAAAAGTGATTATCCATGAAAATGAACTTTTCCAAGAATTTAAAGGCGCTTTGACTGAAAATTATGTGGGCCAAGAGCTTGTGCATAGCCATTACAGTTTGTTTTATTGGACGAGTGAAGGAAAGGCAGAACTGGATTTTATTTTTGAGCACGAAGGCCTGATTTTTCCTCTGGAGGTTAAATCGGGAAATTCTTCCAAAAAAAAGAGTTTGAGAGTCTATGCGGATACTTATAAACCTAGATTACTCATTCGCACATCCCCGATGAATTTAAAAAAGGATGGTGATGTGTTAAATTGCCCTTTGTATCTGCTGGAAGAACTGACATCAATTCTATCGGGATGTTTAATCTAAGAGAGTGTTCACACAAAGCATCTTGTCTTGCCTTAGCTCGACTTTGTACATTTTAAGGGGTCGCTAAACGCAAGATTTTGAGCTATAACGCGTTAAAATTTTTTCGCCAACCCTCATTTGGGTTGGCGAAAAAATTTTAACACGTTATAGCTCAAAAGATTGCATTTAGCGACCCCTTAAAATGTACAAAGTCGAGCTTAAGGAAGATTGACTATGATCCACAGCATGCATTAAAATCCCGTTCAAGTGAATAAATTGATGTAAGAAAAAAATGGGCAAAAAGACTTTCATATCTTGGAGCAGTGGAAAAGATAGCGCTTGGACTCTTCATGTATTGCAACAAGACCCAACTGTTGACGTCGTTGGGCTTTTCTCTACAGTGAATAAAGTATTCGACCGTGTAACCATGCACGGAGTAAGAAGTGAGCTTCTCAAACAACAAGCACAAAGTATAAATCTTCCTTTACATATCATTGATATTCCATATCCTTGCAATAACAATGACTACGTTGCAATCATGACCGCATTTATCATGAAAACAAAGAAAGACGGAATTGAGTATTTTGCATTTGGAGACCTTTTCCTTGAAAATATTCGTAACTATCGAGAGGCTCATCTACAGGGAACTGGAATAACACCTCTATTCCCCATTTGGGGCATTCCAACAGCGACACTATCAAGACAAATGATAGCTAGTGGGCTAAAGGCAATCATTACATGTGTGGATCCAAGGCAGCTCTCAAAAAATTTTTCTGGTAGAGAGTATAATGCATCCTTTTTAAATGAAATTCCTATAACTGTAGACCCATGCGGTGAAAACGGTGAATTTCATAGCTTTGCATTTGATGGCCCTATGTTTCAAAAACCAATAGACATTATTTTAGGTGAAACCATCCATCGCGATTACACTTATTTTACTGATATCTTAAGAGCAAAAGGAATCTGATGCCTAACTGGGATAATGGTTTAGCACTCTTAGTAGTAACTTTTATATTTTCTTGGCTTTTGAATAGACTTATTTTTGATTTTTTAGAGAAAATGAATTTAAAATTTGATAAACCGACAAAAAGGAAAACACTATGGCTTATATTTTCAATAATGTTCAATTTAGCTATTTTTGGCTTTATTGTGCACTTATTACTTTTCCAATGGCCCAGATAGCACCTCCTTTGTGAGGTATGACAAATTCATTAGTCATGTTAATTTTTCAAATAAAGCCATGGGTTTCCCCTCTTTTGTCGTAAAAAAAGCTCAGTTGAAGGGAGAAATCACCATCCCCTCCTCTAAATCTCATACGCTACGAGCAGTCCTTTTCGGATCTTTGGGAAAAGGCAAAACGGTGATTCATCACTATCTCCCCTCGAGAGATACGCAAGCGATGATAGACGCTTGTCGATCTTTTGGCGCAAAAGTTGAAGTTTTCCCTGAGCGGCTTGAAATAAAAGGCCTTGCTGGAAAGATGACCTATACGGAAGATGTGATTCATGCAGCCAACTCCGGCATTGTCTTACGCTTTTGCTCAGCCATTGGGGCATTGGCCAAGCATCCTGTTGTGATCACCGGGGATGATTCGATCCGTCATCAGCGCCCCATGAAACCTTTGCTAGAGGCTCTTTCTCAGCTCGGTGTATCGGCGACTTCCATGCGGGGCGATGGCTATGCTCCTATCATCATTCAAGGACCTATCCAGCCAGGAAAGGCAATCATCCATGGAGAGGACTCCCAACCTGTCTCGGCCATGCTCATCGCCTCTGCATTTGCTGAAGGTCCCATTGAGCTCATTGTTCAAAATCCGGGAGAAAAACCTTGGGTGTTGATGACTCTGGAGTGGTTCAACCGATTGGGAATTGCCTATGAAAATCAGGGATTCAACCGTTATCGCCTTTTCGGACAAAGTCAATATGAAGGCTTTACTTATAATGTCCCTGGAGACTTTAGCTCTGCCGCCTTTCCGATTGCAGCAGCCCTGATCACGGAATCAGAAATCACCTTAAAAAATATAGATATGAAGGATGCTCAGGGAGATAAGGAGTTAATTTCTCTTTTTCAAAACATGGGAGCGAGGATTGAATGGGAGGCATGCAATAAGACTCTGCATATAAAAAAGGGGGGGCGCCTGAAGGGAACAAAGGTAGATATCAACCATTTCATCGATGCTCTCCCTATTTTAGCCGTCGTTGCCTGTTTTGCAGAAGGAGAGACCCATATTTACAACGGGGCGATTGCTCGGCAAAAAGAATGCAATCGCATTCATTGCATTGCCACTCAATTGCAAAAGATGGGAGCAGAGATTTCAGAAAAAGAAGATGGCCTATGGATCAAAAATTCTTCCCTTAAAGGGACGGAAGTTCACTCCTTTCATGACCATCGGATGGCAATGTCCCTGGCTGTCGCTGCCTTAGGCTCCGAGGGAGAGACAAGAATTTCTTCTGTGGACTGTATCTCGAAGACTTTTCCAACATTCCTGCATGATTTCAATCTGTTAGGGGCAGCAATTGAGGTGATCAAATAACATGAATGTCCTATTATGTGGAATGCCAGGAAGCGGAAAGTCCTACTTTGGGGCAAGGGCTGCGCAGCAGCTAAATCTTCCCTTCATTGATACGGATCTCTTAGTGGTCTCTCACTATTCAACCTCCTATCATAAACAAGGCTCATGCCGAGAGATCCGATTAAAAGAAGGAGAATCTTTTTTTCGCCACTTAGAAAGCCAAGTAATAAAAGGGCTACAAGCAATCCAATCCTCTGTGATTGCAGTTGGAGGAGGCGCCTTGTGTACAAACGAAAACGTTGAAATCCTCAAAAATCTAGGCGAGATGATTTATTTAAAAGTCGCTCCTCACATCTTGTTAAAGCGGTTGATGAGCAGAAATCCCCTTCCTTCTTATCTTGATCCGGCAAATATCGAAGACTCCTTCGAAGCTCTGCTCAAACAACGAACTCCCTTATATGAGCAGCATTGCCATGATTCGGTCGATCCCCATTCAGAAAACATCTTAAAAATGATTAGAAAAAAATGGCAAGCAACTCTTTCGGAAAAATTTTTAAAATGACCACCTGGGGAGAATCCCACGGCAAAGCGATTGGCGTCATCATCGAGGGCTGCCCGGCCGGCTTAAAAATTAATGAACAAGATATGCAGGCGGCCTTATCCTTGCGCGCTCCCGGAAACAATTCTTATACTTCACCACGAATAGAGCCCGATAAAGCAGAGATCCTCTCTGGAGTATCTGAAGGGATCACAACCGGAGCTCCCCTCTTTATTATGATCCAAAACAAAGATGCAGACTCTAGCAAATATGATCCCATCAAAGATCTCCTAAGACCTGGGCATGCCAATTATTCTTACTTGCAAAAATATGCCCTTTTCGACTACAGAGGAGGAGGCCGCTCGTCCGCTCGCGAAACGGCCTGCCGCGTCGCAGCCGGCGCCATTGCGCAAAAATTTTTAAGCTCTCATGGGATCGAATTAGCCGCCTACATTCAACAAATTGGAAATATTGAAGCGCTCTTCGAGGGAAATGACATCAAAAACCTACAAGCATTAACAGACCAGAGTCCGATTTTCTGTCCCGATTCAAAAGCAGCCTCCACAATGATGACTCTCCTAGAAGCAGCAAAAAAAGAAGGAGATTCTTTAGGAGGAATCGTTAAATTTCTCGTCCAATCTCCTCCCTCCCCGTTCTATGAAAAATTAAAAGAAGATCTTGGAGATGCCATGATGAGCCTGCCCGCGACTAAAGGCTTTGAAATCCATTGGGAGTCTTCCTGTTTATTGGCAGGAAAAGTGGCTTTTAAACCCCCATCGAGTATCATGAAAAAACAAGAAACACTCACCCTTTCCGGGCAGCAGGCGACCTTTCAACTTCCTGCCGGATCTCGGCATGACCCCTGCGTCGCTATTCGGGCCGTCCCGATTGTCAAAGCCATGGTCGCACTCGTCCTAACAGATGTCGTTCTTCTGAAGCATGGCAAGAGATGAGACACAACTTAGTCTGCAACATTCCGGGCTTTCCTACTCAGTATGAGATTGACATTGGATGGGAACATTTAAATCATCAAGCCCCCTATTTACGCTCTCTTGCCTCAAAGTTTGCTATTCTCACTGATGATCGTGTCGCTTCCCTCTATGGGGAGTCGCTCCAAAAATCGCTGTCCTCTTATGGGTTGGACATCGCTCTTTTCTCCTTTCCGCATGGAGAACAGAATAAAACAAGAGAGACGAAAAGACTATTTAGAAAACCAACTCTTTGAAAAGGGATTTGGGCGAGACACCTGCGTGATCGCTTTAGGAGGGGGAGTGGTCACAGATCTCGCCGGGTATTTAGCTGCCACTTACTGCCGAGGAATTCCACTGGTCATGATGCCAACGACTCTTTTAGGAATGGTCGATGCAAGCATTGGGGGCAAAACGGGTGTCAATGTGCCCTATGGAAAAAATCTGCTGGGCTGCTTCTATCCCCCAAAGAAGGTCCTCATCGACCCTGCCACCCTTCATACTTTGCCTAAGAAAGAGCTGGCAAATGGCTTTGTCGAGATCATCAAATATGGATGCATTGCAGATAAACCTCTATTCGAGTATCTGGAAAAACAAACGACCTCCCTTTTCAGCTTAGAAAAATCTTCGATAAAGAGAGTCATTTTTGAAAGCTGCCGGATCAAAAAAGAAATTGTCGAACAAGATGAAAAAGATCAAGGAAAAAGGCACCTGCTAAACTTTGGCCACACGATCGGGCATGCTTTGGAGCACTTAACGCATTATACCCTGTCTCATGGAGAGGCAGTGGCCATTGGCCTCCTCGTTGAAAGCTATCTTTCGCTGCTGCATGGCGCATTGGATCAAGACTCCTTTCATCGCCTCTCTTGCCTTTTAAGGCAGTATGCCCTTCCCTTAAAACTTTCTATGCAATTTTCAGTTGAAACTTTTCTCGAAGCGATGGTGTTAGATAAAAAATCCTTGAATAGACGGCCTCGCTTTGTCATGATTGAGGCGATTGGATCCCCTCTCTCTCATGGCTCCACTTACTGTAGAGAGCTAGACGAATCTTTAGTGAGAAAAGCTTTATCCTGGATGAATGATGCTTTGTGTCGTGATTAAAGGACCCACCTTTCCAGAGGCCCATCATCAGATCTCGCAAGCTCTCGCTTATGCGGATCTTGTCGAGCTTCGCTTAGACTATTTTACCTTGCTTGATCTTTCTCTTCTGAAAGTTCTACGCTCTCAGTTTGCTATCCCTATGATTTTTACTTTAAGAGGAAAGGGGCAAAATGGGGATATTCTTTCTCTTGCTGCTTTAAAACCTGAATACCTGGATTTAGAAGTCCCCCTCCCCCCTCATCTGGTGCAAGAGCTTTTTTCTCTGCACCCTGAAATCAAACTCATTTGTTCCTATCATCATTTTTCAAAGACGCCTGAAAATCGAGAAGAGATTTACCAAAACATGCAAAATACCCCTGCCTATTTTCACAAAATGGCTGTGACGGCTAAGAGTATATTGGATGCCTTGAGGTTCATTTGCTGGTCAAAATCACATCCAAAGTTAATCGCAGTGAGCATGGGGGAGGCGGGACAAATCAGTCGAATTATCGGCCCCCTGATGGGGTGTCCCATCACTTATGCGGCTCTTCATGAAAACCAACGCTCTGCTCCCGGACAATTAACTGCGGAAACACTCATCAAAAAATATCATTATCCTAGGTTAAATTCCGGGACTACCCTTTATGGATTAATTGGGGATCCGATTGATTTAAGCATTAGCGATGAGACCCATAATGCATTTTTTTCTGCCTGCGGTCTTGACGCGATTTATGTCAAAATGCAGGTAAGATCGTCTGAATTATTCGATTTCTTGCAATTAGCGAAAAAACTCTCCTTTCGTGGGTTGAGTGTGACAATGCCTTTAAAAGAACAAATCTTAAGTTTTCTCGATGAGATCGATCCCCAAGCAAGTGAGATTGGAGCCATCAACACTCTCCTATTTAAGGATTCTCGCATCTGTGGATTTAATACAGATGGAAGCGGAGCGCTAAATGCAATTGAGCAAGAATGCCAAGTCAAAGATAAGCAAATCCTCGTGATTGGAGCTGGAGGAGCGGCTAAAGCCATTTCATATGAAGCCATTCGAAGAGGAGCACGAGTGACGATTTTAAACAGGGACAAAGAAAAAGCTCTTCGGTTGGCTCATCGCTTCGATTGCATCGGCGGAGGATTAGAAGAGCTGGCGGCCTATGCTAAAGCAGGCTATGATGTTTTAATCAATTGCACACCCGTTGCTTTAGCCATTCCCTCCGATTATTTTATTCCTGGAACAATTGTCATGGATATTACGACAAAACCTAAAGAAACGCTTCTCTTAAAAGAGGCTTTGAAGAGAAAATGCCGGGTCATTTACGGCTATCAGATGTTTATTGAGCAAGCGATCGGGCAGTTCCGGCTTTGGTTTAAAGATTCTATCGATGTGAAAAAGAATCGAGCAATTCTTGAGAAAAATGTGCTTGAAATCTTAGACTCGACTTTGCAACTTAAATTGTATAATACTCGACTTTGTACATTTTAATGAAATAACGCCATGTGCGACTTTTTTTTCCGTTCGGGCGCGGGCCCGGTCTCGGGCCCGGACTCGAACGGAAAAAAAAGTCGCACATGGCGTGAAATACTTATGCCATTAATTGACATCCTCCTCCGCATAAATGCGGAGGATTCCTGAGTTAACTCAGGAGCAGACATTCCTCGCGGATTTCTGCTAGTTCCTGCTTCCGACCTCTTCTGAGGTTCGATCCACAGGCCATCCCGATCTGCCCGACCGTTTAAATTATCTTGCATCGTTGGAAGTCCTAAGATCATCCTAGCAAGAAAAAAAATATGTTAATAAAAAGCGATAAAATGCACAAGGCATTTTATCATTTTTTGCGCCTTATATCTCCGCCCTAAAGAGCGGAGCTTTACGGCGCAATGAGGTAAACAACGGTTGAAAATGGCTCTCGCTTGTGCGTGTACCGTATTTGCGATAATTGCTCTGCCGGTTACGATCATCTCCATCTCTCATAATCTTCCTTATAATGGGACAAATGACTTCACGCCATGGGTGAACCATTCTTAACGCGATGTGCGAATTTTTTCTTCGGAAAAAATTTCTTTATCAAATCATTTATTCTGCTAACGAATCAGCCATCTCCAGATGGGAAGAACTGTCATCTGAAATCCGTCCATTTTAATTGTATCTTGTTCATTTTCCGTAAGAATTAGCCCCTCTCGTAGATTATAAGCGATCATTGCTTCAACAAGTCCATTGATTTCTCGTTTTTTTACTTCTTCATCAAAGAAACGTGTTGTCACTTGGATGGCTTCGATGATGCGATTTCCTTCCCTAATAATAAAATCACACTCCTTTTGATCTTTATGAAAGTAGACTTCTTTTCCCCACATTCTTAGGTGAAGAAAGACAATATTCTCTAATAAGCGTCCTCTGTCCTCGCTTATACGAAATCCCGTGAGGCGGATCAGGGCAGGATCGATCATATAACATTTTTTATTATATTGAATTTGCTTTTTTAGAGAGTGACTATAGCGACTGACAAAAAAGCAAAGATAGCACTGCTCTAAATAGTGACAATAGTTCGCAATCGTATGAGGACTCTTAAGACCGACCATTTCACCAAGTTTTGTATAACTAAACTCTTTTCCGATATTGCTAGCCAAATAGTAGACGACTTCTCTTAAAGGCTTTTCATCATTGACTCTGTAACGAGCCATGATATCACGATAGAGAATGCCCTCAAATAAATCTTTCAAATATTCAGGTTTTTCGAACTTTACATACTCAGGAATTCCCCCGTTTTTCAGATAGTTTGAAAAATGATGCAGGATCATTCCAGTGTCATGAGTAGAGAGAGCTTTTTTAGAAAGCACATCGGGTTCTTTATGATATAAAATCTCCTTGAAGGAAAGAGGAAAGACTTCGAATTGAATATATCGACCTGTTAAATGTGTTCCTAATTCTTTACTCAAAAGTTTTGCGTTAGACCCGGTGATATAAATTTTTTTGCCCTGTTCATAGAGTCTTCGTACAAACCGTTCCCATCCTTCAATATTTTGAATTTCATCAAAATAAAAAATAGACTGTTTACCAAACATTTCGATCAGAACTTCCAGTAACATTTGAAAGTCTTCTACTTTGAACCGAATCAAACGTTCGTCATCAAAATTTAAATAATAGTCTGACTTGGCCAACTCTCGTTGTAATAGGCGTTGAATGGTGGATTTCCCAGACCTTCTGATTCCACTGATCATTAGGATACTTGGGTCATCCACAAAACGCTGAATGGTGTCAGTGAGCGTACGGATAAAAAAGTTCTTAGGAGGTGTATATTCTCGCTGGTCTGCAATTACTTGTTTGAGGACTTCTCGTTCCATTTTTCTCTTTTTCTCCCCTTTTATTTTTATTATATCACAAAACCGTGCGTTGTCAATACAGAGTATAATCAATAACCATGCGTTGATAACGCATGGTTTTAACAGGAAGACTTGAAAACATCTAAATCTGCTGTTTCTCTTGCTGAACATACGGATTTCTGCTCCAAAAATGAGAATCAGCCAGCTATAATTTAACCGGATGAGAAAAAGGGGGATTGCCGCAAAACTCCCATAAATTGCCCCATAACTGGATGCCTGCAAAGGAAACCCAGCGAGATGCAAGCAAGCTATAAAGCCAAAGAGATCCATGTCTTACTGAAAGAATTACACGATCTCGATGGGGCCATTTTGGGTAAGAGGGATCAAATCTTAAAAATTCGCCGAATAGATAAGCGCCCAGTTCAGCACAGCCCATAGGCATTCCAGGATGGCCAGAGCCTGCAAGTTCTACTGCATCCATTGTGAGATAAAGATTCCGATTCTCCCCTTGAAAAACTAATTTTTTGATAGATTGAAAATTTTCACCTAGTTTTTAAATCGTTCCATCCTTACAATTTTTAATATGTTAAGTTTTTAAGTTCGGTTATCGAGTAATAACCTGGCAAGAAATTACACATTTCTGTGCAGTTTTAGGTAAAATTGTACAAAGTCGAGCAAAGTCGAGTTAAACAAAAAAAGAGATAGGGAGAGTAGTATGTTGAAATCTGGCTCAGAATTATTGACTCATTCATCGGTCTTACCATGGGAAATTGCGGCCCCTACAAATCATCATCGCCTCTTGTCTTGTAATCCTGCTATGAAAATAAGAAATAATGATTGTTTTCCACAAGAACTCATTGAAAAAGTGATGAGAGAAATAAAAATTAATAATTTGGATGATTATAAAAATGTTCGTTTAGTGTGTATTCAGTGGAACGAGCATTTTAAATCATTAGAATTGACGAGTGATCTATTCAATGCTGAAAAAATGATTCTTAAACATCCCTATATGAAGCGAGTTTTTTGGGTTAATGTTCAGAATAGAGTCTGCGTTCTTGCCGCAAAAGTTAGCCTCAGCTTCTTATTAAATAAAATAAGTGATTATTTTGGTAAGGGTTTGAACTATACCCAGGAACAAGTCGATCAAAAAAATACAGTGGCTGAGCAACGTCATCACGAGAACACTTATATTGATTCTAAAGGCAATAAGTGGTTAGCGAGCAATGTGACACGGATCCCGGAAGGTGAGAGAGATAGTATTGGAATAGCACTGAAACTGGACCTAATCACATGGCACCCCCTTATCCCAATCACTTTAGAATCGTGCAATAAAGATTCTCCATTAGTCAAATGGATTTCGTGGGGGATAAAAGTATACCAAATATATAGTATCGGCTTAGAAATCTATTCTATTTATAAACATTTAATTTCAAAGAGTTCATCTATTGAATATGAAGGGATCTTTGAAAAACATTTAACTTATCCGGATTATGTTCAACAAGATCCGGAGTTACAAGAATTGCGTTGTCAATACTCCGGAAAAGTATTGATGATCCCTGTGCAAGATAATTATGGTCATCGTCTTGATTATGTACAGGTGATTAATTATTATATAAAAAAACATCACCATTGCCCCACTGATCGAATTTTTAACGGTCATAAATTGGATGTGAAGGATCTCAGGTTCGATCTGTCTGCTTTTAAAAGAATCCAAAAACGAATTTTTGAGTTAAATCAACAGCATCAAGAGCTCCTTCCCAACCTTATTTTAAATTTGCATCAGAGAATTCAGAATAGTGGCCATACGGAGCTTCCCATACTTTTAAATAACATTTGTTATTTGTAGATGTCTCCGGATTCATCCGGGACGGAACTTGTGGGTAACGATTAGCCCCTCATCAGACCCTTTTTGCGTAAGGTGAGTTATTAAGGTGTGCCTCATAATATAATGGGGGGCTCTGCCCCCAAAACCCCCCGGCAAAAAACAAACGACTCTCGTACATCGACCGAAACATGACGGTTATACGGAAGTGTTTGAAGGAAAACTGAGAAATCTGAGATGATTTGTGAAGCCATCCAGTGGCTAATTAAAATGGAAAAAAAATGAAGCCATCTTTTCTGATCCAGGTTTTCGCTTGCTTTTTGTTGTTGAGGCAAAGCTATGCTCATATTCCGACCAAAGCAGAGACTATCAAGTATCAACAGCATTTAGATGACTTCATCTTGCCAAAATGCTTGTTCCATTCCTGAAGGGGGTTTTGTCTATTACTACCACCCTCAAGTAGGGACCTGGCTTGAAAAACCTTTAAGTGCAAACCTTCTAGATGAGATCCAGCGCTGTTTAAGCCCCTTTCTTGAAATTCCTTTCACAAAAGAAGGCTTTACGCAGGCTGTAGCCAGACCGGAAGAAGATCAGTTTGGCCAAGTGAGTTACTCTGCCATTTGGGTAAGAGACTGTTGCTGGCATTATTACGGGTTAAAGATCACCAATCCGGCGAATGCCGGAAAGCTTCTATTGAACCTTTTACGATTCTATTCTACGGATCAGCAGATCTCTCGATTCCTCTCTATTATTCAAAAACCTCAGATGGCGAATCCTGATCTTGAGCCGATGGCTCACATGAAAGTTCCTCTCATCCGATTTTCAAGCAAAACCCTCTTGCATCACCAAAGTGATGAAAAAGACCAAGAATGGAATCACATCCAATTTGACTCGCATGGACTCTTTCTCCTCGCATTATCTGATGCTCTGAGTTCAGGGATTCTTAAACCGGAGGAACTTAAAATAGAAAATTATGAAGTCTTAGCATTATTCCCTGCTTTTTTCACTCAAACGAACTACGCAGAGAAAAAAGATGCAGGGCCGTGGGAAGAGCAATTAATCCTGAATGCGTCAAGCGCAGGCCTTGTGGCCTCAGGGATTAAAAGAATCATGGAGGTGATTCGGGCAAACCCTTGTTTAAGCCGAGGAATGCAAAGGGGTATTGACAGTTTAAAAAAGCAATTGGACGATGTCGCTTTAATAGGTACAATTGAATCAGCTCTTTCTAACGATAATATTCAGCGCCTTTATCGGCGGGGATTAGAACGGGTGGAAAAGAATTTGAGCTTTGGAGGCGAAGCGCCTAATTTAGACGGGCAAGGGATAGATAGAAAAGCTGACGCAGCTTTATTATTTCTCGCTCTTGTTGAATATACTCCTTTTTTTGATAATCCAGAAAAGATCAAGAGAATTCTCGATATTAATTCTTCTCTTATAGGCCCTTATGGCATTTACCGTTATAAATATGACCCCTACCAAACTTTGAATTATTGGATCGTTTTTGATGTTCCTTCCGCAATCTTTGGCGCTCAAACACCTCAGCTAGCGGTTCTGTCTGGGTGGAACAAAGGCTATATGCCTCATAAGCAGCCTTATGATGCCCAATGGTTTTTTGATTCCTGTTTTGCAGATCTCTACTATCATTTATCGATGATGGAAAAAGACAAAAACGCTAAGACTTATTATTTGAAACATGGAGATATCCATCTGAAGAGAGCGTTAGCGCAATTGACAGGGCCGAGGACCTATGCCTCCAATGGAGAAGCATTAGAAGCGCTCCAGACCCCAGAGAGCATTAATACAGTCTTTGATTCATATTATCCTTTACGCCCTCTTCCTTCACCAATTTGTCCTTTGAGTTGGGCAAAAGCATCCCTGCAAATGGCATTAGCTCGCGCGCAGAGGGCACATTTTACAATAGAGGCTAGTGCCCCATAACATAATTTTGTGCCCTTTGGGCTGCGTCAAAGCCCCCGGGGTTGAGAGATCGTCAAAGGCATAGTATTAATAGCAACAAGTGCACGCAAAATCAACGTATTTCTTTTTTGGAGTGGAATTTTAACTTACGAAAAGCACACGCAAAATTAACATATTTCTTTTTTGAAAGGTGTTTTGGGGTTGTTAATGTCAATATTTTTTGTCATAATGACAAAAAAATCGACGAAATTTTGTGATTTTTGCACATTTTATTAACGTTTCCTCTTGCTTTTCCCCTTTTTCTATCTAAAAATAATATTATGAAACGAAGACGACCCCTTAAAGATTTTGGGAAAACAATTGGCATAAACTCAAACTTGTTTATAAGCTCACCTTACGCAAATTCTGTGAACGTTTGCGTTTGCGTTTTCCGATCCGTTCCCGTAAACGAATCGGAAAACGCAAACGCAAACGCAAACGTTCACGGAATTTGCGAGGTGAGTTACTAAACAAACATGTCCTTAACAAAGGAGGGGGCACTTCCTTCCGCGATTAAAATCGCGGGTTTCCGTGCCGTCATTTCTATGAATATTATTTCTTTGAATAGAGAGACAAACGAACTTCAGCGCGTGTCCACATTACAGACCAATCGAAACAAGCGCCATCGCTACCGAGAGTTTGTGATTGAAGGGCGTTTAGCTATTGAAGAAGCGTGGAAAAGACGATGGAAATTTCGTTCGATTTTCTATAGCAAAGAACGATCAATGCCTACCTGGGCAGAAAACTACCTGACACAAGGAGAGTATGATACTGCTTATGCTCTTACAAATCAGCTGATGGACAAAATTTCCGATAAAACAGAAAGTGCAGAAATAGTAGCTATTATCGAACAGCCTTTACATTCTTTTCCGTCTTATCAACCAAAACTTCGAGATGTGGTCGTTGTGCTTGATGAGCCAAAAAGCCCAGGCAATTTAGGAATGATGATTCGCTCTAGCGTAGCTTTTGGAGCCTGTACTATTATCATCTCTGGGCATGGTGCGGATGAATTTGATCCGCAATGTATCCGAGCCAGTCGGGGAACTTTTTTTTCTGCTTCTATTTACCGAGTTGAAGGAATAAAAGCCTTTATACGTGCACTTGAAGCATGGAGGAAAACTTATAATATACGAGTGGTTGCTACCGGTAATCAAGGATCAATCCCTCTAGAAAAAGCGCAGTTAGATGCAGACATTTTATTTCTTGTGCTGGGTAACGAAACAAATGGGTTAAGCATAGGGTACCAGCAGCTAGCAGATCAATTTGTCCAGATTTCTTTAGAGGGAGAGTTTTCTTCTCTTAACATCGCTGCTGCTGGTTCGATTTTTCTCTATGAAATTTTTCGCCAGCGGAAAATACAAAGTTATTAGAAGCGAAGAAGGGCCGCTTCTACAAGAGCGAGAAAACGCATTGCATCCGGGGTATGAGGTGCAACGGAACAGTTAGTTGTCTTGACTTTGGGGTCCACCATACTTTACCTTTCCCCCTTCCTAAGAAGGTCCGATACACCATAGGATTGATCAGGATGCATGAGTGTGAACGACCTGCCAATAACGGGAAAATTACCTTGCATGAAGTAGTTTTCCTTGAGAAAATTAACTCGCATGAAGTAAAATCCCGTATAGCAGGTTAAGTTTGAGGTTTTCATGTATGCAGATAGGATAAATAAAGAAACTTTAGAATCATCATTTCGTCGTCCCTTTATCACGGCTATTTTAGGCCCTCGCAGAGTTGGAAAATCTTTATTTGTTAATCATTACGCTAAGAATCATCCGGAGTTGATCTGGGTTTTTCTTAATATGGATGATATGGGTCAGCGAGTACGCGTGGAAAAACAGGAGTTGGAAGATCTAATCATTGAGGGAGCAAAACAGCAAGTTGGTGGTAAAAATAAAATTTGGGTCGTCATTGATGAAGCACAAAAATGTCCTTTAATATTTGATCAGGTGAAAATCCTTTACGATAAACACAAAGATTCAGATAAAATAAAATTTATATTAACAGGTTCAGCTGTTCTCAGCTTGCATCAGTTAAGTGCTGAATCACTTGCAGGACGCATTGAACTGCATCATCTACAAGAATTTACGCTTCGAGAATCGACTTTATTTAACGAACCTGAAATCTTAAAACTCTCTCTATTTGATCAAATGAATAGAGATGAGCCGCCACAACTGATCGGTGACCTCATCCACAAATTAAAACCATTCAAGCCTCTTTTGGAAGATGTATTGCAACAGCAACTTCTGTGGAGTGGACTACCTGAAATTAAAAATTGTCAAAATAATGAGGAAAGAATCATCTATTTGAATAACTACATCCAAACATATCTCGAAAAAGATGTACGTGCGATTGAATCAATAACTAACTTGACACTCTATCGTAACTTGATGGGTATCATTGCAGAACAAACAGGTTCTGTTAGAGAGGACAAACGAATTGTCAATGCATTGGGGTGTACTCGCGATACTTTAAAAAAATATCGAGGTTTTCTCGAAGCAACCCTTTTATATCAGGATATTTATCCCTATATCGGGAGTACAATTAAACGTTTTGTCAAATCTCCTAAAGGCTATCTGAGAAACAATGGACTCGTTTCGGTTCTTACCGGGCTAGTTGAATACAAGACTTTGGCTTCTAGTGGACTGATAGGGCATCGATTTGAGAACTGGTTTCTAAACGAACTCAGTGTTTGGCTTGCAAGAGATCCTATGCGATCTGAAATTTATTTTTGGAGACTCGAATCGGGCGCAGAAGTTGATTTTATCGTTGAAAAAAAACCCTTTGTTTACCCTTTTGAGGTGACTTACAACACGACACCAGATATGAAAAAATTGAGAAATTTAAGTAAGTTCCTAACGGAAGAGCCAAGAGCAAAATGGGGATATTATATTTACCGGGGGGATTTCTCAATCGATAAAGAACGTCATATCTGTTTTATTCCCGCATGGGCTGTTGGGTAGCAGGATTTTTGAGATCTTGATCTAGCAATTACGTGGGGTCAAGTGGGAAACCGGGCGTTTCATTCATCTACCCCGCGGGATGAAACCCGGGACTCCTGTCTTTACCACTTCATTGAGCCTCTGCCTGGTCTGAATGCGATTGATTTCGTTAAACGCGTCTTCCGGGAGGAAGGCGATGTCAAAATTCTCTCTCGCACGAGCCGCAGTTTTGGGTGTGGTAAGGACAGCCGTGCCGCGCTGCACCGCCCATGCCAGCAGTACCTGTGCCGGCGTCTTTCCAACTCGTGCGGCGATCGCTGAAATGACTGGATCTTCGAGCGGCCCCGAGCGGATTCCATGACCCAATGGCGCGAAAGCCAAAAGCACAATACCTTTCTCCTTGCAGAATTTCAGAAGCTCCGTTTCAGGCAGATACGGATGGGCTTCCACCTGGACCACAGCTGGCTTGATTCGTGCAGATTCGTAGATGGGCAGAAGTTCGTTCAAGCTGATGTCCGAGAGTCCGATGGCCCGGCATCTGCCGTGATCCACGAGGTTTTCCATTGCTCTCCAGGTGTCGAGCAAAGTCATTCCCTTGTCGTAGATGATATTGCCGTTTTGATCCCGTGGGTCCTGGTCATCCCCCGGTTGAAATGCAAACGGAGTGTGAATGAGGTATAGATCCAGATATTTGAGCCTGAGCCTGTCCAGACTCGCCTCAAAGGCCGGTTCAACGCGCTCGGGCCGATGATTGTTGTTCCATAACTTTGTGGTAACGAAAATGTCTTCCCGCGCGATCCCCGCAGCGGCAAGCGCCTCGCCTACCTCGCGCTCATTCCGGTATCGCTCTGCACAATCGAAGTGTCGAAATCCGGCCGCAAGCGCGTTCCTGGTTGCGGCTATGGTTTCGGCTGCGTCAGGAATCAGGGTCCCGCAGCCGAGTGCGGGTATACGACCGCTTCCGTTGTTGAGGGCTATTCTAGTTAACCGAAGATCAGAAGATCCAATCATGGGAACACCTCTCTATATTATTTTGCATCCTGCATCACCGCCCGAATTCGATGGTTTCCGCATCAAAATTACTCACTAACAGAAACTCAATTCTTTTGAAAGCCTTTATTCAAATCTTGTTTATTGTCCTGAGAATCAATTCATTAGTTGGGATGCTGTGTGGAGCAGATAGTGCCTGCGAGATAGTAGAATTTGCAGATGAGTTGCCTCACAAGCCTTGGCCTTCAGGCGAGTGTGATTGACAGAATAGCACGACGATAGTCAACGAGTTTTGACATCCTCCTCCGCCTAGAAGGCGGA
This sequence comes from Parachlamydiales bacterium, assembly GCA_963801825.1. GTDB lineage: Bacteria > Chlamydiota > Chlamydiia > Chlamydiales > Parachlamydiaceae > CAWDGI01. The sequence goes on from CAWDGI010000002.1 coordinate 75,599, forward strand.
GGAGGATGTCAAAACGCATGGAGGTAAATGGTCTATAAATTCTTTGCGTTCCTTTGCGTCTTGAGTGAGCCGAAGGCGAACGGGCGTTGAAATATAATGAGAAGACCCTGTTAAAAAATTATGGTCTGCCTACGCCATAACTTTTTTGAAGACTATGATTCTCATTTCACATCAAACGTAACTATATAACTCAAAAGATTGCATTTATCGACCCCTTAAAATGGCCAAAGCCCAGTATATTATACTCCTATTGAAAGAACTTTTTCTTGATATTCTTCACCTGGATGAACACCAAAATAGGTAATGGTGTTTGAGGCCATCTCGACTCGATAAAAGGTGATACCGGCACTCGCAATTTTCTTCAGAAAGGTTTCATAGTCGATTCTCATTGACTGGACATCCTTAAGCGCCTCCTTAAAAAGGACCAAGTTGTATTTTCCAACGGGCAAAGGCTTAAATCCTGATGGCATAGGCTCCTGAAAGTGACTTTTGCTACTATAATATGTAATTTGATGTAACGGCACCTTGACCTCATAAGAGAGAACTCCTAGTTCTTTAAGCGCATGAAATATTTTTGGATAAGGCCATTTTTCCGCTCTGGAAACTCGAAACATTTCTTCAATCTTTTTTTGATTCATTTTTTTATAAATCCTTACGCCATAGGCGAATTTGTCTTAGAGACTGCTAAAATATGATTCACCGCAGAGAAAGCAGCCGAGAGCGCAGAGCTAATGAATTCACTTGCTATTCTTGGTCCTGATTGTTGATTAACTTTAATGTTGCGATACTCAAGAATGGCATGATCAGAATTGTAAATAATTTTTTAAACTCTGCGCTCTCGGCTGCTTTCTCTGCGGTGAATCATATTTTAGCAGTCTCTAAGAAAAATTCGCCTATGGCGTAAATCCTCCTAATTGTTCAATTCCTGCATTTTTTAATAATTTTGAGAAAATTGTTTGTGGAGATTTTTTTTCTTGAGGGGAGAGAACCTTGAAAAATTCCGCCTCATTTTGCTCAGCACACACAATTAATTTCCGGGTTAAGACTTTTGCTTTTTCAGTCAGTGTTACTTTCTGCGTACGCCTGGTGAGACAAATCTTATTTATGCCTTTTAGAAGAGGCTGTTTTGACAAAAAGTTGTGTGAGATAATACTTCCCTTCTGAGTTCTTTTCCACACCGACACCTGTCAAATTAAAGTCCCCCATGATATTTTCATAATGACCTGGACTATCAAGCCAGCCTGAAACGGCTGTTTCAGCAGGCTTAGAGTAGCCTTGATTATAGGCGACATTTTCGCCAAAAAGTCTGAGAGAAGGGATCGACTTGGTTAATGCTTTAAATCGTAAATCACTCCCCTCATGACTAAAAGCGACGATTTTGTTTGCCATATTTACACTATGCTTACGGGCTTGCTCAGCAATAACATCAGACCAGACAAGAGGAGATAAAGAATCAGCTACTCTTTTCTTATTAATCAGATGGAAAATCTCTTGTTCCATTTGCGCTGGAGTGGCGATTGGAGCCTTTTTTACGTAAGCAATAGGCCGTCTTTCCTTTGCATCCACTTCCCCTTGGAAAAAGGCTAATGTTAATAGAAGAATAGGGAATTTAATGCACTGCATAGGATATCCTGGTTAAAATAAATGATCGGTTGCTAAAAACTCAAAACTCGAACTTGAACCTATCCCATCAGGAATAGTGCGATAGGTTCTTAAGCCATTTTAGAATCTTGAGATAGATTCAAAGCAGCAGATTATGCTGCTTGACTCCCTTTTGTGCCAGATTTTTTTTGCAAAAAATGATTAAAATAAAAATTTTACAAAAACCATGTTTACTGATAATCATATTTTAGTTTATTATTTAGTCAAATTAAAAAGGAGAACACTCTTATGCTATCATCTGTTTCACTTCCCCCTGTTATCATATTTGAACGACATTGGGATACAATTCCTAAGCAACTGATCAGAAACCTGCTTCCCAAGTTATTAGAAGAAGGTTATGACACACTTTGCTTTGAGTACCCACAAGATCAAACCGAAGAACAAATTGTACTTGCTTGTAATAACTTATTAAAATATGAATCTAATTTGCATTCTCAAGCTGAAAAACTTTTAAAACAAGCGAGAATCCTAGAAAACCCAAGTAAAATGGGGCATATAAAATTATGTAAATTTTTAAATTTATATTTCTATAGAGAAGAATGTATTAATCAAGCAGAAAGAATTAAAAATTTTCCTGCAACCCAATTAGTGAAAGAAATATTTAATGATGCGAAAAAACATTTCATCACTATTAAAGGAATTGACATCAATGTTAAAAATTATGTTGAAATGATCTCTCCTAGCATCGAGGAACGCATTTCTTCTATAGATAGAACAGAAAATGACAGGATAAAAACACTTAGTGAAAATTTTTTGAAACTTTACAATCAACAAAAAGGAATCGTATTTATTTGTGGCGCCCTTCATGCCGTTAATCTAATGGCTAAATTTAAAGAAGATGGATTATACGATCGTATTTTATACTATTTCCCACATTCAGAAAAATTTTATGATGATAGTATAAATGAAATACAAGAACTTTTCATGAACAATACACTAAAAGACCACACGTATTGTCTAATTAAAGAAAATGATATCCATTCACTTTCAAGCATTATTGTCGAAGAAGTTAAAAAGAGAAATAGAGATTACCAGGAAGAAGTGGTAGAAGGAAACTCTCACTCAAAACTCCTGGCTGAAATTTTTAACGTGAGCGTTAAAACTTTCAAACGCCCAGGATATTATGTGGATGCACTCATAGAAACTAATCAAATCACTGACAAAGAGGAAATGATTAAAAAACTTCATGAAAAAAACATTCAAACACACTTGACATGTCTGAATAGTCATTCATACTTAATCATTCCCGAAGTGAATACAAAGAGAGTCGCAGAAAATATACGCCGTTTAAAATAAGAGTTAAGAAAAGCCCCTGATTATATTTCAAGGGCTTTTCGTACAATTTTCATGCAATTATTGAGAAACTAAACGAGAGCGGCCAAATGGGCTGACGATGACATAAACCGGCTGGCCAATCCCAAAGACTTGATCTCGCCCTTGAACCACTGTCATCAAGTTGCCATTTTCGAGTTCTACCACATATTCAAATGCCATTTGCTGTTTTAATTTTTTCTCAACAAACGAGCCTGTCACTGCTCCTGCAATCGCCCCTGCCGCTGTAGGAAGAAAATTTCCTCTCCCAAGAGCATTTCCTAAAACTCCGCCTGCGACTCCCCCTCCAGCAATTCCTAAACCATTATCTTCCAATTGCTCACCATTTTCGACGCAAACTTCACGCATGCTTCTGACAAAACCGGGATAAGTCATCGAGACTTCCCCTACTTGATGCGATGAATAAACATCCGATTCAATCTTTCTTGCACATGAACTTAATAAAAGGGCTGCGCCAGCCAATAATATGATATTTTTCATTTTCCTCCTCAAATAATGGATAGGTTTTATTTAAAAGGAGTATGTTAGTATCAAGACGATTTATTTTCAATTGAAAATGCCAGACATTTTCACCATTTGCATCCACACATCTGAAATTTCAAAAATAATATTTGCAACTAAAAAACCATTCCACTAACCTAAACCTTGAGTTTTTGCCTGGTCGTTTTTTGTGAAAGCTCTCGTAAATTCAAAACTGCGTTATGATCTGTCAATCACCCTCGCCTAAAGGCGAAGGCTTGTGAGGCAACTCATAAGCCTGGTTGACCAGGGAAAGCGGTGAAAACCCGCTACGTTGGATGGAGGCAAAAGACCGACGGCAGAGTGCTTCCTTAGCTCTGCCCTCTTGAAGCTTAAGTTGCAGACAAGCTCCGGGGTAAGCACGAAACGGATTTAAGCAGACGGCCGCCATTCAACATTCCCGAAGGGAGTGCTCTTTTAAAAGAGCGCGTTACAAGGCCCGTAAGGGCAATTTTTGAGAGGAATGATGTCTGTATTTGTATTAGATAAAAACAAAAAACCGCTCATGCCATGTAGCGAGAAAAAAGCAAGATTGCTGCTCAGTCGCAAAATGGCCGTTGTGCATAGGAGGTTTCCGTTTATCATTCGATTGAAATCTAGGACGCAGGTTGAGTCGTCCTTACAAAATGTCGGCCTAAAGATTGACCCCGGAAGCAAGACAACGGGAATTGCCATTGTTCGAGAAGAGAGGCAAACACACCATATTCTTTTCTTGATAGAAATTGTTCATCGAGGATTTTTAATTAGAGAATCTTTGACAAAAAGAAGGCAGTTTCGCAAACGTCGTCGAGGAAAGCTCGGTTATCGTCAAAAGCGTTTTGACAATCGAAAGCGTCCCACAGGCTGGCTTCCCCCCTCATTGCAACATCGCGTTGAAACAACACGCTCACAAATCCATCGTCTCATAAGGTGGGCTCCAGTAAGCGCTCTCTCTCTTGAGACCGTTCGTTTTGATACACAGCTCATAGACAATCCCATGATCGAAGGGATTGAATATCAGCAGGGGACCCTCGCTAGCTACGAAGTAAAAGAATATTTATTAGAGAAATGGAACAGAACTTGTACATACTGCCAAGCAAAAAATGTCCCACTAGAAATCGATCATATTCATAGCCGAAGCAAAGGAGGCTCTGATCGTCTCTCTAACCTTACTTTAGCTTGCAGACCTTGCAACCAAGCAAAAGGCAATCTCGATGTCAAAACTTTTCTTTGCAAAAAGCCTGACTTACTAACAGCCATTCTATCCCATACTAAGCGTCCCCTAAACGATGCAGCAGCCGTCAATAGCACCCGTCATGCCTTACTAAAAACATGCCAATCCTTCGGACTCCCTATTCAAGTTGCATCAGGCGGACAAACAAAGTACAATCGCTGCCGTTTTCACATCCCTAAAGGACATGCCCTAGATGCCGCCTGTGTTGCATCTGTAGAAGCCGTGACAAACTGGCAAATCCCCATCTTAGAAATCAAATGTATGGGAAGAGGAGCCTATCAAAGGACAAGACTCGATGCATTTGGATTTCCAAGAGGGTATCTGACCCGTTTCAAGAGACATTTTGGTTTTGCAACAGGTGATCTCATCAAAGCCAACGTGTTAAGCGGTAAAAAAGCAGGTTATTATGTAGGCCGCGTGGCCGTACGAGCCTCTGGTTTTTTTAATATTCAAACAAGCCAAGGCACGATTCAAGGAATCAGCCATCAGCATTGCCAATTAGTCCAGCGTGCCGATGGTTATGCCTATCAATTCAAAAACACTAACCCAAATAAAGAGCGGCGCTTCCTCCCGCGACTGAAGTCGCAGGTTTCCGCGCCGTCAATTCTATGAAGCTATTTGTTTGGGATTTTCATGGTGTTCTCGAGAAGGGAAATGATCATTCCGTTCTCGAAATTACGAATTTAGCCTTAGCCTCTCACGGTTATTCCAGGCGCATGACTGCAAGTGAAAGTGCCACTTTATCCGGCTTGCGCTGGCATGAATATTTCACCTTCTTATTACCTGAAGTGAGCATAGAAGAGTGCTTTCGGCTTCAATCCACTTGCTTGGAGATTTCATTCAACCAGCCGGAGATTACAACCAAATCTATTCAATTGAACGACCATGCAGGCGACGTGCTTAAAAAAATTCAAGAAACAGGGCATGACCAAATTTTAATTTCCAACTCTTCTCCAAAATCTTTGGATCTATTTGTGGATCTCGTTGGGGTTCAACATTATTTTCCTAAAACTTATCGATTTGGAGTGGATTCTCATACTCAAAAAGCAGCAACGAAAAAAGAGTGTTTAGCCCAATTCTTAAAAGAGAAAGACCATTTTAATACAATTATCTCTATCGGAGATTCTCCAGGCGATATGGCTTTAGTGAATCAAGAAAATGGAAGAAATGGAAGAAAAGGGATCGGCTATTTATACTCCCATCCTGGCAAGCCACATCGCCCTGCAAAATGTGATTATCAAATTAATGATTTAAGAGTCGTTCTACAGGAATTATCAAAGGAGAAAGGATAAATGCGAGTCGGATTCATCGGGCTTGGACATATGGGACTCCCCATGGCCCAAAATATTCTAAAAAAAGGGTTTCCCCTTTGGATCTATAATCGAACAAAAGAAAAAGGATCCTCCCTCATTGAACAAGGAGCAGCATGGGCAAATTCTCCGGATGAGCTAGCCACTCAAGTCGATATTCTTATCAGTATGGTCGCTAATGACCAAGCATTAAATGAAATCGTTGATGGACCATCAGGAATCATGCATGCGTCTAAAAAACCCTCCATTCACATTTCGATGAGCACAGTTTCCCCCGATCTAAGCGCCTCTTTGGAAAAGAAACATCAGAGGAGGGGAATGGCCTTTCTCGCCGCTCCTGTCACAGGACGGCCGGAGAGAGCGAAAACAGGCACTTTAACGATCTTCCTTGCAGGCGAATCTAAAGCCAAAAAAGAGGCTTATCCTGTTTTAGAAGCCATGAGCACAAAAATCTTTGATTTAGGTGAACAACCCGGCCAATCCTCCCTTTTTAAGCTATGCAACAATTTTATGCTCCTTGCATTCATCGAAACTTTTTCTGAAGCCACCGCCATGCTAGAAAAAGAGGGAATTTCGACAGAAAGGGCAGCAGAAATTTGGGGAACCTCTATTTTCGACTCCCCTGCCTTTCATAGTTTTGCTCCCCTCATATGGCAGCAGCGTTTCAAAGAGGATGGTTTTGCGCTAAATCTTGGACTAAAAGATATGCGCCTTCTTCAAACATGTGCAGATCGATCTCAAGTGCCCCTCCCTTTTCTTTCAAATCTGCACGACAAATTATTAATGAGCATGAACTTGGGCAGAGAAGATTTTGATTGCGTGGCACTTGCTCTTTTGACACGTGAGCAAGCGGGCTTGAAATCTTAGTTTATGAAAATTTCTCCTACGAAACTAAGAGACTGGATCTTGCGTTGAATCTGTTAGGAAATTGCGAAATTGTGTATTAAAATGCGCCTTAAATTTTACTCTTGTTTTTAATTACTCCACTGTTTAGAATTAAATATAGATATCAATTTTAATTTTTCTATCTGTAGAAAATTAAATTTAAATTATTTGTTATTTTTTAAAAATCTAAATTATATTAACAGGTGGTTTTAAAATGGTTAATCCTATCAGAGAAGGTGGAAGTGAGGGTCCAAATTTTCAGCTGCCCCAATTGCGTGGAGAGGCAAAAATTGATTTTTTAAGTTTACTTCCGACAGAAATAAATTTTGAGATCCTTTCTTATTTGGGTAACGAGCTCGGAAGATGTCTTCAAGTAAGCAAAACATGGAAAGTATTAGCAAGTGATGAGTATCTATGGAATATCCTGGCTTTACGGATCGCCTTTGCTGGTAAAAAGAAATGGAAAACTTATTGTGGAGAGATTGGCAAAGTCCCTCCTCTTCCAACAGATATCCAACAGATTCTTAAAAGCCCTTGTCCCTTTTTCCCAGGAAAAAGGGTTGAACAGACTCAGATGTTAGCTCTCATCCTGGAAACTGTAAATGGAAAACCGAACACTTTAATGAACTTTGAGGAGATTATGTCCGCTCCTAAAGAGGGGTATGCCACTAAGTATTCATTTATCGATGATACTATGAAGATGGATCCTGGGATTCATTGGTTCTATGGTCATCAACAAGTTGCTAGATCTTATTGGGTGTTAATGACAATGAATGAAATCCCTAAAAGCAGAACGATGACTTATTCAGACCAAAAGGCCCTTATTGCTGAAGTGAATAAACAGACAGGAATCCATTATGAACTTCCAAGTGCCTTAGAGACCACTATTTGTGCTTTCATGCACTATGTGGATTCTGGAGAACGTCTATTTACTGGTGAGTCGGCAGTGGCTAATATACGCTGTCAAGAAACAGTCCCCGAGCCAAACTATGAAGGAGTAAGCTATCCAGTAGTTTTTAGCTTTTCCAAAGAAGGCATCGTGCTTTGCTGTGATTTTACTCAGGGGGGCCTCCTTACTTACGACAACGGCGGCACCGGTGTGGCGGCTATTCGGAGGTTTATAGACCATTCCAAGAAAGAATAAGCTATACCGCTTTAACTTTCTTTTTTGCCTTGAAAAAATGCCAGAAGAGCCGCAATATCAGCCGATGAAAGTTTCTTCACCGCCTTCAATTCCTCTTCCATTGCTAACTCAACTTTCTTAATGCTTCCAAAATGAGTCAACAGCGCTTTTCGCTTGGCAGGACCAATCCCTGGAATATCATCCAAAGCACTCCGAATCGTTTGCTTAGAGCGTCTTTTGCGTTGAAAAGCCAACACAAAGCGATGCGCTTCATCACGCATGTTTTGTAGAAAAAATAAAATCGGCGAGACCTTGTTCAAAATAATCGGATCTTTCCGATCTGGAACAAACACCCGCTCCTCCGTCAACCCCTTATCATGCCTTCCCTCTTCCTTCACCAAACTAATGACATCCATCCCCGTTAAATTTAATTCTTCCAAAACCTGCAACGCACAGCTGAGTTGCCCCTTTCCCCCATCCACAATCAATAAATCAGGGAGATCCCCCTCCTCTTTCGCTCGCTTATAACGACGGAGCAAAACCTCTCGCATCGCCCCATAATCATCCGGCTTCGTCCCCTGCTTCAATCTATAGGTCCGATAATGTTTTTTCTCTTTTAACCCATGCACAAAAACAACCATTGCAGAGACCGGTTCTGTCCCGGAAAGATGGGAGTTATCGAAACACTCAATGCGCATAGGATAGCGTGAAAGATGGAGTTTTTCTTGCATCTCGAGCAACATTTTCTCTCGCAAAGCCCCCTCATCCTTTCTCGATTTAAATAAGGCTTCCGCATTCATCTCTGCCATTTTTAACAAAGCTTTTTTCTCCCCTCTTTGTGGAAAATGAAGAGCCATCGGATGCTTGTGGCGCGAAGATAAGATCTCTTCTAAAGAAGCCCGATCACTTAAAGGAAAAGGAATTAAAATCTCTTCCGCCCCATCGATTGTCCCTTCATAGTGCTGCAAAAGGAAAGAACTTAACAGCTCCTCATCCTCCTCTGCACTCTGACTGAAATCAAAATGACGGGACCCCACCAATCGCCCTCCCCGAAAGAGAAGCTGCACCAACAGAATTTCGTTTCCTTGGCGATATAATCCGATTGCATCAGCATCTTGCCCCAAAGGACGATCCACATGCTGGCTCTCTAATGTCTTCTCAATGTGGCGAATTGTCCTCAGCATCTGATCAGCCCGTTCAAACTCTAAAACGTCTGATAATCTCGCCATTTCTTGATAGAGCTCTTCTAAGATTTCTTTATCTTGTCCACGTAAGAATTTAATCGTGCGCTGTAAGTGTTGCTGGTATTCTTCTTTTGTGCATTTGCCTCCGCAAGGGCCTGCACAGCGCTTCATTTGGTAAAGGAGGCAAGGGCGAGTCCGCCTCGCAAGCTCTTGATCGGAACATTGACGCAAAGGAAAGAGACGGTTCAGTACATCAAGAGTCTGACGAGCGGCTTGCGCACTTGTATAGGGACCAAAATAGAGCCCATCCCGTGCCGGAGTTCCTCGGTAGCGAACAAGCTTCACAGTCGGCCACTCTTCCTCCGGCGAAATCTTTAAAGCAATGTAAGTCTTATCGTCCTTAAGTAAGGCATTGTAGCGAGGGCGATGCTGCTTAATGAGATTATTTTCTAGTAGGAGCGCTTCTTTTTCAGAAGAGACCACAATGGGGTCAATCTGATGAACTTTTGCAACCAGGAAAGGGACCATGAGGCGGCCATCACGCCCGGGAACAAAGTATTGCTTGACCCGCTGGCGTAAGTTTTTCGCCTTTCCCACATACAACACCTCCCCTGCTTGGTCCTTCATGAGGTAGACTCCCGGAAGAGTGGGAAAAAAATCTAATTTTTTTGGGTCAAAGAGACTCATTCTTTCTTTAATCTTTTAAAATAGGCAAAGGAGAAGAAGAGAGTGCATTCTCTTGCATCGCTAATTGCCCGCAAGCTGCTGCAATATCCTCCCCTTTGGTATAGCGGCAGGTATTATTAATATGAGACCCGAATAAAACGGTTCGAAATTCCTTAATCGCCTTCTTATCGGGCCTTCTCAATTTTAGCCCGGGCACGGGGTTATAAGGGATTAAATTGACCGTGCACTGCTTTCCTTTCAAAAGATGGGCCAATTCCAAGGCATGATCGGGATGATCATTAATGCCGGCCAAAAGAGTGTATTCATAGGTGATATCCCGCTTTGTCTTTTGCCCATATTCCTCCATCGCCGCTAAAATCTCTTCTAGAGGATATTTACGGGCATAAGGGATTAATTTCTTTCGAATATGCTGATTCGGGGCATGGAGGGAAAGGACTAAATTCACCCGAAGCCCTTCCAAACTTAAACGACGAATGTTTTCCACAATTCCGACCGTTGAAACAGTGATTCTTCTTTGCGAAATGTTGAGAAAGTCGGGATGACTGAGAAGAGAGATCGATCGGATGACCGAGTCATAATTCTTGAGGGGCTCTCCCATCCCCATGTAGACGACATGAGACACTCGCTCTCCCTTTGCGGCCAACCATTGGTTAGTGCGAAGGACTTGCTCGATAATTTCAGAAGGACGGAGGTTGCGCAAAAATCCTTGCTGACCGGATGCACAAAACGCACAACCGGCGGGACATCCCACTTGAGAAGAGACGCAAACGGTTCGACGCTCTCCAGAACAAATTAAAACTGATTCGATGCACGCCCCTTCTTTCAGACGCCAAAGAAATTTAAACGTCTCCTGATCCTTTGATTCTGTGACAGAGACGAGTTCCAGGGCAGAAAGACGAATATGAGCGGCCAGTTTTTCCCTTAAGACCTTGCTTAAATTGGACATCGCTTCCCAAGAAAGAATCCCCTTTTGGTAAATCCATTCCACAATTTGGCGGGCGTGAAATTCCTTTTCCCCTTGCTCTTTTAGCCACAGCGCCCAGTCTTGAGAATCTAAATCGGCATAATCTAACATAAACCTACCTGGTTTAATCCATTAAAAATAATATTTTCACTTTTATTTTAGCAAAAAACAGGGATATCTTTCTACCAAATAAATCAAAAATTAAAGAAATTTTTAAGAAAAGATAAAGATATTTTAACATTGACTTCTAATTTAAGATTTTCATATCTTGTGGGTGCTTCCCTTCGCTGAAGTGGAAAACCAACCTGAATTTTTAAATGAATAGGAGACTTCTTATGTTAAAAAAAGTTTTAGCGATCTCTGCCTGGACCCTCTGTGTCGTTTTGAATGCACAAGCGAGTAATGAAGAAGAGCTCAAAGAGATGAGCGCAGGCATTTTCGTTTGCGATGAAAAAGAAGAAAGATGCGTTCGAGGAGGAGAAGAAGATTCAACCCTAGGTGTATTTCACCACCAAGAGGAAGAAGGTCATTTAATCGCTTGCAGTAAGTGCGGGGGTTAAGGCGTTAGGCTTTTTCAGTCTCTCAATTTCAAGACCGCAAAGTTCCTTTGCGGCTCTTGTTTGTTCCTAGCAAATCGTCCTAAAATTTTCAGCAAATTTTCTTTTAATTTGATTTTAACAAAAAAAATAACAAAAATTATTATAAATAAATTAAATCTTGTTTATAATAGATTGTATAGAACTAATTTTAAATAGAGGTGTTTATGAATATTCAAGGATCTTCTAATTATTATACTCATTCACAGATACAAGGTGCTTCAAATCAGAAAGCCCCCGCAGAAGGAGCCTCTTCTACGAACAGTTTTAATAATATTATAGATTATAAAGAAGAATTTATCAAACTAGGTAAGGAATTGGACTCAATAATGAATAATCCTTTTCTCTCTAATCAAGAGAAAAAAAGTAAAATGGAAGAAGTGAAGCAGCGTGCTGATAAGCTTCACAAAGAAAATACATCGGAAACAACGTCAGAATGGCTTGCATTCATGGGGAAGTATTTGCCTTATTACAACGAAGTGCAGAAACCTTCTTCTTCAAGGCCTTAAAATTTTTGGCATGGTTCAAAAAGTAGAGTTTTTGGGTAACATGACAGGATCGTGTCCCAGTCCGAGAGCCGATTGGAAACGCAAAAGAACGCAGCACGATCGGAACTCGGACTTGGACACGGACTCGGACACGAAAAAAATACGTTTGTTTGTTACCTGACATTGAACCAGGCCTCTTATTGTGATAAAATCCTCGATAGATTAACCTATTCCCATGACTCATCCTGATTCACGAGGAATCGCCCATGCACACCTTTCAAGAATCGTTAAAAAATCTCTCTGCCTTCTGGGAAAAACAAGGCTGCATTATTCACCAAGGATATGACTTAGAAGTCGGAGCCGGCACCTTCAATCCCGCGACCTTTCTTCGCTGCTTAGGTCCTGAGCCTTATCAGGCGGCCTATATTGAACCTTGCCGACGTCCGACAGATGGCCGTTATGGCACCAATCCCAATCGTCTCCAGCATTACTTCCAGTATCAAGTCATCCTCAAGCCCTCTCCTCCGAATATTCAAGATCTCTATCTCCAATCGCTAGAAGCCTTAGGGTTCGACTTGAAAGAACATGACATCCGTTTTGTCCATGACGACTGGGAATCACCTACGCTCGGCGCTTGGGGATTCGGATGGGAAGTGTGGATGGATGGAATGGAAATCACCCAGTTTACCTACTTTCAAGCAGTCGGCGGAATTGAACTCAAACCCATCACGGGCGAAATCACCTATGGAATCGAACGGTTGGCCATGTATCTGCAAAAAGTCAATAGCATCTTCGATCTGCAATGGAATGAAAAACTGACCTATGGCGATATCTACCATCGCAATGAAGTCGAATGGAGCCATTACAACTTCGAAAAAGCTTCCGTAAAAATGTGGAAGACGCCATTTCGAAGATTATGAACAAGAAGCAAAAAAATTAATCGCTGACCATCTTCCCATTCCTGCTTATGACTTTGTCATGAAGGCCTCCCATGCCTTTAATCTCTTAGATGCACGAGGGGCCATTTCTGTGACAGAACGGACCGGCTACATCGCTCGCATCCGCGACCTTGCCCGCCAAGTCGCCGAAACCTATTTAGCCAGCCGGGAAAAGCAAGGCTACCCCTTGCTGCAAAAAAACGGCGTGGTTAAAACAAGCCCCCTGCTAGAGCGGCCCACTTTGCCGGAATCTCTCATTCATGCGCGCTCCGATCAAACAGAAGATTATCTCTTAGAAATTGGATCGGAAGAGCTGCCTGCAAGCTTTGTTTCCATCGGGAGTCAAAATTTAAAGAAAGAGATAAAAGCCTTGCTAGAGAAAGAAAAGCTCCCTTTTGAAAACATTGAGGTTTACGCCACTCCAAGAAGACTGGCCGTTTATGTGAAGGGATTGGCCAATGGCAAAACCACCCCAAACCATAGAACGAAAAGGGCCACCCATCGATCAAATTTATGATTCCAAGGAGGCTAAAACCCGCCGGCGAAGGCTTTTTTCGCTCCATTGGAAGGCAGTGCTCCTTCTTTAGAAACGATTCAGAAAGGAAAAATTCCAGGATTAGAAATCCGTTCCATCAAAGGGGTCTCCTACTTGATTGCCCATCTTCATCGAGAAGGACAGGCCACAGCGGCTATCTTGCAAGAACAGCTCCCTCTTTCATTCAAAATCTCGAATTCCCCAAAAAAATGCGTTGGGGAGATGTCGAGATCAGCTATGCCCGTCCTCTGCATTGGATCCTTTCCCTCTTTGGAAAAGAGGTCCTTCCTTTTCGTTTTGGTCCTCTTGAGGCAGGGAGAAAAACGTACGGCCATCGCCAGCTGGCTCCTGCCCCCTTTGAATTAAAAAAAGCACAAGATTATTTGGAGCGTTTACGCCATCATTTTGTCCTCGCCGATTTAGAGAGAGCGAGAAGCGTCGATTCACCGGCAGCTCGATGCATTAGAAAAAGAGCTCGGAGGGGTCATCCTGGAGCGAGAAAAAGTGATTCCCCAAGTCATGAACCTGGTCGAATCTCCCTTTTTAACGGCTGCTTCTTTCAAACCGGAATTCTTACGCGCTCCCAAAGAGGTGCTCATTTCAGAAATGGTGGAGCACCAAAAATATTTTCCGGTTGCTGATCAAAAAGGGACTCTCAAAAATGTGTTCGTCATTACAGCCAACCGTGAGCCAACCGAGCAAATTCGGCAAGGAAATCAGCGCGTCTTATCCGCTCGCTTGTCAGATGGAGTGTTTCTCTACGAAGAAGATCTTAAATGCCGCTTAGAGGATTTTAACGAAAAGCTCAAGAAAGTGACCTTCCAAAAGAAATTGGGAACACTCTATCAAAAAGTCGAACGGATCATGGCAGATGCCGAGATCATTCAACAGAGACTCAAAATCAGCTCTCCGGAGAGAGTAAAACGAGCCGCTTTTCTTTGCAAAGCCGACTTGGCCTCCCACATGGTATATGAATTTCCAGAACTGCAGGGAATCATGGGACGGTATTATGCCTTGGCACAAAGAGAAGAGAAGGAAGTGGCCCAAGCAATTGAGGAGCACTGGATGCCGCGAGGAGAGGAGGCCCCTTTACCGGAGACGGAGACGGGCATTGTGATTAGCTTGGCAGATAAGTTGGATAATTTGCTCGGCTGCTTTGCTTTAGGCTTAAAACCGACTTCCTCGAGTGATCCCTATGCTTTACGTCGCCAAGTCCTAGGAATGATTAAAATTCTCATTCGTGGGGGCTACTCTTTCACCTTTAAGAGAATGTTTGCTGGCTTGTGCGTCGTCCTTTTCTGCCTCTGTTCTCCGAATCGGGAGGAGGTTGTGGGGGAAATTTTGATCTTCATTACGAACCGTGTGAAAACCGTCTTCCAAGATTATGGATTTGCTAAGGATGAAATTGAGGCAAGCCTAGCAGAAGGAGGGGGCGGGAACGATCTATACGATATTTTTTGCCGTGTCAGAGCGCTCCATGAATTCCGTCAGGAGGCAAGAGAGCAGTTTCTTTCTCTTTATGAAGTTTATAAGCGTGCGAAAGGGCAATTGAATGGCTACCACGGAAATACCGTGAAACAAGAATGGTTGGTTGAGCCTGCCGAAAAGCATTTACAGGAGCTCCTGAATCGACAGCAGGGCCCTTTCCAATCTGCTTTATCTCAGCGAGATTACCATCAGGCCTATCACTTAATTGCCATGATCCAGCCGGCTCTGGCCGATTTATTTGATCAGGTTAAGATTTTGGCTGATAATTCTGATCTCAGGGAAAACCGCTTGGCGCTGCTCCGCCGTGTCTTTAATCTATTCGGAAAAATTTTGGACTTTAGCAAGATTCAGGAGCATTGATGAGTAAGAATTTAAAATTAAGAATTTTCATTTCCCATGATTTGTTGAAAATGAAAGAAGGCATCCCGTGCATTTAGCCTTTTTAAAGGCTCTTTTGCTTGCATTTTGCGAATCAAATCCTTCAACTCAGGAGTAGAGTCCTGACTAAATAATCTTTCTAAAATTAGTCCCATTGCATAGACATCACACAGAAGGATCTTCTCATCAATAGGAATTCCCGGATGCATACGAGCTTCTAACATCTCAGGAGCCCGGTACTCTCTAGAACCATTTTTATAGAACCGCTGTTCCCGCACACTCAAATCACAAGCAAAACCGAGATCCCCGATAACGGCCTCCTTCACATTTTTTGAGGTAGGATCAACTTCTAAAAAAATGTTACTTTCTTTAAGGTCACTATGAAAAATATTTAAAGCATGCAAATGAGCCAAACCCTCTAAGATACAGGCAGCCACTTTCTTTCTTTCTGAAAAACCAAGAGAGGAAAGAGCCTCTTGTAAGTTTCCTTTGTTATAAAGTTTTGTTATGACGGCTCTCTTTTCAATAAAGAACTGTGAAAGAGAAAGTTTTCCTTCTAAGAGAGAAGAATCGGAAAGGTCTTCCAGGGAAGAATAACCGCTTTTTTCCTCCGGACAATCGTCAACAAGAGCTTCCAAGAAGAGAGAATAACCATTCTTTTCCACCGAAGAACCATCAAAAAGGTCTTCCAAGAAGGGAGAATAACCATTCTTTTCCACCGGAGAATTTTCAGAGATCAACAAGGGATCGACACGATCATCGCTCTTTGCCTGATAATCAATAGAGCGATAGAATCTCAAGAGGCCCTTTGCTTGCGGATTAGAAGAAAGAAAAGAAGAAATTTTTTTTAAAATTTGAATCTCCTTATTCGACAACTCTTCCCTGATTGAATGGTCTAACCTCTGTGTCGAATGAGCAACCATAAAAGGAGACATATCGGATAAGCAAATCGCTGTTTTGACTTTTCTAAATTCTCCTGCTCCTAACTGTTGGCCATATTTCTTTAAGAGTAAAAAGACCTCTCCTTCCTTGGTAATTTGCATAGGCAGCGATAAACCGGTTTGTTGGAAACGCAAGTGCAAATCACGCTGCTCTCCCTTGGCCAGGTCCTGCCACTTCGATAACTCATTTCTCACGTAGCTCTTAATCTTATCTACCTGCTCTCGCGTTAAATTCAATTCCTCTTCTAATAATGCAACCCTTTCATTCAAGATTTTCCCTCTACTCCCGCTGTCCGATTTTCCAAAAATTTGAGAATAAAAATTTTTGTTAGAAAAAAGATAATTATCTAAATTATTATTAACATTAAAAAACATACAAATCAAAAATAAAGTTAAACTATATAATAATTATATATATTTTTTATTTAATCTTAAAGTTAATTTTTAATTTGAAAAATATATTATTACAGAGATTATTAGTAAATAAGTAAGTCCTTAAAAAGTTATGGCACCACCAGCTTTTCAGCGTGAAGCGCTGAAAAGCTGGTAGTGCCATAACTTTTTAAGGACTTACCTAGCTCCTCCATGTCCTTTAGTCTCTTTCTCTACCAAGGGATTTAAATGATCATTCAACCTCTCAGAAATAAATTCTCTTAAATGGAGGGGATAATTTTTAATGACTTCTTCTACCTGCTCGGATGCATACCCAACTGAATAAAGGGGGCTCTCAAATACCCAAGCATCCACTTGTTCATCGTACCAAGGTTTAATTTCCCCTATTTCTCTCAACGCTATTTACGCCATGTGCGACTTTTTTTTCCGTTCGAGTCCGGGCCCGAGACCGGGCCCGCGCCCGAACCGAGACTACGAGCTTTGCTAAACTACTCAAAATTGATTCGTGAATTACTTAGACGATCCATCAAAGTCTTGTACAGACTTTTTACCGAAGCTCGGAGTTTCGGTTCGGGCGCGGGCCCGGTCTCGGGCCCGGACTCGAACGGAAAAAAAAGTCGCACATGGCGTCTATTTTTAAATGTTTATCTATTTCTTTCTGGGAAGTCATTGTAATCCTCTCTTTATATTGAGTTGCAGGTTCAGGCACTTCAACAATACGTTTTTTTAGTTTCTTTTTACCTTTTTGGTGTTGAATAATGCCCTCTAAGCCTTCCTTTAGAAGCTCAAACATTTCGCTCATTTTTAACTCCTTTTTTAATTTAATGCGTCGGTTCTGATTATCTGAAATTAAATTCCCTTCAAAAAGGGAGGACTTCTTTTCAACGCATCAAACTGCTTAACAAGCTCAAGCGCCTCCTCATCGGAGCACTGGCCGCTTTGGATTTTCCTCTTGATCTCTTCCCGCTTTTCCATCCAATTGCGATCCAAAATCTTTTGAATGGTCTCTTTCATCTGCTGTTCAGCCCGCTCTTTATTGATCTTCTTTTGTAATAAGTCTGATAAAACCAGCTGTCCCTCTGCATCATCTAGATCGATCGCTAAAGAGAGCAAATCGCAAGAACGCCCCTTTTCCTCATTCTCTCGATAAACGGTGAAGATTTTTTGGCAAACCGTTACATGAAAATCCTCTTTGATCAAATGAGCCTTAACCAGTTCAAAAAGACGCGGCTGCTCTTGCCCCATCACTAATAACCAACGGAGTAAATCAGTCTCAAGAATGCGATCAGGGTCAATGGTCTGCATCCCAATACTTGCACTCTTCTTAATATAAATATTCGGCAAAGGCTCCTGGCCCACCCCAACGAACTCTTCAGGCACTCTCATCCGATGGGCCAGTTTGCGTAACGTTTCATGCACAATGACCGGATGATCCCACTCGCGAATCCGCTTCGTCGCCTGGGAAATTAACTCGTTTTTACCTGCCGGAGAATCTAGATTCAAATCGCGCGAAAGATGCTTGATGAGAAAATTTAAATAATCGGAGCTCTCCTCTAAGAGCTTGATAAAAGCGGGCGGTCCTTCTTGCCTTAAAAAAGAATCGGGATCTTGACCTGTTGGCATCTGAACCACCCACACCTCCACCCCCTCTTTTTGAAAAAGATGGCCGATTTTCGCTGTCGCTTCTTGTCCCGCTTGATCAGCGTCCAAGGCTAAAAAGACTTGATGGATTCCCAATTGGATTAACTCTTTCACGTGCCCATCGCCAAAAGCGGTCCCTTGTCCCGCCACCGTCCAATTGAAGCCCGCTTGAATTAAACATAACGCATCAATCTGCCCTTCGACAATCAGCGCTTTACGCGTCTTTGTGATGCAGCGACGTGAATAGTTAAATCCAAATAACACCCGTGATTTTTTGAATAGAGCCGTTTCGGGCGTATTGACATATTTTCCCCCATACGTCTCCTCTTTATATTTCCGTCCGGAAAATCCAATGATCTCCCCCTGATGGTGGTGAATCGGAAAAAGAATGCGCTCCTGAAAAAAATCGCGCAGCGGCTGCCCCTCTTTCGAGGGAGAGAGTAAGCCTGCCTCGATGAGGACCTGATCTTGTATTCCCTTGGTTTGCAGGAATCGGCGGAGCATTCCGGGTGCCTTGGGAGCCAGCCCTAATTGAAATTGGCGAATGAAATCAAGATTTAGTCCCCTTCTATAGAGATAATGCAGGGCTGCATGCCCTTCTTCTGTGTGGAGAAGGAAAAAATGGAAAAAGCGACAGGCGTGATGCAAGGCCTCTTTTAATAATGCTTTATTGGGACCTTTTTTTTCTTCCCCTGCCTCTACTTTCTCTAGATGAACATGAAAACGCTGGGCAAGACTTTCGACCGCTTCTGTAAACCCCATTTTTTGGTGATTCATTAAAAATTGAATCGCATCCCCATGTGCACCACACCCAAAACAATGATAATGGGTATCCCCTTTCTGAATCATGAAAGAAGGGGTTTTCTCTTCATGAAAAGGACAAAGTCCTTTGTAAGAGGCCCCGCTTCGCTTAAGATCGACATAAGAAGACATCACATCGACTAAATCAATCCGCTGACGCAAGGTTTCTAGACTTTCTTTATTGAAAAAGGGCATTTCTCGCCTTGGGAATGCAAATGTAAAGAAGATAGGAGTATGATCTGTATTCTCGATTAAATTGAAAATAGAAATTTTGGCCCATTCGCATCAATCTTGCACTTATCAAATCTTAACAAACTTTTCATGAGAATAAATGGTTGACTTTTAACAAGAATATGATAGAATAAAGCACAAGTAATTTAAGGAAGAATTAGAAAATTTTATAAAAAAGGATGTAATAGTTATGTATACGGGCGAAACAAACGGTGCCTCTACTCACCGAGTCAACTTTGCCGAGATTTATTCTCAGGCACTAGGGGCAATCAATCACTTAAAAGAGCGCATTGGCGAGGTCTTGGCAAGATGCCTACAAACTCTCGGAGACTTATATGAAAGACGAGGGGAATACTCTTCACAAGCCTTTCAAGCTCTTACCTCATCCTTTCGTTCTGCTCAACAAAGAGTAGGGAACGCATTTGCTCAATTTGGAAGCTATGTCTCGCAACAACTGACTCAAGAAAATCTTCAGATCGTATATGATCGCTGCAAAAATTTTGTCATTACGCATGGAACTAACCTCTTGAATCTAGCTCAAAATCTCGCTGAAAGAATTAAAGAGAAAGTTTCCCCCCTGCTGGTTCAGGCCCAACAGGCTGCCACAACATTAGCAAATGCTCTTTCCAGCCGTGCTCAAGGAGCCTATAGCCAAGTAAGAGGATCTCTTGTAGATATTTGGGCACACTCCGGAGTAAGACGCAGTCGTTCTGCTGAGTCAGGGACAACGGGCTGTCAAGTCCGCTTGGGATATGTCTCACTCACTTTTGCTCGTCACATTCGTTAATCAACATTCACTCTTCGTCATAGAAAGAGAGGCAGATTTCATCCGCCTCTCTTTCTTTTTATTTTTATTCTTTCTCCCTTTCAATTATGATGAGGGATAATCATATCCTCCGTTATTTGCCTCTATGGAACAAGTTTGCGGCTACATTGAACGCCTCACCTTTCACAACCCTGAAAACGGCTACACCGTGGCTCAAGCTGCAGCCCGCCAAGCGCTCCGGTGGCCTGATCTGCTTAGTCGGCTCCATGCCGGGGGTGCAGCCGGGAGAGACCATCCGTTGTTTTGGCCAATGGAAAAATCATCTCATCCACGGCCGTCAATTTGAAGTGGACCACTTTCACGTCGAGGCCCCCGCCGATATCGTTGGGATTCGCAAATATCTCGGCTCCGGTTTAATCAAAGGAATTGGCCCCAAGTACGCCGGCCGCATCGTCGATCGCTTTGGCACCGATACACTCAATATCATTGAATCCTCTCCCGAAAAACTCTTGGAAATTGCCGGACTCGGCCCCAAACGCATGGAAAAAATCAAAGCCTGCTGGCAACAGCAACGCTCCATCCGCGACGTGATGGTCTTTCTTCAATCCTACGGAGTCAGCCCTGCGTTTGCTCAAAAAATTTTCAAAGCCTATGGAGACCAAAGCATCAGCCGCGTGAAAGAAAATCCTTACTCCCTTGCCCGCGATATCTTCGGCATCGGGTTCAAAACCGCCGATGCCTTGGCGCAAAAAATGGGGATTGCCGCCGATTCTCCCCAGCGCATTGATGCAGGCATCGAATATCTCCTGTCCCAACTCTCCCAAGAAGGACATGTCTGCTATCCGACTGAAGAGTTCATCAAAGAAGGAGAAAAAACGCTAGCAGCGCTCCCCCCCTTTATTGAACAACGTCTCTTGGCTCTCCTACAAGAGGGACGCATTGAAATAAAAGAGATGCTCTCTGAAAATCGCCCCTGCCGCTTTATCTGGCTTAAATCCCTGTATATCGCTGAAATGGGGATTGCGCGGGAGCTACGCCGCCTCCGAAAAGGGGCCAGCCCTTTACGGTCGATTGATAGAGAACGGGCTCTCCAATGGGTGCAAGAGCAGCTCAACATTCAGCTCGCGTCCCAACAAAAGCTAGCCGTGGCTTCGGCTGTCACGGGAAAACTGCAGATCATCACCGGTGGACCGGGGACTGGGAAAAGTACGATTACCAATGCCATTTTAACGATTACGATTCAGTTAACAAAGAAGATCTATCTCGCTGCCCCCACTGGCCGAGCGGCCAAGCGGATGAGCGAAATCACGAAACATCCCGCATCGACCATTCATAGCTTGCTCGAGTTCAATTTTCGCTCCAATGGCTTCAAACGCAATCGGGAAAATCCGCTCGATTGTGATTTGATCATCATTGACGAAGCCAGTATGATTGACACCTTCCTCATGTACAGCCTCTTAAAAGCCCTTCCAGATTCTTGTCGGGTCGTTTTTGTGGGAGACGTTAACCAGCTTCCGAGTGTTGGACCCGGTAACGTCTTAAAGGATTTGATCTCTTCCCTCAGTCTTCCGACGACGACTCTGACAGAGATCTTTCGACAAGCGAGCGGCTCTCATATTATTCTCAATGCCCATCGCATTAACCGGGGGATGTTTCCTCAGTTGTATCATAGCCCTTCGAGCGATTTCTTCTTCATTGAGTGCAAAGAAAATCAGGATGTTTTAAATACCATTGTGAAATTAGTGGCGCAGCGCCTTCCCCATCGCTACGGATTTAAACCGATTGAAGAGATCCAGGTGTTATCCCCTATGAAAAGAGGGATCATTGGAACAGAACATTTAAATCAAATGCTTCAGCAAGTGCTCAATCCTCAAGAAGCGGCCGTTTTTCGGGGAGGACAAAAATTTCAGGTGGGCGATAAAGTGATGCAAATTCGCAACGATTACAACCGAGAAGTGTTCAATGGAGATATTGGCTACATCCAGTCGATTGATCCGGATGAGCAACAGCTTCTCGTTCGGTTTGACGAGCGAGAGATCGTCTATGATTACAACGATTTGGATGAACTGGTTTTGGCTTGGGCGATCTCAGTGCATAAGTCTCAAGGAGGGGAATATCCTTGCGTCGTCATGCCGGTGCACACCAGCCACTTTATGCTCTTGCATCGCAATCTCCTTTATACGGGGATTACGCGGGGGAAAAAATTGGTGGTCCTTGTCGGCACAAAAAAGGCACTCGCCATTGCAGTGAAAAAAGATGATGTGCAAAAACGGTTTACAGGTCTTCAGCAAACTCTTATGGAACTTTTGTGATGGCTAAAAGAAAAGGCTCTTTTTTCTCTTTTGCTCCATTCATGAGAAAATCCTCTCTGACGGCTGTTGCTGCTTTGCTGGCTTGGGTGATCTATCAGCTGACTGAGCATGCCCCCTTCCCCCAGAAGCCAGCTACACTTCCTGCTTCCAATGCACCTGTTGAGCTTTATTCCAATCAAACAGGGGATGATTTGACTCAACTCTATATCCAGGCGATCGACCAGGCAAAAAAATCGATTACTCTTTCTATTTATGCTTTGACAGATAAACAAGTGATTCAGGCTCTACGAAGAAAAAGCGAAGAAGGAATTCCTGTTTTTATTGTCTCGCATGCCCAAGCCTCTAAAGGTCTTACGCAGAAGCTTCCCCAAACCAAAGTGATCAGACGTGTGGGAGAAGGGCTGATGCATCAGAAGATTTTAATTATTGATGATAAAGAGATGATCTTGGGATCGGCAAATTTAACACGGAGCTCTTTAGCCATTCATGGCAATCTCGTCATTGCTTTGAATAACCCTGCCTTGGCAGAGGCCTTGACAAGAAGAATCAAAAGCATGGATGAAGATGGGGGGGTGAGCGATCCCCTTCGGCATCAAGAGACACAAGCGGGAACACAAAACGTCGAATTATGGGTTTTACCGGATGATCCGACTGCTCCGGAGCGAATCATCCAGCTTTTGCGATCGGCACAAAAGACGATTAAAGTGGCGATGTTCGCCTGGACACGGACCGATTTCGCACAAGAATTAATCGATGCAGCGAAAAGAGGGGTAAAAGTGGAGGTCGTTCTCGATCGCTACTTGGGTAAAGGGGCAAGCGCAAAAATTGTCCGGATGCTCGAAGAGGCCAAAATAGCGGTCCGTCTGAGTACGGGACGAGGATTGCTTCATCATAAGTTTGCCTACATTGATGATCGAATTTTAGTGAATGGCTCAGCAAATTGGACGACTTCAGCATTCAAAGTGAATGACGATTATTTTCTCGTCGTGTACCCTCTAACCGAAGAGCAAAGAGAGAAGATGAATCGGATGTGGCAGGTGATTCTTCAACATTCTGCTAAGCCTGATGCACGTATAAACCTTAAGGAGCGTACCTAAAAGATGTATCGCTACCATCCTTTAAAACCAGAAGAAGAGCGTGTCATCCTTCATAAAGGGACTGAACCTCCAGGAAGTGGAGAATACGAAGAATTCAAGCAAGCAGGTGTTTTTGTTTGCAAACAATGTGACGCTCCTCTTTATTTATCGAAGAATAAATTTTCCTCAGGCTGTGGCTGGCCGAGTTTTGATGAAGAGATCCCCGGCGCTGTCAAGCGCCTTCCCGATCGGGATGGAAGACGAACGGAAATCTTATGTCAACGCTGCGGAGCGCATCTTGGGCATGTTTTTTCAGGCGAAGGGTTGACCCCTAAAAACGTCCGGCACTGCGTGAATTCCCTTTCACTTTCTTTTGTCCCCGCCTTCACTTCTCAAGGGTTAGAGCGAATCATTTTTGCCGGAGGATGCTTTTGGGGGGTGGAAAAATTGTTTCAGAATGAGCCAGGAGTCGTTCATACACGTGTGGGTTATACAGGCGGGCATGCAGTTCACCCAACTTATCAAGAAGTTTGCAGCGGCTTAACTGGGCATGCGGAAGCACTAGAAGTGACGTTCGACCCTGCCGTAACAAATGAGGAAGTCTTGACAAAGCTCTTCTTTGAAATTCATGATCCGACCCAACAAATGCGACAGGGACCGGATGTGGGGGCGCAATACCGCTCAGCCATCTTCTATTTGACCGAGAAGCAAAAAGAAGTCGCAGAGAAACTCGCCAATGAACTGCGAAAAAAGGGATTGAATGTCATGACGGAAATTCTTCCTGCTTCCGTATTTTATCCCGCAGAAGAGTATCATCAGGGTTATTATGACAAGACCGGGAAGGCTCCTTACTGCCATTTTCGAGTGAAGAGATTTTAAAACGAGGAAAAATGAAGCTCGCCCTCTTAGGCAATGGTAAAATGAATCGTTTAATCGCTGACCTTGCCCCTGCATACAGTCATGAAATTATCGCTTGTTTCTCCCGCACCCATGGAACTCTGCAAGACCATCCCTCAAAACTTGAATCGGCTGATCTTGCCATTGATTTTAGCCACTCATCGGTTGTCCTCAATCACCTCGATATCTGTTTATCTTTAAGAAAACCTCTTGTGATTGGAACAACCGGTTGGGAGGAACATCTCCCCTTGGCCAAACTTAAGGTGAAAGAGAAGCAAGGGAGCTGTCTTTTTGCCCCTAACTTCTCGATTGGCGTTTTCCTGTTTCAAAAGATTGTTAGCGAGGCAGCCGCTCTATTTCAGCCCTTCCCTGATTACGATGTGAGTGGAATTGAATATCACCATCAACAGAAACGAGATTACCCCTCAGGAACGGCTAAAGCACTGATTCACCAGCTCCTCCAACAAATGCCGCGCCTAAAAACGATTCCTTTCTCGAGCGTGCGTTGTGGCCATATTCCGGGAACACATACGCTCCTTTTTGATAGCCCTTGCGATACGATCACACTAACGCATGAGGCACGCAACCGGCAAGGTTTTGCTCAGGGGGCTCTCTTAGCTGCTGAGTGGTTATTAACAAAAAAAGGCTTTTTTAGTTTACATGACATAATGGGAGAAAAATAATGCTATTCAAAGGACTCTATACGGCGATCGTCACTCCTTTTGATCAACAAAGACAATTGGACGAAGAAGGGCTGCGCGAAAATCTTCATTTTCAACTTGAAAATAAAGTAGATGGCATTCTTGTTTTGGGATCAACGGGAGAGGATCCGACTCTGAATCCATATGAGAAAAAAAGAGTGATTGACATTGCCATTGAAGAGGTCAAGGGAAAAGCCGCATTAATGGTGGGAACGGGATGCTACTCGACCGAGCAGACAATCGCGATGACCCGTTTTGTCCAAGAAAAAGGGGTAGACGCCGCTTCAATCGTCACTCCTTATTACAATAAGCCCACCCAAGAGGGGATCTATCGCCACTTTGCCGCTATTTGTGAAGCGACTTCTCTTCCGATCTGCATTTATAATATTCAAGGGCGAACGGGGCAAAATATCCAAACAGAAACACTCGAGCGCCTCATTGCCTTCCCTGAGATTCGAGGGGTAAAAGAAGCCTCCGGAAATCTCCTTCAAATGAATGAAGTCATCGAGAAGGTGAAAGGGCAACGCCCCGATTTTAGCGTTCTCTCAGGAGATGATATCTGGACCTTCCCCCTCATGGCTTTAGGAGGAGATGGGGTGATTTCTGTGGCCAGCAATCTCATTCCAAACTCCATGCAACAATTTGTTCAAGCAGCATTAGAGAATCACTGGATAGAAGCGCGTGAATGGCATTATCGACTTCTTCCTTTCTTCCGCGCCATTTTTCTAGAGACAAATCCCATTCCCATTAAAACAGCCATGCAGCTTTGTGGGATGGCTGCGGGCCCCTGCCGCCTTCCTTTGTGCGACTTATCAAACGAAAATAGGGAAAAACTACAGGATGTTCTTGAAAATCTCCCTTTTTCAGCTAATCGTTACCCACAAGTTCCGTACCGGGGTTTCCCCGGAGACATCTACAAATAACAAGTGTTATTTGGGCATGGTTCAATGTCAGGTAACAATTTTTTTCGTGTCCGAGTCCGAGTTCCGATCGTGTTCCGTTCTTCCGCGTTTCCAATCGGAACTCGGACTCGGACACGACCCTGTCATCTCGACTTTGTACATTTTAAGGGGTCGCTAAACGCAATCTTTTGAGCTATAACGCGTTAAAATTTTTTTGCCAACCCGAATGAGGGTTGGCGAAAAAATTTTAACGCGTTATAGCTCAAAATCTTGCATTTAGCGACCCCTTAAAATGTACAAAGTCGAGGTCATGTTACCCAAAAACTCTATTTTTTCAACCATGCCAAAAAATTTCATGAGTTTTTGATATAATTTCTTTAAGTTGCTTGTTTTCCAAAGAGTCCCATGAATAGTCTTGTCTTAATGGTTTGATAAGAATGCCATATTCGGCTGCGATTGACTTAGGATCGGACATGGCCGCCATTGCCATTCATTGAATAGGCACCCGAACATATTTATACTTGGGCTTGATTCTTTTGATTTTTCCATTCTCTTCTATAACAAGCGGTACACCTGTTCGAGCTAGAAAGATCTATTGCTTGTTCTACACCTTTGCGATAGGCTTCTAATAGAAGTTCTTCAATATCTTGATTACGTTTACTTGGCATTGGCCACCTCTTGAATTTCTTTCCAAATAATTGAGTTCTTCAATTTTTAAACCATCATTTACATGCTTCCTAGCGATTAATTTTGTCTGTTCCAGCTATTGAATTATCTAGAATCAGCGCTCTATCGGCAAGAGGCAGGTAGTGTTTGATTAGATTCTTTATTCCCGCAAAATAACGTCTTCTTATTGTATCTTCGGGGATATTGATGACCACCTTGCTTAACACGATTTGCAACACGCTCAACAGCCAAATCAGGGCTAGGAAGCCATAAAAACATTAGATGAATTTCATAGTCTTTTGCTTGGGCTTCTTTAAGATGTTTGATATAATTTGTTCCAGCCCCCGTGGTTTCAAAAGCAAACGTCTTGTTTGCATCAAGAAGTTCCTTAAGTCTCTTTAGCATTAATTTACTAGCCGTTAAAGCCATGCTTTCTGGATGTAATGGAGCAAGCCCTCGAGCAATCTCATCTGCATTAAGAAATTCATCTATCATTTCACTTGATATGAACGACATTGCTGTAGTTGTTTTACCTGCACCATTTGGTCCAGCAATCATAAAAATTCTCTTCGTCATCCGCTGTCCACCCGGCATAGGAAATTTGAAAATGCATTGCTTGAAATATGCCAAATATGGAATATTCAAGCAATATGTTTATGACCGAGTTAAAATGCCTAAAAAAGAACGTAAAGAACAAAAAGAGACCAAATTTAACGCCATGTGCGACTTTTTTCCGTTCGAGTCCGGGCCCGAGACCGCATCCTATTACCCATATCTTTTTAGGGTAGCTGATTATCAAAGACTTATGTTTTTCGAGACAATAACGTAAGTCTTTGATAATCAGCTACCCTAAAAAGATATGGGTAATGGGTAATAGGATGCGCAAACGTTCACGGTGTTCCCTACATTTGTGGGTAACGATCAGCTTTTTCAGGCAGAAAAAAGACGGCGAATCGTCTGGCTAAATCGATCTTGACCGGCATGCCAAGATAGATAAAGAAGAATAAAGCCAAACCCCAAAGGAGGAGCGACAACTCCCAACAAAAAACCTGCACTCACAACCAGCGCATTTGTGGAGAGCTTCCATAATCTTTTCACCGTCAGGTTCAGAGGCTGATTCCGAAAAAGAAAAAGAGCGGAAAAAAAGAGGGAAGGGAGAGATCCCACTAAGATCAACACACCAAAAAGAAAAGAAAAAATAAACCCTAAAAAAGAGAAAAGTCGCGGAGAGATAAC
Source organism: Parachlamydiales bacterium (assembly GCA_963801825.1). Lineage (GTDB taxonomy): Bacteria > Chlamydiota > Chlamydiia > Chlamydiales > Parachlamydiaceae > CAWDGI01. The sequence continues at coordinate 103,464 of CAWDGI010000002.1, forward strand.
ACGTTGATTCAGCGTGAACCCTCGACTTTTACGATGCTCCCTCTTTTCTCGGCAGCGAGAAAAGTCTTCTTGATCCCCATCGACTAGAATCACATCAGGAGACTTATATTCTGTCTCTTCTTTAGAAGAGAAATTTTGAGACATTTTTATCTACCCGGTAAAGATACTCACACTATAATTATAAATAACTCTTCTATTTGATTCAATAATTTTCTTAAAAGATCGTTTGACTAAAATTTTGTCGCTGTCTTAAGATATGAGAGAAGACCTAAAAGGTGATCATGGTGAAGTAACAGCAGAGGAACTGTTGAAAGATGGATACAGCAACAATAGCAACAATCATTGCAACAGGGATCGGCGTAATAATGGCCACCTACACTTTTTTGAGAAACTTTAAGACGGATATAAAATCGGAAATATCCGATATGAAAACTCAGCTAAATGGAAAAATTGATAAACTCGATGAAAAAGTAACGGATATCGACCGACATTTATGCAGATTAGAAGGCGCTTTTTCTGCTTGAGATTTTTGTGGATTGAAAAATATGATCAAAATTTGAAGAAAGCTGGAGGAGAAGGAAGGCGCGAAACGTAAAATTGTCAAAAATTTATTTCGTGAAACTTGAGATAATGGTCTCAAAAACTCGCCGGTCCTTTTATTTTATTGAGTCCATTCAAAGCTGCGATGCGATATCCTTCTGCATAGGTGGGATAATTGAAGACATGGTCGATAAAATAATCGATGGGGGCGCGAAAACTAATCGCCATTTGTCCAATATGAATGACTTCGGCCGCATTGCGGCCAATCACATGTACCCCCAAAATCTCCTTCGTTTCAGCATGAAAAAGAATTTTTAACAAACCGGAGGTGGTTCCGGCAATGTGGCTACGAGCAATTTCATAAAAATGGGCCCTTCCCACTTCATAATGAAATCCCATCGATTGTAAAGCCTCTTCGGTAAATCCGCAGGAAGAAATTTCGGGAATGGTATAGATCCCAATGGGATAAACTTTAGGAAAATAATGGGTTTCGACCCCGCAAGCATGACAAGCGGACAATCGTCCCTGCTCCATCCCTGTGGACGCTAAACAAGGCCCCCCAATCACATCTCCGACGGCATAGATATGGGACAGCGAGGTCTGGAAGAGAGGATTGACAGGAATATATCCTTTTGGATCACTCTTCACTCCAATATTCTCGAGATGCAATCCTTCTACATTCGCTGTACGCCCGAGGGCATATAATAAAACCTCTGCTTCCAGCGTTGAGCCATCCTTAAAGCGAACAAAGGCATGATCTTCCACTCGCCTGATCTCGATCGGCTCCTTTCTCCCCTTAAATTTCAACCCAATATCCACTAAGGCCGTCTGAAGATGAATCCCAATCTCTGTATCCAACATCGGAAGCATATGCTCTTTGCGATCAATCACCGTCACTTCTGTCCCAAGAGCCGCAAAAAAACTGGCATATTCAGATCCGATAATTCCTCCCCCTAAAACCAACATGGTTTTGGGAATTCGCCCGATCCGCAATAAAGTCGTGGAATCCAAAATCACTTCTTGATCAAAAGGAACATCAGGCGGATGGCGAGGATTGGATCCCGTCGCAATAACAAAAAAGTCGGCTTGAATCTGATATTTGAGACGATAATTTTGGTCCACCACAATGAGGGTATTTTGATTCTCAAAACGAACTGCTCCTTGAATAAATTGAATCCCATTTTTTCTAAATTGACGAACAATAATATTGCGCTCTTCTTCTATGACCGTATGGAGACGAAAATTTAGCTCTTTAAAGGTCACTTCCGGCATAATAAATTCTTTTCCTTCAAAGTGCCGCTCATAAAAACGGGTTAAATCCACGACCGCTTCTCTAAATGTTTTGGATGGAATCGTCCCCGAATAAAGACAAGCCCCTCCGGGATCTGGATCTCGATCGACGACAATCACCCGCCTTCCCAATTTAATCGCCTGTATCGCCGCCTTTTGACCCGACGGACCCGATCCAATAATCACAATATCAGCTGAGAGATCTTCCATAGAATCCTGTAAAAAATATGAATATAGGGAGTTTTAATTCCCCCATAAATGAAAAAACTCTAACTTTCAACCTGAATTTGCCCAATTGCCAGTTAATTATAAAAAAATTATAATAGTAAGAGAAAGGAGAGAGGATTTATGTCAAAATTTAACTACTCTAAAGCTGAAAAAGCGTTTGATTCCTCTTTAAAAAAACTCTCTGATGATCACTGGAAGAATCAAATCTTATCTGAGAAAGGGAAAGAAGCTCCATTAAAACAGGAGAGCACTCCCTTAGAAGGTTCTGAGGAAGAAAATGAAAAACAAGTGACTAAAGAGAGAAAAAAACACGTTCATAAACGCTTTAATATCAAAGAAGGTTGGCTTCCCTTAAAATAATAAGAGTTTTTCTTGCCGATTAAGAGATTTCCTGCTATATTTGCTCTTTTCATCATCGAGCCCTCTTTGGAGAACATTTATGTCAAAAGTTTGTCAAGTGACCGGTAAAAAACCCGCCCGCGGCTATAAATATGCCATTCGGGGAATCGCAAAAAAGAAAAAAGGGATCGGTCTTAAAGTCACAGGAAAAACAAAGCGACGCTTTCAACCTAATCTTTTTAAGAAAAGATTTTGGTTCCCAGAAGAAAATCGCTTCATCAGCTTAAGGCTATCCACAGCCGCCATGCGAACCATCGACCGCTTAGGCGTTGCTGCCGTTGTCCAGCAAATGCGGGCGGCTGGTAAGTCTATTTAGATTTTATTTCTCCCAAAAGCTTGGAAAATTAAATGCAAGGACCGCCTAAGATCCTTGTTTTTCTATTTTAAAAAAAATTTTCCTAATTGAAAATAATTGCCAATAAATTTATAATTTAATATAAACAAAAAACATCTTAAGAATAATTAAAAGAGTTAAAACCATGATCCCTGCCTTCTCTTCTCATTCTATCCAGGATTTAGTCCAGGATACCGCTGGTCCCAAACAACAAAAATATTTATCCCTGGCTCTCATTCGCATTCTAGGGCCAAATACCGATTCTTTCCTCACAAAACAGTTAACCTCTGACCAGCGGAAAAGAATCCAAAATGAGATCAAAAAGCTAGAAAAAGTTAAAGAAAAGAAAACAAATAAAAAAATTTCAAAGCAGATAAGTGCGGAAAAACTGATCGCCGAATTAAGAAAAAACCCTGTAGACCTCAAAACAGCCACTCCCATAGAAAAAGAGAGTTTATTAGAAGATTACTACCAAATTGCAGGCTGTAAAATCGCTTATGGAGCGTGGCAAGTCGGAGATAAAATTCTAGGCCCTCATCCTGATCTTCCAGATTATCAAGTCCACAAGATTATTAAAAATAAGAAGGGTTTACAGCTTGTCTGCTTAATTCCTACAACCCCAAATCCAGATTGCGGTCCTATTATCTGCTGCCGAGGCACCACCTCCAACCCCCATAATTGGGTGGATGATATGAAAAAAAATATCGGCCTCTATAGTGTCGGTGACTCATTAGAAGAAGTCTCGGAGACTCTTAAAGAAATGACCAATGAATATGGCCCCTCAGTCATCACAGGACATAGCTTGGGAGGAGCAGTCGCTCAAATCGTCACCACAAAATGTTTTGATGCTTGTCTTGATCAGAGTGAGCAACCTTGTATTAAGGCCCTCTATACCTTTAACTCTCCGGGGGCCGGAGAAAACATCAAGCAAGAATATAAACAGAAAAAAACGCAACATCCCTTGCTTGCTCCCACCGTTCATTATTATTATCATGTCGGAGATGTGGTCGTCTTAGCAGGAAGAGGACGCATCCCCGCCACAAAGAAGATTAAGTTAGGGGCCTACTCCTTCCTCTCCTTTTTATATTCTCCTATCCAGACCCTTCGAAATGCCCATTCCTGGAAGCATCGCGTTTCCCAATTCAGAAAAGAAGGAGCCTATGAAGCGGTTTCTCATCTCAGCTCTTCCCTTGAAAAACTGATCCGAGCCGTCTCTGAGTTTTTTCGAAGAGCTTTTGGGATCATTGCCCATCGAATTATTCTGTTTCACATCGAACAAAGAAAGCAGGAAAAACTAGCGGCAAAGCAGCTACAACAAAAGTTGTTTGCTACTCCGCTTGTCCCGCTGGCTTAAAAAAATCTATTTCTTAATTTCCTGTAATCCCTTAAAGCTTTGAAAGAGCAACCAAACTCTTAGCAGAGAAGGGACCATTGAAATCCCCTTGGTTTATCAAAAAAGAGGTGTTTTATGCGGCGATTGCAACTCATAGCTAATGGTGAACCTTTTGATGTCATCAAACTCAACACAGTCGATGAACAGGCGCTTGGCCCGGAGGATGTTCTCATCTCGATGGAAGCAGCATCGATCAATCCATCGGACTTTCTGCTCGTCCGTGGCATGTACGCAGTCAAAACAATCTTTCCATTCTCGCTCGGTGCTGAGGGCGTTGGTCGTGTCATCAAAATGGGCTCAAAGGTTGATGTCACTTTAAAAGGTAGGCGAGTCCTGATTCTTCCGAACTACGAGCAGGGCACGTGGGCAGATCAAGTTGTTGTCCCGGTGCGCAACATCGTGAGGATAAGCGACGAAGCAGATCCCTTGCAACTTGCGATGATAGGGATTAACCCTGCTACAGCCTATCTCTTGATGCACCAATATGTTTCCCTGATGCCTGGCGATTGGATCGGTCAAACTGCTGCTAACTCTGCCATGGGGCAGTATATCATTGACTTCGCTAAGTTGGCAGGAGTCAAGACGCTGAATGTCGTTCGCCGCCAGGAGGCTGCCAAACAAGTGCAGCAGCTTGGAGGTGACCGCGTAGTAATCCAAGGCGATAACTTGCGTAAGGATATTGACGAAGCTCTCGGCGGAAAAAAACTTAGCCTGGTGCTCGATACAGTGGGCGGAATTCCAGCGGGAGAGTTGGCCAAGTCGCTCAAACCCGGCGGTTCGATTGTTAGCTATGCCTTTCAAGATGGGTACCCTGCCTTGTCTCCTGACTTCTTGTTCCATAATCTTAGCCATCACGGATTCTGGCTCATTAATTGGATACGCAATGCCCCTCGCATAGAGATCCAAGAAATTTACCAGAAGCTAAGTGACTTCATAGTTGATGGATCCCTCTCGGCAAAAGTGCAGAATGTGTACCCTCTTGAGCATTTCAATGAGGCAATAGAAGAATCTTTGAAATCGAATCGGAGCGGAAAGATCCTGTTTAAATTTTGAGGACTAAAACGAAATGTACAAAGTCGAGCTTTGGACTTTAAACTCTTCTCTTGTTCAGGCGTTTATCCCACCGTCTACAGTCAAATTCGCACCATTGATGTATGACGATTCTGGGCCGGCGAGAAAAGCGACAAGCGACGCTACCTCTTCCGCTTTCCCATACCGATCAAGTGGAACATGTGCTATCTGGACTGCGGCCCACTCGCCTGAGGCGGGATTAAGCTCTGTGTCGATTGGACCGGGCTGGACATTATTGACCGTAATACCACGTGCTCCAAGCTCACGGGCCAGGCCTTGTGTGAACATTTTGATGGCTCCTTTGGTTGCAGAATAAGGGGCCATGGCAGGCATAAACACTCGCTCGCCCACGCAAGAGCCAATCATGATAATTCGTCCGCCTGGCTTCATATGCTTAAGCGCCGCCTGGGTCGCCACAAAGGTACCCGCGAACGTTGACTGCAAAAACGAGGTCAAACTCGTCAAGAGTTGTCTCCTCAATATCTTCGGAATGGCTATACCGGCATTGTTCACCAGCACGTCAAGCCGACCGAATGAAGAGACCGTTTTGTCGACGCCGTTTTTCACTGCATTAGCGTCGGAAGCGTCCGCCTGAATCGCAATCGCTTTTCCGCCGGATTGTTCAATCGCCTTTGACAACAGAGGCCGCGGCATCAGCACCTTTCGAGTATGTGAGTGCAACACTTGCCCCCTCGGCGGCCAGACGTTTTGCAATGGCGGCACCGATGCCGCGCGAGCCGCCGGTTACAAGAGCTACTTTGCCTTTTAGAGTATTTTCATTTTTGTTGTTCATTTGTTTTACCCTCTTTTTGTGGAGTAGATTATTTTACTGGACTTCGGACATTTTAAGGGGTCGCTAAACGCAAGATTTTGAGCTATAGCGCGTTAAAATTTTTTTACCAACCTTCATTTGGGTTGGTAAAAAAATTTTAACGCGCTATAGCTCAAAAGATTGCATTTATCGACCCCTTAAAATGTCCGAAGTCCAGTATTTTATAGTGTAAACAAAATTTACAGCTTTGGTTTCCCTTAAGCTAGACCATTCTTAGGGTGAACCCTAGAAAGTTTAACTTGCTTTTAGGTTCCGCAAGATTCACAACTTTGGTCTTTTAATGACTAACTAATTTCTGCTCCAGGAGGCAGCTGATTGACAAAGAGAAGCTCCAACCGCCCGCTCTCGCTTCCTGCTAGTAACATCCCCTCACTTTGGATCCCCATCAGCGTAGCCGGCTTCAAATTTGCCACCACCACAATCGATCGTCCAACGAGATCTTCCGGACGATAAAACTCCCCAACGCCAGAAACAATGGTTCTCTCTTCAAGCCCAATATCGACGGTGAGTTTCAGAAGCTTCTTGCTCTTCGAAACACGCTCCCCCTGCCGAATCACTCCCACCCGCAAATCGAGTTTTTTAAACTCCTCGATCCCCATTTGAGGCTTCAAAGGAGCTAGGGCCGTCGAATTCTCAGCCTGAGGAGCGCCCCCCTCTTTTTTTGCTTGCTGCTGAGAAAGTTGATGAAGCTTTTTCATCTCCTCTTCCATTTCGCTATCCTCCACTTTTCTAAATAGAAGAGTCGGCGCAAGAAGAGATTGACCCACCGGGATCTCTTTCTCTGCCATCTCCTTCCATCCTTGTGTTTGAATCGATGTTTGATATCCTAACATTTTTCGAATTTCTTCCGAGGCAGAAGGAATAATCGGAGCAGAAATCAAGGCCATCGCTTTCAGACATTCTAGACAACAAGAGAGGGTCGTTTCTAAACGGGCATGCCCCTCCTCCTGCTTTGCATCCAGCCAAGGACGTTTTGCGTCAAAATAGACATTCCCTAGCTGGGCCAACTCCATGATGAGCTGACAGGCACGGCGCAGCTTAAACTGTTCAAAACTCTCTGCCGCTTGGGTGATCAAGAGCTGGATATTCTTTAAAAACTCCTCATCTATGGCTTCCACCGCTTTTCTAGGAGGCACCCGCCCCCCACAATGACGATGAGTAAAGACCAGAACACGGTTCACTAAGTTACCATATTTTCCAACTAGATCAGTATTGCATCGCAATTGGAAATCCTTCCATGTAAACTCGCTGTCCGCCGTCTCCGGGGCATTCGCTGCAAGAACATAGCGAATCTGATCGCTGCTATATTTTTTCAAGAAATCCTCTAGATCAATGAACCATCCATCTGATTTGCTAAATTGTCTCCCCTCCAGTTTATAAAACTCGTTTGCAGGCAACTCATCGACTAAAAGATAAGGCTGGTTTTGCCCCATGATCATGGCAGGAAAAATCGCCGCATGAAACGGGATATTATCTTTCCCGATAAACTGCACCAGCTTGGTCTCTTTTCCGAACCAGTATTCTTTCCAACGCTCCGGCTGCTGAATCTTTTGGGCCCATTCCTTTGTTGCAGAGATATATCCAATGGGAGCATCAAACCAGACATAAAGCACCTTGCCCTCCGTACCGGCAAGAGGAATTGGAATTCCCCAAGAACTGTCCCGTGTAATGGCACGAGGACGGAGCTGATCGATATAATCCCTAATAAAGTGGAGGACATTGGGCTTCCATTGCTTTCCCTCTAGCCACTGATTCAACCTCTCTTTGAACCGCTCTAACAATAAAAACCAATGTTTAGTGGGGCGAAGAGCTAAGGGAGCTCCCGTGAGCTTAGAGCGCGGATGTTTTAACTCCGTCGCATCGTAGCTTGCCCCACACTGGGGACATTCATCCCCTCTGGCATTCTCAAATCCGCACCGGGGACACGTTCCAACAACATACCGATCCGCCAAGAATTTATGGTCTTTTTCCGAGTAGAGCTGATCGGTCACTCGTGCTTCAATGTCCCCATTGGCAAGTAAATCTTTAAAAAATTCCTGAGTAGTCTCCTGATGCCCCTCCCATGTCGTCCGGGAATAATGATCAAAAGAAATGCCGAGCTTCTCAAAGAAATCGCGGTTGATGGCATGAAAAATATTCACATGTTCTTGGGGCGTTCTCCCCGCTAACTCTGCACTCAATGTAATGGCAATCCCATATTCATCCGAGCCGCAAATATATAAAACGTCTCGATGCATGAGTCGCTGAAAGCGAACATAACAATCGGCCGGAAGATAAGCTCCCGCGAGATGACCGAAGTGAAGAGGGCCATTGGCATAAGGGAGTGCGGAAGTGACTAAAATTTTTTGTTTCATGTGTCAACTCTAACGAACGGGTTTTTGAACAATTAAGACTTCTAAAAAGGTTTCAGGCACTTGTTTCCACCCCAGCAAGACCTTTGTCTCTAAATCCACATAAAGAGGACCCGGCCGAGTGTAGGCATACTCCGGCTCAATGCCTCGAGGAGAAGGAATCGGAGAAGAAAAAGCGGTTTGAAACCCTTCCAACATCCCCTCATGGGCACGGCGAATCTCTTCTTGCTGCTCTTTCCCTAAACTTCCCCAAGACACATAAAGACCCGGGTATCTTTTCCGCAAAAAATTCCAATCGACATTAATCGAATCCCAAAGAGTCATACAATCGGGAAAAAGACGTCCCGTTTCCCGACAAAAGGCCGCTCGGTTTAAGCTAAAAACAGGATTATCATATTGCCGGATTTCACTCATGAAACGAAGCACTCGTTCAGCAGAATAATAGGGAAGCTCGGAGGCCCGGCGAAGGGGAAGCCCTGTATAAGGACTGATGGCTTTAGAGCGTTGTGAAGACTTTAACCCCCACCAAAAGAGCCCGATGAACAACACCAAAGCAAAGATTAAGAGAATCGGAAGCAGAGCCCCCCATAGATCAGACATAAGAATGCTGAATCGGTCTATCTATTCTTCTCTCCTTTCTTCCTTTCTTTCGGTTTCATAAATGGGCGTGGGCTGCAAATCCTCTTTAAAAATAAAAGAGCTTTGCGAGGAAGCCTCTTGAGTGTCAGATTCTTTAGACTCTAAATTTTTATCAAGAAAGTCGTTGCCGGCCATGATATCTTCTATAACCTGCATGGCTCGGTTGTTCACTTCCAATCCAGATCGAGAGTCTTGCCCTGTTCTAATCTTATTTTCAGCCAGTCTAATGGCATAATTCACAAGATCAAACTGATTTTTAAATCTTTTTGTTAATTCTTCATTTGTGAGAGGGGAGGAAATTTTTGCTCTTTTATCCATACAACTCCTTTTAAATCATATTCGCTGTTTCTCTGGACGATGGCATTCTGCGATGATGATACTTCTCAAGACTTGATAAGCAGTCTCCAAATCATCATTGATCAGCTGGTAATCGTAATAAGGAATGGCTTGCAATTCCTTTTGAGCCCAATCAAGCCGCCTTTCTAACATGTCGGCTGTTTCGGTTCTCCGGCTGATCAACCGTGCACGCAAGACATCGAGAGAAGGAGGAGAAAGAAAAATTAAAACCGCCGGAAAATGCCCTTTAAGCTGCAAAGCGCCCTGTGTATCAATGACTAAGATAACATGCTTTCCCTGAGCCAGCCGCTCTTCTACCCACCTTCGGGAAGTGCCGTAGTAGATTCCATAAAGTTTAACATATTCGAGAAATTCTGTTGCAGCAATTTTTTTTTCAAATTCTGTTTCGCTGATAAAATGGTAATGGACCCCCTCTATTTCCTCCTCTCTCGGCAGGCGCGTGGTATAAGAAATGCTGGCAATGAGGGAGGGAGAAAACTCTTGCATCAGTTTTTGAACAAGAGTCGTCTTGCCGGTCCCCGCTGGGGCACTCAAGATAAACAATTGTCCTTTTTTTTGATCTCCTAAAAGAGGGTGAGAAGACATGAGGAAATGAAATAATTATTCGATGTTTTGAATCTGTTCGCGAATTCGTTCGAGTTCGCTCTTAATGTCAATGACAGCACGGGCAATCTCCATATCAGACGATTTATTTCCCATGGTATTGACTTCCCGATTTAATTCCTGCAAAACAAATTCCAAGGTTTTTCCGACACTCAGTAGAGAAGATTGGATGAGTTCTTCAAAATGGGCTAGGTGACAATAAAACCGAGTGATTTCTTCTGCAATATCGACTTTTTCAGCATAAAGAGCAATTTCTCGGAGGATGCGCTCCTCATTTTCAATCCGACCCGGCAAAATCTCTTCAATGCGCGCGATCAGCTTGTCTCGAAATTTTTTAGGAGCATGAGGGGCTTTTTCTTCGATTAATTTTAAAGAGGAGCGGATTTTATTTAAGCGTTCGGTGATATCGAGTTGCAGCATGGCCCCTTCTTGCCTTTTCATGTTTAAAAAACGTTGGAGCGCTTCCAGCAGGACTTGCTTTAAGATCTGCCGATAGGTCTCTTCTTCCTCTCGATTGTCATCGTACCCCAATAACCCTTCTATGGAGGAGAGCAATGAAAGGTCAAAGGGCTGCTCGATCTGTAAAGCCTTTCCAATCTCTTCCCACCCCTTTTTGACTTGGCGAGCCAACGGGAGATTGGGTTTGACGATCAGGGGGAGCCCCTTTTCAAAAAAGGCGTTCACCTTAACAGTCACTTGTCCTCTCGCTAAATGAGGGAGGAGCCATTTTTTTAGTTCGATATCGAATTGGCTCAGTTCGCGAGGAAGAATTACATTGACTTCGAGGAATTTGCGGTTGACCGATTGGATCTCAATGACAAAGTGACCGGCCTGTGTTGTCACATCGGCACGCCCATATGCCGTCATGCTTTTTAACATAGTTTTTTCTTTTAAAACGGTCTAGCTTCCACACTATAAGTGTATTTCCAGGCTGTAAAGCCTTAAAACAAGCTTCTAGTCCAGGTCTTGAATCTTTTTTGCTGGAAACATAGTCATGATAAAGACGCTCTTCATCTACACCAACACGCCAAGAGAGCATCTTTTTGTAAGTCGAGTGCTTGAGAACCATCATTTTTTGAAACTCTCATGTAACCGATGAGCATTTTCTTTTTGCCTGCTAAAAAAGTTAGATGTATACTACCAAATTTAGCATTGTTTATTCAATGAGTTTTTATGACTTTCTGAATGCCGCTAGCGACCTCCGTTGTTTTTCCTATCCTTCAAGGAACTGGCCAAAATCGATAAGGTCTGCAAAGTACTCACTTTCTAATAATGAGTCTGTCACACCGTTGACGTGAATCAAGATTGGTCGAAGAGAAAATCCTTTTGACCTTGCAATGTTTTTACACTTAGATTCCATTTCAGGTATAATTTCTACTCCTATTGGCATTTTTGAAAACTTTATTTCAAAAATATATAGAGTGTTATACTTCAATTGAATAAGATAATCGATTTGGCAACCGGGATGGCTTTTTGTTGCTCTTTGGAAATAGGGATTATCATAGATAACCTCGTTAGGATCTATGCGTAGCAATTCAAATACCTTATGAAAATTTTTTAATACTAAGTTTTCAAACTGGATCCCCATAATTGTTGCCCAAGCAGGCGGTATTTTTACGCGATTTTTTTCAATTTGAAGAAGTTTTGGTTCGATATACTTAAGATAAAACCTCAGGTAGTTATCTCTTAGTCTATATTTGCACAAATTAGATTCTTTGCCGCTTTTAATGTTCCATGTATTATCTTGAGCAATAAAACCCGTCTCGATAAGTTTTGAGAGATATTCACTAAGGGTTCCTCCTTTTTCGAGCTGGATTGCTTGAGCAATCTCATCAAGTGTTGCTGCACCCTCAACAAGACTTTCCACAATTTGTTTGTAGCGCCCGGAACGTTTGGAGAAAAGATCAGAAAAAATGCGTTTAAATTCTTGAACAAGCAAACCCCCTTTTCTAAAGGCAAGATTGAGAATATTCTCTTCAGCCGATCTGCTAGGATCAATTTCTTCTAAATATCGAGGAACCCCTCCTGTGACCGAAAGAATTTTGAATTTCTCATACGAAGAGACCATTTTTGCTTTTGATCGCCAAAAAAGATTACATATATTCAGAGGTAGGTCGTCAAGAGTGAGCTCTAGCGATATCCTTCCCATAAATCCGGTACTGCTTAAGATATTCTCATCAATCCAACTAGACATGGACCCACTTAAGATCATAATAAGCTTGGGATTGTTTTTAAAGTAGAGATCCCAGGCTGATTTTAATTTGCCTAAAAATGTATGGTCTAAAGAACCTATCCAGTTGATTTCATCAAGGACGACTAATAGTTGACCGTGCCGAATTTTTTCGGCAAGGGTCCAAAAAATTTCCCCCCAATCATCAGCTTTTTGTCCTCGAATCCCTAGCTGACGTTCCATCTGGTCAACGAAATACTGTCGTTGGATGTTATCCGTCGTCTTTTGATCCGGAGGAAGGCCAACGAATGCAAAAGTTTTTATATTCTTGCTGAATTCTAGAATCAGTCGACTTTTTCCAATACGCCTCCGACCTTTAATAACGACTAAACTGGATGTTTTCTTTTTGAGTAAAAGCCTGAGGCGCTCTAACTCCTCTTCTCTCCCATAAAATGGTGTTTCATCCATTTTTACCTTCCTTGTTTAATCTGAAATATATTAAAAAAATCTCACAAAATCGAGAAAATTGAATTCCATGAGGACTTTTTATGGCTAAAAATTCCTCATGGAATTGAGAATATCGATTTCTATGAGGAAATATGGTCTATTTTCTGCCTGCGCAATACAACTTAGGGGTTTGTTATACCAAGGGCCAAGGCGTGAAGCAAGATCATGCCCAGGGTGTATAGTCAAACAGTTATGAGGGAAAACGAAGAGAATTTTGAATAAAAAAAATACTCCAAGTGTAAGATGTTTTTTGCAAAAAAATCAGAGTACACCGGAGTATTCCGGGAGAATAAGTGTTTTAAATATGACTCTTCCCATTAATCTCTTGCTTTTGCTTGACTCCATCGACAGAGATTTTACCTAAATATTGCGGTAATTCAAGTCCCGCTAATGAGGCAATATCATGCAAGGGAGGGAGAGACTTTGCAAATTGGCTAATGAAATTTGAGGTAGACGAGCCTTTCTCTGAGCTTGCACTATCCCATACCGTGATCTTATCAATTTTTATATTCTTGATGGCTTCTGTTTGCAAACGAACGATCTCTTCAAGCTTTTCTATTAATAACATTGTGGAGGCGCTTTTGGCATCATTTCCGCAAGCTTCGACAAGCTGTTTATATCCTTTTGCCTTCGCATCAAGGAGTTTTTCAATCCCTTCTGCTTCTGCTTGTCTAATGGCTAAAAGGGCTTCAGCTTCTCCTTGGGCAATAAGGATTTTCTTTTGCGATTCCGCCTCTGCTTCAATCTGTATTTTTCGCTTATTAATCTCTTCTGGAATGATTAGTTCCGCTTCTAATCGTTTTGCCTGCGCTTGAGCACGCGCTTTTTGAATTTCCGCTTCCGCATATTGTTTAGCCACTTGACTCCGTTGATAGGCTTCTGCCTCTTTCTCCGCTAACATGGCATTAGTGAGGGCAATCTGCGCTTTGGATTCATTCTCCCCTTTCACCGCTTCCGCATGATAAGAAGCCACGGACACACGACGATCTTTCTCTGCCAAAGCCTTCCCAATATCACCTTGTTTTTCTTGCTCTGCCACATCCACTTTGGCTTGATTGACCGCCATAGAAGAGGCTTTCTTTCCAATACTGTCAATATATTCGGACTCATCGGTGATATCTGTAATGTTAACATTCAGAAGAGTCAGTCCAATCTTATGTAATTCAGGTTCAATATTCTTTTTAATTGAGGCAAGAAACATTTCTCTATCTTGATTAATCTCTTCGATTCGCAGGGAAGCCACTGTTAATCTGAGTTGCCCGATAATAATTTCTGTTGCCATGGACTCGATTTCTTTATGTCCTAGCTCTAGCAATCTAACTGCTGCATTATTCATAATTTCGGAAGTCAACCCAATGGCAACTGTAAATGTGCTGGGAACATTCACTCGAATATTTTGATGGGAAAGAGCGCCTCTAAGAGGAATATGAATGGTGCGTGGAGTTAAATCTAAAAACGCATAACCTTGAATCAATGGCCAAACAAAGGTCCCTCCCCCATGGCAGCATTGGACTGTTCTATTGAATCCCACTCGGCCGTAGACAACAAGCACCTTATTTGAGGGACATCGACGGTAGAGCTTTGCTAAAAAAAACGCCGTAGAGAAAAGGAAAAATAGAAATCCAATGATTGTCATTCCCAAATACGCATTATCCATGGCTCCTCCTAAATTTATAACATTTTAACCATGACAGTTTTATCATCTAATTTCTGAATGATTTTGACTCTAACGAACGAAGGCACTTCGTTGCGATCGCTTGAACAGGCATCGATTTCTCTCATGAAATTCTCAATGCTTACGGAGACTTTTCCGATTCCATTTGCAGGAATACGCTGATACACAACCGCTTCTTGGCCGATTGTCTCTTCAATTTTGAAAATTGTCCCCTGGCTATGCAGTTTCTTCGCTAATTTAAAGATCAGACCGGTTGCAAAAATGGTGATCCCTCCACAAAGAAGAGCGATGCCTATTCTAGAAGCTCCCTCTAAATTAAATTCTTTCTGACAAGTCAAAGCGCTCCAGCCAAACATCATGAGAAAGCCTGCGATCGCCTGCCTGGAAAGCCATTTAAACTTGCCAGAATCGGTGATCCCCCCGTCGTCAATCTCTTCTTGCTCTCCGAGTCCCATCAAGTTAAGCAAAAACTGGATGAGGAACATCCCAGAACCAGCAAGGGCGCAAAACCAGTAAAGGGATTCGCTTGTCATCCATTTTTGCACGATTGAGAGATCTTGAAACATGGGTCCTCACGTCTAACTGGAGGCATTGTAGAGCTTTCGTCCTGAGAAATCAACTAGAAAAATGCTCATTCAACTTAAAGCTGTTGCAGATAATGCTAGGAAGAAGGTAAACTTAACCAGTTAGCAGAGCAAAGAAAGTTTTTAATCATGAGAGTAAAAAAAACAGAGTATTTAGAAAGACGCAAACTTAAACTTCTATTTAACGATAATAAGACAAAGATCGTTGATCTAGAGAAAGAATTGTGGGGGCCAATGTACGAGCCTCTCAAGAATATTGAGTATTTTAAAAAGGTCGCTGTTGACGACGATTTCATCACAGTTCAGTGGCCTAATGGTGCTGATTTTAGCCCTAATTTTCTCTATGAAATAGGCGTTGAAGTGAAAAAATAAGCAAAACCAAAATTATGTTTTAAGGAAAAACCATGTTTAACAAACAAATTCATCATGCTTGCACCCACTTTCCTGTCAATAATACAGAGCGTTATATTCTCTATCCAGCTCTTGCGATTTATTCTCCAATAGAGAACTTGATCAGAACAGCTGTCGGTGGTATTTTTACTGTTTTGTCATTAGGCTCTTTTGGATTATATCCTCCTATAAATAATATAGCGAATTGGACACGTTCTGCACGGGGTGTTGTGACTGTGCCATTGCAAATTATAGGAAATATCTTCGAGGTCCATTCTAAGATCTTGACACGTTACAATATCGATACTCCTAATTTCATTGCTTATGCCACAGTGGTAGTCGATGTTATAAAGAATCCAGAAAATTATGAGGATATAAACAGGCAACAGAAAGAAAAAGAAATAGATGAGCATATTAACGATCTTTGCGATTTCAAATTAAGGAAAGCAGAAATTGCTTGCACAAAGTCATTTCAATCCCAAACAGATAGCAAAATTGAATGGATAGGCAAACATATCCTTTTTAGGTTTAGTTTAGTGTTAAATGGTGTATGTCAGTTAAGTTATTATATTGTTCTAGTTCCTTTTACAGCTATATTTACTATCCCTCAAGCAGTGTATTATCGAGGAAAAAGTGAATTCAATGCTAATGCGTTTTTAATAACAAAGATACCAGTACTCATTCATATGGTTTCTTTGACTTTAAGAATGATTGTCAATCCAAATCAGTTTGTGATTAAATCGGCATTAAACCAAGAAAAGCATCCAGACGCTTTGACAAACGCCTCGATCTCTGCACATGAATTTTGGGAAGATCCATTAGAAATGGGAATGTAGGTATTTTCAAAAGTAAGTGATCAATTGAGGTCACCTCAACTATTAATCTCTCTCGAAACTGAGCAATAAGATCTGAAGCGGTCCTTAATTGACATTTCGCGGTTTTAGTCAAAAAATACCCAAAATGGTCGACATCTACCCTACGATGCTTTTAAATTTAAGGTTATGGTTTCCTCAATAGGTGTCAATCCCCTTAACTTTTCGATCTTACTCAAAGGCAAAGTGGATTTTTTTGAAATCTGAGCTTCCATGAGCAAACGGAGGAGAATTTCAGTATTGTAATCCATACCACTCAAGTGATCGCCTTTGTTTTCCCATTGAGATACGACCGAATGATTCGCCATATTGAGCCAACTGGCAAATTCCACTTGTGTCATTCGCATATGTTTGCGAATGAAACGCACCTCAGAGCCTGAAAGACGATTAGGCTTCTTTGCCAATGCACAGAAAGCTGTTTCCTGAAGTTTTTTCATATTAGGGGCAAGGCACCTTGATCCGTCAGGAAGTGTAAGCATCGGCGCATTTACAAGAAAAATTCTAAAACCTAGCTCGTCATATGGTATAGATTTTTTATTTGTCACTTTGCACCTCTGCGGTTATTCCTCAGGACTGATGCATTAAAATTTTCCGATAACGCCTTTGGCAATCAATATTGGCAAGTAAATTTTAATGCGTCGGTTCTGACAGACATAAGACATTTATTGACAGGAAGAAAATTTCCTCTTAGAATAACATTCAAGAGAAAAAGAGTCGAGAAAAGAAATGCCTGAAATTAGTCGATTCCACGGTTTAACTATTCATTTTTATAGTAATGATCATAGCCCACCTCATTTTCACGTTGTTTATGGAAGTCAAAAGGCTGTATTTAGAATTGATACTTTAGAGATGATTGAAGGAAAAATCCCTAAGAATAAAGCTTTGTTGGTTATCCAATGGGCATTCCTTCATAGGGAAGAACTTCTTGAAGGCTGGGAAACAGCTAGAAAAGGCTTTATTCCCAAGAAAATAAAAGGCTTAAATTAATCGAAGGTTCATATGTTACACCTAGTTAGAAAATGTGAGTACCTAGAAGGTTATAAGTTAAAGTTAACCTTTAATGACAAGAAAAAAAAAGTAGTCGATTTGAAAAAATTAACTAAATTTGGGCCAGGGACAGTTTTCTATCCTTTTAGAAATTTAGAATTCTTCAAATCTGTGAAATTAGATAGGAGATTGGGGACTATTGTATGGCCAAATGGCGCAGACCTCTGTCCCGACGTTCTTTATATGGAAGGAAAAGACGTTGAGAAGTAGGAATGCTCTGTCTCCAATGAAAAATATTCAAAGGATCATATTTATCTTTAATCTTAATCAAGCGCTTCACATGATTCCCGTAATATAACTTGAGATAATCTTTCCCAAGATCATAATCCACAATATTGGCATAGCAATCCTTCGACACTTCCCGCGGAATTTTGGCATAAAACCGGCGACTCAGGGCCAATACTTCAGGACTTTGTTTCTGCTGACCCCAATAATAGGCTTGAAACCACCATCCAAAGGCATGACGAGGAAAAAAAGAAGTATGAAACTGAGGAATGACTCCCCCAAAAGCCTCGAAATTAAAATAAACTAAATAATTGGGATTGCGCCTCTCTAAACGAGTAAAAAAACGAGTTACTTCCTTCATGACATTCTCTGTCACCGGCTTCCTTAATATCCTCGATTTTGCTTTGTTAAAAGGAAGTGCAGGCTCTAGCGCCCAATATTTTGAGATATCAACAAAACGTCCTGAAAAGGTTCTCACCCACGGCCGAAGCTCTTTAAAAGCACACTCCCACTCTGTAAATGGCTCAGCGCCCACTTTAAGTCCAAATACACGAATGACAAGCGGCGGGGTTTCGCTAGGCTGGGCGCACATATGATTGGGATGGCGAATCCCTAATACAGAAGAGAGGTTATCCGGTAAATTTTTCACCCAAGATTGCCAGGCATGCATAATAGGAGAAATGAGTTGAGGATCCCATTCCCAGATCAACTCATAAAACGTCACCTGAGGAATGTAATACATTTGAAATGTAAACCCTAAAGCAATCCCGTAGGAGCCATTTCCCCCTCCTAACAAGGCCCAAAAAAGATCGGGATAACTTGAGGCATTGACCTCTATGATCTCTGCATCGGCTGTCAATAGCGTGATGCTCTTCACCGAATCGCAGGTGAGCCCGAACGTTCGGGCAAGTAATCCAATCCCTCCTCCAAGTGTTAATCCTGTGACCCCAACGGTGGGACATGTGCCAGTGGGAATGGCATAATCCAATTGTCCTAGAGTATCGATCACTGTCCCAAGCACACAGCCTGCTCCAATATACACCTCTTGCTTATCCACATTTGGGATAATGGCATTAAAATTTTGCAGATCGATGATATAATCAGAGGATAAAGACCCCGGCTCAAAGCAGTGGCCTCCTGAGCGCACCGCAAAAGAAAGGTGATATTGAGTCAATATGCTAAGCACATATTGCGCCTCCTGCGGAGTCGTTGGAGCAAAGATGGCCTTAGGGAAATAAACAAACCGCTTATTGTAATTCAACCGAGCCGTATTATAGTCTGGACTGGTTGGGTAGATGGCATAGGGCAAATTTTGCAGTTCGGGAGGGATGCATGCATCCAAATTCGGGAAAGCTTGGTTTAGGCAAATTTTTTCTTGCCTCTCCCTCGCACTCAAAGGGAAAAGTCCATACGCACAAACCAGACAGACTAACCAGAAAAAGAGATGTTTTTTTAAAGCTTGCTCCATATTTTCCTTCTTGAAACGATAAACTCGACTACTAATAAAAGCTTTTTTAAATTTCAATCGATATTTTCATCACCGAACCGTGAAATAAATTCATTGACACCCGCCTAGCCCAATCGCTTATACTCGGATTTAAATAGATCAACCGGTGCATCCCCTATGCTTGTAGCCCCTTCTTCTTTTATGAATCCTCTTCTAGAAAGCGACCGCGCCACCAAAATCCCCGAATCTTGCATTCTGGTCATTTTTGGTGCCACCGGCGATTTAACAGCACGCAAACTGATCCCCGCCCTTTATAATTTAGCGCGAGAAGGGCAACTCCCCGGCCATTTTGCCTGCGTCGGCTTTGCCAGACGACCGAAAACACATGAACAATTCCGAGCCGAAATGCATGAAGATATCGAGCATTTTTCACGCTCTTCTTCTGTGGATCCTCAGATCTGGAAAACCTTTCAGGAACAATTCTTTTATTTACAATCTGAGTTTGACCAAGATGAAGGCTATGATCGCCTCAACCAGTTTCTTCACCAACTCGATTTGCAATTTGGGACGAAAGGAAACCGCGTTTACTATCTATCTGTCCAACCCAGCTATTTTCCTTCTATTGTCGAAAAGCTCCACCAGCATCAACTGATCTATTCCCCCCATCTAACAAATCGCTGGAGCCGCATCATCATTGAAAAACCCTTTGGAGAAGATTTTTCCTCCGCTTTGCAATTACAAAAAGATCTCGTTCAATATCTAGATGAAAGTCAAATTTATCGTATCGACCACTACCTCGGAAAGGAAACGGTTCAAAATCTCCTGATTTTTCGTTTTGCTAATTCAATTTTTGAACCGATTTGGAGCCATCATCACATCGATCATCTCCAAATTACCGTCGCGGAAGAGATTGGAATCGGAACACGGGGTCGCTTCTTTGAAGAAGCAGGAATGCTGCGAGATATCGTCCAAAATCACATGATGCAACTTCTTTCCCTGGTTGCAATGGAGCCTCCCAGCAGTCTTGCTGCCTCTTCCATTCATGAAGAAAAGGTCAAAGTCTTAAAATCCATCCGCCCCTTCCCCAAAAACAATTTCTCTCAACGGGCCGTTCGTGGACAGTATGCTCCCGGATTTATCTATGGCGAAGCGGTAAAAGGCTACAGGGAAGAAGAGAATGTCTCCCCTCAATCCTTCGTCGAAACTTATGTCGCTCTCGAGCTCTTCATTGATAATTGGCGCTGGTCAGGCGTCCCCTTCTATTTGCGAGCGGGGAAACGCCTTCCTAAGCGGGTCTCAGAAATTGCCGTGATTTTCAAAAAAGCTCCTTCTTATTTATTTCAAGAGACCACTTCCTCTTTAGACCCCAATATCTTGCTCATTCGGATTCAACCGGATGAAGGAATCTCTTTTAAAATTAATTGCAAGGTGCCTGCGCTCAGCCAAGTCATTCAGCCTGTGAAAATGGATTTTCGCTACGGCTCCTATTTTGGTTCAACTGCCCCGGAAGCCTATGAGCGGCTCATCTGCGATTGCATGGCAGGAGATAATACTCTCTTTGCCCGCGATGATGAAGTCTTAATCGCTTGGGAACTCCTCACCCCTCTCCTCGAGGATTGGCAACGACATCCTCCAAAAGACTTTCCCAATTATCCCGCCGGTATGTGGGGACCTCCTGAGGCCGATCAACTCATAAAACGAGGGGGAAGGCAATGGCGTCTTCTTTAGAATTAGAGAGCCAGCAAATCAAAAAAATAAATGATCGACAAGGAAGCGGCCACGCTTGTTTATTTAATTTGATCGTCTATACGGAACAGCCCCGTCAAACCGAATATTTTAAGGAAGTGGTCCAGCTCATCACTCAGCTTTTTTCTTGTCGTGTCGTATTCATTCAAGGCCATCCCCAGTCCAAAGAAGAGGCATTAAGCCTCAAGATCGTTCAAGAGGATCAAATCTTCATCGAAGCATCGGGAAAAGAGATCAATCGCGTCTATTTTCTCCTTCTGACTCTCTTTGTCCCCGATCTCCCCATTTACTTATTATGGGGCCAAGACTCCACCGCCGGATCGATCCTTCCCCATCTTCGCCCTTTTGCCACTCGCCTCATTTTTGATTCCGAATCGACGCAAAACATGGGACGTTTTTGCGAAGACATTCTCACCATCATTCATTCCACTTCCCTCGATGTCATCGATTTAAATTGGGTGCGAACCAGGGGATGGCGAAATATTTTAGCACATGTGTTTGATAGTCCGGAAAGATTTAAACAGCTACAGACCGCCCATAACATTAAAATCTTTTACCAAGATGCCCCAAACAATGCGAGCTTCCACCCCGCATCACGTGCCCTTTACCTACAAGCGTGGTTGGCTTCTTGTTTGAACGGAAATTTAAAGACATACGAAGAAAAAGATCGAGCGCTGACCCTTCAGTATGAAACGGAAGGGAAAAAGCAAGAGATCCACCTACTCCCCCATCTTGAAGAGCATTTTGCCCCGGAAGAGATCCTTGCCCTGGAAATTTTAGGGGAAAACGAGTATACTTGCGAGATAAAGAGGACAAGCATGGATCAAGTGAAAGTGAAGGCGTATAATCAATTCCAATGTGAGCTTCCCTTAACTCTCCTAATGCCCACCCTACGATCAGGAAGGAGCTTTATTCAAGAGGTTTTTTATCAGAAAATGAGTGCACACTATCTGCCCACCATGGAACTGATCCATCTCACTTGCGAAATGCAAAAAAAATGAAAGCCTCTAATTGGAAAACAGCCATTCAACCGTTTGATCAACGGCGAGATCTCGTGATTCCCGGCGACGAAGCAGAGACCGTCCGATTCTGCACCACTCAATGGATAGAACTTGCCCAAGAAGCGATTCAAGAGCGAGGTTGCTTTATCGTCGCTCTTTCCGGCGGACAAACTCCCCATGCAATCTTTAAGAGCTTAAGCCAAGCGGAGCATCAAAAAAGGGTGGATTGGTCTAAAGTCCTTCTCTTTTGGAGTGATGAGCGAGATGTGCCCCTAAATCATCCGGAAAGCAACTATTTTATGGCGATGGAGGCGGGACTTAAAAGCCTTCCCTTCGATCCCAAAAACATTTTCCCCGTTCCTAGAGAGCAAAATAGGGAAGAAGCGGCCCGTCTTTATGAAGAGCAAATCCGTGCACACGTTCCCTCCCTTCAGTTTGACCTCATCATGTTAGGAATGGGAGAGGATGGACATACCGCCTCCCTTTTCCCTTACACCGACGCTCTTCATGCGAATCATCGTCTTTTTGTAGCGAACAACATTCCGCAAAAACAGGTGTGGCGACTCACAATGACATATGCATGCATGGACTTAGCACGGACGATCTGCATTTACGTGATGGGAGAGAAGAAAAAAGAGCGCGTGGCAGAGGTTTTATTGGAGGGGGACGATTCGGATCGTTTGCCGGTGCAAAGGGTGGGAACGCCCACTCATAAAGCCCTGTGGATTCTCGATCGAGCGGCTGCTTCACTTCTCGTCCAGCGGATGGAGTAGAATTTGTGCGAGTCTTAGGAATTGAAACCACCTGTGATGAGACAGCTTGTGCGGTTGTACAAGAGGGGCGCCTGATTTTATCTAATGTGGTGGCCTCTCAAATCGATCTTCATCAAAAATATGGGGGGGTGGTTCCGGAGCTTGCTTGCCGGCGCCATATTGACCTGATTCTTCCTGTGATCGATCAAGCGTTGCGGGAGGCAGATCTTCGTTTAGAAGAAGTGGACCTCCTTGCTGTCGCCCATGGACCGGGCTTGATTGGAGCTTTATTGATTGGGTTAAATACGGCTAAAGCGTTAGCCTTAAGCATGCAAAAGCCTTTTGTTGGCGTCAACCATGTTGAAGCGCATTTGTATGCTGCCCTCATGTCTACTTCGGATCCGGTTTCTTTTCCTTGCCTGGGAGTCATTTTATCGGGGGGGCATACGACTCTTCTCTTGATGAAGGAGATCGGCGTTTATCAGCTGATTGGCCAGACTGTCGATGATGCCATTGGGGAGGCCTTTGATAAAGCGGCGAAGCTCCTGGGTCTTCCTTATCCGGGCGGCCCTCCCGTTGAGAAACTCGCTCAAGGGGGAGATCGCCACGCTTATCCCTTAAAGGCGGGGCAGGTGAAAGGGCAGCCTTTTGCTTTTTCGTTTAGTGGATTGAAGACTGCGCTGCTTTATACTCTGAGGGGCAAGGGCAAGCAGAGGGGAGAGGGAGAGGCGATGATGCATTCTTTCACAGAACAGGAAAGGAAGAACTTAGCTGCTTCTTTTCAGCGGGCCGCTTTTGAAGATGTCGTTCAAAAGACGCTTTCTGCGGCTCATCAATATGGGGTTGGCTCCATTCTTTTTGGAGGCGGGGTGACGAATAACCAAGCATTGCGCCGGCTTTTTGTCCAAGAAGATCGAGGGCAGCATCGGTTGGTTTGGCCCTCTTTTGGACTTAGCCTTGACAATGCAGCCATGATTGCCGGATTGGGGTATCACCGCTATCGGCGCCAAGGAAGAAGCGATCCTTTTGATTTGGATCCTTTAACGAGAATTCCTTTTTAATTAAAATGAATAAATTTATAAAATCTTAATCATTAATAGATAGAATAGCGTCTTACAATCAACAATCATCAAAAATAAAGAAGGTTTATTTATGGACAATTCTTTTGTATTCTTTGGGACTCCCATTACAGCTTTCCATACTTGCTATCCTCGTACAGCTTTCCATACTTGCTATCCTCGCATTCCTGCGGGGCAGCCTCTTCCTTTTAAAGACGGAGAACTGATTTCCACGCAATTACCAAAAACTTTGGCAGCTGTTCGTGTGGTCGCTACAGTGATTTTTTCCTCTTTAGCAGGGTTGGCTTTGAGCTCCACATTTTTATGCTGGCCTGTTGTGATCGCAGGCTTTGCCTTTGCAGGATGGACCATTTATTCGCATCTCGCATCGGAAGATCCTTTAATCAAAGCCTTTCATAAAATCACAGGGGGCAAGGATAAATTTGCGGCATTACCAGAAGTTAACTGGGAGGTCACTCCTAATACAAAAACGGATGAGATCATTAAGATAATTAACTGGGATACATGGGAGTATAGAATCTCCAGAATGACTCTATCAGATGGAAGACGAGTCATTATTGTGAAAGGGCAAAGTCGTGGCCCGGTCGGGAAGCCTGCTCGCACCGCAAACACAATCTTTGCTTTCGTCGAAAAAACGAGCTTCAAAGATATCAGCAATGAGCCAGATTTTATTTTAAAAGCTCTAGGATATTTACACGCAATTTTCCGCCCTTGGCAAAGCAATACATTATATAACACTAGCTCTAGTTATTACGACAGTACACGTCCCAATACTTATAGGTGGGAGATTTGCTCTTCTATTCCAAGTCATATGGCCAATGAATTCGCTGCGCAGCTAGGCAGCTAAAAACAACTCAAGAATGGCCTAGCAATTGCATGCAAGTGTGCAATTGCTGGGCCATTTTGATCTCTTCAATATTTTTCTTGACATCAAATCATTTTATTGGAATTCTGAAACCAACAAATTTGAGTTTATTTCAAAAGGACAAAAAAAATGCCAGATCGTCTAGATAGAAGAGCGGGGATTCAAACAGGCATCAGCCTGACTCATCCGGTTGTCTCTGATTATATAAAACCAAAAGCCTCTTATTCGTATTATGGATGGGCCAGTCTCATCATTTTTGCTGTGGGTCATTTGATTGCGAATAAAGATCCCCTACAAACATTGCACTTCGTGTTACGGGAGATCGGAAACGTCTTTGTCAGTGAAATTCTCTCTCCTGATCCTGTCTCTGCGATCTATCAAAATATGACTCACAATCTATCCACCTTACAATAGAGGAGTATGCACTGTATGCAATGCTGTAAAGAATCATCTGCTTGTAAATTGCCGTATGACAGATTTGTCAATCTTGCTTGGGACCAAGCTTGGGGGGAAATGGCTTGGGAGGAAATAGGGATCGTCGGTGTTTTAAATAACCGAATTGCACAAGTCGGAGGAGCCGCTTTGGTTGGCGCAATCGGCGGAGGAATGCTCGGAGGGATCGGTGCTGCACCAGGAGTTACAGCAGGAGCTGCTGTCGGTGCTGTGGGAGGAGTTGCTGGCATGTTTATCGGGTATTCAGCGTATGACCTCTTTCAAGAGAGAGGGTGGGGGGAAATTGCACCAAAACTCACAAATCTAATCGAAAAGGGTTATCAGAATCAGGACGACTACAAATTCGTGATTTGCCCCTTAACGCAAACAACCTTGCATTTATCCTATCTCTCTTCTGATAGAGGGGTCAAAACAAGCTGCCCCACAAATGTATGAACTCGAGAGCCTTAGCGAACAAAGAAAGCCAAAAGAAAATATCCGGCTTAGTTGCGATTCTACGGCGAGCATCCCAAGTGCCAAGATATAAAATACAAGTCAACCATGGCGGGTATGTTTCCTTGCATTTCCTGTGCTCACGTATTATTAATAATCCAAAAGACAAAATAGAGTATTTCACGAAAGAAGGAATAAAAAAGGAAGAAATAGTTGAGTTCTCGAAAGAAGAAATACAAAGATTAAAAATATTTAGAGAGCATTATTTCGAATTTTGCAGTGGAACAAATAGGATTTACGATGGAAAAAATTGATAAGAAACATGAACGAGGTATCTTTACAAAAGAAGATAAAATGCTGAAAATTGACCTTTTTAATTTAAGGGAACAACTCTATGAACAACATTTCAAAAAACCAGAACCAAAAGAAACAGAAAATAGACTTGAAGAAGTAAAAACCACTTGAAAAGGAGGTAAAGATGCGTACTTTAGATTCAACACCTGGCATGACTGCCGATCCTAATGCCATGGTCTTTGATGCAGACTCTATAAAAGATTTTCTAAAAGAACAGGTGGATGCTAAGATTGACAAAGCAATTCCACTCGCGAAAGAAGTGCTTCAACAGGGCAGCCAACAAGCTGTCTATGCAGCAGGCGAGACGACAAAACTGTCTGTGATAGGATCTATTGGAGCTTACTCTCCAGCTGTAGCCGCCTCTACGGCACCTATCCTTAACACAACCGTCAATGCGAGTGTTCAAGAAATCAATCATCAAATGCGCCCCTTGATCGGTCAGTCTGTAGACACGGCTGCACCAAAGATCAAAGAAGCAGCTCATCAAGCGATTGATAATAGTGTCGATCTCTCTGTTGCTGCTTCTACATCTGCAAAGAGCTCCTTAAATCCTTTCGGTTCCTCGGATGAGGAGGCTTCTGGTTAAAGAGACGTCGTAAAAATTAACAGAGACGGTTTTGGCCTTCTCTTTTTGGAGTTAAAATGAATGGATTTATTAGTGAGGTTTCTAACAATATCATCCCTATCATCCCTGATGCACATGACAAATGGGTCGTAAATGAAAAAGAAATACGTCTCATCCAAAAAGATACCTCTCTAAATTGTGAATTGCGGGACTTAGCGTCTTCTCAAGTGCTTGCCTCGATCTGTCTCAAGCGAGGTTCTGAGGGCGATCTAAAGAAAGCATTCGATGTTTTCAGGCAAACAACGCCCGTATTGGGGGCCAAGGGCTTTTTTTTTACTTCTCCAAAACACAATTGGAACTTAGGAGATAAAAAGCTCACTCTCCTGCAAACACCCAAATGTAAACTCATTTGGCAATTATTTGATCAGCAGACTAAAATCACAAACTGGTCTCCCTTCAGTGAATCGCTCCTCCCTTCCGTCTGGTGCAAACTTTCCAGCTTAAATAGATTAAAAGATTTGTATAGCAACGAAGCACAAAAAGCAAAAACATCAGAGCCATTTGCGCAATCTATTGATTTCCTCAAAAAGTGCTTGAAAATCGTGGACATCGAGGGGATCGCACACATGTCTTTAAAGAATATGCTCCCTTTTGATGTCTCACAAACACAGCCTAACTTTTCTATTCGGCTTGAACCCATTTGCGCAAAAAGTAAGATCAATCCTAATATTCTCGTGAGCGCGTTCAGCTGGACAGTGACAATCATCACTCATAAGGGTACTTCAAACAATCATTCTCTTATCCTTATCGAAGGCTTAAACGATGGTTATTATAATGAAGAGTCTGTTCGCCTTTGTAAACGACATTATAAGCAACTTCCCTCAGTTTTCCATGATCTAGTAAAGGGCGACGACCAATATTGCAACAAGGAATATTGCTTCAACGAATCAAAAGATCTGCCTAGAAAGATTGACTTAGGGGAGTATTTTATCCATGTTGCACATAATTATGTTCCAGAGCTTCACACAGGTTTATTCACTGGTGATGCCCCAAACTGGCATTCAAGATCAAAAGTATGGAAGAAAGAGAGTCACGCGATCAAAAAATTATTAGATCACATTCAAATCGAAAGAGATGAAAAAAGCAGTCCGTCCTTTGAGTACCATCCCCATTCGTCAATTGAACTACTCAAAATCAAAAGGAAGAATCAACAAGCAAAGGACGACCAGGAAGAAGC
Source organism: Parachlamydiales bacterium (assembly GCA_963801825.1). Taxonomy (GTDB): domain Bacteria; phylum Chlamydiota; class Chlamydiia; order Chlamydiales; family Parachlamydiaceae; genus CAWDGI01. Next base: position 130,902 of record CAWDGI010000002.1, read on the forward strand.
AAATTGCTTTCACTGGATAAGACCAGTCTTTAAGACGTACCTAGATATTGACATACCACTCAGTAAGCTTGAGTTTATTGTATCACTGCCTAGGTCATATATGACATCTAAAACACTCCCCCCTTTTTTCAGTTGGGACGGAATTTCAGAACGAGTGCTATATGTCGTACCAAAGATCTTGATATTATTTAACGAAAGCTTGGGAGAAGATGAGACCAAGCTAGAGATCTGACAAGAGATTTCAATTGAATGGAAATCCTCCCCTCTATTAAAATATTCCTCTTAGTAACCTTCTAACTAATGGAGTCTATTCAATGGCCAGCAAGCGTGAAAAAATTAAAATGAGAAGTGCAGAGAGCTCTTTTCACTACTATACGACAAAAAATAAGACCACTACACCCGGGCGTTTGACTTTAAAGAAATACGACCCGACCTTACGAAAACGGGTCGAATTTAAAGAGACAAAATAATCTCGCTCTTACGCCTTCTTCCCCCTTTATCTTAATCTTATGTTTGAGCTTTCTGTCGCCTGCAAATATCTCCTCCCTCGCCGGCGGCAGCTTTCAGTCTCTATCATCAGCCTTATTTCCATTCTCGTCATTTCCCTCGTCGTCTGGCTGATTATTGTCTTCTTTTCCGTCACCGATGGGCTGGAAAAAAGCTGGATCAAAAAACTGACCGCCCTGACAGCCCCTGTTCGCCTCACCCCCACCGAAGCCTATTACAACTCTTATTATTATCAAATTGATGGGATCAGCAGTGCCTCCGATTATTCGACGAAAACCATCGGAGAAAAGCAAGAAGCGCTTCTTGTTGACCCTTACGACCCGGAAAGCGACCAAGAGATCCCCCCTTATTGGCCTCTCCCCGATCGCTCTTCAGAAGGCTCTTTGAAAGATTTGGTTAAACTCGCTTACACCTCTTTAGAACAAATCAGCGATGTTCGGGGCTTACGAGGACAAGAATTCGAACTGACAGCGACCCATATTCGCTTAAACCTCTTACGCTTTTTACGCCCCCCTTCCTTCTCTAAAACTCCCTCACCCTCTCGCTCTTCCTTATCTTATCCCGCTTACTTAGGAAATTTTGATGGAGAAAACCCCCACATCAAAGAGACGCTCCTTCCCATCGACGGGACCGATTGGACGAATCTTCTTTACTTAATGGGAGTGGCTCCGGCTGAGACGGAAGAAGAGGAAAGCTCCCCTCCCCTCTTTGATGCAGCCACCTTTCAAAGGCGTCTCGCCCATTTTTTCTCCCATGTTTCAGTGCAGCAATTAAAAGCCCCTCTTTCCGGGTGGCTGATTCCACGCCGATTATTACCGGAAGGACAATGGAAAGGGATCGCCCTTCTAAGAAGGGGGAAAATCGTCCGGCTCGTGGTTCCTCAAAAAGAAGAAGAGCTCCTCTCTCTTCAAAATCACCTAGAAGAACAAGGATTGACAGGCGTTCCGGGCCTCGCTCTTTTAAAAGAGAATGCTCTCTTTTTTCAGCCTTTCGCAGCAAATGAACCACAGCCGCTTCCCCCTTCCTTTTCTCTCACCCTGGCTGGAGGCGCTCCATTTTCTGCCCGGTTGAATGAAGGAAGCCTCAAAGAGGCAAAGCACTTGGGACAGCTCCTGTTCTCCATCGCACTCCCCCTTCAGGGAACTCTCCTGAAAGGAGAGGTCCCTGTTCGAGGCTTGGAGATCGCGCGAGCGATCCCTCAAGCGGAATACTCCTCTTCTTGGTGGCTTTCCCCCTCTTCCCGGCCGGGTGAACCGGAGGGAAGCGTGCCCTTTATTTTACCTCAAGACCCTGATATTGGAGAGGGACTCTTGCTTCCCAAAAGCTTTCGCGATGTCGGCGTCCTTGTGGGAGATCGAGGCTTTTTAAGCTATCTTGCTCCCACGGCGAGTCTCTTACAAGAGCAGCTGATTCCCGTCTATGTGGCGGGTTTTTACGATCCGGGAATTATTCCGATTGGAGGGAAGTTTCTTTTAGCAAACAAAGAAGTGACTTCCCTGATTCGCGCCTCCCACCAACAAGAGGATAAGGCCCATGTGACAAATGGAATTAATGTGCACTTTGACCGTCTGGATCAGACCGATGCAGTCAAGGCCCGTCTACTCGCAAGCCTCAAAGAAAAAGGGATTCATCGCTATTGGAATATTGAGACCTATCGCGAATATGAATTTACCAAGGAAATTATTCAAGAGCTGCAGAGCCAGAAAAATCTTTTTATGCTCATTGCCGTGGTCATTATCATCGTCGCTTGCTCCAATATTATTTCGATGTTAATTATTTTGGTGAATGATAAGAAAATAGAGATTGGAATTTTACGCTCGATGGGGGCCTCTTCTCAGAGTATTGCTTTAATCTTTGGTATTTCAGGGGCGATCATTGGCGTTTTAGGAAGCCTCGTGGGGACTTTAGTTGCCATTTTGACACTCCGTTATCTAGATCCTCTCATTGGCTTGCTTAGCCGCCTGCAAGGGCATGAGATGTTCAGTGCGCACGTTTATGGGCCGATTCTTCCGCATGAGTTAAGCCTGGAAGCCCTCTCTTTTGTTTTAGGAGCAACCGTTTGCCTTTCTTTAATTGCAGGGATTGTTCCGGCCATTAAGGCGTGCTTATTGCGCCCTTCTCATATTCTACGGGCGAATGGAGGAGGATAGAAATGGAGAGGGAGAGGGAGAAGGAGAAGGAGAGAACGGAGGGAGGAGAGAGAGAGAAGGACTTCTTACTAGAAGCGAGGGGAATTTATAAGTCTTATTCCCACCCCATGCGAGTTGAGATCTTAAAAGGGATCGATTTGCACATCCGAGCGGGAGAATCAATTGCCATCGTCGGCCGCTCAGGAGAAGGGAAAAGCACCCTTTTGCAGATTCTAGGCACCTTGGAGGAGTCTTGCCAAGGCTCTCTCACGATCCAGGGAGAGCGGGTAACGGCGGCAAATCGCACGCGGATGCGTAATGAAGAGATTGGTTTTGTCTTCCAATCTTTTTATCTTTTAGAGGACTACACCGCTCTGGAGAATGTCCTGATGCCGGCTCGAATCGCGCGGAAATCAATTGCCTCCGGCAGCCCCGCAGAAAAACGGGGGCGTGCGTTACTGGAGCAAGTGGGATTGAAAGAGCGGATGCATTTTCCCATTTCTCTTCTTTCAGGAGGAGAAAAACAACGGGTGGCGCTAGCGCGGGCGATGTGCAATGATCCTTGTTTGATTTTGGCCGATGAGCCTTCCGGTAATCTGGATAGTCAGACAGCCCAAGTGATTCATGAGATGTTGTTGGGGTTTGCTTCCAACCCAAAAAAGGGCTTACTGCTGGTGACCCATGATGATAAGCTGGCGGGGCTCTGCACACATCGGTATGAGCTGCGTCAGGGGAGGCTACTTGCTAATTTCACGCTGTCTTCTTAAAGAAAAAGCCAACATCAAGCTATTATCAGAAGAAGTGACTCCAATCACATCATTTTTATAATCTTGAACATATATTTTAAAATTCTTTGACTGTTCTTCTGGAAAATATCCATCGATCAGACCTTTAATTGCATCAGCAATCATTCTTAAAGCTTCTTTCCTTGTATATCCCTGCGTACACACATCTACAGCAGGAACTTCTACAAGCCAAAATTTCCCATCTTTCCAAATTTTACCTTCTAATTCCATGCCCCCTCCTTAGTTTAGCAACTGCTTAACTGAAACTTCGGCACACGCTGGTAACACCGCGCTATTGCAGCAATCACTCCTGTTTCTTGATTGGCTTTCTCAATAATATAGCTTCTCGCGCGATGATATAAATAGAAAAGAGCCGGCATGATAAAGATCTCAAACGCAATCGATTGAATGATTAAAGCTAAAAAAGGAATGTTGCGATAAGGGAGGAGTAGACCAATGCAATCACATAGCTGGTAGGCTAAAGACAAACTAAACGCATTGATGACGACAACTTTCATATCCTCCCAAAACCGATGTCGACAAACCTCTACCCAAGAGGCCTGTGGAAGGCAGGAGGAGTGCACCTGTTCGTAAGAACGGACGCGAAAAACACGGGAAAACAGGCCATCAAATTTTTGAAAACAGTCTGCCTGCAGTTGGATGCCTCTGTGGTAGACAGATCGTACTTGCTGAAAGATCCCTCCTTTCTGAGTCGCCCCCTCTTGCGTCTTCTGGTTATCCTGATTCTCCCCTTCTTTTAGCCAACTCATCAGATAGCGATTAAAAAAGTGTCCCAATAGGTAAAAGCATTGCTTGATGTAATAAGCCACTTCAAAACAAATCGCATAAGGAAGAGGGGCCAGCCCCTTTTGAGGGCTAAGTATTTGCCCGATCCCTCCATACCCTGCCCCAATCAGGGCCGCTGTGAAGGGATAAGGGGCCAAACTAAAGCAAAAATCGGGGGTGGGGATACAGTCGCTTAATTTCAGGGAAGTTAAATATTTCCAACCGGATTCTAATGTAATCATCTTAAGTTTTATTGAGTTAGTTTATTAAGTGAGGACCGGACTCAAAGAAGCCGAAGGAGAGGAAGCTAGGTTTGGATCTGAGACGTGTGGAGGTTTAGATGTCTTAACAAATGGTCAAGCTTTTACCGAAGAAACCCAAAGCAATGAGTCCTAAACGGCGCGATCGTAAGCCAACGATCCTCTAGAGGAATGAACCCCACAACTTCACAAATAGCAAGAGATTTCATACACGTAAATGTATGTAAACCAAAAGTTTCTTCCACAAATTCAATACAAGCCTGCCGGAAAATCTCGAGAGAACTTAAAGCGGCTTGCTCAATTTTCTGGGCTTGTATTTCTTCTAAAGTATGAATCCCAAACAGCCTAGAAAATTTTTGATCGACTTTCTTGTGGGTCTCTTCTAAATAAAAAATCACTTTCCAACTATATTTACGCAAACAATCTAATTTTGTGATCGTTTCTATAGAATCAATTGTCGGAGGTCGCTCTCCTAAAAATCTCCACGCAATTAAAGAGACCAGTCGTGCAGTCTGCCAAACAAAAATCGTCAGAAATCCATTGAATAAATAAGGAGAAAAACTTAAGGCCGCTTTGGGAACCTCCCCCAAAAGTTTGGGAAAAACATGTTTGAGACCTAAATGAATGACATATGTTCCAACCTTAATGGCATACCTGCAAACTCCGACTCCGACTCCCCATAGCAACGTCCGCACAACCACTTCTCCCACATTTTGGGGAGGCCTAGCAAAGAAATTTTCCCCTACAGGAGGAGAGACTGACTCGGGAGAAGGAGTGAGGGGGGGAGCGTCACTGAGCATACGATTCCCTTATGCTTACTTATTAAACATATCTAATTCTATTCCTGTTCTTTAATTGTGTCAATAAACAAAGCTTTTTTAAAAAAACAAAAAAATTTGTTGACGGATCGATAAAATGTTTATAAAAAAATTTAAATGGACTACTCTAAGAAAAAATGAGGGATGAATTCAAAATGAAATTTGCCACCAAAGCCATCCATGCAGGATGGGAGCCCGATCCCGAAACAGGGGCCCTCATGCCCCCCATCTATATGACCTCCACCTTTGTCCTAGAATCGCCCGGACACAGCCACGGCTTTGAATATACACGAGCCAATAATCCCAATTTCGTCATCTTAGAGAAAACATTAGCTGCTTTAGAAGAGGCCGCTCATGCCACCGTTTTCTCCTCGGGCATTGGCGCCCTCATGGCCATGATTTCCACCCTTGCGCAAGGCGATAAAGTGGTCGCTTTAAACGGAATGTACGGAGGCTCCTATCGCCTCTTTACTCAAATCATGCAGCGATTTGGGATCGAATTTATCAACCTTTTATCTACAACCCGAGAAGAGATCGAACAAGCCCTCCGTTTAAAACCCAAATGGCTCCTGTTTGAAACCCCCACGAACCCCCTCCTCAATCTTTTTGACATCGAAGAGCTCTCTCAAATGGCGAAACAACAGGGAGTGTTGACCGTTGTCGACAATACATTCGCTTCCCCCTATTGCCAAACCCCTTTCCAATGGGGAGCCGATATCGTGTGGCATAGCACAACGAAATACATCAGCGGCCACTCAGATGTCCTCGGAGGAGTCGTCCTCACCCAAGATCCCCAATTTAAAGAGAAACTGGATTTTGCCCGTAAAACGTTAGGAAATAACCCCAGCCCGTTTGATTGCTGGCTCATCACCCGAGGGGTCAAAACCCTCGCCCTACGAATGGAACAACACCAGAAAAATGCATTAGCCATCGCCCTCTTTCTCAAAGGACACCCAAAAGTTAAAGAAGTCTATCATCCCGGATTAGTTCACCATCCTCAACATCTCCTAGCAAAAAAGCAAATGAGAGCCTTTAGCGGCATGCTCTCCGCAGACTTTCATCTTTCTCAAGAGAAAATCCTCCCCCTTCTCTCCTCCTTCCGCTTCTTGAAACTTGCGGAAAGCTTAGGAGGAGTAGAATCATTAGTGGCTCATCCCATCACCATGACACATGCCATTATCCCCAAAGAAGAGCGTCAACACTTAGGATTGCATGAAGGACTCGTCCGCTTCTCCTTGGGAATTGAAGCCACAGAAGATCTCCTAGAAGATTTTGACGAAACACTCGCAAAAATAGGTTGATTAAAACAGACCTGCCCGTTCATAATAGAGGCAAAAATTTAACAGTTTTTCCCTTTTATGAAGACGCATTTTTTTGATCAGCTGACTCAACAACTCGAAGAGTTAAAGGCCCAAGGGCTTTATAAACAAGAGCGAGAAATCGCCTCCCCGCAAGATGCAGAAATTACTCTTGCAGGAGGACGCAAGGTCCTAAATTTTTGCTCCAACAATTACTTAGGCCTGGCCGACCATCCTGAAATCATCGAAGCGGCAATTGAGACCTATTCTCCCTACGGCTATGGCCTTTCATCTGTTCGGTTTATTTGTGGCACGCAAACAGTCCATAAACAGCTGGAAAGGCGCCTCTCCCAATTTTTGGGCACAGAAGAGACAATCCTTTATTGCTCTTGCTTTGATGCCAATGGAGGGCTCTTCGAACCGATTCTAGGAGCCGAAGATGCCATCATCAGCGATGCTCTTAATCATGCGAGCATTATCGACGGCGTTCGCTTATGTAAAGCCAAGCGTTTTCGCTACGAACACAACGACATGGCCAGCCTGGAGGCGCAACTTAAAGAAGCAAAAGAGGCTCGCTTCCGCCTCATTGCCACAGACGGAGTCTTTTCCATGGATGGGACCATTGCCAATCTCCCTGCCATTTGTGATTTAGCCGACCGCTACCAGGCTCTCGTCATGGTAGATGACTGCCATGCCGTCGGCTTTTTAGGGGCGCAAGGGAGAGGAACCCCCGAATACTGCAATGTGATGGGACGGATCGATATCCTCACAGGGACCTTAGGAAAAGCCCTCGGAGGGGCTCTTGGCGGCTATACTTCAGGCCAAAAACCGTTGATCGATTGGCTTCGCCAACGCTCCCGCCCCTATTTATTTTCTAATACACTAGCGCCAAGTATTGCAGGAGCGACCCTGAAGGTGTTAGATCTCGTTGAACAATCGAATGATCGACGAGAGCAGTTGCAAGCTAATAGCCGTTATTTCAGAGAGCAAATGGAGAAATTAGGCTTTAAGCTCACTCCCGGGAATCACCCCATTATTCCCCTCATGCTGGGAGAAGCAAAACTCGCTCAAGATTTCGCAGCAAAGATGCTAGAAGAAGGAGTCTACGTCGTGGGATTTTCTTACCCCGTTGTTCCGCAAGGCCAAGCGCGCATTCGCACACAAATGTGTGCGAATCACACGGAAGCGGAGCTGGACCAAGCCATCAAAGCCTTCGCAAAAGTGGGACGCGCCCTTAAGGTGATCTCATGAGAGGCATTATCAAGAAAGAGCGAACGGAAGGACTCCGGATGGAAGAGGTCCCCGTTCCCGACATCGGCGAAGAAGAGGTCTTAATTAAAACACGGAAAACCTCGATTTGCGGCACAGATCTTCATATTTACAAATGGGATGCATGGGCTCAAAAGACGATTCCGATTCCAATGGTCATTGGGCATGAGTTCATGGGAGAGATTGCCCAAGTCGGCAAACAGGTGAAAAACCTTAAAATCGGCGAACGGGTCTGTGGAGAAGGGCATTTCGTATGCGGGAAGTGTCCAAATTGTAAAAAAGGGTTAAAGCATCTCTGCATGCATACCTTAGGGTTAGGGGTCAATCGGCCCGGTTGCTTTTCCGATTATTTTGTTTTACCCGCAGAGAATGTATTTATTTTGCCTCCCGCTATTTCCGATGAGCAAGGAGCCATTTTCGACCCTTATGGGAACGCGGTTCACACCGCTCTTTCTTTTGACTTGGTCGGAGAAGATGTATTAATTACGGGAGCCGGCCCAATCGGGATCATGGCTGCCGCCGTTGCTCGAAAGGCGGGAGCGCGCTATGTTGTCATCACAGATCGGAATGATTATCGGTTGGACTTAGCAAAAAAGATGGGGGCAACGCACACCATTAATATCAAAAAAGATTCTCTAGACCTCCTCCTAGATGAGCTCCACCTCTCATTTGGGTTTACAGTTGGATTAGAGATGTCGGGACATCCCAATGGATTATCCACCCTGCTAGAAAAAGTGCAACATGGGGGAAAGATTGCTTTATTGGGAATTCTCCCTCCGGGAACAGCCATTGACTGGGATTTAGTCATTTTTAAAATGCTCACCCTTAAGGGAATTTATGGGCGAGAGATCTTCTCTACCTGGTATAAAATGGTGCACTTAATCGAAAGTGGCCTCAATTTAGCGCCGGTGATTACCCATTACTTCCCCGTAGAAGAGTTTCAAAAAGGATTTGATATCATGCTATCGGGACAATCGGGGAAAGTTATCTTAGATTGGACTTAAAAATTATCTTTTTGCGATAAGCGGCTTTAAGCCAGGACGTTTTCATTAAAAAGATTTGACAATGTTTAGTGTAAGATACAAGCATATATCTTCAATGATTGGAGGTACCTACGTCTCGTCGCAAAAAAATCGATCCAAGTATTTTGTTCCAACTCAGTTTTTACTCGGAACCGACCACAGGAGTCGAACTTGGTAGACTCAAGGATCGATGACGTATAGCCTGAAAGTGTGCTGCAAGCACCCCAAACACGTTTGTAGAAATTTACCCATAGAAGAGAAATACCTATCCTAACTATTGACTTAAATGAGTCGATATGATTTAATTGAGTCGATAGAGTAATAGCGAATCGAATCAATCGAATCACTATCGAATCAGATGTGGAGAATACTAACTATATGTTATTTACAGAAAAAGAATCGTCAACATTAGAATTCAAACAAGAACTACCTAAAAACAATCAAATTGTGAAAACAATAATTGGTTTTGCTAACCAATTCGGTGGAAGGCTCATCATAGGAGTAGCTGATAATGGATTGATTGTTGGCATTGATCCAAATACTGTAGATGAACTTACCGAATCCCTATTTAAATTAGTATATGACAATTCTGTGCCTCCCATCCTCCCTTCCATTTACTCCCTGAGATTTGAAGATAAACTTGTTCTAGTAATTGAAGTTTCCCAAGGTATGACTAAACCTTATTTTGTAAAGTCTGATGGACTCACTAATGGAACGTACATTCGATTAGGGTCAATAACGGTAAAAGCTACAGCAGAAATTATAAATGAATTGCAACAACAGAGCCGTGGCATCAGTTACGACATCCTTCCTGTATATAATGCCTCACTCAACGATCTTGATTTTCACAGTATTGAGGCTTTTTTAAAATCCAGGAAAGGGGGTGCGCAAAGCTGCGAAACAACTAAAGAATTATTGAGATCGTACCATCTTATAACTGACGAACATGCCAGATCCTATCCTACTGTGGCAGGAATTTTACTATTTGGAAAGCAGCCGCAACAAATCCTTCCACAAGCATTTACAATCTGTACTCAATTCTCAGGGCATATTGGCCGAGAAGGGATTATCGCCGGCAAAGATTGTGAAGGAACTCTTTTTCAACAATTTGAAATTGCTTACGCATGGCTGTGGGATACTTTAAGCAAAAGTTCTGTCATTAAAGGACTGAAACGCAAAGACACTTTAGAAATCCCCGGAGAGGCTATACGAGAGGCTTTATTAAATTCACTCCTTCACCGCAACTGGCGAATTCAAGGCCCAAACCGAATATCCGTTTATCCAACAAGAGTTGAATTTTTCAGCCCCGGTGTCTTTCCAGGGCCCCTTCGAATTGGTCAACTTGAATTAGGAATGACTCATAGCAGAAATCACGCAATTACAAAAATATTTCGCGAAGCTGGCTATATTGAAACCCTCGGATCCGGTTTCCCCACAATTTTTAATACTTTTCGAAAAGCAGGTCTAGAAAAACCACAAGTAATGGAAGGGGTAGAGTTTGTTAAATGCATTCTCCCACGAAGCGCAGTGGGCGACACAGGGAATCGTACGCATGACATAATCTTGAGCCTATTTGCCGCCAAAGATATCATAACCAAACGAGAGGTGATACAAGCGGCAAACATCTCATCTGCAACCGCTACGAGACTTCTAACACAATTAACCAAAGATAAAAAATTACAGCGACACGGGGCCGGCCCCAAAACATATTACACCGCTTTATCAGGTGGATGAGCGTCCCCTCAATTCTTTGAAATCCTTTAGGCTACTTGTTGTTTTTCATTAATTTCTTCGCCATCCTTAAATTTGACTCCTCGGATAACTTTTTCTATTAATTCATGTCCTTTTTTCACAAAAATTTGTCTTTGTCAAATTTTTATTTTATTTCGAATTGCTGTTCTTTGCACCGGGTGTAATTAAATCCGGGAGTTTACATTTCAGCGTTTAGGATATCAGGTTAACCGCGAAGGCCGCGAAGCTAGCGAAGAAAACGCGAAGCGCGAAGAAGGCTTTATAGACTATAGAAAAATCTTCGCGTTTTTCTTCGCTTGCTTCGCGGCCTTCGCGGTTAACCCTTAAGTCTAAAGCTTAACTGTGTATTAACCCTATCAGTTATTTGTAAACTCCCAGATTTAATTACACCCCTTTGCACCCCCTTGCTTGATAAAATTATTAAAAAGATTTATAACCTTGGATAGAGGGGCATTGCGTATGAGCGATAGCCTCTCTTCTTCACGTTTAACAAGGAGGTAGATTATGAATAATACAACGAGTGCAACAGGCAATATTCTGACAACCTTTACGAGTCCAGACAGTAGTAAACGGATCGATGAATTGAAAAAATTGGCCTCAAAACCGGATACAGATTTTACAGTATCATCGCCCAAAACGCAGAGGAATATATTCCACAAAACGAGTACGGAGCATGCTATTCATCGCCTTACAGCTGTGAGGACTGGACTTAGCGAATTAACAACCTCAAATCCAACAGTAGAGGCGGTTTCCTCTCCCAACTGTTTGACTATACACCCCCCAAAAAGGGTAGGCAAAATTGCACACAACATGCTGTGGTCCAAAAGATTGCGTTTTATGCGCCCAAATTTAGTCCAAACTCCAGTTAAAATGTACAAAGTCGAGATCATAGACCGCAAGGTGAAGTGTGCAGAAGTTAATTAACCGAATTTTTAATTGATCCACCGTGCACCACTGCACCATATATCAACAAGTCTAATTTAAATTAAATGGATAGGCACAAATATCACCCCTTCCTTTCAGTAAAAGATTAAATCAATCTAGATAGTCGAGGTATACATAATGACTAAAGCTCTCCATACTTTTCACACTCTTTACCAACAATAAAAAAATGAAATTTTTGTTCTTCCCAGAAGTATCGAACGGGACGTATCACTTTCCATTCACAATTAGATGTTGTTGAAGGCTGGACAATTTTATACCCCTCTCCCTGTTTTTTATTACAATCTTTAATCATGTCTTTCTGTAATTCAAAGAGTGTATTAATTTCTTTGTGTATATTCTTGTTCATCTCTAGATTTTTCTCATCGAGAAGCTCTTTTAAAAAAGTTTCTTGATTCTTTACCCATTGTTCTACCTCTCTTCTTTTCTTATGTACATGCTGTAACAAATATTCTATTCTTTCATCTGAGAATAAATTAACGAAGTCCTTGGGTAATGTACCTTTACGTATATTAAACATATCTAAGTCAAAACCGGCGCCCTCTAGAAATTTTTTCTTTATTCTATTTTTTATTTCTGTCACTGCTTGATGTTCCTGATTTGATGATTTGAGTATCAGGGGTAATAACGATTTTTCGTTGAAGGATAACCTACCTTCTCTAATGACAATGCTGGGAGATTGACCGCCAGGCGTCGGATTAATAACGAATTCAGGAAATTCTAGAATGAGGGTCTTCTCCTCAAATGGGGTATACTTTGAATGGATGTCGTGGGATTGAAGATCTCTAACAATCTCATCGATTTTGTGGTAAATATTCTGATAAGACTCGCAGAATCTGTATAGCGCTTCTTCATGTATTTGGTAAGCTTGGGCTATTTTGTCTATAAATTCTATTGTATTCCCTTTTATTGTTAATGCTACTTTAAAATTATCTCTAAAAAATGGAGTTTGGTATAAGCTATTCCTCTGGGCTAGAGATAAATCTCTTGCATATGCTTCAAAATCGCTTCCGGGATTTTTAGGATTCCATGGAACGACTGCGCTTTCAAAGCTATCTATGTGACTTTGCGCAGCAGCAACCGGAAAAATCTTAAATAAACTTGAAAGGCGAGTATCTAAGAAGTTTAAACTATTGCTAATAATACGGATCAATCCAGAAGAATAATAAATTGTGTTATCAATACAAGGACGTAATATTTGTTCTCCTACAATGTAAGCAGGGCTTTTCGGGATAAAGGAGATTGTTCCGTCTGAATGATAGACAATTCTGTTTTTTTCTGAGCTATTTGACAAGAAGAATGAATCCATCTGAAAATTTGCTTCTTGGATGGTTCTCGGGGTAATTGTAGCTGATGTCAAATCGTTCATAAATCAACCTTTTGAAAAAAATGAGGGTCAATCTCCGTATTAATGATAAATGACTAAAGATCCTCATGATCTAGTGGATCCATAAGTGGATTAGTGACGTAGAAATGAAATTTTATAAGATCTCCGAATACACTCCCTTCTTTAACTTTCCACTCCGAAATCGATGTTTTTTGCCCTGAAAGCTTGTCAATTTTATACCATGTTCCCTTTTTTTTAAGATCTTCAATCATGTCTTTCTGTAACTCAAAGAGCGTATCAATTCTGTGTTGTATATATTTTCTCATCTCTAGATTTTTCTCATCCAGAATGTTTTTTAAAAAATTTCCTTCATTCTTTACCCATTGTTCTATCTCTTTTTTTTTCTTATTTACATGTTCTGTCAAAAATTTTATTCTTTGATGTTCGAATAAATTGCCAAAGTCTTTAAGTGGTATATCCTTACGTACAGTAAAAATAGCTAAGTCAAAAGCGGCGCCCTCTAAAAATTTTTTCTTTATTCTGTTTTTTATTTCTGTCACACCTGATTCTTTTGATGGGTTGAGCGTTGGGGGTAATAACGATTGTTTGTTGAAGGAGAGCGTACCTTCTGTAATGACAATGCTGGGAAGATGACCGGAAGGGGCCGGATTAACGACGAATTCAGGAAATTCTAGAATGAGGGTTCTATCGTTGTGTTCAAATGGGCTATAGTCTGAATAGATGTTGTGGAATTCAAGATCTCTGACAATCTCATCCATTTTGTGGTAAATGTTCTGATAAGACTCGCAGTATTTGTATAGCGCTTCTTCATGTATTTGGTAAGCCTGGGCTATTTTGTCTATAAATTCTATTGTATTACGTTTTATCGTTGATGCTATTTTAAAATTATCTCTAAAAAATGGATTTTGGTATAAGGTATTCCTTTGGGCTAGAGATAAATCTCTTACATACTCTTCAAAATCGCTTTCGGGATTTTTAGGATTCCATGGAACCACTGGGCTTTCAAAGCTATCCACCTCATTTAGGCTGTCACTTTGTGCAGCAGAAACCGGAAAAATCTTAAATAAACTTGAGAGACGAGTATCTAAGAAGCTTAAACTATTGCTAATAATACGGATCAATCCCGAAGAATAATAAATCATGTTATCAATACAAGGACGTAATATTTGTTCTCCTACAATGTAAGCGGGGCTTTTCGGAATAAAGGAGGTTGTACCGTCTGAATGATAGACAATTCTGTTTTCTTGCGTGCCATTTGATAAAAAAAATGAATCCAACTGTGAATTTGCCTTTTGGATAGTTTCTGGGGGAATTGCAGATGATGTTAAACCGTTCATAAAATCACCTTTTGGTATTGATCTGATGATCGATAAACGGCGTGCTCATTTCGCATCAAACGTATTGATATAAGTGACTAAAGATCCTTATGATCGGGATCCTTAAGTGGGTTAGTCACATAGAAATGAAATTTTGTAGTGTCTTGGAATATACCCCCTTCTTTAACTTTCCACTCCGAAGTAGATTTTCTTTGTTCTGAAAGCTTGTCAATTTTATACCACGTTCTCTCTCCCCTTTGTTTACGATCTTCAATCATCTTTTTCTGTAACTCAAAGAGCGAATCAATTCTATTTTGTATATACTTTCTCATCTCTAGATTTTTCTCATCCAGAAAGTTCTTTTAAAAAATTTTCTTCATCCTTTACCCATTGCTCTATCTGTTTTTTTTTCTTATTTACATGTTGTGTCAAATATGTTATTCTTTGTTGTTCGAATAAATTGCCAAAGTCTGTGAGTGCTATATCATTACGTATAGTAAAAATAGTTAAGTCAAAAGCAGCACCCTCTAGAAATTTTTTCTTTATTCTGTTTTTTATTTCTGTCATACCTGATTCTTTTGATGGGTTAATCGTCAGGGGTAATAACGATTGTTTGTCATTACCCCTGTTTAAGAAGAGCTTACCTTCTGTAATGACAATGCTGGGAGGTTGACCTGAAGGTGCGGGATTAATGACGAATTCAGGAAATTCTAGAGTGAGGGTTCTATCGTTGTCAAATGGACTATAGTCTGACCCGGTCTTCTTGGATTGAAGATCTCTGACGATCCTATCCATGTTATTGTAAATCTGTTGATAGGACTCACGGTATTTGTGTAATGCTTCTTCATGGATTTGGTAAGCTTTGACCATTTTGTCAATAAATTCTATTAAATCTGTTTTTATTTCACTTGCTTTTTTAAAATTATCTCTAAAAAATGGGATCCCGTATAAGGTAGTCTGCTCGTATTCAGATAAACTATATGCATACTCTTCAAAATCGCTTCCAGGTGCCTGAGAATTCCATGGAACCACAGCATTCCCCGCGCTATCTACCACGGTTAAGCTACTACTCTGTGCAGCAGCAACCGGAAAAATCTTAAATAAACTTGAGAGGCGAGTATCTAAAAAGCTTACACTATTCCTAATAAGGCGGATCAATCCCGAAGAATAATAAATCGTGTTATCAATACAAGGACATAGTATTTGTTCTCCTACAATGTAAGCAGGGCTTTTCGGAATGAAGGAGATTGTTCCGTCTGAATGATAGACAATTCTATTTTCTTGCGAGCCATTTGACAAAAAAAATGAATCCATCTGAAAATTTGGTTCTTGGATGATTCCTGGGGGAATTGCGGATGATGTTAAATCGTTCATAAAGCAACCT
Source organism: Parachlamydiales bacterium (assembly GCA_963801825.1). Classification (GTDB taxonomy): domain Bacteria; phylum Chlamydiota; class Chlamydiia; order Chlamydiales; family Parachlamydiaceae; genus CAWDGI01. The sequence goes on from CAWDGI010000002.1 coordinate 146,518, forward strand.
TTTGGTAATGAAATTCAGGCAATTTATCTAAAGATAAATTGAAAACCGTGATATTGTCAAGTCCCATTTCGGCATCTTGGTTTTGCCAAATTTTAACAATAGCAATACACTGATAATTAGCATGTTAGCTAATATGCAATTTTTTCCTCTCACAAAAAAGTTGACAAAACTAAATTTATCCTTTAGAAGGAAACATAAATAACTTAGGAGTATTTTATGGACATTGTAAGTACAATTATCGCTCTAATTAGTGGAGCCGCTGGAGGAAATATTGCCGGTGCGGTTATGTCTCAAAAAAATCTAGGTCCACTTGTCAATACCATTGCTGGACTCATTGGCGGTGGAGCTGGACAATTTATCTTAAAAGCGTTTGGAATTATTACTGCAGCAACCGCTGCTGGAGGAGCTACAGGGGGAAATGAATTAGATTTTGCTCAGATTTTATCTAGCATTGCAGCAGGTGGTGTCAGTGGTGGTGTTTTAACTGCTATAATCACAGCCATCAAAGACTATATTAAAAAATAATGAATCATCCCCCTGTATGCTGGACTTCGGACATTTTAAGGGGTCGATAAATGCAATCTTTTGAGCTATAGCGCGTTAAAATTTTTTTGCCAACCCAAATGAGGGTTGGCAAAAAAATTTTAATGCGCTATAGCTCAAAATCTTGCGTTTAGCGACCCCTTAAAATGTCCGAAGTCCAGCTGTATGCTGGACCCCAATATAATGGACAACGCCATTGGTTTGGATTTGGGGTATGTGAATAGTTACAATAATTTTTAGGTTGCGACTTTTCAAATTCCAAATTATCAGGAAAGTTAATAGGAAAGAAATGTTAGCCTATGAAAAGAACTTTTTTTTGTTTTTTTTCTGTTCGGGTAAACGAATTTCTTGAATCAATGCAGCATGCTCAGGGCTTATCTTTTCAAATTCTTGCATAAAAAGGGAGTCGGGAGGAAATAAATTAAAAAACTCCTTGAACCATTGTTTTCTCGATAGGTCAAGCGTCGTCTCACATAACATATTGCTTCTCTTGAATAAGATGGATTGCCATCGTAGTAAATTCCACCTCAAACGTCTTTCCGAACTCTAAAGCCTGATCGAAAAGATGTCTTTTTACAAGATTTTTAAAAAAAATGTTTTTAAGCCATGCTCGTTCTCCAAGTGATTTTTCTAGTTCAACTGAGTCTTCAGGTGAGTTTTTTTCGATAAACTTCTGAATTAATTCAATATCATCTCGAAAAAACCCTCTTTCAAGAGCATGATCAAGAACAGAATGAAATTCATGCGTAGTATAAGGAAACATTTTACTCAAATCTTCATGTATAATCTCATAATGAATAAAAGTAATAACATCTTGATCAAAATCATCATTTAAGGATCTTATATTACTTAATATTTTTTTTATAATTTCTATGAGTATGTCGTGATCGGTAATGTAACCTTGCTGAATCAGATGAATGACTAGAGGAGATAAATTCATTTCAACAAGTTTATAGCAAACATGAGAACAACCTGATTGTTTTATTTCATCAGGTAGAGAAGAAATTAAATCAATGATTTGTTCATAAGATAGAAGACCATAAGCATACAATTCAGCAGCTCTTCTGAAACCATTGTCAACCATATCCTTCTGGTTTTTTACTGATATCCAACCTTTGTTTTGGCTAATTTGTTTTGCTCCTAATTTATTCCAATAGGAAATTGTTTCTTTGGCAAGCTGTAAATCATAATGAGAAGCTCGAATAGAGAAAATATTAGGGCGATTAACTTCTAACTCTCGTTTCCAATTTTTAGGATTTATGTTTGCAATTCTTCCTATCTCATTCGAGTGAGTAGAAATACATGAAGAAAATCCTTTAGAAGCAAAAGAAATACGACAGACTGTTTTACAATTCAGACGGATCAATCTAAGAAGGGCATTTGGACTAGGAGTCTCACTTTTTCCTGATAAAATAAAATTAAATATTCTATAGATGACTTCATTAGGGAGTGAATTCCAATGATTAGTGCCTTTTGAGTCCGGAATTTCATAACAAGCTAATGCTTGAGAGCTTACATGATGACTACTATTAACCGACATTCCTAATCTCTATTATTTTGAATAATTGAATATACATGATGATATTTATACTTTATTTTTAAGGTTAATTATTTCATTCAAATTTCTTAACCTCGACTTTGGGGTGGTCTGAAGTGTTAGGACCAAAAATCGCTTATTTGAAGCTTATAATTACCAGTTGAATTCTTCTCTATTATTATCTTTCCCAGTCTAACCACAGCCCCTCGCAAGGTGGCTGACGGCTGTCTGAGTGTTTGTCCAAAGACATTTTTGCATATTGCATATATATTTGACAGCTATTTTTCTTAGGGAACCTAGTACGGCATGTCAATTAAATTGTCGGATATAATTTTCTTAATTTTACTCTTGCATCCGCCGTTGTAAACTGCCAATTCGCTATTACTTTTTTCTCGTTTCTTGCCTTAGTCCAAGCTTTTACTTCTTCATCAAGGATCGCCTTTTCACCAAGCCTTTGGTCTAAACATTGACGACTTAAATGACTTAATTCTATTTCGGCCATATTCAACCAACTACCATGCTTTGGCGTGTAATGGATGTCAAATCTATCTGCAATCCTCTTAGCTTCAGATGGTTCAAATGTTTCATAAAGAGAGGATTTGTGATGGGTATTTAGATTATCCATTACAAATATTATTTTTTCCGCATCCTTATACTGTTCGTTATCTACTATTTCCCTTATATAATAAGCCCAATCAGTTCTGGTTCTCTGCTCAGTTATTTTTGTGAAACGCAATCCCTGCAACGGCTCGAAGGCCATAAAAATACTGGCTGTTCCATTACGCTCATACTCTGTGTCAAATTTCTCCACATCCCCTGGTTTCATCGGTAATGGTTGCCTGATTTCCTTTATCAATTGCTTGCTTGATTCATCCATCCATATTACCGGATGCTTAGGATCATAAGCCTGCTTGTAAATATCCAAGACTTCTTCCATTTGGCAAACAAATTCAGCATTTCTTGCAGGAGCTATGCACCATTCTTTTTTTTGCCAAGGCTTAAGTTCGTTTTTTTTAAAGCCCTACCTATGGTGTTAGTTGAAACCGATTCAACATACTTACACTCTACCATCCTATCTGCCAATAGGCTTAATGTCCATTTCGCATGCCCCTCTGGCGGTTCACTGCAAGTAAGAGCAATTAAATATGCCTCTTCCTCTCCTTTTATAATCTTCTCTCTATTGCCATGTGGGAGTAATTTTCTATTTATAGTATCTTCAAAACCCTCTTCAATTAGTGACTTACGAACTCTTTCTACCGTTTTAACACTAACATAAAATGCTTCTGCGATTTGAGGATCTTTCCAGTTTTCACCTTCTTCTCCGCAATCCGTTTTTAACAAGATACGAGCTCTATTCTGTTTTTCTTTACTGGCACTTCCTTCCTTGAGTAGTTGAAAAAGTATTTCTCTTTCATCTGTCGATAATCTAACAATGTATTTCTGAGTCATAGGTCACCTCTTTAAAAGATTAAGAGGATACCTATAAAAACATTTTCTATCAATTCAATTGACATGCCGTACTAGTGCCCCGTCGCATTATTTTGTCCACTTGGGGCTGCGTCAAAGTCCCGGGTTGAGAGATCGCAAGTGGGCTTGTATTGAGTGAATACTAGCCCACTTGCGATCTCTCAACCGCGGGGGCTTTCACGCAGCCCCAAGTGGACAAAATAATGCGACGGGGCACTAGTTCCGAGCAAGGCGGCTGCACATTTATTTCCTGATACAAACGAGAAAGAAAAAAGCCTTGAATACCTTCTTAAACTCAAAACAAACCAGGACTTTATCTTCCGAATTCTGAGACGACCCCAGATAAGGTGAACTCATCACTTCAACGCCAATGCATCAAGCGCAGACTAATTAAAATCACAACCAAGGTGACTCCTACATCAGCAAGAATGGCCAACGCAAGTTGGCTCATTCCCATCAATGCTAAGACCACAAAGATGAGCTTAATTCCAATGGCCAGGGAAATATTCAAACGAATGGTTTGCAAGGTCTTTTTGCCTAGTCGAACTAAAAAGGGAATGGCATCGAGCCGATCGTGTAATAAGACAATATCAGCCGCTTCCATGGCCATATCGCTTCCTAAAGAGCCGATTGCGATCCCCACATCTGCAAGAGCAAGAGAGGGGGCATCATTGACTCCCTCCCCCACCATTGCCACTGTTTGATAGTCCTTCCCAAGTTGCTCAATCCATCTCCCTTTCTCTTCCGGTAACAAATCTGCAAAAACCTGTTGAATCCCTAATTGATTTGCGACCGCTTGCGCAGAAGCCAAATGGTCTCCTGTCAAGAGAACCGGAGTGATGTTAAGCTCTTTTAATTCTTTGATTAAAGAAAAGCTATCGGACCGTATTTCATCCGTCAGCGCAATGATCCCCTCAATCTGTCGACGGTTCGCAATGATCATCACTGTTTTCCCTTGTTTTTGCAACTCATCCACTCGATCGATAACCTCTTGAGGGACTGTATGCTCTTCTGAGATAAAAGAGAGCTTTCCCAGACAATGGTGGGGGTCATCACAGACTAGGCAATCCGCCCGGACCCCCTTTCCCGCAATACTTCTAAAATTCTCCACTTGATGGGGAGATAATAACCCTTTTTTAGCCGCTTCTACAATACTTTGCGCTAAAGGATGCTCAGAGAAAATTTCAATGCCGGCTGCACACTCCAGTACCGCCTCTTTTGTATGTCCTTCGAAAGGAATCACATCTGAAACAAAGGGTTTTCCATAGGTTAAAGTCCTTGTCTTATCAAGAGCCATGGCACGGATTTGCCCAATTGCCTCTAGAAATCGCCCTCCTTTGATGAGAATCCCTTGTCTGGAGGCATTTCCAATGGCCGAATAGATGGAAACCGGAGTGGAAATGACAAGAGCGCAGGGGCAAGCAATCACAATCAAAGCCAACCCCTCTGCAAGCCAAGGAGTCAAAAGAGCCCCGAATAAAAAGGAGGGAATGAGCACCCACAAAAAAGCGAGGAGAACAATCGTGGGCGTATAGAATTGAGAGAACACCTCGATGAATCGTTCTGTTTTCGCTTTAAATTTCTCTGCCTGGAGTGTTAAAGCTTGAATTTTAGCGAGCGTACTCTCCTCTCCTCGCTTGGTCACTTTGATCTCAAGAGAGCCATGCGTATTCAAACTCCCCGCATAGACGAAATCTCCCTCTGATTTATCCTTGGGGATCGGCTCGCCTGTGATCATCGACTCTTCGACATAGGAAAATCCGGCGACGACTTCTCCATCGAGAGGGATCTTTTCCCCCGGTTTAATAAGAATGTTGTCTCCCACTTGGACCTTCCCAATGGGAACAAGGGCATCTGTGTTCTTGAGACGTGCCTGCTGAGGCATTTTATCGACCAGATCTCGAAGAGCTGATTGACTCTGTCCAATTCCTATTTCCTCTAACTTTTCCGCTAATGTATAGAGCACGATGACAACGGCCGCTTCTTCATATTGCCCCAAGTAGAAGGCGCCGGCAACGGCGAGGAGCATCAGGGCTTGAATGCTTCTAAAATTAAGCGTGAGGAGGGCAAATAAGCCATGCCAAAGGGTCTCATGACCAATGAGAAGAATAAAAATGAGAAAGAAAGGAATCGCAAAGGAGGGAGAGAAACGAATCCCTGCCAAGGATAAGAATTCGAGAATCCCGACAAGGAGCGTCGCAAAAATCAGCCATAAAAATTTAGGATCTTTCCACATTTTCCCTTGAGTTTCTACAAAAAGTCGATTACTCTTTATAATAAGTTCTAGAATCTTACAAAGAAAGCAAATTTATGACTTCTCTCCAGCGTCCTTATCTCATCATAGGGAATTGGAAAATGCATAAAACCATTGAAGAAGCACGCGATTTTGTCAAGCATTTATTAGATTCTTATGTTCCCTCCCCAGAAAAGATCATTGGCTTAGCGGTCCCCTATACAGCCCTTTATCCTTTGGCGGAAGAAACCAAGGGAACTTCTCTTTTAATTGGGGCGCAGAACATGAATGATGCATCGGAAGGAGCTTTCACAGGGGAAATTGCTGGGAAGATGCTAAAAGAAGCGGGAGCCTCTTTTGTCTTACTTGGCCATTCGGAGAGGCGCCATCTTTATTGTGAGGATGATGCGATGATAAACCGCAAGGTGAAGCGAGCCCTCGAAGCGAAGCTACGTCCGATCCTTTGCATCGGGGAAACGGAGGAAGAACACCAGGCCGGTCAGACCCATGCCGTCGTAGAAAAGCAATTGAAGGAAGGGTTAAAAGACTTAACGGCTTCCCAATTAGAGGGACTGATTCTCGCTTATGAACCTGTTTGGGCCATCGGCCAGGGAAATAGCGCCTCTCCTGCCATTGCACAAGACGCGCAACACTTTTGCCGCCAAATTCTTAGAGAGGGGTGGACGGCGGAATGGGCAGAAAAAACAATCATCCAATATGGAGGATCGGTCCATCCTTCCAATGCACAGGAACTTCTCGCTCAGCCTGATATTGATGGGTTGCTCGTCGGGGGGGCTTCTCTTTCTCTTGAATCCTTCATGCAACTGATCAATCAAGACTATTCAAAAGCTTGCAAGGATGGGTCTTGTAGCTGAAAAGGGAAGGTTATCCTAACTCATAAGGGGTCATGCCATAAATTCCTTTCAGGCTTATACTTTTTCTTGAATCTTTTCTCTAAATCAGGAATGATAGAGATTCTCAAGGTTCATAAAAAGGAAAAAAGTCTATGATGTTTCTCTATTTTCTTATGATCGCCCTCTTTATGATTCTCTCGCTCCTTTTGTGCGCGGTCATTCTCATGCAAGAGAGTAAAAGTTCCGGCTTAGGGGCCTCGTTTGGAGGAGAAGCGAGCGAATCCCTTTTTGGAACTTCAACCGCAGATGTTCTGAAACGATTCACGGCTTGGCTAGCTCTCATTTTCTTTATTGCCTGTATCCTGCTATCTCTATGGACAGCCTCTTTAGGACGTGCTAAAAGCAATGTTCCCCAATTCACAATGGAGCATATTGAGCCGTAAGTGAACAGGTTTAAGCATCTAGATACCAAGTTTCTTGAAAAGGTCGTCAATATCGTCGCTTTCAACCAAGTTTTCACCTCCCTCAAGACATGAATTTTATACACTTATTTACTCACCTTACGCAAATACCGTGAACGTTTGCATAAGGGTGAGTTATTTATTGCCACACACTTCGCCATGCTGTATATTCTGAATACCTGAGCCGATAACGGGCAAAATTGCCTTCATGCAAGGACATGATCTCGGTTTCAACTACCTCGATAAATCGCGTTTTTGCTTCTGAAGGGACAGATTCATTGGCAGATCGCTTAATAAACTCGACGGCGGCACTGCGATTCATCTGATTTCGCACAATACTTACCACGGTTTCCCTAATTAGATCTCGATAGCGCATGCGAATCTGTCACCAAACCTATTTTTTGTCACTAATTCAATTATTTTTGTCGTAAAACAGCCATTTTTGTCGCCAATTCACTTGTTCTGTCGCTAATTTAAGCTCTCTTTTATTTTAATCTACAAAAATACCAAGAAATTTGCGAAAAGATGAATTTCTATCTGGGAGCGGTCGACAGGCTATTGAAAAAAGAAAACGGCAATCCAAGCATTGGGCTAATCTTGTGCAAAGGCGTTGACTTTTCTGGGGCGAACAGCATTTAAATTTTACTATAAAATTTTCTTTTAACTTCTTTCAAGTATCCCTCGATCGCTTTTTTTCTTTGAGAAGGTAAGCGATCAATAAAAAAGACCCCATTCAAATGATCATTCTCATGCATGATCACATGGGCTGGAAAACCCACAAATTCTTCAACAAACGTTTGGTGGTTTAAATCGGTTGCTTGGATCGTCACCTTTAAAGGACGCTCGACACTTTCTTTTAATCCAGGAATCGATAGACAGCCCTCTTGACAAGCCCATTTTTCTTCGCTGTATCCCACAATTTTCGGATTGATAAACACACGAAAAGGACCCAGAACCGTTCGATCATTCTCGTCTTCTGGAATGGTCGCTACAAATAAAGCAAGCGAATGATGCACCTGAGGAGCCGCCAATCCACATCCCTTATGCGCCTCCATCGTCTCTTTCATGCCTTGAACCAACTGATGGATAAAAGGAGTGATCTCTTCAACAGGAGCCGCTTTTTTTCTTAAAACCGGATCTCCATAATAAGCTAAAGACAGTTTCATAAACAAAGATTATACAATACATCCATTAAGAGATGCAATCTTTGCAGGGCTGTTGTTTCATAATTTTTCTCTCGATACAGTGCCTTTCAATATGAGAAGGCTGGTTTTCTAATCCTTTGCTCATACACAAAACCCACCATTTTGGTAGGATTTATGTAAAGAGCTCACCTTACGCAAATTCCGTGAACGTTTGCGTTTGCGTTTTCCGATCCGTTCCCATAAACGAAAAGGTGAGTAAAGAGTTTCGCCTTTGATCAGAGATTTTAAAAAGCTGATCCCTTTGATGTCCTCAATGGCCAACGGAGGACATGATTTTTGCTAATGTCCTTATAGTTGGATTACGATGTTTGAAAGATGAATACATAGTCGATTTAGGTAATTTTGTTTCTCTCATCAAAGAAGCTTTGTTTATAGCTTCGAGATATATTTCGATCATTTCCATAGCTCCTAGTGGATCATTATTCATGAGACACTCAAAAACAGCTTTTGCAGTTTGATCAGCATCCGCAAGTTCTTTAGTTGGATGCATACGCTTGACTTTACCAAAATCCTCTAGCCTTAAGTCTTGCTGTTGCCTTGGCGAGGATGCCACGCGCTTTTTTAATGTCTTTGTCTTGTCCATTTTTGTTCCCTCCTATCAAAAGAATAACATTATTTATGGGGACAATAACGTAATAGATTCGTCTTCCATCATTAAATTTTAATTCCTGCTTCCTCTCTGTAGATTTTGTAAGATGTCATGTTTCGATCTGTCCCCTTATCTCTATAGTACTATATATCGTACTTCTTTTCCAGCATCTTTCTTATTTTGACGTTTTGATAAAAAATATCAATATGCCAAAATAAAATTTAAGAGAGAATATAGGAGATTGACGAACTTATGAAAATAGCCCAAAAAACTTCATTGAAATAAAAAACAAAGGCCTCTCGTGTCCTGCCTTCTCTGCTCCTCCCCCCTCTCCTCCCTTCAACACTCTAACCAAGAGCAAGAGGGCTTTTGCTGCAAAGGATGCGCAGTCGTCTATCAGATCTTAAAGGCACAAGGGTTAGCCGAGTCCTTTCAAGAACATCCCCTCTACAAGCAAGCCCAACAAGCAGGATGGATTTCTCGCCCTTATCTTCCTCCTTCCAAAGAGGAAGAAAAAAAAATAGACGCAGACGACTTCCAAAAACTTTATTTAACAATTCAAAATATGTGGTGCCCTTCCTGCGCACAGATCCTTTATTTTGTTTTAATGCGAGAAAAAGGGGTCCGTCATTGTGCAATTGATTATGCCACCGACTTAAGCCTGATTGAATACACCCCTCGTTTCATCTCAAAAGAGAGACTCATCCGCTTAATTAAACAATGGGGATATCTCCCTCAAAGTTTAGAAGATCCTCGCCAAAAAGCGATCGATCGCTCCCTTCTCCTCCGTTTTGTTGTTGCCGCTTTCTTTTCGTTAAATATCATGATGTTTTCCTATCCCATTTATGCCGCCTATTTCGATGGCCACACCGAAGGCTACGCCGATCTCTTTGCCTGGCTATCTTTCGCCGCTTCTCTCCCTGTCTTATTCTATAGCGCCTACCCCATTTGGCACCGCTGCTACACAGGGCTAAAAGTCGGCATTTGGGGCATGGAAACCCTGGTTTCTCTTGGAGTGGGAGCGGCGACCCTTCTCTCCCTTTATGAATTAGGGCGAGGAAGCTCTTTTGTCTACTTTGACTCCATGACGGTTATTCTTCTTTTTGTTTTGCTGGGAAAGATCATTGAATCAAAAGCCAAATTTTCAGCCAAAGAAGCGCTGTTTAAATTATCTCTTTCCCTCCCAAGAAGGGGGCGCAAACGCTTCTCCACGGGAGAAGAGCGGTTCGTCCCCATCAAAGAGTTTCAACCGGGAGAATTGCTCGTGGTACAGACGGGAGAGAAAGTGGTCTTGGATGGAGTGGTGCAACACGGGACAGGGGCGTGCGATGAGTCTCATCTGACAGGAGAGGTTTTGCCGGTGGGAAAAGAGGTCGGTTCTTCTCTCCTCGCCGGCTCCTTGCTACAACAGGGAACCCTTGTGGTAAAAGTGACAACCTCTTTAGAAGAATCGACCTTACATCGACTCGTGCAAATGGTGGGGCAAGAGGTCGAACATAAGTCGCGCTATGTGCGCGCAGCTGATAAAATTGCAAAGGGATTTGTTCCCTTTGTCCTTGCTCTTGCTTTTTCTGTCGCCTGTTATTGCCTGTGGGAAGGACTCTCCGATCCTGGACAGACGCCCATGCAAACAGCGTTTACACGTGCGATCTCGATTCTCTTAATCTCTTGTCCCTGTGCCATTGGAATTGCTGCACCTCTCTCCGAATCTTATGTGCTAAATACCTTGGCACAATTAGGAGTGATTGTACGTAACCCCGGGTGTTTATCTTTCTTGGGAAAAGAGACTTTTTTTGTATTCGATAAAACCGGCACAGTCACCGAAGGGAAATTTAGAATTTGCAGCGGATTAGAAGTACTAAATGAGGAGGAACAGCAAGCTCTGAAAGGGCTGACGGCCCGCTCCCTTCATCCCATTGCCATGGCCATTTATCAGCACCTTTCCTGCCCGACTCCTGCTTTTGAAAAGATCGAGGAAAAAATTGGGCAAGGTCTACAAGGGGTCTGGAAAGGAAAAACGTACTTCTTAGGCTCTGCTTCGTTTTTAACACAAGCAGGGATTCCCCTCCTTTTTCTTGAGCCGCATGACCCCAATTCCTTTCTCACTTTAGTTTATTTTGCAGAGGACAAGCAATGCCTCGCGCCTCTTTATTTAGGAGATGCTTTAAGGCCCGATATCCGAGCATTTATTGAAACACTTCCCCCCATTAAAGCAGCCCTGCTATCGGGCGACAGCGCTCGATCGGTTGCAAAAGTGGCGCACGCTTGCCAGATTTTGAGATGGAAAGCAGAGTGCCACCCTTTAGAAAAGAGAATGTTCATTGAGCAATTAAAAAAGGAGGGAGAAATCGTGGCCATGTTAGGAGATGGGATCAATGACGCTCCCGCTCTCACTGCCGCTCATGTTGGCATCGCCGTCCTTTCGGCTAACGATATCTCGGCTCAAGCCGCCGATTTATTATTAACCACCTCCCGTTTTTCTGTGCTCTCTCAGCTACGCCAAGTTGCTAGGAAAGGGCGAAAAATCATGAAACAAAATCTCTTCTGGGCCTTTTTCTATAATGGCATCGGCTTAGGGCTGGCAGCCACAGGGCGACTCACGCCCCTTTTTGCTGCTTGTGCAATGGTACTCAGTAGCCTGATGATTCTATTTAATACTCAAAGAATTTCTTATACTCGCAAATTGAATGGATGAAATAAAAATGGACAAAACAAAGATATCTCGAAGGCAAAAACGCTCTTTCTTAGGAGCACAAAAGCCAAAATTAAAGGAAAACCGTATGAAGGAAAAAGAAAACAATCGAGTTCTTAGGGAAGATGCGAAGCTAAAAGAGTATGATCCTATAAAGAACCTCTTGGATAAGCAAAAAATGGGTGCTGCCGTTATGGAATGCCTTATCGAAAATGACACTGAAGGAGTACTAGAAATAATTGAAAGCTATCTATATGCTATTGGTAGAACTCAATTTTTGAAGAATGCTAAAATTCCTCGATCCACGGCACACAACTTTTTAAAAAGAAGAAACCCAACAATTAAGACTCTAGCAAAAATCATGCACACAGCGGCTTATCCTTAAGCGGCCTAGACCCAACGTTCGTGTCACCGGCCGGCTTTTAGCAGTCTCTAAGGAAAATTCGCCCATGGCGTTATACTCGCAAATTGAACAGGTGAAATAACTGCAGCTTTTGCTGATCTTTCTTTCCAATTTGTTGGCAGAAATAGTCCACGGGATTGGAAAGCTGTGTTAAGTCCAACTGCAAATCAGGCGTTGCTGTCAGAGCCGCCGAAGATTGCAACGATTGCAGCGATTGACTTAGTTGTCCCCCCGCTTCTAAATTCATCACCTCTAACATCAGTTTATCGAAAGCCGTTTGCTTTGGAATCAAAGCACGTATTTCTGGAGGAGTTTCTTGGCCGAAGCTCTCTTTCATTCTTGTATAAGCCGCTTTTTTGAAATTCTCTTCCGTCTTTTTTTGAAGCTGTTCAAGATGCGCTTCGGTCTCCTGAATTGCTGTTTCTTTCATCGCAATTGACTTTAAATAAAGCTCTTTCATGTATTCAAGATCTGTTGAGGCATATCTTTCTTGCTCCTCGATTATCCTTTTCTTGGAACGTTCTAAATAGTCATTTAGGTATATGACTAAATCCTGATGGCTTTTTTGTTCATAATCGATCCAGTTGTCTGCATTTCGATTTGCTTTTTCTAACTCGGACTGCAGAACCATTCTCAGCATGCGGTTAAGAAGAGTCGATATTTTACACCCTTCAGTCAAAAGAAGATAATCAATGACAAGCTTCCCTCCTGCTGTTTGGCATTGTTGCCGTTCTTGAATCAATTCCTGAGAAGTCTTTTGCGCTATTCCATGAAAATAATTGGTCATGAACTGACAAGGCTTGACGATGGATCCTTCGCTCATTAATTTTTGCATTTCCTCTGCCATCTCATCCATGATCCCCCCCGCTGACTTGGAAAATATCGCCGATGCACGCGCTTCAATCGATTCTCTTTGTGCTCGTCCCTGAGGATCGTGTGTCACATAATTCCAATAATTTTCAATCGTGGCCTGATCTTCTTGACTTAAAACTCCTTTATAAGCAGTGATCATCTGTCTATCTATCTCTTTGCGCGTTTCGACATGAGAAGCAGTTTCTAAATAACACTTTTCTGCTTCCATGCGATAGCTGCCAACCATGTCTTGCTTTTCTCTAAACTCTCTCATGGAGGACACTTTTGCTAATTTGAGCTGCTCCTCCCGCTGTGTCCCAAGCTGATGAATCGCTTCTTCCAGCTTCTCTTCAATCATGTTTCTTGTCTTCTCATTTTCCTCTTCTTGAGCAAGCTCCTCTTCGACTGTTGGCCCCTTTCTTCCTAATAAAAAAAGAAGGAATGGACTCAATTCCTGTTTTGGTGGATGTTGCATCTCGTCTAACTTTGCATCCATGAGTCGAACCATTTTGACAAAACCCTTTGGCATTGCAGCGAGAATATTTGTCACATCCATTTCAAAAATAGTGCTCCACGCATCCATCATGCGATTCAGGAAGAAAGGGGGTTGAGAAACGCTATTTAAGGAATATGTGAAGGGAATAACCGCTCTCCCTTGATAAACAGTCTCACGTTTATCCTCTGAGACATGGGGTAAATGAGAATGATCTTCTGTTTCATTAATATTTGGAAAACGAGATGAAGAATCCATAAATACTCCTTACAAAAAATTAAATAAATGAAAAGATATCATCGCGCATGGATATAAAGAACAAATAAAGAAAACAAAAAAAATAATAAGAGTGTTGTTTCCTGTTTTAATAAAGAAGTCCAAATAAGTAGAGCGGAATCCGATTTTTATAGCCCATTTCAATCTCGTCCACAGCAAGAAACCCCTGTGTCTGACCTTTAATTTGCTGCCCATCTTTACTTCGGCCCCCCACTTCAAAAAGGAAAGTGTCCTGAACGAGAAAATCAGCAGCAGAATGACAATTAATTTTATACATCGCTCCCACTTGATTGGCAAAAAACGTCTCACGGACTGCTCCAGAATGGCTTCCACGCTTCAAACTTCTATTCACAGCATGCAGCAAATTAGTGTTGCTCATATAGATTTTCTCCGGCTTTCTAACCGGCTTCACACCTCCTCCTGCCGGATACACATTCGCAATTAAGCCGGAACACTTCAAATACTCTAGGCAATTGTAAATTGCTTCACGAGAGACGCCTAAAGTCGAACCGATCTTCTCTATATTTGGAATCAATACTTCCGCCGAAGCAATGAGCCAGAGGAGCTTTTTGATCACCGGAAGAGTGCTTTGGCGTAAGTTGAAGGCAATCGCCATGTCTTCGAAGATGACTTTTTCAATCACGTTGTCCAATTTGAGAAAATAGTCCTCTGTTCCCTCAAGAAAAAAAGGGTAGTAGCCGTTGAGAAGATAATCCTTAAAGAATTTTAAAACTTTCACCGAGCCCAGCCCTTCAGCAATTTTTGTATGATTCTGAATCATATCCTCCAAGGAGTAGGCAGGAAGTTGCATTTGATACTGAAAGTTGAGGTATTCGCGAAATGAAAGACCGAGAAGCGGATAGTAGACGACACGTCTCGAAAGATCAGCCTTACTCTGATTGAGATCGAGCGAAGAACTTGCCGAAAAGACAACTTTCCGTTTCTTGAAAGTGTCTAAGATGTTTTTTAACTCAACCGACCAGTTAGGATATTTGTGGATTTCATCGATATAGAGCGCCTCTCCCCCCTCAGCAAAATATTCTTTTGCAATCTCAAACAGTCCTTGAGCCGCCACATAAATGTGATCAGCTGAGAGATAGAGCGCCCGATCGACGCTCTGATAGGTTTCTAGAAGATGCTGGCACAATAGAGTGGTTTTTCCCACTCCTCTATCCCCAAAGATGCAGATTCCTTGTGATTCCCAGTAAATCTGAGCATATAAGTAGCGCTTGAGACGCCGCTCCGTCGTAAGCATCACTTCGCGATGAATGAGAAATAAATCTTCCAATGCCATTGAATGTCCTTGTGTCATCTGTACTTTACAATTTTGTGATAAATTTGTAAAGTACAGATGACAGCCTTAATTCAAGAGAAGAAAAGCGTTGTCAAGAGAAATATTGTGAAATAGCCCTGTATATTCATGGAAACCATTACTTTTAAATGTCCTGAAAAATTGGCTCATAGATTGAAGAAAGAGTCAAAGAGAAGAAAATTGCCAAAATCTGATCTTTTGCGCCGGGCCTTAGAATTTTACTTGGATCAAAAAGGATCAGCCACTCAAGTGAGTTTCTATTCACTATCAAAAGATTTGTGCGGCGCCCTTCATGGACCTAAAGATTTATCAGAAAATCCCTCTTATTTTCAAGGTTATGGTCAATGACCGATTTAATTATTTTAGATACTGGACTGTTAGTCGCTTATCTCAACCGCGATGATAAATACCATGGATGGTCCAAAATTTGTAAAGTATACAAGACAGTCTTAATCCTCCCGAGTTCAATTAATAGAGGTTAAACTCAAGCAAGCGAGAGTCTACCCCAGAATTACTTAAGACATGACGGCGAGTGGCTGCCAATCCCACCTCTTTTGCCAATTCCAAATTCCCTGTAAAAATATAGCCTCGCCCCGGTTTGGCACTTTTTTTCTTCATAAAGTCTCCCAAGGCCCGATAAAGAGATTTTAAGTAAGCTTCTTCTCCCAAACGGCGTCCATGAGGAGGATTCGTCAAAATAAAGGTAGGAGCAACGGAAGGTTGGTACTCGCGAAAATCTGCTTGTCGCACCTCCACCTGCCGACTAAATCCTGCCGCTCTCAGATTAATTTGACATGCGCGCACCGCCTGTTTACTTTGGTCAATTCCAAATAAAACGCCTGTTTCTAAAGGCTTTCTTTGTTGATCGATTTGGTGGCGAACTGTCAACCACTCCTCTCCCTGATACTGAGGATGCCGCATAAATCCCCACTGTTTTCGCAAATAACCGGGAGGGGTCTCACTTGCAATCAGCGCCGCTTCAATTAACAAAGTGCCCGATCCACAGCAGGGATCAAGAAAGATCTCTTCTTTCGTATAGCGACTGAGAAGCAAAAGAGCTGCTGCTAAATTTTCTCGCAAAGGGGCTTCAAGGGATTCTTGTCGATAGCCTCGCTTATGGAGCGCTTCTCCTGAGGTGTCAAAACTTAAGATTGCCGTTTGTTGATCGATAAATAGATGAATTTGGACATCAGGATGTTGGATTTGAACAGAAGGACGCTCTCCAAACTGATGGCGCATCTGATCACAAATGGCGTCTTTTACCACTTGGGCAGCAAAAAGACTATTTCGCAATTCCTGATGATGTACATGAGCATCAATCGCAAATGTCCACCCTTTTTTAAGATAGAGGGACCAATCCACTTCTGAGGCGTGACGATAAAGGGCTTGCCGGTTTAAGCAACGAAACTTCAGGAGAGGAAGCAACACCCGGCTCGCTAAGCGAGAGGCATAATTGATCCGGTAGATCGCCGGCCAGTCCCACTCATGCACAAATCCCCCTCGATAACCAAGCTGCACGGAAGGAAGTCCCAATTCTTTTAACTCTTCTATTAAAAGAGGCTCTAAAGTAGGGGGACAGCTGACAAAGAGAGAATGTTTGGGGGAAGTCAAAGAAGTCAAAGTCACCTCTTAATTATGCATAAACAAAATCACGTCGCCATCTTGCACGATATACTCTTTCCCTTCCGCACGCACCTTTCCCGCCTCTCTTGCCCCCACACGTCCGTTATAAGCCAGCATGTCCTCAAAGCGGACCACTTCAGCGCGAATGAATCCTTTCTGAATATCCGTATGAATCTTCCCCGCAGCTTCAGCTGCCCGTGTTCCTTCTCTGATGGTCCAGGCACGTGTTTCTATTTCTCCTGTCGTGAGATAAGTGATGAGATCCAGCATGCGAAAAGAGGCTTTAATCAAACGCTCAAGACCCGATTCTTGTAATCCTAAGCTCTCGAGAAACTCCCTTCGCTCTTCTTCAGGGAGCTGGGCAATTTCCTCTTCCAGCTTTGCACAAATGGGGATGATCGCATTCCCCTCTTTCTCAGCATAGGCTCGGACTTGCTTGACAAATGCATTATCCATCTCCGGCAAATCCTCTTCAGAAACATTTGCAACATAAAGCACTTTTTTTGCTGATAAGAAAGGATAAGGAAGAAGACACTCTTGTTCTTCTGCAGTTAATGGTAGGGTCCGAACAGGCTGATTGCGATCTAAATGCGCTTGGGCTTTTTTAAGAGTGTCAAGAGTGAAAGCAAGCTCTTTCTTGGTCTTGACTTGTTTCTCTAATCGCCCGATGACGTTTTCAACCATTTGGAGATCCGCAAGCCGCAATTCTAAGTTGATGATCTCGATGTCTTCGATCGGATTCACTGCTCCTGCAACGTGCACAATGTCGCTCGATTCAAAACAACGGACCAGATGGACAATCGCATCGGTTTCACGAATAGTGGCGAGAAATTTATTTCCTAGTCCCTCCCCTTTTGAAGCCCCTTCCACTAAGCCGGCAATATCGACGAATTCGATGTCTGCATAGACAATTCTCTTACTATGGGAAAGATCAGAAAGCTTTTCTAGACGAGGGTCGTAGACTTTGACAATCCCCACATTGGGATCAATCGTGCAAAAAGGATAGTTGGAAGCGGCTGCTTGATTGGTCGAGGTCAACGCATTAAAAAGAGTGGATTTACCTACATTGGGTAAACCGACAATTCCGACAGAGAGGCCTGTGGGCATGAAAGAAATCCGGGTTTAAATTTTCCTTTAACTCAAGAAATTCTATCATAAAACACCAACCAAAATCAATGATTTATTCTGGTGACTCAGAACGCGAGTCTCTGAACAGAATGTCTTAAAACATTCTCGAGAATTCTTAGAGACCATTTTAAAGATTGATTTTGATGATCTCGAGAAGGATTAAACTCCACATATTCAAAAACAACGGGAGGATAGGGAGCAAAAAGAGAGGTACTCTTAATAAACGCCTCAGGATGAAGCCCATTCTCTTCAGGTGTTGCCGTCGCACTCATCTCCTTGGCATCAAAAAAATCAATATCCAAACTCACCCCATAAGCGAGCTTTCTTGCTGCCAACTGAGTGAGAATCTCAGAGAAAATCGTAGAGAGTCCTCTTCGCTGTACCTCTTCCATGTAATAGATGCGGACCTTCAATTTCTCTAGTAAAGCTTTTTCCTCTTGTTCATAGCTTCGAGTGCCGATGAGGAAAACATTTTCCGGCTTAACCTTGGCAAGAGGAGAAAGGAGGTGAGTCAAATGAGGGGCTCCATACCCAAGAAGAGTCGCTAAAGGCATGCCATGGATATTCCCTGAAGGAGTGGTCGCAGGGGTATGGACATCCATATGCGCATCCATCCAAAGAAGAGCCAGCTCCTTCCCTCTTCTTCTTAACCTTTCTGCAACGCCCGACCATGTTCCAATCGCGCAGGAATGATCCCCTCCAATGACAAAGAGAAAAGGAGAGTGTTCCATGACGTGGCACACCTCCTCTGCTAACGCCTGATTTAAAGATGCGATTTGCCGCTCTTTAGCCAAGGGAGAAGGGAGCGACTGAAACATCTTTTCCCATTGGACAGAGACAGAGAAATGCTGTTGGAGCAGAAGAGGCCCCTCCCGGCTCCCCTCATCCACTCCTCCTAACCCAGATGCAACCCCAATGACGGGAATCATGATCGCTCTTTTTCTTATCTTAAGATTCAACAGTTTTTTCCGGCTTCATCCTTTCCAAATAAACCACGGAAGAGAGAATAATTATCCCCCCTATAAGCGTATAAACTTGCGGCGTTGTCCCCCTCAAAAGGATGTCAAAGAGGGCGGCAAAAACAGGCTCCAAGCTAAAAATCAGGGCCGCGCTTTGCAAAGACACATCTTTTTGATATTTGGCCTGCAAAGCCATCGCCAAAATTGTTGCCAGAAAGCTACAAGTGGAGAGCAAAACGATCGCCTGAGTCGTCAGAAAAGGAGCAATATCCATATCGGAAAAAAGAAGAGTCGGCACCCAAGAAAAAAGAGCTGTCATCACCACCTGTGCATAGGCAAGCATAAAGGGATTGATCTCTCTTTTGGCCTGTTGTCCAATATAGACGATCGAGAGACCAATAAAAAAGGCCCCAAAAATAATCCAGAAGTCCCCTAAAGAGATGTGTCCGATATCGCATTCAGTCAGGACAAAGATCCCAAAACAACAGATCAACCCACTGATCAAATCATGGCGATTGGGATATCCCATTTTTAGCAAGGGAGAAAGGAAGGGGACGAGCAACACACTCATGCCGGTTAAGAAAGCCGCTCGTGCAGGATTCACTGTTTTCAGGCCAACCGTTTGAGAAATGAAGACGCAAGACTGAATGAGCCCCAACAGAGTCCCTACAATGAGAATCTCCTTATTGAGACGTCGAAGAAAATAAGGGAGAACAAAGAGAGCAGCCAAGGAAAATCTTAAGGAGACAAAAAGAAAAGGATCTTGCGTGCCCATCGCCTCTCCAATGAGCGGAAAAGTCAAACCCCATAAGGCAGCGACAATAAATAAATAAAAAGAAGCAACTTTGGATGCAGGCACTTCCGAGTCCTCGTTTTTTGTTACTTTATTTATCTTATCTTTCTTAGGCAAAACAAAAATTCATTCACAGATAAAAATGAAGCCACAAAAAATATATTTCCTTTTATTTTGCTAATCTATATAATTAGCCCGTATATTATTTATTATTAAAATTACTTGGTAGTTAAAGGAGATGATGATGAATCCAGTTGGAAAACGTCCCTTTGAAGGGACAATAGACACGGAAGCTCCCGCTTCAAAAAAACAGAAATTAGAGCCCCCTTCTTCTCAAGTCGTTCCCGTGACTCTAAACGGGGATATTATGTCTCGTATCGTTGGACTTCTTTCTTCTAAAGATATTTTGAAGTTCTCAGCCGTTGCAAAGAGTGTAGAAAGCTGGACAGAAGCCATTTTTCAAGAGATGCGAAAAAACGAGCGGCTGGATTTTAGCTGGTCTTGCTCCGAGAAAGAACCTTATCCTCAAAGAGCGAGCTATGTGTTGGGAAAAGCGCTGACCGTTTATGTGGATCGACGAGAAAAATTGATAAAAATCATCCCTCCTGATTCCACTGCCTCACGCCCCTCTCGGGAAAAAGTCGAAACTCTCCATAAATCTTTTCGGGGGGTGATGAAACGCTTTCCTGTGCTCGGAAATTACCTATGGAAAGATTTAAATAGTCTGGTTTCTACTCCTCTTCAATCCCCTGATGAAAAGATATTTCTAGAGACTTCTTTATTTCACACAGCTGGACAGGCAAATCCTCCTTCTCCTTTAAGAGGAGGGGATGAGTTGTTAAAAGGTCTTTTCCATTTAACAAGTTATTGTGATTTGATATGGCGGGGAAATCTCACTCAAGCTCCTCTTTCACTTGGTTCGGCTTTCCCCCATTTACGGGCTTCTATAGAAGCGAAAGCAACTTGTGCAGGCTATTTAGGAATAAAGATCCTCGCTCCGGTTTCTCTCTCCATAAAAGAATATTGCAAAAATCTTGCCACTTTTTCTGCCTCTAACCGGGACTATAGAGGAATAGAAGAGCTCTTAATGAAAAATTGGATGGTTGCAACCCAAGCCTATCAAGAAGGCTTACATTATCCCCCTGTTTTGCTCATAATAGGAAATCAGATGCGCCAGCAATCGCAATCTAAGAATGCTGAAGATTTTTTTAACCGTGGGATGGAAGGTTATGGAAATGATTTATTTGTTCCTGCTGGGTACTTGGTATCTGCAGGGTTAAATAAATCCGCTTTAGGTCAATGGAAACAAGGAGAAGAATATCTAGAAAAAGCTTTAAAGAGCATGGATCTTTCTGCTGAAACAGCACTTATGCTGTTTAGTCTATGGAAACATCTGATACGGATAAAAAACGAGTTAGGCAAATGGAAGGATGCTGAAACGTGTAGTGAGCAGCTGATGATCATTCATGCTCTGAAAAAGGAAGAGATCCCTGCTTCTACATGGATAGAAATGGCCGTCACACAAGCTAATTTAAGGAATTGGGACAAAGCAAACGTCTATCTCAATACTGCAATTGAGAAACCAATGCCGCAAAACCCTAATGACCAACAGCGAATCTGGTACCAGGCAGCAACAGTGAAGCTACTTGCTGAACAATGGGAACAAGCAGAAGAATTCATCGATAAGGGAGTGACTAATCTACAAGATCATCATCTTGGTTACTTCGCAAGGTTAGCACTAATAAAAGCCCGTCTGAAAAAATGGCCGGAAGCAAAAAAAGTGATAGATCGCTACTTTTCTTCCCATCATTCCAATCCTAATACTAAGGATAAGCCTATTCCTCAGTGGATAAGGGACCTAACTGATGAAATTAATGCTCAAGGACTAGATATGCAAGAGAAGACGTGAAGGATCTTCCAACTTTTCCTTTAAGTGCACGAGAAAAGAGACCGCTTCTTTCCCATCGATCACGCGATGATCATAACTTAAAGCGACATACATCATGGGGCGAATGACCACTTGGTCCCCCATGGCGACCGGTCGCTTTTCGATCTTATGCATCCCTAAAATGCCACATTGCGGGGGCACTAAAATCGGCGTCGATAGAAGCGAGCCATAAATCCCTCCATTAGTGATGGTAAACCCTGCCCCTTGCAGGTCGGCTAAGACTAATTTCCCTTCTTTAGCCTTCTTGGCATAGGTTTCAATCGCTTGCTCGATCTCAGCAAACTTGAGCTGATCACAGTTTCGAATCACAGGGACGAGCACCCCTTTCTCTGTCCCTACAGCCACCCCAATGTCCATATACTCGCGATGCACAATCTCGTCCCCTTCTAAGTAGGAATTGAGCTCAGGAAACGCTTGCAAAGCAGACACAACCGCTTTAATGAAAAAAGACATAAAGCCTAGTCGACAGCCATATTTCTTGGTGAACTCCTCTCGATATTTCTCCCTTAAATGAATGACCTGCGTCAAATCAATCTCATTAAAGGTCGTCAGCATGGCTGCCGTCTGATGTGCCTCCACCATCCTCTGTGCAATGATCTTGCGGATTTTAGAAAGAGGACGCCTCGTTTCTCTTTTTTTCTCCTGCCTAATTGAAGAAGAAGGGGGAGAAGGGGGAGAAGGAGGAAAAGGAGCAGCAGGAGGAGTAGGAGGCGTCGGTTGAGATTGAATAGAAGACTCATTCCTCGCTGATTTCAACTGTTCTAGAAAGTCTTCCTTTGTCAAACGAATCGATTCCTCTTCCAAAGGAGACGAGGGAGCTGGGGAAGACTGCAAAGCAGGAGAAACGGGCACTCCTTTCTCAGCCTCTTGAGCCTTCTTCTCCGGCTTCTCTCCCTTCTCCGGTTGGGCAGCTTCGACAGGCTCGATGGTCCCAATGGTTTGTCCGATTTTAACGACCTCTCCACTCTCTACAGTTAAATGCACACACCCTGCTACCGGGGCATAAAGCATCTGATTGACCTTGTCCGTCTCTAGCTCCAGCACCTCCGCATCCGCTTGCACCGTGGTTCCTGTCGGAGCCAGAATCTGACCAATCGTCACCTCAGAAATAGATTCCCCTAATGTCGGGACTTTCATTTCACTTTTCATAAATTTGATGATCTGTCGCTATGCATTTAGATGACCGTTCTATAACAAAAGTCCGAACGCTTGACAATCAAAAAAACAAAAAACGAGAAAAAACAGAAAAATATATTCCCATTTATTCGGATAATACATATAATCATCTATTATATTATATATTATTAAAATTAATTTAATAGCTAACAGGATATTTAGATGCAGCCAATTGGAAAACGCCCTTATGAAGGGACAATGGAGATAGAAGAACCCGTTGCAAAAAAACAAAAATTAGAGTCTTCCTCACCCGTCGTTCCTCTCCTATACGGAGATATTATTGCTTGTATTGTTCGATATCTTCCTATCAGAGATCTCATCAAATTCTCAGCCGTTGCAAAGAAAGTAGAGGGCTGGACGGAAGTTATTTTTAGTGAAAGGGCAAAGCAAGAACGGTTCGATTTCAGCTGGTCTTGCTGTGAGAAAGAAGCCTATCCTGAACGAGCCAGTTATGTGTTGGGCAAGGCGCTGACTGTTTATGTTCATCGATGCGAAGAGTTATTCAAAAATCCCCCTTCACCTTCTCCTCTCATTGCCCTACGCCCCTTACAGGCACAAGTCGAGACTCTCCATAGATCTTTTCGGGGAGTGATGAAACGCTTTCCTTCGCTCGGGAGTTACATCTGGAAAGATTTGAATAGCCTGGCTTCTACTCTTCTTCAATCAAGCGATGAGAAAATATTTGTAGACGTTTCTTTATTCCCCTCATCCGAAAATGCCCCTCTCACTTCTATAAAAGGAGGGGATGAATTATTGAAAGGTCTTTCCCATTTAACAACTTATTGTGATCGCCGATGGCGAAGAGATTTCGCTAACCCCTCTCTTTCACTTGGTGCGGCTTTCCCCCATTTGCGTGCTTCTATAGAAGCAAAGGCGACCTGTGCAGGCTATTTGGGAATTAAAATTCTCGCTCCCCTTTCTTTTGCAACAAATGGGTATTGCAAACATCTTGCCATCCTATCTGCCTCTCATCAGGACTATAGAGGGATAGAAGAGGCCATCGTCAGAAGTATTCTCCAGTCTAAACAATCTTTTCGGAAAGGCTTATATTATCCTCCCATTTTAGTGTCTATTGGGATTCAGGCTGATAACCCAATAAAGTCAGCGGAAACTTTCTTTGAAAAAGCAATCAAAGGGTATGGGAATCCTTTGTTTGTTTCTCCTTTCACTTGGGGAGCGATTGGTCTTAATAAAAGAGCTTTAGGGAAATGGAAAGAAGCAGAAGAATATCTGGAAAAAGTCGTAAAGAACACAGATCTTTTGCCTCCACTGGATGATACCAATATGGGTGTTACCTGGGAGGGTCTGATGGAGGTAAAAAACAATTTAAGAAAATGGAAGGAAGCAGAAAAGTGTGCCGAGCAAATGACATTATGTTCTTTTGTCCATAAGAAACCAATCTCGCCTCGCACATGGATAGAAATGGCTTGGACACAAGCTAACTTAAACCAGCGGGAAAAAACAAACCTGTACTTACGCCAAGTAATTGAGCAAGACACTCAAGATCCGTACGTATTGTACAAAGCATCAACTATTAAGAGACACACTGAACAATGGGAACAAGCAGAAGAATTCATTCTCAAGGCAATGGCTTATCAAGCAAATCCTGATGTATCTGAACTGGTACGTTTGGTGCAAATAAAAGCTCATTTGAAAAAATGGGGAGAAGCAAAAGCAGCGATGGAGCGTGTCTTTTCTAGCTATCATTCCAAAAATATTCCTATTCCTCCTTCGGTACAAAACCTAGCCAATGAAATTAATGCTAAATCCTCCTTGCCCTTATTAAATCAAAAAACAGACTAATAAAAATATTTAGGAGAGGGAAATAATAATGAACTCGATTGGTAAGCGTCCCTTTGAAGAGATAACGGATAGAGAAGTCCCTCCTGCCAAAAAACAGAAATTAGAACCTTCTTCTCAAATCGTTCCTGTGCCCCTAAATAAAGAGATGATGTCATGGATTGCTCGATTTCTTCCCGTGACAGATCTCATAAAATTCTCAGCCGTTGCAAAGAAAGTAGAGGGATGGACGGAAGAGATCTTTAAAGAAAAGAGAGAGCAAGAACGACTTGGGTTTAGCTGGTCTTGCTGTGAGGAAGAAGCTTCTCCTCAACGAGCGAGCTATGTGTTGGGCAAAGCCCTGAGTGTTTATGTGCAGCGACGAGAAGAGTTAATCAAAAATCCCTCTTCTCTTCCCATTGCCCCACGCCCCTCTCAGGCACAAGTCGTGACTCTCTATAAATCCTTTCAGGGAGTCATGAAACGTTTTCCTTCGCTTGGAAATTACATATGGAAAGATTTAAATCATCTCGCTCCAACTCCTCTTCAATCAATCGATGCAGAGGTGTTTCTAAAAACTTCTTTATTTCCACTTGCCGGACATGCAACCTCTTCTGATCCCTTCGGAGGGGACGAATTATTAAAAGGTCTTTTCCATTTAACAAATTATTGTCATCATCTATGGACAGGAAACCAGAGGCCAGTCCCTTGCCTTCATTCGGCTCTTCCCCATTTACAAGGCTCTATCGAAGCGAAGGCAACCTGTGCAAGCGATTTGGGAATTAGAATTCTCGCTCCGGTTTCTCATTTAACAGATGAATATGGCTTAAATCTTGCAATTCTATCTGCCGCTCATCAGGACTATAGAGGAATACATTGCCTTCTATCTAAAAACAAACTCAATCCCCAACTCGCTTATCAGGATGGCTTATATTACCCTCCTATTTTAGTAGAGATGGGACTTATAAAGCTCAAAGCCTCCCAATACCTGGAGGCTGAAAATCTTTTTGAACAAGGCATTAAAAATTATGGCAATCCTTTGTTTATTCCGGCCATGACTTGGGCATGTGCCGGGATCAATAAATCCATTTTAAAAAGATGGAAAAAAGCTGAGGAATATCTAGAAAGGGCATTGAACAACATCCCTCCCTCTTTTCAAGCGTCGGGTGAGCTGTTTAGGATATGGGGTGCCCTCCATGCCGCAAAAATCGGACTAGAAAAATGGGAGGAAGCAGAAAAATGTAACGAGCAACTCATGGCCCTTTATGCCGTGACTCACGAAAGGATCTTTCCTACTTCATGGATGGAAATGGCTTGGACACAAGCAAACTTAAGGAAATGGGAAAAAGCAAACCTTTATTTCGATAAAGCAATCGACGAAGCAAATCGAAATCCCACTCCTGCCCAAGAACTATCTATCCTGTGGGAAACAGCAGCAGCCATTAAAGCACTCGCTGAACAATGGGAACAAGCAGAAGAATTCATTGATAAGGCAATGCTTTTTGCAGAAAATCCTCCGGCTCATGTCTTGGCAAGGTTAGCGTTAATAAAAGCCCGTCTGAAAAAATGGCCTGAAGCAAAAACAGCCATAGAATGTGCCCTTTACTCCTATGGTTCCCCTCCTCTTTGGGTAAAAGAGTTGGCCGCTGAAATTAATGCTCAATTCTGTTTATTAAATCAACAAACGGGATGAGGGAAGTATACTGTGGGGCCCTCATGATAGATTCAAATTTCTCTTTATTTATCCCTTCTCCCTCTTCCGTTTCCACCTCTTACTCTCAATTTCTTTCCCCTCGGGAGAAGGGAGTTCCTCTCATGGAATGGATAGAGGGGGATCCTTTAATTGACCAGGAATTCTTCAAGCGCTTTATCTCTTGTTATTATCACTCTCTCTACTTGAGAAAAAAGAAACAAAATCGCATTTATCAAATCTTGTTTTTTAGTTTTGGAATTCTTTTCTCTTTTTTTGCTCTTTTAATGTTCTTTCACACAACAAATCCAGCCAGTCATCTTTTTTTTACAAATGGAGTCACCATGAAGTATTGCATGAATTATGGCTGCCTCCTTCTCTCTGCCGGGGCGTTTGGAGCCGGCTGCCTCATTCAACCGGAGAAAGAAGCAAAGAGAGAGTTAGTGGATCGCATTCAACAAGAATTTTATCTTTCTTTATCTAGCTCTTCTAGGAAATGATCAATCATTTCCTTATTGACATGCTGCATGACAATCGCATGGGCCAAAGGTCCTAAATGACGGCATGAGCACAAGGATAAGGTCCAGCGTCTAGAAAGTGCAAGAGAAGGAGCTTTAAAATAAAGGGTATTCGAATAGGGGTTCAACCAAGCAGGATACTTGCGTTTCTTTAACTCTTCATAGAAGTAGCGAGCAAGATCAAGAATCCTCTCCGCCTCCCGGATAAACTCCTGGACAGGAGTTGTCGTGATCAGCCACCAGAAAATTAAGGTATTTAAAGAACTTCTTGAACAAGGAATCGTGACATTGGGGGAACGGATATATTCAATATACTCTGCTTCTAACATTTTCATATGAGGCGAACGGGTCAAGAAGATTCCCAAAGGGACGGGCGAGCCGAAAAACTTATGCCCCGAGACAGCAATAGAATCGTAACGCTCCGTCTCAAAATTCAAATCAGGTTTGCCGGGGTTGGAAATAAAAGGGAGATACCCTCCAAATAAAGCCGCATCGGCATGATAATACACATGCTCAATCCCTTTTCCTTTGATGACGGGGTCAATCTGCTCAATCCGATCGATGGCCCCCTTAAAAGTGGTCCCAATGCTTAAACTAAAGAGAACGGGGCGGCGAGGATCGAGTTGGTGGGCGAGCGCCTTCTCATCCATTTCTCCATTTGAGCGGCAAGGAATCATCCGGCTCTCAAGCCCTAATACTTTACCTAAGCTGGCAATCGAATAATGGGCCTCTTCCGAGAAATAGAGAAGGGGAGAGCCATGAGATTTAAGGACTTCCCGTCCAATATAAAGACCTTGCTCATTCCCTTGCGTTCCTCCGGATGTCACATATCCCCAGGGATGGGGAATAGAAAACAAATGAGAGAAATACTCGACAACCACTCTCTCGAAACGGTGGGCATTCAAAGAGTACCACGTCTCACTTTCAGGATTTCCCACATCATTTAAAGGAGATTGGCTCACAACAGAGTGATCCCACCAGTTTAAAAAACCCTTCAATCGAAACGCACTGTTACAGGGATATCCCATAAACGTATCCCGCTGCTGATCAATTTCTTGATCGAACAGACGCAATTGCTCTAAAGCGGCCTCTTCTCCTTTGTAAAATCCTTCAATCGACTGCTGCGACTTCGAAAGAGGGGGTTGCATGAGTTAGTGAGTGTGAGTACGAGAATGAGCACGAGAAGAGGAAGAGAAGGCTTTGTAAACTTTTCTCTTTTCTTTCTTGATTGCCTTCTTTCCTTTTTCGGCCTCCTTCCTTCCTGTTTCTTTTATCTTCTCTAACGAATCAGAAAGATCCTGCCTCAATTTTGCCCCGGATTTAGGAGCCACAAGAAGGGCCACTGTGACTCCAACGACCCCTCCAATAAGGCTACCTAAAAGAATGCTTTGATTAAAATCATGTTCTCTTGACATGGCCATACCTCCTTTCTTTTGTCGAGTTTTAGCGATGTTCCTTTAATGTCTTCCATAGGTGAGTTCCTAAAGAGATCCACTCCCCGAGCTGATCCATCCGACCCTCTTTCCCTGTGAGGCGTCTTGTCTTTGTCTTAAGCTCTTCTTTTCTTTCGCCGACCTCTTCTGTAAACTCATCGATCATCTGCTGCGCAAAATCTAACCAGTTCTCTGCTTTAGAACCCGCTTTTTTTGCAAAGACTCTCCCTTTGTCAGATAGTTGCTCGATGAAATCGTGTGCGTTTTCTCTTAGATCTCCTCGCAGCTTGCTTCCGGCTTTTGGTGCTAATAGAAAACCTGCTAAAGATCCAAAAAGTCCTCCAACCGCAACGCCTATGAGTAAATCTTTCAATTTCTCTTCGTTCCCTTCTTCGCTCCAACTTTCCTTAAAATCTTTGGCCCTTCCCAAAAGAGATTTCGCGAGATCGGTCCAATCGCCGGAGAAATCGCCTTTGGCATGTTTAACCAGGCATTTTCCCTTTAAATCATGACAGAGATCACTCATCGCTTCGCGCAAATTGCCGCCCGACTTAGGGGCCGTTAATACAGCAGCGACTCCTCCTAATAGGCTTCCAAGAGCCGCGCCAATCAGAAACTCTTTGGATTGTATATGTGGGAATGTCATGGGCTACCTCCTCCTTTTTAAATTTTTTAACAGACGAATGCCACTACCTGCAAATTCAAGAACATCTTGTGTAAAATCATCGTCGCTTCTTGGACTTGCTGCTTTTTCTTCTAAAGGAGTGCTCAAACGGTTCTTAAGCGAGGTCGTTTCTTTTTCCGTAATCTCTCCTAGATTCGCAAGAGTTTGAAAAAAAGGGTTCAAAGCGTCCATTTTATTCCTAAGATCTAAACTGATGTCATCTGTATTTCCCAAGATTTTCCTCACTCGACGCAAATTATTCTTCACTTCACTCATGAGAATAATCAGGTAAATCACAAGAACGACAAAAGCAACGGCAATGACTGCAATGCTTATTTCAATAATCATGCCAATTTCCTCCTATTTACTAATAAAAGCTGCCCCTTTATAGTAGTGAATTATTTAACCTTAACTTCAAATGAAAGTGATTTTAAGTCAAGCACTTAAGAATAATTTTAGCTGCCCGGGGATTCTCCAAGAGTGGCTGTTTCCTCCTTCCATAGAGGACGCGAAGCACATTCAACGACAACTTGCCGAAAAAGTCATTCTGACGGATGATTTTTCCCCTCCTCACTTTATTGGAGGGGTCGATGTCAGCCAGACTCTCCATGATCCAGAAGAACGCGTTTATGCGGCTGCCGTGAGTTTAGATCGGCAATCACTTCGCTTAGAAGAAGAAGTGGGGGTTTGTCAAAAACAGACTTTTCCCTATATTCCCGGGTTTCTTGGATTTAGAGAATCACCCGCTTTAGTGGAAGCGGTGCAAAAATTGAAGAAACGGCCAGAGGTGCTCTTGGTCGACGGACATGGCATCAGCCACCCTCGCCGCTTAGGGATCGCGAGCCACCTCGGCGTCCTTCTCGATCTTCCAACCATTGGGGTCGCGAAATCAATCTTAGTAGGACATCCGGCAGGAGAATTAGGAGACAAGAAAGGAGATTGCATTCCCTTGATTTGGAAAGGAGAACAAATTGGGATGCTTTTACGATCAAAAGTGAACTGCAATCCCCTCATTATCTCGGTGGGGCATCGTCTCTCTTTAAATAGCGCTCTAGAGATTGTCCTGGGATGCCTGACCAAGTATCGCTTACCTGAGCCCACAAGGCAAGCGCATTTGGCGGCGAATCGCTATCGCCGCTTGAGCCAAGAGAAAAAATTCTAAAAAAGTTCTAACTAAGAATTCTCTTTTTTAGTACAATGCTATCAAACTAATTATTATTACCTTTATAGAGGATCTTACTTTTATGACCCCCACTCTTTTTAATCCCTATTTAAATCAAACATTTGATATTCAGAAACATACTCATATTCTTGTTAAAAAATCTCAGCCGATCACACGACAGGTTGAAGATCCCATTCGCGAGCAAATCATTCGAGCGAATTTGAATGCTAAAACTTCAGAAGTTTATGTGTTAAGAGAAGATCGCTCCTTCAAACGGGTTTCTCAGTGGGAAATTTTTGTGACTTCTCTCAAACTGACTTATGCAAAAGGGGAATCATGGAAAGCAATCGCTTATCTTGTCGGGGCAATTGCGTTAACAATTCTCGCCGGGACCCTTATTTATGGGATTTATTCGGCTTTATCTCGCTCTTTTCTATGGCTCTTTCCCGGTGCGTATGGGCTGGTATCCCTAGGCGTAATGATTATGGTTTCCATTTTGGAAAATCCCCTTTTTATTAATTATCAAAAAATCAAAGAAGGGGCTCCTTTAACATCTGATTCTGTCATGAAATTAGAGAAAATCGCTTTTCATACAGGAAATATTCAAACGCTGGATCTTCAAAATTATCGGAATTCCGAGGGAGAAGTTCAAGATCCCATTATGTTTGAGGCCATTTCAAAAGAAGAGCTAAATAGCCCTAGAACATTAGTGATTTCAAATTGTGCCTATCCTCTTAAACTTGCGCTTACAACGATGGTCCAGCGTCTCATTACTCTTAAAAATGACACCGGACAAATTCTTCCAGTCCCTGTGGGAGCCCTTCCACATCCTCTAGAAAATCGCTTTCTCAATGAAAAAGAAAAACAAAAATTTCTCCAAGATATCTGCTCGCTATTCTGTTTAGGCGATCCTCAAACAGTGATTGATTGCTGGGATGTGTCGGATACCGAGCTAGATGTAACAGCCAATGAATTAGCTGAAAATCATTATGGAGGGGAAGATTGGAGAAACAACCTTATTCAGGACCAAGATTTCAAACGTGCTTATTTAAAAAAACAGCTTACCCCCAATGTGCGAATGCAAAAATTTTTGAGACTTCTTCCTCCAAATATCCGCAATGATTTTTTCAGTGACATCAAGTTCCACATCGAATTCACGCGAGATTTTACTGCACCACCAATTGCACCATCAGAAGAGATATAAGATCTAAGAACTATTTCAGAAGAAATACAAGATCTAAGAACACACCGAGAGAGAGCGGGAGAAGAATTCATGGAGAGTCTAAGAAGAGACCTAGAGAGAGCGGGAGAAGAATTCAGAGAGAGTCTAAGAAGACACCTAGAGAGAGCGGGAGAAGAAATCAGAGAAAGTTTAAGAAGAGACCTCGAACAACTCTCTTCCATTTCCCCCTCATCATAAATTCCCTTGTGCTTTAGGGACGCTCCCTCGCCGGCTCCAAGGAGACCGGCTCCTGCTTCCTCGCGAAGAACGCCCGGCTGACCCCAATCACTTCAGAAGAGAGTCCCGCGACCCCCAAAAGGTTGATGAGGAGCATAAGAGAAATGGAAAGGTCGGCTAATCGCCAGATCAAATCAACATGAATAAAAATCCCACAAGGAATCAGCGCCACATAAAAATACTTAAACCACTTAGCAGAGCGAGTGGGAAAAAGAAAAGCAATCGCTTTCTCCCCGCAGCAGGCCCATGCTAAAATCGTCGTATAGGCAAACATCAAAAGGGCCAAGATAACGACATAGCTCCCGATTGAATGTCCCAACCCTTGCTGAAAGGCCTCCGTCACCATATTCGTGCTCTGGAGGCCACTTTTCTGCCAAGCTCCCGTCACAATTAAGACCAGCCCCGTGGTCGTACAAACAATCATCACCAGAAAAGGGGCTACGAGTGTCACAATCCCATCAATGACAGGATGGGTCGTCCGCGCACTTGATTGCAAAATGGGGACAATCCCTGTCCCCGCATCAGTCGCAAAAAGACCACGATCAAACCCGGATGAAATTGCTTTTACTAAGCTGAAACCCATCATCCCCCCTAAAACAGATTGTGGATCCCAAGCGGCTTTAAACATTAATTGCAACGCAGGGAGAATTTTTTCTGCATTGAACGCTAAAATAATCATGGCAGTGCCAAGATACAAAACGGCCTTTACAGGAACCACAAAAGCAGCCACCTTCGCAACACTTTGCATGCCTCCCAGAAGAACGATCCCCACTAATCCCATGAGCAGTAAGCCACAGCATAACGGGTCTCCTCCCATTTTTTGCAAAGGGAGGAGGACAGAATTGACTTGAGCAAAATTGCCAACAGTAATGGCGCCAAGCAAAGTGAAACATCCAAATAAAACAGCAAGACGTTTAAACCCCAACCCCTCTTTAAGATAGTACATCGGCCCTCCGATATATTCTCCCTCTTGATTCTTTCGCCGGTATTTCACCGCCAAAAGACAGCTGGCATATTGAATCGACGCTCCCAAGAAGGCCATCACCCACATCCAGACTAAAGCTCCCGGCCCTCCTGTCGACAAGGCAATCGCCATGCCGGAAATATTTCCTGTTCCAAAATTGCCGGCTAAAACGGAAGAGATGGCTTGGTAATGACTGATATTTCCCTCTCCTCCCGCCTCCTGTTTTAATAAACAAGTAAAACTCATTTTTAACTTGAAAACCTGCAAAAAACGAAGACGAAATGTCAGATAAAGCCCTAAAAAAACAATCGCGGGAAAAACAATAAAGAATGTGAAGGTCTCATTAAAATGAATGAGAAAATTTTTAATGCTTAGATCCATTATTCTACTATCCTTTAAATTAAACTCAGTCAAGATAGCAGATAAGGCCAGGAATGGCAATAACTTTTATGTCGCTTGACTCACCAAAATAAACTTGTTAAACTTAAGAGTCTATAATGAGAGGGGCCGTATGCTACAAATTAATCTTAAAGGAAAAAAAGCCTTCATTGCCGGTATTGGAGATGATCAAGGCTTTGGCTGGGCCATTGCAAAAGCGCTTGCAGAAGCGGGAGCCACGATTTTAGTGGGGACCTGGACTCCCATCCTCAAGATTTTTAAAACAAGCCTAGAGATGGGCAAATTTGATGCCTCTCGCCGCTTATCCGATGGATCTTTGCTCGAGTTTGCAAAAATCTACCCTTTAGATGCCTCCTTCGATAAACCGGAAGATGTCCCTGAAGAAGTGCGTGAAAATAAACGCTATAAAGATGTCGGAGGCTACACCATCTCCGAAGTGGCCGCCTCCCTCCACCAAGATTTTGGCCCAATCGATATCTTTGTCCATTCGTTGGCCAATGCGCCGGAAGTCCAAAATCCTCTCCTCGCCACAAGTCGCAAAGGATACTTGGCCGCCTTGAGCTCTTCCTCTTATTCGTTGATTAGCCTACTCGCCCACTTAGGCCCTTACATGAACCGCGGAGGAGCGGTCCTTTCTTTGACTTATCTTGCCGCTGAACGGGTGATTCCCGGATATGGCGGAGGGATGAGTTCAGCAAAAGCCGCTCTCGAAAGTGATACCCAAACCTTAGCGTGGGAAGCGGGACGTCAATGGAATATTCGGGTCAATGCCATTTCTGCCGGCCCCTGGCGCAGCCGAGCTGCAAAGGCCATTGGATTTATCGATCAAATGATCGATTATTCGAAAGCAAACGCTCCCTTGGCAAAAGAGCTTCAAGGCGCTGAAGTTGGGCACGTGGCTGCTTTTCTCACTTCCCCACTTGCCTCTGCCATCACAGGAACAGTCCTCTATGTCGACAATGGGCTGCACATCATGGGAGTGGCGATAGATAGTCCGTATTTACAATCAAAAGGGACGGCTTCATAAGCGTCTCTTCAAATTTTTCACTCTTATATGAATAAAAAAGCATTAATCGTTAGTACAGGCTTTGCCTTGTTTTCCATGTTTTTTGGATCGGGAAATCTCGTTTTCCCCCTCACAGTCGGCCAACAAAGCGGAGGGCACGTCGTTCTTTCCGCTTTGGGGATTTTGCTGACCGGAGTGGTTGTTCCCTTCTTAGGTGTCTTGGGAATGATGCTCTACCAAGGCGATCTTGATCGCTTTTTTGCCTCCTTTGGGAAAAGAGGGACCTTTCTCTTCTCCTTTTTTGCCTTAGCTCTCATGGGACCCTTCGGCGTGCTCGCTCGCTGCTTAACAGTGGCCCATGGAGCCTTCCTTCTTCTTTTTCCATCCGCTTCTCTTCCGCTGACGAGTGTTTTGCTTTGTACAATCATTTACTTTTTAGCGATCAATAAAAACCGCATTGTTCCTATCTTAGGGACCTTCCTGACTCCTTTCCTGCTTGCCTCCATCGCCATCATTGCCTTTTTTGGATTGCAGAATAGCTCTCTTCCGACCGCAATGAACTCCGGTCAGTGGGAGGCTTTAAAAAATGGCTTCTTTCAAGGCTACCAAACGATGGATCTCCTCGCTGCTTTTTTCTTTTCTCAGTTCATCATCAAACATTTGTATAGCCGCCTCTCAAAAGTAGAAGAGACTTCTCCCATGAAGGTCTTCTATAAAGCTTCCTTGGTCGGAGCCACCCTTTTATCCTTGGTTTATTGCTGCTTAGTGTTATTAGGCTGGATGTACTCCCCTCTCTTAGTGGATCAACCCCCTCAAGAGATGCTTGGATTCATCGCCATCAAAACACTGGGCTCCTTTGCCGCTCCGTGCGTCTGCTTGGCCATCCTCTTTGCCTGTTTAACAACCGCCATTGTCCTTACCTCTCTCTTTGCGGAATTTCTTAAGGAGGAAGTCATCCCGGGAACATTAAACCGCTCCGCCGCCTATCTCCTCACATTGGTCATCGGGTTTCTCATCTCCACACTTGAATTCTCCGGGATTGCAAAATTTTTAGGACCCATTCTTGAAGTCATTTATCCCGCTTTAATTGTTCTGACTGTTGTGAATATCACCTGCCAATTTCTTAAGATTAAAACTTCGCATTGGCCATTTACCCTGACAATTCTGGCAAAATTATGCTCGTGAAAGAATTTTCTATCGGGTACGATCATGGAAAATTTTAAGGAATCAATCAGATGACTCAAGAAAAGCACGCCATTCACCCCACACGCGAAGAAGACTACCCAGAGTGGTATCAACAAGTCATTAAAGCGGCTGATCTCGCTGAAAACGCTCCTGTCAGGGGCTGCATGATCGTGAAACCTTGGGGATATGGCATTTGGGAGAACATTCAGCGCTTATTGGATGAACGGATCAAAGCCACGGGGCATGAAAACGCCTACTTTCCCCTTTTCATTCCTTTAAGCTTTTTTGAAAAAGAGGCGGCCCACGTGGATGGTTTCGCCAAAGAATGTGCCGTTGTCACGCATCACCGGCTGGAACTGCGAGGGGGAAAACTCATCCCTGCCGGTGAACTAGAGGAGCCGTTAATTGTGCGCCCGACCTCTGAGACAATTATTGGAGAGGCCTTCTCTCGTTGGATCTCCTCCTATCGAGATTTGCCTGTGTTGATCAATCAATGGGCGAATGTGGTTCGCTGGGAGATGCGTCCCCGCATTTTCTTGCGGACCACGGAGTTCTTGTGGCAAGAGGGACATACGGCGCATGCCACCCCAGAAGAGGCGCAAGAAGAAACGCTGAAAATGTTAGAGGTGTATCGCTCCATTGTAGAAGATTTCTTGGCTATCCCTGTGATTGTCGGAGAAAAATCGCCCGGAGAGCGTTTCCCAGGCGCTGAGCACACTTATACGCTTGAGGCGATGATGCAGGATCGAAAAGCCCTCCAATCCTGTACCTCTCATAATTTAGGGCAAAATTTCTCTAAGGCTTCCAATATTCGCTTTAGCAATAAAGAGGGGCACCTGGAATATGCGTATACGACCTCCTGGGGAATGACGACACGCCTCATTGGCAGCTTGATTATGTGCCACGGAGATGATGATGGCCTCCGCCTCCCTCCTCGCATTGCCCCTAAGCATATTGTCATTATTCCGGTGATTCCCAAACCGGAGCAAGAAACACAAGTGATCGGTTATGCCGAAACGCTGGCTCATTCATTGAGGGGGCAGATGTTTAATGGGAGGCCTCTCATTGTCACGGTAGATAAAAGAGAGAAAAGAGGAGGAGAGAAAAGCTGGGAATGGATCAAAAAAGGGATTCCCCTTCGCTTAGAGGTGGGACCGCGTGATTTGGAAGCGCAAACAGTCATGATGGCAAGAAGGGATCATTCCCCAAAAGAAAAACAAGCCATGCCAATTAGGCAATTGATTGAGGAGGCTCCAAGAATTTTGGAAGAGATTCAACAGAGCTATTACCAACAAGTGAAAGCCTATCGAGATGCCCATCTTTATGATCACATCGAGACCTTTGAGCAAATGAAAGCCTTTTTCACTCCCAAGAATGAAGAAAAACCGGAAATTCATGGCGGATTTATTCGGGCAAAATGGTGTGGAGACCCTGCCACAGAGTCCCTTTTGGAAGAGCTAAAAGTGACAATTCGCTGCCTCCCGCTAGAACAGAGCGGGACACGAGGGCGTTGCATTTTGACTGGACGAGAAGCGACTTTAGACGCGATTTTTGCGAAGTCTTATTAATCACTGGACTTCGGACATTTTAAGGGGTCGATAAATGCAATCTTTTGAGCTATAGCGAGTTAAAATTTTTTTGCCAACCCTCATTTGGGTTGGCAAAAAAATTTTAACTCGCTATAGCTCAAAATCTTGCGTTTAGCGACCCCTTAAAATGTCCGAAGTCCAGTTAATCAGAATCTAACAGCCGGTGTAATTGGCCTAAAAGGTAGAATGGCAAAGAGTAAAGAGTATATGAGACTTCCATGCCTTGGGCATTTGTTGTTTTTACCTTCATAAAACTTGGAAAATCGGAATTAACACGAACGGCAATTGGGAATTGTTTCAACCCGATAAAAAGATGAAGAGATTTTAAACTTCCCGTGGTTCCTGCTTTCACTTCAATGGGAACCACCTGATTATGATGTTGAATCACGTAGTCTATTTCTGCATCGGATCCTTTTTCCTCTTTATGCCAGTAATACAGGGAGGGCTCCATATACTGGGGATTTATCGTTCTTAATAATTGGCCGACGACTTGTTCAGCAATCCCCCCATTGTTGATTAAAATAAGCTCTTGAGAGGATTGAAATTCTTCTAAAGAGAGTCCTAAAGCTGCGGAACATAATCCTACATCAAGGAAAATGACTTTCAAATATTTATCTTGAATCTCTGCGGCTAAAGGGACCCCATTTGCTGCACAACCGATCACTCGATGGCAAACTCTTGCTTTGCAAAGTAAGTTTAAGGCATTCTTAATGGCGTCAATTCGAACGGAAGGAT
Organism: Parachlamydiales bacterium; assembly: GCA_963801825.1. Classification (GTDB taxonomy): domain Bacteria; phylum Chlamydiota; class Chlamydiia; order Chlamydiales; family Parachlamydiaceae; genus CAWDGI01. Next base: position 183,645 of record CAWDGI010000002.1, read on the forward strand.
TCACTTTCGAATACATAAACTTCTTCCCAAGATCCTTTGGGATCGCCCTCATCACCTCATCCAGCCTTTCAATCGCTAATCTCCCTTTATATTTGGCAAAATCATCTCGGTAGGTCGCCATCAAATCATGATGCACTTCACTGACATTTTTGAGTGACTTTTTCCTGACCCATTGTGACACGGCTGCTGGCATTCCTCCCACCATCATGTATTCTTTTAAAAGTCCCATCAGTTGTTCATGAATGGCAGCTGGAATGGAATTGTGCCATTGATAAGAAGATAAAAATGTTAAAAGAGTCTCTTTATCGTTAGCCAATAAAAATTCTTCAAATGAAAAAGGTTCAAGATGCATATAAGAAATTCTCCCCACAGGCATACTAAATGAATGATCTTCGAGAACGAACTCCAACAATGAGCCGGCAGCTATGACAGGGAGCTGAGGGAAATCTTCTGCAAACCATCTTAATTTTGCAAATAATTGAGGGGCAGCCTGGATTTCATCCAGGAATAAAAGAGAGTTGTTTGGGTCGATTTCCTCATTGAACGCTGCGTTTAAATTTAAAAGAATTTGCGAGGGATCATTGGAGGCAAACAAGGTCATCCATTGGGGTTTCTTCTCGAAATTTAGCTCGATAAGTCGTTTTTTTTGAGATTCGGCTAAAAATCGGACGAGCCAAGTTTTCCCCACTTGCCTCGCCCCGCGGATGACTAATGGCTTGCGGTCTTCTTTAGCTAGCCATTCAAAAAGAAATCGCATGGATTGACGTTTCATTCGACTTTCCCCTTTATTCTTTATTTTAGCAGAAAAATAGGGGTTCTGTCAAAAAGAACCGTCTCTTTTTAACACCATCTATGAAAAAGAGCCGGTTCTTTTTCCAAAATGTTTGGGGATCAGAAGAGATTAGGCAAAAAAACTAAAGAAATCAAAGGCTGGATGACTGGGTTAAATGTTAACGAACAAATAACCAATGCTGTTGAATCGTCTTAACAGAAGAAAAAGCCTCTTTTGTTTTGAGAGGATCGGTGAGATGAGCAAGCTCTAAATTCAGTTTTTCATCCAATCTTTTTTGCTCTTGCTGCATTTCTTCCCACTCCTGCGGGGTGTAGTGATCGCGATTTTCCACCCGCGCTTTCAGCTGCTCTTGAGTCAATCCCAAGTCATTTAGTAGTTGTTGATACTCTTGATTCAGCCGTTCTAAAGAAAGAGAGCATTCTCTCATTCTATTTTCTGTGGCTTGAATTTTTTTGTTAATCTCTTCTTGCATCGTGGCACCTCAAATGAGTGATTATCAGAAATTATATTCTATTTTTTTCAATAACACAACTACTTTTATTTTCAAGTGGTTTCAAATGAAATCTCAGATATTTTTATTGAGAAATAATCCATCACATTATATAATTTCAATCATAAGACAAATAAAAAAGAGAGCAATATTAAAATGCAAGTTTACTTTAATGATGCCTTTAATCATGCTTATTACATGACAATCGGCTACGCTTATAGCCAAGACCCCCTGTTAAAGAAGCAAGAGGGGATACTTAAAAAGATCGAGGAGCTAGCAAAAAGCCAATCTTTCAAAGAGTTAGCAGATTGTTTACAGGAGCTTTGTGGTCCTTCCGGAGAAGCAGAAATCAATATTTACGAAAAGAAGCATCAAATTCATTTATTTTTTCAGACAAAACCGGAACGAGATCTCCTAGCTTATCAACTCATCAATAAATTCACTAGCTATAAGCTGCCTCCAACGGCCCTTGGAACAAGCTTTGCTCATTGGCAGATTGAGGAAAAGGAAGGCTTCTTTTCCTTAAAACTTTCGACCAACCAAAGTATTGCCTTTTTAGGAATGGATCCCAATTTTACCGATATTTATAAAATCGGGCAAAATACTTTGGACAAAACTAAAGAACTGATGGTCAATCTATCCAAAGTCTTGAGGACTTATCATTCCCACTTTATGCCTCGTGCCAATCAATCCAATTTACAAGAGTATTGTTTATCAGAAGATTATCAGCGCCATGCTAAAACAGCTCGTCTCTATTATAATTCAAGCCAGTTGACGGGAGAAGACGCCTTAAGAATCATTTACCAACGCGAACCGACAAATATCGCTATGACGCCCAATCAATATAATAGAGAGGAATTAAAAAAATTATTTGGTTACGAACAAGGGATCTATAACGATAAAGAAGCTAAAAAAGCGGATCAATCTTCCTTCAGCGCCCTTCCTAATACTGTAGCTGTTTATTCTGAAACGTATTTATGGGACCCTGCTGGAGGCACAAACAAGAAAGAAATTGCCTGTTTCTCTTTACCTGCTCCTGCTTTGGATAGCGCTCTCCAACCCCATTATAAATACTATATGTCTGAAGGAAAGCTAGATGAGAAAAAATATCAGCAAGAAATGGAATTTTTATTCAGAACAATAGAAAAAGCGGCAAGAGATCATAAAGATTGTGCTTTCGGCAATAAAGGACTCAAAAGACTTGTTCTTTCTAGATTTGGTCAAGGAGCATTTTTAGGAATACTTTCTCAAGAGGATCGGAAAGTCGCTAACAACACTTTTAGGAAAGAAATGGAAGTTTTCTTAGACAGGATCAAAGAGATGGGCCTACAGGTGGTCATGAGTGAGTATTCTCATCCTAATGAGGTTTGGTATGACAAAATGATCATTGGAGATATTCTTGCAACCTCTCAAGAGGGCGATTTGATTATTAACGCCTGGGATCCTAATAGCGCTCCAGGAAATGGGAATGATAGCGATATCTCTTTTGATGGAGCTATGGGAAAAGGATCTGCGATTCTTTTAACTCAAACGGCTTGGCTAAATGCAACTTTAAGAAGTCCAAATTCATTAATTGCTATTTAAAAATAGGAACACCCCCTAACACCCAGCAACATTGTATTCCATACACAGCGATGTTAAAAAATCCCAAAGACGATCCAGGATACGTTGCGCAGCCTTCAGTGCCAACATGGCGTTATCCTCGTTAACATGCTGAGATAATAATTCGCGCTCAATGGCGGCATGTTCCTTGTCTGCGGCGATATGGACGGCAAAATACTCCCAATCTTTAGGACTTTTCAGATTGTAATGAACTTGAAGTCCTTCAATCTTAGATTCACTGACGGCCGGAATCTGGCTTTCATAGGCATACAGAGAGGCAAGTCCCTCGGCAGTAGATCCATGACAACAAATCTCTTCGAACGTTGCGATAAGCGCTGAAATCGCTTCACCCGCTACATGCGCATCCATTTGCTGTTCTGTCGCCCCTAAACGCAATGCAAAGGCTCGCCAAAGATCTGGATGGTTAGGCGTTCCAGCTTCCTCATCGACCAGATTTTTCAACAACTGTTTCCGAGTGAACGGATCATCGGTGCGGCTATGCACAGAAGAAAGATAGCGAGGAAAGGCTTTGACGTGATGATCATATTGCATGGCATATTCACGTAAACACTCTATGCTGAGTTCTCCTCGTGTCCATGCTTGATAAAAGGGGTGCTTAAGCACATGTTTGTTAGAAATGTCTTGCTCTAACGAAATAAGAAACATGACGCCATGTGCGACTTTTTTCCGTTCGAGTCCGGGCCCGAGACCGGGCCGTGCCCGAACCGAGATTCCGAGCTTTGCTAAACTATTTAACGAAGCTCGGAATCTCGGTTCGGGCACGGGCCCGGTCTCGGGCCCGGACTCGAACGGAAAAAAGTCGCACATGACGTCATTTCAGGAGTTACACTTGCTTTTTCGTTTATGATTCGATTGATGACTTTATAATCACAGTCTAGATGCTCAGCCAGCTCTTTTTGCGTTAAACCGAACGGCTTCAGAAATTCTTCATTTAAAATTTGCCCAGGAGACGTAGGTTTTCTCTTCATGACATACAACTCGAATGCTTTTGAACTGTTTCCATTTTGGAAATAGTTGCCTCTTGGCTTGTTCCTTAATAGTAAACCTTTCAAGAAAACTTGTCTACCACCACTCACCCACCCATACAGGGCACATGCAATTAAAACACTTTTTTTAATAACGCCATGGGCGAATTTGTCTTAGAGACTGCTAAAATATGATTCACCGCAGAGAGAGCAGCCGAGAGCGCAGAGTTTAAAAAATTATTTACAATTCTGATCATGCCATTCTTGAGTATTGCAATATTAAAGTTAATCAACAATCAGGACCAAGAATAGCAAGTGAATTCATTAGCTCTGCGCTCTCGGCTGCTCTCTCTGCGGTGAATCATATTTTAGCAGTCTCTAAGACAAATTCGCCCATGGCGTTATTAAAAAAAGTGTTTTAATTGCATGTGCCCTGCCCACCCATATTTTTGCCCTTGACCTTCTCCTCCCCATTTTGTTACAATTCCGTCGTTTTTTATCAACCCCCCTTTCCCCTTTTTCTATTATGTCTTCTTCTCTATCTTCCTGTTCAGATGAACTAAAACTCTCCCCCATGATGGTCCAATGGCACGCCTGCAAGCAATCTGCTAAAGAGGCCGTTCTTCTATTCCGGATGGGAGATTTCTACGAGGCGTTCTATGAAGATGCCGTCCTCCTCTCTAAAGAGCTTGATTTAACATTGACAAAACGGCAAGAGATTCCCATGAGCGGAGTCCCCTTCCACACCAGCGAAAGTTATATTGATAAACTTGTCGCAAAAGGATACCGAGTGGCCATTGCCGAACAAGTCGAAGATCCAAAAAAGGCCAAAGGACTTGTCAAACGAGAGGTCGTTCGAGTCATCACTCCCGGAACTTTAATGAATTCCACTCTCCTTTCAGAAAAGAAAAATAACTTCTTCGCCTCCCTCACCCAAATAGGACAGCTCTTTGGATTCGCTTTTCTTGATCTCACGACAGGCGAATTTTGGATCAGCGAGTTCACTCATGAGAGGGAACTGGCCAATGAAATTCATCGCCTCCAACCCGCAGAATTCCTCACGTCAGAAAAATTTAAGAAAAAACAAGAAGGACTCTTCGAAGAAATCGGCCACTCCTATCCTTTTCTTCTCAATACACAAGCGGATTGGCACTTCGATTATCAAACCACCTCCCACTTCTTAACACAACATTTTAAAGTCCATAGCCTGGAAGGCTTCGGCCTTCATGGCATGACCGCTGCCATTCAAGCCGCCGGCGCCCTCTTAAAATACCTACAAGACACTTTATGCTTGCCCATTCATCCCATTCAGGCAATTCATCCTTATTCGACTCGCCATTTCATGACGCTGGATCGCATGACACAACGTCATCTCGAACTCACCTCCTCATTAAATGAGGGAGGACGTAAAAACACCTTGCTTGAGGTCATCGATCATACCCAAACCCCCATGGGAGCCCGCTTAATCCACCAATGGGTCAAACAACCTCTTCTCTCGATTCGAGAAATTCATCAACGTCAGGAAGGGATCGAAGCGTTCTTAAAAGAAGGACCCCTTCTCTCCCTTTTCCGAGAACAACTCCGGCAAGTCAAAGATATCGAACGCTTGATCATGAAAATTAGCGCCGGTTATGCAGTCCCAAGAGATCTGATGGCCTTACATCATTCCTTTGCCCCAATTAAATCCTTGAAAGCCTCACTCGCTTCGATTTGCTCGCCCTGGGTCCAAAAAGAAGTCGCAAGGCTCAATCCTCTAGTCGAGATGAATCAACTCATCGCTCAAGCGTTAGTCGATGAACCTCCCTTAAGGATGGGAGAAGGGAAAATCTTCCGAGAGGGCTTTCATCAAGAGCTCGATGAGCTCCGAGAGATCAGTCGCGATAGCAAAGCTTGGATTGCCCGCTACCAAACTCAGCTAAGAGAAGAAACAGGAATCAAAACTCTAAAGGTGGGCTTCAATAAGATGTTTGGCTATTATATTGAAGTCAGTCGAGGACAAATAGAGCGGATGCCCGCCACCTTTTTGAGACGTCAAACCCTTGTCAATGCCGAACGCTACATTTCCCCTTCTTTAAAAGATTATGAAAACAAAGTCCTCACAGCCGAAGAGCGCATCCAGTCCATAGAGAGCGAATTGTTTCATCAACTGCGCCAAGAAATCGCCCGCTACGCACAAGCCGTCTTGACTGTCGCACAAGCCATCGCCCGTTTAGATTGCTTATGCTCCCTTGCAGAGACAGCAAAACAGGGAGATTACTGCCGTCCCCTTGTAGACGAAAGTTCCATCCTCCACATTGAAGAAGGACGCCATCCTGTCATTGAACAGGTGTGTAAAAAAGAAAAGTTCGTTGCCAATGACACTCACCTCGACGAAGAACAGCGTCTCTTACTCATCACAGGACCGAATATGGCGGGAAAATCCACCTATTTACGACAAGTGGCCTTGATTGTCATCTTAGCACAAATCGGCTCTTTTGTCCCTGCCAAGAACGCCCATATTGGGGTCATTGATAAAGTCTATACACGCATCGGAGCCAGTGATGACTTATCAAGAGGACAATCGACTTTTATGGTGGAGATGACGGAAACAGCTAACATTTTAAATAATGTCACTCCCCGCTCTCTCATCCTTTTAGATGAAATTGGAAGAGGAACCAGCACCTATGATGGCATTTCCCTTGCGTGGTCGATTGCAGAGTACTTGCTCACAAATGAAGAGCGGCGAGCAAAGACCCTCTTTGCCACACATTACTGGGAGCTGACAAAGTTGGAAGAGAAAATTCCGGGAGCGCTCAATTATCATGTGGCCGTCCACGAGGCACAAGATCATATCACTTTTTTGCGCAAAATCGTTCGCGGTGGAACAGATAAGAGCTATGGCATTCATGTCGCCCGGTTGGCAGGCCTACCGCTAATGGTCATTCAGCGTGCCAAGGAGATTTTGACCCACCTAGAAGAAAATGCCAACCGGAAGAGCGCTTTTGAGCCTTCTTTTGTTAAACGACAGCCGGGGAATAAAGTCAAAAATTCTTCCCCGAATTTTCAACTTTCCCTCTTTGAATCTTAGAAAATTCGCTTTCAAAAGATTTTTTCTTTGAATAATTATTTATTTTATCTTATACTATTGCCATTGATTAATCTTTAAATAGTTTTAAAATAAACTTTTCATTAGGAATTTAATATGCAAGGTATCTCTTCTGTTACCCCTCCTGTCCAAGATCTCCCTTATTGGAGCTCTATGATTGGAGCAAAAATGGTTCATATCCAATGCTTAATCTCCGAGAAACAAGAGATTGAAAAGAATGTCCAATTGAGCACAACCTCCTCTTTAGAGACTACTAAAGAGATTTCTTCTCTTCATCCCGTGCATCAATTGATCTTCCTGTCACAACACTGGATCGAGCAAATAGTCAACGAAGTTGAAAGCCTCTATGCACATCTAAACATCACCCACAAAGAGATAGAAACCCAACTAAATGTTTTAAAGGCAACAGTCAAGATCTCCTCTGTAACTCCTCCTGCCTGGGAGCATTCGAGTTCTCGTTTAGTGATCTTGCAAGCAGCTTTAAGTTTTTTGCGTCAGCAAAAAAATTATACAGGAGAGTATTTGGTTCGAAAATTTTTTATCCATCTTGTGCATCTCACTCCTTCCTCCGTAGAAGAGTGTCGGAAAGCCATTGAGCTCGAACAAGAGCACTTAGACACTCTCTTTTTCTTTTCGGATCAACCGGGAAACGACCAAGAGAAATACAATTTTCACTTATCCGGCTACTTATTTCTTTTAGCAAGACACTTCGGTTTAATGATCGAAAAGCAACAATTAAACGAGCAACTGCCCGAAGTCCTGAATCACTTAAACCACTTGTTATCCCAAGAATCAAAGTGGCAGGCAGCAGATGTTGTTTTAATCAGACGAACCCTCGCTTTTTTCCAATCAAGGCCTGAGTGGTTTTTTCGTCAAGATTTTTCTATGGCCAAGTATCATTTAAAACAAGCCAAGCAACAAGAGGAAGATAAAGCTTTAAAAAACAAAATCGAGCTGCAATTCCTCACACTGGAAATCAACCAAGCCACTCGCTTCAAAGAGGGGCATCGAGAAGATCTCTTGGATTTGCTCAAGCAGCTGCAACCCCTGCTAAAAGAACTGGGTCCTTCTCCTTCAGATACCCTCATTGCTTTCTCTGCCGGAGCAAAAATATACGAATTCCTTGCTAGAGAGGCGAGCGAGCCGGAAAAACTCATTAAAAAGCTTCTCAGTAGCCTCTCCTATGCTATTAAAATAGGCGACCAGCTCGGCCATTTATTAGATTTCAAAGCCTTGCAGGCTTTGGCCGCTTGCCGCTTCCTTTTCGGTTTCTATTCCTGTCTCTGTTTTAAAACAAAGGAAGAGTACAAAGAAGGGCTTACCGCTTTATTAAAAGTCTCGCAAGATTTTTGGGTCGATAAGCAAACGAAACATGCGGCCGATCTCTTGAATGAATGCCTCCCTAGCATTGAGAAACTTCCCGATCCTCTCCCTCTTAAAAAGGAAAGCTTCTTTACGCTCGTTCTTTTTAAATTGATGCTGCAGAAGAGAGTCTGTCAGTTGTATCACAACCATAAGGGGGTAATGCAATTTAAACAGGGTTCGGTCGTGAATGAGGAATCCTCAATATGGAATCTGTGTAAGCATCAGGTTCTCTCTTCCTTCTTCAAGGGAAATGTTGAACAGATGGAAAGCATTGTTAATCACTATTTACTTCTTCATCTCAAGAGGACGGATGTCTTGATTAAACCCCATTATCATCACGGGGCCTTTCGATTTAGAAAATCTGAAATAATAGGGGGAGAACCATGCGATTCTCCTTCTTTCTTATCGAGCCAAGAAAAAAAAGAGGCTGTCCTCTTTATGAAAGCAAAAGAACCTCAGTTGTCTTTAAATGCTAACGTAGATACAGCAAGTCTTGCCCAGCTTCTCATACAATCTAAAGATTATCCCCTTATTGGATCTCGATTATCGCACGTTGAATTCCAATTACTTGAAAATATTTCAACAGAGTTAAGTATGCAAATTAAGGTCCTCTGCGCGCCTAAAGAAAATCCCAACCTAGGCACGAAAGAAACAAAAATGATTACATTTGCTCCACACTCAAATCTGGAATGGTTTTATAAAATTTATAGGAGGGTAAAAGCTCTCTTAAAACAGTGTCAAGGCAATCTTAATTATAGCGAAGCCATTTCAAGCACAATGGACAGTTATCTGACATCCATTTTTTGCAAGCAAACAGATCCATTACATTCTTGGTATCTTTCCTCTTCCTAAATCAAGAAAAGAGAAACATCAAATTCTCGAGCTTCGTCACCATCTTCCGACGCTTGCAAAGCTGTTGCGACCTTTCAGCAGACACTTATTTACACGCCGAGTATCATCTCCCAAACCCTCATCGTAAAGAGTGTGATCCTCTTTTTAATAACGCTCTTGAGAGTGTCATGAAAGGATTCACTGCCTCCCGCTCAAACGAGGAAAGAGATGAATGGATGATAGACAAAATTTCCCTTCTTCGTCACCGTTATTATGAGATCATGGAAAGATTTACTTCAGATCCAACCGAACAGGAAAAGCTCTATTTCCAAGTTTTAGTCTGTATGTTAATGAGAATGTCCTTTCTCTCTGATGTCGAACAGAGATTCGAGTTAGGAAAGCTCCTCTTATCTCATCTTGGAGAAACAGTAGAAGAGATTGAATCCTCTTTATTCCCATCAAAAAAGATCGATGGGTCGTCTGAGGAGGTGGAACAAGATTTTGTTATATTGCTTAGTTTTAAGGCAATGTATTTAATTGAGAATCAAAAAATTGAAGAAGGCATCACTCTACTCAATTCCATGATAAAAACAACAAAATCGTCCTTTCAGGGAGCTATAAAGTGGAGAATAGAGAGCCGTTTCCACGAGGATTTCATCGATACAAAGAAAATCAGAAACGGCATCTATCAGGGACAGGATCAAGTGAATTTATCTTTTCCAAAAAGCATAGAAGAGAGGCCCTCTTCTGATGAAGGGGCGGCCTTTCGCCTTGAAGATCCTTCATCGGAAAAACATCGCATCCTCAAAGAAGCAGAGCAGATTCTTCAGCACCATTTGCTAAAAAAAGAAAAAAAACAGACGCGGATTGCCTCAAGCGTCCCAGTCGCTACGACAAAAGCCCCTCTGCATGCTCAAAAAGCAAAAGAGACGCTCGTTTCTTCTCCTCAAGAGATCAAAAAGGAGATTCTGATCACTAAAGACCAGATGGAGATCTTCGAGCGTCTCTGGCAAGAAAAGACCCCCTCAAACGATTCTTGGGATATCCGCTCTTTCCGAAATGATATCAAAATGACAAGAATAGAAGCGCTGACACTCATTGAGGCTTTGGGAGGACGCTACCTTCCAACAAGAGGAAAGGGCAGTCACCATGTCGCTCATCTCCCAAAGATTGAATTCAATGGGGAAGATATGGGAGGACTGGTCGATTGGGAAACTGGAGAAATGATGATCACACTTACAAACGACAAAATCCTGAAGCATTATCAAATCAGGCAGCTGCGCAATATTCTCCTTAAGCAAGGATTTAATCCGGATATCGTCAAAGTCAAATCTTAATATACGCCATGTGCGACTTTTTTTTCCGTTCGAGTCCGGGCCCGAGACCGGGCCCGCGCCCGAACCGAGACTACGAGCTTTGCTAAACTACTCAAAATTGATTCGTGAATTACTTAGACGATCCATCAAAGTCTTGTACAGACTTTTTACCGAAGCTCGGAGTTTCGGTTCGGGCGCGGGCCCGGTCTCGGGCCCGGACTCGAACGGAAAAAAAAGTCGCACATGGCGTTAATATACTGTATAACCCACTTGACTGATCATGAATCATTTAAATACTCCCTGAAATTTCTATTGACAAAGATATCAAAACTGTAGATATAAGAAGGTGAGTTTTGGAAAGCAGAGAGACCCTCTGCTTAAAATAAACAGAGCTGTTAACAATATTTAAGGAGACTTCTATGGAAAAAAAACAACCCCAACAACAACAAAAGCAAAATCCTAATCAAAAACAACCTCAGCAACCTCAAAAACCGGGTCAACCCTCCCCAAAAAATCCTAATCAGAAAAAAGGATTTTAGTGATCTTTGCCTGTTTGATGTTTGTCTTACCGTGCAGATAGAATCTGCACGGTTATCCTCTCAAGGTTGACTTAATAACTGATCTTCTGCAATCATTCAGTCGCACCCTCATCAACCTGATTACCCTTATGCTTGGCCCACTCTCACAGTCTAATCCTCATTTCAGCACTTACTATAAAGATAATAAGATCTTAATTCAGTTCATGATCGTTGAATTTATTGAAACCCATCAACTCCTCCTTCAGATCGAAACCCTCTTTCAAAACATGCAGGGATCTCAACAGCTGTTCTTAGAAAAAGAACTCTCTTCTCTCATTCAAATGGCCCCGTTTCTTTTGCAAGGCTTCTCCTCCTCCCACGAGGCCTCTTCTTTCGGTTGGGTCGAAGGAGCTTTAACAAAACTAAAAATGTATTGCGAACATTTTTGTTCGAATGCGGAACAAAAAGAAAAAAAAGGAATAGAGCTTTATCTGGCTCTTCACCAGACAGAATTGGCAGTGAGACACTCTTTCTCCCTCCTCTCTTCTTTAAAACGACAGGGAATTCCCTCCGAAGCGTTTTCTTTTCTCTCGATTCAACGGGCCTTTGCCTCTTTAAAGATGCGTTTTAATCGGGTCATCCGTTCCTTTCCACGGCTTGTCCGCGACTATTGTCATGATGAGAATATTCTCTTATGCCTCTTGCGAAAAAAAGGGGCTTTAACGAAAATTTATGGGAGCGACTTTCTAGCCAAATCCTTTAAATGTTCTCTCTCCCCTCAAGAACTCATGCGCTTACTCCTCAAACAGTATCAGACAAGAGGATTCTTCTCCCTTCCCCCTCTTATCCAGAAAAACCTAGAGGAGGTTGTTGGATGAAAGAGATGAACACCTGTTATCAAGAGCTCCTTTCTCTGACTCAGCTCTTCTTACTTAGAGAATTTCCCTTGCCAAGGAAAAGCTCCTTTCTTCCTAGCCGGAAAGAAGAAGAAAAATCGCCCCCTCCTCCCCTCCTCTCCACGCTTTCTTCAACAAAACCCTCTTCTCCACAAGCTCCTCTTGTGCTTCCCCTCTCCCCTCCCTCTCCTTCTCTCACACCCCAAGCAAAAAAAGAAGGGAGCAAAGAAAAAGGAAAAAAATGGGAGCTCGAGCCCTTAACCGCCCCTCCTTCGCCGTTAGAGATAGAAGAATTTTGGACCGCTTTTCCCACTTTATTTCCTCATCTTTCTTTATCCCCCTCCATTCCGGACGATAGCGAATCTGGCAAAATGAAACATCACGGGTCAAAAGAACAAGAGATCGCCATTTTAATTTTGTCTTTTGGGGAAGAAGAGAAATCTTTAGCCTTTCTTAAGAAAATGGCTCAAGGGATCTCGGAGCGACTTGCACCTGCTCGGGTGTTACTACTCTCTCAAGTCAAAAAAGAAGAAGATTGGCAACCCATCGTTGCTTCCCCCTCGCTTCGTTTGATTATTGCGTGTGATTATGCCCTCTATACGCATCCGGAGCTCATGCGCCACTACCTAGAACTGCCGGAGCAAAGAAAGCATTTTCTTTTTAATAAACCGTTGCTTCTTCTTTCCGACCCTCACGTTTACCTGAGAGAACCAAAATTAAAAACGCTCCTCTGGAAAACCATTTGTCATGAATTTGCCTCTACGGGCGCCTCTCTATGATCTCCTTTCCTGCTTACGCCTCTATTGTATTGGATGTAGCAATCCATCAAACACTCGACTATGGAATCTCAGAGTCGCAGCTCCCCTTTGTTCAACCGGGCACACGGGTCGAAGTGCCTCTAAGAGGCCAGCTAAGGCTGGGATATGTCTTAAACATCAAAAACTCTTCGCCCTACTCTTCCGTTCAACCGATTCATCGCCTTTGTTCAGAGACGCCTTTAATTCCTCCCGATCTATTTCAACTTGCTCTCTGGGTCTCTGAGTATTACTGCGCCCCTCTTCGCGATATCTTCCGCATCCTCCTCCCTCCCGGAGTGAGAAAGGGAATGAATCCTAAGGAACAGTTATTCGTCATGCGAGGCAAAAGCAGAGAAGAGCTTCGAAAAAAATGTGCAGAATGGCAAAACAAAAAGCCTGCTCAAGTCGCCATTCTAGAGGCAATGCTCCCGGTTAAAAAGGGACTTTTGCTCTCACACCTTCTTGAACAAACAAAGGGAGCACGACGCACCGTCGATACGTTAGTCAAGCAAGGATTATTGGTTGTCGATTCTGTCCGCCTCGATCGTTCCCCTTTCGTCCATGAAGAGTATTTTCCCACCAAACCCAAACCGTTGAACGAAGAGCAGGCGGAAGCGTTAAAAAAAATTGAAGCTAGCTTGACGAAAGATCTCTTCGAGACTCACCTTTTATACGGCGTAACGGGAAGCGGAAAAACGGAAGTGTACCTTCAAGCCATCGACCTTGCCCTTAAAGCAGGGAAGGGAATCCTCATGCTCGTCCCTGAAATTTCTTTAACCACTCAAACCATTGAACGGTTTCGTAGCCGCTTTAAAGAAAAAATCGCCCTTCTTCATCATCGTTTGAGCCAAGGAGAAAGAAATGATGAATGGCACAAGATTCATAATGGAAACGCGCGGATCGTCATTGGAGCCCGCTCTGCGATCTTTAGCCCTATCGTCAACCTCGGGCTCATCATTATCGATGAAGAGCATGAACAATCGTATAAGCAACAAGAGCAATCGCCCTGCTATCAAGCACGTGATGTCGCCGTGATGCGGGGAAAACTCACGCAAAGTGTGGTGATCTTGGGAAGTGCCACCCCAAGTTTTGAGAGCTACTACAATGCTCAACGGGGGAAATATACCTTAAGCCTTTTACACAAAAGAGCGACGATCGCCTCTCTTCCCTGCATGACTCTTGTCGACATGCGAAAGGAGTTTGATAAAGCCAAAGGATGGACGCAGTTTTCCGACTCCCTATTAAATGCCATAGAAAAGCGCTACCGCCAAGGAGAGCAGACGATTCTTTTTCTCAATCGGCGCGGCTATCATACGATTTTGCTTTGCCAAGCCTGCCGGCAATCGGTGAAATGTCCCCGCTGCGATGTCTCTATGACCTTTCATTTAGGAGACAATTGCCTCTCCTGTCATTTGTGTCATCACCGGTTTCAGCCTCCTCCTGCCGTCTGTCCCCGTTGTCGAAGCCAAAAGACGTTAAAATTTCGAGGGGTCGGGACAGAACAGGTGGAGCGGGCTTTGCATGCGATTTTTCCTTCTATTCGGACGCTGCGGATGGATGCTGATACGACAAGGCATAAAGGAAGCCACCAAAAGCTCCTGCGAGAATTTGGGACAGGGAAAGCGGATGTCTTGATTGGGACACAGATGATTGCGAAGGGGTTACATTTTCCGGAAGTGACGCTCGTTGGCATTTTAAATGGCGATGCGCCCCTTCATTTTCCTGATTTTCGCGCTTCTGAAACGACTTTCCAACTTGTGACTCAGGTGGCAGGACGGGCAGGAAGGGGGGTGCGCCCGGGAGAGGTGATCATTCAGACGGCCCTTCCCGAACATCCGACAATGCAATATGCGACGCGTCAAGACTATATGGGGTTTTACCAAGAGGAGATGGCGGTGCGGGAGTTATTTCGCTATCCTCCGTTTACCCAAATGACGAAATTTCTTTTCTCCGGGAAGAATGGCAAACAGACGAAAGACGCAGCAGAAGATTTCCAGCAGGCACTGATTCAGGAACTCTCTTCTCAATTTGAATTTCAGCCTGTCATCCCTTGCGGGCATGCCAAAATTAAAGATTTGTATCGCTATCAGTTCTTGATTCGAGGGCCAACCATGTTAAATCTACATGAGGCGCTGAAAAAAATAGAGGAGAAGCGGCGGTTGCCTAGGCAGGTGAAATTATTTGTGGATGTCAATCCTTCTTCGACTTTTTAGGAGGGTGCCTGGACAGTGATAGCACCCTAAATTCGAAGTTCTTTTGCCCTAGGCGGGGTTTTTAATGAAAGGGCCATATTGAGTTAAATATTGCCCTTTCATTAAAAACCCCGCCTAGGGCAAAATAATCTCGAATTTAGGATGCTAGCACTTTCCAGGCACCCTCTGGAGTAAAATATGAGTAGAACATTTATTTTTTTGAGTGCCCTTGTTATGTTTCTTTTGGCCCCCCCCCCTCCTCTGCAAGGAATCGAACCTGAAACCGAAGAGATCGCTTATTTCATCCCTCCCTCCGGTTGGCAGCTTGCCGATTTAAGCACTCTTCCGGTCAAACATATTAAAGTGATCGTGGTGGGAAAAAGCAACTCCCAGTGTGCTCCTTGGATGAATTTATGCACAGAGCCTTATCAAGGAACGCTCAAGCAATATCTCAAGATGATCAAGAACAAACACCAGACAAAGGGAGAAGAATGGAAAGACTTAGGAATGATTCGAACGGAGGCAGGTCAGGGACACTTATCGCAATCCGCCTCTAAGATGCCTTGGGGAGAGATGCGCCTCATGCATCTCATTTTACTGAAATATGGGAAAATCTATATCTTGACTGCTTATGCCCTCAAGGAAGAGTTTGCGACTTTTTACAAAGATTTCTTTGGTGCCATGCGCTCTCTACGGATAGGCAAAGATCTTTATGATCTTCTCCCCGCCGAGCAGCGCTCCCCCTTAAAAAAAGCGGCTGATCAGCTGATGCAGCAATGGGAGGAGAAGCTCGCCAAGCAACAGAAGGAAAGTCCGGAGATGACAATTGAGGATCTACAAGAAAAAACCTTCCGGTCTCCTTCTTTCCAAAAAGAGTATTGGCTTCCCTTTCAAAAGAGGATTCAAGAAAAATATCAAGCGATCGGCCCTGAATGGCAATCTCTTTTCTTGCAAAAAATGGAGGATCACCTATTTAATAAGGGTATCTCTAAAAAGAACGCGGAAATAGAAACTCTATAACAATGAGCGGGAGTAAACTTATGCCTATCTATAAGACATGCGTCCTCTTCTTCACCCTGATTGCTTTAACTCTTTCTCTACAACCAAAGCTCGAAGCCATTACCTATGTCACAGATACGGGAGGATATGCCTATGACGAGGCGCGTGCGGTTGCTAATTTAGCTCCTGCGATTGCGTTGAGTACAGTGGCCATCGCTGGAATTATTGCGATTGCTGTCCAAAATTCACACGGTCGTTCTTCCAGCAGTAGTAGCCACTCTGATTGCAGTTGTTCATCCAGCTCTTGTCGCTACTCAAGCTCAAGCTCAAGCTGCCATTACTAAATAGGCAACATGGTTTTCTTTGCTCGCCTATTTCAAAGGGCAGGGATTTCTGCCCTTTGCATGATGCTTGTTCTGAGCTGCCGCTCTCCTAAACCCCGTCAATGGGAAATCCAAGAGATCCTCACTCAAACACCCTGCTTTAATGCCGGACGCCTCCTGCTCCCTCCTGATCCTCCCACCTCTCTGCTTGAACTAGAAATCTTGCGAAACCATTCAGGAATTCGCTGTTATCTTAATCTTCATTCCATAGAGGCGATGCCTTGCTCGGAAGATCCTGCTTGCACTTGCTTGGAGATTTTATTTGAAAATCAGGAGCCTTGGGTTGTTTATCCCTATTTACTAGGAGGAGGACAGCGCCTCCTTTTACCGGGGGAAGCGGCAGATGTCCTCATTCAAGCTCTCCTAGAAGAGTCTTCTTTCACGATCCGCATGGGAGGGGGGGAGCTATTTGTTATTTCCAATCAGTTCGCGGCCGTTTATGAGAAATTGTTATCCATTGGTATGGACGATGGAGCGTAAAATTTTTTATTTACTTCCTTGCGCCAATTTGCTATGCATCATCTTTTCGGAGCGAAAAAATGAGAAATCAACTCCTCCTATGGACCCTAAGTTTTAGCATCATCATTTCCACCCTTCCGGGAAAGGAAGGAGAAGGATGTCGAGAATGTGAGGGCTCCGCTTACACAGAAAGCTGGAATGCCGCTTCCTGGACGCCCTATTTGCCGATTGCTGTGTTAGTCGTGGCTGCCATTTATATTGGCACCTCCGATGTGGGGGAACGTCATTCCTCAAAAGGATATAGCAGTCATGGAGGCTCTTACAGAAAGGACTGCTATGATGGCTTAGGCCCCCTTTCCAGCCGCTCCTGTACCCATTCTAGCTATACCTATGCAAGAAACTATACGAGATGCAAGGTTTGCCTGAGTCATTAACTCACCTTAACCTGAAAAAAAAATTTATTTTGTATCAAAAATCTATTGCGAGAATTTCTCCTTTCCGTCATAAAGTACTTGTAAAGTTTATCTTGATTGCCTGAAGATAACGTTAAGCTCAGACGATCAAAACCTAAGCTTCAATAGCTTCAATTTTATGATACGCGTATCAAAAGGAATTCAACTATGAAAAAATTTCAGAAGTCAATTGTATTAGCGACAGTGATGGCCCTTCTCTGTAGCCAAGTTCACGCACAAGATGGCTGCGACACACCCTGCCCTCCACCTTGTGAGCAGTCTTGCCCTCCTTGTGGCGCTGCCTATGATGAGTGCTGCGATTCTTGCTCTATGTCGACTTGGCTCCCCATTGCAGGAGTCGCTATCGTCGCAGGAATTATTATTGCTGCAACAAACCGAGGCCATCACCATAGCCACAGCCGCAATCACAGCTCCTCTACCTCTGTTCATTCACACTGTTTTTAAATTCGATAAAAGAAAAGGGCTTCATCAGCCCTTTTCCTTGGCGAACTTCACCTTCACAAATTCTCTTGCGATTTCCTCTCTTCTATTGTTTTAAGTTCTCTCAGCAGATTTTCCATCGCTTCAAAATACTGATCGACAAACAAGAATTGCGTTCTCAATTGTTGCCCATCTTTACTTTTTGCCATCATCGTCGAAAAAAACTGTCCGAAAATATAGCGATATTCCAGCAAATGTTGGCGAAATTTTCGCAATGTAAACCCAAGGAAAGGATCTTGGGATTTTTCCTTGACGAAGCGTTGAATAGAAGCCAGATAGTCTTGTAAATAAGATCTCATGTCATTCATATCCACTTCTATTTCCTGAACATGAGAATAGACATCGCCTTTGATCACCCAATCTTCAATCTGATCAAAAAGCTCATGGAAGTGCTCAAGACGAAAGGCGTGAGAAGGATCTTCAAAATATTCGGCTAATCCTTGATGCAAGCGATAGAGTTGATGGAAAAGAGGAAACTCATGAAGAACATGATACTTCCAGTCTGCACGCATTGCTCGAGAGAGAACCTCCTCCACATAAGGGATGACTGTCATAAAGGGAGAGCCAAGTTGATCACAATCTTTAAGCCTACCCAATAACTTCTCCCCTTTTTCTGTCATCATCGCGCGAGAAATGAGCGGCTGCCCCATCTCATGCAAAAGAGAATCCATCTCTTCAGGAGGTTTCCATTCTCCAGACTGAGGAGAAACAGGAAAGTCCTCTAAGGATTCGAGAAATTCATTGAAATGTCCCTCTAATTCTTCCGCCGCATAATTCAAGTGGAGAAGCCTTTTCGCTGGAAGGGGTTCTGGGCCCACAATCCACTCGGTAAAGCCCCAACGTGAACGGACGTAAGGGTTGGAATCAGTCTTAAGCGTGAAGGTGCGATAACGGCTGATCGTTTGAATCAATTGCTGCAGCTCCTGTTTGTACTCTTGAATCTTATTCTTTAATCGCAGAGCCGCCTCTTTAAAATTGCCCTCTTCTCGGTTTAAAGATTTCCACTCCAAGCTACTACTAAAAAGGGCTCCTCTCAGTTCTCGATAGTAGAAATGGAACAATTGAATCACATGATCGACACTTGCCAATTGTTTGAGAGCCCGGACACTTTCCAGTGAAAGCTCTTTTCTTGAGGAGCGGTTTCTGTCAAAAATTCTTAAGAGGCGGAAAATGTCCACATAGAGATTTTGCTCTTGAGTCTCTAATAAGGCCAAAACGGGATAGTTTTTCATCCCTTGAAGTTCATTCTCAATTTGAACACTCAAATGCATATACTGCGTATAACGTTTGTGAAAGATTTCATACTGGCTCTTTAGATAGCGCTCCGTCTGATGCAAGTTGCGAAGAAGATCAGAGTCCAAGGATTTATTAAAAAAATTGAGAAAGAACCACCCACGGCGTCGCCTGCTGTGATCTTTCTGAAGAAAATCAGAAATGGGTTTTTCTAAACGATGAATTGCCCAGATCGTCTCTTCAATGTGGTGGAGAAGAAGCATCTTAAGAGCATGGACAACAGGAGAAATGGAGACATGCCAGCGATGTAAAGGAACTTGCCGAATCTGTTGGAATAATTCCGTGACACTTCCCTCTAAGACCTCTGTAAATTCCCAAAAAGCTTGATCGATCTCCTTGATGATCGCCTCCCCATTCGAAGCCCCTTTTTCGTTTGATTTCCTCGATGAGCGTAAAGCTCGGCTTAATCGCTCCACAGCTTCGGACAGTTTCAGCGGAGCCGTCCCGGCAAAAGTCTCCTGATCAGATGATAAGGAAGAGGCAGGGGGAAAAGGACGAAGAAGGCGATGCGCTAAACGATTCTCTTTCTCTTTCAAATATTGATCAAGCTCTTCGACAATTTTTTGATCTAAATTAATAATTCCCAGAAAATTAATAGATGAAAAGCTCATATTATCTCCTCTGGAAAAGATATCCTATTCCTATTAATTATTACCCTAGCTTTATTTTAACAAAATAAACTTTAATAAACATCAATGTTAAAATCACCAAATAAATTCAAGATTTATGCCAAGTGATCTTTTTATGGAAATAAGGATTGCGCTCCCCTCGTGCACCTGATATGATGGGGCCTTTAAACTCTCCTCTTTTTTAGGTTCTCTTTATGCAAAAAGGACACTCTCTTCAATTCTGCTGCCAAGCCTGTCAAACCCCCCTTTCGTTCTCCCTCTTTGACATTGAAAAACAAGAAGAAGGATTGATTTGTCCCTTCTGTGGAGTGGTCTATGATTTTGACGATGAAAACCTGAAGCGGCAGCTAAAAAAATTTGAGGATTTATGCTGCCAAATCCAACGATCAGAAGAAATTCTTTCTCATACCTCCATCGGCATCCATTTGGGAGATCGAGAGATTAAAGTCCCTTATAAACTTTTACTCACTCGTTTAAATTCTACCTTAGATTTAATGGTCGGGGATCGCCCGCTGACGATTACCTTTCGCATTGAACCCCTGACAGACGCGTTGCCCTTAGAAAACTATACAGTACATACAGGAAGGAGCCTTTAAATGAACAAATTAGAGCAATTAAGAAAAATGACAACCCTGGTCGTCGACACAGGCAATCTTGAGGCAATAGAAAAATATCGCCCCACCGATGCCACAACAAATCCTAGCCTGATCTTAGGTGCGATTGAAAAACCGGAGTATCAGTACCTGATTGAAGATGCCATCCGCTATAGTCAAAAGCTCTCTCATTCCCCACAAGAAGCACGCACCCTTCTCGTTGATAAGCTCTTTGTCAATGTGGGAGCGAAAATTTTAGAGTTAATCCCCGGCCGCGTCTCCACCGAAGTCGACGCCCGTTTATCTTTCGACGTCGAAGGAAGCATCCGCAAAGCCAAGCATCTAATTGAACTCTATGAAGAAGCAGGAATCGACCGAAAACGGGTCCTCATTAAACTCGCTTCGACCTGGGAAGGGGGATTAGCCGCAAAAGAATTAGAAAAGCTGGGGATTCACTGCAACATGACCCTCCTCTTCAGCCTTGTCCAAGCCGTCCATTGTGCAGAATCGGGAGCGACCCTCATTTCTCCTTTTGTCGGACGCATTTTAGACTGGTACAAAGAGCATGAAAAAAAAGAGCATTATGCCCCTGCTGAAGATCCGGGGGTCAAATCTGTGACAGAGATCTACAGCTATTTTAAGAAATATGGGGTTAAAACACAGATCATGGGAGCGAGCTTCCGCAATAAAGAAGAAATCTTGCAGCTCGCCGGCTGCGACCTCCTGACCATCTCTCCCCAATTTTTTGAAGAGCTTTCCCATGAAGAAGGAGAAGTCCCTCGCTTGCTTGATCCGGCGAAAGCCAAAGAAAATCCAATCGCAAAAATGCCCCTCGACGAGAAAACATTCCGCCTCCTCTTAAATGACAACGCCATGGCCACAGACAAGCTCGCAGAAGGCATTCGTAATTTTGCTAAGGCATCCATGAAACTGGAGCAAACACTCTGCCAAGCTTGCCATATTGGATAAGACGAGGGTGAAATGAAAAAATTTTTCGCTCTTCTCCTCCTCTATTTCATTCGTTTTGCCTTATGGTTCCGTTATCGGGTGACCGTAAAAGGGCTGGAGACACTGACCCCCGAACATCTCCATCGAAAAGGAGGAATTCTTTTTCTCCCCAATCACCCGACGGTGTTCGTCGATCCCACCCTCATCGTCTTAGCCCTTTGGAAGAAATACCATTTACGCCCCGTGATTGTGGAGTATATGTATTATCTTCCTCTCATTTATACAGTGATGCGCTTTATCAATGCCCTTCCCATTCCCACTTTCTCCCTCACAAGCAATAGCTTGAAAAAGAAGCGAGCCGACCGTGCCCTTGAAACCATCATTCAAGGATTAAAACAAGGGGAGAATTTTCTCCTCTATCCCGCAGGGAAAACAAAGCACCAAGCGCACGAAATCATCAGCGGTTCAGGTGTCCATCGCATCCTTCAAGCCGCCCCCAATACCCAGGTGGTCCTTGTCCGGACAACAGGATTGTGGGGAAGCAAATTTTCCCGTGCATTGACAGGGTACACTCCTGAAATCTTTCCAACCATTCGCTGGGGGATTAAAACCGCTCTGAAAAACCTCCTCTTCTTTACTCCACGACGAAAGGTTACATTAGAGTTTACCGCCGCCGGAGCCGATTTCCCTTATCACGCTTCCCGTTTAGAGCTAAACCGCTATTTAGAGAGATGGTATAACCGACCAGACGGAATTCTCCCTCAACAGGGAGATGAACCCGGAGAAAGCTTGTCTCTCATCTCTTATAGCATGTGGAAAAAAGAGCTCCCAAAAATTGAAGTGAAAGAAAAGGAAGAGCTCCAAATTGATTTTGCCCAAATCCCTTTGACCGTCCAAGAAAAAGTGAAGAAAAAATTAGGCGAAATGGCCCATCTTTCGGCCGATCAGATTCACCCGGAGATGCACTTGAGCAGCGATTTGGGATTGGACTCTCTGGATAATGCCGAGCTTCTCTCCTTCTTAGATGATGAGTTTGAGGTGAGCGGAGTCCCTGTTCAAGAGCTCTCGACGGTCGGTCAAGTCATGGCACTGGCTGCCCATCAAATCTCCTCTAGAGAAGAAATCCAAGAAGAAATCCAAGAAAATCTTTTGGCATGGAGAAAACCCCGCCCCCATCGCACAGCCTTTTTTCCCCCCGGAAAAACCCTCCACGAAGTGTTTTTACAGCGGTGCCAAGAACAAGGCAAAGAAGTTGCCTGTGGAGATGCAAGGGCCGGAATTCTCACCTATTCTCAAGCGAAACTGCGTGTTCTTTTACTCGCGGAAGCGATTCGAAAGATGCCGGGAAAATACATTGGCATTATGCTCCCCTCTAGCGTAGCAGCCTACTTGACTATTTTAGCTTGCCAGCTAGCCGGTAAAATTCCCCTCATGGTCAACTGGACGATTGGGACGCGCCATCTTGAGTCTGTGATGGCCCTGACCCAGGTTCAAGTCGTCCTTTCCTCTTGGGCCTTTCTTGATCGTCTGGAAAATGTGGATTTCAATGGACTCGAGGAAAGCCTTGTCATGCTGGAAGATCTTCGCTATCATTTCCGCTTAAGAGATAAAGGGAAGGCCTATTTTCGCTCTTGGCTTTCCCCCTCTTCCCTCTTATCCCTCTTTAAGGTGCAAGAGATCTCTCCTCAAGACACGGCCGTTCTTCTTTTTACAAGTGGCACAGAAAGTTTACCTAAGGGAGTGCCTCTCTCCCATGAAAATATTTTAAGCAATCAAAGAGGAACGGTGGAAAAAGTCGAAATTTTTGAGGATGATATTCTGCTTGGTATCTTACCCCCTTTCCATGCCTTCGGTTTTACTGTCAGCGGCCTTTTACCTTTGCTCGCCGGCCTTCGAGTGGCCTATTATCCCGACCCCACCAATGGAGGGGGCATTGCCCAAGCCATTCAGCACTGGGGAGCCACCTTGGTTTGCGGCGCTCCTTCTTTTTTGAAGGGAATTTTCAAAAATGGGGAGCCCGATCAATTCAAGACGCTCCGCTTTTGCTTTACCGGAGCAGAAAGGGCGCCCGACGATCTTTTTCAAATGGTGAATGGACTGGGGCATTGCCGTCTATTAGAGGGATATGGCATTACAGAATGCTCTCCTGTTTTAACAGCGAATCTCTCTGGAGATCAAAAACAAGGAGTGGGGAAACCGTTGCCCGGTGTAAAACTCTGTATTGTTCACCTTGAGACCCATTCCCCTCTTCCACAGGGGGAACGAGGGATTAATTTTGGCTCGAGGACCCAATATCTTTCAGGGCTATTTAAATAAGGGGCTTTCTTCCCCTTTTCTTCAAGTGAAGGGAGAGGAGTGGTATTCAACAGGCGATTTGGGATATTTGAAGCAACGAGAATGCGTTGATTATTTCGGGACGTTTGAAGCGTTTCATCAAGATTGGGGGAGAAATGATTAGCCTGGCAGCCCTCGAAGAGGCCTTGCAAAAAACGGTTGGAAAAGAGAAAGAGGGAGAAAACACCCTTGCCGTCTGTGCAAAGGAAGATGCGGGAGAAAGGACAAAGATTGTTGTTTTTACCACTTTTCCTTTTTCCCTCGAAGAGGCGAAACGCTCTTTAAAAGAGGCAAAAATTAGCAATTTAGTGAAAGTGTCTCAAGTCAAGCAGCTGGATGAAATTCCTTTAATGGGATCGGGCAAAATTAACTACCGCGCTTTAGAAGCACAAATTTTAACTTAAGGTTAACTCGACTTTGTACATTTTAAGGGGTCGCTAAACGCAAGATTTTGAACTATAACGCGTTAAAATTTTTTCGCCAACCCTGATTTGGGTTGGCGAAAAAATTTTAACGCGTTATAGTTCAAAAGATTGCATTTATCGACCCCTTAAAATGTACAAAGTCGAGGTTAAGTGATCTTCATGTCTTCCACACTCCATTTGACGGATATTCCCCTTCGTCTTTATAATACGGCCTCTAGGCAAAAAGAAGAGTTTTATCCTCTCCAAGATCGGCATGTGCGGATGTATACCTGCGGTCCGACGGTCTATCATTTTGCCCATATCGGCAATTTCCGCACTTATGTCTTTGAAGATCTTTTGAGCCGAACGCTTAAATTTTTTGGGTTTAAAGTGACGCAAGTGATGAACCTGACCGATGTCGATGATAAGACCATTAAAGGAGCGATCAAGAACAATAGTTCTCTAGATGCCTTTACAGCACCCTATAAGAAGGCCTTTTTTGAAGATTTGCGCACTCTTCACATTGAAGCGGCCGAGCATTATCCGGCCGCGACAGATTATATCCCTGAGATGATTCGGATGATTGAGAGATTGCTCCACAAGGGAATCGCCTACCAAGGAGGAGATGGGAGCATTTACTATGCCATCCATCAATTTCCTCGTTATGGTTGCCTCTCTCATCTGAATCTAGAAGAGCTTCAAGCCGGTGCCTCAGAGCGGGTGGCACAAGATGAATATGAGAAAGAGCATGTGGCGGATTTTGTCTTGTGGAAGAGCTATGAGAAAGAGCGAGATGGCTCGATCTATTGGGAGAGTCCTTTTGGCCCGGGGCGTCCGGGATGGCATTTGGAGTGTTCGGCAATGGCCATGAAGCTACTGGGTGAGACGATCGATATTCACATGGGGGGGATTGATAACATGTTTCCCCATCACGAGAATGAGATTGCCCAATCTGAAGCTTGCTCGGGCAAGCCTTTCGTGAAGTTATGGATGCATGCGGAGCACTTGATCGTCGACCAAAAGAAAATGTCGAAAAGTCTGGGGAATTTTTACACTTTGCGTGACTTATTAGATAAAGGGTACACAGGGACGCAAGTTCGTTATTTGCTTTTGCAAACGCACTATAAGACACAATTAAATTTCACTTTTCAGGGGCTGGAAGCCGCTAAAGGGGCACTCCAGCGTCTCAGTGATTTTATTCAACGCCTCCTTGAGAGGGACCAGCCACAAGGAATGCCGGTCGAGGAATTATGCCAACGTATGCTCCGTTCCTTTGCCGAAGCGTTAGCCGATGATTTAAATATTTCTCTTGCGCTAGCTGCTCTATTTGATTTTGTGCGAGAAGTGAATGGGCGATGTGATGCAGGGTGAGATTGGGCGTAGCCAAGCAGAGCAGATCTTAAATGCGTTAAAACAGGTGAATATTGTTTTAGGGGTGCTCTCTTTTGAAAAGCAAGAGGCTGCAATTCCAGCCGAGCTCCAAGAGGCCTTTGACAAGCGGCAAAAGGCCCGCCAAGAGAAGAATTGGAAGGAGGCAGATCGATGGCGGGATTTTATTCAGCAAGGGGGGTATGTCATTGAGGATACTCCTCAGGGGTCTCGCCTAAAAAAGCAATAGAGAATGTGAAGCAAGGGGGGAGGAATTAATAGTTGAATATGTTTAAGCGTGCGCGAACAAAGGATGAAAACTTCATGCTACGTCTCTATGATGAGGCCTCTTTGCAAGAAGACATCGAAACTCCCCTGGATCGATATCAGATTGGGCAAGCCGTTGGCCTGCAACCCAAAGCAGTCGATACGATCTGTCATCTTTTAGTTCAGGCCAATTTTATTAAGAAGCGGGGAAAAACCGAGATTTCCCTCACTCCCCATGGAGTGAAGCTTGTGGAAAGGCTGCGAAGCGGCGGGTAGAACGAGATAAAGATAAAAACTCGACTTTGCACATTTTTAATTTTAGAGGAAAAATGAAATTTAAAGAGCATAAAAATTTATTTTTACTATTTATAGTTATAGGCAATATACATCTTAATGCGGAACAGATTTTGGTAAGCAATTTTAATGAAAGCGAATATCAAAGTGTTGAAAGAATATTTGCAAATAATACGGGTCACATTGATCATTTAGTCGATTTTATTTGTGAGAATATCCTCCCACCAAGTCAATCAAAAGAATCGTTTCTTGACATTGGAGCTGGCCCAGCCACGATCACGAGTCGGCTTGCTAAATTTTTCGAATCAACAACAGTCATTGATCCAAATAAAGCTTTTGCACCCCTCTATCGAGAGAAGGGATTTATCACCTATGTTGGTAATTTTCAAGATATCCTAGTTAATAGGAAATATGATGTGGTTCTTTGTTCTCATGTCCTTTATCATGTTCCATACACTGAATGGGCTTCATTTTTAAAAAAGCTCTATGGATCGATTCGTTCTGGCGGCAAGGGACTCATCTCAATGGTCGCTCCTAAAGGAAAATGGCATGAATTGCGCTCCTCGCTTAATCCCAATTATTCCAATAGCGATAAAGTAGAAAAGGCACTTAAAGAACAGGGAATTTCCTATGATCTTATTCCAATTCAAAGTATTTTCAGAGTTAAAAATTATGAAGATTTTCGCGCACTTGTACGACTCTTCACGCTTGATGATTGCTATTTTCCTGATGAATACCAGTCTTTAAGTGATCACGAAAAGGAGTTGATCGATCAAAGAATTGAAAAGTATATTGTAACTTGCAAACAATCTGATGATTCTTACGAGTTCATTGATGAAGATGCTTATATATTAATACACAAACATCAATAGTAGACATATAATAGACATCTTGCATAACCTCAATTCCTTGCCCGTGCCCCTGCCCCTGCCCTTGCCCTATTAGCGTTGTTTTTGAGCCATTTTCACCAGCATAGACACGATGCTAATCAGCAGTTCTCGTCCTTCTAGAACTTTTTCGGGCAAGGGCAAGGGCAGGGGCACGGGCAAGGAATTGAGGTTATGCAAGATGTCTAGTGAAAGCGATTCTGTTGTTTTTGACAATATGGCTTAGAATAGGACATTTATCCCTGCTCGCATCTACTCCAAATGCTGTTTAAACCAGGATAAAGCGGCAGAGCTCGCGCAAGGAAACTCTTCCAGATATGGCGAAAAATGCCCGCCATGAATCATCACCAGTTTCTTTGGCTCCAAAGCACACTCATAAGCCCTAAGCTGGACATCCGTTAAGGTGATGTCATCTGCCATAGCAACGACCAACAAAAGAGGTGTAGGTGACACACGAGAAATCCAAACTCCTGGCTCATACATCCGGGCAAGCCGACCGGACCTTACAGTAACGAAGTTCTCCCAAACACCAGGTGGAAGTGTTTGAAGAAAAAAATTGACGGCGTCCTTTGCACGATAAGACGCAGGCGTGAGCAAATCCGCACTGACGAGTTGCTGGCGACGCGGAGGCTCACCTCGGAATTGGGCGCGCTCATCTTCATCAAACTGCCGCTCCAACGCAGCGACAGCATCAGGTGAGACGCGACGAAGTCCCTGTTCGAAACCGTTAATCGTCGGAACTTGGGAAACGACAGCACGAATTCTTCGGTCTGTTGCAGCCAAAATGAGAACATGACCGCCGGAATAGCTGGTTCCCCAAACTCCAATGCGAGCTGGGTTTACCTCGGGACGTGATTCCAAGAAGGAGATGGCACGCCGCCAATCTGCAATTTGGCGCCAGGGATCGATGTCATGGCGAATGGCCCCCTCGCTTGCCCCAAAATTTCTGTGATCATGCAGAAGGACAACAAAACCAGCTTCTGCGAAGACACGTGCAAAACGCTCAAGCCCATGCTCTTTCACAAGGGCATAACCGTGAGCCATCGAAATTGCCGGGCGTGGTTCTGAGGCCGTGGGAACAAATAACCAGCCACGTAGACGGACCGAGTCTTCCCCTTCGAATTCAATGTCATGTCGTTTAATCATCTCTTTAACTCCACCAATGCCGCCTTCATTCCAATAATTGGCCAAAATCAATTATCTTATCAAAATAACCCGCCTCCAAAACACTTTCCTCTACTCCATTTACATGAATAAGAACAGGCCTGATTGAAAAATGCCTTGGAACCGTTAATCGTTTTCTCTTTTCTTCCATTTCTTCGAGAATTTTTTTCTCAATCTTATCCTTCTTAAATTTAACTTCACACAAATACAGGGTATGAAACCGGGTTTGAATCATATAGTCGATTTGGCATCCCGGTTGTTTTCTTGTTGGGCTTTGAAAAAATGGACCATCCATCACCACTTCTTCGGCCGAAACATTCAGCATCTCCCAAAGAGTTTTATAGTTATGGGTAACAAGGTTTTCAAACTGCAGTCCCATGACTCCTTCCCAGCCAGGAAGATGATTCAGCATCGACTCCGGTACTTTCTCTTGTTCGATTTTAACGCGGTTCGGACCGATGTATTTCAAATAGAAGCGCAAATAGTTATCGCTTAATCTATAACGGCTCAGCTTCCCATACTTCCCACTTTTCAGGTCCCACGTAAACTCTCTTCTTACAAAACCAGCCTTTACCAATTCATCCATATATTGACTGTATAGTCCTCCTTGCCTTTTGCCAAGTTCTTTACAAATTTGAGCGAGTTCTTTGGGCCCGCCGGCAAGGGAAGTCACAATCTCTTTATGGCTCCCTTTTCGACGAGAAAAAAGATCTGAGAATATCTCATCGAATTCTCGAACAAGCAAGCCACCTTTTGCAAAACACAAATCTCGAATATTTTGCTCCGCGGATAGATTTGGCTTAATACGTTCCAAATAGAATGGCACTCCTCCTGTTACAGATAAAACTTTGAATTTCTCATAAGCTGTAATACGTGTTTCCTTGGGATGCCAAAATGCATTGCATGATTTAAGAGGAAGTTCTTCGAGAACCATATCAATGATGATCCTTCCAAGGAATCCGGTGTTGCTGAGAATGTTCTTCTCAATCCAAGAAGAGATGGATCCGCAAAGTGCAAAAATCAGATGAGGATTCTTGCTAAAGTACATGTCCCAGGCAGTTTTTAAATGGCCTAAAAATTCGGGATCTTTTCCCCCCATCCATGAAATTTCGTCGAATACAATCAGCACTCGTCCTTTTTGGGTATGCTTGGAAAGGTGCCAGAAGATATTTCCCCAATCATCCGGCTGGACGCCAGGAATGCCATTCCTCGCGAGCTGCTTTACGAAAACATTGCGCTGCGACTGCGCTGTTGTCTTAGGCGCCGGAGGGTTTCCGGAAAAAAAATAACTCTTTATTTCTTTGCCAAACTCGGCAAGCAGCCTGCTTTTTCCAATCCTTCTTCTGCCTCGGACCACAATAAGACTCGCACTTCTTGTGCTCAACAACCCTTCGAGTCTGGCCATCTCAGCTTCACGGCCAACAAATTGGGCGGTTTTCATATGATTTGATTCTCCTCAATGTTAAGCATATAGTACCTATTTTGAGGCAATAAATCAATCTGCAAACAGCAAAAAAAGCGATTTGCGGATGGTTTTTTCGAACCAAAAATACATCCGCAAACGGTATTTTTTACTGTTTGCGGATGTATTTTTACTGTTCAAAAATAATCCGCAAACCTGCAAAAGCTTTTTTACGGACGATTACGCCATGTGCGACTTTGTTCCGTTCGAGTCCGGGCCCGAGACCGGGCCCGTGCCCGAATCGAGATTCCGAGCTTTGCTAAACTATTTAACGAAGCTCGGAATCTCGGTTCGGGCACGGGCCCGGTCTCGGGGCCGGACTCGAACGGAACAAAGTCGCACATGGCGTGACGATTTGTAAGTGTTATTTAAAAGTGTAGGAAACACCGTGAACGTTTGCGTTTCCGATCTGTTTTCCGTAAAATGCATCACTAAGCTTTAATTTTCTCTATAAAGCGCTGCTCGACCAATTCAATTGCTTTCTTTACTCCTTGAAATAATCCTCTGGGAGAAGAATGGCCATGACATTTAATCACGACGCGATCCACTCCGCAAACGACTGCTCCATTATATTCCTCCAAATCAAATTGATGAGCAAAAGAATGCCAGACGAATGCTTGTTCTTGAGGGATCATTTTCTCGAGCGTTTTTCGAAGCTCCTGTAAAATAAAAGAGGCGGCTCCTTCTGAAGTTTTCAGCAAGACATTTCCTGTAAACCCATCTGTCACCAAGACATCGGCTCCCCCTTGAAACACCTCTTTTCCTTCGACATTACCTATAAACGTGATCTTTCCCTCTCTTCCCAGGGCTTGAAGAAGCTCATAAGCCTGACGAACCTCTGAAGTTCCCTTTTTAGACTCGACCCCAATATTCAGCAATCCGACCCGAGGGTGGCTCATCTGCCGCGTACAGCGTTGATAAGCCACTCCGAGCTGGGCGAATTGGACAAGATGATGCGCTTTATAGGAAACATTCCCTCCCACATCTACAACAACAATAGTCCCCTGAGCTGTCGGCAGATTAGCCAGCAGGGCAGGTCGCTTAATCCCGGGTAGAAGAGGACAAAATAAAGAGACACCGACGATGAAAGCGCCTGTATTGCCAAGAGAGACAAATCCTTGCAGTCCCCCTTTTTTTAGAAGCTTTAACCCTAAAACAAGGGAAGAATTCTTTTTATGACGAATGGCCGCAAAAGGCTCATCTTGCATGTCAATCACATCGGCAACGATTTGGAATTCCACCTGGCTTGCATGTTGGATGAGAAATGAGCCATATTCCTGCTGAATCTGCTGAAACACGTCTCGCGTTGCAAAGACAAGAAAATGAACGGCCGGAAAATCCCTCACCCCGTGTTGAACGGACTGAAAGAGAGCAGCAGGAGAGCACTCGCCCCCCATTAAATCCACTCCAATACGCAAATTTTCTTCTCCCAATGCCTTATTGACTTGCCAAGGCAGATGTCTTGTAGGTTCCACAAGCTTGACAGCTGTGATGGGGAAGGCGGGGTTTTTGGCAGCTGGCGCAAACAGTCAGCTGCTTGGGTCTTTTTGCATGATGTGCACGCTTGGAATTTTTGCGGGCATTTGATAAACGATTACGTGGGACAGCCATGGTCCATTCTCCTCATTAAAAATCCATAAAATATCTATTAAGATTTCCGGTTAAGATTTCCAGTCTAAATCGGCAAAGGGATGATAGTCTCCCTCCTGATCAGAAGGGTCGGAAGGGGCTTTTAAATATTTGGCATACTCTTTCCGTTTGGGACAGTTTCCCTTTTCACATTCAATAAAAGAAGGAACCTCCAACAAAATGGTTTCCCTTAAGAGATCTTTGAAATTGTAAATACCCGACTTAATCTCTGCAAGAGGCTCGCTATAATAAAAATTCTTAATGTGAATCGAAATTGGAACCGCCTGATTGCAAATCGCACAAGGAATGATCGCCTCCGTCTCAATGTCCCAATGGAGAATTAACTCATGATCTGCAAGATAAGCCACTCCCCGCAATTCAACGGGTTTCTTAAAAGTTAAATCCGACTCTTGAATCTCTAGAAAATCTGGACTTAAGGTCTCATGAATTTTCTCTTCATGCCCCTCGCGCAATCGCTCAATATAAATTTTAAATTGGTCGTCCATGATTAGCCAAAGATTCAAATGATTTCGTTAACCATCCATTCTAAGCTAATAAATCTTTTTTGGCTAATAAATTCTAACGTGTTGACCCATCAAAAATTTCAAGTATGCTTTGATGCATTCTGCAACTTCTCCCTCTAAAGCCATTATCCCAAATCTACGTCATGTGCGACTTTTTTCCGTTCGAGTCCGGGCCCGAGACCGGGCCCGTGCCCGAACCGAGATTCCGAGCTTCGTTAAATAGTTTAGCAAAGCTCGGAATCTCGGTTCGGGCACAGGCCCGGTCTCGGGCCCGGACTCGAACGGAAAAAAGTCGCACATGGCGTCAAATCTTCAAGAACTTTCTTATATTCTTCACGAATAATTGAACCTGCATCGCACCAAAAACTAACAGCCTCAAACCAAAATTTTTGATACTGACCTTTTGGATTGTCATAAAGAACGAGATTATCTTTGGCCACACGAAATCGCAGTAATCCGCTGGCTCGAGTCAAATCAACCAGATCAATATGATCAGTCCTTAAAGTGATGACAAGATCGGTATACAATAGTTGAGAATCGAAATGCTTATCTGCAACATATCCAAAGTCCCAATCAGAGTCTTCTCTGGCTTGTCCCTGTGCTCTGGAACCGAAAAGCAAAAATAATCGCATCTCTTTATATTTTTGAGCACATTCAGTCAATTGTTCAGAGATCTCTTTTTTTATCATATGAGTGAAACCAAAAGATTATTTTATGCGATAGGCGAGTTTTTCCCTATCCAAAATTTGGATCTCCCATAATTGCGATTTTTTATTGGAAAAAACCCTCCCATCAGATAAAATAAATTCAAAATTAGGCAAATTTTAATAAAAATATAGAAATAATAGAATAATAAAATTGAATAAGGAATGACAAATGGCTACAAATAACATTAATATTAGTCCCTATTATCCTTTAAATCCTATTCCAAATCCTCCTCTAACCTTTGAAGATTGCGTTCCAAGACTGGAAGACATTCTTTTAAAAGTTGTAAACATTCGTGCTTTAGTCTGTCCCCTTTCAAAAAAATTTTTCTCCGATCCTGTTCGATTGCCCTGTGGGCATGTTTTTGAACGTGTGCCAATGACTGAATGGTATAACAACTATTCAATTAAAATTTGTCCAATTACCTTCTGTCAAAAGCCTTATGACTATTTGAGAGATCAAGAGGACGCAGATCCGTTGCGTAAAGAGTTAGCCCAATCTTTTAACAAAGAAATGCATCAACCGAGTGAGAGAGTAAAAAATAAAATTTATGAATTATACAAGGTGCTTGGAGATTCTCAAGAGAAACAACAAATCAAAGAGGCAATCGATCTTTTTTGCTCAGGACAGCTCAGTCAGGGAATTCATCGGATGAATCAAATCAGTATGAGATCTGCAAACAGCCATCTCTATTTGCCTATTTTGAATTTAATGAAAATGCAGATGCAGAGCGTTTCAGTTCAAATCAATCATTTGATTCAACAAGCGGGGCTCCCTCCAGTCGAACAGAGCCAAATTCAGCCCTTTCTTGCCCCTGTAGCAGGAGCTGGAATGCCGCAAAGCCTATTCAGCCCCTCTTTGAACGGGGTGGGATCGGCGCAACTAGGAAATTTTTATCTTGCGCCTAGACCGATTCAACAAGACAATTTACCCAAACCCAAAGTAGGAAATAGCCCAATTCGAAATTTCTCTTCCCCTCCTATAATAGACACAAGAAGCGGAATGCCTCAGAGTCCATTATCCCCTTCTGGAGCGTCTGGGATGGGGTTGCAGCAGCCTATCCCTTTTAATCCTCAAGCGCCTATGCAAAAGATTCAAGAAGACAAAGGGAATGTGGCTAATTCTGATGAGCAGCGCTTTATCCTGATAATAAAAACTGGAACATGTGCCGATGTTTATAAATATATAAATAGCAATAAGAATTTAAATCTAGAGATGGTGATAGATGAAGAGGGAAATACTCCTTTGCTTTGGATTGCTAAGAATCACCTAAATCCAAAAAAAGTAACAGAATGCCTTCTTAAGGCGGGAGCAGACCCAAATGCTCAGAATAACCAAGGTCAAACAGCCCTTCACCTCATTGCAACAAGCCAGGTATCCGGAAAAAGATTGATGCCTGATGTGATAGACAAGTTTATAAAGTGGGGCGCATGTATTGATAGCAGAGATAAGCAAGGTCAAACGGCTTTTCAATTAGCTACAAAAAATGGAAAACGGAGTATAGCACGCGCCCTAGATCCAAATCAATCGCTCAAACGTCCTTTGGAGAATGCTTCTGATTTGTCTAAAGCTAAACATTCGCGCTCTGAACCGAGCACTCATTCGCCCCTCACGTTCAAAAATAGAGAAAATAGTGAGAATAGCGATTCTGAAGCTAGAGAAGCTGGAAATGAAGAGGCTACAAACAGCCTCAACCTTCAGGTGATGGGATCAGCCGGAACTGGCAATTTTTATCTTGCGCCTAGACCGATCCAACAAGGCAATTTACCCGAACTTAGATCAGGAAATAGCCAACTTCAAGATTTTCCAGCTCCTGTAATAGATACGAGAAGCGGAATGCCTCAGAGTCCATTATCCCCTTCCGGATGGTCTGGGATGGGGTTGCAGCAGTCCATCCCTTTTAATTCTCAAGCGTCTATGAAAAAGATTCAAGAAAACAGAGAGGGTGTGAATAGTAAAGCTATTTCTCTGACTCCTGATGAGCGGGACTTTATACAGCTAATAGGCACAACAACTAAAGGTTTTCCTAAATTTAAATGTATTAATAACTTTATAAGTGAGAAGAATTTAAATGTAAATATGGTGATAGATGAAGAAGGAAATACTCCTTTGCTTTGGATTGTTAAGAATCTCCAACATCCGAAAAAATCAATAGAAGCCCTTCTTAAGGCAGGGGCAAACCCAAATGCTCAGAATAACCAAGGTCAAACTGTTTTTCACCTCATAGCAGAAAGCAAAGTAACCCAAAAGGACTCCATAGTTAGTGTGATAAACATGCTTGTAGAGGGGGGTGGATGTGTTGATGGCACAGATAAGAAAGGTCAAACGGCTTTTCTATTAGCTACAAAAAATGGAAAAATAGGTGTACGCAACCGCCCTCAGTCTGAATAAGTCGCACAAACGTCCTTTGGAGAATGCTTCTGATTTGTCTAAAGCTAAACGTTCCCATTCTGAACCGAGCACTCATTCGCCCCTAACGTTCAAAAATACAGAAAATAGTCAGAATAGCAATTCTGAAGCTAGAGAAGCTGGAAATGAAGAGACTACAAACAACCTTCAGGTAAAGGATAACGAGGATTCTAACGAAGATAGCTTTGACAAAATCTTTGATCCAACCGAAACAGAGTGGAGTGGGGAACTTTTTACAGACTTATAAAAGGACGTCATGTGCGACTTTTTTCCGTTCGAGTCCGGGCCCGAGACCGGGCCCGTGCCCGAACCGAGATTCCGAGCTTTGCTAAACTATTTAACGAAGCTCGGAATCTCGGTTCGGGCACAGGCCCGGTCTCGGGCCCGGACTCGAACGGAAAAAAGTCGCACATGGCGTAAAAGGCTAAATTTGGATCTCCCATCCAGCGATTTTTACTGGAAAAAGAACCTGCCTATCAGATAAAATAACTTCCAAGTTAGGCGAATTTTAATAAAAATAAAGAAATAATAGAATAATAAAATTGAATTAGGAATACCATGGCTACAAATAACATTAATATTAGTCCACCTTATCCTCTAAATCCTATTCCAAATCCTCCTCCAACCTTTGAAGATTGCACTCCAAGACCGGAAGACATTTTTTTAAAAGTTGTAATTAGTGCTTTAGTCTGTCCCCTTTCAAAAAAAATTTTCTCCGATCCTGTTCGATTGCCCTGTGGGCATGTTTTTGAACGTGCGGCAGTGATTGAATGGTATAACAACTATGCAATGAAAATTTGTCCAATTACCCTCTGTCAAAAGCCTTATGACTTTCTGAGAGATCAAGAGGACGCAGATCCGTTGCGTAAAGAGTTAGCGCAATCTTTTAACAAAACAATGCATCAACCGAGTGAGAGAGTAACAAATAAAATTTATGAGTTATACAACGGGCTTGGAGATTTTCAAGAGAAACAACAAATCAAAGAGGCAATCGATCTTTTTTGCTCAGGACAGCTCAATCAGGGAATTCAGCGGATGAATCAAATAAGTGTAAGATCTGCAAATAGTCATCTCTATTTGCCTATTTTAAATTTAATGAAAATGCAGATGCAGAGCGTTTCAGTTCAAATCAATCATTTGATTCAACAAACGGGGCTCCCTCCAGTCGAACAGAACCAAATTCAGCCCTTTTCTGCCCCTATAGCAGGAACTGGAATGCCTCAAAGTCTATCCAGCCCCTCTTTGAACCGGGTAGAATCGCCGCAGCCAGGCAATTTTTATCTTGCGCCTAGATCGATTCAACAAGAGAATTTACCCGAACCCGGAGCAGGAAATAGCCAAATTCAAGACTCTTCTACCCTTGTAATAGGAACCAAAACAGGAATGTCGCAGAGTGTATTAGCCCCTCCTGGATGGTATGAAATGGGAATGCAGCCGCCTATCTCTTTTAATCCTCAAGCATCTATGCAAAAGATTCAAGAAGACAGAGAGAATGTGACTAATTCTGACGAGCAGTTCTTTATCTTGAAAATAAAAACTGGAACACCTACCGATGTTTATAATTGTATATGTAGCAATAAGAATTTAAATCTAGAGATGGTGATAGATGAAGAGGGAAATACTCCTTTGCTTTGGATGGCTAAGAATCGTCAACGTCTAAAAAAATTTGCAGAAGTCCTTCTTAAAGCGGGGGCAAACCCAAATGCTCAGAATAACCAAGATCAAACAGCTCTTCACCTCATTGCAGCAAGCCAGGTAGATAGAAAGGATTCCATTGTTCATTTAATAAACATGCTTGTAGAGTGGGGCACATGTATTGATAGCAAAGATAAGCAAGGTCAAACAGCTTCTCTAGTCGCCCAAAAAAACAGAAAATGGGGGATAGCACACGCCCTAAATTCAATTCAGTCGCTCAAACGTCCTTTGGAGAATGCTTCTGATTTGTCTAAAGCTAAACGTTCGCGCTCTAAACCGAGCTCCCATTCGCCCCTCACGTCCAAAAATCGAGAAACTAGTGAGAATAGCGATTCTGAAGCTAGAGAAGCTGAAAATGAAGAGGCTACAAACAACCTCAACCTTCAGGTGATGGGATCAGCCGGAACTGGCAATTTTTATGTTGCGCCTAGACCGATTCAACGAGACAATTTACTCGAACCCAAAGCAGGAAATAGCCAAATTCAAAAATTCCCTTCCCCTCCTATAATAGATACAAGAACCGGAATGCCTCAGAGTGTCATAGCCCCTTCCGGATCGTCTGGAATGGGCATACAGCAGCCCATCCCTTTTAATTCTCAAGCGTTTATGGAAAAGATTCAAGAAAACAGGGAGGGTGTAAATAGTGAAGTCATTTCCCTAACTCGTGATGAGCAGAACTTTATCCAGCTAATAAAAGGCGGTAAAAGTTTTCATAAAATTAAAGATATTAAAAAACTTATAAATGCGAAGATAAATGTAAATATGGTGATAGATGAAGAAGGAAATACTCCTTTGCTTTGGATTGCTAAGACTCACCAACGTCCAAAAATAATAACAGAAATCTTTCGTAAGGCAGGAGCAAACCCAAAAGCTCAGAATGACCAAGGTCAAACAGCTCTTCACCTCATTGCAGCAAGCCAGGTAAATAGAAAGGAATCCATTGTTGATTTCATAAACATGCTTGTAGAGTGGGGCGCCTGTATTGATAGCAGAGATAAGCAAGGTCAAACGGCTTATCAAGTAGCTATAAAAAACGGGAAACCCGGTATAGCACGCTACCTAAATCCAATTAAATCGCTCAAACGTCCTTTGGAGAATGCTTCTGATTTGTCTAAAGCTAAACGTTCGCGCTCTGAACCGAGCACCCATTCGCCCGTCACATCCAAAAATCGAGAAAATAGTGAGAATAGCAATTCTGAAGCTAGAGAAGCCGGAAATGAAGAGACTACAAATAACTTTCAGACAAAGAATAACGAAGATTCTTGGGAAGAGGACTTGGAAAAACTTTTCCCTTCCACTGGAATAGAGGGGAATGGAGAACTCTTTACAGACTCATAAAAAGCTAATCTCGATCTCCCACCCAGCGTTTTTTACTGGAAAAGAACCTTCCCATCAGATAAAATAATAATTGTTCGAAAGAAGCAATCAAGATGAGAGATGTAATCTTATGTGGAAAGGGATGGAGAGATCGAGAGATCAATCCCTTTCCACATATGCTTACATCAATCGATGTTATGTAAGGCGTTAGACAGAAAGAAACCGGACAAAACACCCTTTCTTCGTCTTAAAATTCACTAAGAGAGGTCTTCAGTTAAGTAAAGACTACTCTAACATCGGGAATCCAGTTTGGGCTTAAAGCCGCTGCTCTTGTTTCTTTATGAGCGCTGCGTAAATGAGGTCATTAAAACCTAAGTTGAAGGTATTTGAAAAAAAGAAGAGATTAAGAGATGATCAAATGCAAAAAATGTTGACCCTCAAGCTGATGTTTAAAGTAAACTTTTGAGAACGAGGAAAAGAGTGTTTTCGTTCAGAAGCAAAGGTGAACGAAATGCACGAAATTTTACTCAATATAGAGTCTAAAGAAATCCGTTATGCGTTGTTAAAAAATGGAGAATTGCAAGATTTAGTTGTCGAGCGAAAAAAAGAAAGACAGCTCACAGGAAATATTTATCGAGGAAAGGTTAGAAATATCCTTCATAATATCCAATCGGCCTTTATTGATATTAATGAAGGAGAGAACGGATTTATCCACATTTCGGATATTCTAGAGAACACAAAAAAATTTGAACAGCTCTTCGATATGGATTTTGATCTCGATTATGATATCAAAACCCTGAGCCAAAAAGAACAAGGCAATCTCGATATCGAGCAACTGATGAAAATTGACCAGCCTGTGCTTGTCCAGGTGGTCAAAGAGCCGATCGGCTCTAAAGGAGCTCGTTTGACATCGAATCTGTCCATTGCAGGACGCTATCTTGTTCTCCTTCCCAATTCCTCTCATCGCGGGGTCTCTCGCAAAATCGAAGATCGCTTGGCCCGCGAAAGGCTTAAAAAACTGATTCGAGCCTTTGAAATGCCCCAAGATATGGGGCTCATCTGCCGGACGGCAAGTGCAACTGCCACATCAGACATGCTGATTGCCGAAGCGCATGATCTGTTGAATCATTGGCAAACGATTATGGAGAATTTCCAAAAAGCCACGGAACCGACCCTTCTTTATGCCGAGTCCGATTTAATTAAGCGGGCCCTGTTAACAGCGATCGATAAGCGATATGATCGTCTTTTAATTGATGATTATGCCACGTATCAAAATTGCAAACGACTTTATAGTCGCTATGCCGGCGAGCACCCTTTACGCATTGAGTATTATCGAGATAAAATTCCCATGTTTGAACGTTTCAGTGTTGAGCGGGAGATCGAAAAGAGTTTACGCAGAAAGATTTGGCTTCCCAGCGGAGGATATCTTTTCTTTGATCGGACAGAAGCGATGTACACCATTGATGTCAACTCAGGACGAAGTAATCACCAAAGAAGCGATGTCGAAGAATCCCTCGTGCGAATTAACTTAGAAGCGGCGGAAGAGATTGCCCGTCAACTTCGCTTACGAAATATCGGGGGGTTGATCATTTGCGATTTCATTGATATGCGTCTCAGGAAAAACCAACGAAGAGTGTTAGAGCGGCTGAAAGATTGTATGAAAGAGGATTCAGCCAAGTGCACGATTCTCAGTATGAGTGAATTTGGCCTTGTGGAGATGACACGGCAACGGAGCCGCGGCTCGCTGATGCAGACCATTTTTACAAATTGTCCCTACTGTGCAGGAAGTGGGGCGATTAAATCACATGAAAGTCTTTCGATTGACATTGAACGGGCGTTGAAGAAAATTTTGGCGCAGCAAGAGCAATTTTCTCTCAAGCTTGTGATTCACCCGGAATTGGATCGCCATCTCTCGATTATTGATAAACCTCATCTTCTCGAAATGGTGCAGGAGAAAAATGCGAAATTGGCTTTTGAGACGGATGATGAGTTGCATTTGACCGATTGGGGCTTTTATTCGATGGCGACGCATAAACGGATTGAGGTCTAGGATTTGGGAGGTGTAAGGATGATTCGATCTGCTCATGAAGAATTAGCACACTGGCTGAAACAATCTCCGCTTCCTCCTAAAGTGAGAGGGCTCATTCAAGATTTTCACGAGAGCTATGTAGAGGCGATTCGCCAATCGCTGCAGCCGGAGGAGAGTGAGGCGCTTTTCAAGCAATGGGTCTCTCTTGTGATTCAATCAATCCCTCCTCCTTCTTTTTCGATTTTTCATCAAAGGGTCCGCTCTCCCTTCGATTATTATCAATTTGGGTTGGACTTTATTCGCCCCTTTATTGATTTCAGCCGCTCCAGGATTTTCGGAGAGGATCAATTAAGAGAGATTCAATCTCAGCTTGCAAAGAAAGAGAATGTCTTTCTTTTAGCGAATCATCAGACAGAACCGGACCCGCAAGTGATTAGTCTTCTGTTGGAGAAAAGGGATCCTCGCCTCGCAGAAGAGATGGTCTTTGTTGCGGGACATCGAGTCATCAGCGATCCCATGGCCATCCCTTTGAGTCTAGGACGCAACTTACTCTGCATTTATTCTAAGAAACATCTGGCCTATCCTCCAGAGAAAAGAGAGGAAAAAGTGTTACATAATCAACGGACAATAAAGAAAATGGGAGAGCTTTTAGAAGAAGGGGGATATTGTATTTACGTGGCTCCCAGCGGAGGACGAGATCGCCTGAATAATGAAGGAAGTGAGGGAAGTGAAGGAGGAGTTGGAGGACAAGTGGAAGTCGCCCCCTTCGATCCGCAAAGTATTGAGCTTTTTTGGCTTCTCGCCCAAAAGGCAAGCCCGCGGACACATTTTTATCCGCTGGCTTTGAAAACGTATGAGTTGATGCCTCCACCAAGACAGGTCGAGAAAGAACTGGGGGAGAAACGGGTGATTCATTTTACTCCGGTTTATTTGGCTTTTGGGGAAGAGATTGAGATGGAACACTTCCAAGCTCTAAAAAGGGGAAATAACGAAAAGGGAGAGAATAGGGAAAGCCAGAGCGAGAATGGGAATAAAAAAGATAAACGCAATCAACGGGCGGAGTCTATTTGGAAACAGGTGCAGGAGGCGTATCGGGCGTTTCCTTGAGAAGAATAGATCATGAATACTTGTTTTTCAAATATTTATTCTTATTTTATTTCGAAAGAATTTTGTTGCGCGAGCATTTTTATTTATGTATAATAGTATTTATAAAAAATAATTAATAATGAGGATATCATGTTGACTAATGATATAAATTCAGGGCAGCCAAATCCAAAAGTTTCATTTATCTCATTTGTATCCGACGATGAGGCAGATTCAATTCCTCTCCCTAATCAAGAGAACAAAATCACACCTGTTTCCAAGCGAGCTGCCTTTCCTATAGAGCAGAAAACAAACAACCAGAAAGCCCAGGCTTTTGCCCAGGCTGCCCGGGCTTTTGATCCTTGGTCTCATGTGAGAAAACAACAAATACCAAGACTATTCATACCAACAGGTCTAAACACTCGAAAAAAGAAACAAACTAAACAAGTATTTTTTTCAACGATACAAGTCAAAGAGATAATTAACCAAGTTGATAACTCATCCGTAGTCCCTTACACAGAACCCCAGCAGTCCCCAGTTCCTGTCCCAGTCCCAGGCCAAATTCAAGTTCAAGACGCACCTCAGCCCCAGCCACAACCCCTAGTTCAAAACCAAGCTCAAGTTCAGCCACAGCCTCAACCCCAAGCCCAGGCCCAAGACCAAGTTCCAGCTCAGTCCCTAGTCCAACCTCAGCCTCAGCCACAACCTCAGCCTCAAGTCCAACCTCAACCTCAAGCTCAGGCCCAAGACCAAGTTCCCATAATCAGATTTGTGGACGAAGAAACGGAAACGAACACGCCCCCCCCAGTCCAACCTCAGCCTCAAGTCCAACCCCAAGCTCAGGCCCAAGTCCAACCTCAGCCTCAGCCTCAACCCCAAGCCCCAGCCCAACCTCAAGTTCAGGTCCAAGGCCAAGTCCAACCTCAACTCCTAGCCCAACCTCAAGTTAATAATGCTCACATTCAACCACTTGACGAAATTAAAGCCCATGCCACCAATCTAGTAGCAAACAATAACAACCTTTCAACCCAAAACAAGCTTTCAACCCAAGAAATTATTGCCAGCATAATGGGAAAGATTGGAGACAAAGGAGTTACTCTTGCTGTAAATGCCAACAATGAAAAACAAATTACCTCGAAATTCAAAACCGATACTAAAGGTAATGCCATCGTTGAGCCTTATACCTATACCACGGATGATGGCAAAAAGGAAACGTGCTATAAATTGACTGCTACATATACTTTAACAGTCAACATAAGTGGCCAAAAAGAAGATATCTCATTCGATCTCCCCATTTATACGGCTGCCATCACGCCCAAAGTAGCCATTTTTACCGCCAGCCAATATAAAGAGGCCGTCATCCAACTCGCCCAAGCTGCTGACGATTCCCAGAGATATCAAAGTCCTCGATTAAAAGGTTATAAACAACTAGCGGCAGCTAAGCTTTCAGATATCTCCAAAGAACAAAGC
Source organism: Parachlamydiales bacterium (assembly GCA_963801825.1). Taxonomy (GTDB): domain Bacteria; phylum Chlamydiota; class Chlamydiia; order Chlamydiales; family Parachlamydiaceae; genus CAWDGI01. The sequence continues at coordinate 225,814 of CAWDGI010000002.1, forward strand.
TTGTATTTTCATATTTGCTATGATAAAGATGGTAACCCAAAAAGTGTCGATCACTTCTCCGCCGAACACTATGGCCCTGATCCAGCCAACCCAGCTTCAAAAAAGATACTCTGGTCACAGAAATTTCAATGGGGGCCACCACCTGCCCATCAAAAATATTCACGTCAGTCACACACACTTAATGCGTCGGCAGCGGACATCAAAAACCTCATGCAGAATGACCCCATACCTCGCTCTATAAGAAACATTGTCTATTCTTCAGCGTCTCCCGAAGAAGCAGAAGCAGCCGCTTTGCTGGCCACTCCTTATACCATTGCACAAGCAGGAGGTAATAAAGCAGATGAAGCCTATGAACGCTTAGTCAGCACACCTAATAGGCTGGATACATTCAAAACCGAGATAGAAAAAAAACAGAAAGAAATTAAAGAATTACAAGAAAAATTTAGGAAAAAATCCCTTTTCGGTTTTGGCAAACTACAAGATACTCGTGAATATGAAGAATTACAAGCAGCAATTCAAGCCAGTAAGATTTTAGGAGGGGATAGCGATAACAATATTCGAAATAAATTAAAAGCTCTCTCTTATTCCAAATATCAAACATTAGAGTCTTACGAAAAATTAGAAAAAGAAAACAAAGATTTAAATGACATTAAAACAAAATTAACTGATAGCAACCAATTACAATTAACTCCAGACGAAAAAGACATTTTAAAGAAGATTAAAAACAAATATCCTCCGGTTAATCAAGCCGAGCAAATCACAGATAACGAGATCGATCTAGCTGTTCCACAGCTTCCAGAGAAGTGTAGAATTCTTGCTGACCAGATTAACCCAAGAATTAAACAAAAGATGGATACACTCAAAGAAAAACTAGAGAAAGAACTCACAACCTTTAATCACCATCTCTTTAATCTTGAAGGCTTGAATCAAGAGCTTCAAAATACATTAAACGAATTGGAAAGCTTTAAAACAGGAGCAGATCAAAAAATTCTGGCTCTCAGTCTCCTCAATCCTCCTCCGCCTCAAGAGTTAAAACAGGCCAAAGATTTTAAACAAACGATTAGAGACTTGATCACTTCCTTGAACTTAAACCAAGACATCACATCAAACACAATTTTTATCAACACATGTCTTCAAAATCTTGACCTAGCCGACCCAGTGGTAGTCTCAAATATTCCCCCTGGCCATCAACCACCCGCCAACCAACCACCCGCCAACAACGGCAACGGCATCATCTAAACTAAACGGTGAATTGACATCTACTCCTTCTGATGTTATTGAACACAATAAAAAGACAATAAACATCAGAAGGCTCATTCATGCCCGCCCCCCTCCCAAAAAGACGTTTTCCCATCGGCGCAGAAATGATTCCGGAAGGCGTCCACTTCCGCCTCTGGGCCCCCGCCGCTGCTTACGTCGATCTCGCGCTAGAACCTCCCTCCCCCTCCTCTGATTCTCCCCAAGACTCTCTCGATTCTCAACTCTCTCAAACTCCACAACTCTTCCCTTTAACAAAAGAAAACGAAGCAGGCTATTTCTCGACCCTCATCCCCTTTCCCCAAGCCCAAGAAGGAAGCTTGTACCGCTTTCGATTAAATCAACAGCCCCCTCTCTATCCCGACCCCGCCTCTCGCTTCCAGCCTCAAGGACCACATGGCCCCTCCCAAGTCATTCACTCCTCCTCTTTTTTATGGACCGATGACGCTTGGAAGGGGGTGCAGCTAGAAGGACGGGTCGTTTACGAAATGCATATCGGCACCTTCACCCAACAAGGGACCTGGTCCGGCGCAAAGCGAGAATTATTAGAATTAGCCGATTTGGGAATCACGATCATTGAAATGATGCCCGTCTCTGAATTCGCCGGCCAGTTCGGCTGGGGCTACGATGGCGTTAACCTCTTCGCCCCCACCCACCTCTATGGCCACCCGGATGAGCTGCGAGACTTCATCAACCATGCACACGCTTTAGGAATCGCTGTCATTTTAGATGTCATCTATAACCACTTTGGACCCGACGGCAATTACTTGCCTAAATTCTCTCCCCATTATCTCACTTCCCGCTACACAACCGAATGGGGCGCCGCTATTAATTTCGACGGCCCGGAATCAAAGCCCGTACGGGAATTCTTCGTCACAAATGCCACCTATTGGATCGAAGAATTCCATTTCGACGGTCTTCGCTTTGATGCCACGCAAAATATCTATGACTCCTCTTCCCTCCATATTCTCGCCGAAATCACAACAACCGTCCGAAAGGGCGTCCCTCACCGGCAAACCTATTTCGTCGCCGAAAATGAATCCCAAGAGATCGAACATGTCCTCCCAATTCAAGAAAAAGGATATGGATTAGATAGCCTGTGGAATGATGATTTTCATCATACAGCCCTGGTTCGCCTGACCGGACATAACGAAGCCTATTACACCGATTATCTCGGCTCCCCACAAGAATTTATCTCGGCCATCAAATATGGCTATCTCTACCAAGGACAATGGTATTCGTGGCAGCAAAAAAAACGAGGCACCTCCAGCCTCCACCTCCCTCCTCAAGCCTTCACAAACTTTATTCAAAATCATGACCAAATTGCCAACTCTGCCCATGGACTCCGCATCCACTTATTAACCGATCCCGGCAATTATCGCGCCATGACCGCCCTCCTCCTCCTGGCTCCCGGCACTCCCCTCTTGTTTCAAGGACAAGAATTCGCCTCTTCCAGCCCCTTTTATTATTTTGCCGATTACAATCCGGAAATGGCAGAGCTCGTTCTAAAAGGACGGCGCGATTTCTTTAAACAATTTCCCACAATTGCCCTCCCTGAAGTCCAAGCCCATCTTCCTCCACCGGCTGATCTAGAAACATTTTTAAAATGCAAACTCAATTTCCTTGATCGCGAGCTCCATCCAAAAGAATACGCCCTTCATCGCGATCTCTTACGCCTCCGCCGCAATGATCCAATCTTTAACTTCCCTCGCCAAGGGGGGATAGATGGGGCTGTCTTAAGCCCAGAGGCTTTCGTCTTCCGCTATTTTGGAGACACCCCAGAAGAGTGCCGTCTTCTCCTTATCAATTTCGGAGTGGATGATCACCTGACTCCCGCTCCGGAGCCCTTGCTCGCCGCGCCTAAAGGAACCGAATGGACTCTCCTGTGGTCCAGCGAAGAGATTCGCTACGGTGGAGGGGGCACCCCTCCTCTCAATACGAACCAATACTGGCGCCTCCTTGGACATGCTGCCATGGTTCTCATTCCTAAAAAGAAGTCGATCGATTATGCGTAAGTTAATCCGGCAAATGAAATTCATTCCCGAGCAATATCTCCAATGTGCCTTAGATCCTCAAGAAGAATCAGAGAAATTCTTACGAAAAGAATGGCTCGTCACAAATGGCATCGGAGGCTACGCCTCTAATTCTGTTTCGGGAGTCACGACACGTAAATACCATGGCCTCCTGATCGCGGCTTTGCCCCCTCCTTTCGGCCGCACAATGATGTTAAACCATCTGATCGAACAAGTGACCCTGCCTGATGGCAAACGTTATTGGCTCGGTTGCGAAGAACGCTCCGGAGGGGAGATCCACTTGGAAGGAATGCAATATCTTAACGAATTTCGTTTAGAGGCAGGTCTCCCCGTTTGGCTCTTTCAAATTCAGGATGTTCTCATTGAAAAGAGAATTCTCATGATCCATCAACAAAATACCATCCATCTTTCCTATCGTCTCCTTTCTAGCCATCCCTCGGTCCGTCTCCTCTTATGCCCTTCTGTTCATTTTAGACCGCATGAATCCCGTCAATCTCCCTATTGATTCCCCTCACATCATTACTTCCATCGATCATCACTATGAGATTTCCACATAACATTACCCCCCTTTACGCCTCAAACTAGAGGGGCCAAGAGCCCGATTTACGTTAGAGAGTCGCCTGATGAAGCATATTTTTTTCCGAATGGAGCAACGAAGGGGCTATGAATCTGTGGGCGATTTGTGGAGTCCGGGTTACTTCAAAGTGGATATTACCCCAGAAAACAGTTCGACATTTATTGCCTCGACTGAGTCGTGGGACATCATTGAAGCTCTCTCTCCTAAAGAGGCTTTGCATGCCGAGCAAGAGAGGCGTAATCAATTATTAGCAGCTGCTTCACAAGTCTCTGTAGCGGACTTTAAGGAAGAGCTCATTTTAGCTACCGACCCGTTTATCATCAAACCCACCAGCCGCATGGAAGATGCCGCTCGCGCACAAGCTTCCGGAGATGAGATTCGCACCATCATTGCAGGCTATCACTGGTTCACCGACTGGGGAAGAGATACCATGATTTCTCTGGAGGGGCTCACGCTCACAACAGGACGTCATCGCGAGGCCGATTGGATTCTCCGGACCTTCAATCACTATGTGCAAGACGGACTCATTCCAAATTTATTCCCCGAGGGGCAAGAGAAGGGCTCTATCATACCGCCGATGCCTCTTTATGGTTTTTTCATGCCATGGATCGTTATGTCGAGGTCACCCGGGATCGAGAGACGTTGCGCCTTATTCTCCCGACCCTCTTGAGCATGGTTCATCATCATCTCCAAGGAACTCGCTTTGGCATTGGAGTCGACCCTTCTGATGGTCTACTAAAGCAAGGAGCAGAGGGGTATCAGCTCACCTGGATGGATGCAAAGGTGGGAGATTGGGTGGTCACGCCACGAAGAGGAAAAGCGGTCGAGATCAATGGCCTTTGGTATAATGCCTTGCGCTTATTAGAGAATTGGCTCCTGGAAGAGAAAGGAGAGGAATCGGCTAAATTGATTCGTGCACATGCCGATCAAGCCTATGCATCGTTTAATCGCCGCTTCTGGTATGCAGAGGGAGGATATCTTTATGATGTTGTCGATGGAGAAAAAGAGAAGAAGATGCTTCCTGCCGTCCAAACCAACTCTTTGCAATCTCCTTGAAGCATGCCGTGTTAGATCCGATCCATTGGAAATCGGTGGTGCAAGTGGTCCATGATCATCTCTTAACTCCGTATGGGCTGCGCACCTTGACACCGAGCCACCCTGATTATAAGTCGCGCTATGATGGAGACTTACGCTCAAGAGATGCGGCTTACCATCAAGGAACAGTTTGGCCTTGGCTCATCGGCCCCTTCATCGATGCTTGGCTGAAAGTCTATCCGGAGGATCGAAAAGGGGCGCGACAGTTTCTCGGAGGGTTTGAGAAACATATGGGGGATGCAGGGATCGGATCCATCAGCGAGATCTTCGATGCCGTCGAGCCTTATACCCCGAGAGGCTGCATTGCGCAAGCCTGGAGCGTTGCTGAGGTGCTTCGGAGCTGGGTGAAGACGGCGCCGCAAGAATAAAATTTCTCTCTTCTCAGACCTACATTCCGATGCTATTTTTTTTCATTTCAAAAAAAGAAAAATATTTAAACTTTTAATTAAATAGAGGTCTTCTATGTTGGAACCCACAAAAAAGCGCCATATCAGAAGATTGGCGCGCTATGTTCAAAGAATTAGAAAATGGAGACACAAGGGTTATATCTCAAAGGATTGCGCTTACGCGAAGGCTACAGCCAACAAAAATTGGGAGAATTAATTGGCACCTCTCCAAATAATATCTCAGCTATGGAGCATGGCCGCCGCCCAATCGGGAAAGAAATGGCTCAGAGATTGGCAAAGGTATTGAAAGCCAATTATCGCTTATTTCTTTAACTCGATTTTGCATTAAGAACATAAAATTTTAAATAAATTTTCTGCATTCTTACGCGCTTCTGCCACGCAATCATTGATCGATACCCCCGTAAATCCACTCCCACTTAAAATAAAAGAGGAGGACAGTCGCCCCAGCTTCTCTTGAAGCCCTCGCTTCCAGGTTTCATATCCCAACTCATACTGAGGGATAGCAGCCTGTGCCCTTTTCACTTGGACCACATCGGGGCTACAAGAAATGTTCAAATGCTCTCTCAATGCCTTTAAAGCCCATTCTACCCCCGTCTGCTCAGGGATTTCCCCCACTTCCGGATGATGCATCCCTCCTAGCATCACCGTCAAGCGAGTCTGCTGCTCCCTTTGGTTTTGTTGGGGAAATAAAGAAGAGTCCCAAATACAGCCTAATACAGGCGAACCCGCACAAGAGGGAATCAAATACCCAAATCCTCTCATAGGTAAAACAGAGGAGCGAAACCCCAGATTGACAATCAGGACTGTCGCATACCGAAGCTGACGCAAAGAGGCCGACACCTCCGGATAAGAGGCAAGGAGGGGACTAAGGGCAAAAGAAGGGAGCGTCGAAATCATCCAATCTGCTTCCAGCTTTTCTCCGCTCTCTAAAAAGAGCTCCGCCCCTTTTTCTCTAAAAATCAGACGGCCGGCTGTCTGGTTGCAACGTAAACTCTCCCTCAACCGAAGAGCGAGTGCCTGCGGCAAACTCTCCATCCCCTTCTTAAAAGAAAATAAAGGAAAACGTTGCATCTCCTGTACAAAAAGACTTTTAGGATTTTTGGACTGAGCAGCCGGACGATGCCCCCATGCCCCTCTTAGAAGAGAGCCTCGCTTCTGCTCCCACTCATGAAGGAGAGGAAAGCAGCTCTTTAAGGAAAGTTGCCGACAGTCCCCCGCATAAATTCCTGAGATAAAGGGATCAACTAACCGCTCCACCCATTCGAGACTTAAGCGACGCTCAAAAAAGGTCTGCACACTCTCTTCTTTCTCCGCTCTTGGCATCGATGCATCGCGCCAAAGCGACTTTCATCCATCCCCTCGTCAAAGGAGAAAAAGGAATTTGCCACCAACGACGAGGCAAACAAGTAAGCCGCCCTTGATCATAAATATAACGACGATTCGCCTGAGGATCGGGCACGAGAAGCTCCTCTTGCAACCCTAACGCTTCGACGAGTGCCAACGTTTCGCTCCCTCTTCCCTTCGCACGAAAGCTGCGTGGCCCCTGCTCAAATAGAAACTCATCACTCTGCCTCGTCTCCAGCCATCCCCCTGGGCGTGAGGCTTTTTCGAGAAGGGTCAGACGAAGCTCGGAACCAAAAGCCTGCTTCAAAAACCATCCATGCGCTAGTCCGGAGAGCCCTCCCCCTAAGATGACAACATGCAGGGACATTTCACACACTCCACGAGGGTTTTTACCGCTTCTTCTGAAACATCAGGAGGCAAACCATGGCCCAGATTAAAAATATAACTCCGGATCTCCTTCCATCTCTCCTAATAATCGCTGCACCTCTTTTTTCAGTTTTGGCAAAGGGGCATAAAGCAGATGGGGATCTAGATTGCCCTGAAGAGCAACAGACGGAAGGATCCGTTGACGCATGGTAGGCAGGTGGCAATTCCAATCTAAACTGACTCCGGCGGCCTTAAGGGATGCTAATTCGGGAGCAAATACAGAAGAGCCGCGAGCAAATAAGAGGCAGGGGATGCCTGTATGGGAGATCCCCTCTACTATCTTCTTTAAATACAAAAGAGAGAACTCGCGAAACTCCGCATAAGCAAGAACATTCGCCCAAGAATCAAAGATCTGGATCGCCTGCACTCCCGCCCGAATCTGAAGATGTAAATCGGCCAGGCACCAAGCCGTCAGCTTCTCTAAAAGACGATGAAAGCTCTCCGGATCTTTGAACAACCACTCTTTTGTCTTTTTAAATTCTTTTCCCGTCTTCCCCTCAATCAAGTAACTGGCAAGAGTAAAAGGAGCCCCGCAAAAACCAATTAGAGGGACTTTGAGCTCTCTTCTTAATAGGCGAATGCCTTGTTCCATCCCTCTGAAATGAGAAAGATCATCCGGCCAAGGCAACGCTTCGACCTCTGCCGACGTATGCAAAGGGCGCTCAATCTTGGGGCCCGCTTGCTCTTCAAAATGCAAGCCCACCCCCATGGCCTCAAGAATCAATAAAATGTCGGAGAATAAGATGGCCGCATCCATCCCATAAGCTTGAATAGGCAGCATCGTCGCCTGAGCAATCAGATCGGGCTGATGGCACATCTCTAAAAAAGAATAGCGTTGCCGCATCGAGCGGTAAGAAGGAAGATGGCGCCCTGCTTGACGCATCAACCAAATCGGAGGACGGGAAGATGTGTTCTTCCCTTGGAGAGCGCGAAGAAAAAGAGATTCCATACGCTAAAAACCTAGGCGCTTAAGGATGGCCTCCACCGTAAACCCATATTCTTTTGCCAAGGCACTTGCAGGAGCAGAGGCACCAAACCGCTTTAAGCAAATGGCAATCCCTTCTCGTCCAATATACTTATGCCACCCCAGCTCGACCCCTGCCTCAATGCTCACGCGCTTGCCGATCTCTCCTCCAAACACACTTTCTCTATATTCCGGAGGCTGCTCATCAAACAACTCCCAACAAGGCATCGAAATCACACGCACCCCCTTTCCTCTTTGAATCAACGCATCGGCCACTTGAAGGGCCAAAGAGACCTCTGATCCGGTCGCCACCAAGGTAAAATCCGGTTTAGCCGTTTCGCGCCGAATGAGATAGGCCCCTCTCCCCACCCCATCTGCATAAGGTACTTCCGTCTCTTTGAGATCAGGGAGATTCTGGCGAGATAAAATAATCGCTGTTGGTCCCTCAAAACGTAAAGCAGCGATCCAAGCCCCCTTCACTTCATGGCTATCGGCAGGGCGAATGACGAGCATCTGAGGAATGGCCCGCAAAGCAGCGTAATGCTCGACAGGTTGATGCGTTGGGCCATCTTCACCAAGAAAAATGGAATCGTGGGTGAACTGATAAATCACATGGGCATGCTGAAGAGCCGCTAAGCGAATGGCATTGCGCATATAATCAGAAAAAGTCAAGAACGTTCCAATAAAAGGAAGAATAAATCCCGTCTGAGATAGCCCTGTTGCCATGGTAGCCATTCCGAATTCCCGCACGCCGTACTTAATATTCCTTCCCTCGAAATGGCCGGGGCTAACCAAGGGAAACTTCTTTAGTGTCGTCATATCCGAAGAGGAAAGGTCGGCAGATCCTCCATACATCTGAGGAAGAAAATCGGCTAAGAGATTCAACACCTCTTGAGAGGCCTTCCTTCCCGAAATGGGGGCCTTAATGGGGAGTTGGTTGAGCCGTTGCTCCAAATCGGGAGGAAGTGCATGATGAAGCATGATTTCATACTCTTTTCGCTTGTCGGGATAGCTTCTTGCCCAAGCCTCCCACCTCTCCTGCCATTCTTTCTCTTCTTGTGCATCTTGTTTTAACTTATTTTGGAAAAAGTGATGGACCTCTTCCGGGACATAAAACTCTTCTTGCGGCAGCCCCAATGCTTCTTTCGCCGCATGCACCTCTTCAGGGCCCAAGGCAGCGCCATGCACTTGCTTTGTCCCCGCTTTATTGGGGGCTCCTTTGCCAATAATTGTATGGGCAATCACTAAACAGGGGCGTTCTTGATGAGCGCGAATGCGGCTGAAGACTGTATGAATCGCCTCTAAATTGTGTCCATCCACTTCAAACACCTCCCACCCATAGGCGCGATAACGGGCAGCTGTATCCTCTGAGCAGGATTCTGCTAAGGGTCCATCCAAAGAGACTTTATTGGAGTCATAGATGGCCACTAAATTGTCTAATTTTAAATGAGCTGCCAAGGAAGAGACTTCGGAAGAGACCCCTTCCATCACACAGCCATCCCCCATCACCACATAGACTTTGCTATTAAAGAGAGGATATTCGGGGGTATTGAATTTGGCGGCTAAAAGTTTTAATCCCAGGGCCTGTCCCACCCCATTTCCGACCCCTTGTCCCAAGGGCCCTGTCGTGGATTCTACCCCATCTGTCATAGAAGATTCGGGATGGCCGGGCGTCAGAGAGTGGAGCTGCCGAAAGTGCTTGAGATCCTCTAAAGAGAGTTTATATCCGGATAAGTACAGGTTAGAGTAAAGCCACATGGATCGATGCCCGGCAGATAAAACCAGGCGATCACGCCCCACCCATTTTGAATCTTTAGGGTTATACCGGAGCCCATAGGCAAATAGGTAAGCCCCTAATTCGGCACATCCCATGGGAAGCCCCGGGTGTCCTGAGTCGGCTTTTTGCACGGCATCCATGGAAAGACCACGGATGGTCCGGGCAATCTTGCCCATCATCTCTTTAAGGGAGGGATCTAAGCTTTTTTCCGTAGCTGGAGAAGAAGGATTCGTCATTGCTTTAACCATTAATTAAACATAAAAAAGATAAGATTAAATGTACTCGACAAGGAAAAATTAGGGAAGTGCTTTTTTAAGAATGTCTTTTGCTTCCTCTAGGGAAGGAGGAGAAAGGGGGCTAAAGCGAAGGGGGGGAGAAAAAGAGACATGAATTTTCGTAAAGGGCTTAGGAAGTCTGAGGCGATCCCACGTTTTTAGTTCCCAATACTCTTTAGCCTCCCAGTTCAATGCAAAGACGGAAGCCCGGGTTTCTAAAGCGGCGATTGCAATGCCGGGTTTTAGTTGATACAGAGGACCGCGAGGTCCATCAGGGGTGATAACAACAATGTCTTCCGTTTCTTTGATATGGCGGATGATCTCTCGAAGGGCTTGGTAGCGGGATTGATGTCCGACCAGGAGGGTTCGCCCCCGTTTGTAAGAATGGATGATCGTACTTAATAACATTCCATCTCGGCTTTTGCTCACTACAGCGGCATAAGTAAAACCAGATGTATAGCGCGATAAAATGAAAGGAATGAGAGCGAGGCGGTTATGCCATAACATCAAGAGGCACTTTTCTCGACTGGCAAGGCGATAAAAAGAGTCAAGCCCCTCCACTTCAATCTGGCAGGTTTTCAGCAGCAAAAAAAGAATCCCCTTTCCTAGTCGGGTGATCAAGAATAACTTGATTTGAGAGAGAAAAGAGCGAAACATGTGTCTGATCATAACGCACAGAGGACATTTCTTGAAAGTCTAGAAAAGAGTTGACACTATAATTTTTTTTTGGATTAATCACTATCAAGTAAAGATTTTAATTATAAGGCTTCGAAATGGTTCTTTTCTCTGCCTTACAAGCGACTGTGCTAGAAGAGGCAAGAAGTTATTTGCCGACTGCTTTTCCTTTATTTTTCTTTCAGCGAGCGATGTCTGTCTTTAAGACTCCCTATCTCTACTATCGCTCTTTCCGTTTTCTTTCCTTGATTCGAGGCCCTCAAGGGAAGATAAACAAGGACTCTGTTTGGAAAGCAGAGGCTATGAATAGTATTAAGTACCTCTCCCATGGAGATCTTATATTAAAAACTATTTTAGCGGCTAAATGTGCCGGAGACATTCTTCAAGACTATCAAAAATTAGGTGATTGCTACCAACAACTACAAAAAACCTTTTATTGGCGATACCCCATTTATGAATCAATCAAAAAAAAAGAGATCGGTGCTCTTCCTCCTTGGCTGCTTCTCCAGAAAAAACAATTGCAAGGAGTGATTAGACAAATTGGGAAAGTCTCTCGAGCCATGACCGATGTGCTCTTCCAAGGGTTCCGATTAAGTACTCGCTTTTATGAAGTCTATTTACTACTTAGCGGAGATGAACAAGTGCAATTTGATGGATGCTTAGAACTCATTGCAGACTGGAGCCGCTATCAAGAGCAGTTGGTAAATGGCTGCATAAGCTTTGGGGAGCGCATTTTTACTCGTGCAGACAAGGAGGCTAAAATAGAGGGAACAATTCGGTCCTCCCTTGATGAGATCTCTGGAATTGTATTTAAAACTCTAAAAAAACCCCTGGATTTTATCCAAGGATCAACATCTTCCTGAACGGATCTCACTGACTCACATCTAATTTCTCATGTTCGAGACACATGCCATAAATTCTCAAATCTGCTATCATAAATCATCACATTTAAATCTTTCAGGAAAATTATGTTAACTCAAACTATTCGCCGCCAATTTTTAAAATATTTCAAAGAACGTGAGCACACGATTGTCCCCTCTTCCTCTGTCGTCCCTCATGACGACCCCACCCTTCTCTTCAACAATGCGGGAATGAATCAATTTAAAGATGTTTTCCTAGGAAAAAGCCACCGCGACTATAAACGAGCAGCCACCAGTCAAAAATGCATCCGCGTGGGCGGCAAACATAATGATCTCGAAAATGTGGGCCATACCAGCCGCCACTTCACCTTCTTCGAAATGCTCGGCAATTTCTCCTTTGGAGATTACTTTAAAAAAGAGGCCATCCAATTTGCCTGGGAAGTCTCAACGCAAGTCTTTGGCTTTGATCCCGAACGCCTTTAGCCTTCCGTTTTCCGAGATGATGACGAAGCTTTTGAATAGTGGACCCAATATGTTCCACACGAACGCATCACCCGCTTAGGGGAGAAAGATAATTTCTGGACGATGGGCGAAACAGGTCCTTGCGGGCCTTGCTCTGAGCTCTATTACGATCGCGGCCCCTCCTTTGGGTCAGCCGCAAACCTGATTGACGACACCGAGGGAGAGCGTTTCCTCGAGTTCTGGAACTTGGTTTTCATGCAATATAACCAGCTCCCATCAGGCAAAAGAGAACCACTTCCTAAACCTTCTATTGATACCGGAGCCGGCCTAGAAAGGGTCGTTAGCCTCAAAATGGGGGTCGAAAGCGTTTTTGAAACCGATGTATTAAGAAGTCTGATCAGAGAAATCGAGGAAATAACAAAAATCCCTTATCAAACAGACAGCCCCCACTCCCCTGCTTTTCGAGTCATTGCCGACCATGTGCGCTGCCTTGCATTTGCTATTGCAGATGGCGTGCAGCCCAGCAATGTCGACCGCGGTTATGTCCTGCGCAAGGTCCTGCGCCGTGCTGTTCGCTATGGACGGACGCTTGGAATTGAAAAGCCTTTCCTCGCCCGTCTCCTCCCCGCTTCGATTGAGACGATGGGAGAGACTATCCTGAATTGAATCACAAGCCGCTCTCGGTTGGAAGAGATCTTAACTCTAGAAGAAGAAGCCTTTTTCCGCACATTAAAGCGAGGGGGCAATATGCTAAATCAAATTATCGAGAAGGGGCAAAAAGGAAATCAATGGATTAGCGGCGATGACGCATTTAAACTTAAAGATACTTATGGATTACCAATTGAGGAAGTGCTTTTCTTGGCTAAAGACTCTGATTTGCCAGTGGATCAAGGACGCTATCAACAGCTGGAAAAAGAAGCCAGAGAGCGTTCACGCAATGTACAAAAAATGACTCATCAAATGGCAACGGAAAACGTTTTTGCTGATTTTGCAAAGCAGCAAGGGGAGACTCAATTCTTGGGATATACTCATGCGGTTGGAGATAGCGTGGTGGTCGGTTTAGTCGTCCATGGAGAGTTTACAGAGCGCATGGAAGAAGGAGATTCGGGTCTTGTTCTTTTAGCCAAAACTCCTTTCTATGCAGAAATGGGAGGACAAGTGGGAGATATAGGCTCTTTAGAAGGTCCTAACCAGTTTTTTAAAGTAGAAAACACTCTCTCTCCTTATAAGGGACTGATTGCCCACCTGGGAAAATTACAAAAAGGGACGCTCCAAATGGGAGAAGCGCTCCAGGCGATCATCGACCGGGAAAGAAGAGAGAAAATTGCGAATAATCATACTGCCACACACCTTCTTCATTGGGCTTTACAACGCGTTTTAGGAGCGCATGTCAAACAATCCGGATCGGTCGTGGAACCGGAGCGTTTGCGCTTTGACTTCAGCCATCATAAGGCCCTCTCCTTGCAAGAGATTCGACAAATCGAAGATTTGGTGAATGGGAAAATTCGAGAAAATCTCCCGGTGAAAGCGGTGGAGATGACATACGAGGAGGCCCAAAAACGAGAAGAGATCAAACAGTTTTTTGGAGAAAAATATGGCACGGTCGTTCGGATGATCGATATTGATTTTTCAAAAGAGCTATGTGGCGGTACACACACCTCTATGCTGGGGAATATCGGCTTTTTTCGCATCGCTAAAGAAGGAAGCATTGCCGCCGGCATTCGCCGCATCGAAGCCGTCACAGGAGCAGAAGCGGAAAGGTTGAATCGGCAAAATGAAGATCTCGTTTTGCACATGGCTCAAGTGTTAAAAACTCCGCTGCTTCAAGTGCAAGAGCGGCTTGAGAAATTGTTGGAAGAGAACCGGCAAATGGCCCAGGAGTTAAAAACATTTCGTCGAAATCAGTTAAATGTCTTAATTGAGAGCCTCCTCAGTCAAACCGATCAGAAAGGAAAGGTTCGTTTTATTATTGCGGAGGTCTCGCTCCCTGTCGAAGAATTACGCCCTTGCGTCGATCTTTGCGCCGAGCGTTTAGGTCGTGGGATTGTGCTACTGGGAACCGCTCTTTCCCATAAATGCCAGTTGGTAGCTAAAGTCAGCCCAGAACTCGTCAAACAGGGATTTTCCGCTCATGAGCTCATCAAATTGGCGATGCCCATTGTAGAAGGCAGTGGAGGAGGAAAGGCGGAGATGGCTCAAGGGGGAGGAAAGACCCCACAGAAACTTTTGGAGGCGCTTGAAAGGGTGAAAGAGTTTCTTAACCAGACTTTACCAGTATAGTTCCGATTTATGATCGCACAGGAATTGACAAAAGTGTACATATTGTATATACTAAAAGAAAAGGAGATGCAATATGCCTACCAGCTATAAGAGAAAATTATTTGATCATGGGGGAAGTAAAGCCGTGAATCTCCCTAAAGAAGCCTATAAAATCTTTGGAGATCAAGAAATTACAATAGAGGTTCGAGAAAATGGCGTTTTCATCTATTTGGACACTTTGGCCAATTTAGAGTCGGACCCTCTTTTTCACTTATTTATTGAGTCTCTCATTCAAGATGCGATGCAAAATCCCGATCAGCTTAAGAATCTTGAAGATGTATGGGATAAAGAATGGGACGAGTTACTCAAGGGGATAGACGGTGGGGACGAAATCTAATTATCTGCTCAAATGCCACAAGTTTTATGCTGATAGAATTGACTCTCTTAAGCAAGAAATAAAGGAGCTTAAAGACTCTCTTACAGAAGAAGAATTTTCTAAACACCCTGACGTGAAGTTCGCTGCTCGTGTTAGGAAAGCAACAAAAGAGATCATTCCGGAAGACCCGGATAGAAAAGAATATCAGCTTCATGGAGACCTTAAAAAATATCGCAGGTATAAGCAAGGTTTGCAGAGATATCGTTTGTTTTTCGCCTTTTCTAAAAAACCTCCAATCATCCTTTATCTATATCTCAACGATAAATCCTCACTCAGAAAAGAGGGAAGTAAAAATGACCCCTACAATGTTTTCTCAAAACTCGTAGATAAAAAACAAATTTCGCATGACCCAAACGATCCAACCATACAGAGATGGATTAAAAACTTTACTTAACTGATTAATTGCATCTCACAGAATTAATAAATTTAGAAAAGACGTTTATTTTTATTTAAAATATATTGAAATTATGATAAATTGAGTGATATTTTTTTAACATATTCTTTTGAGGGACTCTATGAATATAAATCCATCTTCTCTAACAACAGCCTCTTCCTCCACGACTGTAGATACAACAACATTGTCATCAACTAAAGTCATTCATGAGGTTCCGTTTGATAAAGACACCCTTTCCTTAACTCTGACTAAAAAATATATCGATCTTTTAAAGCCTACCAATCGTCAGAAGGAAATCTCCTTGCGCGAGTTTATGCTAGAAATATTGCTCGATAAATGGGAAAAAAAAGTTTTGGCTGATGCCTCCGCTTTTGTTCGCTGCTTTCAAATGATTGTCCAGCTTAGTTCGAATCAGCAAGACCATCAAGCGAACTTTGAAGGTTTCAAAATGCTGCGCGCTCTTAGTGATCAAAGGAAATATTTGGACTATAAAATTCAAGACATTTTTAATGCTTCTCTCCCTTCCCAGTTACTCAACACTCCAGCATTATGCGAATCGAGCATTTTCCCCCTATTTGAAAAATGCATTGGCATCGTTTTAACAGCTTATATGACAAGCTTTAGCGCCAATATGCAGAAGCATGCAACCTCTCTTAAGCAATATATCGATTCAGAAAAAAAGGAAATCGCTGATTCTTTAAATCGAAATCAAAGAGAACACAAGAAAAAACAGGAGCAGACGTTTCCTTCCGATTTCAAACTTTCACAAGAAACAAAAATGACCGAGATCTCTCTCAGCCTCTCTATGCTAAGTAAAACAGCTAAAGAAAAAGCAGACTTAGTTTTACAAGAAGTGTCTTCCCTTAGTCGCCAACCTGTTCATTTAATGAATCAGGGATCTTTCCATCTTCTCTATCACACGCAATCTCTTGCCAAAGTGATAACAAAGCTCATCGATAAGAATAAAATACTGATCCAAAAAATCGACGATGATCATGAAACGATGAGGATACAAGACAAAATTTCTTCAAAAAATGAAGTCTTTCTAAAGTCTATGTTTACCGATTTAATGACGGAGCTAATAAAGGCTGGACAACCTGATTCTAAAAACTCTGCTAGCGAAAAAAATCATTCCGATTCATCCCATGAGAAGCGCAGCATCAGCGATTTGCAAAAACGCTATGGGAATAAAGTTGAGCAAGTCGTGCAGCAAATGGCCCCAGAATTCAAAGCCTTGCAGGATTCTTCTCCACAAGCCTTTACGGAAAGTGATCTAACCACCATGTTTGATCTATTTAAACAATCCCTCCCCTCTATCTCTAAGGAAAATGGAAAAAAAAAGAAAGGCTCCCTTAACCCTAAAAATGGGCTTGACTTGTCCCAGCTGTATTACGCTGAGAAAAGAAAAAAATTTGAGGATATCCTCGCCATGCTTCAAACATTTGAACAAACATTGAATCCTTGCCTGCTGGCATTAACGGGCTATTTAAAACATCATGCTGAACAAGGAACGTATACAAAAGAAACGATTAATTTAGATGCTCTTTGTCTAGAGTTAATTTCTCCTTCGGAACAGAGAACTCAGAAAAAGGCTCGACAGGGATTAATAGAGGGAATGACAATATCGACTAGCGACATTGAAGATGTCGAAGAGGAGAGTGAAACGCAGAACGCTTCTCATCCCATTTCTATAGGGACAGAGAGAGAAATGTCCTTTTTAAGCCACGTGCAAAAAGAACAAAAATATTTTCAAAGATTGTTAATCAATCATCCCTACACACGCCTCATGTTCCAACAAGATCCAGTCCTTGCGACGCAACTTTCCGGAGACCACTTGCATCATTTGCACCAGTTATTCTACGGGTTTAATCTCCTTCAAAATGCCCTTCATACACCAGGTGTCTTGCCTTCGGTCCTTCCTGGTCTGCTCTTAGATATGAGTGCACTCTTGGAGCATGGAGTGTTATTACATTATTGGCAGAAATTTGAAAACTTACCTGAAACCCACAGTTTGACAGATGCCTTGCGCCATACAAAGATATGGTCGGAACTCAAGGATTTCGATATTTGCAAACTCGTGCAGTTCAACAAGGGGACTATTTGGGCCCGTTATCCTTCTACTTCTGTTTTGAATTATCAAAGCCAACCTGTTCCGGAAGCATTGGACTTGATTTTGAAATCCTTAGCCCACACAACCTCTTATGATCAGCGGATTCAAATATTCAATCAAATGAGAGCGCTCATGATCAACTGTCTCAGTTTGCAAGAAATATTACTTGGAAGCGAGGACAAGAAAGAGTGGAGAGAATTGTTAAAACGAAAAAATGTCGAAGATTCAGTGTCAAATGACTCGCAGCCTGTTTCAACTCAACACGTGGCTTTGGATGGCCTCATTGCAAAGGTCTCCTTGTTAGAATCGACGCCTCAAATCAAGGAAGCAATCAGCCATCTCATGAGATTCAAAGCCACTCTACAGTTGGCAAATCATAGTAAAGATAAATACCAGGGAGTGGTTTATCGGAACTTATTCAATATCTCTATTGCCCTCGAGCAACTACTACAACAAGCATGCTTAGACCAAGGGCATGATTTTTTGTTGTCTCACCATTTGGGAGATTTTATCCAAATTCTGTCGCTTGAAAAAATTGATTCCTCTAATCTTCTTTCGCTTTCTATTGGGAGAGCTCTTTATTATCCAGGCTGCTATCCGGAGATGCTGATGGTGAAAGTGTTGTTCGCTTTAGAAAAGCGCGCTGAGCTGTATCGAGATGTAGAAGATCAATTTGAGTTGCCGAGCGATAAGCATAAAGAACTTTTTATGACAAGCGTCAAAGATCTTGAAACAAGGAGTGTAAAAGCTCTGCAAGATTGTTTAGGGGAGTTCATTAAACAGACTTGAAAAATAAGCAGTTCTCTCATTTTGGCGGAAGCGCGGGCTTTAAACTCGACTTTATACATTTTAAAGGATCGATAAATGCAATCTTTTGAGTTATAGCGAGTTAAAATTTTTTCGCTAACCCTCATTTGGGGGTGTATAGTCAAACAGTTGGGAGAGGAAACTGTTGTTTTTATGATTGTATTTTCGCAGCCTCTATGGAGGTGATGAGCGGCTTGATACCCGGAATTTTTTGAGCTACAAATTTGCCCTGGGGAATAACAAAAAGTGAGATGATAAAAATGACAGTTTCCTCTCCCAACTGTTTGACTATACACCCCTCATTTGGGTTGGCGAAAAAATTTTAACTCGCTATAGCTCAAAAGATTGCATTTAGCAACCCCTTAAAATGGCCAAAGTCCAGTGATTTAATCTGTAAGCGAATATTCTCAACTTTAGCGAACAATTGGTTTGACAAAATGGGTGAAATCTTTATACTTTCGGGTATTCATTTGCCGATGTGGCGGAATGGTAGACGCGGTAGACTCAAAATCTACTTCTAGCAATAGAGTGCTGGTTCGAGTCCGGTCATCGGCATTTAAAATGGGGATTTATCAAAATTCCCCTTTTTCTTTATTTGGAAAAAGCTAATGACTAATAACCTAGATAACCTAGATAACCTAGATAATCTAGACCTAGATCGAAACAGAGCCAAAGAGCTATCATTGCTTCGAATAAAAGAGGCTGAAGTCTTGTTAAACACTAATTGCTTTTCCGGCGCTTACTATCTGGCAGGTTATTCTGTAGAGTTGGGATTAAAAGCAATCATCTCCAAAACATTCAAACATGAAACTATTCCCTCTAAAACACGTGTCCGGAATCTTCATACACATGATTTATCTTCATTGATGGACCAGACAAGTCTAAGATTCGATTTCAATAACAATATCAAAGCAAACACCCTGTTAGATGCATCCTGGACTCTTGTAACCAAATGGAACGAACGTAGTCGATATGAGATAAAGAGTCAACAGGAAGCAAAAAGTATCATTCAAGCAATAAACGATCCAAAAAATGGAATTCTCTCATGGATAAAACAACACTGGTAGAAAGGCAAATCCAAGAGGGAAAACTTTTGTTAT
The DNA here is from genome assembly GCA_963801825.1 of Parachlamydiales bacterium. Classification (GTDB taxonomy): domain Bacteria; phylum Chlamydiota; class Chlamydiia; order Chlamydiales; family Parachlamydiaceae; genus CAWDGI01. The sequence goes on from CAWDGI010000002.1 coordinate 245,072, forward strand.
CCGAATTGGACAAGAAGAATTTAGAGATAAAGGCTGCCTTTTGGATATATGATGAAGCAGATTCCTTTTGGAAATTCACGCTAGCTTCCTCTTCTAAACAATTAGACGTAAAAGAAAACCCCCTAAATGCATACAAGTCTTTGACAGAAGTGATACGATCCACGCCTAACCTATACGCTCTTTCTACAAGCGATGTCGTTTTAATCCCACTTGATCATCCCCTTATTAGAAATATAGCTCCCCTTATTAAAACCGGTCCTGGCATTGTTGACATGACTTTTTCTAACAGCTTATTGAATCAGATTTATATCCAAGGCATGCACCTCTATAGAATGGATCTCCAATAATGCCAACAACAGTGAAGCCTCCGCGAAGCTAAAGACTTCGCGGCTTCCTGGGTAACTTAGGGAGCACTTCACCAGACTATGGATAAGGGATTTAAAATATCCATAAAGGAGTGTAAAAGCTCTGCAAGATTGTTTAGGGGAGTTCCTCAAACAGACTTGAAAAATAAGCAGTTCTCTCATTTTGGCGGAAGCGCGGGCTTTAAACTCGACTTTGTACATTCTAAGGGGTCGATAAATGCAATCTTTTGAGTTATAGCGAATTAAATTCCCGTTCTTTTGAAAAAGTCGCATAAATGTTCGCTAAAGGCAATTGGAGCTCTCGAAACTTTTCTATCATCAACTCTCCATAATTTTTACGTATGACTGGATAAGGGGAAAGATCGAGCAAGGTCACCATTTCCTGAATCGTTGCTTCAGAAGGACCTTCAATTTCAGTAAAAGTCCCAATAAACGGCAATTTATCGAGAACAATTTCACACTCATGATACACAAATGTCCACCGCTCTTTTTCAGCAGCTTCGTTCGGATGCAAACCTTGATCTAAGAGCTGATGATGAATTTTTTCTCCCTCAGCAGATAAAAATTCCAACTCAATTCTACTCGTCATCCCGCCTGGCCGCTCAATTCGTGGACTTTTAAGAGCAATTGTTTTTTTCTCTCCATTGGAACGGATGCGTATCACCAAATCTTGTTTTTTCAGCTGTCTATCGAACGTGTCATAATACTCATCCAGCTGTAAGAAGTGAGAGACAGGAGCGCCACATAATCGGATGCAATGCTGATAGACCACCTGAAAATGCTCCTCGGAGGGAATTTGAATCTTTATTTCCAATTCGTTTAGCTTCATCTGTTGATCCTCAACGTGTGTTAAAAGGACACTTCCGGCTAGAGACAGTCCTGAAAGATACCGAGAAAACCTTTTAACTTTTTTATTTTTCCACTGCATCTTAGCATATTTGCACTTATGGCCCAATCGAGATTTTTAAGTCTTCTTGATTTAATCTGTGAGCAAATATTCGCAACTTTAGCGAACAATTGCTTTGACAAAATGGGTGAAATCTTTATACTTTCGGGTATTCATTTGCCGATGTGGCGGAATGGTAGACGCGGTAGACTCAAAATCTACTTCTAGCAATAGAGTGCTGGTTCGAGTCCGGTCATCGGCACATCCCCCGGAGACATTTTCAGAAATGACAATGTTTCCGGTTTTTTCATTTTGTAACCCATTGGATTTCTGTAAGATAATCGCTAACGCTGGATTAAGATAAGGAAAGAGATCTTTTTCTGTAAGACCAAGCATTTCACGATGTTGATCAAGAAAGAAAGCTATTCGTGCATATGTGGTCACATTATTGAGAATTTTCGCATATGCTAATACCTGCTGCAAATTGAGGTACTCAATAGATTCCAAGGATCGCCAAATTTCTTCCCAGTTGTTGATCAGAGCGGGTCTATCAAGCACATCAACAAAAGTCCGTTCTAAAGTTGTGACTCGGATCTTACATCCTTGATAATCGATGATTTCAACACCAAAATCTGGATTAGCTAAAGTTTCTTTAGGAATAGCGATTCCTTTGAAAGTGGTATCACGAAAGACAAAGGGAGGCTTTACTTTTCTTTGAGTAATGTAGATAAAGTCAGTTCGCAAAGAGTGTAGCTTTCCATGAAAGCCTAAAGATGTATGGTATGCCAAAATCGAATCAGGAGCCATTTTCCCAGCAATCAGATAAGGGTCGGTAGGATAGGTTTTTGCATCAGCGCCTCTTGGGATCGTATAATAAAGACCTTTACGAATTCGGATGATATGCCCTTTTCGAAGATGATAGGCTAGCAGGTTATTCAGGGTGCTGCTTTTTCCCATCTCTAGAGAAAGCCTCGCTTCTTCGATCGTAAAGATCTGATTATTAGCTAGAAATGTTTCCATATTCATACTTGCAACTATTCCCTATATCTACTAACAATCTTAGTGGTTTTGGAGATTTTCTTCCACTAAAACTTTCTATTTAATTTTTAGCTATGCTATAGTTTTGCTGACATAACAAAGAGAATGCACAAAGCAATTCTAAACAAGGAATAATTATGACTTTTGCTCTTAGCGCGTTAAGAGGACAACCTGTATACATAGAATTAGCTGAAAGATGCCGAGCCCAATCCATTCTGATTTCTTCTATACCCAATTTAGGGGATGGAGGATCGGGTACATTTGCTACGTATAAAAATCTATGTGGCATAATAAGTGCGACTCATGTTTTTGCTGATTACATTGATACTCCAATGATTTTTTCTCCTCTTCAAAAGACAGATAATCCAACTATTTTTTTAAATACTTCTCATAAAGTTGCTTCATTCCCTCGAGGAATTGGTTCGAGAACGCTCCGGCTTTGGGCATTTCACCGGACAAACTCTCTTCAAAGAGGTTTTGTCCGGTTTTTTCATTTTCTAACACCTTATTTTTCTGTAAGATAAGCGCAAGCGCCGGGTTCAATAGGGTTAGGAGCAAGGGGGCGTATGGAAATTTTTCTATTCATAAGAAACGAAATTTTCCTATGAATGGAAGAGCCCCATAGCGGCCTTGTAGATAACCTTTGCCAATGGCTTCACCCTTGCGTGGTTTAAAATCTAAAAGAGAATAAAGGCGAGATCCTTGTTGTTCATCTTTCTGTATAAACCAAACTTGATCTCTTCTAAATAAATCACTGTCTAGCAAAGAGGTGTCATGAGTGGTAAAAATAAGCTGAGCATTTTTTTGGTTAGTTTTTGGATTATGAAAAAGCTCTATCAAATATCGGACGATATTAGGATGGAGGTGAAGATCAAGCTCATCAACGAAAAGTACTAAACCTTCGCGTAATGCTTTCAACCATCCTCCTGCTTGTGAAAATAGCCTTTGTGTGCCATCAGATTCATCTAAAAACAAGTTGGAGCGCATCTTCTAAAATTTCAATAACTTAGATCTAGTTAGTTTTGGAATATCATTCAGCTGTTGTGGGCGAGTAAGCTTTAAGCTTACGAAACGGAAAAATACGTGGTTGAGATTGATGCCTTTCTTAATTTTAAGAAGGCATCAAAATTGAAAGCTTAAACTATATCTTTAGTGTATTTTTCAAAAGTAATTGCTGCAGCTTTCTCTCTTGCCAATTCTTCTTTAGTTAAACCTGAACAACCTGGCTGCCCAAATTCAATAGTTTCGTGATACATGGCATTAGATACCATTGCATCAGCAAATGCTTTATAAATTTTTTTAACACTTACCAGGTGAAGCAAAAAATCCCTTTGGGTAGCATCTGGTGCTTTTATGTAAAGCTCTGCGGCAAGAGCTACCATACCTCTTTGCTCCTGAGTTTCCATTTTCCTACCAATAACCAATAGATCATGTAAAATTACTTCTTGCTTAAATACATTAGAGGATTTTACAAATTCTTCAATAATTTGCTCTTTTGATAATTTTGTTATGTCTACCCTATATTCATTTCCGTATGGAAAAAAAATTACATCTAAAGGATATTCACCATTATTTTGATTACCTTGTGTATTGAACATATTTATTCCTTTCATGTTAATTTAGAGTATACCCTAATCTGATGTCAGGGCACCTCTTTTATTCTGTCAGAATGGAGTTTATATTTTTATTATTTGACAGTCAATTATTAATTTCTTAGACTTCAACCTGACAAATTTTGGCTATTTTCAGAATTTCGTCAAAGGAGAGATTAAGCGAGTAATCAATGGTTAACCTTTATGTCTTTGTGCCTTTGTGTTTAAATTTTTGTTTAATCCCTATCACATTTGTTGAAGAGTCCACTTAAAATTAGGGCAGATTGGACGACCTTTAATGAAATTCTGAAAATAACCTTTTTTACTTAGCATCAAAAATTTCTGATTTCTTCCTCCGGGAAAAAGAAGAATTTCGTTCATTTCCCCCTATAGTCCGAATTGCTGGAGCTTTATCTCAGGTAAGAAAATCTCTTGAAGGAAAATTCGCACATCGCGTTAAATTCAAAAAAGTTTGCTCCCAATTTTAGCTGGAGCCACAGGGGAAATAAAGGTGGCTTCACCACTATCAGCTTTGGGATATTGCACTCCTAAAATTAGGACATCTGAAACAGTATCACCGATTTTTCGGGGTGAGAAGTTCAAAATGCCGAGTACAAGTTTATCTTTGATTTCCTCTGGAGCGTGTTGAGTAAATCTCCCAACGCTTGTCCTGATTCCAAATTTTCCAAAATCGACTTTCATTTTATATGCTTTTTTGAGTGCTGTTGGTTCTTCTTCAACACTGATAACACGCCCAAGGCGAATTTCTAGCTTGTCAAAAGTTTCTTCCTTGGACACGATTTCTTTTTCATCCGACATAAATGCTCCTTTATAAATTATCTAATTTACGATGCATCACATAACCATCTTGAAAACCCCCATCCGGATTTCGAACGGCCTGTGGTATAGTCCCAACAACGTTAAACCCAAGCCTTTCATAAAGCTTGACAGCTAGCCTATTTTGGCTGAGTACCATATTGAATTGCATAGCACGAAGTCCGAGATCTTTAGCAAAATATAGAGATGCTTTAATCAAAAGAGATCCTATTCCCTTGCCTCGATGTGTGTTGCGAATCATATAGGCCGCATTGGCAATATGGCTTGACCTGCCAGAATAATTGGCTTTTAGATAGAAACCACCTATGACTTCCCCTTCTAATGAATGGCAAACATAAACTTGTCCTTGTGGGGTAAAAAATTGACGATGAAATTCATCGATTGAACTGCCTTCGTAGGGGAACTGAGAACCGGAATCAACAACTTCTTGAAATATCTCATAGAGCCTTTCTTCATCTTTTTCATCAAATAGATCTAAAGTATAGCCCAATTGACCCAAACGACTGAAAATTTCAGGCAAGCTTTCTATTTTTTTACTGTTATCAACTCCACAGCTAGCACTATGCTCCGCATGAACCGTGTTCTGAACTCGCGAACTTTTAAGGCCTTTTGCATAGAGCGCCACACCTTTATGGACGATTTCGATCTCTTCATTAGTCAAGGCTAAAAGAGCTTCTTTAGTCTGATTGAACGCAATGGGCTCAAACGCATTAAGGGTCTGCTGCCCCTTCTCAGTCATTTTAAGAAAACGTTTTCTCTTATCTTTTTCGTCTGTGATGCACTTTACATAGCCCTTTTTGACAGTATTGGAAATCAAACGACTTATCGTTGACTTATCTAACAATAGGCGTTCGGCTATTTCTCCCATCGTAGGAGATGGACACGTAGTTAATTCAATCAGAAGATGGCGCTCCGCCAAAGTAACCCCAATCTCGAAATAGGCATCATTGAGTAGGCCGAGTTCTCTCACGACACTTCTTGCATTACGCCTTAATTCATTGATTGCTTCAATCGAAAGATTTTTCATCTTCACCTTAAATAGTTGTGTTATACAACTAATTTAGAGGATACAAGGTTTTTATGCAAGCAATTTGAATTTCTTGGCTGAGTTAAAGCCACGAAACAAGATGATCCCAGTCAATTCAGACCCTCATCTACCAAAGTGTTGATGAGCAATTGGGTTAACCATTTTTCATACTCATCGGATGTCCATCCTTGCTCTACGACGAACATACGATACATATCGCGACCAGTCATAGCCCAGAGAATATCTCGTGCCTTGGTTGGGTTAAGTCCCTCAACAAGAGAATTTTCCTTGACCATTGCTTTTATAGTCAGCTCCTGCCGTGTGTAACGGCGCATTTCTCTTTCTTTTTCGAGCTCCCTGAACTCAGGAGCTAAGATAGCAGCGCCTCGAAAAATACTCATTTGTGCTCTCTCTGCATCATACATCTGACGCGCGATTTTAGCTGAAATACTGAGGCGCTTTTTAGGTGATTTCTCCTTTATGCTCTTTTCTACAAGAGCATTGAATTGATCAGGAGGAAGAGCGTCATCCATTAAAGCTCGAAGCACACCAAGCTTAGATTGAAAGAGCGAATAAATGGTGGGAATTGAAACGTTTGCCCCTTGGGCCATTTTTTCAATCGTTACGTATTCAAAGCCCTCTGATTCAAAAAGATTTCTTGCAGAGGTTAGAATACGAGCTCTTGTTTGCGCTGCTTGTGCATTTCTGGCTGTTGATTGGTAAGACCTTTTTTTGACTTCTGACATATTGGATGTAGCTCACTATATTTAATTATTGACATAATGGGTATAGCTTACTATAATCAATTTTGTTTGTCAAAAAATCAAGAAGGAGAAGACGATGAAGAGAGATACAAAGGCTGTTGGCGTGGCTTATTATACCGCACTTGGGGAGAAGAATATCGAGAAGGTGAAAGAATATTTGCATCCTGATATTCAATTTACCGATCCTCAAGAAAAAGTAATCGGTAGAGAAGCTGTCCTTAAAGCCGCAAAAGGATTCACGGGTATTTTTAAGTCTCTAACAATCCGTGCAAAATTTGGTTCAGAAAATCAAGCGATGATTGTTTATGAAGTAGAAATTCCTGGCCTTCCTAAAAAATTGCAGGCTGCTTCTCTTTTGAGTTTTGAAGAAGGGCTCATCTCAAAGATTGAGCTTTTTTATGACTCTAAAGGCTTATCAGGTAATTGACATCCTCCTCCGCCTAGAAGGCGGAGGATTCCTGAGCTAGCTCAGGAGCAGACTTTCCTCGCGGATTTCTGCTGGTTCCTGCTTGCGATCTCTTTTGAGATTCGATCCACAGGCCGAAGCGGCCTGCCCGGCCGCCAAAACATTGTTAGCGCCCACAAAGTCCGCATGCGCAGTATAGCTGCATGCGACGCATTGAAAGAGGCTTTGAGTCTTTCTATTCTCTTTACAAACGTGATGGCACTTAAGACATTCTTGCGAGGTATGTTGTGGGGGAACCACAACGACCTTTCCCCCGCGCCATTGCTGTTTGTACTCTAGTTGACGGCGAAACTCATACCATCCCTGATCTCGTATGGAGCGGTTTAAAAAAGGATTGGATACAATCGGAACGAATTTTCTGGATTTGCATAATTCAATCGCCTCTAGAAAAGCTGAAAGGTCATTATCTCGATAAACACCTTTTGGTCAGAATCAAGCATTTTGTGCTGTGTTCTAACAGCTACTTTTTTTATTGGAGGTGCTTCTTCCTCAATTAAGTGAAAGTTTTCGATCCCAATATCTGCACATTCCATTGTGATTCTCATTCTCTTGAAAAACAAATGTGTTTTGAATTAGACTGGCTGCTGAGGTAAACCAGTCGGGTCTCAGATCTCAAAATTCAGACCTTCTTGTTTATAAAACTTTTTTTACAAGAGCAGCTATGCCCAGCGTCAATACTACAGCAACACACAAGTTTATAATTATACTTAATGAGAAGTCTCCCACGGGAAAACTCTTAAGCGCTACAGGGCAGATAGCTATGTCTTTATATTCAAATGCCACAAAAGAACAACAAATAAACATGTCTTTTGTTCCTTTCCTAAACCCAAGTGGCGATAACCTCATTATGGTTTCAACCTGTTCATTTGTCATGCTAAAAGGCACTGCTAATCAATTGCTTGCTCTTTACGCTAAAGCAACCGAACAAAATTTATTTTCAGCTATTTTTACCAACACAATGTCTTTCAATGGAATAGAGGAAGATTTGATTCAGAAAACAGCTTCTACTCCTTTGGATCAGACTGAACCTTATGGCGTGGGGTTATTTGGACTGATCGAAGAGATAAGCCCACTGACAAAAAAATTCTCGATATTTAAATAGGTTTCAATTGAACAAGCAAGATGTTATAAAAGCATATTTTCATGGATTAGAAAAAGCATCTTATCAGGATGTAATCAAGCTTTTTTCTCCGAATGCCGTTGTCTATTCCCCTTTATATGGAAAAATGGAGGCTGTTCGCTTCTACAAGGATCTATTTTCAGACACGCAAAACTCAAAGATTTTACTGAAAGACATTTTCGTAAGCGCTGACAAACCTAATACGGCCGCAGCTCACTTTATCTATTCATGGACGCTAAAAGATGGGACTCAAGTCCAATTTGAATGTGTGGATGTTTTTGATTTTGCACTTCAAAATGACACGATTTTATCGTTAACAATTATTTACGACACCTACCATACGAGAAAAAACTTCGCTAAAATTCACAACCAGAAAGCTACTTAAAAAGTTTTATTTTTCCGTAAAAAACATGTCAACCCAAATCCCCAAAAAATTGCTTCCTTGGATCGAAGCCAAAAAGAAACATCGACTCTCTCAAAAACACATCCAAATGGCTAGAGAATTGGGATTGAATCCCAAAGGGTTTGGTAAATTAGACAATCATAAACAGGAACGATGGAAGGCTCCATTACCTCAATTTATTGAAGATCTTTATTACAAACGCTTCAATAAAGAAGCTCCTGATCAGGTATACTCGTTTGAACAACTCAGTCTAATGAAAAACAAAAAAAAGACTGAAAAGAAGACAAAAAAAGCTCTCAATCTCAATCCTAAACCTACATCTAATCCTGTAAATATTTCAGAAATGGAACAAGACAATCCAACGGTGCTAAAATTGATTTGCGATGATCCCTGGTTCGCCCATATTCGGAATGGTCTGAAGCCTGTTGAAGGACGGAAAAACACCCCTAAATACCAAAAAATTCACATGGGTTGTTTCATCGAATTTTCAAACGGAAAAGAAAATTTCTTGGCATCAGTCGTAGAAATAAGGTCTTATCCAACTCTAGAAGCCTATTTAAACGATGTAACATTCCAAATGGCTTTGCCAGGTATCTCGTCTTTCGAAGAGGCTGTGAAGGTATACTATCAATGGAGCACCCCCGATGAGATTGAAAAACATGGCTTTTTAGGAATTTTCGTCAAACCCATAACACAATAAGCGGTTGAATTAGTAATTGGAAGACTTTCCCTCCAATTTTTGCTTGAGCCGCTTTGTTAAATTTTTAGTTCTTTAGCCAATGCATAGCTGATAAGTTGTAAGGGTTCAGTTTTTTTAAAAGCTTGTTCTTCATGAGACACTTTTAAAAGCCTTTGTCCACTATCCTTATGTGCGATTTGTGCAACAAATTCTAAAATCTCTTTTTCTGAATCTGAAAAGATGCTTAGATCTGGCTTTTCAACGCTTTTTAAAACGTGATGCCCACCTGAAATCAACACACCGTTGGAGAGAAATAATTGATAGATGTTTTGAAATTGATCTGGGCATGGGCCATATTCTAAATGAACATATCTAGCTCCCGTTATGCTAATCCTCAAATTGTTGAAAATGTTTAAAATCTGCATAAAACAAGGCTTTGTTCAAAAATAAAGGGCTTTTTGTGAATCCGATCAAATACTTCACAGCCTGTTTAAATAGCTCTAAACAAAAAGATCTATTGCCACTAAAAATGTCAGATGAATGACTTTTCCAATGAACTTCCAAGAGCATTTAGTTCTGCATAAGCTTCATCGCATTTTAAACGGATATGATCATCTTGAACGACATCTTGGACATAGTAAGTTTCCCAACGCTTGATACTTGCTTCTCCAACCTTTAAGTAGTTGGCAAAAGCAACTTGAGACATTCCAAGTGAAGCTCGATATTTAATGATCTCTTCAGATGTTAAAAGGTTGTGTTGCTTGCGATATTTGTCTGCAGCGCACCTTCGAAGCACATTCATTTGCTCGCCGTCCATTAAAGGCGTCTGACATTTTGTGCAAACAAATGAAGGGACAACGACCTCAACTTCCTCTCCCTTGATCTCAGGATTAAAGCGGATATTTTTTGACTCAAATTTTTCACAATCACAATTTAGGCACTTCATAATCTTCACCTTCGACCTGTCTTAGCATATTATTATAGCATCATATGATACTGAAATGCAATCGAAAAAGTCAATCTAGCCAGCACTTTTTTTGTATACAGAAGGCTTTTGTCTTTAAAATTAATTACTTATAGCGATTAAAGAAAGAAGTCAGTGCTTTGGTATTAGAAACTACCTCGACTAAAATGAAGAATTGGTTCGTGCCTGCGCCCCCTGCCCTTGCCCGATCTCTATTCAGGCAAAGGCAAGGGGGGCGTCGGGCACAAACCAATTCTTCTCTTCATTCATGAGATGTATCTTAGCAACCCACTAACGGAATCTTTTCTGATAGCGCTGAACAGCTTGAGAAAAAGAATCCCCACGCACAACACATATATTATTAATGGCCTTCTTAGCCTCTTCGATGATGTCTTCATAGGAGCGCTCTTCTTCCTGCTTGATCTTATGAATTTCATTAAAGAGAGGGAGAAATTCTTTCTGTTCTGTCTCCTCTTGGAAAGACTTAGCAGTGGTTTGCTTGAAAAGGTCATATTCAAGTAATTTGGCAAAATCCTGTGGCTCACGAATCTCAATCTCTTGACTCAATGCAACGAATTGCTTAATCCCCTCTTCCTTAACAGGCCACCGTTGCATCCAATGAGAGAGAATTTCGGCTCCATCCTGATGTAAGTTTTCCGGAATAGAAGAACTCTTTAACGCTGCTTCCACTTGATCTCTTACTTCTTTACGACGTTTGTCTTGGAATTTTTGTCTGCACTCCTGAATTAATGTTCCTTTGTCTAACTTGTCTTTGACCTCATCAGCTGTAAACCCTAATAACTTAAGTCTTTTAATCGCACTATTAATATTGACTAATACGATAGTGGATTGTCCCTCGTCATTGGATAGCGTTAACGGCTTCCAAAAAAAGCACTTCAACCAAGCCCAACCCGCATGTCCTCGTTTCCTGACATTGTCTTGCTCCTCTGGCGTTAAAACCTCGATCGCTAAACGATAGTGCGCATCTGACATATCTAAAAAATTGAGACGCTCCTTCACATACCCTGGACTTATCACTTTCCCCTTTTCTTTCACCGGTATTGCCGAAGTTTCTCCTCCCATTTCTCCTCCAATGATATGTCGGAGCCCCTTCTGAAAATTAGTATAAATATTTAAACGAAAAAAATTCATAAACTTAACATCCTTATTTTTAGATTTATAACATTTAAGCATATTTTAACCACATTCTATTTTTTGTTCAAATTAAGATTTTGTTAATAATTATAATTACTAATAAAATAATGATTGTAATAATATTTTTTTATAGTTAAAATTTATATAGATAAGGAACTAAAAACAAAGAGATCCACCCTACACCCCAACTGGAACGGGGAATGGGGGGCAAACACAAGAAACCCATTTGACTTTTATCTGTTAAAAAGTTAAATTACTAACATTTCTAGAATTTTGGAGAGGTTTTATGAACAACGAAACGATCACCCGTTTAAAAGAAATCGACGAAAGACTCCTTCACATGTGGAGGTATCTTTGACTTGGCTTCAAAGGAAGCACGAGTAAAAGAATTAGAAACATTGATGGAAGCATCCGATTTCTGGATCAATCAGGAACGGGCCCAGCTCATCATCCACGAATGTAATCAGCTCCGAGGATGGACACTCCCCTATCAAAATCTTAAAAAACGCTTCAACGATGTCAAGACCCTTTTGCCCGAAGCGCATGAAATGGGGGAAGAATCCTTCATACAGGAGCTCCTGGCCGATTTGACGGCCATCGATAAAGAACTGGACGAGCTGGAAATAAGGAAAATGCTGTCTGGCGAAATGGACAACAAAGATTGCTACCTCACGATTAATTCAGGGGCAGGAGGCACGGAGGCATGCGATTGGGCCCAGATGTTATCTCGCATGTATCAACGCTGGGCAACAAAACGAGGATGGAAAATTGAAATCATCGACTTTGTGGAAGGCGATGTCGCTGGTTTCAAAAGCATCACTTTCAAATTCCAAGGAAATTTTGCTTACGGATATGCGAAAGCAGAAAAAGGGGTCCATCGCCTAGTTCGTATCTCCCCTTTCGACAGTAATGCGAAAAGGCATACGAGTTTCGCCTCGGTTGATGTGACTCCTGAGATTACGGATGATATCAATATTGAGATTAGACCGGAAGAGGTGCGGATCGACACATACCGCTCGTCGGGAGCGGGAGGGCAGCATGTCAATAAAACAGATTCTGCCGTTCGCTTGACCCACTTGCCTACCGGAATCGTGGTTTCCTGCCAAACCCAGCGAAGCCAAGTGCAAAACAAAGAGACCTGTTTCCAAATGCTGCGCTCAAAACTCTATGAGCAAGAAGTGATGGAGCGGGAAAAAGCTCTTCACTCCCTCCAGGGAGAAAAAAAAGAAAATGCATGGGGAAGCCAGATTCGCAATTACGTCTTTCAACCCTATACGTTAGTCAAAGATACGCGGACAAAAGTGGAATCTGGAAATATCCAAGCAGTCATGGATGGAGAGATCGATGCCTTCGTCAATGCCTATTTAAAGGAGTGTCAAAGATGAATCCAGAACAAGTCCCCCTCCCTCCAGGAATTGAGATTCGTTACACGGAGCCGGGGGATGCAAAATACCTGAAGGAATGGTTAATGGAAAGCGAAACGCGCTGCTGGTTCCCCATGGAGGACGAAGTCGAAGTGGACGATGCAGTGATGCGGTGGATTGCCTTTCATCGATACAAATGCAGCTTAACCATCTTGAAAGAAGGGGTCCCTTGCGGAATTGCTACTTTATACCTCCAACCTTATCGGAAGCTTGCCCATCAATGTGAATTTGGAATTATTGTCGGTAAGAATTATCGTAATCAGGGAATCGGCAGCTGCTTATTAAACAGTATTCTGCATCTTGCAAAAGAGAAATTTAAAATTGAACTCATCCATCTTCAAGTGTATGAAGGCAATCCTGCTATCCGTTTATATCAACGGTTCGGTTTCGAAACGTTTGGCCATCAAAAGGGGTGGATTAAAGAAAAAGAAGGGTATGGTGGACGTATTTTCATGGAAAGATTTTTGAAATAGGAGGGGGGAGGGAATATGGTTTACCCTCAACAACAATTGACCTTTCAAGAGAAGCTCGAACATCAAATTGGAGGAAAGCTCCGTTTAAAAATTAATGATAATCGCTCCACGATGTTAAGTGTCAAATGGAAGCCCGATTACACGAAAGTGTCTCTCCATCGCATGTTTTTAAAGGCCCCTCAAAACGTCATGCAAGCGCTCGCCTGTTACTTGAGAAGGGAACACCAGACGCTGGCCCCCGCGATTAAAGCGTATATTGAACATCATCTTCAGCAATTAGATTACTCTCATGAATTAAATCCTGCTCTTCTCCAAACGAAAGGGCGTGTTTATGATCTAAAAGAGATGTATGAAGCACTCAACCGGGAGTATTTCAGCGTTCCCCTTAGACTCCAGATCACTTGGTTTGGAGAGAGACGAAGAAGCGCCGGCAAACGGGTGACCTTTGGTCTTTATCATGATCCTCTCCGTTTGATCAAAATCAATCGTTTGCTCGATCATTGTCACTTTCCCTTTTATTTTGTCTCTTATGTCATCTATCATGAAATGCTCCATTACGTCTGTCCCAGTTATGTGGATGCGAATGGACAAAAGCAGATTCATAATAAAAGATTCAGGGAGCGAGAAAGGGAATTTAAATATTTCAAAGAGGCTCAACAATGGGTGCGAGAGCATCAAAATTATTTATTTACATCTACAATCTGTAATTAAGGGAAAATCATGGCAGGTCATAGTAAATGGGCAAATATTAAGCATCGAAAAGGAAAGGCAGATGCCAAGAAAGGAAAAGTCTTCTCTCGTATTGCTAAAGAGATTATCAGTGCGACAAAATTAGGGGGCGCCGATCCGAAATCAAATCCTCGCTTACGTGTTGCCTTGCAAAAAGCGCGCGAGGCAAATATGCCCAACGAAAATATTGAACGAAATATTAAGAAGGCCTCAAACGCAGATCAGGCCGATTATCATGAAATGACCTATGAACTTTATGGCCATGGAGGAGTCGGTATCATCGTCGACGTGATGACAGATAATAAGAATCGCATTTCTTCTGACATGCGCATCGCCACCAATAAGCGGGGTGGAACCATTGCCAGTCCGGGAGCTGTGGCCTTCAATTTTGACCGAAAAGGGATCATTCAAATTGCGAAAAAAAATGCGGTCGAAGATGAGCTTTTTCTCGCATCAACGGAAGCGGGAGCGGAAGATTTTGAAAGTACAGAGGATGAGTATATTATTACCACCGATCCGGCTCACCTCTACCAAGTCAAAGAGGCCATCCACCATCTCGGCTTTCCTTGCGAGGAGGCTTCTTTAGAAATGATCCCAAAATCTTATGTCGAATGCGATGTGGAGACAGCGAAAGAAAACTTGGCTCTTATTGATTGGCTAGAAGAGTTGGAAGATGTCGATGCTGTTTATCACAACATGAAAATTCCTGATGAGTTGTAAGGCCCTTAATCATTCACTCTTACCAGCGATAAAACTGGCGAAAGGCCTTCTCCCATGAATAAACCACCTGCTCCTTCAAATCCCAATCATAACGCACCTGAATGCTGATATAGGGATAAGGGTGTTGGTTATCAAAATCCCTTCCTTCCGTTGCTTTGAATACTTTAATAAAAATTTCCTTGTTATACCAAGGAAGCGTGCTCACATTCGTCTCCCCTCTCTCATAACGCTTGAACTCTTGAAACTCTTTCAATCCTTTATATTTGGGCTCCTTTCGGTAAAAAGCTAAAAGAATCTCCACCACTTTTTCCGGCTCTTTCTCTAGCCCCTCGACATAAAAATCGACCTCAGCCCCAATAAGATGCTTAGAGGTCTGATTAGCAGGAGAAGAATTCAGATACAAGGCATGATCAGGACAGCAATGCCCACACGTAATGACCACACGCTTGCCTGTCTTGGCTTGAACTTCATTCAAGAGATCAATCAAAATAGGGTAAATAAATTCTTTCTGGTCCCGCAGAGGCAAGCTATGCTTTTGCGTCCCTCCACAGTCATAATAACGCTCTTCTTCCTTTCCCTTCTCTTCCAAGCGAACAGGATGGGAAAAACTGCCCTTGCAGCGAAAAAATTCTTTCGTGATCTTAGGATGAACAGAAGGGGACTCTTCCTCCCAAGGATATAAAGGCCGCTCAAGAGGAGTCGGTGGCTCCGGCGCAACAGAAATATCATTCTGATAACGAAAAAGATACTCTCCCCGAATAGAAGAAGCCAGAACAGAGGAGGAAGAGGAGGAACAGCCGCTTTGCATCACTGCTAGGCAAAGACAAATAAACCATCCTTTCTTGAAGAATTCTTTCTGTCTTTTTAAACAGATCTCTTTTAAAATGGCTCTACAATGCACTGGATTCACCATTACCAATTATTTTTTATTCGATTTTGATGCCTACTTGTTGATTTTGAGTTGGCAAAAATTTCACTCGCTATAGCTCAAAAGATGGCGTTCAGTAACCCCTTAAAATGACCAAAGCCAGTTAAAAATACCACCGCGTGAAATTCGAAACAGGCTCTCTCCCCATTCTGTAAGAGTTAAGAGGATCAGTCGTATCCTCATATCCAACAGCAATTCCACAAATGATATCTACATGATTCAAATTTAAAACTTCACGTATGACATCGGGATATTCTGCAAAAGCAGCTTGTGGACAAGTCGCTAATCCAAATTCTTGAGCGGCGAGAAGAATATTTTGTATAAACATGCCTGCATCAATCCAAGAACCCATGGGCATATTTTTTTCGATAAATATAATCAGTCCAATAGGCGCATGGAAAAAGTAATAGTTATTTTCCCAATGCTTTTTTCTTCCGTTTACATCTTCTAGCGGAATAGAGAGAGAATGATAGAGTGCAAGACCACATTGCTTTCGCCGATTTTTATAAACATCGGACCACTCTTTTGGACAATAAATATAATCAGGATTAGGGGGGATACTTGAAGCATGTTTTTCAACTAAAATTTTCGATAATTTGCCTCTTATTTCTTTGCCTAGAACCGCAACTTCGGTGGGCTGGTGATTCACTCCTGAAGGAGCCCACCTCGCAACTTCTAAAATCTGTTCGATAATTTCCAGATTCACATCTTGATTGAGATAAGCTCGACAAGATTTTCTACTTTTAATCGCTCGACAAATATTAACTGGTTCAGATAAGTGGTTCATATTCTCTCAAATACGCGCATGTTTATGGTTGAGCCATTAATATCCCATGTCCAATTCTTGGGCCTGTTCAACAAGCTCATCCAATGCTTTTTGGCTGATCTTATTCGAATGCTGTTTAAAATGCAGCAGATCGATAAAACGAATACGTCTATGTGTACCGATTTTATGAAAGGGGATTTTACCTTCTTCTAAAAGTTTAATAAGAAATGGTCGTGATACATTTAACAAATTAGCAGCTTCCTGTGTAGTGAGCTCAACATGAATGGGAATAAGAGTAATCGCGTTTCCTTCCGCCATTTGTGTCAATATTTCAAGCAATAATTTGATTGCTGAAAACGGAAATGTAATTTTGGCATGGT
Organism: Parachlamydiales bacterium; assembly: GCA_963801825.1. Classification (GTDB taxonomy): domain Bacteria; phylum Chlamydiota; class Chlamydiia; order Chlamydiales; family Parachlamydiaceae; genus CAWDGI01. The sequence continues at coordinate 261,788 of CAWDGI010000002.1, forward strand.
TCAAAAAGTAGAGTTTTTGGGTAACATGACAGGATCGTGTCCGAGTCCGAGTCCGAGTTCCGATTGGAAACGCGGAAGAACGGAACACGATCGGAACTCGGACTCGGACACGAAAAAAATTGTTACCTGACATTGAACCAGGCCGTAATTTTAGCTTCACGTTTATCAACTTTTACCAGCATATGAAAGTCTTTTTCACGCTTAGGAAATAAAGCTGCAAGCTCTTTGCTAGACTGCTCTGCTAAAGCAATATCATGGGCTCTTGGAATTAAAGGAGAGTTTTCCTGTGAGAGTGTAGACATTACTGTTACCTCCTGACTTTATATTTCCTACTTTCAGTATATCTCGCTATTCGCAATAAACGCAAAAAAAATTAAGAGGGAAACAGGCTCTCTCCCCATTCTGTTATTTATGAATACTCTTATTCCTAACCACAAGTTGAGTTTTCCATTTTAAAAGAGGATGAGAATCAATTTTCTGAATCATCGTTTGATCTGAAGTAAGCAAAGTCGCATCCAGTATGCCATGGTCGTACAATTGATCTAAAAAAGCCCTTTCTTCTTCATTTAAAGGTAAGATTTGAGTCATGGCGTTTTTACATCCTGTTAATAATTTGTTTGTCCAAGGCAACCAATCCTCTTCGATTCCTACTGTATTTTTGCACATGACAGGAATGAGCTGATTCTGTAATTCACTTTTATCAAAGTGAATGTCATGTACTGCTATTTCACGCCAATCTCTTGTTCCCATGGCTCCATAAAGCAAAGATACAAATTTAAATTGTCGAAAGTCAATGGGTTGTTTTGTTAATAATTCATGAGCATCAAATAGATCTCTGGATACTTGCCGATTAAATAAGGCTGATAGCTTACCTGCACCCAATTCATGCAAATCAAGAAGAGTCACTTCTTGGGTTTGATAACTTCCTACAAAGCATGATCTTTTTTTCTGTAAGTCACAAAGAGGAACTCGAAACATAAAATTTAGATCCACTTCCAAATTTCCAAAACCACCTAAGGCACTTTCATATTTGAGCTTCCATTTTCCTCCTGCATGTTTTTCAGGAATGCGATGAATAGTTAGTCCTTCTCGTTTAAATACCGCTTCGAGAGCTTGTTCTACTAATGGGCGTTCCAGCATCATAGCCTCTCTTTCGACCTTCCCTATATAATTTAAATCAATGTCCACAGATAAGCGAGGAAGGTCAAAAATAAATAAATTAAGAGCTGTTCCACCTTTTAAGGCCAATCGATTTTTTAAAAATGAGTGATCATTAATGACATCTAATAAGATCATAAGATGCCAAACTTTTTCCAATATCTCTGGACGAAATTGTGTTGTAGAAGATTCTCGAATTAAATCTTGTTTAGATATTTTCATGTGGCTCTTCCCAGGTTCGATTTAAAAGGCTTAAAGGAACAATGATATTCCATTTAGATAGCAATTTTTGAGGTCGGCTATGCTTCTTTTCAAGATAATGAGGCTTTTTCGGCCGTTGCTTATAAAGTTGCTCAAGACTCTGATCAGAAACAAATAAAGCATCGCGAAATGTCTCCAGGAAAAAACCTAGCTTGGCAATTGTAGTGGCATTTCCAAGAAGGAACGCATATTCCAATACTTTATCTATATTGAGATATTCGATGCCTTCTAGGGAGCGCCATATTTCTTCCCAGCTTCCACAAAGATTCGGGCGATCTAACACATCCACTAATGTTCGTTCAAGCGATGTCACTAAAATTTTCTGTCCCATTCGATTAATAGAATTAATTCCAAATCGCTCATTTTTCTGTTTTAGCAAAGGGACAGGAATAGAGACTCTTCGATATTTTACACCTTTAAAAACATATGGGAATTTTTCTTGCTTTTTTGAAATATAAATAAACTCATTTTGTATTGTATGAAGTTTTCCAAATATATCTAAGGCTGTACGATAACCAAGCACAGCATCATTCGACATTCTGCTAGCTACCAAAAACGCATCTATAGGGCAATTATCAGGATCTACGCCTTTTGGAACAGAATAATATAACCCACGTCGAATGCGAATAATATGCCCTTGTTGTCGGTGATAAGCAAGTAAGTTTTGAAGAGTAGAGCGATTCATTGCCCGAGTTTCAGATAAAGCAGCAACAATTTCTTCAAAAGTAAAGACTGTGTTTTGAGCAAAAAAAACATCAAGTTTCATAGGGGTCGCTTGAAAAATATATTCTATACTGCTAAATATATTAGTGGTTCAAGATAAAAAGATCAAATAGAAACATCATTTTCTCTCAAATAAGCGCATGTTTATGGTTGAGCCATTAATATCCCATACCTAATTCACGCCATGGGCGAATTTGTCTTAGAGACTGCTAAAATATGATTCACCGCAGAGAAAGCAGCCGAGAGCGCAGAGTTTAAAAAATTATTTACAATTCTGATCATGCCATTCTTGAGTATCGCAACATTAAAGTTAATCAACAATCAGGACCAAGAATAGCAAGTGAATTCATTAGCTCTGCGCTCTCGGCTGCTTTCTCTGCGGTGAATCATATTTTAGCAGTCTCTAAGGAAAATTCGCCCATGGCGTTAATTCTTGCGCTTCTTCGGCTAACTCATCTAAAATTTTGCGGCGAGCGGCATCAATCTTGGCTTTGTAGTCCATCAGATCTTGAAATAGCACACGCCTTCTTGTTCCAACTTTGCGGAAAGGGATCTTTTTTTCTTCTAGGAGACGAATCAGGTAAGGGCGAGAAACGTTCAACAAATCCGCGGCTTCTTGTGTTGTTAGTTCGGCATGCACAGGAATCAATGTGATCGCATTTCCCTCAGCCATTTGAGTTAAAATACTCACAAGCAATTTGAAAGCCACCAAGGGCAAAGTTACAGAATATCGATGATGATTACCCATTTCCAATGATATATCAATGGTTTTAGTTTTTTTTAAGTTTAAACCCGATAAGATACGGCTGGAAATACGAGCCAATTCCACGTCACTATCGCTCGGCATCATTGGCTCTGGAGAATGAAACGGTTGAGTAGCCATAAAATTTTCTGGCATGGTTCAATGTCAGGTAACAATTTTTTTTCGTGTCCGAGTCCGAGTTCCGATCGTGTTTCGTTCTTCCGCGTTTCCAATCGGAACTCGGACTCGGACACGGACACGATCTTGTCATGTTACCCAAAAACTCTACTTTTTGAACCATGCCAATTTTCTCCTTTTTGGGTCCTAATCTCAATCTATCAGATTTTCGAAATATTCGCAATAATAGAAATGATCGAAAAATTCTGATTCCCAATCTATTGAATTTTAAAAATTAAAAATTTACACGAGAAATTTTCATTTGCTTTAATTTTATTTAATGTTATAATTCCTTTTTGTTAATTATTAAACCGGGAGATCGATGATGGCCTTAGCAGCTCCAATACAAAGATATAGTGATATTCGCCTTTATGGAACTTCTCTTGTCACTCCTTTTGGTAAATCTTATGCTTGGACAAAAACAGTGGCAAATCCCCTGCATCCAAAATGCAATTTAATTCATGAATGTGCTATTCGAGCCTTTAAAATTTTAACAGGTGTATTGGCTTTAGCCATAACAGCCTTGCCTGCCTTAGTGGGACGAGCCATTCAAATCATCCATTACCATTCTATTTCAGAACAAAATCGCTTACATCCGGAACTAGTAAGTATTGATGGCATGAGCCTTTCAGACCTAAGCTTAAGGGAATGCTCTCTTCCTGCCCCTGAAAAATTTCATGGAACAAATAAAGCTGCAGCGATAGGAATCTTAAGATGGGGATTTGATCCTTTCAAAACAGCTCCGGGATCCAAAATGGCTACCGCCATTTATGTTTCGGCAAATGATGTCGTTTCCGCAGCCTATGGAGAAGACCAGTTGATTTTATCTTTGGATTTGCGCCAAAACGAAATTGCTTATCTGGATGATCAGGCACTCAGCGATTTTAAAGACACTATTCAGCGAAATTTATCTGATCAGCGAAATTTATCTGACAAAAAAGTGAGGACAACTGTACGCGAGCTATTTCTCAAGAATGGCTATCGTGCAATTAAATACGATTTAGCCCATTACGGCCGAGAGGAGGCTTGGGCTGTTTATGATGAATCACTAATTTCTATTAAACAAATTCGGCCTAGCCCGGAAGCCATCCCTCCAGAACGAATTCGAATTCGACAAAAACAAATGCTTACAGCATGCTGTTAAAAGCCACTCAAGAGGGGCCATCGGCTCTGGCATCATAACAATGTTATTCTGATGACAAACCTTCCTGATACCCAATTTTCGCGAGTTATCCATAGATAGTTCGCGAAAAACCTGTTTTTTTCTTGATTTTCGCGAACTATCACGATATTCTCAATAAAAAGTGAGATTAAATTGATGGATCCATTCGTTGGGAGAGATCGTGAACGCAAAATTCTTGGAGAGGTATTTGATTCTGGGCGGCCAGAACTTATCGCCTTGTATGGGAGAAGACGGATCGGGAAAACATTCTTAATTGAACAATTTTTTTCGCCTTTATGTCCCTTTTTTGAAATTACAGGGAGTATGGAGGCTAATGTTCGAGAACAACTTCTCAATTTTTCTAGGATTTTTTCTTAAATTCTTCTTCAACGGAGATTACATAAAACCCCCTGCAAGTTGGAATGATGCTTTTGCACTCCTTCACGACGGGATAGAAAAATTCAAGGTGCAAGACAGAATCGTTTTATTTTTCGATGAGGTTCCCTGGCTCTCATCCAAAAAATCAGGTTTCATGCCTGCATTTGAATATTATTGGAATAGACACTTCTCAAAAGATAGACGCATCATTATAATACTCTGCGGATCCGCTTCAGCTTGGATGGTCAAACGCATTGTCAACAATCGTGGGGGGCTCTATGGACGCTTGACGCGCATCATTCGGTTGTTGCCATTCAAATTAAAGGAAGCTGAAGAGTTCTTGCTTGCACATAAAATTGAATTAGACCGTAAACAAATTATCGAACTATACATGGCTGTCGGAGGGATTCCTCACTATCTCGGAATGGTCAAAAGGGGGATGTCAGCAACTGCAACTATCAATGATCTATTTTTCCAGTCGAATGCGCCGCTTTCTCCAAATTTGACCGTGTCTTTCGTTCTCTCTTTGATAGGCACGAATCCTATATCGATATCATTGGGCTTTGGCCTCTAAAATGTCAGGATTAACAAAAAATGAGCTATTAGAAGCCGCCAAATTGACTTTCGGAGGAGGTTCTTCAACTATGTTGAAGGAGCTTCAAGAATGTGGGTTTATCGCTTATATTCCCCATTACGGCGCAGGGAAGTCAAAAGGTCGTTTTGTTCTTATCGATGAATATTGTCTATTCTACATTGTGTGGGTCGAAAGCGCACAAAAAATCACCCCTGCGTCAATTGACGAGGATTATTGGTTTAAGAATCAAAGATCACAAAGTTGGAAAGCATGGGCAGGTTATGCGTTTGAGTCGATTTGTATTAAACATATACAACAAATAAAAAAATCGTTAGGGATCGCTGGAGTCAGCACAAAGGAATCTGAATGGTCTTGGAGTCCCTCCCAAAGCATCCAAGGAGAAGGGGGCCCAAATTGATCTTGTGATTGATCGCGCTGACCGCTGTACAAATTTGATCGAGATGAAATTTGTCGAAGGGCCATTTACAATTAGCAAAACCTATAGCGAGGAGCTTAACCACAAAAAACATCTATTCCGCGAGAAAACCGGCACAACACATGCCTTGTTTACTACACTCCTTACTACAGAAGGGATCAAAAAAAATATGTATTCATTATCTGTTGTGGATGCAGAAATCACCGTCGATGCTCTATTTCATTAAAATGACTCGATGATGCACTGGATTCACCACTACCAATTATTTTTATTCGATTTTGATGGCCTACTGGTCGACACCGAACGCCTTCATTATCAAGCTTATATCAAAATGTGCGCCAAGCGAGGCTTTTCCTTAACGTGGTCTTTCCTCCGTTACTCGCAAGCTGCTCATCACGATCCCCTCGCTTTACGTGATCAAATCTACGCAGAATTTCCCCCCTTGCAGCTGCAAGAGCCTGATTGGTCGATTTTATATGAAGAAAAAAAAATGTTTTTCTTACAACTTCTGGAAGCAGGTTCCGTTCCTCTCATGCCGGGAGCTGAAGCCATTTTAAAGGCTTTACAAGAGGCCCGGATCCAACGCTGCGTAGTCACCCACTCTCCTCTTGCTTTAATTACACGCATTCGACAGCAAAATCCCATTCTAGATACGATTCCCCACTGGATGACAAGAGAAGATTATACCCATCCTAAACCTCATCCGGAGTGCTATCAAACAGCAATTAAGAGGTTATCTAAACCAGGGGATCGACTGATTGGGTTTGAAGATACACCGAGAGGCCTCATGGCCCTTTTAGGCACACAAGCAGAGCCGATTCTTGTGTGCCCACCAGATTCTCCCTACCTTTCTTCGACTCTTTCCTTAAATCCTGCGATTCGCTACTATCCAACTCTTTTTATTCAAAATCATTCTCCACCAGATGTTCTTCCGTAGGTTCAGGTTCATAGTTTACCCGCATTAAAAATAATCCATGCGGAGGAGCCGCTCGCCCCGCTCTCCGTCGATCGCGTGCCTTAAAAGTAGATAAAAGATCAGGGATGGTGCAGCGATGAGAAGCAAGATCAACAAGTGTTCCCACAATATTTCTCACCATCTTATAGAGAAATCCATCTCCCTCAAATTCTAGACGTAACCCCCCTTCCGCAAAACAAACATCCAAGCGATATAACGTCCGCACCGGATTGCGAGAGACCGACCCCGCCTCCCTCTCATTCGCAAAGGAAGTAAAATCATGGGTCCCCACAAAAAGGGGGGCCCCTTCCTTTAAGAGAGAAAGATCGAGCTTCCTTAACACATGCCATGCATAAAGGCGCTGAAAGGGATTCATCACTCGCTCTAAATAGAGATGATAATGATACTCTTTACTGATGGCATGGTACTGCGAATGAAAATTGGGAGGGGCAAGCTCCGCTTGCTTCACCCGAATGGTTTGGGGTAAAAGGGCGTTTAATGCGAGAAGCAAACGGTTGGGATCTACCCTTTTTTCCGCCCTAAAATGAGCCACCTGTCCTAAGGCATGCACCCCCGCATCAGTCCTTCCCGAGCCAATGACCGCGACTTTTTCTCCCCCAAGAAAAATTTCTAGAGCCTCTTGTACCTTCTGCTGAATGGAGGGAGCATTCGGCTGAATTTGCCATCCACTATAAGACGTTCCATCATAAGCGAGAAGCAGTTTATAGCAAGGCATCTTTTTCTGATTTTATTTTCCTTGATAAAGGGTAAATAAAGTGATCTCAGGAAGAGAAAACCAACGAAATTTCATGAGACTTGAAATCCCCCGATTAATATATGCCCACTTCTCCGTACTCAATCGTTTGAGCCCTCTCTTAAATTCGGGATGAGCCAAACGGGTCAAACGTTTCCAGATGAAGGGAAGATTCACCTGCCCTCCATGCGTATGCCCAGATAAGATCAATTCTCCCGGATAAGGCTTTAAAAGAGGCAAGGTGTCGGGATGATGCGAGAGAATAATCCCCGGATAGGAGGGATGATAAGAGGCAAAGGCCTTTTGAGGATCGAAACGTCCCAACGTATATTCTCCTAAACCACAAATATTGATCCAGCTCCCTTTACAAGCAACTAACCGCGTCGTATTATCAAGAAGTTGAAAGGGGGTTTCTTTCAATAAAGAGATCAAATCGGGATGCCTCTCTACCTTTTTAGCTTCCGAAGTGATTTTTTGCGTTAAGGCAATCGGATGAAATAATGTCTGCATCCCTTTGGCTAACACAGGAAGAGAAGAGGGAGATTCCACATCATAATCTCCTTCCTGGTTGAGGGTGACAAATTGGGCATAGTCATGATTGCCTAAAATAGCAAAACAACCTAAGTTTGCCTGTAAAGCATTTAAAAGATACTTTAACCCTTCTCGATCCTCTAATTGAGAACAGCAAAGAAAATCCCCCGTAAAACAAAGAAGATCGGGCTTTAAAAGATTGACTTGCTTGATGAGCCGGGAACGCAAAAGGGAAGAAAAAGAGGAACGCCAATGCAAATCACTAAACTGGAGGATCTTAAGTCCTTCCAATTGCCCAGGTAAAGAGGGAAGAGAAAGATTAAGACGAGTCACTGAAAGAAGATGGGGCTCAATATAACGAGGCCAAATCCCGATACCTGAAACAATGCACCAAGCGTCCCAGAGCCATTCCATTTTCTTATTCTTTTTTGACATGATCTTCCCTGTTTAGATAACACGTAAAGATCATAACGCAAAGAGAGGAAAAAAGAAAGACCCTTAAGTTTTGGAATGTGGGGACTTGTCACCACACTCCAAACAGGATCGTAAACCGTTAATGCTACGCTCCACTCAAGGCAGGTTCTTTAATATGTTTGGCCACTTTGCTGGTCATTTCAAACATATTGATCTGATTGGATCCAACAACCTTCGCGAGTTTCGCATCGGGGTTAATATTTCTCTTGTTTTTCTGATCTTGCAACTTATTCTTCTTAATATAATCCCATAATTTCTTTGTAATCTCTGTCCGCGGCATCGGCCCTTGCCCAACAATTTCAGCAAGAGCATCGCTCACATGAACAGGTTTCATAAATGCCGATTTTTTCTTATCTTTAGCCATGCCTAACATCTCCTTGTAATTTTAATGAACAACACTCACAAAGAACCAGAAGAGGGGTCTACCGCGACATGATCCACTCTTCTAGCCTCAAAGCGTTCTGTTTTATCTGTTGTTTCCTTTTCTAGTCAAACAAATTGAATTTTAATTTTCATTTTGCAGAGAAACCGACAATCAGGCAACCTTTATTTTCACGATCAGCCATCAAAAATTATGCCGATTGCTAACTCCCTTCTCTTACAAAGACAAATTCAGGAGTTGCAATCTCTTTTGACCTCCTTAACTCAAATACAAGACATCCGGGGAAAACTCGCCAGGCTGAACTCTTATCCAACGGTCCAAAAAGATCTGAAGTATTTTCATTGGGTTGAATCTCATCTGCCTCCCCTTTCTCAAGAAGAAGAGTATCTCATTAAATCCATCGCAAGCATCGGACAGGCTCCCTTTGTCTTCAATCACGCCGGCGTGGAAGGAAATGAAAGTGAGCTGCTCTCCACTCTTCTCCAACAACTCTCCACCGTCGAAACATTTTACAAATATATGGGAGGGATCATTGGCTATCACCTCACCATCCTTTCACTTATCCTCGATCACCACTCCCCTCCCCCTCCCCATCCGGATCGCCATCTCCGCTATCTCCACCCCCCCGGGATCGATCTTAGAGAGAATCAACCTGAAATCTATACGGCCACTCGTCAAGGAATTGAAGCGATCAAGCAAATTGGAGAGATCTATCCCGTCGGCGGAGCAGGCGACCGCTTAGGGTTGACGGATGAAAAAACGGGAATCTCCTTACCCGCCGCTCTCCTCCCCTTCTTAGGCCGTACCCTATTGGAAGGATTGATCCGCGATCTACAAGCAAGAGAATATTTAGCGTTTAAACTCTCCGGAGAACAGACCACAGTCCCCGTTGTCATGATGACGTCCACTGAGAAGCAGAATCATGCCCATCTCACGAAGATCTGCGCATCGAACCAATGGTTTGGGCGCCCTCCTGACTCCTTTTCTTTTTTTATCCAACCCGTTGTACCTGTCATCACTGTAGAAGGAAACTGGTCTCTTTCCGCTCCTTTAACATTAACCCTTAAACCCTCCGGACATGGAGTTATCTGGAAATTAGCACAAGAGGAGGGGGTCTTCGCCTGGTTAAAATCAAAAGGAAAGTTTCACTGCCTCGTGAGACAGATTAATAACCCCTTGGCAAGTATGGATCAAGCCATCCTTGCCCTGATTGGCATTGGTTACTCTCATCAAAAGGCCTTCGGATTTATCTCTTGCGAGCGCTTGGTGCAGAGCGATGAGGGAATTAACGTCCTCTTAGAAAAACAAGAGGCTCATCGCTACTCCTATTGTATCACTAATATTGAATATCCCAATTTAGCTCAAAAAGGGGTGGAAGATGTGCCTGCTGAACCGGGAAGCCCCTTTTCCACGTACCCTGCCAACACCAATATTTTATTTGCCAACTTATCTGCAATTGAAAATGCCTTGACCCTTTGCCCGGTGCCCGGCCAGCTCATTAATCTGAAATCGAAAGTCCCCTTTATTGATTCTCAAGGGCATCTTTCTTGGATTCCGGGAGGGCGGTTAGAATCGACCATGCAAAATATTGCCGACTCTCTCACCGATGACTTTCCTCGTCGATTAAGCCAGGAAGAATGCAAAGAAGCTCTCAAAACGTTTATTGTTTATAATGGACGCTCTAAGACAATTTCGACAACAAAGAAATCCTACCATCCCGAAGAAGCGACGGCCTCCACTCCTGAGCAAGCTTATTATGATCTCTTATCGAATCATTATTCCCTCTTGCAGCAATCTGAATTTGAACTTCCTCTTTGGACATCCCTGCCGGAATACTTAAAAGAGGGTCCTGCCTGTTTATTCCTCTTCCACCCTGCTTTAGGCCCTCTTTATTCCATTATTCGACAAAAAATTCGAAAGGGAAAAATGAGACCAAATGCCGAGCTCCAAGTGGAAATTGCAGAGATCGCCATTCATCACCTCACCCTAGAAGGGAGCTTACTCATTGAAGCTCTCTCTCCCTTAGGAAAACGGGATCAAACAGGCCTTCTGAAATATGGAGGAGAAAGCCGCTGCCTTCTTCGTCATGTCACCATTTGCAATCAAGGAAAAGAGAAAAATCAACCGATTCAAAACTACTGGAAAAATCAGCTGATTCGCAAAGAGACTGTTAAAGTGATCTTGCACGAAGGGGCAGAATTTCACGCAGAAGGAATCACTTTAGAGGGAGCCTGGACCTTTGAAGTTCCCCCCTATCATCGCCTTGCCCTCGATTCTTCTTCCTCTATTGAAAACTGGCAAAACCAGCTTTCCGTCTTGGAAAAACCCACTTGGCAGTGGGAGTATCATTTTGATAGTGAAAATCGCGTGTGCCTAGAATTAAGAGATAAGGAAAGCCGGCTCTAAAACAGATTCAGAAAGAGTAGATCCTTCTAATTCCCATTTCTGACGTATAAACGGATGAGGTACAAGCCGGAATCCTCTAAGCTTTCAATAAGCTGCTCAGCTGCCTCTTCTTTCCTTCCCTCTTTTTTAAAGAGTATCTCTGCTTTTAGAAGGGTCCGACTGGTGACATCTGATATTTCATCTATCAATTTCATCGCTCTTTCTCTATCTCCCTCTTGCCCTCTATTTATTAATCCCCGAGCAATATCTGAAAATGCACGAGATTTTTCTGCATCTGATAGTTTATTGGCAAATTCCAAAGCTTGGTCAAAATCTCTTTTCAAAGCCAAAATATTGGATAAAACTAAAAATTTAGTGTCGCCAACCGGGAGCTGTTCAATGATTTCTATTCCTCGATCTATCCAAGTCGGATGATGTGCAACACCTCCATAAACTTCGGCAAATGTTCCTTTAAGCCCAAGACCTGCTTGAAATAAGTCTTTCATCACAATTAAATGAATATCCTTGGATCTCTCCCATTCCTCCATTTCCATTTTTTTGAGTGACTCTATTTTCTGATCGACTTGAGCAAATAGAAAGATGTCTCCTTCTTGTTCTAGCAGAGGCTCTCTTTCTTGGGATAAAGCTTTTAAGCTCTTAAGATCCTCTTCTTTCACATTTTTCAATATCTCAATCATTTGTTTTCGTAACGGAGAAATAGAGGGCTTCAGCTCGAGCAAGCTAATGAGGCCAAAAATCTTATCTTTCGCTAAATCCCGAAGCTCATTGAACCTTTTTATTTCAATGGGATAATGCTCCTTATTTAAATGTCTCATCAAAAATTGAGCAAACCCCCCGATGGCAACCACTTGCTCATGTTTCTCCCTCGTGTGAGAAGCCCTGCTCCAAGCATGATTGGTTAATGCAAGCGCTCGCCTATCACGCGTCTCTATTAAATACGAACGAATAGAGTGCATGAGATCCGATGGAAATCTGCTGATCAAGCCCTCTACTTGTTGAGGAGGAGCATGCCCCTCCGATGAGATAGAATTTAAACTATCCATGTTTTCCTCCAGTTAAAAATTAAAAAGACATTTGATTCAACTCATCCATAAAGGCTTTCAAGCGACGGTAAGTCTGCCGAAGACTATTGACATAAGCCGTCCACTTCTCGGGCTGTTTTAACTCTCGATAAAGAGAATGAATGGTCTTGAGGTGATGGCAAGCCCGTCGGTAGCTCTCTCGACTGCGCTCTTCGATAAGATTTTGAACGAGATTTTGGTAAATTTTTAGGGCAAATAAGGGGAAGGAGTAACGGGCTTCAATCGCCAAACGAAGGGCCAACAAAGCATAAGAAGGATGTTGGAAAGAATAAAAAGAGGGAAAAGAGCTCTTTTCAAAAATTTCTATGGCCTCTTCCAGAATTTTCTCATCGAGGTAGATCTCGACTAATAATTCCCATGCCTCCTCTCTTGTGCGAAGCTGCTCTAAAATCTCTTGCCGCTCAAGAGGCCATATTCCCATCCGCTGGGCCCTCTCTCGTATTCTCTGATAATCACGAAACTCTAAAGAGAGAAATAAAATCTCTTTCGCATGCTTCAGAGCCCGCTCTTGTTCTCCTCGCTCCTGATAAAATTCTTGCAGCCAATGGAGAGCTTGTAAAGAAGAAGAGGCTTTGAGATTCTCCTCAACCAATTTTTCTGCCAACTCAGGATGCCCATGTTTAAGAAAAAGATTCGCTAAAGAAAGGGCCTCCTCCCCTTGCTCTTGCTTTGCCACTTGCGCTGCCTCCTCCACTCTGTTTAACTCAAGAAGGCTTTCGACTAACTTCAAAGGCTGATCGGTCTTTTTATAATAATCTAGATAAACGGCGGGCTCTAAGGTCTCTTTCTGTAGATCCATCAGAAAATCTTCTAGAAGAGTTCTCTCCTCAGGAAACCCTTGTTTTTCTCCTTCAAGAGCCTGAACCCAAGAGAGAATTTTCCCTTTCTCTTGCGATTGAACATGCAAAAGCAAAACTTCCTTCGCTTTCTCAGCTCCCCCCTCCTTTTTCCGGTAAAACTGCTCTTCTACCAATTGAAAGAGAGTTTGAAAGATTTTAAGGCGAAGGTCAGGCTGATCCTTCAAGAGAAAAAGGGCTTGATTCAATCGGCTAATGGAACCGTTCAAAGGAAATTGAAAATAATTCCAAGGATCGGAATGCTCTTCTACATAATCTAAAACCTTTTGAATGAAATAACGCTCCAAATAGATCGATTCTTTTAGAGGCCCTTCTTTGAAAAAATCTTGTAAGTCTGCTCTAATCTTATCCAATTTAAACGCAATTTCTGCCGCCTCTCCCTCCTCAGGATGATACCAAGGAAATTCGGAAGGGTGAAAGGCCTCTTCAATTTGCTGAGTATATTTCGCTAAACGAGGAGATTTTGTCGCACTTAAATTCTTTTGGAAGGCCTGAATAATCTCAAAAGATTTCTCACTCTCTGCCTCTAATAAATCAATTAACTCCAACAGATCGCTCATTTGATAATGAGTCAAATGCTCTCTCAACTCTTCCCATTGAGTAAACCGCTCAGGATTCTCCAGCCAAGTCAAAAGCAGGGCAACCACATGTTTACATTTTCCCCCTCCTCCGACAGGGCAAGAGCAATAACTATGCTCAATCCCCTCTTGGTCGAAAAGCACTTCCACATGATAAGGGTTAAACTCCCTCCCCTGGCAAAGGGCACTTAAAAGATGATGCTTCCATTTCCCCTGTCGAATCGCCCCACTCTTGGCATACTCCTCTCCCCTCTGGAAAGTCAAAAGACCCACATAATTTTGAATGAAAGTGCGATCTAAATGATTAATTAATTGCATCATTTTATTTCCTAAATAAAAGATTTTTACATCTGTTTTTCTACTTTTATTATAACACATTTAAGATAGTTTAAAATTACATTTATTATTTAATAAATAAAGAATAAAATCTATGGTCTTTAAATTTTACGGGCCTAAAAAAGATTTTTCATTTAAGATGAATCTTTCCAAGAGGACTGGTTATGAAAGATTCGGATCCAAAACTCCCTAAAACTTTATTCGCATTTTTTTGGTATTTTCTAAAAAAAGAATGGGGTTGGCTCCTCCTCATTCAACTCTTTAGTTTTGCTTGGTCCTTGGATCATACCTTATGGCCCTATGTGATGATGAGGTTTATCGATGCGATTACCAACTTCACCGGAGATCGCTCGCTGGCTTGGTGGCAGGCATTATCTGTCCCCATTATCATGGGGCTCTGCTTATGGTTGACCGTGGAAATTTTCTTTCGTCTTGCAGGATTTTTAAGTGCGCGCGTTTTTCCAAGGATTGAGGCCAATGTGCGGATGAGGATGGCCGATTATGTCTTGCATCATTCCCATCTTTATTTCAGCAATCATATGGCAGGGGCAGTTGCCAATAAGATTGCGGATATGCCGCAGAGCTTGACACGTCTCTTGCAACAGATCATGCAGCTTCTTCTTCCGGTTGTATTAGCGGTTTTAATTTCGACGTTACTCTTTTTCACCATCAATCCTGTTTTTGCCCTGATCTTAGTCACTTGGCTGATTGTGCATATGGGAATTTGCCTCGCTCTTTCTAGAACATGCGATCGGTATTCGAGTATTCATGCGGAATCAAGAAGTCTCCTCTCAGGCAAAATCGTCGACAGCATCTCCAATAGTTCCAATGTGCGATTATTTGCCCGCAACCGTTTTGAGATGCAGTATTTGTCCTCTTTTCAACAGGATGAAATGAAAAAGCATCGTCAATCTTTGATGTTTATAGAGAAAATGAAACTGGCTCTTGGCATCGTTAGTTTTTTAGGGCCCGGTTTAGCTTTGAATGGCTATATGATCTATAGCTGGGTTCAAGGGCATCTCACAGCTGGGGAGGTGGTCTTTATTTTCAATACAGCGTGGAATATCACCATAATGGCTTGGCTAGTTGGATTAGAACTGCCTTTATTCTTCAAAGAGTTAGGGGTGTGTCGGCAGGCATTAACAGTGATTCAAGATCTGCATGATATTGTGGATGCTCAGGATGCAACACCTCTCAAGGTCACTCGTGGAGAGATTGTTTTTGATCGTGTGACGTTCCGCTACCTTAAACACCAAAACTTATTTAAAGAGAAAACAATTCAGCTGAGAGCGGGAGAAAAGGTGGGGCTTGTGGGCTTTTCCGGCTCGGGGAAAACGACGTTTGTGAATCTGATCCTTCGCTATTATGATATTCAAGGGGGGCGCATTCTGATTGATGGGCACGATATTTCAAAAGTCACCCAGAATTCTTTAAGGGAGCAGATTTCCATTATTCCCCAAGATCCCACCCTCTTTCACCGCAGCATTATGGAAAACATTCGCTACGGCCGCTTAGACGCGACAGACGAAGAGGCGATCGAAGCGGCTAAGCAGGCGCACTGCCATGAATTTATTCAGAAAATGCCTGAGAAATATCAATCTCCCGTTGGGGAAAGAGGAGTGAAACTCTCCGGAGGGCAAAGGCAGCGCGTTGCGATTGCGCGGGCCATCTTGAAGAATGCGCCGATTCTCATTCTTGATGAGGCCACATCTGCCCTTGATTCTGTCACCGAAAAAAAAATTCAAGAAGGATTGGATTATCTCATGCAGGGACGGACGGTGATCGTCATTGCTCATCGGCTGTCTACCTTATCCGGCATGGATCGCATTCTCGTCTTTAAAGAAGGAAAAGTGGTTGAAGATGGCTCTCATGAAGAACTTCTCTACAAGGAGGAGGGATATTATGCCCACTTATGGAGCATGCAAGCAGAGGGCTTCTTATTAGACGAAGGAGAGGAAGGGGAGGGAGAAGGAGAGGATGATCCCATCGAGGATCGACCTCTAAATCAGGAGATTCTAAACCAACCATCGCCTTAACTAAAGAAATTAATGTAATTGACATTTTCTCTAATTTACTCTAGCATATTATTAAAATTTAGCAAGGATATTAAAGATGAATTCATGTTACCAAGCTTATAATAATATATGTGACTTTATAGAGAACCCTTTGAGAGCTCGTCTTCCTGAAATTCCAAAGCATAGCATCAAGCTGATTCTTCCCAGCTTTATCTGTTCTTTTACGGTGAGCGCTGTTTTATCAGGAGGGCTAGTGGGCCTGGCAGCAGGGACGCTGGCAGTCGTCGCTCATCTCATTCACTCCCTCATTACGGTGGGAATCGAAAAGCTTAACGCCTGGACTAAGGCAAGGTATGAGACTCCCACAAAATCTCCTAAAACGCAGAGCCATCATTATACCTATTTGCTAGCATTAGGAACAACCGTCTGTATTGGACGAGGATTAGGAATGGCAGTCAATTTGAAAGCCACTTTCTTCCTCACTGTCGCTTTTCTTGTGTGGGAACTGGCGGCTCCTCCTTTCTTGAAAACGAAAACACCTCTGATGGGGATTGTAGTGGCTTAAGAAGGAAACGCCATGTGCGACTTTTTTTTCCGTTCGAGTCCGGGCCCGAGACCGGGCCCGCGCCCGAACCGAAACTACGAGCTTTGCTAAACTACTCAAAATTGATTCGTGAATTACTTAGACGATCCATCAAAGTCTTGTACAGACTTTTTACCGAAGCTCGGAGTTTCGGTTCGGGCGCGGGCCCGGTCTCGGGCCCGGACTCGAACGGAAAAAAAAGTCGCACATGGCGTGAAGGAATGATAGAGTAGAGGGGAGAATTCTCCCACCTCCATTCTATTGTAAAAAGTTGGCCCGATCAAAAAGAGATACTCTCATTCTTTTATTACGTGCCTGGCCAAGCAAAGAAAAAAAGCCTTTAAATGCTGTTTAAAGGCTTTTAGATGAGTTAGTCAGAGACAACTTTAGAAGCGGTTGAATAAAAACCAAAGAGAGAATAAAATAAAATTTTACTTTGTTCCTATGGCCTCTTTCTTAACTTCTAAGCAAAGGAAAATTTTATGCGCTCTCTTAAAAACACCCTGCTTGCGGCTCTCTTATTCTTAGGAAACTTCTCTCTTGCCTCGACTCAAGTCGACTCGATGAGTTCCTCTTTCGAGGCTTTAGAGAACCGCCTCCAACAACTCAAAAAAGGTCAACCAAAAGCGGAGTCTCTGCACGACCTATTTGCCCTTTACTGGGATTGGTACCTCACTGAGAACCCGGATGAGGCAACCTACTTGGGATATCCTGGAAGACACGACCAATGGCCCGATTTATCCCTGCAAGCAACCGAATGTCACCGGAAATTTTCAAACGATCTTTTAGAGCTCCTGGCTTCCTTTTCCCCCTCTGACTTAAGTCAAGAGGAGGCCATCAGCGCCCAAATCCTCAAGAGAATTTTGGAAGAAGATCAACTCAGCATACAATTTGGCTCCCCCTATTTACTCATCGACCAAATGCATGGCCTTCACTTAGATGCCGTGCACGTCATTGAATTTATGCCCGCTCGCACACAAAAAGAGTATACAGATATCCTCTCTCGTCTGCGCGGCCTTCCTCTGCTACTTGCTCAAGCACAAGAGCGGTTAAATCAAGGTCTCCAAGCGGGGATCACTCCTCCCCGCATTGCCATCCGCATGGTTCCCTATCAACTTCTCAATCTGATCGTTGAAGAACCAAGGGAAAGTTTCTTCTTAAAGGCCTTTCAGCAATTTCCTCCCTCTTTCGACGAAGCCACACGCCACCTCTTACAGAAGGAAGCCGACCAGATTTATCAAAAGGAAATTGTCCCTGCTCTAAAAGCCTTTTATACTTATATCACCGATTCTTACCTTCCTCAATGCCGCACAACCATTGCCATGAGCGATCTTCCCAATGGCAAAGAATGGTATGCGCATAAAATTCGCCAAAAAACAACCACCCGGCTCACCCCTGAAGAGATTCATGCCATTGGATGCAAGGAAGTCGAACGGATTCATCAAGCGATGTTGCAAGTGATGGAAAACACCCCGTTCAAAGGGAATTTTGAAGCATTTCTCCATTTTCTTAAAACCGATCGTCAGTTCTTTTACCCCAATCGAGAAGAGCTGCTCGCAGGCTATCGAGCACTCACCAAATCGATTCAAACAAAACTTCCCCTCTTATTTTCCGACGCTCCTCCCTTGCCTTTTGAGGTGATCCCCGTCCCCTCTTACTCAGAAGAGGCTCAGACAGGAGCCTATTATTGCCATGGATCAAAAGAACACAACCGTCCGGGGCGTTTCTTTATCAATACAAACCGCCCTGAAGAAAGACCTAAATGGGAAATGATCCCCTTAGCGCTTCATGAGGCGGTCCCCGGACACCACTTGCAAATCAGCCTCGCCCAAGAGCTCACCCATCTTCCGGAGTTTCGTAAATCAGGACACTTCACCGCCTATATCGAAGGATGGGGACTCTATGCGGAAAGCTTGGGAAGTGAATTCGGGCTCTACCAAGACCCCTATTCTCAATTTGGAAAACTCTCTTTTGAAATGCTCCGCGCCATTCGCCTAGTCGTCGATACAGGCATGCATGCCATGGGATGGACACGACAAGAAGCGATCGATTACTTTAAACGTTATGTGGGAATGAGCGACCATGAAATCATGGCAGAAGTGGATCGCTACCTTGTCATGCCAGGTCAAGCGCTCGCCTATAAAATTGGAGAGCTCAAAATCCAAGACATGCGCCAATTGGCCAAAGAAAAGCTTGGGGAGCAATTCTCCATCCAAGCCTTTCATCACGCCTGGCTAGAGAATGGAACAGTCCCCTTAGACATTGCAGAACAACATATTCATGAGTGGATCCACCAACTCTTAATAGAGAGATCTCAACCAAAATAGAAAAAGAGAGGCCCGTTCATGGGAGGGGGAAGGGGCTGGATGAGAAGATCCTCCCCTCCACTCCTGCACTTTCCCCCAAATTTGCATCCCAAGATCTCTCAAAAATTCATAGGCTTGATTCACCCAAGAAACTAATGTCATAAAGGCGTCGGGGAAAAACAGATAAATTAAATAAAAAAGAATTCCATACAAAATAAAATTCACGATAAATCGGACCATACTTTTCGGTTCCTCCTATCCAGTCAGGTTTTAACTTTATCATATCAAATTCCTCTCTTTATTAAAAAATTTTTTTATCTTCCTTGTTTTTCTCCCCCGAATTTTATATAAGGCAGATGATCTCCCCTGACCGGGTTTTCATGCTAAGAGGCTCTAAATGAAAAAGTTAATTTGGATATTAGCGACGAAAGTAGGTCTCCTTTGGGCCATTGGTTTGACCCTGCTCATGTCCGCCGACCTGGAGATTTTTGAGCCGGAAGAGCAAGAGAGAATTAAACGAGGGGCTCTTTTTTGGGAATGGTCTTCTCCTTCCGGCCCCCTTTCGATGCATTACGTCGAAAAAGGGACAGGAGACAAGCATATTTTTCTTATTCATGGTTTTCGCTCACACACCTACACCTGGAAATACTTGATGGATCCCTTAGCAAAAGCAGGTTTTCATGTCTGGGCAGTGGATCTCATTGGATATGGATTAAGTGATAAGCCCGATGATGTTCCTTATACCATGGATAACTTTGTCGAACAGGTCAAGGCCTTTATGGAGGCAAAAGGGATTTCAGAGGCACATATCGTTGGAAATTCCATGGGAGGAGGAATTGCTCTCAATTTTGCCCTCCTATACCCCCACCGGGTCAAATCATTGACCTTATTAAATGCGTTGGGCTATCCGATAGAAATGCCTCTCTATCTCTCTATTGGCCGCTATTTCAGTCAAATTTGGACCCCTTTATTAGGCCCTACCATTGTGCGCTGCTGTCTAAAGCAAATTGTCTACCAAAGCGATTCTATCTCAGATGAACAAGTCGAGGCGTACTGCCTTCCCTATCGATTCCCGGGAGGGGCAACCGCAACCTTACTCACTTTACGCCAATTCGATAGTTCCTATCTCCTTAAAATGAGCGAACAATATCCTCATCTCCCCCACCCCGTCTTGGTCATTTGGGGAGATCATGACACGTTGATTCCCCTCAGCCATTATGAGAAATTTATTAAAGATTTTCCCTCTTGTCATCGCCTCTTAATCCCCAACTGCGGGCATATTCCTCAAGAAGAGGCTCCGCAGCAAACTTTGCAAGCAATGCTCCCTTTTTTTAGCGAGCTAGAATCTTCGAAGGCTAAGAATTCTTAGAATTCTTCATTTTGCTGCTGGGTCGTCTTCCAGGCATGATAGTAAAGATCAACCTCTTGGATGAAGGGAGCATGGTGAATTTGCCATCCCAGCAACCGCTTAATGCGAGAGTTGCTCACTGTCAGATCAAAGGTCAATCCTTGCACTAAAGGACCAAATAGCTTTTCCCCCTCTTCCCTCGAGACGGATTTGATTTTTCCCTCGATTTGAGCGGCTCTGGCAATCGCCTCTGCAATCTCTCGAAGAGTGGGGGTCGAATCATCGACCACATTGAGGACGACATTCGTCAATTCTTTTTCTGCGACAGAAACATACGCATGGGCCAAATCTTGTAGATGGATCAGCGGCCAATCATTCGCTCCTTCTTCAACAATCACAACCTCCCCATTTTGGGTCGAAGTGAGCATCAAATTCATCAACCCACCGACCCCCCCATAGACATGCCCGGGGCGCAAGACAACAGTTCTTAAGTGAGGAGCTGCCGCCTTTAATACCTTCTCTTCATGCGCCGGGCGCCACTTCGCGATCTCCAAAGGATGAAGGGGCATCGATTCATCGACTATCTGATGCTTTTGAGAGCCGTAGACCCATATGCCGGAGGTATAAATGAAAGAACGAGGGAGGGGACTGCGGGAAAAAACTTCTAAAATTGTGTCGATCGTCTTTGCATCGTATTCAACTCCCTTTTCAATCGAGTAGTCGAACGCACAATGTACAGCCACCTCTACCTTTTCTAAAATGGGAAGGTAGCTCTCAGGCTGAGATAAATCCCCCTTCACCGGCCAAATTTCATTTAAACTCAAGAGGCGCTCCGCTTCTTCAGAGCGGACAAGTCCAAACACCGTGTGGCCTTTGTGGCGAAAGGCTGTGGCAACAGCATGCCCAATATAACCGGAAGCTCCTGTGACGAATACACGCATAACATTCCTCGCAGCAAAGATTAAAATTTGGCTTTTACTTTTTTAGGCATTATTGATGCAATCCTTTTTTCAAATTCCAAACGTATAAAGAATTTGAATAAGGACATGATGAACATAGGCAGGAAAATTGCGTGCATGAATGCGATAAGAATACTCTAAGCTCGCGCTCCCAAAGTATTCCAAGACATAAGTGTAGCGAAGACCTAAATCAATGGATTGATGTTGAACGGCTCCATATCCATGAAAATGATGAAGGGGAAGAGAGTGATGACCTAATCCCCACAAAGATCGCATGAATCCTTGAAACTGATGGAGGCAGAGAAACTGTTTCTCATAAGCGAGTTGAAAGCGAATCCAAGGAGAGCCCCTTTCAAGCGCTCCCCCCACTCCCCACATTCCCCAAACACGAGACTCCCACTCTGTTCCTTTTGACCATTCCTTTCCGGCTGAAAGAAAGAACTCCGCCTCTCCTCGTCCGTGATGGAAAGAACTGAGATCATGGACGCTCCGCTTAAAAGCGAGGCTGAAAGCCAACCCTGTCGTCAAGGTGAACGGATCACCGGCAAGATCATCTTGCCAAACATACCGCCCCGCTGCCTTGAGATGGTCCACTTGCCCCCCCCTCTGATGCTTGGTGCGCGCACCAACAGCTTCTAATTCAATGGAAAAATTGGGCATCAAGGCATTGCTGAGGCTCGTGCAAAAGAAAAAATCCCCCGTTGAATACTTTTTTAGATCAGAGCCGGTTGAAACAAAAGAGAACCCTTGGTAGAGCAAAGAATTGCGCCATTCAAACTCGAGGTAGTTGCCCAGCCATGGTTGATATTCGGTTGCTTCTCCTCGTTGAAGAAATAGCAAAAAGAAAAGAAAAAGAGGCCATTTTCTGAATCGATTCATATATTGTTTCTTAACCGATCAACCTCTTTTCGGCAAGCCACTTTTCCGCTTCCAAAGCGGCCATGCATCCGCTCCCTGCCGCTGTCACCGCTTGCCGATACTCATGATCTTGCACATCTCCTGCCGCAAAAACTCCCTCAACACTCGTGCGAGTCCCCTTGAAAACCTTGATATAGCCATTTGGGTGAAACTCTAGTTGACCTTGGAGAAAGGCTGTATTAGGCGTATGCCCAATCGCGAAGAACAACCCTCCCGCCTCTCTTTTCGTCTGCTCTCTCGTCTTCACATTTTCAATTGTGACGCTACGGACAACAGAATCGCCTTCGACAGTGACTACAATAGAATCCCAGAGGACTTCAATTTTCGGATTGGCAAGCGCTCTCTCTTGCATAATTTTAGAGGCACGCAACTGATCGCGTCTGTGAACGATGTAAATGCGGCTTCCAAATTTGGTCAAAAAGAGGGCCTCCTCCATGGCCGTATCCCCCCCTCCAATCACAAATAAAGGACGCTGACGAAAAATCGGAGCTGCTCCATCACACACCGCGCAAGCCGTCACTCCCTTTTGCCAAAACTCCCCCTCTCTTGCCCCAGGAATATCCAAGCGATTTGCTGTCGCCCCTGTCGCAATAATCAGAGCATCCGCCTCACAAGCGAATTTCGCTGCCGTCGCCTTAAACGGATGCCGACTGAGATCGACGCTGAGAACGTCTTCTCCCACCACCTCCGTCCCAAAACGAATCGCCTGACGACGAAAAAGATCCATTAATTCAGGGCCACTAATCCCTTCAGGAAAACCGGGATAGTTCTCCACATCCGTTGTGGTCATCAGTTGGCCCCCTGCGGGACCCGTAAAAAATCCCTCACATAAAATCGGCATTAAATTCGCTCGAGCAGCATAAATCGCCGCCGTGTAACCCGCCGGGCCTGACCCAATAATAAGAAGTTTTGTCCTTTGCATGGTTCCTACCTATTGAAAGACTCTCATTCTAGACTTATTTTAATTAAAATAGCAAGAGAGAGGGAAAGTTTTAATTTTTTATTAAATTTTTGTTGAATAAAAATACAATATTAAATAAACTATTGGAAATTAAATAAATAAAAAATGAAAGAGAGTATTTAATATGTCTGTCTATCTTGGAAAACGTCCCCCGATGGGACCACCGGAGGAACAACCTCCCCTAAAAATTCTTAAAACTGAGCAAATAGAATTAAAAGAATGGCCGCTATTGCCTTATGACTTGATTTTGAAAATTCTGGGCATAGTTCACTCTTTTGGGTCTAGTTATGGCATCATGGATCAGCTCTCAAAAGACTGCGCCCGCTTTATGGAACATCACTGGGAAATTCTGTGTAAAAGATGGCAATTCAATTTTAAATGGTCAGAGGCTGAAACTCATCCTTATCCCAACCAATTTTGTTATCTCCAAGCAATGCTCCTCAATAACTATATCCTCAGATCTGTTCCCTTCTTTGTTTTAAATTCAGGGTCCTCCCTCCTTGCTCAAAGTGGATTTCCAAATGGAACAGGCGTGCAAATAAGGCCTCCACCAAAGAATCAGCCTGATTATCAAAACACAAGAGATCATTGTCATAAAAAATATGGAGGCTCCTTCCCTTCTGTGACCAGTTATATCTACACGCACCTCACCTATTTGATTCATCTACAACACCCTCAGTTGTCCTCTTCTAATGAAGACTCTTCTTTCAAATTAACGGGACATGCTTTTGAAAAGAGATTTTCAAAGCCGCTGGCAGGAGATAAATTATTAATTGGCCTCTTTTATCTCACTCAATCCTTAAAACATATGTTGATTTACGAATCCTCTGAAAATAGATACGTTCTTAAGGGTCCTCTCTCCCGACTCAACAACCCTTTTAAAATTAAAAAGGAAAAAACTAGCCTGGTTCTTGCTTTCGACTATTTAAAGCAAGCCATTGCCGAGGGAGCGACCTGTGCCACTAATTTCGCCATTCAGATACTCGCTCCTTTGCAAGATCTCGTCCCAACCGATGACACTTTGTATCCCACATTCTTTTGTCCACTGGCCATTGAATCTGCCAAACAAGGAGATCATCGGGGGTTAGCATTGCTGATGAACGATGCAAGAACAAAAGAGCTTTATGAGAAGGGGGTGAATTACCCTCCCATTCTAATACACAGGGCTCGCCTCACACCCGACTTAAAAGAAAAAGAAGCTTTACTAGAACAAGCTCTTCAAGAGCATCGACCTCATATTGATTGGCAGATATGGACTTCATTGGCAGTGATAAAAAAGAAATTGGAAAAGAAAGAAGAAGCACAGCTCTTCATAGATCAATTGATGGATTATTATGGCAATCAAATGTTTGATGAACAGATCTGCAATCAATTTGATCTTGTCATCCGCAAATTAAAAACGGGATGGCCCGAAAATAGTACACTAGAACAAACAATATTGCAAGAGAGAAGGCTCTCAGAAATAAGTCCGGGATGGAGAGATACAGATCCCGCGGTCCTCTCGATCGACAATCTCAGCGATCTAATCTTAGACATTCAAAAAACAAAGGTGTCGACAGAAATATGGATCCGTGCCATCCAATTAAAGATCTATTTGCAAAAATGGGATCAAGCGCTCTCTTATCTTGTTGAATTCATGCAGACCCTAGATGATACACCCTCTAGTAAACAATCTTGGATGAAGGCAGGTCACTTTCTCATCCTTCTTATGCGATGCTTAAAAGATGACAAAGACTTTGCCTCTTATATAAATAGGATTCCCCTTGAAAAATGGTATAAAATAATTAATCATTCTAAAGATGTATTAGAAGTCATTCAACTTCTAGGTAGTTGTCTAAATTCTCTTTATAACATCAATAAGACCATTAAGCATTTTTTCCCCCTGAGAACAGTCTGTTTGCTCAAGACTCTTATTTTAAGATACGGAAACAATGGCAACGACCTTTTACCTATGGCCAGCTGTGTTGCAGCAATGGAGAATTCTAATTATGACGAGAAAAAAGATATGAAAGGGAAGGATTATTTGACGTTATTGTGCCAAAATATTCAAATCACAGAAGATTGTACGCAAGAATTCTTGAGTAGAGATAAAATACCGGGGCCAAAAGTGAAGGCAAGCATAGATAATTTATACTCTTACACACTTTCTGCCTCTCTCACTTGGCTGAAAGAAAGCCAAGCAAGGCCAGATGCGCTGCCTAAGCTATTTTGGTCTGTCTATAGCAAACAGACGAGTCGATTTCTTGATCTCACCGCTCCCATCCTGATTCAAAAAATGGAAGGAGTGGATCCACATATGCAAGCCCAAATGTTGGGCGTCCTCTGCGAGTATCACTTGTCTACGGAAGATGAAAAAACAAAAGAAAAATCTTTGAGCGACGACCAATTAATAGAGAGTTGGCTTAATGATGATTATGATTTAAACGCCTGGATTAACACCGCCATCGCTTTCTATAATGGCAACCCCCCTTCCTGGATAGGGGCAACAGCCGTAAAAGTCAAACGGCGTTTGGGCCCCCAACAACAGCGGGAAGCAGAGGAGATCTTACGCCAACATCCTGAGATCACAAAAGAGCTAAACTTTACACAACATTTTTATCAAAATAAAAATTAAATTATCTAAATCAAGAAAAGAAACATAAAATCTTAATTAATAAGTTGACTTAAATAATATTTAATATTACAATATTATTAAAATTAAAAAATAAAAAGTAAAAATAGTAGGTAAAAAAATGAATTTAAGTTGTTCTCTTCCCTCCCTCCATCAAATCAAAGCCACCTGTCGTCAAGCATTTGTCTCTAGCTGGCAACAGGCAGGAGAGGGGATTCAAACGGCACAAGTGCGGTTAAGACAAGCACAGCAAAGCCTTTCGACTGGAATTCACCATCGAGTCACAGTCATTCGGCAAAATGTGCAACAGGCACAGAGCACTCTTCAAGGAAGAGTCAGGCATGCCTGTCAAGTTGTGAATCAAACATGTCAGCAAGGGATCCGTCGCATTCAGCAATTTACCTGCGACCATAAAATGACTTTTATTCTTCTTGGATGCAGTGCCCTGACTGCCTATGTCTCTCCTGTCCTTTTTACCGCAACATTCCTGATTTCCATTATTGCGACTGTAGAAATCGATCGACGCATCAATCAGTATGCAAATCAGCGACTGGCTGCTGCAAACGCAAACACCTATCCCCCCATTATCCCCCATGGCAATCCTGGACATACCGGCATCTTAGAAATGACTCTAGGCACTGTCTCTGCAACCCATGCGATCTTGATTAGCACCTTCTTCCTCCCCGCTTCTTTGACCGTCATGGCCCTCCCACCCATGCTAGGAGCCGCTGCTGCCGGGCACGTTTGTGCGAAAGCAGGATTAGATCAGGCTCGCTATTATTCTCTTATTCAAAATTAATACTAAACTCTTTAAAATGAAATGGGAAGACGTTAACGTCTTCCCATTTCATTTTAAAGAGGATTAATTAAAAAATGGATGTTAAAAGAGGGGTTCTCCAACGCCTTTTCCATCTCTATCCGGGAGAAGAGCGAAACGCTTTTCTCTTCGCCTCCCTCGGTTTTCTATGGGCCTTTGGAGCGACATGTGCCCTCAAATTTGCCGATGCCCTATTCCTCCTTCATGTCGGAGCAGAGCATCTCCCAACGGCCTATACCTTCACTGCCTGCGGCATGCTCCTCATTGCCGCCCTTCTCCTCTACGCATTTCATCACCTTTCTCCTTACCAGATTTATTTAACGACCCTTTCCATCGGCATCGCCTTCTATCTCTTTATTTCCGGAGTCCACCTTATGGGAATTAATGAGAGCAGCACATGGTTTTGGTATGCTCTTAAACTCGCCGGCTTTTTCTTATTCTCCGTTCTCATGACCTGTTATTGGACCTTCATTGATCAATATTACCATTTGCAAGATGGAAAGCGCCTCTATAGCCTATTTAGCTCCATGATTTTTCTTGGGGCAGCGAGCACAGGCCTTTTGATGCATTCTGCCGCTTTGGGTCTCAGTGGCTTGCTTCTCTTGATCCTTTCCCTGTTAATCATCAGCGGCACTTACGTGCACAAAATTAAACGCTCCATCCCTCTCCTCATCCATGAAGAAAGTGAACACAAAGGAGATGTGTATGAGGGAGGCAGCCCATTTAAATTTCTCATTAAATCGATCTTCGCCTCTCCTTTTACGCTCCTCTTAATGACCAGCAATTTTTTAACCTACCTGCTTTTAGTCATTACAGAGTATAATTACATGTTTACCTTCCAACATGTCTTTGCCTCTCAAGACCTTTCCCAAGCAGGGGAAGGAACAGAAGCACAGTTAACCCTCTTTCTTGGACAATGGCTCGCCATCGTCAGCCTCGGCAATCTCCTGTTTGGACTCTTCGTTTATAGCCGCTTGGTCCGCCGCTTTGGCATCAGCAGCCTCTTAATGGTCACCCCCTTTTTGCTCCTCTTTTCTTTCACGGGATGGTCTCTCAGCTCGAGCCTTCTTTTCCCTTTAATTGGCTTTTTTGTCGTCGAAGGAACGTTATATGTCATCGATGATAATAACTTCAATTTACTCCTCAATGCTGTCCCCTCTAAACTGAAATATAAAATCCGAGTGATGATCGAATCTTTTTTTGAGCCGATCGGCATTCTCATGAGCGCTCTCCTCCTCTCCTTCTTTCAAAACCACAGCAAACTGCTCGGACTCATTCTTGCCACCTTCTCTTTAACCGTGGCCTTATCTTTACGCTCCCGCTATTTAAGAGCCCTCTTTTTTAACCTATCGGAAAATGCCATTCACTTTCAGAGAAAAATCGCCGATTGGATGAGTCGCATGAACGACAAAGAACAAAAAAAAGCAGAGCGGCGATTGCTGACGATCTTAAAATCGGGCGATGAGGCGGCCCAATTATTTGCATGCGAAGCCCTTCTGGCTTTTGCAAATCCGACCTTGCTCAAGCGGCTTTTAAATGAGACCTTTGAGATGAAATCCTCCACCAAAATAGCTCTTCTCTCTCTCCTGGAGCAAAGCCCATTCGCCAGCCACCCCCTTGTTTTAGATGCCTTGCAGGAATGGATCCGAGAAGGCTTTGATCCTCAATTAAAAAGTGCTGTCTATTTCACACTTGCTAAACAAGGGCTTCTCCACCCGGAGAAAGTTCAAGGAGAATTGAAGAGTGCGGATATTCAGCTTCAAGGAGCCTTCATCATTGCATTAAAAAAGTCGCTTGCCTACCTCCCCCCTACAACAGCCGCTTACAATCGAACATTAGCAGCTCAAGAGCTTCAAACGCTTTTAGATTCCCCTGAAGAGGAAAAACTTTGCATGGGGCTACAGATTTTAGGGGTTGAGGGAGACATGCAGGATATCGACCTTCTTCTTTCCTATCTTAAACATCCCTCTCTAAAAGTCGCTCGCACCGCGGCCAAGTCGCTCGGAGAGGCGCAAAATTTAGAGAGTCTGCGTCAAGCCCCTCTCCTCATCACGCTGCTCGCTCAGCTATCCGATCCTGAAATACGGCTGGCCTGTTTAAAGGCGCTGACCTCCCTCAATGATTCGAGCTTGGTCCATGATTTGATTCAGGCCACTCTCCATTTTCGACCCAATGAGAGGCGGCGGGCAGAAGAGATTATCTATAAAATGGGACTGAGAACTGTTCCAACTTTGTTATCGATGATGCAGGGAACCCATTTGCCCGATCGCTGCCGCCTTTTGGCCGGTCGGATTTTGGGACGCCTCGCCCTCCCTCAATTGCGGGCGCATCTCTCTGAGACGATTCATCGAGAAATCGACCGCGCCTATTTTTATTTTTATCACCATCAGACCCTTCCTCGTTCTTCTTCTGAGTGCGATTTAACCCTTTTAGCGGATGTCCTCCTCACAAATTATCACTCTGTCTTAGATTTTATCATTCAACTGCTAGGGGTTGCCGGAGAAGTAGAAGAGGCGGAAATCCTCTCTCGCTCGTTAAAGAGCCGTAGTCCCAAGATACGGAGCCAGGTTGTCGAGGCCTTAGAAAAAACCGTCGATCCGCCCATTTTTCGCCTTTTACAGCCTCTTGTGGATGAAATCCCCCAGGAAGAGAAAATGCGCGCTTATTTGAAAAGGGGGGGGGAACGCTTGAGCTTAACAGCTCTCTTAGATAAAATGAGTGAGTCCTCTTCCCAAATGGATCAAATCATGGCAGCAGCGATGAAGTATCAACTGGATCTTCCCAATTGGCGAGCATCGCTGAGGAAACAGATGTCTCGCCAAGATGAAATTTTTCATCATTTTGCTTATGAGCTGCTTGAAACATGAAGCATTTAACGTTAATTGATAAAGCCTTTTTTCTAAAAAGAACCCCTCTTTTCAGCTCTTTAGACCTCAATATGCTTCTGCCCCTTGCGGATAAGCTCGCACTTGCCGCTTTTGATCCTCAGGACTATCTTTTTGTCGCAGGAGAAGAGGCACATCGGATGTATTTTATTCTCAAAGGAGAAATAGATATTTATTCAGGCACGGGGAGGCTCATTTGTCGGTTGAAAAAGGGAGATTTTTTTGGGGAAGAATCGTTGTTTAACAATAAACCGCGCGCCTATTCTGCTCTAAGCCCTGTCAGAAGTGAGGTATTTACCCTTTCTCGTTCCAACCTCTTTGCGATTATTTCTGAATATCCTTCCGTGGCTCTGGGATTTCTCCAGGTCTACACCTCTGCCTTGGATATTCGGCCATCAAAGGAGGACTAACGCTCATGACAATTCGCGCGCGACTCCTTTTACTTTTGTTTCCTCTTCTCATTGCCTTCCTCCTTTTGATCTCCGGCTTTTTTTATTTCATTGGCAAAGAAGAGGATCTCTTGAGCCTAACTCTCTTAGGGGCAAAAGAGAGTATCAAAGAGATTGACCAGCAGCTGCATGATATATGGGCCTTCATTTCGATTGGGGCCCTTCTGACCCTTTGCTTTGTGATTCTGATGATTTTCTTTATTGCCGAGCGGATCAGTAAACCGGTGAGACAGCTGAATCAAGCAGCCCTAAAGATCGCTGCGGGGAATTACGAAACCAATATTGCCCTGAAAGGACCGAAAGAAGTGGCTGAGCTTGCGCACACTTTGAATACCATGAGCGAATGTCTCATGGAGCATATGAGTCGTTTAAAGGCCAGCTCTTTAATTCGGGAGCAGATGTATGGGGAATATGAGTGCTCCCTTCTTTTGCAGTACTATCTGTTGCAAAAAATCATTGAAGAGTTTGAGCATCCCAAACTGAGGATCCGTTTGACCTCGCTTCCCTTTGCTCCTTTTCAAAAGGGGCTCTTGTTTAAAGTCGATGCTTCAGAGGAGAAGTTAACATTGACTTTATTGGAATCGGAAGAAGAGGGATTTGGAGGGCTTGTGAAGCTCAATCAATTGGCTGCCTTGCCGATCAAGGGTTTGCCGGACGCCTCTTGTTTTTTTATCACTTGCCAGTTTTTAGATCATTTTAAATGGTTGCATCATGAACAAAGGGGCCTTGCCCCTCCTCTTATTTGGTCGATCAAGTCTCAGCAATTTATCAAAAGTCAAGAAGGAGAACTCTTGCTCGAAAATCAAGAGATGATCTTTCTTTATAATCATGCTTTTACTGAACATTTTGAGACGAGGGAAAAAATCGAAGGGTGGTTTGCAAAAGTGTTGCGTCATTTTGCTGAAGATGGTTTAGATATTATTCATACCATGTTAACGAATGAGCTCAACTTTTTGGTCAAAAAACAGCAAATTAAGAAAAATTTTCAAATTATTAGCATGCAGAGAAGAGTTTGATGCATTTCTATGTGATTGCTGCCTTCTTCGTTTATTTTGCCCTTTTGTTGACGCTGGGGCTTCTCTTCCACCGGAAACAAACCACCTCTTCCGGCTATATCCTGGGCAATCGTTCGTTGAGTTTTTGGCTGGTCGCTCTATCTGCCCATGCGAGTGATATGAGTGCATGGCTCTTTATGGCTTTTCCCATGAGTATTTTTGTTCTTGGGCTTCCTCGGATATGGATTGCATTAGGGTTGATCATTGGGATGTATCTCAATTGGCAATTCGTGGCTCCTCGCCTTCGCTCAATGACAGAAGAGTACCATTGCTATACCCTCTCTTCCTTTTTTGAGAAGCGTTTTCATGATCGCTCTGGGACACTTCGCATTCTCAGTGCCCTTGTGATGGTCATTTTTTTGACTCATTACTTATCTGCCGGGTTAATTGCGATGGGCTATCTCCTCGAGTCTTTATTTGGGATAGATTATTATATTGGCCTCTCCCTCGCTCTTTTTGTTGTTGTGACCTACACCTTTGTTGGGGGATTTACCACCGTTGCTTGGACTGATCTTTTTCAGGGAGTCTTCTTGCTGCTCATGCTGCTGCTGGTTCCGCTGATGGCTTACCAGAAAATTGAGGGATGGCACAAAATTGTTGAGATTGCCCAGCAAAAGCAGATTTCTCTTTCCCTTCTTCCTGAAGGGGATTTTGAGTCGATTTTTACGATTATTTCTCTGGCATTAGGGTGGGGGCTTGGTTATTTTGGAATGCCCCATATTATTACGAAATTTATGGGCATCAAAGATGTCTCTGAGATGAATAAATCGAAGTGGCTGGGGATGTCGTGGCAAGTCATTGCTTTGGCAGCGGCTGCATGGGTGGGTATCTTAGCGATTGGTTATTTTCCGAATGGGTTGGAAAAACCGGAGATGCTCTTTATCGAAATGGTGAAAGAGCTCTTTCACCCCTTTGTGGGAGGGCTGATTTTATGTGCAATTATTGCAGCAAACTTATCGACCATGGATTCTCAAATCTTGGTGTGCGGGTCGATGATGAGTGCCGATCTTTACAAACCGTTGCATCGCGAACCCCCTTCGGATCGAAAAGTCTTATGGGTCTCTAGAATGAGTGTCGTTTTGATCTCTGTGATTGCCTTGCTATTGGCTTTTAATCAAAATGCGACTATTTTGGATACGGTTCTTTACTCTTGGTCGGGACTCGGGAGTGCCTTTGGTCCTCTGGTTTTAGTGAGTCTTTACTCGAATCGGATTAACCGGTATGGGGCGATTGCAGGGATTATCGTCGGAACGGTCACGGTGATGGTGTGGCCGTTCATTAATGCGCGGCTTAGCAATTATGAGGTATTGCCGATGATTCCGGGATTTGTGTTTAGTGCAGCGGCGATTTATGTCGTCTCTAGCCGATTCCCAAGGCCACTCAAAAAATATTACGAAAAAGAAATAGGAGATTCCAATGGTTAAAAAAGCGATCTCAGCAGTCGGAAAGACTGAAGTTTCAACGGCAAATTATACGAAATTTATCACCTCGTTAAAGACAAAGATACGTTCAGCGCAAATTAAGGGGGCTATAGCGGTCAACAAGGAGCTAATCAAACTATACTGGGACATGGGTAAAGACATTGTTGAAAAGCAGGAACATGAAGGATGGGGAAGCAAGGTTCTGGAAAGAGTGGCTAAAGACCTACAAAATGAGTTTCCTGGGGTAGAGGGGTTTTCTAGATCTAACATTTTCTATATTAGATCATTCTATTTAGCTTACGAAAAAGTCCAACAGCTTGTTGGACAATTTGAAGCTTTACCAATTTTTTCTATACCTTGGGGTCATAACGTTCTTCTAATCCAAAAAATAAAGGACACAAGCAAACGTCTTTGGTACGCCTCCAAAGTGATAGAACATGGGTGGAGCCGCAGTATGCTTATTATTTGGATTGAAAATAATCTTTACCAGAGAGAAGGTAAAGCGATCACAAACTTCAAGGTGGCATTGCCAGCCCATCAATCAGACTTAGCACAGCAATCGTTGAAAGACCCATACGTCTTTGACTTTCTTACCCTGCACAAAGAGCATTTAGAAAAGGATTTAGAAGACGGACTTGTTAACCACATCCAAAAATTCCTGATCGAACTGGGACATGGCTTTGCTTTTGTTGGCCAACAATACCATATTAAAGCAGGAAAACAAGATCTGTATATTGACTTATTGTTCTACCACTTGAAATTACGTTGTTATATACCTGTGGAGGCCAAAATAGGGAAATTTGACAGTCGTGACGCTGGGCAAATGAGTGCCTATCTTTCTGCTATTGATGACCAGCTTAGACATAAAGATGATCAGCCAAGCATTGGAATTATCCTGTGCAGGACAAAAGATAATGTTTTTGCAGAATACGTTTTAAGGAATTTCAATCGACCAATCGGAGTAGCAGAATTTGAGGTAAAGCTAGTTGAAAAGCTTCCTAAAGAACTCAAGTCTAGCCTCCCTACAGTGGAAGAAATCGAGGCAGAACTAAGTGTAATACCTGAAAAAAATAAGACAACACGTAAGAAGAAATGTGAAGAAAAAATTTAAATACTTTGTACGTCTAGTGCCCCTTAACGTAGAAACTGATGGACGAAGGCAACAGCAATCGATCCCTCTCCAACGGCAGATGCCACACGCTTGATACTACTGCTTCGGACATCGCCGACTGCGAATACCCCTGGTAAACTCGTTTCGAGGAGATAGGGAGCCCTTGCAGGCGTCCATTTCGCTGCATTCAAATCATCCTTCGATAGATCTGGCCCTGTCTTGATAAACCCTTTAGCATCTAAAGCCACGCAGCCTTTAAGCCATTGTGTGCAGGGAATGGCGCCGGTCATGACGAAAACATGCTTGATGTGATGACTCTCAATGTTCCCCGTTTGGTTGTTCCGCCATCGTATTCGCTCAAGGTGGTGATCTCCTTCAAGGGCCTCAATTTCAGTATGTTTCCTGAAATCTATCGTCGGATTTTTTTCGATGCGTCGAATGAGATACTGCGACATGCTTTGTTCCAATCCTGCCGATCGCACGAGTAGGTACACATGCTTGGCCGTTTGTGCAAGAAACGCAACGGCTTGACCGGCAGCATTACCGCCTCCCACGACAACGACTTCATCTTCTTGGCACAATTGGGCCTCTAAAAACGTCGCACCATAATAGACGCCGGCCCCTTCAAATTTCGATAAATTTTCTATAGGCAACTTCCGATATTGAGCCCCCGTTGCAATGATCACCGTCCGCGCTATCACTTGTCTTCCATTATCGATCTCAATTGCAAAGGGACGTCGACCACATAAAAGCTTTCCGGCACTTTGTGCGATGACCATTTGCGCACCAAATTTTTGTGCCTGTGTATACGCGCGAGCGGCTAAGTCCTGACCCGAAATACCTGTAGGGAAACCAAGATAATTTTCAATTTTCGAGCTCGAACCGGCCTGGCCACCCGGAGCGTTTGACTCTAACACCAGAACGCTTAGTCCTTCCGAAGCGGCATACACGGCAGCCGCAAGTCCTGCGGGTCCCGCTCCAATGACAACAACGTCTCGTACTTGTGTCGAATCAATCATCTCATTGAGGCCAAGGCACTTTGCTATTTCACTATTGGTAGGATTCCTAAGGACCGCCTCACCGCGGCAAATCAAAACCGGTACCTCTGAGATTTTAACGTGAAAGCGATCCAACAGCTCCTGCACGCTTGCATCATGATCAAGATCAACAAAGGTATAAGGGAGTCCATTGCGCATCAGGAACTCTTTGATGCGAAGTGTCCCGGCACAATAGTTCGATCCGATGAGCACGACCTCTCCGAGTCCATGGGAGATCAATTCCGATCTTCGTAAGATAAACGCCCGCATGAGGATATCGCTTAATTCGCTATCTGTTTGCACGAGTGCAAGCAGTTGACTACGATCCATTTCAATGATTTCGCCGGTGATGCTTACTCGTATTTCTACAAGACCTCGTTGACCCGAAATTAGGGTTAATTCGCCCGAGAACATACCCGGATTTATGACGGCTACTAGCTCCTCAGTCGCATCTACCTTCCTGATTGCATGGATTTGACCAGATTTGACAACGAAGAAATGGTTTGCAGGTTTACCTGCTTGAATTAACACTTCATTTTGCTGCACTGAACGAACGTGTCCATGCAAAGCGATTCGCTCTATTTGTACAGCCGTCAATGCTGGAAATACCTCATTGAGACGAGTACCCAGGGAAATCTGTAATTGAGAAAGACTATTCATCATGATATCTCTTGTAAAATAGCCATGCGAGTATACTGTGGGGTGTTCAAAAATCAATCAAAAATGGAAAATGCCAAGAGTAAGAGTTAGATTCCAAAGAGAGTAAAGTTAATAAAACACCGACTGCCCCCTCCAAAAGTCCGGGTCGTTCAATACGAACATAATCTCCTTCTATTGTAGGATCAGCATCTTGAAATCCAAAGTGGCTATCCGGGAGATAAAAGTCTAAAAGGAGCTCTTTTAAGACATGGGTTTTAGTTTTTAAAAAAGAAGATTGCGTATCTCTAGCCATCAGATGGGTGAGCATGAGCAATCCTGAAATTCCATGGCAAAAGGTCGGACCGGGTAAGAGCCAATCTTGAGGTTCTCGAGAGAAGAGGGAAGAAAAAGATTCGACAGCAAACTGTTTGATTGTCTCATTTTTGAGAGCGCTTCCTGCAAGAAAAAGGCTTCTCGCTACACCAGGGGTTCCATAACACCACGCTTCTCTATTTGGCAAATGGGCAATAGGAGAATGCCCAATTTCTTCTTCAAAACTTATTCGAGCTCTCCAAAATAAATGGCCATTTTTTTTTGATTGTTTTGCAATTAACCAATCGACAATTCTGTGTATCGCTTCAATTTGTCCACTCATCCGAATCCCATGATGCAAAGCAATAGATAAAAAGGCCAAAACACCCGAAATCCCATGAGATAATCCAATATTAAAATTTCCTTTCGGATAGATGTCTTTTTCTTCCTCAAGAAATTGGAATTCCTGAGGGACATACCATCCTGGAACTTTTTCCCCCTCTATTTCGATTGGATATGTCAACGTCACTAACAACTGGACCACCTCTCCTACTAAGGATGGGAAAGGAGCCGTGTGTAAATTTTTTAAACAATACAATCCAATCCCTGCTAATCCTTGTATCGCATCGTAAAGTGCCATCGGGCTCGGTTTTGACGCTTGAAGTTGTTTTCTGAAACGAAATAAATATGTCGCTTCCAAGCGATCAGCAAATAACATATTCAGTTTAGATAAAAGCTTTTGATAACGACTCCCCTCCTTTGATGCCTGTTGAATATAAAAGCAAATTCCTGCTAAACCTCCAAACATAGAGACGTGATGATAATTTGTAGATTCTATTGCCTCTTTAATTTTAAGAATATAGGCATGGCAGATTTGATCCCATCCCTCATTTGGAAACAGATGATCCAATTCAGTAAAAAGAGGTAAAATCCCTGCATAGCCTCCCGCAATGGATAGATCATCCCAATAAGACTGTTTAAACACTGCTCTAGAATTGTGATTGAGTGGACATTGAGTCGTCTCTTTGACCCATTCAGGACGATCCATGCGATGGGCGATTTCTTTGACTAATCCTAAACATTGATTCGATTTAACAGATAATTTCATAAAATCAATTAATTTGTTGTGAAGGTTTTAAGATAAACGGAATGGTTCTTAATAGATGTAAGGCATAAAGACGTGCTTGACGCTCTTTCTTTAGATCGTATCCCATCAATCGATTACAGTGCATATGGATGCAGCTATCTTGAATGGCACTGAGAGAATTAGTCAACTCTTTTTTTTCCTTGAGTTCATCGATTTTTTCCACATAGGACTTCTGTGCCAGTGCTCTCTTTTGTAAAGCCTGCGTGAAAAGGATCCCTTCTTGTCCGTCTTCAAATGGATTTTGCCAAAGTTTTTTTGCCATAGAAACAAGGGCAGATTTCTGTTCACGAAAGCCTTTAAGATCGTATTCTTCTAATCCTAACTTTTCAAAGAATTCGATCTGTTGTGCGAAATTTAATCCAAAATTTTTAAGGAGATCTATTAAACTTAATGCGGCTATTCCATAGTCGGGTAATGAAACTTTATTTTCTAGCATAAAATGGATAAGAGCAAGAGAGGTGAGTGAGTCCCCATAAAAAAATGCCTCTGCTAGATCGATCAATTGCTCTCCTCCATATCTTTCTATTTCTCTTTCGTAAATAGAAAAGTTCATGTCTTTTATTTCGTCATTTTGAATAAGAGTTGCGGACCAATCATGTAGAGCAGATATAAAGTAAGTAAGGATTTTATTCTTTTCGCCGTGGAAGCGTAAGCGAAGATGGGGCTCCGTATCCGAATTATGAAAGAAATCATCGTTGTTTCTTTGATCCGTAAAAAAATTGTTTGATAAAAACATAAATTGGACTTATCCTCTCTTAAAAAAAGACTTATGGAAGTCTACGTGTTCCTAAATTTTTATGAGGAGAAAAAAATATGAAGAAGCCAATGTCTTTTCTTGCAATGACAACTAGCATGAGTCTACTACTTCTTAGTTCCCTTTGTGCGTCCTCTACGATCAATGATTCGTTCTTTGATGCTCCCGAAGAGGTTACATTCCCCCAGAATTTTCGAATTTTAAATCACCCGCCCGCCGATTTATCTACATGCAATGTGTTAGGATTGGATCAATTGAAGGTCTCTGGTAGCGGGCAATTCTCAGAGAAAGGCTTTTCTGAATTAGTCAAGGCCCTCCCCCTGGAATCTGAGCAATTGATCATTTGCGACCTAAGAGCAGAATATCATGGATTGGTCAATGGATTGCCAATGTGTTGGATAGATGAACTTGATAGCAATGATCCTTTTAATCAAACAGCAGAAGAAATAGAACTGGATGAGTACAGACGCTTAGAATTGGCTCTACAGACCGGTTATGTATGGATTGACCAAGGCCCTGAACAAACCGAACAAGTTGGATTGGCAGTTTCACAAGTGACCACAGAACGAGCATTTGTAGAAGGGATGAGTCATATTTATGTTCGTTTCGCAGTAGAAACCGGCAGGATGCCGAATGATCAACTTGTGGACCAATTCGTTCAGTTTATAAACTGTTTATCTCCCGATCAATGGGTTCACTTTCACTGCCAGGTAGGCCAGCACAGGACTACCCTATTTCTTCTCTTGATGGATATGATCAAAAATAGCCATCAAGTCAGCTTAGAGGATATTTTAGCAAGGCATCAGCTAATCAATGGACTTGACTTGAAGGGCCCTCATTCCAAAGGAATCTCATCAGGATGGGATGAACAAGAGGAGTTCGATTTTCTCTCTAAATTTTATGTCTATTGCCAACAAGTGCCAGATTTCAGGATTTCTTGGTCAGAATGGATTCAACAGCAGTCATTGGCATTGGATGAAGAGCTGAAAACGGAATTTCAGCCAGTCATGCAAACGCAAGAAAATATAAAGAATGTGAGCTTGAAAGGATTTGACAAAGTTTCGGATGTTTACGGGAATATGAGTTTCTCTCCGGCTTCTGTGATCTCTACAAATAAGGACCTTTTCCACACACAACTGATATTAGATGCTGTTTCCGATATATCTGAAGTATTGTCTAACAAATCATTTAAACATGGTCATGGTGATAAAGCAGGAGGATCGGTTAGAGTAGATTATAAAAGAAGTTTTGGTGGTGATAAGAAAGGTGATTGGGAAGTTACCGGAACGGCAAGGGCCGAGGACGGAAAAGGTAATTATGTGGAAGGAAAAGTAACGAAAAAGAGTGACGGAACGGGAGAGGTAGGTGTCGGTGCAGGCCATGAAAGTAAATAAGAATAGAAGATGGTATGCGCTCAATGTCTTTATCCTCTTAGGCTTTTCTAGCTTAATCTATTTTTTATTAAGAAATGCTCCTAAAAGCGATCATCAGAGTAGTAATTTGAAACTTCTTAAAAAAAAAACCGCTTACTTTATGCCTCTAAAAATTCGTGGATTTTGTTCTGCGGATATCCCTTATTTAGAGGCAATGGTTGAGAATAAGACGATTCTTACAAAATTAGATTTGGGTTATGAGGGGATGTTTTCTCTCATGCCCGATATTCTCAAAGAACTCAATAAGAAAGAATTTATTAAGCGTACTCGATGTTATGGAGTGAGAGGAAAAATATATGAAGAGGATGTCTATAGGATAGAAGAGATTGAAATAGATGGCATTGTTTTTTCTCCAATAAAGGTAGAAGAAAAAAATTTGGAATTTGTACTCGATGGTCAACTGAAAAAAGAAGAGGAAAAACTACCGGACTGTTATTTCGGAAGAATCGGCTGGCATCTATTTTCTAATGTTAATTTACTTGTCGATTGTAAGCACTCTATGATTGCCCTTTGCGACAGTTTAGAAACACTAAAAGAACAAGGCTATCCGGTAGATTCTTTTACAGAGACTCCACTTCTATTAGATGATGGTTCTATTGAGTTTGAAGCCATGACAGAAGCAGGCCCGCTCCATTGCATCTTAGATACGGGATCTACTTTGAATCTGCTTAATAAAGATTTAAAAAACGGATGTAATGAACATATGATTTTTACCGGGAAAGAAGACGATCCATTCGCTTTAAATCCGGAAAATAAGGACCTACTCACTTTCGATCTTGAGGATACTGAAGAGATCGCTAGCTTCAAAATTGGAAAAAAAGAGTTCGGTCCTTTGAGAGTTAATCATATGAGATCCCCTATTTCAGTCGATGCCATTATTGGAATGGAATTTATTGATTCCATGCTTATCTTCATTGACTTTTTCAATCGCAAAATTTATTTCTTTGAATATCCTCCAGAGGAAGAATCGTCTTCTGCTGAATTCCTCGTCAAAGGAGATCGCTTATTATTCCTCAGATTGCTATCTCTGGTTTCACGGCTGCCTGCATGTGGTATCTCTCCTCCCCATCCCACTTGCTTTTGCTTGCTAAACATGAGGTTACCTGCTTTCCTAGCTCTAACTCCATCGAATGTCTCACATCTGTCTTTGACTCCACCATTCAATTGCTCTGCTGCTGAGCATATCGGATCTTAGCCTTGTCTTTATTTTCCGATCATACAAGAGATTTCTTCCCAACGCGATATGGCGCTGTCATACTCCTGTGTTGATTATATTAAGTTGGGTGCGGCTCTTTTAAAACAATAGCAATACAACGATTGAACAAAATGATTGAAACACAAAGACACCAAGACAGAACCGACGCATTAAATAATTTAACTCTCTCTAGGGAAGGGGCGCATGCAATTAAATCAATTTTTTGAACCACAGAGAGCGCCGAGCGTACATAGAGGGGAAGTTCCAGAATGAAATTCAAGCAATAAAGTAAGGAACAATTAAAAAAAGAGGGATGGTTCAAAAAGTAGAGTTTTTGGGTAACATGACAGGATCGTGTCCGAGTCCGAGTCCGTGTCCGAGTTCCGATTGGAAACGCGGAAGAGGGGAACACGATCGGAACTCGGACTCGGACACGGACTCGGACACGAAAAAAATTGTTACCTGACATTGAACCAGGCCAAAAAAGAAATATTTTCTCTCTCCTCTATGTACTCGGCGCTCTCTGTGGTTCAAAAAATTGATTTAATTGCATGTGCCCTGGACAACTGCGGGGATTGTCGTTGGAACGGTCACGTTGATGATGTGAAATAGCCCTTGATTTATATACGCACATTCGTATATACATATGAATATAAGTAAATAACCAAGATAGGAGTCATCTTATGGACTATTATTGCCAGCCTCAGACAGAGTATGTTTACTACTTAGCAGCAAATACTGTTAAGAATGCGGAAGATGTTAAGAGGGAAGTAAGATCAGCATATGGAAATGTTGCGGAAGCGAATAATCAAAATAAATGTTGCGGGAATTCGCGAAGCTGTTGTGGGGTATCTGCAAAGCCCGATACGGAATACTTAAAAGAATTAGGATATTCTCAAGAAGAATTGGATAGCGTGCCTCAAGGGTGTAATATGGGTCTTGGATGTGGTAATCCGCAGGCAATCGCTTCCCTTAAGCCAGGCGAAGTCGTTCTAGATTTGGGAGCCGGTGGGGGTGTCGATGTCTTTTTGGCAGCAAAGCGAGTCGGCCCTCAAGGAATGGTTTATGGAGTAGATATGACTCCAGAGATGATCAGTAAAGCAAGGGATAATGCCTCCAAAAATGGCTATCCAAATGTAAAATTTCTTTTAGGAGAAATCGAGCACTTGCCATTGCCAAACAGTGCCATTGATGTGATTATCTCAAATTGTGTCATCAACCTATCAACGAATAAAACCAATGTTTTTAATGAAGCTTTTCGAGTCCTCAAAGAAGGGGGGAGATTAGCTATTTCCGATATGGTGGCCTATAAACCATTGCCTCCAGAAATGCTTAGTAATAAAGAACTCTATTGTAACTGCATATCAGGTGCACTCACGATTGACGAGCTTAAAGATATCTTATCCAATTCAGGATTTACCCATATTGTGATCGAGCCTCGGGAAAGCAGTCGTATGTTTATCAAAGATTGGGTTCCCGGCTCTGATGCAGAGAACTATGTGGTTTCAGCAAAAATTAAAGCAATTAAACCAAGGACAAAATGATGACTCCAACTGAGTTATTCTCCCTATTATCCGATGAAACGCGTCTACGTTGCATCGTGTTACTCAAAAAAGAAGGGGAACTCTGTGTTTGTGAAATTAGCCAAATAATAGGGAGCATACAGCCAAAAATTTCTCGCCATCTTGCTCTTATGCGCTCATCTGGACTTGTTTCAGATGAGCGTAGAGGGCAGTGGGTCTATTATAGTCTCCATCCCTCTCTGCCAGATTGGACTAAAAGGATGATCGAATCGACTTTGGAAAATCTTATAAAGGAAGAGCCGTATCAATCTGATATTAAGAAGTTATATCTCTTAAGAAAAGAAAACATTTGTAAGTAAATTTAAAATGATTAATTTAGACATAAAATAAAAAAACCGCCGGCTTCTTCTCCAGCTGCGGCAACGCACACTTCCTCCATTGCTCCACCGTCAGCGTCATCACCCCTTGAGTCGGCAACGTCAAGTCCCAAGCCACACTTAACAGAGCCTGCTCCGGGAGCGTTTGAATGAATGCCTCCAATAAATAACGATTGCGATAAGGAGCTTCAATCACGAGTTGCGTCCTCTTCTCTTGCCCAGACTGCGCTGCCAAGCGCTTAATCTCTCGTACGCGCTTCTCAGGATCTCTATCCAAGTACCCATGAAAACAAAATCTTTGCCCGGGCAATCCTGATAACATGAGAGCGAATAAAAGGGAAGAAGGCCCAACAAAGGCCTGAACGTGGATCCCTCGTTGGCGCGCTCGTAAAACAAGCGTTGAACCGGGATCAGCAATGCAAGGCAATCCTGCATCAGAGACAAGCCCCCAGCGCTCCCCTGCAACAATAGGCTCAAGCAAAAAATCAAGATGATCAGCGGGCGTGTGCTCATTTAGAAGAGCAATCGGAATCTCAGCAGCCGGACGAGAAGTTTCAAAACGGGAAAGATAACGCCTCCCTTCCCTCTCACTCTCAGCAATCAAGCCCTGCAAAGTGGAGACCGCTTTAAAGACGCTAGCCGGCAGAAAAACTTCTGCATGACGATGCTCTCCCAACAAATTCGGGAGCAAAAGAAGGGCCGGTTTTTGATCCATCTCGCCTCTTTCCCTTCCCTTAACTCGTCAATTTGAAAACTAATAATTCAACTAATCGTTTCTCGTCGGCAAATGAGTTTTTTAGCCTCTGCTCCGTCTCATCCAACACCAAAATCCCTTTTTTAAATGCAGAAAGACCATATTCACGCGCCTGATAAAGATGCTTTTCCAAAATTTGTCCCTTCATATAAGGAAAGGATTGAGTGATTTCTTGGACTGGCCTTTTTTGTGCAAGCAGCAGAGCCACTTGATAGTCCGTTTGAAACTGACTCCTCAACTGCCTAAGAATGGGCAAGAGCGCCTGCCCTTCACCCAAAAGACTCCCTAGCCTCTCAAGAGCCGCTCTTCTATCTCGCCGAAAGATCGCTTCGCCTAAGTGCCAAATCGAATCAGAAGACTCCCGTGTGCAAATCCTTTCAACATCTTGCAACGTCACCTCTTGCCTCTCTATGCAGTAACAAAGCAATTTCTCCACCTCTTGAGCAAGCAAAGCTTGATCCCCTGCCGTTTGCTTGGCGAGCACTTGACAGGTTGGATAGGCAATCAGCTTCCGAGCGGCCGCCATTCGCTGCCCCACCCATTCTGCGAGCCTTTTCTCTTTTTCCCAAGGTTTAACTTCGGCAAATTCTAAAATCACCCCTCCCTTCTCCGCCGCTTTATAAAAAGAGGAAGGCCTTTGCAAAGGAAGACCGCTTAAAAGAAGTGTTAAGGAAGGAATGGGGCGAAGAAAAACCTTCTCTAGCTCATTCTGAATCGATTCTCTTAATTTCTCTACCTGCTGAATCCAAATCACTCGCTTTTCAGAAAAAAAAGAACGGGAATATAAGAGAAGAGCGAGCTCCTTTTCCTCTAATAACTGCCCCCCCTCGATGACAGATAATCCAAACTCTTTCTCTTTAGGAGAAGCAAAAAGAGCGGATAAAAGAAGATGGATGGCCTCTTGGCACTCAAAATTTTCTTTCCCTAAAATAAGATAAAGAGGACTGAAGTGAAGGGGCTTTGCCCCTTCCAGATGCTTCGCAAAGGGACCTAAATGATCGTATCTCACAAATTTTTATTCATTCTCCACGCTTTCCGCTCGCTTTCTAAATTGCTCTCTTTTCCACCCCTCAGCTGTCTGGATGCGAGGGGCCGGTTTTCTTTCTGCAAGAAGAGGCTTCGCCATGACCGGTGACTTTGCCCCTCTTGTTTTAAGCACCCCTTTTTTTGGGGCCAACGTTTGACTTAAAGTTCCCTTCTTTGACGTGATTTTTGTTGGCATAATTCCCTCCTCTCTGCACCGTGTTTACGGTGAGGAGGTGCAAGTTTTATGCCAATTTCTGAAGAAACTCCACTAATAGACGCACTCCAACTCCTGTGGCATACTTGGGCACATATTTTTTCCCCTCAGAAAGGTAAGCCGTCCCCGCAATATCCAGATGTGCCCACGGGATAGATTCTCCGACAAATTGCCGTAAAAAAGTCGCTGCGACGTTTGAGCTGGCTGAG
Source organism: Parachlamydiales bacterium (assembly GCA_963801825.1). GTDB lineage: Bacteria > Chlamydiota > Chlamydiia > Chlamydiales > Parachlamydiaceae > CAWDGI01. The sequence continues at coordinate 305,813 of CAWDGI010000002.1, forward strand.
CGACCATTCCAGCTTTTTAAATCTCCAATATCTGACTTTAATCTCTCCTTATACTCCTCGTAAAGGGGCATTCGCCATAAACGCTCATAGGTCTCTTCTCCCGCCTCTAATAACCTTTGCGCTAAGTCGTCATTCGTACTCATTAGCCCTGATGCCTCAGAGCCTAACGCCACTTCAATGGCACCGGTTAAGGTCGCAATATCAATGAGACGTGTCGGCTTCAAATTCTTCACCGCATAGGCCAACGCATCTGCCAAAATCAAACGCCCCTCTGCATCTGAATTGGTCATTTCTACCTGTTTTCCCGCATAGCTGCCATACACATCGCCGGGTTTAAAACTCTTGGCATCAATCCCATTCTCCGTACTTGGAACAACAACAGTTAAATTGACCTTTAAACCCAACTGACACACCACCTTCATCACGACAAGACAAGCAGCCGCCCCTGCCATGTCGCATTTCATGGTCTCCATTCCGCCTGTGGGTTTTAAATTCAATCCCCCTGTATCATAGGTCACCCCTTTCCCAACTAAAATGGTGTGCTCTTTTGAGCGTGGGGCTCCTTGGTAGTTCATAAGAATAAAAGCGGGGTCTAAAGCAGATCCTCGATTCACGGCTAAGAGAAGCGCGAGATTTTCTTTTTCAATCCGCTCCTTATTAAAAAGGGTTGTCTTGATCGCCGGGAACTTTTTACCAAGATCGACTGCCCACTGAGCCAAATATTGAGGAGTGACATGATCGGCATTATCATTGACAAGATCTCGCGCTTCATTCACTCCTTCACAAATCACTAAAGTAGAGGCCATTTTCTTTAAGACCTCTCGCTGCGGACCAATCCAAGTCACTTTTTGTACAAGCGTCTCCTCTTCCCCTTCTTCCGGGTGTTTAAGACGATTGAACATATAATTTGGGAGGAGGAGGCCTTCTGCAATCCCTTTTAGCAAATCCTCTTCTGTTAACGAAGTGCCTTGAGGAATCGCTAAATTAAGGGTTTTCCATTTTTTAGTGTGACATGTCTTTGTCACACTCCCAAAGGAGCGTCTTAACATCTCTTTCGAGCATTGATCTTTTGCCCCTAATCCAACTAAAAGAAGGCGCTTCTCAGCCTCTCCCTCAGGATAGAGACAAAGGACCTCTCCTTCTTTTCCCTTAAAGTCTTTTGACTCTAAAACGGGATCGATCAAACGCTTGAGCGGGTCCGAGAGCGGATAAGCAGCCTGTCCCTTTTCTTTTTCTCGCCAAAAAGGCAACACACAGACATCCGCCTTTTTCCGTTTTTCCAACTGGGTCGCATAAGCAAAGTCCATGATGATCCCCTAGAAAGGAAGATTATCTTCATCAAAGGTTTGCGAATAAGCATTTCCTTGACCCGGGACAGATCCATAAGAGGGTGCAGATTTTGAATCGACCTGAAACTGGTTCGCAGCAGGCTGAGCAGCTCCCCCATAAGAGGAAGACTCATAACCAGCCGTGTAGGCAGCCGTTTGAGAGGAGCTTTGCGTCGCTTGTCCCTCTCCCGGGTGATCTCCCCTTCCAAAAGGACTAAATTCGACCATCTCTGCTGTCATCTCCAGGCTAATTTGCGTTCGCCCTTCTTTATCTGTATAACTGGTAGGAGGATGCATTCTTCCAGAAACAATCACTCCACTTCCTTTCTTTAAGTAAGAAAGAAACTTATCAAAGCGATCTCCCCAAACCGTCACCCTTACCCATATCGTGACATCTTCCTTCCCTTTTCTTTGCTTCGTCGCAACACTAAAGGATGTGACCTTCTGACCACTCGAAGTAAAGCGTGTTTCAGGATCTTTCCCCAAGTGTCCAGCAATCATGACAAAAAACATCTTAACCTCACTATTTTTTAAAGACCCCTTCCAGTTTGGAACTGGAAGGAATTGAAAGAATTACCCTCTAATAATTTGCGGACCAGGCTTGCCGCCTTTTGGCTGCTGCTGTTGTTGCTGCTGCTGCTGTTGAGAGCCGCCGCCGGGACCACCGCCAAAAGAAGGAGCTGCCCCCCCTTCATCACGCCCTTCTGAGATATCTCGACATCTCTTACGCCATTTTTCAACGGTTTCTACGTATAAAGGGGCAAACGCACGGAGAGCAGAAGAAACGGCATGTTCCATTTCCAATGTACAATGCATCAGGATGAGCTCTTCTTTTACAGCCACCCCAACCCCTCCTCCTGCCATTTGTCCGCCCAACATGGAGCCTTCTAAAAGCGTTTCATATAGCCTTAATTTTGTTTTATCATCTCTTGGAAGCCCATCTAGCAAGGGAGAATAAAGATAAAGACGCTTAGAATTGGGCTCATAGGTCAGATGCAAGGAAAATTCGTCATCTATCCCTAAAATACACGTGTTATTTTCATCAAACTCTAATCCTTCTAATCCTAGCTCCTTCCCAAATTCCTTGAGATTCGCCTTTGCATTTTCAATTGACATAATATCTCCTTCAAAGTCAGCCATGCCTAGAAGAGGCATCGCTAATCAAGATTGTTATTTTGCTTAAGTTTACAGCCTTGGTTCCATTTTACTCTTGCTCCTCCTCAAAAGACAAGCATTTTTTAATTTACGCCATGTGCGACTTTGTTCCGTTCGAGTCCGGGCCCGAGACCGGGCCCGTGCCCGAACCGAGATTCCGAGCTTCGTTAAATAGTTTAGCAAAGCTCGGAATCTCGATTCGGGCACGGGCCCGGTCTCGGGCCCGGACTCGAACGGAACAAAGTCGCACATGGCGTTAATTTCTATTCTTTTTTAATTATCCTTCTTGTAATAAGACTTTTGTAGGAGAACAGCCCCATGCAGGAACAACTTGCTAAAAAATGGAAAATTTCTGAAGGGTCTCCTCTCCCTTTTGGCGCCTCCTTTGTCCCGGAAGGAGTGAATTTCTCTATTTATATCAAAGAGGCTGAACGGGTCTTTCTTTGCTTTTTTATGGAAAACAATCTCAACACTCCCTTCCATGAAATCGAACTCGATCCCATTCAAAACAAAACAGGAGAGACTTGGCATCTGCGGATTCAAGGGCTCCCCCCCTCCATCGTTTATGGATATCGAGTCGTTCGCAAAGAGTCTCCCGATTCTCCCTCTCTCCTCTTAGATCCTTATGCAAAAGCCGTCGCTAGCCCGCCCCAATGGAATAGTCCTCCTAATGTTCTTTATCGTCCTCTTGGCAAGGTGATCGATCCCACTCCTTTCGATTGGCAAGGAGATCAGCCTCCCCGTCTTCCTCCCCGTGATCTTATCCTCTATGAAATGCACGTCAGAGGATTGACACGTCACTCTTCCAGCAATGTCCAATATCCAGGCACTTATCTAGGAGTGGTCGAGAAGATCCCTTATCTAAAAGAGTTGGGGGTCAATGCCCTTGAGATTCTTCCCATTCATGAGTTCAATGAAAAGGAAGTGATGCAATCCAATCCTTATACAAAGGAGAGATTATGTAACTATTTTGGTTATTCCACTGTCAATTTTTTCTCTCCCATGAATCGCTATGCCAGCCAATCCATTCAAGATCATGCACGCCTAGAATTTAAAACAATGGTGCGAGAGCTGCATAAAAATGGGATCGAAGTCATTTTGGATGTGGTCTATAACCATACGTGCGAAGGCAATGAAAAGGGGCCCACCTTCTCTTTTCGAGGGTTGGATCCGCACGCCTATTACATGATCGATGACCAAGGAAATTATTTAAATTTCTCCGGCTGCGGCAATACCTTCCAAGCCAACCACCCCATTAGCCAAGAGTTGATTTTAGCCTCCTTGCGTTATTGGGTCACCGAAATGCATGTCGATGGGTTTCGGTTTGATTTGGCTTCCATCCTCACCCGTGCAGGCAACGGGGCTCCTTTACCAAATCCCCCCGTGATAGAAGCGATCTCCTTAGATCCGATCCTCTCTCAAACCAAATTAATCTCCGAGGCTTGGGATGCAGGGGGACTTTATCAAGTCGGAGGGTTTTATCCGGGGAAGCGTTGGTCTGAATGGAATGGACGCTATCGCGATCAAGTCAGGCGATTTATTAAAGGAACTCCTGACCATAAGACCGTGTTTGCCACCGCTCTTTGCGGATCACAAGATCTTTATGGCTGGAGAGGCTCTCCCCTTTGTAGCGTGAATTTCATCACAGCCCATGATGGATTCAGTTTAGCCGATCTTGTCACCTACAATCAAAAACATAATGAGGCAAACGGAGAGGAAAACCGCGACGGATTTGACCATAATGATAGCTGGAACTGTGGTGTAGAAGGGCATTCCACCAACAAGAAGGTTGTGTATTTGAGAGAGCGTCAAATTCGAAATTTCCATTTAGCCCTGATGATTTCCCAAGGGATTCCGATGATTTTGATGGGAGATGAATATGGACATACACGTGACGGAAATAATAACACCTGGTGCCAAGATAATGAATTGAATTGGTTTTTATGGGATCAATTGGAAATGAAGACAGGCTTTCATCGCTTCTTCCGTTCTCTCATTCATTTCCGGAAAAATCATCCCCTGCTGCGGCGCGATGATTTTTTAGGGGAAACAGATATTACCTGGCATGGATTAAACCCCTCTCAGCCTGATTGGGAAAAGGACAACCAGTTCGTTGCCTTTACCCTAAACGACGAGCAAGGGCCGAACCTTTTTGCGGCCTTCAATGCAGGCCACCTTGCGCAAGTCATCCATCTCCCCTCTCCTCCCTCTCATCAAGCGTGGCACTGGGTCGTCAATACACATAATCCTCCTCCGGATGACTTTTTTCAGGAGGATGAGCGGCCTCAGCTCTTTACTCCCAATTTTCGCATTTCCTCTTATAGCGCGATCCTTTTACAAGCTGGACCTCGGGCATTTTAAGGGGTCGCTAAACGCAAGATTTTGAGCTATAGCGAGTTAAAATTTTTTCGCCAACCCAAATGAGGGTTGGCGAAAAAATTTTAACTCGCTATAGCTCAAAAGATTGCATTTATCGACCCCTTAAAATGCCCGAGGTCCAGCTACAAGCTTTGCCGGCTAGAAAAGCATCGCTCACTGTCCATGAGCATACTTCATGAGCATAATCGTCGTCCCGGGAAAAGCTTTTGCAAGAATCTGGGCTGCATGCTCGCCTCGGCGAGCCAGCGCATTTGCCTCTTCGATAGAAATCTTTGCAGGCTCGCTTTCTCGCGAGGGGTTCTCTCCTTGAGGGGGATGAAACTCTGCCGGGAAAGGAGTGGCCAATCCCTCATACACACCCGTTCGACTCATAATCATGTAGCGCGTCACCTTTAATGCTTCATCCACTTCTGCTGAGACGGGGAGGCGTCCCTTATAGCCCACTTTTTGTGCGTCGACTGTCCAATAAGGATTTTTTGGATGGGACGATTGGTAATACGCATCGGTCCGCGCCGCAATGGCCAGTGCCGCCCATGTTTCAGGTTCTAGATCGCTCTCTTGATAAGCGGCTAAAAGGAAACGGATATACTCTTCGATGAGCAATTGATTGACGAGACTCACGCTGCCCCCAATATCATAAATATACATCTCCCCTTCATATTCCCGTCGATTGACGAGAATGCGGGTGATCGCCTCATCGGGCTTAATTTTAATTTGATAGAGACCGGGGAACGCCTCCCCCATCTCAAGCCATCCGGCATGGCTTCAAGAGGACGGCTTTTGCCTGCAAAACGGGAACTGATATAAGAGTTGGTGTAAGGGTCATACAGGCTATATTTTCCTTGCACCTCTACATCTGCTCGCTCAGCATCATGAAGAATGAGCAGACGCATCGTGGGGGGGGGAGCTTGCGTGCCCCCTTTAAAATATCCTTTAATCTCATTCCACCAGCTTGCTTGCGCAAAAGAATAAAAAGGAAATAGGGCCAAAAAAAATAGAAAAATGCAGCGGCTCATTTGTTCCTCCGGGTTTAATCTTTAAAGAGAGCGACCTAAGTGTTGAAACCCAAGAGGAGTGACCTCTCGTCCTCGCGACGTTCGTTTGAGTAACCCCTGAATAATTAAGTAGGGTTCATACACTTCTTCAATTGTAGAAGGCTCTTCCCCAATCGCAGCGGCAATGGCATTCACCCCCACGGGCCCTCCCTGATAATGATCGATGATAATGGCTAACAGTTTCATATCCATCTCATCCAATCCTCTTTCATCGATCGCCAGCATATTTAATGCCCGATGGACCACATTCTGATCAATACAATTATTCGTTTTCATTTGAGCAAAATCTCTCACCCAACGAAGCAAATGATTCGCCACTCGTGGAGTTCCTCTAGAGCGCTTGGCAATTTCTAAAGCGGTTGTTTTGTCTAAACAGAGATCGAGAATCCGAGCGGTGCGCTGAATAATTTTTTCCAATGTCTCGGGGTCATAATAATCCAAACGGAAAGTAAAGGCAAAGCGAGAGCGCAAAGGCTCGGTTAAAAGTCCTAAACGGGTGGTGGCTCCTGTCAGTGTGAAGGGATTGAGCTTCATTTGAACACTTCGCGCATGGGCGCCACTATCGATCATGATATCGAGCGTAAAATCCTCCATCGCCTGATAGAGATACTCTTCCACGGACCGATTTAAACGGTGAATTTCATCAATGAACAGGACATCGCCCCTTTTTAAGTTTGTCAAAAGACCGGCTAAATCTCCCGCCTTTTCAACAATCGGACCAGAAGTCACGATGAGATTGGTTCCCATCGATTTGGCTAAAATATGGGCAAATGTCGTTTTTCCTAAACCGGGAGGACCGCTAAACAGGCAATGCCCTAAAGATTCCCCCCGCTGCTTCGCCGCTCCAATCGACACCTCTAAACGCTCTCGAATGGCATCTTGCCCAATAAAATCATCTAAATATTGGGGGCGCAAAGGAATTTCAAACGTGGGATCTTCTTTGGCTAAAGAAGATTCAATAAAATTTTTGCTCATGGTCACCTACAAGAAATTAGAAATAGAGTACACCACTCAGAGAATTAATGCAAATCAGGAAGGAGCGTAACAAGCCTCTGTTCTTTATTTCTTTAAAAAAATAAAACTTATTTACATAATAAAGATAGATTGCTATAATTACGATTTATGTTGCTTTTATAAAATTAAAGAAAGAGAGGTGGCTATGAGTAATATCCTGATTAATGAGACTCCGTCTTTGACTCCTATCGATGCCACGAGCCATGTGGGGAAGAATCCTCCGCGCAGCATCCTAGAGGCTCGTCTTCACCATATTGGCAAAGTGGAAGAGAAGATAAGAACAATTGCAGCTGAAGTCTCGCAAAGAAAAGAGTGCATCATTTTCATCAAAGATTTGATCGGAGATCTGAACAACTTGATGGACGATCGAAACGATCCTAAATTCAAACTGGATGTCAGTGGCCTGAAAGACCAATTGAAGATCGCCAAAGAATTTGGCGCTAAAATTGATTTAGACAAGACCAAATACGATGCAACCGGGGGAGATCACCTGATTCAAAATCTCCAAGCGGCCATTGAGAAGTTAGATATGAAAAACCAAACCGTCTCCTCAGAAGTGCACAAACTGACTCAACATTACAATCATGTCATGACGCTAACGATAGATACGATAAAAAGAGAAGATCGCACCATCCACAATTGCCTTTCTAAAATTGCCAGATAGTAAGAGAGGAAAACAGATGACACTGGAAGAGAAGACAGAATGGACGCAAACCCGGATCGAAGAAAACTATCGCTCTGCCTTTGCTCTGTATCAGGAAAAAGCTTATCAGCGAGCAACCGAGATGTTTAAGTTGCTCGTTTTGGCCCGTCCCTTTGAAGCCAAATACTGGAAAGCCCTGGGCGCCTGCCTTCAAATGCAAAAAGCTTATGAAGAGGCGTTAAGTTGCTACAGCTCTGCTCTTGCCTTCTCCTCAAAACCGATCGATCTTTCGCTCTATGTGTATGCGGCAGATTGTTACTTTGCCCTGAAACAAATTGAGGCGGGATTAAAAACTTTAGAAACTGCATCGCTTTATGCGAAAGAAGGGCAAGAAGCTCGCCTCTTGCATCATCTTGGCTTTATGCGTGAGCAGTGGTCTCCATATGTGAGGTTAAAGGTTGTATGAACATTCCTTCTATAGACTCTCCTCCCTCTCTCAAAGTGCCTAACCCGGCTAACCCGGCGGCAATGGGAGAGAAGACTTTTCATGATCCCAAGCCTGCCTGCCAGACCTTGGATCAGATCTTTCAACAAGATCGCTTAAAAGAGCCGCTCGCTTCTGCGGCAGCCGCAGCAGCAGCGCCTGCGAAGCCTTCTTTTTGGGAATATTTGCTTTCTTGTTTCTCTTTTCCCTGGAAAAAGCTGGAGGCCAATACCAATAAAGGAAGCGGTTTGCCCGGTTTAGAGACGGGAATCCAAGTCCCTCCTTTGAAGCCCCTGAATCCGATTCCGGAAATAGAAAAACCGGAAGGGATCCCTTTTACCTGGACTCCTTCGAAGAACGTCAAAGAGAGCGATCAAGAGGTCTCTCTACCATGGGTCAAAGAGGGCTTAAACTTGACAAGCTCCTCTACCATAGAACAAGTGATCTTCCTTATTCTCAAATCCCAATTGGAGTTAGAAAAAGAAATCGCGGAGATGGCAGAAACGACCTTTAAACATCAAGAGATGGCCCTCCAGCTGAAAGAGAAGATTTTAGAACAGGTGAAAGAGGCTTTAGAGAAAGATGAAAAAGTGGCGGGCTATTTTAAAACCGCTGAACGCTTGACGATTGCAGCCGGAATTCTTTCGACGGTTGCCATTGCTGTCATTTTTGCCCCTCCAACCCTCTTTGGAGCAGGGGCTGCTATGATCTCCGGGTTTGCCACCGGATTTTTGAAGGGCTCAGCTCTTGTGATTGGATTTAAGACGGCCTTGGAAGCCTACTTTAAACAGACAGCCAATCAGAACAAAGCCTCGTTCCAGAACGTGCGCCATGAGAGGATGACGCATCAAGTTCGCATGGATGAGATTCACCAACACCTCATCAGTGTGTCTGAATCCAATAATTCTTTTAGAGAATTATGGGCAAAAGAAATCAAAAGAATAGATAAAATCATTAGGTTAATTTTACAGAAATAAAAGAGAGGATCTTCTTATGTCTGAAATACATCATATAGACTATCATAAAGAGCGGATGGCAAATAGAGAAGTAGAAACCATCTTGGCAGAACTTGCTCAAGAGCGAGCAGAAACAGTCTATGAAACAATGGAGACTTTCAGAGAAGTCAGACAAAACAAGCAACATCGCCATCACCAAATCAATAAGAATATTGCAGAAACGCACGTGGATCAACTGAGTTTGGGAATCAATACCTTTATGGCAACAGCGCAAATCTTAGGGGCTTTTCTCACTCCACAAAGTCCTCTGGCCGGTTTTATCAACGCTTTATCCCAAGGCGGCAATGCAACAACAAAATATGTGGAAGGAGAAAAATCATCCCACCTCGCAACATTAAATCATGTTTATCAAGATTTGGGGGGACTCGCTCAGGAAGGAAGAGAAGATATTCGCCAGAAAATGGACCAATTTAGGCAATCGATGCAAGACAAATTCCAAGCCCTCCACTCGATTGATCGATTGGTGCAAACACTCTTCAGTGGCAGCAGTGCTTAAAGGAAGCGTCCCTAATCTCTGACTTGAAGATACACATCGCCCTTTCCCCAAGGGAAGGGAAGGGAGAACTCCTTTAATAATTGAAAAGGAGCATTGGGTTGATAATCGACTAAGGCATAACTGACTGTTACGATTTTTGTCCCTTTGGGAAGCGGGCTGAACCGCTCGATAAGTCGATGAATCGAGTCATCGGATAAACACGTGCCATAAAGATAAATTGCAGTGGCTCCTTGGAGATCTGTTTCAAACAGATCTTCCAAGCGAAAAGAGACCCCTTCGATCCGAAAACGCTCTTGGATCTGTTGGGCCTTTTGCACAAAAAGAGGAGTGTTCTCGACCCCAACCACTCGACACCCAATAAACTGATTGAGCCAAAAACAGGTGCGCCCACGGCCACAGCCGAGCTCAAATAGGCAATCGCCGGAAGAGAGGTGACATTGACGAGCGATCTCCTCCAAACTGGTTAAAGGAGTCTCGCCATAGGCATAGATCTCTTCTTCCCCCTGGCCGATTAAAAACTGCTTATGTAAGCGATAGGGGTTGATGAAAAAATAAGAAAGAAGTAAACGGACATCAATCTTAAAAAATTTAAGATTAGAATAGTAATTTTTTATAACGGATAAATATTCTAAAAAATTAAATAATTTCACCTTGCTGTAAATCCAGGTAAGAACAAAAAATTCTTTGATTCTTGAGAGAAGGGAGGGAGGCATGATGAAATCTTTAAATTAAATTAATCAAGGAATTTTACTATGCAGTCTTCCATGGTTCTTCAGCAGCTTACTCATTTACCTTCTTTAGCTTTACGGCAAATGAGGATAATTGGGCAAGACTTAAAAAATCGCCTTGCAGACATTTGGCAAAGAGTGTCAGAATCCTTCCGGAAAACAGATCTTTGGAAAATCTCGATTCAACCTTGGTATAACCGCCATCTGAAGCCACTTGGGAAACTTGATGTTCTTGTTCTCACGGGAAGCCTTGCCGCGACTCTTCTTATAACTCTTTTAGCCATTCAACTCTTTGGGATTGCCGCTCTTCCTTTAGGGATTGCAGTGGGGGCGACGGGGGTCGGTCTCGCTTATTCTCTGACTCGTCGCCGAGTAGAATATCACTTTGAGAAAGAGGCGCGAAAAGAGGTAGAAAAAATTCGTGCGGCTGTGAATGAGATTACGCATGCCGATCGCACATTTGCAGCAGTCCAGGCAGCAAGAGAGCTTCTTAGAAAACCTGAGTTCGAACATTTATCCAAAGACTGGGAAGAGCTCGATCGGCAATTGGGCCAATTAAAAGTGATCGTTTTGAGCGATAATCCAGCAAAAACGAAAGAAAATCTCGAAGAAAATAAAAAGAGCATATTCGCCTACCTAGAAGGGCTCCTCCGGAAGCTAGATCCTCATCAGGCTGTGAATCCTTTGGCAGGTTTTGTTCGAGTGGGCAATCACATAAATTAAAAAAGAGATTTTAGCAATTTCCTTTTTGACGACTTGTTTTATTTTCATGCTCTTTCAATCCCCTTTTTTCTTTTTCTTTAGAGAACTGTCTAGGCCTAGCTATCATACGGGCTTGAGGTCTTTCTATAATATAACTACCACTAAGCTGCTCTTTCTTAGGTTTTGGCTTAGCTTGATAAATCGCTTTGATAGAGGAAAAATCTTTATCAAATATATCTAATAATCTTAATACAGCCTGACTGGGATGACGTGTACCTTGTTCCCACGCCTGTACAGTATTTAAGCTTACATTTAACCATGTCGCTAAAGCAGCTTGAGAAAACTTCAGCTTTTCCCTCAACTTTTTAATATCGCTTGCTTTGTAACTCTTTGGCATATCTGGAACAAAAACTTCTTTTGTACGAAGTTTTATATTTCCACGCTCATATTCAAGTACATCTGAAAGTGCTTCATGTAACATTTCAAACATTCTACCCATTTTTTGCCTCTTCCTTAATTTGAATAACTATCTTGGAAATCTTTTTTCTTCTTCAGGTGTTAAATTGTCTTTTTCGTTTTTAGGATAAATAATAAGCAAATACAGTTTTCCCTTTTCTGGGATATCTAAGTAATCCACTCGGAATCCTCCTCGTTTGCCTTTATTAGCCATCTTTAAGCGTGTTTTTCTCAATCCGGATAAGCGTGGAATGACATCTCCTTGTTTTGGGTTGTTTATTAAATTCCACTCAAAATCTTCAAAATCAGCCTCGAGGAGCTTTCCCTCATCAACTAACTCATCTTTTACACGAGAGAAAAAAGGATGTTGGATAACTGTTCTCTTCATATTGACAATATACCACATTGAGGTACTTTATCAAAAGTTTGCTGAAGGCAATTTTTTCTCCTCTGCGAAGACGTAAGTTGGATGGTTCTTCTGTTGAGCGACCCGTTCATCTTTTGAATGCGCTCAAAGTTGATACAGCGCTCTAGCGGACAAATGTCGTCAAGAAGTTTCAGTCACTTAATGTTATGCTTAAAAAATTAATGCATGCACTTTTATGTAATTCAAGTTCCCACTTGATGTTATTGGGTGCTTGTGTTACATATAAGTTATGACAAGCTCTAAACTAGTACGGCATGTCAATTGAATTGATAGAAAATGTTTTTATAGGTATCCTCTTAATCTTTTAAAGTGGATGCAAGAGTAAAATTAAGAAAACTATATCCGGCAATTTAATTGACATGCCGTACTAGTACAATTCCTGCATCATATAACGCTGTACGAAAGTTCAGCAATCCTTTTAAAATAGCTTTCCGTTTTTTGGAAAATGAAAAATTTTCAATAACATCAACGATGTTTACTTGATAAGGCGAACGTTCAGTACTATGTCCAGCCATCCCAGGTCTTATGGGAGGAAGAACTCCACTATTATTCCATGAAGGGATCATGTAGCTAACCCAAATTTTATTTCATAAAAACTGCTTTGAGAGTGTGCAACATTGTATGGAATTCAAGAGTGAAAATCCAGTGTTTTGTAATGGGAAATTTGAGTGTCAAGTTAAATCAGGAACGCACTCATCACTTTTGCGATCAAGATATACATTAACGTTGAAAGAACATCATTAAAGGCAGTCACGATGGGCCCCGAAGCAACTGCCGGGTCAATGCGAAAGCGGGCAAAGAAAAAAGGCGATAGGGTCCCGAGCAAGGTCGCCATGAGGCAGGCACCCAAAAGGCCGCAGCTGACAATGAGGCCAAGCGCAAAAGGATCCGATCCCAGATAATGAATCTCTAAACGATTCAGCAGATAAACAAAGCCTCCGCAAAGAATCCCAAAGACCACTCCAATCAATAAACCAATACTCAGCTCCTCCAAGACCGCTTTACGCCTCGACCCATGAGAAAGCTCCCCCGTCGACATTCCCCTCACAAGAATCGTACTGCATTGAATCCCCACATTCCCCGACATTCCCACAATCAAGGGCACAAAAAGAGCCACAAACGTAAACCAATCCCGCTCACGAAAGTGTGAGAGGGCCGCTGCGGTCACTAGCCCTGCGCATAACGTGACAATCAACCAAGGGGTGCGCCACAAAAAACGTCTAAAAATGGGCTCGTGCTCGCTTAAATTCTCCGCCGTTCCCGCAATACTTGCAATCGTTTCGTCCGCAATGTCCTCTAAAGCCTCAACAACCCGCTCATAGGGAATCACCCCCCTCAACCGATTCTGCTCATCGACAACAGGCAAAGCAGGAATTTTATAACGCTCCACTAAATCAACCGCCTCATCTCGAGACGCATCGGCCCGAATCTGATGCAGCACCGGACGCATCACCTGCTTGATCGGAACATAAGAAGGATTCACGATCAGATTGCGCGCCGGAACAAATCCCACAAGCTCATTGGCATCATTGAGAACAAACACACGGCGAGTGAGATCAATCCCCGGATTATTCCGAATCGCCACTCCTACATCTCCAATCGTCTGATTCAAATGAAAAGCAAAAAACTCATTCGTCATCAGACGACCCGCGCTATGACGATCATGCTTATACAGCTCTCGAATCCGCGCACTCTTTTTTGGATCTAATAATTCTAAAACACGCTTAAAACGACGATCGGATAAATCATCTAATAACCGGGCAGCCTCATCCGGAGGCATGTTTTCTAATAAGGATTTAATCTCTTGATCGGTCAAATAAGGAAAAATCGCCAAACGGGTATTACTCCCCGTATTGGTCATAAAAATAATCTTGGCTTGGAAATCGGACAAATTCTCATATACGATCACACGCGCCTGAGGAGGCAAGCGGGTCACCGCATAGGCAAGGTCAATGGGGTCGTGCTCGCTGGCAATCTTGGCCATATCATGCAGCACCACTTGCGGAATCGGCTGCTGAAGCGCCTCCTCCAACTTCTCATTCAACACATCATCCAATTGGCTAGTGCGAGAATCCATGAGATTCCCTGAAATCACTCCCTCCTCTTGTAATTTGCGTCCTTCCTTATCCACCTTAGACTCCCCTGTCATCCCCCCTCCTAGATTACCATGTTCACTGCTATTCCTCAAGAAAAAAAATAGGCGAATTATTTTACTTGCTTTTTATAAAAATAAAGAATAGTATTTATCTAATTTCAATTCTTTAATTTAGAGATTCTGTTATGTATGCACCTGAAAAGATTCGTAATATTGCCATTATTGCCCATATTGACCATGGCAAGACCACCCTTCTGGATGCCCTATTAAAACAATCGAACTTATTTCGCGATAACCAACAGGTGCGCGAACGGATGATGGATTCGTACGATCAAGAGCAAGAGCGGGGGATTACGATTTTTGCCAAACACACCTCTGTCTATTTTGATGATTTTAAAATTAATATCATTGACACTCCCGGGCACGCTGATTTTTCCGGGGAGGTCGAGCGGATCTTAGGCATGGTCGATTCGGTTCTTCTTCTTGTGGATGCTCAAGAGGGACCCATGCCACAAACCCGTTTTGTCTTATCCAAATCGCTGAAAATGGGGCTAAAACCCATTGTTGTTCTGAATAAAATCGATCGTCCCCATGCCAATCCCGATCGTGTGTTAAACGAAACCTTTGATCTCTTCGCTGAGCTTGGGGCAACCGATGATCAGCTCGACTTCCGCTACTGCTATGCCTCCGGGCTTTCCGGCTTTGCCATTCATCACCCTCAAGATCCGAGGAGAGATATGCGCCCTCTCTTTGAATTGATTACCTATGCGGTGCATCCTCCTAAAGGAAGCTTGGATCAGCCTTTCCTCATGCACGTCTCGACAATTGCTTATGATGATTATGTGGGACGCCAAGCGTGTGGAAAAATTTTAGAAGGATCGATCAAAAAAGGGCAATCGATCATCCATATCGATGAGAAAGGGGAAGAGTCTAGAGCGACGATTAGCCGGATTGAAGGGCATTTAGGATTAGAGAAGATTGAGCTCGAGGAAGCAGGGGTGGGGGATATCGTCATCCTGTCCGGAATCCCCGAGGTCATGATTGGAGACACCTTATGTGATCCGAAAAAAGTGATTCGTCTTCCCCGCATCAAGTTGGATGAACCGACTGTTTCGATTGATCTCACGGTCAATAACAGCCCTTTTGTAGGGCGGAGCGGCAAACAGGTGACGATGAATAAGATTCGAGACCGCCTTGCGCGCGAGAAGCGGGCCAATATCTCTTTACGCATTGAAGAGCAAGAAAAAGAGCAGGACAAAATCACGGTTTCGGGGCGAGGAGAGTTGCATTTGGCGGTCCTCATTGAGGCGATGCGACGAGAGGGGTATGAGTTTAGCATTTCTAAACCCCGTGTGGTGATTCGAGAGACAAGCGAGGGAAAATATGAACCGATAGAGCGGGTTCATATTGAAGTCCCTCAAGAGTATTTGGGAACGATCATTGAAGAGCTTTCTCGTCGCCGCGGAGAGATGCAAGGGCTCGATACGGATGAAAATGGAATCACCTCTCTCAATTTTCTTATTCCAACACGGGGCCTCATGGGGTATCGAAATGACTTTCTCACGGCAACTCGGGGCTTGGGCATTCTCACTTCTGTCTTTGAGTGCTTTGCTCCCTGGAAAGGAGCGATTCCGGGAAGAACAAGAGGGGTTTTGATTTCTAATGGGCCGGGAAAAACAAGCGGCTATGCGTGTTTCAATTTGCAAGAGCGAGGCGTTTTATTCATGTCGCCAGGAGATGAGGTCTATGAAGGAATGATTGTGGGAGAAAATAGTCGAGAGAATGATTTAGTCGTGAATGTCACGAAGGGCAAACAGCTGACAAACGTTCGCGCTGCCGGGAGTGATGAAAATATTATTCTCACTCCTCCGCGACGCTTTACTCTTGAACAAGCGATTGATTATATCCAAGAGGATGAACTGATTGAAGTGACGCCGGATTCTATTCGCATGCGGAAGCGCTTTCTCACAGAGAATGAGAGAAAGCGGTTCGGGCCAAAAGAGTAGAGGGACAAAGAGTAGATGTAGAGGGACGAGGAAAAATCACTAAATGCCTGCTCGCTGCTTTTCAGATCGTTTGATTTCTTCTTTTTTAATGCTCTCGTTCTTGATCTCCCGCTTCAATTCTTCTTGCTTAATCTCTTCTTTTTTAATGGAGTCTTTCTTTTCATCCGCTTGTCTCTGTTGCTCTTCTTCGCGACGCGCTTCGGCCATGCGAGATAAAATAGTCGAGATCGCCTGATGAGCAAAGTAATGCTTTAAATAGTCAACAGAATCTTGGATTCTAATTTGTCCATCTAAAAGATGAATGTCTGCAAGATAACGGCGCGAAGAGACCTCTCGAGATTGTGTGGGACGCACCCCCTTCTCAATCGTTTGCGACTCCTCTTTTTGAGGGGAAGATTGCGCAAGAAGAAACTCTCCCAATGCTTGACCCAACGCTGCTACATGCGCATAATCCTCAGCGGATAAGGTTTTAACAACGACCTTTTTATCATCAAGCGTAAGCTCTTTCTCTTTCAATTTGTCGGCCATTTTCTCATTCACGTGGGCATAGATCTGGCCTCCCATCTCAATCACAGCAACAAAGCGAGACTCTTGCGACCAGCGGTTCAGTCTCTTGGCTCCCTTCTCGCCATTTAATTCGATGGAATCCATTCTCCTAAATCGATACTCTTTCTTAGAAATCACGAATAACGAGATTTTCGCTTTCTCACTCCCTTGCATCCCCTCAAAGGAAATTTTCCCTAAAAGATGGGCTGGATCAATAGGATTCATGTTCACTCTCCTTTTAATTACAGATTAACTAAATAAAATTATATCAGCAAGACGTTAATCTCACAACCCATTTTTAATAAAAATCTTTTTTGTTTTTATTTATGATAAGATCTTGTATAACGGTTATATAATAAAGATAACTTATAATAAAAATTATAATTATGGAATTTTTAATTTCCGATAGCGACAAAACCCTCCTTAAACTTTACCAGATTAATTGTAAAGTAGAGAAGGGAATCGGGACGATCACTTATGGAACGCGCTCATTCCAAGTCTCCTTGCTCTCTTCCAATGAAACAGATTTATCTTCTTACTTAGAGCAAGGACAGTTAAAAAAGGTCGTTCAAAAAGTAGCTGTGATTCTCTTGAGAAATAATATTCTGCAAGAGTCTTCTCATCCAAGCGCCCCTCCCTTGCGAGCAGAGATTACAAAAGAAAAAATTACAAATTTAAATGACCCCAGAAAGTTGTTCGTCCCAATAAAAGAACAGCAAGATTATCAGCGGATAGAAGCTTATTTATTTTCTCGTTTAAATAGAGATAAACCAACAGAGAAAACGAATGATAATACCTTTACAATCCTACCGCTCTATCGACCTGTCAAGGTCAAGGCACCTCGCCCTGTTCGCTTATCACAGAAGCCTCGTCGTTTTTGGGAAGAGTTTGTATGGCTCATTCGCGTTCTTCCAATAGATGATACTCTGACTATTTCTCCCGAAATAAAAGAGGAAATTTCCAAACGTTTTCGTCAAAAACGATTAACAGTTGTTAAGAATTTCCCTAATTCCTAGAATACGAATCGTTCTAAGACCGGGAAACACATGCCCAACAAAGAAGAGGCCGCTCCTTTCGTCTGCCCCTTTTGCTCCCACTCTTTTACGCTCCTCTCTTCCTCCACCCCCCATTTCTGCCCCTTATGCGGCCACTCGCTTTCTCCCAAGTCCCCTACTCAAAACTCTCATGATCCCTCTCCTCCTCTTCTTTCCCAGCGCTATCAACTCTTAGAGAGCATCGGAAAAGGGGGCATGGGAGAAGTATTTTCCGCCTTCGATACGCTATGCGGACGACGCATCGCGTTAAAACAAATCCGCTCCGATCTCCTCGAGCACCCCCAAATCCGTTATCGCTTTCTTCGCGAAGCCCACATCACTTGCCAACTGACACACCCTGCCATCATCCCCATTTATTCCATTCAAACCCTTCCCTCTTCTATCTATTATACGATGCCTCTCATCAAAGGCGAGACGCTGAAACAAATCATCCGAAAAACGGGTCAACAAGAAAAAAAAGGGGAAACACTCGACCCTCTTGGAGGCTCGATACCCGCTCTCATGCGCCTCTTTATGACCATCTGTCAAGGCATCGCCTATGCCCATACAAAAGGAGTCCTCCATCGTGATCTCAAACTCGAAAACATCATCATTGGACAATATGGAGAAGTCCTGATCCTCGACTGGGGATTGGCAAAATATATCGATCATTCCCCCTTAGAAGAAGAATTCTCCCTTCCCGATTTAAACCAACCCCCCCATGCAACAAAAGGGGGAAAAATTGTGGGAACTCTCGCTTACATGGCTCCCGAACGAGCCAAGGGACAACCCGCCACCATTCAAACAGAGATTTATGCCCTTGGAGTCATTCTTTATCAACTTCTCACACTCGTCTCCCCTTTTAAAAGACGATCTCTGAAAGAATTTCGACAACGGATCGAACGAGAAACCTGGCAAGATCCCGTTTTGGCCGCTCCCCACCGAGATGTCCCTAAAATCCTCGCACGCATCACGGAAAAATGCTTGCACAAAGATCCGGGAAGGCGTTACTTTTCCGTCGATGAAATCATTCATGAGCTCAAAAACTATTTGGAAGGACGCTCAGACTGGTTTTATATCGGTGAGCTCTCCATCAAACGAAAGGAAGATTGGGAATTCCAAGAACATGTCCTCATCGCCCAGCATGTCGCCATCACCCGCATCACAGAAGAAACCGAATGGGTCCACCTCATGATCTCACGACAATCATTTACAGACACGATTCGAATAGAAACCTCTGTCTGCTTAGGGGAAAAAGGGGAGGGAATTGGTCTTCTATTCAGCGTCCCGGAAGCAAGCGAGAGAACCTCCCTTAATGAAGGCTATTGTCTCTGGTTAAGCGGAGAGGGGCATCGCTCCAGCACACTTTTGCGATCAAGCATAGAGGTGATGCCCATTCCCGATATCTTCCTGAAACGGCATCAAAAAACAAAAATCCGGATTGAAAAGAGGGAAAAAAGCATTCATCTTTACTTGGATGACCTCCTTCAATTTTCCTATGTGACTCATCTCCCCCTCATGGGAACGCATGTCGGCCTCCTCTCCAAAGAGGGCGATTTTACGATCGACCCTTTAAAAATTTCTGTTGGCAGCTTAAATTTAATGGTCAATTGTCTAGCCATTCCCGACGCTTTTTTAGCCCATCGCGATTTCCCACAAGCATTAAGTGAATATCGACGGATTGCCTACTCTTTCCCCGATCGATCAGAAGGGCGCGAAGCTCTCTTTCGATCAGGCTTGACCTTCCTTGAACAAGCAAAAGGATCCAATGATAAAATGCCTTTCTTAGAATCGGCTTTAGAGGAATTCGAAAAGCTGCATGGAACGGCTGGAGGCCCTTTAGAATACTTAGGGAAGGCCTTAGTTTATCAAATGCTAGAGGATAGCGAGGAAGAGATTAAATGTTTTGAGATAGCCTGCCGTCGCTACTTTCGTCATCCTCTTCTTCCCCTCCTACAAGAACATATTCTTTCTCGCATGCATGAAGTGGCCCGGACACAACGGATGGCAGCCTACCGCTTCATTCTTCTGACGAGTCGCCACTTCGCAGCGCAAGGGATTGATGCGCATACAAGGCGGTTGTTTAGTCGTCTGCAAAGGCATTGGGAGCCTCTTGCTTTCATTGAAGAGAGGGAGACTCCTCTCCCCTCTCTTTTTCGCTTACGATTTGCGACCCTTCTTGCCTTTTGGCTGGCAAAGCCTTATCTACTCGGCGAGATTCTCGACGATTTAATCAAAGAGGAGCCCCCTTCTTCGATTGAAATCGCCAATCTCCTGACCTGCTTGATTGAACTGGGAGCATCGGACTATGCCCAGCATCAATGGGAGAGAGTGCGTCCTTTTCTTGATGAGAGGCATCGAGAAGATCTCCAAAAAATGGTGCTGTGCCATCAAAAGCCGTTAGACGAGGCATTCTCCTCTCTCTTGCTTGATTCCACACACCGTTTGGAGTTCTCGAGAATCCGTACGCTCCTTTATCTCATGGATCGTGCCTTGAGTTTACGTCGCTCTGATCTTGTTCAACAGATGAGGGAACCTCTAAAGTCATTTGATCTTTCATTCGATGAGCGGTTAGCATTTAACCAGCGGCTATTATGGGCTGATTTATTGGAAAAGAACTGGAAGCGAGCAAGGGAGCTTTTATATACTTATCCTGTGGAATTGTTAAATACCAACTCCACCCTCTTGCACTTTCTTTTTGGCTGTTGGCTGCTTGCCACGGAAGGGAAAGAGATGGCAAAAATCCATTTTATGGGGCTTTTACATGTCAAATATCCTCGCTCTTGGACCTTAGCAGGTCATGAGCTGATTGGCGATCTCTCTTTACAAAGGGCGTGGTTAAATCAAGCCTTCTTATGGGAGAAAAGGCAGCTCTACCATCAATTGGCTCTTTATTATCACTGTGCGGGCGAAAAAGAACAAAGCGAGAGTTTTTATCATCTTTATCAACAACAGTTCATTCATATTGAAGCCTAAGCAATTAAATTTTTATTTTTTCTTGCTATTCAATTTATCTTTATGTTAGAACTTATTTGTTGAACAAAAAAATTGAAAGGAAAGGAGCGAAATATGGCTATTGAACTACACCCCCACTTTGCTGAAGCAGTTTCTAGCTTTTCTAGAGTCAGTCAAACAGGAGCCCATGCGATGGGAAAATTCTTTGGACATGTTGCCAAAGAGTTATCGACAAATCTATTGGCAGCAATTCCAACGATCGCGGCTCTCAATTTTGGCCTTTTTGTTGTTTTGGATCTTACGGCGAGCAAATATGAGAGCTGGTTTAAGGAGAGGATGAAAAGTGCAGGTCCAAGGGTTAAAGTTTTGAATGATTTTCTTGTTAATGGGGCCCTCTTCACTTCGTTTACGTTATTTAATGTTGGGATCATGAGTCCCTTTATCCACCGTATACACCCTCTGATTTCAGTGGCGATTGCTGTCGTTGCTGTCGCCTTCCGCGCCCTTAAGAACTGGTATGTTAACGTCTATTTGGCCTCTAAAGTGACTGAGAATCTCCCTCAAGGACAAGAAACGAATCCTCCTCAAGAAGTTAACCCGCCTGGAGAAACAAATTCCCCCCCCATGGATCGAGTCGATGACACCAAGGGGACAGAGACAGCAGCTGAAGGAGGAGGGGACGCTCCACCAGATCTCGTCCCTGAGGAAAAAAAAACGACGTAGAAATTCAAGAAAGTTCTACTCACTCAGCTATCGATCCAGGTTTAATCGAGAAAGTCAAAGAGGGGCGTTCGAAGGGTGTACGCCCTCCGGGAGAGAGTACTCCTATTCCCAAAAAAACAAGAAAGGGAGACGAGGCAAGAGATCATTGTATCATTAATCCTGAAACTCCAGCAGAAAGTCTTCTTCGTAATAACAGCCAAATTGCGCCGCTTCGTGAGCTACATCGACGCTTTTCTCGTAAAACAATGGTAGACCATTGTAAGAAAAATCATGCCTCTCGGCAAGATTACCTTCGCTTACAGAAATTAGGTTATGCCTTGTGCAGGCTCAAAGATGAAATAACAGAAAGTGAAGAAGAAAGTGAGGAAGGAGACTCTCAAACATCCTCTCTCCACTCCTCCTATGATTTATCCCCCGAAGAAAATAAAGAGAATAAAAGATTCGGACAGAAAAACTTGCGAAGCTTTTCTGCTCCTTCTTCTCCCCTTCGAAGAACGGCCAAAGCCCTCGAATAACTCCCCGCTGCACGAGAATGCGTGCAGCAATTTCTTTTTACATTTATCCAAATAAAAAAACTCTAAATTAACAAAATCTTGTTCAAAAATTTAAAAACCTATGTTAGGATATTATCATTTATTAAAAATAACAGGAGAATAATAATGAGTTTTATACCCAATACTTTTCGTCATTTATATTCAGATCTTATTGATTGGAAGGAAGCCAAAAGAGAGCAGCTCTCTAATTGGATGGATCATCAATGGAGCAATTGCAAGGAGCGAGGAATTTTACCAGGATTAGCTTTTTCGGTGATCACTTCCATTGCAGCGGCCATTTTAATCGCTCAACCTGCCCCTCTTTTGGCGGGAACCCTTTTTGGAATTGTCAGCTATCTTGTTTTAACTCCCATTACAGAAGAGCTTTTCCAACGCACCGGCTTTCATAAAGCCATTTATCCCTTAGGGATTGTGGGAAGTGGGGTGGTCGGCACACTCTTTTTACAAACCATTTGTAAAATTAACGTCGGTCTTGCAGCTGCCATTTTCCTCACTGCTGCGGCTTTTGTGGGAGGGCAAGCAGCCCGTTTGGCGATCTACGGGGAGCCTAGTCCAACTCTAATCAATTAAAACTTAAAAAGGGGCGAACAGGATTTTCCTGCTCTCCCTTCTCGTCTTTTAAGATTGCATCCACTCCCCCCTTCATGTTAGTGTTTCTGAAATTTTTCATTTTAGCCTTTAGGTCCCCTCATGCCTGATCTACCAAAAGCCTATGAAGCCAAAGCGATCGACCAAAAGTGGTCCCAATTTTGGGAACGCCATCAATTCTTTAAAGCCGATCCTCTCTCCCCAAAGCCCCCCTATTGCATTGTCATCCCCCCTCCCAACGTCACCGGCGTGCTGCATATGGGACATGCCCTCGTCGATACCTTGCAAGATGTTCTCATCCGCCGCAAGCGAATGCTCGGATTCGAAACCCTTTGGGTTCCCGGCACTGACCACGCCGGCATCTCCACCCAAACGGTCGTCGAACGCCACCTCATGCGAACCCAAGGAAAGAAACGAAAAGACTACACCCGACAAGAATTTCTCTCGCACGTCTGGGAATGGAAAAATAAAAGTGAAGAACAGATTCTCCGGCAAATCAAATCTCTGGGATGCTCCTGCGATTGGTCCCGCCTCCGCTTCACCATGGACGAAGGAAACAATCGAGCTGTCCGTGTCATGTTTAAAAAACTGTTTGATGCCGGACTGATTTATCAAGGGGACTACCTCGTCAACTGGGATCCCCTTACACAAACCGCTCTAGCCGATGATGAAGTAGAATACGAAGAACGAGAATCGTTCCTCTGGCATATCCGCTATCCTCTAGAAGATGGCTCCGGACATATCATCATTGCCACCACTCGCCCCGAAACCATGCTGGGAGATATCGCTGTGGCCGTTTCCCCAAAAGACGAGCGATATGCCACTTGGATCGGGAAACGGTTGCGACTCCCTCTCATGAATCGCCTCATCCCCCTCATTGCCGATCCCCATGTCGACCCTTCTTTCGGAACAGGGGCCGTTAAAGTCACTCCTGCCCATGACCCTAACGACTACCAAATGGGAATCACCCATGGCTTGCCCTTCATCAACATCATGACCCCCGATGGATTAATTAATGCCAATGGCGGTCCCTTCCAAGGACTCCCCATAGCAGAGGCGCGCCAAGCAGTCGTTGCCCGTTTAAAGGAAGAGGGATGGCTCGAAAAAGTAGAACCTCATCTCCATCGGATTGGTCTCTCCTACCGCTCAAAAGCCATCATCGAGCCTTATCTTTCCAAACAATGGTTTGTGAAAATGGAAGGATTTGCCAAACGGCTGCGCGAAGTGGTCGAACAAGGAAAAGTTCGCTTACTCCCCCCCCACTGGGAAAAAACCTATTTCCATTGGATCGATCACCTCCGAGATTGGTGCATCAGCCGCCAACTCTGGTGGGGACATCGCATTCCCATCTGGACCCATCGAGAGGATCCCAACCGGATGATTTGTTATGCCGGAGAGGATTTACCGGAAGAAGTCAAGGCACATCCTGAGCAGTGGCAACAAGATCACGATGTGCTCGACACCTGGTTCTCTTCGGCCCTATGGCCCTTTGCTGCATTAGGATGGCCTGAAAAAACGGCGGAGCTAGAAAAGTTTTATCCCAATTCTACCTTAGTAACCGGCCATGATATCCTCTTCTTTTGGGTCGCCCGCATGATTGCAATGGGGGAGGCGGCCACGGGAGATGTTCCCTTCCCCGAATGCTTTCTTCATGGACTGATCTATGGCAAGTCCTATTGGCGCAGTCGCCCGGAAGGGGGGATTGCCTATGTGACGGAGGAAGAGCGTCTCAGCTACGATTTGGGAAAACCGATTCCTCCCGATGTGCAATCAAAATGGGAAAAGATGTCAAAATCAAAGGGAAATGTGTTGAATCCGCTGGAAATGATTGACCAGTATGGAACCGATGCCGTGCGCATGGCTCTCTGTGCTAGTGCAACGCAAGCGCGCCAAATCGATCTGGACCGCCGCCGTTTTGAAGAATTCAAAAATTTTGCAAATAAAATCTGGAATGGGGCTCGCTTTGTCCTCCTGAATCTAGAAAAAAATGACGAGGAGGGAGATCTTCCTTTAACAGCAGAGGAGTTTGCTCAGGGGCTAGAGGAAAAGTTATTCAATTTAGAAGATCGCTGGATTCTTTCGACCCTCAGCCGCACCGTGCAAGCGGTCAATGACCACTTGGACCGCTATGAGTTCGATCAGGCGGCATTGAAAGCCTATGACTTTTTCTGGAAAGAGTTTTGCGCTTACTACGTCGAGATCTCTAAACCCTTTTTGTTTGATAAAAGGGGAACACGAGAAGAGAGAAAGCAAAAGAGAAAACTTCTCGTCATTCTCTTGTGCCAAGCCATTCGCCTCTTGCATCCGATGGCCCCTTTTATCACGGAGGAGATCTTCCACATTTTGAAACAAGAGTTCCCTTCTCTTTTGCTTGATCAAAGAAGTGATCCTTATACGCAAGAATGCATCGAAGCTCTGCAAAAGGAGGCTTGCTCGGTCGCCCCTTTCCCCCGAGTGATTCGAGACTCCGCTCTTAACCCGGAGGCAGAGCGTCTGTTTGCGTTAATGGAGCAGGTGATTTACACCATTCGAAATATTCGAGGAGAGATGAAACTTTCTCCCGGAACGGCCACCGATGTCTATATTATCGGCCACCCTGATGACCCTGATTGGCAAGCGGTCCAAGAGAACGAGGCGATGATCTCCTCCCTCGTCCGTACTCGGGAAGTAAAGGTGGAGAGAGAGGAGCCGAGACTCTCTTTTGCTTGTACGGGAGTTTACCACTCCCTCAAGATCATTCTCCCTCTTCCGGAAGAGCTTCTTAAACAAGAGCTCTTGCGACTGACAAAAGAGAAAGAGAAACTGGTTCTTTCTCTAGAGAAATTAAGAACCCAGTTAGACAACCCTGATTTTCTCAGCCGTGCCCCTGCTCATCTGGTTGAGAAACATCAACAGCAGATGAAACAGGGAGAGCGAGAGCTAGAGGCCCTGAGGCAAAAGCTTGATTCTCTTAATTTTTCTTAAGAAAGAATGAGAGAGTCTTTATCCTGCACGGCCCCTTGAGCAATGATCATGTCTTCGCCAAACATAATAAAGTATAAAAAAGGGCGATTTGCAATGAATGGAGGAGGGGGACCCCCTTTGCTTTCACAAGAGCTGAGAGCTACTCCTTTTGAACCAATTTCATTCTGCTCCATCTTCATGATATGTTGAAAATGATCTGTTCGAAATGCTGGTGTAATTCTTTCTAAAACAGTTTCTGATGGTAATTGAAGCTTATTAAAAACCGAGCTAAAATTGTCAAACTTAGAATGAATACTCAATTTAGGCATTTGAATTTGAATTCGTTGATTAGCGTCTTGTCTCTTAGTTGCCCTGACAATATTCACAAGTTGTTCAAGAGTGAAATCAGTGATGAATTTTTGTAAATTTATTCCTTCTTGAGGCAAAATAACTAATTGATATAAATGATGTTGTTTTTCACTCATCTCGTTTAATAAATAACTTTCCTTCTCTATCTCGTCAGTAGCAGCGAGATCGGCTACTTCACCAAAATAAGGCAAAAGCAACGATAGGAATGTCGGCCCTTGATATATCCTAACACCTTCAGTAATGATCCCATGAGAGTCCATTGTTAGTTGTGGATGATAGTCCATTTGCATAGTTTGAACTCGAATCTTTTCAT
The DNA here is from genome assembly GCA_963801825.1 of Parachlamydiales bacterium. Lineage (GTDB taxonomy): Bacteria > Chlamydiota > Chlamydiia > Chlamydiales > Parachlamydiaceae > CAWDGI01. The sequence continues at coordinate 331,822 of CAWDGI010000002.1, forward strand.
TTTTTGAAGTTGTAAAGGAGGCAGGCTTTGTAAGAGAGGTATCAAACTTATTTCTCCATTCCATTTCAAAAGTGACTGTATTTACGATACATCCTTTTAGTGGTTCTTGCATTACATTTTCAATTTGACCCTCTGTCGATTTACTGATGAACGCATTCATCGCTTTCGCTAACTCTCCTTCTTTTGCTTGAATAAATCCAGCGTTAAAAAGCTGTTGCATTTCAATCACATAGGTTGGGTCATTAATGCTTTGTTCCGAATTCAGTCCAATGACATTCGAAATAGAAATTCCTTGAGCATTCGTAATAGGGAGCTGCTTGTGGATGAATTCATCCCTACTTTCATGTTTAATGAAAAGTGTCCTTTTTTTTAAAAACCTTAGATTTTCTTGTATATGCCTAAAATCATTTTGTAATTCTTGCAAGGCTTTATTAAAATCCTTGGAGGGAATTTCTTCACATCCAAAAGCCCTTAAAAATTGATTTTTATCTTTTTGATCTATCATTGCGTTAAACGCCATCCCTAGCATAAAGACAAGGCTATGAGGGCAAACAGACACGCTAGTTAATCCTTTTTCTTGGTAGATGGCCTGAGCAATCCGAAAGGCCATGTTTTTAATTTGTGCTTTCGCCCTTTTTACATACTCCTGATTGATGGAGCTCTCTTCTATCTTATTCGCCTCTTGCCCTCTCTCTACGGAAAGAGCGGAATGCGCTTGCATCATCAAGCTTTGTCTCCCTACCTCGGTCACTTTTTGAGCGGGCGATTCCTGGCCTGGAACCTGCTCAATGAACATGTCCTGATTAGACATACCAGACATATCTATGTTCTTTGAATCAGAAATATACATAAAAAACCCCCAATTTAGTTATTGATTAAATATTAAAAAGCTAATGATAAAGAAAAAAAAACTAAACACAAGAAAAATATTTCAATTTGTGGCATTGTTCAGAGCAAGGTAACACTTTTTTAGTGTTTCTCGTCGAGAATTGAAAAAAAAGAGTTACCTTCCCTCGAGGAATTTGGCCGGGTTCAATGTCAGTAACAAACAAACGTATTTTTCGTGTCCGAGTCCGAGTTCCGTTCTTCTGCGTTTCCAATCGACTCTCGGACTCGGACACGGACACGATCCTGTCATGTTACCCAAAAACTCCACTTTTTGAACCATGCCGGAATTTTGAACCATGCCTCAACAACAGATGAAACGGGGAGAGCTGGAGCTAGAGGCTCTGACACAAAAGCTCCATTTTTTTCATTGTTTTTAAAGTTCTCGAGCTTTATAATTTTGTTAATGTTAGAAAATTAATATTATCTTAAAATTAACTTTATTAGAGAGCTTTTAAATGAATGAGACCCACTATTATTCCATGCAATTCGTTGGGCTGCAAGGAAAAACCACTTATTTTATTCCCATTGATTCCCGCAATCTTGTACCACAAGATATTGTGGAGCATTTGATCAAGAGCGGCAATCAATTCAATCGTCATGATCATATTGAGGAAATGCGAAAAACAAAACAAAGGGTTTACATCATCAAATCCATTCTCCCTTTTGCCTCGCATCCTTCTTATAAACCACTCAAGTTTGTAAAAGATCATGGCGAAACATTTAATAATCTATTCAAGATGGCTTTACGTCAGTATCGAGATGAGAACCATCTCCCGACTCCTGTAAATTATGAAGAGCATTCTCGTGACAATCACATGACCCTCAAGCCTGCCGCCATTTCTTCCAAGAAGACAATTGCTTTCAGTCTGCCGCAAAATTGTGACCTTTCAAAGCTTGAGGAAATAGTCTCGGAGCAAATGCTCCATGCAACTAACAATAGCACTCTCTTTTTTAGAAACTTGGTTAAACTTCCCTTTATCGATCAAATTTGCCCTGATACTTCTCTCAGAATGCTTTGGCCTTTTTTAACTTGTCTGATTTTAGAAAAATATGGAGAGGAAGAGAAAAAGAAAGCTTATCTCCACAGCCTTCTTCTTTACTCGCAGGCAATGAATGTTCTTGATCAGTTCGTATTAGAGAATGAGAGCCAAGCGAATATTTGTTTTGAAGGGGTCAAGAGCGCATTGAATGCCCTGATTGAAGGGGTCCATGCACAAGAGAGAGAGCAATTAATCGCTCTTTATACCCCTTTGATCTGTTGGCTTGAGTCTCTCTTTAAACTCACTAGTCTTCCCCATATAGATTACCAAATATCGACATGGATAGATAAAATCAACAATACAAAACTGTCCGATCAATGCTCAGAAATCACTCAGGTTGCGTCATCAAAACAATACTTGTGGAAATGGATTGATCAGAGCCTCTCTTTATTCCGCATTGCGTTAAGTTGCACCCCTTATATCAATAAGACCATGGAAAAGACTCAAATCCAGAGCATTTACTTGACCCCCTTATCTAAAGCCCTCATGTTTCATGAGATTTATGCAGCGAATCAGATCCTATCTGACATAAACAAAGAGACGAGACAAATATTGGATCAAGAGCAACTGGAAGTCGCCATCAATATGAAGACTAAAAAAATGATCTATAACCTGACTTTTGAACAGTATCAAACTCTTGCTCTTCAACAAGCGGCCTCTAATTTCTTAAAACTCATTGGTTCATTCATAGAAAGAGATTCGATCCATCAAATCATTTCTCAAGAAAGAGTGGAAGAAGTCATTCACGCCCAACATCTCATCAGTCAATTTGATCATTTGCCTAAACCCAACCTAAAACCGATTCTTGATTGGGCAAGAGAATTAGCATCTAAAGGAGCTGCTCCTCAAGCCTTTAATCAATTAACAGCCTTAAATGAGTCTTGGACAGATTTAAAGAGAATTTGCCTTGATTTTTCACTCAGCAAGCCCTTATCGCAACTATTGGATCTTTGCAAAAAGCGGGCAAATGGAGAGGGGACTGACTTACGCTCGATTGCTCAAGGCTATTTTCTCGCTGTGGAAGAAATCAATACAAAGCTCCCCCTCTTTCATGGGATTCTCGAAAAAATTAACGAACAGGTGTGTGCATTCCAGGGAATCATTGGGTTGAGCAAGTCAGATCTCCATCTTCCTCAAATCAAGACAACGCTCTTGATTGAGCAATTGGGTCTGATGAATGAACGATTAAAAAGCTATATTCAACCTGCCATCGACTTACTGAATGGATTTCAGCAACTTTTGCAGTTTAACCAAGAGAGTCAAAAAACAGAGCTAAAAAACTTTTCTGAATTAACACTCAAGTTTAAAACAGAAGAGATTACTGTTCATCTTTTTGCAGTCAATGCTGAGGTTTATGCGACATTCGATCAACTGGTCGCTGCCCAAAACAACACAACAAAAGAGCAAGCGTCTGAACTCATCGTTGAAATAGATCTTCCTGAGCAAGTGTCTCATTTTCCCATTCAACAGCCTTTAAAAGAAAGCGTTGAAAAGAAAATTCAAGAGATCTTCGAACATAAAAAAACTAAAAAGATTCAGAAAAAACTTTTCGAGTTTTTTAAAGAAGAAAATATTGACTTCAAACTCCTATTTGGTAAAGGAGACCATCTCAAACTGTATCTTAATGGCTCTCCTATCCCAATGCCTCAACATACGGAATGGAAACCTGGAACAAAACACTCAATAGAAAAGAGTGTTTTAGAAGATGTTAAGAGAATAAAACAGTAATAATTTATCCGGAAATCACCATTTTGCCATTTTGGGGATGAAAAAATCAACTAAAAAATAGATCCCCAAATCGACTTTTTGCCATTTTGGGGATAAATCAAAGAAAGTCACGCGATAGGCAACTTTTAGAAGATCGATCACTTTTCAAATTGCAATGGCTCATTCCCTAAGCTAATATTAATTTTTACAGAAAGAGGAGGAAATTTATTATGACTAAAAAGAAAAAGGTCTTCTTATCTACTTATGAGAGGCTCATCCATGAAGACCCAGAGTTCGGAAAAGATTTAAAAAGTCGGTATCAAAAGTTTATTTTTTCCGAGCTTCTTTTAGCTATCAGGGAAGAGGATCATATTTCTATTAGGAAGCTTGCAAAAGAAGCAAGGGGATAAGCCATTGCATCAAAAGCTAAAGAACAATTCACTTATTTAACATGGCCTCATAAGCTGTCCGATCCATCCCGTTTCCCCTTTCTTCCGGATGAGAAAGGCGAATACGACAAATCCACCCTTCCTGTTCAGGAGACTGATTAATCAGCTCCGGCCTCTCTTTCAAGCGATGATTGACTTCGACAATCGTTCCTGTCACAGGAGAATAAAGATCAGTCGCCGCTTTCGTGGATTCCAAAATCGCCATCTCTTCTTGCGCTTTCACCTGTTTGCCCACTTTTGGAAGCTCAACATAAACAATTTCGCCAAGCTCATTTTGTGCATAAGCAGTGATCCCTAAACGAACCACCCCATCCGCTTCCTCTTCCATCCATTCATGCGACTCTGTAAATTTCATCTTCATCTCCTACTTGCTTAGATGAGTTTTAAAGACGCCCAAAGAGAAGGAAGCTGCTCAAACGCATATTCTTGAGAAACCACAGAAAAATGTTGCGCTTCTTTCCTCGCCCGATTAATGCGATAAGTAAATCCTAAGCGATCAAACTGCTTAGGATCGTAACCATGCAAACAGGCACGAGGAATGATAATTCTCATCGAATACTGATTTTTTCTCTTGCTGGTTTTGCAAGACAACTGCTCAGGATCACATAAAGGATGGCGATCCTCCGTCCGAAAATGGGTTTTCTCTCCTTTCAAAACTCCTTCCACCGCCTCAGCTAAAAAAAAGAAGTGATGGCAAAAGCGCGTATTAAACCCGGAAGATTTCACATCGCGCGTATCAAAAAATAGCTCCACACTATCCCCCTGTTCAACCGATGGATAGATACTTTCTAGCGCCGGATGATTGCTGTCGACTAAAACGGATATCCCCTCTTCATGCCACCCCATGGCAACGTGAGCAAACGCCTCTTCCCCTGTTAAAGAGTGTGTCAAGGGAAGGGCATGTGTCCCTAAAGAGGGGGTCTCTTCCAAGTTTTTTAAAGAGCGACAATCGCAAGATAAAGCAAAGAAGTGCACGGGAGATAAAGAGAAGGATTCGCTTTCAAACATCTGGCTCACCATTCATCACTCCACCGTCTCGGGAACAGAAGCAGGCTCCTCAACGGGCACTCGCAAATAAGCAAGAGAAAGAGCTTCCTTGGCTTTTAACTCCTGCAAAACTTGGCGCATCAACTGCCTCTCTGCCTCAGCTCCTAACAAGAATTGCAGCTGTTTCGCTTGCTCTTTAGAGAGACCGCTCTCTTCTGCATCCAACCCTTGGTTGGTCACTTGAAAAAAGGCCAACTCCCCATTCACAGGGGTCTGAATCGAAGACCAAGCCCCAGGATTTAACCGGAAGGCCTCTTGATCGATTGCTTTTCGCCCTGTTTGACGATTAAATGTCACCGTCTCTTTTCTAATCTTCCATTGCTCTGCTAAAGAGGGATGATTGGGCGAAATACTCCCCGCCTCATTCTCCTCCCCTTTCTCTTTCTCCTTCTCCTTAATCCACATCTGGGCAAGTGCAGGATCTTCCGTCAACTGCCGTTGCACTTTTTGAAAATAAGAATAAAAACGCAGAGACGCGGCCCGATCAGGAGTGAATGCCCCAGACTCTTCTGAAAAGAGCGTCTGATAAATTGGCTTTAGCGCGGAAAGGCTCTTCTCAAAAAACTGGTTTGCCACTAATTCTTTCACCGCTTGAAAAGAGTGCCATCCTCCCCCTTGTTTCTCATAAAGGAGAGGATGATCCTCACGAATCTTCAGATAATATTTTTCTAAAAGGCGATTTTGCAACTCCTCCAATGCACCCTCTTGGCGCGCTTCGGCAAAAGTTAAGATCTCCGGCTTTTCTTCGCGATGAATCACGGCGATGCGATAATAGGTCTCCTCATCTCCTGTGAAAGTATAAAGAGGAGAATCAGAGGGGGCCGCAGCTCCTAAAGGAGCTTCATCCAACAGCCGAGCGAGCTCGCGCCGTTTCTCTTTTGCTTCGACTCCGGGAAGGGGAGCCTTTCCCCCTTCTAATCGAACCCCCACTGTCCTTTTTTCTGAAGGAGCACTCTCTAATGCCTGATCGATCCATTCAGGATGAGAACGGATAAGGGCTTTCTTTGCAAATTGATCGACTAAGGCTCTTGTCGTGGAATTAAGGCGATCTAAAGCAGCAAAGCGCTCGTCACGTCCCTCTTCCGGCTGAAGGGCCAAATCAGGAAATTGCTTCTTGAGGGCTTGCCAATTCGAGGCGTCGACTTCCCAATTCCAGAGTTCACGCAAAGACACGCGTCCTTGCAAAGCCTTTTGATTGGTTTGGGCCACCTCAAGCTCATAACGCTTTTGAATGAGCTCCGGGTATTCTTTTTCTACCGCAGCAACAGTTGAAAACTGCTGAGGCAAGGCAAGAGGGTCTTTCTTATTTGGTTTTGCCACTGCTTGGAGATACACTTCAAATTTCTGGAGATCGCCCTGATTCGCCAGTTGGAGCTCGGCAGGGAGCTGGTAAAGATCCACCGTGACATTCTCATGGGCAAATTGATGCAACTGCCGGTTCAACAGGGCATCGACGAGCGCAGCCCCCCCCGCATCATGAAAATAACGGCGGAAGAGAAGAACCTGCCGCCAAATTTTCACCGCTCGCATCTGGTCCATATTGAGTCGTCGGAGTTGTTCATTAAAATACTCTCCGACCGAGGTCACTCCTAAATAAGGATGATCTTGATTGTCTTGATAGCTGACTTGGGCATTGCGAATTAAATCTGCCAACGCCTCGGCATTGGAGACGTGGTAGCCCTGCTGCTCAGCTAGAAGAGCGGTGTTAATAATGAACTCGCTAATCAAGCGAGTAAAAGAAGGGCCGAACCAATCCTCAAAGGTGTGATAACCAAATAAAGAGAGATCGCTGTGAGCCAATTCCGGATCCGGCTTTAACCAGCTATACTGCTGCTCCTGATAACGGAGGATATAACGGAGAGTCGTAGGAGGGAGCTCCTTTTGTCCAAGATAGAGCTGCATGCGATGATTAAAAGCGTCCGGATCAAGTCCCTGATTGGCAGAGCGCAATCCTGCAAAATGAGCAGACATCTGAGGGGCAAGATAATTCCAAACCCCTTCTACTCCAATAAAAGAGGCTTGAGGATGGGAGTAAAGGGAATATTTTTTCTCTTTTGCAAGTCGCTTATTGATCTCTTCTTGTAGATCATCCTTGTAAGCGAGAGCGAGCTCCTGTGCAAGCCCTTTTTCTAAGAAGTCGTTGCGAATCACCCCATCATTGAGGAAGTTCACTCCCCATCCGCCCCCAAAGAGTTTCTGATCTTCTTGATCGGTGGCGAGAAACAGAGCCATTTCATCGACATCTAAGCGAGGGACTTCTCTCCCATTCACATCGGTAAAGGCGGTCTGCTCTCGCCAACTATTCGATCCCAATGTGCTGTAAGTGCCAAAGAAAGAAAAAGAAATGATAATGACCACGGTAATGACAAAAAAGAAATAACGCTGATAACGACGGAAAAAGTCTAGCATGGACGTAAATCTCCCACTCAATAGTTGAGAGAAATTTTATCAAAAATCTTCTTTCTGACAAAATCTTTTGTGTCTATTATTTATCTATTATTTATGTGTATTAAATGTTAGGGCAACTTAGAAATTTCCGGTTTTTGACGGTGAATTAGCGCCCTTCGGGCGGCCCCAAAAAGAGTAGCCGTGCCCCTTCTCCCTCTGCTAATCCGCTGAATTATTTCTCTCCTTAGCGGTCTTTATAGGCTGGATCCGAAAATTTCTAAGTTGCCAGAACCGGAAAATTCTAAGTTGCCCTAACAGATAAAGTAAAGGTGAAAGAAAGTGCCTGCAAAAAACAATCAAGAATTATTTTCAAGCAAAGAATACGAGTCAACTTTAGCGGATTTGAAAAAACACATCCGAGAATGCCAACTAAAGGCTGTAAAGGCGGCTAACGCTGAGCTTATCAAGCTCTATTGGATGATAGGAAAGACAATCGTCGAAAAACAAGAAAAGAGCGGGTGGGGAACAAAGCTGATTGAAAAGCTCGCAAAAGACATTCAAAACGAATTTCCAGGAATAGAGGGATTCTCTCGCACAAATATCTTTAGAATGCGAGCTTTTTATCTTGCACACTGTAATAATCCCACAGCTGTGGGACAATTAGAAGAATATCCTCTAGAATTTTTCTTAAATATACCTTGGGGGCATAATTGTGTTTTGTTTGAGAAATTTCAAAATTTTGAAGAAAGGCTATGGTACGCCCAAAAAACTATAGAACATGGGTGGAGCCGTAGCATGCTTGAAACGTGGATCAAATCCGATCTTTACCATAGAGAAGGAAAGGCAGTCACAAACTTTAAAAATACACTTCCCTCTCCTGAATCAGATATGGCACAACAAGCTTTAAAAGATCCATTCCTTTTCGATTTCCTCACGTTGCACGAGAATCATTTAGAAAAAGATTTAGAAATTGACGCCATGTGCGACTTTTTTCCGTTCGGGCACGGGCCCGGTCTCGGGCCCGGACTCGAACGGAAAAAAGTCGCACATGGCGTAAATTGGCTTGGTCGCACATATCCAAAAATTTCTCTTAGAGCTAGGGCATGGATTTGCTTTTATGGGAAATCAATATCCAATCGTCGTTAATGGAGACACATCCTATATCGATTTACTCTTTTACAATGTCAAGCTTAGATGTTTTACAGTTATTGAGATAAAGGCCAGAGCGTTCAAGCCAGAGGATGCAGGACAATTAAATTATTATCTTTCCGCTGTCGATGACAAGTTAAAACACCCAACAGATAATCCAACGATCGGAATTTTGCTTTGCAAAACAAGGAATAAAGTAAAAACAGAATACGCTTTTAGACATATTAACAGACCAATTGCAGCAGTTGAATATGAAATAATGCTGACGAAGGCAGTGCCAGAAGACCTTAAATCAAGCCTACCAACAATTAAGGAAATCGAAAAGGAACTGGAAAAAGATATTCAAGAAAAATAGTTTGTATTGACTCATCAAAAATCTGACTCTCGAAGAAGTGCGGTCGCGGGCTATTTTCAGAATTTCGTCAGAAAAAGGCCTAATCGCGTTACCCAGAAATATGGGAAGCTCCGTGAACATTTGCGTTTTCCGATTCATTTACGGGAACGGATCGGAAAACGCAAATGCAAACACAAACGTTTATGGAGCTTCCCATACTTCTGGGTAACGATTAAGCTCAGGTCTTTTGTCGCTTTGCAGCTGGAAGTTCAGCTTCTTCCAGCTCTCTTTTCAGCCGATTGAGATCGCTGATCGCATCGTCAGAATTTTTGTCTACGGCTTTTTGATAGTAATAAAGGGCTTTTTCTTTATTCTTTTCGAATCCACCATTCCCATCTTCGTAGTTAGAAGCTAGAGTACAGCAAGCCCCAGGATAGCCCTGATCTGCTGCTAACTGTAGATAGTGACGATAGAGTTCTGGTTTTCTCTGGACACCTTTCGGATCAATATAGCAAATGGCTGTCATCAGCTGTCCCAGTGGATCCCCTTGTAAAGCTGCCGCCTTCACCGCCTGAAACCCAGTTTTCAATAATTTTCTCTTTTTTTGTGGTTTGCACGCAATCAGGTCGACTTTTCCCATTTTTAATGAGCCAAAAATACATTGCGCGATCGGTTGGCCATAAATGGCAAACAATTTGTTAAATTTCTGGGCATCTCTTATATCGATTTTAGAACCTGTCGCTTTTACAAGGCAACAACCCGGCTCATAGCATGACCCTTCATAACATTGGTCAATCATTTCGAATTGATAATTGATCAATTGATCCAATGCGTCTTTATTCTTAAGCGGACCATGAGCGCTTAGATAACTTTTAGCAAAGATATTTCCTTGAGCAGCAGACTTTGAATAATAGTCTAAAGCCTTTGATTGATCTGTTTGAGTCCCGATTCCTTTATCATAACATAACCCGACCAGAGACTGGCCCAGGGCATGGCCTTGATCGGCAGCCCTTTTGAAAGAATGGAAGGCTTCCTTAAAATTGATTTCTGTTCCTAATCCATTGTGATAACAAAATCCGATGCTGCAGTGAGCTCTTGCATCCCCCTGATCTGCTGCAAGCTGATAATAACTCAATGCTTTTTCGAAATTTTCTTTTGTTTTATCCCCCTCATGTTCATGCAGAAATCCCAATCTAAATCTAGCTTGCATGTAGATTTTCCTCGCAGCTTCAGCAATTCCTCCTGATTTTAGATGAAGTTTCTTAAAGAGACCGTTTATGAAAACAAACTTATTTTCTAAGAGACTGGCAGGAACAGCTGAGGTCGCTTCAAGTTGATACTTCACTGCCTTTCTCCAATTTGCCTGCATTCCTATCCCCTTTTCGTAGCATAAACCAAGATAATAAAAGACTTTAGGCTCAGGTTTATCCTCATTTGCAAAAACTTTCAAACTATAAAAGGCTCGTCTTTCTATCTTTTGTCGGAGTCGCTTGCATTCTTCATAGCCTTGGTAGAAGCAATCATTATACTTGTCTTCTAAAGTATAATCGAAACATCCATCAATAAAAGTGGTCTCCCATAGATGGTCAATGGTTGTTTGTTGCGCGACCACCTTCATTTTTTCTCTAAACTTTGCAAGCTCTAAAAAAGTAGATTTCCAATTGGAATGCTGAGTCATCATAAACCGAGACTGATCGGGGAATTGAGCTCTTACTTCTCTTTCCCAGATCTCTTTAAATTCCTCACTCCCCGTGATCGCATGAAACGTCTGACACACTAAACTGGATAAGGATAAATCTCTTACTGATAAATTCGAAAGAATCAGTCCCCATACTTCGATAGGAAAACTTGTAATGCCATTAACCATAAATCACCTTTCTTAGTAACAAGTAATTTTATTTTTTAATAATATAAATATTACAATAGAAATAATATTAAAAACAAGAAGAAATTTATAAAAGAGTTGAGCAATTTATTCCTCAAGCGACTAAAATAAAAGATCTTTCTTCAAAGCTTCTTGAATCTCTTTCTCCGCCTCTTTTCTGTCTTTTTCGGTGGAAGAGGAGGATAGGAGAAATCCCCCTTGCTGCCTCATGTCCGTTAATACCCCCTCAGGATATTTTAAAAGCCGCCCTAAGAGGGCATAGGGAGGCGGGCTTAAGGAAAGCGTCGCTTGATGCAAGAAGCCATGCTTTTTCCGACGCTGGGCCGCTCCCCCCACCTTCTTGCCCTCGACCATCAAATCGTATTGCACAGGACTGGCCATACAGAACATCCGACTTTCCTTAGACAGAGAACCGCTCCCAATAGAAAGAAGATCGATTTGCTTTCCCATCAAACGCCCAATGATTTCTCGCACCCGTTCATTGACCCAGCGATAATTCTCCAACGTATTAAAAGAAAAACCGGGATAATGAGAGGGAATAAGAAGAGAGAAAGCAAGATCGGTCAAATGAAAAATAATCCCTCCTCCTGTTGGACGGCGAGCCATGTGCAAGCCCTTTTCTTCCACACCGTCCACATGTAAATACAGAGAGGGATCCATGAATGTTCCGTAGGTCAAACAAGGCCTTTCCCATCGATAAAAGTGCAAGAGAGGTCTCGCTTGAAAAACCAATTGACCCAACAACCAGGCATCCTTGGCCATGACCACCTCAGCCGAAAGAACCCCGGATTCAAGACATATCCCACCCAGCTGCATATTAAGGACGGTAAACAACAGGGTTTAATTTATCTGCCAAAGGATCATTAAAAATATATCCTAAATGCTTCAGCGCATGCGTGTGAGGGTCATTAGGCTGCAATTGATAATAAGATAAGGAGGAAGCATACACAATCAAATAAAAGCGCTGCCCCACGTGGTGGGCAAGACAATCCCAAGCAACCGGAAGATGAGGGCGGAAAAAAATGACATGACCTGCTCGAAAAGGGAAAATATCGATTTTCTGCCCCTCGCTCACCTCTCCACTCGCCTCTTCCTTTTGAAGAACACTCCCCGTTTTCTCTCCTAAAGCAATCATCATCCCACAGGCCACCCCCCTGATACTACTCACCTCCTCTAGAGAAAGCCCCCTCCCCATAAAGGGCGCATAAAAAGAGAGCGGCAAGGAGGACAGAGAAGGAGGATGGAGAGGAGGGAAAAACTGATCATAACCTAAACGAAGCACTTTTCTCCCTATCAATTCAACCGCAATTTCCCCAAAACGAGGCTGCATGATAAAGTGCTGCAAAATCGGGCTAGACCGCCACAAATCATGCCCTTGATGGTAAAGTCTTTCGGCCGGCTGTTTCCCCACTTGAGAGGTAGAAACCTTCAAGCGCTCCGCCAACACCTCTTCTAAGGGACGCTGAATGGCTTGAATCTGCTCCTCTTTCAGGAGATCTTCAAATTCAATCCATCCCTTCTTTTGAAAGAAATCTCGTTGTTCTTTATTCACTGTAAATCGCATGTGTTAAGACTAGCAAAAAAAATCATTCTGAGCTACAATACTTTTATGAATCAAATGGAATATTTATCCCGCCACATTCCCCTAATCGAATCCAAGCTTGGCTACTCGTTTAAGGACCGCTCTTTTCTTCTTCTCGCCTTTATTCATCGCTCCTTTATTAATGAAAACCGTTTAATCACCAAACATAATGAACGATTAGAGTTCTTAGGCGATGCCATCTTAGGAATGATTATCTCCGATTATCTCTACAACCATCTCCCCCCTTCAACTCCGGAGGGGCAACTTTCTTATTTGCGTTCCCGCTTAGTCGAAGCCAGCTCTTGCGTCAGCTACATCCAAACGTTTGATGTCTCTTCTTACATTCTGCTTGGTAAAGGAGAACGGATGAATGATGGACGGGGAAGAGACTCCATTTTAGCCGACCTCTTCGAAGCCATTGTGGGGGCTATCTATTTGGATGGCGGAGTGGAAGCCACTCGCCGATTCTTATTTAAAAATTTTACCCCTCAGTTTGAAGCTATCTTAAAAACTCCTTTAAGCAACTGGAAAGCCGTGCTGCAAGATTACTGCCAAAAAACTTATCAACAACCTCCCCTCTACCACGTTCTCAGTGAATCAGGCCCCGATCATAGCAAAATTTTTGAAATCGCCGTTCTCATCAAACAGAAAGAATTGGGACGGGGAAAAGGGGCCTCGAAAAAAGAAGCCCAGCAAGCCGCCGCAGCTAATGCGGCCGCTCTTATGAATCTGTCTTAATCCGGGGTGATCTAGAGGTCTAATGGCTAAACAAAAAAATGCTTGGTTTTGCTCAGAATGTGGCCATAAACAACTCAAATGGCTCGGGCAATGCCCTTCTTGCCATCAATGGAATACGCTGCACGAAGAAGTCGAGATGTCCTCACTTCCACGCCGCTTTGAGGGACAATCCTCCCAAGGAGGCCGCCCCATTAAGCTCAAGGAAGTGAACCTCCAACAAACACCCCGCCTCTCCACTCAAATGCAAGAATGCGACCGCCTTTTGGGAGGAGGACTCATCCCCGGTTCTCTCACCTTGATTGGAGGAGATCCCGGCATCGGAAAATCGACGCTGATGCTTCAATTGGCTCGACCGCTTAGCAGAGCAAGGATTAACCGTTCTTTATGTGTGCGGGGAAGAGTCTGTCGAACAAACTTCTCTTCGTGCCCATCGCTTGGGAATTCAAACCGATCATCTCCTGTTGCTTTGCGAAACAAGTTTCTCCATTATTAAAAACAGCATCGACCAAATTAACCCCCACGTGCTCATTGTCGACTCCATTCAAATTGTCTATAAAAATGAAATCGCTTCTGCTCCCGGTTCTGTTTCCCAAGTGAGAGAAACAACCACCGAATTTATGCATCTGGCCAAAGGACGGGGGATTGCGACATTCTTAATTGGGCATGTGACAAAATCAGGGGAAATTGCCGGTCCACGTGTCCTCGAGCACTTAGTCGATACCGTCCTTTATTTCGAAGGGGACAAGCAACATCATTACCGGATGATTCGGGTGGTGAAAAACCGCTTTGGTCCAACTGATGAAATTGCCGTTTTTCAGATGAAACCGCAAGGGTTAGTGGAAGTCCCTAACCCTTCCGAGATCTTCTTGGAAGAGCGAAGGAGGGATAGCATCGGCTCCGTCATCATCCCCACTTTGGAAGGCTCTCGGCCCATTTTAATTGAAGTCCAAGGGCTGGTGACAGATACGGTCTTTAGTACCCCTTCTCGCCGTTGTACAGGACTAGATCAAAACCGCATGGCCTTATTATTGGCGGTATTGGAAAAGCGGATGGGATATCCTCTCCATAAATGCGACGTCTTTATCTCTATTGCCGGGGGATTACGCATTACGGAACCTGCTATTGATTTGGGCTTGCTTTTAGCAGCCGCTTCTTCGATGCGCAACTTAAAGGTAGATCCGGATACGACCGTGGTGGGGGAAGTGGGACTCGGAGGCGAAGTGCGGAGCGTTCCTCGCTTGGAAAGCCGCCTCAAAGAGGCGATTCACATGGGATTTAAACGCTGCATTGTTCCAAAGTATAATTTAAAAGGGATTTCAGATGAATTTAAAGACAAGATTTCGATTCAAGGGGTCGAATTTGTAGAGGAAGCCGTGCATGTTGTCTTCAACTCTGATGCATGACCCGCTGATCCTTCCTGTAGGGGCTCGCTCTTCGCAGCTTTCTCGCCTTCAAGTCCAAGAAGTGCGTGTGGCTTTGCAGCAGTTTCATCCGGAAGTCGACTTTGAAGTTTTTTATTTCATGTCGACTGGAGACCGGGACCAAAAGACCTCTTTGCGGAGCTTGGGGCGAACGAATTTCTTTACAAAAGAGATTGACGACGCTGTCTTGCAAGGAACGTGTCGCTTAGGAATTCATTCTGCCAAAGATCTCCCCGTTCCCTTAACAGAAGGGCTGGCCTTATTTTGCCTCACAGCGGGGTTGGATCCTTCTGACTCTCTGGTTCTGCGCCGGGAGGACACATTATATTCTCTTCCTTCCGGAGCTCGCATTGCGACCTCTTCTATTCGGCGTGAAGACATGGTGAAACAGCTCCGGGCCGATCTTCAATTTGTCGACTTGCGTGGCACCATTGAACAGCGTCTTGCAAAGTTAGATCGAGGAGAGGCCGATGGAGTGGTGATTGCCGAGGCGGCCTTAATTCGGTTGGGATGGACCCACTTAAACCGCATCCGATTGCCCGGCCCCACAGCGGAGGGGCAAGGGCAGCTTGCAGTGGTCGGAAGGAGCGGGGATGGGGAGATGGAAGGGCTTTTCTCCTGTTTAGATGGATGAAATTAAAAGAATGACCCGGCGCATCTTGTACTTAGGACTTGATCCTCAGCATTACCGCCAACAAGTCAAGGGAGAGATCGTCCATTGGCCTATTATTCAGATTGTTCCCCGCCCTTTGAGCGATCCTCTCTTACAGGAGGCGCTTCTCCGGTTCCCTCTCTATTCTCATTTAATTGTCACATCAAAAAGCACGGTGAATATTCTTGCCACTTATCTCCCTCTTTTGGGAATCCCGCATTGGCAAGATAAACAGACAGTCGCAGTGGGCAAAGTGACGGCTGCTGCTCTCATCAAGGAAGGGATTCATCCCTGCCGCATTGCGAGGGAAGAAACAGCGGAAGGGGTGGCAGCTGAGCTGGAGCAGCTAGATTTGAAGGAGGCCCACTTGTTTTGGCCCCATTCTTCTCAAGCAAGGAGGGTGCTTAAAGACTTTCTTGTTGATCGGTCGCTTTGTCATACAACTTGCGTCTTGTATGATCCCGTTCCCCGCCTCATGGACCCTCTGCCCCATTTAGAAGATTTTGATCGGGTTGTCTTTACAAGTCCTTCAACGGTCGATGCGTTTTTTCAGCTTTTTAAAACATGGCCGGATAGGCTTGAGTTTGCAGCCATCGGGCCCATCACGGCTCATTATTTACAGACCAGGAACGGTCAGAGTCGCTAAACTCTCCATCATCCGGAGACGGCGCGCATGGACTCTCCTTTGCATCTCTGCGAAAGGAATTTGATCGATTTCTTGATAACTCTTGTTTTCATTTGCGACAAGATGGGTGAACTCCATAACAAAAGGACCACAGTTCCACCAATCATATTGCTGGCACTTATGGAGAGCAGAAGGAGTAGACCCCTTATCTCCTCTCAACATCCAGCTTTGGCCATCCAGTTGTTCCATCCATTGCTTGATTTGATTCAGCCTTTGCTGAACCAGCGCTTCTGTTTCCTTATTACCCGCATAGGCTCCTCGACTATCCACGTAAGTAATCGTGTTGTCTTTAAAATGGATATGGATGACCGTCCAGTGATGATGATGGTTGATCAGCATGGCTAACATTGTCTTATTTTTTGTTGCTAGTGCATGACGCAATCGCCCTTGTTCCATTAAATTTTCTTGTGGAAAATCATCTGTTAAATGTTCCACAAACCGGCTAAAGACACTCTTTGCATTTTGATAAGGCTGATTCCAATCTGGGCCATTTTGATCTAACATGCAAGACAAGGGGTTCAAAAATAAGGCTTGATGGTTTGCTGCCTGATTGAATTGGTGGATGTAATAGCCCATGTGATTTAGACTTGCCCATTCTGTATAAAAAAGAGAATGTCTCTGGCAAAAACAATCCACAATCGAATAAAAAACATTCTGCACCAACCAAATCAACGGATCGATGATCTGAGCCATAAGAACCATCTTAAAATTTATATAGCGCGGACTGGTCTGCCAGGGATGCAAATAAGCAGAAAATAAATGAGAGAGAGAAAAGGGACGAGACGAGGGTTCTGGCAAAGTTTTTAGCTGTAAATCAGAAACCAGATCATAATTTTTAGAAATCATAAATCAATAAATCCTTAAATTTTAAACTTAAATAAATGATCTTTGCTGTATTATACCAATAAAAATCATTCAATGAAATAGAATTTTTCGGATAAAACTCTTGCTTAAATTAGAGAAGTTGGAGAAAATGAATAAAAAAAATTGTTGTATTAACAAGGAGCTTCTATGCAGCAGCAGCAACAGACTCAATCTGTACAATCCTATCAACTTCCCCCTCTCCCCTATGATTTTGGTGCCTTAGAGCCGTTCATTAGCGGGGAAATTATGAATCTTCATTACACGAAGCATCATCAGGGTTATGTGAATAATTTGAATAAAGCTCTTGAGCAATATAGAGAGGCGCAGCAAAAACAAGATCTTGCCACCATGACCTCTCTTTTATCTGCCATCAAATTTAATGGAGGAGGGCATATCAATCATTCCATTTTTTGGACGATCCTCTCTCCTAAAAATAAAGAAGGAGGTATTCCTCCACAAGGGGAGCTTGCAGAAGCAATCGATCAAGAGTTCGGCTCTCTTCAACAATTGATCGATCAATTGAGCGCGAAATCAGTCGCCATTCAAGGATCGGGCTGGGGATGGTTGGGCTTTGATAAGACGTTGCAACGGCTTGTTCTAGCCACTTGCGAAAACCAAGATCCTTTATCGACGAAAGGATTAATCCCGCTTTTAGGAATTGATGTGTGGGAGCATTCTTACTATCTTCAATATAAAAGCGCACGCGCTGACTACGTCAAAGCAATTTGGAATGTCGTGAACTGGAAAAATGTCGCAGAGCGCTTTGAAAAAGCAAAAGGCAAATAATAGGAATGATCTCCCTTCCGGCTTTCAGCCGGAGGGGAAGTAGGCTCTTGAATGATTTTCCGTAGAACAGGCCTCCGGCCGGTTTGTAAGATTGGTTAAGTCAACAAAAAATCTGTTGATCTCAAAAGATTGATATGTTATTTTTTGTTTGAAAGGAGAATGAAGATGGAATGGGAACAAACAATTGCTCTTGTTGGCTCCTATATAACTTTAATGGGAGTAGCTATTGGATTCGCTATTTGGGCGTTTACTAAATTAGACTCTGATATCAAAGCATCATCTAGTAAAATAAGCTCTGAGATCAATGAGTTATCTAGTAGAATCAATGGATTATCTAATAGAATGGATTCTGAAATCAATGGATTATCTAATAAGATTGACTCTCAAATAAATGGATTATCTAATAAGATTGACTCTCAAATGAATGGATTATCTAATAAGATTGACTCTCAAATGAATGGATTATCTAATAGAATGGATTCTGAAATCAAAGGATTATCTAATAAGCTAGATACTCACATAGACCGCACAAATGAAAGATTTGATAGACTTCAACAATCTATCGTTGATATAGAAAAACAAATAACACAATCTATTTCGGACATTGATAAACGGTTATATGGAATTGAAATGGTTTTAAATATGAAAGAATGTTGTGTACTGAAGCAAGATCAAAATTTGAAAAAGGCCCAATAAAAGTTACTAATTCCTATGGCAGTGTTGTTATTCACCGCTCAAAAAATATTACGTAAATATAGGCATAGCCTATTTAAGCAATAACGTCAGAGGAGCAGCTCTCTGACGATTCGCGTATCGGACTTTCACCGATAAGCTTCGGGGGTTTCACATCGCATGAGCTGTTTTACAAGAGCTCGCGGATCGATTCTTCATCGCCCGAAACTGCGCTGCAAGCGCCGCTGAGAGTTTCTTTCCAAGCTTCCTCCAAAGTGCCCACACGTGTTCACCCCGATTCCTTGCAGGTAGGGACAAAGCGACATGGGAACCTCTGCCATCTGGAATATCCATAAGGCTTGAGGGCAGCTTTTCAGAAAATCTTAAACTTCTGCGAGCAATCACAAGGGCTGCCGCATGATGAATTGATAGTCCATAGCGTTTGGAAAACTTTACTCGGCCAATCAGGGAAGTGTAAGTGGGATTGACCTCTTGGATTTCCACTCCTTGTTTTTGTGCTCTCGACTTGATATGAGTCAAAATACTGCTATAGGCAAATGAAGAGAGCATGCGTGCATAAGAAGCTGTTTTCTCTCTCAAAGAGAGCTTTTTCTCTTTGAAGCTTAATTTTTCCAGAACGATGGGTTTTTTGGTTCTTTGTGCAATCTCGACAATTTTCTTGCTTGCTTCTCCAATTAAAGCTTTAGATTGGTTTGTATTTTTGCCAGTTAAACAAAGAGGAATTGTTTCTTTATGGATTGGATTGCCAAAGCGATCGGTCTCGACTAGGCTTAAATGGTTGGAGTTAATATCCACTCCAATCCTTCCTAAGTGTTCGTTGGTGATCAAGGAAGGGGCGGGAACTTCAGTGCTAACAAAGAGGCGCCATCCCTTCTCATCTCGCTTAAAGCGGTAAGAGAGGGCTTGCCCACAAGAAAGAGCGGCTAAAATCTCCTGATGGCCATAAGCAAACTTAACTGCCGGGAGGAGGAGGTAAGGACGAAACGCAAAGCTGTTTGGAAGTCTAAGCCTTAAAGAGAGGGTGCCATCTTGCTGGAGAAATGCTGTGCAAGATTGATTGCCACTTAACTCATTTTTTGATCCGAGCACAAAGAACTCCGATTTCCTCTCTTGCTGCCAGGCTGTTTTCCATTCTTCATGATGAGAAAAGCCATTTTCTTCTAAAGCAAACTGGGCACGAAACAGCTTCTTAGATCCAAAGCATAGTCGAATGATATTTTGGTCTCTATCGGCTTTAAGGCTCTCTAGCTTATCTTTTAGGCGAATGAGATGGCGCTTTTTTTGGTGAGCTGTAAAAGAATTTCTGATCTTCTTGACTTTTATTTCCAAGGTTTTGATCTTTTCTTCAAGCTCTGCGATTTGAAGATGCCTTCTTTCTTTAATAGACTCTATTTTCCCTTGGAGAGTAACCCGGCAGGCATTGTATTGTCTTCCTGTGATTCCAAAACGTTTTAAAAACTCCCTCTTGCAAGTATTTGGATCGGTCTGGAGAACCTTCGCTTTAAAGAGATGATGCTCAACTTGGGAAAATAGCTCTGCATAAGAAGAGAGGATGTGATCGGCAGAGTCATCTATATGGAGGCGTGTTTGATAGGTGCGCATTTGCATGATCATAGGCTTAACTTGACTTTTAAATATACGCCTCTTATATTTGCAAATTTTTACTTAAATTTTATTGAGCAGTTACGAGCCCTTGAACGATCTTCCGCAACGCCTCAATCCATAAAGGATGGCTATTCAACCCCTCCACTAATTGCAGCTCCTCTCCCCCCTTCTTCTTAAACTCTTGTTGATAGTCCTGCTGGATCTCAATCAGTGTCTCTAAGCAATCTGCAACAAAAGAAGGACAAAAAACTAAAAGACGTTTATATCCTTTTGAAAGACATTCTTCCAACACATCTGTCACATAAGGACGAAGCCAAGGATCTTTGCCCAAGCGCGACTGAAAACAGAACGTGTAGCGCCCTCTCTCAAATCCTAATTGCTGAGCAATGGCTCGAGTCATGGCATGACATTGCGCGCGATAACAGAAGCGATTATGGCAAGTGAGATGTTCGCAGCAACCCGAAGAGAAGCAGCTCCCTTGCAAATCTCCTTTGCGAATCTGCCTTTCAGGCAATCCATGAAAGCTAAATAGAATGTGGTCATAAGACTCTAGAGGATATTGCCTCCCCCTCGCGCAAAAGGCGGCAATCACAGCCGGATGATCAAAATAATCATTAATAAAGGTGAGCTTGGGGATCGTCTGCCAAGTCGATACAATTTCCATCACTTTTTGATGCACAGACCCGGTCGTTGAAGAGGCATACTGAGGAAAAAGAGGCAAGATGAGAATGTCTTCCACCTGAGCCCCTCTTAGCTCTTCCAGCCCCTCCGACAAAGAAGGAAATTGATAGCGCATGCTTAAGACAACTTTAAACCCTTCTCCAAGCGCCCGCTGCAGCGCTTGCTGAACCGCTCTCCCCTGCAAGAGCAAAGGAGAGCCTTGGGTCTTTGCCCATAACTGACGATAAGAAAGGGCCGATTGACGCACCCTTGCCGGAATAATCAGGCCACGCACAAGAAGCTGCCGCTTTAACCAAGGAAAATCGATCACTCGCCCATCTGTTAGAAACTCCGTTAAATAACGATATACGTCTTTGAGATGATAAGAGCGAGGGGTGCCTAAGTTGACTAGCAAGATTCCCTTTAAGGCTTGATCAGGCATTGGCTTGCAACTCTTTATTTTTTAGCATTTCAAACGCCTGCTGAACCACCTTCTCATTCACCTGTAGAGGGATCTCTTTCAATGACTCCTGCTCCATTTTTTTTTGGATGTGCTCCATCATGGCTTCTCTGGCATAAAAATGATAGAGCAAATAAAGCGTCTTTGTCTCTTCATCAACTTGTTGAAGGGAGGAAGCCCCTGCAAGAAGATGGGTGAGTGCATGATACTTTTTTTTCAAATTTTCTCGCACCTCAAAGAGACTTTTGATTTTTTCAATCTCCTTCCCCTGCTCCTCCTTTAGTTGATTTTGAAGCCGCTGCATCTCTTGCTTAGATGAGATTAAATTTTCACGCTCCTGGGCATCTGAAGAATCGTTATAGATATAAGAGTCTGTCTTTATCTCGTTTTCTTCACGCAATTTCCCTATTTTTCTTGTTATTTCCGAAGAATAATGCCCCTGATAAGCAGCCATGCACATGGCTGCTGCCTCATCAAGAAGACTAGTCACTTTAGCGGGACGTCCCACCCCTTTAAAGTAATCTTCAGAATTTGATAATTCGATGATCTTTTCCATGGCTTGATTGGAAATGTGAATATGCTTTGGCTGCCGTTTTCTCTCTTCTGCAAGAATTAAGCGAAGATGATCAGGAGAGTGCGCCTGAATAAAGATAATATGGACACAACGACGAAAGGAATAATCAGAATCAAGCTTTTTTAACTCCTTAAACTCTTCATAAGTGACAGCAGAGATAAATCGAATGGGAATGGAGCATTTTAAAAAGCGATCTTTAAACATACGAAACGCCCCTTCCTTAGCGACAATTTGAGAAAACTCATCAAAAAAGAGAAGAAGCTTTCTATGCCATCTGCGCACCTGATTGGATAGTTTTTCTATTGGCCGCGCATATCCATAAGAGACATCCCCCATCGTATATCCACAATCAATACGAGCTACCTCCAATTGTTGCAACTCTCGGCTAGGCCGTGGCTGCCCTGATCCAGTTAAAAAAGACTCTTGATTCTTCCATTTTACCAAATGATGCGCAAGAGCCGTTTTTCCTTCTCCTGATTTTCCCACTAAAAGAACGCGTTTATTAATCGCTAACGACTGGATAAGCTCTTGCATCGCCTCGGTATTTTCGACGGTATGAATTTTTCCTTTTTTGATTTGCTCTTCTAATCGCTCACTATTAATAATAGTCGGGAGGGGTTTAATCCAACGATTATAAACAAAGGTGAAAATTCCAATTGCGACGAGGACTAAAGTCGCGACTAAATAAACCTTATCAGAAACAAAAGGGCGTAATAAGGGAATAAGAATGTAGGGGATAAAAGCAAACAGTTTAAAAAACATGTCCCATATTTGGTTTTGATCAAATAAACTTGTAAACTTAGAAGAGTTTGGGAGACTCAACACTTCTAAGACGGAATCGATCAAATTATTCACAAGAGACAAAAAGGAGGAGAGAAGACGGCGGCATTCTTTATAAAGAAAAAATTCTCTTTTCTTTTCTTCTATTTTCGGATAAAACGAGGCTTCTTTTGCCACTAATCCCTCTGATCCCTCAATGCCTGAATAACCTTTTTTACGTAACTGCAACATCTGATCCATTTTCGTAAATGAAAGGAGAGAGGAAATGAAAGCCAGGCCATCTATCGCATTCTCTTTGATGGCATGTTGAACAAGAGCAGATAAAAAATGATCTAACTGGACGAGATCTTCTGAATATTGTCTGATGCAATCTGCGATTGCTTGTTGGTAAGGGAGCCAATCTTTCAACGTTTTCCCCTCAAGAAGCCATGCTTGTAGGTGTTCTAAACTTTGAGGGTCATTAGGCAAAGCAATGGCTGGTTGCTTCGCGGCTGGGGAAGAAGGAAAGCGAGAAAATAAGAAAAAAGGGGCTGTAGGGGCTGTCACTTGCATAAAATACTCCTTTTAAAATGACAAAAGGGAAAAGAGCTTGCAAGGACAAAAAATGAAGGCATTGCATGCTTCTCCCATCCTGTCTTTAACGAGACAGTTCATCTAAGCTCCATGATGCTTAGACGGACGATGAGTAAGATAAAGCAGGTCTTCTGACTTCGAGATCGTCCTCAGGTCCCCCTTCCCGCAAAATAGCAGTGGTTTTGTAGACCGTCGTCACTCGTTACAGCGGCGTCACCGTATGGGATTTGCACCCATTTCCCTATTCTCCCTTAGCCGTAACTAAAGGCACTTTATCTTGATAACTAAAACTCAGTTTATTCACTCACCTTACGCCAGGAATGGCATTTAGAGTGAATAAAATCAGGACACATCTTATAAAAAAGGAAAGTTAAAAACAAGATAAAACAACGACAAGAAAATTTTTGAAATTTCGCTGTGCAACAAAACTGAAGGAAAGATGCGAAGGATCAAAAAAAGATGATCCTATCGGAAATTGAACCCATGATCAATGCCGGGCTCAGGGAAGCTGCCATTGATCCACATGATCGCTGGACTGCCCGGACAAAAGATGGACGTGACAGCGCACAATGGAAGCATACCGTCTTCGTCATAGAGGAAGGACATGAAATTTTAACAAATTGGAAGCGTTAAACTTTCGTGCTATCCGGCGGAAGTTTCATAACTGCTACAATCACCTGATAATCAGCTAAACTGACGACTGTTTTGTCCTCTATTTTACAAATCGGTGATTCTAATAATGGGGATATTTTTGGCCAATCCTTCTTGGAAGGCGTATCAAAGCAGGCATAAACTTCTTTTTTTGTATAATTCAAGATGCGTCTGGCAGAAGGGGTCGCCGGAGTTGCTTCTAAGACATTAGGATCCTCTTTCTTGGTCTCCGAAGATAAAATATAAACATCCTTGCTCTTTTCCAAATAATAAACTTTTAAAGGATCATTTTTAAATTGCTTCTCCATATATCCAAGGTGTTTATCCCACTCTTTATCCCACTGTTTTTTGTTCTTCTCTATCCACTTATGCATTTTAAGAGGAATCCCAAATTCTATATGAATTAATCCATGATAAAGGCGTTCATATTTCTGTTTTACTTTTGGATATTGGCTAAGAATCGCTTGGCCGTATGGACCACAAAAAAGGCGACGTGTCAATTCGCTATAAAAAACTTCCTGATTATTTACTAGCCGGCAAACAGGCCTCTGTTTAGACTCCACATGCTGCTTGATTTTATTGAGCAACTCTACATAAACGTCTTTCTCTTGTTCGGAAATCGTCATATTCTTGGAAGAACTCGCCTCAGAAGAAGGCGCCTCAAATCCAAACTCCATCCCTTCTTTCTTAGTCAGTTTCAAATCAGTGTTTTCTCCTAACATATGAATTTGGGTCATTAGGAGGACATCATTATCCTCTTTCTGTACTTCTTCTGTCTCCGATGAAGATGTTTCTGAAGAGGAATATTCTCTTCTCACTTGGACAGACACGTTGCTAGAAGAAGGGAGAACTTGCGAAGCCACCTGACCGGCTTTTTGAGGATCTGTTGTTGAAACCGGGGAAACTTGCTTAGTTTTATTTGCAAGAATATTCGTTGGCATAGGTTCTAATTGGGCAGTTATTCGATATTTTTCAACATATTCCATCGAAAGTGTTAGCTGAAATGATGTGGAATGAACCTTTTGATCTTGTTGATCCGGTGGACTCTGCAAAGAAGAAGAAAGCAAAGGAAGAGAGGAAGGAACATTGGGATCTTTTAATTGAGAACCAATGGCTGTAATCTGCTGGACAGTAGAAGAAGAAACCGCAAGAGAACGAGAAACAGGCGTCGTCTCCGGAGGAATTTCCTTATTATCATTAAAAGGCTCTACCGATCCGAGAGAATTATTTATTCGATTATTATTCATAAATAAACCAAATTAAAATTAATTTTTAAATTAAACAGTATATAAAACAATTTATTATCAATCTATAAATAATTGTAACACTTATATTTATTTAATAAAATAATTTTTTACAATCTTTTATGAACAGGAAAAATCTTGACGACTTTTATAATTCTTTGTACTGCTTCCGCAATTTCAATTTCAGTCGTCTGATAACCGATAGAAAAACGAATTGAAGCGCGCGCCTGCGAAAGGGGTATTTCCATGGCAAGCAAAATGCGGGCATGGTTCAAGAAGTAGAGTTTTTGGGTAACATGACAGGATCGTGTCCGTGTCCGAGTCCGAGTTCCGATTGGAAACGCGGAAGAGGGGAACACGATCGGAACTCGGACTCGGACACGGACTCGGACACGAAAAAAATTGTTACCTGACATTGAACCAGGCCAAAAAATGTGCAAAGTCGAGCTAAAGAAAAATTTATTAATTGTTGATTAATAAATTTTGTGATACCGTAGGAATGTTTATAATCAAAGCTCTTATAATTTTGATATGGCAGGACAGATAAAACACACTTATGATGAATTCGTTAAATAATAATTATATTCAAAATATACAGGCAAATCAATCTTTAGATGAAAATGGAAATTTTTTACCAAAGGGAAGGGTAACGACTCGTCTTACGCTTGGAGAAGATACACGTTTTTATATCGCTGCCATGAAGGCAGATGATTTCATTAGCTTTCTTATCATCGAGATATGTAAATGGTTGGGATATTATATTGAGGTTAAAGCAGGCAACAAGACAATTGCCCTTAATATCAATAGCTTAGCTAAACGCTTACATTTAAATCATTCAAAAATTATCGCAGCAAACAAACAAGGCAAAATCTCTATTCAATGGCTGAACAAAAAAGTAGAAAAAGCCAAGATTTCTGTTTTAAGTTATGAGGAGATGACCTCGAAAATAGACAAAAAAGATTTTTTGCTAACGAATTTAATGCAAAAGATTCGATCAATGATCACAAAAAAAGAGGTCTCTCAGCCTTATCAAGCCCTTGCAGCAAAAGGGAATAAAGTGATTTACATCCGATTTAACAAGGATCAAAAAAAGATGATCCTATCGGAATTAGATCAAGTATTTGCCAAAGGGGGCAATGGAGAAGTCCGCCTTCTTTCCTCTGATCTGACTCAATCTGTTTTTAAGCAAGCAGTCCTTTTTAAAGAATCCGCCCTTCGAAAAATTGAAAACGAATATCATACTGTTCGTCATATCCATCGAAAGGGAATAGCCTGGGGAATTCAAGAACAACCGGATGAACTCATTGAAATTCAAGCAAGAGAAAATCCCCATGACCCCTTTTCTACGAGAAAAGGATACAGGGGTCCTAAGTATGATTATCCTTATTCTAAGTGCATAGATCCTAACCAAAAATTCGAAAATCTAGGAGTGGATTTCCATCAACTTTTCTCTGCTTTAGCGCTATTGGAGGAAGAAGGAATTCTCCATGGAGATATTAAAACCGGAAATATCTTAGTCAGAACAGATGCAGAGGGGACTCGCCTTGTCCATCTTGCCGACTTTGGAGAGACTGTTGTAAGCGCTGATAAGATCAATGATCCTCAAGCATTATCCGTTGCCGGAAAACGTCGTGCGTTTTCTAAACAATATTGTGTTCAAGAAGATTACAGAAAATCAAAAGACGCCATGGAAAAACAGGACGTTCAATTGATCGTCAACATAGAAAAAAAACGAGATGTTTTTGCTCTCGGATGCGTTTTGCATAAAATTTTAACAGGAGGCCGCCCCTTTGATCTTGACAAGGAGGGCTATCCAAAAGTCACAAAACCCCCTAAGGAAATAACGAGGACGGATGTTCCTCATGAGCTGAAAAAGTTAATCCAAGAGATGATCGATTCCGATTATAAAAAACGACCAACCGCTAAAGACGCGGTCAAGAGATATACAAGCCTTCTCTACAGCCATTATCCTTCCCTCTATGCAAAGATTCAGAAAAAAATACAAACAGAATACCCCACTGCTCAAGTTTTTTTGGACGTTTTGCCTAACCAAGACCTCGAGCTTGGAACAGAAAAAATATTTCTCAAACTGGGAAAAAATCCTGGCTTTTATATTCCGGCAACAAAGGTTAATGAGCGATCTGACTCTATCTTCGAGAAGATTAAGACTTATTGGTCCAACTCGGATATCGAAATCAACGATGGGAAAGATAAGCTAATTTTTGATGTCACCGCTCTAGCGAAAGCATTGGCTCTCTCTTTGGAAAAAATCAAGAAGGCGAATACAAAAGGAAAGATCTCCATTGAATGGCTGAAAAACAAAGTCGAAAAGGGCGAAATGGTTCAATTGGCTTACGAAGAGATTTGCAAAAAGTTTCATCCCTCGGATAAATCTTCTTTAATGCCGAAAATTCGGTCGATAATTACAAAAAAAAGAGACGATCAGCCTTACCAACAGATTGCAATACAAGAGGGTAGAGTCATTTACATCCGATTTGATAAGGATCAAAAAAAGATCATCTTTGCGACCTTGGATAAATCTTCGTCCAACAAACGTCAGGAGGAAATCCTCCCTTTTTTGACTTCCTTTTATCCCACCCCATCGATTCTTAAACAAGCCCCGGCTGATAAAGAAGAGGTCGTCAAAAGAATTGCAAACGAATTCCACACGCTCCGTTACATTCATGCAAAGGGAGAAATAGCGGGAATTCAAAGTGCCCCCTATGAATTCATTGAAATTCAGGCAAGAGAACAGCCCAATGAGCCTTTATCTACTCGGAAGGGATACATCGGCCAGAATTATCTTCTTGCTTCTCTCTCTCCTATCTTAAGTTTCGAAGAGCTGATCAATGATATTTACCTCCTTTTGGTTGGTTTGGCGGTATTAGAAGACAAAGGGATTTTACATGGAAATATTAAACCTGAAAGTCTCCTCTTCAAAATAGGGGAAGATTGCAAACGCATTGTCCACCTTGGAAATTTTAAGAGTGCTGTGATTAGTAGCCAGAAGGCTCATGCCCTTGAAGAACTCACCATTGGAAAGCATCGTCCTTTTACTCCTCAATATTCTCCTGAGGCAGATAAAAAGTATGCAGAGGAAGCAAGAGATAGGAAAGATTTTCAGTCTCTGATTGAAATAGAAAAAAAACGAGATGTTTTTGCCATGGGAATGACTTTATATATGATTTTGTCAAAGGAGTTTCCCTGTCAATTCCTTCGAAATAACCAGCCTGATCTCACACAGCCTCCTAAGAAAATGGCGAGAACAGATGTGCCTGATGAGATGAAGAATTTAATTGAAGAAATGATAAATTTTGATTATAGACACCGCCCGACTGCCAAAGAAATTCTTAGAAGATCTACATGCTTGCTCGAAAAGCACAATCCCAAACTCTATGAGAAGATAAAAAGAAAAATCCAAACCCAATATCCGACCTCTCAAACTTTTTTAGAGGGGCAAACGAGAGTTTCACCTGAACAAGAAGAGAAAATTTCTCTCAAACTAGGAAAAAATCCTGATTGTTATATTCCGACGATAAAAATTTCCCCTTTATCTCATTCAATCTTCAAGAAGAGCAACCATTCCGACACGATTGAAATAAGCCTGGGGGAAGGCAAGCTGATTTTTAATATCAAGCGTCTCCTGCAAATTCTACATGTGTCAGAAGCCAAAATTCGGGAGGCCAATAAAATCGGCAAGTTCTCGATAGAATGGTTGAAAAGAAAGGTCGAAAAAACCGAAATCGCTCTCTTAAGTTATCAAGAGATTTACCCGATAATGGAGACATTTGATAAAAAGCATCTTTTTATTGTTTCACAAGATTTAATAAAGAAAATTCGGCTGATGATCACAAAAAAAATCGTGGCCCAGCCTTATCAACTTCTTGCGGAAAGAAATGGTCGCATGACTTACCTCCGGTTTGATCAAGACAAAAAAAAGATGATTTTATCGGAATTAGATCAACCTTTTGCTCGGGGGGGCTATTCGGCAATCTGCCCTTTTTCCACTCCCTCGTACCCTTCTCCAACAGTTTTCAAACAAGCCTCTCAGGACTCCATCGCTATCCGAGATGTGAAGAATGAATATCATATTCTTTGTCATCTCCATGAGAGAGGAAAAGTATGGGGAATTCAAGAGCTGCCTCATGAACTCATTGAAATTGTAACAAGAGAAAAATTAAACGAACCTTTATCAATGAGAATAGGATATCTAGGCCCTAGGTATGATCAGAACTATCATAATTTTATTACTGCTAGGGGGATTTTTTGGAATTTTGAAGACATTGCCATGGATATTCACCAACTTCTCTCTGCTTTGGCGATATTGGAAAAGAGAGGAGTTCTCCATGGGGATATCAAAGCGGAAAATATTTTAGTCAGAACAGAGAAAGATGGCACACGCCTTATTTGTCTTGCCGATTTTGGGAGTGCTGTGATCAGTGCAAACAATATGGATTCCCCTGAAGCATTATGCATTGGACACAATCGTCCTTTTACCCCTCAATATTCACCCCGGCTTGATAAAAAGTATGCAGAGGAGGCAAGAGATAGGAAAGATTCTAAGTCTCTAATTGAAGTAGAGAAAAAACGAGACGTTTTTGCAATGGGAATTACTCTTCAGCTGATTTTGACAAATCAATTCCCATTTCCTCTTCTCTCAAGTAAACGGCCTGACCTCACTCAAACTCCTAAGGAAATCGACAAAACAGACATTCCCCGTGAGGTAAAAGATTTAATTCGAGAGATGATTTATCCTGATTATAAAAAACGGCCGACGGCTCAACAAGCGTTTCAAAGATATGAAGCTTTTCTTCAGACACATCACCCTAAGATTCATGATCAGATCCAAAAGAAAATTGCGAAGAATAATTATGTGAGTCTCTAAAACACTGGACGAAGAGCTTATCGATCTCGACTTTTTGGGGCTTGTGGCAGAGGGAAGACCTGTTTCCCTTCATCACGATTAATTTGCTCTTCTGTTTCCACCTCACTCTCGTCAAAAGGAATGGCAAACGTATCGGTATTATCTATTTCATCGCGACGAATAATTTCCTCTTTTTCCTGGAAAGAAGAGGGCCTTTGCCGAGAAGGGGGAGAGACTCCCTCCAAACAACACATAAAAGAGAGACTCATTGCATAAAAACAAAATGACTTCAACATACAGACGACTCCTTGAATGAGATTAAACAGTAGCAAAACAAAAAGAGTGTGTCAAGAAAAAATCCTGTGCTACAAAGAACCTATCCCCCTATTCCTTGGAATAGCGGGATAGGTCAAAGCACTGTTATGATTTTAAGGCTATATCATTACGAAGAAAACAACTTTCTATAAAATTCATCTTGCTTGCCTGTGAGATACTTATAAATTAACTTATTCAATTCACTCATATCTAAACTCACTCCTTTATATTCTATTACAAGAATATAAGAGATAGAACCATAAATCGTTTGATGAAAGCTCCAATCATCCTTCTCTTCTGTTAAAGCAAAATCCGCTTTATCTTTACCTTGAATGAAATGAAACGTAAGTGCTCATAAAGTCAGGGTGGAGGTGGGTTGCGAACTTGCGGCAGTGAAAAAACGGCATGGTTCAGAACAGGGTAACACTTTTTTAGCGTTTCTCGTCGAGACCTGGCAAAAAAGTGTTACCTTCCCTCGAGGAATTTTGAACCATGCCACTTTATGAGCACCTTACCAGGACTGCGTCACTGGACAAATCTATAAATAAGTGGGGATTGGACAGCAACTATAGATCTATATAATGTTGAAAAACAAAACAAACCCCTATTAGAATGATTGATTACAAAAAAATCAACTAAAGAGGTTTGTTATGAAAGAGGGTACCAAAAATTCTAAAAAAAGAAGCAATGCACATCTAGCTTTAAGCTTACGCCCTTGAATCCGTGTGTGGCTGGCATCGATATTGGAGCCAGCTCTGTATTCATCTGTGTGGGCTTTGATGATGGACATCAAGAAGTTCGTGAATATTTGACCTTTACAGAGGACCTGCAACACATGGTTACCTGGCTTAAGCAATGTAACATTAAAAGCGCTGCCATGGAATCCACCGGATCATACTGGATCCCTATTTACGATATTTTAGCTCAGGCCGGTTTAGAAGCTGTGTTGGTCAACTCCTACTATCTTAAAATCGTACCTGGAAGAAAAACCGACGTGAAAGACAGTCAGTGGATTCAACAATTACACGCTTACGGATTGCTCAAAGGTTCATTTCGTCCAGATGATGAATGTGTGATTCTTCGAGGTTATGTAAGACAACGAACCCGCTTGTTTGAGCTAGCGGGTCAACAGGTTCAATTAATGCACAAAGCACTTGTGCAGATGAATTTACAAATTAATCATGTTATCAGTGATATTACAGGTGCAACAGGTATAAATATTATAAAAGCAATACTCGCAGGAGAACGAGATTCTCTAAAATTGGCCGCGTATCGAGATTATCGATGTAAAAAAGATGAGAAAGAA
Organism: Parachlamydiales bacterium; assembly: GCA_963801825.1. Lineage (GTDB taxonomy): Bacteria > Chlamydiota > Chlamydiia > Chlamydiales > Parachlamydiaceae > CAWDGI01. The sequence continues at coordinate 363,162 of CAWDGI010000002.1, forward strand.
ATAGCTAAAGCATTAGTCGGCAATTATAGACCAGAACATCTTCTAGCCTTAAAACACGCATTTGATGCTCATGATTTTTTTCACAAACAAGCTACGGAATGTGAGAATGCGATTGAGGCAATTTTGAAGAAATGGGAAGCTACTGCACCCGTTCAAGAGGACAAGAACGCTTTTCCTGATGATCAGAAAGAGTCCGTTAAGGAAAAAAAGACAAAAGGGGGAAGGGGTATTCAAAAGAAAACAGATTATAATCGCACTCCATACGGTTTTGAAGCACAGCACACTCTTGAAAGAGTTCTGGGAGTAGATCTAACCGAAATTCCCGGTTTAGATGTGAATGCAATTATGAGAATTATAGGAGAAATCGGCACAGATATGACCCGATGGCCAAGTTCAAAACATTTTGCTTCTTGGTTGGGGTTATGCCCAGGGAACAAGATCTCAGGGGGGAAGGTTCTTAGCAGCAAAACTAAACCGTCTGCGAATCGAGCGGCGCAAGCATTTCGATTAGGCGCTAACGCCCTCTATAGATCGGCGATGGCAGTGGGAGCTTTCTTTAGGAGAATGCGGGCAAAACTAGGTGCTCCAAAAGCAATTACCGCAGGTGCTCACAAACTTGCAGTCATTCTGTACACCATGCTAAAAGACAAAAAAAGTTTTATAGAAGCAGGCCAAGGTTCCTACGAAGAGGCTTATAAAGAACGACAACTCACCGCTCTCAAAAAAAGAGCTCAACAAATGGGATTTGAGCTAGTGGCTTCTTCTTAAGAAGAAGAAAAAATTGTAAAACACATAAAAACAAAAAAAAAACAGTATACGACGACTATTGGAATTTTAGCGACTTAGAGGCCGGAACTACATTGGTGCTAAACGCCCGATTATGAGCATGGTCCGCATTATCACCGGTAATGTCATTGGTGAGATTACTTCCTCAAGAAGGCAATCATCCCGTTTTAGAAGAATGCGCAAAAAAGAGTGAGATGTAAGTTTTGCATGAAAAATCCAATTGAACAAACTCGAGGCTATATGTAAAAAACTGAACAAAAAATTAGAGACAACACGTACAGACAAGGCACACGCCCTAAAAAAGTCACAGTTCGCACACGTTCACTTATTTAGAAGCACTTACTTTCGGTCGTATTTGAAAGCTCATCAATTTTTTTGTGAAATTTTGGAAGCTCTAAAAATGTAAAAGAGAAGTCTTTTAAGTCATTCTCATAGCTTTTTTTATCTAGGATAATATGATCGGATTTATAATCTTTTTTTCGAGGAAACATGATAAAGTCCGTGATCGCCACGAAGATCACTCCTTTCAATGCGTGAAACTTGCCATTCTTATTCATCTGAGAGATATAGGCTTTTGAAGCATAATATTGGGCTCTTTTTTCAAAGCCTTTTTCCTTAGCCACCTGCATTTCGACTACATAGCGATTGCCTTTGTCATCCTCGCATAAAATATCGACCACGCTCGTCTTTTTTGCTCGAATTTCCGGATCTTGAATAGGTTTTAGAAAGGTAACATCTTGGATATGGACCCCTTCCTCAAATTCAATGATATCATTGAGGAAGTGAATCAAAATGTCCTTATTCTTTTCTGTCCCAAAGATTCTCTTAAACGCAAAGTCATTTTTTGGATCAAGAAATTTTCCAAACATTTGCCTCCTAAAAAATAAAAGGGCGATAACTTTAAAAAGTTTTATTCTCTCGTGTGAGAACAGTCTAACATCTATTTCCTACTCTGTAAATCTTTTTCTCAAGCTTATTGTACAAGGGGCAGTCCTTCTTGCTTCCAAGCCTCCATTCCCCCTCGGATGGTCACCGCTTGCTCGAATCCCTCCTTCTTTAATAAGGAAGCCCCGAGTGACGCCCGCATCCCCGTCCGGCAAATCACGGCAATGGGTTGATCTTTTGGAAGTGCGTCCAACGCATGGGCAAGTTGAGGCAGCTCTAGGTGGTGTGCCTCTAAGATATGCCCTACTTCCCATTCTTGCCTGCTTCTCACATCCAGAAGATAAAAAAGAGGAGGGGAAGAAAGAGCAGCGTGAAGCTCCTTGCTCTCTATCATAGAAGAAGAAGCAAGTAAATGGGAGAAGACAGGCGCTTGTTGATCAAAGGGAATCGAATAAATCTCTTGATCGAATCCCATCAGTCGGAGCTGATTCATAACGTCAGGAAGTAAATGAGCATTTTCCGAGATGATCCCTAAAGGGAGATCCGCAGGAAGCATCCACCCGACCCATTGGGAAAAATGCGAAGAAAAGGGAAAATTTAAAGCCCCTTTGAAATGAGAAAGAGCAAAGAGTTCAGGATGACGAATATCCACCAGAAATAACTGATCAAAAGCAGGAGACTCTCCCTCCTTCCAAGGAGACATTTTTAAACTCTTTAATAAAGGAGGACCAGCTAGATTGCTTTGTTTGACTCGCTTAAAATAAGGAGGAACTGCTGGCAACCCTTTTTGCAAACGTTGCACCCATTCTTCCTCCCCTCTCTTCTGTAAATAAGGATTGCATCGCCTCTCATATCCCAAGGTCGAACTCTCTCGGCTATTAATCTGCTGCCCACATAAAGAGCCTGCTCCATGCGTCGGAAAAATCTCCAAGAAATCGGGAAAACGAGCAAGCGTCTGAAATAACGTCTGATAAAGCTGTTTGGTTAACGTGAGATTTTGACTTTCTCCTAATAGATCCGCTCTTCCTACACTTCCGACAAATAAACAATCTCCGGTAAAGGCAAACGCCGGAATCTCAGGGTGGCGCGTTTCATCATAGCAAATCCACGTGAGATGCTCCGGCGTATGTCCGGGAGTGTGAAGAGGCTCAAAACGTAAATCCCCCATTTGCACCATTTCGCCCTCCTGAACGGAGTGATCGGCATAGAGAGGAATCGCCTCTTTTCCTCCCCTAGCAGAAACATGAATGCAAGGCTTGTCATTCAGTTGATGTTTTAATTCTTTGGCCCCGGAGATAAAGTCCGCATGACAATGCGTCTCTAAAATATCGGTAATTTCAAACCCTTGATTTTGCGCTTCGACGAGATAAGGAGTCACATGACGGGTGGGGTCAATGACGACGCACCGTTTCGTTTTATCATCCCCTACTAAATAGGAATAAATGGCTAAAGAAGGAGTGAAAACGCGATGGAAAAACATAAGGCGACCTCTCTATCATGCTTAAGTGTCTATATACACTTAAGCAGCAGGAGCAGCAACCAACATTTGCGCAAATTTCTTCTTAGGATCTTTTGCGTTCTTAATATGATGGATAAAAATATTTCCATTCGACGGGGAAATATTCTTATTATCCAATACCCATTCCGGATGGAATTGGAACGTATAAATTTTATATTTTGTCCCTTCTGTGGCTTTGATAATGCCATCATACTCCACAACGACCTTTAATCCCTCTCCAATGCGATCCACCGCTTGACGATGGGTGGAGACACCAATGACCTTTTCTCCCATGAGCTGTTGAATGACCCCTTCTTTGATCTGATACTCCTGAATTTGTCCCCACTGTCCCTCCACATCTTTCAGGGTCCCTCCCAAGTAAACATGGGTGAGTTGATGTCCTCGGCAAATTCCAACGACGGGAATATCCTCTTTAATCGCTTGATCTAAAAGGGCAAATTCAAACGTGGTTCGACGCAAATCGGGCTCATAGAGACTCTTATCGGGAGAGCGCACTCCCCCATAAAACTCTGATTCCACATTATTTCCCCCCGGGAGAATGATGGCCCCGACACGCTCCATATAAAACTGCGCCCGTTGCTTAATTTTATAAATTTCACTCCCCGGACGGGCAGCTTTCATGACTTCTGCTGGGATACTCGATCCCTTAGTCCATCGCATTCTTAAGCTTGCCCACCTAATCTCCTCTTGCATTTCCCGTTCTAGTTTGACCGGATCGATATCATCCGGAAGATAATCGAGTCGCAAAGGAATCCCTTGAAACTCCTTAATCGAACGATACACTTTAGGCACAGTAAACCCCGGAACTTCTAAATTCCACGGAAGCCCCACAATGGGCCGAGTAATGATAGGATCTTTACAACCGGAAAGCTGGAAAATGTCCTTCGTATCAAAGAGTAAACAATCGGTCAGGTCAGAATTTTGAATGCAACTCTCTTTAACGCTTGCATTTAAGAAGCTGGTTCCCAGTAAAGAGCTCTGCTTGATATACACTCTTGAAAAGTCTGCATCATGGAAACTGACATAGTTTAAATTTCCCTCAAAAGTCACATGATCTAATTTTGCATAATTAAAGACGGCATCACTAAAATTTGTTTCCCGAGTCGTGAGATTCGTAAGAATGGCCCCTTTAAAGATCGTTTCTGAAAAATCACACTTTTGCATTTGACTCGCTCGAATATTTGCTCTTAAGAAACTTGCCTGCTTTGCCACTGTGCGGTTAAAGTCACATCCTGTTATTTGGGCCGATTTAAAAGAGGCTTTCTCTAAATCACACTCTTCAAACTTGGAATAAAAGAACTTCGCTTGATCTCCCTTGATTTTTTGGAAGAATGAAGAGAAGAGTTGAACTCCATAAAAAGAGGCCTCTACAAACGAGCAAGCATTGAAATTGGAATACTCAATTCGCGTATTCAAAAAGAAAGAGGAATTTAAATTGGAAAATTGAAAATCACAGTGATCGATTTGACATCCAATAAAGGAGGCTCCTTGTAAAGTGGTTTTCTGCAAATTACAATTGATCAACGACCCCTTAAAATAAGTGTCTTGTAAATTCAATCCCTCAAAACTGCAATGGATAAAAGAAATCCCGCTAAAATTCATTCCTTTAAAAAAAGGACTTTCTGAGATAAGCCCAGAAGAAATCTTTGTTAAATTGATCTCCTTTAACTCAGTGGAATGATGATTTTTCTCTAGGAACTTTTCAAGAGAAAGGGATTGATTTGGATTCTCTTCTTGGTAAAGATGAAACGCTTTGAAAAGATCTTGAAGAACTTGCTCTTCTTTTGTGATTTCTGAAGGAATTTCCTCCCCTGTCCCCGGTTTCTCCGGAAGCAAAAGACGGACTTGGGTGTTGGCCTGATAAACATGGAATCCAATTAAAATGAGCTTGACGGCTGCTTTTAAAAGATGCTCTTTTCCTTGAGAGACCTGGCAGAGCTCTTTGAACACTTCCGACCCTTCAAAAAGGATCTGAGCGATCAACGAAATGAGAATCATTTGAGGTGTGGGGAGAATCACAGAAGTGAAATGAATCACATGTCGAACAGTCAAAAAAAGAGCTTCAGCTGTCTCCTGATCAAATTTCTGATGTAAAAGACAGCCACCCAAGTGATGAACATCCACGGCAACTTCATAAGCGGCCACTCCAATGGCACTGACACGCGACTGTAAAAGAGAGCCTGCTAGGATGGCGACCGAAATTCCGATTTGAAACACAGCTCTGCCACATTCGGCATAGTTCCCATTCAGAGACTCTTCTCTGATTTGATTGAGATGGCCAATAATTTGGAGAGTCCCTCCCCCCATAGCAACAAACTTGGCACAGGGCTGATAGAGATTCAGAAGAGGAAGAATTTCCTGGACCACAGCTCCTGCTTTGCTGAGAGTGGCTTGGTTTATTTTAAACCCTCGCAAAGAGGGGGTGAGGTAAGAAAACTGATTTAAGCTTAAACCACTTAAAAACAGATTTAAATTATTTACTTGATTAGTTAGCATAATCTAATTTCTATGTTATTTTTTAATCAATATCATATCATAATAAATAGAAAATATACATAACAAAGAGGCTCTTAACAATAAATTAATTCAAGGGAAATTTATTCTTTATTAAGTTTTATGTGGCAGGACAAGCGCGCCCTGCCACACAAGTTTATGGGCATGGTTCAAAAAGTAGAGTTTTTGAACGATGCCCTGTTTTTTGTTCTATTTGATCTTTTAATCAAAACAATTTATATTGGTTACAAATTATTAATAGGAGTGAAAAAATAGCAAATGTACATTGGAAAACATTTTTCTTCAAGTGAACTTGAAGAGCAACCTCCTTTAAAGAGATTAAAAATAGAGCAAAATGAGATCACTGAACAAAACCCGTTCATGGAACTGACAGACTTTCCATTAGATATTTTTTTTAAAATTTTAGGGATCATTTCTTTGAATGGTTGTTTGCTGATGAATCAACTCTCCAAAAAACACTCTTTCCATATGGAGTATTACTGGAGAGCTCTTTCGCAGCAGAACAAGTGGGATTTTGAATGGGCCGAAAGTCAAACATACCCTTATCCTGCACAACTTAACTATTTTCAAACTTTCCTAATTAGTGACTATGTGAACCGTAGGCCTTCTTTTTTTCCCATAAACAATAACGTTAAAATTCGCGTAAAAAATAAACTTTTATCCCACTCAATCAACGAAACCTGGATAAAAAATCCTTTTCTTCTTCATAATTTATGGGTGTCTCTTGAAAAATATTTCATCTCTTTTCCTCTGGTGGGAACTTACATCTGGCAGGACGTCTCTTATTTCAGGAATTTATCTGTGAGAAAAATTTTGCTGGCACCTCCCAGGTTCAAATCAAAAGAAATGGATCTCGAAAATCATTCATTAAAAAAATATGGAGGAGATGAACTATTAAAAGGCTTGTTTTTTTTGACAAAATATTTCGAAGAAATTTTAATTTATGATGCTTCCACTAAGACATATTTATTGCAAGGGAAAGAGGAACGCTCCGAAAAATCAAGGGAGTTCTATGCGACTGCTTTTGGTTGTTTAAAAGAGGCAATGATCCAAAAAGCTACCTGTGCGAGCTCTCTTGCCATCAAGGTCTTTACTCCTTTGCAAAATCTTACACAACAACTCCATCTGGCCGGTTTAAGTGGGGATCACAGTTCATTTTGCTATGATCTCGCTCTTCTCTCTAACAAGCTAGGGGATGACCGAGGGTTAAAGGCGATTTTAAATCCTCTCTTCTCATCAGGAGAACAAGTTAAATCCATGTATCAGCTCGTTTGTCGTCATCCTCATGTGCTGATAAGAATGGTAGAATTAGAACCTGATTTACACAAACAAGAGGCTTTATTAGATACAATCTGTCAGAACTATGATCCCACTGTCCCACTGGAAGGATGGATCTATTGGGTGATCATAAAACGTGAATTGGGAAAAAAAGAAATCGCACAGCCTATCATCGATCGGCTGATTGACTCTTATGGGAGCTACATTTTTTATGAGCAAGCTTATTTAAAATTGACACACGCTTATTCTCAAATCAGTGAAACGTTTAATTCAGAAAATATCAAATTTGAGGCACTAAAAGACATTCAAAATGGATGCAGAAATAAGTGTAATATCAAATTCATCAATCGTTTAATGACTCACGCAATCGAGCTATCAACATCGCTCCCGTCTGCAGCCTGGTTCTATGCTGCGAGTTTAAAAATCTGGATTGAGGAATGGGACCAAGCAATCCTGTACATCAATCAGTTGAGTGAAAGTCAACATTTTGACTTTTTTTCAACAGGAGAAGTGATTGATGAGAGCTTTTTTCATAATGAAAGAAAACTGCTCCATTACTCGCTCTTACTCTTCCTCTCAAGTCTATCTCCTACTGACAAAAATTTTGGCTCTTATATCAAAGGAATTTCCCTTGAAACATGGGTGAAAGCAATAATTCAAATATGCCATGATCCACATCTATGTCATGATACCCATCTTTCTGAAGGCTTGCAATCCATTGAATCTATTGTAATCCCAAGTTTAGAGAAAGTTGTAAGAGTCTACGAGCCGCAAGTTCCCCAAACATTATGGTTGCTCACCGCTCTCGCGCAAGATACATTGCATGATTTGTGGGAGCCAGGCATGCTGAGTTTGTCTCAAGCATTGGTTGTTCCTTACAATGAAGATAAAGAGATCAAGTATCAAGAGTTTCTCACTCTATTGTGCTATAATATTAATGGAAAAGAGGTTCGTGATGAGGAAGAACCGGACCCCAACCCCGAAGATTTCCCCTTTGAATTTTTCTACCAACTTGATCTTTTGTACTCTTACACATTTAATCAAGCCATCACTTGGCTTGAAAAAATAGAGCTCACTCCCCATTTACTCCCCCCGCTCTTTTGGCGCGTCTTTAGTCAAAGACATGTAAATTCAATCCGGCTGATGGAGGAGATACAAAAGAATCCTCCCTCTCCACCCACTCAAGCATTCATACTGACCGAATTCTGCAATTATCATCTTAATAATATCAGAAGGGTTTGCAATAATGATGGGACGTTGTCTATTTATAGAGATGTCACCATTCATGAATTAGAAAATTGGATTGAACAGGCCCTTGCTTGCTATAAGGACCTCAATCCCCCTTCTTGGATATGGACAACCTATATAAAAATCAAAAAACTCTCAAATGAAGAATCGGAAGTAAAACAGATCGTCGCTAGAGAGAAGACTCTCTGATTTGATTTAAACGACAGATAAAATAAAGAGGGTAATTGCAAATCTTGCCATCTTTCTTTAAGTTCATGGATGTAGCCCGAAAGAGCTTTTCCGGTGCATATTTTTCGTTATAAACAAGAAGGCTCTTTTTTTTCTGATTTGCTCCTGCTTTGACTTCTAGCGGAAAAATGGCATGATCTTCTTCGATTAAAAAATCCACTTCAGCAGTTCCTTCACTTGTCCAATAATAAGGATTTTTTTGTCTAGAGGCGATTAACTCTTGCGCAACATAATTCTCCGTCAGAGCTCCCTTAAATTCTGTGAATAGAAGGTCTCCGTCCAAAATAATCTGAGGAGAAAGATGACTTTGTGCTCCCAGCAATCCCACATCTGCTAAAAAAACTTTAAAGATCGGAGGATCGGCATAGGCACTTAAGGGAAATTTAGGGGACTCCACCCGATAACTTTTATGAATCAGCCCCGCATCTGCAAGCCACTGAATGGCTTCTTCATATTCTCTTCCTCTCGCACTTTTTCGAATCAGAGCAAAAATGAACTTTTTATTTTCCTTTGCTAACTGGCGGTGCACTTGGTTCCAAATGGTTGTAATCTTCATGATCTCATGAGGGGGTGCATGTTTGGCAAAATCTCTTTCGTAGGCATTGAGAATCTCTAACTGGATTTCTCTAACGACATTTAGCTTCTCCCAACTCGCATATTCAGCAACGGCTTCGGGCATGCCTCCGATAAAAAAATATAGTCTCAATAACTCTAAGAGCTTCTCATGGAGGGGATCTGGAAAGGGATCATAAGTGGAATATTCTTCTAGAAATGTTCTTGTTTTTTCTTGATCCAGAGCAGATAAAAACTCAAAAAAAGTTAACGGATATAAATGAAGAAAATTGACCTTTCCAACAGGAAAGCCTTTTTCTTGTGCTGTTTTCACGCCCAACAGTGATCCGGCAGCGGCAATATGATAATCGTTGGCTTCTTCATAAAAATATTTTAAGCTTGTGAGCGCTTTTGGACAGTTTTGAATTTCATCAAAAATTAATAAAGTCGTATGAGGCTGAATGTCTATTTCCGTATAAAGGCTGATCATCCCAAGAATTTTTTTGGGATTCAAAACCCCCTCAAAATAGCGAGCAAGCCTTTCCTCTTTTTCGAAATTTAAATAAACGGTTCTCTCATAATTCGTTTTTCCAAAATGTTTTAAAGCATACGTTTTTCCTACCTGCCTTGCTCCATTCAATATCAAAGGCTTGCGTCGCGAAGATCGCTTCCATTCCTCGAGTTTTTGATAAATATCTCTGTTCATAGGTTTATCTTATAAGAACCTATGATAACAAATCAAGTTTTCCTTGGGAAAACGTGTCCAGTTCTCACGTTTTTCGTTTGAAAAACGTGAGAACTAGACACGTTTTTCCAATGAAAAACGTGAGTAAGAGTAGGTAGGATGAAGGGCGTAAAATTTATTTCTCAAAGCGAGGCAATCGTCCCCACTAAGAAACGATAGACAAAGCAGCTATCTTCTTTTTCCAATTTCGCCTCTAACTGTCTATCGCGAATAAAAAAAGGCTGAAGATGCGCCGGAATCTCATAGGACGACAGAAACTGGCGCAAACAAAAGCGTGCTCCCGGTTTTGCTGTGCGAATGATTTGATTCAATAAACTCACAAACCGCGGATAACTCAAATAAGAGGCCACATCAGATAAAGAGAAAACGTCAAAAGTGGGACCCGGCAAAGAATCAAGATATTTCAAAAGATCGAAAGTATGAATCTCAAGGACAGACTGCCGCTGTTTAATGACATCCACCTCCCTTTCAATAAGATAAGGGGAAAAGGCCTCAGGAGATACATACCCTCTTAAAATTAAAGAAAGGAGGAGATTTTCCTTTGCTAGTTTCCGATTTAAACTCGTATGAATACGCTCATACAGATAATGCCCAGGCTTCATTTTGAATCCAATATTGATCAAGCCCGGATCTTGAATATAGAGAGAAGAGACGAGAGGATTCAATGCCAAGGCAAAAAGTCTCTTCCAGAACCGATGATTCCATTCTTCCCTTAAAAATTCTCTTTGCTCTTCCAAATCATCCATCGCAAAAAGACGTCTAATCTTTTTCCCTTGCGCCAGGTTTATCCCTTTAGCCATCCATTTCGTCACACGTTCCACTGTTCCTTGATAAAGAATTCCCCTTTCCACCATTTTCTCATGCTTTGACCAAAATTGCACAGCTCCCCCTCTCATATCGGGAAAAAGCCGTCGCAAAGTTTGTCGCCTTGTTCGACTCGGAGTCGCCCCTAAAAAAGCTAAATAATCCGCATGATCTAAATTCTGCATGGCAGCCGACTTGAGCTGCAATAAATAATTCTGAGCGGGATTCGCATCCAGACAAATCATCTTTTGGCATTCCCGTCTCAATAGATTAAGAGGACGGTCTCCACTTGCTGTGATACAGAGAACCCGGTCCCCTGGCTGGATATTCACCGCCTGTTCTTCTGTGCTCCAGTCTTCATTCCCAAAGCTATAACGTAAACGAGAAAAAAAATTTTTCATAAAAAAAAGGGGGGGGTTAAATTTACATACCACGATAACGATCGGGATTAATTTCCCGAGGAATCTCATCAATGAGCAGATTGACAAACTCCACCCACTTTCTTTCTTTGAGAAGAGGTAAAATACGCTGTTCTGAGAAATGAATGTTTTTTGCAAAATCAGAAGTAAACGGTAATAAATTTTGATTATTTGCTTCTTCATTCAGACTTCCCGTTAACCCTCCGATAAAATCACTCCAAACCCATTTTCCTCGATCTCGAATGGCATGAATGCCCGCTTTTAGTTCTTCATTCCTGAAAACAGTTTCAAGAAAACGGAAAGGATGGACATGCTCAATATTCCTTCCCTTGCCTTTTAAAGAGGATTTTTGGCTTAGCAAGCTAGACCAAGAATCGTAAGCCAATGCCTTAACAATATCCGAGAGATCTTTTTTCTCTTCTTTCTCTTTTTTCTCATCTTTTTTTCGATAATAATCCCTCACGGTTTTCTTTGCTCTTAACGTTGCTGTCTTATTTTGAGAGAAATTAAATAAAGCCCCCGTCAAAGGCTGAGGAAGCTGTCCACCGACCAGTAACAATCCACATAAGAGTGCCGTCAGATTTTTCATTTTTGCTCCAATTTGAGTGTAATTTGGGTCTATAACGAATAAAAGAGAAAGGAATCAAGGAGAAAATCCTAAAATAAATAAAGAATTTTAAGCGTTGCTCCGTAACATCTAAGCTGGGTATCAAAAAAATCAAAAGGAAAGTTCGCCCGATGCCCATAATGGCGATATTCATAAAAAGGAACTAAACGGGCCCCTAAAGAGGAGCTGCACCAAGCAAAAAAATAGGTTAACGGAAGCTCGAACCGGTACTGCAGTTTCTCCCCATAATGCTGAATCGATCGACCAAATTCAGGATCATGAGACACTTCCTGTTCTCCTTGTAAGAGAACGCGAACTTTCACATTTAATCCAATGGAAAAGGTGGGACTAACAAAAACTTGCGAAAGAAAGCCGATCGGAATGTATAAAAACCGATTTTTGAAATGCACATGTAAAGCAGAGGGATGTTGATAAACATTTTTTTCCCAAAAATACCCTCCCCCCAAGTAAGGAGTAAAAGAGGCACAGCGCCAATGTTTACTTTGAAAGGTGTACCCGACTCGCGCCTCCAAATTGCTATCTGTTAAAATAGATTTTAAATGGGAATCCGCATGATCTCCTTCCAAGCATCCTTGTGCCCACAAAAAATCTGCCCCCCAATAAAGGTTGTAACGCTTCACATGATCGTAGCCGATCCTTCCCCCATATAACGTCCCCGTTTGCTCCGTTCCTCCCTCCCTGAAGCGCTTGACCCAGTAAATTTCCGGACCGATGAATGTTTCTGTCTGATAAGTCTTCACCCATGAATGGGCAGCCAGCACGTTCACGATCAATAAGGCGATTCCTAAAGGGAGTGTAAAGACTTTATGCATCTCAATTCATTCCTGATATGAATAAAAAAAAATCAGACAGGTAGAGTTCTTCTACCTGTCTGATAATAGGAAACGACTATGACGTCATTACTGGCAGCAAGATGTTTGTTGTGGTGTGCAGCATGGTTGTGGTGTGCAGCATGGTTGAGAAGCTGGTTGCTCACAGCAGTTAGTGCGTTTGTAGTAGTATTTTGGAACATAGCGGCAGCATTTTTCACAGCTATATTTTGGTACATAGTGGCAAGAACAAGTGTAGTAGTATTGTGGGCATTGTCTGCAGCATGTTACACAGTAGTGTTGTGGAACATAACGGCAACATTGTTTTTGATAATATTGGGGAACATAGCGGCAGCATTTTTTGTAGCAGTATTTTGGCACATAGCAGCAATGCCATTTGTTATAATAGCATGGCTCATTGTGGCAATATAAACAATAGCAAGGTCCAACACGTTGATCCGGTTGGGCGCAGCATCCATCACCATTTTGTTGTCCCTCTGCTGCAACATCACTCCCTTGATAGCCTTCATTCCCTTGGAAGTTGCTATCTTGAGAGTAATTACCCTCTTGTGAGTAGCTCATATCTTGCTGCCCATAATTACCCTCATAACTGTCGTTGCCGTCTTGAGCAAAGCTATAAGAAGCGGCAAACGTACATAATAAAGAGAAGAATAGTCCGAGTTTTTTCATATTCAACCTCCTTTAATAAGTTGAAACATCTGAAGTCGAAGTCTCTTCCCATCCGGGATGGGAAGAGGCTTCAAATCTTTAAGTACATCCTTGTCTATCAGCATCTAAGGACCGGTAGACCAAGAAACCCTTTTAAGCCCACTCTGAATTTTTTCTGATTTTTTATCAAAAAAAATTTTAGCATTAAGCAAAAAACTTTCAATCTTAGAGGGAATTTTTAAAATAAATAAGACATTCAAGAGGTCATTGCTGTTAAAATACGTCGCTTTCCTTCAAAACTCTCCTGCCCATGCATGCACAACACATTATCCAAGACCAGGACATCTCCTTTTTTCCATTGAAAAACCCCTGTTTGTCTATCAAGAACTTCCATGACATGATAAAGATCCTCTCGAGAAATGGGGGTGCGATCAGCAAAAGAGATTTGATGCAGTTTCGTATGTTTTTGGCAATAGAAGAGCTGAGCGGCAACATAACGCCACAGGCCTAATAAACGAGGATTGAAGTCATAGAGATGAGCTTGGTTAAACCAAACAATCTCGGAAGTTTGAGGATGGGCCATGACAGCAGGGCGCACTTGTCTGATTCGGATCCACTCATTTTTGGTCCATTCCCATTCGAATTCATTCTCTCGGCATTTTCTTTCTACTTCTTGTTTAGATTCTGTTTCAAAGACTTGAATCCACGATTTATGAAAACGCCGGAGCTTATTTATAGCTTCCATGATTGAGCTCCTATAGTAGTAACAAGACTCATAACAAAGTCCTTTATCAATAAAACGCTGCTTAACCTTGGGGTGTACGGCGTGATAGACCTTGCGTGCATCGGCAATAAGGGTCGACCCTCCGACAGGAGAGGGAGTTTCGCAGAAAAAATAAATATGTTTGGGGTAGTACTTTACAAACGAAAGTTCGTTATGCAAAGGGATTTTAATAGAAGGAGGAGCCTCAGTGGAGGTGTAAATTCCCTCTTTGATCTTGCTTCTGGGGCTATCTCCTCCAATATAATCGACAAATTCTCCTACCCTTAAGTGACGAATGAAATGGGAAAAATCCTCAGCTGTCTGAAGGGGGAAGCCTCTAAAGAGAATGCCTCCATATTTTAACAGGTTCTGTTTAAAGAAAGCTTGCTGGGACGAGACAAAATGAAAAAATTCTTCTTGATTGATTTCATGAGCAGGTTGAACCACAAGGGGAAGTTGCTCGGGGTTGAGAAAGGAGGTCTTGATTTCTTTCATGCAGATTTCTCGAAATCATAATAAAATCGATTTTTTTATCATGTCGAGCCGCTGTTGTCAATAAAAAATAGAGATAGCGAGAATGATTTTGATGAGGTAAAATGGAGGAGCCTGAAATAAGTTAGGTGACTCTTTGAACCGATTTCTTTCTATTTGCTACGAAGGGGCTCTTTGGATAATGGCGCTTTTAGCTGTTCCCAAAACCCTTTATTCATTTCTCGTACATGGAAAATATCGCGAAAGCTTGCTTCCGCGATTTGGGTTTCGCTGTCCCCTGCCCAAAAAGCTTTCAAAGCCTTCGATCTGGGTACACGCAGTCTCGATGGGAGAAACCAAAGCCGTTGCTCCTTTAGCCCGTGAGTTGAAACATCGTTTCCCTGAGTATTTTTTGATTATTTCTTCTACGACAGAGACAGGGCATGCGGAAGGGAAGCAAAGCATGCCGTTCGCCGATTATCACCTCTATTTTCCTTTGGATTTTAGAGGGGTCGTCAATAAAATGATCAAGCGAGCCCATCCAAAAGCCTTCCTTTTGTGCGAATCAGATTTCTGGTTTAATTTTTTATCTCAAGCCAAAAGCCAAGGGGCGGCCATCATGTTAGTCAGTGGAAAGCTATCAGAGGGGTCGACGCAGCGGTTTGAAAAGGGTTCTTTTTTTGCGAAACCTTTATTTAATCTCTTCGATTTGGCTTGTGTGCAGAATCCCCTGTATCAATCGCGTTTCATACGGGCAGGATTGCCCTCGGATAAAATCGTGATCACAGGCAATCTAAAATTAGATGAAGAGTATGCGGTGTTATCTTCGGAAACAAAGGACGAGTGGAAAAAGAAATTAGGCATTGAACCGGGCCAACTTGTTTTAACAATCGGCTCAAGTCATGCTCCTGAAGAGGACATTTTTATCCGGACCCTCAAGAAAATCTGGGAAGAACATTTGACGATTCGGGTCCTTTTGGTGCCGCGCCGTCCTCAGCGTTTTAAAGAGGTGGAGCTGTTATTAGAGAAAGCAGGTCTTTCCTGGATCAGCTTAACGAATATTCACCGGCGAACCGGGCAAGAGCAGATCCTCTTAATTGATGCCATGGGATTATTGAGAACGTGTTACCAGCTTTGTGACTTTGCACTGGTAGGAGGGAGTTTTACAGACAAAGTGGGAGGACACAATATCCTAGAACCCTGTGGGTATGGGAAGCCTGTGTTGTTTGGTCCCCACATGCAGACCCAATTAGAATTGGTGGACTTGGTTAAACAATATGGGGCGGGACAACAAGTTCAAGCGAGCGAACTCCTGGACACTCTCCACAAATGGATTCGCTCTCCGGAGGAGCGCGAGAAAATGGGAGCCAGGGGAAAAGATTTGATGAAAGAGTTAAAAGGCTCTCTTCGAAGAACTCTGGAAGCGATAGAACCGATCATGCAAGCAAAAGGGGCCAAATTCCCCTAAATTCCAATAAAAGGATGGAGAAATAATTTCGGGTTTTGGTATAATTAGGAGAGGAAAAGGGAACTTTTAGTGAACTTTCTGAAAATTTCGGTTGTCTTAAAAGAGGCAGCTTGTTATCTTTATTGTTTCTTAGTCCTTGGATCAAGTCAAGTGTCTATGACGCGGGGTGGAGCAGGGGTTAGCTCGTTGGGCTCATAACCCAAAGGTCGGAGGTTCGAATCCTTCCCCCGCTATTTTTCTTTCTGGCGGTATAGCTCAGTTGGTAGAGCAGCGGAATCATAATCCGTCTGTCGTCGGTTCAAGTCCGGCTGCCGCTACATCAATTTTTTCTTCTCGTCATTTCTTATTCAAAAGCAAGGAGTGCAGAAATTTAGCTGGACTCATCACATAGTCATACATTTTTTTATTTGAATTTATCACCATTTTTGGTAATAATAGACTTGGGGATTAAATAATGGATAATAACGATAAACCGCTCACTTGGATTGGTTCTAGTAAGGACGACTTATTAGATTTACCCCGTAAAGTACAAAAAGAAGTTGGATATGCTCTTTATTTAGCTCAATTAGGACTTGAATCTACAAATGTCAAACCTCTTACTGGATTTGGCGGACGAGGAGTTTTGGAGATTATTGAAGATGATGCGGGAGGAACTTACCGAGCTATCTACACTGTAAAGTTTAAAGAATCTATTTACGTCCTTCACGTTTTTCAAAAGAAATCGAAGAAGGGCAGAGAAACTCCAAAAGAAGAAATGGATATTGTGAAGACCAGGCTTAAAATGGCACAACAAAAGCATGGAGAATGGCTAAAGAAGGTTAAAGATGAGAAAAAAAACACAAACATATGAAGAAAAACTAGCAGATACACGAGTAGAGGTTGGATCTGGTAATGTCTTTGCTGATTTGGGATTTGACAATCCAGAAGAAATGCTAGCTAAGGCTCGACTTGTTTCTGAAATGCAGAAAGCGATCAAAAAGAAAAAGCTTACACAAACAGAAGCAGCCAAAATATTAGGTCTTACTCAGCCTAAACTTTCTATTCTTTTGAAAGGACATTTTGAAGGATATTCAACCGATCGACTTATTCGGTTTCTTAGAATCCTAGGTCAAGATATTGATATTTTTGTGACCCCTAAGCCCAGAAATAGACAAGCTCATTTACATGTTTATTCTTCTGTAGAAAGACCTTCTTTTCCAATGGCAGCGCAATCCCATAGCTCTTAAGTTATTATTATGGATGTCCTTAAAAATCAAAGGAATAAAGAACGTGGAGATTTAATTGTCGCCAAACAAGCCGGTTATCTTTTATATCCATTCGGGCTCTTCTACCGTCTTTTCGGAAATAGTATCTCCAGTATTGATGACTTGTTTAGGCTCAAAAAGGAGCACGTGAGCTTCTTCATCAGCATAGAGAAGGTGATCTGTCCCTCTTGGAACAATAAAAAACTCTCCTTCATTAAGAATAATTTCACGATCTTTCAGTTTAATCTTTAATTGGCCCTGTATAACAAGAAAGAATTCATCTTCATTCTCGTGCTGATGCCAAACAAAATCACCTTTTGCTTTGAAAATTTTGACTTGATTCCCATTTAATTCGCCAAGAATTTTTGGAGTCCAATATTGATTGAACAACTTAAATTTATCTTTGATATTTACTTTATTCATAAACTATTTAATAAAAATTTTAAGATACTTGATGAGGCCAATCTTGCAGAATTTGTTTTAGTTGCAAAATAAGTGGAGGCAGCGATTCCTTAACAACTAACCAAATCGCCTGGTTATTAACATCAAAATAGGCATGAATCAGGCGATTGCGTAAACCGATCATTTCTTTCCATGGAAGAGAAGGAAATTGCTCTCGAACCGTTGAGCTTATTCGAGAGGCAGCTTCCCCCAGGATTTCTAATTCTCGGACAACCCCATTCAATAAGAGTCGGTTGTGATCAAGATCCTCTCGGTTTTTGTCTAATAAATGGGAAGCAGCAGCTTGTGAAGCATCAAGCATATGTTGGAAGCGAACGTAATCACGATTTGACATAGAGCGATTTGGCTTGGGCTAAAACTTCATCTCGAAAATAAGAACTTAGTTCCTCGGGAGTCCGCAGATCTATTTTTCGATCTAGAATTGTTGCAAGTTCATCTTCCAGATCAATAATGACGAACAAAGAAGGTGTTTTACCTGGCTCAAACTCGACTAACAGATCAATATCACTATCTTTGCGTAAGTGACCCGATAAAGCTGAACCAAAAAGCGATAGCTTAGCAATAATGGGATGTTCTCTGCAAAATTCGGTGATTTTCTTGAGAGGTAAAAAGCTATTGAATCCATCGACAAAGCAAATCACTCGCTCTCGATCCATTTTTTCGCTCCAAAAAAAAACCACGGTACGGAACCCGTGGTGGCCGCATGGGCGTACCATGCGGGATGCTGATACTTCAATAATAGAATAAGCATAAATTTTAATCAAAACAAATCGATGTCTGGTGCAAATTTGGTGCAGTTGAGTAGTTTTTCGCAAGCTAACATTCAAACCCTCTCAATTTTATTTTGCGACAAACAGGAATCCTGTT
The DNA here is from genome assembly GCA_963801825.1 of Parachlamydiales bacterium. Taxonomy (GTDB): domain Bacteria; phylum Chlamydiota; class Chlamydiia; order Chlamydiales; family Parachlamydiaceae; genus CAWDGI01. Next base: position 381,521 of record CAWDGI010000002.1, read on the forward strand.
ACCAAACATGCTTGTCAAAAAAACGTTTGATATTCTCATCAGCAGTTACAATGCTAGTGTGATGGATCATGGCTGTTGCAACAATTGTTCGATCTGCCGGATCAGCATGTTTCCAATTTAAAGATAAGTTTCGCATCCATATCTGCTCATCGACCGGAATGATTTTTAAGTAACCCAACATATGTAGAAGCTCGGTATATTTCTCTATGGTCATCCCAATATCGAGTTTATTGTTTTTAATTTTTACTCCTATTTCCCAAATACTGATAGAACTGATGATCCCCTCACTTCCTTCCATTCTTTGACAAGCTTCTTTTGCTTTGTTAGAAAGCTTTTTGGGATCAAGAGTCCACCAAATCAGTGCACAAGTATCGAGTAATAACATGGCTTATACCTCTGTCCATTCATCAATGGTGGGAGTGGTCATATCCTCGCGATAAATAATTCGATGTCGGTAAGGTTTAAATATTGATTCGGTACTTTTTGGCTTGCGTTCTAACGGGATTATTTTTAATACAGGTTTGCGATGATCCGTAACGATTAGCTCTTTGCCCGTGCGCTCAATTTCTCTAAAATATTCTAACATGCGTGACTTTAAAACCCCTTTAGAGACATATTTAGGCAATTCTTGTTTATGCATGACTGTATTTCTCCTATGGCTATGACTATAGTCATATATTATAATAGATCATTATTTACTGTCAAGTATGAATGAGATTTTTCGGCTATTTTCAGAATTTCGTCAAAGGTAGTCCAATCTGCCCTTAACATCATAAGAAAAAAATCGGCCCGGTCATTTCTTTCTTTTGGCGAGATGGAATTAGATATATCTTCCAAAAAATCATTCCTTAATCTCACACGCCTCTGATCGCGTTTGTGAAGGGCATCCCCAGCAGAGCTCAGGAGGCCATAGAATCTAGCTAGTCGTTGCTGAATTAATCCATAAAATGGCTCTAGGATATGTTATAGAATTGATTTAAAATAAAAATTATACTGAAAAATTTGCAGGTTTTTGAAGGCCTATTGCTTACTTCTTGCAAATTTCTTCTCTGCGATCTCTGTGCGCTCTGCGGTTTATAATTTTTTAATGGTCATGAGTAGGCTCCACAGTATAACTAAAATAATAAACCGCAGAGCACACAGAGATCGCAGAGAAGAAACCAGACATTTTCAGGCACGACTAGCTATGAGCCGCTTGAAGGTTATCTTCCTGTACGAAATCAACCCCAATTCTGAGACGAATCCAACGAAGGAAATTTCAAGCCACTTCGACCATTGCCAGGGCTTACCGTGCTTTAAAATCCGTTTCGTGAGGCGACCTCGTATGTGCAATTTTGATGTTAATCATCCAGAAATTCATGTTAAAATATTCTTGCGTAAAATAAATGATTCTTTTACACTCATTTTTTTAAAATCTATTTAGAGGTTACAATGAACGTACAACCATATGGACAAGGAAATACTGTCCCTCTTGGGAATGAGGCAAACGGGAGTTTAGTTACCGATCATGCAATGTATCACCATTTACCTAAACAATCGGAATACAGAGCATATAGCCACTTAACTTCTCGATCTCCAGCAGAAATATTGGGATCAGTAGTCGTGAGACCATTGATAGACGCCACTTATAGTTATGCGGTCTATAGCGTTCAAGCGGTAAGAAATGGCTTTACATTTATGGCAACGATGCTATCAAAACCACTCTCCATAATACCTGGAGCTGCGGCTGAAACCCATTCCCAAGATGGGGTCACTGCATACGAAATGTGCACAACACTAGTAGCCGACAAGATCCCTCTGGCCCTACAGATAGCCGGTGACTCTGAAAATCCTTCAGTGCACAAAACGGTGGTGGAGACTTTTAAGGCACTGGCGGAGGTGTTGTTACCTCAGTGTGAGCGAAATATTAATTACGTGAGAGCGAAAATACAATATGACGCAAATTTTATATACCATAATTCAAAGATCAAAGAGAGGGAAGAAAACCTAAAAAAATATCAACAATCTAACGGAGCCTCAGTAAAGATTTTAGACCAAAAAGAAGCCCCGCCGGATATCTTTACAGATAAATCTGGCAATTGGGTAAGCACGCAAGGATACCTCTATTGGTCAATAGGTGAAGAGGGTTATGCTTCGAATACCAAGCACGCGAGGGGTGGTTATAATTTCGATATCTCAGCAATGCAACCAACAGTCCCCACGACGAAAGATTACAAACCCCACGACAAGTAGCATTTTATGAATCTCTCAACATGTGCAAATGATACCGATTGGCCCTCAAATACAACTGCCCAAACAGGACTACTGCAGGCTAGCTCGTATGCATACAGCGGCGGAATGAATATCTCCCCTGCGGTTTATGGAAATAGATTATATAGACCGATTGAAATTGTGCCTAAGCATCCTGCTTACTTATTGGGCGAACTGGTTGTTCGACCTTTGTTAGACTGTGGTTATGGTGCATCAGTTTATACTTTTCGAGCCGTCAAAAGGAGCATGATTTTTTTAAATAATATTGCAACTCAACGATTTGTCTTTTTTCCTGGAGCTACAGCAAGTGCTACAGCACTTGATAAACCGAAAGAAATCGAATGTCCAGAAGAAAAAATTCTACGTACTGTTTTCGATGACTATAAACAAAAACGGCTCAAAGATACGCAGTTTCCCAAGACCCTACCAAATGGCAAAGAAAGTGTTCCAGAGTCAAAAAACAGTCAGGAAATCACGGCAAGTGCTACAGCACTTGATAAACCAAATGTTCCAGAGCTAGAAAACAGCCAGGAAATCGTAGATAATAGGTCAGAAATCACACCAGAGGAAGCTAGAAAAATATTGTTGGAGGGGACGGAAGATGACACCAAAATGCGTTGTGCAGCAGAACGCGAAATAGAAATAGTAAGAGCGCTCAAAAAACCAGACAAAACAGAACAGCACGCTCTGGCGTCCGCGTATAATCGCGCTAAATATCTAATTAACACAAATGGTTTTGTTGGATGTCATGAATTATTAATTGGTTTATTGGATGAAATCAAAAGCGATGCTCATTTCTATTCTATCAAGGCGTTATATCCTCTTCCCGATTTACTTCAATTTATCCTAAAACACGAGAGTCATGATTCTACTTACATAGATATTGCCCTCATTTTGAAAAAAATAAATGACATCGCCAGGCACATGCTCTCAAGACTTCAAGTCTCAGTCGACGAAGAGATGATATCCCTTTGGTCCGATATCATGCTCCAGAGCTGTAAAAAAAACCCAGCGTTACTAGTGGATACATTAGAAACGGTGTTAGATATCTTGCAAAAAAATGCAGAAAATAGTTTTACCGACGAACAGATAACAGACCTCAGAGTGATGGCAAGAACCCTTAAAAATGGGAGCAATAAAGAACATCAAGCGCTTGCGGGCAAAATTTTGGATTTAACTGGACCTCAGGTGACCCCCAATTTTATTTATACTCCTTTAGAATTCCTTCCTGCTGAGATTAGAAAACTGAACCAAAGAGTGAAAGATATTGGGGTGGCTATTATTCAAACAGAGACGTTTCAAACGATAGCTTTGACAAGTGTTTGGCTCAGTTGGAGCTCAGAACCTGTGAATTTCTGGAAAGTAGCTAATGTCTTACTCAAATCAGTTGTTGTTTTAGGGGTGTCTAAGTCGATCATCGTTTTTCTGTACAATAAAGTCACAGAAACTAACATGCCTTCTTAAAACAACCTGGGAAACGGAATCAGCAACTTCTCAAACCAAAGGAAACCGCCTCTTAAAATTCGGGACGCATTAGAAAGCCGGTCTTGAGTTAAAAATTTTTTCTTAGCCATGCCTCTAGGACAAGTAGATTGAAGATAGTTCGAGAGTGATTGGCTTGAGTGACAATTAATTTTTCAATTCCTTTTGGTGAAAACCAACCGGTTTTAAGCAATTTTCCTTCAAAGAGCCGCTGTGTCATCCATTCTTTCAATGAAGATTGAAACCAATGATATAAGGGAACTCCAAAACCCATTTTTTTACGCTCCAAGACAAGTTTTGGAAGGTGATGTTTCATGGCTTGCCTCAAGATCTCTTTTCCTTGGGTGCCTCTTTTACCAACCAACTGTTGCTTTGAGCAGCTTAATGCAAAGTTTGTCACCTGCGGGGTAAGAAAAGGAGCCCGAGCTTCAAGGCTCACTCCCATGCAAGCTCTATCGACTTTCATCAAAATATCATCTGTCAAATATGTATTTATATCCACCCACGATCTCAATCTGCTTTCTTCGAAATAAGATTTTGCTTGAAGATAATGAGACAAAAATGGCGATTCCTCCTCGTCTTCATCAATAAAGCCGGGATGACAAATGAACTTCAGCAGCTCATTTGTTGTTGCAGCAAACAGATCTAAATATTGTTCAAAGTTTCCCTTAAAAAAATAGCGTTCATATCCATGAAAAAACTCATCTGCCCCATCGCCCGTCAAGACAACATCGACTTTTTGTTTAGCAAAGCGCGCTAGGCAATGCGTAGGGATCATCGACTCATCCGCAAAGGGTTCATCATACAAATTTACAATCGAATCAAAATGGCTCAGAAAAAAAGAGGAATCGCACGTGACTGCATAGTGGTTCAGTCCAAGTGTTCGAGCAGCTTCCTTAATGTAGAATTCCTCCGTATAGGCTTCGTCATTCCAGTAGAGAGAAAAAACAGGAACATCTTGCTTATATTGGGAAAGGAGGCAAGCAACTGTAGTAGAATCAATTCCTCCGCTTAAAAATACACCAATTGCCCTATCTGAGACCGAACAGCTTTTGACGCTGGAGTTTAACAGATGGAACAATTCTTCTGTCAAAGGTGCGGATTTGGCTTCAAAATGGGGTTTTGCAGACTGCTCTTCAAGCTTTCTTTTTTCGATCAAAGGGTTAAAATAACTGTTTTTCGTTAATTTGCCTTCTTGCCAAATCAAAACACACCCTGGTGTCAACTTAAAGACATTTTTCCATCCGGTCCTTGGGTTTGGTAAATAACTATGTTTTAAAAAAACTCGCACGTCCTGCAAACTGATATCCCACTCAAGGTTAGGCCAAACCTTAAGTCCTTTTATTTCTGAAGCAAAAGCCAAAAAATCCTCTCCATAAGAATAGTAAAGAGGTTTTTCTCCCCAGCGATCTCGGCCAAGATATAATGTTCTGCTGTCGGTATCCCAAATGGCAAAAGCAAACATTCCTGCAATTTCTTTAACTATAGTGAGGCCAAATTCTAAAAAGGCATTTAAGAGAATTTCAGTATCACAATCGGTTTCAAATGAATATCCGGCGGCTAAAAGTTTCTCTTTGAGAGATTTTGTCTCGTAAAGCTCTCCATTAAAAATAAGCGTCATCCTTCGGCGCGTCATGGGTTGCATGCCGTTTTTTGGATCTCTAATAGCTAACCGCGAGACCCCTAAAGCCAAGCCTTGCTCGACATGAATACCCTCTTGATCGGGGCCGCGATGGCGTAATGCTTTACAGGCATGTCTGATATTTTTTTGTAAATGCTCTTGGGAAAAAATAGATCCCACGAATCCGGCTATGCCACACATATTAGACCTCTTGCATAACTAAATGGCCAAAGTCGAGCTAAGGTGCAGTTGTAAGAGTTCACGATCCAATGGCGGATACTTTTTCATTTTAAAACGGAGATGATCCAAATCTTCGCTTTGGCTTTTTTTATCCTGGTTATGAACATTTCCTTCATAAAGGCGGTAGACATAAATGGGATTTTCAATGAATCCAACATGTTTTGGATCTGCAAGAAGTTCAAGCATGGGAAAAATATATGCACTATCTCCTGAAGCACGAAAATAGTTTCCATCAGTACGTAAAAAGTCTTTGGGCTCGATATAATCCCAAAGCCAACGTCTAAATGTTCGAAGATGAAAGCATCTAAAGCCATTTTCACGAAAAGAGAGGTTTTTCCATACCGAAATTGGATATTCCGTGTTCACATACCCCTTGTCGGAGAAATAGTTCTGCTGCGTATCCTGATAAGGACGAAAATCAATCAACACATTTCCATACGTCATGGCAATATGAGGATTAGCATATGCTTCTGCAACAGTTTGAATAGCATGAGATAATAGGTAATCATCCCCATCTATCAGGCAGACAACAGTATAGGGCGATTCGATCATCGGAATCGCTTTTGAAAGAGCTCCTATTTGATAATGCCTGGCTTGCAATAGGAGAAGCTCTCCATGGATGGTTTTTAGTAATTGTTGTAAATTTATAATTTCTGCGGCAGAATAGTTAGAACAATCGTCAACATATAGAGATGAAAAAGAAAAAGTCCCTAATTGAGCCTGAATCGACTCAATGCATCTCTTTGCAAAAGGAAGGCTGCGATGGCCTGTAATCACAAAGGTAAAATCTAAATTCATTGGCTAAGGGTCTCATAAATCGATAAATTATTCAAGTTTTTTTGAGTTCAAATGCTGCATTAGACACTTATGGATGCCTATTTGACGCAGCTGTGTTAGAGATCAAAAATAAAAATTGAACTTAACTTTTCATTTAACGATAATGTAGCCTTTATTGTTTGAGATAAATGGTAATTTATGCGTATTTTAATCACCGGTTCAAAAGGGTTAATAGGATCTGCCCTACAGCATGTTCTTGAATTGCTTTATATCGATGTGGTCGGAATAGATAAAAGATTTGAGAGAACGCATTCCGATTACGGCGACATTTTAAACACCGACACATTATTCCCTATTATTGAACATGTAGATGGAATTGTGCATTTAGCGGGAGTGTCAAGGGTCATCGATGGACAAAAAAATCCACTATTATGCTGGAAAACAAATGTGGAAGGGACGAAAAATATTGTGGAATGTGCTCGAGCTTCCAAGAAAAAGCCTTGGATCCTGTATGCAAGCAGCCGAGAGGTTTATGGACAGCAAGAAGATTTTCCTGTTAAAGAAACCGCAAGGCTTGCTCCCGTAAATATTTATGGAGAATCCAAGCATGAAGCAGAACAAATTATTCAACGAGCAACAGAGAAGAAATTGCAGACATCTATCGTTCGTTTCTCCAACGTATTTGGAAGCATTCATGATTATCATGATCGCGTTATTCCAGCTTTTTGTCGTGCTGCGGTTGAAGGAAACGACATTAGAGTGGATGGGAAAGATCATCTTTTCGATTTTACCTATATTGAAGATGTTATTCAAGGAGTTTTATCGCTGATTTATCTGCTCGTGCAAAAAAAAGAATCATTGCCTCCAGTCCACCTTACTAGAGGGATTCCTGTAAGTTTAAGTCAAATTGCAGAAATTGCCAGCAAAGCAAGCAGCCATTCCATTAAAATTGTGGAAGGGATTTCCCGTTCATTTGACGTCTCGAAATTTTGGGGAGATACAAGCCACGCGAAAGTGATGCTGAATTGGAAAGCCGGTATTTCAGTTGAAGAAGGGATGCATCGCTTAATCAATCAATACCACATTTTTGGGCAGGCCAAAAGAAACTCTCCTGTGGAAGAGTTTGCAGATGTCAATAAACTTCTTTGTGTCACATGACTTCCTGGATTAAACAACACATCCTTAATTCATTGCATCAAAGCAGAAATATGATTGTCATTTTGAGGCATGCTCACAGATTCGAGATTGGTCGAGAAGAGTTCGGTAATGATGAAACAATAACCTTGGAAGGCAAAAAAGCTGCTGAGAGGCTGGGGAGCTCCCTCGCAGGGATCCCATTAGGAGAAGTTCATACAAGCCCTATCTTGCGCTGTGTCCAAACAACGGAGGAATTGCTGAGAGGGGCTCGCCAAAAGATCCAGATCAACTCTTCAACTATGTTAGGCAATCCAGGGCCTTTTGTAGCGGATTCTGAAGAAGCAGGTCCCATTTTTCTAAAAAATCCTCTTCAAGAAATAGCTAAAAATGTAGTGGAGGGAAAAAAAAGGATTCCCGGCATGCGCTCTCTTGCTGAAGGAGGACAGCTCTTTTTGGACTATGCTCTAAAAGTAAAAAGCTTTCCCTGCTTAATGATTACTCACGATATTGTGATTTGCCTGCTCTGCTGCTTCTTTTTTACATCGATGGAGGTGCAGAAGTATTTTCCCGGCTTTTTAGAAGGTTTTGCTCTTAATATCGATTCTGAACGGATCTCTATATTTTATCGTGATGAAATAAGCTATTATTTTTTGAGGGATTGTGAAAGTTCTAAAAGTAATTCATGGATATCCCTACCGTTATAACGCCGGTTCGGAGGTATACTCTCAGACATTATGCCAAGAATTGGTTTGCCAGGGGCATGAAGTCGTTGTTTTTACTCGTCAAGAGAATGCCTACAAGCAAGAATATTCGATTGATTGGGAAACAGATCCAACATGCAAAGAGATCAGGCTTTGCCTAGTCAATATGGCTCATAGCAAAGATGGCTATAGACATCATGCAGTCGATCAAGCATTTGTGCATCTTCTAAATGATTATAGGCCGGATATTGTGCATATTGGCCATTTAAATCATCTTTCCACTTCCTTGATATCAGAAACGCATAGGAGAGGCATTTCTATTATTTTTACTCTGCATGATTTTTGGCTGATGTGTCCTCGAGGCCAATTTTTACAGGGAATAAACTCTAAGACAGAGGATCTCTACCCCGCATGCGATTCTCAGGAAAATGGAAAATGTGCCAAACAATGTTATTGGCGCTATTTTAGCCAGCAAGAGGACGCGGAAGACATTCAATACTGGACAAATTGGGTTGCCAAACGGATGGACCATGTGAGAGAAATGTCTTCTCTTGTTGACCTTTTTATTGCCCCTTCTCATTACTTGAGGGATAAATTTGTAAATGATTTTCATTTAGATCCATCGAGAATTATCTATTTGGATTATGGATTTCATCGAGAAAGGTTTCAGGGAAGAATTCGACATAAAGAGGGAGATGATTTTGTTTTTGGATATATTGGTACGCATAAGCAAGCAAAAGGGATCTTTCACCTTTTACAAGCATTCAGTCGTGTCTCTCAAAACTCGCGGCTTTTAATTTGGGGTTCTCCTTTGCAGCCATTTACCCAATCTCTACAATCCTATGTCAAGACCTTGGGTCTTGAAGTGGAAGCCAGGATCCATTGGATGGGAGGGTATCGCAACGATTATATTGTTAGCGATGTCTTCAATCATGTGGATGCAATTGTCATCCCTTCCATTTGGGGAGAGAACTCTCCTTTAGTCATTCACGAAGCTTTGGAGGCAAAGGTTCCGATTATTACAGCCGATTTTGGCGGGATGAAGGAATATGTGCATCATGAACTCAATGGTCTGCTCTTTAAACATCGTAATCCCGCTGATCTTGCTGTACAAATGGAAAGATTGATACATGACCCTTTATTAGCTGATACAATTGCTAATGGAGGATATCTTCAATCTTGCGATCGCCATATCCCTTGCATTCAAGAGCATGTTGAACAAATGATCTTCATGTACAATTTAGCAATAGAACGAAGGAAAAAAACAGATGATATCGAAACCGGGCCCTTGGCGCATCACTTTTGATACGAATCCTGACGATTGTAATCTTCGCTGCATAATGTGTGAAGAGCATTCGATTTACAGCACTTGCCAAACAAACAGAAAAGAAGAGGGGCGCTCACGCCGTCGGATGGATATTGAGCTCATCCGCAAAGTTTTGGAACAATCAAAAAATTCACCTTTAAAAGAAATCATCCCTTCAACAATGGGAGAACCATTGCTCTATCGCCATTTTGACGAAATCATTGAGCTATGCTATGAATATCGAGTGAAACTCAATCTCACAACCAATGGGACTTTTCCCGGTTATGGAGCAACCAAATGGGCACAAAAAATTGTGCCTATAGGGTCTGATGTTAAAATTTCTTGGAATGGAGCCACTAAAAAAACTTCAGAATTGATCATGATCGGATCCAATTTTGAAAAGAGGTTGCAAAATGTGAAAGATTTTATTCGGGTTCGCGATGAGGTGGCTGCCGCCGGAGGAAATTTCTGCCGTGTCACCTTTCAATTGACATTTATGGAAATAGGAATCGAAGAATTGCCCGACATCATACGCCTTGCAGCCTCTTTGGGAGTCAATCGAGTGAAGGGGCACCACCTTTGGGTGTTTGCTCAAGAAATGGAGAAGCAAAACTTACGAAAAAGTAAAGAGTCGATTCAGCGTTGGAATTCGGTCGTTGTAAAAGCTTTAGAGGTTGCAGAAAAAGAGCGCCTACCCGATGGAACTGAAGTCATTTTGGAAAATATCTATGCCCTAGATGAATCAGCAACGAAGGAGTTAGTGCCTAAGGGGGTGTGTCCCTTTCTTGGCGGAGAAGCTTGGATTTCTTCAGAAGGGAGGTTCAATCCTTGTTGCGCTCCTGATAAAGAAAGACTTGAACTGGGGGATTTTGGCAATCTTCATCAAACATCTTTGGAAGAGATTTGGGAAAGCGAGGCTTATCAGGACCTCCGAAAAAACTATCTTAAGCACTCCGTTTGCAAGCGGTGTAATATGAGAAAAAAAGTAGAGGATGTTCCATGAACTTAACACATCACCTAAAAGATCAAGAACCTGCCTATTCTGCAAGGTTTTTGTCAGTTCTTAAGTTTCATCCTCCGGGTTTTGCCGCTGTAAAAGATGAGAGTGGGGCTTTTCATATCAATACCGAAGGAAAGCCGTCTTATTCCCATCGCTTTCTTGAGACCTTCGGGTTTTATGAAGATCGAGCAGCCGTTTGTTCCTCTTCCGGTTGGTATCACATTTTATGTGATGGGATGCAATTGTATCGCCATCGATATGCTTGGTGCGGAAATTTTCAACAGGGGCATTGTGTCGTTAAAGATTTTGACGGCTATTTTTTTCATATCGATCCGGAGGGAAAAAAGAGTTATTTACACTCTTTTCGGTATGCGGGAGATTTTCGCGACGGCTATGCCGTGATTCAAAACGAACAGGGACTTCACACTCATATTGATTTTAATGGCATCTTATCCCACGGAAAATGGTTTAGCGATCTCGACATCTATCATAAAGGATTTGCTAGGGCAAAAGATGAAAAGGGGTGGTTTCATATTGATCTTCAAGGGAAAGCGATCTATTCAGCACGTTATAAAAATATTGAGCCCTTTTATAACGGAATTGCACGCGTGGAAACAGTTTCGGGAGCTTTATATCTGATCGCTGAAAATGGAGAAATAACGCAGGCTCTAAGAGCAGCACAGGAAGATGAGTTCCATCAAGTCTCGGCAGAATTGGTCTCTTATTGGGGTTTTTATACCCTTCAGGCAGCAAATGAATTGCAATTATTTGAACACTTTCCTAATTCGGCAAAAGCTCTTTCAAACTTACTCTTGATTTCCGAAGCTACCCTGTCAAAGCTATTGCGGGCACTTCAAGAAATGGGCTTTGTAGAGATTCTAGGGTCTGATCACTGGGGCCTTACAACCAAAGGAGCCTTATTTCATTCACAACATCCTTTTTCACTAAAAAGCGCAGCCAATCTTTGGAAAGAGGAGCATTTAACCTCCTGGCGCAATCTATTGTTCAGCCTCAAAACAGGGCACTCCGCTTTTGAGCAATTCTTTGGAAAGAACTGGTTTGAGTGGTTAAAAGAATATCCCGAAAAAAATGAATTGTATCACCGGGCCTTATCTATCTATGCGAAAAGGGATTATCAAGCCTTTTGTTCTTTAATTGACTTGAGCAAACATCGTTCATTGCTTGATGTCGGAGGTTCGGTTGGGACTTTGTTTTTTGATATTTTAAATCGGAACATTCATCTTGAGGGATTGCTTTTGGATCTACCAAATGTGATCGAGCTTATTGACGTGCCTAGCCATTTAAGAGAAAGGACAAAACTGGTTTCGGCAGATTTTTTTGAAAGCTGGCCTTTATTTACGGTAGAAAGTGCCCTGCTTTCAAGAGTGCTTCACGATTGGCCCGACAATGAAGCTGTAGAAATATTAAAAAAAGTTCATTCAGTGCTTTCTCACGAGCCTGACAATCGGATCTATATTATAGAGAATATCCTTAATGAAAAGGGTGGACGAGGGGCTCTTTTAGACCTCAATATGCTCGTCATGACAGGAGGCGCCGAACGGACTTTAGACAACTTTAACGATCTACTGAAGCAAGCAGGATTTATTTTAGAAGTCGTCTATCCTCTTAATCAGGTCTCATTTATTCTTATCGCAAAAAGAGGTTGATATGGAAAGGGTTTTATCTCCTGAAAAAGAACAGGAAGAGGAGGCTTGGATTGGCCTGTTGGAAGAAATGCTAATCAGTAGAAATCCTCTTCAGGGGCAAGTTCTTCATCCATTTGCCGTCTACGGACCTTGTAAAGGGAATATTTTTCTTAAAAATATCATTAATGAACAAAACATTCACATAGGAGATTTTACATATGCCCATTTAGACAGCATGGAGGAAGGGGTTTTAAGAAGTTTAGTCCCCTATTCTTTCGGAAACAAAAGTTTAAGAATAGGAAAATTTTGCTCGATAGGTTTTGGAACACAATTTATCAGCCCTTATGCCAACCATCAGATGCATTCTTTCACCACTTATCCTTTTTGGCATGTTTTTAGCAATAAAGCTAATATAAAGCCGTGGCTTGAAGAGGCCGAATTAAAGGGGGATACATCAGTTGGAAACGATGTCTGGTTTGGAAGAGAAGCGATGGTGATGCCGGGGGTCAATATTGGAGATGGGGCTGTGGTAGCAGCGCGTGCAGTTATCACTCAAAATGTGCTTCCTTATGCCATTGTTGGAGGTAATCCGGCCAAGGTGATCAGCTATCGGTTCGGCGATGAAATGATTAGCGAGCTTCTAAAAATCCAATGGTGGAACTGGGACCTTGACAAGATTATTCGTTGCCATCCTATTTTAATGGGAGGCAACATAGAACAGCTCCGAGCGGTTGCAAAGTCGAGAGTATAAATTACTCAAGGCGCGCAAGCCCTTTAGCACGGCTTTTTTCAAACATACATTTAAACAAAAAAAGGGACAGCGACAGATATACAATATCAAGAGCCAAGCTGATCCAAAAGTAAGAAGAAGGAAAAACGGCTGAACTCAGAATGGAGCGCATTCCTTCGAAAATATAGGCTGTGGGAAAAAGCCAAGCAATGATTTGAGCCCATTGGGGTAAAACATCAACCGGATAAAAGATGGCGCTGAAGGGAGCAAAAACGAAAGGAATCATCCAGGCAAATGATCCCGCATTGTTTCCCCAATAGATAATGGTACTCGCAGCCAAAAAACCGATCACCCAACCAAATATTAGCAAAGAAGCTGTAAAAGGAAGAAATGCCCATCCGATGGTAAACACGTTAAGTGTATAAAGAAAATAAATCACCGTGGCGCCAAAGCTAATAGTAATGATAAGTTTGCATAGGCATAAAAGGATGACGCCTATAGCCCATTCATGGATCTTTAAAGGGGTAGAAAAGAGGTTGACCAGATTGCGGTTCCAAAATTCCAGCAATAAACTGACGGAAATATCCATCGATCCCCTGCGAGTAATTTGCCAGAAAATCATCGCTGTCATCAAAATGAGCGGAAGTTCTCCAATGCTATTATGGCTTTGAATCCACACTGAGGTAAATCCCCATAAAAGAATATCCATGAATGGCCAAAAGAAAAGATCGGATAGGAAATGATTGCCTCTGTAGAAATCATAAAAGTACCGACAAAAGATACCCTGAATCCGACTCAAACTCATTTCTATTTCCTTGTCATTTGGAGAAAGTAATCTGCAAGGGAAGGCTCTTTGATTTTAATATTTACATAAGTAACGCCAAATCGACTTAAACTATCTAAAAAAGAAGGGATTTCGCTTTCTTCAATTAAGATCTCAATGGAACGAGGCTCAATCTGGTAGGGTAAGTTGTTTTTTTCAGCTAAGGCGACCGTTTGTTTTATCCCTTCGTTCATGACTAATTTCAAGCGAAAAGGAGAAATGCTTTGAACCAATTTTTTTGGAATATCGTCAGCAATAATCTTCCCTTCCTTTAGAAATATAATCCGATCGCAAAGTATGTCAGCCTCTTCCATCCTATGAGAGGTGAAAATGATAGACAATCCTGTTTTCTCTCTTTGCTCAAAAATAAATTCACAGATTTCTTTAGAAATATCAAGATCAAGAGAAGCTGTAGGCTCATCCAAAAGAACGACTTTGGGTTCTATAAAAAAAGCTTTTACTAGCATAAGGCGAGTAATTTGTCCCGCAGAAAGAGAAGAAACCGGTGCATTTTTTTTATCCAAGATCCCAAAGCGATCGAGAAGAGGATCAAACCTTTTTCTGCTTTGTGAAGGTGTAAAACCATAAAGGCGGCCCAGTATTTCTAAATTTTCAGCAATACTCAAAAGCCAAGGCAAGCTATTGTAAGAACTTGCAAATGAAACATATTGAAGGATCTCAGAGCGGTGGGTTTCAAAAGCTTTTTTAAAGTAAATGATGAAACCGGATGTCGTTAAAAGGGTTCCCAAGAGCATCTGAATGATAGTCGTTTTTCCGGAACCATTTGGACCTAAAAGACCTAAAATTTCACCCTTTTTAAGTTCAAAAGAAACATTATCGACAGCGGAATAGAGTTTCCTTCCATGATAATAAACCTTGCATAAATTTTTGACAGAAAGAACGGGAGGCATATAAGCGATGACTTATTTAAAATTGGCTTAGATTAAAATAACATTTACACTGTACCTGTTTTTAACTTTTCAGGCATGCTCTAAATGTTCAAGTTTCACGAAAAAAATTCTTGATGAAAAATTTAACACAGTCGAGCTAAAAAAATCTTTTAGAAAATGTCGCCTAGATGTTACAATTAAGTTATGGAAGAACTGTTTACGATTGAATATTACGAAACAGATGCAGGGAAATGTCCTTATCTTGAATGGGAAGGTGAATTGACAGCTGAATTACGAGCTCAAATTCGCAAAAGGTTAAACCGCGTTCGCCTCGGCAATTTTGGTGATATTGACCATATTGAAGGTCACATATTCGAACTTCGAATTCATAGTGGTGCTGGATACCGCATTTATTATGCAAAAAAAGGCAACAAAATTGTCATTTTGCTCTGTGGAGGAACTAAGCGAAGTCAAAATAGAGATATTGAGAAGGCTAAAAAATATTGGTTAGATCTAGGAGATTAATATGGGAAGAACAAAAAATTATAAGGAACACCTTTTAAAATCACTTCAAGATCCTAAAGAAGCAGCAGCTTATTTGGATGCTTGCCTGGAAGATGAAGACCCTCGTGTTTTTTTGCTCGCTCTAAAAGATGTTGCTAAGGCTCGTGGAGGAATGAGTCAATTATCGAAAAAATCATTACTTAATCGACCCAGCCTTTACAGGACTTTTTCTAAAACAGGTAATCCCAAGTTAATTAATGTATGCACTATTTTAGCATCCCTGGGACTAGAGTTTCATATTACTCCGGTAAGAAAAATCAGTCGGCGCTCAGCATGAGTTAATGAAAGGACGCAGAAGACTTCTCCCTTAACAAATCGGCTATTTTCACAATTTCGTCAAAGGTCGTCAATCTGTCCTTAACAGCTGACGTCTTATTTTTTAACGCCCGTTCGCCTTCAGCTCACTCAAGGCGCAAAGACACAAAGAAACGCAAAGGAAACTTAATCCATCCACCCAACAATTATTATTTCTGGCATTGAGCCCTATTGCTGGACTTTGGCCATTTTAAGGGGTCGATAAATGCAATCTTTTGAGCTATAGCGAGTTAAAATTTTTTTGCCGGCCAAATGATTGGTTACTACACATTTCATAGCGCATCATACGTAGAATTTGGATTTATGTAATTCTGAAGATCAATTCCTTGTTGAATAATAGCACGAGGAGTTGGAAGACCAGAATCCGCATAATGCTGATTCGCTAGATAATAAACGTTGAGTGCCTGCTCCCTGCTATTCAACTTGTTACAATAAAGATCAATTAGAGTGGTATAAACAATTTCAGGAGGATGAGGAGTATAAGGATTATTTACAATCCCTTGAAGTCTATTTACCGTTTCCTCCCATTTCCCTAACTTGCATTTAATTTTCACCATATCAAGTTGTTCCTCTACTAATATTCCACAGCGATCAGAGAATAATCCTTGTTCATAAAGTTGCTCAGCTTCTTCCCATTTTTCCAAGACCATTTTAACATGACCAGCTTTGAATAATAAATCTGTTGAAAATAGATATTTCTCTGACTGCTTTTCCCACATCCGCCTGAAATAACGATCCGCTTCTATCCAATTGTCCTGATAAAAGTGAAATTTAAATACCTTCTCTAACTTATCAATCGAAAGATCTAGTTTATCTAGGTGATGCTGTATATGCGGCCATGAAGCTATACAGCTACTTGATTTGGAGCCCACTAAACGAATAAATTCATCAATTAAAACACCTGTTTTGAAGTCCTCTTCTCCTAGCAAGTGAGGAGAAGCTTGTTCTTCTAATGAATAAATGGACAATTGAGACTTATGGATTGCTTCATAACCCGAATAATCCCCATTTTTAAGAGCCTCATGCGCTAATTCAATCGCAATCTGTCTAACAGCCAATCCAATTTTATATGAGTCGGGAAGACGCTCAAAAAAAAGATTAAGAATATGCGTCGTTAAAGAACTGAAATAAGTCCCATTCATTCCAATGAACTGTTTAATCCTCGGCTTGAGCTTAAGGTGAAACTGCTGAATCTCTGCTTCTTGCTGTTTACACGCGGCATTGCCACGTTTCAGCCATAAACGCTTAGCAAACAGATAAAGACTTGTTATTAATTGAAGAATTTCTTCCTGTTCTAGTCGGCTCGCCAATTCTTTTGGAAGATTGGTCTCATCTTTTTGCAATTGAAAGAGTTGAATAAGTGCCTCAAAAAGGGGAAACTGCTGACGAATCCATTGGAATTTCTGAAGTGCTTGTTTCTTAAAAACACAACCAAAAGCACCCAACGGCAGCGGCAAGCCTTCCACAAAATCAACCACAGCTTTTGATAAGAGATAATTTGATCGGTGATTTCCTTCGCACACCTTCCAATCGAGCAGAAAAAATTTCCTCCCACGGAAATCATGCCAAGCAACTCCAGTCAATCCGGAATGGTTCCAACAAACCCTTTCAAAGTTCAATAAATCTCTTATCGGGCTCCTTTGAAAAAAAAAAGCAATCACCTCATTGGGTAAATTCTTAAAGGGAGAATCCGAGCGAATAGGTAGAAGAGAGGAATCAACTCTGCGACGTTTAGGAAGGTTTTCCTGTGAAGAATGATTTGAAATATTAATATTAGATGCCTCAAAACTTCTCTTACAATTTATTGGTTGCATAAAGCCCCTTCCCTTATTTTAAATTAAAAGAACTATAAACGGATGATTCATAATAAAGAAAAAGAAAACTAAAATCTAGCAAATTTTTCGATTTTCAATTTTTTCACCTCCCCATGATTCTTAAGAACAGGCTTCAAAACTCGACTTTGTACATTTTAAGGGGTCGCTAAACGCAAGATTTTGAGCTATAACGCGTTAAAATTTTTTCGCCAACCCTCATTTGGGTTGACGAAAAAATTTTAACGCGTTATAGCTCAAAAGATTGCATTTATCGACCCCTTAAAATGTACAAAGTCGAGGTCAAAACAAAAAAATAATACTTGTCTTATTTCCCTTCGTCCCTTACAATGTCATCTAGCTCTTCGAGAAAAATTTTGAAAGAAGGTCATTCGAATGGGACTTTTTTCCCGAGATAAGCCAAAAATAAAAATTCAAACGACAAAAAAAGATGGCTTCAGCGGCTGGCTCAAATGCACCCATTGCAGCGAGCTGATTCATACCAATGAACTTGAGCAAAACCAAAATTGCTGCCCAAAATGCGACTACCATTACCGCTTATCCGTTGAGGAACGAATTAAAAGCTTAAGCGATCAGGGAACATTTAAACCCCTGTTCGACCACTTGCTCCCCATCGACCCCCTGCAATTTGTCGATACTGAGCCTTATCAAAAGCGGCTGGCTCAAGCCCAAGCAAAAACAGGGAGCAGTGAAGCCATTGTGGTGGGGACTTGCCTACTTCAACAACATCCCATTGCTTTGGGAGTCATGGACTTTAACTTCATGGGGGGATCGATGGGATCGGTTGTCGGAGAGCGGCTCACCCGCTTGATCGAACGTGCCATCGAGCAACGCTTGCCTTTGATCCTTATTTCCACTTCCGGAGGCGCTCGGATGCAAGAATCCATCCTCTCTTTGATGCAAATGGCAAAAACTTCCGCCGCCTTGGCAAAACTCCATGAGGCCGGCCTCCCCTACTTTTCCGTTTTGACTAACCCCACAACGGGAGGGGTCACCGCCTCCTTTGCCTCTTTGGGAGATATCATCCTTGCCGAACCCAATGCCTTAATTTGCTTTGCCGGCCCCCGCGTCATCGAACAAACCATCGGACAGCAGCTCCCCCCCGGAGCGCAAAAATCAGAGTTTCTTCTGAAGCATGGAATGATTGACTCCATTGTCAAACGTCGTGAATTGAGACAAAAACTGGCTCAATTGTTAGATCTTTTAAAAGGAAACCCACAGGAAGAAAAAGTCCTCCCGTTCACCCCATTGAACGGACATCTCAACAAGAAGACCCTTTCTTTTTCTCCCTCCTCCCCCCCTCTTTGAAATATGAAAAAAAAAGAAGACTTTCCCTCTATCATCGATATTCCCATCCTCCTTGAAAATGAAGAGCTCTTCCCCCTTTATACAACCAAAGAGGCGGCCGGAGCCGATGTCAAAGCGCATTTAAAAGACTCTTTTATTCTTCTTCCAGGACAATCCGCCCTGATTCCTACAGGGATGAGCGTGGCCATTCCGCAAGGATATGAAATTCAAGTGCGTCCCAGGAGTGGCCTTGCCCTTAAACATCAAGTCACTGTCCTCAATACACCCGGAACTGTCGATGCCGATTATCGAGGAGAAATTAAAATTATTTTAATCAATCATGGAAAAGAGCCCTTTATCATTACACCCGGCATGCGCATTGCACAATTCATTTTAGCTCCCGTTTTTCGAGCCAATTTTGTTCTTTGCAAAGAACTCTCTCAAACAGAACGGGGAGAGGGGGGCTTTGGCCACACAGGGCCGTAAACATGACGGTGCCCATTTCTCAATACATGCGCCCTGAGCAAGTGCTCTTTCTTGACACAACCGGTCGCGATGATACCTTACGTACCCTTGTCCATCATCTTTATCAAACAGGAAAAATAAAGGAGGAAGAACGCTTTTATCGAGCGATCATCGAACGAGAAAAAATTGTGTCGACAGGAATTGGGATGGGCGTCGCCATTCCCCACGCAAAAATGCCCTCCTTCGACTCCTTCTTTATTGCCTTGGCAATCTTGCAAAAACCGGTCGATTGGCATGCACTGGATGGAGGATTCGTCCATTTTGTTTTCATGATTGGAGGGCCGGATGATCAACAAACCGAATATTTGCAAATCTTATCTAGCTTAACACAAGCAATCAAGGATGAAGAAAGGAGAAAAAAATTATTAAATTTGCAAGATCCTCACGCCATTATTGAATTATTTCAGGCAATCTGATAAACCATAAAGAGAGTCAAAGACATTCATGCCTTTCTTACGTAAAAGAAAGGCGTATCTTTGATCTTTAATAATCTCATAAATGTGAGAGTGGCTTATGGATTTAAAAATAAAAGATGTTGCAGATCTCCTAAATGTATCTCCAACAACTATTCGTCGATGGGTGGAGAATCGTGAGATTCCTTCCTATTGTATTAATAGACGTCATTATTTTTCGCGCTCCGAAATCCAAAATTGGATGATCTCCCATAAGATGGATCAAACCCAATTTTCTATGCGCCATCAAGAGACAAGTTCTCTCCCCCTCTCTCGTTCCCCTAAAACAGGGGGAAGTAAGCAATTTAGCCTCTTTAGAGCCATCCATAAAGGGGATATTATTTCTCATTTAACCGGAAAAACCAAAGAAGAAGTGATTCGCTCCACGATGAAAAGAGTGGCCAAAGACCTTCACGTGGATGCCGATGTGATGGCAGATCTCCTGCTCGATCGCGAATCACTCATGCCAACTGCCCTCAACAATGGGATTGCGATTCCACACACCAGAGATTCTCTTTTAGAAGCGCATCATGATGTGGTCGTCATCGTTTTCCTCGATCATCCTTTGGATTATGGAGCGTTAGATGGACAACCGGTCCATACGCTCTTCTTTTTATTTGCCTGCGAAGATAAAAGGCATCTCCACTTGCTCGCTAAGATTGCTCATTTAAGCAGTCAGCCGCATGCTCTAGAATTCTTTAAAGGGCATCCCTCTAAAGAAAAAGTTCTCTCCTTCATTAAGGAATGGGAAGGACAAATCCCTCAACTGCGTTAATCACAACACCCATCGGCCTCTTAAAGAGGCCGATTTTGTTCTATTTTCTCTCTATTTTCGAAGGTCCTACTGCCTTTTGACCGGTCGGTTTAAGGGGGAAAACCTCTTCATCAATGAAAATCAGCTCTCCATCCTTCACAGTGACTAAACAGCGACGCCCTTCATTGGGATGGAGCAACATTTTTTCTGCTAAAGGGTCTTCTAAATATTGCTCAATGGTCCGGCGAAGCGGACGCGCTCCCATTTCCGGTTGAAATCCTTTATTCACCAAGAAATCTTTCGCCTCCTGATTAATCTCAATGACCACCCCATGAGGCTTCAGACGTTTCTCAAGTTTGCCAATTTCTAAGGAGATCACTTGGAAGAGATTCTCTCGATTGAGAGGATGGAAAATGACAATATCATTCAGGCGATTTAGGAATTCAGGTTTAAAGCGTTTTTTCACCTCACCCTCAATCTTCTCTTTGATATGCTCATAATCTAACGACCCTTCCGCAACTCCAAATCCAATTTCTGTGCTTTTCTTGATCAGATCGGCTCCCAAATTGGAGGTCATGATGATAATGGTATTGCGGAAATCGACTTTGCGGCCAAAGGAATCTGTCAACCGCCCTTCTTCCAGAATTTGCAAGAAGCAGGTCCATCACATCGGGATGTGCTTTTTCAATTTCATCAAACAAGACGACAGAATAGGGACGCTGGCGCACTTGTTCTGTCAGCTGCCCCCCTTCTTCATGTCCGACATAACCTGGAGGAGATCCTGTCATGCGGCTGACGGCAAATTTCTCCATGTATTCAGACATGTCGACTTGAATCAGGGCATCTTCGCCGCCAAACATATTGATGGCGAGAAGACGGGCCAGTAATGTTTTTCCAACTCCTGTCGGACCCAAGAATAGAAAGGCACCGATCGGACGATTAGGATCTTTAATATCGGCACGGCTTCGTCGAATGGCTCGGCAAACCGTTTTGATGGCATCTTCTTGACCAATGATGCTCTCTTTCAAAATCTCTTCCATCTTGAGGACTTTTTGCAGTCTCTCCTTCTGTCAGACGGCTGAGAGGAATACCTGTTTGTTTCGCAATGACATTGGCGACATCTTCATCTTCGACAATCGACTTCATGCTCTTCTTTATTGATTTCCCATTCTGCACGAATTTGTTGCAGCTGCTCTCGCAATGTTTTTTCTTTATCGCGCAGTTTTGCCGCTTTTTCATATTCTTGCTTGCTGATCGCTTCTTCTTTGGCAAGGCGTGTCTCTTCGATTTCTGCTTCAAACTTACTGATATCCTGCGGCTGATTCATCATGGAGATGCGCATTTTTGCGCCGGCTTCATCGAGAAGGTCAATGGCCTTATCCGGTAGAAAACGGCCAGGAATATAGCGATCGGATAAGATAGCTGCCGCATGAATGGCTTGTGGGGTAAAAAACACTTTATGATGTTCTTCATACTCTGGCTTTAAGCCATATAAGATTTCAATCGTCTCTTCGACGCTCGGAGGAGCAATCATGATCTTTTGAAAACGACGCTCTAAAGCGGCATCTTTTTCAATATGCTTGCGGTATTCATCAATCGTGGTGGCTCCAATGCACTGGAGTTCCCCTCGAGAAAGGGCCGGTTTCAAGATGTTGGAAGCATCAATGGCTCCTTCAGCAGCTCCTGCCCCCACAATCGTATGCAGCTCATCGATGAACAGAAGAACATTGCCATTCTTTTTGATCTCATCCATGACCGCTTTGATCCGCTCTTCAAATTGACCGCGGTATTTTGTTCCGGCAATCATCAGAGCCAAATCAAGAGTAATCAGTTTCTTCTTGCGCAGAATATCGGGAACATTTCCCTTGACAATCGCTTGAGCCAGTCCTTCGACAATGGCTGTTTTTCCCACTCCCGCTTCTCCCACAAGAACAGGATTGTTTTTTCGGCGGCGGCAGAGGATTAAAATCAGTCGTTCAATTTCCTCCTTACGTCCGATCACAGGATCCATTTTCCCTTCGCGACACATCTCAGTTAAATCGTGGCCATACGCTTTCAAAGCGGGCATTTTATCATTCGTTGCCGCACCGGCCGGTTGCCCTTCTCATAAGGAGGCTTATTTTGCCCTTGCCCGTCCTACCGGAGGCCGCCATGCCACTTCCCATCGGAGGAAGCTGCAGATTAAAGGTTTCTAATTCCTTTAAGGACTTCTTTGCGCACTTCTTTTAAGTTGACATTCAGATTTTCAAGGACTTGAGCTGCCACACCATCTGTTTGCCGAAGCAGTCCCAGCAGCAGATGTTCCGTTCCGACATAGTTATGGTTCAGATTCGCAGCTTCTTCATTGGCATATTCGAAGACTTTTTTTACTTTTCCGGTTAAAGCAGGATCCCCATAGACTTGAATTTCAGGGCCATAACCGACGAGTTTTTCGACTTCGTCTCGCACCGTTTCAAAATCGATATTCAGATTGCGTAAGACATTGACAGCGACCCCTTGCCCTAGTTTAAGCAATCCTAGAAGAACATGTTCGGTACCTAAGTAGTTATGGTTCAGACGCTGCGCTTCTTTTTTGGCCAGTTTAATGACTTGCTTCGCGCGATTTGTGAATTTATCAAACATGTCAAACTCTCTTTGTTAAAACCAAAAAGTAAGGCTTTCCTTTTCCTTACCTTTTCTAGTATAAACGATCAAGCATTTTCAACTGGAAAGAAAAGGGAAGAGCGCTCTCACCCTCTCGCAAATCTGCTTCCCTTCCGGAAAAGTGATCCTGTCTTCCGCTTCTCCCAGGAAAAGCCATTGACTCCCTTGAATTTCTTTCTCTTGAAGAATCACTTTCCCCTCTACTTGAGCCGGGAAATAAGAGACATTCTTAGAAATCCGCTGCCCTTGATAGGTAAAAAAATAGTGTTCTAACAAGGGAGAATCAGAAAAAAATAGAAGAACTTTTAACCCCGTTTCCTCAAACAGCTCTCGCTCTGCTGCTTCTCGAGGGGATTCTCCCTTCTCACAATGTCCTTTGGGAAAGGACCAATGCCCTGCCTGATGCTGGACAAGTAAGACTTCCCATTTTTTTTGACTTAAGCGAAAGGGAATGATTCCATAAGAGTGTTCTTTCTTCATGTGAATGAGGCAGAATAAGGACCTAAAATAATGCAAGCATTATGTCCGCCAAACCCAAATGAATTCGACATCGCCCTGTGTATTTTCACCCTCTCTGCTTGGGTGGGAATATCGAATGCTAAATCAGGTTCCGGCTCTTCCAAGTTAATTGTTGGATGAACCCACCCCTCCTGAATCGCTTTAATCGTGGCAATGGCTTCGGCCGCTCCTGCGGCTCCCAACAAATGCCCAATCATCGACTTCGTCGAATTCATCTTAATGGCAGAAGGGTGTTTAAAAATCTTTTTCATTGCCTGGACCTCTGCTAGGTCACCTACGACAGTCGAAGTGGCATGCGCATTAATATAGTTAATCTCTTCAGGGGCCACATTCGCCCCTTTTAAAGCCTGCCGAATGCACGTAGCCACTCCCTCCCCATCGGGACGAGGATCAGTCAAGTGATGGGCATCACAGGAGAGTCCTCCTCCAAAGTATTCGGCTAGGATCCTAGCACCGCGCTGCTCTGCATGCTCTAAACTCTCCAGCACTAATACACCGGCCCCCTCCCCCATCACAAATCCATCCCGCCCTCGATCCCAAGGACGAGAGGCCTTTTCCGGCGCCTCATTGCGCTGCGAAAGAGCTTTACAAGCACAAAACCCCGCTAATCCCATCGGTAAAATGGCCGCCTCCACCCCCCCTGCTAGCATTAAATCGGCCTCTCCCTTTCGAATGTGATCGGCAGCGAGAATCATCGCATAATTCGACGTCGCACAAGCGGTTGAGATGGAATAGTTGGGCCCTCTAAATCCAATATCAATACCCAAGAGAGCTCCACTCATATTTGTTAAAATATAGGGAACAAAAAAAGGAGAGACACGCCGCTGCCCTTTTTCAAGAAGGGTTTGAACTCCCTCTGCAAAGATACTCATTCCTCCCATTCCAGAGCCAATTAGAATTCCACAACGTTCTTTGTGGAGAGCAGCTAACGCCTCTCCTTTGAGAGCCGCATCTTCCAGCGCTTTCTTCCCGGCGACCATGGTATAACTCATCGATTTATCGACTCGCCTCGCTTGTTTCTTATCCATATAATCGCCGGGATCAAAATGTTGAATGACTCCCGCAAAGCGCGTGGGATAATCTTCACAAGGAAATTCGGTTATGGGGACAATTCCGCTTTTCCCAGCTAAAAGCTGCTTATAAAACAGATCCACATCATTCCCAAAACAAGAGACAATTCCCATGCCTGTGATGACAATCCGCTTTTGACTCATGTTTCCCCTTCCTTCTTCTCTTGTCTTGTCTCAATCTTGACATCGACGATTTTTCCTTCGTGCCAAAGCTCTTCAAGACGATACTTATCTCTTAGCTCCGGAGTAAATAAATGGATGACAACGTCCCCATAATCAAGAACAATCCAATCTCCTTCTTTTTGCCCCTCCATATGAAAAGGATACTTGCCTCTTTGGCCCCCCTGTTCTTCAATGGCCTGGCTGATGGCCTTCACATGCCGATCCACACTCCCTTCTGCAATCACAAAATAATCGGTCATCGAGCAAATCCCGACGACGTCTAAAACAAGGATATTGAAGCCTTTTTTGTCATAAATGACTTGGGCAATGTGATTTAAATCTTCTAAAACGGGATCTGTCATGGGATCTTTTATCTAATCGTTCAAAAAGAAGTATTTTACCATATTTCTCGAGTTAAACGCCATTCTTTTATCAAGATTTTAAATAAAGTTTTTGTTGCTTGATGTATTCTAAGACAGGTGCGGGAAGCAAATGACCGCAATACAATTGATGAGCCAGCCGTCTTCGAATCTCGGTACTTGAAATCTCCACCAACCGAGTGGGAGTCAACCCTTTT
Organism: Parachlamydiales bacterium; assembly: GCA_963801825.1. Taxonomy (GTDB): domain Bacteria; phylum Chlamydiota; class Chlamydiia; order Chlamydiales; family Parachlamydiaceae; genus CAWDGI01. The sequence continues at coordinate 406,824 of CAWDGI010000002.1, forward strand.
TGAATCGCTTCTCGAACAGGAAGGCTGAAATTGTCCAGCTCTGTTTGCCAAACACAGGAGCGCGATCCGATGAGGAGAGAGGCAAATCGGATGACTTCCTCCGGCAAATGCCAATGGATAAACCCGGGGACGGCATCTTCTCCCATGAGTAAATAAAACTTGGGAGGAGAAGGGAGAGTAGCAGTCTCGGCAATAAAGGTGCGGAGTGTCTCTACCGTGTAAGAAGGAGAAGGGAGGTGCTTCTCCACGTCCTTTAAATAAAATTGAGGGATCTCTTGAATGGCGAGCTTGACCATCTCCAATCGATGCTCCATCGGAGTCGGCGGCGTTTTCATCTTGTGGGGATTGATTTGAGTGGGAATAAACCAGACAACATCAAGCTGTTTCTTCTCCATTAATTCAAAAGCCAGATTTAAATGGCCATTGTGAAGGGGATCGAAGGTCCCTCCTAAGAGGCCGATTTTTTGACTCCTCATTTTTCTCCCCTTAAAAGAATAAAAAGAAGATAATCTAAATTTTAATGGATGTAAACAAAAAGTATGCTCTCAGCAACCGCACTTTCTACTTATTTAAGTGAGTTACTTCCTGGGCAAGGGATCAGCGATTCCTGCCCAAACGGGTTACAAGTGGAAGGAAAACCGACCCTAGCCAGGTTAGCGACAGCGGTTTCTGCGAGTTTGCAAACCATTGAAGCAGCGATCGAGCGACAAGCAGATGCTCTGATTGTTCACCATGGATTGTTTTGGTCACGCGATTCCTTCGTCATCCAAGGGGTCAAACGAAAAAAACTCGCTCTTTTGATGCAACATGACCTGTCCTTATTTGCCTATCATCTTCCTCTAGACCTTCATGCTTCCCTAGGAAATAATTGGAAAGCTGCCCTGGACTTAAAATGGACAGATCTCAAACCCTTTGGATTATTCAACGGCATCCCGATTGGAGTAAGAGGGCGTATTCCTTCTTGCTCTAGGCAAGAGCTGAGACATCGGCTAGAAGAGTACTATCAACACCCCGCCATTTGCGCCTGGGGCGGGCCTGAAGAAATTCAGACTATTGGCCTTGTCTCAGGAGGGGCCTATAAACTTCTTCCTGAAGCAGCTCAAGAAGGGCTCGATGCATTCATTACAGGAAGTTTCGATGAACCGGTCTGGTATCAAGCCCAAGAAGAAAAAATTAACTTCTTTGCTCTCGGACACTCTGCAACTGAATGTATTGGCCCCCTGGCTCTTGCTGAGCATTTAGAACAACATTTCCAAATTCCTTGCTCTTTTTTACGCATAGAAAATCCCTTCTAATCCTAATTTTAAATAATTTCAATAAATATTTTTAAATTAAAAAGCTGATTTTAGATTACAAAATAAATTTTAATGTTAAAATGAAATTGGAGGTCGGTTAGTTTAAACCGATGATGAAGTGATTAAATAACATTTTAAGAAGGAGTTTTTATGGATATACGTTCTCCTCACCTCATGAAAGGGCAAGAAATCAATTTAGATGATTTGAAACTATTTCTGAGAGAAGATAAAGACATTGCTCCCCTCTTGAATAAAATCCGAATTGAAGAAAATAAAGGGATCGTCACTTTAAACGGAAAAGTCGATTCTTTCGATTTGAAATCAAAAATTGAAAATAAAATTAAAATGTTTTCCGGAGTGACAAAAGTCGTTAACAATCTTGAAACAAGATAACGCTTTTCTTGCCTGATTGATTGATTACCTGAAGGAATGAAAGACTTCGAAAGTCTGGTCAGCCTTCAGGTTTTTTTGTCCAATTGGCCGCTAAATTTATTGCTTTTTCTTTACCCTCTTTCACCGCCCGCTCTTTTATCTCAGGAGAAACTAGAGTGGGTTCGATGACGATCGAGCGAATATCTGAAAAACCGATGAATTTTAGGATGGTTTCCATGTAATCTTTTTGAAAATCTAACGCTTCCCCTCCAGAGCCTGGGCCATACGCCCCTCCTCTCGAATAAATCAGGATGACCGGCTTGCCAACGATTAACCCCTTGTAACCCTCTTGAGGAGAATAAGTAAAGGCATAAGTGGGCTGAACAAGGAGGTCAATATAGTGTTTAAGAATATAAGGAATCCCAAAGTTCCACATTGGAAGAGAAAACAAATAGCGGTCCGCTCGTTTAAAATCAGTGATCAGCTGCTCCACGGCACGCCAACTTTTCCGTTGTGCCTCGGTATGAGACTGCCCGTTCATGATGGCATATTTGGCATCAATAATATCTCCATCAAAAGGGGGAAGATCTTTAGTCCAGAGATCTAATGTTTCAACTTCATCTTCCGGATGAACGCGCCGATACTCCTCTAGAAAGGTGCGAGCCACTTGAATCGAGGAGGATCTCTTCTTTCTAGGTGAGCTCTCAATATAAAGCAAACGGGCCATTTTGGTTCTCTTGGTGAATTTTATCCCACTTTTAGCATTTTTCTTATTTTCTTCAAATTAAAATTTTATATCGGTACCCTCTGAAAAGTCGCAACCTAAAAATTATTTAAAATTTTCCCGGCAAAGCCGGGATTTTTTTACAAAGGACAAAATACAAAAAATCAAAGGCCTAATCAAAAACCAAGTATTCAAGTACCAAAGGACTTCCGCGCGCAAACGAAACCAACATGGTCGCTGGAATGGCGATTGTAGTAGGTGACGAAGAGGTCGGAAGGAGCGACGCTAACAGCTATTGGGCACTCCTTATCTTCAACTTTTATTGTATTTTTAACGCGTATAAGTCCATACTTACGAGAATTTGGATCCCAAGTAACTTCACGCTCACCTAAAATAGCTTCTGCCATGAACTTGCCTAGAACGTGATCATTTGCATTTGACATGATGACTATTTGTTTCGGCTTGCTTGCTTTAGGCTTATCTTCTGAACATCCCACACCTGAATTTTCTTCCATGTCTTGATATCGTTCCGGATAGAGTACTTTATCTTCCTCTTCAGCCATTTTTTGTTGCTCTGCATAGGTCTTACTGAAACCGCGAGCCTTAGCTTCTTCCCATACCCAATGTGGAGCTTCCTCTTTTCTTATTTCTGTGAGCGCTTGTTCCCATGAATTACTAGTAAAACGGGTTTTGAGATTGGCGCGGGGATCAAACATCGGGAATAGACTAGCTATAGCCTCCAGGCTATTTAACACCACTATTTTATATATCCTATCACCTATCTCCAATTTGACTCTGCCGGGATTGAAAAAACACAATCCCCCTTTCATTGCATATTCTTTATAAAACTTTCTTGGCAAAGAGTGTTCTTTACCTTCGAAGATAATGTTTGGATTTTGCATGATCAATTGTTTGATCCCCATCACTCGGGGAGGACGGATCATTTCGCGAAACATTTTGCTATCCACTATCTCTTTCCACTTTTTACACACTAATGCCACTATGTCCGTTTCTAAGCTTAAATTTTCGAAAATAATAGGGAGTACATCCACTGGAGTCGTCTTGAATGCACTGTGATCAGTATTTATTGACATTAAAAACCATCCTTGGTGTTATCACAATATATGTTAATACATATATTATTATCGTATATTATTATCGTAACTATTCAGGTCACCTCATTTGCTGCGCAAAGAGGGAGAATAATTAATTATGCCTAATTATAAGAGAATAAGTGAACTAGAAACTAGGGAAAAATTTTATCAATAATTTTAGGCGATCGACAGGATTGGCCTGAAGAAAAATCGTAACTATTCATATACCCCAAATCCAAACCAATGGCGTTGTCCAATTTTTCGATACCGGCTCTGAGTTGCCAGAGTGATAATGAAGCTCCCAAAAAACAAAAAAAATTAAACATGAGGCGCGAAGATCCAAAGATTCCTACCTCTCTCTGCACCTTTGCGCCTTCACGTTTAATTTGTGTTAGGTGCGCCGGGAAAATAGAAATTAACGTTTAACGTTTAGAGAACTGGAAGCGTTTGCGAGCCCCTGCTCGGCCATACTTCTTACGTTCTTTCTTGCGCGAGTCTCGGGTTAAATATCCATTTTCTTTAAAATCATGGCGTAAATTTTCATCGTTTTCAACCAGCGCTCTTGCTAAGCCTAAACGAATCGCCACTGCTTGCGCCTCAATCCCACCCCCTTTGACACGGATAATGAGATCGTAACGCCCTCTCCCCCCTAACTTCTCTAGAGGAGCAAAGATCGTTTTGCGCTGAATTTCAAGAGGGAAATATTGGTCGATCGATCGGCCATTAATATCTACTTCCCCCTTCCCCTCTCTTAACCGAATCGAAGCAACAGCTGTCTTCCGTCGTCCTGTTGCCACAGTTTCTTCTATCACTGCCATATGTTCTAAATCTCTCTGATTAAATATTCACTTGAACCGGCTGCTGAGCTGCCAAGTTATGCTCCGCTCCAGCAAAAACACGCAATTTCTTCATTTGTTGCCTCGCTAATCGCGTTTTAGGCATCATTCCCTTCACCGCATGCTCGATAATATACCCAGGCTTACGTGCCTTCATCGTTTGATAAGGAATCTCTCGAAGACCGCTCATCGAACCGGTATAGTAACGATAAATCTTTTGCGCCTCTTTTCCCCCCGTCACCTTGACTTTATTCGCATTAATCACAATCACCCCATCCCCGCAATCTAAGAAGGTGGTAAAAGAAGGCTTATGCTTTCCTCTCAAGATCTTTGCAATCTCCGACGTTAAACGCCCTAGCGTCTTTCCAGAAGCATCTAAAACAAACCACTTCAGGCTTATCTCTTTCTTACTTGGAATAAATGTCTTGTTCTGTTTTTGCATGAATCAACCCTTTGACTAAAAATAAAGCCCTATCATAGCGATTTTATTTTATTTTTGCCAAGCTTTTTTTCCCTGTTGAAGAAAAGGGAGAGGGTCTCTAAAATGGAGCTTTTTCTAGAAGGAGCGTATGAGACAACTTAAAACTTTTTATATTCGCACCTACGGCTGTCAAATGAACGAGCTCGATTCAGAGATTATGATTGGACAGCTCGAGAATCGTGGATTGATCCGCAGTCACAGCGAATTAGATGCCGATCTTCTCATTTTTAATACGTGCTCGGTTCGCGATTTAGCGGAAAGAAAAGTCATGGGAAAGCTTGGACAACTCGGCAGGAGTCGCCAAAAACAAGCCTTAATCGGCGTGACGGGATGCATGGCCAATGCAAAAAAAGAGACTCTTTTTAAAAAAATTCCTCATATTGATTTTGTCTTGGGGACCAATAACATTCACGATTTAAATCACGTCCTCGATGAGGTCCTTGCCACCGGCCAGCCCCTTTCCCGCACCGATGATCATTTTACTTACGAGCTCGATTATCTCAGTGCAAAGCGAGAAGATAAGGTCAAAGCCTATGTCTCTATTATCCGAGGATGTGACAAATTCTGCACCTATTGCGTCGTTCCTTATACCAGAGGACCCGAAGTCTCCCGTCCTCCTGCAAGTATTTTAGAGGAATGTCGCCACCTGGTCCAACAGGGGTATAAAGAAGTGACCCTCTTAGGCCAAAATGTCAACAGTTATGGTAAAGATCAACCGGAGTGGAAATGCCTCTTCCATGATCTTTTATATCAGCTGGATCAAATTCCGGGGCTCGAGCGGGTCCGCTTTATGACTAGCCATCCCGTCGATATCACGCGGGAGCTCATGGAAGCGATCCGTGACCTAAAAACGTTATGTGAATTTGTTCATTTTCCTCTCCAAGCAGGCTCAAACCGTATTTTGAAGAAAATGCATCGGATTTACACAGTTGAGCAGTACTTGGAAAAGGTGCATCTTTTAAGAGAGATTGTTCCTCAGGTCTCTTTGGGAACGGATATCATCGTCGGGTTTCCCACAGAAACAGAAGAGGAGTTTCAAGAGACTTATCGCTTACTCAAAGAAATCGAATATTCAGTGGCTTTTCTTTTTGCTTACAGTCCTCGCCAAGGAACACCCGCCATGCGTTGGCACGATGATATTCCGGAAGAGATCAAGCAAGAGCGCCTTCAACGTCTCCTTCAGCTTCAGGAGGAAATCTACGGTAGGCAGCGGCAAGCCTTCTTGGGGCAAATGGTGGAAGTCTTGGTTGAAAAGAGAAATTTCAAAGATGATCGCTTCCTTAAAGGGCGGACGCGCTGCTGGAAAAATGTTTTATTTAGCGGAGGCGATGAGCTGATTGGAACGCTCCAGCAGATCCGCATTCATAGCTATAGCCACCAGACGCTCTTAGCTCAACTTTGCTAACTCCATCTATAAGCTGGCTGTGTTCACTTCTTCGGTCACAGATTCGGTCGGCGGCGATTAGCCATCTGCCGCGTCTCGCTCCTCGGAAATAGCTAAGGCTATTCCCTCGTCGCGAGCCACGCCATCTGGCCTTTCTCGCCTGACCGAATCTGTAACCGAAGAAGTGAACACAGCCTATAAGCTCTTTATCTCAGCTTTAGAACTTTTAAAGAGTTCGATTGGTCGTCCCTCGGCAAAGAATTACTGACATTTGAGGCATTAACAGCTAAAACCAAGAAAACAACCCAGAAAATCTTGACTTCTTAGTGTTTCTGGGTTGTTTTCTGGGTAATGAGCGGATTCCACTACTATTTTAGAAATCCAGCGATTGAAAGAGCATAAATATTTTGATGAACAGCCTAATTTTGATTGCGCCGTAAATGAAATCAATTTTGATTTGGCAAAAGAATTATTTGCTAATATTTCAAAAAAGTTGACTGACCGCACTGCTAAATCACTGGGACTTATCGTTCAATATCATGCAAAAGAGTTGCCGTCAAATGGGGCTGTATTGCTATTTGCTGATCATTATAAAGATTTTTTTCCAGACGCAATCATTCGCTTAGGAAGATTTTCAGGAATAGATAAATCGCAAATTATTGATCAACAGACTCTTGAAGTGCCTATTTCAACAGCTTTAGAACCAATTATAGCATTTATTCGCCGTCATACTTCAATTGCTGCAGAAATTGGCGAAACAAGACGCAAAGATATCCCTCAATACCGCTCAAAAAATATTACGTAAATATAGGCATAGCCTATTTAAGCAATAACGTCAGAGGAGCAGCTCTCTGACGATTCGCGTATCGGATTTTCACCGATAAGCTTCGGGGGTTTCACATCGCATGAGCTGTTTTACAAGAGCTCGCGGATCGATTCTTCATCGCCCGAAACTGCGCTGCAAGCGCCGCTGAGAGTTTCTTTCCAAGCCTCCTCCAAAGTGCCCACACGTGTTCACCCCGATTCCTTGCAGGTAGGGACAAAGCGACATGGGAACCTCTGCCATCCGGAATATCCTTCAGGCTTGAGGGCAGCTTTTCAGAAAATCTTAAACTTCTGCGAGCAATCACAAGGGCTGCCGCATGATGAATTGATAGTCCATAGCGTTTAGAAAACTTTACTCGGCCAATCAGGGAAGTGTAAGCGGGATTGACCTCTTGGATTTCCACTCCTTGTTTTTGTGCTCTCGACTTGATATGAGTCAAAATACTGCTATAGGCAAATGAAGAGAGCATGCGTGCATAAGAAGCTGTTTTCTCTCTCAAAGAGAGCTTTTTCTCTTTGAAGCTTAATTTTTCCAGAACGATGGGTTTTTTGGCTCTTTGTGCTATCTCGACAATTTTCTTGCTTGCTTCTCCAATTAAAGCTTTAGATTGGTTTGTATTTTTGCCGGTTAAACAAAGAGGAATTGTTTCTTTATGGATTGGATTGCCAAAGCGATCGGTCTCGACTATAGTCCGTTTCACATGACTTTGTACTGAAATTACGCATCTTTTGCAGCATCTTGCAGATGTAGAAAACGCGCCTACATACATGTATGTCGAGTTTTCTACATCTGCAATCTGCAGCAAAATCTGCTATAATTTCAGTACAAAGTCATGTGAAATGGACTATAGGCTTAAATGGTTGGAGTTAATATCCACTCCAATCCTTCCTAAGTGTTCGTTGGTGATCAAGGAAGGGGCGGGAACTTCAGTGCTAACAAAGAGGCGCCATCCCTTCTCATCTCGCTTAAAGCGGTAAGAGAGGGCTTGCCCACAAGAAAGAGCGGCTAAAATCTCCTGATGGCCATAAGCAAACTTAACTGCCGGGAGGAGGAGGTAAGGACGAAACGCAAAGCTGTTTGGAAGTCTAAGCCTTAAAGAGAGGGTGCCATCTTTCTGGAGAAATGCTGTGCAAGATTGATTGCCATTTAACTCATCTTTTGATCCGAGCACAAAGAACTCCGATTTCCTCTCTTGCTGCCAGGCTGTTTTCCATTCTTCATGATGAGAAAAGCCATTTTCTTCTAAAGCAAACTGAGCATGAAACAGCTTCTTAGATCCAAAGCATAATTGAGCAGTTACGAGCCCTTCTAAGTCATCATTTTTTCAATGAAAATGATCTCCAATGGTTAAAACTTTTTTCTGAATTCGAATTTTCTTCAGAGGAAGCTCGTGCTTTGCTCGTTGTACGTGAGATGGGCGCGATTACCAATGCCGACTACCGTAATATCAATTGTGTGGATACTTTGAGTGCCAGCACCAGTTTACGAAGATTGCGAGACGTTGGTTTGCTTGAATCGAAAGGGAAAAGTTCACAAACTTACTATGTTCTCGGAAAAACGGTCGCCCTTAAGAAAGCCGGAGCTTCAAATATAAGCTCATTATCTGCTGAGTTAACTCCACAGGTTAAGTCCTTATCTTTGGAGTTAACTCCACAGGTTAAGCCTCTATCTGTGGAGTCTAACTCCTTATCTTTGGAGTTGTTAGAAATCCCTCCGGAACTCAAGAAAGAGTTAGAGAGCTTAGGAAAAAGAGTGTCGCAAGTTAAAATAAAACATTTAATTTTAAAGCTTTGTGAAATTAAACCTAGAAAACTTTCAGAAATAGCCTTTTTTTTAAAGAGAAACGCTAATTACGTAAGAGAAGTCTATCTTATACCACTAATTGAAACAGGAAATTTGAAATACACCTTTCCCCACCAACCCAATCATCCACAACAGGCATATAAGACAAGGCAACCATGAAAACTATCCTCCTTGCTAGAGTATCCGGCAAAGAGCAGGAGGACGGGCAATCTATTCCTGTTCAAATTAATTGTGTATAAATTAAATGCAAAGAGGCAAAGATTTTTTCTTTGCCTCTTTACATTTGATCTCAGAGAGTTATTCAGTCCGATCGACTTTTTGAGCCAACGTCACTTCTATGACTCCTTCCTCTCTAATTTTCCCCTCTTCATCCATCACGCTATCTAAATATTGATTAATCCGTTTTAGAATGAGTTCTCGCTGGGGAGAATCTTTGACAAAGTGCCAAAGGCTGCGCGATTTAATCGCATTTAAGTATTCTTCTTTTGTATATTCATTGTGATAAGGGATCGATGTATTGATGAGCACTTTAAAATCCCCTTCAGACTCTAACCTCTCCACCACATGATTGATCTCTTTCTTTGGAAGGGGCTGTCCCAGCAACTCTTCAATAATCAGTTTGATCTGCTGCTTAATGGGATTCACCACCTTTTTATTTTTGTTGCTCATCCCTCCGACAATGAAATAATAGCCCTGTGGTTTTAAAAGGCGGGCCACTTCTCGAATAGAAGAGGAATTTGCAAACCAATGAAAGGCAGAAACGGCTGTCACAACATCAAATTCTCCATCAGGAAACGGAAGCTCTTCTGCAACGTTACCCAATAAATATTTAATCGAACAGGCGGGATCGTTGGCCGCCTCTGCTTTTTCAAGCATGAGAGGATCTCGATCGACCCCAATCACCTGTTTAAAACCACTTTTAACCAGCTGACGAGAAGAAATCCCTGTCCCACAGCCTAAATCTAAAATTTTTGCCTGGCAAGAGACATAAGTTTTTAAAATATCAAACGCTTCCCTTGGCTTCTCCTTTCTTCCTGCCACATAGTAGTGGCTCAGAGGACCAAAATAAGACCAAGGCTGATGAGAGAGCGGCTCATCGGACTGATAAGAATAAGCAGGACAAGCAGCGAAAAGACTCAATAAGAAAAATATGGGTTTCATCTTTTTGACCTTAAAAAAATTTCTTTTAATGCTCCTTCCAGCTTCCAACTGGAAGGGGCTATAGCAAGTATAAATCGATCAATTAATAAATTCAATTGAAAGAGGAAAAGGAGATAAGTTCCCGACTTGTGGTTCATTCTTTGGTGATTGCCTCAATGATTCCACAAGCAATTTTCGCTCCGGAAGCCCCTGCGGGTTGGGTTTTATAATCATCGCGATCGGCATGAATAATGACCGAACGACCGATAATGGAGTTTTCTCCCTCAAAGCGAATGAACGTATCGACTCTTTCATAATGAGCTCGCCCTTCTTTATCTGCGACAAGGTTTCCTAAATCTCCGACATGTCGAACGGAACTATCGGGTCCTCCATGTTGAGAATGGGTCGGATTAAAATGGGCCCCTGCTCCTTCCCCACTCCCTTGGCAATCTCCAAACTCATGAACGTGAAATCCATGTTCACCTGGGGAAAGTCCTTCAATATGGGCCTCAATTTTAATTCCCTCGGAAACTCGAGTGAAAACCACTTCTCCTTTAATTTGATGACTCCCCCCTTTAAGAGGCTTGATATAGGCAATGGCCTTTTCAATGGCAGGCTGCGCAGGCAACACTCCTGCCTCCGCAATCTCTTCTGCATCTTTTTGGTTCCTTACCTCAGGCTGGCGTAGATCGCTGCAAGCACAGCCTGTCAGGAACAAAATCGATAAAGCAGGCATCAAGGAGGAAGAAAGAATAGGAAAACAACGCAAGGAAAAACGAGACATACATCACCTATCAAAAATTTTGTTATAAGAAAGAATCTCGGTTTATCATGCTTGCTGTTTTCATGGCAAGAAAGATTTGACATAAACAGACACAGCCTCTTACTGTCCCTCTTCCGCGAGGCACTTTCGAAAAGCAAAAAAAGCCATTTGCACAGTCTGAATGCCTGCTAGCACCCCCTCTTCGTAACGAAAATGAGGATGCGACTCTAATTCCGGAAAGTCATTCGGCTGCCAAAGATCTTCCTCCGTTAACTGAGGCACAAGTCGTTTACCACAGCGCAAGAGCTGATTGCGCTGATAGTGGATCAATTCCTCAAGCAATGTGTCAATCTCCTCCCACATCCCCTTTCTCCCCTTTCCTTTGACGTTGCAGCTGGAAAAATTCTTTTATCAACTGAGAACAATAACTCCCCAATACTCCTCGCCGCACCTCGACTTGATGGGTCGGATGAACAGGCTCAAATAAATTCACCCAACTCCCATTTGCTCCATGACGAATATCGGGAGCACCCCACACAAGAAGAGGGATTCGAGTCAGCAGCATTGCCCCCGCACACATGCTACAAGGCTCAATCGTGGAGTAAAGCGCAGTTCCCGCTAATCGCCAGTTGTCTAACGCTGCTTCCCCTGCTGTCAGACACAACATTTCTGCATGTGCCGTCGCATCTCTCAGCATTTCAACTTGATTATATCCCCTTGCAATGACTTGCTTATCTTTCACTAAAACCGCCCCAACAGGGACCTCATCGGCTTTAAACGCTTTCCATGCCTCCTTGATGGCCTCGAGCATGAAATGCTCTTCTTCATTTTGAGGAGCAATGAGAAAAGGGAAGGTCATGCAGGAGTTTTTTCCTGCAATTTACGCTGCAAATAAGCAATTTGTTTTTTTAAGGCTTCCACATCTGTCGTATACTTTTTCTGTATCCCCGCCAGCTTCTTTTCATATCTATCGATCAAACGCCCCTTTTCCTGCTCGAACCCCTTTTGCATATTTTCAACGGTCTGCCTTTCCAAAGCTAGCGCGGCCTCTTCTTGGTGTTTCCGGTGATGCTGTTTGGCACTTTCTTTGAGAGCTTCAAAACTCTCTCTTGGCAACACAACAGAGTTTAAAACAGCAAAAAGATAGGTATGGGGGGCACCAAATTGTTGAATGGAAGCCTCAATTAAAATTTGCGCTTGAGGGAAAGTCAGTTCGTTTAAGGCGGTAAAATCAGGCTGGATTTGGCTGAGCTGTTGCTCAAAAAAATGATAGATTTCGCTATTTTTTAATAACCAGCGAGAAGTAATAAACTCGGCGATCTCCTCTCCTTTTTCCTCTTCTTGAATCGCTCGCTGATACGCTTGCACTAAATCTTCTGTCGTTAATTTATTTAAGTTCTTGGAATTTAAAAATTTCTTGACAAAAGCATAATCTTTTTTCAAATGCTCATTCTTTAAATCTTTTTTTACCGATTCGATCATAGGAGGAATCCACTCCTGTAAGTCGCTAAATTTTTCTTTATAAGAGGCATTTTTGTACATATACGGAGACCTGTAAAAGTTAAAGAAAGAGTCACGTTAACAGGAAAACAGGAAAAAAGCAATACGATAATTTTATGCAAGAAACTGTCATTTTTTGACAGGATCTTGCATAAAATTCTCTGATCTTTTAATATTAAAGAAGAAACGGTCGTACCCTTATGGACAATCCTCTTCTTGAAATCTTACTCAATTGGCCCAGACCTTATATTTCTGGGACAGATTTACACCATCTGTTAGATAAATCGGCTGATTCTCGCCATGGAATTATTAAAAGAGCGATTCATAAAGGCTATCTGACCCCCATTCGAAGAGATTTATACTTAATTAGAAATTCGAAGCGTTCTCTTTTAAATTCTTTCGAGATTGCAACAATGATCTATGGGCCTTCCTACGTTAGTTTTGAATCTGCACTCAGCTATCATGGATGGATTCCTGAAGCTGTTAGAACAACAACCTGTGCATCAGTTAAAAGGGCGAAAACATTCGAAACCCCTATTGGGATCTTTTCTTATGAACATATTCCATTTAAAGCATTTCCATTTGGAGTGGAACAGCATGAACAACATCCTTTAACCCTATTTATTGCCTCTCCAGCAAAGGCTCTTGCAGATATCATTTATGCCAGAAAACGAAGCTGGAAATCTATGCATGATCTTTCCGAAGATCTCCGTATAGAAATTGAAAACTTTCAAAATTCTGATAAAGAATTACTCATTGAACTGATCAAAAACTATCCCAGTCCCAGGGTGAAAAAGGGACTCGATATTTTGTTAAAAGGATTACATCTTGCCAGGCTGGTTTATTAAACACTGGAATTTTCGATCCCAGATCTATACAGGAAATGTCCCACGCGCCCTTTTCTGGTTTCAACCTCTTGCATTCACTCCAAAAGACGTGCAAAAGCAGATTGCTTCATATGCCAAAGAGACTGGAATAAAAAGGCACACTCGCCTATAACAAGTGTAGGGAAGCCCCGTGAACGTTTGCGTTTCCGTTTTCCGATCCGTTCGGAAAACGGAAACGCAAACGTTCACGAAGCTTCTCATACTTATGGGTAACGATTAGCCCTCAAGGAGTTGTGAATAGAGCATTTTAATTTATTCTCTCCCTGCGAGATTCCTCTTGCTCTTCAATAAGAAATTCTGATATAATTTTATACGAGAGACTAGAATAATCAATCATTTTAAACTTTTAGCCTTTTTGGCTTTTTTATTACGGAGGGATTCCCCCATGTCACTAGACAAAGGCACGAAAGAAGAAATTACAAAGAAATTTCAGCTTCATGAAAAAGATACAGGTTCAGCAGACGTTCAGATTGCCATTTTAACAGAACGAATCACAGAGTTAACCGAACACTTAAAAAGGGCCCCTAAAGATCATGGATCTCGGCTTGCCCTCCTGAAACTCGTCGGTCAGCGCCGCCGTCTGCTCGATTATCTCAACTCAACAGATACTAAACGTTATCAAACGTTAATCACTAAATTAAAGCTCAGAAGATGAGCAAATACAAGAAAAAGGGGCAGCAAAAGCTGCCCCTTTTTCGTTTAGAGAATAGGAAATAAAAGGGGCTAGAAATCAGAAAACTTTCTTTAAATGTTCAAAGTCAAGTTAAAGCAGGCTTTCTGAGTTCTATTTTCCTCCTTTTATCGAGACATTCTCTTTTTCTCTTATTTCCAATTAAATATATTTTATGGAGCGATCCCATTTATGCAGCGTCATACAACTTCTGTCTCAATAGGGGGACAAAAAATCAGTTTTGAAACAGGCAAAATTGCCCGTCAAGCAGGAGGAGCCATCGTTGTCCGGTGTGGAGAAACGACGATCTTTGCAACCGCTTGCGCCGCCCCCAATCCGGACTCTAAAACCGATTTTCTACCTCTCAGGGTCGATTATCAAGAAAAATTTTCTTCTGCCGGGAAGACTGTCGGAAGCTTCTTTAAGCGAGAAGGGCGTCCTTCCGAAAGAGAAATTTTGATCTCTCGCCTAGATTGATCGTCCTATACGCCCTCTCTTTGAAGAGGGCTATTACAATGAAGTGCAGCTATTGGCTTATGTATGGTCCTATGATGGGATTCATTCACCCGATCCCCTCGCGATTTGCGCCTCTTCAGCCGCCCTCGTCCTTTCCGATATTCCTTTGATTAAACCTGTGGCCGCTGTCCGCGTCGGCTATATCGATGGACAATTTATTGTGAATCCCACCATGGAACAGCAGCGCCAATCTAAACTCGATCTCATGTTGGCGGGGACACACGATGCCGTCTTAATGATTGAAGGAAGCTGCGACTTTTTAACAGAAGAGCAGATCTTGGAAGCGATTGCGTTAGGGCATGAAAGTATCAAATTGATCTGCCAAACATTGAGTCAATGGCAAGCCCAAATTGGGAAACCAAAAAATCGAGAACACCTCCGCCTCCTTCCAAAAGAACTCTATAAAGACGTAGAAGACATTGCTAGCCCTCTTCTCGATCACGCGTTGCGCATTGGTGAAAAGAAGAAGCGTGAAGAGGCACTTGCGGGAGTGACCCGGGCAGTTTTACTTGCCTTGGCTCCTGAAGGAAAAGAGCCAAAATATCCCGTTCAAGATCTCATGACTGCCATTAAAGAGGTCTCTTCCAAGAAAATGCGCTTGATGATCTTAAATGAGAACCGTCGTTCAGATGGCCGTCAATCGCACGAGATTCGCCCCATTGATATTGAGCAAGGGATACTGCCTCGCGCCCATGGAAGCTCTCTTTTTACTCGAGGAGAAACACAAGCGCTGGCCGTCTGTACCTTAGGGGGAGAAAGGATGGCGCAGCGCTATGAAGATTTAGAAGGAGAAGGGAATCAGCGCTTTTATCTGCAATATTTCTTCCCTCCCTTCTCTGTGGGCGAAGTGGGACGAATGGGTGCTCCGGGAAGACGAGAGATCGGACATGGGAAGCTCGCCGAGCGAGCGCTCGACCCCCATCATTCCTTCAAAAGAGCAATTCCCTTATACCATTCGAGTCGAATCGAACATTACGGAGTCTAATGGCTCTTCTTCGATGGCAAGTGTGTGTGGAGGCTGCTTAGCATTGATGGATGCAGGGGTTCCGATCAAAAAAGCGGTCTCCGGGATTGCAATGGGACTAATTTTAGAGGGGGATCGTTTTATCATTTTATCTGATATCCTTGGCATTGAAGATGCTTTAGGGGATATGGACTTTAAGGTGACAGGCGACCAAGAGGGAATCACCTCCTTCCAGATGGATATTAAAATCGAGGGGATCACCCTCGACATTATGCGTGCTGCTCTCAAGCAGGCAAAAGAAGGGCGCATCCATATTTTGAATAAGATGCTGGAAGTGTGCCCGACACATAAGACGGAGATGTCGCAATATGCTCCTCGCATTGAAACTGTCCAAATTAAACCGAGCAAAATTGCGACCGTTATTGGTCCGGGAGGAAAACAGATTCGGGCCATCATTGAGCAGACAGGGGTGCAAATTGATATTGACGACAGTGGCATTGTTAGTATCTCGGCAACAGACTTAGCAAGTATTGAAAAGGCTAAAGCCATTATCCAGGGATTGACAGCCGAGGTAGAGATTGGGAAGACCTACAACGGAAAGGCCACGTCGATCGTTCCTTTCGGAATTTTCGTGGAGATTCTGCCTGGTAAAGAAGGGCTGTGCCATATCTCGGAATTTGATACAAGTCGCATTGAAAATTTGGCCGATCACATTAAAGTGGGAGATCCCATTACGGTGAAAGTGCTCGATATTAATGAGAGAGGGCAGATCAAGCTGAGCCGTAAAGCGACCTTAGAAAAGCAAAGAGAAGGAGAAAGAGAAAGGGTCGGCAGAAGATAATGTATGATATACAGCCTCTTTCTTTTTTTTCTCTTTCTCTTCAATCTCAACTGGGCAGAGGACACATATCCTCTCCCTCCCCCCTCGCCTCAAGAAATTGATCAACGATTTCACCCCTTCATTCATCCAAACCCAAAGGGTCCCAACTCCATTGGCTATTTATACATTGGCGACCAAAGCACGAGCATCGATGAATCGACATGGCTATCTATCAAGCAAGGGCTCGAATTTTACAAAAAAAATCCCCCTCTTTTCATTCTCTTAGAATTAAACACTCCCGGCGGGGAGCTCTTTGCAGCAGAGAAGATCTCTAATGCCCTAAGAGAGATGGACACACAGTTTAATATTCCGATTGTCGCCTTTATTAATCACTGGGCCCTCTCTGCCGGTGCCATGATTGCCTATTCCTGTCGCTTCATCACGACTGTCAAGGAAGGGAGCATGGGAGCCGCTGAACCAATCTCCATCGGAGAAGGGGGAAAAATGGAAGCGGCTTCGGAAAAAATCACTTCAGCCGTCCGAACAGAATTTGCCAATTGCGCGGCTTTTTTTGACCGCAACCCCCTCCTAGCAGAAGCCATGGTCGATAAAGATATCCTTTTGGTTCTTAGAGAAGGAAAAATCGTCCGCCTCGATCAAGAAAGCCAGCTCCGTCTGAGTGGCCCCCAGCCTGATCTTGTGATCTCTCCTAAAGGGAAGCTCCTCACTTTAAATGCAGAGCAAATGCGAAGATATGGTGTGGCCAATCTTGTTCTTCCCGTGTTAAAACTTCCCCCTCTAACGGATGAAGAGAAAGCATCAGGCGAATGGGCGGCCAATAAGCTTCTCCTTTTTCACGCTCCTTTCTTCTCAGAAATTCCGGAGGCCTCGGTCAAAGCGTATCAAATGGATTGGAAAACCCGGTTTTTTGTTTTCTTAGCGACCCCCCTTGTCTCCTCTCTTTTATTGATGGGATTAATGATTGGCGGCTATATGGAGCTGAACCATCCCGGACTCACCCTCCCTGGCTTGATTGCTGCCACTTCCCTCTTTTTGATCATTCTCTCAACCTTTTCCTTGCAACTGGCAAACTGGTTAGAGATCATCTTGCTCCTCACAGGATTAACGATCCTCTTGATCGACCTCTTTCTTCTCCCCACTTTTGGTCTATTGGGCATTCTAGGCGTTCTTCTTTTTCTCACCGGACTCTTTGGAATGCTCCTCCCGGGCTTAAAAGAGATCTCTTTCGAACCAAGTACGCAAACATGGAATGCCGCAGGACATTATATTTTAGAACGACTTGCCTGGCTTTCTGGAGCTTTCCTTTTAAGCCTGGTGATCATTGCAGCGTTTGCCCGTTATCTTTTGCCAGAGTTCACCCTTTTTCATCGTTTTGTCTTATCTGGAGGAGAACAAGAAGCCTCAAAGGGGTATATCGCCGGGGAACATCTGGCCTATTTCCCTCCTCCTGGAACAAAAGGGAAAGTCTTTGCTGCTTTGCGGCCGGCTGGAAAAATCCAGGTTGGAGAACAGATTTATGATGCCATCAGCACAGGAGAATTGATTGACGTTGGCACTTCCATTGTGGTCGTCAAGGTAGAGGAAAATGTCCTCTTTGTGAGCCGAGAACCGGGAGACTCCTCATGATGCCTTTCTTGCTTCTCATCCTAGGCTTATTTTTAATTCTCCTAGAGTTTTATCTCCCGGGAGCCATTATGGCCACTTTAGGAGCCCTTTCTCTTTTGGCCGCGATCGTTTTATTTGCCTCTCAAACCCATTCTTTGATTGCCTTGGGGCTATTTATCCTTGCAGCAGCAATTAGCGTCATTCTACTTATTCGCTTTGCGATGTGGCAGATTAAGCGGGCCAAGCCTGAATCCAGCATTTATTCGGATAAAAGCCAGGAAGGCTACTATGCCGCTCACTATGATCCGACAGCCATTGGAAAAACAGGAGTCGTCTCCACCGATCTTAAACCGGGAGGCTATGTGGTAATAGAAGGAAAGACCTATCCGGCAATCTCTGTCAGCGGCTATCTTGCTAAAGGAGAACAAGCGGTCGTCATTGGCGGGCAAGAACAAAACTTACTAGTTAGAAAAAAGGAGTAATTCATGGAGCTCGTTTTATTGCAAACAACAGGAGGGGGCGAGATGGGATTTTACATTTTCCTCTTTCTCCTTGCCATCGCTTTAATTATTGTCTTAAGCATTCTGGGAAAATTCCTGAGCCTCTGGTTTCAGGCTTTTGTTTCGGGAACTCCCATTTCCTTATTTAACATCGTTGGGATGAGTCTACGCAAAATTCCCCCTCGCACGATTGTCAATGCAAGGATTAACCTCTTTAAAGCAGGGCTCAAGCAGATCACCGTCTCTGATCTGGAGACGCATTACTTAGCAGGGGGGCACATCACCAACGTGGTCGAGGCTTTGATTGCGGCAGAGAAAGCCAACATCCCTCTAGATTGGCGTCGCGCGACTGCGATTGATTTAGCGGGACGGAATCTAAAAGATGCCGTTCAAACGTCTGTCAACCCTCGTGTGATTGATTGTCCAAGCCATGGAGGCTACATTACGGGTGTGGCAAAAGATGGGATTCAGCTCAACTGCCGTGCGCGAGTCACGGTGCGCACCAATATCGCGCAGTTAGTCGGAGGGGCGACAGAAGAGACCATTATCGCTCGCGTGGGAGAAGGGATTGTCAGTGCCATTGGAAGCTCAGATACGCACAAACAAGTGTTGGAATCCCCACAACGGATCTCCAAACTGGTTTTGGAAAAAGGGCTCGATGCATCAACGGCCTTCCTAATTTTATCAATCGACATTGTCGAAATTAACTTAGGGGAAAATATTGGAGCCCGCCTCCGGACAGATCAAGCAGAATCTGATATTCGGATCGCCATTGCCGAAGCAGAGAAAAAGCGAGCCATGGCAGCTGCTCGGGTGATTGAAATGGAGGCCAATCTAGTGGAAGCACAAGCGGCAGTTCCCCTCGCGATGGCAGAGGCCTTCAGACAAGGAAAACTCGGGATCATGGACTACCAACGGATTCAAAATATCCAGGCCGATACCGATATGAGAAATGCCTTGGCTAAGCCTGAAGGAGAAAAAAAATAGGAGAAAATCATGGAACTTATAGAAATCATTGCCTTTCTCATCCTGTTGGTGGTCGCCCTTTTCTCGGTTACCCGAAGAGCTTCTCCTGAAGAAGAACTTCTGGAAAAAATAGGGAAGAAAAGAGAGGAGGCAGAAGGGGAGGAGGGAAAAGAGTTAGAAAAGCTCTTCCAGGTTGAATTGCCGCCCTCTCCTCCCTTTCCCCTGCCCAAGCCTCTTAGAAAAGAGAAACGAACGAGACCCCTTCAACATTCCCTCCTTCAAAGTCCTCTTGAGAAGCGGCAGCGCAAAACGAAACTTAGTGAAGAGCTAGAGAAGCGATCCTCTGACAATTTCTTGGAATCGCTTTTGCCTCACAGAAGAGGGAAATCGCGAAGCATGTCGAGAATAGAAAAGAAGAGGGAACAACTCCCTTCTTTGCAAGATCTGGTTATTTATCAAGAGATCATCAACCGACCCAAAAGCTTAAGAGAATGATGCAAACGGCTTATTGTCAAATGAAGGAAAAAATAGAAGAAAGGGCCTATCGCTGTGGACGAAATGGACAAGATATCACTTTGATTGTCGTTTCTAAGGGTCAGTCTCCGGAAGTCATCCAATCCGTTTACCAAGAAGGGGGAAGAGAATTTGGCGAAAGTCGCGTGCAAGAGGGGGTGGGGAAAATTCCTCTTCTTCCCCCCGATTGTCATTGGCATTTGATCGGTCCTTTGCAGAGCAATAAGATTAAAAAAGCGATCGCCTCTTTTTCCCTGATTCATTCTGTCGATACGCCGGAGCTGGCAAAAAAAATCTCGGAAGCAAGCCGGCAGCTGGCTCTCACAACGTCAATCTTATTGCAAGTGAATGTCTCTAGAGAAAAAATGAAGCAGGGACTCTGTCCGGAAGAATGGGAAAAGAGACTCTCTTCTTTGGGTGATCTCTCTCACGTAAAAATTAAGGGGCTCATGACGTTGGCTCCTTACACAGAAGATGTATCGCAGATTCGTGCTTGCTTTCGAAAGCTTTATAAGTTGCGCGAAAAGTGGCAGAAAGAGATGAGAGAGCCGGAAAATTTTCGTCATTTATCGATGGGGATGTCGCATGATTATGGCCTTGCGATTGAGGAAGGGGCGACTCTCTTAAGGGTGGGGTCGGCGATTTTTTCTACTCACATTATAGTTCCGGAAATTAATAATTAAATAATTGACTTTTTTTGTGTATTATTATAGAATTAAAATTCAACTTAATAAAAATTTGAGGCTTTAGTATGACAATGCCAGATTCAAGCCTATTGCACTATTATCCGATGGGTAATCGTATGTTAGGCTCACTAGTAGATGGCCCTAACATTGGTACAGAAAGTATTTCTATTCCAGTGGATGAGAAGGAGGGGCATCCTAAAATGTATCTGTTAGGGGTCACAGTTACAATTCTGGCTGCGGGTGCCTTTGTAGCTGCAAATATTATAGCCTTTCCTTGTGCTGGTCCTATTTCACTCCTTGCTCTTGGAATTTTATCTGGAGTGACTTATGGCATTATTAATGATCAGCTTGCTTGTCGTCAATGTATTCAATATTTTACCATTGGACATACTTCAATACATCAAAGACTTTTGAAAACAGACGATCCCACATTAAATGGAATTGTTTGGGGCATTCATGCAACATGGGTACTTGGTGCTATTGCTGGTGTCGCGATGGCTGGAGTCGCCTTAGTGACAGGCTTAGTCGTTTGTAAAATCTTACCTTTCTTGATACCAGCCATTGCAATTGGAATAGGGTTAACCTGTCTTTACGCTCATATCCAAGCTAAAAAGGAAGAGGAAAAATGGCAAAGACCTGAAAACCGCGATTCTCTTAATTCAAGATTTAAAAATTACATTATTTTACCAAAGTTTGGATTCCACCCTGTTAATCTCAATAACATCCCAGAGGACAAACGCGCAGCTTATCTGGGTGTAGGAAAGAGAAATGCTATTGGTTATAAAGCGATGCCAGCATTAGGGTGTGTAGGGCTTATAGGAATCATCGCTTTGGGAATTCTTTTGTAAATTTTGAAATTTTTCGCATAATCGATTGGATCTAGCTCAGCATCTGTGATTCCCTTCTCAAGAATCAATTTCTGAGCATTTTTATCCTTATCAACACTCCAAAACGAATTCATTGTAATTTCACGAATTCTTGTTCTGGGTGATTTAAGGAAATTTAGTACTCCGGCAAAAGCACGGCATTTCACGAGAGAAGAATAGAATAACTTCCCTCAGAATGCTCTCCGGATGAAGGATTCGAACCTACGACCAATGGATTAACAGTCCAGCGTAAGTCAATAATTTACAACACTTTACAATTCATAGCAACAACAAAATCAAAGGCTTGTGACTAAACGATTTGCTACTGTTCGTTGCCTGCTTTCGCCATTTTTTCTGTTGAAGTGCACCACCAGTGCACCATGAAATCATTAAATGAATTTAACAAAATGCACCCAATAGACATTAATGGGTACATTTTGTATAATATGGATATGATAAAAAAACCACTAATCTAATAGAAAGTCAATAGAAACAGGTTTCGATAATTTACATTGTTTTGCAAAATCTCCAGCTCTTATTTTTTCCAACTTGAGATAATCAGGTCTTCCTATGTTTTGACCATCTTTGACATAAACATCTTTAATTTCACCAGAGAACCCATATGTTTGGGCAACTTCGGCTCCTCCAATCAGAGAATGCACTCGATGATATTGCGGGAATCCTTTGTTAAGCATGTCTAATCCTTCTAAAGAAGGTGAATCATTGAGAATTTTTGATAGAAATAAGTAAGTACTCTTAGCTAAGATATCATTTGAATTCGTCCTGAATGGCAACTCATCAAAAGTAGAACCAAGCGGGAGTTCTTGAATTCTCGTTATATTAAATCTTTTGTTAGTTGTTTTTTCTAATTCAATAACTGATTCACGTATAGTTTTACCATTTTTGATAATTTTTATGGAAAAGCTATACCATCTTTCAGATAAATTTCCCGCATAGCTGATAGTTTCTCCTGTGCTTAGCAATTCTTCTCCTAAATAAAAATCAGTTTGATGAATGGGTAGACAGAAAAAATAACCTGGTATGTTAAACTTATCTATAATATTAATAATTGTCTTTTTTTCTCCGGAAGACCATTTCTGATTTTGTTTAAAACAAGCCTCTTGAGCAAGTATACCAACAGTCCATAAATGCGTGTTTCTATAAAAACCTAGAACCCTAAAAAATCTCTGAAATATGTTCAAACTTTTGGAGACAGGGTGTCCATTTTCATTAAAGACAACGAAATCTTTTTTCCTGCTAAATACGGTTTCCAATAATGTCATAATAGCAGACATGATCATTTGTAGACCAATAGAGAACGTGCTTTTAGAGTGATGAACTTCTCTGCCTCTCCATAAAGAGCTTTGTGAAGAGCCAGAAACTTGAGCCGTTGCACTAGAATTAGAAGAATTCACACCAGGAGAGACATAATTTGGTTGCATAATTTTCCTCCGTTTAAAACTTTAAAATTACATTCTAAATCTTATAAACATAAAATTCAAGTAATTTATAATTTTTTTATAATATTCTTACACTCGACTTTGTACAACTCCAATGAAATGAAAGGTCAATCTAAAAGGCTGTGTTTCAACGGCCTCTTAGATTGACATTTCACTTCCTTACAGTTGCACAAATCCTTTATTCCCCTTCACAATAGTCCTTGGAACTCTAAATGCTTCAACCAAACAATCTTAAGCGGCTGCTAAATGTTCAATCAGCATGCTTATCCAATCCATTTCTATATTTTCGCCATTTCCCTCTTTGTTATTTTTAAGGAAGGGCTCAATCATATGCTTCCTGAAAATTAAATTATCACTCCATAGTGCCTTGCGGACAGTTTTCAATAAATCTGAGAATGCTGCATCGTGCTTTTTATACCAAGCCGTCTTTTCTACCTCGATTGGACGCTCTTCTCTCAGACGATTAGCAAGTAAACATACAATCGTATAAAGACCCATTAAGATAGGGGTTGTTCTGGCAATCGCTTTATCCGACCACTGCCTTTGTGTTTCCACTCCCAAGTGCTCTCGAACTTCAAAGAAAGTGACCTCCATGTTCCATCTCTGAATAAATAGTTCTATGATTTTCTCCGGAGAAAGAAAAATATCGGTACTCATTAGCGGCAAAGGATCCAGCTCTCCTTCGGGATCAACCACTAATACCCATCTAATAGGAGCCGGAAAAAATCCATCCGCTCCCCATAAGCTGGTATTTGATAGATATTTAAGCTTCTTTTTTTTCTTCCCATAACCCTCAAGAGTAGCCTCCTGCCAGCCAAGGTCTGCCATCCCCACCATCTCTTTAAAGCTGATCAATTTATCTCCCCTTGTTTTCTTTCTTCTTCTTTTACTGGGCTCTGCCGGAGGGGGAAAATTATACAAACGCGCATTGATCTTTAGCCTGCAAATGAAAGAAATCTTATGTTTGATGCACATCCAAACCAGCTCGCCTGAGGCAAACCCTCCATCCCCAACAAGGATGATTGGCACATGGAAAGCCCAACGAATCACTTGTTTAAGCATCTGAATGCTCCACTGCACCGTCGTTTTATGCCTTCTCCTAGCCGTTTTATTGCTTTTTTCTGATGGCTCTAAAACAGTAAAAAAAGGCAATGCAAAGGGACGGGCAGAAAAAGGGAAACGCCAAGACACAGCGAGTGTCAACCACTTTAAGCCGGAGCTTTTTACCACTATCCGTTTTGATGAGCGAACTGCATCGCGATAATATCCCTTTGCTTTAATTTTAGCCCCTCTTCTTCTCTCAAGCGTTTCATCAATAAAGAAAACCAGCGGTTTATCCGTCCCGGTGACTTTCAGAATCAAACTAAGGAGAATTTTAGAAGCCAACAGAGGAGACCATTTCACCCGATTAAGGACATGGTGATATTTTGCAAAACTTGATTCTTGGCTGAGGCCCATTGTCCTCAAAATTGAGCATACGGTTCTTTTGCCGCGGCATAAAATAGCGCCAATGAAGAGCGTCAAAGCATTATTCCAAACAGGGTCAGAAAAAAGAATTGAAAATGAAAAGAAAAATGATAAAATAGATGGTGATAGGGATAGCATATGACCTCTTGATTTTTTTTAACACATTCATTTTGAGGTATTTGCTTATTCCTATCAAATTTATTTTCCTTGTTAGAGATGCCAGAAAGATTTGGCCTTGTTCGCCTTCTCTTAAGATAACGTTCGTTCACTCGGAGGGCACTGCCTAGGGATTTGACCGAAAAGGCGAACGAAGCCAAAGATTTTTATTCTTCTCTTGAAAAACTAATTTTTTGATAGATTGAAAATTTTTCCTGGTTTTTAAATTCCTCCATCTTTATAATCAGCCGATGTGCAACTTTTTCTCCTCTCAGTAGAAGAGTAAAAAAACCTTGAGACTTTTCATGAGAGATATCGCAAACCACTTGGAATCCATATGTTTAACACCGAGACACAGAGCCACGGAGGGAATTTCTCTCTGTGCCTCTGTGTCTCGGTGTCTCTGTGTTAAACATATGGATTCCAAGTGGTTTGCGACATCATTTCTGGAAAGTCTCAAGGTTTTTATCCTTCTTTTCAGAGGAGAAAAAAGTTGCACATCGGCTTAATCGTTAATATGTTAAGCGTTTAAGTTGGGTTATCGAACGATAACCTGGCAACAAATTGGACTCTTCTGTGCAGTTTTAGGTGAAATTGTACAAAGTCCAGTTAAGGAAATTTAGTACTCCGGCAAAAGTACGGCATTTCAAGAGAGAAGAATAGAATAACTCCCCTCAGAATGATCTCCGGATGTAGGATTCGAACCTACGACCAATGGATTAACAGTCCACTGCTCTACCGCTGAGCTAATCCGGAATAGAATGCAACTATGCTAGAGGATCTAGAAATTTTGCACAATTCTTTTTATGACTGGACTTTGGCTATTTTAAGGGATCGCTAAACGCAATCTTTTGAGCTACAGCGAATTAAAAGCTTGCATTTAGCGACCCCTTAAAAGTTGCAAAGTCGAGCGAAGATAAAAAGGGAAGGACTTAAACCTTCCCTCTAACCTTACTCTTAATACTTCCATTCCCACAGGAGCTGCCGCACCCTTTTCCTCAGGAATGTCAGCCACAATAACTTCTGTTGTCAATAACATAGAACGCAACTGAAACCGCATTCTCAATGGCGCAACGCACCACCTTCGTCGGATCAACAATCCCGGCTGTGATCATGTCTACATATTCGCCGTGTCAAGGCATTGTAGCCATAACGCTCCCCTAACTTCTCAACTTGCTGCAAAATGATCGCCCCTTCTTGACCTGCATTCTCAGCAATTTGACGCAAAGGAGAACTCAACGCACGGGCTATAATACGGGCGCCTGTCTTCTCATCTCCTTCCAAGGAGTCTGCGAGCTTGTTGACAAGGGGGATGCAAAGCACAAGAGCCGTCCCACCACCCGGAAGAATCCCCTCTTCCACCGCAGCAGCTGTCGCTCGTTGTGCATCGTCGACGCGATCTTTCTTCTCTTTCATTTCTATTTCTGTTGCAGCTCCCACACGAATCACGGCCACCCCACCCACAAGCTTCGCTAAACGCTCTTGCAGCTTTTCGCGATCATAATCCGAGGTGCTCTCTTCAATTTGACGCTTAATTTGAGCCGCACGCTCTTGAATGGCTCCCTTTGAGCCCGCCCCCTTCTACAATCGTTGTCTCATCTTTCGTACAAACAATCTTCTTTGCTCTTCCCAATTGCTCTAAAGTCGTGTTTTCAAGCTTATGACCAAGCTCTTCGCTAATCACTTCTCCACTTCGTAATCACCGCAATGTCTTGCAGCATCGCTTTGCGACGATCTCCAAAGCCGGGAGCTTTGACAGCACAGACTTTCAATCCGGCACGAAGACGATTGACAACGAGGGTCGCTAAGGCTTCTCCTTCAACATCTTCTGCAATAATCAACAGAGGACGCCCACTTTCGACAACGGCTTGTAAAAGAGGAATAATTTCTTTGATTGAGCTAATTTTCTTGTCGTAGATCAAGATGTAGGCATCTTCTAGCACACATTCTTGCGATTCTGGATTTGTCATGAAATAAGCGGATAGATAGCCGCGATCAAATTTCATTCCTTTGACGACATCTAGCTCGGTCTCAAATCCCTTTCCTTCTTCAACAGTGATCGTTCCATCTCGACCCACTCTTTCCATCGCTTGAGCAATGATTTCGCCAATTTCTTTGTCGTTATTCGCAGAAATCGTCGCCACCTGAGCAATTTCCTGGCGACTTTCTACTTTTTTGCTTCGTCTTTTCAATTCTTGCACAACCACCTTGAAGCGCTTTTTCCATACCGCGCTTTAAATCCAATGGATTTGCTCCAGCAGCGACATTGCGCAATCCTTCCGCATAAATGGCCTCTGCTAAAACCGTGGCAGTTGTCGTTCCATCTCCCGCTTTATCGGCCGTTTTACTGGCCACTTCTTTAACCATTTGAGCGCCCATATTTTCAAATTTATCTTCCAGTTCGATCTCTTTTGCAACGGTCACACCGTCTTTTGTAATGTGAGGAGTCCCAAAGCTCTTATCAATGATAACATTGCGTCCTTTAGGACCCAGCGTCACTTTGACCGCATCTGTTAATGTACGGACCCCTTTGAGAATCTTTTGGCGCGCCTCTTCTTTAAATTTAATCATTTTTGCAGCCATATGAAATCTCCTTCTTTCCTCTATTCTTTTTTATTTCTCAACAATCGCAATGATATCATCTGCTCGAAGAATGACATACTCTTCATCCTCCAAGGTCACCTCCTGCCCTGAATATTTTTCCATCAAGATAATATCGCCCACTTTGACAGGCATGGGAATGAATTCCCCATTTTTATCTTTTTTACCTGCCCCAATCGCAACCACCTCCGCTTGCTCTTGCTTCTTCTTGGCCGTATCAGGAAGAATAATCCCCCCTTTCAGTTTCTCTTCCGCCGCTAAACGACGGACCAAAACACGATTGCCAAGAGGCTTAAGCTTTACGTGATGAGAAGTGGCTTGGGCAGCCATTTGTTGTGTTTGAGCCATATGATTATCTCCCTGTTAAATCATAAAAACAATACTCTGCTCAATACCATACCGGAAATTCCCATTTTTAGACAAGAAAATTAGCACTAAAGAATGCTAATTGCTAAACAAGGAGCTGCTCGAGCTGAGTCAATAGCTTTTCAAACATCTGAATGGCCCCTTTCACGGGTGCCGAGGTCGTCATATCGACACCCGCCTGTTTCAACATTTCGATCGGATATTGACTGGAGCCCCCTTTAAGGAAATTCAAATAGGCCTCTCGATCCCGCTGGTCACCGCTTATCACTTTCTCCGCTAAAGCCAAAGCGGCGCTAATGCCTGTCGCATACTGGAAGACATAGAAATTATAATAAAAATGAGGGATACGTGCCCATTCAATCTCAATGTCTGCATCGATGAAAGTCTCAGGGCCAAAATAGCGGGCATTTAATTGGCGGTATTCTTGTTTTAGGAGTTGAGGCGTTAAAGGAATTCCCTGCTCGACTTTTTGGTGAATCAGTAGTTCAAATTCGGCAAACATGGTTTGGCGAAAGAGGGTTCCTCGAATATCTTCTATTTTCTGATTGATTAAGAAAATTTTTTCTTCTTTATTCTGACAACGCTCCAAGAGGAGGCGAATGAGCAGATCTTCATTAAAGGTGGAAGCCACCTCAGCCAAGAAAATGGGATAATCGCTATAGTGATAGGGCTGATGTTTTCGACTATAAAGACTATGCATGCTATGCCCCGCTTCATGCGCAAGAGTAAAGACATCACGCAATAAGTTCTTATAATTCATCAAAATATAGGGCATGCTATCGTAGCAACCGCTTGAATAAGCCCCCGAGCGTTTATTTTCATTTTCATAACGATCCACCCAACGCTGGTTTTCTAAGCCCGCACGGAGATAGTTTTGATATTCAGTCCCTAAGGGTTTGGCAGATTCAATCACCCACTTTTCCGCTTCCGGGTAAGGAAGGCGGATATCGACTGCACTTGTTAAGGGAACATAGACGTCATAGAGATGCAACTCATCGAGCTTTAAAATTTTTTTGCGAAGCTGCATATAGCGATGCAACACATCGAGCCGTTCATGCACCGCTTGGATCAAAGCATGATAAACGGCAAGGGTAATATTTTTAGGAAATAGGGCCGCTTCCAAACAGGAGGAATAATGGTGAGCACGTGCTTGAAAAAGATGATTTTGCACTTGCCCTGTCAGAAGCTCGCATAATGTATTTTCGTAATCCAAGTAATGTTGATGGTATTGCTTAAACGCTCTTTCTCTTAACACACGATCTTGGTCTCTAATATAAAGGCTATAGGTCCCATGAGAAAGAGGTTTAGATTCCCCTCGACTATCCATCACGGGTGCAAATTTAAAATCGGCATCATTAATGGCGCTGAATGCTTTATGAGAGGTTTGCAAAGCCTGCCCTGCCAAAGCAATGAGCTTCTCATTCTCAGGCGAAAGGGTATGCTCTTTAATCCGCCTCATCTTCTCTAAATAAAAAGTGTAATCTGCCAAGAGAGGGGAGGCACAATACTCTTGCAGAAGGGAATCGGGCAATGCGAGAAGCTCTGGCTGCAACCACGCGCTCTCTTGGTTAAACGCATGAGCAGCGGTGAGGATTTTTTCGTAATGATTTTTAAATTCAGCATCAGCGATCTCTTCATCATGACGTAAATGCGCATAGGTGTAAAGTCTCGATAATTCGCGATCGATCTTCATAAAAAGGTCTAAGGCTTTTCGCAACTGCTCCGCTCCTTGATCCAGTTTCCCTTGGAAAGCTTGGAGATCAGGCCAATGGGGAGAGGGGGATTGAAGAGAGAGACATTGATTGAACGCAGATTCCCATTCTTTTGGATCCGCATAAAGCGCTTCCACATTCCAGCGATCTTCCTTCGCCATTTCTTGACGTTTTTTCACTTCTTTTTCCCTCCCGCTAGAAAACGTTTGATTATAAATCTACCAAATATTAGAAGATATGCGAAGCGAGGATAAAAGGCGATGATAAATCCACTAGTCAAAAAGCGAGTCAAAGGAAAATTCGTTGTGAGCAACGATCGGGGGCTCCATACAAGACCTTCCACAGAGTTGGTCAAATGTGCCAGCGCCTTTAAATCCCAAGTGTTTCTCATTTACCACAAGCATGCTGTCAATGCAAAATCTCTTTTAGGTGTGCTTATGTTGGCCGCTTCAAAGGGCTCAAGAATTGGAATTGAGGCAGAGGGAGAGGATGCAGAAGAAGCTGTAGAATCGATCGTAACTTTGGCGAAGAATAAATTTTATATTAAGTACTGACAGACAGATCTTATTCTATTACAGGAATGATTTTATCCAAGACTTCTTTTGTGCAATAAACAGGGGCATTATTCATCAGAGCAAGCGTTAAAGAATCGCTGGGACGCGCATCAATTTCGATAATATGACGGAAAGTTCCCCTCTCTTGCTCTAAAAACAAACGGGCATAATAAACGGTGTCCTGCACATCAATGATGATAACTTGCTTCACACGTACCTCTAAGCCCATAAAAATTCTATTGATTAACTCATGCGTTAAAGGACGAGGGCTTTCGACTCCTGTCAAGAAAAGCTGCAAGATTTTCCCAATCGCAGGCTCCGTATAAATCGCAAAGCACTTCTCCAGGCCACTTAAAATAATGACCGTGTAAGATTTCGTTTGCATGATTTTATCAAAAGATAATTGGACCAATTCGGATAGCATCTGTCTCTCATCCTACGGAAAGGATAAATTTTAATTTACATCAGTTTCTCTTTTTTTGTCATGCTGAAAATTTCCTCTTTTTTTCTTGACCTTCAAAAAACCAAGAATTATAGTTCTATTTAAAAATGTAAGCTTAGAGGTTTCTAATATGATAATTAATTCTTCCCTTTCTCTTTTAGATCTTCCTCACGAGTGTGTTTGCACCGTGACATCCTTCCTTTCTTTTAAAGATATTTTGACATTTGATCTCCTAGCAAAAGGAACGAGAACTCTGACAGAAAGAGAATGGGAAAAACAGGCCAAAAAAGAGCATCTATATTTTGATTGGTCTTCTCTGCATTCGACTCCGCATCGTGAGAGAACACGTTATTTAATGGGAAAAATTTTGTTTGTGTATATCGAATCTAGAGAGAAATTAATCAAAAATCTCCGGCTTGAGGAAGGGGACGAGATGTACCAACGTGTCAAAAACCTAATGATTCGTTATCCTTTATTAACTTATATTTGGAAAGATTTAAATTTTCTCTATAAGCTTAATCCTTCTCCTCAAGAAAGAGAGATTTTCGAAACCAATTTATCTTTATTAGAGAACTCTCAAACGTCGTTTGCTGGGGATCAATGGGTCAAAGGGCTCTCTCATTTAACCGGTTATTTGCAAGAGTTAAAACAAGAGGAGAAATTTGATTTAGGCTTAACCTGTATCGAGGAGGCAACATTTAAGGGAGCAATCCAATCCGGTCGTGTGGCAATCAGCATTTTATTGAATTCGAAAAACTTTATTGATAAAATATCTAAAGAAACATCTCAAAGCAAAAAAAAAGTCCAACGTTTGTTAGATATTGCTCAAGCATTAGCAAAAAAAACTAGAGACTATCGTGTTGTTGATCACCTGTTAAAAACGTGCTCTTGGAAGAGGGAAGAGTTATTGGGACAACAAACAGATCCATCTCCCCCTATTTTATTTGCACAAGCTGATTGTTATCTTAGAAGAAATTATCCCCAGATTTCAGCCTTGTTGGATCGGGCCATTAAAGATTATGGCGATTTTGTCCCAGCTGAATGTTGGAGCCTATCTGCTTTCACTAAACTTTGGTCAAATCAAGTGGTTGAAGCAGAGCAGCATATGGAGAAAGCCCTCCCTGGCTATAAAAATAAAATTCCTGGCTGTGTCTTATTTGATGCGATTGGCGTAAAAATGGCTCTAAAAAAATGGGAGGAAGCAGAGATCTGGCTAAGTAAATGGATGGCTGGGGGAAATTGCATTCCTGGACGTAGATCAATTAACTATAATAATTTATATCTGTATGCAGCAATTATCCATGCAAACCTAAATCAATTAGAAAATACAAAAAGATATTTAAGATTAATAAAAGATAGTTATTGTTTGCCTTCTCCGATGCCTGGTTTTTTAAATCTCGCCGGCACATGGGAGGAATATAAACAGCAACTTCCAAACCAACTCCAGACTTGTTATGTAAATAGTGTGCCCGCTGACTATCAGAAAATTTTGAACGTGATAGGAGAGATTTAGGTTTTTAGGAATAGAGCGAAATGTCTGTGCACGTCTTTGACTTAGATCATACCTTATTAAGTGCAAATAGTAGTTATCGTTTTGGAGCCTATCTCTATCAAAAGGGCTTTTTCTCTTCTTCCCTCTTGTTGAAATGCTTAAGGGATTATGCTTGTCACTGCTATTTAGGAATGTCGATGCAAACTTTGCATGATAAAATCTTCACCTATTTATTCAAAGGATGTCTCTTAGAAGAGATCCGCTGCCTCGTTCATCTCTTTCTAAACCAATCCTTATCTTCCTTAATTTATAAACCTGCCATGGAGCGTTTAGAAGAGGCTCAACGACGGAAAGAAAAGGTCTTTATTTTGTCCAGCTCTCCTGATTTTCTTGTACAAGCCATTGCGCACCATTTAGGAGTGTCAGATTGGAAGGGAACAACCTATCAAGTAGACTCTGAAGGCTATTTCTTTGCGGTCTCTTCTGTCCTGACAGGAGAAAAAAAGAGGGAAGATATTGAAAATTGGGCCGATCAGGAAAATTTTTCCCTTTGCGATATCATTGCTTACTCAGATAGTTATTTAGACCTTCCCTTGCTAAACCAGGTCGGTAAAGCGGTGGGAGTGAGACCCGATCGTCGATTGAGAAACATTTGTTTAAAAAAGGGATGGGAAATATTAGGGGAAGCTCCGTGAACGGAAGCTAAATATGTCTCATTTTTAGTTTCGATTGCAAGTCTGCAATTTTATCCTCAATTTCTCGAATGCCTTGATCGACTTTTTCTAAACGCTCTTTTTCTTCATTAATCTGGGCCGTGTAACTCATGGCTTTTTCAAAGTCAAGACTGGAAGAACCGGCAGCTTTACGTAAAATTTCTAATTGGTTTTTTATTTCTTGGCGTCTTTCCTTACGCTGTGCAAGAATTTGTTTTAATTGCTGAAGCGCTTGCCGATCATCTTCTGAAAGAGACAAGAGAGCCTTCTCTTTTCTCTCAACAAGGATATCTCGAAGCGGCTTCAGTAAACGCTCTAACTCTTGCTTTTCACTTTTTGTCAAAGAAGCTTCTTGCACTTGAGCCATTAAAAGGTGACGCTCTTCTGCAATTTTCTCCACCTCTTCCGTTTCTGCCTGTTGGAGAAGCTGCTCAATCTGCCCCTTCAAAAGATGATATTTCTCCTTTTTCTGCCGTTCTCTTTCCCTTTCCTGCTCTTGGCGTGCTGTCTCTTCTTCCTTCTGCTTCCTTTGCATCCATTCCTTGATCTCATGGATTCCTTCACGCAAAGTCTTGAGCTCTTCACGGCCTAACTCTACTTTGCGCATTTGAGAGATAATCCCTTCTAATTTTTTTTGCCCTTCAGAAAGGCCTCTTGTTCCCTGCTCTAATCCTTCTTTTAAATCTTGAAGCTCTTTTTGAAGAGTGTCCAGATTCTCTTTAAAAATAACTCGCTGCTGCACCCGTTCTTTTTTTCTCTCTCGCTCCTCCCCTTTAATGCAGTCCCAGCATTCGCTTAAACGCATCCGCGTATGGGTAAAAGAGTGGGTATTTAAAGTCAGTATTTTAGCAAAACTTTGAAGAGCCTTAATTTCTTCGCGCAAGACAAACAAAGCAGAATGAGAAGGGTCCGGCCCAAAATGCGTTTGAATAAAGGCATCGATATCTTCTGTAAATTGCTGGCTGATCTGCTTAATCAATTCCTTGCGCTTCGGAAATACTAAATCCCCAGCCGCCGACAGCCGTTGAAAAAATTTGTTTTTATGCCTGATGCGCATCTCCGTCTTCAAGAGCTCTTTGCGCAACGCATTAATCCGAGCCGCTTGGAGATTTAATACACCAAGCTCTCTTTGTAAAGTTTGATACAAAGCATCATGCTCTCTTAAGCTTTTTGGAAAATCCTCTTGGGAGGGAAAAGAAATTTTTTCCACTTGATTCTGAAAATCTGCAATGTCCTTCTCCAGAGCTCCAATGGCCATCTCAATTTGCTCAACGGCAAAGGCACTTTGCTCATCCAACACCTCTTTCAAACGACGCGCTTCCTTCGAGAGCTCACTATACTTTGTCCACATCTCCTGACGAAAAGAAGGAGATAAATTCTCTTTAAAAAGAGGCAGACATAAGCTTCTCGCCTCCCAAAAGCTTTGAAAATGAGGCGTCCCTCCACGCGCTAAAGAAGCCTCCATAAAATCAATCGCTAATTTTAACCGCTCTTCTCCATTTGCTTGATTGTCAAAAGCACTCTTAAAAACCTCAAACTCTCTGATAAACCCTTCTTTACTTTTTTTCTTTCCTCCCTCTTGAGAAGAAAGCTCAGAGGAAGAAAGCTCAGAAGCTGGAGGCTCATCTAGATAAGAAGGCTCCTCTTCTTGAGAGGAAAAGAGGGAATTCGGGGAAGACTCTTCTAGCACATTTTCTGATTGACTCATGACCATGACTTGGTAAAGGGGTTTCTAGATCATATTTTATCACGATTTTTTAGTAAATCACAAAGATTCGTAATCTTTTGTAATCACATCTAATACAACTTCAGGATCATGCGCATCAATATCCAGCCAATGAAAAAGAAATTCTTTACGAAACCAAGTGGCTTGCCTTTTCGCATAATGGCGGGTCGCTTGCTTAAATGCTTTCACGAAATTTTGATAATCTTCGGGCGTTTCCTGTGTCAATAAGTAATCCAAGGCTTGTCGATAACCAATCGCTTGAGAAGCAGAAGAGTTTTGACGGATTCCCTCTTTTTCCAACCGACGGACCTCTTCTAAAAACCCTTGCTCTAACATCTGATCGCAACGCTCCTCAATCCGCTCGTAAAGTTTCTCTTTAGGACGGTAAAGAAACCAACAGCGAAAATCATAATTTTGTATTTTCCTTCTTCCTTTCCAAGAAAGTTTACTCACCTTTTTATGGCTTAAGGTCATAATTTCTAACGCCCGAATGATCTTTTGTTTATCTTTTTTTGTAATCGTTTTTGCATACTCCGGATCGAGTTGCACTAAACGGGCATACAGAACATCAGAACCCAACGTCTCCAACTCTCCTTCTAACTCTTTTCTTAATTCCGGCACTGAAGGAGGACCTTGAGGAGGACCATACAAAAGAGCATGAAGATAAAAACCTGACCCCCCAACGACAATGGGCACATTTCCCCTGTCTAAAATCTTCTGACAAGCCTGACGAGCCTCATAATAAAAATCGACGACATTGAAACTTTCTTGCACATGGCGAATATCAATCAGATGATGAGGCACGAGTAGACGCTCTTCCAGAGTGGGTTTTGCCGTTCCAATATCCATCCCTCGATAGATTTGCATCGAATCGGCAGAGACAATTTCCCCATCGATTGTTTGCGCAAGTTCCAAAGCCAAAGAGGACTTTCCACAAGCCGTCGGCCCGGAAAGAACGATCACCCGTTTTTTCTGTTTCTTAAGATCGTCCGGAAAGTATTTTTGAACTTCTAA
Organism: Parachlamydiales bacterium; assembly: GCA_963801825.1. GTDB lineage: Bacteria > Chlamydiota > Chlamydiia > Chlamydiales > Parachlamydiaceae > CAWDGI01. The sequence continues at coordinate 441,759 of CAWDGI010000002.1, forward strand.
GGCAAATCTCCCAATAATGCGTTTGACCTCTTCTTTTTCCACCGCGATGCCAGTCGCCACAACAGTTGCCTCATCCTTCAAAATTTCTTTAATCCCTCTTCCTCAGTATTGACCAATTCCAAGACTTGGTCAAACCCTGATATCTTCAATATTTCCATCACATTTGGATTCAAACAGCAAAGAATCAAGTGCCCGGAAAGGGTTTTGAGCTTTTTCGTGACGGATAATAACATCCGCATTCCCGCACTACTGAGATAATCCACACCGGAGAAATTGAGCAAGAGCTTATACTGCCCTCCATAAATATAATCAAAGATTTTTCTTTCAGCGAGAGGAGAGGAAACGGCATCTAAACGTCCCTGCATGCGTAAGATTAAGATATCTGCTTTCACTTCTTCTTTAATATTGACTAATCCTTCCATAACGTCTTAACCTTATTTTGCATGTCTTTTTGGGGGAGTCCCAAAAAGACATAGAGTACTCGATCCATTCTTTATGTCAAACAAAATGTATCTTAAGATAGACTCTTATTTTAAATAGAGTAAAAAATCTTATGCCCTCTTCTCCTTCTTCTTCTTTTATTTATTTAAAAGGTTGTCGGCAACATAATCTTAAAAATTTTTCTCTTTTTTTACCAAAACAAGCCATCACGCTCTTCACGGGGGTGAGTGGATCGGGAAAATCTTCCTTGGCTTTTGATACGATTTTTGCAGAAGGACAGAGACGCTATTTAGAATATCTTTCCCCTCAAGCCAGGGCACAAATCAAGCAGATGGCAAAACCGGAGGTCGACTTTATTGAAGGGCTCTCCCCTTCTTTAGCTGTTGGAAAACAACGTCATTTTCTTTCTCCTTGGGGAACTCTCGCGACTTATACAGACATCTATGATTTTTTAGCTCTTCTCTACTCCCACGTCGGGCAACAACATAGCCCGACGACAGGAAAGCCCCTGATCCGCTACTCCAGGCAAGAGATCATCCATTTAATCTTGCAAGAGTACCCTCCGGGGACACGACTACAGCTTTTGGCCCCCATTAAACCCTTTCACGAAAGAGCCGAACAAACCCTTTCCCGGTTGCAACAGATGGGATTTATCCGGCTAAAAATCAATGGGGAAGAGTGGACATTAGATCAGCCCCTTCCTGCGATGGAAGCTTCCTCTCAATTAGAGGTGATTGTTGATCGATTAGAAATGAAGGAAGGGGTGCGCGAGCGGCTTGCTGCTTCCGTAGAAACTGCCTTAAGTTTAAGCCAAGGGATTCTTAAAGTGCAGGAAGGGAGGTCAGGACCTTTACGTTATTTCACAGAGGTGTACGTTTGTCCTGAGACCTCTTTGAGTTTTGCTCCTTTAACTCCCATCGATTTCAACTTTCATTCACCAAGAGGGGCCTGTCCTGCTTGTGCGGGTCAAGGAGGGCAAGAGCAGGTCAATCCCCTTCTTCTCTTCGAAGATTCGCAAGGAGGGATCATCGAGCAGCTCCGGCTGATTTTAGATTCGCTTCCCAAAAAAATAGGAGCTCCCTTTCAGGCTCTCCTACAACCCTTCTTAGATCTCCGGAAAATCGATGAGGGGACGACCATTCAGGATCTCTCTTCTCTTCAACTTCAGCAATTGCTTTATGGCTCGATAGATGTTTTACAAGGCCAATTCTCGATTCAAGGGGAAACACAAGTCATCCAAACAACCTGGCAGGGAATGATTCCTTTTCTCAATCGCCTCCTCCAAGAAAAGAAATTTAAGAGAGAGGAAGAGCTTCCTTTTGTTGAATGGACGATCTGCTCTCTCTGCCAAGGGGGACGGCTGAAGCCGGAGAGTTTAGCGTGCCTCATCCAGGGGAAAAATATCGCTGATCTCTGCAAGCAATCCGTAGATCAATGCTTGCAGGAGATTCAGAGGTGGACATTTTCAGGTAAAAAGGAGCCAATCGCGAGAGAAATCCTTCCACATATTCAAAATCGGCTTCAATTTCTTCAGCGCGTGGGATTAGGTTACTTGGAGCTGAATCGGACAGGGAGAACGCTGAGCGATGGGGAAGCTCAACGGGTTCAGTTGGCTTCTCAAATTGGGGCGAAGCTTTCCGGGCTGATCTATATTTTAGACGAACCTTCCCTTGGACTCCACCGGCAAGAGATTCAATCCCTCCAAAAGGTCATCCAAGAGTTGAAAGAACTGGGTAATACGGTGATCGTGGTGGAGCATGAACGTCGCTTAATCAGCCAAGCGGATCACATTGTCGAGCTCGGCCCCGGCTCCGGAGAACAAGGAGGAGAAATCACCTTTCAGGGAAGCTACCAGGCACTTCTGGATGATCCAACAAGTTTAACGGGGCAATGGCTAAGCGGAAGGCGGCGATTCCCTCCTCCCCCTAAACGTAAGCTTCAGGGGGGATATCTAGAGGTACATGAGGTGTCGTTGCACCACCTGCAACATTTTTCTGTTAAGATCCCCTTAAATGCATTAGTGGGGTTTTGCGGTGTCTCCGGTTCGGGAAAATCGACATTAGTGATGGAGGTGATTGGAGCAGAGCTCCACAAACTTTTACGCCAAGGAGGGCCTTCCGCCTCTCTTAAGGGGTATGGCTCTATCAAACGTCTCATTCTGGGAGAAAAGCAAGCGGAGCGCTTTTCGGCCCGTTCCATTCCTGCAACTTATGTGCAACTCATGACCCCACTCCGGCAGCTCTTTGCCGAGACCAGGCTTGCTAAAGCGCGGGGATATGGGGTCAGCCGCTTTAGCTTAAATAAAAAGGGGGGGCGCTGCGAAGCCTGTGAGGGGTTGGGACGTTTGCGCGTCTCCATGCAATGGATGCCCGATTTATTTATTCCTTGCGAGGTCTGTCAAGGCCGACGGTACAATGACGAGACCTTGCAAGTGAGCTGGGAGAATAAAAACTTTGCCGACGTTCTCGATCTTTCTGTGAAAGAGGCGGCCCGCCTGTTTCGTCCGATTCCCTCTTTAGCCCCCACTCTTGAGCTCATGGAAGAGCTGGGATTGGGATATTTGACATTGGGGCAGCCCTTTAATACGCTCTCAGGGGGAGAGGTGCAGCGCTTGAAGCTCGTTGCTGAACTGCTTCGTCCCAGTGCAGAGCCTACGTTGTATTTACTGGACGAGCCCTCGATGGGGTTGCATTTTGAGGATCTCGATAAATTGATTATGATTTTGCATCGTCTCGTCGACCAAGGACATTCGATCTTCATGATCGAACATCATCTGGATTTGCTGCGCCAAGCTGATTGGCTGATTGAGCTCGGGCCTGGAGGGGGGCCTGAAGGAGGGAAGCTGCTCTTTGAGGGGACTCCTACCCAGCTGGCAAGAAAGAAAACGCCGACGGGGATGTGTCTTCGCGATTAGTTTTTTTATTCAATATTTTTTGAAAGTATTGGCAAAACCTGCTTTTTTCTCGCTTTCAATTCCCTCCTTATTTTATAATCAATTTTTATAAGTTAACGAAATTATCATAAACATTAATTAGAATACTATAATTAACAATATAAATAACTAATGAGTGATCATGGCCACAAATAACATGAGCATTAATTCCCCTTATCTTCCTCCAAATCCTCCTTCAGCCGTTGAGGGTTGCATGACAAGGTTGGAAGAGATTCCATTTTTAAAAGTTGTAAACATTAGCACTTTAGTCTGTCCACTTTTAAAAAAGTTTTTTTCAGATCCTATTCGATTGCCCTGCGGGCATGTGTTTGAACGCGCTGGAATATATGAATGGTATAGTAACAATAACAATGCAGTTAAAATTTGTCCGATTACCCTCTGCCAAAAGCCTTACGATTCTCTAAAAGGTCAAGAGAACGAGGATCCGTTGCGTAAAGAGTTGGCAGAGTCTTTTAACAAAGCAATGCATCAACCGAATGAGAGACTAAGAAATAAAATTCATGAATTATACAACATGCTTGCAGATTCTCAAGAGAAACAACAAATCAAAGAGGCAATCGATTTTTTTTGCTCAGGCGAGCTTAGTCAGGGAATTAATCGAATGACTCAAATCAGCATGATATCCGCAAACGGCCGGCTCTATTTGCCTATTTTACATTTAATGAAAATGCAGATGCAGAATGTTTCGAATCAAATCAATCATTTGATTCAACAAGCAGGGATTCCATCAGTCGGATATCCACAAATGCAGAATTTTCCTGCCCCTATGGCAGGAGCTGGAATGCCCCAAAGTCTATCAGCCCCTGTTTGGAATGGGATGGGACTACAGCAGCCTATCGCTTTTAGCCCTCCCCTATCTTTGGAAGGAACGAGTGTTGCATTGGAGACTAGTCTTTTCAATCCTATGACAGAGAAGATTCAAGAAAACGCAGGTGATGTGACTAGTGAAGTTATCCCCTTAAGCTCTGATGAGAAGAGATTCATCAATGCAATCAAAAATAGTCGTAGTTGGGTTTATAAGCTTATGGATCATATTGAGAATGTAGATATTGTGATGGATGAAAATGGAAATACTCCTTTGCTTCGGGTTGTTCAGAATTATTTAAAACCTGAAAGATTAGCAGAAGCCCTTCTTAATCAGAGAGCTAACCCAAATATTCAGAATGGCCACGGTCAAACAGCTCTTCATCTCGCTGTAATAAGCAATAGAAAAGAACGTAGTCAGACATCCACTATTAAGCTAATAGAAACACTTATAAAGTTTGGCGCATTGGTTAATAGCAGAAATCAGCAAGGTCAAACACCTCTTGACTTAGCTGTGAAAAAAGGTGACCTCAAAATAATACATCTTCTCCGCCAGCCACTCAAACGTCCTTCAGAGAATTCTCTTGATCAGCCTCAAGCTAAACGTTCACGTTCTGAACTGAGCATTAGAGAGGGAGCTGAAAACCAAAGTGCTAAAACACAGAGAGATGAGGAAGAAAAGAGCATCGAAGGAGAAGATTATGATACTCTAATTACGAAAGAAATTCAAGGAAGTCATGGGGATATGACGAGTCAAGCGATCCCAATCTCCACTGATGACCTGCTATTTATTGATAAAATAAAAAACGAGACTTCCTGCTATGCTGCTATTCATAAACAGATGGAGTATATTAAGAATGTAGATATTGTAATGGATGAAAATGGAAATACTCCTTTGCTTTGGGTTGTTAAGAATTACAAACGCCCAGAAAAAATAGTAAACATCCTTCTTAAGATGGGAGCTAACCCAAATATTCAGAATAACCACGGTGAAACAGCTCTTCACCTCGCTTCAAAAAGCAAGATAGCAAGAAAGCAATCTATAGTTGGTGTAATAGAAAAGCTTGTAGAGTTAGGGGCATGTGTTGACAGCAGAGATAAGCAAGGTCAAACGCCTCTTCATTTAGCTGCAAAAACAGATAAATACGGTATGGTAAGGATTCTTCTAAAGATAGGTGCAAAGGATGATATCAAAGATAACCAAAATCAACTTCCCATAGATGTTGCTATGGGGCATGCCAAATCAGTTTTTCGGGATGCTAAAAAAAAGAAAAAGACCGGAGTGATCCCAACCTCTAATACTGATGGGTCCCTCACGTTCGAAAATAGAGAAGGGGACTATTCTGAAGCTAGACAAGCGAGAAGTGAAGAGGCGACAAACAACTCTCAGATAAAGAATAACGAGGATTCGCAGGAAGATGACTTTGAAAAATTCTGGGTTCCAATCGGAACAGAGGAGGAGGAGGAGGATGGGTGGTTCTCGATAAACTCATAAAAAACTAAAGTCAAGAGGGATGAAGAATATCTCTTAGAATAGGAGAAAAGGATGTTTCCAAAAAATAGACCTCCTACACATCCAGGAGAGATTTTATTAGAAGAGTTTCTAAAACCTCTTAAAATTTCACAAGAACAATTCTCCCGACATCTGGGAGGCTCTTGGACACAGCCAAAGATAAGTGAAATTATCAATAAAAAAAGACGAGTGACAGAAGCGATTGCGTTAGAATTTGTTAATGCACATGGGACTCCCTACCTAATTTATAGCGGAGAAGAAGAGCTGAAAATAGGAGATATTCAACTTTTGAATTATTATCATGTCGCAAAAATTGTCTCATAACTGGCCTTCTAATCTTCTGGTGCGGAGAAGATAGCTAATTTAATTTTAACCGAAGGAATCGAGCAAAAAAGTTTTGCACCTCGTCTCTAGTAGCTGCACGTCCAGCTAAATCCCGAGCACTCCTCTGCAATTGGTTGATATGAGAGATCACGTTATTCGATAGGCTAGGCGCTGGCTGGGGCTGAAGCTGAGACTGAGATTGAACTTTTTCCTTGGAGAGCTTAGTTTTATTAGGCTTTAGTGGAATGATAGAATTAATTTTTTTTAGCAAATCCGGCTCTAACAAATAATCGGCGAGAACCTTCATGGCTTCTATCTCAGTCAGTAAAAGAGCGTTTTTACCCTTGGTGGAACCTTCTTGAAGAATTTGAAGAGCCAGCTTGACATGCCGTAAAGAGATATTCTCGAGATAAACATGCTTTTTCATGGATCGCAAAGAAGCGGCTGTTTCTGCCTCGATTCCTTCTATTCCTTTTAGCTTCTCCTGTACCGGCTTGGAAAGTTGAGGCATCGAGGAATGAGAAGGAAGATTGAGAGGAGAATCGGGAGAAAAACAAGCCGAATTGACTAGCACATAGCCCTCCTTTGTCCAGAGAACTGTATCATGTTCGAGCCATTTCTTTTTCGCTGCTAATTTTTGAATTTCTATTTCTAGTCCATCAATCTGATCTTTTAGTTTCGTTCTTAGAGCTAACTCCTGCTTAAGTTCCTCCCCTGATTTCTCCACCATCTTATCAAGCACTTGTTCCTGTTTTTTTAATTCTTTTATTTCCTTTTGCAATTCGTCTACCCTATTATTTTTCTCATTTACAAAAGATTTTAAATTTAATTTTTCTGATTCAATTTCTTCTTGCAAGCGAGCTAACTTCGTCTGATGCTTATTCCTGATTCCTTTGCACTGCTCCTCTAATTCATCCTGATACTCTACGACATAAATTTTCTTTCGAATCATCTGCATTTGACTAATAAAATATCGGTTGTAACCCTTTGGGGCTGCTTTTATATATAAATGCTCTAATTTTAAAACAGCGTCAGAAAGTTCTTCAAAATCAACAGGAAGAGATTCATCTCTCAATTTTTCAAGAATTTTGGTCATCACAAAGTTAATACGTTCATCCAATGGCTTCCAAAAAAACCGGATTACTCTCTGGATGAAAGAAAGGTCGCTTTTATTTTCATAGACCACTCGATTATATTTTACCTTCAAATAATGAATGCGAGGATTGAACTCAGAAAGTGTCTCAAAACAACGGCTTTGAACTTGCATGATAAATACCCTTACCTTCTAAATAATAAGTAATATTAGTTTATAAAAAATTTCCTAAATTTTATCTTTTAATTAATTAATAGTCAAGCAGAAGAAATCACCTTTCGCCGCATTAACAAAAGATTGCGCATATAAGGCACTAACCCAAAGGCATAATGCAGCATGCTCACCCGATCGTGAATCACGAGGCAATAAGCAAGGGATAAACCGCTCCCAAAAAGACTAAGAACCCAGAAAGCCTTCCCAAGCTCGCTTTTTCCTTTCCTCTCTGATTCCCACCACTGGACAATAAAGCGACTCGCAAAGAGCACACTCCCCGCTATCCCGATCATTTTCCACCCAATCCCTAATCCTAAACCAACGGCCTCACCCTCCTGCTCCAGCCCCTGCCCCTGCTTCATCCCTAAGGGAGCAGAAAATAAATCAATAGACTCAGTAAAAGAAAACTTATAAAAGAAAAAAGCCGCGCTCACCGCCCCCATGAGGCATAAGAAAGAGATCACCGATCGGGCAGATAATCTCTTCTTTTCTTCCTGCATTAAACTTAAATTGCGGCAAGAAATGCCAATATTAATGACCTGGACCATCAAAAAGAGATCTTGCAACTGAATAAAGTAATGCAGAGCTAAAAGAACACTCCCATAAAGAGAGAGTTGCCAAAAGGTCTTATCCACCACCGATTTCTTTTGCTTTTCACTGCGCACCCACTGAATGAAAAAACGAAGAAAAAAAAAGAGGCTAGGAGCTAACCCCAAAGGATAGTAAAGGAAAGCACTCCACTGTTCCAAGCCCATGGCTACCCCCATCATCCTTTATTCCCGCTTTAATAATTTCAGAGGTTGAAAAAGCTTTCCACCCCCCTCGAAAGAGTAATGATACCCTTCCAAAAAGTTGAGACGCAACCCATGAATCACCCCTCCCATCGTACTCAAAACGATGTTCACCAGATGAGCAACCAAGATTAACAAAGCCGCTAAAATAAAAGGAAGGCCACTGGCAATCTCATTTACCGTCGCAGCCACAGTGGCTCCCGCTAATCCCAACGCATATAAACGTAAATAAGATAATGCATCCGCAAACACCTGGATCAACGTCATAATTTCAAAAATTCCCTTCCATCCATTTCGAATCATCGCTAAGATCCACGCCGCTCCCACCCCGATCCCCATCAAAACAAAACCTACCTGCCCTCCCTTAACCAAGTCAATCCCCCCGACAAAATTGAGAACACTCGGGGTCTCTAAATAAAAGGGAAAATAGAGATACGCCCCAACCAAAAAAAGAGCCCATCCCAGCTGCTGCCATTGCCGAGGCGCATAACGACATAACGATAGAAGAAGATGAATCACCCCCACAAAGAGAGCCATCTCAAATAAGATTTGATTCGTCAATTCATTCAATACCACATAGCCTCCCGCTGAATCAGAAGGGGGAATAAATCTAATAAACTCTTCTGCTTTAGCCGCTTGCGCTAATTCTGGATATTGCTCAACCCAACTCCTCACCTTTTCATCTTCTCGATGGTGCAAATGATAGGCCACCTTTTCTTTCGCCAACCACTGCACAAGCGAAAATCGCCGAAGGGGATGATCCATGCTCAGCTGCATCCCAAAAAAAGAGGTCACTAACGTCCCCCAAAGAATGCATCCAACAGATAAGATCATCAATATATTTAACGCCCGTTTCGCCATCCCTTCAAGAGTGGGAAAGCGATAGCGTAAAAATAAAGCTAAGGCCAAATAGAGACACCCATATCCCGCATCGCCAATAATAAAAGCAAAAAATAGGGTAAAGCCCCCCAGAACCCATAACGAGGGATCTTTATCCTGCGCGGAAGGAGTATCATAAATATGAACGAGATCCTCCCCTAAACGAGCGGCTCCTCGGTTTTCTAAATACGTGGGAATAAGATCGGTCGGTTCGGTAGCGATCTCTTCCACATAAATCTTTAAAGGCTCCGTGATGGCTTCCAACAACGCTTCCTTATTCGCCGGCACCCATCCTTCAATGGCAAATAACGTCCCTTCCATGACCTCTTGAACATAGCCCTGAACATGAGACAACTGGTAAAAATTCAACCGTTCGATCAAGAGCCGATGCAAATACTCTCGATATTTGGCATGGCCCCTCAAGGTTTGCTCCCCCTCTCTTAGCTCCTCTTGAACAGCCCTCTCACGCTTCTTTAATTCTCCTAAAGAACGCTCAAAGGTCATCTCAATCATTTTTTCATAAATCGGATCATCCACACCCAAAGAGAGGTAATAATGCAGACCATGCAGAGAGGCGATGTAAATCAGACTGTCCGGCTCCTGCTCAGACTTAAACACGGAGGGAGAGGCGCAAAAGAAACGTAAAATGCATTTTCCCTCTTGTTCAATATAAGCCCTATCCTCAAAGGAAAAATCCCCAAAGACTTCAATCCTCGCCCTCTCTAGTTTTAAAACACGAACCTCTTCTTGAAGTTGCTCTTGACGCTGCCGTAAACTTAAGATTTCCTGCACGATCGCATCCGGCGAAATTCTTTCGAAAGTCTCTTCTTGCTCGACGGGAGGGAGATGATGCAACACTTTTCTCGCCTCTACAAGCGCCTGAACCTCTTGGGGAACTTCTTTAGGATTGTGTACCTGTGGATCGATAAAGTGAACGATCCCTTGCACCTGCGCTCTCCTAAAAAATTCTTCTTTTTCCTGCTCGAGGCCGATAAAGAGAAACTTTTTCACTTCTTCACGCATGCCGCTTCTCCCTCAACTCGATTTTTCTCTTGGCCACTTTCGCTCGCGAGACGGAGGCAAGCTCCTGATCCCCCAAGAACACCTTAATCGTCCGGATATTTTTTATTGCACGGGGAATCAAGATTTTCTCAAATAAATTCACTCGAATAGAAACCTCTCGCCATTCCCTCTCTAAGGCCTCTCGCTGCTGCTCGCTGATCTTAAAACGCTCCACGCACTCAGCTAAAGCTCTTAGCTCTTGAATCGCTCGATCGACCCAAGGGTCCGTTTCAAAAAGGGAATAAGAAAAGGATTCGAAGGCGCATGACTCAAAATAAGGGATCTCGACTCCTGCGACATTTTCATAGCGCTTCTCTACATTTTTCACTCGCACCACTTGCGAAAAATCAATTGTTGTTTGACCAGCCAAAAGAACGCTAAAATGCTCGATCTCTTTTCTTTTCTCCTCCAAACGTTGCTTGAGCGCGCTGCCCTGCTGCCTCACTTCCTGTACGACCGCTTGCAGCATCGCTTTTTTCAGCTGCAAGGTTGGCAAGTACTTCTCCAGCTGAGCAAGATGCTGCTGCTGATCGCGCAGTTCATTTTTTGTCAACTTCATGTCTGCTTGCCCTCGGCCAATATTGATCCACCAAGCTTTGCTTCATTCCCACCTCATCCATCTGAAAACAAGCCGCTAATGTCTCCCACCCTAAATCGAGCGCTTGCTCCAAGGGATAATTCACCTCTAGATTCATCATCCGCTTTTCAAAAAGCTGAAAATAAGCCAGCAGTTTTTCGTCCCAACGCGATAATTTGAACCCCATCGCCTGACGCTCGCGTGCCTTCTTGGACTCCGCATAGAGGCGAATCATCGTATTCGCAAGCTCCCCATGATCCTCCCGCGTTACCTTTCCAATCACAAGTTGTTTGAGTCGAGAGAGCGAACCGACAGGATCAATTCTTCCTTTATATAAATAAAACTGCCCTTCAGTAATATACCCCGTATTATCGGGAACAGGATGGGTCACATCATTGCCAGGCATCGTCGTCACAGCGATCACCGTAATTGAGCCCCTTCCCTCCATCAAGACCGCTTTTTCATAACGGGCTGCCAAGTCAGAGTATAAAGAACCGGGGTAGCCACGATTGGAAGGCACTTGGTCCATGGTAATGGCGATCTCTTTAATCGCATCAGCAAAGGCAGTCATATCGGTTAAAAGAACTAACACATGTTTCCCCTCGATCGCAAAACGTTCTGCACAGGCCAACGCCATGTCAGGAACGAGGAGACATTCGACAGAAGGATCTGTCGCACGATGAATGAACATGACCGTCTTATTCACTGTCCCCGCAACTTCCGCATCATCAATAAAGGCTTGATACTCTTTAAAGGTCAATCCCATCCCTCCAATGATAACCACATCGGCATCTGTCTGGTTGCCAATGCGCATCAACAGAGCATTATAAGGCTCCCCCGCCACCGAAAAGATCGGGATTTTTTGTGATTTCACCAAGCAGTTAAAAACATCGATCATTGGAATATTGGTGCGCACCATTTCACGAGGGATCACTCTTTTGACCGGATTAAAAGAGGTCGAACCAATATTAATCGCTTCTCCGACCATCTCCGGCCCTTTGTCAATCGGTCGACCCGCCCCATTGAGACGCCGCCCTAAAAGGGCCTCTCCATAGGTCGCCTGCATTTGCCGATTTAAGAAGGTCAATCGATCATCCGTTGAAATCCCTCGTGTACTTTGGAAGACCTGGAGAGTCACGCAAGTCCCTTCAATCCGTAACACAGAGGCATACACTTGACGCCCATCTTTTAGATCAATCACAGCCAGTTCCCCTAAAGCGGCCCCTTCGGCAGTGATCGTGATTAAATTTCCCCGCATTTGATTAATTTTCTCATAGACAACTTTCATGGGGCTGCTCTCCCTTTCTTTTTTTGATGAATGAGCACTTCAATCTCAGTCAAAGCGTTTTGATACTTCTCTGATTCAAAGGGGATAAAATTCATATTTTTAATCTTATTTTGAAGGGCTAAGAAAAATTGCCGCGCTTCATCCTGGGAACGTAAATCAAAAGAGGTATCGAAAATCTGGATGATCAACGAAAAGAGGGCAATTTGACGCTTCAACGGACTATAGACATCTTCTTTGTCAAAGGCATTCTGCTGCAAATAGCTGAAGTCATAGAGCTCTCCTTTAAGATAAATAATCATCTCTTCTAGGGCAATCCCCTCTTCTCCCACCACTTCCATTCGTTTTCCAATTTCACTCGCAGCAAACAAGAATTGTCGCCCTTTCCTCACCTTCTCACTCCAATTGTCCACCTGAGGCTTCAGCTCTTCAGAAACGGTGTCGATATATTTAGACCAAGAGACCAAAGGATCAATCGCAGGATAGCGCCGAGAGTCGGAGCGTGCACGCGATAAGCCCAAAAACGCTCCAACCACTGCTAGAGTGGCCTGTGTCACAGGCTCTTCAAAATTCCCTCCGGCGGGGGAGACAGCTCCTCCAATGGTCATCGAGCCTGTTTTTCCATCTGGCAACATGACCACTCCGGAACGCTCATAGAATTCTGCAAGGCGAGAGGCTAAATAGGCGGGAAAGGCCTCTTCCCCAGGAATTTCCTCTAAACGTCCTGACATCTCACGGAGAGCCTGCGCCCAACGAGAGGTCGAATCGGCAAGGACGAGAACATCCAATCCCATTTGCCGATAATACTCTGCGATGGTCACTCCCATGTAAATCGATGACTCCCGTGCGGCGACCGGCATCGAAGAGGTATTGCAAATCATCACGGTCCGTTTCAGAAGCGTCTCGCCCGTATGAGGGTCGATGAGATGAGGAAATTCTCTTAAGACTTCCACCACTTCGCCGGCACGCTCGCCACAAGCGACGAAAACGACGAGATCGACCGCTGCATATTTGGAAAGATGATGCTGCAAGACTGTTTTTCCTGCTCCAAAAGGGCCTGGCGTGCAAAAAGTGCCCCCTTTCAGCAAGGGAAATTGAGTGTCAATGATTCGCTCTCCCGTATCCATCATTTGGGTCGGCTTGGTTTTTTCTCCTTGAATCAAGGGACTCTTGATCGGCCACTTTTGGACCATAGAGATGGCATGCTCTCTTCCTTTCTCATCGCTGACTTTGGCAATGAGGGTGTCCACAGGATAGGATCCCGCAGGAATGACCCATGTCAATTGATAGCGTCCATAATAAGAAAAAGGAAGCATGAGACGATGGCAAAAACGTCCTTCCCACGTGATACCAATGCAATCGCCTCGCTCTAATCTCTCCCCTATTTTGGCCATTGGCTCAAAAGGCCAAGGACGCTGACGATCTAAGGGGGGGAGATAGAGTCCTCTTGGCAAAAAATAGCCTGCGACATCGGCCACTTGGTTTAAGGGGTTTTGTAGTCCATCAAAAATGGAAGTCAAAAGACCGGGACCTAACTCAGCTTCTAAAAGATCTCCTGTAAAGGAAACAGGGGCATTCAATTTAATCCCTTTTGTTTCTTCAAACACTTGGACTTTGGCATGGGAGCCATCAATTTCTAGCACCTCTCCTTTTAATCCAACCAGGCCCACATGCACAAGGGCCACTTCTCCTTGACGAATAGACCCTTCAAATTCGACTTGTAAAAGGTTTCCAAAGGCTTTTTTGACTCGCCCGATGGCGCGCTCTTGTGTTCTTATTTCCATCTTGACTTCTCTTAAGATTTTAGAATTTTCTCTAGGACTTGCAGGCCCGACGCTTGATCAAACCGAGATCTCTTCTCAATAAGAAGAAATTGAAGAAAAAATGCCAGGAGCCGTTCCATCGAAAAAGGCTTTGCTTCTTCAGCCATCTCCTCAATTTTCTCAAAACGATAGTGATCCAAGGCCCGTTCCAAAGCCAAAGGGTCGTGTTGGTTTGCTTCAAATATTTCCTCAATTCCTTGGTATTTCTCAGGAGGAGTAAAATTCTTGGCCTCTTTCTGTGCGATGAGCTGAGCGATAAGCTCTTCTTCCGGATTTTCATATTGCAGCTCAAGAGCTAAATCACGTTTAAGCTTCTGTGCCCGAAAGGCAGTCATCACGAGCCGCAGCTCTCGCTCCATGTTCAAGTATTGGCGCAAAAAAGGATCTTGCACATGTTCCCCCTTTTGAAAAAAGCGAGCAAGCAATAGGGGAAAATGATGGAGCCGTTCCTCCTTTTTTTGATAACGCTCTAAGAACTCATTCACCTCTTCGGGTAATCCTTCTCGAGAGGTAATTGCCTCTTCGAGAGCTTGTGCAGACAATGTGCCCTTCGCATCGATCTCTTCCCCTCGCCATGATGCTCTTAAGTTGAGAAGATCAAAAAAACGACGTAAAAGGCGAATTTTTTCTTGATCTTTCTCGGTGAGGTGATCGTTAAACAGCGTTTCGATCTCTTCAAAGGAGAACGCGAGCGGCTGATCGAAGGATAAAGAGGGAAGTAAGGTGCTGAGAAAATAATAGTGGGCCATCGTCTGATTCTCTCTATTCTCTAACCAAAAAAATAAAAGCACGAAAATCTTTGCGAAGATAATGAGCAAGCAGCTCTTTAATCGCCTGATTGCTTAAATCCAAAGTCATTTTCCGATCGACGAGTCGCAGTTGCGCTCCTCCTTGGAAACTTCCCACTTCTAACGGTTGCTTGTTTAATCTTTTCTTGACTCTATCTAGTAAGAGACCATAAACGTCTAGGGGGGAGATTTGCTCTGGTATGATAGCGGCCAAATCGGTCGCCAAACCCTCTTTTTCCACCGCTTGAATCATGCCATTAATGCATTTTGCAATGATCGTTGGATCAGAGAGCGATTCATTGAGAGCCTTTTCTAATTCCTGATTAAAGAGTTTTTGCTCGATTTCTTGACGGAGCCCCTCTAAGGCTTGCTTCGCCGCTTGTTGAAGAGAGGAGTGGAAAACCGCGCGTTCCTGTTCGATTTGCCTCTGCGCCTGTTTGAGCAGCAGCTCCGCCTGCCGCATCGCTTCTTCTTGTAGGCAAGCCGCTTGCTGCTTTGCCTCTTCCACGATTTTAGCCGCCTCTTGCTTCGCCGGTTCTAAGGTTTGACGCCGCAATTGATCGCAAATTTTTTGAATTTTATCTTGTCCTTTTTCCAATGACTTCATGGCTCTGCTCAAGAAAAGAATTTTTTAAATAAAACGAAACAAGGGGGATATTGAACAAATAAGTCTTCAAAAGACGTTCACTCTTGTTTGTTGAGTAGAATGATAAGACTCTAGAGGCTAATTTTCAAGGCTTATTTGCTTGAGATAGGGCAAATCGCATTAACTCTGGAAGAAGTGTTGCCTCATTTAAAATTAAACTTCAGACAAGATGTAAACTCCCACTTTTAATTATACCCAGTCTTCCAGAGTCAGATTTTTGATGAGTCAATGCGATTATTGCCGCCTTCGACCGCCTTGGAGTGCTTACCGCGATCAATTTCGCGGTCAATTATTCGTAAAATTGACCGCGGAATTGACCGCAAAATTCATGTTGCCTCATGGGTGGGAAGATTCTCCCTTCTCTACTCCCCCGTTAAATATTCTCTCTTATCGCATTAAGATTTTGAAGGAAAACTCATTAAACAGCAAAATCTCTGTTTTATGAGATTCGATTTCCCGAGGGAAAAACAGGTTACATCTTCGAGAAATGGCTAATTTCGTCAGATTTTTAGTTTGAAAAATCTCATAAAACAGCTAAAATGCTGTTTTTTGAGGAGTACGCCATGCGGTTTATCGGACGGAAAGAAGAATTACAAAGCCTAAAGAAATTGTTAAGCAAACAATCTGCAAGCCTGGTAGTCATAAAAGGACGGCGACGCATTGGCAAAAGTCGACTGCTTGAGGAATTTGCCCATTTATTTGCAAAATCATTTGTGTTTTCTGGCCTGCCCCCTACTGAGTTTACCTCAGCTCAGTCTCAAAGGGATGAATTCGCAGGGCAGCTTTTACGTCAAACACATGCGAGCCATTTTTCAAAAAACGACTGGAGCGATTTATTTTGGGAATTGTCAAAATACACCCAGGAAGGTCCTGTCCTTGTCATTTTTGATGAAATTTCGTGGATGGGAAATGAAGATCCAGATTTTCTAGGGAAATTAAAAAATGCATGGGATCTTTACTTTAAAAAAAATGATCAATTTATTCTCGCGATTTGCGGCTCATCCTCCATCTGGATTGATAAAAACATTTTAAGTAGTTCCGGGTTTCTCGGGAGAGAATCTCTTACCCTCACACTTGAGGATTTACCTCTTTATGAATGTGCCGAGTTTTGGAATGCAGAAAACACTCGAATCTCCTCTCATGAAAAACTAAAAGTTCTCGCCGTAACAGGTGGAATTCCACGCTATCTTGAGGAGATAAATCCCCTCCTGTCTGCAGAAGAAAATATTCGTGCGCTCTGTTTTATAAAGTCCGGTATTCTTTTCAATGAATTTGAAAAAATATTTTCAGACTTGTTTTCTAAAAGAAACGAACTCTATAAAAAAATAGTGGGAAGTCTTGCTGATGGCATGTCTGATCAAAAAACGATTTGCGATAAGATAGGCATAAAATTGGGTGGCGACATCTCAGAATACCTTGCCGACCTCGTAAAATCAGGTTTTATCTCGAAAGATTTCACCTGGAACGTCCATAATGGGAAAGCTTCAAATCTGATCCATTATCGCTTAAAAGATAATTATTCCCGCTTTTATTTAAAGTACATTTTACCAAATCGTCAGAGAATTGAGACCGGAGACATGGCAAAGATTTCCCTAACGACATTACAGGGTTGGCACGGTATCATGGGCCTACAGGTGGAGAATCTTGTTTTAAATAACCGCCACCTTATCAAGCAGGCATTGCAAATAAATCCGAATGAGATTCTTTCTGATAACCCCTTTTTCCAACGCAAAACGACAAAGCAGAGGGGATGTCAGATAGATTATATGATTCAAACTCAGCACAACACGGTGTACATCTGTGAAGTACGGTATTCTAAAAATCCAATTGATATTAAGATTGTCAGCGAAATGGAAGAAAAAATAAAGCGACTCAATCTGCCCAAAAGGTTTTCCTATAGAACCGTTCTGATACATGTAAATGGCGTAAGTGAATCACTTGAGGATAGTCAATTTTTTTCCTATATCATTGATCTGAACGATTTTTTCACGCGAAAATAGAGTAAATTATTAGTCTATGATGAGCAGGTTTTGGCTATGTACAAACGATTATCAAATGGGAAATTTCACCGCCTTCGACCGCCTTGGAACGCCTTGGAACGCTTAAATCATTGAATTAAACACCAGCGAGCATTTCTCCCTCTACCAATAGAAGAGATCATTCCTAATCGTTTTAAATGCTGTAAATCATCTCTTAGTGTACGATCCGCAGCAATATCTTGTATTTTTCCCTTTATTTGCGGAAATGAAAGGTCTTTTACCTCTGCTAATATATGTAAAATTTCCCGTTGCCGATCTGAAAGATTGTGACTTATTTTGATCGGAGGTATATAATCACTCGGCACAAAACGCACCATTACTGAACCGGCTTGTTCTAGAAATTCAGGTTCCGGGTGTCCCGCTTTAAGACAGAGCTCAATAATTTTTTGTATCCCTCTTCCCCATTGCTCAATATAGCCACGGCGATAAAAAACATTCGTGATAACCCGATAAAATAGCACATGATTGAGTGTTGGCTGTGGCAGCTCCACCCAATAATGACACGTCGGAGATCGCCCCCGACACAACATAAAACTGCCATAATCAGACCATCTATAGAAATTATTTTAACATACCTTATTCAGGCATGATCCAGGATCATTTTGCTGACGTTAGGAAAATGATCCACGAAAATATCCAAAATAGCCTATCTCAGATTTTTGATTGACAAAAAAATTTGAATAATTTTATGAGGTTTCATTTCAACAACTCTACGAGGATTTATTCATGATTAATAAACTCATTTTTTTCTTTTGTTTTGTCCTATCGATATTTCAAGCGGAAGCATTGGAAATTAAACGCGTGATTGTCTCTGCGAACAACGATCCCACTTATATTGAATTTTGGCCAATTGTTGCTAAGTTATGGAAACGAGCGGGATTTATTCCTACTTTAGCACTTATTGCTAAGGATGATGTCAAGATTGACACTTCAATAGGTGAAGTCATCCGTTTTCGACCGATTCCAGGAGTTGAAGAATCTCTTCAAGCGCAAACCATTCGTCTTTTGTTGCCTATCTTGTTTCCTGATGATGGTTGCTTGGTTTCCGATATCGATATGTTACCCATTTCCAGAGAATATTTTAAAAAAGGTGCCGCTTTGTGTCCAGATGATGCCTTTTTGATTTACCAAGATCGTGCCTATGATGGATATAACTGGAAGAAATACCGCATGTGTTATGTTGCTGCAAAAGGTAACGTATTCCAAAAAGTATTTAAAGTAGAAACTTATGAGGAAATAGAGCGGCGCATTATAGAATGGGCTGCTGAAGGTCACGGATGGACTACCGACGAAACAGTCCTTTATCGAGAGGTTTGTAATTGGGAAAAAAATGAAGAGGGATTAGTTTACCGTTTAGGGTATGGAATAGGCCCTGGCATCGATCGTTTGTACTGGAATCTTGGGGATGTGGATCGCTTGGTTGCTAGTGGTGTGATCGATTGTCATTGTCCTCGCCCCTATTCAATAAATACGGAAACAATCGATCTTGTCTGTCATGCCATTTTGAAATATTGGCACCAACAGGACAATGAACGGTGAAACTGAAATATCCATTATCCAACCAAATATGCAGCAAAAGCAGTATACTCAAGGTAAAGAGTATTTGACGCCATGTGCGACTTTTTTTCCCGTTCGAGTCCGGGCCCGAGACCGGGCCCGAGACCGAACCGAGACTACGAGCTTTGCTAAACTACTCAAAATTGATTCGTGAATTACTTAGACGATCCATCAAAGTCTTGTACAGACTTTTTACCGAAGCTCGGAGTTTCGGTTCGGGCGCGGGCCCGGTCTCGGGCCCGGACTCGAACGGAAAAAAAAGTCGCACATGGCGTTATTTGTTAATCTTTTTCTCTGGAAACTCCTCTCGCCCGGTGATATGATTCATTAAAAAATTTTCAATGAAACTCTTATGAAAAACGACGAATACCGGCCGATTCGCACAGACAGACTCATTCTCAGGCAATGGACAGGTGCAGACTTAGAGCCATTCGCCAAGCTGAATGCCGATCCTAGAGTTATGGAATATTTTCCGTCCACGCTTTCTCAAGAGGAAAGCAATCAATTGGCCAAAAGAATTGAAACAAAGATTACAGAACGAGGATGGGGAATGTGGGCGGTCTCTGCTCCGGAGGTTGCTGATTTTATCGGTTTCATTGGACTAAATGACATTGATCAATCCTCGCTACAAACTCATTTTTCCCCAGCGGTAGAAGTCGGCTGGAGACTTGCCTTTGCACATTGGGGAAAAGGATATGCGACTGAGGGAGCTAAAGCGGCTCTTGCTTATGGATTTGAAACACTCAAACTGGATGAGATTGTTTCCTTTACGGCGGTCGGTAATAGGCGGTCCAGAGCTGTCATGGAACGGATCGGTATGCATCATGATTCAAAGGATGACTTCGATCATCCGAAGCTACCAGAAGGGCATTCATTGCGAAAACATGTGCTTTATCGGATCAGTGATTGGGATTGGCAAAACGTTATGGGGAAACCTCGATGAGTTTCTCTCGCAAAATCTTCTTTGCTATAACAATGATTTCCTCAGCAAGCCTTGCAGCTAACGAACCCAAGAATTCAACTGCCATGACTCTCAACCTAAGCGACCAGCAATTATCAAGCATACCTGAAGAACTATTTTTTCAAAGCAGCATTAAAGAGATCTGGCTTGATAACAATCAAATACGGGAACTTCCCGAAGAAATGGTGCGATTGGCAGCTCTTAAAAGACTGAGCATTTACAAAAATCAATTGGCCATTTTTCCAAGAACACTTCTGCAAATGACTCAATTAGAAAGGATCAACGCGAGCCAAAACAGCATCGGCTTCCTTCCCGGAGAGATTAAAAACCTGATAAATCTGCAAGTGCTGGATCTGAACTACAATGAGCTAAGCTCATTGCCTGACGAACTCGGTGAGCTCGCGAATTTGCGCTTTTTATATCTCGCAAGCAACCGTTTTTTGACACTTTCCCCCGCATTGCAAAACCTGAAATCCCTCGCTTATCTAAACATCACGCATAATGGCGTTCAGGGCCTTCAGGAATGGATCGGCAGTTGGGTTAATCTCGTTGAACTGCGCATGCAAAATAACAATATCTCTTTCTTTCCAGATTCCATCGGCGAGCTCAAGCAATTGAAAGAGCTCTATGCAATGAATAATAAAATTCGCGTTTTGCCCCAATCAATCGGCGACCTTAAAAGTTTGAGAAAATTAATGCTGGAAAATAATCGATTAAGAGACCTGCCGGAAAGCATCGGATGTTTAGAAAATCTTACCGATCTTGATTTAAGAACAAATGAGCTGGAGTCTATTCCTGAGGCAATCGGCAGTCTGAAAAAACTTCGGTTTTTGGATTTGCGCGATAACAAACTAACATCCTTGCCAGACAGCATCCGTCATCTCGTCAATTTAGAAAAGCTTGATGTAAGACTCAATAAAAACTTAAAAATACCGTCTTGGTTTCAAGAACTTGAACAGCAAGGATGTGTAATTTATTATTAATTCGTTGATTATCGAGGATTTGCAGAAGAGCCTGAAGTAGAACGACTTTTGAGATCTTGCTCGATGATCTCGACGGAAAAAATTGCACGCTAAGGCTCATTTATAATTCGAATTCTGTGGTGACCCATTTACACAATTTTTGATAAACCTGGATTAAATCATTAGTGATTTCAAGTTTTCATCGGACGATAGAGCCAACTTCATTATTGAATTAAAGGCCGTCCGATTATCAGGGTGTTTTAACTAAAAAGATTTGACAATCTTATTCTGTTAATCCTTTATCCGTAAAATTGACCGCGGAATTGATCGTAAAATTCGTGTTGCCTCATGGATGGGAAGATTCTCCCCTCTGTACTCCCTCGTTAAATACTCTCCCTTGTCGCAGTAAGATTTTGAAGAAAAACTCATTAAATAGCAAAATCTCTGTTTTATGAGATTCGATTTCCCAAGGGAAAAACAGATTACATATTCGAGAAATGGCTAATTTCGTCAGATTTTTAGTTTGAAAAATCTCATAAAACAGCTAAAATAATGCATTTTTAGATCCAAATCGTGTTATTGCTGAGGATATTGAACATTCGACGATAGAAAAGCGTTATTAGGGGTATGAGGCGCAGTGGAACAGTAAACTCACTTAAGCAGCTTAAGTGAGTTTACTGTTCCACTGCGCCATACCCCCTGTTAGGAAGGGCGAAAAAATAACGAATAATGCGATTCATGTTGATTTAGCTAAATATATTTAGTAAGATAATGGTATCTCAACTTGGTGGGTGAAATGCCGATTAGCGGGAAAGACATGAGAAAGCTCTTCTATGAGGTCGGTTATGAACTTGTGGAAGGAGGGGGAAAAGGCAGCCATTGGAAGCTTAAGAAAAAAGGTTGTAAAACGGCTATTATACCCAATCACAAAACACTAAAGCCAGGTACCGAGCATGATCTTAGGAAGATTTTAAAGGAGGCAGAGGAGAAATAGTATGAAATACCATTTTAGGGTTCATAAAGAAAAAGATGGGTATTCTGCTCAGTGCATTGAATTAGAAGGATGCATTACTCAAGGAGATTCCCAAGAAGAGCTTTTTGAGAATATGAAGGAAGCATTGAATCTTTATGTGCAAGAGCCAGCGGAATCTAAAGATTTGGCCGACTTACCGGATGCTTCAATCAGGAAATCAAAAAATGTGGTAGAAGTTCCTGTTGATTCAGAGGTTGCCTTCTCATTTCTCGTCCGTTACTACAGAATTCAGCATGGCATGACACAGCACCAAGTTGCCAAGAAGCTTGGTTTTGATAACGTTAACAGCTATCAGCGATTGGAGCGTAGGAAATGCAATCCAAGCTTGAAAATACTGTCTAAGATTAAAGCAATTTTTCCTGAATTTTCTTTAGATTTTGCTGTTATCGGGGCTCGTAACTGCTCAATAAAATTTAAGTAAAAATTTGCAAATATAAGAGTTTTTGCATATATTTAAAAGTCAAGTTAAGCCAGGGGGAAATGAACGAAATTCTTCTTTTTCCCAGAGGAAGAAATATTAGTGTGTTTTTCTTACAAAGTCAATAGATTGTGATCTTAAGTGAACTGATTGAGGTTACGCAAGAAGTCTAATACTAAATTTTTCTACACTGAAGGCACTCCACCGCCCCCCTCGCCCCTTCCACGAATTGCAAGGTTGGGCGGCGGCAGCCCGGACAAGAGAGCGGTTCGATCGCCTGCATATGAGGATTCCAAACGATCACGACTTCTGAAGGATTCCCTCGCTTAGGCAGAATTCGAGCAGGCGTCAAGATTTTTGGATATTTCACAAACAAAAGCTGTTCTAATTTAAAATGGACTTTCAACGTCATTTTCTTATGCAAATCTAAAATCCTCATCTCTTTTTCCAACTGAAGCGATGTCTGCTGCTGCTCAATCCCTACCACTTCTTTGGATTCTTTCTCGGCTTTCTTTTTTCGCTCCCCCAGCTCCTCCTGCATTCCTTCAAAATATTTTCTAATCCGATCTGTCTCCTGCACAAGATGGACGTTCAGCTTCTCCGTATAGCCTCGCGTGATCAAACGCAGTTTCTCCAAAGCCTCTTTCTTGGCAAGAAGATACCCATCCAAGAGGGAAATCCCTCCTGGCACATCAGGATAAGGAATGGGAGCCTCTTCAACAATCTGGGCGTACTCTAGAAGCTCTTTCAAACGCCTAGTCACACGTCCATAATACTGATCCATCCCAACCTCAAAAAGATATTGGACTTTTTCATCACTCACCAAAGTGGATTGAAACCAATAAAACCAAGAAGTAAAATGAAAGAGGCGAGACTCGCCAAACTCCATCCCCCATTCTTTTGGTATGTGAACCTGTTGTCTCATTTTCTGTAATAACTGGTGAGGCTGCAAATTGAAACCGGTCAAATAAATCTGCCCAACACATCCTTGCTGATGAGCCATAGCAAAGATTTGATCCAAAGTTGGGTGGCCGAAGGCAAGTAATTGGGCCTCCGGATAATCAGCTAAAGCCTCTGCATCAAACGTCACTCGGCAAATCTCTTCTAAAACCGAAAGCTGAAGCCGCCCACGAATCGACTCAGGGAGCATGAGATCATACACTTGAGGCTCAATTGGCTCATAATCTCCCTGCACTGAATGGATGTAAGCAAGAGTGAGTGCTTCAACTGGATTCACACTTTATTCCTTCGCAACAAATTTATCGCCAAACAGCTGATCCTCTCGCGCTTGCTGCTGTAAATAGTCTTTTTTCGCCTGCACGAGGCGCTCTCCAAAGGTTTCCATTTTTTCTGAGAATTGCTGCTGATTTTCCGATTCCACCCATAGATCAAGAATAATCTCTTCAAATTCTCGCTCTTCTTCTAAGTTGCCGACAATCATATCCATTTCCCCAATGACTTGTTCAAACAAATTGATCTTTGCTTCCAAGATGCGCAAAACATCGTCTTCGATGGTATGGGCATTCACCATATTGAAAATATGCACATCGCGAGATTGCCCAAGACGGCTGATCCTTCCGATCCGTTGCTCAATCCGCATCGGATTCCAGGGTAGATCAAAATTGCAGATTGCATGACAAAACTGTAAATTCCGTCCTTCACTCCCCGAGTCGGTGGAAATTAACACCTGTTTCTCTTCACGAAAAGTGGTAATGGCGTCTTCTTTTTGCATGCGGGTGAGACTCCCATGAAAAAGGACAACAGAAAATCCTCCCTTTTGCAGGACTTGATAAAGAAAGTCTTGGGTGGCTCGGAACTGTGTGAAAATGACCATTTTATCGGGGAATTCCTTTAAAAGAGCCACCAAACGGTTGACTTTTGCCGATTCTTGCTGCCCCTTCGCTAACTCCGCTAATGTCAATAGAAAACGACGCTCCTCTGCACGCACCCGATTCGTCTCCGCCATTTGGGACAAAAGCGCATGCACAGCTTGAGAAGAGCTTCCCATTAATTTTTGTAAGGACAATAAAGAGAGACGGGAAAAAGGAGACTTTTCTTGTTTAAGTCCTTTCTTCACAAATTCTGTCACCTCTTGATAAAGTTGTTCCTCTTCCTGAGAAGGAGTGACTCGAAGGGTACGAGCCAATCGTTTTGTAAAATGAACAGAGAGAGTGGCCCGCCGATTGCGCACCATGCACTCTGCAATGAGCTGGTGCAACTCCTCTACATTCTTGATACTGAAAGGATCTCCTTTATGAGCAAATTGCTTTTTGAACCGTTTTGCGGTATCCAATAATCCTGGCTTTAATAAAGTGACTAAATTGTAAAGATCATCCAAACTATTTTGCATCGGAGTGGCGGTCAAGAGCAAAATATATTTTTTTTGAAGAGAGCTGGCAAATTTCCACAAAATTGTTTTGTTATTCCGTAAATGGTGGGCTTCATCGATGATCACCATATCCCATTGTTCGCGAGAAATCCAGGAACGATAGGGCTCTAACTTCGCCGTGTGATAGGAAATCAAGAGATGATCATGCGTTTGCCATCCCTTCTCTCCCAGTTCCTTAAACAAAGGGTCATCATAAGCGGTAAAATTCAAACCGAACTTTCGTTGCATCTCTCCTTGCCACTGAGCAACTAAAGAAGGAGGAGTCAAAATCAAGATCCGCCGAACCAATTTCCGTGCAAAGAGTTCCAATAAAATGAGGCCTGCTTCGACCGTTTT
This sequence comes from Parachlamydiales bacterium, assembly GCA_963801825.1. Taxonomy (GTDB): domain Bacteria; phylum Chlamydiota; class Chlamydiia; order Chlamydiales; family Parachlamydiaceae; genus CAWDGI01. The sequence goes on from CAWDGI010000002.1 coordinate 466,646, forward strand.
CCCTAAACCCACTTCATCGCAAAGAAGAGCGCGTCCCCTAAAACGACGCAAAACCATTTTCACCGTTTTAATTTGATGTTCATAGAGATCGACATCTCGGAGGAGGGGGAGGCTCAAGAGTTCTTCAAAATCAGGGGTGGAAGCAAATAAGGAAGCTTGCCGGCTAAGCTGAAAAAGGGACCATGAGACGGGAGGGTGACTCAAAAGAGGAAGATCTTCTTGCTCGGCCCTATCCATCTCTCCCTTCTCTTCAAGCTTCTCTTTTGAAGGAAAAGCAGCTTGAAGAGGCTTAAGCACGAGACGAAAAATCAAGGGTTGGAGGTTGATTAATTTTAGATGAGTCTCATAGAGAGGGCCGGGAGGAGTCCATTGAATCCCTTTTTCTAAAATTAAGTTTCCGGAAAAATGCTGATAATAAGCCGGTTGTGGAGTAGTGAAAGGGGACTCGAAAAGAATTTCAGAGTCTTCCGAGAAAATCAAATTCCAAGAAATCCCAAGGGGAATCTCCCGAAGAAGCATCGGGGAAGCAGGCAAACAAGAAAGGCTCCAAAAATCTCCCGGTTTAAGCGAATGGAGGAGAGATGTTTCTAACGAACACATCATTTTAACTCGGCTTTGCAAATTTTAACTGGAGTTTAGACAAACGCTAGTGAGTAAAATGATAAGACTCTAAAGGCTAATTTTCAAGGCTTATTTGCTTGATCTAGACTTTAGTCATTTCCAAGCGCCCACTCCTGGGTAGCGATTTTTTCAATAAAAGTGGCATCGTGCGATACAGCTACGATGGCTCCTTCGAACTCAAGAAGAGCCTTTTCAAAGGCTTCTAAAGTAATGAAATCGAGGTGGTTTGTCGGCTCGTCTAATAAGAGAACATTAGGCTTCTCCAGCACTAGGGCAAGCAGCATCATCCGCTTTCTTTGCCCTGTGCTCAATGTGGAAAATGAGCGCCTCAGGAGGTCTGCTCCGCCCAAGGCTGCTTTATGCAGTTCGCGCCTTAAGGTTTCTTCGTCCATGCGGAACCGGCTTTCGAAATATTGAAGAGGTGTTTGATCCATAGGCAGCAGCTCGACTTCCTGGTCCAGGAAAGCGATTTTCGTTGTAGGCGTCGACCGGATGGAGCCTTCGTCCAATGAAATAATTCCGGCAATGGCTTTGAGGAGTGTGGTTTTTCCGGAGCCGTTCGGGCCTGTGACAAGGATTCTCTCCCCCTTGCAGATGCTCTTGCAGAAACCGGAAAGCAAGACTTTGCTTCCGTATGCCTTGCCGGCATGATCCAATTCGATTGCAATAGAAGAAGCCAAGGGCGATTCGGCAAATTTGAGCCCCTTGATGCTTTTTGGCTTTGGGATGGGAAAGGAGGTTGGCTTCGATTTCTTCAAGGCGCGCTTTCATGGCATCGAGCTTATGCTGGAGCGATTTCTGATGCTTCTCCCCTCTTCTATCGTAGGCCATGATGTTGCGATCCTTCGGAGGGGTCGGCTTTCCTTTGGAAAAGGTGATTGCCTTGATTTTTTGCTTTAAGATTGCTCTTTCTTCTTCCTGGGCCTCAAAGGCTTTCATCTGCCTTTCGAGCATCCTCTCCTGCTCTGCAAGATAGAAATCATAGCTTCCTCCGTAGCTGGCAAGCTTGCCGTTTTTGATCTCGACGAGCCGGTTGCAGACGGCATTTAAAAACTTGCGGTCATGCGAGACGATGACGCAGGCCCCTCTCCTCTGCTTTAAAGCCTCTTCCAGCCACTCGAGCATCTCTCGATCAAGATGGTTGGTAGGCTCGTCCAAAAACAGAAGATCGGGATTTTCGATCAATGCTTTGGCCAGAGCTGCCCGTACCCGCTGTCCGCTGCTTAAGCGGGACATGGGAAGATCTAGCAGGCTGCTTTCCAGCTTCAGCCCACGGAGCACTTGTTCGATCGGGATCCGGCGGTATCCGCCTAGCTGTTCGTATTTTTCATGCAGCTCGGCCCATTCGGCCAAACGGCTGCGATCTTCCAGGCAAGCAGCCATTTCCCTTTCTAAATCCGAAAGGGAGCCTCCTTCTATGAATTCCCGCACAAGAGCAGAAGAATTGGATAGAGCGATTTCCTGAGGAAGGAATCCAATGGAAAGGGTGGACGTTCTGTTGAAACTTCCGGAATCGGGCTGCGATGTTCCGGCCAGAAGCTGTAGAAGCGTTGTTTTGCCTGCGCCATTTTCTCCGATCAGAGCAAAAAGTTCGCCTTCATTGATCGAAAGGGAGATGTCCTCGAAAAGAGGAAAAGAGCCGAAAGATTTAAAAAGATGTGAAAATTGTATGAGGAGCCGAGACATAAGTTTGATCCTTCGATTTCAAAATCCTTTTGCGCAAATATCATGCCTCCGATCCGGCTGCAAGCGATTCAAGATGGCCGCGGCTGAATTGATAAAGCTTTGAGTTTCTGGATTCCCAAGTTCCTCTTTTAACAGTGAAGCCGACTGCGGCAACCGCGCGGCTTAAACGCAAAAGAGGCATCATCGGCTTGTAGTCAGGAACTTTCCGGACGGAGGAATATCCTTTCAGGAAAGAATCCTTGCAGCCTTCGGGCCATTCACCAAATTCCAAAGGACAGAAATCCTCTTCAGCGAACCCTCCCCTGCCGGAAGACCAGTCGATGATTCCCCTTACTTTCCCATCAGAGGCGATGATATTCCCCGGGCGGAAATCGCGATGTATGACGCAAGGGCCATCAGCGGACAGAAGAAGGCTGATGTCTTTGTCGAAATGACCTCTGCATGTTTCAAGCAGGCTATCCGGCAGATGCCCCTTGCATTCTTCGAGACCCTCTTCGAATTTCATCGTAAAAGGAATCCGCGGGTCGGCGCTTAAATGAACGGGATCTGTCAGATCGCCATATCCTTCAGCATGTTCTAGATGAATGCGGGCAAGCAGCGAACCGACTTTCCATGCCAGAGCGCTGGTAACGGCTTCCGCTTTAAGAAGATTGCCGTACACGCATTCCATCAAAACAGCCCCATCCATTCCTTCTTCAGGCTCTATAAGCCGGAGGATCTTTGGAACAGGAATCTTGCCGGCAAGGAGACTTAAGAAATAAGACTCTCTTAAGAAATCCCCCTTTCGAGAGCAGACCTTCAAAATCAAATCGCGGCTTTCAGATTGCGAGATCTTGAATACCGCAGCCACCATCGCATCTTCATGGTCGATGGATGTAAAAATAGCATTCGGAAGATTGAGCTTCCGGCGGTATAAATCAGCGAGGTCATCCATTTTCTTTCAGCCATTGATTAATTTTTATTTAGTTGTGATTTACATCTTCTATTCTTAATTGCATATTGTATAAATTTGCGTATATTCCATTTACTGCGATCAATTCTTTATGTGTCCCTTGTTCTTCAATTCCATTATCGGTTAGTACAAAAATTCTCTGTGCATTTCTTATGGTTGAGAGGCGATGGGCGATGACAATTGTTGTGCGATTTTCAATTAACTTTTCCAGAGAATCTTGCACAGCTTTTTCACTTTCATTATCCAATGCGCTCGTTGCTTCATCAAAAATAATAATGGGCGGATTTTTCAAGAAAACACGTGCCACACTCAAGCGTTGCTTTTGGCCACCTGATAATTTTACGCCACGTTGTCCAATATCTGTTGCATACCCATTTGGTAATGCCATAATAAAATCATGAGCATTCGCTTTTTTGGCTGCCATGATAATCTCATCTTCAGTTGCATCAAGATTACCATAGCGGATATTGTCTAAGACTGTTCCGGCAAATAAATAGACATCTTGCTGGACAAGGCCTATATTCTTTCTTAATGATTTAAGTTTATAGTTGTCTGATATTCTTACCATCAATCAATATTTCTCCTTCGCTGACTTCATAAAATCGAGGAATTAAAGAACATAGAGTTGTTTTCCCAACTCCTGAAGGCCCGACTAAAGCAACATATTCTCCTACTTTTATATTCAGGGAAATATTTTTTAGGACATGTTCATAGCCTTCTTTATATTTAAAGCTGACATTTTTAAATTCTATATTTCCTTGAACGTCGACTAAGTTCTATTGCATCAGCTGCATCTTTTATATCTGGCTCTACCTCTAAAACTTCCATAAATCGGTTAAAACCAGTGATTCCTTCTTGGTATAGCCTAGTAAAATTACCCAATCGTTGTATCGGCTCAATCAAAATCACGATATAGAGTAAAAATGTGAGCAAATCCGCTAAATCTAGAGATCCTTTAACGATACTGATTGCACCAAAGATGACAACAGCAACAGTCATGAGTTGCGTGAGCGTAATTAAACCATCATAAAAATAGGCCTCACTTTTATAGCCATCTTTTCTGCTTTCGACAAAACGATTGTTTTCATAAGGGAATTTCTTTTTTTCAATCTCTTCATTCGTAAATGACTTTACAACTCTGATTCCTGCAAGAGTATCTTCAACTTGTGCGTTAATATCCCCGATTCTATCTCTGCTTTTTCTTAGAGCATGGTGCATTTTTCTGCTAAAATAGAATCCATATAAGCCCATGATCGGTAAGAAAAGAAGAGCAATAAGGGCGAGCTTTACATTGATATTCAGCAGGATGATAAATGCACCAATAAAATTGAGTAAGGAGATGACGATATCTTCAGGTCCATGATGATACAATTCAGCAAGATCAAACGTATCGTTTGAGATCCGTGTCATGAGCTGGCCTGTTCTGTGTTCATCATAAAACTTGAAAGAGAGTTTTTGGTAATGTTCAAATAATTCATTGCGCATGTCTCTTTCCATTAGCGCGCCCATCATATGACCCTTATAGTCAACAAAGGCATGGCAGATAGCATGAACGGCTACCAAAGCGAGCATAACGCCGCCCATGATGTAGATTTGGTTGAGTGCATCAGGCGAGTGCGCCTCTAAATTTTTGGTGATATATCTGATACATAAGGGGATGGCGAGTACAGTTACTGATACAACAATCGCGCATGCCATATCTGCATAAAAAAGACCTAAGTAGGGCTTATAGTATAAGAAAAATTTCTTCAACCGCGGGTTTATAGATTTGCCTCACCAGATAAGGAATTCCATTGAAAACTTTCTAACGGATCATAGCATTGACCGAGAGGAATTTCCAGAGAAAAAGATTAACAAATACTCGTTACTTCCGGTATGAGGAATTAAGACTCGATCATCGGCAGAACGGATTGCGCCAGAGCTAAAAAGCGCCCTGAATCAAGACCATCTTCTGCCTGCCAGCATGCGGCCAGAATAAGGCGGACGTAATACCACTCGGCAATATCTTTGAATGGATAGCCAAAATAGACAGATAGAAATTTAAGATCTTGTTGAGGATCTTCAACGCATGCCCAAACTTCATGAATAGGACAGCCTATCACTCCTTTCGGATCGATGGCAACCCAGCCATTCCCATGGGATAAGATGTTGTCTTGATGGAGGTCTCCATGGAGAAGAATCTCGGATGCTGAATCATTCTTTAGGAGGTTCTTTTTCAGCTTGCGAGCCCTTTCCAGAGGTTCTTTCGGCAAATCCCATTCTTTATCAATAGCGGCAAGCCATTCTTCGATAGGGGGGAACAATCCCTTTGAGGGAGGAGGAGCTTGATGCAGTCTTTCCATGACTTTGCAGGCAATCTCGATTCTGTTTTCTTTAGGACGGCTGTTTTTTAGAAGGGCTCCCGGCACTGCGCGCTCTAATAAAAGAACCCCCTCTTTACAGCCAAGAACAGAGACTGCTCCGAATCCTTTGAAAGCATCGAGAGCCCGCGCTTCCTTATCCGTCAAATCGGCATCCGGACTAAGCTTCAAAATGATGGGAGCCTCTCCTTGAAATCCTTCCAGCACATAGCTGTAGCTGAGATTTGAAAGGGGTTTCAACTTTGACAATCCCCAAGCGTCTTTTAACTGCTCAACGCTGCGAGGCAGTCCGGAGAGCCAGCTTTCTCCCCTCCTTCCATAGATCTTGATGATGTTGGCTTTCAGTTTTTCCATGGGCATCCTAGGAAGCAAGCTCCGGCCTCGTTTAGCCATTGGGGGAAATGTCTTTCTGATGAAGAAGAGCTACTTTTTGAAATTTAATCGAGTGGTTGAAAGTCAATCTTATTTATCTCATTTTTATCGACGAGTTTAAAATGGATATTATCTTACGATTCTGCGAATTGCTTGATGATTTCATAATGCTGCTGCACGAGTCCGCTGCGATAGGACTGAGATGAGACGAGGCGGCAGGGAATCTCCTTGCCCATTGCATGGAATAGAGGAATGCCGGATCCTAGCACGATGGGAATGACCGACAGCGTCATCTCATCCACGAGCTGCAGTGAGAGGAATTGAGAAATCGTAGATCCTCCGTCAACCCAGATATGCTTGATCCCTTCCCTATGAAGCTTTTCAGCAAGTTCTTCTAGATCTCCTCTATAGAGCTCCATTCCGGCTTTTACAGAATGCAGGCTATTGCTAAGGACGACGACTCTCTTCCCTGGGTATGGATCGGGAACGGTTGAAGCGATTGCATACGTTTTTCGACCGATGATCAACGCATCAATGCTGGCAAGCAGTTTTTGAAAGCCGTAATCTTCATCAAATCCGCCGACACGGTCCAGCCAGTCCAAACTATGATCTTTTCGGGCAATGTATCCATCAATGCTGACAGCAATGTAGATAGAAATTTTTGGTCTTTCGGTCATTTAAAAGTTCCTAATTTTTTCTAGAGTGTGAAACCCTCAATGTACATGCCTTTATCTTTCCTCTTCTCTTTTCTTATTTTCCCTTTGAAGTTGATCGAAAGAAAATACCTCCCCCCATTCTCGCTTGCGAGCTAATTGATAAAGCTCCTTGTTCTTTTTAGAGATAATTGGCCATTGCACTCCTTGATTGGTGCATAACTTGAGCTTAATATGCCCTGAATGGCGAAGTGGATGGTTCAAGATTCGCGAAGAAGGCAAAGCAAAAGGCACTTGAGTGGAGGCAACATAAGAGAATTTTTCATCTTCGTATCCCAAGCTTCCTCCTTTTAAACGACGATGCAGGAAGGAGCGGGGGATGCGTACAGAAAAATGACACCAATCTCCGTCTGCCATGGGACAATCCAGTTGATGAGGACAGGGGGCAATGAGATGTCCTCCTAGATCAATCAAGTGGCGCCGAATCAACCGGATCCTTTCGAAACCAATAGGAGTTCCCGGCTCGATGACAATAAATAACTGCTTGGCCTTGTTTCGATAGGCCTCTGTCAGAGGCAGCAGGAAAGAGGGAGGAAGCTCTCCAATAGAATAGGAAAAAAGGACGAGGTCATAATCTCCTATAGGCCTCTCTTTCTCTAAATCGGTGATTTCCCAGTGGGCGTTACGGATTGCCGGATGGGGACTGTAGGAGGCCAGCCCTTTTCCAAGCTTGGCCAAGGCAAAATCTTTTTCTATTAAGGTGATTTGCTCAAGATGTGGCCAATGTTCACAAATCGCCCACATGGCGGTCCCGGGCCCGGCTCCCAAGTCAAGGACACTTTTAATGTTCAATGCAGGTGTCTGCTCTCGAATGGCTTGTAGAACTGTGTAAATGGCCGCATAGGTTGCAGGGAGGCGAGTGATCAGGTAAGCCTCTCGTTGAGCATCACTCGTGATGAATGGCTGATGAGAGGAGCGATAGCGTTGAGTCAGTTCTTCTCGCGCTTCGATCAACGAGCGCAATCCCAAGGATTGCCCTCTTTCATCGATCGCTTGTTGTAGAGCATCCGGAAGCTCCATGCAGTCACTCGCCATGCATCGTTAGGGCGCTCTATCGACAGGGGTGCATTTCTTGGAGACATCCGCAGGGTTCGGAACTGAGACGGCATTCCGAAGTGCCTATGTATTCTTGTCTATCGTTTACAAACATTTAACTTTCGTTCCTTCTTGCTTGTGATCCGGTGAAGTGCTCCCTGGTTGCCCAAGAAGCCACGAAGTCTTTAGCTTCGCGGAGGCTTCACCTATGATGTCAGCTCTTTTTCTGATGTAAAAAAGGATATCAAGGAAATGTAATCTTTCCTATGAAAAAATTTTCCCTTTGGAAATAGCTCATTTCAAGCTCATTGAAAGAAATGTTCTCATAGTGTAACCTATTGCCATTTGTGAGAGGAATATGAACAATAAGATTTCTATTTATCTTGCCGGAAGTATTAAAAAAGATCATGAAAAGGCTGATGAGTCCTTTTGGACGGATAAAGATATAGCATTTTTAAAGAAAGATTTATTGGATTATGAAATCTCATTTTTAACTCCTGCCTTCCGTTCAGATGATTTATCAGATCAATGTTCTGTATTCGGTCGAGATATGACGCAGGTGTTTTGCAGTGATGTTGTTTTTGTAGACGCGCGCGATCGAAGAGGTTTAGGCGTAGGAGCAGAAATGATGTGGGCCAAATTCCATAAAATTCCTATTGTCACGCTGGCTCCAAAAGATTCTCATTACAATAAAAGCAAAATAACCCTGCTAGATGTGGCAGTAGAAAACTGGGTTCATCCTTTTGTAGAATCATTAAGCGATGCTATCGTTGAAAATCTCTCCGATGGCGCAAGGTGGATAAGAAAATTTGCAAGCACTGCTGCTCCGAAAGTGAAAGACGTCGAATACATTCAATTATCAATGCGGCACTATCGAGAGAGCCAATTACCTCATGATGAGCCGATGAAGGCTTTGATAATGGCTAATCAAAAATTACACAAGCGTATCTGGGGATCAAAAAATGAAGAAAAAGAACCTGTTGCTTCTCGCACTTAGCTTCGCTTTTTCATAAGATTTATTTCACTAACGACATAAAAAATTGAAATCTTCCTCCTGGAAGTCGATTTCGTGATAGTGCTGAAGAGCTGTATAATAGGTGTGCCAATCTTGCTTAAAGAAACTGCTAGCAATTCCTCTTGCTAAACGGTCTGCTCCTATGCTGATATCGGGAATGTCGCTGCTTAATAAGCCATGACTTAAGGTTGCAGCATAGTTGAAGCAATAAAGATCTTTAAGAAATGGCGCGAGGCCCTCTTCTTTCTCCAAAAATTCAAAACTTGGACCCAGATAAGGAAATCGTCCTAATTTGGGATCTTCTTTGATGCGTTTAAATAAGGGGCGATCTTTCCAAAGTTGAACAAATTCATAAAAGGGACTTAATTCGGGCTGCTTGTAGCCATCAATAGCAAAGCCTGTCGCAATAATCAAATAATCGAGGTGGAAAAGTCCTCGTGATGTCCTCATTTCGATGGCTTGCCCTTTTATAGCAGCATGCTCAATGATTGTGCGAGTCCAAACGTTGAAATTCTGATAATGAGAAAGTCTTTTAAGAGCTTCAAAGGGAGGGGGAATGCCCACCTGGAATGCCTCTGAAATGAATTTATAACGCGCTTCGTCGCTCAAATGGTAAAAGCCCTGGTTAAATCCTGGATAGCCTAAAGTCGCAAATTTATTGATGTTTGGAATAGAAGAGCGTCTCATGAACATCTCTACACTGGAGGCATGATGCTCCAACGCCACAGCTGCGGCATCAAAGGCTGAGGCACCTACTCCAATGATTCCAATCCTTTTACCGGAAAGCTCCTTGAAATGGATTTCCTCTGTCGTATTTTTATAGAAAGAAGAAGGGAGATGAGCGATGAATGAAGGGACCTCAACGCCGCCAAAGCCGGCTCTTCCTGTTGCTAAAACAACTTTTCGAGCTAACACTTCATTTAATTGCTTGAATTTCTTAATGGTTAATTTAAAGAATGAAGATTGAGGTTGAATGTCAGTTAAAGTGGAATGGTTCTCAACGGGTAAATTCAAGACGGTGCGATACCAATTTAAATACTCCATCCACATGGGAGTTGGAATCTTGTCAAGCTGTTCCCATGCCTGTTTTCCCTGTTGAGCTTCAAACCAAGCTTGAAAAGTAAGGGAAGGAATGTGAAGAGCTGGTCCCGCTAAATGTTTGGGAGATCGAAGGATTTTCATACGAGCATAATTCAACCAAGGACCTTCTTTTCCCTGTGGATTCGCATCGAAAATTTTAATGTGAGAAATGCCATATCTTTGCAGAGCAAAGGCCGCTGCTAGGCCTGACATTCCACCACCAATAATCACAACATCATAAATGTGACGATCGTCTGAAATAATCCAGGAAGAGGGCGGATAGCTGAGAAGTTTGAGTTCTCTTTCTAAATTTGTTTCTAACTGAGAAAGGCTATGTGGAATATCCATATTCCTAATGGAGGCTGATTAATCTGAGTAGAAAACTGCTATCACATACCCCCGAAATAAACCGCCGGGGATAAGTCCTAACTGCCCATTCAAGACAATTTCCTGTCCTTGTCTTGTCTTAGCAAGTAGACGCACTTGTGTCTCTGAAACGCTCGTCATGGCATGCAACACTCTTTTCCACTCTTGCAATCCCTCTTGCATGATAAAAGAGAAGTCGGCCACTAACTTCTCCGGACTCCATCCAAGCAAAGTCTTAGATTGAGAATTGGCAAATAACACTTTATCTTCTCTGGGGGAATAAACTAAAAGGAGAGCGGCCGTTTCTTCTCGCAAAAGATCAAATAATCGGCGCTGATCAATGGCATAAGAAGGGGAAAATTCGGGATAACGAGAAGACTCAAGGCCGTAATAGTGCGCCCCTGTCATTTTCTGTGCAAGCTGAATACACTTTTTTAACAGATAAATCGCCTCCAAAGGCGTATGAACAGATCCAGTTACAATCTCCTTCTCCGGCTCTCGCTCTTGCTCTTGCTCTCTTTCTAGCGGAAGCCTTTCCCAATAATGAGAGACTCTCTTCTCTTCTTTATTCTCTTTATTTTCTTTATTCTTGGAAGAAGGAGGCGAGACTTCTTCTACATGCAAATCAAGGAGAGTTTTAATTTCGTAGCTCAAGTCATGCACTTTTGTGTCCAATTGATGAATTTGCTCCTGCCTCTTTTCCATTTCCGCTCGCTGATCTTCAATGATTTGTTGCAAAGCCAATAACTGCCCCTGCTTCTGCCTTAATTGCTCCTCTGAAAAAAGTTTATAATCGGCAAAATCTTGAAAGGCTTGGTGAGTTCTAGAAGAAAGGTGCTGATTTTCCTCTCTTAACCCCCTTAATTCCCCTTCCTTCGACTCTAAGAGCCCGTTGAGTTTCTCCTGCTCCTCTTGATTGACTTTTAAAGCCCTATCCGGCTCTTCTTCCTTGGTTTCTTCATGGCTCTCTTGTTTAAGAGATAAGGGAGAATGAAAAAGGAGGGAGGAATCTAAAATAGCGACTTTTTCTTCTCTTAAAGAAGAAGGGGATAAAGTGAATTGAGGAGCCGCAGAATGCTCGATTTGCCCTCGAAAGGACTGCTCCCAATAATAAAGTAAAAAAAAGAAAAGGAAAGCGCCACACATGGCAATGAAAAGCCCCGTCGAGAGCAACATCCAGCTTTTTTGCGAAGACATCAGCTGAATGCTATACACAGAGAAAAAAAGAATGGGAATCAAATAGAAGATGATGACTAAAGCGGAAAGGGAGTGGCGATTGGTCATTTTAACGTTCATAGATGATCTATTTCCACTATAAAAACAATCCCTCTATTTTATCAAGACTCGACTTGAAAACTATTCCAAGCCTTGTTATCTTCTCATATTCTTCCCCTCTCAGGTTAAAAAACATGTCAAAAGATAACTCAAAAGATGAAGGGTTCTCCCTCTTGATTCATCCCGACCGCACTGGGCAAGAATACTTTAAAGATCTCTATCGCTACCGAGAACTCTTTTATTTCTTAGCTTGGCGAGACATCCGTGTCCGTTATAAGCAAACCCTCTTAGGCGTCCTCTGGGCCCTCATTCGCCCTCTCCTCAATATGGCCGTCTTCGTTCTTATCTTTGGGAAAATTGCCCACCTCGGCTCCGATCAAGTCGCTTACCCCTTATTTGTCTTGGCCGGAATGATCCCTTGGCAGCTCTTCGCCAACTGCCTCATCGATACGAGCGATAGCCTCATTTCCCATGCCCCCATGATCTCGAAAGTCTACTTTCCACGCCTCCTTTTGCCCGCTAGCGATATCCTCGTTCAAGCCGTCGATTTTTTCATCAGCTTTTCTCTCCTTTTTATTCTCTTCTTTTTTACAGGTTATTTAAATCATTGGAGCCTCTTAGCACTCCCTCTCTTGATTGGCCTCACTTTTTTATTATGCTTAGGAGCAGGTTTATGGTTAGCCGCTCTGACCGTCCGCTATCGCGATTTTCGCTTCATTGTTCCTTTTCTTGTCCAGTTTGGTTTGTTCCTATCTCCTGTGGGCTACAGCAGCTTTTTAATTCCGGAGACATGGCGATGGCTCTATTTTCTTAACCCCATGGCCGGAATCATTGAAGGATTTCGGTGGTGCTGCTTTGAGACCTCTCACCCCGATCTCCCCTTTGCCATTGGGTTATCCTCTCTCATAACCCTTGGAATTCTTCTTTCCGGGGTCTCTTTTTTCCGTAAAATGGAACGGGTCTTGGCAGATATCTTATGACAACACTCATTGAAATCGAACATCTTTCTAAACACTATCGAATCGAACATGCCCTTCATCCCGCTGCCGGAGCTTCCCTTAAAGAGATCCTTGCTGAGAAAACCCGCCGATGGTTCAACCCCTCTGCCCTCCCTTCTTCTTCGCAAAATAGGCTGACGACAACGATTGAGGAGTTTTGGGCCCTTAAAGATCTCACCCTAAAAATTGAAGAGGGAGATCGCATCGCTCTCATTGGACGCAATGGCGCCGGAAAATCCACACTCTTGAAACTCCTCTCTCGCATTACAGAACCGACATCAGGGACCATTCGGATCCGCGGCCGCATCTCCAGTCTATTGGAAGTGGGAACAGGCTTCCACCCCGATTTGACCGGAAGAGAAAATATCTTCTTGAATGGCGCCATCATGGGAATGAGCTATCGAGAAATTAAGAGAAAATTTGATGAAATTGTGGCCTTTGCCGATATAGAAAAATTTCTGGATACCCCCATCAAACGCTACTCCAGCGGGATGTTCATGCGCCTGGGGTTTGCCATCGCCGCCTATGTCGAATCCGACCTTCTCATTGTCGATGAGGTCCTGGCTGTTGGCGATGCCGCTTTTCAGGAAAAATGTATCAAGAAAATGAATGACAAAGGGGCTGAAGGGCAAACCCTTTTATTTGTCAGCCACCAGATCGCCTCCGTTTTCGCCCTATGTAACAAAGGCCTTTTCTTAGAAAAGGGACACTTGAAAGCGTTCGAACCCATTGAGACTTGTATCAGCCGTTATCTGCAAAGCTGCCCGGTCGCCGGATTGGAATGGCAAGGGAAAGTGGGAGATCCGGCTTTCCGCCTTTATCGCCTCTCTCTCCAACTCCCTTCCTCAAGCCTCGGGTTTTATGACCCGCGTGAGAAGACCCAGCTAGACATTGAATTCGAAGTCCTTCATCCACGCTCTGACCTCTTATTAGGTTTTAGCCTCTTTAATTCCTCCTACCAACTCCTTGCTCATTCTTTTCTCTCTGATCATCCTCAACATCAAGCCATTCTAATGAAAAAAGGACGGCATCAGTGCTCTTTTGATCTCGACTGCTCTTTATTTCATCCAGGCGAATATCAAATCAAACTCGAGTGCTTTTTATTCAATCAACCGAGTCTTCTTGCTGAAGACATTTTACTCAAATTCGCCGTCTATTCCCAAGATTCTCCTCTTAGGACATATGAACAGAGACAGCAAAAAGAGGGAATCAGTCTGGGAAACCACTGGGATATTTTTCATCCCTCCAAATTGTAAAAAATACGCCATGTGCGACTTTTTTTTCCGTTCGAGTCCGGGCCCGAGACCGGGCCCGCGCCCGAACCGAAACTCCGAGCTTCGGTAAAAAGTCTGTACAAGACTTTGATGGATCGTCTAAGTAATTCACGAATCAATTTTGAGTAGTTTAGCAAAGCTCGTAGTCTCGGTTCGGGCGCGGGCCCGGTCTCGGGCCCAGACTCGAACGGAAAAAAAAGTCGCACATGGCGTAAAAAATATTTTAATTTATTCTAAGAAAAGATATAATTAGTACTAGATTAAAAAATTAAAGGTAAAACACAGGATGACGTTAAAAGGAATTATCAGCCAATTAATTCAAGAACTCGAAGCTGAGAAAAAAAACGCTTTTTATACAGAAAATAATTCCTATTATTTCCATTTTGAGGATAATATAGATATAGAAATAAAAGAATTAAAGGAGAGTATTCTCTTAAAAAGCCAAATTGAGCTGTCCCCGAAAAAAAATGAAGAAATTTTTTTACTAAAAGCGTTAGAAGCAAATTTATTTGGAGTGGGGACGGAGCATGCAGTCATTGGGTTAGAGGAGAATCAATTGATCCTTTCCCGTGAACTTGATGACAATATTTCTTACGAAGACTTCAAAGAAAAATTAGGAAAATTTATCCATATTCTCCATTATTGGCGTCTTGAGAGTACGTCTTAAAAAATAGATAAAAGATCATGACCAAATTAATGATTGAGGAAGGGGTCCTGAAGGGTTCCGCTTTCACTCTGGAAGAAGAGAAGGACAAATGGATCATTGGGAGCGATTCCGAGACGTGCCAATTCGTCCTCAATGATTCCTCTCTCTCTCCCCAGCACGTTTTACTCAGCCGTATTCCGGAAGGCGTTCTCATCGAAAATTTAAGTCAAACAAATCCTGCGCAAATCAACGGGGAAGAGATGAGCCTTCTCCCTCGTCTTTTAGAAGAGGGAGATCTCATTCAAATGGGGAATGAAGTCCTTCGCTATACCTCAGGAGGAACTGAGAAGGCTCTCTCCCATTTAAATCAAACCAAGAAAGCAGAAAAGAGCATGCCGGAGGAAACCATTCAAGATAACCTAAAAAAATCTCAGCCCCCTCCCCCTCCTCCTCAAACCGATGAGGAGCCATCAGAACCGGAGGAAACGTTTTTAGAAGACGAGGGAGAGGCACCGACTCTTGCGAAAATCAATTTTGGCCTGATCGAGACGGGGCGCTGGCTTCTTAAAGTGATCAGCGGTCCCAATACGGGAGCTGAGTTCTACATGGAGGCGGGGCAGAGTTATCTCTTGGGAACTGATCCTCATCATTGCGATGTCATTTTCCAAGATACAAGCGTCTCTCGTCGGCATGCGAGAATCACAATCACTCCGGAGGATACTTTATTTATCGAGGATTTGAATAGCCGAAATGGGGTCGTCATCGAAGATATCCGCCGCGAAGGAAAAGAGCCCCTTCCGATTAATACGATTATCTCTTTAGGGACGACCTCTTTTGCCATTTACGATCGAGAAGGAGAGATGCATACGATTATCTCTCCCCTCCTCCCTTCTTTGCTCAAATCCATCCAGAAGCCTGCAAAAGAACAAGGGAAGAAAGAAAGAGAAGAATCGACCCACGCTGCGGCGGTTGCTGCCGCTCCGGTGGAAGAAAAACCTCTTATTGCTGAGCCCCCCCGCCCGAAATCTTCCCTCAATTTTACCTCTTTCCTCATTTTTTTAACGATCGTGGGACTGTTCGCCCTCGCAGGATTTGGACTCTCTTCTCTCTTTCAAACCCAACCCATCGAATTAAGTCAGCCACAAGTGAATATGGATGAGTTGATTCAAGGCGCCCTTGAGCCTTTTCCAGCCCTTCGTTACACCTTTAACCCGACCAATGGACATCTCCTTCTTGTTGGCCATGTTCAAACTCCGGGAGAGAAAGATCTTCTTTTCTCTCGATTGCAGGGGCTTAGCCTCAGTCAATCTATCAAATCGATTGACGACTCCGGAATTGTAATTGATGAATATGCGTGGAGAGAAGTGAATGCCATTTTAGCAGCTAATCCAGGCTGGCGACAGATCTCGATTCATTCCTCAAAAGCGGGCGAATTTATTGTCTCCGGATCTTTAGAAACGAGAAAACAAGCCGAACAACTCTCCAATTATCTCAGCTTGCATTTCCCTTATCCCAATCTGTTGAAACAACAAATTATTGTAGAAGAGGATGTCCTCAATCAGGTTCATCGAGTCTTGCAAAAAGATCATTCCCTCCCTGTCTCGGCTGAACTGAAGAACGGCGAAGTGGTTTTAACAGGCCATTTGCCGGAAGATCAAGCCGCAGAGATTCAAAAAGCCATTGGGGAGATCAAACAGATTGAAGGAGTCCAGCTAGTCAACAATAAAATCGAGTTTCTCACACAAGCACCGGAAGCGGGTATTATCAATATCACCGATCGCTACCGTGTCACAGGAGAATCGCGCATTGGGAATCAGTATACAGTCGTCATTAATGAACGTATTGTTTCAGAAGGGGATACATTGGATGGCATGCAGATCACCCAAATTACCCCCGATCATGTCTTTTTGGAAAATGCAGAAGGACAATACCAGATTGATTATTAATATTTAACCCGATGAGGTGAATAATGTTTGGTTTACAAACAGGCAGCTCAGGAAAAGGGCCTCATGAAGAGGCCACCTTTGATCTTGAGAAAGAAATCATAAACGATCGTGAAAAGGGGAAAGAATATCTCCGTCGGATCGAAAGTCGGCTACAAAAACTAAAAAAAGATCTTCGAACCGGAGAAGGATCAGAGGTCTATCAATCATTAGGAGAGATTCTTAATGGTTATACGTCTGTCGTTAAAGTGATCTCCCGGATCGTTCATTCCTCTAAAAAAGGTTGAAGGAGGTAGAAAATGGAACAAGAAAAATTTCAAGAATTTGATGAGGATTTTGCCTTATTAATTGAAGCAGGATTCATTGCCATCAAACAACTCGATGAAATGAGTGCAAAAAAAATTTTCCAAGCGGCGCAAATCATTCGTCCCGATAGCCAAATCCCTAAAATGGGAATCGCTAGCATTGCTCTAAATAAATTAGAGCTAAAAGAAGCCATTCGCCTTTATGGAGAAGTGCTGGAAAAAGAGCCTCAAAATCATACCGCCCAAGTCTTCCTTGGACTCTCTTATCTTTTTTCAAAAAATAATCCGGGCTATCAGAAGAAAGGAGAAAAGCTGATTCGAGAAACACTCGAAAAAACCGATGAACCTATTGTCAAACAGCTGGGAATAAGCGGGTTGGAATGGCTTGAAAAGGAAAAAGGAAAAACAAAACCCCCTTTTTTCAACCCTTGACGTTAGAAAAAGCCTATTGATTAATTAATAATAAATTGATATAATTAAGGAAGAAAAGTTTCAGATACAAAGAAACTGATCTATCTTCTAGCAAGGCTAAGAAGATAAGTAGTTTTTAAGTGTCATAGCGTTTCAGAACCGAAGTTTAAACCCCAAAGAAGGGGGAGATAAACTTCAGGAAGTGTAATTTCCAAAGTCTGAATTCCCTACTGAGCTTATTATTAAGTAGAAAAAAATCACTTTGGAGGAATATTATGTCTATACTTGCATACAAAACATTGACAGACCAGATTGGGAAGTCACAAGACAACGTAAACAAAGCGCTTAAAACCTTTTATGACAATAGTGAAGAGGGGGTGGATGTGCAGTCCATGTTTGATGTCCAGATCACTGCCCAAGCACTTAACACAGTTACTGATGGAGCATCCAACATTGTGACTGCGATGCACAACGCACAGGTAAACATACTTCGAAATGCCAAAGGCTAATTGGTTTTAATGAAGAAAGAAATGACGAGAAGATGCTTCTCGTCATTTTCTTTACACTTGAAAGAAGGTCATCTTTCTAATCTTTATCTTTACATGAGGCACTTATTATGGCACTTGATCAACCCTCTGCAGTGAATAAAATCACTGAACATATCAATCAACAAGGAGCTCCTTCCTTACAAGAAGAGCGGGTCGTTTCCAGCAAGGAATACTTTCAAACATTTTTAAGTCCTCTTGCTTCTTCGTCCTCACAGCTTGTTGACCCTCGCTCTATTCCTGTAGAGACAGAGTCCGATCTTATCCATTCTTTCACTTTGGGAGATGATAACGTGACGGCGCAAAAAAGTGGGACAGCCTCTGACGACCAGCGAGAAAGAAAAAAACAAGACGAGGCAGAAGAAATTGAAGAGCTCTCCGGAATGAAGAAAGAAAATCCCCAAGACTCTTCCTCTCAAGAGAACAGACAAGATACAGAAAATGGGACTGTAGAATCGGCTTCTCAGGAAGCAATTAAAAAAGAGATAAAAACCACTCTTGCTCATATCGATGTAGCCAAGGAGAAGCTTTCTCAACCGGGAGCAGCCATTAAGCCCTCTTATCAAACTCTCATTCGCAATCGCTTAGGCCATATTGATGAACATATCCAAATTGCCCTCTCTAAAACAGGGGTCGAAGGGACTCCCGCCGCTCTTGAAAAGAATGAAAAAACTCCTCCTAATCCCGTTGTCCGCATTCTAGAATCTTTTATCCATGCCGGAGACTCAATCAATCATCTCCTCGATACAGTGGGAACATTGGGATCGGCTAATGGAAAGGGACTCAATCCTGCGGCTCTGCTTGCCATTCAAATTAAATCGCATCATATTCAACAGGAAGTCGAGCTATTAAGCAATTTGTTAAACAAAGCATTGGAAGGAACGAAGACAATCATGAACGTCCAAGTCTAATTTTCTCTTCTTGATCGTCTCCAATCTATTAAAATAGGTGAAAAATATGTTTTCTAATGATCACCTCAACAAACTCTTAGGAGACTTAGAAGAACTTCAGCTGACCACCGTCAATGGCCGTATTACGGAAATTGTCGGAATGATTATTAAAGCGGTGGTCCCCCAAGTTAAAATTGGGGAAATCTGCCTGATTAAGCGAGAAGGAGAGCCTTTAAGAGCCGAAGTGGTCGGTTTTACCAAAGAAGAAGTCCTCCTTTCTCCTTTAGGAGAAATGACAGGAATTGGCCCTTCCTCCGAAGTCATCCCCACGCATCTTCCCTTACACATTAAAGTCGGACCTCAGCTCCTCGGAAGAATTCTCAATGGCCTAGGTGAGCCTCTAGATGAGGATACGAAGGGACCGTTGATTTTAGAAGAGACTTGTCCCGTCATCCAATCCCCTCCCGATCCTGTTAAACGAATACCGATTCAGAAACCGTTGTCGGTGGGAGTCCGTGCGATCGATGGAGTTTTGACAGTCGGACAAGGACAACGAGTCGGAATCTTTGCTGCTGCGGGGGGAGGAAAATCGACCCTCCTTGGTATGATCGCTCGTAATGCAGTGGCCGATGTCAATGTCATCAGTCTTGTGGGAGAGCGGGGACGAGAACTTCGTGAGTTTATTGAAAAAGATTTAGGACCGGAAGGGCTCAAACGCTCTGTTTTGATTGTCTCGACCTCCGACCAAGCCTCTCAACTCCGTCTGAATGCGGCTTACGTTGGGACGGCCATTGCCGAATACTTTAGAGCGCAAGGGAAATCGGTCATCTTCATGATGGATTCGGTGACCCGGTTTGCCCGTGCTTTAAGAGAAGTGGGATTGGCAGCAGGAGAGCCTCCGGCTCGGGCCGGTTATACTCCTTCCGTGTTCTCGACCTTGCCCAAGCTGTTAGAGCGAACGGGGAATTCGGATAAAGGATCGATTACCGCTTTTTATACCATCTTGGTCGCCGGCGATGATATGAATGAGCCTGTGGCCGATGAAGTGCGTTCGATCTTGGATGGCCATATTATTTTATCCAGTGAGCTGGCTCGTCAGTATCATTATCCGGCGATTGATGTTCTCGCTTCTGCCAGTCGGATCATCAATGCGATTGTGCCGAAAGAGAGTCTTCAGTTGATTGGAAAATTAAGAGAGGTGCTCGCCAATTATAAAAAGAATGAATTGCTGATTAAAATCGGAGAATACAAGCGAGGAGCAGATAAAGCAGGAGATTTTGCTTTAGATTATATTGACAAGGTGATGAAGTTTCTTAAACAGGGGATTGAAGAGAAATGCTCTCTGCAAGAAACCATTCAACTACTAAAAACTCTTTTTAGGTAGGGGTTAAGGAAGGCTTATGGATAAACCGATTTATCCCCTTAAACAGGTGATTGAGGTCAAGCAACGGAGGGTAGAAGAGGCAGAAAAGGTGGTGAAGGCAAAGCAACTGGCTTTAGAAACGGAAGAGAAGAAGTTACAGGAAAGAAAGCGTGAGCGAGATAACGTAAAAGATCACAAACAAGACAAATTACGTCAATTACGAGAAACGTTAGACCAAGGAACGACCAGTCCGAAAATCCAACAAATGAAGGTCTATCTCAAAATTGTCGATGAGAAATTAAAAGTAGAAGAAAAAAAAGTTAAGGATCAAGAGCAACAGGTAGAAATAGCAAAAAAAAATTTAGAACAAGCCAAACAAGAGTTGCGTCTCAAGCGGCAAGAGGCCGATAAGCTCGTGATGCATCAAAAAGATTGGCTGAAAGAAAAACGACGAGAAAGGGAGATCTTAGAGGGACGAGAACAGGATGAATTGGGAACGATCATTCATGCGATTCATCATCGCAAAGAATAGGAGAGAGGAGGTTCAAAAGATTTGCCTAAAATTTTTTTTTCGGATATTCCTGATGCTGAAAAGAAAGGATAAAGTAAAATTATGTTAAATCAATTACCCAATTACCCGTCTGATTCTCCTGTGAGGAAAGAAGCCGCCTCTTCTTTTCCTTCTACCCCTTCCCCTTCCTCCAGGGATCTTCCTAAGGATAGAGATCTACCTAAAGAGACTCCTAAATTCCGCCGCGTTTTAGATAAAGAAGCACAAAAGAGCTCTTTTACAGGAAAAGAAAAAGATCCTCAATCTATCTTTGAACTTTCCAAAGATCAATCAAAGCAGACAAAGCAGATAAAACAGAGCGTCGAGAAAGCCGAAAAGGGCGAAATGGCCGAGAAAGCCGCGAAGACCGAAAAGGCGAAGAAAAGTGATCAACCTAAAAAAACTCGTCCAACCCCCCAGCCCAAAGAAAATAGTCTTGATAAACCGAAGGACGCTCGCCCCATACAGCCTAAAGAACCTAATCTAGATAAGCCTAAAGATGCTCTCCCCATACAGCCTAAAGAACCTAGTCTAGATAAGCCTAAAGATGCTCTCCCCATACAGCCTAAAGAACCTAGTCTAGATAAGCCTAAAGATACCCTCCTCATACAGCCTAAAGAACCTAGTCTAGATAAGCCTAAAGATGCCCTCCCCATACAGCCTAAAGAACCTAGTCTAGATAAGCCTAAAGATGCTCTCCCCATACAGCCTAAAGAACCTAGTCTAGATAAGCCTAAAGATGCCCTCCCCATACAGCCTAAAGAACCTAGTCTAGATAAGCCTAAAGATGCTCTCCCCATACAGCCTAAAGAACCTAGTCTAGATAAGCCTAAAGATGCCCTCCCCATACAGCCTAAAGAACCTAGTCTAGATAAGCCTAAAGATGCTCTCCCCATACAGCCTAAAGATGCTCTCCCCATACAGCCCAAAGAACCTAGTCTAGATGAGCCTAAAGAGGCCTTCCCCTCCCCTCATCCCAAAGAAAATAGGACTGAAAAACCTCTTTCCACAGAAAAGCCCTTCCAATTTGAAGAAAAACCTTCTTTACCCCAAGAGCTCTCTTTTCTGTCTGCACAAGCCAAACAAAAAAGTGAATCCCCTCCCCCCCCTCTTAAGGCCGAACAACCTAAGGAAGAAGGGGTCAATTCTCCTCTGAGACAAGAACCACAGGGAAGAACAATAGAAAGAAAAGAACAAAAAGAAGCCTCCTCTGAGGAGAGAAAAGACAAAAGCTCCCCTTCTTTTAGCGACCCCCTCAAGGAGTCCGTTCTTTCTCAGCCGATTATTTCAACGATCCAGTTTGAAACGACTTCCTCTTCCTTACAAGATACCCCCGGAACCTCTCGTCTCGCCTCTATTAAAGAATTAGTCGATAAAATGATTGAACAAATTCAAGTGCTCGAACATAACGATCTCACATTTACAAGAGTCACTCTCCACAGCCCCCCTGTCTTAGAAGGCACTACTCTCACGCTCGAAGCCTCCCCTCATGCAGAAAAAGAGTTCAACGTCTCTTTCAGCGATTTATCGGAGGATGGAAAACGATTTTTAGATCAAAAATTAAAGGAAAACTCTCTCACTGATGCGATGCAAGAGGCAGGCTATGTTATTCACATTGTGACAACAACAACAGAGGAAATTCCCCTCTTCCAAGAAAAAAACCAACAAAATCCTCAAGAACGAGATCAAGAGCAACCTAAAGATCAACGACGCCATCCCTCTCGCGACAGAGAAGATGAAGAATAAACTCGATTCGACTCTTTTCTTCCTTCATTCTTCCAGTTATTAACTGGAAGAATGAGAAATTAACAAAAAATAAGAATAAAATTTAAAATATCTTGTTTATATTAAAATAATAAAGTGTTACAATTAAACTATAAAATAAATATGATTAGTTTAATTTAAGGATTATTTATGTCCACTATTAACGTTCCCGGTCTTGGACCTGTCCCTGTGAATCCTTTCAACCAGACATCAGATACAATCTTAAAAGAGTATACACGGCTGATGGAAAATATTCAGAATATTTTTAATCGGCCCACTCAAGCAACAGAGAAGGATGTTGAGGAACTCTTGAAGGCCATGCAGGAGTTAAAAGAGCTAGCCGAAAAGGGAGATTCTTTGACTTCCCCCTTACGCGCCTATTATTTAAATGAAGAAATGATTGGCAGAATGAACCTGATTTTTAACTTACTGAATAACCAGGGAATCTCCGTTGATGAGTCTCCTCTAAACGGGGATCTTGTGGCAGCCATCCAGCTTTTAAAAGAGTTTACCACGAAAGATGAGAAAGGAGAGACCCTTTCCTTTTTACAGATTCTAGGAACAAGCATGGAAGGGCTCGCATCCTCAACACAATCCCTTGGACAGAGGATTTGGCTCGACGTCATTGTGAGAGGATGTGAGTTCTTCAACAAAGAAATGCTCTCTTTAGAAGAAGCTTTGCAGCTCTCAAAAAAGGTGATCTCTACTTTAACGAATATTCAAAATGCCTCCAACCAATGGGAGGTTCTCTCGCCCGATGGCTTTAAATGGCCTCCCGCCGGTGCGGATGATATTCCAGGTGAAATGATTGAAGAACTCGCAAAAACCATTTACAAAAATGATCCCGCTAAACAAAAGCAGTTCATTGACACTTACAATTTATGGAAAAGCCTTCCTGAGGGAGACACGCAAAAACCAGCCCTCAGTAGTTACATTGCGGGGGTGGTGGGTGGCTATTTGCAAGGCAGCATCGGTCAAGAGGAAGAATTGCTGAAACTCGCAGAGAAACATTTTGGCCCTCTCTATCCAACTCCTAATCCAGGAGCCTCTCCTGAACTGAGATGGCCTCCAACCGCTATATTTACAGGAGAATATCCCTTCCCTTACCCTCTTCCAGAAGAGATGCTTAAAGAGATCGCTGCTGTCCTCAACACGGTCGATGGAACTTTTACCCGCTACGGCGATCAATTCCTCATGGGATATGACCAAATGATTAAAGATGGCCGTCCAAGAGGAGCCGTTGAGGACTATGTTCTCTCTTACTTAAAGGGATTTAGGGATGTGGATGCAAAAGCCACAGGAGGCGAAGGGTTCGAACAGTTACATCAAGTCTTTCAGAAATATTTTGATCAGCTCCATCCTAACGATCCGACACTTGTCAACGGCGAGCAGCTGTTGGCTTATGCAAAGGAACTCGAAGAGTACATTCAAACCCTGGAAAACCTTGGAATCAGTCGAACGGAGACAAATAGCTTAGCTTATGCTTTGGATAAGATTGCCAAGGGGATTAACAAGGCATTCGAAGGAGTCGACGAGAACGATCCCGCTGCGATGGCTGGAGCCATGTCTAGGTGGATCATGGACAACCGAGATAAAGGTCCGGCAGGAGGAGGAGGTTCCTTTCAAGATGACCTCCAAAAAGCGATTGGAGCGGCTCAATCCTTAAAGGATGAAAAGGTCAATGATTTGCAAGAGATCAAAAACAAATTTGATGAATTCATGAAGATGGCTGCTTCTTTGATCGATACCCTGAAGAGAATTGCACAAACACTGACTCGAGCATTCTCTGGTGGTCATTAATAAAAATTAATCAAGAATGGAGAAAAATCAATATGCCAGACGTAGATGTATCCAACAACTATTCCCCTTCCCCCTTTACAGAGGGGCTGAATGGAGCGGCTTCCTCCCCCGTTAAAGAGGAAGAGGTAAGAGCGTTCATTAAAGATTCAGCAGAGGGACTGATTGAGGATTTGCAGGCTTATACGGCGCATGTGTCTGAAAACTATACGCCGGGAGATGGACAAGTGATGTCTAGGGTCCTGCGCCTATTAATAGAGATGGTGAAGGTTTATCAAGACTTAGCCATTGCACAAGCCGATCACCTCAATTTATTAGTACGCTATCAGCATGCTTATACGGCTCTGCAAGGGCAGATTATTATCATTACGGCAGATGGAAAAACTCCATTGAGTAAAAAAGATGAGGGAGATAAGCAAGACATCGCAACGGCAAGAAATTTCATGAACCAGCGCCTTCAGAACTGGGCAGGCAATCTTCAGAATTTGAGAGGAGTCGTTGAAAGCGATGCGAAAAAAATGCAGACGAATGTCAATACCACGAATCAGGCCGTCAACCAAATGATGGATTTATTCACAATTCTCGTGCGTCAGATCAATGAACTTGCTTCAATCATCTGCCGTTAATTTAAGAGGTACCAAATGAGAAATTCTCAAGTCAAGAATGAAGAAAAGGAAATAAACAAGCTCACCGCTTCTTTTGATGATATGTTGGGAAAAATGGTAAAAGGGGGTCTTTCCCCTCAAGAGGCCATGGGAGTCGACCCGAAAATCCTAGAAAATGTCTATGCACAAGCGTATCGTCTCTACAATACGGGAAAATATGAAGAGGCGGTCCATCTTTTTCGCATCTTAGTCGTGTTAAATGGGATAGAACCCAAATACCTGTTAGGATTAGCGGCCTCTTTCCATCTCTTGAAAGATTACCGAAATGCAGTCCAGTCCTATACGATATGCAGCACCTTGGATCCCAACTCCCCTCTTCCTTATTACCATTCTTCTGACTGTTTCCTACAGATGGGAGATGACCTATCCGGCATGATCAGCCTCGAGATGGCCATCAAACGAGCGGGAGATAAGCCGGAATATGCGAAAATAAAAGAAAAAGCTCTTTTAAGCTTAGCTCGACTAAAACAACAAAGCGTAAATGAATAATTTAAGGAATATCCTATGAGCCCAGATAAATCTCCCCTCTTTACGACTGAGGAAAGCCCTTCCTCCTACCCTTACTCCCCTGCCGAGGCAACCGAAACGGCATCCAAAACCGAATTGAATGGGCAAATTCACATTCCCCACTCTCAAGATACGGTGGAAGCATTCCAAGGAGGAATTTCCTCTTTATCCTTAAATGGAAAAAAGAGCTACGATCAGCCTGCGCAAATTCCCTCTCTTGTTCCTCCACTCACAAACGTTCAAGAAAGCTCCTCCGTTTCTTCTATTCAAGAGACCCCCTCCCTCATGCAAAAGCGTGTCCAAGAACAAACTCAAGCCCTTCTTAGTAATGTGGAGAGCATCCTCAGCGGACAGGAAGAAGCCATCAATAAGACCATTGAAGAATTCGCTCGTTCAGAGAGCCCAGACGATAAGAAGAAAGTGAGCTTTATGCGCAAAATCTTAGACACGATTCAAGCGTTAAAAGCCGTTTTACAAGACATGCAGCTTGCCGATGCAACTTATGAAAGAGCCGTCTCACAAGAAAAATCCAACCAATATGAGCAGCGCATGGCCCGTTTGGAGGGTCTCATCCAGAAGCAGCAAGAGCTGGAGGCTGAACGGCAAAAAGTATTTGGAAATGGAGAAGCTGCAAAGTGGACGGGGATTGTTCTTTCTAGTCTTGCGACCCTCCTTAGCACCCTCTTGTCTATCGCCACTGCGGGGGCTTGCATCCCCCTTGTCGTTGCCTCCGTCACGATGAGTCTTGCAACGACAAGCTTCTTCATTACCGAAGCAGCGACAGGAAATGATACGGTAGGAAAAATCGTGAAAGCCTTCAATGAAGGGGTCAAAAAGCTCTTTCCAGATTCCCCTGAATGGGTAAATACTTTAATCAAAATCACGGTTGTCATTGCTGTTGTCGCCATTTGCGTTGCAGCGGGATATGCAGGAGGCGCAGCTGTGGCTGCTAACTCTGCCGGAAAGAGTGTAACTGAATTAGCGAAAACCTTTATCGGTGAATTCACTAAGCAATCGGCTGCTCAATTAATCCCGATGGCAATCCTAGCGAGTAATGCCATTCCGGAACTCGTTGCAACCATTGTGAAGGAAACGGGAGGGAGTCAAAAAGATCAACAAACGGCTGAATTCGTGATGATCATCATTCAAACGATCATGACCCTCCTTGCATTCATTCTGCCCGGGATCATCAAAGCAATAAAAGAGCCGAAGGTGAATCCACAAGCTCCAAAAATGAGTGAAAAAGAGATTTGGGAAGGGGCAGCAAGTTACCTCTCAAATTTTCCAAAATGGGCACGCGACGTTGGCAACTCTCTCTTTCTAATCGTGATGGCAAAAATCCATAACCAAACTTTAAGTCCCGAAAAGTATGCTGAAATTGTGGAGACAATCCAAGTGTTACTCCAAAACCTGTTACTACTCGCCAATAAAGGGGTGGAACTCGGCAATCTAGGGGTGCAAGCGACGTTCCAAGTGATGAAAGGAGTCTCTGATACGAAACAAGCCGACTTACTGCGCGTCGTTGGAGAGGCAAAAGCGAGAGAAGAATTCATTCTAGAGCTGATTCATCTGTTAGAGAAAATCGTTACAAGCCTGCAGTCCGATATCGCAAATCGTGCCGATTTTCTCAGCAAGATCAGTGATGCACTGATGAAATTTTATGAAGAGATTCGCCAAACGACCAGTCGATTATATCGTCCTATTCAAGGGTAATTTATAAGGAAAAAAAAATGAACACACAAGAAAAAGAAGCTTTAAATTCAATGGAAGAAGAGATGGAATCTGCTCTCAATCGATTAAACATCCCTCTTTCTTCCCAACAAAAGCAACTGTTGAAGGAGACGATCATGAAAATGGAACAACATCAGCTGTCTCCTTCAGAAGCGCTTGGCTGCACTCCTGAGATGAGGGAGGTGATTTACAATCATGGGTACAAACTTTTTTATTCAGGGAAATATCAGGAAGCCCTTCCTGTTTTCTCCACACTGAGAGCACTCGATCCGACAGATCCTCGCTACTCTTTTGCCCTGGCGGCCTGTTATCATCGAAATAAAGAGTATTTGAACGCAGCGGCCCATTATACGTTCTCTCATTTTCTCGATCCTTCCGAACCCTACTCTTGTTTCTATTTGTATGATTGTTTTATGAAAGCGAATCACCCTGTATCGGCTTTAAGCGCGATTCAAGAGGCCTTTGTTTTGGCTGAAAGCAATCCGAAATATGAAGAGTTAAAGATGAAAATCGCGCTTGAGCGGCAGCATCTACAAGAATTTTTAAAAACTAATTCTCATAAAAAAGAGACATAAAAAATAAGTTATAATAGGAGATTAATTATATGCCACATCTAGATTCCTTATCTTCCATGGAAGAGTCTCTCGTTTCTCCCCAACAACAGGTGGAAGAGACAAAGAGAATTTCAGGAGTGGTGAGTCCTTATGTGATTCCCGATCAAATGACAGTCAGCAAAGGGATCGCTTCTCGTGCAGATCCAGCAGCTCCTGCCGTGACAGGGGCCGATCAGCCCCATCTTTACCCTCCCAAACTTCTTTCCAGCGAAGAGGCCAATGAGGCGATTAACAAATTAAAAGAGGTGCAATGGTTCAGCCCTTCTTTCCTTGCAAATTTTATTGCGGTCATGCAGGAAATTGCGAACTATGAGCGTCTTAACCAGTTTCAAGATTCCATGGCAGAGGTCAAGATGCGCGACTACCTGTTTCAACTCGCCAAAGCGACTTCTGATCTGACAAAACAGCTCTATGAGCAGCAGTCCGCTGAAAAGATGGCGGAAGCTTTTAGCAGTTTTACTTCGGCCTTCATTTCAGGAGTTCAATTTGTGGCGACAGTCAAGAACTTTGGAGATTCGACGGCGAAGGTTGAGAAGAAAATTAATGAGAAAAAACGCGAACTCAATACGGCAATCGAAAAGGAATTCAACGAAGGACGGGTATCAGCAGGTAACACCCTCCCCACACAGCAAACAATGCAACTACCACAACCAGGACCAGCACGAGATCAAGCAATAGCTGACTATAGAGCAAACGAACCAAATAAGCCACCCAAAGTCAAGGAACTCGAGAAAGAATTAAAAAAAATGGAGAATAGTAGAGAGTCCGACATTCTCCAGTGGCTCCACCATGAAGACCAAAAAATGAATAGCATCACCGAGGCGCTGAAACACACGATCACAGCAGTGAAAGAGATCTACGTCTCAAAAATCAAATTGCAAGAAGGAGAAATTGACTCATTAAAGCAATTACTAGAAGGATTCATCCAAGCCTTCAATAAATATCTCGAAACTCTGTCACGAGGACGAGATGATGCAAAAGCAGCCTTTGATCGCAATTATTATGAGTTTACCAATCGAATTATCGAAAAGACCTTCGGATTCCAGTTACTTAGCCATAGTGGTGGTTAAACCAAACGGCCTCAAATAGCTGGTAAGCGATTCTGAGGCCTTCTCTTCTCTCTCACCTATAAAAGTCATAATTTTCCAATCATAATCCCTGCTGAACAAACTGCATTGGATAGAAAATCAAACCTTTCGCGATAAACCCATCGTGCCCACGCACTACACAAGACAATCACCATCACGGCAAAACAGGGAAAAAGCATCGCCTGTTCCTCCGGCAGAGCCCATTTTGTCACCAAAACCAAGAGAGCAGTTGCCGCTCCATTCGCTATTCCTCCCGCTAATCCATAGGCAGCATCTTGAAGATGAATGGGTCTCTTCTCAAAGAAAAGACCCAAACTCTGCAAAATAAAAGCACTCCCAAAAAAACCGGGGAGAAACCAAATATCATCTGCCTCTCTCAAGGTAAAAGGAATAAAAAAATGGGTCGCCTCCTCACAAAAAAGCAAACATCTCCATTGAATGCACGTGAGAGCAAAAACCTGAACAAAAAAACAAATGATGGCATAGGGAATCCATTTCAAAGAGTCTTCTCCTTCTTTAGAAGAGGGAGATTTCTTGGCAAAACAACAGAGCCCCCCAATCACTAATAACATTCCCAAAATTTGGAATAGGGTGAGAGTATATCCATACTCAGTCCCAAAACAAAAAAATAAGAGCACCCCCGGAAAGACGGCCCCCGCATTTTGGAAAGCAAAAATGGCCCCCGTCGGCCCTCTCTGTAAAGCCTGAGATGTACAAAACATTAAGAGGACATTCATCCCTCCCACAATCATCCCAATTCCTAGCATGGGAAAACTAAAAGAAAGATCTGTAAAACTCTCAAATAATAACAAAGAGGTCAAAAAAGAAAAAAGATATTGGGCAGAGAGATAGGCACTCTGATTTCCATTCGCACAAGTGTTTTTGCGAAAAAAGAAATTGGCCAGAGCAGCACAGGAGGAAGCTAGAAAAATAAAAAATAATAACTTCATACAAAAACTAGCCCTAGATCCTAAAAATAATCTTATTTTAATTTAAATTTTATTTAGAATAAAGCATTAAAATCTAATTCTTGATCCACAGAAGATAAAAAATGCTCATTATGCTTTGTGCCATAAGTAGTTATGAGCGTCAAAAACAAAGCCTTTCTTGTCTTTGTTTCCGAGGCAAAGAGTGCTTTTTTTCTTTGAAGCTTTTGAGCGTATTCTTTATCTATAGAAAAAACATCTTCATAATATTTAATTTCACAGAGATTGATGCACGGATCCGCTCGACTAATGACCAAATCAATTTCGGTCCCTTCTTCTTTTGATTGTCTAGAAGAAGGGCTCCGCCATTTAGAGGCCTCTGTTTGGACTGCCGCTAAACCAAGAGCCGATTTGATTTTGTCGATATGTTTAAGACAAATATTTTCAAATGAAAAACCGGCCCAACTTTTCCAAGATTGCGTATTTCTTTGTTTCATCCAATAGTCCGGGCCTCTCGTTTGGAGATCGATCGCAGAGATTCCGGAAATCCAATAAAGATAAAAGAGAGAATACTCATCGATGAGCACATATCGATTGCTTTTCTCCCCCTTGCCAAAAAGAGGAATTTCTTGAATAAAGCCCGATTCTGCAAGCTCTTCTAAACGTCGACTTAAAGTTCCGCCCGCCTGGATTTTCGTTTTTTTTACAATTTCCTGATAAGAAAGTCCGGAGCGTTTAGCTCCAAGAGCTTTCACAATTTTCACATGATCCTCATGATGAACAAATAAAGATCGATAAAGATTATGAAATTCGGATAGCAAAGGGGCATTATATGAAAAACAGAGCTCTCCAATCATTTGGGCGGGGGATTTTCCTCGCTCAAGATAGGTCAAATATTTCGCTATGCCACCTAAACACATGTAAATTTCAATCACTTGCTTTCGCTCTAGGTGAATATTCCTGTAGCGCAAAAACTCCTCTGTTTCAGATAAAGAGAAGGGCAGCAAGCGAATCTGCTTTGTTACTCTGCCATATAGTCCTCCTTGATTGTTGACAATATGATCAATCATCCAAGAGGCAGCAGATCCACAAACGACCAAAATGACATGCGGTGTTTCTGATAAATATCTATTCCAGAGATGCTCAAGAGCCTGCATAAAATTTGAACGAGGAGTGACAAGCCAAGGGAGTTCATCTAGAAAAAGAATTTTTTTTACTTCTTTAGGCAATTTTTCTATTTCCTTCCTTAACATCTGAAAAGCTTCAAACCAATCACTCGGTCTTTTTGTCCTTTTCCCCTTCTCAAAATGATCAGAAAATTCATTGGTAAAATTTCTCAACTGCATCTCTAACGTGGCATCCTGTATTCCTGTCAGATGAAAAAATAATCCCTGATTTTTAAAGAAATTTTTGATTAAGTAAGTTTTCCCAATCCTTCTCCTTCCATAAATCGCTAAAAAAGAAGGCGTTTCTGAGTCTAAAATCTTTTGTAACTCTTCTTTTTCTCTTTTTCTGCCTAAAATTTCGCTCATGCGCTACATTGACCTGTATAAATAGCTTATTTGCCTTTTTGACTTGAGTTTACGCTAAATATAATATCATATATAGCGCAAAATTCATTTTTCATGCACTAAAAATTGACGCCATGTGCGACTTTTTTTTCCGTTCGAGTCCGGGCCCGAGACCGGGCCCGCGCCCGAACCGAAACTCCGAGCTTCGGTAAAAAGTCTGTACAAGACTTTGATGGATCGTCTAAGTAATTCACGAATCAATTTTGAGTAGTTTAGCAAAGCTCGTAGTCTCGGTTCGGGCGCGGGCCCGGTCTCGGGCCCGGACTCGAACGGAAAAAAAAGTCGCACATGGCGTAAATTGATGAAGTAGGAGCTTTTGTAGCCTTTATATGTAGTGAACAAGCCGCTGCCATAAATGGTGCTGCCTTGCGAGTCGAAGGTGGAGTGATTCGTTCAGTCTTATAAGATTTGGTTATCCTACCTCTTCCACCTTAAATATCAATAATAACTTTAAGTGCTTTATTTTTCTCTGCTTGAGCAAATGTCTCATAGGCTTCCAGAATATTCTCTAATTTAAACCGATGGCTAATTAATAAGGTTGGATCAATTTTTTTCGCTTGAACAACTTTAAGCAGCATGGGTGTTGTGACTGTGTCAACCAATCGTGTCGTGATAGAAATATTTTGCGACCACAAACGTTCTAAATGGAGATCTACTTTTGTGCCGTGTACACCAATATTCGCAATAATTCCTCCTGGAGCCACAATATCTTCGCAAATAATAAAAGTCGCAGGAATACCAACTGCTTCAATTGCTGTATCTACGCCGCGTCCATTTGTCATCTGCATGATCTTCTCTGATCCTTTGCCATCTTTACTATTTTTAAGGGTCACTTCTGGAGTTTCTCCAAACTCAATAGCGCCTCCTGGTAATCTCCACAAACCGCAATAGGGGCCAGATTTTTTTTGAGTCAGCGAAGAGCTTATTATTTTGGACAATAATACCATAAGCTCCATATCGCGTAATCAAAGTATCTCCATCCATATTCCCTGCCTTCACATCCTCAACATGATCAGTGACCATTCTTGTTTTTTAAGTCGATACCATGCTTGCCTTCTTAAAAGGATGCCATCCTGAAAGATCTGGGTTGTCAAAATCATCTGACAACAATACTGTAGCATGATTAAGAGTTTTAGTTCAATTATCAATTGCTAAGATTTGTTGAAGAAAATAAGAAGGAACTATACCGCCTATATGCCATAGAGTTTTTCCAAATTATGAAAAAGTCATTGCATGAGAGGTTGTTTACCGATAACATGGCTCCTATCTCAATCTATATTAGTCTTTGGCTTATGAAGTCTGATTTTTTCGATTTTAGAACTATTAGGGAAGACTATGATACAGAATTCAAAGCCAGTGAAGGGAAAGATGGCAATGGAAATCTCCCTAAATGCATTTGGGAAACATATTCTGCAATGGCAAATACGGAAGGAGGAATGATCTTCCTTGGAGTCAAAGAATTAAACAACGGTTCCTTCAAGATTTGCTTCGCAACATTGGAGGATGGGGAAAAAATCGAGAATCTAAAAAAGAATGCTTGACGTTAGCAGGGCTTCTTATGTTTGGCAAACTGCGTTCAATCCTTGATGCCGTTCCTAATTACATTGTCGACTATCAAGAATGTTCGCGTTCTATGGAAGAAAATCGTTGGATTGATAGAGTGACAACCGATTTCTCTTGGAGTGGAAATTTATATGATTTTTACCGTTTAACAATAAACAAATTATATGAGGATTTAAAAATTCCCTTTCTTTTATCAGGGGATGAGAGAATTGAAGATACACCTGTGCATGAGGCTTTGAGAGAGGCTTTGATCAATACTATAATCCACGCTGATTATTCTGGCAATTGTTCAATTCTTGTTGTTAAACGACCTGATTTATTTGGTTTCCGTAATTCTGGTTTATTTAGAGTGCCTCGAGAAGATGCTTTGCATGGAGGGGTTAGTGATTGTCGTAACAGAAATTTACAAAAAATGTTTCAACTTGTGGGCTTAGGCGAGCAGGCGGGATCAGGATTTCCAAAAATCTATAAAAATTGGAAAGAACAGCATTGGAAAAACCCTGAATTGGAAGAAAGATTTGAATCTAATCAGACAGTGTTTGTCTTAAGGATGACCAGTTTATTACCTGAAGATGTTATCTCCAATTTAAAGAAAAGTTTTGGAAAAACGTTTGACCAGCTGGATCAATTAGAAAGAATAGCATTAGTGACAGCAAAAGCTGAAGGATGTGTGACTCACAGAAGATTGATCGAACTTAGTAAAGAGCATCCTTCTGAATTAACCAGGGCACTTCATGGGCTTGTTGATAAACAAATACTTAAGAGTGAAGGGGCTGGTAAAGGAACATTTTATTACTTAGCGGGCCAACATCCCATTAAAGGCGATATTGTTCGAGATTCCGACCTTGTAAGAAATGCCGCTCAATTAGATAACCCCGAACATTCAATCGAGAGCTCCGAACATTTGAACAGCAAGAGCTCCGAACATTTGCCTCTGAACTCCGAACATTTGCCTTTGAACTCCGAACATTTAGAGAAGTTGCAACAAATAGCCAAAAGAATTACAGGGACTAAGAAAAGTCCTAAGAACTTGGTTAGTCGAATTATTCTCGACCTTTGCCAAATAACAGCTCTTTCAATATCTGAAATGGCTCAGTTGTTGAATCGAAAAGAAGATTCCCTCAGAAACCATTACATCAATCATCTGTGTGATCAAGGAGTTCTGAAAAGGCAATACCCTAATATCCTTAATCACCCTAAGCAAAAATATTACACTGTAACATGAGAGGATCATGGTCGAGGCCGAATTCTTCATCCAAATCAAGCACAGGAAAGAATAAAATTTTCGGACCAACACTCTTGTAGGGCTGCAAGAAGAGAAAAAATTTTCCTTGTAAAAAGGATAATATTATGTTAATCTTTCCTTATAAGAAGGAAATCTCAACATATGAACGAACAGATGCTACTCCAGATCTTGCTTGGTGAATTCTATTCCAAGCTAACTTTGCTAAAAGATCTTATTCCTCGAGAGGCTCATTTTCCTTATGCACCTACCAAAATCAAAGTGGCTATTGGCATGCGGCGTTCGGGAAAGACCTATTTTTTCTATCAGCAAATTTTAAAAATGCTCAGTGAGGGAATCGATAGGAAAACAGTTTTATATCTCAATTTTGAAGACGATCGTTTGCTTCCTTTGAATGAACAGGTGTTGGCAAAGTTAGTGGATGCGTTTTATGCTCTTTATCCTGAAAATCATGCCAGAAAATGCTATCTTTTTTTTGATGAGATCCAAAATGTAAAAAATTGGCCTATCGTGATCCGCCGTTTGCATGATAGTAAACAGGTTGAGATTTTTTTAACCGGCTCTTCAGCCAAGTTGCTTAGTAAAGAAATTGCTACCAATCTACGAGGGAGATCTCTGGCGATCGAAATCTGGCCCTATAGTTTTAATGAATTTATTAGAGCAAAAAAGGCCACGATTGATCGCGCTCTATTTGATAAATATACATTAGATAGGCTTTCTCAATTGTTCCGCCATTATTTGACTGAAGGCGGATTTCCGGAAATTATTGCTTATGCCCCAGATGTAAGACAGAAGACCTTGCAAGAGTACCTAGATGTTGTCATTTACCGCGATTTGATTGAGCGCCACAATATTAAAAATCCAAGCGTCATCAAATATATGATTTTGTCCATGATCCATAATGTGGGCAAACCTTTTGCCGTGAATAAATTTTACAATGATCTCAAAAGCCAAGGGCATGCAATCAGTAAAGACCAACTCTATCAATACTTGGACCATATTGAAGATGCCTTTCTCTCCTTCCCTACAGCCGTGTTTGATCCCTCATGTCGAAAGGCACAAGTTCACCCAAAAAAAATCTATGCCATTGACACAGGAATGGCTAGGGCATTGACCTTAGAATACGAAAAAGATCTGGGAAGGCTTTTCGAAAACGTCATCTATCTTGATTTAAGGCGACTAGGATATAAAGTCAATTACTATCTTACACAGGAGCGATATGAAATTGATTTTCTAGCTCAGACATCCCGTGGAAAGAAAAAGTTTTTCCAGGTCGCATGGGACATGCAGGATGCCAAAACTGAGGAAAGAGAAGAAAGAGCCCTTCAGGCAGGTATGAAGCAATTGAATATAGAGGGGGAGATAATCACTTTAGATTCGTACTTGCGCCAAGGCATTTCGATAATGGTAATGTAAGGCAGAGCGAAATAATAACAAGGAAAATTATGGCTACAGGTCTACTTTGTGCAGTTTATGAAAATACTTCCTACTCTCTATTTTGGAAGAGGTTATTCATAGCCTCTTGCAATTCATTAATGAATCTTGCTGTATGAAAACCATCACAAATAGCGTGATGCACTTGGATAGCTATGGGTAACCAGATTTTACTGCCTTGTTCGAAATATTTTCCTGTTGTGAAAATGGGTAGAAGATAGTCCGTAGCCGTAGGTAAATTCAAGTTGAAGCCTGTAAAGCTTACCCATGGAATACTTGAAATTGTAAAAATATTTGAGGGCGAGTTTGGCTTCGCTATAAAGCTTTTGACCTCACCATAATTCTGAACATCTAGCAAATATTGCTTATAGAATTCGGAAAATGAAGGAGTGTATTCAGTCCAAATATTTGTAAACGTTTCGCTATCTTTCTGAAAAATTGTATAAGAAGGATGAAGAAGATCAAAGACTCCAACATTGCCATTCGTATCAACGGCTGTACGAAATTCTTCGTGCTTGTTTACAACAACGGAAAGTATATAGATCATTATAGGATAAAGTTTGACATCTCTCCTCTTTATTTCTTGGAGAAGAACTGTCAAATCCAAATTTAGGGTCATGCTATACGTGCAAGGAATTTGGTTGAAGTAATGTTCGAAATATTCTTTACGACTCCACTTAGAAATATCTATCAATCTAAATTTCATGAGATACAGTCAATCCTTAATTGCCTTAACTTATTCACAGGTCTATTAAAAGTAGAGTTTTATCCCCTCGTGAGTAGCTGTAAGCGTCACTTTCGTCATTCTATTACTCATTTATCTTACAAAACCATTCGAATGGACGAATGGACAGGACGATACCTTTCGTTTACATAGCTACAATTAACGAAAGTCGTCCCTTCGACTTCAATAGATCTACCCCCACATTCATGAATATGGCCAAAGCAATGAATACGAGGTTTCACTCGCTCCAGGACTATTTTTTTTAAATCCTCACAGCCAACTTGGAAGTTGTCCTCAGTTTTATCGAGAATCCCATGAGGTGGCCCATGCGTCACAAGGATATCTATGCCATTTGGGATCAAATCCCAATGCCTACGAATGTCCTTTCCTCGCTCCTCCATAAAAAACCAGTCAAGGAATACCGGTGTGTAGGGCGATCCCCAAATCCTCAATCCTTCGAACTCTAGGCCTGAGTCACAGAGATAATGAATACCATGATCATTGCCGATCATCGCCTTCCCTTTCTCAATCAGACCATCATGGTTCCCTGCGATAACGATTTTGCACCTATAAGGTAGGTCGCTAAGCCAAGTTGTGAATTGATCGTATTCTTCTTTTCTATCGCGAGCCGTCAAATCACCACATATGATTAGAACATCTCCTCCAGGTAATTTTGGCTTGAATCCATGAAGGTCTGAAATGAGATCAACCAACATTTATTGTCTCCTTATCCTGCTCGGATTATTTTACCTCCTGCTCTGATAAAATAAAAGTGGCGGTTGAAATTTAAATTTGTGTTTGATCCGTCGCTTCTGATTCCACAGATAAAATGGCTTGTGTCAAACGCTCTTCAATTTTACTCATGATCTCATTACGTTGATCTGAAGTACTCCAATCGGTATTGATTTGGAAGGCGATGGCAACGCCATATTGAGGGTAGTAGCGCATGCTGGAGGTATATCCTGGGATGAAACCGAGATGGCCGTAGCGGATCCCAAAAGGACCATTTTTCTCTATCACCACTCCAAGACCGTAAGAAATTTTAGACTCTGCATCCCCTGTAGGAACAGATTGTAACAAATCATCCACATAGTCTTGTGGCATCGCTTTCCCCTCATAGAGCAGCTTTGCCCAACGGGCCAAATCCCAAGAATTGCTGATCAAGCCCCCGCCCGTCCATTCGATACCGGGATTCCAAACCATGACCCCTTCGTCGTCGACCGTTTTTTCCGGCAAATGGTAGAAGTTATTTGCAGGGGGATAGCCTGCCGCTAAAGAGGGAAGGGCAATCTGATCTGAAGGAGCGGTATGACATAGGTTTAGAGGCTTTAGAAAACGTCGGTTGACTTCATTGTAATAGCTATTGCCGGTGACAGCTTCAATGACAAGTCCCAGCAAAATATAACCCGTATCTGTGTAGGACCAGCTTTTGCCGGGTTCAAACAAAGGCGGCTGATCCAGAATAAACCCCACCAGTCGCTCATGGAAGGCCTTACTATTCACCTGGAGTCCCTTTTCAGCAAATAATTCCGCAAAACAGATCATTTTCACATGGTCCGGTAGGCCGCCACTGTGCGTCAGCAAATGCCTGAGCGTGATAGTCTCGTGATTGGGCAAACGTGAATACCATTCGCGCTCTCCCAACCACTTCGACAGCGGATCGTCTAGGGATAAACGGTTTTCTTTCGCCAATGCAATCACTGTTGCTGCAACAAAAGTCTTCCCAATACTAGCGGCTAGCATGCGAGAGTCACTTGTCATTGGTTGTTCATTCTCAATATCTGCCAGCCCGGTGGCAACAGTTCCAGCCTCTCCGTTTGAAAAAATATACGAAACAGTTGCGCCGGGAAAATGAAACTGATCCCGCAACAAATTGAGCGCGGACTTCAAGCGATGGTTCCGTTCTTGTGTGAGAGGATCTCGTAATTGTTCTGTCGGGGCATTCATCCGAATAGAGTAAGACTCTTGGTCAAGTGTTCGATTGGCTATTTCCCCCTTTGTTGGGACCTCTGTGTCATTATTAAAGAAAAAGGCCCTATCTTGAACCAGAACAACAATCAAAACCAAACACAAGAGGAGAGTTGCCATACACTTTGTAAACGGCTCTGTTCTAAACAAAATAGAGAAAAGATTTAACATTGAATGGAACAAAACAATAGCGGGAATGCTTCGATCGGTTTTGTAATAGACCCAGTTCATTATAAATGCCACAACCAAAGTGCTAACAAAAAAGTTCAGAACATAAATGATCCCTAAGTTCCAGAGTTGATTTTGATAATAACCTTTGACAAAGAAGAGAGGGAGATGCCAGAGCCCCCAAAGAATCCCAAATATCAATGAAGTTTTAAACAGATTAAATTCGGACCTCAAGCTATCCACTCCATATCCACGCCAGCCTAGCTCTTCAATGAGAGGGGCGAATAAGAATGGGATGAATACACCAAGAATGCTCCAGCCTTTTATCACACTGAACTCTTTGGCAAGGAAAAATTGGTCGGTTGAATAACCAAATGCCAAGGATAAGGTGGTGGCCAACAGGATCACACATGGCATGAGCAGGATAATCATAGCAAGATAGCTTGCTTGGATTTTGAAGAGGAACAGTCGAGCCCAAAAGTCGTGGATCATCCCCTCGTTTCCTGAAAGGTAAATCATGGATATTGCTGTGATACAAGGCGCAAGTAAACCAATCATGATAAAAGGAAGTATTTTGTCGATTTGATCACGATAGCTTAAATAGGCTGCAAAAAACCCAAAGGCAAACGTAGCCGAAATTGTAATGAGGTAAAACTGTACAGGATAGTAGCTAAATGCAAACTTCATAAGAGAACTCCTGAAAAATGAAGCACAATTGTAGCATACCGACCAACGGTCGGTCAATATTAATTCCTATTAAAGCAAGAATAATCTATGATGATCGGCATAAGAGAGCGAATGATGACACGTGTTGTTAAAAAGCCCGCAGTGCGCATGCAAGAGATTGTAAAGGCAGCTCGTCATCTTTTCCAGAATAAAGAGTACGACGAGGCAACGATGCAAGATTTAATGGAGAATGTAGGGATAGCCAAAGGGACCATTTATCACTATTTCAAATCTAAAAAAGAGCTACTTGAAGCAGTCATCAACGATATAGTAGAAGAGAACATGCATGCCATGCAGAAGGTGGTCAATGCGACCAAAGGCAACGCGTTACGAAAGATCCAGAAACTAATAGAAAAGGGAAACATCGCAGCCAAACAGCCAAAAGTTCTTGCTCATCTGCACAAAACAGGGAACGAGGCGATACATGTGAAGGTCTTAGCGGCAACCCTCGCTAAGCAAGCCCCCTTGTATGCCCAGCTCATTCAACAAGGCTGTGATGAAGGGCTTTTCTCTACAAGCTATCCTCTTGAGTGTGCAGAGTTTATCTTAGCAGCAGTTCAGTTTCTTACCGATGTGGGTCTTTATCCTTGGGCAGACGAAGAATTAGCACGTCGCGCGCGTGCATTCCCAAGGCTGATAGAACAGCAATTAAGGGCAGCATCTGGCTCGTTTGATTTTATGATCTCTTAATCTCAAGTTTCACGAAAAAATTCTTAATAAACGCCAGTGCGACTTTTTTTCCGTTCGAGTCCGGGGCCCGAGACCGGGCCCGTGCCCGAACCGAGATTCCGAGCTTCGTTAAATAGTTTAGCAAAGCTCGGAATCTCGGTTCGGGCACGGGCCCGGTCTCGGGCCCGGACTCGAACGGAAAAAAGTCGCACATGGCGTTAATAACAAATTTAACCCAGAGGTGCAAGAGGCGCTGAGGAGTAATGGGAATACATAGATTTCTTGTAATCATTGCTCATTCTTTTGCGCCTCTTGCGTCTCTTGCGCCTCTGCGTAAAATTTCGGTTTGCCTGTGGACAAAATTCAATCAATAGCCATCGACTATCAAGAAATTTTTTCGTGAAACTTGAGGAGAAAAGGGAGAAAGTTATAATTTTTATGACTTTGGTGTAAAAAAGTAAAATCGCATTTTGGTTTTCGATAAGGGAAAGATTGTGGAGGAAGGAACGCATGCTGCTCTGATGAGCAAAGAGGGCCTGTATGCCAGAATGTGGAATATGCAGATGGGAGGCTTTTTGCCTGAGGCACCTGTATGAAAGGGGGTCAATCTCTTGATTCCAGAGTTAATACCTCTTATAAAAATTCACCGATAAACATCAAATAAAATTTTATTTTTATTTTATCTCATTCTTGCTAGGCTTCGACTTTTGATAGAAAGAAAAATTCTTTCTAAAGGAGGAAAAGTCATGCGATGCCTCTTCATGCCTCTCATTTTCCTTTGCTTTGTGGGCACCTTAATCGCAGAAGAAGAAATCCTCCCGGAAGATCCCTTCACTTCTTCTTTAGTTAGCACTCAGACACTCCTCCCAACAACCGTTCATTCGATTTCCGTTCTATCGGGGGAATGGCTGTATAGCATTCCCGATCTCTCGGTTCAAGGGCCTGAGCCTTTGGTGTTAAGCCGCACTCTTTCTTCAGATGGCTCCTATAGCAAGAAGCTCGCTTTCCAGTGGGACTTTAACCTACCTGCTTCCCTGAACATTGAGCGAGAGGGCCATCGGGTGCGGGCCCGTTATCGGCAGGGCTCCGGAATCACAAGCATTCATGAGTTAGCCCATCACAAAAAGGGTGATTCGTCGCATCGCCTTTATTTAAGCCGCACGAAGGGACTGACGAATTGCTATGCGGGAGAAATTAGTGCGAGAACGAATCTCCATAACACGGTCTTGAATTTGGATGACAGCGGCAAACAATGCGCCGCTTCCTCCGGCTATGGGCATGTCACCTATTTTAAGCGGGAGCATCAGTCGCTTCCTCTTGCCACGCTTGGGAAAGAAGAGAAAGATGACACGGTTTACGTCCGTTATAAAAGCGACTTTGAAAGAAAAGCCAACGGAAATCTTCTTCTCTTTCGAAAAGAGGGGTTATATGCGTTTAATCCGGGTCAGACCGTTTGCTATAGCTGGATCAAATGGAATCCGGTTCAAGAAGACACGCTAGAGGTCACAGCCAGTGATGGCAAGAGGGCCACTTATCTCTTTAGCTGTTATGAACGAGGGAAAGAGAAGCTGATTCATAAAGGTCCGCAAGAGCGTCCTAAAAAGAAAAGATCCGCAGAAAAAAAGCGGTATGCGTTAAACGAGGTCCATTATAGCCATCGTCCAAGGGAAAAGTATACCTATCATCGCTCCCCTCCCGAAAAGTTAACGCTTCATGCCAAACGACCTCTTTTGAAAAAAATAGAGAAGGGAGAAGGACGCTTTCAAGCCGTCAGTTATTATACCCGCGGTGAAAATTCGGTAAAGGGAATCGGCAACATCTCCATTTCACGAGAAGACGACGAACGGATCCACCGAGTCAAAAAAGTCTTATCTCCCGTGGGCTGCGACGGGGCTCCCATTACCACCCATCGCTTCGTCTATCACCTCTTTCCTTCCTTTGGGGGACAGACAGAAGTCATTGATGTTTATGGCCAAAAGACACTTTACAATTACTCTGATCGGCAACGACTCTTATCGCTACGCTTATAATCGACGCCATCAACTCACCCAAGTGGAAGATTGTAAAGCACAAACTGTCCAAACCTGCCGCTACGATGAAAACGGCCAGCTCATAGAAGAAAGATTCAACCACGGGCTCAGCACGGGCTACCGTTATGATCGCATGGGACGATTGACGGCCCTGTCTCTTCCCGATCAATCGACAGTGGAATACAAGTACGATGCCTTCCATTTACGCCAAGTGGATCGCTCGTCAAAAGGCACTCTCCTCTACACCCATCGCTACTCTGCTTACGACCCAAGCAGCCTTCTTCTCCAAGAGCGCCTCATTGGTCTTTCGGGAGAAGTGAATTACACTTACGACCCAACAGGAAGGCCGAAAGAAATTGGCCATTCCTCCTTTACACAAACCATCCCTCCCCACGGGTTTGATGCGGTCGGTCGATTAAGAGAAGTGCACACTCAAGATACCCTTGGGTTTTGCGTGGCTGCTTTTAATTATGATACCTTGGACCATCTCCAAGAAGAGAAGGGAAAATGGAACCACTGCTACCAAACTGATTCTTGCCATAATCGATCCCGAAAAAATGGAACCGCCTACCACACGAATGCCCGGCATCAACTCCTCTCCCAAGGGGAGGCCACTTACCGCTATGATCCCAATGGCAATCTCATTGAAAAGCGAGAAAAGGAAGAGAGAACTGCGTACGCCTACGATGCTCTAGATCGCTTAATCGCCGTCCGCAAGGGAGAAGAGACGGTCACCTATACATACGATGCCTCCCATCGCCGCCTCTCTAAACGCACCAAAGACAAAGAAGAGTTTTATCTATATGTCGGATCGGATGACATCGGAAGCATGTACCAAGGGGAAATACAGGACCTCCGCATCCTAGGCCATTCATCTGCCGGAGAAAAAGGAGCCATTGCCATTGAGCTCCGAGGAAAGGCCTATGCTCCCCTCTACGATTGCCAAGGAGATCTCGTCGCTTTGATTGACTCCTCCACCAGCAGAACAGAAGAGAGCTATTGCTATTCTGCCTTTGGAGAGGAAAAAATCTATAACCAAGACGGAAGGGAAGTGTCCCATTCCTTAAACCCATGGCGCTTTGCCTGCAAACGCAAAGACGAAGAGACGGGATGGATTTACTTCGGGAGAAGATTCTACGACCCAGAGACGGGACGCTGGACAACGCCCGATCCCCTCTTATTCATTGATGGTCCCAACCCGTATGCTTATCTTCGCCATAGCCCTCTCATGGCTTATGACCGCTATGGATTAGTCGGAGAGGCTTATGATGAAGCCATGGATTTTGCCATGAATGCCGATCGTTATTTTGGATTCACCTATGAGCATGTGACTTGGAATGAATTTGAAAACGGGGCCCCTGCTGCAGAAGCTGGTATGAATGCATGGGACATGGTCGTGAATTGCTATCAGGCATTTGGAGGAATCCTGCACGGGGCCATTGATTTTGTTTGTGCACCAATCTATGGCCTA
Source organism: Parachlamydiales bacterium (assembly GCA_963801825.1). GTDB lineage: Bacteria > Chlamydiota > Chlamydiia > Chlamydiales > Parachlamydiaceae > CAWDGI01. Next base: position 509,705 of record CAWDGI010000002.1, read on the forward strand.
AATGAATTTGAACGAGTAGATGAAATCCAAGGCATTCAGGATGGATTTGCTCACCAACAGCAGAATCTTGATCAATGGGTGACAAGCACACTTCACGTTGATCCGAACAGTGCTACTTACCAATATTTTCGCCAAAACACCTCTAATGCTATGCAGGTTGCATCTACTGTTGCTCCGATTTTGAGATGTCTTAGAGGAGCAAGTTATGTAGCAACTATTACTCGTCTTGGTGTTCGTATTTTTACCTCAGAATCAAGAAATGCTGGAAAAGCAATTGGAAAAGAAATAGGATATGTGGCAAAGGGGGGAGTGACAGAGGTCGCTAAAAAAGCTGGCCGTAACCGATTTGTTCCAGATGCAAATGCTATAGGAGAACATTCAGTTTTCCGAAGAGATCCTACAATTGGTAAGATAACTCATTATGAAACTTATAGACCTCAAACAAATCCTAGGAATCCAAATCCTTGGGAAAGTATAAAGCGGTTTGATAACTCAGGAAAAATGAATCAAAGCCATTTTAACAAAGTGTTAAAAAAAGAGATCTATGAACCTCACATTCATGATCCCTGCTTTCCTGGTGGTGTCAGACCTACTGAATTATGGGAAATACCAAGATAACGCGATGTGCGAATTTTCCTTAAAGAGATCTTCTTACCTGAGATAAAACTCAACGATTGAACGATAAAACGATAAAAACGATACATTATCGTTCTTATCGTTATATCGTTCAATCGTTGAGCTTGTTGTAGGCGGGAAGGAGCTCTCTCAATCTCTCAATCATGGTTTTGCGAATGCAGGGATTTCCAAAAAATTCGCACATCGCGTAAGATAGATAAAGCATGAAAGATAATTTTCTTTGGTTATTAGAATGGTATTATACGCAATGTGATGGAGATTGGGAGCATGGTAATGGCATTAAAATTGGAACAATAGATAATCCTGGATGGTATTTAAAAGTAAGTTTGGATGAGACTGAAGTTGAAAATCGAACTTTCCAAATAATTGATATTAATCGATCTGAAAATGATTGGCTATACTGTGCCGTGGAAGAAAAAATATTCAAGGGATTTGGTGGCCCTTTTAATTTACCCGAAATCCTCCAAGTTTTTCGAACCTGGGTAGAGGACTATACCCTATAATTGATGGCCCCAACCCTTATGCTTATCTTCGCCATCGCCCTCTCATGGCTTATGACCGCTATGGCTTAGTTGGAGAGGCTTATGATGAAGCCATGGATTTTGCCATGAATGCCGATCGTTATTTTGGGTTCACCTATGAGCATGGGACTTGGAATGAATTTGGAGGCAGGTCAGGTTAAGGAATGGTTTTTTGGAAGATATATTTAATCCCATCTCGCCAAAAGAAAGAAGTGACCGGGCCGATTTTTTTCTTATATTGATCCCGACTTAGGCAAATTGCTTCACAATCACCATAATCTTTTATCAGGCGGGTAAAGGCACTGATATCTGTCTTCTCGATTTCCTCGGCACTTTTAATCTCGATGAATAGAAGAGGGAGTCCCGGACGTTCAATAATGAGATCTACCTCAACGTCGCTAGGCGTTCGAAGGTATGAAAAGCGATAATCAGGCTCAAAATAGCTGGCGAGCCTCATAATTTCTAAAATAATAAAATGTTCAAACGCATCTCCATATGCTGATGTGCTTTCAAGGAGTGGTAGATCTAGTTGTCTTGATAAGGCACGAACGACGCCTAAATCAAAAAAATAAAATTTTGGCTTTTCACTTAGTCTCTTTCTGAAAGAATTATGAAAAGGTTCAAGGAAAAAGCCAATTAACGTATCTTCTAATAAAGAAAAAAAAGAGGCCACTGTTTTATCCTCTACACCTACATCTCGAGAGATATTGGAATAATTCACAATTTTACTGTTGCATTGGGCTGCAACCTCAAGAAACTTCCGAAATGGATCCAGCCGTCTAATAAAATGCTCTTCCCATATTTCTTCTTTCAAGTAGACGCTTGCATAGGCTTGTAAGAACTGTGTACGCTCCTTATCGTCATCCAAACGAAAAATTTCAGGCAGTGTTCCCCATCGCAAAGTAAAATTCAAATCAAATCGATCACCTGTTTCTAAGAATGTAAGAGGGAAAAAGTGATACACAAAAGCTCTTCCAGCTAGAAGATTCGCTCCCCCTCTTTTTAACTTGCGAGCCGATGAGCCTGTCATCACAAACCGTTTATTTGTTTCACCCATCAAAAGATGGACAACATCCAGAAGCTTGGGAACTTTTTGAATTTCATCAATGACCACGTGATTGATCGTTTCCGGAAGTGATTTTACTACTTCATACAGTGTCTCGGGTTTTCTTGAAAAACGTTCTTCTTCTGCGGGTTTTAATAGGTCGCACCAGAATGCTTCGTCTTTATCAAATGTATACTTAAGTAATGTGCTTTTTCCAGTGCCTCGTGCTCCAAAAAGAAAAAAACTTCGTTTTTTTGTACATTTGAGCAGTCTTTGAAACATAGAAAAATGGCCTCCATATTTATTTTATACTACGAAAATGCGATTTTGTGGAATAAAATACTGATAATTTCGTATCAAACTACGAAAATATCAGATAATTTCGTAGTGCACTACGAAAATATCAGATCTAAAGAGTTGTGTATTGCATCCACGATCTGGTAACACTCCTTCCTTAATGCCCTGAATATACTTTCTAATGAAAAATACGTGGATGGCTTGCAATCGCCTGTCCCTTATGGAAAATCTCCACTAAGGAGCGGCGCTTCCTCCCGCGATTTCAAGTTGCAGGTTTCCGCGCCGTCAATTTTATGAAATTATCTTTCAGTGGAATTCATGGGAAAAACAATCACTTTTTTGTTTTTTGCTTTCCCGTTTTGAATCTCTTCATAAGCTTTAGGCGCTTCAGTCAAAGAAATTTTATCTATTTCTTCAGGGATAAATAATCCACGTTCCATGCCTGGAACAAGAGCTTTCATGATGTTTGCACACTCTTCAATTGAAAGCTTCAATATATCCACGCCGATAAGATGAGCTTGCTTATGATAGAAATTTACTAAGTTAAAACTCACTCTTGGATCTCCTGTACTTGAAATGGCAACTTGCCTTCCACCCTGTGAAAGACATTCTATGCATGGTTCAAATAACGGGCCTCCCACAACATCAAAAATTAAATCTGCTCCGCGACCATCGGTTAATTTTTTAAGAGCTTCAATCAGCTTCTCTGTCTTCAAAGAAATCGACTGGATGGTGTCCAATAGATCCGGAGCTAATGGATTAGAAGAAACAGTGCCTATTACGGTTGCTCCTAGATGTTTTGCAATTCTTACAGCAGCACTACCGACAGCCCCGGCAGCTCCGGTTATCAGAACTGTTTCTTGGGATTTAAGTTGGCCTACAACAACAATTGATTGCCATCCCGTAACGTAACTTAAACCCATTGCAGCAGCATCTGAAAATGAAATATTTTTTGGTAGTTCAACTAACCCACTTTCAGGAACAGCAACAAGTTCCGCATGAGTTCCATCTTTAGAAAGTCCTAATTTGCCGCCAGTACCGAACACTGATTTGCCTTTCCATTTGGAATTAGAGATTACAATGCCAGCAAAATCTCGACCTGGAATTCTCGGCATTTTTGTCTCACTCATTTTCCCAAGCACACTTTTAATATCGCTAGGATTGATAGCAGCAGCCAAAACACGAACAATGACCTCTCCAGATTGTGGGACAGGATCATCCACGGATACAACCTTTAATTCTTCGAGCGATCCCGTTTTATTAAATTTTAAAGCCTTCATTAGAATTCCCTCACGATTTGTTTCTTCTTTATTGAACCGGTGTGACCTCGACTTTGTACATTTTAAGGGGTCGCTAAACGCAAGATTTTGAGCTATAACGCGTTAAAATTTTTTCGCCAACCCTCATTTGGGTTGGCGAAAAATTTTAACGCGTTATAGCTCAAAAGATTGCATTTATCGACCCCTTAAAATGTACAAAGTCGAGGTGACCATTTCTGTATTAGAAAGGATATTTTTCTGGAAAAATTTTTCTCATTTCAATAGAAATAAAATTTTTAGATACCTCCTACCTAATTCAATTTCTAAAGAAATGGAGAAAAAATATGATCTCTTTTTGCATCCGCTCTCCCTCTATTTATCTTTCTTCTTCCAGAAGAGTGATAAGAAATATTCATGCAAAACATTATGCAACTTCTGTCAGGATGAACGCTTTGAGAACACGCATTCCTCAAAGAATGATCTCTCGCTCCATCATTCGTTCTTCCGTTCCTTCTCCTTCCGTTTCAAAATTGGTTTTAGCCGTTGGGGTGATAGGACTTTTAGTTTTGCTCGGAGTTGTAACATGGGAAGCAAAAGCCAAAGCGAAAGAAATCGACCCCCTTGCGAGCGATATGGATCAGTAAATCTCTACAGAGATCAGCAAAAACCACGCAGTCATCATGATAGAAGATTTGAAGGTTAGTAACATGAGCCGCTCTGCAAAAGGAACTAAGGAAGAGCCGGGAAACAATGTCAAAAAAAAATCCGCTTTAAACCGCTCCATACGAGATCAGGGATGGTATGAGTTTCGCCGTCAACTAGAGTACAAACAACAATGGCGCGGGGGAAAGGTCGTTGTGGTGCCCCCACAACATACCTCGCAAGAATGTCTTAAGTGCCATCACGTTTGTAAAGAGAATAGAAAGACTCAAAGCCTCTTTCAATGCGTCGCATGCAGCTATACTGCGCATGCGGACTTTGTGGGAGCTAACAATGTTTTGGCGGCCGGGCAGGCCGCTTCGGCCTGTGGATCGAATCTCAAAAGAGATCGCAAGCAGGAACCGGCAGAAATCCGCGAGGAAAGTCTGCTCCTGAGCTAGCTCAGGAATCCTCCGCCTTCTAGGCGGAGGAGGATGTCAAGCGCTCCTGCTCCCGGCTCATGTAAGACCCAAACAAGATCACAATAGCAATAAATGTAATATAGCTTGGTAAGGGGAGCGCGGTTCCATTGTGGAGCATTCCCATCAGCCAAGTGCAGGTCGCAATAAGAGAGTAATAGCAACCTCCAAAAATCGATCCGGCGGTTCCCGCTGCCATCTGATAAGACTTGAGAGCCGCACTTAAACTATTTGGAATGATTAAACCAATACCAAAAAATATCGAAAAGAGGGCCAAGATAGCGAGACAAAATAAATCCAATTGTTCAAAAGACAATGCTCCTGACATCGCAAGTAAAGTAAATAAAATGCCCCCGCAAAGGATGCAAAGAGAACCGAGGCGGATCAATACGCGACTCGACCCATCATGACTTTTTCGGTATGAAACGCGAGAAGCCACTATCGCTGCTCCAGCAATAAGTAATCCAAAACAGCCATAAGCACTAGGAGAAAGTCCAAGTTGTTCAACAAAAACAAAAGGGGCTTCTTGATAAAATCCAAATAAAATCCCATTGGTCCCACTGATCAGAAAAATATGTCCCCATAATTGTTTTGAACTCAGCATAAGAAAAGTAAGGGTTTTTAGTTGCGAAATGGATAATCGGACTGTTTTTTCCGGCCGTGTCTCTTTAAGAGAGAAAAAAGTCCAGACTAATAAAATGCCGGCAAGGATACTAAGGGAAATAAAATTTGCCCTCCATCCGAAATATTGGGTAATGAATCCTCCCAGCAAGGGTCCGATAGCTGGAGAAAATGCTAAAGCTCCCGACATGATCGAAAACAGTTTAGCGCGTTCTGTTCCGTCATAGGTGTCTCGCAAAATTGTCTGCGTGATGATAGATCCAACACTTGCACCAAATGCTTGAAAAAAACGCCAAGTCAAGAGTGTTTCAATGGAGTTCGCTTGTCCGCAGATAATTGTAGCAATCCCATAGAGACCAATGCCGATGAGCATAGTCGGTTTTCTTCCGATTCTGTCAGAAATCGCACCCCAGACAAGAACACCGAAGGCGAATCCTAAAAAATAGATGGCCAGGGTCGCTTCGACTAAATAGGCGGTTGTTCCTAAGCTTCTCGTAACATCAGGGAGCGCTGGTGTGTAAATGGTTTCGCTAATTTGAGGAAAGCCCACCAGCGCGATTAACAGGCTGATGGATAATTTCTTTGAAATCGATCGCATCTCATTAACCTTTTGATTTCTTATTGTTTACGCCATGTGCGACTTTTTTTTCCGTTCGAGTCCGGGCCCGAGACCGGGCCCGCGCCCGAACCGAGACTACGAGCTTTGCTAAACTACTCAAAATTGATTCGTGAATTACTTAGACGATCCATCAAAGTCTTGTACAGACTTTTTACCGAAGCTCGGAGTTTCGGTTCGGGCGCGGGCCCGGTCTCGGGCCCGGACTCGAACGGAAAAAAAAGTCGCACATGGCGTATTGTTTATGCTTTCTATTTTAAATAATTTACCATTTGTTTAGAATACATATATTGGTTAACAATTCATAACTTTTGGTTAATAATGATTGATTTGGCTGCAATGAGTCTATTTGTTCTAGCCGTTGAGCAGGGGTCTCTTGTTGCTGTAGCGCGCAAGAAGGGGATTTCTTCAGCTGCGGTGAGTAAACAATTAACGAAAATGGAGAAAGATCTTGGAGTTCAATTGCTGATTCGATCAACACGTTGCTTAGAATTGACGGAGATTGGTCGTCATTACTACATCCAGTGTCAACGTGTTTTGGAAGAGGCCGCTGAGGCTCATGCCCTGATTTCACAGATGCGTTCTGTCCCTTCGGGATCGTTACACGTCCTGAGCGCCCGGCATTTTGCAGCTTCGTATATCATTCCGCATGTTGAGAGTTTTTTATCGGAATATCCTCAAATTCATCTCAATCTAGAGCTTGGGGAGCGCATTCCCGATTTGCAGACTGAAAGAGTAGATGTCATTATTGGAATGAGTGTCAGCGCTTCCGGTGATGTGATCCAAAGAAAAATCGGCAACACATCCTATGTCTATTGTGCCTCTCCTAAATATCTTGAAAGCTTCGGTACGCCAAATAAACCTGAAGATTTGAAAAAACATCGCTATATCACTCACAGCATGCGAAGACCTGATGATGTGGTGGAATTTGACGATGGAAAGAGCATTAGCGTGCAGCCCTATATCAGAGTGAATGATGCACAGGCGATGCTAGAATTTGCTTTGGGAGGGTTGGGAATCGTAAAACTTCATCGTTACGTTGTTCAAAAACACTTAGAAGCAGGTCACTTACGTGAATTATTGATCGTTGAAAATAAGAAAGAAATCCCTATTTATGTCGCATATCAGCAACGACGCTTCGTTCCTTCGAAAATTCGTTGTTTCATTGATTTTTTTGTTGCAAAAATGCGCTGCTAGCGCCCTAGGGGGTGTAATAACCAAAGTCCAGTTTTTCATGAAATTCATTCCTTTTTATCGTTTTTCTGCAAAAATCTTTATAAGCGGGTGTGTATGATAATCACAGCTCTTGTTAGCTATTGACACATCCTCAACTTGAAACTTCGCTTGGCTGAGTAAATTGACAAGTTCATCCGGTTCATAGAAAGACCAATATTTTTCTATCCCTCCATATCGAGAATCAGCTTCAAAAGACTCGTTGATAGGACTTTGTTTTAAGGAAAGATAGAGAGATCCCCTTGGCTTTAGGATTGCATGAATCTTATCAAGAACGGCAGGGATACTTTGTTTTGGAACGTGTAGAAGAGCACAACTTGCCCAGGCTCCATGAAAAGATTCCAGAGGAAAGGCAAGCTTTTCAATATCCATGACGTGAAAAGAACAGTTAGGAGCGCTTTGCTTCGCAAGCTCAATCATTTTGGACGAAAAATCTATGCCAAAGACCTCAAAGCCAAACTCTGAAAACACCTTTGCATCTCTGCCAGGGCCACAACCAATATCAATGATTTTTGCATGGGCTGGAAGTTTTTCGATAAATTTTTTAGCCTCTCCTTTTGGATGAAGATCAACCGTATTTTTAGCATAATGCGATGCGGAAAGCTCATAACTATTCAAGGTCACTAATTTCTTCATGACCTTATCGATAAACCTCTTCATGTGGGGATCTGTGCGTTCATGAGGGATTTCTTTTTGTTGAAACCAGTGAATTTGGTGAAATTCATCAGCATCAAATGTTAAGCGTCTTTCTCGATTGCCTTTAAGAACATACCAAAGAGAGACATCCGTATGCTGAGCGATATCTCCTACGGTACGTGTGACTGTTAAAAAAAGCGGCTCCTCAACTATAAATTCTGCTTCTATTCCCAGTTCCTCTTGAGCTTCTCGTTTGACTGTTTCATTTGGATGTTCATTGAGTTCTACATGTCCCCCAGAAGGAAGCCAAAGGCCTGATTTTTTATGGTCAACAAGGAGAAATTCATTCGTACAAGGATCTATAACGATGAAATAAGAGACCAAGTGGATATTCGGCTTATCAGGTTTTGCGATTCGGAAAATCTCTGCGCCAGATGCGATCCAATCTTTAACAAAATCAAGATGTTCTCTTTCCAACTGATCAAAGGGGATGATAGAAGAAATCGTGGTGATTATTTCTTTTCGGATTAATTCGTCAGAAGGCATGATTTCGCCGTGCATTCCTATAAAGAATGATTTCAAGATTTTGCTTTACTTCTGACCATTCATGATAAACACAAGAGAACATTTACTTCAATCCTTTTGGAACAAGCCAATAATCTAAAAGGTCGAACCCTAATTGAACTAAAATAGCCAATAGACAAGCAGGAATTGCTCCGGATAAAAGAATTTCAGAGTTATTGAGAGCCAGGCCCATCACAATAAGCTCTCCAAAACCTCCTGCTCCAATAAGAGCTGCAACGGTAGCCATGCCGACGTTGATGACAGCTGCTGTTTTAATGCCAGCTAAGATCATTCGCGAAGCAAGAGGAATTTCAATTGAAATCAAGCGGGACAATAGAGGAAGTCCAAGGACAATGGCTGATTCTCTCAATGGATTTGCAATATTACTCAAGCCTGTATAAGTATTGCGCACAATGGGAAATAAGGCATAAAAAAATAGAGCAATGAGGGCTGGAACTGTCCCAATTTTTTGTAAGATAGGAATCAAAAAAGCAAAGAGGGCTAAAGAGGGAATTGTCTGAATGATGCCAACAAAATTTAAAATGACATGACGTAAAGAAAAGGAATAAGTGGCTAAAATTCCCAGAGGAATGCCCACTAAAATAGCAGGAATGAGAGATCCAAACACGAGAAATAAATGCTGCTTTGTTAATTGCCAAAGACCTAATTGCCATAAATGATCCAAAAAAGAAGTCCTTTGAAAAGAAGAATCCCTTGAGATGTCTCTTTTTGACAAGAAATCCCGAGCAATCTGCTCAAAATTTTCTCCTACAAGCTCTGCTCTTGCATTCATCATCACCATCTCTTCATTTGAGATGCTCCCGGCTAATGATTGCAGGGCTTTCCATATCTCGGGAAACTTTTGCGGTACATCTAGGCGATAGAGCAAGATAGCATCATAAAAGGGAAAGAAATGGCGATCATCTTCAAGAGCTTGCAGACGATATTGCTCAATCTTGGGATCTGTACTATAGATATCAATCAAGTCAATTTGCTTACTCCTTAACGCTTGATAACTCAAACTATGATCAATCCCAGTCACGTTCTGTTGAGGAAGATGGTAGGCTTTTTTGAGTTCCTCCCAACCATCTGCTCTTTTTAGGAACTCTTGCGAAAATCCCATCTTCAAATGAGGATAACGAATGAGATCAGAAATGCGATGAATATTTAGCTCGCGCGCTTGATCTTCACGCATAGCAAAAGCATAAGTGTTGTGAAATCCTAGGAGAATACCTGCTCCAATTCCCAATGGCTGAAGCTTGATATTTAAAGTCTCTAAATCGACTCTTTGGTAGGTTGGCAACTTGAGAAATTCTTGAACAATTGTCCCTGTGTATTCGGGATAAAGATCAATGGCTCCTCCTTGTAAGGCCGCGAAGGCAATTCCTGTATTACCAAGGCCTGGTTTATAGATGACTTTAGCTTCATCCGCTTGCTCAGCCACTTGCTTGATGATTTCACCCAAAATATAAGATTCTGTAAAACGCTTAGAACCTATTTTAAATGTCTCTTGAGCCCAAATAGGAACAAAAATGAAAAAGTGTAAAAAGAAAATCCATTTCATCATACTATCTCGATTGAATATTGCATTTATCCACCCCTTAAAATGGCCAAAGTGCAGCTTGAATAAAGGCTGTCACAAAAGGCTCTGCTGGGGACTGAATCAAATCTTGAAAAGACCCCTTTTGAATAATCTTCCCAAGACGCATCAAAATCATTTCACTCCCTAGATAGGCTGCCTCTCGCATATCATGTGTCACTAATATAACAGTTTTTCGAAGATAAGAAAAAATCTGTTTAAGTTGCTGCTGCAATTCAAAGCGTATAATCGGGTCAAGAGCTGTAAGCGGTTCATCTAAAAGAATATAGTCAGGATTTAGCATGAGAGCTCGCATTAAGCTCACTCGCTGGCGCTCTCCACCCGACAGCTGGAGAGGATAAGAGTTCAAAATGTTTAGAGGAAGTTGAACAAGGTCACATAAAAAAGCAATTCGCTGTTCAATAGCATGAGAAGAATATCTTAGGAACCTGGCAGAAAGAGAAACATTATTCCTAACATTTAAATGAGGAAATAATCCTCCCTCCTGAATGACATAGCCAATTTTTCTGCGTAAAAGATTAATCGTCTCCTCATTGACTTCTTCACTATCAAAAAAGATTTGACCCGTTGTGGGGGGAATTAATCCCACAATGAGCCGTAGAAGAGTAGATTTCCCACAGCCACTTGGACCGATCAACACGGTTGTCTTCCCATCCTCAATTGTCAAAGTCGTCGATTCCAAAGCTGGGTATTGATTGAAATATTTTGAAACTCTTTTGAGAAAAACCGTCATTATTCTTCTTATCAATAGGATTAAATATTACGCCATGTGCGACTTTTTTTTCCGTTCGAGTCCGGGCCCGAGACCGGGCCCGAACCGAAACTCCGAGCTTCGGTAAAAAGTCTGTACAAGACTTTGATGGATCGTCTAAGTAATTCACGAATCAATTTTGAGTAGTTTAGCAAAGCTCGTAGTCTCGGTTCGGGCGCGGGCCCGGTCTCGGGCCCGGACTCGAACGGAAAAAAAAGTCGCACATGGCGTAAATATGTTTTTGCCTAGTGCTCTGTTTTTCGGCAACCAGGAGTTCCACTTAAAATGTATCTTTTCTTAGTTCTCTCGTATAACGTTAATAAGTTGTTTGTAAATAAATATTTAATTTGTTAGATTGACTTTTTCAACCGATCCCTCTCCCTGCAAAATGCAGGGACAAATTCATTCAGGTTCCCCATGATTGAACTCACCATCGATGGACACCCCATCCGCGTCCCCAAAGGGACCACTGTCTACCAAGCCGCCAAGCAACTCAACATCGATCTCCCCATCTTCTGTTACCAAGATCGGATGCCTCCCTTCGGCGCCTGCCGCGTCTGCCTCGTCGAGGTCGAAAACAATCCCCGCCTGCAGACCTCTTGCACGCTAGAAGCAACGGAAGGAATGGTCGTGCATACGCGTAGCACTGCTGCTGTGGACGGCCGCGAAAGAATTCTCGAATTCCTCCTCATCAACCATCCTCTCGACTGCCCCATCTGCGACCGAGGGGGAGAATGCCCCTTGCAAGATCAAACCATGGCTCATGGACCGGGCAAAAGCCGCTTCTATGAAGAAAAAAGACATTTTAAGAAGCCGCTCCCTCTTGGCCCTGTCCTCATGCTCGATCGTGAACGCTGCATTCTATGTGCTCGCTGCACCCGTTTCGGCGAAATCCTGGCTGGAGACCATGCTTTGCAAATCTTTGATCGAGGCTATCGAAGCGAAGTGGGCACTCCTGATGCAGGAACTCCTAAATCCAAATTCATTGGAAATACCATTGAGATCTGCCCCGTCGGTGCTCTCACTAGCCGCGTTTACCGCTTTCGTGCTCGCCCTTGGGATAATGCTCGGACAGAAACCACTTGCACCCTTTGCCCGGTAGGCTGTCGCATGATCCTCGACTCTCGAGATGGAGAAATCATGCGCACACGCTCTCTTGAAAATCGAGAAGTGAATGACATCTGGCTTTGCGACAAAGGATGGTTTGGATATGAATTCAGCCATCACCCCGGCCGATTGACCCACCCCCTCCTGCGACGCAATGGCACACTCACCCCGGCCTCCTGGGAAGAGGTCCTCTCATTAGTGGCTGAGAAAATAAAAGAAGGGCAGCCAAGCGGACGAATGGCAGCATGGAGCGGCAGTGCCCTGACCGTAGAAGATTATTTCCTCATCCAAAAACTCTTTCGTCAAGAGATGGGCATTCCTCATATAGACTCTCGCATTGGTAGCCCTCTCTTTAGCTTAGAGGAAGAAGGGCTCCCGCCCGGCATGGAGATTGCCATCCATGAGTGTGAAGAGCTTTCCTCTGTCTTTCTCTTTGGCCTCCAGTTAACCGAAGAATTCCCAGTGATTTGGCTCCGCTTAAAGCAGGCCATTAACCGGGGGGCTCACGTATTCTTTTTTGGACACCAAAGCCCTGAGATCGCTCCTTACATGAAGGAGATTCTTTTACATGCGCCGGGAGAGGAGCTCTCCATTCTCCGAGAACATCTCCCCCGTCTCGCTGGCTTGGGGGAAAACGGAAAAAAAGGGGCTCTTTTTGTCGGAAGGGAGTATCTGGCTACGCCAGAGCGGCGCCTCATTCTTAGCGAGTTGCTGAAATGGAAGGAGCAACACCCTTCTTTCAGCTTGAACGTCTTAGAAGGACGGGGCAATCAGCTAGGGGCCCGTTTTGCCGGGATGCGGCCCGATTTGGCCCCTGGCGGGCTGCCGGTCGATCAACCGGGGATGAATGCTCAACAAGTCCTGAAGCAAGCAGCAGAAAAAGGGTGGGAGGTTCTCTATGTCATCGGAGCCAATCCGGCAGGGAAGTTCCCTTCTTCTCTTTGGCAAGAGGCACGAAAAAACCTGCGGTTTATGGTGGTGCAAGACCTTTTCTTAACAGAGACGGCTAAACAAGCAGATGTGGTGCTTCCGACTCTTTGTTTTGTCGAAAAAGGGGGACATTTTATGAATATTGAGAGGCGGCTCCAGAAGCTTCAGCCTGGCAAGCACATCCCTGAGACCATGTATAATGATATCGAGATTTTGACTGAGCTTGCGGGTCGTCTTGGCATTTCCCTGACCTTTGACCCCTCTTTCCTTGATTGTCTTAAAACGGGAGAGCGGCTTCCTCCCTTTTGGTCGGGAAAGCCGGAGCTGCGAGGCTCCTCTTCCGCGACTCTTTCCTCCTCCTCTCCCGGTTCCAATCATTCAGGATTAAAGGCCTCCTTTGCCCATCTCTTATTCGACCATGGCGTACGGATGCAGCATAACCCCCAACTCGTTCAACTGGCTCCAAAACCTGTGGTTCGCCTTCACTCCAGTGAAGCAATCAAGCGTGGGATCAAAAATGGAGAGAATGTTCGCTTGAAAAGCTCTCAATCTCCGTCCCCCCTCACCGCTCAAGCGGTTTGGGATGATGGGGTTGCTAGAAATACGTTAATCCTTCCGATTGGCTTTAAAGACATTCCCGTGCATGAGTTAGGCTTGAACTTGCTTAATGGGGAAGAGATTCAAATAGGGAGTGCTTAAGCTTTTTTTTAAATGGCAATAGTATCTTTAAATAATACTTTTGCTTTTTTATTTATATCCTTTTATCCATGCTTTTTTCATCTCTTCTTGTTTATTAGGATAATTCTGCACTAAATACCTGGCATATTCTAAGTTTGGGCATAAAACACTTTTTCTTAATAAAAGATCAAAAGGAACATCTTCTCCATAAGCAGCAATCGCTTGATCGAGAGCATTAATCTCCTTTTGTTTAATAGAATCAAGAAAGAGAGGATCTACATCTGCCTTGGTGGACATCGCTGCATGAAAATCAGAATAAAAATTAGAATAGTTTGACCATGTTTCAGGAAGGATATCTTGTCCGTAGCTCTCAATCGCCTTTTCAAAAGTTTTTTCCGCTTCTTCCCATCTCCCGTGAAAAGAGAGTTTTCCCGCAAGAGATTCAAAAATTGGAGGATCTTTTCTATCTTTAAAAAAAACATCTTGCATTAAGGCTATATCTAAGCTCTTAACATGTAAAAGTTCATGTAACGCCCTATAATCCTTAGTTTCTCTTTTTTCTATTGATAAATAAGCTAACCTAGCAAGCTTTCCTGATACTATCCCTTCTATTGATATTCTAACAGCCAGCAAACTAGCCAATGTTGCTTCATTCTGAACGGCTCTTTCTAAATAACTTATTGCTCTTTCGAATAGCTCATTGATTTGAGGAGAAATCGTATCGACGCAACAGAACACTGACCCATTCGCTGTATATGAAAAGAAGTTGAAAGATTCGCCTAAATGATAAAGACCTTTTAATAATAGATCTCCTGCTTTTAACTCTTCTGGAAAAGAAGGCTCTTGGCATTGTTCCAAGGGGAAGTTCTGCTCTACGAGCTTCGCTTGAGCCTTAAGATCTTGAAAAATATAAGCCTTTAAGGAAGGAAACTGATGCAAGCAGGCAAAATCCTTGTAACGCTGAACAAATGCTTGAGATCCTTCTTGACTGCTTGTGGTGGCAGCCTCAGAGAATCGACATTTCGAGAATCGACATCTCGAAGAACTATAGGAATAAATTCCTTGACCCATTAAATAGCGTATTTTATCGTGTTTAAATAAATGATACTTTTTCAAATCTATCCAATCAAAATTAAATTTCTTTTTCTGACAAATGATTTTCCATTGATGACGAGTATAAAACCCAGTACTTGTATATTGATTCAGCTGTTCAAATACTAAAAGTTGTTTTATTGAAAGAGATTTTAAAATTTCATTAATACAATCCTCAGGCAAAAGTTCAAAAATATTTAAAGAAGAGGGATCTAGATCCCTCTCAACCGCATCAAAAGGACGCTTGCCACCACAACTATACATCATAAGTATTACTCCTTATTATATTATTATAATTTAAAGTTTAACTATAATATTACGCTATTATATTGTCTAGAAAAATATCTCTCTTCCACCTAAAACTTGAAAAATTTTGACTGACTGGAATGGATAACTATTGATTAATTTGCTAAAATTGTGTTAAAAATTTTTATTCTCACCCCATTTTAGGACCCCTCATGATTAAATACTGCGAATCGACCTTCCAGACCAAGCGCTGGAAAACGGCCGAAGTAAAAGTAGGCATGGTTGGAGTAGGAGGAGACAATCCCATCCGCATTCAATCGATGACGACATCGAATACGCGCAATGCTGAAGCAACGATGAATCAAATTATTCGCCTCGCTGATGCCGGATGTGAAATTGCGCGTGTCACTGTCCAAGGAATGAAAGAAGCCGAAACTTGCGAAGCGATCAAAAATGGCTTGGTTCGCAAGGGATATCTCATCCCTCTCGTGGCTGATATTCACTTCTTCCCTCCAGCTGCCATGCGGGTGGCCGATTTTGTCGATAAGGTACGCATCAATCCCGGCAACTATGTGGATAAAAGAGCTTCTTTTAAAACCCTCGAATACAACGACGAATCGTATGCAAAAGAAATTGAAAGAATCGAGGAAAAGTTCACTCCTTTAGTGGAAAAATGCAAAAAGCTAAAACGAGCGATGCGCATTGGCACCAACCACGGCTCTCTTTCGGACCGCATCATGAACCGTTATGGCGACACGCCAAAAGGGATGGTCGAATCTGCACTAGAATTTGCTCGCATCTGTC
The DNA here is from genome assembly GCA_963801825.1 of Parachlamydiales bacterium. Lineage (GTDB taxonomy): Bacteria > Chlamydiota > Chlamydiia > Chlamydiales > Parachlamydiaceae > CAWDGI01. Next base: position 525,459 of record CAWDGI010000002.1, read on the forward strand.
GCAAACTAGAGTATCATGATCTCCTCTTCTCCATGAAATCCTCTAACCCCCTTGTGATGATCCATGCGTACCGTCTCTTAGTCGCCGAAATGAGGGCTTTAGGATGGAATTATCCTCTGCATTTAGGAGTCACGGAAGCGGGAGAAGGAGAAGAGGGGCGAATCAAATCTGCGATGGGAATTGGGGCCCTTCTCCTCGATGGCATTGGAGATACCATTCGTGTGTCCCTCACAGAAGATCCTTGGAATGAAATCGACCCTTGCCAACGTCTCATCGCCCTCGCGAAACAATATGAATATGAAGGAGAAGGAACCCCTCCCTTCGAAGAAAAGCATCGCTCGATGGAGGCCATTCGACGGCGCCCCGTCATGTTCCCAAAAAATATAGCCTTACACCGCGATGGATCAGTCTTCCTGCAACCCACAAAGGAAGAACTCTTCAGTCCCACTCTCTACAAAAAACTCGGTTGCGATGGGGAGAGGGGAACTTTCAAGCTTAAAGTTTCAAGCGTTGACTCCCTCATCATCGATGAAAAACACAAAGGGCGGGAAACTCGTGCCATTCTCCATCCACTAAAAGAGGGAGGCGTCAGCCTCTTATCCCCCGATCCTGAGGAGGGGGAAGTCCCTTTACTCCCCCTACAAGAGGCTTTCTTGGCTTATCAGCATCAAGCAAAGATCAATCGCTTTGTCCTCTCGTTTGCAGAAAAGCCTCCTCTTGCTGTTTTGATTCAAGAAGAGCCCCACAAAGAATGGGAAAAACTCGAGCTCCTCCGCCCTTCCTTGATTGTCCTCTCTCCTTTGAGACATCGCTTGCATTATTGCCGTCAATTTTTTGATTGGCTGCAAGATAGGCAACTACTTATTCCTGTCATTTTGCGTTTTTCTTATTCCTGCTCTAAAGAGGACTTAATCATCCAATCAGCCGGAGAATATGGCGCCCTTCTGTGCGATGGGCTAGGAGAAGGGGTCTGGATTGAGGGGCCTTATGACGTTGAACTTTTGCGTCAATTAAGCTTTAATCTTTTGCAATCGGCTCGCATGAGAACCTCCAAGACGGATTTTATTTCTTGCCCCAGTTGCGGACGGACTCTCTTTGATTTGCAAGATGTCTCAAAACGGATTCGTGAACGCACTTCCCACCTTCCGGGTGTCAAAATTGCCATTATGGGCTGCATTGTCAATGGACCGGGGGAGATGGCAGATGCAGACTTCGGATATGTCGGCTCGAAACCTGGCATGATTGATCTCTATGTCGGCAAACAATGTGTCGAAAAAGAGATTCACTTTGCAGAGGCTGATGATCGTCTTGTAGAATTAATCAAGGCGCATGGAAGGTGGGTAGAGCCCAATATGGATTGAAATATTGGGCGCTCAGCCACTCAGAGCTGAATTCCTTATCTTTATCTCAAGCGATAAAGAATGCCCATTGGGTATGAGAGGAGGATGAGCGGGCATTCGCTTGCGTGATTTTTAATCCCAAGTTTCAAGAAACAAACACCCAAGGCCCTTCTATCAAGAGCCAAGTTTCCAAGTCCCAATGGCCTAAAAGAACTTCCGGAGGGCTGCCACGCCGATAAGGCCGCTGACAAAGTTGAGGCTGTTGACATCGAGGCCGGCAAGGGAAAAGCCGCCAACAATTATCTGGTAGCTTTGCACGTTCTCCTGACAGCGTGTATACGTCCACGGCTTATCAGCAAATAGACGCTTCCCATCACCAATATGGTGCATAAAAATACAAATAACCTCATCTAATACATTTGGAACTTCGTAATTAATCCCTGTTTGTTTAACTAGTTCAGTGATAAGATCATGTTGGTCTAAATAGCTCTCATTTCTACTCTCGGGAATGACATCCATTGTCATCAACACCCAGTGAGGTTGAGTAGTCGCTTGATTAGCATGCTCATCATTAAGAATCTCATCCAAAATATTTCTATACTGAGTGGCATGTCCCTCTTTAGGAACCTTCACAAGTTCTCCTAAGGTTGTTAAATTGAGAGGCTTCCCATTCACAGTTTCCGGAATAAGGACGAGCATATGGGTCTCCCGAACTTTTTTTCCTAGGAAAATAGGACAGGGGCTGTTAAGGATCTCATAAATATCTTTTGGAAGAGGAGGCTCTTTGCCAATCTCTCCAAAATAGGTTTCCCATTGCTTTTTACCGAAGACGATTTCTCTTAACAGCAAGACCTTCCATAGAGCTTCATCGCTTGCTAATACGTTCCATGTTCTGCTTACTTGAAGGCATCTTCCAAGCTCGGCGGTATTCAAATAAGAAAAAATCTCAAGACTCATTTCTGGGGGAAGTAAATTCATAAAGTTAATTTTTATCTCTTGACCAACCCTAGTACGGCATGTCAATTAAATTGCCGGATATAGTTTTCTTAATTTTACTCTTGCATCCACTTTAAAAAATTGAGAGGATACCTGTAAAAACATTTTCTATCAATTCAATTGACATGTTGTACTAGGCTGCTGAAAATATGGGTTTCCTAAGCCATTTGAAAATTCTCTAATAGAATTAAAGGCCTCTTCTGTTTTTTGTTCTATTTGAGAACCTCCGCTGCCTTGGTTGTTTTTGTGTCTTTTGTTTGATTGAGTGTCTTCAATTTGTGGGTCACGTGTATGCTTACCAAGTATAGATGTTGTAGAACTTAAATTCATGATTTTTACCTCTTTATTTTTATTTTATCTAATTATTTCTAGTTTTATGAAAATTATATAGATAATATAAATTAAATTCTAGATAAAAATTTCTAGGCAAGAAAATTTCTTTCCCGCATAAAGACTCAAAGTCAATACGGACTTCCCTTGAATTTTTAATGGTTCAACGAGTTGTATTTCAGAGGAAGCCGACCCTTCAAGGACTCTTTTCCATGACGAAATTGTGAACATATGAGGATGAGGGGGCATTCGCTTGCGTGATCTTTAAGACCAAATTCCAAGAAACAAACACCCAAGGCTCTTCTATCAAGAGTCAAGTTTTCAAGTCCCAATGGCCTAAAAGAACTTCCGGAGGGCCGCCACGCCGACATTGCCAGGGTCAAAGCCGATGTTGACATCAAGGCCGACAATGTCAAAGCCGCCAACAACTGCTTGAAAGCCTTGAATATTCTCTTGACAGCGTGTATAGGTCCGCGGGTTATTAGTAAATAAACGCTTCCCATTACCAATATAGTACACAAAAATACAAATCGCCGCATCTAATACATTTGGAACTTCGTAATTAATTCCCGTTTGTTTAGCCAGTTCAGCGATAAGAGCCTCTTGATATGAATAATCACTACTTCTGCTTTTGGGAATAACATCCGTTGTCATCAACACCCAGTGAGATTTAGCAATTGCTTGATTCGCATTTTCATCATTAACAATGCTATCCCCAACATCTCTATACCGAGTAGCACGCCCCTCTTTAGGAGCCTCCACAAGTTCTCCTAAGGTTGTGAAATTGAGAGGCTTCCCATTCACAGTTTCTGGAATAAGGACGAGCATATGGGTCTCCCAAACCTTTTTTCCTAGGAAAATAGGACAGGGGCTGTTAAGGATCTCATAAATATCTTTTGGAAGAGGAGGCTCTTTGCCAATCTCTCCAAAATAGGTCTCCCATTTCTTTTTACCAAAGGCTATCCTTCTTAACAACAGGGACTTCCATAGGGCCTCATCACTTGCTAATGCGTTCCATGTTGTGTTTACGCAGAGGCATCTTCCGAGCTCGGTGCTATTCAAATAAGAAAAAATCTCAAGACTCATTTCTGGGGGAAGTAAATTCATAAAGTTAATTTTTATCTCTTGGCCAACCCTAGGCTGCTGAAAATATGGGTTTCCTAAACTATTTGAAAATTCTCTGATAGAATTAAAGGCCTCTTCTGTTTTTTGTTCTATTTGAGAACCTACGCTGCCTTGGTTGTTTTTGTGTCTTTTGTTTGATTGAGTGTCTTCAATTTGTGGGTCACGTGTATGCTTACCAAGTATAGATGTTGTAGAACTTAAATTCATGATTTTTACCTCTTTATTTTTATTTTATCTAATTATTTCTAGTTTTATGAAAATTATATAGATAATATAAATTAAATTCTAGATAAAAATTTCTGGCCCGGTTCAATGTCAGATAACAATTTTTTTCGTGTCCGAGTCCGAGTTCCGATTGGAAACGCGGAAGAACGCAGCACGATCGGAACTCGGACTCGGACACGAAAAAAATTGTTATCTGACATTGAACCGGGCCTTATTTTCCCTCTTAAAATTTTTGACTCGTAATTGCTGCTTTCCCACTCTATCAATTTTAGCTCAGGTTATAAGTGGATAGCTGAATAATTTTCAGTTTCTCAATGTTTGGTAAACGACGATCATTAGTCACAAATGTAGAACACTCTGCTCGTTTCGCAGCTGCTATTTGCAAAGCATCAGGAGTTCTTAAACCAAAACGAGCTCTTAAATAAGCGCCTTGTCGAAGGAGCTCTCGATCCAATTCAAACATTTTTATTCCGGGACTTGTTGTAAGAATCCGCTCATATTGATCAGCAAGTGCATGATCTGCACTCCGAAAAGGGATCACAAGAGTTTCAATAAGAGTAATTCCAGAAGTGACAGCGACTAATGATCCCTTATCAATTGCTTCAAAGATAGGGAGAACAAGTTTTAGAAAATCGCGATTTTCTTCAATAGACATCTTGCATAACCTCAATTCCTTGCCCGTGCCCCTGCCCTTGCCCTATTAGCATAGAATTGCGTGCCAGAACTTTTTCGGGCAAGGGCAGGGGCAGGGGCACGGGCAAGGAATTGAGGTTATGCAAGATGTCTAATAAAATAAATAAATAGACGCCATGTGCGACTTTGTTCCGTTCGAGTCCGGGCCCGAGACCGGGCCCGCGCCCGAACCGAGACTACGAGCTTTGCTAAACTACTCAAAATTGATTCGTGAATTACTTAGACGATCCATCAAAGTCTTGTACAGACTTTTTACCGAAGCTCGGAGTTTCGGTTCGGGCGCGGGCCCGGTCTCGGGCCCGGACTCGAACGGAAAAAAAAGTCGCACATGGCGTCAACTTAATTTTAATTGCCATCTCCCAGATGGAAGCGCTACTAATATAAACTTCGGATGCTTGCAAAATTCTACTTCGGATGCCCTCTGGAAGCTTTCTATCTCCTTTAATCCACCAAAGGAAGATATGCGTATCTAAAAGAAATCGCATTTTATCTCCCCTCAAAATCTGCAAGATCTTCCTCAGATAAAGGAGTATCAAAATCTTTAGCAATTCTTATCTTTCCCTTCCCTTTCAGTACACCAAACCGCCTCTTAGGCTTTTTATTAATTGGGCTTAATTTAGCCACCGGCTTTCCAGACATGGCAATCAAAATTTCATCGCCATGCATCACAGCATCCACGAGCTTAGAGAAATGCGTCTTTGCTTCATAAATATTTACAATGCGCATGCTTTTTTCCACTTGATTTCTCCTTTGACTAAGCTTAGTCCAGTCTACTTTTAAAATAATCACAAGAAAATCTGAAGGAAGCACTACATGGTATTTTTAACTAATAGATTTCAGGAACTGGACTTTGGCCATTTTAACTGGAATTTGGGCTCGCATCAAAGAGTCTTCTTCAATATAAAGCCTGCTGCAAAATCTTTGCCAACTCTTCTTTGTGGCGAACATAAAACCCTGTGGCCGGGGCCGCACTCCGTTCTCGCCCCACATAGGAAAGCTTCATTCCGGCAGGCAAAAAAGAAGGCAAATACGCAGAGATAAAAGACCACGCTCCCCGGTTTTCCGGCTCCTCTTGCACCCAAAAGCACTCTTCAAAAGAGCCATAGGACTTTAAGAGACGCTGAATCTCTTCCCCCTCTAAAGGATAGAGCTGCTCCATGCGAATCAAAGCAAGGCCAAGGCCTTCCCTCTTTTCTTTTCTTCGCTCCGCCTCTAAATCATAATAGATTCGACCACTACAAAAAATCACTCTTCTAATCGATTGAGAAGGATGAGGATCCCCTAAAACAGGATGAAAACTCCCTTCTGCTAGATCCAAAACAGAACTCACACAAGAGGGATGCCTTAATAACCCCTTAGGAGTCATGACAACCAGTGGATGCGGATGAGATTGCTTCACATGACGACGGAGAAGATGAAAGAGCTGAGCAGGTGTCGTTGGGTTGACAAGACAAAAGTTATTCTGTCCGGCAAGAGACAAAAACCGTTCTAAATAAGCAGAGGAGTGCTCAGGCCCTTGCCCCTCAAAACCATGAGGGAGAAATAACACTAAGTGGGACTGCTGACCCCATTTCTGTTCTCCACTCGCGAGATATTGATCAATGATCACTTGCGCTCCATTGGCAAAATCCCCAAACTGCGCTTCCCAAATTGTTAACCCCTGTTGAAACACAGTGCTGTAGCCATACTCAAAACCTAACGCCGCCACCTCCGAAAGAGGAGAATTGACCACTTCAAAACGTCCTTGCCCTTCTTTTAAATGGGCTAAAGGGAAATAACTTTGCCCATTGTTTTGATCCACCCATAAAGCATGGCGATGGGTAAACGTGCCTCTTCCCACATCTTGTCCGGCAAGACGGACGGGAACCCCCTCCCAAACAAGAGTCGCATAAGCCAAAAATTCTCCCAATCCCCAATCGATCGGCTTGTCTTCTAACACTGCCCTTTTTCTTTCCTCCATCAGCTGTTTCAATTTGGGATGAGGATGAAAATCAGGGGGAATGGTGCTAAAGCGTTCAGCAACCGTTTGCAAAATGGGGCGGCTGACAGCGGTCTCAATGGGCTGAATAAAAGACATTTTTTCTTTATTTAATTCATTCGGAGAAGGGCTGGGCAACTTCGTCTGCATTTGCTCCTGCTGTTCCTGATAGGCCTCTTGCAGCTCTTGCTGAACACTTTTTTCTTCTCGTTCCTCCTCTTGCTGACCCAACACGCCCTCTTGCAAAAGCTGATCGCGGTACCGGACACGGATCGTTTTCTTTTTCTTGATGATTTGATATTCAAGAGGCTGTGTAAAAAGAGGCTCATCTCCCTCATTATGTCCATATTTTCGATAACAATTGAGATCCAGCCACACATCGCAATGAAAGCGTTGCCGAATCTCCAAGGCAAAAAGAGCGGCAAAGACGCACGCTTCGGGATCTTCTGCATTGAGATGAAAGACAGGAGAGCCAAACGGATAAGCGACTGCTGTGCAATAAAAAGTCGAGCGTGCCTCTTTTGGGCCAGTTGTAAACCCCACTTGATTATTAATGACCAGATGAACCGTTCCCCCGGTCGTATAACCGGGAAGATTTTGCAGCTGAAGTGTTTCATACACCACTCCCTGACCGGATAAGGAAGCATCCCCATGGATGAGAAAAGGGAGAATGCGCTCTCTCTTTGGTTCATCTCCCACTAAAAATTGCTTGGCTCGCGTCTGCCCTTCAATGACAGGATCGATCGATTCGAGATGGCTGGCATTGGAGGCCATGGTTAATTTAATCTCTTTGCCACGATAGGTCTGGATCGCCTCATTAGCATGTCCCTTGTGGTAGCGAACATCCCCCATGCCTTCTATAGGGGTCGGTTGATAATCCTCATCAAAATCTTGCAAAATCGACTGCAAAGGTTTATCGAGAACATTCGCTAAAACATTTAGTCGGCCTCGATGAGACATCCCAATAAAAATCTCTTCCACTCCTCTTTCTGCTGCTTGAGCGATTAAAAAATTTAGCATGGGAATTAACGTTTCTCCCCCTTCCAAGGAAAAACGCTTCTTCCCCACATGCTTGGTATGCAAAAAGGTCTCCAGCCGTTCTGCTCGGATTAAGGAGTGCAGGAGGAGTCGCTTTTGTTCAGGGTTCAGCGGCCGCTTCCATCTACCAGATTCAATCTCTTGTTGCATCCATTTTTCTAAATCGGGAGGGGTGAATCCTTTAAATTCAAAACCCACAGATTGACAATAAATTTCTTTAAGTGCCTTGATGATTTGCTCTAAAGGCGCTTGCCGTTGAGGAAGAAGTCCGAGAGTGGGGAATAATTTCTTTTTCTGAGGCTCCTGAAATCCTAAACACTCTAAATTCAGTTGGAGGGGCTCTTGTAGCTCCCCTAAAGAAAGAGGATTAATGAGGGCGATCAAATGGCCGTAGCGTCGATAAGCCTCTGCTAAGATTTGGACTTGTTCTTCTAAGGCGAGCGGGAGAGGGGGAGAAGGAGCCAAAGAAGGTTTTTTTTCTAGTTCTAGCCTCTCAAAAAAATCGCGCCAGCTTTTATCGAGAGGCTGAGAAGAGATCTGCTCGGAAAGATCTTCTAGGAAGGGGAGATTGGGAATGAGTTCTGCTAGAGAGTCTTGCTCATTCATCGCCACTTAATCTCTAAGTTTTCTTTCTGCACAGCTATCCACCTGCCTTTCAAATTCAAATAATTTAATTTCATTTGAAGTTGGCGAAGTCGCCGCGTCAGGCCCTTCCACAAGGGTTTTGAGTAAAATTCCTTTTATCACTCCCCCCTGTTGATTTGCCTTCTTAACAACCATGTCAAAAAAAGTGGTATCCCCCGTTCCCGGGAAATTAAAAATGAGCATTTGCCCGGTGCCATCCGGGTTAAGTGTCACTTTTACAGGAAGATTGGTATAGCGTGTCAGAGTTGAAGGAAGAGTCCCCGTAAAAACGCGAATAGATAAACCCGGGATGACCCCATTGCCTTCACGATCCAAGATCTTAAGTGTGAAAACCGATGCAGAGGCATCCGGACCGGGCCCACCGGCAGTAATTCCTGAAGCAATATAAGTTCCTATCAAATCTTTCATTCTAAATACACTCTTACAATGTTTATTTTCATTGCATGGTCTCTTATGATGATCCGCTTGTATGGAAAACAGAGGAACGAGTGCTAAAACACCTACTCCAACAATCTTTCTTAATTTAAACATTTTCTACTCCTCAATATTGAATTTCTCTTTTTATCTCTCTCACTTTTTTATTTCAATTCCTTTTTTCATAATTTCTCACTTTTGTTATCCTCACCGGAGCTCGACTTTGTTCATTTTAAGGGGTCGCTAAACGCAAGTTTTTGAGCTATAACGCGTTAAAATGTACAAAGTCGAGCGGAGGTGGTAGGATAACAATCATGCATCCCCTAAAAGACTTATTTCGCTTTCTTGGAAGCCTCCCTGTCGCCCTCTGTCTGATTGGGATAGCCGCCCTTCTTGTGCTGATTGGCACCTTCATTGAAAGCCACACGCAGTCCCATCTCTTAGCGGCTCGCTATACCTATGCCCATCCCCTCTTTTATCTCCTTTTAGGAGGGTTTTTCATTAACATCTTATTCTCCGCCTTGTTTCGATGGCCCTTTCAAAAAAAACATCTCCCTTTCTTAATGACACACCTCGGTTTACTGATGATCCTCGCCGGCACGATGATTAAGAATCGCTTCGGATTGCAAGGACAACGATGGATTGGAGAAGGGGGCAGTGAGCAAGAGGTCCTCATTCCCCATACCCATGCCCTCTACCTAGAAAAAAAAGGAGAGGAGCCTCATTTGACCGACTCAAGCCTTGATTCCTCTCAAAGAGTGTCGAGACAATCTTTCCTTTTTCCCTTTTCCCGGTCTCAAATGCACCCTGAAGGGTTATTCCACTCATGTCAAAGAAGAACTGGAAACATGGGTGAAAGGATCTAAAGCCTACCTCTTTGGCCTTCCCCCTCTCCCCGTGCATCCTTGGCACTCCTCGCTTGCTCTTCCGGAAGCGAGTGTAGTTTCGTTGCCCTCCTCTTCTTCTCTATGGCATCTTTTAGCCATGAAAACTTCTGATGTGCATGTGCAAGAAGCCATCCAACAGCTCTATTTAAAGGGATTAAACTTGCAACTTGCTTCTAAAGAAAATGCTTCACAGACCTTAAATATTCCCCTTGTTGAAGCATTAAGAGAGCCTTTCCCTTTTGCGGGAGGAGTGATCACAGCTTCTCTTTCGCTTTCAAAGGACTGCTTAGAACAGAAAGAGACTCCCTTTATTCAACTTTCATGGAAGAAGGGAGAAAAAAAGCAGGAGAGCTTGCTTCTTTTTTTACAAGGAAGCGAAGCCCTCTATAACCAGCCTGTCCCCTCTTCGTCTAAATCTTCTCTCATTGCCGATTTAGAGCGTCCACATCCCTCTCTTTGCTTGATTGAAAATGAGGAAAAAACGGTCTTTCTTTTGGCTTTCGATCGCTACGGAAAGGTAGAAGCCAAGAGTTTTGATCCGTCCCATCTAGAGACGCTTATCGCCCACAACGAGGGATTTGGAGGCTATACGTTGCAAGCCATCGGCTCGCTCTCCAAAAGCCGAAAAGAGAAAGAAGAATCAGATCAAAAACACTTGCAAGAGGAATTAGAAAAAGCGTTCGCACAGGCTCCTTCTCTTTCTCCCCCTCTTCTTCTCTTTAAGCAAGCCTGTGAAAAAGTGAATGGGGATTTCCCCTCGCAACTTGTTGATTTTCTCGTGCAATGGGAGAAGGGGGCGGATTTACTCTTTCATCCGACCACTCCCCTCTCCTCTTGTTTAGAGCAAGTTCTCCAAGCTCTTCCTTGGAAGCAACTCCCTGCAAAAGAGCGAGAGGCCTTGCCTTGGATTCGCCGCTTATTCGATCGATTAGAACAAGGGAAGCGAGAGGGAAAAGAGTTGTTGGCAATTCTTGATCATCCCCATTGGCCCTTTCTGGAAGAGCTCAAGCAGGAGGGGGGGGGAAAAGGGGAAGAGACTCTCCTCTCTAGGATTGCTGAGCAACTTTTTTCAATCGCTCCTTTTCTCCCTCCTCTTCCCTTTTCCCTTCCCCATTCTTTAGAAGAGCAGGCGTCTCTCCTATCGGCTTATCTGAAAGCCTATGATATTGATTATGGGTCGCTCCATCCTTTTTTTCCTTTATCTTCTCATGAACCGCTCGATTCCGGATTTCTTTTAGAGACCCCTTTAACGACCTATATCTTTCCAGAAGAGCCTCCTGTCAAGCCGGAAGAGCAGCGCCCCGGACTCGTTTTAGAAGTCGAAGAGGGAGGGCATAAACAATGGATTGCTTTAGCCTATGACGCTTCAGGAAGTGGGCTGAAATGGCCGATTCTTAAAGGGAAGTATACGATTCGCTTTCAACCGGAGTTAAAAAAAATTTCTTACCGGATTCGTTTGGAAAAGGCCCGCCGCCTCACTTACCCTGACTCCACACAAGTGTATAGCTATGAAAGCGACTTATGGATTTCAGAGGAAGGGAAAGCGCCAATCTTTCAGACATTAAGCATGAATCAACCTTACGAAACGTGGGAAGGGTATCGCTTTTACCTGGCAGGGGTGGGAGAATCGGCTGATCATAGGCTGAAAAATATTCAGCTTGTTATCAATTATGACCCTGCAAAATATGGGCTCACTTATCCGGGAGCCGCTCTTGTTTTCTTGGGGACCTTTTTTTTGTTTTGGCGGTCTCCTCGTCAGAAAATTTAAGAAAATTAAATTTAATTGCTTTTAAAAACTCTTGGTTATATCATTTAAATTTCAAGTATAGTTTCTAAAACAACATAGGTAATAAAAATGCAAGTTACTTCAATTCCTCCTCTTTGCAGCATGCCGTTTGAGAAGGCTCCAAAAGAAATCTTGCTCAATATTTTTTCTCGTGTATCGGATCTTAAAACTTATCAGTGTATACGATTAATCAACCATCGCTTTTCTACCTTTTTCCTTGAGAAGCATATGAACTTTACAGAGAACGAGCAGAAAAAAGCCATTTTTCTTGCAAGTAAAAAGGGGTTACACAAAATCGTCGCTCGATTACTGAAGAATCCAAAAGTGAACCCGACAGCGCAAGACCATTTGCCTCTGATCATCGCTTGTCAAAATGGACATGTGAAAGTCGTCCAACTTCTTTTAAAGGATTCCCGCATCGATCCGAGTCCAGGAAGCAATACTCCTCTCATTTTAGCCTCCCAAAATGGACATTTAAAAATTGTCAAGCTTCTTCTTGCTCATTCTCGTTTGAATCTGTCCGCTGATCATAAGAACTTCGTCCTTATGGTTGCTAAGACGAATGGTCGTGCGAATATTATCAAATGCTTGAAGAATGACCAACCGTGAGATCTCTCTTTGTTTGGATAGATCTTGGCCTTTCCTGCTTTTATATTGTTTTTCCTCCCCTGCTTGCTCTTTTTCGCATGGGTCATACATTTAGGCTTAGGAAGAAAGAAAGGGAGGCGAAGATTCTTCTTTATTACTTGGTCATCAGCGTCGGAATTCAAGGATTGCTAACCGGTCTATTTGAAATCTTCTTCCCCTCATGGATTGCAGAGACCTTACAATTGCCCATGAGTCCTTTTCTCACCGAACTCGGCATGGCAAATGTCGCCTTCGGTTTCTTGGGAATTCTTTGCCCCTGGATGACCCAAGGATGGAGAATGGCCACAGCCGTTGGCTATGGACTCTTTCTCCTCATGACCGGACTGTTGCATCTTGTCCGGATTGGGCTAGAGGGGGCTTCCCCCGGCGACGTCGGCGGTTTTCTCCTCTTCGATCTCGTCCTTTCTCTCCTCCTGCTGACTTTAGCAGCTCGAAATGACTTGACGTTAAGAATTTAATTATATAATATATAGATAAAAATAAAACAGGAACTTATATTTTTATGTCATTACAAATAAATAATAATTTTTATAATGTATTACCTGATGAAGTGTGGACTCATATTTTTAGTTTCACAGAGGAACATCTTAGTGCAATTAGCTGTGTGTCTCAGTTATTTAATAGAGTCCTGCTGGACTCTTTATTCATATGGGAAAGCTCGGCCAAATCTCTTCATCACTATCCCAAAGAGGTTCATCTCATTTCTTCTGAATCTTGGAAAAAAGACTATTTAAAACAAGTTTCAAGAAAGAATTTGGAAAAAGAGTTAATCCACTCTTTGTATACTTATGTCAAATTTTCGGTGGATAGCTTTATAAAGAACCACCAGCAGTCTTTTTGGACCCCTAACGACGAGATTTTTCTGAATGTAGTAAGCCCGCTGATTGTCTTATTAGAGAAATTGGCCAAAGACAATAAGATTGCCAATCCCCAACTCGATTATTATTTAGCTTTGAGCTACTGGCATGGAATAGAAACAACCGAGGATTATCATGAAGAAGCTCGTGATTATCTCACAAATTATATCAAGCAAGCAGAAAACTCTGAGAGCTCCAAAGCACAATACATACTTGGGACTTGGTATGAACAGGATGAAGAGGAAGATTCAACCAATTTAGCAACAGCGATTGAACATTATCACAATGCAGCCAATCACAACAATGTGAAGGCTCAGTGTAGGTTGGGCTTTTATTATCAAATTGGCAAGGGAGTCCCCATTCATTTAGAAAAGGCATTCGAATACTACAGCAAAGCAGCCAATCAAACCCATCCCCTTGCCCAGTATATGGTTGGGCGATTCTTGCAATTCGGATTAGGAACTGAAAAGAATGTAGAACAAGCCTTTCAATTTTATCTCAAAGCAGCAAACCAAGGGAATATATTCGCTCAATATGCGGTGGGCTTGTGTTATAAAAATGGGATAGGAACAGCCGCTAACAGGATAGAAGCCGAATTTTACTGTAAAAAAGTCTGGAATCCAATGTCAGAAGATGAAAGAACTCAGGTCGAGTCGAAAACACCCAGAATACAATGATATTGAGGTCAATCCTTTCATCCTTGCCATGGGCACTCCAATGGATTCGAAAGAAAGAGAATATTATCATCTACTAGGCCAAAAGCTAAAAAATCCTCTGGCTGAATGGATAAGCCCGCATTGCCAGCCTCAAGACACAGACCTAGCAGATTTAACCCAGATAAAAAAAGGAATCCAAGAGGACTATGGACTGACTGTAGAAGATATCCTCCCTACCCCTCTCCAAGGAGCCGTTTGCTCTTGGGAAAAGGCTGCAAGAGACCTATCAGAACAGCAAGAATCCAAGCGCATTTCAAGCAAAGATTTTGATTTTCTTCAGTTTCATCCTAATTGGGAATGTTTATTCTCACAATATAAAGATATCCTTATGTATGACGAAAAGGAAAAGTCAACATGGCATGAAATGAAAGACTCTCTAAGCAACCTTTTCCATCTCAAAAGAGAGTTATTGAAAGAAGATCTCCACATATTCTGGATGGATTGTGAGCATTTTCGGAATAAACATAAATACATGTACGATATCACAGAACTATTTATATTTTTCAACGAAAATCATGATGGGGGAATTGAAATTCAAAAAGACATGTTTTATTATAAAGGAATTGCTTGTGAATATGGGATAGGGACGGAGAAAAACGCCGCTGAGGCTTGCTCCGCTTATGAGAGACAAATAAACAATTCAAAAAAAATAGAAAATTCAGAAATCAGAGAATCCTCCTACAGAGAATCCTGCTATCGCCTGGCTCTTATACACAACTATGTAAGGACCAATCATCTTGATCCTATTAACGTGATAGATTATTATAGGATAGCTGCTAATAAAAACCATGCGATGGCTCAATATAGAATGGGATCTCATTATGAAACAAGTCAACAGGATCAGAATTTCCCCCTAGCATTTGAATGGTACAGTAAAGCAGCTGACCAAAATCTCCCCCTTGCTCAGTATATGGTGGGGCGATGCTTTGCATCAGGATTAGGAACAGAAAAGAATCTTGAGAAAGCCTTCCAGTTTTATCTCAAGGCAGCGAAGCAAGAGCATGTGATTGCTCAGTATGCAGTGAGTTGTTGTTACAAAGAAGGCATTGGCACGCCAGCGAATGAAGAACAATTTCACTTCTATTATGGAAAAGTATGGACTCAATTGATGAAGATTTACAGTTTTAAGCCTTCTTCAAGCCGAACAACTCTTGCGATCGATCCTTTTACGGCAGCAATGGGAACGAAGATAGATATCAGAGAGGCGATACATTACTATGTGACATTAGCAGAAGATGATGATAACGAAATTGCTCAACTGATCCTGTTTTTTTACTCCTTAAAAGGAGCTGCCAACTTGATTCATGAAGCAAACTTGAGTGATTACTCCAGTTTAACTTACTCAAAAGAGGAAGCGGATGAACGCCTTGAATCCTCTGCGGAGAAATTTCTTCTAGCAAAGTTGATAGTAGGTCTGAGAGGGTTAAAAACAGATCCTGAAAAGAGCTCAAACTATTTAAATCAAGCGATGGAGTGCAAAGAACACTTCTCTTTAGTCGAGCCTTGGCTCAAATTCTTGCATAAGAAGGCGAACGCACAAGACTATGCAGCCCATCCAAAATTAGAGGAAATTCATAATAAGCTGAAAAGGAAATACGAGGGAACAGGCTCCGACTTTCCTCCTAATAAAAAAGCGAAAACTTAACCGATATATCGATTATATCGATCAAGATAGGTGGCACCCAGATTCGAACTGGGGGATGGAAGCTTTGCAGGCTTCTGCCTTACCACTTGGCTATGCCACCACTTAACTAACCATCCAGCTTTATACACAAACACGAAAAATCTCGTCAAGATGATTTCCTCGTTCTCACACGAAGGAAATATAATGACACGCGATGTGCGAATTTTCCTTTATTTCATGAACATCGCCTAAAATGGTAGGCCAGTAGTTGAGTGAGATGTGTCAAATGCCAAATTTACGCCATGGGCGGAAGACCCTAAAAATATTATTCACCGCGGAGGAGCAGCCGAGAACGCAGAGATTAAAATTATTTACAGTTACTCTGCGTTCTCGGCTGCTCCTCCGCGGTGAATAATATTTTTAAAAGTCTTCAAGGAAAATTCGCACATCGCGTTAATCACGTTATTTAATAAAGACGATCTAACTTGAGAAATAAATTCTCTAAGCAAAGCGTAAAAGGAGTCGATCGCTGCAACGCAAGATCGGCCTCCTCAATGGCACGATAGACTTCGGAAAGAGGCTTGAAATCCCCTCGCTGCACACTCTGTTCGAGTTGAGATCGAAAATCTCTATTCATGAGATGCGCGGGATTTCCCCCTACTAACAATAAATCAAGGTCGCGATACCAAGATAAAATCCTCTCAAAGAGTGCACGCCCCTCTTGAATAAATAGCAGAGCAACTCGTCCTTCTATTTCTTTCTCTAAAGTGTGCTGCTGTTGAGCTGATATTTCCCCCCTAACTCCTTGCATGAACGCCTCTCTAGCAGCTTCTTCTGCCTGTTTCTTCCCTCTCTCCATCCATTCACTGATCTCTTGGATCCTCTCTTGTAAAAGGCGATAATTTGTGAAAGGAGGCTTCGATAAGCAATGGAGCAAATAGATGCGCACGGCCTCTCCGCCCCCGCCCCCTTGCTGAACTAGCCGTATTGCCCCCCCCAAAGAGCCTCTCGCTTGCAGAGCAATCTTTTTATATAAAGACTCTTCCAGTTGGTAACTTTTACGCAAGAATTGCTCAATTAAAGAGGGATCAACAGGTTTAAAATACAAAGCTTGGCAACGAGAGGTCAACGTCGGCAGTAAAGCCGCCGAAAAAGCACTCAAGAGAATCACTAACGTCCGTGGAGGGGGCTCCTCAAAGGTTTTTAATAACGCATTCGCATGATCACTTAATAGGCGCTCCGCCTCATGAATGATAAAGACCTTCCAGCTCGCTTCATAAGGAGGAAAATAAATCTGCTCATTCATTTCCCGCAACGCTTGAATGGCATGCAACCCTGACTTGCCTTCAGGGCGATAGACATGAATGTCCGGATGCTGCCCCACCGCAATTTTAGGAAAATGTCTCTCCGGTAAATCCCCGTACCCCTTCATCAACTCCGCCGCTAAGGCCCAAGCAAACCGACTCTTCCCGATCCCCTCTAACCCGGAAAATAAAAGGACGGGGCCGACGGCCCTTTTAGAGACCATGTGGGCCAACTGCTTTTTGATCTTCTCATTTCCAATCAATTCAGAGAAAGAAACAGGATAAGGCTTCATGAAAATTTCTTTTTCTTTGGTAAGAGCACTAACTCTTGAACTAAAGTAAAAGCCCTCTTCAATATTTCCTCAGGAGGTTGGCTCCCATCCAACGTGCAAATGCGCAACGGCTCTTTTTTCGCGAGCAGGACAAATGTCTGGCGAATCTTTTCGTGAAATTCAAATTCTTCCGCCTCAATGCGGTCTAACTCGCCCACAGCCGCATGCTTCTTAGCCACCGCCAAAGAACGGGCGAGCCCAATTTCAGGGGACACATCTAGAAAAAGGGTCAGCTGCGGCACAACACGGCCACAGACTAAATCGCATAACTCTCGCACATACTTGATTCCTAAGCCCCGCGCTCCCCCCTGATAAGCAATCGTCGAATCATTAAAACGATCGCAAAGAACAATTTTTCCCTCCTTTAAGGCAGGCAAGATACACTCTTCTATATGCTGAGCACGGGCCGCCAGGAAGAGAAGCAACTCCCCCTTATCCCCAATTTTCAAAAAAGAATTCCGATGCAAAAGCCAATCGCGAATCGTCTCCCCCAAAGGAGTTCCTCCCGGCTCTCGCGTGGTCACCACGTCATAATTCTGACTCTTCAGGCGAGCGGCCAGCCCCTCAAGAAGCGTTGTCTTGCCCGCCCCTTCTCCCCCCTCGAGCGTGATGAAAGATCCCCTAAAGAGATCATCCCTCATGAATTGGCCTCCACAGAAACAAGAGAATCTTGAGAAGAGGGCATGTCTAGGGGCGCTCCATTTTCGCTTCCTTCCAATTTCTGAATGGCAACAAGATAGTCGTTCTCTTTTAAATTAGCCAGCTTCACCCCTTGCGTATTGCGTCCCATCACGCGCAAATCGCGCATGCTGATGCGCACTGTTTGTCCTGTCGACGACATCATCACCATGCCATCGTCATCAGTCACACATAGAGCACCCACGACATTTCCATTGCGTTCACTCGTGATAATCGAACGGACACCTACTCCTCCGCGATTTGTTTGACGAAAATCTTCGACTTGGGAACGCTTGCCAAAGCCATTTTCACAGACGACAAGAATCGATTCATCTCCATTGACCACTTCGCAGCCGACGATATAATCTTTCTCTTCGCGCAAGGTAGCTCCTTTGACTCCGCGCGCCATACGTCCCATCGGACGGACTTGACTTTCATCAAAGCGGACAGCCATCCCATGATGGGTAAAGAGCATCACTTGCTGCCTCGGCTTGACGAAACGTGCAGCAACCACTTCATCTCCTTCATCAATTTCCAAGGCCCAAATCCCTTTGCGGCGTGGATTGCTAAACTCCTCCAGAATTCGTCTTTTTCACCACCGCCTTCTTTGTCGCCATGAAAATGGATGCTTCTTCTTCAAAAGAAGAGACACGCAAGATCGTGGCGATTTTTTCTTCCGGTCTTAAATCTTCCAGCAAATTGATGAGAGGTTTCCCTTTCGATTTCCGTCCCTGTTTCAGGAATTTGCCACACTTTCAGCCAGTAGCAGCGTCCCAAGATTGGTAAAAATGAGCAGATAATCATGCGTAGAGGCCACATAAATCCCTTTGATGACATCTTCTTCCCGCTTGAGCTGCATCCCGTAACCCCTTGCCCTCCTCGACGCTGCTCACGGAAGGTATCGACCGGCATCCGCTTGATATAATCATCTTCAGAGATGGTGATGATCACCTGTTCATTGGCAATCAGATCTTCCATTTGCACTTCGCCTTCTGCTGCAATAATCTGGGTTTTGCGCTCCGACTTTATGCTGCTTTTGAATCTCTGCGAGCTCTTCTTTGATGATCTCTCTGACCATCGCTTCACTTGCCAAAACAGCGCGGTAATATTCGATTTTTTTGAGGAGCTCTTGATATTCATCGTTGATTTTATCATGTTCTAGTCCGGTCAATTGATAGAGGCGCAGATCTAAGATGGCATTGGCTTGCCTTTCGGTAAATTGCAAACCGCATCGATCAATTGATTGCGCGCTTCTTCGCGATGTTGACTCGCTCGGATGAGCTTGACCACTTCATCTAAATGATCGATCGCTTTTAAATAGCCTTCTAGAATATGGGCGCGCGCTTCTGCTTTATGTCAGCTCAAAACGGGTGCGGCGACGGACCACTTCGATGCGGTGCTCAATCCAGGCAAAGATCATCTGCTTGATCTTCATCGTGCGCGGCAAGCCCTTTATCCAGGGCAAGCATGTTGCAGCCAAATGTCACTTGAAGATCGCTAAATTTATAGAGCTGATTGATGATGACTTCTGACATCTCATTGCGTTTCAATTCGATGACAATGCGCATTCCATCTTTATCGGATTCATCGCGCAAATCAGAAATGCCTGTGATTGTTTTGTTGTTGATCAACTCGGCAATCTGTTCAATCAAACGGGATTTATTGACATTATAGGGAATTTCATCAATGACAAGGCGTTATCGATCGGGATTATCTTCGATCTCTTCAACACGGATGACTCCGCGCAAAATGAGTTTTCCTCGACCTGTATGATAAGCTTCTTGGATGCCGCGATAGCCACAAATGATCCCTCCTGTTGGGAAATCGGGACCTGGCATCACTTTCATGAATTCGTCGACACTTGTCGTCGGATTATCCAACAAAAGAAGGGTCGCTTGAATGAGTTCATTGAGATTATGTGGAGGAATATTTGTTGCCATCCCCACAGCAATACCTGAAGAGCCATTGCAAAGAAGATTGGGAAATTTTGCAGGAAATACAGTCGGTTCTTTTTTCGTTTCATCATAGTTAGGAACCATATCGACAGTATCTTTGTCCAGATCTTCCATCAACTGCATGGCAGCCAGGTGTCAGACGCGCTTCAGTATAACGCATCGCAGCAGGAGGATCGCCATCAATCGAACCAAAGTTTCCTTGCCCATCGACAAGGTTGTAGCGCATCACCCACTTTTGCGCCATCCGCACGAGCGTGGGATAGATCACCGTTTCACCATGAGGATGGTAGTCCCCGGATGTATCACCGGAAATCTTTGCGCATTTACGATGTTTGCCCCTGGGACTTAAGTTCAGCTGGCGCATCGCATATAGAATGCGTCGTTGAGAAGGCTTTAAGCCATCGCGCACATCGGGAAGAGCGCGAGAAATAATGACCGACATCGAATAGCGTAAATAGCTTTCCTTCATTTCATCTTCGACATTTCGTGGAAATGATCACTTCATCTTTCGTATAGGACATATTCGCTCCCTCAGATTAAATATCTAAATTTTTAACTGATAGGGCATGCTGTTCAATAAAGGCACTCGCGTGGAGGAACATCTTCACCCATCAGCATCGTAAACATATGATCTGCAGCAATCATATCGGGCAAAGTCACTTTGATCAAGGTGCGCTTGGCAGGATCCATCGTCGTCTCCCACAGCTGGTCGGCATTCATCTCACCCAAGCCCTTTATAGCGTTGAATTTCGATCCCTTTTCGTCCATTATCGCGCAAGAAATCGATCAATTCGCGCAAGAGTATGAAAATCGGTGCTCTTGTCTTCCTCTTCCTCAATCACTTCAACCAAGGGGCCATTGGCTGATCAAATAATCTGTTTAATTGAAAACCTGATAGGGCGCAACCGTTCTTCGAGAGCTCTCAAGAGCATCTTCTTCATAAAGCTCAATAAAATGGAGGCGGCTAGGTTTGAACGTTCGCATCTCATCAGTAATTTCCTCTTCCGGAATGGAGGCCAGTGTCTCTTCATGGCGCTGACGCTGCCTCTCTTCTTCTGCTTGACGCAAAAGCGCCAAATTCATCTTCAGAATAGGCAAAACAAGCTCTCTTCCGTCAAATTGACTTGGAAGCGAGGGAGTTGCCCCTTCTCATTTTTCAGAGCCAAAAATTCTCTAAAAGGAATTCCTTTTCTCTCAATTCGTCGAAATAAATGTTTCGACATCGAGAATGGCTGCAATGAGGCTCTTTGCACTCTTCTCTGACTCAATAAACGGTCTTGCTGAACGAGCTCGAATTTGAATATCGCTCAAACCCAGCTCCAGAAGATAGTCATCCATTTCTTTTTCAGAATGGATATAGCGGCTGGTCTTCTTGCGGGAGACACGATAAAGAGGCGGCTGAGCAATATAGATAAAGTTATTTTCAACAAGAGCCGGCATATGGCGATAGAAGAATGTAAGCAGTAATGTGCGGATATGCGACCCATCGACATCGGCGTCGGTCATAATGATGATTTTATGATAGCGCAGTTTTTCAAGATTAAATCCATCCCTTCCAATCCCACACCCAAGAGCTGCGATCATCGTGCCCACTTCTGGTTTTGCAGCACTTTTTCCAAACGGGCTTTTTCGACATTCAAGATCTTACCTCGAATCGGCAGAATTGCTTGAAAACGGCGATCGCGGCCGATTTCGGCCGAACCACCCGCAGAATCTCCTTCAACAATATAGATTTCGCAAAGAGCCGGATTTTTCTCTTGGCAGTCGGTCAATTTTCCGGGCAAGACGTGCACTATCAAGAGCCGATTTGCGCAAGGTCAGTTCACGCGCTTTACGGGCCGCTTCACGCGCTTGTGCTGCAATGATCGCTTTATCAGCGATCATCTTGGCAATAGCAGGATTTTCATCTAGAAAGATCGTCAGTTCTTCACCCACAATTTGCTGAACGACCGATCCTACATCGCTATTTCCCAAGCCGCTGCTTTGTTTGCCCTTCAAATTGCGGATTGGCCACTTTGACGGAAATGACAGCTGTCAATCCTTCGCGCATATCTTCGCCGGTGATGGAAATTTTGTCGCTTTTGAGAAGATTGTTGCTTTTGATGTAGTTATTCAAAACCCGTGTCAGGGCTGTTGAAAAGCCTGTTAGATGGGTTCCACCCTGGCGTGTCGGAATGTTATTGACATAGGAATAAATCGTTTCATTATAGCCATCATTCCATTGCATGGCCACTTCAAATTCAATCGGTGCATCATCCCCTTGACGGGATCCTCGAAAATAGATGGGGTTCGGAAAAAGAGGTTCTTTATTTTCATTTAAGATAGGAGACAAAAGAAGAGAGTCCCCCCTCATAACAGAAATTGACATCTTCTTTTTCGGGATGTTTTTCATCACGGAAAAAGATATTGATTCCTCTATTCAGAAAAGCCAGTTCGCGAAAACGTTTTGCCAAAATATCGTAATCGAATTCCGTGACTGTCATGATCGTGTCATCGGGCCAGAACCAGACTTTTGTTCCTCGCTTTGTCGTCTCTCCCACGACGGCAACGGGGCGGACTGACTTTTCCTTGCCAAAATTCTATTTCGTAAATTTTTCCATTCTTATAGACCTGAACAACCATTTTTTTGGAGAGCGCATTGACGCAGGAAACACCGACGCCATGAAGTCCGCCAGATACCTTATAGGTGTCTTTATCAAATTTTCCGCCGGCATGCAGAATGGTCATGACGACTTCTAGAGCGGAAACTTCTCGTCCTTGCTTTACAGATTCTTTTTCATGCCTTTCAACAGGAATGCCTCGGCCATTATCTTCAATGCTGACGGAACCATCTTTATGCAGAACAACATGAATCGCAGTGCAATAACCGGCCATCGCTTCATCGATACAGTTATCAACGACTTCATAGACGAGATGATGCAGTCCGTTGACACCCGTATCGCCAATATACATTCCAGGACGTTCACGAACGGCCTGCAGTCCTTCTAAAACGGTGATCGAACTAGCCGTATACTCTTTCTCTTGAGTGGGGCGATTGGGATGAGAGGGATCGTGCGACATGAGGTCACCTAAATCATTTTATTTATTAAAGGATTAACCCATACGAAAATGAATCGTTTTAATTTCCGTACGAGGAAAGGCTTTTCGAAGCGAAGCAACGAGAGAGTATTTATCATTCCGACTGAGCAAGCTATAAAGGGTCGAATTTTTGACTTTGACGACTAATACCCCCTCACTAAAAGAGACGGCTTGCGTCATTTCTGCATACGGACCGATGATTTCCGGCCACTTGGCCAAAATCCACTCCCCGTTTTGCTCATAAATTCTTCCAATCTCCCCTAGAACCAAAGGAAGGAGGTCGCAGATACGATGGGTGGTCACGGCAGTTCCATCATAGTGCTTGGGAGTGCGGAAATACGTTTTACTCACGGGCAGAACACTTAAAAATTTAGCTCCATCATAGCAGAAAGAGACTTGAAAAACAACAAAAGAAAAACCGAGTGCCCCATAACATAAGTTTGTGCCCTTTGGGCTACGTGAAAGCCCCAAGTGGACAAAATAATGCGATGGGGCACTAGCCGGAAGAAATCTTCCGGCTAGGCCAAATCAAGAAAAGACGAGAATTTAGAATACGGTTCCAACATCCACAATCACAGCAGCAGAATCCCATCTGACGCGTCGAAGAGGAGTGGAAAGGAAGCAATGTGTTTTAATATCACAGTTTTTTTCATTGAAGCAGCGTGCACGATCACGCCCGTGATCGGCATACCACCATTGAAATTCTCCTTTAACAGCAACTGTCCAGCAGTCGCAGAAATCCATCCTAATCCCGATATCGAAGATATTTCCATAAGCGTTTTTCGCACGATGACGGAACCCATCGGGCAAGTCATTGCGGAAAAACCAATGTCCTCTTGCATGATACTCTGCCCAGTGGAACTCATACGTTCCAAACAATGTCCAATCGCACCAGAAACGATAGTCAAAATCAAAACCGATGAAAGGACCATCCCAACGGGTATGATAACGACTGTTATCCCTTCCAGACCCGAAGAGCTCCCAAAAAAAGACTCATAATTATTGGTGCAGGAAGAGCCACTCTCATCGCTAGAGCCGCCGCCACTTCTGCCATCCGCAAAAACAAAATCTTGATCTTGATCAAAATTTTCATCAAAGCAGCGTTGTTTTAAGTGACGATCTCTAATATGCTGTCCATGCCAAGAATAACCGACAAGGGGAACAAGGGCTAAGCTGCAATCGCATAGTCTGAATTCATATCCCACGGCAAGACGTGCATCATAAACATGCCCTCTTGCTCTAGAATGAGATCTTGCAAATTCAAAGTCACTCCCGGAGTTATAGTCAAAGCCTTCGTCAGCTCCATCCCTCTCTCCTCTACGGCCGAATTCTCGGTGATCCGAATCATGGTTCTTTCCACTGGTAATCCAGCCATAATCTCCGTTGGCTCGAAGGTATATATTGTCACAAGTGACATACTTCCCTCGGCCTTCAATCTCCCAAATATTCAGATTTCTCCATTTTACCTTAGAACGTCCGGATAAGGGACGCCCTTGAACGTCATCGCCGTTATTAAGTGTCTCATCAGAACTGAAGCAGGAGTGATAGCTAATGCCACTACTCTCACTACACCTATCTGAAGAATGACAACGGTTACGTGTTTTCCATTCTAAACGATCCTGACGATAACCAACGCCTATTTCAAGTGATGAATCTGTTGCTTCAGGCCAAAAGGCAGAAGCAGCAGAACAACTGAAAAGAGACGCCATAAGTGTCACAACAAATTTGCGCATATATGTCCTCTCTAAAATGATTTTAATGGTTCAGGGATCTTAAATTACAATCTAACAAGAAATTCTAGAATTACGCAACATTAAAACGTGCATTCACAATCGGTTTTGGCAATTGAAAAACAACATCTTCATGCGTATAAACCACATCTTCCACTTCGCAAACTCCTAACTTTATGAGACGTTGAATACATTTTTGCACAATCTCTTCAGGCGTAGAAGCGCCGGCTGTTAAGCCAATCACTTTTTTATTTTTTAGCCATTCGGCTTCAATTTCTTTCTCATCATTGATCAAATAAGATTCCATTCCTCGTTTCGAAGCCATCTCTCGTAATCGATTAGAATTCGAACTTTGAGGATCGCCAACGACAAGAATCAAATCTGTTAACGTGATAATTTCACGTAGAGCCATTTGACGATTCGTCGTCGCATAACAAATCGACGAGCTTGGCAAAGTTTCAATGCGGATATTTTGCAATCAGTGCCTCCGTGATTTCTTTGACATCGTCCAAGCTCAGCGTCGTCTGTGTGATATAAAACAACTTCTCGTCTTGTGAAAATTGTAAATTTTGCACATCTTCAACAGATTCAACAATTGTCGTCGATTCAGGTGCCTCACCAGCCGTCCCAATAATTTCGACATGATTGCGATGGCCAATCAAAATAATTTGATAGCCTTGACCTGCAAAACGCTTCACAGCAGAGTGAACACGTGTGACAAGTCCACACGTCGCATCAATCTCAATCAATTGCCGCTCTCTTGCTTGCTCACGAACCGCCGGAGAAACCCCATGGGCCGAATAAATCAGTCGGGACCCTACAGGGACCTCTTCTAGATCTTCAATAAAAACCGCTCCTTTGTCTTTGAGCTTCTGCACAACATGGCGATTGTGGACAATTTCATGCTTCACATAGATGGGAGCTCCCCAAAAATCTAAAGCCTTTTCCACAGTTTCAATCGCCCGCTCTACACCCGCACAAAAACCACGAGGCTTAGATAAAAAAAGCTTCACGAACTCAACTCCGGTCAGACTATCACAAACAAGTGGCGGCATCATAAACAAAAGGGGGGATTTGATCAAGACTTAAGTTAATTGAACGTCCGCCGCACACCGAAATCCATAGGTCCCATTGACCGTCCCAGGATTATTTCGATGCCGCCTGGAACAGCGCAAATCTTCTTTTAAGCTTTTCCAACATCCCCCTCTTAGCACACGATAAACGCCTTGCAAAGGCCCTTGGGGGTTATTGGGTTCTTGCGCAGAGGCTTCATAAGAATTATAGCCATACCAATCATGACACCACTCATAGACATTCCCGACGATATCATACAGTCCGTAAGCACTGGGAGCATAACTCATGACAGCCGTCGTATCAGAACTAAAGAAATTCGCTTGGGTCTTTTCAATCTCATCTCCTGTGGGATAAAGCAAGTTATCATGCCCCCCCCGTGCAGCCACTTCCCATTCTGCTTCAGTAGGCAAACGCTTACCCACCCACTTTGCATAAGCGACCGCTCCATACCAAGTCACTCCCACAACAGGATGCTTGGCATAGCCAGATTCAATGCTCAGCTTCCCCCCGCTCCGCTTGATACGAGAATCCCTCAGACGAATAATATCGGTATGATTGCCATCTTTCTCCCCCCCCATCACTTCCAGAAAACGGACAAATTGCTCATTCGTCACAGGATGGATGTCAATGGCAAAACTCGAAAGATGGATCTGATGCCTCGGCATCTCATCTCGATTACCATCCAAGCTCCCCCGATAAAAGCTCCCCCCTGAATAATCGCCATGTCAGTTAAAAGGGGTTTAACATTAGCAATGTCCTTTCGCTCAGGATGATAAGTCTTAACAGAAGTCCCTGTCTGAAAAATGGCTCCCGGATCTAAATCCACTTGCGGCCTCTCAAGGAGAGGAGTTTGCAACAGCGGTCTCAAATGAGGAGCGGCCGCCTCTCCTTTCTCCTTGGACACAGAAGTCACTGGTTCTGCAAGACAAGAAAGGGGACCTTCTTGCAAAGAGAAAGAGAGCTCAAGGAAAGAGGGGGAAGCCGAGGAAAGAGCGTTCTCTTCTTTCCCGTTTTGCAAAGAAGAAGGATTCTCTTTGGAAAGATCTTCGCTCACAGCGTGGACTCTTTCTTGACGAACGGCTTCCAGCTCTTTTAATAGTTCATCCGGTCGTTTTGCAGGATGCATGTGGAGGCAGTTGCGAATCAAGTGATCCCATTGATAACGATAAAGTCCTTTTGTGGAAGGAAGATCGAAAATGCCTTCCGGCAGCTCTTGCATTAAAAGAAAATAGGCCAGCACCCCATAAGCATAGACATCTGCTTTTGTCTCAATGGGATGAGGAGAATCCAACCGTTTTTGTTCGGGAGCGAGGAAGGCATAATTTTGCAAAAAGGAGGTATGGAGAGGAATGAGCTTTTGTTGGTCGATGGGGGGAGAGGGATAGCGATCCATTCCTGCCCGTTGTGCAATGGGATGAAATCCGATGTTTAATGCTTCTGCAACGTTTTTATACGTGCGAGTCAAAAAGGCTCCTGGCCCAATGAGGCGAGAGAGGCCAAAATCGGAGAGATAAATCTCGATCTCTTCTTTTCCTTTTCCGACAAGGATATTATTGAGTTTTAAGCCACGATGCACGAGCTCCTTATTTCCTATTTTTTTGGAATGGGCATAATCCAACGCCTCTGCGGTTTGCTTTAATAGGTGGAAGATCTCTTCCTCTTCCAAGGGTTTCCTTAAATTAAGGAGGTACTGGGCCAGGTTGGTCGTTTCCCCCAAGGCATCGACAATGCAATCGGTGACCAAGAAATAATAGCCTTGTGCAAAAGAAATGTTGTGAATCTTCACAAGATGAGGATGGTCTAGCGCAGCCAAAGCCGCCACATCTTCTTCAAAACGTTGGATAAAGCCTCGGTCAGAGGCAAGCTCTTCGGGTAACACTTTTAATGCATAGGGACGCTTCATGAAGCGATGCTCGGCCAAGTAGACAGAACCTAAGGTGCCTTGCCCGATAAGCTTGATTAAGTCGTAATCTCCTAATAGACGCTGTTCCATGCCAACTTCCTTCTTTTAAGTGAGATTGATTAGAAAATACCTGAGTGTTGAGTTTTTTTGTCATTTCTTTTTGCTTGTCTCATTCTCAAAAATCTGTTAACTTATTCTTTTTTAATTATTTAATCAATCCAGGTTTGTAATGGATAAAAGGACCATCCTCTTTGTTGTCGCTCTTTCTCTTACCCTATTTGGGGTCAACCTTCTCTTTCAGCACCAAAATGTGCAAAAAAAACAAACGTGGCAACAACCACAGGTAGAAAAACCCTCTTTGTCGACTGAAGCCCCTCCCCTTCCTCAAGCAACTCAGAGAGAAGAAGAGAAGTTTTATGTGCTTGAAACTCCCTACCAACAACTCGTCTTTTCTAATTACGGCGGGGCGCTGGCAGAGATTAACCTTCCCTTTCGATCCAAAGAAAATTCCAAGAGTGTGGTCCGAGAGATTGAATTCGACCGTGAAATGGTCGAAAGACACCCCCAAAACGCCTATTTCCCGGCTCTCCCCTATTACACGCCCCCCTCTTCTCTCTCTTCTTCTTCGCTTCACTTTCACGAACAAGGGCAACTGGGAGGCTATTACCCTCTTCTCAGACGTAGTCTCATCAAAACAGATCCTCAGAAATCGGTCATCGTCAAGCCCCAATATTATGCCCTCAATCTCGTTTCAGAGTATCCGGAGCTAAGCGAGCTGGTTTACGAGGTGAAGCACTTTGATGAGCGATCGATCACCTTTGAGGCAAATCAAGGGCACCGACGAATCACCAAGACATATTCCTTAGAGTCTGAAAACAAAGAAGCCCCTTATAGCCTAAATTTAGAGCTGAATATGGAAGGAAACAGCCGAGGACTCTGGCTCACCTCCGGCGTTCCCGAAGTGGAATGGATTTCAGGGACTGCTTCTCCGACTTTGAAATACCGCATCACGCGGAATCAAAAATCGGAAGTGGACAAGATCGACCTTCCAAAAGAAACAGCCACCGTTTCTTCCCTTAATCTGGACTGGATTTGTAACTCCAACGGCTTTTTCGGCCTCATCCAAGACCCTCTGACCGAAATCGATCCCGGCTACCGCGTTCAACATGTCTCCGGCTTGAAGGTTCCTTCGCGCCTCTCAGAACTGGATCCGGACCGTTTTAACCCCGACAATTTCCCGGGCTACATGACGTTGCTTCCTTTAAAAAACCAAGGAGGAGTCATGAAATTTCGTTTGTTTGGAGGACCTTTTGATACCGACATCTTGAACGAAGTGGATGCCCTTTATTCAGATCCTTCCACCGGCTATGATCCCGATTATATCGCCTGTCAAACCATGCATGGCTGGTTCACCTTCATCTCCGAGCCTTTTGCAAAATTTTTATTTATTCTGATGAGGTTTTTTCATTCTATCACCGGTTCTTGGGCCTTCTCCATCGTTCTTCTCACCATCAGCCTCCGTTTAATGCTCTACCCTCTGAATGCATGGTCGACAAAATCCATGGTTAAAATGCAGCAAATTGGACCGGAGGTGGCGGCCCTTCAAGAGAAATACAAAAAAGATCCGAAAAAAGCTCAAATCGAAATCATGACTCTTTATCGAGAGCGAGGGATCAATCCCGCCTCAGGTTGCCTTCCTCTCCTGATTCAAATGCCCTTTTTAATTGGAATGTTTGATCTTTTAAAATCGAGTTTTTCGCTAAGAGGCGCCCCCTTTATTCCCGGATGGATCGATGATCTGACCGCTCCGGATGTCTTATTCCGCTGGAAGACCCCCATTTTTTTTATTGGAAATGAATTTCACCTGTTGCCTATTTTAATTGGTTTAGTGATGTTTGCGCAGCAGAAGTTCCTCTCTACAAGCCCCAAAGATCCTCAGCAGATGACAGACCAACAACGGCAGCAACAAGCCATGGGGACCATGATGACGGTTGTTTTTACGGTGATGTTTTATAATTTTCCTTCTGGATTAAATATTTATTGGCTATCTTCCCTCTTATTGGGAATGCTGCAGCAGTGGTGGATCTCAAGGGAAATGCAAAAAAAGGGAGCAAAAGCCTCTCCCTCTCCTACTGTAAAAATGTCTCCTAAAAGAAGTAAATCTCGATAAAAATGCAAGCATGGGAAGAGTTTCTTCAACAGCAAGAAGCTGAACTGGGTCAAGAGACCGTCCGCAAATGGCTAAGAAGCCTGCACATCCAGCGCTTCGATGCCTGTAATCTCTATTTAGAAGCAAAAGACTCCTTTCAGGCTCTTTGGTTCGAAGAGCATATGCGAAACCGGGTCCAAACGAAACTATTCAATAGCAACCATAAACCCATTAAAGTGCATCTTGCCATTGCAAATGCTCCTTTAAAATTGCAAAAAAAATCGGGAAAATCTAAAGAGGTAAAACCTCCTTTTTCTCCTCCCTTTCATCTTGTTTTCGATGAGCTCAATCCCTATTACCTTTTTAAATCCTTTTTGATTGGAGAAGAGAATCGGTTAACAACGACTCTCCTTTATGAGATTGCCGGACTTTCTACCCAAAAAATTGCCTCTTTGGGAACCTTTAATCCGATCTACTTTTATGGCCCAACGGGCTCCGGTAAAACGCACCTCTTGGTCAGTCTTGCGCAAATCTTTCGTGCACAAGGCTTGAAAACGATCTATGTCCGAGCAGAAACATTTACCGATCATGTGGTCAGTGCTATTCGAGCCGGAGAGATGGGCCTTTTTAGAGAAACCTATCGCCACATGGATCTCTTGCTGGTCGATGATATCCATATTTTTTCTCGCAAAGGGGCCACACAAGAAGAGTTTTTTCATACTTTTAATACCTTGCATTTACAGGGTAAACAGATCATTCTCACTGCTCATTGTGCTCCACAAGAGTTGCAGTTCATTGAACCGCGCCTGATCAGCCGCTTTGAATGGGGAATTGTTTTACCTTTAAAGCCGCTGCTAGGAGAAGATTTACGAAAGATGTTAAAAATCAAAGGGGAATTACTTCAGTTTCCTTTACCCGATAAAATTTTAGATTTCTTGCTAGAGACATTTACCAGCCATCCCAAAGCCCTTGTGAAGGCCTTTGAAGCGCTTGTCTTAAGGTTGCATCTTGATCGGAACCATTCCCTCCAAAGTTTGACGGTTCCCTCTGTCAAAGTTCTCCTTGCCGATTTGCTGAATGAAGAGGAGAAGGTCGCTTTAACCCCCTCCAAGATTATTCAGATCATCTCTGAGTATTATGGTATTCGAAAGGAAGACATTTTAGGCAAATCTCAAACAAAAGAATGTGTGTTGCCTCGTCAGCTGGCCATGCATTTTTGCCGAGAAAAACTTAAAATGCCTTTTATGCGAATTGGAGAGCTCTTTTCTAGAGATCATTCGACCGTCATGGCGAGTGTGAAATATATTCAAACATCGTTAGAACAGGACAATATAGATCTCTCAGGGGCCTGGCATACGATTCTGAATAAATTACAAAGCAGCTAAATGAACATAAAATAGATTGAAATAGAAAGACTTATAATTTTATTTGTCGAAAAATAGAAAAAAATGCTAAATTTCTATAAACTTTATGACTTTGTGACCCTATCGGAGTATAGCGCAGCTTGGCTAGCGCGGCTGCTTTGGGAGCAGTAGGTCGGGGGTTCGAATCCCTCTACTCCGATTCCCCTCATCTTTGTTTGCAAAGATGAGGGTTTTTTGTTCAACTAGGAAAGCGGCATGTTTATGGGATGGTTTTACTGGGATCCTCCTCGAGAGGTCTTTCGGGTACCGATGATTGATCATCCTGTTGTTTGGTACGGGGTTTTATTTGTCACCGGCTTTGTATTTGGGTATTTTATTTTCCATTTCATGCTGACCCGTTTTCTAAAACACTCTTCTTCTCTCTCTTTCTTTTCCTCTCCCCAGCAGGCTTCTCATTTTTTATGTGATCGTCTTTGTTGGTTTGTTATTTTAGGAGCTCTTATTGGGGCACGCCTAGGGGCAGTCTTTTTTTATGATTGGCCTCTGTTTCGGGACAATCCCATTGAGATTTTCAAGATTTGGCATGGGGGGCTCGCCAGCCACGGGGGAGTGACGGGGATGATGATTGCTCTTTTCTTTTTCTCTCGGTACACCCGTCGATGGATTCCCGAGTTAACTTTTTTACGTTTGCTTGATTATGTAGCGGTTCCGAGTGCTTTAGGGGCCTGTTTTATTCGCTTGGGCAATTTTATGAATCAGGAGATTTTAGGAGTTCCAACAACACTTCCTTGGGGAATTATTTTCGGACATCCGATCGACGACCATTTAGTCGTCCCTAGGCATCCTGTACAGCTGTATGAGGCGCTGGCTTATCTCATGACTTTCTTTATTCTTTGGAAATGTTGGAAGCAGCAGCCTAAAGAGCAGAAACCGGGTGCTCTTATTGGGTTATTGTTCATTTTGATTTTTACGAGCCGCTTTATCTTGGAATTTTTAAAAACCCAGCAGCCTTCCATCCTGGACCTCTCTTTCCTTCAAATGGGCCAGCTGTTAAGTCTCCCTTTTATTGCCTTGGGTTTTTTTCTTTTTTGTCGAGCAAAAAAACATGTGAATCGGCCTGTTTACTAATTCCTTCCCCTTAAATTTATTGCTCTTAATTTTAGATTGTTATAAATTATTAGATAATCCGAAATTTATAGAATTGATGGATCTATGGCTAAACTGATTTTTGATCATAATGGGGAAGAGGTGGAATTACCCGAAAATTCTCCCATTGCAGAAGCTTGTGAAGAGGCAGGCGTCCCTTTTGCATGTACAGAGGGGGTTTGTGGGACCTGTGTCATTGAGATAAAAGAAGGGAAAGAGAACCTCTCTAAACCCACTCAAGAAGAGATGGATTTTTTAGGAGAGGGGACGACCCATGAGCGCTTAGCTTGTCAATGTTGTATCAAGCAGGGCTGCGTGCGTATTTCATTTTAATTTAAATGTTAATTGAGAGGAAAAGACCCATGTCTTGTTGTTCACCCAATAAAAAATCAAAGGAGGAGGATACACACTCCTCTTCCTCTTGTTGTTCTGCTCCTAAAAAAGAAGAGAAGAGCTCTTCTTGTTGTTCGGCCCCAAAAAAAGAACAAAAAGAGGCAAAAACCATTACGCGTCAGATGACGATTGAAGAGATTCTCAGCCTATTCCCTTATAAGGCCCAGCGCCTTTCCCAAGAAATCACCAATGCGGGGCTGAATTGCGTGGGCTGCCAAGCAGCTGTTTGGGAGACATTGGAAGGGGGCATGCTCAGCCACGGAAAGAGCGATCAGCAAATTGATGAGCTTGTGCGTCGTCTCAATGCCCTTTTGGAGGAAGAAATTGACCTCACCTCCATTCGGATGACTCCACGCGGGGCTTCGAAGTTCTTAGAGATTCTTTCAGAAGAAGGAAAACAGGGATGGGGGCTTCGTTTTGCTGAGGAGATGGCCGGATGCAATGGATTTGAATATGTCTTAGATTTTTCGGAAAAAGCCAATCCAGACGACCAAGTTTTCGTTTCCAACGGCATTGAAATTCATGCCAAAAAAGCGATGGTCCCTCGTCTTTTAGGCTCAGAAATCGATTACGTCGAGGGACTCCGCGGATCGGGATTTAAAGTTTCGAATCCGAATGTTCGTTCATCTTGCGGGTGTGGGAGCTCTCATAACTATTAATCAATGATTAATCAATGATGGATCGGCCGTCCTAGCGCCTCTAGGGCGGCTTCTTTGATTGCCTCGCTTAAAGTGGGATGAGCCTGTGGAGCCTCTGCGATCTCCTGCACGGTCATTCCCTTCTGCATAGCCAGCATTCCCTCAGCAATCAACTCTGAGGCATGAGGGGCAATTAGATGCATTCCCAGTAATCTTCCCGTTTGCTTATCCCCGATGACTTTGGCAAATCCATCCGTCTCCCCGCTACAGCGAGCACGTGGGTTGCCTTTTAGAAAGCTTGTGCCGATCAAGCAATCTAAACCCGCGTCTCTTGCTTCTTGTTCGGAAAGCCCCACGGAAGCCACTTCAGGGTAAGTATAAATGACATTTGGGATGGCAAGAGAATGAACAAGAGGATGATCCCCTTTTAGAGCCTCGATAATGGCCACTCCTTCGGCAGAAGCGCGGTGGGCCAGCATCATGCCTGGGATGACATCGCCAAACGCAAAAATATGAGGGTGTGCGGTGCGAAACATCCGATCCACCTGAATAAATCCTTTGCGATCTTTTTGAATTCCTACCTTTTCTAATTGGAGTCCCTCTGTGTAAGGAGTTCTTCCAATGGCCACTAGAACGATTTCTGCACTTAAGTTTTGTAGTGTCTCGTTGCGATCAATCGTGAGAATCACTTCATCTGGCTGCTTGACAGCAGTCACGACTCGACTGGATAAGTAGAGCTCGATCCCCTGTTTCTTCAAAAGTTGTAGGAGGGATTGGGAGAGGGAGCGATCTAAACCTGTACAGAGATGATCTAACATCTCTATAATCGTGATGTGGGCACCCAAACGACGATAGACGGATGCTAATTCGACACCAATCACTCCCCCTCCAATGACAACTAATCGCTGTGGAACCTTAGGCAAAGATAAAGCGCCTGTGGAAGAGACGATCTGCTTTTCATCGAAGGGAAGATCGGGCAAGGGGATGGGGGCCGATCCAGTCGCAATTAAAATAAAGGAGGCCTCAATCTCTTGTTCCTTCTCTCCTTTCCCTTCTTTCTCTGCTTGTCGAATACGCAAACGATGGGGGTCGATGAAAGAAGCCTCCCCTTGAATAACGGGAATGTGATGGCGCTGGAACAAGCCGGCAACTCCAGCCACTAAACCGTTCACCACTTTCTCTTTTCGTTCCATCATCTGAGGAAAATGGACCAAAAGCTGCTGACACTCGATCCCCATCTCTTTGGCGTGTGTTTGGAGGTGAAGGAGAAGCTCTGTTGATTGGAGAAGCGCTTTGGAGGGGATGCAGCCAACATTTAAACAGGTTCCCCCTAAAGTGGGACGTTTGTCGATACAAACGACTTTAAAGCCAAGCTGTGCGGCACGAAGGGCGGCAACATAGCCCCCTGGGCCGGCGCCAATGATAGCGATGTCATAATGAGTGGGCATGCGTCCTCTTGCATACTTTAAAAATTCAATCTATTTATTCAAAATATTGGCCATGGAAACCTTCTGGAATCAAATGTGGGGCCTTTGCTCGCCCTAATTCTTTGAACGTTTTGGCATCTAATAGAAGAAGAAACGAGTTTGCTTGAGTGTAATCCAGAATCACGGCTAAAATCACTCCTTCATCTTCTTCCTGTGCATTTGGAGCTGCCACAAAAACCGGCTCCCCAACCGAGCACCCTGTTTCAGACCATTCCAAGACTTCTTTTGTTGCCGTATTGATTTTGTATAATTTCCCTTGATTCAGTGAGGGTTCCTGACTGAAAGGATCACACATTCCGGCTAAGTAAAGATAGCGATACGGCTTTCCATCCCATCTTTCATTGATTCTAGGAAATTCGGTCGGTTTAGAGAATAGGACATCAGACTGGACTTCTCCCGTTTCAAGGGAAAGAGATAATCTTTCTAGCCGAGAGGCCTCTTTCTCTTTCCCTTTCTCTTGTGCCTCATTCGCATCTACATAAAGACTTTCTCCCGTTAAGATCGTTGCATCTGGGTAAGTCACAAGATCGATATGGAGCGTGTTCTCTTTTTCGAATGCATTGGCATGATGAAAAGCAAAAAATGGCTGAGTGACATATTGCCCAACAAGATCGCCCGTCTGACGATTCACAACAGTTAAGCGTGTTCCTCGCTCTGGCTGCCATCTGAAATTCTTAATAAAGGGGCGTCCTTTTACCATTAAATCGAGAGGGTTCACCACAAAGGGAAACTCCGTGAAAATAACATAATGAGATGATGCATGAGAAAATACCCTCCCTTTATCATAAGATAGTTTATCACTTCTTATAAAAAAGTGCCACAAACTGTGGCACAATTAGATGATTTGCCTGTTTTTCCATTCCTTCTTTTGCTGTCTCTCAGCGCAATTCGAAAATACAATCATGATTTGAAAATTTTCATAAACGAGCCCCAAACCGATTCCCCGATTCATATCTTTTCAAACCAAGATGAAACACAAGAAAAGCAAGTAAGAAAAACCCCACCGAACTGCTTAATAGAATTGCAAGATAAGCCCATGAAAAATGGCGCAGCAACTCGACTGGAAGATAACCAATGATCCCGGCCGGAATGAATGTAAACATGAGAAGCTGAATCCATCCGGAATAAATATTCGTCGGATACAGGGCAAACAAAAACAAAGAGTCACAATACTTTCTAGACACACTTTCAACCGCCCCTAGCCAAAAGACCATGCTATGTGCCATCACCCCCATAGAAGTAAACACTAAACACCCAGAAATCATCCCAATAAGAATTAAAGAAATCTCAGAAAAGCTCGTGAATTTTCCTAGAATGACTAAGAGTATCATCGTCATCAAATGTCCCCATCCTTTGGAAAGAGAGCGAGAGCTAATCAAGTGAAGAAGTAAATTTTTAGGCTGCGTCATAAAAGGATCCAAATCACCACTCAAGATGACTTTAGAAAGAGATTTGACCCCTCCAAAACAAATTTGCATGAACCCATAAGCTCCCATTCCAATGGCATTTAAAGCAATCATGTCTCTCATCGTCCATCCCCCCACTTCCCTAAATTGCCTAAAGAAAATCCACCACAGCAGAAGGAAAATGAGATTATTTGCAATCATCAGGACCGTTTCTAATAAAAAAGCCCCTCGTATGCTAATGGAAGCACGAAGGCTGGTTCCAAGGAGAGTCAAAAAAAACTGGAAATTCTTTGGTATCCTTCTCATCCTCTGTTTCATCTCTTTCACCTCCCCCCCTCCATATTCATTCGCTTTAAACCTTTTCGATAAAGAAAAGTTAAACCAAGGACCCCCACAAGTCCCCAAAATAGCAATATTCCCATCAGAGCAAACGCCTGGCCAAAGCTAAAATCAATCGCTAAAGCACTTCTTCCTCCTAAAATGGCAGGAAAAGGAGTCAAAGCAGCGACCTGCTGCAAGCCTTCGGGATAAGCAGCCAAAGGAAGGAGGAGCCCTCCTAAAGTAAACAAAAGCTTCTCCCAGATCCAATGAAAAGGGCTTACTTGCTGCAACCAAAAGGCGGAGATCCCTACAAGCATTTGAAAAATTAACCCGACTCCCCCTGCAAACACCCCAAGAACAAGAAGAAAAGGGAAAGCCTTTAAATCAAAAGGAAGCGGTCCCATGTAAATCCGAGTAAAGGTAAAAGAGACAATGCCCAATACGAAGAGGTTGATCACTAAGACTCCCAACCCTTCACAGAAAGTCGCCCCTAAATAAGAAATAGGCCTGGGAAGGAGATAAGCGAGCTTTCCACTTCGTAAATCCTCCTCTATGTCCTCTTGTATATCGGGAAGGGAAATCAAGACCCACTCATTAAAGGTAATATACCAGAGCAGCTGATGAGGGAATAAACCAAAGGCTTCTGTTTGCACAGCAGCCGCTTTCCAAAGATGAGCAAAAATTAATAGGCAGGTGAGCAAAAAAACACTCAAACCAATCAACGCTTTATAATTCTTTAAATGATGGATGAAAGAGAGCTGAAAGACTCTAAAATATTTCTCTGCCCTAATCATGATGCCCTCCTCGATATAACGTGCGAATGATCTCCTCCATGGAGGGATCTTCGATCGTCACATCCTTCAATCCCGCCTGTTGAAGAGCTTCATGAATCACCTGATCGATGGGAGTCTCTGCTAAATTGACCTCACAGACGAAATGATAATTTTCATTTTCCAAGATTTTAATACCGGGAAGAGCGAGGGAGAGTCTCTCCTCATCCGTTGTTAAAGTCAGAATTTTTTTCTTGACATAAGTTTTTTTTAATTCCCTTAAAGAGCTGTCTAAAATGATTTTTCCCTTATCCAAAACAATCACGCGATCGCACACTTGCTCGATATCGGCTGTATCGTGTGAAGTGAGAAATAGAGTCGTCCCTTGCTCCTTGGAGAGTTGATTGAGCAATCCTCGAATTTTTAATTTTCGCATTGATATCCAAACCGATGGTCGGCTCATCCAAGAAAAGAATTTTCGGATGATGAAGCAAGCTGGCAACGATTTCGCATCTCATCCGCTCTCCTAAAGAGAGTTGCCGAACCGGTTTCTCTAATAAGGGTGCGATTTCAAAAAGATCTGTTAATTCTTGTAGTCGCTTTTGATAAGTTGCAGCGGGCAATTCATAAATTTTTGAAAGGAGATGAAAGGTATCGCAAGGAGGAAGATGGTCCACAGCTGCGTCCGTTGCCCGAAAACAGTCCCAATTTCATAGCCAAGAGCCATCCGGTCTTGCCAAGGAGTGATTCCAAGCACACGAATCTCCCCTGAAGTGGGATAAAGAATGCCTGTCAGCATTTTGATCGTGGTCGATTTACCGGCTCCATTCGGTCCAATAAAAGCGACTCTTTCTCCTTGGCGAATGGAAAAAGAGAGCTCTTGAATCGCTGATAAGTCGAGCACTTCTGAATAGAAAAGCCCTTTAACAGCTCCTAAAATGCCGGGAAAATTCTTTCTGACTAGGAATTTTTTGGATAGTTCATGGACGCTAATGACTTCTTTCATAAAGAGATTAAACTTATTAATTAATGGATAATATAAGATTTTAAAACAGGAAGTTTATTTTTGCAATTATAAAATTTTAGTCTCCCGAGGATTAAATCATTAGAGAACTCTTACTTTTGAACAAAAATGCTAGCGTAAATTGCATTTTCCAATGAAAAATGCAATTTGCGTTAGCATTTTTCTTTGCAATGGGATAGAATTAAGAATACTTTAAGAAGAAAAGCGTATGTTTATGTCTTCTAGCCATTCTTTTATTCCCCGAAAATTTACCCCCCCTATGGGAAGTTATTTTCTTTTTGGTCCAAGAGGAGTTGGAAAATCTACCTGGCTCCTGCATTATTATCCGCAAGCGGTTCGAATTGATCTCTTATTAGGCGAAGAGGAGAGAAAATTCAGTGCTTATCCTGAGCGCATTCGAGATCTTGCCCTCTCTATGCCTCCTCAATCGGTATTAATTTTGGATGAAATTCAGCGTGTTCCCCGTTTGCTGCCTGAAATTCATGCTGTAATTGAACAAAAAAGGGACATTCAATTCGTTCTGACAGGCAGCAGTGCGAGGAAACTGCGCCGATCCGTCAGCGATCTTTTAGGGGGAAGAGCACTCATTCGCCAGATGGGCCCTTTCTTGGCATCGGAATTAGGAGAAAAATTCTCTCTTGAGAAGGCTTTAAAGATAGGATTAATTCCTCTCATTTGGGAATCGAGCGATCCCGAAGAGCGCTTACGCCATTATCTCCATCTCTATTTAAGAGAAGAGGTGCAGGCAGAAGGACTCGTTCGTCAAATGGGAGATTTTTCTCGCGTCTTAGAAATCGCTAGTTTTTCTTATAGCGCCGTCTGGACGTCGACAGAAATTGGTCGAGAATCGAGTGTCAAACGAGCAACGGTCGATAATTACTTGCAAATTTTAGAGGACTTATTTTTAGCCTTTACCTTGCCTGTTTTTGCCCGCCGAGCCAAACGTCGGCTCATTGCCCATCAAAAATTTTATTTTTTTGATGTGGGGATTTACCGTCTTTTGCGTCCACAAGGCATTCTAGATTCTTATCAAGAGATTGAAGGATTTGCTTTAGAAGGACTCGTGGCCCAGCATTTAAGAGCATGGGTATTGGCCCAGCGAGAACCCTATTCTCTCTCTTTTTGGCATACACAAACACGCCTCGAGGTTGATTTTGTGATTTATGGTCCGAAAGGGTTTTGGGCCATTGAAGTGAAGCGCTCCTCAAACCTGGGTCCACATGATATTAAGGGCATTTCTGCCTTTAAAGAGGAGTATCCGGAAGCACAATGTTTTATTTTAGCTCCTACAAAATACCGGGAAGAATATCGCGGATTTCCTATTCTCCCCTTGGAGAATTTTCTTTTGAAGCTCGATCCAGAGACCTTAATCTGATTTTGGGTCTGTGAGAATGTCATCCAGCGGGAAATTAAGAAAATAACTATTCAGGAATCTCATCGGGGAGTGGGGGTTTTACTTTTTTTATGTCATCTGGAGATGATGCCCGAAACTTCTTAAAATTTTCTCGTGCCTCCCTTAAGCTTTCTTCGTTAGCTCCACCTCTAAAATCAATATCATTAAATTGAACATTATCATCTTCCCAATTGCAGACAGGACATATTTCAAAAGTTCCAGGCGGTTTCTCTGTTACTGTTAAAAAACCGCAACAGGGACAAGGGTAACATTTATCCATAATTATTGAGTGTCCCAATATTTCATGTAGTCTTTTGGTCGGAACATGGTTTTTGGTATACCTTATAAACTTGCTGATGTTTTGGGAGTCTCAAGTGACTATCTTTTGGAAGGTGAAACTAAAGAACCTGTAAAAGTCAAATTTGAAGATGTTGCTCTTCTCAAAATGTTTCAGAAAAGCGAACATCTTCCGGAAAATGATAAAATGGTTATCAAATCGCTTTTAGACGCATTTCTCTTCGAACACGATGTTCAAAACTTGGCGAGGTAGCAAAGACAAGCTATTTGTCATTTTTTTTGTATTATCAACTCTACAGAACCTTCTTCTAAAGAATTGTTTTCATCAAAATGCAAATGATAACCTAAAGGAATATTTTCTTGTGCTAAATTTAAAAGGTGATTTGCTAAAGAAAATAGTCCCGCCTTATTTGCTATCAAAACAACAACATCATTTTCATATTTTACTTCTATATCAAAACCTGTTTCCCAATGATATTTCACCCCAGTGTTGGGGTTATATTCTGGTACATCTAAATTTATTTTCATTGTTAGACTAATTAATCGGTTAAATAAATATGAATATTTCTATCTACCATCATCTTACCAGGCTTAGTGGTATTTGGTATTAATGTTTCAAGGTTTACGTGAGGACCTCCACCATGTTTTCCTAAAATATCATTTACGCCCATTCTAAAGGCTCTTTTTCCGTCAGCGGACACATACCTCCCACTTCCTGAAATAACTTCTCTATAACCTTTCCCTAAAAATTGTTGGCCTAATTCCAAAGCTTGAGACGAAGAACATTCCCATTCTTCGATACCATCACAAACTTCATTTAAGGCACAGCAAAGTACGCCCA
Source organism: Parachlamydiales bacterium (assembly GCA_963801825.1). Classification (GTDB taxonomy): domain Bacteria; phylum Chlamydiota; class Chlamydiia; order Chlamydiales; family Parachlamydiaceae; genus CAWDGI01. Next base: position 566,044 of record CAWDGI010000002.1, read on the forward strand.
ACTCATCTTGGGAAAGCTCTAAAATAATTTTGTCTTTATTAATTACGATCGCATTCATCTAATTAAACTCCTTAAGGAAATGATTAATGCATTGTCCAGAACAAAACACGTTGCGCGATCAATCGCCTTGAAACTTCTGAAATTTAATCATTTGGCTCATCGGCAATCGCTTCATTTGCGTTGATATATGTCGTACGCAAAAAATCTAAAATAATTTCTGCTTTCTCAATTTTAACGCCAATTCGTGTGTCAAAGTCAGTTACTTTAATACCGTTACATACCTCATTTAATGCATTTCCAAGTGTACCTAACTCATCTTTTGAAATTTCTAAGAGGACTTTATCCTTGCCAATCATGATTACATGCATTTACTTTATATCCTTCAAAAAGTAGTTAATTCTTCTTTCTGGAATAAAACATGTTCCGCCATCAATTGCCTTTGGATCTCTGATTACAATAGAATTACTAGGGTTATGCCAAAAAGCAGTCCGTCCCTTAATAGCTGACGTGCCATTGTTGGATTAGTCATTACCTTTTCAATGTGTATTGCCATTTGTTCATTCGTTGTAAAACCAAACTCCGAGGCGTGTTTTGTGAATGCATGACCACCAGCGATTTCTTGAGAAGCAAGCTTTCTATTCAATTTAATAGAGGCATTGATATTTTCTAGGCCCCTCGACTCGAGAATACTTTCTCCCTAGGCATAAATTTAGTCGAAGCAAGCGAAGGATAAACAGTCTGTGCAGCCCGGCTGAGTTGCAGACTTGTCCCGGCGCCCGCAGTGCCGAAAATGCTTATTGCATCACTGGTCAAAGATGCGTTGCTATGGCTCATGCCGGCGGTTCTTAACGCCCGGACGGTGCATGTGTCTTTTCTGCGGCCATTGAATGCTTGGTAGCAGCCGGCTTGGTAATTATCAAGGCCGTGCGCGACGAGTAGGCCTCCGCCGATGAGCCCAACGCCTGAAGGGGCTGCCAGGGTGCCGAAGGTAGCGCCAATGGCGGCTTCTGTAAGTCCGCCGAGGGCTCGCATGCCGCCTTGCACCCGGTGGTCGTTGAAGGTGGAGATGACTTTAGGGGCGACTGTGTCATAGACGGCGGAGGCAAAGCGGCCGTCAGGGTCGTTAAAGTTGATGGGGTCGCCGTTTGCGTAGGCATAAAGGTCATGGCAGAAGGGGTAGCCAATGGGGTCGGGGCTGAGAAATCTGCCGCTTGCGGGATCGTAGGTCCTGGCTCCCATCCAGATAAATCCTGTGGGATCGATGGAGCGGCTTTGCCAGGCGAGGCTTTTCGCGATTCCAAGCAAACTAGAGTCTAGTGGGCGCAAGGGTAAGAATCCATAAGGAGAGGGAGCGGTATCATTCCATGTTGCTTGCTCGGATGAGATGGTAGTCACGAGGTTGTTTAAAGTGTCATAAATGAGTCCGATTGCTTGGCCGGTTTCGTCGATGAGGGCTTCACATGTGTCATTGCCGTAGATTTTCCAGAGTGTTCGGCCGCTTTGGACGACTCCAATTTCCTGGAATTCGGTCTCTGGGTCGTAAAGAGAAGTGATGCAGAGGGGTTGTTTGCCCTCTTCTTGATAAATGGTTTGTAGGCGGCGTCCAAAGGGGTCGTAGGAGGCTTTCCAAGTAAAATGATTGCTTGAAATGCCGATAAGTCTGCCCCAGGGATCCCATTTGTAGTTTTCTTCTCCGGTATCTAGGGTACGTGTGGAGATTTGTCCGATTTTGTCATAGGTGGTTGTAAGAATTTTTCCCCGGGATTCTTCTGTAAGGATTTTTCCAAAGGGGTCGAGGCCATTTGGGGCGATTTTTGATTCGGGCGCTGCTGTCCGAATGCCTCTTCCCGGCTTGCCAAAATCAAATTCAAAGTGGTCCGATCCTGTGGATCTTAGCTGTCCGCGTGGAGTGTAGTTAAAGCGTTTATTTACGGGCGTTTGTCCATCGGCTTGGTAGTTGGAGAGCTTGCCGGTTTTGTCCCATTGCAAGGATTCCTTGTAACTTGCGCCTAAAAATTTCGTGGTAATGTTTTTGGGGAGTCCGGAATCGTTGTAAGAAAGATGGGTTGAATAAAATGGATTGGCGCGCTGAATGAGAAGTCCGCTCGTGGCATATGCATAAGCAAACTCCATTCCTGTTGTCTCCAGGCTCTGAAGATGTCCGGCTTGTGTGTAGAAGTGGCGCTGATGGTGCCCGATTTGTAAGGTGCGCTTGCCGGGACTCCATGTTTGGTGGGTATTTTGCAAAACCTCGGTGTTGAGAGTGATCTTTTCGCCGGTTAGACGGCCGGTACTGTCGTAGCTCCTTTTGACTGTTGTGCTGTCATCTCCTAATTCTTCTGCTAAAATGAGGAGTCCGCGGGCGTCATAGGTGAATGTGCGGGTGTGCTTGTCAATTGTTTCCCGGATAAGTCTTCCCGCGAGGTCGTAAGAGTAATGATGAAGCCGGTCTAGGGGGTCTTTTGCTTGTTTAATGTGTCCATTTTCATAGGTGTATTCCCACTGCCGGTTTGATTCTTCGCCCACTTCCAATTTTTCGCTTGTTTTTCGTCCCATTTCGTCGTAGGTTGCTCTCCAAATGAGTCCGCCCGGGAGATGGAATGTGGTTAAATTGGAATCGGGATCATATGCATAGGTTAATTCGGCTCCATCCGGGAGGGTTTTTGTGATGAGTCGTCCCCATGGGTCATAGGCATGGGATGTCGTTTGTTGTTTGCCATCGATGGTGGCAATGGGATTGCCGCAGGCGTCATAGTGATAATGAGTGATCACCTGCCCTGTTTCAATGCGGAGGGGTTGTCCGAGCGTATTGAAGTATGTCTTCGTGGTGATGCCTTCTTTTATTTCTTGCGCGGCGCTTATTTCCGGATAGGTTTCAAAGCGTGTGTAAGAAATGAGGTCTTTTTTCCATCCCAAGATGAGGCTTTCAACACATTTTCCGGCTTCAAAACGTTGAATGGTTGTTTCGTAGTCGGGAAGTCCGCAAATAATGGTATCGTTTTGGTAGCTCCAGGTGGTTCGTGAGCCTTTTGGCTCGATTTCGATTACAGGGCGATTAAGATGGTCATATTGTGCTGTCCATGAGTGGCCCTCTCCATCGATGGTGAGGATGCAGTTGCCTCTTGCATCAAACTGCTTGATTTCAGTGATGCCTGTTTCTTTTTGCAAGTGGGTGATCTGACGGGCGGGATCGTCATAGAGGATTTCCCAGGTGACTCCGTTTTCTGTTTCTTTGATGGGGCGGCCAAAAAAGTCATAGATAAAGGAGCTTTCCGTGCCATCCGGATGGATTTTTTTCCTCGGAGGCCATTGGTGGTATAGTGATAGGTCGTAGCAGCACTGTTGGGGGAAAGGGTTCTTGCGATCAGGCTGCCTGGTTCATAGGAGAATGCGTGGGTCAAGCCTTCTTTTGTTTGGCGCGAGACCCTGCCGAGTGGGTCGGTGTTCGCGGGTGGTGCAATAGCCGCGTGGATCGATTTCCCGGATGAGGTTGCCTCTTTTATCATAGTCATAGAGCCTATAGGCATCTCCTAAATAGGCAATGCCTGTTTATGTTGCTTTTGTTAAGGATTTTTAGAGATTTTAAGGCGGCCGTCTGCGGTATATTCAAAATATTGATTATTTTGAGGGTCGGCTTCTCGGGTGAGAATGAGCTGGTTGTTGAGGTTATATTCTGCATGCATGGAGAATATTAATTGATCGGAAGGCGAAGTGAGCCGGGTGTGTATTTTATTTCCCATGATGTCATAGGAGTTGTATTGGATGGCATCCGCGGTGATGGTCTTTACACATTGTCCCTGGTTATTATAGGCATACTCAGTGACGACATCGGGGTCTGCTGTTCCTGTCTTTTGAATCCTTCGGACGGGGAAGCCGCGGGTGTCGTGTTCCCAAAGTGTCACAGCTCCTGAGTGGTCTTCTTTTTGGATTTGGCCACGGGGGTTATATTCCAGCTCTACGTAGGAGTGTCTCTGCTGCATATTGCTCCGTTCGTTTGGGCAAGTGGGGAAAGGTGGGGTCATAAGTGGTGAGTGTCTTTTTATCGAGTGTTTTTTCTTGTGTACAAAGATTGAGGGCATTATAGCTGACTTGCTTCGAAACCTGAGTCTCTCCGTTTCCTGTTAAATCGTCTCCAAAGAGAGAGATTTCACCTGGATTGCCCCGCTCGTCGTATAAATATTCTGTGATGAGTCCTCGTTTATCTTTTGTTGATTTGAGGCTGCGCTGCCACCAGCCGGGTTTGCTCCAGGGTTGTATGCTTTCTGTTTGCGCATCAAACCAGGTCTGCTGATCGATAAACCATGATTGCAGGGTTTGATGCCCTGCCGGGTCGGTGATTTTATAGATCTGATTTTGACTAAAGCGGTATTCTGTCCGGAATCCATCCGCATCTTCGACTGTGGTGATTCCTTTGCCATAGGAAAATCTGGCGCTCGGCATCATGATCTGGCCGGGGCCAATGGGGGAGCGTTGCTCTGCTACTCTGCCTCGTTTATCATATATATTCTCTAACACATGTCCATGTGGTTTGGTTTCCCGAATGAGGCGATGGAAGCGGTCGTATTCATAAGTGATGACGGCGCCGTTTGGCAAAGTCACTTCGCTTAAATCGCCTTGGTGGCTGTACGCGTAATAGATTCTGCGTCCATCTTTTACAAAAGCCTCTGCAATCCTGCCATCATGATTGTACTTGAAACCAATGAAGCTGCTAGTAGAGCTCTCGATCCGTATCAAATGTTCTTCCAAATAGGTGAAATTCAGGCTGTTGCCGGCTGAGTCTATCCATTTTTTGAGAAGCCGCCCTTCATAGAGTCTACGGGATCCATCTGTTCCATAAAGAATCGTGCAGGGCTCTTTGACAATATAAGCATGAAAGGGATTGGCTGCGCCTCCAATGCCTTGTGTGTTAAAATTGCGAAGATCGGGGTTGTCTTCGGCAAAGATTTTCCAGCGGGTGCGCTCCGGTGCGTATCGATAGGCGATGACCGTCCCGTCTTCTTCGGATGCGTAGAGCTTATCTCCTTCTTCAATGAGTTCCGGGTTAAATCCCAGTTTCCAGCCGTGTCCCAATGCTGAATGGGAGGGGTTTTGGCTGTTATAATTGCGGCGCACCTCCAGGGGAAAAGGTCCGGGCAGGTGAAGGTCTAATTCATCTAAATAAAAAGCGCCTGTGACGACGTCGACCGGGTCGGCGACGTGGTCAAATATACAGATTTGTGCTCCGCTTCTCTTCTCACTTACATTCGTCTGCTTTGGAGGCCCTGTGGGAACTCTGCATGCAGGGGCGAGGCTACGGTGCGAAGGCGGCAATACAGCCGGCTGCAATGCGTAGGAGTTGCTATTTGCCTTGATTTCCCATGTCCGTTTTTTGATCCCTTCCAGACATCCGTCGCGCAAACGCGATCCAAATCCTCCATTCATGATCGTTTGATTATCCGAGATTAACGCTGCGCATGTGGAGGGATGAATGATCAGGGTGCCCATGCCC
>CAWDGI010000003.1:0-1549209 GCA_963801825.1 Parachlamydiales bacterium
GTTCTGCACAACATATCCTCGACTGGGGATATGTCCATTCTGGACGACGTCAACGCTCCCGTGTCCGCCGTGGTGTTCAGCGGAGACGAGTCACCACAGAGCTCGTCTGCGATCGGTGCCGTCGACTGTCGTACGACCGTAAAACTACTGTCGATCACTTTCAACAACACGACGGTCAACAACATCAATGCCGACAACACTCGAGCTGATGCTGCTGTGGCCATCATGGTCGGAAGCTCGCTTACCGGAGTTGCGGCCGCAAAAGCTTTCGTGGCTTCCGACTCGACCATCTCTGCATCTGTGATCTCGGCATTCGTGTCGGCGAATTTTGCAAAATGCTCGTTCTCCCCCGGGACTATTCCGACCGTCACGGCGCCGTTCGCGGGCTTCGACAGCACATCGTGGAACAGTTTTTTGGAAGCAGGCGGAATACGAGGCGTTGGCACAGTCGCGCTCGTAGAAGGGGGCTCCAGCGGCGCTCTCGTTGAGGGCGCAGCGCTTCCGGCGTCAGGCGCCGTCAGTGTCTCGATCGACGGAACAGGTGCTACCGCGGGCTACACGGGTGAGCATTGCGGCAACCACTACTCCACGCCTGCGGCATTTTCCGGAGACATCACCGTCACCCTCAAAACCGGCGGCGCGTTGAAGGTTGGCGATACGATGCTCATCACCAAATCCGATCTCACTGCGCACTTGCTGGTCGTGCACAACAACGCAGGCGGGCAGATCGCGACCGTTCCTACCCTGGCTCGTGGCTTCGTCCTCGCGCGCTACAACGGAACCGATTGGATCTTCGTGTCAGGGGGATCGCTTCTGGCGTAATGAACGCGTTACTGCACATGCTCGCGATGATCGGCATCACGCTGATCATCGCGCGCGGCACTCTGTTCAAGCCCGTGCAACGGTTTTGGCCAGCGCTTTTTCGGTGTGCACAATGCACTGGAATGTGGGTCGGAATTATTGCGGGCTCGAGCGGTGTTGTGACGGCAGGGCACAGAATATTTCTCGACGCTGTGATCGTTGGCGGCGCAACAAGTTTTTCTTCCATGCTCGCCGATGCGATACTCTTGAACCTGCTCGGAGCTCCGAGCGAATCAAATTCTCGAACAAAGCCCTGACCGGTCGGGCTTAAAAAAAGGGAGCGGTATAGAAATGCGACGCAAACTAAAAAATCTGAAGAACAAGAGCGGACACTCGGAGAACGGTGCTCCGCGACAGCTCATCGACGAAGCGACGTACCGTGAGAACCACGCGCACAATCGCTACGACAGCGAGTACAGCGGTTGGACGCATGCGTCGCGCCCTCGTGACCAGGCGATCACCCTACGCGGACGAGGGCCCACCGTCGGATGATCCATGGACCGACGGGATCGGCCCGCGCGCGAGGCGCAACCGAGCCCGCCGGACGACATAAGAAACTAACCAATGATCGGCCCGATCTGTAACTGCGCTACGGGACCGACAGGTCCCAGTGGAGGCGGAGGCTCTGGGGTCACTGGACCGACAGGACCGGCGGGAGCTGGGACGGCGGGACCGACGGGCCCCGCCGGAGCGCGTGGCCTCACCGGTCCCACCGGTCCTGGTAACACAGGGCCTGCTGGCGTCACCGGTCCCACCGGAGCCAGGGGCGCATCGATGACCGGTGCGACAGGGCCGACTGGCGCCGCTGGCGGCGCAGGCGCGGTCGTTTACTACGCGGGCGACGGATCGGTTGATAACGCGATCTTTGGCAGCGGGACTCAGGCGGTACCGCGAGACAACGCGGGCAATCCGATCAAAGTCGACTTCGCGGCGTTGTTCGCGGCAGCGGGAAAGGCTTGGGTTCCGGGGACCATCGTCACCGCGACCTATTTCGTGAATTGTCAGGCGCAGGCGAGCCCTCCCGGGCCGGTTGCTGTGAAGATGTACACGTGGATTCGCATGTCGATCGACGGCGGATCGACTTGGGTTGAAATGGATCCGAGCGCTGGCTTGGCGGTTTCTTCCAATGGTGTCCAGGAGACTGGTCAGAACAATGCGACGACGGGCGGATGGTGCGCGGTATCGTGTTCTCTGCCGCCGCTCATCGAAATCGCGTGTTCGGTATACACGCCGATTTACGTCCCGTTCGATGATCTGTCTTGTTCATTGAACTGCGCAGCGATCCCCGCGGCGCAATGGCTGGGCGCAGTGACGGGAACAATCTAATGATCGGACCAATTTGTAACTGTGTCACAGGTCCCACTGGTCCCAGCGGAGGCGGAGGATCAGGCACTGGACCGACAGGACCGGCGGGACCCACGGGACCGAGCGGCGGCGCGACCGGCATTACAGGACCCACGGGACCGAGCGGCGGCGCGACCGGCATTACAGGACCCACGGGACCGAGCGGCTCAAACGGATCTGCGGGTAGCACAGGACCCACTGGGTCGAGCGGCAACACAGGCAACGCTGGCCCCACCGGTCCGAACGGATCGGCAGGCCTCACAGGCGCGTCGGGCCCCACGGGACCAAGCGGAGTCGCGGGCAACACGGGCCCGACAGGACCAGGCGGCGCAGCGGGCGTTGCGGGTCCCACGGGTGCTACTGGCGTTGCGGGTCCCACGGGTCCCACGGGTGCTACTGGTAGTTCCGGTGTAACGACTACATCAGTTAATTATACGCAACCAGCAGCGGGCTCCACTGTAAACGTTACTGTTACGTCTCCGCTTGTGTTTAGCAGCGCTAATCAACCTATTCTGATTAGTGATAGCGCTTCTGGGAAATGGAATCTTTACACATTCGTTAGTTTGATTTCCGCTAACGTATATCAGTTACGGAATACAGGTATTGACGGAAGTTCTATCCCCGGGACTAACATAACGGCTGGCGAGAATGTAACGTTAGCCGATGGGTATCCATACTCATTTACGTTTCTGAGCACTGGAACATTCAAGGCGCCGGATGGGACGACCGGCTGTGATAGTATTTGGATATCTCCAGGCGCGGGTGGGGGTGGGGGCGGGTCCGGTGGTGGTGGTGGTTTCGGTGGAGCAACGGGTGGGGGTGGTGGTTCGGGGGGTGGCGGCGGTGCGGGCGGTTCGAGTTGTATTGAAATTGCCTCCGGATGTGCATGGACAGCTGGCGAAACTTTTACCTGTACTGTTGGCGCCGGTGGTGCCGGGTCTACCGGTGGTGCGGCTGGCGCGGCTGGCGGTGCCGGCGGCATTCCAGCTGCTAACGGAAGTCCGGGCGGTTTTTCGTCAGTAGTTGGCAGTACATCGGGGAATGTCTGCCAAGCTGGAACCGGTGCTAGCAATACTGGTGGCGCGGCTGGGTCGCGTTCCGCAACGGCCGGCGGGGCAGGAGCCGTAGGAGCAGGTGGTACGGCCGGATTAGGTGGTGGTGGTGGTGCTAAATATGGTACCCGTTCCGGCAATCCTGCTAGCGCTGGGGCTGGCGCTATAGGTGGATCGCAAACCGGGGCTAGTGGTGGTACAGGTACTAACTCCGCAGCGGTTAGCGCTAGTTTTTTTGGTGTAAATCCTATAGTAGCGGCTACATCCACCGGTACCGGCGGGACCGGTTCTGGCGGTACATTAGGTGGTGGTGCGGGTGGTGGTGCGGGCGGGAACACGGGTGCCGGAAATGAAACCCAAATACTTGGGTATAATTCTGGAGGCGGTGCCGGTGGAAGTCCGGGACATGGGGGAAATGCAGCAAGTAACGCCGCTGGTACAGCCGGGGGTCCCGGAGCGGACGGAACCGGCGGGCGTGGTGGTGGTGGTGGTGGTGGTGGTGGTGGTGGTGGTGCCGCAAACCCAACCGGCGGTGTAGGATTTAAGGGCGGAGACGGCGGTAAGGGTTCAGACGGTTACATTAAAATCTTTGGACATATGCCATGAGATATGCTCGTCTTAGTGAGGATGGGACTACAGTCCTTAATACCATCATTTGCGAACCAGCCTTAATGGCGGAACTCAAGTGGAATGTGGTCCCTATTGGGCCGGAGATATTGTGTGGGCCTGGTGATACGGTAGTGGACTTGAAAGCTAAGATTTTTCAAAGTCCGGAGACGGACCCGCAGGTATTGGCAGATGCCAAAACGGAAGCGTTAACTAAAATCGAAGCCGCTGCGAGCTGCCTAAAAAGAGTTCAGGACGGTAGCTTAGCTGCTGAAATTCAAGCCGCTACGAATCTGCAACAGGTGCAGACTGCACGAAGTGAGGCCATCTTTAGTTCGGCTCCTGTAGCCGTTGAAGACTGGATTGATTAAATGCCGCGATCAGTGTCAAGCCTTAGCGGTAACTCGCAATTTGAGCTGTAAGAAAACCGAGCAAAATGGCCCACACCATCGGAAGAAGACGCGCCAGCGAAACGTACCCGGAGCCGCGCGGACCAGGCGGTGGCGGAGCAACGGGACCCACCGGAAATGTAGGCCCCACGGGGCCGTTTGGCGGTGCGACGGGACCGGCCGGAGCAGTAGGCCCCACTGGCCCGGGTCTACCGTCCAGCGCGGGGCATTCTCCCGGAGATGTTCTGCAACTAGACGCATCGCTCACGCCGATCTGGGGCGCGGTACCCACCGCGCTGACCATCACGTCGTTCGCCACTGGGCGCAGCATTTTACGCGCGGGCGCGACGCTCGCGAACCCGACGTTCACTGCGTCCTACAACCAAACACCGACCACCGTCACCATTCAAGACGATCAGGGCAACCCGAGCTCTGCATTCGGGGTTTCCCCGTTCACGAGCGGAACGTACCTGCATAGCTACACGAAGACGGCTGTAGCAAGCGTCACTTACACGCTTGCCGCCACCCGAACGGTTGGTGGAACTACTACGGCGACCGCTGTTGATCGGTGGGGCTTCGACGTCTACCACGGCGCCGCCGCTGCGGTAACGACCGAGGCCAACATCAAAGCACTCGCAACCGACGTGCTCAGTCAGTCAAAGAGCGTCCCGAACTACCCCGCGGTGAGCACCGGAACCGACTACGATTGGTTCTGCATGCCGACTTCATTCGGCACGCCAGCGTTCACCGACGTCACCACAGGATTTCCAGTCCCGTTCGTGATGACCGGGACCGTATCCGTCACCAACTCCAACAGCGTCACTGTCAATTACGACATTTGGCGATCGGCGAACCCCGGCATCGGCACGGCCGGAACCGTTGTCATCCACGTGAGCTGAGGGATCCGATATGACCATCAACGTAACCGACACATTTGCGCCGTCATCTGGGAACAATACCTTCCCAATCGTCGTCGACATCAACGTCAAGAACGGATACAAAGTCGTCGCTGACCACGCATCGCGCAACGCGATCGACCCGCGACTTCTTACCGTCGGGGCTCTTGTAGGGGTCGTCAACTCGGACGGAACAGGCACGTTCGCCGTCTACCGATACCTGGGAGGATCGCCATCAGTAGACACGAACTGGCTTGTGCAGCCGCCGGAGAGCACCATCATTTGGCGACCCAACGGCACCGGAGACGCAACGACGTTCGCCGATGTGATGGCACTCATGAAACAGCGGCTCGGCGCTGTCGTCATACAGTGCGATCAGAAGCCTGGGGTGTACACGATTCCGGCGGGGTCCTACCCAATGAACCCCGGAAGCTACTTCTTCAACCCCCGCCCGCAAAACAGTCTCGGCATCTCAGCCGAAGACGGGGTCACGTTTCTCGATCTCGCCGGACTCGACGGGTTATTCATAGAAGCAAACAACACCGCTCAAGAGTTCTTCAATTTCACAGTCCCTGCTGGCGGCGGTGTTGAGTTCTTTCTTAGAAACAATGGGAATTTTGACAACGAGGGCTCTGTAGTCGCGTATACCCTGCAATCGAATTTATACCTTAGATTGAGCTCCGATGGCGGGTTTTCCTCGGGTGGCGCCGCGGTGTTCGACGTGTACGGATCGCTATTGCTGGTGTCCGCAACGAACATGAGCACCGCCACGTACGAAGCGGCCGACTTCATCGACACCGCAGGAACAGGAACGCTTTCGCTCACACATGACGGCACAGGATTTCCCTGGCCGTACACGTCCACGATCACCACGTATCTAAATACACCGACGTCTCAAGACGGAGGCTACGGCCCAACGTCATTTAGGCCCTCGAACGTCGCCGGAAATCAACGCACGAACTATTGGGACACCGACGTCGGTATTCCCATCGTCTGGAACGGCGCGGCCTGGGTATCCGAGACCCCTCAGATCGTGTGGCGCGCAGACGGCAGCGGCACCGCGACAACGTGGGCACAGGTCGTAGCGCAGATAACGCTCTTTCAAGGCCCGTCGATCATCTACGTCGATGACGCTGGAGGCTACACGGTCCCCGCCGGCACGTACGACATGAAGATGTCGAGCCTGATCGGGCCTACCCCCAGCGGCCCACTATCTTCTGTCGTCAGCATCGCGACGGACGACGGCGTTACTTTTCAAAATCTGCCGTACGTCAGCGGCGTAGAGATCGACGGAAGCAACAGCGTAGCGCCACTCTTTACATACGACGCTGCAACGGTGCTGGTTCTCGACAACGGGGCCTCCCTAACAAATGACGGCGCCGCAGCTCTTCAGTTCGCATTCGGAGAGATCGGGGCTATTTACGTCAAAAATAATTCTACCCTCGAACTCGGATCGGTGGACGTGGCCGTCAGCAGCGGAGTCACTATCTGGTCGTCCAACGCGGGAGTTCCGATCGCTAGTGATGCGCTTACCGGAGCCGGAGCCGTCAGCTTGGCGCATGACGGAATCGCATTACGGACACTCAGCGGTTTCAGCGGAACATTCACGAATAACCCGACAAGTCTAAATGGAGGTAGCGGTCCCACTGCTCAACGACCAGTAACGGACGGAGCAAACAGCGCCGGCATGACGTATTACGACACCACTACGGTGCAGTATCTCGTGTGGAACGGCACGACGTGGAAAATAGTAACCCTCACCTGACGCGTCGAGTGTTGCGGAGACTGCCGCCGTGAGGCGAACGCGACTCATCTGAGTCAGCGCGGTCCGTGCTTCTTCGCGACAGGTTCGGGGGCGCCAAGGATCTTTTCGCACGCACCCATCGTGCTCGCTCGAACGATATCGCTTTGAGTGCGCCCGCTTTTCGCCGCCGCCTTTTTTAGAAAGGCGATCTGAGGCGCCGAAAACTGCACGACAATCAACTTGCGGTCGGCCACGGTACGCCAGCTATACAACGCAGCTCGCGCGATGTATAGCTCCGCGGTATGAAAAAAGGGCCTACCGCGGTCGTCAGTGTCACCGTCACCGACAATCGGGAGGCGGAAATCGCCGACGCAATTAAAAGCGTTGTTGACCACGTGGACCGAGTGCTGATCGTCGACACGGGCGTCACCGATGGCACGCTGGAGCGCGCCGCTCAGATAGCCAAAGGCAAGCTCACGGTGATCAAGCACCAATGGGTGGACTTTTCGGCTGCACGCAACGCGGGGCTCGAAGCCGCCAAGGCGCTCGGGGCGGCCTGGATCGTCATCCTCGACTCGGATGAGCGGTTCAACTTCGGCGCGCTGTCCTTGCGGGTCGAATTGGCCAAACTCGCGGCAGACGCGATCCTGATCGAGTCAGCGGACGGTCACTATCCAAAAGAGAAAATCATTCGCGCCGCCGCGAATCTTCGCTACGTCGGCCCGACACACGAGACGCTGCAAGGCGGGACGCGCGCGACGCTGCACGGAGTGATTTTCGATGAGCTGCCCAAATCGCAAGAACAGCTCGCCCTCAAATTCGCTCGAGACGTGGCGCTTCTTTCGAAGTTCACCGCGGCGCATCCGGAAGATCCCCGATGGTGGTACTACCTTGGCGCGTCCTACGAAGGTATCGGGGACCGATTCAGGGCCGCCGCAGCTTTCGGGGAATGCGTCACGCGTCGAAGGGTGGGCTATGAAGCAGCCTGGGCCGCGTACAAGCAAGCCGAACAGCTCTTCGTACTCGAGCAGCTACAGGCGGCTATCGACGCAGCCGTTCGCGGAATGGGCGCCGACGCCACTTTCGCTGAATGCGCATGGATCGCTGCTGTGGCTTCGTACCGCATCGGACGAAACGATCAGGCGGTTACCTGGGCACGCATCGCTGTAGCGGTGGGTCGGTACAAGGGATGTGGCACAGACAGATCATGGTTTCGATACCCACCGGCGCTGTACGAGCTTCCGTACGATGTGCTCCGATCAGCGCTCAGTGATGAGCAAGAGCGACGTCAGGCAAACGAGGACTTCTACGCAGCCAAGCTGACGCGTATCGGAGCTACGGACGACGATGATCTGGAAGAGATCAGCATTTCGCGCGATGAGCCAATAGCGAACCGAAACGAAGCGAGGGCGATGCTGCGTCCTCCGATGCTGGTAAAATATTGCCCAAGCGCGCGCGCGGAGAGGATTCGGTTCGATCCTCCGGATGGGCAGTACCCGATGAATCCGACCATCTGCATACACAACAACGAACTGTGGTGCGTGGTGCGCGCGGTAAATTACACGATAAAAGGGCGCAGTTATACCGTCAACGATCCCAACAGGATCGTGCGCACGCAAAACTACATCGGAAGACTTCTTTCTGACGGTGAGTTCATTCAACCGCGCCTGATGCTCGATCTCGATCCCGCCACACGCCAGATTTCCGGAATCGAAGGCTACGAAGATGTGCGCCTGATCTCGATCGAGAAAGACGGAAAAAATCTGCTGTCCGGCAGCGCAACGGTGTGTGACCGCGATGCGTCTCGCCGTCAGATAGCGCGACTGGAGCTCAGCGAGGAGGGGGATGTACGCCGAGCAGTCGTTCAGCGCACCAACCAACTTCACGAAAAAAACTGGATGCCGCTACCAGTGAATGGAGAGATCACTTGGATCTATTCGCTGGATCCGGTGGCGATCCTTCCAGGACCGTGCCACCGATCCCCTTTCGCGCTCGATCACTTGCGCGGAGGCGCCGCCGTCGCGCTCGGCGACGGGTACCTGTGTGTTACGCACGAGGTCGTGGAGTCGGACGAGGGAAGAATTTACCTGCATCGATTCGTGAGCATGGATCAAGAATTCAAGGTTACGGCAGTGTCCAAAACATGGATCTTCGAGCACTACGGCATCGAATTCTGCGCTGGAATAGCATGCGTCAACGGGGAGGTGCTGCTCTCTTACGGAATCGACGATCGAGAAGCGAAGATTGCTCGCGTAGACGCGAACGAAGTCGAAAAAATACTGGAGTACATCGTATGAGCAAAACGCACGTCGAAATGATCATCGAGCAAACACTGCCGAACCTTCCAGGCTGGTGCGTGCCCGAAAAAGGCAAACGCATGTCGCAGCTAGCCCGCGGAGCGAAGCTCTGTGTGGAGCTGGGCGTATTCGGAGGACGAGGACTCGTTGCGTTCGCTCTCACCCTGTCCGATCAGGGGTTTGGAAGAGCGGACGGAATCGATCCGTTTACCGTCGAGGCCTCCCTTGAGGGATCCAACGATGAAGCCAACGATGAGTGGTGGAGCAGACTGGACTACTCCGCCATCGAACAGGCGGCGCGGGATGCGCTGCAAAGCCTGCTCCTATCCCCGAAATACGCGCAGATTATTCGATTGAGATCGCGTGAGGCCGTCGGTCTCTACGAAAACGAGTCCGTCGACGTGATCCATCAGGATTCGAACCACTCAGAAGAAGTGTCGTCCGAGGAGGTGGCGCTATGGGTTCCAAAAATAGCGCCTGGCGGGTACTGGATTTTTGACGACGCAAACTGGCCAAGCACGAAGCGCGCGCAGCGCGAGCTCGAGTCGTTGGGATTCACAGAGATCGAGGATCACGGAGACTGGAAGGTTTACCAAAAAAATGAAAAGTCTTGAGGGATCCAGTGTTCTGGTGACCGGCGGTACCGGAAGTTTCGGGCAAACCATCGTGCGTCAACTGCTCGACAGTGGAGCGCGATACGTGCGCGTGCTGTCGCGAGATGAGGCAAAACAGGACTCGATGCGGGAGCAGTTTTCGGACGATCGGATATTGTTCGTGACCGGCGACGTACGCGATGCCTTCACCGTGGAAACAGCGATGAGGGGCGTGCAGTACGTTTTTCACGCTGCGGCGCTCAAGCAGGTCCCAAACTGCGAGCGGCACCCCATGGAAGCGATTCGCACCAACGCTCTAGGATCCGAGAATGTTCGTCAGGCCGCGCTGCGCTGCGGACCGCTGACGGTGGTGGCCATATCGACGGATAAGGCCTGCGCGCCCATCAACACCATGGGCTTGACCAAGGCTCTGATGGAGCGCCTCTTTCTGCAATCTCGTCGCCAGAACGAACCGCAATTCGTCTGCGTTCGGTACGGCAACGTGATCGGAAGCAGAGGCAGTATCGTGCCGCTGATCTTGGATCGAATACGCCGCGAGAAACCGCTTCCGATAACCGATCCGAACATGACGCGCTTCCTGCTTCGTCTTCCAGAAGCGGTCGAAACCGCGCTCGAGGCCGCCGTCTCGGGGAACCACGGAGAGCTCTGGGTGCGAAAAATGCCTGCGGCAACCGTAGCGGACATCGTTTCTGCCGTTGCTCCGGAAGGATACCCAACAGAGGTGATCGGGACTCGACCTGGAGAGAAGATGCACGAGGTACTCGTCAATGAGGACGAGATGCGCAGAGCTGCGGATCGAGGGACTCACTACGTGATCGGCTCAGACCGTACGGACCTGACTGGGGAGTACACTTCCGCGAATACCGAGCGCCTCGACGTCGGGGCTCTTCGCGAGCTTCTTCGAAAAGCCGAGGTGATCTCTTGAAAAAGGTCTTGGTTTTCGGGGCGGAGGGAATGCTTGGCTCTGTGCTCATGGAAAATCCCGAGTTCTACGGAACCACTCGCCGCGATCAATCAGACAGCCCAAGTGTTTTGCCTGGCATTGACATCTCGCTTCAAAGCAATTTGCGCAAAGCGTTCGACTGGGCCGAGCCCCATGTCGTGATTAACTGCGCAGGCATCGTCAAGAGCGAGTGCGAACGAATCGATCCGACGCGGGTGTGGTCCGTCAACGGAGAAGCCCCGCATCAAATCGCGGAGATTGCTGCCGAGTCCAGGTGCAGGGTCATACATATTTCGACTGACTGCGTGTTCGACGGCGCGCAAGGTGCGCGCAGTGAAACAGATCATCCGAATGCTCTCGATCTCTACGGTCAGTCGAAGGCGTACGGAGAGATAAGAAACTACGAGCACTGCGTCACCCTTCGCACCTCTTTCATCGGAAGAGACCGACGGCACCGACGCGGTCTACTGGAGTGGCTGTTGCAGGAAGATGAGCCAGTTGGGTACGAGCAAGCTATCTGGTCCGGATTTTCGACCTATGAACTCGCTCGCGTCATCCGGTTCGTTGTTGCCAGCACGAGTTTGAATGGTCTCTACAACGTTGCGGGGCCCGTCATATCGAAAGCCGACTTAATCCAGTCTCTGATCGAAGCCTACGGGATCCAATGTCGAATTCGGCGCGAGCGCGAGCCGTGCGTAGATCGTTCCCTCAATGGTTCTAAGTTCAACAAAATCGCGGGATACTCGCCACCGCCGTGGTCAGTCATGGCGAAAGAGATCGCACTTGAGGGGGCGCGGTGATGACAACCGGAAGATCAATGCTCCACAACATCATCACCAAAGAGGAGATGATTTCCGCGGATCGTGAGGTAGCGCGGCACATGACGGTGCTGCGCTACAAAATGGCCAGAGCCCTGTGCTTCGGGCATGTCGTCGATGCGGCGTGCGACGCTGGATACGGGTCATGGTTCATCTCGCTCAACCCTGACGTCGAACACGTTACTGGTCTCGACGTCGACCAGGCTGCGATAGACACGGCAACGAAGGTCTACGGGTCTGGAGAGTCACGCGTGAGATTCGAGCGCGGCGATCTCAACAGCGAGGACCCGTTTCGCCTCGTTACCGGAAAGGTCGACGCCCTCGTAACCGCAGAGACGCTAGAGCACCTCCAGGATCCGTTCGCGTTTCTGCGCAAGGCTGAGACTCGAGGGTTTCGCAGAATCATTGCGACGTTTCCGAGCTTCAAAACGACGCACTTCAATCCGCATCACCTGCACGATCTGAAAACGTCCGACGTCCAAGCCATGATGGCGGAATCCGGATGGACGACTACCGCCTATCACAGCCTGTTCGGCCTATGCGACTTCATCGCAATGGATAAGGAAACCCTATGACCGCACCGAAAGTCTCCGTTTTGATCTACACCGCGCGCGGAGATTACCCGTTCGTAAAAACCGACTGGCACTGCTTCGATCCGGTACTCAAGACGCTGGCTACGCAGACGATGATGGACTTCGAGCTCGTTCTCGTCGACATGCACTGGGAGACGCGCAGCGACTACTTCAAGAAAAACCCGCAACCGTTCCCGGTAAAGCATGTCCCGTCGAGCCCGAACTTCTGGCAGTCGCGCCAGCGAACTGGCCTGTGCGCGCAGATCAATCGAGGTTTTGCGTGGGCCGACGGGGAGCTCATCTGGACGGGCGGAGAGAACAATTTGTTTCCGCCAACCCATGTCGAGCGAGCCTGGGACATTCATCAGAAAGGAACTATCCCCGTCGCCTGGTACGCGATCTGCCGAGAAGAAGCCGGAACTCCGCATCTAGATTGTCCTGCCGAATTCGACCTGCTCGGATACACGCATCAGCATGTTCAGGACATGGATCACCGTGCCAAGCGTTTCGTCGAGGACCGTGGCATTCACACATCGCCCTGCCACCATCAGAACTATTTTGGATACTCGTCGATTCCTACCGAAACCGCGATCGAGCTCAACGGTTACGACGAGCTATACGACGGACAGTGGGGCCTGTTCGATTGCGACCTGGGAAGTCGCCTTGATCTAGCCGGAAAACAGATGACGCTCGCGCGCGATCTGTTCGTAGTCGAGCCTCCGGTAGCCCCTGGGCCATACGTCGGAATCGGTCATTACGATCCGTTCAAATGTCACTACGCGATCTATCTCCACAGTCGCGCCACCGGAAGACGGGCGAACACGCCGCTGCCTCCGGATTACGCGGAGCAGGTGAAACGGCTCGCCTGTTACGATCAGTGTTCACTCAAGGAGAGATGCGCCGCAGGGAGCGGCCCTCCACATGCTCCGGTTGATCTTCGTCCTCAGATCGGAGAGTCGATTTTCTATCCGTTCTGCGAGGGCAAGAACCGTCAAATGGCCGCCGACTGGTTCGCCGATGCTCCGGTGCGCGAACTCAGTATAGAGCGAGAAATGAGGCGAGCGGGAAAAGCGCCGTACGATCGAGGGTGCTTCACATCTCCGACAGAGGCCGCTCATTCGCCCAGCACAGTCTAGGTCCGCTCGGTGCGGGGAAGCGTTCTCCGGACAGCACTCTTCCCCGCAGAGCTCGCAAGTCGAATTCGTTGCCCAGCGTTCCTACGCGATCTTCTTCTAGGCGCAGGCGATCGAAAAGGGCTCGGCAGAGCTCTTCAGATCCGTCCAGGCGCGGCAGCGACTCCGAGTGTCCGCCGATGTCTTCAAACGTTCTGCACGTGCGGTTGATGATCATCAGTGCGCCCGCTCGTTCGAGTCGCGCGCCGAGATCGCAGTCCTCGGCACCGATCGCGTCGTAGATTTCGTCTTGCCCGTTGACCTGTAACGCGAGCTCTAGCGGCACCGAGAACGTGCCGCCGTAAAGGCCGCCACCTTCGCACCGAGAGATGTCTTCGCCTGGAAGTTGCGCCAGTCTAGGATCTGTGCCCGATGCGATTTCGTCCGCCCGGAGGATCTCGCCCGTCTTGCTAACCTCCATGTTCGCGCGCTTGCACATCAGCCCGCAAAGCACGTACCCGTGTTTGGCGGCATGCAGATGCGCCCTGAGCCATCCAGGAAGAAGTACGGAAAGATCGTCGACGAACACAACGTGCCCATGACGGGTCAGCGCTAGCGCAGTGTTTCTGGAATTCGCTGCGCAGAAATAGTCGCGCTTCGTCAAACGGTACGGTCCCTGCCACACAGTCGGCTTCGGGGCGTGGTGCTCGAACGCAAACGGAGCCTCGAGTTTGCGAGGGTATCGACCGTCGATCACCAGAACCTGCAAGTCGCGCCGATCGAAGGCCGGCGTTCGGCGGAGCTCGCGCTCGAGGCTCGCCGCAAACCATTCGAACCGCGGCTCTGCGCGGAAGGTGAGATACACGATCGTCAGCGGCGGCATCCTCGCGATTCTCGCTCAAATCAAGTGATTTAACTAGATCGGTGACGATCTCTTGACAGCGATGGTAGGATGCGGAGCACAAGATGGCTCGCGCGCGCATTCCATGGGGGGCCGTTGCTATCGGCGGCGCCGCCGTCGTCGCGGTCGGCGTCGTAGCGATGTCGCGTCGCAGTTCAGCGGCGCCAATGATCACGTCCCCTCAGCGCGTAGCCCTCATCGGCGACTCGTACGCGGTTGGGCTTGGGCCGGAGCTCGCGAAGCTGATTCCGAACTTCAAATTTGAAGGGCATGTCGGAACCAACACCGCGCAATGGGCAAATCACACCGCGGCTTGCGGCTCATGCGGCGACTGGCTCACGGCATTCAAACCGAACCTCGTGCTCGTCTCGCTCGGCGTGAACGACGGCGCGACTCCGAACATCACAAACTATCAACGCATCGTGCAGGGCCTGAACGGGCTCGGGGCTCAGGTCGCCTGGATCGAGCCACCGGCGGCGGTGAGAACACAGTCGCGCAATGTGATCGATTCGCTCGGCGGGCTGTCCATGCGTGTGGCCGGCGCTCAGACCCCGTTGGCCGCCGACGGTCTGCATCCGCAGAGCTACGGTCCGTGGGCGCGAGCGATTGCGGAGGCGGTGACATCATGATGCGCGACGGACGTCCTACGATCGGATTCGGGGAAGCCAAGCCGCTGCCTCCACTCGAGCTCCGTACGGCGTACACCGTGAAAGGCCTCGGAATCGGCGCCGGAGGGCTTCTCGGGTACCTTGCCTTCGGTCCCATCGGGATGGTTCTGCTCGGCGGGGTCGGCTGGTACGCGGGCAACCGCGCCGCAGTCAAAGCGGAGAAAGAATTCGTAGCCAATGGCTGACCTGGGCTGCGCGCCGAACGCCGCTATCGCGTTCGATTTCTTTCTGAGCAGAGGCTTGAGCGACGTTCAAGCGGCAGCGATCGTCGGAAACCTTCAATGGGAGTCGCGGATTGATCCGACGCTCGCCGTCATGGATAGCAACGGACTACCAAGTCGCGGCATTGCCATGTGGCAACCAGCGCGCTGGCAAAATCTGCTTACGTTTGCAGCCGGACGCGATCCTTTGGCGCTTAACACGCAGCTCGATTTTCTGTGGAACGAGCTCCCGTCGTACGGACTCTCACGGTTGCGCTCGGCCACACAACTGGCCGACGCCGTTGTCGTCTTTCAGAATCTCTTCGAAAAACCGAACGCCTCGCTCGCGCACACCGACAAACGGATCGCCATGGCTCAGGCGGCTCTCTACGCGTGCCCCTCCGTCAGGCCTCCGCCGTCGGTCCCACGTAGCAAGACTGCCTCCAAAATCGCAGTTGCGGTAGGCATTGTCGCCGCTCTCACGGCGGCAAGTTACGGTGCCTACAAGGTGTTTGCCGCCAAACCAGCGCCAAGGCCTCTGCCGCCGCCCCCGAAACGCTATCCACTGCCCCCGCAACGCGTCTATCCGCCAGTCTACCGCCCGATGCCGTCTCGAGCATGGGTCCCATGAAACGGCAGTGGCTATGGCTTGCTGCGGCCGGAGCGGCTACGACCATACTCCTGGTCACGCGAAAGACGAAGGGAGCGCCGATCTTGCCGACTCAACCCGATCCGCCTAAGTCGTACGGCGAAACCGTTCATGTCGCGCTCGCGGTGCCCGCCGGCTGGCGCCGAGCGACGAACGCCGACGTGTCGGCTCTTCCCGAGCTCGGAGCTCAGGCGAACACACTTCGAAACACGCCAGGGTTCACGTCGATGGCGTACGGCACCCTGACTCCGTTCGTGGCGAGCGACGGCAGGACGTATGCAACGTGGGTCGAGCAGCACTACCACGAGCCAGGCGGGGCCGCGAAACCGTGGGGGCTGCACCACGGGGTGACGCTGCTCGTGAGCGCGTGATGCACCGCGTTCCTTTTTCACCGGTCGCGTTTCTGCTTGGCGTCGGCTTTGCGCTTGTCGTCATGGTCGTTCGTATGCAGTTGCAGCTCAACGCTTTCCGCAAGCGAGCGTGCACGTCGTGCGGACGCAAAGCAGCGCACAGGCTCGTCGAAGTCTACGATTTCGACACGAACCATATCCAGCGCGGGATCCTCTGCGCTCCGTGCGCGCGGTACTCGGATCGCCTCAAAGCGCCGCCGTGGGCGTGAAGTCGCTATACTGCGAAGTATGATCGTCACGATCGTGCTTGGGATGCATTTTTCAGGGACGAGTTGCCTCGCCGAAGCACTGATCCGTGCTGGCGTCGATTTCGGCAAGAACCTTCGAGTACAGCGCGGCCCCACCGCTTATCCGACCTATGAAGACGAACGGATCATGCGGCTCCACATCGGGGCCATGTTGTGGGATGAGCCGAAGCTGTTCGTTCCGACCGACGCTGCGCGCGCAGAACGTGATCGTATTGTCGCCAGCTACGAAGGGCGCGATTTCGGATTCAAAGAACCGAATACGCTGTTTTTCACGAGGCTATGGAACGAAACATCGTGGCCGAATAAACCCGCGTACGACGTTCGATACGTGGGCACATTTCGGCATCCTGGTTCAGTTGCGGCGCACATTGCGCAACGCTTGGGGCGCACTCTAACTCCGGCCGATACGCTCTGGTGCCAGTACGCAAAGCGGCTTCTCGAGCTGCACGATCGGCACAAGTTCCCGTTGGTGTGCTTCGATGACAATGAAGCGGACTACCGCGCTGCGCTCACGCGCGCCGTCGAATACGTGTGCGGCACCGGTGCTATCGTCGAGTTCGATCTTGGGAAACGTGTTGAGTATCCGCGACGCCCCGTAAGCGATGAGGCGCTTGCGCTCTACGCAACGCTCAAGGTTCGAGCGTCGTGTCCGGATCCTGCGTGACGAAAGCAGAGTCGACCTCGGTGACGCACAGCAGGGCCGATCCCGCTAGAGAATCCATCCCGTCGCCCCCGGTAACCGACACGACAAGACCGATGATGGGCGTGCTCGTCACATCCAGAGCTGGAGGCTTGTAGAAGGTGGTCCAACCCGTGCTGCTTTCGTTCAAACGCCCCTGAAACGGATCACCGAAGAATATTTCTTCCCCGATCAGTCCGGACACGATCCGTTTCTGGCCGCCGCCGTTCACGTCGACAGTGGCGCGCACATCGTAAGCAAATCCTACTGGCCCAGATGAAATCGCGTCTCGACCGCCGAACGAGTATTCGATCAAAATTATGTTACCTGGCTTGAATCCTGTCAGCGGAACCGTGAGCGGCACCCCTGCCGCACGATCCACACGAATAAATTCGCCGGTTGCCGAGTAGGTGACTCTCTCGATCGAATTCGCGAATCCTAACCGCACGACGGCGCCTGATGCGCCGGCTCTTGCCGCTTCGGGATACGTTTCGCTCGCGCGCCGGCCCTTTCCAATGATGTGACCCATCGAGGCGCGAGCCTATCAGCTCCAGTAAAAATTCGGATCGTAACAAGCTAATTTAGCGAATTTACAATAGTTTTCGCTCATCCCAATTCGCGCAAAACGATGATACCTTCTTGACACCATGCACGAAGTAAATCTGAGCCAGCGGGTCTACATCGGAGGAAGAGTGGCGCTTGGACTCGGTCTCGACTTCGGCGTGAGCGGCCTGGTGTCGCTGCCGCGCTACAACGCAAAGGGTAATGAGCTTCGTCCTGGGCAGTATCTCGATCGCGGCGAAGCGCTCGTAACCAAAAACGGTGGCGTGCTGTTCATGCAGCCGGAGGGAAATCTCGTTCTCTATGGACCGAACGGCAAGGGACAGTTCACCGCGCTGTGGTGGACGGCTGCCCACAATACGACCGCAACCCGCGCGACGATGATGCCCGACGGAAACCTGGTGCTCACCGATCCGAGCGGGCAGAAGCTTTACCAGAGCAATGATGCCAAACCTGCCGGTCCAGCGGCGCGCATCACCTTCCAAGACGACGGAAATCTCGTCTGGTACGACAAAAACGGCAAAGCTGTCCTCTCGAGCCAGACCAACGGTTGGCACATCAACCCGGGCCTGGGACCGCACGGCAACATTTTTTCCGATGTTGCTCATGCGGTTAGCAAGATCCCTGTAGTCGGAGACGTCGCGCACATCGTGGGCGAAGTATGGACGGCCCCTGTGCATCTGGCGACTGCGATTGCCTCTGGCGAGCGACTCGATCATGCGCTGGTCGACAATTTCAAGGAGCAGCTCAAGATCGTCAAAGACGTCGCGCCGTACGCGCAGACCGTCGTCTCGCTCGTTCCAGGAATCGGAACTGGCGTGGCCGCCGCAATCGGAGCCGGCGCTGCACTCGCTGAGGGGCAGAGCATCACGCAGGCGGCGAAGGCAGCGATTCGCGGAGCGATCCCCGGAGGGGCTATCGCACAGGCGGGTTTCGACGCCGCAACGAAGATCGCGAGCGGAGAGAACGTTCTCAAGGCTTCGCTAGAGAGCGCGAGGAACCTGTTGCCCTCCGACGTCGCCAAGAAGGCGTTCGACATCGGTCTCGCCGTCGCGACGGGCGAGAAGATCCAGACGGCTCTAGCGAACGGCATTATGGGTCTCGCTCCTGGCCAACTGCAATCGGTAATGGCCGCTGGTGTGAACGCGCTCAAGTCGACGCCAGGCCTCGCGGAAGCGATCAAGAGCGTCGCGCCAGGCGCTGCCACGGAGGGCTTCAACCTAGCCGCGGGGCTACTCAGCCACACCGGCGTCAACGAGACGTCGCTGAACGCCGTGCGTAGCAAGCTGCCCCCCGAGGTCGTGCAGGGCTTCGACGCCGCTCTGAAGACGCAGGTGCCTCACATCGCGTGGCTACAGAACGTCGTAAATAATCCCGTCGCCGCGCCTGCGTCGAAGCCTGCTCCGAAAGTCCCCTCGATGCCCGCTCCGAAACCATTCGTGCCTACGAAGCCGGCGTCCGCGACGACGGCGCCGGCACAGAAGGTCGCAGCCGCCGCCAACGCTGCGCTCGCACCGACCTCGACGCTTGTACCGTCGCGCGCCCCGTCGCAATACGCCCCCTACCCGCAAGGGAGCGGCGCGGTTCACGGCGCGCTCGGCGGAGCTCCCATGCCGCCCTACGGAGTTCTCAGCGGGCCCCCGCCGACGTGCCGCATGCTGGGCGCGCCGATCGCCAACATGGATCGCGGAATGCACAATGCTGGGATCGCTGCCGTCAAGGGATCCGGCGGGCGTCCGCGAATGGTGCACGGTCCAGACGGCAAGGACTATCACTTCTCGATCAACAGAGACGGCGCGCTGATCGCGCGTCAGTGCCACACCTGAGTTCGAGATGGCGCACAAGAAGAACGAATTGCCCGGATGGTTCCCCTTTGCGGTCATCGCGTCGGGACTGGTGATGATCGGCGCCGGGATTCGATCGAAATGGAAGTTGCCGGCAGATCAGCCGGAGCCTCCACCTGGACCCTCTCCGGTCTCCCAGGCGGGTGTGATTCACGGTTGGCCCTGATGCAAGTCCTCGAGCCCATCGACCAGACGTACCTCGTAGGTTTCGCGCAGGTCTACGATCTCGCGTACGTCTGGCGCGGTGGGAAGTGGGTCGAGGACAACACCGTGATCGGCGCGGGCTCCAAGGTGATCCCGATCTACGATCTCGACAAGGTTCCGTACCTCGACCAGTTGTACCGGTTCAAGGAGCCGACGTACGTTGCTCGGTACTACTGGGGCGCGGCGAAGAAGTGGGTCTTCTTCGGGTCTGGCCAGAACTACTGAGCCAACCGAAGCAACGTCAACAGGATCGCGCCGCCCAGTAAGAGCCACGGCATCAGGATTCGTTGCTGTTCGCAGCGAATGCACGCGTTCAAGTAGTTGAGTTGCGCACGATCGGCGTTCTCGCGCAAATGCGACAAGAGACGATCCATGTCGCTCAAGATCAATTTCGCGTCGGCGTTCATTTTAGATCCCCTCCAGCTCTTCGATTCTTTCCTGCAACCGTTTCGCTTCATCCGCCGCTTCCGCGATGAACGCGTTCGCCGCCGCCAGCATTTCATCGCGACGCGCGATTTCCATGTCTCGAAACGCGAGCTCCGCTGCGATGTCGGACTTGCTGTTTAAGTTCTCCGTCGTCATCGCGGCGATGTGTCTCGAGTAGTGCGGCGTGAGATTGTGCAGGCCGCGGTTGTGGCCGTAGAGTTTTTTTAACTCGCTCATTCGAGAAAACCTTTCTTGAAGAAGATCCACGTCGCGCGCGCCCATACGGCCAGCAGCAAGAGAGGCCAGCCGATGATCGACGCGAGCGCCGGCACCAAGAAGTTCGGCTCGTACCAATTTGGATAGTAGTGCGCTTCGTTTGCGCAGATGCGCGCGATGCGGATCGCGCCGAGCGCGTAGAGCGCGCTGATCGCCAAGGTAATCGGATGATTCATTGTCATGGCTCTTTCACGCAATCGCTCCAGATGCATCGCACCGCCTGATCGCAGGTCGAGGCGCGATACTCGTCGACGTAAAGCAGTATGAATTGACGCTCGTGTTTCTTGTCGGCATTGATGCATTCGGTACGGTAGCGACCGATCGCCTCGTCGCGCCCGTGCTCGTGGGCGGCTCTCGCAAGAGCGGCGAACGTTGCGCCCAATAACAGCGGGATCAGCACCGCCAAAATCCAAACCTTCATCACTTCTTTTGAATCGATTCCCATAGCTTCGCCTTCTTCGCGCTGATCATGTCCCCGAGCGTCGTGATCGCTTTCGGCTGATCTCGACGATGCTTCGGGCAGAAGTCTCTGTGTGAGTCCAGCGCGCCGAGCTTGTCACTCTCCCAGCCAACGGTGCCTGGGGGGTCGCGGCGGTCGCATACGAAGCAGCGGAGCTCTCTCGGTTTCATGATGCACCTCGGTGCTTCGCAAAAAATGCGTCGATTCGCGCTTCTTTCTCCGACCATGGGTGCTCGTGCGGCACGGCTCCGAACCTGCACGGCGCGTCAGTCTCGCCCATGTCGATGTGCTGATCGCGTGGTAACTCTGTAAACCTGTTGCAGTTTACGCAGTAGTCGCTGTGCACCGCGCCGCAGTTGCAGTCGAAAGTCTTGGCTAGAAAGCACCCGCATTTAGGGCACGGGACACTCGAGAGTTTGGCTTGTGGTTCGTGGTTCAAATTTTCACCTATTTGCTGTGTTCCCTGATTTTCATCCTACAAGCTCTTCCGAAATCTTGATCTCGCTCTTCCCCTCGATCAACTCGAGCCCGCGCAAGCGACTCAGGTACGTGCTGAACGTTCCGCTCGCGGAGCTAATATCCGCGAATTCCCCCAATTCTGCTCGTGAGAGCGTCCTGGGGTAAGTGTTCGCCAACACGAGCAGCATTCGAGCTGCACCGCTGTCTTTGCCAAGCTCCTGAATCCAGTAATCGCGAAGCGCGCTCCCCTCCGGAAGCGGAGCGTAGTGTCCCAGCGCCGACAACCCTGCGCCGGTGATGCAGATGTCCGACTTGCCCTCTATCCATCCCGCTGCGCGCGCGCGGCTCAGGTACGTGCTGAACGTGCCGCTCCTCGATGAGACACCGGCCATGAGCCCCAGGCGGCGGCGCGTGAGGCCTCCTGGGTTTTGGGCGAGCGCGATCAGCATGCGGCAGAGCCCGCTGTCGCCGATCGAGGGGTCGCGCGCCCCGCCGACGGATGCCGTCGCCCTGAGCGCTCGCTGACGCGGCGTCAATCCAGAAGGCGCTGTCAACTTCGCCGCATTCGGGCTCGGGGGGCGCGCGTCGCCATCGACGAGAAACTTGCCGCTTACCGTCTTCGGCGCTTTCGCCAGCTCCTTGGCGAGCGCTCCGGTGCCGGTCTCCGCTGCACGCCGCACGAGACGATCGGCCGTGTTCACGGCGACCCGCAGCGAAGAGATCACCTTGTCACTCGCGTCCAGAGCAACGCCGAGCGCTTTCGTGGACTCGATGATTTCCTTCAAGCCGTTCCGATGAATGGCGACCTCGTACTCGGCGAGCACACGCCCGACCGGCTTGGACGGGGGTGTCGCCGGTACCCGCGCTTTCAACGCTTTCTCAAGCTCCGTAATCCGCATCCGAAGCTCCTTCGGATCGTCCGCCTTCGCCTGCACTTCGAGATCCGCGAGCTCTTTCCGGAGAGCCTCAAGCTCCACTGGCGCCATCTTCGGCACGATGCGCGCCTTGCCGATCTCCGGCGTCGCTCCGGAGTCGAACGTCTCGGCGCCTGGCCTGCACGCGTTCCGTGATTTTCAAGCGTTGCGGCGACCAGACCCAGCATTCGCCGTCGCGAAGGTCTGGGAGCGTGCCCAGGATCTCGGACGCCCGTTTACTCCCGCGTTTGACCCAGCCCTCGATCCATTTGATGTCGAGGTCACCGACCATGCGGAGAGCGATCAGCGTCTCGCACTGATAGAGCACCGTCTTGTTCACCTCGGCGGCGCGCTGGCTGATCACTGTGTAGCCGATCCCGCGGAATCGCCCCTTCGTGGCAAGCCTCTTCATGGCGCCGACGCACGCCGCAGCGAGAGGGTCCGACTGTCCGCGATAGCTCCCCTGTGGCAAGTAATCGGCGCACTCCTCCAAGAAGAGATGCAGCGGTGTGCGTTGTTTCTTCAGAAGGGTGTTCGCGAAGTCGACCAGGAACTTCGACACGTCGGAAATCTTCGGAAAGTCCGACACGTCGAGCACCCCGGAGAACTTGCCGGCGGCAACGAGCTCCGCCATGCGGGTACCCGCGAGCGGCGAGAGCGGCATGTCGCCGAACTCTCCACCGAAGACGGGGACGTCGAGCCCACGGCTCTTCCCGTCTCGACTCGAGCGGATTCCGTACCAGTCCCCCTTCGTGTCGATTGCGACCCACTGAATGCCGCAGCGGTGCATCTCTTCGGCGAGTACGACACAGACGTTCGATTTGCCCGCGCCGCTCTGTGCGAGAACCATGTTGCGACTGGTTGCGTAGCCGAGGGGGAGCGAGAGAGATTTGGATAGATTGAGGGTTTTCATTTCCCGTCTCCGCTGAGGCGATCCCGCAACCGCACGATGACCGGATGCACGATTTTGTTGTAGCCGCTCGACGCGTGCTCTCCGTCTTGAAAGTCCTTCGCTCCAGAGCACCATCGAAGGGCTTCGAGCGCATCGGTGAGATCGGTGCGAAGCGCGGCGTTTTCGAAATCGTGGTGGTCGTACGCGCGATGGGCGAGCTCCCTGAGAGACATCGCGCACGCCGCCTGATCGCGCTCGCTCTCTGGCACGAAGCCGGAAATCAGGATGTATCGAGCCTCGTTGATCTCTGCCTTGAGCTGTACGCGGTCCAGGTTGGCTCGCGCTCTCTTGACGAGCGGATCAGCCGTCTCGCTGTGGACTGCAAGCCATTCGTGCATCCGGTTCGGTTCGGTGGGCTCCCCCGCGAGCTCCAAAAGACGTGCGACTTGATCGCGGTGAAACAGCGCCCGCTCCGTGCGCGAATGGATCTCGAAGTAACCAAGCAAGTCTTCGTCGTTCATGTCCCCGTCTCTCCTCGTCGCATCTGTCGTTCAATCATGTCGCGGATGGTGCCTACCGGATCGATCAGTGATCCGATGACGAACTTCACCGGCTCCGGCACATCGCTCGCGTTGAGCTCAGCGCGAAATCGGGAGTGCCCTATCGCTTCGCTGAGGTGCTCGCTGGCGGCTGCCAGGCGTTCGCTGTAGCGCGCCGCTCGCTCTTCCTGTCGCACTGCCATGCGGGCTTTCCTGATGCGTTTTGCGCGACTCATGCGTCCCCCTTCGGAATCTCCATGACCAGCCTCTCGATCTCTTTTTCGGTACGCGCGCGTCCTCCAGCGAGGACGTTCATAACCGTGGCCGGATTGCGCATTGCGCAGCGGAGCTCCTCAGCGTGGCGCGCGCAACGACGCCCCATAACCGTGGTGTGAGTCGCTGTCTTCTGACAACGATTGGCTCCGAAAATGGATTGAGGCTCGTCTTCGTTGGCGGCCATGCAGCGCCTCGTGTCGATCACAGGTAAGCTCTCGTCACGGGGCACTTCGCTGATTTCGCTCGCGCCTGGTGAAATTGAACGCCGCACGATCCGCTGCTCGCCACGCGTTCGTCGCACGGAACCATGGGAAGCGCGCCGCATTCGGGGCACGAATACGACTTCGCATTCACGGGCCTCGCGATAAGCGAGCTTCATTTCTGCGATTGCTTGGCGGCACTCGCGAGCGAACAGGTCGACGTCGCGGTGCAGGCGATCCATGTCGCGCTGTGTGCGATCGAAGTCGATGCGCCTTTCGAGGCGGTCGGTGATGACGGCGAAGTTGGTGAACGTGTGTTCGTGGGACAGACGGATCACGCCTGAGGAGACGACTATCAGGATCACTGCGTAGCCTCCGACACATCTCCGACGAATTTTCCGTTCAGAGGCTCGAGATCGCACTCGAGAACGCCAACCTCTATTGCCAGTTCACGCGTGATTCCCGCTGACGCAAGCTCCCTCTTCGGTGTGGTTTCGTATCGCGCGAAATTCGACACGGCAACCACGTAGCCGCGAACGAATCCTTTCTGCTCATTTGAGTATTCATCGCGAGGGGCGAGCTCCGGACGCCACCGCGCGAACCCTGACCATTTCTCAAATAATTCTCCGATGCTGAGTCCGCCGGATCGGCCGACCTTCGCTACATCGATCAAAAACTCACTAGCGCTGCGATCGTTTCCTTTGAGTCCGTTCACGCGCAGATAATCACGCGCCGTAGACAACGGTCGTTTATGTCCCAGCTCATGACCACGAAGCACCGTCGTAAACAAGCGGTACCCTAGCCAGTAGAAAAAACGCTCCTCTTCTTCAGGGCTGCATTTCATCTTGCTACCAACCCCTTCACGCTCCGCATCTTCTCGAAAATCTCATCCCGCTCGCGCTTCTCGGTGACATCGATCGGTTCGCCCTCTTTTGCGATGTATGCGATCAGCTCGTCTACCGGCCGAAACCATTCTCCTCGAATGTAGGCGTGCGCAAAAAGGTGATGCAGCGTGTGCTCTACTGAGTAGCCGCCATCGACCGTGGCCAACAATTTGATCACGTACAGAGAGTGGTCTTGCAGTTCCTTCGCTCTCTTTTTTGGATGCTTTGACACGCCGATCTTGATCGCGCCGATGCTGCTCTCTTGAACGAAGTAAACACGCGTCTGTTCGTCCGTGGATTTATCTTCTCGAAGCGCCTGTGCGAGATGAGGCTCCAGTTTGAGCTTGAGTTCATCGAAAGGAAGATGGCTGACCATGGGTGGTTTTCTCATCGGCCCCTCCGAAATGAACTCAGCGATCTGCGGCGCTTCTTTTTGCGTTTTCGGCTTTGCGCCGCCTTCGCCGGTGCAGGAACAGGAGGCGCGGGCTCTTCGGCGAACAAATCCTTCGTCGGGTTGTTCTGAAAAATCGTCGCATGCTCGATGTATCCGCGCATCACACGCTCGCTCTTCCAGCCGCCTTGGCGCATGATGTCTCGCTCAGCAACGCCCTTAGCCGCCTGCGTCGTGGCCGAGCCTCGTCGCAGGCTATGGCTCGCAAACCGATGCGCTGCCGCAGCGCAAGACGGGCAGGCCTCAATTTCGCGAACAAATCGATGACCATGTTCGGGGTTTGCCACCACGCGTTTCACAAGACGGGCGACTGTGCGTTCGCTCACTGGGAAAATACGGTCACTCGGCGCGAAACGACCGAGACGCAAGTATTCGCGCAATGTGTGCACTGGGCAGACCGTCCCGTCTGATTGGGCGTGCACAGCGACGTCGCGCCCCTCCTTGCGCTGATCGGTCTTCGATTCCGGCAGATGCACGATGAGCCCCCGCGGGTTTTCGTCGTCGTCAAACCATTCTTCGCCCTCAAAACGAACTAGCCGCACATGCTCACGACGAATGGCTACCAAATTGGCGCTACGCAGCATGCAGAACCATCCAACCGTTAAAATCGCCCGATTCCGAAGCGCCTGAAACCGCTCTTTTGGCTCCAGTCCCCTTGCTTCAAGATCCAGGTGACGACAGACTTCGGCGAGCGCCTTGAGCCCCAGCGGGGCCTTCTTCGTGCGTTTGACGCCCACGGCGCGCCGGATCGCTTCAAGCGTTTGTCCGATAATGTAAGTGTTCCTCTGAAAGTCGAGGCGTGCTGCCCGATGGTAATGACTGGCGGCGGCAAGAAAACGCTCGATCGTTGCCGCGCTGTACCCGTCGTCAGCAAGCCACACCATGTGCGCAGAGAGCGTTTCCGAGCTCGCGGGGAGCGGTGAGGCTCCGTTGGCCCTGGCCCAGTCCGAAAAGCGCTTCCAGTCGCTCTTGTAGGCTATCTCGGTCCGTTTAGCCTTGGTGTTCTGGCGGTACTCTCCCGCGTGTTTTACGGCGGTCGCGAGTGCGCCGGACGGTGTAGCGACGATCGCGCCCGTATTCTCCGGATCCGCGGGAGTGCCGTCCTGGTTAATTACAGTTTTACTGGAAGCGGCCATGGTTGTTCAATAATCGCCCGTTCTCGGACAACGTACACCGGCCTCCCGGGGCACGTCCAGGACGATCGATCGCGATTCCGGCCCCTGCGAACGAATCCCTGTTTTTCGCATACCCCCCTGGTTCTCGACGTGGACTCAACACGGTGTTTACGCGGTTCACGCACGGTGTTCGACAGGGACGTCTCTATCGACCCCTCCGCGTCTCCTGTTGGGGGTATTCTGGCGCCCATGCCGAACCAGATCGTGCTCTCTTGGGACGTCGACGTCGCAAACACCACTTTGGGGCCTACCCAGGCCGCTGCGCTGCTCGGAGCCGTTCCCCTTTACCAAAGCACGGACGCCGACCCCGTTCTGGGACAGAAATTCGGTCTCACCGTCGCCAGCGACGTGCCGAGCACCCCTGGCGGGAGCATCGCTCGCCGAACCCTGACCCTCAACATGAACTCGGCGAACACGCCGAAAGCTCCCCCGTCGTTTCCCTGCCATCCGATCACGGCGGCGGCGCCCACACCTCCATACCCGCTCCGCTCAACGAAGGATCTTGCGGGCTCGTTCTTCGTTTCGAACGGCGCGATGAACATTCCAACGACTGCGACGCAGGTTCCGTCGCTCGCGGCGAATGACGTCATCCAATTTCTTTCGCAGCCTGGCGTTTTCTACACGGTTGCGTCGGTGAGCTCGACGGCGATCGGCTTGTCGGGTCCATACACCGGCACATCGGGCAACAGCGAAGCATTCAAGCAGGTTCCCGCGCCCGTATCGATCGCCGCGATCTACTCGACGTCGGATCTCGACACTGCCGGCGTCGCAACGACTCCGGCAATCCCCGCGGGTAGCGGCGCGCGAACGGTAGCCATCACGTACACGGACTCCACCGGAGCCACCGGCCGATCCGCGACGGCGTCGCTCACTGGAAAGCGTCCGGCGGCGATCGCGTTCACGAGCGGCAACGGAATCATCAGCGCGATCGAAAGCATCTCCATCGCAACCTCCGGCGGATTCGGCAACAGCGTTGGGCAGATCACGCTGGCCGAACTCTCGAGCGCGCTGCCAGCGCTTCCGGCAGGACTTCCGATCGGCACCGGCATCGGGGCGGCAGAAACAACCGTCGGCAAGGTCGGCGCGCCAGTCCCGCGCACGTTCAAGACGATGACGGACGAAGCACAGGGGCTAATCGGTCGCGCTCTCGCGTACCTGCCGCCGAGCTATTTCGCATTCGCTCAGCCAGGCGCTGTCGCCCCGCAACTCAGCGGGGACTTCATCGTTACGACGGGCTCGGTCAGCGTCCCAACTACCGTCGACCAGACGGGAGTGCTCGACACCGCGGTCGTGATCGAATTCGCCGAACAGCAGGGAACGCTCTATACGGTCGCGCAGGTCACCCCGAAAATGGTCACGCTGACTACTCCGTACACAGGGATCGACACTACCAACACCGGTCTCAACAACACCGGAACAAACAACAACGCCGGAACCAAGGGCAACATCGGCACGAAGGTCATTCAAAAGCCAACCGGTGCGACCTTGGTTTCTCCGTCGCCAGCGGCTCCGCCGACGAACGCACAGCTCGCAACACCGCTCGCGCAATTCGTCGCGCTCGAGACCGCTGCTCCGCCGTTGAATCCGCCTCTGACTCCGTCGACGGTCCCGACACCGACGTTCCTGAGCGGGCTCTTCACGGTGACGCTACAGCTCGCGCTGGCTGTGCCGGTAGTGCCGCGGGAGATTACGTTCGTCTGAAAGGCGCGCGATGTTCTACGAAGAAGAATCCACCGAGCCGGACGATATGCCTCTGATAGTTGATCTGTCAGATATCGGTCGACAGATCAAAGAGGCCGAAGAGAGGCGCAATCACATCGAGTTCGGAAAATTAGGCGAGCACCTGGACGCGTTGACTAGCTCGTTGTCGCAGCTCTCGAAATCGTCCGATTGATCTACCCGCGCCTGACCACAGCCATCAACCGAGTGTTGTAGTCTGCGAAAGACCCGCTCAACAGCGTGTCCCACGGGACCCAGGCTGTGACGGCACCCTCTCTCGATTCCGGCGTGCCGCTCCAACGACGCGCGTAGAACGCGTAAACCATTCGCGCCTTGCGACCTGGGCTTTCGTAGATTTTTCGAATAGTGCTCGGCGCCACGACGAGGCCTGTCTCTTCCCAGAGCTCGCGTGCCGCCGCGCACGCGGGCTCTTCTCCAGGGTCGATCTTACCCCCAGGCAAACCAAAGTCTGAATGGTCATCCTTGCGCGAGACGGCCAGCACAAGACCGTCCTTACGCACGATGAGCACACAGGCGGCGTCGTTCATCGGAGGGAATGTATCAGAAAGCGAAACGGCCCGGGATCACCGAGCCGTTTCAGGGGACGATCCACCACGCTCTTTCGAGCGGTGGAGCTGTCAGGCTTCGAGCCTGAGTCCGCGAGACAATCAGACGATCTTCGTTCACGCACCGTAGTCGATGAACGTCACCGACACCGTTGCTCGACCCTAGAGCGGGATACGAGCGTTGCGCTCGGTCTCTCGATACCGATCCCCTCGCGTACCGATTCGCGGGGACCAGGGCTCGTGTGGGTTCATGCTCGCCGCGCTACTCGAGCTCCTTGCTCGACGAACAGATCAGGCCGCTTTCGCGGACAGACCGTTTGCGTTGTCGTTCGCAAATAACGTTTGCCCTCGTGTGCTCGTTTGTTGCAGTCTCCGTTCGTCTCTTCGGGGTCAGGGTCCGCGACCATCAGGTTGCGGGCCCTTTTCTATTTCCGGGTAGCTCAGCGGTAGAGCGTCGAGCGCGGTCCTTCGGGGCCTCGTTCGAAGGTCGGTCGTTCAACTCGATCCCCGGAAGCCACGGGCAAATAACTCAGCGGAAGAGTGCCGAGTCTAACCAACTTGGAAGTCGACGGTTCGAACCCGTCTTTGCCCTCCAGAAAAAAGCCCCTTTCGGACGTCAGCGAGATCAACCGCTGTCTAGCCAGGTACCTGGCTCGCGTACTCGGGGCTGCGGGCACGGTACCACCAATCAGGAGACGATATGAACAAGCTATTCGTAGTCACGCGCGGCGATCTGCCGCCAGGCGCCATCGCGGCGCAGTCCGTTCACGCAGGGTTCGCGTTCGCGCACGAGCATCAGTTCGAGTGGCGTACGTGGCTGCTGGGGTCGAACAACATCGTGCTGCTGTCCGTCCCCGACGAGCCAGCGCTACTCGAGCTCGCTCAGCGCGCGCAGATGGCGGGAGTTTCGGTGAGCCTCAACCGCGAGCCGGACTTCGGCAATTCGCTCACCGCGATCGCCATCGGCCCCGCGGGACGAAAGCTCGTCTCGAGCTTGCCGAAAGCACTGCGTCCGCCGAAGGAGAGCGGGGCGCCCCGCCATGATGAGGCGCCCCGCCCCGCGCTGTCGCGCTCCGCAAGTGGCTCAGGCACGGTAGCGATCTGATTCGCGACGCGCAAGACGGAAGTTCATTGCCGTCGCTACGGTCGCTCCCGCGCTTCATACGGCGCCAAAATACTGACCAGCTCTTCGACGATGTGCTGTTTGATGACGACGTCGAAGAAATTCGACAGGTAGTACCGAGTCGGCAATCCGCTCGACATATCGTGAAGCTGCACCTGCGGCATGCTGCCAGGCACGTACACGTCGAGCACATGGGGTAGCGACCACGCTGGGCAAAACCTCCGATTCCGTGGCTCGACCCATAGCCACGTGTGCTCAACGAATCCGTAGCGACCGTCCTCGTGCTCGAGATGAAGGATCTGCCCGATTGCGCGCGCCAGCTCGTGGCATCTGATGGTCTCTCCGTGGAGCTCATCCGGAGCAATGGCAACGAGTGTTGTCGCGTGTTCGTAGAGCCGGATCTCGCGAAGCGTGAAGACCCTCTTGGCGGCGTAGCCGATCATAGGAGCACCTCACTCGCAATGCGTCCTCGGATGATGTCGTACTTCTCATCCTCCGGAAGCTCCTGGGTGTACTTCAGAGCACGAAGCATCGCATGGTACGCCTGCTCGGCTCGCTTCTCCGATTTCGCGACGATCGCTACCGCTAGCGACTGAACCGCGAGGTATGCGATCGTCGGATCCTTTCGCTCCTCTTGCCCAGGAGCGTAGGTGACCCAGATCAGCCGCTGCACGCCCGCGGGAACCGCGCGCCAGTGACGCATGCACATCAGAAGGCGCGGTTAAGCCAGAAGCTTGTGAGCAATCATAAGCCTCCAAGTTGACCAGCCTCAGCTTAAGTTTAAAAAGACTTAAGCTACGTTAGAAGCGAATAATACTCATTAACGAGTAGAGATAGGCACTTTGGAATGCCGCCCCAGTTCCAAACACTGCGGTAAATGGTTAAATAGGCGCTAGGAGTGGCGCTCGTGCTGTTTACGTGAAACCGCTTCATAACATTGGCGAGGGAAACATCACCTGCGTAAAGCAGAGAATGCATGGTATTAATCCGGCAATTAAATATGCCGTAATTTAAAAATTTTATCTCGTAGTCGGCAAATAAATATGTCTACTTATTCGCAGCATACTACGTGCATTTTCTCTCGTAATGCTTATTAATGCTTATTATAGTACTATGGCCTATTTATTTGCCGACTATGGAATAAAATTTTTAAATTACGACATATTTAATTGCCGGATTAATAACATGATGCAAAGAGTATTTGTTTTAGATCATAAAGGCGAGCCCTTAATGCCTTGTCATCCTTCAAGAGCAAGAATGCTTTTGAAGAAAGGACAGGCCGCTGTTTTTAGAAAATATCCTTTTACCATTATCTTAAAAAATCGCATAGGAGGAATCAAACAACCTTTAGAAGCTAAATTAGATCCCGGGAGTAAAACATCGGGACTGGCCTTAGTTGCAGAGGGAAAAAATGGAAGAAAAGCCCTCTTTGCAGCTCACTTGCATCATAGAGGCGAGCAAGTGAAATCAAATTTGGAAAAACGCCGATTATTTAGAAGATGCCGAAGAGGAAGAAAAACGCGTTATCGTCAAGCACGTTTTAATAACAGGAAAAGACTGCCGGATGGGTCCCTCCTTCTTCTAGGTCTCGAATATCTAATCTTGTTGTTTGGATAAAAAGATTCATCAAGCTTTCCCCTCTAACCTCTTTGGTTATAGAGACAGCTCGCTTCGATACTCAGCTCCTACAAAATCCGGACATAAGTGGAATGGAGTATCAACAAGGCACTTTTGCAAGGATACGAGATAAGAGAATATCTCTTAGAAAAGTGGAACCATGCTTGCGCTTATTGTGAACGGAGCAATCTAAGGCTAGAAGTGGATCATATCATTCCCAAAAGCTGTGGTGGTACCAATCGCCTTTCCAACTTAGTATTGGCTTGCCAGTCCTGTAACCAACAAAAAGGAAATTTAAGTGTAAAGGAATTTGTCAAAGATTCTAAAAAACTTGAATGTCTCTTAAAGCAACTACAAGTGCCTCTTAAAGATGCGGCGGCAGTCAATACTATTCACTACGAAATAGGTAGGCACCTGCAAAGCTTAAATCTTCCTCTTTCTTTTTACTCAGCCGGGCGGACGAAATTCAACCGGGCAAAGCAAGGATACAGCAAAGATCATTGGATAGATGCTATTTGCTGTGGAGAGACCGGTGAAAAAGTGATCATTCCTAAATCGTTGGCTCCTCTTCTCATTACTGCAACCGGCCTTGGAAGTCGCCAAATGTGTCGATTAGATCAATATGGCTTTCCTCGCACTTCTGCTAAAAGCTTAAGACAAGTGGGTGGCTTTAAAACAGGAGATATCATCAAAGCAAATGTGCTTCAAGGCAAAAAGCAAGGCTCTTACACAGGAAGAGTAGCGATTCGTTCATCCGGTTTTTTTAATATCACTGCTCATGGTAAGACTATTCAAGGTATTCACAAAAGATATTGCAAACACTTGCATCGATCGGATGGTTATTATTATGCTTTTACTAAACAAACATGTCCTTAACAAAGGAGGGGGCACTTCCTCCCGCGATTAAAATCGCGGGTTTCCGTGCCGTCATTTCTATGAAAAATAGACAGGCAAGACTCCATGTTAAGAAATATTTGTTTTTTCTCTTGTTTTAAAATCTTCTCTTATCTTAGAATCGATACTTAAACAACAATATTTTTAATTAAAAGCGAAATCTTATCAAAAAAGTTTCAATATGCAACATTTATCTTATTTTGATTCTACTCCGAATGAAATAATTCTAAAACAAATTATTGAAATTCTTCCGCATACATCAGTCACCCAGTGTCTTACCTTAAATAAATTATGGTATGAATTAATCATTAATAGTAATTTATTTAAAGACATGAAAGCAATTCATGAATGGCCGAGAGTAGTAGAATTACCAAAAAAAATTATTAGTATTTTTGGTTCGATAGCGAAAATTCACCAAGTTCCATTGCTCGAACTAAGAAGGTCAGGAAGAGAGTTCTATTCTATTGGTCTTGAGAAAACCGATAAAGAAATTATGGAAAAAGGAATAAATGCTGGAGGGTATTGGTGCGCAATTTTACCTTTAGATCAACTGAATCAACCAATTATGTATTGGATTGACTCTAAAGCACGACCTAATTGTTTATTCAAAGCCAAATATACGGATGGAAATAGCAAACAAAAACAAACTTTAATTCATCTTTTTAGATCTTATACTGGATATCCAAAAGATAACATACATGCTATTGAACAATTTTTAAATAACTGGAACATTCACTGCTATAGTCAAGACGAAATTTATGTAATAGAAGTTCAAAAATTTTTGCTTGAAAATAATCCATTCGAAATTTTAAAGACACTAAACTTGAATGGCTCATTTTGGCACGGGACTCGAAAAATTAGAAATTGAGAGTTAAGATGAGAAAAAATAAGATCTCGTTTATCATTTGGAATAACAAAAGTTGTTATAACTGCGAAAAATTCAAAAAACATGGAGGTTCAGATGTTTTCACCTGTAAATTCTTTTGAAGTCAATAAGATACTTTCTACAAATTCTGAGATAGATAAAGATGCACCATTTGATGTGAAATGGTTAGCAAAACACTTTAATTTCGATCTTTCAGATGTGGAAAAAGCAAAATTTGATGACCTCATTGGAGTAATGTTTCAGGTTCATTTCAAACCTGGTAAAGAATCAGTGGCCCAGCAATTTTATGATAGTTTAGTTGGAAAAGGATGCCATCCTCAGCATTTTAAATTTAATAATTCCGTTCACTTGGATAAGCATCAGAAGGAAAAAATTTTATCAGCAGGCTTGTCTCCATTTACACCAAGTGCACATCAAGCATTGATTACGCAGCAGGAAGTGACAAATCCATTCAATCTCCTCGCAATTCGAGATTTGATACAACCTACCCAGAGAGTGGACATAATATCTAATGCAACGAGCCTAGAGAAGAAATCAGAAGCTCCGTTCGATTTATCATGGTTAAAAGAAAATTATAAACTGGATCCTCGAACAGGTGAAAACAGCCGGCTTCTGCTCAATAACTGGCATTGGGTTTGAGGTTGAGTTTAAACCTGATGCACATTTAGCTCGTAATGCTTTTATCGCTGCTTTAACTGAGGCTGGATGTAAACCTAGGTATAACAGATTTGATAATACAGTTGAATTAAAAGAAGGACTAAGAGAAAAACTTATTTCTGGGATCTACAATAGGAAAAAACTTTATTCCACCCCTTAAAAATGCGGAAGCTATTGATTTTACCTTGCGTAAGGGAATACTATTGGTTAGATTTTTCCTAGATGTCCTTCCTTCCGTACGAGCAGTGAATAAGTATTATGCTCAAGATCAAGATGATCCTTGGGTTCAGGCTGATGGTTCTTACCTCCAGGATAATGCAAAAATAGATCGTTTCCTCGAAAAAATAGAACCCCATCTCTCTTTTATAAAGGAAATCTTATCCGATCCTAGCTACAAAAAGAAACTAGAATATTATTTTATCACGGAAGAAAATCTGATCTCTACGCTTGAATGTTTTGTGAAAAATGAAAATAATAGAGGTTTACACCAATCTCTTTTGGATGCTTGTTGATGATTCGTTACCACCTCAAGAAAGAAAGCGATAGGAAATCTCCTATCGCTCGCCTCGTCCTCTCATCACTTGATTGTTAACACAAGCAAGGATGTTTTATTTTCCTTGGCTTTCTTGGCGTTGGCTTTCTGGGCCTGTGGATGGGTGATTAGGTTGGGTAAAGTGCATAGAAGCAGGACATTGTTTTTCTGTAAACCGACGGAATTCTGCATTTCTTTGCTCAAAACGTCCATCTGGAGTTTGAAATGGCTCAACGTTATCTGGATCAGGTACAATATTCCCTCGTTGTCCTGCATTAGAGGGTTGATTATAAGAAGGGCGATTTCCATAAACAGGTTGATTTGTATAAGAGTACTCACCGGAAGGAGCATTCCCATTTGGAGCATAATATCCTTGTCCTTGTGCAAAAACTTGCTGAACAAGAGCTGTAGACAATAGAGCAACGCTCAAGAATTTAGTCACTTTATTCATAATGGCCTCCTTGTTTAATGCTTTTCAAAATGACCCCTGAGAACTTACAAAAAACTGTGTCACTCAGGTGATTATATTGGCAATAGACCTCTTATGCCCCTCATGCCGAAATCTTGTTTTTTAATAAAGAAAAAAAATGTAGCATGAAACTGCTCACAAACACACTCCTCGAGTGAGTCTGTGAGCAGTTTCATCCGACATTAGGAATTATGTTTACTCTCTTATTTTACTTTTTCCTCTCTCATTTCGTCTCTTTCATGTGTTCGATCTTAGAGGCTGTTCTCCTCTGCTGCACAACAGGCTATATTGCCCTCTTAAAAAAGAAACAACCGGCTGCCGGACAGATTCTCAGTCAATTGAAACTAAGAATTGATCGCCCTCTCGCCGCAATTTTAACTCTCAATACCGCTGCGCATACCTTCGGAGCCGCCGGAGTGGGAGCGAAAGCCGTCGAACTGTTCGGAGATAAATCGCTTGCCTTAGTTTCTGTGATTCTTACTCTCACCATGTTA
Source organism: Parachlamydiales bacterium (assembly GCA_963801825.1). Taxonomy (GTDB): domain Bacteria; phylum Chlamydiota; class Chlamydiia; order Chlamydiales; family Parachlamydiaceae; genus CAWDGI01. The sequence continues at coordinate 35,522 of CAWDGI010000003.1, forward strand.
TTTGCAACAGAAATGATCCCAAAAACTCTAGGGGCCCTTTACTGGAAAAAACTCGCCCCTTTTTCAGCCTACAACATCAGACTGTTAATTATTCTCACCTACCCTTTTGTCCGCTTCTTTGAATATATCGCTCAGCTCTTATCCCACGGAAAAGCGCAGGAAAAAATCACAGGGGAAGAAATTCGCCTAATTTTAGAAGAAGGAACTCAAGCAGGAGTCATTAAAGCCGTTGAATACGACATGCTAGAGAGCATTTTTCGACTCGGCAATCGCCGAATCAACATTCTCATGATTCCTCGCATGGATATTGAATGGATTGATCATCGACTCTCTACTGAAGAGATACGGAAAAAAATTAAAACCTCTCCTTATAATCGCTTCCCCGTTTGTGAAGGAGAATTAGATAAAGTCATTGGAATTATCAACTCAAAGGATATTCTTGCCCAAGTCTTCTCCACAGGTTCGACCGAAAAAATTGATCTACAACCTCTTCTTCGTCCTCCTCTATTTGTCCCGGAAAATATGCGCGTCGTTCAAGTGCTTGAGGTTTTTAAGACAACACCTGACCATATTGCCCTTGTCACAGATGAGTATGGAGGAATCCAAGGACTCATCACTTTACATGATGTTTTAGAATCGATCGTCGGAGATGTCCCCTCAACATCCCTCTTACCTGAGATGCAAATTATCCAACGTAAAGATGGCTCTTGGTTAGTAGACGGCATGCTCCCAATCGATGAACTCAAAGCCCAATTTGATATTGAGAACTTTCCAGATGAGGAAAAAGGAACCTATCGAACACTTGCCGGCTTTTGCATGCGGCAAATCGGAAGTATCCCAAAAGTCGGAGATTCTTTTATTTGGCAAAAATTTCATTTTAAGGTCATCAAAATGGATGGACGGAGGGTAGATAGGGTGTTAGTTCAGTATCTTTCCTCTCCTAATTAATTCGCTATAGATCAAAACTTTGCATTTATCGGCCATTATTCAGAGTTTTAACCGCAGTTTTGCGAGCAAAAAATTTCTCTTTTTTAATATTAGCGACTGATTTCCACTCCCCTTTTTCATACGAGGATAGAAGCTCTTCCTCCTCAGTATCAAGCTTTTTTATTTCTTTTTTATTTTTCCTCATACCTCATACATCTCCATATATTTCTTTTTAGCCTTTTAATTGAATGTCTGCCTTTTGTCAACACTACAATGCCAAGTAAATTTTTCTTGCCTAACTCCAGTCGCTCCTATACAAGATTAATCATCTAAGCGAATGGAAAGGAAGTAGGATAATGGATCTGGAAGGAATAGAAGTCATTCTATTAATTTTCCTCTTATTCCTCACGCCTCCTCTCTTAGGCCCCTATATGAAAAGAGTTCTTTTTGAGACGGATAAGCCCCTCCCCCCCTTTCTCGATCGCTCTCTAGGAAGAGTGGAAAGAGCCGTTTACCGCTTATGCCACGTTTCTTCCTCCGAAGAAATGACCTGGACAACCTATGCTAAAGCCCTCTTATGGCTGAATTTCATCGGCTTCGTTTTCCTCTTTCTTTTACAACTGACGCAGCACTGGCTCCCTTGGAACCCTCAGCACCTTAACAATGTCGAATGGCCCTTAGCCCTGAACACCGCCATCAGCTTTGTCACGAATACCGATTGGCAGGCGTACGCAGGAGAAACCACCCTGAGTTATTTCACTCAAATGGTGGGACTCACCTCTCAAAATTTCTTGAGCGCTGCGACCGGCTTTGCCGTCTTACTCGCCCTCATCCGCGGAATCAAGCGGACCTCCACCCTGAACCTCGGAAATTTCTGGGTCGACCTTACACGGGTCACCCTCTACCTTTTCCTCCCCCTCTCCTTTATCTTTGCTCTCCTTCTAGTCAGCCAAGGGGTCATTCAAAACCTTCACCCTTATCAAGAAGCACTGACCCTGGAACAAGAACATCAACTCCTCCCCATGGGCCCTGCTGCTTCACAAGTGGCCATTAAACAACTCGGCTCAAATGGGGGAGGCTTTTTAAATGCAAATAGTGCTCATCCCTTTTCTAATCCCACCCCCTTCTCTAATTTTCTTGAGCTCTTTGCCATCCTCGCCATCCCCGCTGCAACCCCTTATTTTTATGGGTTATCCCTACGCTCTAAAAAGGAAGGACTCGTTCTCTTCGGAGTGATGTTCCTTCTTTGGGTGTTAGGCTTGGGAGTGGGGCTATATGCCGAATGGCAACCCAATCTGCTCCTCGGCTATCACCCCCTCTTGGAGGGGAAAGAAACACGAATCGGACTGACCAATAGCGTGTTATGGACCAGCGCTACAACCGCCGTGTCCAGCGGATCGATCAATGCCATGTTAGATAGCCTCTCCCCTTTAACAGGAGGGATCGCCCTCTTTCAAATTTTACTGGGAGAAATGATTTTTGGCGGCATTGGAGTGGGACTATGCAGCCTGTTGATGCACCTCTTCTTGACCGTGTTTTTGGCCGGTCTCATGGTCGGAAGAACCCCTGAATATCGAGGGAAAAAAATTGAAAAAACAGAAATGCAATGGGTCCTTTTATCGATCCTTATCCCTTCTGCCCTCATCCTCCTCGGCTCCAGCTTGGCTCTTTCCCTCCCTTTTGCCTTAAAAAGCTTGGGAAATCGAGGACCCCATGGATTGACAGAGATCCTCTATGCCTTTGCGTCAACGGCCAATAATAATGGAAGCGCGTTTGAAGGGTTAAATGCCAATACCCCCTTTTATAATCTCCTCTTCGCCTTCGTGATGCTCGCCGGACGGCTAGCGATTTTAATTCCTAGCCTAGCCGTTGCAGGAAGTTTGGGGAAGAAAAAAACACTCGCCCCTTCTCTTGGGACGTTTAGGACTGATTCTCTCTTATTTGGTTTCCTCCTTTTCAGCACTCTTCTGCTGGTCGCTGCCCTGACCTTCTTTCCCCCTCTTTCGCTAGGACCTTTAATGGAGTATCTCCTCTTAAGACAAGGACAGGCTTTCTAACGATGAAAACAACAAGACAAGGTCTCTTAGATCTCCCTTTAATTCTAGAAGCTATCAAAGACTCTTTTGTAAAGTTAAATCCTCGGGAACAATTTAAAAATCCCGTCATGTTTGTCACCTATATCGGGGCCATTTTAACCACCCTTTCTTTATTCATCGATAAACTCCCCTCTTCCCTCTCCTTTAATATTCAAATCACCCTCTGGCTTTGGTTTACCGTCCTCTTTGCCAATTTTGCTAGCGCCATTGCCGAAGGGCGAGGAAAAGCCCAAGCCGCCTCTTTACGAAAAACACAAGTGGAGAATGTGGCAAGAAAAATTGTCGATGAGCAGGAACGTATCATCCCTGCCTCCGAACTCAAACAAGAGGATCTTGTCGCTTGCGAAGTGGGAGATATCATTCCTGCCGACGGAGAGGTCGTCGAAGGAATCGCCACCGTCGATGAATCGGCAATCACGGGAGAATCAGCCCCCGTCATCCGAGAAAGTGGAGGGGATCGAAGCGCAGTCACTGCCGGCACACGCATTGTCAGCGACCGCCTCCTCATCCGCGTCACGTCTGCACCCGGACATAGCTTTTTAGATCGGATGATCGGCTTGATCGAAGGAGCAGAAAGACAGAAAACGCCCAATGAAATTGCCCTGAATATGCTTTTATCCGCTTTGACCATTATCTTTTTATTAACCGTTCTTTCCATCAAAATCTTTGCCGACCATAGCGCAAAGATTGCCGAGCAAGATCTTTCTTCTCTTATCACTCTCCCCGTTCTCATGGCTCTCCTTGTCTGCTTGATCCCAACGACGATTAGTGCTCTGTTGAATGCCATCGGGATCGCAGGCATGGATCGCCTCATTCAACGAAATGTCATTGCCAAGAGTGGACGGGCGGTGGAAGCAGCCGGAGATATTGATCTCCTCCTCCTAGATAAAACGGGGACGATCACACTAGGAAACCGGATGGCCACCGCTTTTCTCCCCCTGCCAGGCATCTCTGAAGAAGAGCTCGCCCAGGTCGCTCAGCTTTCCTCCCTAGCGGATGAAACCCCCGAAGGTCGCTCCATTGTTGTCCTCGCGAAAAATAAATTTCACATGCGAGCCGAAACACTGGATCCCTCCCATGCCCATAGTGTCCCCTTTTCCGCTGAAACAAAAATGAGTGGACTCGATTTCTTAGATGAAAAGGGGGAAGTCAAGCGCTCGATTCGCAAAGGGGCGGTAGAAGCCATTAAAAACGCCATCACTCAGCAGGGAGGAACAATCCCCTCTCAGCTGAGTGACCTCGTCGATCCCATTGCGACTCTAGGGGGGACTCCTCTTCTCGTGGCAGATGACCTTCGTCTTTTAGGAGTCATCCACCTAAAAGATATCATTAAAGGAGGCATTCGGGAGCGGTTCGAAGAGATGCGAGCCATGGGAATTAAAACCATCATGATCACCGGAGATAATCCTTTAACCGCGTCTGCCATCGCAGCCGAAGCGGGAGTAGATGACTATATTGCCCAAGCAACGCCGGAAGATAAACTCGCCTGCATTCGAAAGGGGCAACAAGAAGGGCATCTGATCGCCATGACAGGAGATGGAACCAACGATGCCCCCGCATTAGCTCAATCCGATCTTGGCATTGCCATGAACACGGGTACGCAAGCCTCCAGAGAGGCAGGCAATATGGTTGATCTGGATAGCAACCCAACAAAAATGATTGAAATTGTGGAGATCGGTAAGCAATTGCTCATGACAAGAGGAGCCTTAACAACATTCAGCATTGCCAATGATGTGGCAAAATATTTTGCCATTATCCCTGCTCTTTTCGGAAGCCTCTACCTTGGCTCTAAAGGAGAGACCGGACCCTTAAATATTTTAAACATCATGCAACTCACCTCCCCTCGAAGTGCAATTTTAAGCGCCGTGATCTTTAATGCCCTGATCATCATCGCTCTCATTCCTTTAGCTCTTCGAGGAGTCTCTTATCGTCCGAAGCCGGCAGATCAATTACTTAAAGATCATTTGCTTGTGTATGGACTAGGAGGATTGATTGCCCCTTTTATTGGCATTAAGTGCATTGATTTCTTGATCACCCACATGGGATGGATAAATTAATTTATGTTTTGGACAGCTTGTAAACTTTTTTTAACAATGACCCTATTAACAGGTCTTCTCTACCCCCTTCTGGTGACAGGATTAGCCCTTTGGATCTTCCCCAAACAGGCGGGCGGCAGTTTAGTAAAGGTCGATGGAGGGGTAAGAGGCTCAGAATTAATCGGTCAGGCTTTTCACCAAGCCCATTACTTTTGGCCTCGTCCATCTGCTCATGACTATGATCCTTTGCAATCGGGAGGAACGAACCTGGGTCCCACGAGTCGCTCACTCAAAGAACAGGTCGAAGCAAGAGCAAAAGCACTCGCCTCCACTTCCTCAGAGCCCCCTCCAAGCGAACTCGTCTATGCCTCAGGAAGCGGGCTCGATCCTCACATGAGTTTGGAAGCGGCTGAATTCCAATTCGAACGAATTGCTCGCTCTCGTCACCTGTCCAAGGAAGATCGGGAACGTCTCCGCGAATGGATCCAGGACTCTTTAGAGGGCAAGCAAATGGGCCTTTTTGGTCCTCGTTATTTAAACGTCCTTAAATTAAATCAATTGTTAGATCAACATTTTCCTTTGGAAAAATCCCCATGAAAGAAGAGCGTATAGATCCGGATGCGCTCTTAAGAGCCATTCAGAAAGAAGAAACCAAGAGTAAGTCAGGAAAACTAAAAATCTTTTTTGGGATGTCTGCCGGCGTTGGAAAAACGTATAAAATGTTAGAAGAAGCCCAACAACTGCATAAAGAAGGACAGAACATTCTGGTGGGCACCATCAATACACATGGAAGAAAAGAGACGGAGCTCCTTTTGCAAGGCCTTCCTCTTTTGCCGGAAAAGTGGATCAAGTACCGAGAGACTGTTTTTGAAGAATTGGATTTAGAGACCATTCTAAAAAGGAAACCTCCCCTCATTTTGATCGACGAGTTGGCGCATACAAATGTTCCGGGATCTCGCCATCAGAAGCGCTGGCAAGATGTCATTGAAATTCTTGATCATGGCATTGATGTCTATACGACACTCAACGTGCAGCATCTTGAAAGCCGAAAAGATCTTGTCGAAAATGTCTCTGGCATCCAAATCCGAGAAACCGTTCCTGACTCCATCTTGGAAAGGGCCAGCAATCTTGAATTGGTCGACATCTCCCCTTCCGAGCTTTTGCACCGTTTAAAAGAAGGAAAAGTGTATCTTGGCACGCAATCGGAGATTGCGGCCCGCAATTTTTTTAAGGAAGAGACGTTGACAGCCCTTCGAGAAATTACTCTCCGTGTGGCTGCTGAGAAAGTGGATCATGATCTTCACTCCCTGCTTCCAACAGGAAAAGAATGGAAAACAAGAGAAAAACTGATGGTCGCCATCAGTCCCAGCCTTTCCTCGCAACAGCTCATTCGCCGCACCCGCCGGCGCGCCTTTGAATTAGATGCTCCTTGGGTCGTCGTTTATGTGGATACGGGGCAGCGTTTATCCGACCAAGATCAAAAGCTTCTACACTCCCATTTGAATTTAGCTCAAGAGCTTGGAGCAGAAGTGGTCATCACCCATGATTTAACGATTGCTTCAGCCCTTCAACGTGTAGCGAAGCAAAAAGAGATCACCCAACTCGTCATGGGACGGCCTTCTCCCCCCCCCTTTCTGGGGCATTTTCCGCTCGAGCATGCTTGATCGGCTAGAAAAGAGAGCAGACAGTTAGATTTATTGATTTTGAGAGGGGAGCGTCTCACAAAAAAAAAAGGAAGATTTTCCCCTCCTGCTCTTCCTTCCGGAAGAATCATCCGAGAGAGCTTGATTTTAGTCATTTCATTGGCCGCTATCAGTGCACTTGGATTTATTTTGCACCCGCTCATTGGCCATCTCTCTGTTGGGTTTATTTTTCTTTTAGGCATCTTACTTCTTAGTCTTTTTTTGCAAACGAGCCTTGTTCTTTTGGGCACTGTTGCCAGTGCCTTAATTTGGGATTATTTTTTCATTCCTCCGGTCTTTTCTTTTGGTTTTGATCGTCTTCAAGATTTGATTCTCATGTTTATTTATTTTTGTACGGCGATCATTGTGGGAATGTTGACCTCCTATATCCGCAAGCAAGATCGTTTCCTAAAAATGCGAGAAGAGAGGGCGGAGCATCTGTATGAGATTGAACGAGAAATCACTCAAGCGGCCAATTATCAACAGTTACGGACTAATGTCTCGCACCGCTTACAATCCCTCTTTCAGGGGCAGTTTGATCTCTTGGCGAAACAGGATGGCAAAGATCGCTTGGGGCTGGAGAGTCCTCTGTCTGCCCTGGAAGAGGAAAAAGAGCTTGCCGCTGCGCAATGGGTATTTGAGCATGGGAAGATGGCGGGATGGTCGACCTCGACACTTCCTTCTGTGAAAGGTCTCTTTATTCCGATTAAGTTCTCCCAAATGGTCATTGGAATTTTAGTGTACTATCCGAAAAGGGAGCAGCTTTTGACGCAGGAAGAGATGAATATTTTACAGACTACGGCTCAGCAACTGGGGGTCTATCTAGAGCGCCATCTCTTTCAAGAGCGTTTAATTAATCAAACCTATATGAGTCAGGTGGAGAAATTGCATGCTTCTGTCTTACGCTCCTTTTCTCATCGCTTCTATACTCCGATTGACCAAATTTTAAAGGCAAAAGAGGAGCTTCGCTCTTTCCTGCCTGAGAATGAGAAGGCTGCTTCTTCTCTAAAACGCATTGAGAAAGGGAGCAGGCATCTTCAATTGATGATTGATAATTTTCTTGCTTCGGCAGAGTTAGAGTCCGGGTTTATTAAGTTGAAAAAAAGCCGGCAAGAGATGAAGCCTTTTCTTGAAGCATGCGTAGAAGAGGTCAAAGCGCTGGTGGAGGCCCATTCTTTTATTCTTTCCTTGCCTTCCTCTCCTTGTTTTCTTCTCTTTGACTCTCACTTGATGAAGATGGCGATTAAGAATTTGCTCCTCTATGCAACTCTCTTTTCTCCGGCGCAGAATCCGATTAAAATAGAAGGGAAGCTGGAAGGAAACTTTTTTAAGATTTTTATCTTGATGGAAGGAACAAAAATTCCCTTAAAGACATTGGCTTCTGTTTTCAGCCCTTCTTTTCCCTTGCATGACATCCAAGCGAAAGAAAGAGAGCAGGGCTTGGTTCTTGTCAAGGCTGTTATTGAGATTCATCAAGGGCAGATAGAAGTGAAAAGTGTGGAAGAGGGGACGTTGATGATTCTCACGCTGCCTTTAGATGCAAACCTGATAAGATCTGGACTTCGGACATTTTAAGGGGTCGCTAAACGCAAGATTTTAAGCTATAGCGAGTTAAAATTTTTTTGCCAACCCTCATTTGGGTTGGCAAAAAAATTTTAACTCGCTATAGCTTAAAAGATTGCATTTATCGACCCCTTAAAATGTCCGAAGTCCAGATAAGATAAAGCTTTACTTTTTTTTTCTTGGTACCTAAGATTTCAATTTAAATTTTTAATAAGCCTCAAATCTTGAAGGATTTATTATATGATCTACATCTACTACATCCTCTGCCTCATCCCCTTCTTCTCTTACTGTGAAGGGCAAGAGCCCTCACAAAAGAAACCAACAATCTGTCTAAACATGATTGTGAAAAACGAAATTCAAGTCATCACCCGCGGCCTTGCCTCAGTCAAGCCGATCATTGATTATTGGGTCATCGTGGATACAGGCTCAACAGATGGCACTCAGGATAGCATTAAAGCCTTCATGAAAGATATTCCTGGGGAGTTGCACGAGCGTCCCTGGAAGAATTTCGAGCACAATCGCAATGAAGCGTTAGAGTTGGCGAAAGGAAAAGCCTCCTACATTCTTTTCATGGATGCCGATGATGTCCTGGAATTTGCTCCGACCTTCAAAATGCCTCCTCTCTTGCTAGACAGCTATAATAGCGCGATCTCCTATGGAGGGATGCGATATGACCGCCCTTTGATGATTAAAGATGGGTTGGATTGGAAGTGGTATGGAGTCCTTCATGAATATTTGCATTCGCCTCGCGCAAGGAGCTTTACCCGCTTAGAAGGGGTGACAAAGGTCGTACACACAGATGGAGCAAGGTCAAAAGACTCCAAGAAATATCAAAAGGATGCGCAAATTTTAGAAGCAGCCTTAGAAGAAGATCCCACGAATTCCCGCTACGTTTTTTATTTGGCTCAATCTTATCGAGATGCCGGAGACCACGAAGTGGCCTTAAAGAACTACCAAAAACGGGTGGAAATGGGAGGATGGGATCAAGAAGTTTTCTGGTCTCTCCTTCAAGCAGCTCATCTAGAGGAAATCCTAGATAGGCCTCGTGAGGTTGTTGTAGGAAGCTATTATCGCGCCTATCACTATCGACCCAGCCGAGCGGAACCCTTGGATTATTTAGCAAGATATTATCGCAGTCTCAATGAATTTGCTCCCGCCTATCTTGTCTCTTCCATTGGCATGACGATTCCTTTTTCCAAAGATGCTCTCTTTGTCGAAAAATGGATCTACGATTACGATATGCAGCTCGAGTGCTCGATCAGCGCCTATTGGATTGGAAAATATGAAGAATGCCAAAGGCTTTCCAAGCAGCTTTTGGAGAAACCCGATCTCCCTCAAATTATCCGTGACCAGGTGGAGAAGAATTTAGCGTTTGCCAATGCGAAAATTTTAGAGAGGTCTGTTCTGCTGCTCCAAAAATAACTAACGCCATGTGCGACTTTTTTCCGTTCGAGTCCGGGCCCGAGACCGGGCCTGTGCCCGAACCGAGATTCCGAGCTTTGCTAAACTATTTAACGAAGCTCGGAATCTCAGGTTCGGGCACGGGCCCGGTCTCGGGCCCGGACTCGAACGGAAAAAAGTCGCACATGACGTTAACTATTGAAAATGTAAGGCCTGAGTCATTAGAGAATGAGATTTACTCACTCTTTTCTGTTAGCTTATCCCAATAAACCAGCATCTCTGAAGAGAGATAAGGTCTTGCTAAGTGAAATTTGACTTCTCTTTTAGGATTTTCTGTATCGACGCAAGCAAATTTGCCATTTTTACAATAGGGAACATTAAAAGGAAGATAAGCAGAGGCAAATCCATGATGTAAAATGCAAGAGAGCTCATCTAAATGCTCTGTTGTAATTTTGTTCGACCATACCTCCAAACTCTCTTCAAAGCTGACAATATTCATATCAGTCACAACGAGAAGGGCCGGTTGTATCATCTTTCCCTTATAATCAGAAGGAAGATGATTCGTCGGGGGAAAATAAAGCCATTTCTTCGGAGCAGTGAAATGCTTCAACCCTTTCCGCTTGATTAAATCCCTTATCCTCTTCGCCCCTTCACAACGAAGGGTTAGACGTTGCCATCCTGGCTTTCCTTTAAGACGAGAAGTCTCAGAATCTAAATAAACCTTAACTAAATAACCCGGAAGCTTCGGATGGCTTGCCACCCGAATCTTAGAGTTGTGCTGATGATGAAGAACATGAAAACCACTCTCTTCAAACGTTTGCGCGTCTAAAAGGACACGGGACTGACGGCAAATCTTATCTAATGCTTTTTTGGCCGGATGATCGGGAGGCAAAAGATAAGGCCTCATCCCCTTGCGCATCTTTTTAGTCAAATAAGGATGATCATCAAAACCCCAGTAAGGAAAATAACGAGATCTCATCCCTAAATCGGCATCTGTTAAGTCTCCTCCCATTAAAAAACAAGAAAAGAAGGAGAAGGCCACAACACAAAACACTCGTACAGCCAGCCCTATTTTTTTGCGCATAAACCCGTCCTTATCAATGAAATGGGATTTTTTTTCTCTGTTGGTTACTTAAAAAAGAGATAATTTCTGTTCTTTAATAGAAAAGGGAAAATTTCGTCAATGAATGAATGCTTATTTTTTCATTTTTCCATGGCCAGGAGCGATGTCCTAAATTTCTTTCTTTGATCCTTCCAAATAATTATTTTTTCTGATAATATTTCATTATTATTATTTTTTAATATAATCCAAAGGTATTGAAATGAGTACAAATAACATAAATTCATCTCTTCAAATCTTTCCTTCTACTATTCCCACAGCCACTCCTGCTTCTACTGAGAGCCGCCTCTCACAAATCGGAAATATTCCGTTTTTAGATGTCATCCGCATCAACGCTTTGGTCTGTCCCATTTCAAAAAAATTTTCTCAGATCCTGTCCAACTCCCACGCTCCTGCAACTTAATAAACACCCTTCATCAGCGTGGGATTAACCTGAATGCTCAAAACTCCAAAGGGGAAACAGCTCTTCATTTGGCTGCAAAACTGAATCGAGGCAAAGCAATAAGATTGCTTCGGAAATTAGGTGCATCCGTTGATATCAAGAACAACGAAGGTCAACTTCCAATAGATGTTGCCCCTAGTAAATGCGCCTACGATGCTTTGAAAGCATATTTATAGAGGGTAAGTTTCGTCAATGAATGAATGCCTATTTTTCATTCAACTCTTATTAATTGCCCTTTTTGCTTTGGGAGCATTAAAGCTGGGACAAGCCGCTTTGACTGCCTGGGTGGCAATTCAAGCCTTGATTGCGAATTTATTTGTCATTAAGCAAATCTCTTTATTTGGTTTCGATGTCACGGCAAGCGATGCCTTTGCCATTGGAAGTCTATTAGGATTGAATTTCTTACAGGAATCTTTTAGCCAAAAAGCGGCTTCCCAAGCCACTCGCGTTTGCTTTTTTTTCTTAATCTTTTTTACTCTGGCTTCTCAGCTCCATCTTCTCTATGTCCCAAGTGCTGATGATACGACCCATGCCGCCTTTACTACTCTTCTTTCTCCCTTTCCCCGCTTACTGATTGCCTCTCTAAGTGTCTTTTTTATTGTGCAGCAAATCGACATTCGCTTCTTTGCTTTTCTTAAAACTAATTTTCCAACAATCCCGTTTCCTTTACGGACACTGCTCTCTCTCCTTGTCTCTCAATTCTTAGATACTGTTCTTTTTAGTATCGCAGGGTTATATGGGATCGTCGCCTCTCTTTTCGATATCATCGTGATTAGCTTTGCCATTAAAGCGGTGGCCATCTTTTCTCTGACCTTTATTGTTAAACTAATCAGGCTAAGATATGGCATTCTTCCGATTTGAACCCCTTTATTTCTCCAAACGCTCTCGCGCCCGAGTCGGCCGTCTCCATACCCCCCATGGGATCATCGATACCCCCAATTTTGTGGCCGTGGGAACGAATGGAACGGTGAAAGCGCTAGATAATCATGCTCTACATGACATTGGGCTCCAATTAATGTTTTGCAATACGTACCATTTATGCCTGCAACCCGGAACAGACATTATTAAGCAGGCAGGAGGCCTCCACTCTTTTATTCACCGTAAACTGCCCATTATTACAGATTCGGGAGGGTTTCAAGTCTTTAGTCTGGCCTATGGCTCGGTTGCAGATGAATTAAAGAGCCGAGGAACAAAAAAACAGGGGGGCTCTGTTCTGAAGATCACAGAAGAGGGAGTGCTTTTTCGCTCGTACCGAGATGGATCCAAAATGATGCTCACTCCAGAAAGCTCGATTCAGGCACAGAAAGATTTAGGAGCCGATATTATCATCCCTTTCGATGAACTCCCCCCTTATCATATTTCGCAAGGTGCCCTTCGCGTTTCACTTGCTCGGACACACCGATGGGAGAAGCGTTCTTTAGAGGCCCACTTGAAAAATCAACAACAACAAGCCATCTATGGGGTCATCCATGGAGGGATTGATCTTGAGCTGCGGCAGAGCAGTTGTGATGTTTTAACAGCTCTTCCTTTCGATGGATTTGCCATTGGAGGAAGTATGGGAAAAAATAAAGAAGAGATGCTCCGCCTTCTTTCTTTTACCCTTCCTCTCCTTCCGGTAGAAAAACCGAACCATTTATTAGGGATTGGGGATCTCTCTTCCATTGCACAATGCATTCCGTTAGGGATTGATACCTTTGATAGCTCCTACCCTACTCGAGCGGCCCGTCATGGCATTTTGTTTACCATGCAAGGAGCCGTCAATATTACAAAAGGGATGTATGCAAGACAGTTGACTCCAGTCGAAGAAGAATGTCCCTGCCCAACCTGCCAAAAATTTACTGCTGCCTATCTTCATCATCTCTTCAAAGCCAATGAACTGACAAGTATGAGTTTAGCCACGTTGCATAATTTGTCTTTTATGATGCGGCTCATGCAAAAGTATCGGGAGGAGATTCTCCAAGGTCTTCTATAACATTTATCCATCTACAGGGTTTTTTCATAAAAATTTCTTTACACCTTGATTATGAAATTTACGCCATGTGCGACTTTGTTCCGTTCGGGCACGGGCCCGGTCTCGCATCCTATTACCCATAAGTAATTGTAGGAAACTACGAAGCTAAATGTTATGGTTGCGGTAAATCTTCCTAAGAGTTTTCCTTATAGGGAACTTTAGGAGGGTTTTATGGGATGGGTTGAAGCTGAATTTACAACGGTGGACTTGGGAGATGTAAGATTAAATCGAAGACTGATTCGGGTAGTGGAAACTTTAGGGTTGGCACCAGGGAGGACGATTCCTCAGGCATTTCAGTCTTGGAGTAGTATAAAAGCATGTTACAATTTTTTCAGTAATGGATTGATTTCCGAAAAGAAGATAATTGAACCCCATGTAAAACAAACGGTCGAGCGAATAAAGGAATATCCTGTTGTGTTAATGCCTAACGATACTAGTGAGCTCGATTATAATTCTAAGGAGGCTATAGGAGGCAGAGAGCGAATTACCAATACTAAAAAGGGCTTTTGGCTCCATCCTACGATAGCTGTTACACCTGAAAGATTAATGTTGGGAATAGTCGATGTTAATTTTTGGAAAAGGCATCCGGAAACCAATGTAAAGGGATCTAAACGGGACAAGTTACCAGTTGAAAAAAAGGAAAGCTATCGATGGTTGCAGAGTTATCAGCTAGCATGTGAAATCGCTAGAAAGGCGCCTAATACGCAAATAATCAGCATTTCTGATCGAGAAGGAGATATGATAGAACTTTTCGATGAGATAGCAAAACAAAAAGAAGAGGGCAAGGCTGCCGATATAATTGTTAGATCGCAATATGACCGTTTATTAGAAGGAAAGAAAGGGCAACAAGATAAATTGAGCAAGAAGCTTCAAGAGGCTCCTTCGTTAGGTGAAATTGAATTTGTAATTCCCCCGACGCAAAAGAGAATCGGAAGAAAAGTAAAACAAAAGCTCAAAGGAGTAAGAGTTTCAATCAAACCAGGGAATAAACAGACAGTTGTAGAAATAAATGCAGTAATGGCTATAGAAGAGGATCCCCCAAAAGGGGAAGAGCCGTTGATATGGATTCTGATGACAAGCTTACCTGTAGATACATTTGAGAATGTAGTTAAGGTTATACAATATTATCTTTGTCGCTGGGAAATAGAAACTTTTTTCAAAGTATTAAAAAGCGGATGCAAGATAGAGGAAAGGCAATTACAAGCAGCAGAGCGTATGAAAGCGTTAATTACAGTATTTATGGTACTTGCGTGGAGAGTAATGTTCACAATGATGCTGGGAAGGGTTCAGGGAGAAATGTGCTGTGATGTGGTATTTAACGAAGCTGAATGGAAAGCGGTATATAAAATTCTGAATAAGAAGCAAGCATTGCCAGAAAAACCGCCATCTCTTAAGGAATTTATTGTGATGGTAGCGATTCTCGGGGGCTATGTTGATCGAGAGAAGGAAGGTCCTCCAGGCGTGAAAGTGATTTGGAAGGGGATGGCTAGAATGATAGATTTTGCACTTGCCTGGGAAGCCTTTGGAGCGTGCAGGACTTATGGGTAATAGGATGCGGTCTCGGGCCCGGACTCGAACGGAACAAAGTCGCACATGGCGTAAATTTCGTTAGTTTATTAATGATATGGACTTTGGCCATTTGATAATCAGGCAACCAAACCAATTCCATGGAAGATTTGAAATAGCCCTGGGCAACTACTGGCCTACCCCGCTGATCAGATCATCAGCTAAAATTAAAAGCTCTTTTCTGGAAAGAATAAACTCAGGACCTTCTTCCATAGCCATTAATTTAAGAACGAAGTAATCAAGACCTTGTTCAAGATTCAGGCCATACTCTAAGTAGTCGTCCCTGAAAATGTCCAGTTTCTTCTCTGCGATCTCTGCGCGCTTTGCGGTTTATTATTTTAGTTATACTGTGGGGCCTACTCATGAGCATCAAAAAATTATAAACCGCAGAGCGCGCAGAGATCGCAGAGAAGAAATTTGCAAGAAGTAAGCAATAAGCCTTCAAAAACCTGCAAATTTTTCAGTATAATTTTTATTTTAAATCGATTCTATAATATATCCTAGATCCATTTTAGGGATTAATTCAGCAACGACTAAGTAAATTTTAAATGCCCAATTTGCAATAGGGATGTAATCTTTTCCTTGGAGAAGTTGAGTTTTTAGTTCCTGTCCCAATCTTTCTTTAGTATATGTCATAATGTCATACATAACTTATTTTATGCCTAGCTCCTTTCCTGTTGGTGGATAATGAAGAGAAGTTACTGACTGCCCATTAATCATTTTTGGATGAACTCGGTTGACTTCGCCTCTATGATTGTAACTTTCCATCCATGATCTGACTTTTCCAGTGGTAGAATTCCATTCTGTTACATAAGCAGTCCCCCTTGTTGGTCCAAGAGAGGAATGGGACACTTCCTTTCCATCAGACCATTATATCACCTCAGTCTTAACACTTCTAAAAATTTTGAGAATGTGCTTCTGGCTGACACTCCTCTTCAACCCATTTACGAAAAATATTTAGAATTTCAGTAAGATTAGAAGGTCCGCAGGATGCTTCAAAATTATTATTTCTTTCCAAACAAAAATACCAATTCAACTCATCTCTATTAACTTTAACTGGAGTAAAAACATATCCTTCACACTCAGTGCCTGTTAAATTTATTGTTATATACCAACCTGGATTATCCACTGTTTTAATATCAATGCCATATTCATGTTCCCAATCTCCATCACATTGGGATTGATACCATGTTTGCAGCCATTCAAAAACATTCTCCATTTTTCTTATCCTGGTATTTCCCAACTAAAAGCAGGTCTTATACCTCCTGGATAATTAGGATCGTGTATATGGGGTGTTTCTATTTTTTTTTGTAATTCTTTATTAGTATGGCCTCGTCCTGTTCCATCATATCTCTTTACACTTTCCCAAGGATTTGGATTCCTAGGATTTGTTTGAGGTCTATAAGTTTCATAATGAGTTATCTTACTAATTGTAGGATCTCTTCGGAAAACTGAATGTTCCCCTATAGCATTTGCATCTGGAACAAATCGGTTACGGCCAGCTTTTTTAGCGACCTCTGTCACTCCCCCCTTTGGAACATATCCTATTTCTTTTCCAATTGCTTTTCCAGCATTTCTTGATTCTGAGGTAAAAATACGAACACCAAGACGAGTAATAGTTGCTACATAACTTGCTCCTCTAACACATCTCAAAATCGGAGCAAAAACAGATGCAACCTGCATAGTATTTGGCGTGTTTTGGCGAAAATATTGGTAAGTAGCATTGTCCGGATCAACGTGAAGTGTGCTTGTCACCCATTGATCAAGATTCTGCTGTTGCTGAGCAAATCCATCCTGAATCCCTTGGATTTCAGCTACTCGTTCAAATTCATTTAGGCCATAGATTGGTGCACAAACAAAATCAATGGCCCCGTGCAGGATTCCTCCAAATGCCTGATAGCAATTCACGACCATGTCCCATGCATTCATGCCCGCTTCTGCAGGAGGGGCCCCGTTTTCAAATTCATTCCAAGTCCCATGCTCATAGGTGAACCCAAAATAACGATCGGCATTCATGGCAAAATCCATGGCTTCATCATAAGCCTCTCCGACTAAGCCATAGCGGTCATAAGCCAGGAGAGGGCTATGGCGAAGATAAGCATACGGGTTGGGACCATCGATGAATAAGAGGGGATCAGGTGTTGTCCAGCGTCCCGTCTCCGGGTCGTAGAATCGCCTGCCGAAGTAAATCCAGCCTGTCTCTTCGTCTTTACGTTTGCAGGCAAAGCGCCAGTGGTTTAAGGAGTGAGACACTTCCTTTCCGTCTTGGTTATAGATTTTTTCTTCCCCAAAGGCAGAATAGCAATAGCTTTCTTCTGTTCTGCCAGTGGATGAGTCAATCAAAGCGACGAGGTCTCCTTGGCAATCGTAGAGGGGAGCATAGGCCTTTCCTTGGAGCTCAATGGCAATGGCTCCTTTTTCTCCGGCAGATGAATGGCCTAGGATGCGGAGGTCCTGTATTTCCCCTTGGCACATGCTTCCGATGTCATCCGATCCGACATATAGATAAAACTCTTCTTTGTCTTTGGTGCGTTTGGAGAGGCGGCGATGGGAGGCATCGTATGTATAGGTGATCGTCTCTTCTCCCTTGCGGACGGCGATTAAGCGATCTAGAGCATCGTAGGCGTACGCAGTCGTCTCTCCCCTTTCTCGCTTTTCAATGAGATTGCCATTGGGATCATAGCGGTAAGTGGCCTCTCCTTGGGAGAGGAGTTGATGGCGGGCATTCGTATGGTAGGCAGTGCCATTTTTTCGGGATCGATTATGGCAAGAATCGGTCCGGTAGGAATGGTTCCATTTTCCCTTCTCTTCTTGGAGATGGTCCAAGGCATCATAATTAAAGGCAGCCACGCAAAACCCAAGGGCATGTTGAGTATGCACTTCTCTTAATCGACCGACTGCATCAAACCCTTGGGGAGGAATAGTTTGTGTAAAGGAGGAATGGCCAATTTCTTTCGGCCTTCCTGCCGGGTCGTAAGTGTAATTCACTTCTCCCGAAAGACCAATGAGGCGCTCTTGGAGAAGAAGGCTGCTTGGGTCGTAAGCAGAGTAGCGATGGGTGTAGAGGAGAGTGCCTTTTGACGAGCGATCCACTTGGTGTAAATGGAAGGCATCGTATTTGTATTCCACTGTCGATTGATCGGGAAGAGACAGGGCCGTCAATCGTCCCATGCGATCATAGCGGTAGTCCATGCTCAGCCCGTGGTTGAATCTTTCTTCTATGAGCTGGCCGTTTTCATCGTAGCGGCAGGTTTGGACAGTTTGTGCTTTACAATCTTCCACTTGGGTGGGTTGATGGCGTCGATTATAAGCGTAGCGATAAGAGAGGCTTTGGTCGCTTGATGTCAACGACTGGACTCTCTGTAGAGGGTCATAGGTATAAAAAAGCGAGCAGCCGTCCGGTTTTAGAGTTTGGACTTTTTGCGCAAAGGAATTGTAATAAAAATGGGTGATTTTTTGCTCAGGTGTCCCTGCCGACTCGATGATGGCTTCTTCCTGCCCATTGAGATGGTAGCGGAACAAATTGATGATCGCCCCCTTTATTTCCCCTTCTGAGACTAAAGTCTCTTCTTTTTTCACTTGGCGTCCCAAAAGATCGTACGTGATTTTCTCTTGAGAAAGAAGAACTCCAAATGAGTCATGCACGGATCTTTCAACAAGGCGCCCTAGCGCATCGAAAAGCTCATGTTCATTTCTTCCGAGGGCGTCTGTTTTTGTTTGGCGCAAAACCATTTGCCCAAGGGCATTTCTATAAGAGTAATCGTAGGCAAAGTGTGTCGTCTCTCCACTTGGCTGAGTGATTTTGAGGGGCTGCCCTTCGCCATTATATTCGATGCGGGTGATCGAAGGGCCTTCTTGTCTGTCTTCTTGCGTGCAGCAGACGTTTCCTCCCTCGTCGTATTGATAGGAGATTTGGTTGACTCTTTGGTGGGAAGCATCTTCGATGCACTCGGAAACCAAGCGATCTAAAAAGTCATAGGTGTAAGTATGGATTTGCTTTTCAACATCGGCGTCTCCAAAAAAGAGCTCGGTTTTGTGCAAGCGATTTAACGCATCATACTGGTAGCATTTATACGCTTTGCCTTTTCTTTCACTAGAGAGACGTCCGGCTCCATCATAGGTATAAACCGTCTCGACTCCTTCGGGGTCGATCGTCGATTTGACTCGCCATCCTTCGTAGGTCCATCTTTGTGTGCTTAAGAGCTCTCCTTGAGAGCTGACGATTTTTTCTTGGAGGGGTCTACCAAGGAAGTCTCTTTCCGTGTGAGTCTCTGTTCCGTTGGGTGCTCGCCATTTGAGACAGAAGCCATTTCGGGCATATTCCCAAGATTCTTCTCGGCCATCAGGATGGAGGCGATGGATGGGTTGACCCCGTGAATTATAGAGCGTCTCTGTTTTTCTTCCTTGTGCATCGATCTGGCAAATGGGACGGTCAAATGAGTCATAAATCGTTCGCGTCACAGGGGAGGCGGCTCCCTCTTCCAATAAAACGGCAGGATCCTCTCGTTGGATCAAGCGGCTAAAAGAATCGTAAGTGTAGCGCACTTCTTGCCCGAATCTGTCTCGAGCGGTTAAGCGATTTCCCAGGAAGTCATAAGAATAGGCCTCTTGGAAGGTTCCTCCCTCTTTGACATGCGTCGTCTTTGCAATTAAGCGATTGGCAAAGTCATAGGTGTTATGTTCTGTCCCGGTGGGCAGGCTCTCTTCAATGAGGTTGTCATTGGCATCATAGCGTCGATGAATGGTTTGCCCAATGGCATTGGTTTCAGAGAGGCAATTTCCATGAGCGTCATAGTTCCAATGCAGGGAATAACAAAAATGATCGTCTGCATCAAAGTGCTCTCTTTGAGTGAGATGCCCTTGGGCGTCGTAGTGGCAAATCATTTTCTTGAGACGTTTTTTCTCTCCCGTTGCCAAATCAAGATAGCTTTCGACGATGACTTCCGGCAGGCCAAAGGGGGCTTCTTTCCTTGGAGAGATCTCGATGATGTGTCTTTCATGGCAGCCTGATAGATTGTCCGGGTGAGGGCTTGTTCCATCGTCTTTAATGGTGCAAATCCGGGTCGTATTCTCATCATAGGTATAGAATTCTCGAAAACGAATCTGCTCTTGGTAGGTGATGAATTTGGCTGCCAATCGATTGCTCTCCGGCTCGTAAAGGTAAAGAAGTCCCTTGCCTTCTTCGTCTTGCTCGCCACGGAGTACGTTAAAGTGATCGTCTGAGTAGATGAAAAATTTATGATAGCATTCCACCTCTTGACTGCTTTTATGGGGAAGAGAGCGTGTTTTTCCTGTCAAATTGCCAAAAAGACGGTGGCAGAGGATATTTCCCTTTTTATCGTAGTCAAAAAGGTCGGCGGAAAGGACTCTTCCTTCTGCATCTTCTGAGTAGCGGCAAAGAAGATTTCCCTTCCCTTTCTTCTTTGGGGGTGGAGGAGTGGGGTCGAAAGGGCTAAGCATTCTTCGGATGAGTTCTTCGGGAGGAAGGGTCAAATCGGGGCCAAAATCTTCTACGTCATTGCCAAAAAAGGTTTTGAGTTTCTCAATCATCGGCACAATGAGCCGTTGATACATCTTGTTGGCAGCGATCTTTCTTTCTTGTTTTTCTTGTTTTATTTGCTCTTTTATTTCTTCCTTTCTCTCTTCTTTTTTTGCTTCCCTCTCTTCTCTTTTTGCTTCTCTGTTCTCTAGTAGGCGTTGGATGAGTTCTTGTTCTTTTTCTCTTGCTTTTTGAATGAGCTCTAATCTGTTTTTCATCTTTTTGATGATCCAGTCACGACCCGCCTGCTCCCTCTTCGAAAGACCTTCTTTAGAAGAAGATTCGAGGTGTTTGATTAGCCAGGCGGGAAACTTGCTATTCGAATCGGAGATGTAAATGGTCTTCTTCTTGCGGGTAGGGGGCTTGGCAGGAGGATTCTCAGCTGGACGCTCATGCCGTTTCTCTTCTGCCGGAGCAGCGGGAGGGGGAGCCGGCTCTTTGTGTTTTTCTTGAGGCTTCCTCCTTTTTTTCTTCTTCTTAGCATCTGCATGATGATCATTCTTTTGAGGATGCCGACGAGGAGGATGATGGGGGTGATCATGCTTACCATCATGATGATGATGATGGTGGTGGTGATCATGATTGTCATCATGATGACGATGAGGATGGTGATCACGCTTACCATCATGATGAGGGTGGTGATGATGTTTGCTTGCCCGGTAGTTGGGTAAAGGGAGAAAAGGAGGGCAAGGGGCTTTCGGCGCCTCCTGAATTTTTTCGAAAAGAGGCTCGTCTTCTTCTTCAAAAAGAGCGAAATGGTCATCAAAAAACAGGCAAGATTTCGAAACGAAGCGCCCTTCTCGGTCCAAGCGCTCTATGCAAGTCAGCCGTTGCTGAAATGTAAACTATTTTTTTTGAACGGCCAAAGTCCAGTAATCTATCATCTAACTTGAAAAAAATTAACTTCTCTCTATAATCTTTGAAGCACTCATACTTGGGAACTTAATCTATGGAACGATTTTTCTTCATTTTTAGCCTTATCATAGGGATTTTTCATTCTTTTCTTTTTTCTATTCTCGTTGAAACGAAAAATTTTGGTGAGATTAAGAAATATGTCACTCTACACACATTAGTGATTTTAGATATTGATGATACGCTTCTTCTTCCCGTCCAGACATTAGGGACTGATGTTTGGTTCCGCTATCGGATCAAACAAAATGAGGCTGCTGGAATGGCCCCACGAGCCGCTTTTGAGCGTGCATTATCAGAATGGGAAGCAGTTCGTCACTTGACAAAGGTCAAAATTGTAGAGGAAGGCTCAGAAAAAATTGTAGAAGACATGCAGAAAAATCAGATCAAAGTCATGGGTCTAACCACGCAAGGATTAGCTTTAGCGACACGCACTGTCCAGCAGCTTTGCTCTCTTGGAATTGATTTGGCAAAGAGCGCCCCTTCCAAAGAAGATTGTTATTTTATCAATGAACTTGGCGTTCTCTATCGGCAAGGGATTTTATTTACCTCTGGAACTCCAAAAGGACAGGCCCTTTTAAAGTTTCTTGATCAGATCCATTATCATCCTTCTCACATTGTTTTTATCAATGATAAGGCGCAACACCTGATCGATATCGAAGAGGCCCTAAAAGGAAAGAAAATAGAATTTATTGGGCTTCGTTATAGCTATTGCGATGAAAGAATTGCCAACTTTAACCCAGAAATTGCCGATACTCAGTGGAAATCCTCTTCCTTCGAGTACATTCTCTCGGATCAGGAAGCAGAAAAATGTCTCAAGCAATCTTCTCGATCGTAGTATTATCTAACATTAAATTATTCATTAATATCACTTCTGAAACTTAAAGGATTTTTTTGCAACTCTTCTTTCACCATTGGCCAATATTTCTCATCATGTTCTGCGGATTCGGATAACCATTCCAAAATCAAAGATCTAATCGAAGAGACTGAATTTTGTTCTAATCCTTAGCAAATAATTCCACGATATGCGCGATATTCCCAAGAAACGTTTTTGTAGGTTGGTGATTAACTCCTGAAGGCGCCCATTTGGCTGTTTCTAATAAAGACCGAACCATTTCCAAATCAATTGGTTGTTGAGTGTATGCTCTGCAAGATTTTCTTTTTTGGATTAGGTTAGAAATACTCATGGCTTGCTCGACGACGTCTCTACTGATTTTGCTATAGTTCGTAACTCTTCTAATACAGCCTTGTCTTCATCATCAGCTATCAATTTTTCCGCTTTACGTCGTTTCTCACTAAACTCGTCATAGCACTCTAAGGCTAATTTTTCAGCGACCTGGGCCGAAATCTTACCTGCGTGATCTAGTAAATCCCTCTCCTTAAAAAGAAGAAACGCATCTAATTTCTCTTCCCATTCTGCCATAGTCATTGCTTTACGCCGCCTAGCCTGATCTTCCGCATGATCAAGATACATGACAACAATCCGATTTAGTTCTTCGATTTCGGTCTGATCGAGATAGTTTTTTGCAATTGTTACGTCCTGCTGGCGCACTCGACTTCCTTTCCAGCTTTTAAGGCCCATATTCGGCAGCTCTGGATTTGCCCGTTCAACAATAAGCTCGGCTGCTGTGCGATGCGTTGTCGCCCAAAGCATTTTATTTTGTACTTTCTTAAAAAAAAGCTGCGCTTGATCACTTTTGGAATCGTAATCGATTGCTGTAGCATAAATATCTCGCATTTTTTGATAAAAGCGCTTTTCCGAAGCACGAATCTCACGAATCCGCTCTAACCACTCGTCGAAATAATCCCATGTGGAGGATGGATTTTTGAGCCGTTCATCATCCATTACGAAGCCCTTTACAAGATACTCCCGAAGAGTAGTCGTTGCCCACTTGCGAAATTGGGTTCCCTGAGGAGAACGAGTCCGGTAGCCTACCGCCAGAACTAGATCAAGATTATAGTGAATGACTTCATAGAGCTTTCCATCATCGGCAGTTTGTCGGAATTTCCGACAAACTGAAGCAGACTCTAGTTCTCCATCCTCGAAAATTGCACTAATATGCTCAGCAATTGTAGAGCGACCTTTGCCAAAAAGTTCTGCAATTTCTAACTGAGTAAGCCATACAGTATTTTCTAGCATCTTTAATTTTAAGCATATACAACCATCATGAGACGTATATAAAATCACCTCGCTATTAGACACAATTGCTCCTTTCAAGCTTTAGATATTGCGATACGATTATAGGGAAAATCTTGAATCTTTCCCATTGAAAAGTTACGATAGGCTTTTTTCATACAGGGCACCCGAATGTTAAAACGAAACGACGCTATTGAAATCTCTGCAACCAAAGCCTTTTGTGAAAAATTTAATGCTTCTGTGATAGAAAGACCTAATCCACCAGAAGCAATCATTGAGTACCAATACAGCTCTGATAGAACTTGGCTTGAAGTGACCACTTTATGGGAAGACCGCGGGCAAAAAAAGCATGAAGTCTTTGCAAGAGCTCTGAATAACCCCAAACTGAGTGTTGAGTTTCAAGATATTTCTTCAGCATCTCCTGATGACCTTGCTTATAAACTTAAATGTGAACTCATTCATTCTATTCAAAAAAAGAACGGCAAGCCTTCCTACGATCCCTTCATTAAAAAATACGGAAAGGGCAAACTAATCTTGGTTAGCGAATTTAATTCAATTAATCCAAGATTCTTAGATCAACATCCTGAGATACTTAATTTTGGGTTTAGGGAAGAGCTTAAAACATTTGATGCTCTTTTCTTGTATATTCACGTCATGTGCGACTTTTTTCCGTTCGGGCACGGGCCCGGTCTCGGGCCCGGACTCGAACGGAAAAAAGTCGCACATGGCGTATATTCTTTCCTCCACAGAATGCCACAGGGGTCATACAACTTCCTTTCCTTCCACTCTTATTTCTCTAGATGTTGTATTGGAAAAATTCCATTAGTCCCAAGTTTAGTATGTAAATTTGCGTGAACTGCTGACACAATTCATCCCAACCTTGCTAAAAAAATAAAAATCATTTAACTTGCTATTCTTTTTATTCTTTCTAAATGGATCAGAATGAGCTCTTTACCTCCCTATCAAACACTTAAGCGCCGCCTGCCCCTTTCTGCGCCCCAGCACGCATTCATTCAAGAAAGCCGCCAAACCGTGCGAAATATTTTAGATGGGAAAGACCCCCGCCTCTTACTCATTGTTGGGCCTTGCTCCATTCACGACCCTCACTCTGCTAAAGAATTCGCTCGCCTCCTCCAGTCCTTTGCAAAGCAAGTCGCCTCCCATTTCTTTCTCCTCATGCGCGCCTATTTTGAAAAGCCCCGCACAAGCTGCGGATGGAAAGGCTTTCTCTATGATCCTTTGCTCGATGGCTCTCATGCCATTCATCTTGGAATCGAATGGACACGCACCTTACTCCTAGAACTGTCCTGTTTACAAGTTCCTATGGCCACTGAATTTTTAGATCCTCTCACCGCCTTTTATTATGAAGATCTCATTACGTGGGGATCCATCGGGGCTCGCACTTCCTCTTCACAGATCCATCGCCATTTTGCTTCTCATTTAAACATGCCCATTGGATTCAAAAATGACACCTCAGGCAACCTTTCAGGGGCTGCCTTGGGAGTTTTAACTGCCTCAAAACCTCAGCCTTATCTCTCAATAGGAGAAGATGGGGGCTTAAGGCTGATCAAAACGCTAGGAAATCCAGATAGCCATCTTGTGTTAAGAGGAGGAGAAACTGCCCCAAATTATGATCCTTTTTCTCTAAGAGAGGCCTTAAAGCTACTTGAGCAATTCCAGTTGCCTCCTCGCCTTCTCGTTGATTGCTCACATCATAACTCAGGTAAACAGCCAGAACAACAAATGGACGTGTTTCAATCTGTCATTCGCCAAATTCAGAAAGGGAATCATGGGATAAGAGGATTGATGCTAGAGAGCCATCTCTTTGCCGGAAATCAGCCTTTAAAAGACCATTCCTCTGATTTAAATTATGGAGTTTCTATTACAGATCCTTGCCTAGATTGGACCTCCACCGCTCCTCTCATTGAATGGGGGATGTACACACTTGAGCGAAACTTAATATCAACCAACCGATGAAAAAGCATACCCTCTTACAACTTCTCTTCCTCTTCTCTTTTAGCTTATCCAGCTGCGCTTTCTCCCGCCTCGATATTCAAACGCAATACTTAAGCGAACAGAACTTAGCAAGTTATCACATCGGAACCCCCGATCCTCGGCTGGCTAATCCTCCGCGCGGCCAACGCCTGATGATTCAATGGTCTCTCTCCTCAAGAGAGATCGAAAATGGGGGGGCCATCCTTTATCTGAAAATCCGTTTTCGCAACCGCCAAGAAAAAGAGATCTGCATTCCCATTCGCAAGAAACAGGGGACGTCTGTTTACGATCTAGTAGGCCAAGAATATAGAGACCTAAAAGGGATCCTGACTTATCAGGCTGAAATTTGGAACAATGACTCTCTCTTAGTCTCTTGGACCCATCCCCTTTGGGTAGAATTAATCACGTTAGACCAACAATAAATTTCATTTAGCTGTTAAAAATAAAAAAAAGATTTATAGGAGTAATGAATAGTTCAAGAACCTGAACTCGGCAAACGTGTGATTTTCCCGGAAGCCCACAACCTTAAAATTGTCATCACTCTCACCATCGGTTTTAGCCTCGCCAGTTTCTTGGGCTATTTTTCGCAAAAAATCAAGTTTTCTCCCATTTTAGGTTATTTATTAGCCGGCTATATCATTGGCCCTTTCTTTCCTGGCTACGTCGCTGACCTCGCACTTGCTGAACAATTAGCAGAAGTGGGAGTCATGCTCATGATGTTTGGCGTTGGGCTCCATTTTAAATGGCAAGACTTAGTCGCAGTCAAAAATATTGCAATCCCAGGCGCCATCGGGCAAACAGGACTATCTGCCCTCATCACAGTTTTTTTAATTCATGCTTGGGGATGGTCGTGGGAAGCAGGAATTGTGATTGGAATCTCGGTCGGCGTCGCCAGTACCGTCGTTCTCGTCCGAGTTCTTTCTACTTATGGTCTTCTAAATACCACACAGGGGCATATTACCATCGGCTGGTTAATCGTGGAAGACCTCCTCACCGTCATCGCACTCATCCTTCTTCCCACTCTCCTCTCAGAAGGAAAAGTCTTTTCTTTTTATCACATTCCTCTTGCAATTGCGGAAATCATCATCAAATTTATCCTGCTCGCCCTTCTCATGTTCACATGGGGACGTAAAATCGCTTCTTATTTTCTCTTAAAAACGGCTCACACTCGCTCTTACGAACTCTTTACCGTCACTGTCTTAGCCATCATCTTTTTCATCGCCACAAGCTCAAGCCTAATATTTGGAACCTCGATCGCCTTAGGGGCTTTTATCGCAGGGATGGTCATCGGACAAACGGAGCTCCGTAATCAAGCCCTCATTCATTCCTCTTCCATGAAAGATGCCTTTGCTGTGCTCTTCTTTATCTCAGTAGGAATGCTGTTTAACCCCACGACCCTCATGCAGCATTTTCCTCTTTTTCTCCTTCTCCTTTCTGTCATTTTAATCGTTAAACCCCTCATCGCATTTATGATTGCCTCTTTTCTCAAGTATTCCTCTGACACCGCCCTCATCATTGGACTGGCTTTGGCCCAAATTGGAGAATTTTCCTTTATTGTGGCAGAAGAGGCGAATCGATTTGATATTCTCCCCGATGAAGCGTTTGATCTCCTTGTTGCTTGTGCTCTTATCTCAATCGCCATTAACCCTCTATTTTTTAG
The DNA here is from genome assembly GCA_963801825.1 of Parachlamydiales bacterium. Classification (GTDB taxonomy): domain Bacteria; phylum Chlamydiota; class Chlamydiia; order Chlamydiales; family Parachlamydiaceae; genus CAWDGI01. The sequence goes on from CAWDGI010000003.1 coordinate 62,606, forward strand.
AGTGCTAGATTACCTTCACTTGCTTCCTCCCCCTCAACAAAAATCAGAGGCGAGGGTGCATTCCTAAAATATTTTGGCCTTTCGGCTGCGTCAAAGCCCCTGCGGTTGAGAGATCGTCAAAGGCATTGTATTTGCTTAATACTATGCCTTTGACAATCTCTCAACCGCAGGGGCTTTGACGCAGCCGAAAGCCCAAAATATTTTAGGAACGCACCCTAAGATTGTATATTAAAGATCATCGTCGCTAAGGGAGCCACCGACAACCGTAATCCAATCCCCCTCCCGGACTCCTCTCGAATGACCTCCACCGGTTGATTCACTTTCCCCGATCCCCCATACTCCCCTCGATCGGTATTAAAAATCTCTTCCGCCTTTTGAATCGGCCCAAAATACACCTCATACTTGTGATGATAGGCAGGGGTAAAATTATGCAGGCAAAAAAGAGTCTCTTGCGCCCCCTTTCTGAGATAACTAATCACGTTATTTTGTGTATCATGAAAATTCACCCATTCAAAGGTCTCATAATGAAAATCCCTTTCCCATAAAGCCGAATGGACCAGGTAAAAATGATTCATCTCCTTCACTAAGCGCTGGATTTCTCGATGCGTCGGATAATGAAGCAAAAACCACTGAATCTCTCGTTTGCAATCCCATTCATCCCATTGCCCAATCTCTCCTCCCATAAAGAGAAGCTTTTTTCCAGGCTGGCAAATCATATAGCTGAATAGCAAACGTAAATTAGCAAAACGCTGCCAAAGATCCCCCGGCATCTTGCTGATCAGGTTCCTCTTTCCATGCACCACTTCATCATGAGAAAAGACTAAGATGAACCGCTCCGAAAAGGCATAGATGAGACCAAAGGTTAAATCGTGGTGATGATAGGTCCGAAAAATCATATCCTTGGAGAAATAACGTAAAGTATCATTCATCCATCCCATGTTCCATTTTAAGTCAAATCCCAGTCCCCCTTGCTGGACAGGATGTGTCACTCCTGTAAAAGCCGTCGACTCTTCGGCGATCATTAAGACCCCCGGACAATGCTCATGAACAATCGAATTTAAATGTTTCATAAATTCGATCGCCTCTAGGTTTTCTTTTCCCCCATATACATTTGGAATCCACTCCCCTTCCGATCGTCCATAATCTAAGTAAAGCATCGAAGCGACCGCATCCACCCTTAACCCATCGATGTGCATCGCTTCAAACCAGAATAACGCATTGGCAATCAAAAAATTAGACACTTCATGGCGACCAAAATTAAAGATATGGGTGAACCAATGGGGATGATACCCTTGCCTGGAATCTTCATGTTCATAAAGCGACGAGCCATCATAACGCCCTAAAGAAAAATCATCGGTTGGAAAATGGCCTGGAACCCAATCTAGAAGAACACCAATCCCTTTTTCATGAAGATGATTGACAAAATAGCGAAAATCTTCCGGCGTTCCATAACGACTGGTAGGGGCATAGAATCCTGAGACTTGATAGCCCCACGATTCATCTAACGGATGCTCTTGAATGGGCATCAGTTCAACATAATTAAATCCCATCTCTTGGCAATAGGTGGCTAAGGCGTCGGCCAGTTCCCGGTAGTTAAGAAAATCGTCCCCCCGTTTTTTCCATGATCCTAAGTGCACTTCATAGATACTCATGGGATAAGAGTGAATCTGTCTTCTTCCCCTTTCTTCCAACCACGCTGCATCGGACCAAGGGAATCGATCAAAGGAGGACTAAGAGCGACGCTGTCGCGGGACGGAGTTCATAAGCTAAGGCATAAGGATCTGTTTTGACACGGCAATCCTTCGTTGCCGTTTGAATCTCGAATTTATATTTACACCCTGCTTGCAAACCGGGAATAAAGAGCTCCCAGACTCCAGAGCTGCCGAGAGCCTGCATGGGATTCATCCGTCCATTCCAATAATTAAAATCCCCCACAACAGAGACGCTTCTTGCATTCGGTGCCCAAACCGTGAACCGCGCCCCTTCTATCCCTTGATGGGTCATTAGACGCCCTCCCATCAGACGATAGAGCTCATAATGCACCCCTTTGGCAAATAAGTATTGATCGAGCTCGCCAAAGGTCGAAGAAAAGCTATAGGGATCGTGCGCGAGTAAGCCCTCTTGGTGATAGATACGGTAATGATGGAGGGTCGTCTGAGGAGGAACCGAGCACTCAAATAAGCCTGCTTCATGGATGGACTTGGCTTGGACAACCTTACCAAAAAGCTCTAGATGAATGACTTGAGCGCCAGGACGCCACAGGCGAATGACTTTTTCTCCATCCGGAAGCGAATGCAGGCCCAAAAGAGAGTGGGGCTGATAATGTTTGTTTTCTATTAAATTTAAAATTTCTGGGGTTTGCATAAAAGAACCGAAGGTTTAAAATTCGGATCTTAATGAATTATTGAAAATTGTCAAACGCATAATAGCAATTTTTCTGCAAGAGAAGGGAAGAGCCATTCTGCTTCCTTTCCCCTTTCTCCTGCCGCGATTGACGCAAACGATAACTACGCACGGAAGAGCGAAAGAGGAGTTGCACCTCTTGTTCCTCCGCCGAATAGAGGATAAGGCGACGGATCGTTTTCTTTGTCCATTCTAAGCTCATCGTTCCTCCTCCTGGCAAGGGAGCCTCTGTTAGACGCCCACAATGTAAACTTGGAAGAAGGTGGGGAAGAACTTCTATGGCTCCTTCTTCTTCGGAGAAGAATAAGCGGCGAATCAAACGACTTCCTTCCGTTAAGAGAAGAAGAGGGGAAACTTCGAGGTTCTCCAAGAGAGCCTGAGGAAGAATGCCTTGGTAAAAAGAATCTTCTAAACAAGGCATCCATAAACTCCTAAAACCGACACGGATCAATTGTCGAAAACACTCTTCTGTCTTCACAGGCTCTCGATCCAAGAGAGTTTGATGGCAAGCCTCCAAAAGAGCTAAGCTTCCCTCTTTCTTAAGAGGAAGAGGAGAGGAAGGGAGGAGCTGCCCTAAACGGTGCCAAAAGGGAAAAAGCTCTGCTAAATCCAAACGGCGCTGCATCGCCTCCCCCTCTTGCTTCTTATGATTTCCCAAGGATAAGCGCTCTCCAGGCACAGGAGGGAAGTAAGGGGCAAATAAATCTTCCCGAGAGAAAAAGACAAAGCGCTCCCCTTTTTGCAGGATAAAAGACTCACTCTGAGAGGTGATTCGCATTCCGGCGACAGGCGCTCGCTCGACGGCAAGAGAGAGGCTCCTCCCTGTTTGATCGCTGATGAGATGATAGCAAAACCACCCCTCTTTTGAGCCTCCTGTCACCGTGATTCTTCCCTTTTCTAGGTCATTGGTCACGGTAAAAGGATCTATCGGTCCACGCAAATCCAAGGCGATCTCTTCGAGCAAAGAAGGGAGGGCCGATTGGAGCGAATAGAGGCGGATCAAACAGGGAAACACTTGCACCCCATAGCAGGAACCTGGCAAAGGGGTCGAAGCCCCAGGAACATGCGAAAAGGGACGAAAGCGCTCGCGAATTAAGAAAAACATGGCTGTCCAATAAAACCCTTAGGAGTGTTCTCCACCAAATCGACCGAGATGATTTGGTTTGGCTCAAAATCGCCCGGCAGGGAGACAGAAAGAAAATGAGGGGTATGCCCTGTGGCCATTGCCATTCCTCGATGCTCCCCTTCTCCCTTTTCGATTAAAACAGGAACGCGGCGTCCTAAATAGCGTTGACGGAGTTCAAACGCATATTGCTCGGCAAGATGCAAAACCTTTTGCTTGCGCGCTTTCATGATCGCCGGAGAAATCTTATGAGGCATTAAAGCCGCTCGTGTCCGAGGACGATCACTATAGGGAAACATGTGCACTTTAGCGAATTTGACCTGTTGCATGACTTCTAGGGTATCGGCAAAGTCGCTCTCTGTCTCCCCCGGGAAACCGACAATGATATCGGTCGTAAAGGTGAAATCGGGATTGGCCGATCTGAGAAAATCAATGGTCTCAAAAAAAATTTGCCGTGTGTACTTGCGATTCATCCGTTTTAAAATGACGTTGGACCCCGATTGCAAGACAATATGCATGGAAGGGCAGGTGTTCTTTCCTTCCAGAATGGCCTCTGCAAGATCTTCATCTACTTCATCAGGATCGATGGAAGAGAGACGGAGACGCTCGAGCCCCGGCAACCCATCGACAAGGCGGACCAAATCGGCTAAGGGCACCTTCTCCTGTCCCTCTGAAACCCCTCCATCAAAGTCGCCAATGTTAATGCCGGTTAAGACGATCTCTTGATAGCCATTGGCAATAAGGGTTTCGACTTCACGAACGATCTCATCGACTGTCCGAGAACGGGAGCGTCCTCTCACATAGGGGATGATGCAGTAGGTACAAAAAGAGTTGCAGCCATCCTGAACTTTGACAAACGCACGGGTATGGGCCTCAAAATGCTTAATCGAAAATTCCGGTAGCTCTTCTTCCGGAAAGAGGGAGGCGAGGAGGTGCTCCTTTTCCCCATTTGGAATGACGTGGGTCACCCCTTCTAGTTGCTCGACAACCTGAGGTTGCCGTTCAGCGAAGCATCCAGTCACAAGCAGCTGACTTCCGGGATTTTCCCGCGCAAGCTGCCGGATCGCGTGGCGGCTGCTGCTGTCGGCTGCTTCAGTGACGGTACAGGTATTGACGATGCACACTTCTGCTTGCTCGTGCTCCAAAGCCACTCGGTATCCCTTAGCAAGGAGCTGGTCTTGGTAACCTTGAGACTCGTATTGATTGGTGCGGCAACCTAAGGAGATGATTTTGAATGTTTTTTGGGCATACCCTTGTGCCATATGGGCTTTTTCATTCAGCTTTTTTCAAATATCGTATCAGGAGAGGACAATAATCTCAAACTTAATTAGACCTCTTGCCAGGGCTCATGTAAACAGCTCTCCAAACTTATTGAATATTTTCTTGAAATAAATAGGTACGATACCTAATATATATGTACTAGAGTATAATCTAGTACCTATATACACTACCAAAGCTTTTATATGAAATCATTTGAAGATAAATTCCTGGAGAGACAACCTCTTACTCATCACCTACTTAAAATCATCGGCACCATCAAGGAGTATAAGGGAAAACACGATCTTTACAAACATCAATCACCACAAATATTAAATAACTTGAAAGAAGTAGCCTCAATCCAAAGCATTGAAAGCTCAAACAGAATTGAAGGTATTACCGCCCCTCATAAACGTATTGTTGAACTAGTGCAGGAGAAAACCACACCAAAAAATCGATCTGAAGAAGAAATATTTGGTTATCGATATGCTCTCGGGCTTATTCATCAAAACTATAAGCAGATGCCATTTAATGAAAATCTCATTTTACAATTACATCAAGAAATCTATCGTTATACCTCAAAAAAGGCAGGGTGTTGGAAAACCACTGACAATCTCATAGAACAAAAACATGAAGATGGTTCTAGATCTATCCGTTTTAGGCCACTAGCGGCCTTTCTAACGCCCGATGCAATATGTCAATTGCATAAAAAAGAGGAAAAACGCCTAGAATGTTTGGGCCGTGGGCCTTTGGCTAAGTGGAAAAAAACTCAAATCTGAGCCGCTGATAATTACGCAAGAGGTCTATTTAGTCGTCCCTGAAAATGTCCAGTTTCTTCTCTGCGATCTCTGCGCGCTCTGCGGTTTATTATTTTAGTTATACTGTGGGGCCTACTCATGAGCATCAAAAAATTATAAACCGCAGAGCGCGCAGAGATCGCAGAGAAGAAATTTGCAAGAAGTAAGCAATAAGCCTTCAAAAACCTGCAAATTTTTCAGTATAATTTTTATTATAAATCGATTCTATAATATATCCTAGATCCATTTTAGGGATTAATTCAGCAACGACTATTTAGAACGCAGGACACGAAAATACCAAATAATATACGTTTTTTAAAAACAAGCTTTTCATGTGACCGGAACTATAGGTGCCTTTGCTTTCTCTAAAGCCTCATCCAATGCCTTGCACAGCTTATAAACTAAATCCTCATTATAGACCACATGATCTGCCTTCGGCTGATCAGTAGGCTTTTTGGTCAACGGACCCAAAAGGGCCTCCCGATTCTTATCGAGATCGATCACTTTGTAGATCGCCTCTTTGATGAGAAGCTTAAGAGGATAAAACGCCACTCCCAGGATAGTTCCAATGATCTTAAAGAAGACAAAGTGAAAGACCTGATCAAGCGCCCACTTAACCGATGCGCCGACCTTGCCGAAATAGTCCTCAATCCATTGATCAAGCTGCGCTTGGGCGCGCACCCAATAATTGCGAATTTGATAAGAAATTTCAGCATCTGCAACATCTCTGAAAACTTTCTTCAGCTCCTCTTCTTTGACTGTTGCTCCGGGTGCGGCATGATAATTAAACAGTTGGTTGGAGATGACCATTTCCAATGCCAATTTCAAATTATCTTGAATGAAGCCATCTGTTAAGTGGCCCACCAAGATAGAGCCTAATGTCTTTGTCAGCTCAGGGTAAACATGCCCACTCGAATCAAGAACCTGATCCTTTAAAATTTGCGGTAAGCTCACCATCGGCAAAATCTGATCCAAAAGCTCGCCGGCCGCTCTGTTTAATTCCATATTCGGAGCCGGAGCCGCAGGAGCATGCTTTGGAGGAGCTGTAATAGGGGCATTGCGAGTCTTAGCAAAAAGTTCCAAGCTGTTTAAGACAAGACGATTAATCATATTGGGGTTCAAAATAATTCCAGTGATCATCTGAAGAATCATTGGGAACAGATTAGTTTTGAGAAGCCCCCATACCATGGAGCGTTGATTTTCCGGAACGAAATCTAAATCTTGTTTCCCATTTGGCAATAACAAATCCAAGATCGCCTTCACTGCGGGAGTATAACCGGAAGGCTCTCTTAAATTTGGTAGGGCGTCTTCTTTAATCACCTCTAATAAGGAGGACCCCTCTTCTGTCCGTGCAGCCTTCAATTTCTTAAAAAGCTTCTCTTCGTCCAGTAAGAATGCATTCTCCTCATCATGAACTTGAGAAATGGCTTGTGCAATTTTTTCGAGAATACGCTCATCCTCCTTGATCTCCTCTTGCAATATGCCAATGAGAGCGAGGCGTGCTTGACTCATTCCTTTCTCACTTAAGGAGAAAGGAGCTAATGCTTGTTGGATCATTTCCAGCGTTCTGTCGAAACTTTTTGCCACTTGATAGAAATCTGCATGCTTGATCTCCGTTTGTCCCGCTTGCTTTGCTAATGCTTTTGCTCCCCGAATATTTTTAAAATGCTCTGCTGCCGCTGTTAGGAAATGGGCCATCAAACTCTGATTGAACTTAGCCTTATGCTCGTCTTCAAACTGTCCAATCGCTCCAATTGTCCCATTTAAAAGGCGCTCCAGCAAGTTAGAAAGCAACTCTGCCACTTTAGATCGATCTTGAACAAACTTTTGAGGATCTAAAATAGGCATAGCTGTTTTCCCAAAGATTTGCTTCAACTGAGAAGCTCCCTGATAATCCTGCAAGACTTTTGCCACAGACAGCTTCCCTTTAGCAAATTCGAGCTGTGTTTGAATCGTTGTAGAAAGGGTCTCAATGATTTCCAAATCGCCATTTCCGTTCTTCTTCCCTAAGGTATCCACTGTTGCATCCACAATGAAACCAGCTAAATCATCAGCGATTTTTTCAGCAATGATCTCCATGGGTCGCTTCGCTGTGGACTGCGTTTCTAATGTTTCCGCTCCTTTCTGGATATCGACGAGATTGCTCTCTAGCTGATTTTTCACAAAATCATAAACAAACCCTTGCAAAGGAGCGAGATCCTCAAAGAATTGAGGAGACTCTATTCCCAAGACTTCTTTCATGATGGCTTGACTTAAGTCCCTTGCAAAAGATTGAGGATTTTGCACTCCCCCTCCTTGCTGGACAACATATTTTTCTCCTGTTTTCTGCAAGAGTTTCTCCGCCACCACAATAAACGTATCTTTCCCTTGCTCTCCTGGATTTTGCGGGCCTTGAGCAGGATTTTTCTTTGCCAAGCGAATAAACATCTTTAATAGCAACCCTTCTACATAGGGCTGCAAGTCTTCTGTTGCTTGCTTGTAATGCGCGGGCCCTTGTTCAATAAATCCTTGAAATTCAGCAATAAGGGGCTTTTTTAACTCCTCATTAAATCCAGGGATATAGGACGCCATCATCTCGATAACTTGCTCAGGAGTGAAAGCACTGCCCACATGATCTGGCAAAAGAGTAAATAAATCTTTAGAAATTGCCTGAGCTAAATCACCGAGAAAAGAAGAGCCAGAAATCCTCTCTAGGTCGCTCCGATTTTGATTGATCTCAAAAACAGGAAGGCTCTGATTAAATAAGAGAGAAGCCAAACTCTGCTTTTGGAACGATTCAATAGAAGGCCAAATTTGATCTTTCAAAAAAGGAGATAAGGTCAAGTTGTCTGGTTTATCGAGCCCAACAAAGCCCATTAATTTCGTTGCCAAGGTTTGGAAAGGAGGAAAGTAAGCCTCTAACTGCTTTTCTAACTTAAGAGAAGCACGAGCCAGCGTATGGAGATTGTCCAGATCAGTGAGATGAGCCAAAACTTCAGCCATCCTATCTTTCCAGATTATATAACCTGGTTGGCCAGCCTGAAGAGCCTCCTCTTGAAAAGCCGCTTGTACCTTAAGCTCGCCCTCTTTGCGCCTAATCTCCAGCTCTTTCTCTGCCATTCGCAAAGCAGATTTTGTGTTGGCAATCGCTGTCTTTAACGTGTTCAGTTGCTCCCTAGTAACCCCCACAACTCCTTTCGTTTGTATCTCGCGATAAAGCTGTTGCCTTTGTATTTCTAATTGCTGCAAGCTCTCTTTTAAATCTTCAACACTATCTATCGCCTTATGATACCGCTTCTGAGCACGCAACGCTTCCTTAATCCGCTTCTGCCGGCGCACCTCAAAATCAGTCAACCGAATTGACTGTAAATAATTATCATTCTTCTCTTTCCTTTCTTTGGTTCGCTGAACCAATTCCTCTATGCGTAACTGATGGTTCTTAATCTCTCCTTGGAATTTTAGAATCGTCGGCATATCTGAAGAATAGGTGGCTTTAAATGTAGCCACAGCTTCTGTAAAGGCCTTGCGAATATTCTCCAATAAGCTAGAGATGAAACTCTCCGCATTTCCATTCCTTTGAACCACTGCCTCAATTCCTACCAAACAAAGGGAGGAGATCCCTTGCTTCAATAAAGCCATGGATTGGGAGTTCTGTTCTCCTTGGTTCGCTAAAGCACCGACATTATTCTTAAACCAATTTTTGAATTCAGGACTGATTTGAATCCCGGGAAGATACTCGTGAAAAAGCTCTTCAATTTTTTCATCATTCACCCCGAGTTGAGTGGTGATCAAACCGCCCTCAGGTCTAATCATCTTCTGCACGAGCCAATCACTCATTTGCTCAACTAAAGTGATTAAATCTTTCCCTCCCGGGTAGCTCTGAATTTTTTGAGCAGCCGCTCGCCCCGTTTCTTTCATCTCTTGAAAAGCCGTTTGGGCATCAAAGAGAGTCGGACGCCATTCCTCTACCTTTGCTTTAATGAAATCACGGATAGAAGGAAGCAAGAAAGCGGGAATCGGTAAATCGACTGTCAACGTCTCCCAAAAAGAGTCCGGAATTTTAGACTGAAGATCGAAAGAACTGATCTTCCCCACTAACCGATCTGTCAATATTTTGATGAGTTGGGTCTGATCGATCGTCTCCCCATCCTTGATCAGCGATTTGACAGCTTGCGAGGTGATACTTAAGACAAGATCTCGCATGATTCCTTGCGCAAATTGTCCTAAAGAGAAAAAACTCTTATCTTTAGATCCCAAGATCTCTTGCAAGGACTCTGCAATCCAGCTCGCTTGAGAGTGAGCGACATCGGTGGGAAGAAAAGCGGCCAACATCGAGTGAATCAAATCAACGACCTTCTTTGGCTCTCCTTCAATATAATGCTTAGACAAACCTAAAGCTAAAGCACTGGGAGCCTGGATCATCTGTTCGACATCCTGACCGAGGCGCCTCTTTATATCTTCTCCAAATTCTCTGGAAGGGTTATAGACTAAGGGATCATAGAAATCTTGTAAATTGCCGGCAATGAGTTTGGCAAAGGAGCTATCGGGGAAAAAGTATCCCAAAACAAATCGAAATTGGGTGGGGAGTTGAAGGGCTTGATAGGCTTCGCTCAGGCCGTGTGGAAAAAGAGATTTCACAAACACGTGATCTGCCATCTCTTCAAACACTTTCTGCAGTTCTGTATGACGAATACTTAATCGATCGCATTCGGAAAAAAATGAATCAATGACCCATTCTGCCCGTTTCTTTTTGAACCCCTCAATCAAAGCATTCTTGATTTCATTCTTTTTTCTGCGATCTGTTTGTTGAATATAGGCTTTAATCAGATCCCGTTCTTTAAAACCGAATTGAGGTAAATACTGTCTTGCCCAAAACGAAACGAAATAACGGGACGACTCGTACTCCTTCTCAATAGAAGCTAAGGCTTCTCTGTAATTCTTCTTTCCATTCCCCTCTGCCGGATCCATTTTTTGAATGAAAAAAGAAAGTAAACTCACCAGAGGAGATTGATCCTCTTTTCTCGTTTTAGCCACTTCCTCTGCTAAATTTGCAAATCCTTGCGCCAAGGCAATCTGTAACAAATCTGAAATGAAGTCTTCTTTGCCTAAAATGGCGGGATGAAGGGCGGGTGAAAGATCGGGAGAAGAAAGCAGCCCCGGCTTGATACTGGGCCATAAAACAGCAGCCATCCATTCATATAACTGCTCATAATGAGGATCATTTAGGTTTTCCCTCATCTTCCTTTTCGCTTGTGCGATGAGAACTTCTTTGTCGGATTCTGAGATCGCCCCAATCGTTAATACATCTAAAGCCTTCTGAGCAAGAACAGATTGGACCCCTTGGGCCACTTTACTTGCCCCCCATTGGACTCCTTCCACAGCTTTACTCGCCCCCTGAGCCACATACCCCCAGAAGCTCCTCTTTGTTGTCTGAGGAAGCTGTTCAAAAACGTCATCGGCAACCCTTTGAAGATTCTCCTGCTTTTTCTCGACAGGCTTCTTCTCAGGCAACTGAATGAAAACCTCGGCAGAGTCCAGACGGCTAATAAATACCGGCTGAAGGGGTTGGTCAGGCTTAGGGATAGACATGACAATCCTTTAAATATAAGTTAACTGCTATTAAATTATCACTATTATAACAGACAAATTATAAAAATCAACCAGTTTTTTTTAAAAAGTTATTTAATTAAAATTAAAGATTTTATAAATGACATATAATTTTATTTAAAAACGCTCCATCTCTTTTGGATATTGGGTGTTACCGGGAAGAAAACTGAATCCTTGTTCTCGCAAAGAGACATAAGAGGAGCGTCCAATAATGAGATGGTCTTTTAGGGGGAGAGCCAGCATCGCTCCCGCATTCACGAGTTGCCGAGTGATCTCTAAATCTTTGCGAGAAGGGGTGGGATCCCCGCTGGGGTGATTATGGACCAAGATCAAGCTCGCTGCCTTATGTCGAATGGCGGGATAGAACACTTCGCGCGGATGGACGATGACTTCAGATAAACTCCCGATAGCAACCACTTCATGACAGATCACATGTCCTTTGATATTTTGCAAAATCACAATGAGCAATTCTCGCGTCTGCCCTTCCAAGACATCTTTAATAAAATTGTAGGCATGCGCAGGCTGATCGATGAGATATTCGGGCTGAGCGAGTCGGCGAACCGCTCGCACTCCCAAATTAAAAGCCGCTTTTAATTGAATCGCCTTTGTTAAACCAATCCCTTTAATCGCCGTGAGTTCCTCCAAAGTGGCGCTAGCGAGCTGCTGCACCCCTCCAAAGTGGGTAACAAGCTCATGGGCGAGCTGCATAATCGGTTTATCTTTATGACCGCTTCCTAAAACGATCGCAATGAGCTCAGCCATGGAAAGGGCCTCTGCTCCGGAATGAACGAGTCTTTCTCGCGGCCGCTCGTGTTGCGGCACATGTTGCATAGAATACATCATAAAAACTTAACAGTTTGCAAGAGTGTATTTAGATAATTTATTGGCCAGTGCCAGGGGGACATCAGCAATCAAGAGAATATCATTTCCTTCATATTCTTGGTTCAAAATTTCACCTGTCCGGATGATCTCGCTCACGAGGACATATTCGCTTTGCGGAATCCGCACCTCAACTCGTTTACGTTGATTGCTCAACTCTTTTATCATCCCCTCTTGCAGCTCATCAAATCCCTCGTGCGTGAGAGCAGAAATTTCCACATTTTTCGGATAGCTCATCCGTAAACGATGAATCAAGCTCGCGCTTGGTGCACGATCGATTTTATTGAGAACGGTCAAAATCGGCTTATCTTTCGCTCCCAATTCTTTTAACACCTCAAGTGTCGTTGCAGCTTGTTCTTCCGCCATGGGATGGCTTGCGTCGATCAGATGGATCAAAATATCTGCTTCTAAAGACTCTTCTAACGTGCTCTTAAAAGCAGCTACAAGCAAGTGGGGAAGCTTGCGGATAAACCCCACCGTATCGATCAATAACACCTCTTGGTTATTTTTAAGAGTAAACTTACGGGTCGTCGTATCCAAGGTAGCGAAAAGCTTATCTTCTACAAACACGCCGGCACTTGTCAGCGCATTCAACAAGGTCGATTTGCCGGCATTCGTATAACCGATGATGGCAAAGAGGGGGATCTCTGCTTTGACCCGGGAGGAGCGTTGGACTTCTCGATTCGCACGCACCTCTTTTAATTGTTCCTGAAGATCTTCTATTTTTCGTTTAAGAATCCGACGGTCGATCTCAATTTGCTTTTCCCCCTCCCCTTTCAAATAGGCCCCTCCTCCTCCCGAGCCTGTTGTCCCCTTTTGGCGAGATAAATGGGTCCACAGCCGTTTTAATCGAGGCGCTTCATACTTGATCTTTGCCAAGGCAATCTGCAAACGGGCCTCTTTTGTTTGGGCACGCTGAGCAAAAACTCCTAAAATAACCTCGGTCCGATCCATGACAGAGCGGTTAAAGGCTTTCTCTAAATTCCGTTGCTGAGCGGGGGTGATCTCATCATCGAAAAGGATGACATCGGCCTGTTTTTCATTTGCCAGTTGAATCAACTCCTCTAATTTTCCCTTGCCCACAAAAATTGAGGCATCAAATTTGCGAATTGGACAGGCGACCCGATGGATCGTTTCAATTCCAAACGTTTTGGCTAAAAGGGCTAATTCTTCTAAGTGCTCTTCACAAATGGGACGCCCCGCCGCCCCTCGATAAGTGGAAACTAAAAGGGCTTTTTGGTTCGGAGCGATGTGGTGAAAAAGAGCTCGCTCCTCTGCTGATTGCATTTGTTCTTCTTGCATAACAGGTTTTTAATCCATTTCTATTTCTAAACCATCATAGGCTAAGCGGATATTTGAGGGAAGATAGGCATTTGTTTGCTCATAATCAAGATCATGCGAGAGGTGAGTCAGCCAAATTTGCTCCGCTCCGACCTTCCTTCCAAAATCAATTGCCTCATCAACAGAAAGATGTAAAGGAGAGGGAACACGCTTTAATGCGCTAATAATCAGGCACTTTACCCCTTCTAATGATTTAAAAATAGAAGGAGAAAATTCTTTAATATCGGACAGGTAAGCAAAATGCCCTAAGCGATAGCCATTGACAACCATTTTTCCTTGCGCATAAGTGACAAACTGAAAAGGGACGCCTTCAAACGAAACTTCTCCCGTTTCTTGTTCAGGTAAAAGCTGCAACGAAAAAAGGGGAGGAGTTTTAAAGAGATAAAAGTAAGATTTCCGGATCTCCTGTGCTGTTTGAGAGGAAAGGAGGAGGGGAATGGGGGCATGTCTTTTGTGGAACAAGGGACGTAAATCATCCAATCCGGCGGTATGATCATGATGAGAGTGGGTGAGCAAAAGGCCATCTAAGAAACAAATAGAAAAGCGTAAAGCTTGCATACGAAAATCAGGGCCCGCATCGATTAAAAATTGCCGTTGTCCAAAGCGAATGAGCAAAGAGGAGCGCAAGCGTTGATTGAAAGGAGAAGAAGAGCGGCAAACCGCACAGCAGCATCCCACAACAGGGACTCCGGCTGAGGCTCCCGTTCCTAAAAAAATGAATGTTTTTTTCATGGCGCAGCCGATGAGTTAAATAGATGAATGACCTTTTGATACATCCCCGCTTGGTAAAAATAGACCCACTCTTGATGGGCTTTTCCAAGGACTTGAGCACGAAAGTAATCTTCCGGAACAAATTGAATCACTTGAAAGAGCTTTGCTTCAGAAAAGGGCGTCATCATTAAGATAGCCGGAGGAGATTTAAATAGAACCTCGCTAATATCTTGAGGGACATTTTCTAAGCTTTTTTCGTAGGCCACCCATTCATAAAAGAGTTGGTAATTTTGCAAGGGGACTTCCCAATTGTAAGTCTCCCCCGTAGAGACATCTTTTAAAGAAAATTCGATTTTCTCTTTCTTCCCATGCAAATCTTGTAAGAGAAAAGACCCGGCAAGAACAGAGATAGAAGGACGGTAATAATCAAGGAAGAGAGTCATGAATGCCCCTGCACACAAGATCGCAGCAGCCCAGAAGTAAATCACATGCTTGGTTTTTTGCTTCATAGCAAGTTTTAATCTTCTCACTCATCTTTTGCTATTACTATTCTAGCTGAAATGTCCCATTTTCAGCTATCATATGTGCCATGCTAAATATTGCAATTATTGGAGCCGGCTTTTGCGGATTAGCCACAGCCTGGCATCTTCTCCATTCCCAATTGCCACGCACAAAAATTTATTTATTTGATTCTAAAGGCATTGGAGAAGGTGCCTCTGGAATCGCTGCTGGGCTGCTCCATCCTTATGCCGGTGCCCATGCCAAATTAAATTGGAGAGGAGTCGAAGGATTTCAAGCCACTCAGAAACTCTTGCAAGTGGCTGAATGTTCCCTTGGAAGAGCGGTCCATGCAAAAAATCAGGGCATCCTGCGTTTGGCTCTCACAGTAGAACAAAAGAGCGACTTTCGACGCTCTGTAGAGAAATACCCCTCTGATAACAAATGGCTGGAAATCGCCGATTGCCAGACACTTGTTCCCGGATGCGCTCCCTTTCCAGGTTTATGGATTCCAAAGGGGATCACCGTTTATTCTCGCCTTTATTTGCAAGGACTGTGGCTGGCCTGTCAAAGGCTAGGAGTGGAATTTGAACAACGATCGATCTCCTCCTTAAGTGACACAAAAACATTTGACATCACCGTGGTGACAGCCGGAGCAGAGACGCTTCTTCTTCCGGAACTTACCTCCCTTCCCTTGGGACTTGTTAAAGGGCAAGTTCTAGAATTGGCTTGGCCTCCGGGGCTCCCTCCCCTCTCTTGCTCTCTGAATTCTCACATTTACCTCGCGATGACAGCCAATCAGACTTCTTGCCTGGCTGGCGCCACTTATGAACGGGATGACCGTGAAAGCAAGACCAATTTAACAAGAGCATCAGAGGAGATTTTACCTAAGGTGGGGCAGTTATTTCCCCCTTTGGTCCATTCGCCTATTTTGGCTTGTTATGCAGGTCTACGAGCGACGACTCCCCAACATCGTCCGTTGATTAAGCGCCTTTCCTCTTCACAATGGGTGTTGACAGGAATGGGGTCGAAAGGACTGCTTTACCATGCTTTATACGCAGAGGAGCTGGTTCGCCAGATCGTTCTTTCAAATGCGTCATGACGGTTTCCCCTTTTTGTTTTGTCCTTTTAAAGCTGAATTGACACCAACCACGATAAGCTTCAGTGCCTCAGATTGGTTCTTTGTATAGTCTACAATGGCTTTTGTGACGAACCTCACTAATGCCACATAGAATTCTTCCTCATTCTCGTTCATGTTTTATCCTCCGTTTAAAGGCCTGTTCTCTTAGCCGCTCAACCTGCTGGGCTTGGCGACCCAGTCACCAGGGAGCTTGCTAATATGAATCAACTGTAACATAAAGAATCAATTTAACGCAAGAAAACACTTCATATTGAGATAAATGATTCATCAAAATATATTTGTCTTAGCTCGACTTTGCAACTTTTAAGGGGTCGATAAATGCAATCTTTTGAGCCATAACGCGTTAAAATCTTTTCGCCAACCCTCATTTGGGTTGGCGAAAAAATTTTAACGCGTTATGACTGAAAATCTTCATGTTTAGCGACCCCTTAAAAGTTGCAAAGTCGAGCTTTAGGAGAAAAATAACGCATGGATTTGAGAACATATTTATTTCACAAACGACTCAGCGTCACAAAATTCAGCAAGATACTTGGTTGTAGTCGCATTCATCTTTCAGAGATTATAAATGGAAGAAGAGTGCCAAGCTTGATGCTGGCAAAATCAATTGAAAGAGAAACGAGCGGTGCAGTGAAAGCAGAAGATCTCTTGAAGAAAAAAAATCACCGCCCCACAGTATAAGTCAGTGCACCATTAGTGCACTGCGATTATCTGTCTTCACATATATAGGAGATTGGAAAATGAATTTCTACCCGAGTTCCAACGAAGTATAGAAAAGTCTTTTCTATCAACCGAAACAATTTTTCCCGTTTTCAATTGATCAGCAAGTACAACAAGGGAGGCATCAGCCATGTCAATATTAGCAGATGCATATTGTTTAAGGATTTTAAGAACTTTTTGAGGCCAATCAACGGGTAATTCGGGCAGCAATAGTAAGCCTTGCATTGTTTCAAAAAAGTTTAAACCAGCGGAACGATTTATCGGGCAATTCATCTGGCTTGCTTTAAATTTTCTATTTGTCTATTCTAGATCTCTCTGCTAGAAGAAATCATCTGGAAGCATGTCTTCCTAAGAGCTTTCTTGTTAGCCTGTATGTAACGGTAACATCTATCCTTTCAACTTATGAATCTAAATACATCGCCTTCCCGCCCCCCTGTTACAGAAGCGATCTTTGAAGTGCAAGTCGAACTTCCACCTGAGGTGACCATTGCGGACCTTGAACAGCTCTGTAGTAAAATTAATTTGGAGTATCCAAAGAAGAGCCCTCGAAAACGATTTATGGGCAGAATTGAGTTCCAAGGAGAGCAATCTGCTTCGGAATCAATCGATTTAGGTGTGGATGGATTTCTAAATTGGTCTGTTGATGAAAAACAAGTGATTCAATTCCGTTTAGATGGATATAGCTTTAGTCGGTTAAAACCTTACAATCGTTGGGAAGAACATTTTCCTGAAGTCCTCAAGTTTTGGAGTCTTTTTTCGAAAGCAGTTTCTCCTGTTCTCATCAAACGAATCATCGTTCGGTTTATTAATGTCATTGAAATACCTAGAGAATCTGAACTACAACATTATTTTATCAACAATCCCAAACTTCCATCGGATAAATCCCTTCTAATCAATTTTTTTAATAGAATTGAATTCTATCTTTCGGACAAGAACACCAGAGCTGTTATCACTCAGGCATTAGCAAGTTCAAATAATCCTGTCAGTAAGTCGATGATTCTTGATATAGAAGCATCTCAAGTAATTAATTCGCCAATTAACGAAAATACGGTTTCTGATGTTTTTCAAATATTGCGTGATGTGAAAAACGATATTTTTAAAAAGAGCCTGACAGAAAAAGCAGAGGAGCTTTTTAGATGAATCTCTTTCCTTTAGATTGTCCATTTTATTCATCTCACTATGAGATTGGTGTCAGTCGGTCATCCCAAGAACTTAGTAAGTATGTCAGGGAAATTCGAAATCACAGCTCTCAAACCTTCTCATTGGGATGGCGAGAGATTTTGAATCAACAATTAATCGATGTGTTTGCTAGATGTCATGGACAAGGCTGGGATGGTTATGATGCCAGTCCCATCGATTATTTTTCCATCTATGCAGCTTCAAGATTTTTAGATTTATTACCAGACGACATTGAAATTCCTGATATTGTGCCAGAACCAACAGGAGAGATTGGTTTTTTGTGGTCAAAAGGAAAACACGTCACTTTTGTTGTATCAGTGAATCCTGATACTATCACCTTTGCCGGATTGCTTCCAACGAGTAAAAATCACGGAGAAGCTAAATTTCTAAATGAATTACCGTCTGCCATTGAAAAAATCCTCTTAGATTATTTTGCCTTATCATGAGTAAATTGCCTGATTATGTGGATGACTCGGAAAAAATTGGACGTTTTATATTTTTTTCAGATCACTTTAGCATGGGGAATAAAAATGTAAAATACGCGGCGTTCTTACCCGCGCGTGATAATAAAGCTTCCGTCTATCGAATTGATGATTATACCGAAGAAGAAATTGCCGCTCTTGATCTCCAATTTGTTTCTGGAAAAAGAGGGGATGGAAGAACATCAAAAGCACGAGCAGATCTTCTTGCCAAACAAATTAGGAGCTCACAATTAGATGTCAAACCTGAGCCAAATCCTCACAAAGATCATGCTAATATTGAAGGATACACCGGGGATAAATCTTCTGATAAATTGAAGGCCATCGAATTAGCAAAGCATGCGACGTTAGTTTTCTAAGACCCTAATTAAACGCCATGGGCGAATTTTCCTTAGAGACTGCTAAAATATAATTCACCGCGGAGAAAGCAGCCGAGAGCGCAGAGCTAATGAATACACTTGCTATTCTTGGTCCTGATTGTTGATTAACTTTAATGTTGCGATACTCAAGGATGGCATGACCAGAATTGTAAATAATTTTTTAAACTCTGCGCTCTCGGTTGCTTTCTCTGCGGTGAATAATATTTTAGCAGTCTCTAAGGAAAATTCGCCTTACAACTTACATATTTATTGCTTATTAAAATGAGATTCTGGACTTTGTACAATTTTACCTAAAACTGCACAGAAGAGTCCAATTTGTTGCCAGGTTATCGTCGATAACCCAACTTAAACGCTTAACATATTAACGATTATAAAGATGGAGGAATTTAAAAACCAGGAAAAATTTTCAATCTATCAAAAAATTAGTTTTTCAAGAGAAGAATAAAAATCTTTGGCTTCGTTCGCCTTTTCGGTCAAATTCCTAGGCAGTGCCCTCCGAGTGAACGAATGTTATCTTAAGAGAAGGCGAACAAGGCCAAATCTTTCTGGCATCTCTAACAAGGAAAATAAATTTGATAGGAATAAGCAAATACCTCAAAATGAATGTGTTAAAAAAAATCAAGAGGTCATATGCTATCCCTATCGCCATCTATTTTATCATTTTTCTTTTCATTTTCAATTCTTTTTTCTGATCCTGTTTGGAATAATGCTTTGACGCTCCTCATTGGCGCTATTTTAGGCCGCGGCAAAAGAACCGTATGCTCAATTTTGAGGACAATGGGCCTCAGCCAAGAATCAAGTTTTGCAAAATATCACCATGTCCTTAATCGAGTGAAATGGTCTCCTCTGTTGGCTTCTAAAATTCTCCTTAGTTTGATTCTGAAAGTCACCGGGACGGATAAACCGCTGGTTTTCTTTATTGATGAAACGCTTGAGAGAAGAAGAGGGGCTAAAATTAAAGCAAAGGGATATTATCGCGATGCAGTTCGCTCATCAAAACGGACAGTGGTAAAAAGCTCCGGCTTAAAGTGGTTGACACTCGCTGTATCTTGGCGTTTCCCTTTTTCGGCCCGTCCCTTTGCATTGCCTTTTTTTACTGTTTTAGAGCCATCAGAAAAAAGCAATAAAACGGCTAGGAGAAGGCATAAAACGACAGTGCAGTGGAGCATCCAGATGCTTAAACAAGTGATTCGTTGGGCTTTCCATGTGCCAATCATCCTTGTTGGAGATGGAGGGTTTGCCTCAGGCGAGCTGGTTTGGATGTGCATCAAACATAAGATTTCTTTCATTTGCAGGCTAAAGATCAATGCGCGTTTGTATAATTTTCCCCCTCCGGCAGAGCCCGGTAAAAGAGGAAGAAAGAAAACAAGGGGAGATAAATTGATCAGCTTTAAAGAAATGGGTGGGGATGGCAGACCTTGGCTGGCAGGAGGCTACTCTTGAGGGTTATGGGAAGAAAAAAAAGAAGCTTAAATATCTGTCAAATACTAGCTTATGGGGAGCGGATGGATTTTTTCCGGCTCCTATTAGATGGGTATTAGTGGTTGATTCCGAAGGAGAGCTGGATCCTTTGCCGCTAATGAGTACCGATATTTCTCTTTCTCCGGAGAAAATCATCGAACTATTTATTCAGAGATGGAACATGGAGGTCACTTTCTTTGAAGTTCGAGAGCACCTGGGAGTGGAAACACAAAGGCAGTGGTCGGATAAAGCGATTGCCAGAACAACCCCTATCTTGATGGGTCTTTATACGATTGTATGTTTACTTGCTAATCGTCTGAGAGAAGAGCGTCCAATCGAGGTAGAAAAGATGGCTTGGTATAAAAAGCACGATGCAGCATTCTCAGATTTATTGAAAACTGTCCGCAAGGCACTATGGAGCGATAATTTAATTTTCAGGAAGCATATGATTGAGCCCTTCCTTAAAAATAACAAAGAGGGAAATGGCGAAAATATAGAAATGGATTGGATAAGCATGCTGATTGAACATTTAGCAGCCGCTTAAGATTGTTTGGTTGAAGCATTTAGAGCTCCAAGGACTATTGTGAATGGGAATGAAGGATTTGTGCAACTGTAAGGAAATAAAATATCAATCTAAGAGGTCGTTGAAACACAGCCTTTTAGATTGACCTTTCATTTCATTGGAGTTGTACAAAGTCGAGATCCATAGATTAAACTCACTGACATTCCATTAAACATAAAAACCCTATAATTTTTGATTTGATAAAAGAGTAATTATTAAAGCAAATCGTTAATATTTTGCAAAGATTAAATAAAATTTATATGAATAAAGTTTATAAGCTATATCTTGTTAATAACAATTGATTTCCACTCATTTATTTTATAGAATCAGCACACCAATCGTTTAATGATCGAGATTTTGTATCAAAATTTACTCCTATCAATATGATTTCTTTAGATTCTAGCTTGAATTGATTGTAATATCCTTTGTCTAAAATCTGCTTCAAAGCTGTTTCGGCATCCGAATCGATTTTAAATTCGAAAATAAATATGTATCGATCAGTCTTAAGCACCATATCGACTCTACCGTTATTTGTGGAAACTTCAGATTGCACAGAGAATCCTAGGGCCTTCAAGACGAGGTAAATTAAGGAGTGGTAATACGCTTCTTGTTTTAGGTGAATTTGACAGGGGACAGAGAAAAAGAGGGCATTAAAAGTTTCAAAGAAACCACTTAAATTCTTATTTTTTAGATGGTTTAGCAGCTTAAAAAGAATCGTGTGCATCTCCGATGGCCGCCTATCTGCAAATTCAAAGAGAAGTTGCTCAAGAAATGAACGCCTAACCTCTTCATTAGGAAATTTTAGGCAGTAAGTCCGGCTATCCTCGTCGTAGCTGTCAATGGTTAAATAACCTGTTTGAAACAAGAGTGTCGGGAGGTCGATGATGTCGACTTCGTGATCTGTTTCAATCTCCTTTCCAACGATCATTCCCTGTTCCAGATCAGGAACGGAATATTTTTGTTTTTTGATGAGCTCAATAGCAAATGTAGGAGTTGCTGTCGTAAACCAGTAATTATCAAGCTTTGCATTTTGCAAAAATTGAAATACCGAAAGTGGGTTATATACACGCTTTGAGGCCGTTGACTGAGAAAACAGATAACCATCATACCATTGTTTCACCTCTTTGAAGTTGGTTTCTTCATTTTTATTTCTGATTTCCGAGACACACCGCATTTCTTCATGAAGATCTCGGCGTAGTTCCTCATCGGTGAGGCCAAGCAAAGTAGAGTAAATTGGATTTAGAGAGATATCTAAAAGATTATTCATGCCGGAGAAAAGAGAGACCTTCGAGAATTTACTCACACCCGTCACAAAAACAAAATGTAGGTACTCATCGAGAGCTTTGATCATGGTGTAAAAATCGCGGAGAATGTCTCGATTTTTAGCAACCACACCCATGTCTTCTAGATGATGAACTAAAGGCTTGTCATATTCATCAATCAAAATGACAACGGGCCCCCTTTTTGAAAGCTCTGTGACGAGTGCTGATAAACTAAGGGATGGGAACGATCGCTCAATCCCTTCTATTCCATACTTTTCAGCATTTACCTTTATTATTTCTTGGAGTGAGGTAGCCAATGCTTCAGGACTTGAAGAAACCGTTTTTGAAATGTCCATTCGAATGACAGGATATTCTTTCCATTTGTAATCACAAGAATCGATCCATAACCCTGAAAAAAGCTCCCTTTTTCCAAGGAACAAAGCCTCTAAAGTAGAAACTAATAGGGATTTTCCAAATCGACGAGGACGGGATAAAAAATAGGCAACTCCTTGAGTAATCATCTGATGAATAATCATGGTCTTATCGATGTAAAGGAAACCTTCACTTCGAATTCTCGAAAAATTTTGAATTCCTATAGGGAATTTTGTCATAAAACCGATATTAACTTTACTTCTTGAACGTGCTAAATTCGAGATTATTTTGCCCTAAGCAGGATTTTTAATGAAAGGGCAATATTGAATTCCAGACACCCTCTTAATAGAGAAATCCAAACAGCCATAATGGGATTTTGGCACCAACGCCTTTTTCTCTACCGTCGATGGCTAAAAAAGCTTCTTTTTCGCTTTTTATTTGTTCGAAAGATTTTTGACGCCCGCCAATCTCAAATACATACGTATTATCAACAATAAAGTCCCCTTTCATGGCAACGGTAATCTGATGCTTGAAGGAAAGCATATCGAGAAAGAAAATTTCACGCTGTGTTCCTACATTGTGATTTCCTAAGGATAGTGCGTGTATCTGGTTTGGATTATCCAGATAAATCTTTTCTGAAGCATCGATGTGACTGAGTTTTTGCGTGTTTTTGCTGATGCAACGTATGAGAGAAACGTCTTGGAGATATTGGAAATAGGTTTTAACTGTTCGTGCATCTCCAATTTCAAGCATTTCTTTTATCTTATTCCAATTGGGGGTAAAGGGAACTTCTTTGGCGATGATTACCAGAAGTTTTTTGAGTTTGTTGATACTGGAGCCGCTGAGGTGGGGATAGATAGCAACAAGATCTGATTCAATAGTGGTGTGGAGGTTTTGCTCAAGCGTGATAAAATAGAGCTCTCTACCGGGGAGTTCAAACAAATAGGGATAATAACCACAGGTCACATATTCCTGAAACAGGGGAAGAACCTTATGACCGTTGGCTTCGATCACCTCAATAATTGAAGAAGCGAGCTTTTCGTGGGTTTGAAGGATATTAGCAAGCGAGTGCGCCCCAAGACTGCATTTGAGTCGAAGTTCAAGGAACTCACGGAATGAGAGCCCATACATCGTGTATTTGATTGCTCGACGTGCAAGGTCGTGGCTCCCTTTATGCATTTGCAGTGCAGAACTTCCGGAAGCGACAATAGTCAGTTTGGGAAAGGTGTCGTAGAGGCTTTTCAGTTCCTGGGACCAGTTTGGATATTTGTGAATCTCATCGAATGCTAAGATCTTGCCACCCATCGAATGAAAATCCTCTGCAATTTCATAAAGGGAAGCATTTCCAAGCTGAAAGTGATCTGCTTGAACATAGAGAATGGAGGGGTCGAAAATGTCTTGAGATGCGCAATCCAAAAGGTGTTGCACCAATGTCGTTGTTTTTCCTACCCCTCTTTGGCCAAGCAGAAGGGACAGGCGATGTGTAAACGGGTTGGTTTGAATAAAATAGCGCCGATAGGAAGAGTTCTTCAGCTGCAGAAAATTTTGACTAAGTTGTCTGAGTTCATCGAGCATAGCGACTTCCTTATATAGGATTACATTCCTATTTTAACATAAAAAATGTAGGAATGCAATCCTATATTTTTCATAAAATAGTGGAGTCTTTTCCCATACAGATTAAATAACCCCATGCGCAACTTAAAAAGTTCTTTCTTACTCACAGTTTTTTCTTTTCTGAAAAAACCTATAGTTGACACCTGTGTCGATTTCAGGTACTATTAAAATCATGAAAACACTATCCATCATACAGTATGTTGAGCTATTTCACTTGTTATTCCTCGATTTTTTAGGTCGCAAGATTGAAAAAGATTTATATGCCCTTAAGGGAGGCTGTAATCTGCGATTCTTTTTGAAAAGCATCCGCTACTCTCAGGATATTGACTTGGATGTTCAAACAATCCGCAAGGAGACGTTGCAGAAGTTGGTAAATAAAATTTTACAGTCAACGCCATTTGAAATGATTCTTCAAACGAAAGGGATTTCCATTAGAGAGATCTCGGAACCAAAACAAACAGAAACAACACAGCGATGGAAAGTCGCGCTCACCCCTTTAGACTCATCTCCAATGAACACCAAAATCGAATTTTCTCGGCGTGGGATTGAGGATGCGCAACATTTCGATACCGTCGATTCGTTAATCATTCAAAATTATCAGCTCTCCCCCATCTTGGCCAACCACTATACAAAAGAAGCTGCCTTCAAACAGAAAATAGCTGCTCTGGCCTTAAGAAATGAAACTCAAGCACGAGATGTATTTGATCTGTATCATCTTCTGAATGTTGGAGTGAAAAGACCACAAATGACTAAAGAGCTGAAAGATCAAATAAAAAAAGCGATTGAAAATGCCATGTCCTTAACCTATGAAGAGTTCTTAGGACAGGTCGTCGCTTTCCTCCCTTTGGATCACCAACAACAATATCGCCCTATTCAACTCTGGAATAGGATATTAGATCACGTGATCGAGCAACTCAGCGAGGAAATATGAGGTTGCTGAACGCTCTCCATCAATTGCAGCAACTGAATCAAACCATTATCAGCACAAGAGACGCTGCCATGTGCCTCGCCATCAAACCTCCTCATGCCTCCAAAATTCTTGCAAGGCTTCAAGAGTCCAATCAGCTTATTCATCTCGGCAGAGGAATATGGTCACTAAAAATGACAATCAGTCCTTTCCTGATCCCTGAAAGCCTTGTCGCCCCGTTTCCGGCCTATATTTCTTTACAATCCGCTCTTTATCATCATGACATGATTTCTCAAATCCCATCTGTTGTATACGCGGTTTCGCTTGCACGAACCCATTGCTTCCAAACTCCTATCACCACTGTCCGCATCCATCATATAGATCCCGATTTTTTCATGGGATTTGATGTTGATACCAAGACAGGAATAAAAATGGCAACAGCGGAAAAAGCTCTTCTTGATGTGATCTATCTCGGTTGCATCGGAAAGGGATCATTGTTCAAATCATTGCCGGAACTCGAATTCCACCCAACATTCAGCCTCTCAAAAGCAAGACGACTCATCGAGAAAATTAAATCGGCAAGGCTGCGTACGATGGTATCGGCTCGATTTGAAAGTTATCGACTCTCTCATACAGCTAATGATTAATCTCTCGATCTTTTTCTACTCAAGTTTCACGAAATCTCTTTTTGCATCCAGACATGCGCCTCAGCAGCAAAATTAAAAAAGAAAATGACTGTTGGAGTCAAAAAAGCTGTAAAGGGAATCATGATAAAAAAACCCTGCAGTGTCCTCTCAAGAGGATTCGCTAACTCCACACTCACTGAACCCGAAAGAATTGCCGCAGAAACAAGAAGCCCCATCATGAAGGCCAAAGGAAAGAAAGCCACAAGAATTAACACCAAATTTGCCAGCGGATCTTTCTCTAAACGCTGAGTGACTGTCTGAAGAAGCATACGCCCTTCCAGCCCCTTGAATGCAATGACAGGGGCGAGAAAAAAAAGAGCGGCTAAACTGATCACACATAAAACGAGCGTCCCCAAATTAATCAGAAACGGAGCAAAAGAGAGCAAAATGCTAAAAAAACTCCCAACCACCGGGATTTCACTCAATAACACAAACACTCCTAATGACATCCACAGGATAAGATAACTAAAAATCAAGGGAATCACAAAATAAGAGGCTCCCAAAGCCACCATCCAAGATTGAGAAAGCATCTCCCTGTACTCTCTCTCTTGCCCCTTCATTTCCTCTCGATAAAGACAAATTAATAAAATTCCCAAGAATAGAAGCAGCCCACTGCAAAGAAAAAGAGGAAGAAAAGCCAAACTGAGCTGCACCCAAGGCCCAGCATGAAGCGCCAGCCCCCGACAAGCAACTGCTAATAGCCCCCCTAAAAATAAGAACATAAAAACAAAGAGAGCCTTCTTTTTAGATAACGTCCGCTTCCAGGCGCGATTGAAAATAAAAGATAATGATTGAAAATCCATCCTCCCCCTCGATAATACCTCTTCATTTTATCGAGAATGGCTTTATTTATCCACGCTTGATTTCAACCAAGAGATTTAAAGAAATATTTTGGCCGCACAATCGGCGTCCCCTTCCCCTGGCGCGCCTCCTGCCGCTCATAGACAATTTGGCGGGAAATGCCCACCACACGGGCCAAACCAAAAAGAATCGTATAATAAAGAGGATAAGGAAAACCGGCAGCCGTTAATAATACTCCTGAAATGGCATCGACGTTGGGGTAGGGATCAGCAATCTTGGCGTTTTCTTTTAAGATTCTTGTCCCCACTTTTCGCAGTCTATGCGCCATCTTCACCAACGGATGGTGAGGATAATGTTGCTCCGTGATTTGATAAAGGAGAGTCGCCCTGGGATCTTCCACACGCAAGACGGCATGGCCAAATCCAAAAATCAACTCTTGATTAGCCAATTTTCTTCGTAAAATCTTTTCAATTTTCTCTTCGGATACCTCCTCCCCTAATTGATGAACGAGCTCCTGAACAAAAGAAAGGCAATCTTGATTAGCCCTTCCATGCCGCGGACCTGCCAACGCACACATCGCCGCCGAAAGAGACCCATACAAGTCCTCTAATCCGGAAGCCACTGCTTTACCCACAAAGGCAGAAAGGTTGCCTCCCCCATGATCATAGTGGAGAATATTAAAAAATTTGAACGCCCGCGTCAGCTCTTCCAAATTACCTCCGGGTACATTGAGCATCTGTGTAAAATTCTCCATGTAGCCCAAAGCAGGATCTGAAGGCTTCGGGTCTCCCCAACCCGCATGGTGGTGAATCACCGCAGCCGCAATCTCAGGAATTTTAGCAACGATATTCAAACAATCTTCCCGGTAATCATTCTTGCCTTCAAAAATACCGGTTAACAATAAAGCAGACGAGAAAAGTTTCATCGGATGCCCCTCCCTAGGAAGCTGCCGAATATGATGAAGAATCGCCGGGGAACAAACAGATCGGCGACGTAGTTCTTTAGAAAACTCTGCCACCTCCTCCGCTGTTCCTTCACGGCCCTGATAGAGAAGGTAAATCACCTGCTCCGGCTCCCAATGGCTAATCTCCGAAACAGGACGCCCCATGTAGGATAGTCCCTGAATAGGATCAACCGTCGAGGTGACGCAATACCCCACGGGATACCCCCTTAAACCTGTTTCTAGATTGTCCTTTGTAATTTCAAAGATTACATCAGCCATACTTTTCCTAAGAAATGAAAGATTTAATACACTCTCGCTCTTCTAATAATTCTTGTTCTGTGATTTTGATTTTGTTTTCTAACCACTCCGGCATCTCTAACCCGGAGATTAATATCCTCTCTCCTCGCGCTAATGTCCGATAGGGGAACGAAAAAACCAATTCCTCTTCAATCCCATAAGGATTTCCTTCCCCAATCGTCGCCACAGAATAACAATTTCCTAAAGGGGTGGGAAAGAGAAGATCGCGGGCCGCTTGGATCAAGGCATGTGCGGCTGAAGCCGCAGAAGATTTTCCTCTCGCCTGAATGACGGCAGCCCCCCGTTTTTGAACCAGTTGAATAAAATCATGCTCCAACCAATGACGATCTTGAATCACTTCCTCGGCCGGATGTCCTTGGAGACGGGCGTGAAAAAAATCAGGAACCTGCGTCGAAGAATGATTGCCCCAAATGATGACGTTTGAAACGGCTGAGAGAGGAAGATGGGCCTTTTCAGCCAATAAAAATGTCGCCCGATTCTGATCCAAACGGGTCATGGCAAAGAAATTTTTCCTCGATAAACGAGGCGCCCGGCTCATCGCAATCAAGCAATTGGTATTACAAGGATTTCCAACCACAAAAACCTTGGCATCGGGATGAGCGACTGCATTCAATGCCTTCCCCTGCTCAGCAAAGATGCGTCCATTGTCCTGTAGCAAGTCTTTACGTTCCATCCCCGCCCCCCTCGGCTTTGCTCCAATGAGAAAGGCAAAATCAATGTCCCGAAACGCTTGGTAAGGGTCAGCCGTCACCTCGATTTTTTCCAGAAGAGGAAAGGCACAGTCCTGTAATTCCATTTTAACCCCTTCTAAAGAGCCTAAGAGGGGCGGCACTTCTAAAAGATGCAAAATCAGGGAATGATCCGGCCCAAAAACCTCTCCGTTTACCAAACGAAAAAGAAAGGAATAGGCAATTTGACCGGCTCCCCCTGTCACTGCGATGCGTTTTGTTGAGATAGACATTTTCGCGAGTTCTCCTTAGTTGACCTTACTATAGAAAGCAAAAGGATATTGCGCAAAAAAAAATTTACCTCTATTCAGTAGGACGTGGATAACTATAGAGAGATTGCCCTATGCACTATTCCTCCTCTCCCCCTTTTAAAAACCGTGTTTTACAATCCACTCTCGATGAATTCAAAGAAGCTCTCCTTCATTTCTCTATGTTAGAAATGGGACACAGCTTCTTGTTACTCCAATCAAAACCACAAAACGACTCTCAAAACAAGCAAGAAAGCCTCTTCCAATTCATTGACCATCCTTCTATGCTAGAGGCCCTTGGCTCTCATCTCTTTTCTGAAAACTTTTTAGCTTTCCTAAATTTCTTAGATCAACATCCCTCTTACCTGAATCGGCTCCCTTTCGTACTTGTCGGACTCTCCCCGGCTGTTTTTTCTGAAAGCTTGCCTGATTTACAAGACAATCATCTGCTGTTATTAAAACATGAGAGTCTATCGGAACCTTTACAATATCACTTGACTCAACTTGTTCATGAAGGAGAATTTCTTCTTCAACGAACCGAACAAGCGGTCCAACAGCTTGAAAAAGAATTTTTATCGGTGAAACCGGAGCGATTGACCACAGAGTCGTTAAATGCCCTTTTTCAACAGATTACGTTCTTAGATAAGCCCCTTATTCACTACCTAGAGCGTGTGCAGAAAGCTTTATCCATTGCTTGGCATACCGACCGTTTAGATCTCATTGAAAGATTTAGCTGGGTCAATGAAGCACTCCATCATCAGCGGCTTCAAGCCATTGGATATCCTGCCTCCGATCATCTTCTCTCTACAGGTCTTTTTTTGACTTTGGAAAAGCACCTCTCCAAAATCTTTGATACAGCGCCTTTAGAGGATACCGATGCGGCGTTGGAAGGACTCACGCGGCTGTCGATTTGGCATTTAAAAGACTACTGGGAATTGGGATTGCTTCCCTCCATTCAGAATACCGAACAGTTAACCGGCGACTCCTCTCAAGAAGAGGAACAGCTGGCTCATCAGCATCGCCTCTTTGCGATCGTGCAACAGCAACTGGATCGTTTAGAAATTTCTAATATTGGTGCACTAAAGAAAAAGCATCTTTTTTCGAAAGCCTTGCTAAAAAGTTACATTACTAAAAATCAAGTTTTGCTTGATCAATATAACGTTTGATTTGTGCATGGAGAAGATCGGGAGGCTGAGTCCCATCGAAGGTGTGAAGAAGATGCCGTTGAGCATAATAATCAATTAAAGGTTGGGTTTGCGCATGATAAGCGTTTAAACGCTGCCGAATGATTGCAGGTTCATCATCTTTTCTTTGATAGATCTCTCCTCCACATTGATCACAAATCGAGTCGTTGGTCGGAGGAGAAAAATCGCGATGATAAATCCATCCACACTGCCTGCAAAGGAGGCGTCCCGCCACACGCTTTACAATTTCTTCGTCAGCCACATCTAAATATAAAGCAAATATTTTTGCGTGGCCTTTTTGAAAATTAGCGAGCTGATTGGCTTGCTCAATCGTCCGAGGAACACCATCTAATAAATACCCCTTGGCACAGTCTGGCTGCATCAGACGATCAAATAGCATCTGTAAAACCAAAGGATCGGGAACAAGCTGACCCGCTTGAATAATCCCTGTGACCTGCTCACCCAAAGGGGTATGGGCAGCCATGTGCGCACGAAATAAATCACCCGTGGAAAGATGGGGAATTTGATAGTCTTGCGATAAACGCTTCGCTTGCGTCCCTTTCCCAGATCCGGGAGCCCCTAACAAAATGAGAACTAAAGGGGAAAAAATAGATTTTTCAATCATAAAACTTACCGAATGAAAATAATAAAATAAAACAAGAGAAAATCAAAAGCAAGGGATTATATTTTCACACGCAGAACCGACGCATTAAAATTTATTTGCCAATAAGCCCTGTGGAATAACCGCAAAGCCGCAGGGTGCGCCGAGGAAACGCAGAGTTAAGGAAATTATTTCCAGCTCGTCGAAGAGCTCTACTCCACCCAACATGCCTACCAAAAAGAACATAATGGTTGCTGTGGAGGCTAAACATGATTTATACTGCGCGGCGGTGATTTTTTCGTTTTTCAAGGGGTTGCGGCGCCCCAGCTGAGCGACAGAGCGTCGGGGGTAGTATTGATTTAATACAACCCCCGACGCTCTGTCGCTCAGCTGGGGTGCCGGAATCCCCTTCAAAAACGAAAAAAATCACCAAATCGTAAAGCAACGAAGACTCTCGCAAAAAAGTAAAGACATCTTCGCAAAAGATCCCCTGCCGGTCGGGAGAAAACCCGTTCAAAGACAAGTTTTTCTTGGCGATCTCAAGGGCATCCTCGGAAATATCGACAGAATCAACCCGTTTGGCCCCTCCTGCCAATGCATAAACGCTAAACGCGCCCGTATAAGAAAACGCATTTAAAACAACTTTTCCCCGTGCAAATTCTCTGATCCATTGACGTGTTTCTCGATGATCTAAAAAGAATCCTGTCTTTTGAGACTTCTGTAAAGAAAGGGTAAACAATAGACATCTTGCATAACCTCACAATTCCTTGCCCGTGCCCCTGCCCTTGCCCTTGCCCTAATAGAATTGCGTGCCAGAACTTTTTCGGGCAAGGGCAAGGGCAGGGGCAGGGGCAAGGAATTGAGATTATGCAAGATGTCTAATAAGCCATTCTCTTTAAAAACAATCTCATCCGGCTCTTTTCCACTTAAGATCCCTTGGGTTTGCGGGATTCCTCCTCTCAACAAGAAGGGGTAAGGACTTTTCATAAATCAGTTGGGGGTGCACCTCTTGATTGAGCCAATCCACGAACCAAGGCTTTAATCGATCCATTCCCCAGCAATTGTGTGTGAGTAAAACGTAGAGGGGAAAATAGGATTAAACACCACAATTTCAGTTAAATAATTCACCCACAATTGCTGGAGTCGCCTGACAATGTTGCAATTTTTCTTGCATTAGGTCTATTTTTTTCTTAGAATATTTTGTTTTAAAAACAAGTTTAAAAAAAGGATTTTATATGGCTAATCCAATTCCTGCATCAAGATATGGAGAGATAGTTTTTACTTGGTCAAAAGCATTCATTTCCCGTACTTTCAATACCGGTTTGAATTTTGTAAAAATGATCAGTAACTTTATAGTTGACATACCATCCCAAACAAATTATTGGTATAAAAGAGCTGTGACAAAAATTCCCTCGGGGCCATCGCTTCTTTATTTAATTAATCATGGAAAAAAATTTGAGGACTTTAACAGCTTACTAGACGAAATTGCTAAGGTACACAAAGTGAATGGGGATATTTTTACAATAGGACCATTACGGCCAACCTATTTTTTAGCACATCCTACAGATATTGCAAGAGTCATGAATGATACAAAAAATTTCGTGAAATATCCCCATCAAACGGAGGAATTAGAAAAACAACAAAAATTCTTAGGCAAAGGAATTATCATCACTGCTTCAGACGAGGAATGGAAAGCGCAAAGAGAAACATTGAATCATCCTTTTAAGCCAAATATCATTTACAAGAATGCTGAAAGTGTAATTCTTGAATGTTTAAGATCTTTAAGTCGTAGAGTAGATGAAGCGAGAACCAATCCAATAAATGTATCAGAGGAAGGTTTCATCTTTTCTGGAAGTATCATTTTTAAACTTCTTTCCGCAGGTTTTTCTTTCACAAGAGAAGATTTAGTGAAAGTGAAAATTATTTTTGATCAGGGTGTAAAGGCATATAATCAACCCAATTATAATACAAACATTGTCCCATGTAGGGCTGCTTTAGATCAACTTGCCTCTCGCTTAATCCAATCGCAATTAGACAGACAGGATAAAGAAGAAAATAGTTTGATTAACTCACTTATGAACGGCTTAAACAAAGAGCGTCCTCACCTTACTCAAGACGAAATCAAGAAGACGTTAGCGCCTCGAGTCATTAATCTATTTACAGCAGGCTTTGAGACCACAGGAACTACTTTTGCATGGGCATTGTATTCTCTTTCGCGGCATCCTGAAGTACAAGAAAAACTTAGAAGTGAAATCTGTGAATTTTTAGCTACTATAAAAATGGATGCAGATCAATCACTTGAAAAATTGCCAGAAGGTGAAGCACTAAAGAAATTGGAATACTTGAATGCAGTCATCTTAGAAATTTTACGGTTATATCCTGCGCTTATTAGCTATAGTCGTTTTTCCCTTAAAAACAATAAGGCCAAAATTGGAAACTATACTGTATTACCTGATTCAGAAGTACAAATGCTTCCTTTCTTGGCCAACCGCCATCCAGATGTCTGGAAAAGACCAAATGATTTCAATCCGGAAAGACATTTAAATCAACAGAACAATCCTAAAATTTTTGCTTTCGGAGCAGGTCCACGTATGTGTTTGGGGGAATATCTAGCAAAAAGAGAGCTTCAACTCCTTTTAATTTCTGTTCTCAGTAAATACAAATTAGCGCCGGTAAATGAGGCTAGACAAATTGCTGGGGTTGTATTACACCCCGATCAAGATATTTTTGTGTCTTTTTCACCTCTTGTAACAAAAGAGATAGAAAAAGGGATGGAAATTGAGGTG
This sequence comes from Parachlamydiales bacterium, assembly GCA_963801825.1. Taxonomy (GTDB): domain Bacteria; phylum Chlamydiota; class Chlamydiia; order Chlamydiales; family Parachlamydiaceae; genus CAWDGI01. Next base: position 95,570 of record CAWDGI010000003.1, read on the forward strand.
GCTTCTCATGAAGTCGCAGTCGCTTGCTCTGTAGAAAAAGTGTGGAGTGTTTGGTGTGATGTAGCTAATTGGTCAAAATGGGATCCACAATTAAAAGAAAGCCGTTTAGAAACATCTTCATTTTGCCAAGGCGCGACGGTGAGTTTAACGCATGATAATGGACAACCGCCAATAAGTGTAAGGATTAGCTATTTTGCTAAAAATATTGGATTTAATGCTGAAAACGAAAGCAAGTTCGGTACAGTCTGCCTTGTGCACAATGTTGTATCAACTCACGATGGTGTTAAAATTCGACACTCCTATTATTTTAAACCAAATGGAGAGAGTCCAGAAGAGATCCAAACAATGATAACGTCTTTCAAAGTAAATGTAGAGCCATTTTTAAAATCGACCTGTAAAAACGCCCTAGAAGGCTTGGCAAAATACCTTGTTGTAAAATAGAGAAGTGACATTTTACTCCTTGCTGGCTGACGAAAAAACCTCACGAATAGGCTTTTTCGACGATTCACTCGGTTTTTTTCGTCTTCCAGATGTACCTTAATATCAATATTTTCAGTTTTGCTAGACCCCATGAACGGTCACCTAATCAAAAAATCTCTTGCATAATTAAAATTTAAATATTACATTTTGTGTGTAGTGTTAAATATTTTGAGGCACAAGCACAGAAAAATATTTTAACAATCAAATCAACAAGGAGATTAAAATGACTTTTTCAGTTTCTCATACAGCCTATGTTCATACCGATGCATCAAATGTTTTTGAAACATTGAAGCAAGTTTCAGATTGGCCAAAATGGGATAAAGGCCTAAAAGCATGTGAAGCAAAGCAAGTAGCAGAAGGCAGTGTTTACACACTTACTCCCCAAGCTGGAAACCCTGTTCAAATTAAAATCACTAAACTTTCAAAAGATGATTTAGGGGTATATCATTTTGCAGATCATGTTAAACTAGCAATCGGGGAAGTAACAACAAATCGTCGTGTCACACCAATTAATGCAACTTCAGCGTTAGTGACACAAGAAATGCATGCTAATATTAAAGCAGAACATGTCGCTACTTTTGCTAATCATTATTGGAAACCATGGAGTAGCGGTATTATAGATTCAACAAGCGCTCTTGCATCCCATACAGAAATCTCTGTATTAGCAAAGGGCCATGTTCTTGTCTAATAACTGGACTTTATCGAGTCGGAGGAGCCGTGAGGCTCCGTCCGCTCACAGAACCGTACGTACGGGTCCGTATACGGCTCTTCATTTTAATTTTACCCATTTCCTCTAAGGAAGAAAAAAAGTCGCACATGGCCTAAATTCTCTATCTTTTCATGTGCTAGGACCTATAAATAAGGAGGCTTATCCTTCTTTACAGGGATGGCCAATGAGATAGGTTAAGTTAATATGAAATTTAGAGACGATATTTCCCATTTCAAAATGGTAGTTATTAGCATGTAAACTTTTAGTCATTTGATTCAGCTCTTCAAGCTTATAACTCCTAAGGTTGGAAATAATGCCATCCCATGTATAAAGAATAGGAATAAGGGGGATGACATAGGTCCAAAAAAGACGACTCCATTTAAATGGCCTTACAAAAGGAGTAAAAGCAAGAGCTGCTATTGGAGCAATAATAAGTGTGAGTAAGGATTTCCATTCCCGCTCAGTAATCTCAACAATTCCAATCGCTGTTTCTTTATCCACAGCGTCCTTCAGAATCAATCGTGCTGTTTCAGGTTTAAAATGATGAAAAGCTGTAAAAAGGGTCCGAAACCCTTTTAAATCGCTTGGAACATTCGTAGCATCAATTGATTCCTTAATGGGTTTGATGCCATTAGAAGCGACCTTTTCAAAGGCAGAGATATTAGGATATTTATCTGTAATCACAATCGTGAAAGGAGGAATCAATCCTTTATCATTCATTTCTTTATGCAATCTTATTATGGCGCCACCACCACCTGAACACAAATCTATGATTTTTTTATTTTCCGATCGTTGTGCTGCTTTAATTATCTTTTCAATCACAGGACCATAAATATTAAATTTATTGATCTGAAAAGTCAGGAGATCAGTAATAAAATTTCTAAATAGAGAAGGAAACCATTTAAGGTCTTCAAACTCAAAAAAATGATTTCGCTTTCGCATATTTGCTCCTTAGGATTTTCCAATAATTAATGAAAATTTTTTTCCATGCACATCGCTTGCATTGATAAGAATCCGATTTAAAACTCGTTTTGTTGTTTTGCTATTCTGAATGCCTGGAAGAACGTTATTTTCTAATGCCATTAATGCATGAATAATTTGAAAGGCTATATCAGCAGAGAAAACGTTACCATAGGTTGATTTTGGAGAGCAAAGTGAAAGTGAATCAATTGAATTTCTAAATACCTTATCTATGGACTCTCTTTCTTCCTGATCTTTATCTGGTATATTCTTTGAATCTAATAAAATGCCTTGGATATCATCCGGGTTTAGGGACGACTCTTCAATACATTGTTCCATCACCTCAAGAAATGAGTCCCCGAATGCCAATCCCTTTACATAACCCAAAATTTTTGCATTTCTTTTTCTTGCATGATGAGCAGACTCCATTGCGAACATCCCAGCACCTTCGCTAAGATAATATCCACTAGAACGCCTTGTTGAAGGAATCAAATCTAATCGAGAACATGCATTATAGACTAAAGCAGTGAGAGGCGCTTCCACTCCACCGACAAAACAGCTTTCTAAAAGGCCCTCTTGGATAAGATCACAAGCATGCATAAGTCCATAGCCAACACTTAAAAAGTCTGCTGAAATTGTTTTGCTATACCCTTTCAAGCCACTAAGAATAGAGATTTCCCCTTGGGGAGCTGTAGGGAACCAAGCTGTCGCAACATATGGACTTAGTGTGTCATAGGAAACATGATACAAATCATACATTTGTGGTTCAACAAATGACCATCCCCCAAAAGTATTCCCTATAATGAGACCTGTGTGATTATCTTTCGTTAGTTTTGCCTGCTCAGATGCCTCATGATAAGCGATGAAAGCTAACAAAGTAAAACGATCAATTTTCCGTTGAATACGTGGGCTTAAAAAAGCCGAGGATTCAGGTGTTAACGCTATTTTTCCGACTAAAGGACATTCTTTATCTACACCGAACAAAGCGGTGGGTACAAAATTAGAACGTCCTTGTAGGAGCGAAACCCAATGGTCAGACTTATTTAATCCAATGGAGGAAATGATTCCGGCGCCGGTGATGGCAAATTCGGTTAAACACATATTTTACAAATAATTAAGCTTGAATGAATCCCAGAAAATCCGCTACTCGTTTTTAAAATACATTCAATGATTTGCTTCCTTGGTCGGTTGCCAATAACGTTTAAAAAACACCTTGGATCGGGTGTATCATAATTAATTGTGGGTGAAATAATTTTACTATTCATCGATAGCACAGAAGTGATGACTTCAATGGCATTTGCAGCAGACAAAGCGTGCCCTATTTGCGATTTTGTAGATGTAACAGGAATCGTAGCAGTTCTTGATCCAAAAAGTTTATGAAAAGCGTTTGTTTCAGCAACGTCATTTTGAGGAGTTGAAGATCCATGAGCGTTAATAAAGTCAATGTCTTCACAAGAAATTTTGGCATCTTCTATTGCAACTTGACAAGCATTCTTTATATTTTCACCATCTTCGCAAATGTCTGTCATGTGAAAGCAGTTATTCATACTCCCAAAACCTTTTAACTCAGCATAAATTTTTGTATTCCTCTTTTTAGCCGACGCTAGAGACTCTAGAATAAGAGCTCCGGCACCCTCTGCTAAGACAAATCCATCTCTATTCATATCAAAAGGGCGACTCGCTTTTTCAGGATCCGAATTTTTTTTTGAAGTGGCTCCAATTTTACTGAAAGCTGAAACGACAAGAGGGGTAATAGGAGCTTCGGTTGCACCCGTTAAGACAATATCAGCTCTACCGTTTCTGATCATAGACATAGCAAAACCAATCGCATCTAACCCTCCTGTACATCCTGTTGCAATAGTCGCATAACAAAAAGAAAATCCAAGTTCCTTGCTTAAACACGCTGCAGTACTATTAAATTGAAACGGACAAAATTCTGATAACAGCGGATTGTTATCTTTGGATAAATGCTTGGATGGCGAATTCATCAATTGGCAGCAGTATTTCTCCATACTCGCAATTTGGGCAATGGCAGTAGCAAAATAAACGGAACTTTTTTTTGTTCTCAAATCATCTCGCGTTAGTCGCGCATCTTGAATAGCCTCTAAGGATGCATGCAAGGCAAATTGAGCACTTCGATCATAATCTGCAAACTTTTTAGAAGGTTGAAAATTATCCACAATTCCGGCGATTTGGCTCATATGCGGTGGAACCTGAAATTGAGTAATTTTTCTTACTCCACTCTTTCCTTGAAGGATTTTTTCCCAAAATTCCGGAACACACAAACCCAAAGGATTTATGGTTCCTATTCCTGTGATCACAACTCTCCGTTCTTCTGACAACATAAAATCTTTCTCTATTTTCACTCGATTTTGTTACCTTAGACCTCACAAAAAAGTTACACAGTTGAGTTTAACATTGCTACTACTCTAACCCAACCAGCTCCGGCATTTTTAATTTTTATTGGAAAACAATGTAGCATGAATGAATCTTTATTCAGAAGAGAATCAACATTTCGCAATTTCTCAATTTGGCAATATTCTCTTTTTCTTCCAAGAACGTGAGCAGGCCATAGATATGCTGAATCACCTGTGAGTTTGTATTTCTGCAACATCTTATGAAAGGGTGGATCAAAACCAAAACTGTCAACACAAATAATTTTTATTTGTTGCTCAATAAGCCATAGGGTAGCTTCAGGAGAAACACCCCTGAAACTTGTAAAATATTCAGAAGTTCCCCATAACTTATCTGCTCCAGTATAGAAAAGAACAATATTTAAAGGCTTTAGTTGGATTTGTTTTTTATCCAAACTCTCTATGACTTCTTCCTTTGTGATAGGAATATCTTGATTCTCCGAACAATCTAGCGCTATACCTCTTTGAAAACACCATTCTAATGGTATTTCTGAAATGTTTTTGGCTTGCTTGTTTTCGCAGAGAGGGCCATAGTGAAGAGGGGCGTCCAAATGAGTGCCTGAATGAGATGTCAGACTGATTCTTTCTAATGACAAACCCATCTGATCAGGAAAATCAGCAGCAACCAATCCTAAACTCTTTCCTAAGAGTTCAGCTCCTTCCTTATGAGAAACATAATCAATATGAGGTGATTGTGGCTCACTGACAGTCGATTCCATCTCAAATGACAAATCTATGAATTGCATAAGGCAAAAGCTCCTCTTGCAATATTCATTTTCTTTTCTAAATCAAATGGCTGTTCTTCAGGAGAAGGGATAACATGAGCCAGTAAAAAAGCCTGAAGAAAATGGGAAATATGAGGATCTGCCAAACAGCATAGACCTTTGATGATTTCAGATGGATTGCACAGAGAATATAGAGATGACTTTTCTTGATCTATTATTGCACGCATGTCCCTGGCATAACTTTCTCTTAATAACGCAATTTCTTGTGAACCTATGTTATTATCTAAGAATTTTTCAACATATTCTACAGCTAACTTCGCGGTTTTTAGAGCCATCTGAATGCCGTTAGAAAAGAAAGGATCCAAAAATGCAGCCGATTCTCCACAAATTAAATATTTTTCACCTACTGGAAAAATAGAAATGGATTCCTGATTTTGGATGGGAATGATGGGTAAAACTCTTTTGACACCTTGAAGATTTTTGAATACGATTGGAATCTCATGAATGATCTGGTTGTAGAGAGACTCTAAATCTTTATACTGTTCACCTTTTTTTGTATTTACGACAACTCCAAGGCTTAAACGATTTTGGGAAAGGGGTATCGAAAATAGGTAACCGGACTCTAAACCAACGATCATCATAGACTCGAGAAGGAAATTTTTGGAATCGGGGATGAAGAAATGAGAGAAACATGCGATGCGAGGATCAAGATTTTTTTTTTCGACAACATGGTTATACTTTTTGTTTAAAAGGCCTGTTTTACCGGAAGCATCCACAAGAAAACGCGCATGCGTATGCTTAGTATCTGTTTCAATTATCCAACAATTTTCCTGAGAATTAAAGGATACATCTTTTACCGAGGAGTTAAAAAACAGCTCGACATGATGATTTTTTGCCAGTTCTTGAAGAATGAAATTCAATTTACTTTTATTGATACGAACTAGATTATTTTTTAAAGAAGATTCCGGATCTATTTTTAATTGCATCTCTATAGATACCTCACCCTTCCGATCACAAAAACGTAAAAGAGTAGAAAATTCCATGACTTGTTTGAGAATCGGCAAAAGATCCAATTCATGAAAAATAGAGAATTCTTTAATAAATACAGACTCCGAAAGCACAGGGTAATTTTGTACTTGTCTTTCAAACAAACAAACACTCATCCCGCTTTTTGCAAGCTGTTGTGCTACATGACAACCTGCAGGACCTGCTCCAATGACAGCAATATCAAAAACAGACATTATGACATCCTTTCAGCCAATTTCTTTAATAAATGAATTAATCTATTAGAAAATTGCTTATGAAAAACTTCCTCATTCTCACCTAACCTTTGAGACTCCAAAATTTCATACTCTCTCTCTACTCGAACCAAACAATGCCCATTTGATGTGTGAATGAATTCCCATTTTCCAACATGTTTAACCATGAGAGGTGGGGGCTGAGTAGAAAAAAAGGTAATTTTGTCTTTCTCAAAAAAACGTATTGTCTTAATCTGCTGCTGAGAACCTTTCCATTCTAAGTCCATAGTAAATTCTTGATGATGTCCATCATCATAATCTACCTTAACTTTAGAAATGGGATCCCATATTTTCTGCCATGCTTCGATATCCCAAAAAAAATGGTGAACTTTCTCAGCAGGAAAGCTAAAAATTTGTTCTAGCCGCAAGTGGGGCATGGCTTTTCCAAATAGTTTTTGAATGAATTAAGATTCTTTTTTAAAAAACCTCTTAGCAATTCTTCTCCATTCACACCTGCAGGCAGATTCTCAAACTCAAACAGTCGATGAGCTTCTACTAAAACTTGCTTCTCCTGCTTTCTGAAGGTCCACACTCCTTGCATAAATTTAAAACCGGGTGGGGGCGTAGTTTGAAACATTTCTATTTTATTGTTTGGATGGCAAAAGCGGATCGCTTTCACAGTTTCACTTCCATTAGGGCGTTGAACGATCATTGTAAATTCTTGATGCAATCCATCATCATAGACAATTTGAACATCTAAAACATCTGATAGAATATCTTTCCATTTCGTAATATCTGCATATGCTTTAAATACATTGCTAAGGGAGCTCTGGATTGCGATCGCTTCAACGATGGACTTACTCATATTGCTTTCCCACCATCTTATTGTAGATAAGTCTAAAGTCTTCTTCCTGTACTTTAAAAAGACCAAAACGAAACATAAAACCCCAAGACTTTCTTCCTTTTGTAAAACTTAATTGATCCAGTAAAGGTTCAATAGGGGCCTCTTGTATATCTTGTAAATATTTGACTTTCCGGCGAAATGGAACAAACCCCTCTCCCATATCGAATTGATAGACTTCATCATCAGCAATTTGGCCGATGGAAGTAAATTTTTGGCATTTTATGGTTGAACTCATGGATAATTTTGGAGAGTAATGAATAATCCAATCTCCCTTTTTCATACGCGTAAGGGGTCCTTTTTTGCCATGGCACGCTTGAGTGATGCTTTCTTCAATACCTCGTCTGACATGATCGAGTGAGACAACATTAATCCAATGGAGCATAACTCTCTCTTCTATGTTTCGTTGACGTTTTTTTTGGCATCCGGAGAGCTAGCTAAGTGAGCTAAGTTAGACACGGATTTTGACAAACCTGAACTAATTTGGGGCCAAATATTCTTTTCAAAGATTTGTTTCGCAGTCTCATTCACAGCTTGAAAAGAGATCGTGTGTGTAATATTCACCCCATTTTGGTGTCGAACAACTTTATGAGAAGTGATGAGTTTTCCAAACTCAAATGTTGTTTCATCAGCAAAGCCACTATTTTTTGTGCACTCCACAATGCGAAGAGTGATCGCTTCAGGAGCTCCATGCGGTTTTAAAAGAGCTTCATGGTTAATTTCAAATAAATGACCCTCTTTTAGTTTGCACCACTCTAACCCATGGTCCCATGTTGACCATGTAGAAGGATTACTCCATATTGCCCAAACTTTTTCAGGAGTACTTTGACTAAATGAAGTGCTCGTTACCATGAGCTGCAATTTAGAATTGCTAGAGGAATGTGTCGAAAATACAGCTTTGTGTTGTAGCAATAGGCATGGTTTTTGAGATTTTTTCACAAGATGAGACATTCCACCTGCACGATTAAGAAATAATTGAGAGCATGTTGAGATGGATTTTTTTGAAAAACAATGAAAAATGGGCATGCATCTTCTCATTAACTGACCACTATAGTGATGTCTGAAGAGTTGTATTGGAATCACAATGTCTATTCTCCTTAGCCAAAAATTATTGATTTTCAGCCATTTTAGCTAAAGTTTTTACTGAATTGGGTAAGCCCACTTTAAGTTTTGGGAGCATGTTTTTTTCGAAAATGGCCTTCATTTGAGGATTTGCAGGAGTAAAAGATAAAGTATGCTTGATGTTAACTCCATTTTTGTGGGGGATAATTTCGTGAAAGGCTACTAAAATACCAAGCTCAAAAGTAGCCGTGTCTGTAAAACTTTTATTTGGAGTGCATTCGATAATACGTATATCCACTTGCTGTGGCGACCCTTTTGGTAAAAGAGAAGCTTCTCCATTGAGTTGAAATTTGTGGCCTTTTTTCATTTTACACCACTCTAAGCCATGGTCCCATTGCGACCATGTTCCCACATCGCTCCATAGTTTCCACACGTTTTCTGATGTGGCTTCACTAAATTCAGTATGTGTAATCTCTACTATCATAAATTTCTCCTTATAGATTTTTCATTTCCAAGAGACTGTTTACGGATTTATAAGTGCTTGATTAAAGAGCCAAAAACTCACTTATACTGCGCGGCGGTGATTTTTTTCGTTTTTGAAGGGGTTGCGGCACCCCCTTCAAAAACGAAAAAAATCACCGCCGCGCAGTATAAATCAAGCACTTATAAATCCACAGACAGTCTCTAAATTTTCTTTCCATCTTTTCAATGCTAATTCAGCATGCTCAGATAATATCTTTTCTATCTTTTTTTTATAGACTAACACATCCTCAATACCAAACCACTTGACTGCTTCTTCATGATTTTCATTCCATTGATGCCAGGTTTTTACATGACATGTATGATCCGATAACTTTTCAAAATGCCATCCTCCGCAATGATGCAGCAAATAAATGGGAGGTTTAGGCTGAAAAAACCGTATAATAAAATGGTTTCCATCACATTTTCTTACAGATCGGACATCGATTTCTCCATTGCCAGAATCCACATGCATCAAAAATTCTTGATAGATCCCATCGTTATATAAAGCCGATATTTTTTTTACGTGCGGCAAGTATTTTGGCCATTGATCAAAATAATAAATTGCATCATAGGCTTTTTGTCTATCGCAGTGAATATTAATATCCCTTTCACAACTCCCTGAAAAATTGTCTTTTATGATGGTTTGGAGTGCTTTCTGTTCATTTTCAATAAATTGGTAAACATCTTCCATAGAGGTTTCTCTTTGAAAAAAACACTTAGAAAAAGGAATCTTAAATCTTTCTTCAACTGCAAGTCTAAATTCTACAAGCTCTTGTGAATCCATGCCCATTTCAACACCTAGCTTGGCCTGAGGAGGAAACTGGATGTAATCTATAGACATCTCTTTAAAAATGACATTTAACTCTTCATGAATTGCATTCATTCGTCCTCTCCTAGCCAATCTTTGCGTTCATCAGCCAAAATATCTACCATAGAAACATTCATTGACCAATTTGGTTGCTTACGGGCATCTTTTTTACCCCAATACTCTGGATTTGCAAATTCCAATAATACATTCAGTCTCCAATCTTTTCCTAATGGAGTCATCTCTATATGATTGGAATGAACTGTGATTAACCCTTTTCGTTCTAATTTTTTTAAAACTTTCTCAAAATCTTCTTGAAAATTAGACCCAAATTTCATTTTATATTTGTCAAAATAAAGCTTCAAATATTGAAATGAGAAAATACAATATCTTTCTTTATGATTTTGCAAACACATCTTTTCTGAAATGGTATCCACTTTAAAATTTGCTGAATTGACTGTGCTAACATACCCCTCTACATCTTTTGAACTTCCTATACGATAATCACCAAGCAAACTATAGGCTCCCGCTCCAATTCCAAGAGTATCGCACGCATCACCAAATCCCCAATCATTGTATTGACTTTGGTATCCGTGTTCGCAAAAATGATCGAACATATACATATTAAAGCCCATGTTTTCTGCCATATCAAGAGCTTCCCCATACATAGCCTTCACCATAGGCGATTCCCTGTCGTGAATATCAGGAACCTTTCCCTCTACAATATTTTTATATTGTGGAGTTCCTTCATGAATGCGATAGAGATAGACAGTAAAGTGTTTGATATTCAGTTCTTTTAATTTTTTAAGATCGCTCTTCCAAACATCCATCGTGTGACCAGGCATGTTAAACATTAAATCCATCTGAATATTCTTTAGGCCTCTTTTCTGGAATTCTTTGATGATTATCTCACTTGATTCAGCAGCATGAGGCGAACCCACAATTTTTAAAATCTCCTGATTAAACGATTGCACTCCTAAACTGATACGATTGATTGGAGATTCAGCCACAAAATCAAGTTTTTCTTGATCATAATCTCGGCTATTACCTTCCAATGTAATTTCACAATACTCGTTAATGGGAAAAGAACTAACAAGCGCATCGAGAACTCTTCTTAAGTTTTTAACTGTAAGAATCGAACCTGTACCCCCTCCAATATAAATCGATCGCAATCGTCCTTCTCGAAAGCATTTATAGCTCTCCCATTTTTTAATATCTTTAACCAGTGCATCGATATATTGATTTTCTATGTTTTTGGTATCTTTTGGGGTAAGGAGGCTAACAAAATAAGGACATCCACTACACCTCACGCGACAAAAGGGAATCGAGATATAAATAGCATAGTCTAAATTTTGACAAGCCTCATTCAAGTGAAGGTGTTGATCTACAAATGACGAACCAAATGGATTTTGCCACATAGTAGTTGGATAAAAAATGAAAGGAAGATAGCTCTTTTTTGGATAAGGTTGAGCTTGAGTTCCCTCTGTTAGCAACATAAACCACTCTTCTTTAAATTATTAAGGCAAAACAACTTTTTACAATTTATTCCTTCGGCAACATGGCATCCATGATCATATTGAAATCTTTTGCAGTAAGACTTCTAAATCCATTTCTGAATACCATTCCCCAATTAGTTCTCTTCCCTTTTGTTAAATCTAACTTATCTAAAAGGGGTACAATATCCGCCTGCTTCGCTTCTTTTTCATAACAGATATTTCTTCGATAGGGTCTAAATCCATCACCCATATCAAACTGATATGGAGCATCATCCGTGACTTGTCCAATCGAAGTGAATGCCTGACACTTTTTATTCGAATCCATGGCCATTTTTGGAGAATAATGAATCACCCAATCCCCTTTTTTCATTTTTGCAAGAGGAGCATGCTTCCCATGGCAAGCTTGTGTAAAGCCTCCTGCTATACCAAGTTTAACATGTTCTAAAGAAACAGTATTTACCCAATAAGCAACTTCCTCATTTGGCCTTTTTATTCCTTTTTTCTTACTAAGCTTCTCCTCTTTTGCAACTTTAGTAGCAGCTTCAGACATTTGACTACTGTCGAACATTTCGTTTTCTCTTTCTTCGTCTTCTCCTTCACCAGCGGCTAATTTTGCCAAAGCTTTAACTGCTCCTGGTAGGCCAAGACGAATATTTGACCAAACATGTTTTTCAAATATCTCTTTAGAATCCGCATCTTTGGGTTCAAATTTTACAGTATGAGTAATTTCAATTTTCCCCTTAGATCTTTTGACAGAATGAAAAAAAGAGAGCCTTCCAAAATCCAATTCTGACACATCACTAAATTCCTTATTCTTTGAAACTGATATAATGCGTGTAGTGACAAGTGAAGGTGCACCTTGAGGCAATAATTCATACTCACCGTTTACCTCAAACTTATGACCCTCCTTGAATTTTGCTGATATAACCCCTTTGTCCCAAGTCGGCCAAGTGGAAAGATCTGTCCATAATTTCCATACATCATTTACCTTTGCTGAACAAACTTCGGTGTGAGATACCGATAGGCAAGATACAGAATCTGATGAAGAATTGGAAGACACACTTGAAGAGGAATGAGAAGAATAATTTACATATTTTTTCTCGCCTTGTTTCTCACCATTCATTGGGCTAATGGCAGCAGGAATGTCTGTCGATGCCACGAGATTGCTTACTGGAGGAACTAGATTCATAAATTTTCCATTTTTTTGTGATTACAATGCACACATTTACCCGAGTTTAAACCGTACCATAAACCCCAATTACTTTCATAAGATCATCAAGGCCCGATTTCTTAAACCTTTTGTTTCTGACGAAACTATGAAAATAGCTATTTTTTTCGTTTTTGAAGGGGATTCGGCACCCCAGCTGAGCGACAGAGCGCTGGGGTGCCGAAACCCCCTTCAAAAACGAAAAAAATCACCGCCCCGCAGTATAAAATATTTATTTTTTTTTACAATGCCAAATTATATTTTTTTTTACTGTTTGTCTGGCATCTGCAGAACAATTTAGCTTATTTGCTCAGCCTTCTTAATCATCGCTATCATTTCCTTAGGCAGATTTTTTTTCATATTGCGTCCAATTACAACAGCAAAGAAAAAAGCCAAAATACCTTTCATTTCTATCTTATGTGTCACAAGTGTTTTTTTTCCTCTCGATGATAAGGTATGTGTAACAATGATTCTAGCCAAGGGTAATTTAGCTTCATCTGAAAACATACTGTAGGGCTCAACTCGGGTTAATTTGGTATGAACTAATGGGCCATCTTTTGGCTTAAGAGTTCCTTTGGTACCTGCTTCAAAGGGACCATTAATTCGACTGTGCTCTATATTATGATCCCAAGTATTCCATTCACTTACATTTTGCCAAATCGCCCAGATAGCTTTTGGAGGTACTGTGGTTTCAACACTGTGCTCTGCAATTATCATAACTTCTCCTATTTGATCGATTAGGAGGGAGCAATTAACTCCCGTCCTCTCACATCACCGTACATACGGTCCGTATACGGCGGTTCAAGAAACAACTGAAAATTTCTGCTTTGCCTTGTTGCCAAGGCTTAGGCTGGTCAACTTAGGCTTGTTTATTTACAAGCCTCCGACTTTAGTCGGGGGTGGTTGACTACCTACCGTTTTCTTTGCCATGTCCTCCGCGATCCATCGTTTTATCATTTCTTTGCCCTTGTCCGCGATAACTTCATCTGTTTCCAAAGAATCTTTCGGAGTTTCCTCCTAATCCAGCTATCTATAGGTCCCTAACACATGAATTCCTCATCAACTTTTTGGGAGTAGACAGGCATGACACCATTCGGCAGTTTTTTTGATATTGGATTGGCTATTTCTTTATCGGTTAGCTGCTTCTGTTTGCTCATGTTTCGAATCGCCTTTTTATGTTTGATAAGTGGATGTTATCAAACATAACACATATTGACAAGTATTTTGTTTTTTCACTAGCGATTCCCACCAACTGCGTTGACAAGTTTTTTGCTTTCATCGGTCCTTAAAAACCTGATTTATTTACTCAATAAATAGAAGAGTGCTTTTTAAATATTGACTTTCCGGATGGAAGAGATTGATGGGGTGATCGGGCGCAAGCCGATGCCCCCCGATCATCCGAATTTGGCGTTTTGCTTCTAAGGCTGCCTGAAAAAGCACTTTTTGAAAAAGTGCCTCATCCACGTAATGGGAGCAAGAACAGGTGAGCAAGAGACTCGCCGGGGGCATCTTTTGCATGGCCAACCGGTTGATATCTTTATATCCGCGGCAAGCGGGTACAATATCTTTTCTTTTTTTCGCAAATGCTGGAGGATCCAAAATCACCAAATCGTAAGGTAAGGGAGACTCTCGCAAGAAAGTAAAGACATCTGCGCAAAAAATCCCTTGCTGGTGAGGAGAAAACCCGTTTAAAGATAAGTTTTTCTTGGCGTTCTCAAGAGCATCCTCTGAAATATCGACAGAATCGACCCGTTTGGCCCCTCCTGCCAATGCATACACGCTAAACCCACCCGTATAGGAAAACGCATTTAAAACAACTTTTCCTCGAGCTAATTCTCTGATCCATTGGCGTGTTTCTCGATGATCTAAAAAGAATCCTGTCTTTTGAGATTTCTCTAAAGCAAGGGTAAACAGCAAGCCATTCTCTTTAAAAAGGATCTCGTCCGGTTCTTTTCCACTTAAAATCCCTTGAATTTGTGGGATTCCCTCCTCTCGACGAGAAGGAAGCAAGGACTTTTCATAAATCAATTGGGGATGCATCTCTTGATTAAGCCAATCGACCACCCAAGGCTTTAATCGATCCATTCCCTTGGTGGAAGATTGGAGGACCGCCACCTGATCGTATAGATCGACGATCAATCCCGGAACCCCATCTCCTTCGGCATTGATTAAACGATAAGCATTCGTGCGCTGAACATCGAAGAGACGTTGACGCAAAGCGTGCGCGGCTTTTAAGCGCTGCTCGATACTTTTTAAGGGGGGAGTGGGATCAAACGCCACAAGACGGCCGATAATTCCTGAGGAGCGATTAAAATAACCGCTTCCCAGCAATTCCCCATTTGCCGCATACACAGGGAGTAAATCACCGGGTTCAAAATCAGGCAAAGAGTCCACAGCGCCGGAAAAAATCCAATGATGGCGTTGATGAACGGCTTTTTCTTTTCCCGGTTTTAGGATGACTTTTTTTGAATTCAACGTTGATAAGTCCCGATTAACTCGGCGTACGCGGAGATATGCCCTTGCATGGCTTGCTCCACTTCTTGTTTGGAGGCCCCTTCTTGGAGATTCAAGAGAGTATCGAGGGCATATAATTTAAAATGATAATGATGGGGCTTTCCTGCTGGGGGACAAGGGCCCTGATAATTAAGCTTTTGATATCCATTGGATCCTTGTTTCACAGAGGAGGCCAATTTTTTTAGTTCTGGCGCCCCTTCTGATAGTTCTTTGACCTGGGGAGGAATATTCCACACAATCCAATGATCAAAGGTCCCACGGGGAGCATCAGGATCGTCTATAATTAAAACTAAACTCTTTGCTCCAGAAGGGATTTGAAAAAATTTTAGAGGAGGAGAAATATTTTCTCCCTCACAGGTGTATTTGGTGGGAATAGGCTGCTGCGCTTCAAAAACAGACTCAATGAGCATGGTTAGAACTCCTTGCTTTCTGAGACTTCTTCCACTTTCCATTCTTTTTTAAAATCACGCACTTGCCTCCCCCCTATTTTTGCTTCCTCCGTTTGGGCCACCAAGGAGGAAAGAATGGCTTGTTCCACCGAGCGGGAGGGCTTTTTCTTTTGTTTTTGCTCCAGATCTGCAAATCTTGCTTGATCTAATGCTTCTTCTTCTATTCTCATGGGAAGACTCCTTTCTTCTTTACCTTATCTTTTTGAGATTATAACAATAAAAAATTTGAGTGTCAATAAAATCTTAACACCTAATCAGAACCGACGCATAAAAATTTACTTGCAAATAAAGTAAGCATTAAATTTAGCTATCTTTTATTGATTTAGTCCTGCTATTAATGTTCTCCTAAATTCACAGGGTGTTTTCACTAAAAAGATTTAACAATCTATAAATCCTTAATATCCTGCCGCTTGCGATCCTGCATATCCTGTTTCTTTTAAATGATTTTAACAAGATATGCAGGATGGCAAGCGGCAGGATATTAAAGTAAGAAACTTATGGTTTGTAAAGTATTTTTAGTGAAAACGCCCTGTCTTTCTAGTTAAAATACCCTGCATATACTGCATATTGAGAATCTCTATAATAAGCTAACGCAATAACATTAGGATCGTTTAGTTTATAAGGTTGTATTGCCCAGTGATCTGATGAATATTCTCCTTCATAATAAATCTTAGCCGTTGATTGGCTATATGTTTTTAAATAATTCATAAAACTCCTATTAAAAATTTTTTATTAGGTTTAATAATAACATAAAATGCTTTTTAAATAAACGATGAATTTCTCAAGTTCAAAGTTCATTTTCGAACCAAAACAGCTGATGGGCTATTTAAAATGGTCGATTCCTAACCTTTAATCACCAAAGCAGGCCGCAGCTTTGCCACTCGATTCGCCAAACCGGCCTCTTCCACAGCCTCCACAACAGAATCGACATCTTTATACGCATCGGGCATCTCTTCTGCAATCGTTCGGTAAGAGTTCGCCAATACGAGAACTCCTTGCGTTTTCATGTATTCCTTAAGATTTTGATGTCCCCAGGCCTTCATAGACTGATGACGGCTTCTCGCGCGCCCTGCTCCATGGCATGCGCTGCACCACGTCATCTGATTGCCCAGCCCCACCATGACGTGGCTCGCTCGTCCCATATCCCCTGGGACCAGCACTGGCTGCCCCGTTTGGCGAAATATAGGAGCCAATTCTTGAGCTTCCGGACCAAACGCACGTGTTGCTCCTTTCCTATGCACACACAAGCGACGCTTGACCCCCTCTACCTCATGGGTTTCAAACTTGGCAATATTGTGGCAGACATCATAAAGAAGGCGCACCTCTTCCGGTGCAATTTTAAACACATCATGAAACGCCTCCCTCACAGCATGGAGAATACGCTGACGATTATTAAAGGCAAAATTCGCCGCTGCCGCCATCGCTGCAAAATAACGCTGTCCCGCACTGCTCTTAATTGGAGCAGCCACAAGCTGCTTATCAGGCAGCCCTTCTGCAAACCCCTGTTTCACAAAACTGTTGAGGGTGTCTTGGCAAATCTGATGACCAAAGCCGCGTGAACCGGAGTGAATAAGAACATAAGTGCTCCCTTGTTCTATTCCCCACGCACGGGCGGTATCAGGTAAAAAAAGGTGTGAAACTTCCCCAATTTCAACAAAATGATTTCCTGAGCCTATCGAACCAAGCTGATCCCTCCCTCTGGCCCTCGCCTCCGGTGAGACAGCCGCAAGATCTGCCCCTTGAATGACCCCATGACTTTCCATGTGATCTAAATCTTGAGGCAATCCATAGCCTTGAGCGATCGACCAGGCGGCCCCTTGTTCAATGAGGGCTTGATAATCTTGATCACTCAGAGTGTTTTTGCCCCCTCTATGCCCATGCCCCACTCCGGAAGGGACCAGACGAAAAATCGTCTCTAGCAACGTCCGTTTCATGGGCTCAGATAGCTCTTTAAACACGAGAGGGACGAGGGCTAATCGCACCCCACAGTTAATGTCATATCCGACTCCTCCCGGACTAATCACCCCTGTTTCAGCGTCTGTTGCTGCCACTCCCCCAATGGGAAAGCCATATCCCCAGTGAATATCAGGCATGGCAATGCTATAACCCACAATTCCGGGCAAGTAAGCAACGCAACGGACTTGATCTAAAGGCTTTTCGATTTCCATATCGCTCAATAGCGCTTCGTTCGCGATGATGAGCCCAGGAACGAGCATTCCTCCCTCTTGAGGGAGAAGATAGGTGGCTGGTTTGATTTTTTTTAAGTTAAACATTGGCGAAATATCTCTTAAATGTCTTTGCCTTCGCTATAAAGAACATCTGGACAAAGGTCAACGCCATTTGGCCAAATAATCGTTCCAAATTGCTTATCCAGTGTGACAGACTTGAAAAACTCTATATCCCTAAAAGGATAGAAAACAGTCTCTGGACCATATTTGGATAGTTCTTGTAAGTCAACATTTTTTTTCTTTTATCGTTAAATGTCAATTTCAATTTATAATCTTTTAGGTATTCAACCTTCTTGATGCGAGGTTTTAGGTTAAACATCAACAATCATCTCCCATTGTAATGTGGAGGGATCCAAATAAACAAGATCCCCATGAAAACTGACCGCTTTTAGTGGACACCCAATCGCAGCATCTGCTGCACTCACACTCTGGTTTAAAACAATGACAATATCATCTAAATGATCGATATGAGGCAAGGGGATAAAAAAGGGAAGAAGTTCCGGTATTTTAAATGCTAAAGCGGTAAATGCATGGCGATAAATCTCCTGCAAATTCTCTCCATGAATTTTAAAAGCCATGTCTGCTGTATGCTCTTCTTCCTCAAAAGAAGGAAGAAAAGAAACACTCCAGAGAGAACGAAAGAGAAGAGGCCCCTCTTGGGCATAGAGATGAAGGGCATCCGTCTTAAAGGGAAGGGGAATAAAGGCCTTTTGCCACTCTTCCGGGTCAAAAGGAGAGCGGCAAAGAAGCATCGAGGGATTTTGATTTTCTTCCTTCTCTTCTTTTGGATGAAGAAAAAAGAGCTCTTTTAATAGCCCATTTTGAAAAGTAAGAAGCTCCTCTGAATGGGCTCTCCACCCCACCTCTTGCGGTTGATCGGAAGGGAGAAAAAAACAAGAGTCAAAATCCCCTACTTGCCCGACCATTCTTTTGAGAGAAAAGGCGTGTAATTGTTCAAGCCCTTGCTCCCTCTGGTCTGATAAATGGGGGAAATCGGCAATTTTTATATGGCGAAAATTCTCAGAAACGCATACCCCTTTTGGCATCTCTTCAGGCCAAGGAGCATCCACTTTGAGACCTAAGCAGAAAGGTCCCTTTTCTTCATGTAAGCACTGAAAATTCTGCATGCACAGCCATCACGATTTTTTGATGGCTCTAATATGAACGGATAAGACAAAAAGATCAACTGCCATTCATCTGCTTGATCTCTGACTGCTATTTTTAAATTTTCAAAACCATGCGAAATCGCGCACGATTATTCTTCATTTTTGCGTAGGCTTCAGGAGCTTTTTCAAGAGGAACAACTTCATTCATAGAATGGACATGTTCCTGGCTGCTAAATCGAAGTGTATCTTCAATGTCTATTGCTGTCCCAGAGGCTGCTCCTTGAATTGTTTTTGTTCCCGTGATGAGTTGAGGGATGGATATTTCGATAGGTTCGTCCGAAACACC
This sequence comes from Parachlamydiales bacterium, assembly GCA_963801825.1. Taxonomy (GTDB): domain Bacteria; phylum Chlamydiota; class Chlamydiia; order Chlamydiales; family Parachlamydiaceae; genus CAWDGI01. Next base: position 114,732 of record CAWDGI010000003.1, read on the forward strand.
CACGACAATCAATTTACCTCGTGCTTTTAAACCACCAAGAAGAGGTCCCATCGATTTTCCGCTCGCTGCTGTTGCCAGAATCGCATTTGCGCCTCCCATTCTTTGAAGAGCTTCTGCCGGATCCTCGGCATTGCTATCAATATATTTTTGCGCGCCAAGTTCAAGGGCAAGTTTCTTTTTTTCTTGGCCGCGGGCGATTGCCACTGTATAGAATCCCATGTGTCGAGCAAATTGAACTCCCAAGTGCCCGAGACCCCCAATGCCTTGGATGGCAACAACATCTCCCGGTCGAAGCTTGGCATTTCTCAGAGCATTATAGGTCGTCACCCCCGCACAGAGGAGTGGAGCGGCCTCTTCAGCAGTGAGTTCTTCAGGGATAGCAGCGAGAGCACGGGCCTCAACAATCACTAACTCAGCATATCCTCCATCGATGGTAAAACCGGGAATGATGAGCCTGATACAGTTGACGAAATCTCCCCGTCTGCATGATTCACACTCACCACACTCTCCACCAAACCAACCCACACCGACACGTTGCCCGATTTTCCAGTTCTTGACCCCTTCTCCGAGTGCTTCAATCCGGCCTGCGATCTCATGTCCCGGCACTAAGGGATATTTAAGACCGGGCCACTGTCCTTCTATCGCCAACACATCCGTGTGGCAAACTCCGGAAGCCTCGACACGAAGGCGAACTTGCCTAGGTCCCGGCTCGCGGATAGGTTTTTCGACAAGATTGAGTTGACCGGGAGAAGGGACTTCAATTGCCTTGTATGTTTTCATCTTTCACATCCTCTTTCTTTTGGTGAGTTTAATGAGTCCTCTTGGCTTTGGTAAAAAACCCAACACTCGGATTTAAAGGGAGCGTCTTAGTTTTGTTTATATGTACACGCCACTTTAACTCAACATTTTTCGCATCACTCAATCTTGTCAATCGCCAATGGCTATGTGTGCTATAGAAAAGCTGGCTCAAGAAAGTCCAGCTATTTAAGGACCAATGCGACTTTTAGAGCCTCTTCTACTTGACACATTGTTTGAAAATCAACCAAATCAATTTTCTTCCCTATTCTTTGTCTATCTAAACATCGAATCTGATCTAACAAAACTTTACACTCCCTTCCTTTAAGAAGAATTTTAGCCTCAAAAGGATATAAATGTTTGATTTTACTTGTAATAGGTGCCGCAATGACTCGCAGTCCTTTTTTATTTTGGGAATTATTAGATAAAATTAAACAAGGTCTCGTTTTTTGCATCTCCGTTCCCATCGCTGGATCTAATTTTATCCAATAAATCTCTCCCCTTTTTGGATACTCCGACATCTTATTCCTTCTCGTTTTGACTTAAATCTCTTAACCAATCCCAATCTTCTTCTTGATCGCCTAAAGAGTTGAGGTCTTCTAAGGAATTCCAATCTTTTAATGTTTCTATACGATCTAAATCTTGATTTGCCGCCTCATAAGCAGCATCTAGAGCTCTCTCTGTCTCCTTTTTTTTCTTCCTCTAAAGCTTTGCGAATTGCCTCCGAAACGAAACCACTCATCCCTCTTTTACCTACATGAGCATATAAAATAGCCCTTAAATCATCTGGAAGAGAAAAGGTCATGTTATGATGTCTCATCATTCCCTCCTTTTCTTCTCATTATACATAATTACGTAATTATTCAATAAATTAAACTTGCATTATTGTCTTAAAGCCTTAAGGTAGGTATGATTAAGAGAGAAAATTAATGAACTATACAGAATTTGGCAAACATTTTGGTCAGAGTAGACAAGTTGTTGCCAAGTGGGAAGCAAAAGGCGATGAATTTTCTTTGATTACACGCTCGACAGAACTACACATTCGTCTAGCTATTCTCGACCTGTTAAAAACAAGTGACAAAATCCCTACTTCCCCAATCACTCTTTTAAAAGATAAAGTGATGACCTTAAAATAATGACGATCTCAAAATGATAGAATCGGCATTGAGAGCCCCTCTTGCAGATAATTCAATTTTAAAATCACTCCAATTTGTAATACGTTGCCAAGTACTTCCTTTTTCTAGCCGACAACGATCATCAATGATAGCCTCTTTCATATCTGTTCCAAAAAAAGAAACCTGCTCACCCATAAAATTACAATTGATAAAAAACGCTTTTTGCATTTTGCAATTCAAGAATCGACATCTTGAAAAAGAACAATTTTGAAAAAATGAATGTGATAAATCCGCTTCTTCCACTATAGATCCTTTTTGCTCAAGACCCAGGAAATCCATATGTGATAAATCTAAATGTGATAAATCAAGAGTACCAATAGCTGAAGCTGATTCTTTAACATCTAACCCCAAAAGTATACGATGAGTATCGATTTGTTTTTTAATTTTTTCTTGTTTTTCATAATCTTTTTCATCTACGTACGTTTTGATTAAACTTCTAATTTCTGAATTAAAAATGCATTTAAACTCACTTTTAAGATTTTTAAAAGAGATTTTTCCAATATCCATGCCAAATACGATTGGGTTACATTCTTTTGGCATTTTTTTCTTAAACAAAATTTTATTGGGATAAAGAGTCACACGGTTTAATTCTACTCCAGAGGCAGGGCTCTTAAAAGTCAATGAGGAAGAAGGCCCTTGCTCTAAATTTTCCTTAATCCTTAATTCAACCCATTTAAGAATAGCCTCTTTTTCATAAGTGTAGCCATCTTCTACACAGTAATAGGGCTCTTGAAAGGGTTCTTTAGTAATCGGACATAGAACTTCCTCATTTTTTATTGTGCAGTTAGGTAGAAGAGTGGCAGAAGGAATATCCCCGATAAGAGGGCTGTTATTAGGGTGAGACATCAACCAGTTCTCAATCACATGTTTTTCATAGGTAAAGCCATCTTCTAATAAAATCCAGGGACGAATGAATGGCATTAATGTAATCGGGCATGTAGGCTCTTCTTTTTTTACGTCTGTGATTTTTAGTTGTTCTATAGATATTTGAATGGGGTGCATATTTTAACTCCTTAATTTTTTAATATAACATAAAGGGAATTTATTAAATTAATGGGCCTATGTTTGACGACAATTAAATCTCCTCTTCGCATTGACTCATCAAAAATCTGACTCAGGAAGAGGTTCCGCTTTCCAGCGAATCAGAGTTTCAATTTGGCTTTCTTCTTTGTCTTTTTCAAAATTGCGCCCTTTTCTTGTATATGGAATAGGACTATTTCCGATAAAACGAAAGGATTCTGCTTGAAAATTTGAACTCAAGAAATTAGCCTGGATAAATTGGCTTTTAGGACTTTGTACGATTATTCGGGGATTGATTTTGAAACCAGTCACAGAGCAGATCGTCTCTCCCATCTTTTTATGAAATTGATTATATTTTCGAAAGACACATTGAGAGTCCAGGATGAGTTCTGAGTCAAAAATTTTTCCCAAGGGATATTTTCGTAGAGAATAAATTTGAGATTCAATCGCATCTATAGTCATTTCCCTATGTATTCTTGGCAGCTTTCTATGGTCTCTATTGAATATAAAAAAGCTATTTTCAAAACCCCATCGTTCACTCGCTTGAAAAACATATCCTTTGTCATCGAGAAAATTCAAGATACGCTGATTAAACATCTGTTCTGCATTTACTGGAGTGATATCTATATCGGAGACAACACAGTATTTTTTCCCTTCTAGCTCTTTTGGGCTTATCATGTGATCTGCAATTAAGGCTTTGAGTATGTCAACTCGGTAGTATACAGGTGTGCCGGGATGAAGAGAAAGTTGAATTTCATCTAGTTTGTCGAGATTAGCAAGCACACGAATATCTCTCAATTTGAGGTTGACCCCTCTCGAACAAGAAATTCCCTTCAGTATTTCAGAAGTTTTTTCTCTTGCCTGTTCGGTAACCAATGCACTATCGTACCATAAATTCATTTCTGTACCGGGATGAATATCGGCCCACTTCGACAAACGATAGGTAAAACTTTTTTTGACATTTATCCAATTCTTTAAGGTTTCGCTATCTAAGAAGAACTCCTCTTTTTCATCTACACGCAACCTATCAGGATGTTTTAAACACTCCGCATTTTCAGCCAAATCTTGTCCGTCTTTAAAGATATTTTGCGCGATATTTTGGATGCGATCTTGTGGATTAAGATTGATCCACAGAAAATTAAGTGTATATTCATTTGGGGTTACAGGCATCGTTGATGGATGATAAATATGGGGATGGTAAAGACGATGCGCCAAATCATAACAGAGATTTAGCTTATTTTTATCAAAGCCTTCAGACTCATGTATAGGGATCATCTCATACAAAGACTGATTTGTTAGCACATGTTGCCCATCTTCAAGAATCGCTAGGCGCATTTGATTAAGAGTAGAAGATAAGGTAAATAAGGGATGCTTTAAGCGGATCGCTTTTATCAGATTCGGAACACCCACAGGAAATTTTTTAAACTCAATATTCACTACATCTTCTAATTCCATCGATTTTGGCATGATGTCGAATAGCTTTTTAGCGAGGAATTCAATGTCTGTACCACCTATATCACCTAGTTGTTTTTTGAATTCTTTACGCTGTTTTTTTGCTAAAATTCGTGAGGTAATCTCATAAATCTCTTCCTGTCTCATCCTATTTGGAGCAATTTTGAGCGCCTCGACCATCAATTGTTCCCTGTCTTCAATATGTTTAACTAAACGGTTCACCTGCCTTTCAAATCGACTGTATTTTTGATCCTCCTGAGACGATTGGGCTTCACAAACAGGTATAGAGGATGTGCCGAGGCTTGGTATCATCACAAATTCACAAAATGATTTATTTTAAATTTTTTCAAAGATCGCTCAAAGTAAAGAGTTTAACAACTAGCATACAAAAAAGCAAGATAAAAGCAGGCATCTTCGCATCTCCACACAACCCTACACTAAAAATTTTTAATTTTAAGAATTATTTCTCTTGATTCTCAATTCTCCTATTCTTATTATTAATAACTTAAACGCTGAGGCAGCTGATCAGCGTTAAGCTACTATTTATTTTTTAAATTACAAAATAAGGCAAAAAATCATGCATACTGATGCATTCATTGAAAAACCAACCTCTATCATTTTTTTAGATATTGATGGAGTTCTAATAGGAGATCGTGGTAATTCATGGCTGTCTGATAAAATTCAAAATAAAGTAAAGGAACTCTTTATAAAGAAAGAGGGTTTTAATGCCGGCTTTACTGAATTGGAATGGAGAATTGCTGCGAGTCATTTTTTCTCGCCCAAGGCTGTGGATAATTTAAATAAATTGATTGCAAAAGTTAACAAAATGGCAAACGTGGCTATTGTGATTTCGTCTCAATGGAGACTAGATGGGACTGTCCCCGATTTAAAAGATAAAATGTTTGTTCTCTATTCATTTTCTCGCTTGATTATTGATAAAACTCCGGATGGGAAAACGTGGGAGTCAAAATCTAGAGCAGAACAAATCGCTTTTTGGCTTCAAGAAAACAAAGAAAAACTTAACATTAAAAGTTTTGTAATTTTTGACGACATGGATCTAGGAGAAGGATTATCAGAATGCTTTTCCTCCCGTTTTGTCCTAGTTGAAAATCTCTTATCAGAAGCAGATATTGAAAAGGGTTACGTGATGCTGACGTGTTTTTCAGATTCCCTACCCCTACAAGGATTTTCAGTAAAGAGAGAGCAGCTAGAAAAGGTAAAAACCCAGTTGTCCCTCTCTTTGGCACAAACCTCAGATATTCAAATTGAAAACGAAACGACTCTAAATGTTCAAAAATTATCTAAAAAATTCCCTCCTATCTTTCCTCCAAATCTTCATATTTGGCAAAAACCTTATCCAATTGAGGAAGAAGGACAGCTCATCGAATTCCTTGCAGAGCGCGTCTCTACTATTTATGCCTCCTTCCTAACATTAGAAGGAGTAAAGAATCGACATCCAAAAGTCTGTTTCAACTTTTCTTTACCAGAAAAATTTCCTCCGGAAGGTAGAGTCATCCAATTTAAAAATAATTTGAAAACTTTTATGATTCGAGAACTGACCAAACCAAGCGAATATGGTAACGACGTTAGATTAGAAACAGATCTTGCCCCTCATGGAATTCTTGATGAGATTCTAGCCGCCCAATCTATTTCTTGGAAAGAGTATGACCTATTTAAATTTTTCCCCGAAAAAGGAACCATAAAAATTATTAAACAGAATAAAAAACTTACTATATTGATAACAGCTAGAGAAAAATTTTAAATTATTTCTGTTTTTAGAAGTGTACGACCAATTTCACTCTTTAATTCCGAAGATAGTCCTATGTCTAAATTCGAACTAAAAGGAGTAGTCATTGATTTTTTTTATGAAATGACCGTCGAAACGACATCCGTTAAACCAGGCAAGGGATCGATAAACATGAAGATATCGACCCCTTGCATCCACCCTTATTTGCTTTTTAACGCCATGTGCGACTTTTTTCCGTTCGAGTCCGGGCCCGAGACCGTGCCCGAACCGAGATTCCGAGCTTTGCTAAACTATTTAACGAGGCTCGGAATCTCGGTTCGGGCACGGGCCCGGTCTCGGGCCCGGACTCGAACGGAAAAAAGTCGCACATGGCGTTTTTTAAGAAACCAAGGCCACATCCTCAAAGTCGTAAACCAGCTCTTCCTCATGCTGACTATCGACAAACTTCTTCACTTTCCGATGATGCTCAAAGCCCGTCCCCGCGGGAATGATGTGTCCCATGATGACATTCTCCTTGAATCCCATCAGGTAGTCGGTCTTCCCTGCACAGGCCGCTTCTGTCAAGACGCGGGTCGTATCTTGGAAGGAAGCCGCTGAAATGAAGGATTCTGTACTCAAGGAAGCCTTTGTAATTCCCAACAAAACAGGCGTTGCTTGAGCCGCTTTGCCTCCCTCTTGAGTCACTTTCAAATTCTCCCTCTCAAATTCTTCTTATCCACTTCTTCGCCATACAAGAAGCTCGTGTCACCAGGATCGATCACACGCACCTTCTTCAACATCTGACGGACAATGATCTCAATGTGCTTATCATTGATGTCGACCCCCTGCAGACGATAGACTTCTTGCACCTGATTGACCAAGTACTTCTGCAACTCGCGAACACCGCAGATCTCCAAGATTTCATGCGGAATGACCAGGCCATCTGTCAACTGCTGCCCTTTGATCACATGGTCGCCTCGCTGAACAATCAAGTGTTTGGTATGAGGAATGAGATGCTCCTCTTCCATTCCCGTCATCTCATCGCGAACAACTACAATGCGCTTGTTCTTCTGAACACCTCGGAAATCGACGACTCCGTCAATCTTGGCAATTTCAGCCGAATCTTTCGGTTTACGTGCTTCAAACAACTCGGCAACCCGTGGAAGACCTCCCGTAATGTCCTTGGTCTTAATCGCACTCCGAGGAAGACGTGCCAGCATCTTACCGGCTGTCGCATACTCTCCCTCTTCAACGGAGATAATCGCTCCGGCAGGCAAAGGATAGGTTCCAACAAGCTCTTCCCCCGCTTGATCGGCATAAATCGCAATCTGAGGATGCAACTCGCCTCGATGCTGTTTCACCAATAACTCAGCCTGACCCGTCTGCTTATTGACATCGCGCTCAGTCGATAATCCTTCCACAAGGTCTTCATAATGCACATAACCGGGACGGTCGCAAATAATCGGAATACTATGCTGCTCCCATTCTGCAATACGGGTGCCCAGCTTGACTTTAGACCCATCCAACAACAAGATCTTTGTCCCAAGCTCAACCGTAAAGGATTGAAGAGGCTCAATCGACTTGGTGCTCAGTAGTTTCTTGTATTCTTCTAATGTACGCCCTTCATCACGAACAATATTTAAGCGTCCATTCTTGTTGAGAGCCACCCAATGGCCTTCTTCGGTCTTCACGGTACGCAAATCGCTATAAACAAGAATCCCATCATTTTCAGCGACAATTTCAGGGCTGACGCGCGCAGAAGCACTACCACCCAAGTGGAAGGTACGCATGGTCAACTGCGTTCCAGGTTCACCGATCGACTGCGCAGCAATGATCCCAACCGCTTCTCCCATACTGACAGAGCGGCTATTGGCAAGGTTCACCCCATAACATTTTGCACAAACTCCCCGTCTTGTTTCACAGGTCAAAACAGAGCGGATACGAATGCTTTCAATCCCTGAGTCATCAATCGCTTCTGCTTGCAGCGTACTCAACGTATCGCCTGCCTTGCGCAATCAATTTCGTGCTATCGCCCGGCTGATAGATATCTTCGCAGACTGTTCGTCCAAAGATACGATCTTTCAGCGGCAATAACTCTTCTTGACCTTGCTTAATTGCCGAAACATCAATTCCATTCAAGGTTCCGCAATCTTCTTCTGTGATAATCACATCTTGGGCAACGTCAACGAGACGACGTGTCAAATAACCGGAGTCAGCAGTTTTCAACGCCGTATCCGCTAACCCTTTACGCGCACCGTGAGAAGAAATCGAAAACTCAATCACCGATAATCCTTCACGGAAGTTAGAGGTAATCGGAGATTCAATAATATCGCCGGAAGGTTTCGCCATCAAACCACGCAAGAGCTCCCAACTGACGAATCTGAGATTTATTTCCCCGCGCACCAGAATCCATCATGAGATAAAGAGGATTCATCGCACTATCTTTGATTTCGCTGATCAGCTTAAAGAGCTCTTCAGATAAGACATCAGAGACTTCTGTCCAAATGCTGATGGTCTTTGATTTACGCTCCCCTTCGGTAATAATCCCATCTTCATACTGCTTTCTCACCACAGCCACACGTTCATGCGCATCTTGCAAGATCTTTTGCTTAATCGGAGGAATCTTCACATCGCAAACACCCATCGATAGGGCCGATTTTGTCGCTTCAGCAAAGCCTAAACTCTTCAGATTATCCAAGAAACGAACGGTTGCTTCCAGACCCACTTTCTTGTAGCACTGCATCACCAACTCACTCATTTTTTTCTTGGGCAAACTGTAGTTTTGGAAGCCAAGCTCTTTAGGAACAATCGTATTGAAAACGACACGTCCTGGTGTCGTTTCAATAATTCCATTTTCCGTGCGCAATTTGATCTTTTCATGAATGCGCAATCCGCGGCAATAATCACAACGCTTCGCTTCCTTTGGACTCTGTTTTCTCTTCATACCAGTTATAGCTTCCCGACTTGCTTGAAGAGCCAACAAGCACTTCTTCGGCTATCGCGGAAAATACGTGTTTTCTTTCCATGATCCTCCGGAATATAAAGAGGATCGAGCATCAAATAATAGAGACCCAACGTCATATCCTGAGAAGGAACAGCAACAGGCTTTCCGGATGAAGGCAAGAAAATATTATCGGGCGCCATCATCAGCAATTTTGCTTCCAGCTGTGCTTCAACAGATAAAGGAACATAAACCGCCATCTGGTCACCGTCAAAGTCCGCGTTAAATGCTGAGCAGACGAGAGGATGAATACGAATCGCCTTTCCTTCAATCAAGACAGGCTCAAATGCTTGAATACCCAAGACGGTGCAAGGTCGGCGCACGGTTTAGGAGAACAGGATGTCCTTTAATGATATCTTCCAAAACGTCCCACACTTCCGGAGCATGGCGTTGAATCATTTTCTTCGCAGAGCGAATGGTATAGACATAGCCTAAATCTTTCAATCGTTTGACAATGAACGGTTCAAAGAGCTCCAAAGCCATCAGTTTAGGCAAACCGCATTGATTGAACTTCAGCTCCGGACCGACAATAATGACAGAACGACCGGAATAGTCTACCCGTTTTCCGAGCAGGTTTTGACGGAAACGTCCTTGTTTTCCTTTCAACATCTCTGAAAGAGATTTCAACGGACGATTTCCGGCTCCCATCACAGGATGGCCATGGCGGCCATTATCAAATAGGGCATCGACAGCTTCTTGCAGCATTCGTTTTTCATTGCGAACGATCACTTCAGGTGTTTTTAACTTTAGAATGGCTTTTAGGCGGTTATTACGGTTGATGACGCGACGATAGAAGTCATTCAGGTCAGAAGTGGCAAAACGTCCTCCATCCAAAGGAACCAAAGGACGCAAATCGGGTGGAATGACAGGAACGCATGACATCACCATCCATTCCGGCTTATTGTCTGAAGAGACAAAGCTTTCAATAATTTTCAGCCGCTTTGCCAGCTTCATGCGTGCTTGCTGCGATTTGGTCTTACGCAACTTTTCTTTTAATTCGACGAGCTGAGTTTGAAGATCTTCCATGGCCAACAAATCACGAATCGCTTCTCCACCCATCTTAGCAACAAAAGCATCTCGTCCCCATTTCTCTTGCGCTTCTCGATATTCCACATCATTTAGAAGCTGTTTCTTTTGCAGAGTCGGTTTGACCCGGATCGATGACCACATACTCTTCATAATAAATGACCCGCTCAAGATCGGCCGAGGTCATTCCCAAGGACGTTCCCGATACGGGAAGGCATGGTTTTAAAGAACCAGATATGCACAACAGGAACAGCTAATTCAATATGGGCCATCCGTTCACGACGGACTTTGGAAAGAGTGACCTCAACGCCGCAGCGATCGCAGACAATTCCTTTATGCTTAATTTTTTTATATTTTCCGCACGCACATTCCCAATCGCGCGTGGGACCAAAAATTTTCTCGCAGAATAAGTCCCCCTTTCTCCGGCTTGAATGTGCGGTAGTTAATCGTTTCGGGCTTCTTAATTTCTCCGCGAGACCATTCATTACGTATGACATCATCAGAGGCAATTTTGATGGTTAACTTATCAAATTGCCCTTCTTGCTGAGTTCTTTCAGCCATGCTTGTCTCCTAAACAATTTACTCCTTGCTTTCCACTAGGGCTTGTGCCTCGACATCTAAGCCCTAGGCCCTGCATCTCTTTAATCAAAACGTTAAAAGATTCCGGGGTTCCCGATCTTGAGCAAGTTCTCTCCTTTCACAATCGATTCATAAATGCGTGTACGACCTGCCACGTCATCCGATTTTACTGTTAAAAGCTCTTGCAGCAGATGAGCAGCTCCATAGGCTTCTGCTGCCCACACTTCCATCTCTCCAAATCGCTGACCACCCATCTGAGCCTTTACCACCCAGAGGCTGTTGCGTGACAAGAGAATACGGTCCAACGGCGCGGGCGTGGATTTTGTCGGCAACTAAGTGGCTTAATTTCAGCATATAGATATAGCCCACCACTACAGTGTTATCAAAACGCTCTCCTGTGCAGCCATCATAGAGGATAAAACTTTACCATCTTCCGGAAGCCCTTCTTTCTTCATCATTTCCCAAATCTTTTGCTTCAGGAAATCCTTCAAAAACAGGACTCTTCACATAAATACCTGGCATCGTTTCGCAGCAATCCCCAAATGGGTTTCAAATAGCTGTCCCATATTCATACGGGAAGGTACGCCTAAGGGATTGAGGATAATTTCAATCGGCTGTCCAGTGGATAAATAAGGCATATCGGCTTCAGGAACAATCTTGAGAGACAACCCCTTTGTTTCCATGACGTCCTGCCATTTTATCGCCCACTTGCAGCTTACGCTTAGAGGCTACATAGACTTTGACCTGACGGATGACGCCCGGATCAAGATCGGTATCTCCTTTGCGCATAAATTCCAGTTGAGTTTGATATTGCGTTTCAATCGTTTGCATGCGCAATTTCATAATCATGCAAAATTTGCTTGAGCATGATGTAAATTTCATTATCCGGCATGAGAAGATCTTCGACATTCTCTCTTTCCAATGCTTCAATCATCTCTTGGGTAATGAGCACTCCTTCTTCAATAATGATCTCAGCCGTTCGGCGATGCATAATGATTGCCGGGAGCCACTTCATTCAAAAACAGAGCTCCAACGCGTTCATGTTTCTGCTGTCGCATTTCTGCTTGCTTGGCCTTATATTCACGCTGAATATCTTTCAGCTTTAGAGGCTTCTTCGACAAGTTCATCATCTGTTTTAGAGAGACGATCGCGACGGCTGAAGACTTTGACATCCATGACAACGCCCTTCGGTTCCCGGAGGAGCAATCAAAGAGGCATCTTTGACATCAGAGGCTTTATCACCAAAGATCGCTCGCAGCAATCGCTCTTCAGGAGCCAGTTCTGTTTCTGATTTAGGAGTGATTTTTCCAACGAGGATATCGCCTGGCTTGACTTCAGCACCAATGCGGATAATCCCATCATCTCCCAAATTGCGCAGAGTCTCTTCCGAGACATTGGGAATATCGCGCGTGATTTCTTCTTTTCCAAGCTTTGTATCGCGCGCTGTCAATCTCAAACTCTTCAATATAAATCGAGGTGTAGTAGTCTTCTCGCAAGAGTTTCTCTGAAATGATGATCGCATCTTCATAGTTGTAGCCAAACCAAGGCATGAAGGCGACCAGGACGTTGCGACCGAGAGCGACTTCTCCTTTATCGGTTGCAGGACCATCTGCAATGACATCTCCTGCTTTAACTTTATCGCCCACATTGCAAAGAGGCTGCTGGTTAATGCATGTTCCTGCATTGGAACGAATGAATTTCTTCAGAAAATAGGTTTTCTTTTCCAAACGGTTGTCATTTGGAGAAATGACAATCTTTAATCCGTCGACATATTCGACGACCCCATCTTCTTGAGCAATGACAACAGCTCCTGAGTCGCGCGCAGCTCGCGCTTCCAAGCCTGTTCCCACAATAGGAGCTTCTGGCTTCAAGAAGGGAACGCCTTGACGTTGCATGTTAGATCCCATCAAAGCGCGGTTCGCATCATCATGCTCAAGGAAAGGAATCAATCCTGTGACAATAGAGACGAGCTGCTTTGGCGAGACATCCATGTGCGTGACATTTTTCGTCTCCGTTTCAAACTGCTCTCCACGGTAGCGGACCCAGCAAATCGGCTCTTTAAACATGTTATACTCATCGAGAGGGGCAGAGGCCTGAGCAATGACACATTGTTCTTCTTGGTCTGCTGTCATGTATTCGATTTCATCAGTGACGATTCCATCGCGGACAATGCGATAAGGGGTTTCAATAAAACCAAATTCATTGATCTTCGCAAAAGAGGAAAGAGAAGAGATCAAACCAATGTTTGGTCCTTCAGGCGTCTCAATCGGACAAATCCGTCCATAATGGCTTGTATGCACGTCGCGCACTTCAAATCCGGCACGATCACGGTTTAAGCCACCAGGTCCAAGAGAGGACAGACGTCGTTTATGGGTCAATTCTGCAACAGGATTGGTTTGATCCATAAATTGAGACAGCTGTGAACGACCAAAGAAATCCTTTAAGAACACCGGCCAATCCTTTAGCAGAGACAATCTTTCCCGGAGTCAAGGTATCGGATGAAAAATCAAAGAGATTCATCCGTTCGCGAATGATTTTTTCCATGCGGGCCAAGACCAATGCGGCATTGGTTCTGAATCAGCTCTCCGACAGATCGGACACGGCGATTTCCCAAGTGGTCGATATCGTCGATGGAGACGTCCTCTTTCCCACTTTTCAGCTTAATCAGATATTTCAGGGCACCAATGACATCTTCTTTATTCAGCGTGACCGTTTGCAAGGGTCTCATCATTAATTTCAAATCCCAAGTTTGCTATTCAGCTTATAGCGACCTACACGTCCTAAATTATAGCGCTTAGGATCAAAGAATAGACGCATGATGGCAGAACGGGCATTGGATAAGGTGGCAGGTTCTCCTGGACGAATCTTGCGATAAAAATCTTTCAAGGCAGATTCATAAGAATCGGTTGGATCTTTTGCCAGCATTTTAATGATCGGGCTTGTTTCATCGGCATCTTCGGCAATGCGGATGACATCAATGCCTGGCATCCATCATGCGCTTCAGCATCGCTGTCGTCAATTTTTCAGAGGCTTTTCCAAAGACAACTCCGCTTTCTTCATCGATCACATCTTGAGCAAGGATTTTTCCGACAAGCTTTGGCAAATTCTTTTTCATTTTTAATTTTATACTTCCGGACGTGTGAAAAATTCTTCAATGATATCGCTATTGGTGGAATAGCCCAACGCGCGGATAAAGGTGGTCGCTAAAATTTTGCGGCGTCGTTTTTTTCGATCGATATAGATATGGATCAGATCATTGGTATCAAAAGCGCCTTCCAGCCAGCTTCCTCGATAAGGAATGATGCGGAAAGAATAAATCATGTTTCCGCGTAGAATGACGCTCTTGCTCAAAGCAAATTCCAGGAGAGCGGTGCAACTGAGAGACAACGACGCGTCTCTGCTCCGTTGATAATAAACGTTCCCTTATCGGTCATGACGGGAATCGTTCCCATGTAGACTTCTTCTTCTTTAATCCCCGTTTCGTCGGTTAGACGAAACTTGACTTTTAAAGTGACATTATAGGTAATTCCGCGACGAATACACTCTTCAGGAGTATATTTGGGAACACCTAAATTGTAGGAAAGAAATTCAAGAATGGTCTTTTCATCATAGGATTTGATGGGAAAAATTTCTGTAAATACCTCTTGCAATCCAATATTTTCCCTCTCATCCGGAAACTTATCCGCTTGAAGAAATTGATTATAGGACTTAATTTGAATTTCAATCAGATTAGGAAGATCAATAATTTCTTCCTTCTCAACAAAACTCACACGATGTGGCGGCCTTTTCAACATTGGGAAGGACTCCTACTATTTTTGTGATAGGATAAAAAACAAAATTTAGGGTAAAGAGACATATCCCCAGCAATGGGAAAAACGAAATCAAAAAATAAAGAGGGAATATAAGAAATAAAAAGAGAAAAAAGGATATACTTCACGACCCTGTTAGTCATTATAGCTAAAAAAGATTTTCAAAGTCAAGTAAAAAAATAGAGAAGAGGGAGAACATCTCCCTCTTTAGCTCGGCTTTGCAATTCATGAAACGAGAATTAAAGCCCTTTTAAAGTGACTTTTCCACCGGCCGCTTCAATTTTCTTCTTCATTTCTTCGGCTTCTGCTTTTGGAGCAGAGGCTTTGATTTCTTTTGGAGCCGCTTCCACAAGCTCTTTTGCTTCTTTTAATCCTAAGCCTGTGATTTCTCGAACAACCTTAATGATGCCGATCTTCTTATCAGCTGGAGCCTCTGTCAATAGGACTTGGAAATCTGTGGATTCAGCGGCCGGAGCGGGAGCAGCAGCGGCTCCACCAGCAGGGGCTGCGACTGCCATCACGGCGGCAGCAGCGGCTTTGACTCCCCACTTATTTTCAAGGAGTGTCTTTAACTCCGACATCTCTAAAACAGTCAATTCACTTAGTGCATCGACGAGTTCTTCTGTTGTTTTCTTACTCACGGTCTTACCTCTTTAATTTCTAAAAACTTGTTTAGGTTTGTTTCGTCTTATTTTCCAAGCAATGGGGAAGGCTTGTCAGCAACGCCTCAATCACCGCCAATGTTTCAGCCAGCGGAGCTTCAAGGGTCCCAAGCAATTGGGCCCGCATTTCCTCTTTTCCGGGCAAAGTGGATAATTTCTCTACCTGTTCACTCGAATAAAGCTGACCATCAAAGCGGCCGCCAATCACTCGGATCACGTTTCCACGCTCTTGGCCAAATTTGAAAACCCTCTTTGTTGTCTCAATCGGATCTTGGCCTAAAAAGACCAAACCAATCGATCCAGGTAAAGAAGAGAGATCGAGTGTAAACCCCGCATCGCTAGCTGCTTTCAGCAAGACACGCTTGCGGACCACCTCTACATCTCCTCCTGATTTTGCCACTTCGCGACGAAATTCATTCGCCATGTTGGCACTTAACCCCCCATACTGCATAATGACAAAGGAGTTAAAATGATCGATTTTTCCCTTCACTTCCTGTTTAAGGAGTTCCTTTTCTGCTTTCATTGCTATTTACTCCTTAGTCTACATCGGATTCACGTAAATCAATTTTTAAACCAGGCCCCATCGTGGAAGAAATCACAAACGATTGGAGATAATGCCCCTTTGCAGAAGCAGGCTTCGCCCGCTGCACAGCAGAGAGAAAGGTTTGAATATTTTCTTCGAGTTTTGGCGTCTCAAAAGAAAGCTTCCCCACCCCATTGTTAATCACCCCCTGACGATCGATTTTAAATTCGATCTTCCCTCCCCTTAACTCTTGCACGGCCTTGGCCACCTCTGTCGTCACCGTTCCTCCTTTAGGGGAAGGCATCAAACCGCGTGGTCCTAACACTTTTCCTAATTTACCAACATCTCGCATCATGTCAGGAGTGGCAATGACAGCATCAAAATCGGTCCACCCCCCGTTCACTTTCTCAAAAAGCTCCTCATGACCCGCATAGTCGGCCCCTGCCGATAAGGCCTCTTTGACCTTATCTCCCTTCGCGAAAACGAGAATTCTCACCGTTTTTCCTGTTCCATTCGGTAATGAAACAGTTCCGCGAACGCTTTGGTCCGAACGACGGGGATCCACGCCGAGCTTTAAAGAGACTTCTACCGTTTGGTCAAATTTGACCGGTAGACAGCTCTTGAGAATATCGATCGCTTCCTTCAAGCTGTATGTTCGCTGAACATCTAGCTTTTTCGCGATCTCCCGAGTTCTCTTACTTGGTCGTCCCATATTTACTTCACTTCTCTTGTTTTGTTATTATCTCGACTTTATTATCCCTCAACGACGTCAATGCCCATTGAGCGAGCGGTTCCCATAATAATATGGGTCGCCATCTCTTCGTCCGTCGCATTCATATCTACCATTTTTCTCTTTGCAATCTGCCGCGCCTGCGAACGGGTGATCTTTGCGACTTTATCCCGATTGGGCACACTTGATCCCTTTGGAATTCCTGCTTCTTTCTTCAGGAGCTCCGAAGCAGGGGGCTCTTTCATGATAAAGGTAAATGTTTTATCCTGATAGACCGTAATGACTGTCGGTAAAATATCGCTCATCCCTTGCGTTTTCGCATTAAACTCTTTGCAGAACGCCATAATATTGACACCCGCTCCCCCAAGCGCTGGGCCAATTGGCGGCGCTGGGTTTGCCTTCCCGGCAGAAATTTGCAGTTTAATCACTTTAATAACTTTTTTAGTCGTACTTGCCATGTTCTTCCTCTAAAAGATTAAAAGGCGTAATTATACAAAAAAGAGCGATATAAAGACTAGTATTTTCAACTTCCTTCTGTCTCATCGGTCAGCTCTTCTACTTGAGCAAATTCAAGATCGTCCACACGCGTTTCTCGACCGAAAATAGAAACCATGACGCTCAAGCGCCCTTTATCGTGAAAAACCTCTATCACCGTCCCCAAAAAATTCACAAAAACGCCATCGGTAATTTTGACGCGATCTCCGATTCCAAATTTATGTTTTTGAGTGATTTTTTGTTTTTTATCCGCTAAATCCCTCAAAAGCTCTTCCACTTCTCCATCTGTTAGAGGAGTCGGTTTCTCTCCCCCTAAGAAGCTAATCACCCCATTGGTATTCTTCACATATTGCCAAGAGTCATCTGTCAAGTTCATTTTCACTAAAAGATAGCCAGGCCATAACCGCTTCTCAACAATATGCTGCTGCCCTCTTTTCACCTCAGAGACATTTTCGGTAGGTAATAAGATTTGCTCAATGTAATCACTCATTCCCTTCAACTCAAGATGCTCTTCCAACGTCTTCTTCGCTTTTTTCTCTTGTGTGGAGAACACTTGAAGGACATACCACTTTTTCTCCATCTCTTTACCCCATCCAATTTATTAAAAGAGTTAAGAGACTCAAGGTTCCCTGAATGATTAAATCGAGGCAATAGATGGCCATTCCAAAGAAAAAAGTCGCAAAGATGACAATCTTCGTGTACGTCTGCAACTCTTCCCGGCTTGTCCAAGTGATTTTCTTGATCTCGCTTTTGATGTCAGCAACAAAATCAGAAAAACTCTTTGTCGTTATAGAATTTCTCCCATGCAGATGTTTGCTGAGGTTTTTTCACTTCCATTGATTTTACTTCCACACCCACCTTACCTTCCCTCTTTTGTGCAGTATTTCTCGAGTGCGGAGGGATTCGAACCCCCGACCGACGGCTTTGGAGACCGCTGCTCTACCAGCTGAGCTACACACCCAAAATACTAAAGCGCCTGATGAGGCATCGACTTTCTACCCCTCAAGGCCTCGTCAGAGCTTTCTTACTTCTACTTGACAATCTCAGAGATTGTTCCAGCACCAATGGTTCGTCCACCTTCGCGGATCGCAAAGCGCATCCCTTCTTCCATCGCAATAGGAGCAATCAGTTTCACAGTGATTTCAACGTTATCACCAGGCATGACCATCTCCACTCCCTCTGGGAGAGTCGATTGTTCCGGTCACATCTGTTGTACGGAAGTAAAATTGTGGGACGGTAACCGGTAGAAGAAAGGCTTATGACGTCCTCCCTCTTCTTTGTTAAGACGTAGACAGGCACCTTTAAATTTTGTGTGTGGAGTCAGGTTCCGGGAGCGCACAAGACCATTCCACGCTCGATATCTTGTCTTTTCAACACTACGCAGGAGAATACCCGACGTTCTCGCCAGCTCGTGCTTCATCCAATGATTTTGTTGAACATTTCAAGACCGGTGGCAACTGTTTCTCTTGTGTCGCCCAATCCAACGATTTGCAGTTTATCGTTGATTTTGACGATACCCCGCTCAACCCGTACCTGTAGCGACAGTTCCGCGACCGGAGATGGAGAAGACGTCTTCAATCGGCATCAAGAAGGGCTTGTCGATTTCACGTGTCGGAGTGGGGATATTTTCATCTACAGTCTTCATGAGCTCTTTGATGCTCTCGACATATTTTGGATCACCTTCAAGAGCTTTTAGAGCAGATCCTCTGATGATTGGGCAATCTTTATATCCTTTCGCTTCGAGAAGCTCTGTAGCTCCATTTCGACGAGGTCGATGAGTTCTTGATCGCTTTCGCCAATCATATCGACTTTGTTGAGGAAGACGACGATGGCAGGAACACCTGCATTTGACGGGCCAGCAGGATGTGCTCTCGGTTTGAGGCATTGCACCATCTGTCGCAGCTACCACCAGAATAGCTCCATCCATTTGAGCCGCACCTGTGATCATGTTTTTGACATAGTCGGCGTGACCAGGGCAGTCGACGTGAGCATAGTGACGAGTTGTCTGTTTCATATTCTACGTGGGTGGAGTTAATGGTAATCCCACGCGCTTTTTCTTCAGGGGTATTGTCAATAGAGGCGTAATCTCGAAATTTTGCTCCTCCTTGCTTTAGCAAGAACTTTGGTAATTGCAGCAGTCAGGGTTGTTTTGCCATGGTCGACGTGGCCGATCGTTCCGATATTGACGTGCGGCTTGGTCCTTTGAAATGTTTCTTTTGCCATTTAATCCTCCGTTAATCTCAATAAATGTATGATTTACATTTATGTATAGTTTAATTTTATCTGCCCAGAATAGGAATTGAACCTACGACCTTTTGCTTACCATGCAAGTGCTCTACCACTGAGCTATCTGGGCAAAAACTTGCCAAAGTAACGACATAACAATCGAAGAGGAGACCAGCATAAGGGAAAATTGAAAAAAAATCAACCCTTTTTTGCTCTCTTTTACTCTCTTTTTTACTCTCTTATTGCCTCAGACTAGTGCCCCGTCGCATTATTTTGTCCACTTGGGGCTGCGTGAAAGCCCCCGGGGTTGAGAGATCGCAAGTGGGCTTGTATTGAGTGAATACTAGCCCACTTGCGATCTCTCAACCCCGGGGGCTTTCACGCAGCCCCAAGTGGACAAAATAATGCGACGGGGCACTAGGTAAGCGGCCCCGCACACTCTCAACGTTGTCGAAAAATAATTCTCGCTTTACTTAAATCGTAAGGAGACATCTCTACCATTACGATATCTCCGATGGAGACGCGGATATTTTTCATTCGCATCTTTCCACAAAGATGAGCCACAACCTTTAAGCCATTCTGGAGAGCAACGCGAAAATGCATGTTAGGGAGAAGCTCCTCTACCGTTCCTTCAATCTTTATTGTATCTTCTTTGGCCATGTTTTTGCTTGTTAACGCCATGTGCGACTTTTTTCCGTTCGGGCACGGGCCCGGTCTCGGGCCCGGACTCGAACGGAAAAAAGTCGCACATGGCGTTTGTTACGTAACCTTGCATCAAAAGCGCTTCCGAAAGAAAAATCTCTTTTCGAAAGAATGACTAGTAGATTAACAGATTATGAATAAATGTCAAGAAAAAAGATGAGCTTTTTTGGAGCTGAAAAATTATGTCTGAATAATAAAATTAAAGGATTATACAGACGAAAAATCTGTGGATAGAAATCGTCTAAATCCTGCATAATTGAAGTTATACAGACGAAATCAGGAAAATGGGATGTTTTTTGGCCGTGAGTTTGAACTGGATCAATTGCAGCACTTCCTAAAAAAGCCGATTGCAGGTCTCGCTGTTTGTAGCGGTCGACGAAGAATCGGAAAAAGCACACTCATCGAGCATGCAGCAAAAAAACATCCCTTCTATGAATTCTACGGCCTCTCTCCTCGAGAAGGGATCACAAATCAAGATCAGCTCAATCATTTCTCACGCACTCTTTCCAAGCACTTTTCTATCCCCTTTGTAAAATTTACGGATTGGCAGGCAGCCTTGGACACGCTGGCTGCCCTCACGAAGCAGGGACGGTTTGTGATTTTCTTTGATGAGATCTCATGGATGGGAGGAAAAGATCGCGATTTTCCCGGAAAGCTGAAAGGTGTCTGGGACACACAATTTAAGAAAAATCCAGAATTAAAACTAATCCTTTGTGGTTCAGTTTCTTCATGGATACAAGAAAACATTTTGCAAAGCAAAGGGTTCGTGGGACGTGTGTCTTTAACAATCGAACTGGAGGAACTTCCGTTATATCAAGCCAACCGCTTTTGGTCTGATACTCCCTACATTTCAGGCTATGAAAAATGTAAAATTCTATGTGTGATTGGAGGAGTGCCTAGGTATTTAGAAGAAATCAATCCGAAATTAGATGCCGAAAAGAATATCAAACAACTTGCATTTACTTCAGGGGGCTTTCTGGTAGAGGAATTTGATAAAATCTTCACCGATCTTTTTGGAAAGCATGCACCAGAATACCAATCCATCGTGCGCACATTGGTTCATGAGCAGAAGAGTGCCGAGGCCATTGCACGATCCCTTGGGATTGAGCTTTCAGGGCATCTCAGTCACAAACTGACAGTCTTAAAAGAATGTGGATTTTTAGCACGCGATTATGTTTGGCAAGCGAAAAAACGGCTTGAGAAATTAAGCAAATACCGGTTGAGAGATAATTACTTGCGCTTTTATCTCAAGTATATTGAACCTAAAAAAGAGGTCATTGAAAAGAAACTCTATAACGAAGTGGAGCTGGAGAACTTGCCCGATTGGACAAGCATGATGAGGCTGCAATTTGAAAATTTAGTTCTAAACAATCTCCCGCAAATCATAAAAAAGCTGGATATTTCTCCTGAATCTTTATTGAGCGCCTCTCCCTACTTCCAGAATGCGACGAAAACAAATCCAGGTTGCCAAGTTGATTTGTTGATCCAGACAAAGTATACCACTTATCTCTGTGAGATAAAGTTTTGTAAAATGATAGGAATAGAGGTCATTGCTGAGGTCATCGAGAAAATTGAAAAGCTGAAGATTCCAAAAATTGTTTCTCTGAGACCCGTTCTCATCTATCAAGGAGAGCTTTCAAAACAAGTGGTAAAAGAAAATTTTTTTAGCCATATTCTTCCATTTGATGAATTTTTGGAAAAGTAAACCGCCGTGCTTTTTAATTCCTTAAAAAATTCTCATATTGTTAGAATTAGGGAAGTTGCTTATTCTAACTTAAGTTCCTGTTTTAGGTCATTTCTATGTTTGAATCTTGTTTAAAAAAACAGCAGCAGATGAAAGAGCTTTTCCTCGCCTGCTCCACAGATGAAGCAAAATATGAAAAGCTCATCGAGCTTGGTCGTCAATACTCTGCTTCCTTTAATGAGACTTATAAAACAAAAGAAAATCTCGTTCAAGGATGCCAAAGCCAGGTCTATTTACACTCGTCTTCCTCTGGAGAAAACATCCTCTTTGAAGCCACTTCAGATGCGTTGATCTCGGCCGGACTTGCCGCCCTTTTAACTCAGGTCTATAGCGGAGAAACTTCAGAAACCGTCCTTAAGTGCCCTCCCACCTACTTGGATGAATTGGGCATTCGGACCAGTTTAACGCCCACTCGGGCAAACGGACTTTACAGTATTCACTTACGCATGAAGCAAGAGGCCCTAAATCTGTTGATAAAAAAGTCCCCCCAATCGTAGACTATTCAAAAAAACCCACCTGTTAGGACTTTCTCCCCATGCTCTCTTCACTCTCTTCTCGTTTTCGTGTTTTCTCGACCATTGGCTCGATCTTGGGATTGATCGCTTTTGCCCTTCTCAGCCGCTTCCTCCCCCATCCACCAAATTGTACGGCAATTCAAGCGGTTGCCCTGTTTGCCATGCCCGTTTTAAATTCTCTTCCTCTGGCTTATTTGACCCTGTTTACAACGATGTTCATCAGCGATATCTTCCTCGGTCTTCACTCCACTCTCTTTTTTGTCTATCTCAGCTTAGGGATAGTCACCTGGATGGGAAGCCATTTTTCTGTCACCTATTCTTTACGACGTACCCTCTTTTCTCTCGTGACTTCTTCTTTCGTCTTCTTTTTTATTACGAATTTTGGGGTCTGGCTGCTGACCCCTTTCTATCCTAAGACGATGGGTGGCTTGGGAGGGTGCTATCTTGCTGCTCTCCCCTTTCTTTCGAATCAAATACTGGGAAATCTGCTTTATGGCAGCTTATTATTTGGAATCGCCCTCTTCATAAATTCATCAAAAAGAGGGACAGTAAAAGCGAGCTCTCCATGCGCTGGACAATAGATCATTCCCTTTTTGATCAATTTCGCTCTAATGGGAGCAAGACTCGTGATTTTTAAATTTAAAATATTTGCAATCTCTCCCGATCGATGTGAACCAGGTCCTAGCTCCGCCATGACTCGTAAGAAGTTTTTTTCTCCAGGAGTCAGGCGATCAAATCTCACGCGAAAGAAATTTTTATCCAAACGCTGCATGACCGTTCTTGTCGCGTTGTGAATGACTTCTAAAGTAATAGGACTGGATGAAGCATGATTCCATGATTGATAGCCCCATTCTTGCAAAAAATAAGGGTAGCCCTTCGTTAGACGATAAATTTCAGCCAAAGCATGCGGCTCGAAAACCACTCCTTCGGCTTCCGCAGGATCACTCAAGGCTTTTGCTGCCTCCGATTCAGACAACGCTCCAATATCTGGAAAATTGAAAAGTCGTTCTGCATAAGATTTGGATTCTCCTGCCAACCCAGGCAAGACAGGTAAGCCTGCTGCAACAAGAGCTAGAGGAAGCTGCCGTTGTTGAATCTTATGCATCGCCATAATCAAAGCCCCAAGCTCTTTGTGTGTGAAATATTGAATTTCATCAATAAAGATGGCAATGGCACTTTTGCGATCTTCTGCTGCTTCTCCAAGAGAAACAAAAAGGTTGGGGAGATCCACCTCTAAATCCCCACTATCAGCCGCTCCTCTTTCCGGCTCAATATCTAAACCGACCGTCACATCCTTAACACTCACATGAAGAGCAGAAATGAAACTGCGCAAGACCGATAAGCTTCGTTTCACCTTATTTCCAAGACCGGCCATTCGATCTAACTCAAAGAGCAACTTCCAAAGGTGGGGGACCATCAACACTGCTAACCCTTTTCCTTCGTAAGCTTCAATTAATAAAGTCTTATATCCCTCTTCTCTTGCTCGATGCTCAATTTCGTTGAGCAAGACCGTTTTGCCCACCCCACGCAAGCCCGTCAGAAGCATACTCTTTTCAGGCCGCTTTCGTTTTATTCGCCCTAATAAAATCGTGGCTTCTTTAAGAACCATGTCTCTACCGACCAACTCAGGAGGGGGAGCGCCAGCACCTGGAGAAAAGGGATTTTTAATGGGATCCATCGTTTATACCTAATTATACTGCTTTATACACCCTTATAACAGAAATCGAGTATAAATAGGTATAAAATTTCACTCTCGAATGTTAAACTCCAATTTCCACCGACGCCCATCAGCCGCTTCACACCAAAGTTCCAGCACGCCAAGCTCGGTGACTTTAGACTTTAATTTGACATGCACGGTTTTCCCATCCCCTTCCGTTTTATCTAACAGGGTCTCAATCGGTGGAAGCTCCGTTAATTCCTCCTTCCAATTACGAAGAACCATCCCCACAGCGGGTTCGATTCCACTAGAAAGTTGGGGGGTGCTATGGCTAAAAAAACGAAAAGTGGCTGGCTCCCCTAAGACTAAAGCAAATTCTTGCTGCTCCAATCTTCTCTCTTCCCCCTCCTCCATCCCAAAAGGAACAATACAGATCGCCCGCAAAGGGGGAGCAATCCCAGGAACGGCAGGAGCCGCTTCCTCCACACCAACAAAATAACTGCGACTTGTCCCTCCCCGAATACGAATGGCATTCCCTTGCCGCGCCAACCCATAATAAGCAGCCCCTCGGCTAACAGCATAATCATAATCGGCCCCTCCTAGCTCTTTGATAGGGGGCTTTTTTAATTCCTTTGCCCACTGATTGAGCACAGCCATCAGCTGCTGACGCAGCAGAGGAGACTTTAGCGTTCCCCCATTAAAAAGAACTGCTGTTGGAAGAATAAATTCCTTCATTTGTCCTTGCCCTTTCCCTTGATCTGACTCTCCTGTCATCGAGAGAAATTTTGCCAGCTGACAAGAAATGCGAGGATCTTGCACATAGGGAAGGCCAATCTGCTGAATTCCCATCCGACGCTCGACCGAAGAACGCTCCTCCGGACCGACGAGCGGAGCAAATCCCTCTAAGATAAAACGACATGTCTCTTCCCGTAAAAGCTCCGTTTTCAAAGAACGGCCAATTAAGCGGCTCCCTCTTCCGAGCAAAGTGATTTCCACCTTTTCGGGGGGATCTTCTCCCATCAATTGCTCTTTGGCTTGACGACAGGGATGAATCAAAGACTGGAACTGCCAAGGATCAATGGCATGTCCTTGATGTTCCAATTTTTGTTTAACAAAATGAGCCAACGCAAGATCCATATTATCTCCCCCGAGAAGTAAGTGAGATCCCACGGCTTGCCGCTTCAGGTGAAGATTTCCTCCCTCTTCTTCGACTCCAATCAGACTAAAATCGGTTGTGCCTCCCCCAATATCAATCACTAAAACAGAATCGCCCACTTTTAGCTGCTGACGCCACTCTTCTGCATGGGCATGCAACCAGGCATAAAAAGCTGCTTGAGGCTCCTCTAAGAGGATGATTTCAGGATATCCTGCCTGCTTAGCAGCCTCCTGAACAAATTCGCGGGCGCTCGGATCAAAAGAAGCGGGCACCGTAACTAAAACCCGTTGATCGAAGAAAGGGGCTTCAGGCTTCGCCCGCTCCCAGGCTTCCCGAAGATGGGAAAGCATCTCTGCACAGGCCTCCAGAGGACTCATCCGAAATCCATCCTCTCCTTCTAAAGGAAGAATCTTTTCTCTCCGATTAATCCCTGTATGACATAACCAAGATTTCGCAGAAGCAATCAAACGTGTGGGGACTTCCGCTCCCCGTTCCCGAGCAAACGTTCCCACAGCAAACGAACGGCTTATTTCCCAAGGAGGGGGCAATACTTTGGCCTGGAGCTCCTCTTGAAGAGGATAATAAATAAAAGAAGGGAGAGAGAGCGAAGTCCCTTCCGTCTGCGCACTCATCACTTGAGAGATCGGAAAGGAATGCAAAGAAGGAGAAAGGCCCTTTTCAGAGGAAGAGGGAAAGGGGGTATAAGTCAGGGTGCAGTTGGTCGTCCCCAAATCAATCCCGATGAGATACGAAGGAGTGTCCATTTTGCCTCCACATCGTTTACTGCTTAATCTCGACTTCTGCGGAAGCAATCACGTCTGACCGAGAGGGCTCTGTTTTTTTTGGCAACGATCGTTTCTGCGCTTTCCATCCCCGATGCACCAAAATACCCGTAAAAGGAGGCTCTCCTTTAATTTTCCCAACAACTTTAATTTCTGTGGGATCATATCCTTTCTGGATATGGACCAAGCTCCCTTCTGATTCCTCTCGGAGGGGACGAATCGTGACGAGTTCCTCGACCGCCTGTGCACAGTCGTGATGGATTTTCCTCACAGCGGCTCCCACTTGCGCATCGGTAAATTCTTTAATATCTTCTTTCAAGAAATCAACCAGACGACTCGATTGCTGGAGATCATGCAAAAGACGCAAATGAGAAGGATCGGCTCCTTCCTCTTGCTTTAGGGAAATGCGCCCTTCCACAAATTGCCGCCCTTTTTCCGGTTCTTTAAATGCTTTGATAAATGCTTGGAAAGCGACTTTCAGTCCCATCATAAACCTCCTTCTTTAACTAGGGTGCGACAAACATCAAAAAGAGAACAAATTTGGCCGGTATGCACAAGAGTTTCTAGCAATAAGGTACAAGTAAAAAACGCTAAAACGGCAAGGACTAATGGTTTTCCCCCAGGCGTGCGATTTTGAGCGGGAAAGCGATACACATAACGGCCTACCCAAACCATGAGAGCAGGAATGATCCCATTTAAAATCGAATCTCCAAACCCTCCGGAGGTATCTAAAGCTAAAAGAAAGATTTTCTCAAAATAGGCAGCAAAAATAAACGTCGGGAGGACAATGAGGAGATTTAATGCCCACTTTCCTTTGCCTTTTGGTGTGATCTTCAAGCCATCTGATAGGAAGTCAAATAGGCCAAAAGCAATGCCTAAAAAAGAAGTGGTCAAGGCAAAAAAAGCGAAATACTCAGCAAGGATTGAAATCCATCGATTTTGAAGATGAGCGTATAAAAACTGTGTAATGGGCTCCCCCGCCTCTAGCGCTTTAATGAGGCTAGAAGGGCCTGAAACGGGAACAACACCTAAAACCATCCATTGCCAAATCAAATAAATGATTAACGTCAGGGTCGTTCCTCCGATAATGGCCCACCGTAGTGCTTTGACATTCCTTTTAAGATAGGGAGTTAGACTCGGTAACATGGTTTGAAAACTAAATGTCGTCAATAAAAGAGGGATCGCCAAAAAAGAGGTGGGCCAATAGCGATGACGCAAAAGAGAGAGATTGGCTTCAAAAACGCCGCCACTCACAAGAGCAAGATAGGCAACGATCATGGCGATAAATAATAGGGTATTCACGCGGCCAATGAAGCGATGGCCTAAAAATAAGGCTCCCCCAAAAACAATCATAAAAAGGAGACATCCCATTTCTTTAGAAGGTTCCCACCCCGTGAACGAGAGAATGCCCTTTTCCACCAATGTTCCTCCGGCAGCTGTATAAGCGACAATGGAGGCATAGCAGATAAAAAGGTAGAGGACCCAACTGACTCCCTTTCCAATGGGTCCAAGAAAGGTCGAGGCCATACTAATGATATGTGCTCCCTCTTTCATCCAGAGATGAACTTCTAGCAATAGGAGGGCCGATAGGGTCATCCCCACCCAGCAAAGGAGCATCATGAAAGTAGAAGGGATAAAGCCGCTGACACCCGTGGCGACAGGGAGGGCCAGCATTCCTCCCCCAACGCAGGTTCCGGCCACCAGGCACATCGCAGAGAGAAGACTTCCCCACTCAATAGGAGCGGCAGATTCTTTTATGGGGGGTATTTCCTTGTGAAGGCTCAGAGTGAGTATATCGCTTTTAAAGTTAGGGACGGCAGATTCTTTCACGGTGATTTCCTATGAACGTTCAGGGTAAGTATATCGTTTTCAAAGTTATGAGGAAAGCAAGAAGAAACAAAAAAGATGCTAGATGATTTATTTCAAGATCCTAAATGTTGAGTATTTTCATTAATTTTTTTCGAATCTAAAATCCTCTGATTAAGCGTTTAGAGGCTTTTTCTAGTAGAATGATCCTTAGCGTGCATTTACGGACGAATCTCACTGCTACCCTTTATTTAAACGGCCTGGTTCAATGTCAGGTAACAATTTTTTTCGTGTCCGAGTCCGTGTCCGAGTCCGAGTTCCGATCGTGTTCCGTTCTTCCGCGTTTCCAATCGGAACTCGGACTCGGACGACGGACTCGGACACGATCCTGTCATGTTACCCAAAAACTCTACTTTTTGAACCATACCATTTAAACAGATCAGAATGTGACCCGGTTCTTTCAAAAATTATTTCTGTGCTCGTTTTGAAATAAACTAATAACCAGTCCGGTTCAATGTGACATTCCCATCGACCTTTAAAGTTGCCTTTTAGCTTATGATTGCGGTGTTTTGGGTCTAAAGGCTCTTCTTTTGATAGCTTCTTGATAATATCTCCAAGCTTGGACATGTCTTTACCGCGTTTTCTTGCTATTTCCGATTCTCTCTCGAATTTCGTTGTCGTAGAAACTTTTAACATTATTTAAGATCAAGTTTGTCGATCAAGTCATCCTCGTTCTTGTAGTGAACTAGATTTTTTCTTTCATCTGTCTCTTTAAAAACTCTGATCGTTTCTTCGTTTGGGACATTTTCACTCAAAAGATGTTCTTGAAGACATGTTAGAATAAGGTCTTTTAAAGAAACACCGGAAAGAGCTGCAATTGCTTTTAATTTCTTATGATCAACAGCAGGAAGCTCGAAAGTTAGCCTTGTATGATCTTGATGATGCGTAGTCATACGTTCCCTCCTTTTCTTCATTTTATCATATTTATGCTTTTTATCAAAAGCGCAAAAATGTGGAGATGAAAGACTGTATTACGACCTAGACCCAACAATCATGTTACGAACTGCCATTTGGAATTTTCTAGCGTTAATGTGTTTATGGAAAATATCGGCTTATTTGCAGCCTTGTGGCGCCGTATATAACATTTAAACGGGAACAACATATTAACGAAGACACGGCAAATCTGTGGTGGCTCTTGTTTGGAGCAGGTCACCTCTTGCGTGGGACCCGCTCCCTGTTCCATAATCGTGGCATGGTTCAAAAACTCATAGTCTTATTGAAATTATTTTTATTTCCGTTTGTGCATACATTTGTGGAGCAAATAGCTGGGATGGGGTATTCGAATTCGCAAAGGCCCGTGAATCATGGTTACGAAAATATATTTCACTGACGAATGGAGTGGCTTCACGAGTTACTTATTGGAGAGCGTTTACATTTCTCGAGCCAAGTAGCTTCCAAAAATG
Organism: Parachlamydiales bacterium; assembly: GCA_963801825.1. Classification (GTDB taxonomy): domain Bacteria; phylum Chlamydiota; class Chlamydiia; order Chlamydiales; family Parachlamydiaceae; genus CAWDGI01. The sequence continues at coordinate 143,776 of CAWDGI010000003.1, forward strand.
TTTTCGAGAATGGTCAAGCTCACTTATTGGTCACACAAAACATATAGCAATTGACGGTCAACCACCCTCGCCTGAAGGCGAAGGCTTGTGAGGAAACTCATCAGTCCGGTTGACCAGGGAAAGCGGTAACCGGCCCGCTTGCGTTGGATAGAGGCAAAAGACCGACGGCAGAGTGTTTCCTCAGCTCTGCCCTCTTGAAGCTTAGGTTGTAGACAAGCCTTAAAACAGACTGAAGCAGACGGCCGCTATCCAACATTCCCGAGGGGAGTGCTCTTGCAAAAGAGCGCATTACGAGGCCCGTAAGGGTATTTAGGGATCTATAGATTTTCTATAGATCCCTATTGTTATACAAAACAACAAAAAGGAGCGGCACTTCCTCCCGCGACTTCAAGTCGCAGGTTTCCGCGCTGTCAATTTTATGATCAGACTCAGAACTGGCAGGCTCAATGGATATTGAGAAATTTATTGGAAAGAACAAAGATTAGCTGCTTAAGCTGCCAACGTTTTTAATTATACCCCTTTAATTGCACTGAAAATCTTTCCTTGTTTTTAAATTTTTCTATCTTTATAATCATCAACAAATTAAGCATTTAAACTGGATTATTGAGAAATAATCTGGCGAACAATTGGACATTCCTGTGCAGTTTTAGACCCTGAACCTATCCCAATATTCCTAATGACCTAAATTCGAGATTATTTTCTCCCTAGGAAACAATTGGAAGAAGGGGTGAAATATAGCCCCCTTCTTCCCCTCGTTTCCTAGGGGAAAAGAACTCGAATTTAGGCCATTAGGAATATTGGGATAGGTTCCTAAAATTGCACAAAGTCCAGATAAGCACAATAAGGATAAAAAATGTTTTTTCTTAACGCTTCGTTAACCTCTCCACTCTCAGATCAACAAGTTTTTGACCTCCCACATGAATTAAAAATAAAAATTTTTAGATTCCTTCCTGTTAAAACCTTGGCGATTTCACAATTAGTTTCTCCAATTTGGAGAACTTTTATTAATACCTATTTCCCAAAAGAAATTGGTAGTCATCAATTTTGTTCCATCCTGCAAAACTATCCCATCGCTGATCGAGGTTATAAGAACCATTTTTTGCAATTTGCCGTTCGACAAATAGTTGCAAACGATTTCGAAAAAGCTCTGGAACTGGAAAAAAATTTGGAAAGTTGCCCGTCGATAATGATTGAGCGGGCGTTGGATGATTTTGTCAAATATGCTGATTCAAAAGAAAAAATTCTTAAAATTTTTGATCTTTTTTAAAAAGAGAAGACCATTTAGAATATAATTTTTTAAGATCCATTCAGCCACTTATCAAGCGCTATTTTTCCATCCACGCTTCTTTAAAAAAAGAAAAACAAGAAGTGATTGCTGATCATTTTAATGAAGCATTATCCGTTCTAAAAAAATTCCATATCAATCAGACAGCGCACCTTTTGATCGGTTTGCATCTCGTTGATACATATCCGGAGCATGCTCAAAGTCAACAGAATGCTGTATTTGAGTCTCTCCAATTGAAAGATGATTGTTTCGAGTATTTTGAAGCAAGAAACATGGTTGAAAAGTTTTCTTTTTCAACATTCTTAAATTTCCTCCTGATCGCCAAATTTTTCCCTCTGATCGCCAAATTTTTCCCTAAGAAATATGGCGGAATCCCTTATTTTCTTCAGAAAATCACCAATAGAGAAGAGGCCCTTGCTGTTCTTGCTATAGATAAAGAAAATGTTCAACGGTTTATTAAATATAAAGAAATTTATAATCACCTAAATTTCTTTGATCTTTTGCGAGAGGCAACCTTGCTCCTAGAAGAAGAGAGGACTTATGATGTTTATCAGAATATTATTCTCGAAAAAGCAGAATCAGCTGAGGAATTTAAAATAGGGTTTCAACAACTTTTGGAAAGAAAACCAAAGGATGGATACTCTAAAAGATGTCATCAATGGACTGTCTCTTCTATTTTACAGGGAGTTACCCCTCGTCACTTATCCTTTGAAGTCTATGAAATGCTTTTGAATTATCCTAATCCTGACAACGCTGCATTTGCAAAAGTCTTTCTCAAAATTGCATCTATTTGTGAAAAAAGTCTCCGTAAGAAGATCTTAGATGGGGTAACACGCATGCAAGAGCTGAATGATGACATGCGCATTGATATCATGAAATTAGAAATTGATATGGGCGAATTCGAACAGGCAAAACAAACGTTTTATTCAATAAAAAATCCTGAGAAGAAAGATGAAGCTGTATTTGCTGCACTTATTGCTTTTATTGAGAAAGAAGCTTGGGATCATGTGAATGCATTCTTTAAAGAGTTTCATGAGCATGGGACTGCTACTTTTTTAAAACTGATTGAGGAGATAGCTAAAAAGGATACAAATAGAGCATTGAATTTAGCCAAAAGTTATGAAACAGGCTACCGGCTGGCATCTTGTTTGACCATCATTGCTAAAGAGCAGAAGAATCAAAAAGTCGATTTTTTACCTTTTGTATTTGAAGCACGCTCTTTAATCCTATCTTTAGTCACCTCAAACGAGGATGCAAGCCAAGCGCTCGTTTTATTAGAAGAGCTATTGGAATTGCAATCAGATGAATCAAAAAATTGAGATTTTGATCCTAAGCTTTGATTCAAGCCTTGAAAGAAAAAGTAGCCATTTTTTTCATCTCGATTTTATACTGTGGGGCGGTGATTTTTTTCGTTTTTGAAGGGGTTGCAGCGCCTCGTCCGAATGATAACGCGCTGGGGGATGTATTGATTTAACTCCCCAGCGCGTTATCGTTACGAGCTTTGTCCTATCTAGTAGACATCTTGCATAACCTCAATTCCTTGCCCCTGCCCCTGCCCTTGCCCTATTAGCATAGAATTGCGTGCCAGAACTTTTTCGGGCAAGGGCAGGGGCAGGGGCACGGGCAAGGAATTGTGAGGTTATGCAAGATGTCTAGTATATCAAAAGCATAATTTGCCTATATTTTAATGACATATTGTGATTATAATGTACTTTTTTGGTACATCAAAGTCATGAATCGTTTGCATAAAACTATACATATTGGCTATATATTGTACTATGAATGAACAAGATTTGGGTGGAATAGGGAAGCTTTCCCGTAAACGACTATCTGACGTGGTGAGGCGATATAAAGGTTGCTTTAACGCCTCAGATGTTGCCGATTGCCTTCGAATATCGAGGGCTAAAGCTAGAGGAATGCTTGCAATTTGGTCAAAACATGGGTGGTTGCAAAGAATACGTTCTGGAATGTATTTGGCTGTTGAATTAGCTTCAGAATCCCCAGAAGATATTATAATAGATCCGTGGGTCATTGCAATGCAGCTTTATTCCCCCTGTTATTTGGGAGGATGGTCAGCTTGTCAGCATTGGGATTTAACAGAACAAATTTTTAACAAAACTCTAGTTCTAACTTCAAAACGAATAAATGGGAAAGAACAGATAGTGGGAAACATGCATTTCCTAATTAAGAAGACCGACCTGACAAAATTTTTTGGCCTTAAAACCATTTGGAAAGAATCAGTTAAAGTGCAAATTTCTGATCCCCATAAAACGATCATTGATATTCTCGATGACCCCGCGCTTGTAGGAGGTATTCGTTCTACCACTGACATGCTTCAGAAATACCTGAAATCGGAACATTTTAATTCCTCGTTGTTAATGGAATATGCCTTCAAGATGAATAACAAAACAATCTTTAAAAGATTGGGTTTTTTGCTTTCTATGCTCAAATTTGAAGACACCGTTTTAATAGAACAATGCCGGCAAAATATCAGCCAGGGCAATTCTCAAATCGACCCTTCTTCAAAGGGTAAGCGACTCGTAAAAAAATGGGGGCTTTGGCTTCCGAATGACTTTGAAAACACTTTTTAGATGCGTGAAAATTCATGATAGATAAATACGAAATATTGAAAACGGCTAAATTGCTTGGCCTACAGCCGACAACTGTCGAGAAAGATTATGTGCTTGGATGGGTGCTAATGGCAATACAAGTGCATCCCGAATGCCAGGAAAAATGGATCTTTAAAGGAGGAACATGTCTTAAAAAATGTTTCTTCGACAACTACAGATTTTCTGAAGATTTAGATTTTACAATTCTGGCTCAAGACCATATCCAAGAAGCCTTAATGAAAAAAATCCTTAAAGATGCCGGTGAGTGGGTATATGAACAATCAGGCATAGAACTGCCCGAAAAGCATATTTCAGTAGACCTTTACAAAAATCCTCATGGTGTTTTTTCCATTGAAGGCAAACTCACTTACTTTGGTCCCCTCAAGCAAAAAACTAACTTTCCTCGCATAAAACTTGATCTGACTGCTCATGAAAAAGTGGTTTTGGCACCTGAAAGGCGCGCAATTTTTCACAACTACTCTGACAAACCTACCAATGTCTCACTTGCTTTAAGCTACTGCTATGAAGAGATTTTTGCAGAAAAACTTCGTGCTTTGGCGGAAAGAGCCCGCCCTCGCGATCTTTATGACGTTATTCATCTCTATGAAGGGCGGCATCGCCTTTCAGATATGGGCAAATTTATGGAATCCTTGTCAGCTAAATGTGAGTTCAAAAAGATTCCGGTACCAACCCTAGAATACATAGAGCGTCATCCTCAAAAAATGACTCTTTCATCGGAATGGGAAAATATGCTTCGTCACCAGCTTCCAGAGTTGAAGCCCTTTGCTTATTTTTGGGAGCAATTAGAACATATTTTTGAATGGGTACACACCCCAAAGGGATAAAATAGCACCTCAAAATGTTCCAAGATTTTCATCATTTATATTGCAAAAAACGCGGTTTTTTTGCAAAATTAAGCTAATAACCCGTTTTTGAGGATGCATTCATGTTGATAGAGTTTAGCGTAACTAACTTTATGTCTATTAAAGAAAAACAAACATTTTCCTTTTTGGCTAGCTCTGACAAAAGTCTACTAGAATCCAATACTTTTGACTTTGAAGGAGGGAAAAACAACCGTTTGCTCCGCTCTAGTGTTATCTACGGAGCGAATGCTTCCGGGAAAACAAATCTCATTCGAGCATTTTATTTTTTCCAAGATTTTGTCCGAAACTCAGCGACTCTTCTTCAGGAGGGGCAAATGATTTCTTCATTTAAGCCTTTCAAATTCTCTTCAAAATCTCTTGAATCTCCAGGTCAATTTGAGATTGTGTTTATTAACGAAGGCATTCGTTATTGCTATGGTTTTTCTTTGACTGAAACGAGAGTGATTCATGAGTGGTTAATTGCTTACCCTAAGGGAAAACCGCAGAAATGGTTTGATCGATTATTTAACCCTCAAATTCAAGAATATCATTGGAAGATCGGTGAAAATTTTAAAGGAGAACATGCATCATGGCGAGCGCTTACTCGCCCAAATGCCCTGTTTCTTTCTACAGCGGTTCAGTTTAATAGTAAGCAGTTACAGCCCATTTTTCATTGGATTGACAGAAATCTCATCGTTATTTTTCCCGGTGTTGATTTCAATCGTTTGCTTACTCTTCATATGTTTGATGATGAACAAAATCGATCTCGCTTGCTGAACTTTATGCAAGTTGCAGATCTTGGAATAGAAGATTTCCAGGTTCGTAAAGAAGAGAGCTCTATAGGTCTTCAAACGAGTACTCGGGTTGATAAAATTTCAGTCCTTCATAGAATTGGGAATTCCAGTGAGTTGATCTCGTTAGATTTCGATCAGGAATCAATGGGAACACAAAAGCTTTTTTGGCTTGCTGGCGGTTGGATAAAAGCTCTGCAAGAAGGGGCCGTTTTACTATATGATGAATTAAGTAGCAGCTTTCATCCACATATTTCTCGTTTCTTAATTAATCAATTTCATGCTTCTCATCTCAATCAAAAGAATGCTCAACTCATTATTTCCACTCATGATACTAACCTTCTGGATGAAAACATTTTTAGAAGAGATCAGGTTTGGTTTACGAAAAAAAATCATCAAGAACAATCTACCCAGCTCTATTCCTTATTGGAATATAGTCCACGTAAGGGTGAAGCAATTGAAAAGGGATATCTCAAAGGACGCTACGGGGCACTCCCTTTCATTGGTATTCCGGAGCTGTAAAAGATGAAGAGACGAAAAAAAGGAAATAAAAAGGGTCCTAAAACGATTTTGGTTGTTTGTGAAGGTTACACTGAGGAAAATATGGTTGTACGAGAAAAAAACCGGAGAAGAATCAGCGCTCTTACCATTTTGAATATGAAAGGCAGCAGTCCTATTGAGATCATTGAAACAGCTAAAAGAAAGTTCTATGAAGATGCAGGGTATGATAAGGTATTTTGTATTTTTGATAGAGACAAGCATAGCTCATTTACCACCGCCCTTCAAGAAGTGCAGAATCTAGCAGGAAAAAAACGGAAGAGCGACCGAATTCCTATTTTTGCGATTGTTTCAAATCCTTGTATTGAAATTTGGATCATCTGTCACTTCGAGGTCCCTCATGACAAATATTGTAGCTCGTCAAAAAGTGTAAAAACTGCATTAAAGCAACATCTGGGCTCCTATGATGAAAATGATGCAGCTATTTTTCGATTGATTGAAACAAAGCAATTACAGGCTATTAAAAATGCAAAACTTCTTGCAAAGCAAAATAATGATCCACTGCAAAAACCTTTTACAAATGTTCACGAGTTTTTGGACTTGTTATGAATTGGACCGTGTTCACTTCTTCGGTCATAGATTCGGTCAGACAAGAAAAGCTAGATGACGCGAAGGAGCAACAAGGGAATAGTCTTAGCTATTTCCGAAGAGCGAGACGCGGCAGATGGCCAATCGCCGCCGACCGAACTGTGACTGAAGAAGTGAGCATGGCCCTCATATTTCTACCGTTACGAACCCACAGAGTGGGTCTTAAAAATGCTACTGTTGTTAATGTGATTTTCTAATTTCAAATTCTAAACTTATAAATTCTTATTCAAGATAAATTTACTAAAGCTTTGAACAGTGTTTACATTTAAGTTTTTTCTCACACTATATTCGTCAATCTCCGTGTTGCAAAGGTCAAGACATTCTAATTTAGGCAGTTTAGCTAAATTTGGTAAAATAGCTGTGCTCACGTTAGTGGAAGAAAGATTAAGGCTATTCAGTGCTATCATATTAGGAATAATTATATTTATCGAATGATCTCCAACAGAGGTTGCATCTAAATTTAAATTTTTTAATGATGTAAAATGAGCGATTTTTGCCAATCCTTCATCATCAATATTTGTGTAAGATAAGTCGAGATCTTGCATGTTTGTCAAATGAGTGATCTTTTCTAAAGATTTATTATTAAATCCAGTCCTGTTAAGATTAAGACATGAAATCTTTTTCAATTCTACTAAGGTATTTTCTAAAGTTTCTAATATTGGTTTACCTGATGGTGGTAATGCACGACGTAGGTTAAGAGCTTCTAAATTTGTTAGCCTACTAATTCTATTCAATCCCTCTTCCGTGATACTTACACAACTAAGATCTAATGTGTGTAATTTAGTTAATAAAGCAATCTTTTCCCACGCCTCATTTTCTATTTTTGTCCCTTCCAATAGAAGGACTTGAAGATCTATTTGAGCTTCAATTCCTGTCATTTTCTTAATTTTGGTATGTGCAAGATCCAAGGTACTTAGTTTGAGAGGAGCTAACACTTCTAATTCCTTATCGTATATAGAGACAGCTCGTAAGCTAAGTATTCTGAGGTTTGGCATATTAGCCAATTTCTCAATGCCTACCTTAGTAATCTCGGCTCCATTAATAAATAATTCTTTAAGATTTGTTAATTTTTCTATATTAAATAGATGTTTATCCGCAATATCACTTGAAGTAAAATCAAGAGATTGCAAATTGGTTAATGTGGAAACTTGTTTTATCCCATTTTCAGTTATATCGCATCCCTTCAGTACAAGTGAGCGAAGGCATTTTAATTTTGAAATTATTTCTAATGTTTCCTGTTGGATTGTACCATGATAACTGCTACCATACATCATGTCAATATTAAAAGATTGTAAATTCTGACAATGAGTCGCTATAGCTCGGATTCTTGCATCATCCACAGTGTAATATAAATAATGTGAATTTATACTTTTAACATAGTCGCCATATATTCTCATTATTTTAAATAATTTTTCTTGTCTTAACCTCACCTCTTTAATATAAATCTTCCTAATTTGAAAATTTGCAACATAATGGTATTCATTCAGCAATTTAGCAAACCTAGTTGCTACCAAATGCAGATTTTTTAGACTTACTATAGAGAGTTTATCACAAATTTTTTGTATAACCTCAGAAGGAAGGCGCTCTAAAGTTGTAGCATTTGTGTAAGGAGTCTCTTGAATAAAAATGAGGCGTTGCGTGACTTTATCAATTCTTTCAAAAAAGTCATTATCACCACTTTCTCTTATCCTATTTTTAAGTGTCTCAATAATTTCCAGTTCTTCTTTTTGAAAGTACTCTTTTGTACTAAAAAAAAGAAAGATTGAATTTTTAATAACTTGTCGAGAATATGATGGCGTATGCCAAATGTCCGCAGCTTGCCCAACTGAAGTTATATTTATAGATTGCATAGATGCTCCTCTTATTAAGTCATTTATATCATGGCATGAATATTATAATTTGAGACATTTAATTACAAACTATTTTTAAAATAATCACTATTTTCATGAATTCATCGATCGAAAGCATCTAAAAAACTCAAGAGAGTGAGCAACAAAGACTTGAATGTCAATGCTTTGAAAAATTCACAAAAATAACTCTTAAAACTTGCTTGTCTTCATAAAAAAAATTATGTAGAATAAAGACAACTTCTTAAGATAGGAGAATTCTAATATGCTAATCCAATGGACAAAATTTCTCTCAATTTTCCTTTGCTTTTTTAGTTTAACGAGCGCCTACAGCTCTTTACCTAACAACTCTCAATCCTCCCTCCCTAAAGTCATCGTCTTTGACTTTAGTGGAGTCATCGCAAAAACAGATAAAGAAGAGCTGGCCCAATTCATTTCAGGATCATTAGGCATTTCCCACGAAGAGGCTCTCCACGCTCTGGCCCAATTTAAAATTCATGCCGCTCAAGGAGGAACGCAACCCGATTTCTGGGCTGCTTATATCCGCTCAAAAGGGGGCCACCTCCCTCCCTTTTGGCTAGACCAGCTCTATGAAGCGCAGCTAAAAGCTGTCAAAGAGATTCCAGGAATGATGGAGGTCGTGATCCATCTCCAGAAACAAGGCTTTCAGACTGCTCTCCTTTCCAATGTGAAACAGGATCATGCGAGAGTCAAACGGGAGCTGGGTTATTACGATTATTTCTCCCCTGTTCTCTTATCTTACGAAATTGGGGCAAAGAAACCAGATCCAAAAGCATTCAAAATCTTGTTAGAACGCCTAGGCGTGCCTCCCGATCAAGTCCTCTTCATTGATAATAAACCGGCAAATGTCGAGGGAGCACAAGCCATGGGAATAAAGAGCATTCACTTCACAAATAAAAAACAACTCATTAAAGACCTGAGAAAAAGAGGTATTGATGTCTCAACGGGGCACTAGAACCGCTAAATAACCAAACAGACGATCTCTTCCTGTATCCCTCCCGTTACCTCCACTTGTCCAGAGGGATGAAGATAAAGATCATACTCTAAGCGCACTCCAAACTCCCCGGGAAGATAAATCCCCGGCTCCACAGAAAAACCACTCCTGGGAAGCAATTCTCGATCATCGTGGGTTTCTAAATTATCGAGATTGGCTCCGGGTCCATGCACCTCTTCTCCAATGTGATGGCCCGTCCGATGGATAAAATAGGCTCCATAACCTGCCTCTTCCAGATAGCTCCGGCATACTTGATCCACTTGCCATCCTTGCAAAGGGAGATGCTTCTCATGATGCTCCCGAATAAAAGCAGTCGCCCGATCACGCGCTCCCTTAACAAGGCTAAAAATCTCCTGCTGCCTTGGCGTCGGCCGAGAGGCCGCAACACCCACCCGCGTAATATCGGCATACACCGCTTTGGCCTTCTTTTCTTTACACCAAAGATCGAGCAAAATAAAATCCCCTCGGCAAATGGGCGCTGCTTGTTGAGCAGTGGGAGAATAATGGGGGTCGGCAGAATGGGCATTCACGGCACAAATCGGAGGATGATCCGTTTGGCACTGGGCGCCCTCCATCGCTTTGAGCATAAATTGCTGCACCAGGTACTCATCTAAGGCTTCCCCCTTTTTTAGAGAATGGCCCAGCCAGTCCCATGTTTGGTCAGCAATTTTTTCTAAAACTTTTGCAGCAGCTAAGTGACTCTCTAATTGCTCAGAAGTCCATAGGCTCGTATCACGTTGGAGAAGAGGGGCAGAGCTCACGACTTTCGCTCCCCCTTTTGGACCAGTTCTACAGTCCCTGCATCGACTTTAGAAACGGCAGGAAGAGCATTATAAGGAGAATACTCCATGGCAATTTTCCCTTTTCCCCCTACAAGACCAAGCAATATTTGCTCTAACTCTTGCCACCCTCGATAGGAGCGCTTGACCCCAGGGAGATGATCGAGCGTATAAGGCTCAATCAAAGGAACGATCTTCACCGGTTCCCCTTTTTGGGGAATCCAATAAAAAAAACGACGGGTCGGAAAAAGAGAGTCCGGAATCTCTAGAAAATGATAGGCCAATGGGTTAGAGCGGTGAAAATCAAAGAGGAGCCATCCCTCTATTCCCTGCTCCACTAGACTCTCTTGGACTTCTTTCAATTTTTTTTCAAACGTCATGCGCAATTCCTCAATGATTTAAACATTGAATTAAGGCCATCGCTGCAATCAGACGATGTGTTTGGGAGGGGGCCTCAAGGGTTTGAATCAAAAAGGGAATCGATCTGCTCGAGCCAATCCGTCCGAGTCCTTCCAAAATTCTTGCTTTTGACTCCCAATCAGAACGAGCAAAGCCTTCTTCCAAAATCTGAATGGCTTTTTCTTCATGGCTCCAAATAGAGAGGACAAGAGCGGCTTGCAAACGAATAGAAGGTTGAGGATCTTCTAAAACCTCCTCAACCATTTCAATCGCTCTTTCATCTCCTTCTGTTAAAAGCAAAGCCGCTGCCGCAGCGGAGATTCCCCAAGAGCGCTCCATTAAGCACTCTCGAATCGCTGCTTGAGTGCCGGGCTCTTTCAAAATCGCTAATAAGTTGAGAAGCTCTAATCGAATGAGAAGATTTTCCTCTTCCGGAGTGACTAGAGAGTCCTCTCTATCTCGCGTAGGATAATTGACAAGAGGATGAAACATCCCAACTTCCTGCCGATCCCATTTTATTTTCTCTTCCATCAACATCTGTTTTAAAAAGGCAGTCGCTTCTTGAGTGGCCACTCGTTGACCCATCAATCCTAAGGCGAGATTTAAACGAACGTAAAGGTCAGAGTGGCAACGAAATTGCTGAAGCATGCAGGGAAGGCCATAAGCGCCGGTAGCGCTTAAAACAGCTGCCGCAAGCAAACGGACTTCCCTTCGTTGATCTGTTAAAAAGCGAATGAATAAGGGCTGCCCTTCTTCCCGGCGATAAAGGGTCAAAAGCCAAATCGAAGAGAGAGCCACTTGATAATGGGGATCTTTAGCCCCTCTTCGAGCAGCAACAAGAATCTCTTGCTCTCTCTCGCCCGGTCGTAATACCCCTAGCGCTTGGAAAGCTCTTGTACGGACACTTGCCTGAGAGTCTGTTGTCAATCGGAATAAGAGATCTAAATCACGTAAAAGTTGAAAGTGAGCAATGGCTTGGCAAGCAAGCTGCCGCAAACCCATGTGAGGACTACAGATAAGACGTTCTGCTTCAGGGCGATTCAGAGTATCAAGAAGATTGAGTAAAGAGGAGATCGCTAACGCTTTTTCTTTCGCAGAGGTGTCCTCAGAAGAAATCACCTTCTCTAACTCTCCTTGCAAGTCGAGAATTTTCATGGAACCAATCGCCTCTAAAACCTCTTGGCGAACCCCCCAAACCCTTTCTTCTCTAAATAGACGGCGCACCTCTTCGAGTAATTTATGGTCACAGCAATGGCTTGCCAGCTTCACAGCAAGCGCACGAATGGCATAATTCTGGTCATGCATGGCTTGAGAGAGAAGATGTACTCCCTTGGCATCTTGACTGAAGAAAGCGGCTAATAAAGCCATTTGGCGCATGACTAAGGAAGAAGAGTGTGAGGCTTTATCGAGAACTCCCCAACCCATTTGCTCAATTAAGTGACGATTGAGCGCTTGATGGGGAAAATAATGGGTGTAGCGTTTCCAGGCCACTAACATCGCCCTTTCCTCCCCTAACCTGGCAAGAGAGCGAATGTAGCCTTCCTGAAGAGACATCGACTGGGGATAAAGAGATAAGGCCTCTTTTGCCTCTTTTCGAGCAGAAAAGGGATCGTTTAAGAGGAGATGAGCTTGAATGCGCCTGGCAAAGTGTTCTTCTTCAAGAGAAGAAAGAGAGGGGACGGAAAAGACAATGAAGGAAAAAGAAATTAAACACAAAGGCGCAAAGGCACAAAGAGAGCGAGTGATCACGCGATCGCTCCCAAGCGACGTCCTCCGATGAGATGAAAGTGTAAATGGAAAATCACCTGCCCTCCCTCCGTTCCATTGTTTGTGAGTAGACGATATCCCTCTTCAATCTTAAACTCCCGTGCAAGCTGCTGAGCAATCGAGACCACCTCCATCATCAAGGGCAAATCTTCGGGCGCTAATGCCTGTAGATTGGAGATCTCTTTCTTAGGGATAATTAAGAGATGAACGGGAGCGGAGGGATAGCGATCTTTGATCACTAAAAAGCGTTCATTTTCAAAGACTTTTTCAGCTGGAAGCTCTCCTTTGATGATCTTTCCAAAAATGGTTGTCATGCTCATTTTTTTCCACCTGTTTAAGAGTATAGTCTAACGCTTTCAACGCATCTTCTTTCGTCTCCCACACCGAGATAAAGCGCCCTTTATGGCAAAAAACCGCTCCCGGAATGCCTGATGCTCGCTTTAAATCCTCTTCTAAAAGACCCGCCCACTCTTTTGGCAAGGGAACGCGCACCTTCATCCGCTCTTGATAAGAAGGGGGAATTCCCCGCAATTTCCAATGGGAGCCGGAGGGCATGATGACAAAAAGGGCGGGATGCTGGGCTCCGTTCAGCTCAAAGAAAATCTCAAGCCACGGGAGATTTCGATCGAAAATCAAATACTCCTGTGACTTAAGCATACAAGCCTGTATGATTTCTCGACAAGAGTGCATGTACTGGAAACGCCTCCATAATCGATCCAAATGCCCATAAACAAACTGGAGCGCAGCATGAAAGGCTTGGTCCTGCTCTTGGGGCGAGCAATCATAAGAAATCGGAGTAAAATTGGCAATGACGTGGGAAAAAGAACAATACCCGGGAGTCAAGGGATCTCTGCCATTGTCATGGGCATCCACCCCTAAAATCAACGCATTGTTGAAAAAGTCATATTCATCGGACTTCAAGTGACCGCTTATCTTGAGATAATCAAGAACCATTCCGGCACTGCTCCAAAGGCCTTTATAATCAGCCTGGTGATGATCGAATCGTTTGCGGGTAGGATCGTAAGTTCCGCCGACATCGCAAACATATTCACAGGAAGATAAGAGAGCTAAATCGCGCGTTCGAATGATTTTCTGTTCATCAATCAACCCGAATAAGAGAAGTAAAGCACACGCTGTCACCTCATCCGCATGAAAAGTGCCATCATGCGTGCCGTAACTTCGTAAGACTTTATCTTTTTTCATGAAGAAGGCCTAAATAAACAAGAAGGCGATTATTTCAAGGCGGGTGATTTATGTCTACAAAATCTTGACGAGGGGATCTCGTTAAAGACCAAAAAGACGACTTGAAGGCGTTGTCTCTGGGGTGATCTCCCCATTTGCAAAACCTCGCGTTATTTCATTCATTTTCTCTAATTTTTGCTCACTAGTCAGAGAGGAATCAAGAAGGAGCTCTCTCATCTCTTTTCTTGCTTCTTCTAGTGCTTTTTTTAATTTTTTCATCAGTTCCTCTACTGCTTCCGCCATTGCTTTTCCTGATTCTGCTAAGGCTCTCTGTATTTGTTCTTTATTTTTCGCTAACTCTTCTAATGAACTATAATCTTTTATTTTAAAATCTTTTACGGTCAATGGACGTGGTGGTATTTGATTATATTGGCCTTGAATTTCCATATTTACCTCCATTTAGAAAGTCAAATTTCTATAATTGATATTATATCAGAAAAGTAATTATTTTATAAAATAAATTTAGGCTGTCTTTTTTATTAAAAAAGAAAAATATTTTTATTTTTCTTTATTTTCTCTCTTAAAATTTTTGACTCGTAATTGCTGTGTCCAAGGCTATAAGAAAGTCAGCGATTTGGCTTGTCAAAAAGCTGGCGACTTGGTATAATGAAGTTATAACTAAGGAGGTATTTATGGGCGCACATGCTCACCCTGAAAAAACAAAAGTCACTTTCGACTGTTCTATAGCTGAAAGAACCTACATTAAAATGCTTGCTACAAAGGCTCACATGACTTTGGGCGAGTTCATTCTTTCTTATCTGAGAAAGGATTTCCCTGAAAAGACACCTAACAAAGAAACTCTAGAAGCGATGAAGGAATGCGAGGAAGGTCGCGGTATAAAGTGTGATTCTATTGAGGATTTTTGGGAAAAGATGGGGATGAAACCAAGTGCTTATTCCTGAACCATCGACTAAATTTAAAAAGGAAATGAAACGATTCAAGCATAAACAAGACATCATTGATGAATTGCATGAAGTCATTCAAATGCTTTGTAAAAAGAAAAAACTTCCAGAAAAATATAAAGATCATTCTTTGACTGGAAACTATGTAAAACATCGAGAGTGTCATATCAAACCCGACACTCTTTTGATTTACTTCACCGATGATAAATATCTCTATCTTGAAAGAATCGGCTCTCATTCGGAGCTGTTTTAAACAGTCGGTTACAAAATGTAACCGACTGTTTTCACATATGAGATTTACCTCCATGCGCCTTGACATCCTCTTCCGCCTTCTAGGCGGAGGAGGATGTCAATTAGGGCTATAAGCTAACTTAATATTTCGCTGAAAAGCACTCATCATTGCAGACATTGCATCTAGATCGCTCATACCTCTACTCTTAGGATTGGCTAGAGGATCATATTCTGACACTTCGCCATTCCTGGAATCAACAGAAAGACTTTTTCCACTAAAACACATTATCTCGACTTTGTACATTTTAAGGGGTCGATAAACGCAAGATTTTGAGCTATAACGCGTTAAAATTTTTTCGCCAACCCAAATGAGGGTTGGCAAAAAAATTTTAACGCGTTATAGCTCAAAAGATTGCATTTATCGACCCCTTAAAATGTACAAAGTCGAGATTATTGCTGAGAATTAAAAAATTATTAAAAAATTTTTATTGCAAGAATTTCAAGCAAAAATTCATCTTGAAATCAGGGTTAGAGGAACAATCCAACCAACAGACTTAATTAGACTAGACCTATGCAAAGTTTTCTAGATCCCGATCAATATGATTTAGCGACCCCAGACGGAGCGATCACCCAGCTGTTTCCTCTAAATGAAAAAACGGCAGAAGCAACCGTTTTGATTCAGAAGATCTCCCCTTTTTTCGTCGGATTTGAAATTGATCTCAGCTCGGTTTTTTTCAATATCAAAAGCACCTTGGCTCAATTAGGACTCAATGGATATGGTTTAAAATATGAGTTAGACCGAAAAACTCTCTCTGCACAGGTGCATATTCGGCTCGAAGCCTTAGGCCCCATTGCCATCGAGATGCTCAAACTCTTAAAAGTGGGCGCCTCAATTGGAAAATTATTTGCAGCCGATGAGCGCAGACGCGTCCGCGATCCTGATTACATCTCCCGTCTCTTCGGTCGTTCCGATCGCTGGGGGAGCCCCCTCCTTTCTTTAGGAGGACTCCAAGGGAGCAATGAGCTCATTTTAGAGAAAATAGATGGCTATGCGGTGGCCTACTTAACCCTTCAGAACGGACGGGTGCAATATGATCCTTCCATTTATGGGTTCCTTCCCACTTTAGCCAAAGCCTTGATGACAAATACAAAGATGCGAGATATTTTAAGATTGCACCAAGAGTGGAAGCCGCTTGCCGCTCGGAATGTGCATGAAGGGGAAATCCTCCTCGTCCGCACCCTTCCCCTTCACATCCGCACAGTCTTTGCACGGGTGGTCGACTCTCTCCTTTCCCCCGGCTATCACCACACAACCGCCTGCATTTTACAACCAGATACCCTTGCCTCCGGCGATATCTATGAACTGTTTGGGGAGAGTAAAAGAGAATTGTCAGATATTCCCCTTGAATTCTATACGTTGGAGCCTTACCGGGAATATGTTTTTTTCTCCGATCGAGATCAACTGCAAAGCGATCTCACAAACAGTGAATGTCTTTTTGAGGCTTTTAAAACCGCACCCACTCCCTTTGAATCGCATGCGACCGTTTTTATCGTTAAAGGAACACAACTGCGAAGTCTCAAACCGGATGATTGGATTGTTCGAGAACCTCGTCTACATGAATTCCCAGGACTGTTTCATAGCACACGCCAAGCGTTGATGATTGAACGCTACATTGAGCAGCAGCCGTCCTATCCCTTCTTAAAAAGCATTGATGACGAAATCATCACCAGCCAAGGGATCTTATTGAACCGCTATTTCCCCTCCCCACTCATGAAACGGATGCTCCTCAGCGATCAAGTCCAGCGTTGTTTAAAAGGACTTTACTTTCTCTATCCTTCTTTCTCTCACTTCAACTTCTTTTCCGCTGAGGACCGCGCCCTCCTGCATGACTTAGATAAATTTGCCATCCCCGTTTATTGGGTCGATTCGTCGAGTGGCAAAATTTTGCAATATGCTCAAAAACCGGAGAGAGACTCCGGCCTCTTTGTCCCTTTAAATCAAGTCGAAACTTTTTTGAAATCGACCATTTTTGGAATTTATGGCTCCAACCTTCTGGCAGGAAATTTTGAAAATGAACTCCGTACCCTTTTTAAAGGTCTTTTAAGCTTGAAAACAGAGGTCAATCATCCCCTCTTAAATAAAAAAACCCCTTTGTCTCTTGTGACGGGAGGAGGGCCGGGAGCCATGGAAATTGGGAACCGCATTGCCAAAGAGCTAAATATTTTATCATGTGCCAACATTGTCGATTTTCGTGCAAAAGAAGGGGAATCAACCATCAACGAGCAATTGCAAAACCCTTACGTCGAAGCAAAGATGACTTATCGATTGGATAAGCTGGTGGAGCGACAAGCAGAGTTTAATTTAGACTTCCCCATTTTTTTGACCGGAGGCATCGGAACAGATTTTGAATATTCGCTAGAAGAAGTGAGACGCAAAGTTGGCTCTGTGACGATCACTCCCATTTTGTTATTTGGAGATCCTCAGTATTGGAAAAATAAACTCACCTCCCGCTTCAAGTGCAACCTAGAATCCGGAACGATTCAAGGATCTGAATGGCTAAGCAACTGCTTTTTCTGCATTCAGACAGGCGAGCAAGGGCTCAAAATTTACCGAGACTATTTTCAAGGAATCCTCTCGATTGGCAAAGCGGGACCCATCTATCCGGATGGTTTTGTCATCGTCTCTTGAAAATAAACGAGTTATATAATAAATACATTCTTCATTGACAATTAAGTTGGCAACCACTAATGAATACAAGTGTTGCCTTTGAAAAAACCATTGAGAGATGTGTAACATTAAGGAGTCATTGAATGAAAAAATTACATTTTTTTTGCTTGGCCTCTCTGCTTGTTCTTGGATGGAGCGCGCAAGGAGATGCCCTTCCTATTAAGTTTGAAGGTTCTTCAACACGGATTTTCTCCAATCGTCAATCCGTTGAAGTTGTGATTATCGATGGAGAGGGTCATATTTACCATCAAACGCTTCCTTATGATTCAGCCCTTGGCGGGGTAGATATCAATCTTGGCCAAATTGGACCCCATTCCAGCATTTATTTCCCTGAATTGGGAGTCGGTTATATTTGGTATAACGGGCAATGGGTCAACCAAGAGGGCTATTCCTGGGATGGTCGCACACGGGTCTATATCAATGATCCGAACTGGAAAAAATACTGGGTGCATTATTGGCAAGGTAATAGCTATGACAAGGTAAGAAGAGGTCCTTGGCATCAACGCACCTTAGATGGGAGACCACGCAATGAGGCGCAATATGGCAATCATAATGATGGCTCCTATGGCAATGGAGAACAAAGAGATTGGAGAGAGGAGAATGGGGGCAGAGAAGGACAAAGGGGATGGGATGATCGCGATCGTTCCGGCCGCCCAAATCAAGAGAACTGGGGAAGTCAAACTTATAGCCAGGAAAATACCTGGGGTAATCTCATGCCGGGAAAAAGATGGGAAAATCAACCCCGTCCTAGCAACAGAAGTTATCCATCCTTCGAAAATCCCGTTCGCCAAGGCCCCTTAGGTCGACAAAACCCTCCTAAGAACTGGGAAAGCCAAAATTATCCCCGTGAGAATACTTGGGGTCAGCCCATGTCAGGAGAGAGGAGGGAAAATCAGTCCTCTATGAGCAGCTGGGCAAATCAATTCTTTTCTAGTAACAGGAATAACCCCCCCTCCGAAAATCCCGCTCGCCAAGGCCCCTTAGGTCGACAAAACCCTCCTAGCAACGCCACTCGTACGTTCTTAACAAATGATGACCAACTGAGTCAAAGAGGAGATAGACCGGACAAATCAAGCCGATGGGAAAGACAATAAGCAAATTAAACAAGAGGAAAGAGCGGTGACGGCATGTCACCGCTCTCATTAGAATACACTCAGATTAGAGAAGAAAATAATCAGAATTAACAGGGGTGCCATATATTTTAAGCAGACTTTTAAGTAAACATATGCCACGCCATATTTCTTAGCGGGCCTCTCCTTCAATTCTTTAAAAGCGGAGACGACTCCCCAACGCCATGCCACTAACAGAACGCCAAAAAGAGCTCCAACGGGAACCAAAACCGTCGTTGCAACGAGATCAAAGAGTTCAAGAATATTTTTTCCAAAAAGGGTCCAATCGGCAAATACACTCGTTGACAAAGCGCAAGGGATCCCAATCACAAAAGCGACAGCTCCTGTTGCCAGAGCGGCATTCTTGCGGGTCCAGCCCCGTTCATCCACTAAGTAAGCGATGACCGGCTCCAATGCTGAGATTTCCGAGGTGAGCGCAGCCAAAGCCACGAGCAAAAAGAAGCTAATGGCTAGGAGATGGCCGCCCGCCATGTGGCTGAAAACGACAGGGAGAGTCTGAAACATTAGGCCTAGTCCCCCTTCTGGCTCGACTCCTGCCGAGAAAACAATCGTAAAAACGGCGATGGCAGATAAGATGGAAACGATGACGACAGATAAGGCAACAGCCATGCAGCTGCCAATGAAAGAGGAGTTTTTAGGTAAATAGCTGCCATAGGTGATCATGGTTCCTTGTCCTAAACTCAGAGTAAAAAATGCTTGCCCGAGCGCCATTAAGACCACACCGGGAGTGATCCGATTCCACTCAGGCTTAAACAAATACTCTAATGCGTTTGAAGAATGACCTAAGGTTAATCCCTTGATGACCAAGAGCAGGAGGGTCAAAAATAAAATCGGCATCAGGATTTTACATCCTCTTTCAATCCCTTTGCGTAAACCCGCATAAACGAAAGCAACACTCAGTCCAAGAAAAACAAAATGATAACTCAATCCCCAAAGAGGGGTTCCTAAAAGCCCTTTAAAATGTGCTGTTGCTAATTCGGTGGTGTGAAGCGGCTGCAGACGGTAAAAAATGGCTTCGACTAAATAACCACAGATCCATCCTGAAAGGGCACTATAGAAGGCACTGACAAGCAACGCTGTTAACAATACCCAAGCTCCTGCCCCCTTCCAAAAAGGAGTGTTTCCCTTATTCGCAAAAGATGCATAGCAATTCTTCTGAGTTGCCCGTCCAAGGGTGACCTCAGAGATGAGAATCGGAATCCCGATTGCAAAAAGACTCAGCAGATAAACAAAAATGAATGCCGCCCCTCCATGGTCTGCGACTAAATAGGGAAAACGGACAATACTCGCCAATCCGACAGCAGATCCGATGGCTGCCAAGGCAAAACCGGCACGATGACGCCATGATTCACGTAACATAATGAATAATCTCCATTTTTACTGTTTTAAATGGTCTTTGCTAAACTCTTGCCCATTTAACGGGGGGGATAAACGCATAAGATATTGAGCAATTAGAGTTTAAGAATCTATTTTAAATGAATGTAAGAAGAAAATGGCTTTTGCGCTAACCGCGCATGAAGGAGGGCAGCGAGAAAAAGGAAAGAAATAACACTGAATGGATAGGGCTCATCTTGAGCTTCTTAACTTTAAGGTTAATCACAAATAAAAATGGAAAACTTTTAACTCGACTTAGCAACCCCTTAAAAGTTGCAAAATCAAGTTTAACGCCATGTGCGACTTTTTTTTCCGTTCGAGTCCGGGCCCGAGACCGGGCCCGCGCCCGAACCGAGACTACGAGCTTTGCTAAACTACTCAAAATTGATTCGTGAATTACTTAGACGATCCATCAAAGTCTTGTACAGACTTTTTACCGAAGCTCGGAGTTTCGGTTCGGGCGCCGGGCCCGGTCTCGGGCCCGGACTCGAACGGAAAAAAAAGTCGCACATGGCGTAGTTTAGGTTAATTATACACCATGGGATAATATTGGTCTACATAAAAGTTGAAAAATCACAATACAGAGATGAATTAAAAATTATAGTTAACTGATTAATTGCATCTCACGGAAGCGCGGGCTTTAAAAATTTAAAACCCGCGGCTTAAAACACCACTTGTGTTTAATCCGCGGCCTTTATAAAATTATAATCCGCGGGTTAAACACAAACAGTGCATTTTTTTGTGGTGAGTTTTTAACTTTCAAAAAGAATGCTGAGCCAATAGCTCCCTCAACTTCCGCACCAAATTATACTTATGCGAATGCTGGCGAAGAAGCCATTCAATTTTCTTATTCCAATGGTCTACTTGCTGAATCTGGCGAGCCGCCTGATACCCTTTCTCCAGCCATGCCAGAACTTCAAGATAGGCCGGCGTTCCTTTCTTAATCGCAGCCAGCGCCCGCTCCTCGCATTCTTTTAAGGCCCATTCCGGATATTTCTCTAAAGCCGCTTCAATTAAAGCGTCAGGAAAGCTCCCTGTCTTTGCTAATCGAATGGCTTCCTCGATTTTTCCCTCATGCAAGAGAATACGAATGATTTCATGGCGTGTGGAAGCCGTTGCATGCGTTTGAAAGGCCTGAAGAAGGGAAGATTGAATGGCCGACCATTCCTCTCCCGCTCCTTTTTGCAAAGCAAGATAATCTTCTAAAGTGGGAGCCTGGTTCATCAAAACGAGGCTAGCTTGAATGCCGATTTGCTTCTCATTCATTTCAAAAGCAAGCTCCCGCATCCATTTTAGCAAATGCAGAGAGACTTTTCCCTGAGAAGGATGGGCAGGCAAGAAGCGACGGATAATTTCCAATGCTAAACGACGCTCCTTCGCCTCATCTAACTTTCGAGAAAGCTTCAGAAGCACCGCCTCCCGATGAATGTTTCTTTTAATGAACATCTCTGCTTCTTCATAGCGCTTCATCTCAATCAAGAGCTCTGCATATTCCTCATCCATTAAGGCAAAATGAGCAAGCAGTAAACATTTTTCTAACTCTTGACGCCGTTTGAAAAACCGGAAAGCGGCAAAGGCAAGCTTATCATTGATTTTCTCCTCCTCGTGCCCTTCCTCTTCTTCAAAATCGGCCTCCCCATTTAAAACCGCTTTCAAGAGAGGGTCGTCCCAGCCCCTTTGCAGAAAGCGCTTCACAGCAGAAAAATCGGAGATCTCTCCTTCTCTTTCCCACTCTATAAATCGCTTGCGCCAAAATAATCTCTCTTGCTTAGAAAGAGAAGCCGCTAAGAAGGCCTCTAACCACAGTAATTCTAAACTTTCAATTAACTCACCATACGTCTCTTCTTCCTCTAATCCTCCAATAAAAAGATCGGCATTCTTGATCAGAGGGTCCATAATCGCTTCCAAGACTTTCAATGCATGATTCCCCTCTCCTCTTTCCAAAAAGGGAATGGCGATCTCTTCCGCTAATTCCAGAATCTCCTTTTTCTTTTTTATCCATAGCTCCTCTTGTTCCCAATCCTCATGCGCTTGATTTTCGTTAAGTAAATAGGCCATTCTTTTGCTAATCGCATCTGTATTGAAGAGAGGAGCGGAAGGAGATTCGCCTTTGAGATGGATGACGGCAATTTGAATCTCTTCAATCACCTCAGGATACCTCTCAGCTACTTTCAGTAATAGATTTTTCGCTCGCTTTTCATCTAAAGACTCGATCATCTCTTTGAGAGGCGGAGCGAGAAAAATGACTCCTTCACGGACAAATTTTAACAACGTCGCTACAATGTGCTTGCAAGGGAAAAACTCTACCGGACAACTACACGTGGCTTCTTCCCAAGAAGGATTGTCGGCATGGATTAACTCAATTCTCACTTTATAGGGCTTGGGCTGACTGCCTTGCACGCTCGCATAAAGGGTAGAACCGAGAACTTTCAAATCGTAGACATGATCCACATAATCTTCTCCTTTAGAGAAGGTTCTTCGATCACACAACTCCTGGATCATCTCTTCTGTCAAATGAATATTTAAGGTTTTCATAGAGGTACAAATGAAGATCTAAATTTTTTGCTTCTATCTTACAGACAAAAGGATTAAAATAAAAACTCGAATTTTCTCGCCATTTCAGACTGGAATAAATAAAATACGTGTTAAGTATAAAATAGGAGACAAGGAGAGGGAATAATGAAGCGTGAAAATATGACAATGCCGAAAGAAAAAAAATTATCTTTAGATGAAGAGAAAGTTTTCGTCCTCATCGTGGAAATTGACCATCACAAGATTGACCATCACAAGAACGTATACGAAAATTAATCCCCCCTATGCTCACCCCCCTTTTACGCAGCGAACGGCTACGCGCCCTCGAACAAGCTCTTCAAGAACCCGGCATTCTTCTCATCGAAGAATTATGGAACGCCCCCAAAGCCTTAATTGCCGCTTTGACTCAGCAAGTCACCGGAAAACATCTCTTAATTCTCACCGGAACAAGCCAAGAAGAAGCGCGTCTCTTCCATGATTTTGCCCTCTTTACCGAGCGCCCGGTGATCGATTTTCCCGCTTGGGAGACCCTCCCCTCCGAGAGTATCCCTCCTAGCCCCGATATTGTGGGAGAACGCTATCAAGTCTTGCGACAACTCCAAAAAAGTACTGAGCCCGTTCTCCTTCTGACTAGCCTGCAAGCAAGCTTACAGAAACTCATTGCCCCCTCTTTTTTTGAAGCCCATTATCTTTCCCTTCAACCAGAAAAAAGCCCTCCCTTTGAAGAGCTCATTGAAAAACTCATCCGCATGGGCTATCAAAGACGCCCTGTCGCAGCCGATAAAGGAGAGTTTTCTGTCCGAGGAGGAATTATTGATCTCTTCCCCGTCTCCTCTCCCGACCCTTTTCGCCTCGAATTCTGGGGAGATGATCTCGAATCCATTCGGATCTATGATCCGGTCGGACAAAAGTCTATCCGCCCCGTAGAGCACATTGAGATCCCTCCTGCCGTCGAATTGGAATTCATGGAACAAGAGCACACACCCAAAGCCTCTATTCTCGATTATCTTGGCCCCGAGACAGTGGTCATTTTTGATGATCTTCTCGCTTTAGAAGATCGCTACTCGACTCTGGTCCAAATGGGCACCAAACACCCTGCCTTTAGCTCCATGGAACAGTTTTTAGAGGCTTTGACCCCACTCAAAAAGATGTTTTGGACGCAACAACCCATCGAAGAATTGAGTGAAGTGCGCTTTCACGATTTCAAAACCTCCTTTTATTCTCAGGAAACCCCTTTCCATTCTTTGAGCTTCCAAATGTTCAATCGCGATTGGAACGTCAAACGGTGGCGCCATCCCTTCCTGACGCTGACCCATTATTTATTTGCTCCTGAGGAGGGAGAACCTTCCGGTGAAGAGCTCCTCGCCCGCCTCTCTTGCCTTGCTAACCGCTCGTGTGAGCTTCATTTTTTATGCCCCAATGAAGGGGAAGAGGCCTCCCTCCACAAGCGCTTGTTAGATGCCCAGGTCCATCTCCCCAAGCACACCTTTTATCATATCGGCTATCTTTCTAGCGGCCTTGTCATCCATGATATCGATTATCTCCTTTTCCCTTTGACTGAACTCACCCATCGCTACAAAATCCGCCGCCAAAAGCTGCGGAGCACTTACCATACCTCTCCTGCTGAAACTTACGACCTCCTCCCCGGCGAGATGGTGGTGCATTTAAATAATGGGATTGGCCGTTATCTTGGCTTGGAAAAACGGCCGAATCATTTAGGAATTCCAAGCGAATTTTTCACCATTGCCTATGCCGATAATGCCAAACTCTACGTTCCTCTCAACCAAGCCCATCTGATTACCAAATATATCGGTGCACACGAGGAAATCCCAAAGCTGCACACCTTGGGGAGCCAAAAATGGAAAAAAATACGTGAACAAACAGAAAAAGCCCTCGTCGGATATGCGTCCGAGCTTTTAAAAAATTATGCTAAACGAGCCATGACTCCGGGCGTTGTTTATCCGCCGGATAGCCCTTACCAAGCCACCTTTGAAGAAGAATTTCCCTTTATCGAGACGGAGGATCAGCTGGAGGCAATTGCGACAATCAAACAAGATATGATGTCCGATAAAGTGATGGACCGTTTAATCTGTGGCGATGTGGGGTATGGAAAAACAGAAGTGGCCATGCGAGCCGCCTTCAAAGCGGTGATCGATGGACGCAAACAAGTGGCCATCCTTGTCCCTACCACCGTCTTGGCCATGCAGCACTACGAAAACTTCGTCGATCGAATGAGCAATTTTCCCATTCGTATCGGTGTTTTATCTCGTTTTCGCACCGCCAAACAGATTCAGGAAACGCTCAAAGGGGTGGCACAAGGGGCGGTTGATATCTTAATCGGCACGCACCGGATCATCAGCGAGGATGTCCAATTCAAAGATTTGGGGTTGGTCGTCATTGATGAAGAGCAGCGTTTCGGAGTCCGTGCCAAGGAGCACCTGAAGAAAATTAAAACGGGAGTGGACTGCCTGAGTTTATCCGCGACTCCGATTCCCCGCACGCTCTACATGTCTTTGATGGGAGCGCGCGATATGTCTATCATCAATACTCCTCCTCAAGATCGCCTGCCCATCAAGACGATTATTGCTGAATCAAATGATCAGACGATTAAAACAGCTCTCCTTCGAGAATTGGCACGAGATGGGCAAATCTTTGTCATTCATAATCGGGTCGAATCGATCGACCTATTAGCCTCTCGGATCAAGAGCCTGCTTCCTCAAGCGCGCATTCTGATTGCCCATGGGCAAATGGAGGCGGAAGAAATCGATGCATCCTTTCACGCGTTTAAGAATGGGCAAGTCGATATCTTAGTGGCAACGACGATCGTCGAAAATGGAATTGATATCCCGAATGCCAACACCATTTTAATTGATCGTGCCGATCAGTTTGGACTGGCCTCTCTCTATCAGCTTCGTGGGCGGGTAGGTCGTTGGAATCGCCGCGCTTATGCCTATTTTCTAGTCCCAAGCCTTCGTGTCCTTCCTGAGGTTTCACGCAAACGCTTGCAAGCTCTTGCAGAAGCGGGAGGGTATGGAGGGGGGATGAAAGTCGCCATGCGAGATTTAGAGATTCGGGGAGCGGGCGATATTTTAGGCCTCGAACAATCGGGGCATGTCTCTTCGATTGGCTTTCATTTGTATTGCAAATTGCTCAAACGAACCATTCAATCTCTGCAAGGAAAAATTCCCCCCACAACGACTGAGACAAAAATTGAACTGCCGATCGATGCCCGTCTTCCAGAAGAGTATATTAATGAAGTCGTTTTACGAATGGAGATTTATCAACGCCTCGGTGAGGCGTTTTCTTGGGAGGAAGTCGAGATGATCTGGGAGGAGATTCAAGATCGGTTTGGCCCCTCCCCTCCCCCTGCCCAATGGCTTTATCATTTGACGCGGCTGCGAGTTTTTGCAAATCGAGAAGGGTTTGCTTTGATTAAACAGGACAAGATTTCTTTAACGATTGAAAAAGGCAAAGAGAAAGATGTCGTGATACGAAAAATTCTCGCCCCCAAATACAAGACGCCGGAAGAGATGGAGGCGAAGATATTAGAAGAGCTTAAAAAATAAGTTAACCTTGATCATCAAGCTCTTTTTTCCCTTGTTTTTGGCTTGAATATCCATAATGAAGCTTGTAAATCTTATAAAAGCTCTCAATCAAGACTTTTAATAGAGCATAGAAAGGAGTCGCTAAAATCAGCCCAAAAATTCCGTAAAGAGAGCCTGCAACTAATAGAAGTAAAATGATTGTTAAGGGATGAATGCGAAGTCGCTGACCAATAATTTGGGGAGAGAGGACATTGGATTCTAATTGTTGAATGATCACAAAAGTGATGATCACTTTAATGACCATCCAAGAGCCTTGAGATAATCCCACAAGAATGGCAGGGGAAATCGCTAGAAAGGGACCTAAAAAAGGGATCGTGGTAAACACGATCGCAAGCAGAGAGAGAGCCAAGGCATAGTTCAGTCCAATAATGAGATATCCGATAAATAACAGGACTCCTAAACTGCCCGAAACAATGATCAGACTGTGAATATAACTGGCTAGTGTCTCATCCATATTGTGCAAAATTTTCTGCACTTCCTGTCCAAACTCTTTTGGAACAAAGCGTAAAAAGGTCGCAGAAAACTCACGGTCATCTTTTAGAAGATAAAAGACAATAAAGGGAATGACAGCCAAAATCACGGCAGTATGGGCAACAAACCCCACGAACTCCAAAAAGTTCTTGCTTAATGTTGTTGTCACTTGCTGAACCAAGTTAAATAATCGCTCCTGGATTTCCTCCCTTAGATTCACATTAAAAAAGCGAAAAAAAAAAGATTCCGAACTGACCTTTGCTTGCTCCAGCTTTTTCATGGACGTATTGGCAAGAGCGGTGACCTGATCGACTAGCGTGGGGACAAGATAAGCAAAAAACAGAGCCACTAAGATCGCTAAAATAAGATAGATAAACACGATGCTGATATAACGAGGAATATGCACTCTTTCCAAAAGATAAATAATTGGCCTTAGCAAATAATAAAACAAAAAGGAGATAATGATAGGAGTAAATAAGATAGAGAAAAAATCAATGACAGGCTTCAACACCGTCTTCATGTGGAAAAACACGAAGATAATTAATAAGGTGAGAAGCGTGCCTACAGCATACTTAAAAAAGGGAAGCTCAATCCAGGAATAGGCTTTTGCTTTAGGCATAAGGGGAGAATTTTTAGTTAATCTGGACTCTCCGGTTTTTCCACCAAGGCCACCTGTTGTTCATCTAGGATAGTATGCTCAAACCGTTTTCGGCTCCCTCTAAAGATCCCACGCGCTTCTGTTTTTAATGCCTGATCGAGGGCTTTCATCACCTTCACCCCTTTTTCCACATGATCGCTAGTAAAGTGATGAAACACATGCTCGGAGCTCTTTTTCGTCTTGATTCCTTCCTGGTTCAAAGGAAGATCGGAGATCAACAACAGAGCACCTAAGGGAAGCTTATGACTGTATCCTGCCATAAAAAGAGTTGCACATTCCATTTCAATCGATTGAGGACGGGTCAACTTCAAACGATTACGAAATTCCTTATCAAATTCCCAAAAACGCTTATTCGTCGTATGTGTAATCCCGACATGATAGACAATCTTTTCTTCATCTAACACATTTGTCACGACTTTTTGAACCAAAAAATTGGCCAAAGAAGGGACTTCTGAGGGGAAATAAAAATCGGATGTTCCCTCCCCTCGAATACTGGCGATCGGAACAAAATATTCCCCTACCTGATAATGACGACGCAAGCCCCCACACATCCCTAACAGAAGACAGGCCCGAATGGGAAGAAAGGCACATAAATCGACGACTAAAGCGGCTGCCGGGGAACCAATTTTAAAATCCAAAATCGACACTTTATCAAGCGGAGAGTGAGCCACTTTAAACGTGGACCCTTCAATCACAGGAACTTGCCTACTATCGGCAAAAGAATGCACATATTTAGAAAAATTGGTTAATAAGATATAAGGTTGAAAATCGGCCACAGGAGAGCCTGAATAACGCTCCAATGTATCATGAGCAATTTTCTCTTGCAGAATTTGCTCCGGTTCTAAGGGCTCGTAGAAACTCATAGGGATTCCTTAAATTTTCTTTCTATTTATCCTATTTTATAAATTCATTCAATTTTAAATCATTCCATTTCAGCTGGACTTCACTTTTTCTTTCCGCTATAGTAGGCCTTTCTTAAAAAAGAGGAAGGAGACATGGCACAGCAATTAAGTACCAACGAAATTCGAGGGGGCGCAAAAGTCGAGGTCGAGGGACAGCCCTACACGATCATTAGCAATGAATTTGTGAAACCGGGAAAAGGGCAATCCTTTAATCGGATCAAAATGAAACATCTCTTATCAGGAAGGGTCATTGAGCGGACCTTTAAATCAGGGGATAAGCTAGATGTTGCCGACGTTTCAGAAGCACAAATGCGCCTTCTTTATAAAGAAACAGATGGCGCTGTCTTCATGGATGAAAAGACATTTGAACAAATCAAAATCCCCTTTGATCGT
The DNA here is from genome assembly GCA_963801825.1 of Parachlamydiales bacterium. Taxonomy (GTDB): domain Bacteria; phylum Chlamydiota; class Chlamydiia; order Chlamydiales; family Parachlamydiaceae; genus CAWDGI01. The sequence continues at coordinate 172,445 of CAWDGI010000003.1, forward strand.
TTGGGAGATGTCGTTCAATGGCTGCTCGATGATCATCTTTACGAGGTCATCTTTTACAATGGCGCTCCTGTCACCATAGAGCCCCCGACCTTCATGGAAATGGTGATTACGGATACTTTACCCGGTGTCCGAGGAGATACAGCCTCAGGACGAGTGATGAAACCCGCTGTGTTAGAAAGCGGGGTGAAAGTCCAAATTCCCATCTTTGTCGAACAAGGGGAAAAAATTAAAGTCGATACCCGCACAGGGGAATATGTCTCTCGCGTCTCCGGATAAAGAGAGTTGCTTTTCTCCTAAAATCAAACGGCTTCACGACCGGGCTTGGATGCTGAAACAAGCCCGAAAATTCTTTGAGGAGCGCAAAGTCACCGAGGTCGATTGCCCTCTTCTTAGTTCCTACGCCTCTGTCGATACACATATTGACCTTATTCCTGCTCTTTATAAAGGGAAAGAAAAACGGTACTTGCACTCCTCCCCGGAATTCGGCATGAAACGTTTGCTAACAGAAGGAAGCGGGGATATTTATCAACTCTCCCATGTTTTTCGAGACGGGGAATGGAGCGCCAAGCATAATCCCGAATTTATGATGGCAGAATGGTATCGCCTGGGGTTTAGTTTAGAGGAGATGATAGAGGACACCCTTCAATTTATCCGCCTCTTTTTAGGGGATCCACCTGAGGCGGATGAAATTCTCTCTTACCGGGAACTCTTTCTAAGAGAAACGGGAATGAATGGCGTGACTGCAACGGAAATAGACTTGTTTGACTATATTCAAAAACAAAATCTTCCCTTTTATCCTGGGATATTGGAGGAAGGAAAAGATGCGCTGCTTAACCTCATCTTAGGTTCACAGATCGAGGAGAAGCTTGGAAAAGGGAGATACTTTGTGTTAGCCTACTATCCTCCCTCTCAAGCGGCTTTAGCACGAAAACGATGGCTGAAGGGAGAACAAGTGGCAGAGCGTTTCGAAGTGTATTACGAAGGGATTGAGTTGGCCAACGGCTATCATGAGCTGAGCGATCCGGTTGAACAAAGACAACGCTTTGAGGAAGCCAATCTTTCTCGCCGGTTATTAGGGAAAGAGAGGCTTCCCATTGATGAAAATTTTCTTCAGGCTTTAGAGAAAGGACTTCCCAATTGCTGCGGCGTGGCCGTCGGGTTTGACCGCCTGATGATGCTTCGCCATAAACAGTCTTCTATTGCTGAGGTTCTCTCTTGGGGATGGCGAGAGGCATAAGGATAGGATGTCTTTCACTCGACTTTGTGCATTTTAACGGGTCGCTAAACGCAAGATTTTGAGCTATAACGCGTTAAAATTTTTTCGCCAACCCCAAATGAGGGTTGGCGAAAAAATTTTAACGCGTTATAGCTAAAAAGATTGCATTTATCGACCCCTTAAAATGTACAAAGTCGAGTTTAAGCTAAAAATTTTTTTCGATGCCATTTTTATAGGATTAAATTTCTAGTATTTAATTTCTCCTGTGCAAATTCATCTACAGTACCATAATCGAAAACCGTTAATATCAGTCGCTTTCCTGTTTCATTGATTGGCATCATAGGAGAAACTTTGTGCTTCATGCCCTTGTTGCCAAACAAAATTGCATCATTCAAGCTAGGCTCAATACTCCATACAGGAGTGTTTGGTTGATTAAAAATTTCCCTTGGAAGTTTGCTTATGAGATCGTACAACTTGATACGCTCGTCATAGTTTTCTGGAAAATGTAGGGCTCTTGATGCTGTGTAAAGAAGATTTCCTCCATTCCATCCCGTTTCCTTATCAGAAGGATCACTTAAAAGTGTAATAAAGGAATATTTGGCTTGCGCTTCTCCAGTATCACAATGCCATTCTAATGGTTCTTGAGAATCCTTGGAAAAGTGATAGTCTATAGCATTGCAAGCGAGAACATGTGTCGTGCCTTTCCATGACAATTCTTGTGCCAATCGTTCCATGGCAATACAAATGATCTTTTTGATTAGAGATGATTGTTTTAAAAATTTATCATATCTAATTGATTGCTCATCGATCTTCCCGAACTGATTAAAAAAGACCTCAAAAGGTTCGATCTGTGAAAATAAGTAGAAAATCCGTTTTCCACCTTTAAATGATGATGGGTAACCCATTTGTTCAGAGGCGCGAATTATTCTTGCACAGGCGGCTCCTTGTTGAGGAGAAAAAACCTGACGCACTTTTTGTAGATGTACGATTCTATCATTTTGTACAAATGGCTCCAGCATACCTTCTGGAAGTGGATAATGTTCGGAAATATAAGACTCGGTATAATCTTTAATTATGTCAAAACTGCTCTGCATCATTTTTCCTTAAAGCTGGATATTTTTTTGAAAGATTCTTGAAAAAGAATTTCATGAAGAGAAATATGGTGATCTAGTGTTTTTTTAATCTCACACTTTGTGCTCTCGTCAAGAGAGCCTATATATAGTATTGTTATTGAATTTTTAGGTAGAGAATCTTGCAGTCTTTCGAACTCAATAACACCTATATTTCCTTTAAAAAGACATTTAAAATAAACATTATTTGAATATAAGGTGTCATTAAAAAATTTTGTGAATTTTTCACTTAATTCTTTAGGATTAAAAACAGTATGGTTACTGAGGTATATCTTAATATTATCCAATCTCTGAGAAAAACCATACATACTATGCGCATAATTTCCCCAAATTTTTTTCTCACAAATCATTTTATTAACTTCTATGCAACTTTGATCTAGAGAAGCCAAATCTTTGAAGTCCAAGTAAGAAACAATTTTAGAAATTATGTCTTCTGGAAGGTTAGTTAATCTATTTACGTTCATGAAAATATCCTTATTACTAGAATTGGTTTTTATAACTATAATTTTGAGTAAATTGTTGCATCTCTCTTGCAAGATTTGTAGCTTCATCACTATTTAACTCACGGCATCTTTCTGTAAGCTGTTCTAGAAATTTTTTCACATCTATTTGATTACTTACACTTAAAGTGGCTTGATAAGCCTTTCTAAAAGCGTCTGTTGTTTTCAATTTCGTATAGGCGACCGAAACATCATTAATTGCGTAGATGCGATCATAGTACACTTCAATTGTTTTAGCAATTTCGTAGGCCTTATCGATATTCTCCTCAGAAGGATTAGTCCCTCCTATTAAAAGAGCAACTTCTTCTTTTTTTAAGAAATGCTCTAAATAGCCTGTCATAGAACCACTATAAGTATATGAAAAAGTACCTGGACTTGAATTCCAACCACTTGGCAACATAAAATGATCTCCAAAAAATAATGTTAAAAAATCAAACCTATATTAATTAGGCATAGAATACTTGGGGTGGGGAGCAATAAAACACAAAACCACGTTAAGGATCTTGCAATGGAACAATAAAAGCACGTAAGCTATGCGGTTCTCTACGGTACCCCCCATCTGAACTTCAACAAAATAAAAACTTTAATCAATAAATTGTCTACCATTAGATCTTGAAGTGATCTGATAGATTTTGAATAATACCTTTCTTTTTATGACTAGATATTTCTAGTTCTTCAGCTGCTTTAAATGCCATCTCTTTACTGTTAGTTTTTTTGCATGCCTCAATTAAATTATACAAATAAGTATTTCTTGACGGAGTTTCTTCATTTGCTATTTTGAGTGCAATCCATTGTACATTTGATTGGCTTGAAAATTCTAGAAAAGCTGTTTGAAAAAGCTTATTTTTTATTTCAAGACTTTGAATGTTTTTAATAGTAGAAAAAAAATCTGAAATCGGTGCCAAAGGTTGGAAGATTTCTTCTTCTTCGGTAGATTTAATTTCCTTGATAAGCTTGAGGACTGTCTGTTCATAGGATTTATCTAGAAAAGAATAACTTTGATTAACGGAAAACATATAAACTCATTTTTAATTCTACCATTGTAAACTATTTATTGTTTTTATGATATTATTAATTATCATTTAGTTCCTGCTTCCGACCTCTTCTGAGGTTCGACCCACAGGCCATCCCGATCTGCCCGACCGTTTAAATTATCTTGCATCGTTGGAAGTCCTAAGATCATCCTAGCAAGAAAAAAAATATGTTAATAAAAAGCGATAAAATGCGCAAGGCATTTTATCGCTTTTTGCGCCTTATATCTCCGCCCTAAAGAGCGGAGCTTTACGGCGCAATGAGGTAAATTTCTACAAACGTCTTTGGGGTGCTTGCAGCACACTTTCAGGCTACGTCATCGGTCCTTGAGTCTACCAAGTTCAACTCCTGTGGTCGGTTCCGAGTAAAAACTGAGTTGGAACAACAGATTTGGGCCGATTGCTCCCGATTACGAAATTTCAAACGACTGTCCAGAAAGTGGAGCAAGCGGAAGGTTTAGTTTTGCCTTAAGCTGGTTTTCTGTTCCGTTGCGCCTCAATCCCCGATAAAGGGAAAACAGCTAACTTTAAAGTTGCATTCTATTTATTTTAAATTTATAATTTATTTTAAATTTGAAAACATTAATTAAAATGATATTTAAGATGAATACAGACAATAACATATCAAGTGCAAACACATCACTCAGCCTTACAAATGATGGCAATTCACACATACAGGTAAGGATCTCGTTAGAGGAGATGATACCACCGGAAATAATTGAAAAATTTTTAAGTTATCTGACGCTTAAAGAGTGCGGCATGAGCACACCCTATCTCGTATGCAAAAAGTGGGCACTCCTTTCGAAAATTCCTATTAACATTTTGAAAATAAAAAAACTTGCAGTAGGAAGCGATAAATGGAATGCGAAATGGCCCATTATAAAAATTTTACCGGAATCTCCTATATCTGAAACCATGGAAACCAGCCTTATTCAGCTTACAAACAAACCCTGTCCCTTCAACCCAAGTAAATTGTTTATAAACACCCATGTTATAACTTATATTAGAGAAGAATTTAGTGTAATGACGACAAATGAAGGTCTAAAGACGATTCCTATCTCTATAGCTGCATTTGATCAAATTTTCGGGAAAAATGAAATATTTTGTTTATATAATGTTGAGAGTGACGAGAGTGATATAAAGATGCAAACAATTAAAAAGGCAAAGTGGGTGGCATTGTACAAGGAAGCGATTTATGTTTTTAGAAAAGATGGTAAAAAAATAGAACCGAGCCTCGAAGAAAAACATAACATAACTATAGCAAAAGAAAATAATTATCGATTACCAACAATTTTAGAATATGGGATCAGTTTTTTTGGATATTATTCTAGTACAAATAAGAAATGTTCAACATGGCTATCAGACTCAAAAGATCGACACTCAATAACTGAGGACTCTCTCAAAGATAATGGCCAGGAAGATAGGTTATATGTAGACTCTAATGGTTTCGGAGTTTCCACTCAACGTGAAAGTTTTGATCGCGCCACATCCCGTTACTGGGATGAAAAAGGGATATTTGGATTGATGGTATGTAAAGATCTCTAGCAGATCAATTTTTTGATGGGTCAATGCGGTCGGTTTACACCCACCGCTGAACAATCGGAAACCTTCTCCCCGTCGCAAACGCCTTCTCAGAAACTCTCAAAGACGGAGGCCCCTGCCTCCGCTTATATTCATTATCATGAATGCGCTTCACCAGGCTTTGAACTAAAGAAAGGGGATACCCAAACGTCTCAGCAATCCATTCAGGGGAGTGATAATCTTCTACATACGCCTGCAGAACATGATCAATAATCGCATAATCAGGCAACGTATCAGAATCTTTCTGATTAGGCCGCAGCTCCGCAGAGGGAGGCCGCTCAAGAGTATACCAAGGAATGATCTCCTCATGACGATTGATCCAATGCGCAAGCATATAAACCTGCTCCTTTGTGACATCCCCAATTACCGCCAATCCTCCACACATATCCCCATACAATGTAGAATATCCCATCGCGAGCTCACTCTTATTCCCTGTGCTTAAGACAATATAACCTAATTTATTTGAAACAGCCATGAGAAGCATGCCACGAATACGTGCCTGTAAATTCTCTTCGGCCATATCAGGGGCCCTGGTTTCAAAGAGAGGAGATAAAAGAGATAAATAAGTCTCAAAAGGAGCCTCAATAGAAATTTCTCGAAAGGCAATTCCCAAATGTTTCGCTAATTGAGCCGCATCTCGCACGCTCTCAGGAGATGAATAACGGGAAGGCATGCTGATCGCAAGGACGTTGTCCGCCCCTAAGGCTTCAGCAGCCAAACAAGCAACAACAGCCGAGTCAATCCCTCCCGATAGGCCCAAACAGGCTTTTTGAAACCCAAGCTTTTTAAAATAATCGCGCACTCCTATGACCAATGCTTGATGCAAATCTTCAAGCACATGACGCTCTACAATTAAGGGAGGGGGTTCTTGCTCAAGATCAATCCATAAATCATCCTCTTGAAACCCCTTCGCACATTGCAAAAGGCCTTGGTGGGAGAGATAGAAACTGTAACCATCAAAAATCAAGCTATCATTTCCTCCCACCTGATTGCAAAAAAGAACAGGACAATCGAGCGACTTTACCACATTTAAACACACCTGTAAACGTCGATAAAATTTATAGACACTATAGGGAGAAGCAGAAATATTCACAGCAAAAGAAGGCCGCTCTCCTTGCAATTCTAGAACAGGGTCTCTCTCGTAACAGCTCGATTGCACAAACCCACTATGCTGCCAATAGTCTTCGCAAATACTCACCGCAATCTTCTGCCCCTTGAGAGTCCATATTTTTCCCCTCCCCCCCGGTTCAAAATAGCGCCTCTCATCAAAGACGTCATAAGTGGGGAGTAAAATCTTATCCACAAAATCGATTAGTTTGCGATCCTCAATCAAAGCCGCACTGTTATAAAGTCCCTTGCCCACTCGATCAGGATTGGAACGAGGGAGTCCAATAATGGCTGCGACCCCTTCCGTCTCTTTGAGAATGAGCTGTAAATGCTCGTCGATTGTCTTGATAAACTCAGGAAGAAGAAGGAAATCCTCGGGGGGATAGCCACTGAGAGCGAGTTCTGGAATAATCACTAAGTCCACCCCTTGCTCCTTTCCTCGATGAATCGCTTGAATGATCCGCCTCGCATTGCCTGAAATATCCCCAACGATTGAATTAATCTGAGCAGCTAAAATTTTCATTGGATCTCTCCTCTTTCTTTTTCGAAGATCTTAGAAAAAAACATTTAAAAAAAATAGGATTTCATTTAAAATCTTGAAATTCATAACAATAGATATTGTCGAATAAACTAATTAATTTTATTTATAAATTAAAATATTAACTCACTTAATACTCTACTACGTTAATATAAAAATAGGTGCAAGATGAACTTAATCAACGAGATGTCTGCCGGGAAATGTCTCATCATCAGTAACCCCTGTGGAGGAGGTCATGTCCAGGCAGCTACAAGAGTGAATCAATTAATCACTCAGAGAAATCTTGATGCAGAGAATAAAGTGACCGCAGTCACAAAAGATATTTTAATAGACGTATTGGGTCATCTCTTCGGCAGCTATATCGCCGAAGACTGGAGCAACAATCAAAAAAACGAAAATATTCATGTATTAAACCGTTACCTTCAGTATCACCGGTTAGGCGATATGGCCATGACCTTTCCCACCTTTGTCAAAATGGTGTATTGGTTCCTCAAACATGATATTGAAAATGTCATCAACTTACAACCCATTGCCTATCCAGCCATTATCGCAGCGGCCCACACGACCAACTTTATCAACACAGTCTTACGCTTAGGAAAAAAACCGATTAAGGTTTTTCTTGTCATGACTGAGCTTCCCAGCCCACGCACACACAACTTTTATAATTGCGTCAGAAGAATGAATGCGAGGGATCGCAAAATTTGCACCTTTATTACAACAGAAGCTCCTCTCTTAGATCGGGAAGGACAGACAGAAGAAGAATTTTGGAAGCGTTATACAGGGTTATCTTTAGAAAATGGCGAAGTCAGGTACGACGCCCCTCCCATCCGTGAAGCATTCCTTGCGCAACAAGAAAAGAATAGAGGGGGTGAAAAAATCGATCAGCTTCAGGTGAAAGCCGGCAGCGAGGAGATCGAACTGATTAAGAAAAGCACAGGTAATCTTTCTTTAACAGCTCAAAAAACAGAAAGAGGTTTTTTCCTTAAGTTTAGTGCAAAAGAACAGGAAAAGATTTTTGCAATGATGCTGGGAAGCCAGGCCTCTAAGCAAGCGACATTAGACTACGTACAAAACATGATTCAGTGGGCGAAAACATGCGAAGTCAGTGAGCAAATGCGCCTCTTTGTCTTCTGTGGTCAACACAAGATAGGATCTCAGTCCTTAATGAAACAAGTGGCCGACTTCGTCGAAAGAGAAAGACAGAAAGACGACTACCCCACAAATTTTTCCGTCATCCCGCTCCCTTTCCAATCAGACGAGGAAATTGCCCCGATGCTGGCAAGAGCAAACGCAACAATTACTCGCTCGGGCGGAATCACAGCCATGGAATTAAAAACAGTCGCTCAAGGCCAAATTTTCATTCATACCATTGAAGAAAAAAAAGACAAGAATCAAAATAAACCCTTGGAACAAATTGTCCAAGAAGGAAGAGGAATGCCTTATTGGGAAGGGGGCAATTATCAGTACTTAAAGACTAGGTATGGGGCTCAATTGATTAGCCCAAGATGGACGGCAAAAATGTTCAAACAAATCCCAGGAAATTAAACCATGAATGACCCAATCAAAAAAATAGAAACCCCTGAAGCCCCAAAAGCCATCGGCCCTTATTCACAGGCCGTGTGGGCCCCTCCTTTCCTTTTTATCTCCGGACAGCTTCCCATTGATCCGGCAACAGGAAAACTCGTCGGATCAGAGATTAGGCAGCAGATCCATCAAGTTTTGAATAACCTGGAAGCAATTCTAAAGGCAAGTGGCTGCTCCTTTCAAGAGGTGGTCCGCTGTGATTTATTCCTGAAAGATCTCAATGATTTCGCCCTTGTGAATGAAGAATATGGTAAACGCTTGACTCAAGCCGTTCCACCCGCTCGTCAAACCATTCAAGTGGCTCGCCTTCCTTTAGAGGCTTTAATTGAAATTTCTTGTATTGCTCGTATTCCTTGACAGAAATTCCAAGAGGCCTAAAAATACTGGGCTTTGGCCATTTTAAGGGGTCGATAAATGCAATCTTTTGAGTTATAGCGAGTTAAAATTTTTTCGCCAACCCTCATTTGGGTTGGCGAAAAAATTTTAACTCGCCATAACTCAAAATCTTGCGTTTAGCGACCCCTTAAAATGGCCAAAGCCCAGTAAAAATAAACATTTTAGAATTTATTTAAGGGAAAAAAATGGAAAAAGGATCTTTACAAATTCATAGCGAAAACATCTTGCCAATCATCAAAAAATGGCTCTACTCCTCTCCGGATATTTTCATACGTGAGCTCATTTCGAATGCTTGCGATGCCATCCAAAAGACCCGAATTTTACGAGATGAGGGCGAAGTGGATGTGAAAGATGAAGACTTTCGCATCGACGTGGAAATTCATAAAGAGGCCCATCGTCTTAAATTTATCGATAATGGCATTGGCATGGATGCCGAAGAGGTCAAAAAATATATTGCCCAAATCGCTTTCTCAGGGGCAGAGGAATTCTTAAGCAAATACACCTCCAATAAAGAGCAAGACCAAATCATCGGCCATTTTGGCCTCGGATTTTATTCCGCTTATATGGTCGCTGATCAAGTGGAAATCAACACCCACTCCTATAAACCGGGAGCGGAGGCTGTTCTTTGGATCTGTGATGGATCTTCCGATTATGAAATGGGCCCCGGAACAAGAGCGGAAAGAGGAACGGAAATTTCTCTCTCTATCGGAAAAGAACACGAGGAATATTTAGATGCCGCCCACGTCGAAAAAATTCTCCGCCACTATTGCTCCTTCCTCCCCATTCCCATTTATTTGAATGGCAAACGGATCAATGATAAATCTCCTTTATGGATAAAACCTCCTTCAGAATGCACAAAAGAAGATTATTTAAGTTTCTACCATTCTCTTTATCCCATGGATGAAGATCCTCTTTTCTGGGTCCATTTGAATGTCGATTACCCCTTCCACTTAAAAGGGATTCTTTATTTCCCAAAAATCGGACGAGACTTTGATCCCAACAAAAGTCAGGTCAGCCTCTATAGCAATCGGGTCTTTGTTTCTGACAATTGTAAAGAGATCATTCCCAATTTCCTCATGATGCTGAAAGGAGCCATCGATAGTCCTGATATTCCCCTCAACGTCTCTAGAAGCTATCTACAAACAGATAAAACAGTGCGGCAATTATCCAGCCACATCTCCAAAAAAATGACAGATAGTTTATCAACCTTATATAAAACAGAAAGAGAGCGTTTCTTACAGGCGTGGCAAGATGTTGCCCCTGTCGTGAAGCTCGGCATTTTAGAGGATCAAAAATTCTATGAACGGGCAAAGGATTTCTTAGTTTGGCAAAAGACCGATCACCAATGGACCACTCTTCCCGATTACTTAGAGCACAATCAGGAGAAAACAAAGGATAAAGTGTTTTATACGATCGATGAAAAGCATGCGGGTCCCATTTTACAAGTGTATCGGGAACAAGGGATCGAAGTGCTTTGTGCCAATCATCCCCTAGATCCCTATCTGATCCACTTCTTAGAAGATAAAATGCGCCCTGTCACTTTCCAACGGATCGATGCAGAGGTCCATGAAAAGATTGTCGATAAAGCCCGCGAAAAAACTCTCTTAGATGCGGAAGGAAAAACAGAGGCGGTGAAATTAGCAGAGTTTATTCAAAGCAAACTGCAAGATGAGCGGATCGAAGTGCAGGCAAAAAGCCTGGCCAATGATGCGTTGCCGGCCTTTATTGTCATAGACGAAAAGCAACGGCGGATGCGCGATTACCTCATGCGCCTGTCCCCTCAAGAACGAGAGGAAGGGGCCTTTTTTGGGAAATACACGTTTATTGTCAATACAAACAATAAACTCATAGAAGCCATTCGTCAAATCGATCAGAAAAAACCGGAACTTGCAAAAGAGCTCGTTCAAGAGGTCTATGAATTGACCTTGCTGTCTCAACGAGAGATGGCTCCCAAAGCCCTCACAGAGTTCATCCATCGGAGCCATCGCATTTTAGAGACGCTGACAAGAGAGGCAGTGAAACTTGTTTAAAATTTGGGTTTGGTGCCTTCTCCTTCTCTCCCCTTGCTGGGCGGCACTCCCAGAGGAAACGCTCTATTTAACCTGGCAAAAGAGCCCCTCAACAAGCATGACTCTGCAATGGGTCAGCCTAGCAGAGGACAAAAAGAGCGAGATTCTTTACCGCTCTGCTTTAGACCCCTCCACAGGATGGAAAGAAGCGAGAGGCGACTGCTTTCCCTTTCCCCACTCTTCCCTTTATTTACTCCATCGAGTGGAATTAAAAGATCTTCAGCCGGAGACTGCGTATTGTTTTAAACTCTTTCCTGATCAAAAGGAGGCCTTATTTCGAACAGCTCCTCTACAGCTAAAAGGCGATTTTCGCTTTGTTGTCGGCGGGGATATGTACCATGACGGAAAAGAAGAGATGATCAAAACCTGCCGGCAAGCGGCACAAACAGAGGCGGCATTTGCTCTTGTTGGAGGAGATATTGCCTATGCAGTGGGAGGGGCTCGCTCGACGATGCAAAATATTGAACGATGGATTGAATGGATAAAAATGTGGCACACCCATATGGTCACTCCCAAAGGGTATTCCATCCCTGTGATGGCTGCCATCGGCAATCACGATTTGCCCGGACATTTCAATCAGTCTCCCAATCAAGCTCTGATTTTTAGCGCTTTATTTCCCATGCCCGGGTCGCAAATCTATAACGTTTTGGATTTTGGTTCTTATTTAACAGTGCTGATTTTAGACTCCGGACATGCCAATCCGATCGGAGGGGTCCAAACAGAATGGTTAAAAAAAACATTAGAAGAAAAAAAACAGAGGCTCCATCGTTTTGCCATTTACCATGTGCCTGCCTATCCCTGCATTCGCCATTTTTACAATTCCCATAGTACGGCCATCCGCCATTTTTGGACCCCCCTCTTTGAGCAAGGGGGTCTTCACGTCGCTTTTGAACATCACGATCATGCGTATAAACGGACGGTTGCTCTTAAGCAAAACCATCCGGATCCCGCCGGGGTGGTCTATCTGGGGGATGGAGGCTGGGGAGTGGATAAGCCTCGCACAAGACTCAATCAACGGGTAAAAAGATATTTAGCTAAATTCTCTCCTGTCCGTCATTTTATCTCCGTCACTTTGACTCCGACCCAGCAATCTTTTAAAAGCATTAGCGATGAAGGAGTTGTGATTGATGAATACGTTCAAAATATTAAACCCGTAAGCGACGACGAGGCCAGCACTCCACTCCTAAATAGGCAAGAAGTAAACAGATAAAGGCGATGGTGCCATAAGGATAGGCATGACTATACCAAAGGAAAATCCCGGATAAGAAGAGAAAGAAAAGAGCAAACGGATGACATCCTGCAAGGTACAAGGCCCACATGGCTGACCAAGCGGTCACCAGCCAAGTGAGAGAGCTAAATTCACTCAACCAAGAATGAACGCCTCCTAAGTAAGAGTCGTTGAAATAGCTTTGCGCAAGTCGTGCAATTGTCCCTTGCTCATCCGGCCCGAAATATTGGGCATTACGCAAAATGTTTCCTAAACCAATGCCTGCGACAGCATCAAAAGCCGCATAATAGACCAGGAAAAACCACGCGCTGATCCGGCAAACAGTTGCCGCCCGGTTGTGAATGCCTTCTAACAGAAAATAAAAGCCCGTGGCCACAAGAGCTAATAAAGGCAATTGAAGAAGATGCAGCCCCAGCCACCATTCCTTTTGAGGATAAAGAGAAGCAAAAACATGGTCGGAGAAATTTACAGGATGCCACCATTCCAGAATGGCAAGCAAAAGAGGGGGAAGAAATAAAATCAACCACCTGAGTAGACGGGATCGTTGTCGCATAAGATTTCTCCGGTACTAAACCATCAATTAGGGAAAAAGTTTTAATTTGTCAACTAATTGCTTTAAATTTATATAAGAGAAAAGCATAAAAAAGCTTGGAGCCAACATGAGACTCTTTTTTCTTTTCATTCTTTCGATTCTTTTTGTTCCCCCAGTTGCCGGAGAGGTGAATGAAAGCCCACAAGGGACCTTGATGATCACCTATCAAACCGATTCTTCCGGAGAGCGTTTAACTCTCATCCATTTTTGGCTTGTCAATGAAAAAAATGAAAGAACACTTTATCCTCAAAAAGATGAGGCAGTCTCTAGTCATTGTTCGATGAATGAAAGGACTGTGGTGATTCCTTCTCTTCCCGTGGGACGTTATAAAATCGAGTTTCTTATTCCCAATAAGGACCACTATTTTGAAGAGATAAGCCCCCGTGAAATCGTCTTAGAGGCAGATCAAATCGTTAAAATTGATCAAGTCATTCCTGTTCGACCCATTCTTGTCCCCTCTGCTTCAGACTTGAACCGGAGCCCAAGCCATTCAAAAGAGACGCTCGAACTCGCTCAACTTGCCTTGGATCCTCCCTATCCCCTCCCCCCGTCAAGAGGGATTTATCCCCCTCGCCCCCTCCCCTTCTTTCAACGTCCGAGGCCCCTCGGGAAGCCCATGGGGGCAGCTACTTTCTCTTTAAAAAGTAATGAACCGGCAGGATGGAAATTAATCCTTAGAGGAAGAGTTGTCTATTCAGGAGTCGGATCTCTTTCCAATATTTATCTTCCTCCCGGACGACACTACCTCCTTCTCACAGAGCCCATTCCAGGCTATACCGTCCATACTGCTCCCCGCAGTCCCTTTGACCTTTTTCCCAATCAAATCATGACCATGGAAGTGTTTTATCAACGTCAATTCCCTCCCTTCTTAAGGATTGAAGAAGAAGAAGCTCCTCGTCCCCACCCTCCTTCTGCCGTGGCTCCTCTTCCCCTTCCTAAGGAAAAGGAGGAGCCGGCTCCGCCCTTAAAGGGAAGGTTACGTGTTCTGACAAATAGTTCTCAAGCCCTTTTTACCCTGAAAACAGAAACGGAAACTATTATTGGAAAAGGACAGGGAAACCTCTATCTTTTTAACGATTTAACACCTGGTTATTATTTGTTAGATTTCTCCAATGCAGATAAGAGCTTAAGCCCCTTTTCTTCTCGCGAGCAAATAGAAATTGCCCCCAATCAAACCAAAGAAGTCAAAATGCTGTATCGAAGGGGTGAACGCTCTCCTCCACCCTCCTCTCAGCCGATTGCTCCTTCTAATCAAGTGCCTCCCACCCAAAGGACAGCGGCTCCCTTAGTGCAAGAACGCTTTCTTGAGGTGCCGGCAGGGATTGCCATCATCGGAGACCCCTTTCCGGATAAATCTCAAAATGAAAAAAGCGCTCGGCAAGAAGATCTTCCCTTCTTTTCGATTGGAGCGTATGAGGTGACAAATGCTCAATACGCCCATTGGCTCACTCAAGGCTTACGGGAAAAAAGAGTTAAATGGGATCCTTCCCGCCCAGGCCACCTTTTAGACGTGGAAGGGAGGTTGCTGTGCAAAACAGTGGAAGGAAATCCTCTTGCCCATTTAATTGCCCAAGGACATCCTCCAACTCATGTGATCCCCATTCCCGGAAAAGAAAATCACCCTGTCATTGAAGTGACCTGGCAAGGGGCCATGGCCTATGGTCAAGATCAGGGGGCACGCCTGCCAACTGAAGCAGAGTGGGAAAAAGCGGCCGGGATGTCTTTCCCAAAAGAGGGGAAACCTGAACGCTTCAAATATGGGTTTGGACGCAATGAAATTGACCGGACTTGGGCCAATTACAGAGACAGAGTCGAATCTCGAGAGAGACAACAGGTTCTCACCACTCCCGTCGGATTCTATAACGGGGTGAATACCCTGCCTTTAAGAGCAGCAGATCGCCAGCCTCTCCAAACACATGATGCCACAAGCCCCATCGGGGCCTACGACATGAGCGGCAATGTATGGGAATGGGTCAGCGATCATTCTTCTGACTCCTATGTTGTAAAAGGAGGATGTTATGACAGCCTAAAAGAGGAGGTCAGGGTATCTGCAAGGCGCATTCTCCCCCCTGATTACTCCGATATTTATACAGGCTTTCGAGTGGCTAAATAAAAGATTATTCGATAGCCTTTAGTTGCCCATCAGAATGATTTTGTCACACTCCCGTATTAGAGTATAAAATAAAATTTTATTTTTATTTTATCTCATTAAGGAGTTGAGACGGTTTATACCTATGATGGAGCCGGACGTCTCTCTAGCGAAAGAAAAGGCAAAGCGTATAAATGCTACCAGTACGATGCGTTAAATCGCTTGCACAAAACCGAGCTCTTTTTTGGAGACGCCGATGTTGAAAAGCAAATCCATACTTACACCTATGACTTTTTAGATCGTTTGGTTTTCGAGTGCATCGAAGACACTTCCCACCAAAGAGTCAACCAAATCTCCTATCAATACGACGAGGGAGGAAACGTTTCCTGCACGCAAGAAGAAAGACAAGAAGGCCCTTCGATCACCCGGATCGAATATAATGGGGAAGGGCAGCCCCTCAAAATCACTCAGCCAAGCGCAGAGACAACACACTTCGCCTACGATTACTCTTATAGAAATGCCCTTGGGCAAATGGTTTTGCGCCAAACAAAAACAGACGCCCTCGGAAGAAATCAGCATGAACTCTTCGATGCGCTAGGGCGCCTTGTCGAAAGATCCGTGCATGACTCATTTGGAGCTCTTCTTTCTCAAGAGAAAATCACGTACGATCTTTTGGGACGCCAAGTGAAAAAAGAAGAGACTTTAGTCTCAGAAGGGGAAATAAAGGGGGCGATCATCAATTTGTTCCGCTACCATCTCAATGGGCAGGAAGAAGCCATCATCGAGTCGGCAGGAACGCCCGAACAGAAAATCACCCATTTTACTTATAATTCCTTTGCGCAAAAAGTCCAAACTCTAAAGCCGGACGGCTGCTCGCTTTTTTATACCTATGACCCTCTACAGAGAGTCCAATCGCTGACATCAAGCGACCAAAGCCTCTCTTATCGCTACGCTTATAATCGACGCCATCAACTCACCCAAGTGGAAGATTGTAAAGCACAAACTGTCCAAGCCTGCCGCTACGATGAAAACGGCCAGCTCATAGAAGAAAGATTCAACCACGGACTGAGCATGGACTACCGCTATGATCGCATGGGACGATTGACGGCCCTGTCTCTTCCCGATCAATCGACAGTGGAATACAAGTATGATGCCTTCCATTTACGCCAAGTGGATCGCTCGTCAAAAGGCGCACTTCTTTACACCCATCGCTATTCTGCTTACGACCCAAGCAGCCTTCTTCTCCAAGAGCGCCTCATTGGTCTTTCGGGAGAAGTAAATTACACTTACGACCCAGCAGGAAGGCCGAAAGAAATTGGCCATTCCTCCTTTACACAAACTATTCCTCCCCAAGGGTTTGATGCAGTCGGTCGATTAAGAGAAGTGCATACTCAAGATGCCCTTGGGTTTTGCGTGGCTGCCTTTAATTATGATGCCTTGGACCATCTCCAAGAAGAGAAGGGAAAATGGAACCATTCCTACCGGACCGATTCTTGCCATAATCGATCCCGAAAAAATGGCACTGCCTACCATACGAATGCCCGCCATCAACTCCTCTCCCAAGGGGAGGCCACTTACCGCTATGATCCCAATGGCAATCTCATTGAAAAGCGAGAAAGGGGAGAGACGACTGCGTACGCCTACGATGCTCTAGATCGCTTAATCGCCGTCCGCAAGGGAGAAGAGACGATCACCTATACATACGATGCCTCCCATCGCCGCCTCTCCAAACGCACCAAAGACAAAGAAGAGTTTTATCTGTATGTCGGATCGGATGACATCGGAAGCATGTGCCAAGGGGAAATACAGGACCTCCGCATCCTAGGCCATTCATCTGCCGGAGAAAAAGGAGCCATTGCCATTGAGCTCCAAGGAAAGGCCTATGCTCCCCTCTACGATTGCCAAGGAGACCTCGTCGCTTTGATTGACTCATCCACCGGCAGAACAGAAGAGAGCTATTGTTATTCTGCCTTTGGAGAGGAAAAAATCTATAACCAAGACGGAAAGGAGATGTCTCACTCCTTGAATCCGTGGCGTTTTGCCTGTAAACGCAAAGACGAAGAGACAGGCTGGATTTACTTTGGTAGGCGGTTCTATGACCCGGAGACGGGACGCTGGACAACACCTGATCCCCTCTTATTCATCGATGGTCCCAACCCGTATGCTTATCTTCGCCATCGCCCTCTCATGGCTTATGACCGCTATGGCTTAGTCGGAGAGGCTTATGATGAAGCCATGGATTTTGCCATGAATGCCGATCGTTATTTTGGCTTCACCAATGAATACGCGGCTCGGGATGAATTTGGAGGCGGAGCCTCTGCTGCAGAAGCGGGCATGAATGCATGGGATATGGCCGTGAATTGCTATCATGTATGGGGGGGAATTATACATGCAGGATTTGATCTTGTTTCTTCTACGGTGAATGGGATCTCTTCCATTGCCTGTGCGATTGGAAGTAATGAAGTGGCTGAGTCTATCCAAGAAAGATTCTCTTTTCAAGCAAACTTCTTTGAATGGCAAGAGACCCAACAACAAAATTTCGATCATTGGTTAACGGGAGGACTAAATCTTGATCCTAATAATGCAGCCTATCAATCTTCTCGTTATTGTATAGGAGCAGTCTCAGAAATCGCCGGTACAGCTATTGCTGGCTGGCAGATTGCTAAAGGAGTAGGGTCAGGAATAGGGATACTCGCTCATGCTTCTAGGACAGCTGCAAGAAATGCTGGAAAAGCAATTGGAAAAGAAATAGGATATGGTGTAAGAGAGGGAATTGCTTTAAGCCGTGGGGCTGAGAATGTTAATGCTGGTATAGCACTTAGAAATAAATTAGCTCAATTAGAGAAGTTCCAAGAAACTGCGAGTATGACTAAAGTAATGTCCGATGGTAGAATACGTTATTACGATGCTTATAAAACTGCAAAAATACCAGGCCCAACTCGCGGAGCTTGCAATGTTTTAGAATGGAATCTGAAAACTAATCAAACACGTTGGTGGTATGAGTGTCATGATCATTTAGGGAAGGTAAATCGCGTGCATCCAAAATATATAAATGGTCAAGAAATTATAGCACCTCATTATCCGCCTATAGGTAAGGAATTGATAAGATGAGATATTCCAAGAAGGAAATTGGAGAAGAGTTAAAACAACAACTCAAGAAAGGTTATAATATAAGAATAATTTCAACTTGGGCTTGTGATTTGTTTGTTACTATTCGGTATCAAAAATCTGCTGAATTAGATGATATTTTACGTAGTCTTTCTTTAATGGATGCTGGCCCAGAATTCGAATATACAGAGCGAGAATTAAGAATACTTGCCGAGTTACTAATTAAAGAAGTGAAAAATCCTATAAAACAAATTGATGATAGGAGACTTAAAGACACAGGTTAAATTTTAAAAATTGACGCCATGTGCGACTTTTTTCCGTTTGAGTCGGGCCGCCGCGCCCAACCGAGATTCCGAGCTTTGCTAAACTATTTAACGAAGCTCGGAATCTCGGTTCGGGCCCCGGTCTCGGGCCCGGACTCGAACGGAAAAAAGTCGCACATGACGTAAATTGGTTGATCCAGCGATTGGTAAGACGGAAGAAAGTCAAGGGATTCAGGATGGATTTGCTCAGCAACAGCAGAATCTTGATCAATGGATGACAAGCACACTTCACGTTGATCCGGACAATGCTACTTACCAATATTTTCGCCAAAACACGCCTAATGCTATGCAGGTTGCATCTCTTTTTGCTCCGATTTTGAGATGTGTTAGCTGATAATCTGATCAGCAGAGCAGGTCAATAGTTGCCGGTGGCCTCGTATAGCAAGCAAAAGTAGATGGTGTAGACACTCATTCAACAGAGCCCTATAAAAATTTTTTTAATTTTTTTCTTTTCATTTTTCTATTCATCTTTATGGGAGAATATGCTAACCTCCGGTTAATTTTTCGATAGGTGTGAAGAACTCCCCTTATTTTTAACATGCAGGAGCGGTGCTTCCTCTCGCTATTAAACTTGCGAGTGTCCGTGCCGTCATTTTTATGCATCCAATCTCTTTCTCTGTCTTATTACCTGGAGAATGGGGCTCAACCAATGCTCCGGAAACGAACGCTCTCTCGTTTGTCAATAAAATCCCCCACCCGACTGAACAGATTCTCTCTTCTCCTTCTTCCTCAAATCAACTAAACAATCGAACATCGACCAGCTTGACTCCTCTTCTGACCTACCTCCAAACAATTGCTGAAACACAGAAACTCGCCCTGAAGACATTAAAAGAAGAAGTGGAAAAACAACAAAAAAGCTGGCAGGGAGTGGAAGCCTTTTTGCAAGGGATTTTTCGATATCCCAAATATGTCCTCCGAGTCAATAAGCATAATTTCTTTCCTATGTTTGAATTCTTCATTTTCAAATTAAATCTTGTGGATGACTCTTCATTAAATAGAGAAAGAGTAGGATGGGGCAAAGAAGGGCTGGAGCAAGTCGGCTCTAAAGGGGTCCGTGCCATTGTCTTATTTGTTGCTAACTGCTTGAAAATCTATTTTTTGCGTACACTTGAGAAAAAGATCATCCCCTCGTGCCAAATGCAAGAGATGAAGCAAATTTTAGATCATAAGAGCTATTTAAGAGCACATATTCAACCCAATGAAGAGGCTGCCCATTATTTAGATGAGTTGGAACAGATTCAAAAGGAACTTGAAGAGATCAAAGACTCTGTTCAGAATCAACTAAAAAAAACAGAACGAGAAATTGGTAAACCCAAAAATTTATTTGACTCCCTTTATTTTCTCGTCAATGTCAGCTCCCACCTGATTAGCAGTAGCTGCAAAATTGTCTTAAAAGTTGCAAAGCCTGTTTATCACATTTGCGATTCTCACTATCAGTTGAAAAAAATTGAAGAATTTCAAAATTTAAGCCGGAAAAAACAACAGGCCTTAAAAGATACTCAAGAGACCAAACTCTTGGTAAATAGGGCGGCAAGCAGCCCCTCAAAAGAACTCACTCTTATTCCTCAAAAAAGCGAGCCCCTCTCTCCTTTCTTTTCTTTTTTAAAAGAGATCCGCTGTCTATTGGGCCAAACACCCTTAGGAGATTTTGCATTACAGAAAACGGCTCATGACATTTCCTTTATTCTTGATCGAGAAAAACCCTACCGTCTATTAAAGAAGCGAGAAGAACAGAGGATAAAAGAGATGAAGGAGTATTTGGAGCCTCATATTAAAGAATGCGAAAAGCTCTCCTCCGGCGAAGAAGTGAAATGTTATCTTGTAAAGACCTTAGAAATCGACCTGCAAGAGCTTCCGAATTACCTGGAGGAACGCTCCATTTCTAAACAAAGACGATCCCTTCCTCAAGATAAGGAAGAGTGGCTCTCTGCCTTAAAAGATCAGAGGTTCTATCTCTTTTTTGCCAATAAGCATCTCTCGGATTTAGAACGGGAAGAAACAAGAGCCCTTCTTCTTCAAAGAGGCCTTTATCAAGCGCTTCTTTCTAAACATAAGCGAGAAGAACAGGTTCTCTCCTTTCGAAAATTTGAGCAAGGGCTTCGCCTCTTACTCTCTTATTTCCAACTCTCTCTTCTTCCCTTTGGAAAATTCGCCGCCCCTCTCTCTCTTTTAAATTGGCTGCTCGAAGATCTGGCAAAACTTCTTCCCGGTTTAAGTCTTGCTTACCTCATTTTCCCCGATTATAGGTTTAAGTTAGAAGCGATTGTCTGCTTAGTGGCCGAGGATCGCTTTTCTAAAATGTATAAACCTTATGAATATAGCCTTGAGGGATATCAATTAAGACTTGAAAAACGAGGAATCCTCGTTTGTACTTATCTTTTGAAAGTGAGAGATGTGTGCGAAGACGTTGTCATCTGGATTAAATTTCAAGCCATTGAATTTTCTCTTTCACGGATCAAGCAAACTCCTGAAGCGCGCGAGCGCCGCTATCAAGAGATGACTGAATCCGTAAGAAAGCGCCGTCTCTATTGGGAAAACCGTTTAGCACATATTGACAATCAGTTACAACTCTTACGCAAAAAAGATGCTGCTTTCACCGTTAGTCCTAAATTTATGCCGAAACAACAAAATCAAACGATTTTTGATGTTCTTCAAGAGGAAATGGAAAAAACCAACTTTAGTTATACTCCTGAAATAAAGAGTTGGTTAGAAGAAAATGTGAAAATTCGTCTTGAAAGCTCTAAGAATACACCTGAAATAAAAGAGCAGCTCAGTCAGTTCTTCTCGAAAAATTATGAGGAATTCTTGCAAGCTTAAGAAGATCCCGGATTTCATAGATCAATAGAAAAAAAATGCCCTTTACGCAAGATCCCTTTATTCGTTTGCTTGGTCAGTGTATAAACGGGATGTTTGAGATCTCCTTGAATGGAAACCGTGAAAAGTTCCGCTAATTTAAAGAAAAGATTATAGTGCCTCATCCGCACATGAATCAATAAATTGCCATCTAAATCAATCCAGGAATCGCTTGGATGTTGAGCAAGATAAAATTTTGATCCCCTTCCTTCACTGTAGACATCTTTAAAACGAGTTAAATAAAAGCGCTCTCCTCTTAATTTAAAAAAAATCATTCCTGTGATGGGATTTAAGACTTGAGGATCTAACCCTAAGCGTAAAATAATCTCAGCGGGAATCGCCAAAAGAGGATGGGAAAGATTTTTACGTGAAGGATTGAGAAAATGAAGATGCCCCTCCCCTTGCCAAGTCGAAGAGTCATCCAGACACCCGACAAAATCTTGGATTTCTAAACGTTTAACCAAGAGAGAGGGATAGTTTCCTCCTTCCGAAAGAAAATAAGTCCCCGCTTTTCTTAAAGGGAAGGCCTCAAATTTCTGATAGTTAAACGAGGGATAAACAAAGACCATTGTTTTGTTGCTTCCTCACATGTCGCAATCAGGTGAGGGATTTGACACTCGAGCGCATGATCTTTAATAGACATTTTTTCGATTTCTATTCTTCTCAAAGTCGCATGCACATGGGCTTCGAGAGATTGCAATTGGAATCCTCTCAAGAGGGCCGGCTGACTCATCACCTCCCCTTCATAATCAAAAGCGTCCCACAAAGACTCTCCCTGCCCAAAATCTAACTTAACCTTTCCTCGAAAAAGATAGTCAGAGGATAACTTCAATTTCTCTATGGTTTCTTGGACACAGGCAGGCAAAAAGGGAGATAATTGTTTAAAATTAACCGCCACTTGCCCGTTAAATGCCATCTCCCTTTTTTTGGCTGCTTTAGATCCCATCAATTGAAACAAACAACCATGAAATCCTCCTTCAATCGATTGAATCTCCCATCCTTGCCCCCTCTCATACGTCCAATGAAGTTTTAGAGGAGAATCCTCCCCCCCCTCTCGCCTCTCTATCAAAGAGAAGCTCCCCCTTTTAAAAAAGGGCCAATCCATCTCCCCAATGACTTTTATATCGAGAGGATCTTGTTTGAGCATTGTTTGAAAAGAGAGCTCTCTTTCATCGAACCGTAATTCAAAAGGATTTGAAACCCATTTAGAAAGAAGAGTCGTCCATGGCTCTCTTGGTTGTTCCCCTTCTTTACAATAGGTCATCTGTCCTTTCAGACGTCCTTCCTCTGAAAAGTAAGTCCCTTCTAAACCAAGGAGTAAAGCTTTTCCCCATTGGAGACCTAAAAAAGGAATTCTCCAATGATCAGACTTTTGTTCCACCTCTGCATAAAGAGCCCACTCTTTCCATTCCAACCGATCAATGATCCATTGATGATGTTGCCAGCGCCCTTTTAAAATCCCCCCTAACTCAGGAATTTCTATCTTATAATCATAAGAATGATCGAAGGGATGATAATCTAAAGAGAACGCCCCCCTTCCTTGAATGGAGGGAGAGAAAGAGACCATTTGATCGAATCTTCCTAATAAGGAGTGGAATCCTTGAAGATCTCTTAATAAGGGACCCACATCAAACTCCGCTTGAATCGAGAGCTCTTCTACGGACATCCAATCTCTCAATCGACATTGCCACTTTTGAAAATGAAAGGCACTCACATGAGACCGATCAAGATGAAGATAAACGTTTTTCCCCCCCTGTTCCTCTTTTGTGTATCCAGCCAATCGAATCAACTCCTTTTGGTCCTTAAAGAGAGAAAAATCGATCCTGAGATCAGGGTTGGATAAATGAGAAATAGAGAGGCAAGGGGAAAGAAAAAGATACTCTTCCACCCTCTTTGGCTTTCCGATCAGGCAGCTCCCTTGAATATCTGTCAACCAGATAGTTTGCCGACAATGATCATAATAGACATCCATGTCAAGCCCTTTTAGAGCCATCTCTCCTTGATTAAAAGGGAGCATCCCATTGAAAATGGCTCCTTGAATGTCTCCCTCTAAATGATAATCATGAGGAACAAAAGCAAAATGAAAATGAAGCCCTTTCTCTTTAGCGGAAAACTCCCCCTCTAACGGAATAGAGTGGAGAAAAGAGGGACACTTTAAATGAGATAAAAAAGAGTGAACTTGAGAGATTGTCCCACAGAGAACGGGACAGTCCATATAAAGATCAAACACCCCGGGAGCCGGATCGCGATAATCTAAATTTAAAACTCCCGCAAAATAGATCCCTTGAGAGTAAGCCTCAAGAGCAGAAATGGAAAGCGTTTGATCTTTAAAAGTGACCACCCCTTGAATCCCCTCAAACACTAACCCTTTTTCTTTTAGCAAATAAGAAAAATGCTGAATCGGTAACACCCCTTGATGGGAATGGCGACGCCAATCAAACGTATGCTCTCCCCAAAGATCTTCGGAGTGATCGAAAGATCCCCCTTCTTTCTCTAAAGAGAAATGCTCATTTTCTATTCTCAAATCAGTCGGTCGATAGTGCAGTGTGAGGAGGTGTTCATCAAAAGTGCCCTGCACTTCAGCCTCTCCGGTCAAATTTGATGTTTTCTCTCGAAAAATAAAGGGGGTCAGATAAATGTCTAAAGGAATCTTTCTTGTATAAAACGTTCCCGCCAGGGGGAAAGATTCCCCTCTCTCTTTCTTGAGCCCCCATAGGCAGGCAAAATGCATGCAATCTTTTTCTCCCCCTTTTCTTGATACATGCAAGTCCCCCTCGATCTTCAACTGGGGATGTTCTGTCTCGATCGTTGCCACAATGAGAAGAGGCTGACGATCAAAAGGCAGAGAAAAGCCTTTTGGAAGAGGAGAAGGAAAACAGTCCATAAAAGAAGTGGCCTCTCCCTCTAATTCTAGATGAAGGCGGATCTCTTCTTGTTGAGGAAGAAAAACTCCTTCTCCCCCCACCCGATTAAAGAGACAAGCCCTCTTGGGATTGACAGGAAGGCGTGCAACGAGGTTAGATAGTTCAAATTGTTTAATATTCACTCTCTGAAGTCTGCCTCTGTCGACCTCTGTCTCAATGTTGGCATTGAGAATCCCTTTTTCGAGATGAATCTCCTGCAAAAGGGGAAAGTAAGGGGTGAATAAACTTTTTAAACAGTTGTATTCTAGATCGGTCCATTCATGCAGTTGAATATCCCCTCGCTGACTCCCTTCTGAAGTTGGATAAAGGATGAGATGAACGCTCCCCCCTCTTTTTTCTTGCGCATGCAGATCCAAAGTCAAAAAGCGTTGAGAATTTAAGGCTGCCATTCCTTGCAAGTCCAAATGCAACCGATCATTTGCCTGCTGCATCTCTGTGTCCAAATGGATCCACATCTTCTCTCCCTCTTTGCATCGAATGCTTCCTGTGATTTCAGGGAAGAGCCAAGTTTGAGTCGGGGAAGAATAACTCAAGAATGCAGGCTTGATCAGCTCAATTGTCCCCACAAGGGGAGAGAGAGAATGGGTCAGATTTTTTAACGGACTTTTCTCTAATTGAATGCGTGCTTCTCTGATTTTTCCTTGGAGGGTTGAAGAGTGGGAAAAATTCAACTCTTCTACCCTTAATTCTCCCTCTATATAAGGACGAAGCCTAACAGGAAAATAAGCGTGGATTTGCCCATCGATCAAGCCGGAATGAATGGTAAGGGGGATTTCCAAGCCTAAAAGCTCCCCTAAAGCAAATAAAGAGGCGCATGGCACTTGGCAGCACTCCCCTTGGGCCTGCATTCCTTCTGAAGAGGTGGAGGCTTGAATCTTCAAGCAATGCTTCTCTCTTTCTTTTGAATCAAAGTAAAGATGGAGGGTCCCTCCTTCTTGGTTGTTTGCCTGCATATCAAGAAACAAATGCCATTGGGATTGATCCTTTAACGTCCAATTCAAGAAGGCCTCTTTAATATGCAAGCGGGGATGAAGGCGGATCCATTTGCCCTTGTGAGAGAACAATTTTTCCCAATTTTGGCGATGTGAGGAAAGAAAAGATTGGAAATGGCCGTAAGGACGCTCCACAGTGATCTCTACATAGAGATCACGGGTCCAGAAATTAAAATTAAAACGTAAGAGAAGTTTCTCTGCGATTAAACGAGGATTTTCTCTCAGCTCGGGGTTTAAGATCACGAGCTGATTACCTTCAAAATAAAGCTGCTCATAGAAGAGCGGCTGGCCCCAATGCGATTGCACATAGCCCTGTAAGAACCAGGCCATGAATAAAGAGAGAAAGAAGCGATGGAAAAGGAGAAGGGCAACAAAACAAAAGAGAGAAAGAAAAAGAACGAGGCGTCTCATCCGATAAATCTTGGGAATGGGTCTTAAGCAAGATTAAATTTAATGTATCTAAATGCAAAACTCAAGACTAAATGCTGCAAATTTTTCTTTCATTATATTTTCCACTTATGTCATGATAAATCCTCCTTATCGCCCAAAAAAGAGAGCTTTTCATGGAACAGTTAGAGTTAAAAGAAAAAGAAGTAGAACATTTTAAAGACCAATTGCAAGAGATCATCAAGCCCTATCAACAAGAGCAAAATCGGCGTCAAAAAAAATCTGATTTTTTAAAAAAATGCGTCCGATGCATTGAAAAAAATGACTTTTTTCAACTGGATGAACTTTTAAGAAGCAAGCAGGCTAACGACGTTCTGGAAGATTCTCACTTTAAATCGTGTGACTCTATTTTTAATCAACTGCGAAAGTTTGCAGAGACTCAGGTAGATAATTATCGGGTAAAATTTAAAGGCACTTTGCTCCAGCTAGCAGAGGAAGCTGGCCTTCCTTTGGAAGTAGATTTTCCCCGATTTTCCGTGTTAAAAGGGATCGAAGGGGAGTTGGACTTCTCAACCAGAAGTACAGCCATCAATCAGATCACCATAAAGTCGATGGACCCAAAACGGATTATTTCAACAGCTGTTAAATTAAAACGTAATCTTTATGACACCCCATTTGAGCCGCAAACATTTATTGATTCATTATTACAGTGTTACAAAGAGATTTTAAAAAAAGAAGGTCGTGGAATGGGCGATGTGGTGCCCATTCACCAACTTTATACTGACTATGTATGGTCGCTGCAAAGCAAGGCATTTTTTCAAAATATGGATAAAGGAAAATTTAAAGGATACTCCATAGAGCAGTTTGCTGTAGATCTTTGGCGATTTTTCGAGTCTAATGTACCGACTGCAGAAGGAGGATACCGCATTAGATTGAATCCTGGACGAGGAAAATCGTTTTGGTTGATTGATCAAGATGGTGAAAAACGGCAAATCACACACGCATTGTTTGGCAAAAATTAAGGATCTTAAACTATGATCACGCAAAAAGATATTGAACAGCTTAAACCTTTTCAAGCAAGAGCCATTATAGAAGGATTAAGAAAAGGAATTGTTCCCACGGAATATGTCTCATTTTTCACTGTAGGACGTCAAAATTGGTTAAAATTTGTCGAAGAGGATTTAGACTATTTTATTGCGAATGGAGGAGGAAAGGTTCGTTTTATCAACGGCGATTATGGTGATGGAAAAACGCACTTTATGTCGGTTATTCAGCAACTCGCTCTTCAAAAAAACTTTGCCTCTTCTTTTGTCGTTTTGACACGTGATGTTCCGATTCACAAATTCGAAGTTGTGTACCAAGAGATTGTATCGCAACTTGCGCGGCAATTTTGAAGGAATAGGGATTCGAGCCTCAATCAAGCATTGGATCAACGAACAAAAAATAGAGGAACAAGATCTTGGAGCGCTCTCGACTTCTTTGCGTGAAATCCCAGGCATGGGGCTTGACTTTGCCAATGCACTGATTGGGTTGTTACAAGTCCATTCTTCACCTTCTTCTGACGAAAGTGAAGAATGACGATCCCGAAGAGCTATTATACCAATGGTTTGAAGGGAAAAAAGTCGCTAAGAAAGATCTCAAGAAGTTTCATGTCTTTGAATTGCTCAATAAAACAAATAGTAAGCAATTTTTGCAATCTCTGGTCGTTTTTCTTAAGATGGCCAATCATAAAGGTCTTATCTTGTTTCTTGATGAGTTGGAGACCGTACTTAGCGCAAGGGGCTTCCATTCGAAATGCAGCGTACGAAAATGTTCGGTTGTTGATGGATAATACAGAGCATGCCCAGTATTTGCAGCTTTTCTTTTCACTGATTCCCGATGTGTTGTTATCGGAAAAAGGGTTTAAATCTTATGATGCCTTATGGAGTCGGGTCCGTACGGTTGGAGATTCAGATGATTTAAATTATCGTAGTACCTTGGTGGACTTACACAAAACCCCATTGAGACGACAAGAGCTGGTTGATTTAGGGGTCTCTTTAAGAAAAATTCATGAAATCTCTTACCGTTGGAATGCAGAACACTCTGTACCTAATGATCTCATTGCTCAGCATGTGTGAAAAGCAAGAAGAGATGGGCGCTTTAAGTGAGGTCCGTTTGTTTATCAAGCAGATGATTCGTTGTTTGGATCTAACAGAACAGGGGAATGCAATGAATGAATCCAATCTCCTTGAGAACCTGTTGGAGAGTCAAAAAGAAACGGAAATTGAAAAAACACGTCAACTTGAACCGGCTTGGGATGCTTAACAATGGATAGATTTTCTTTAAGGCGTGCTGTTGAACGCTTACGGGACGGATTATTTGATCCGGTAGCAGTGAATCGACTTGACTGTGGAAAAGGATCGAATCGAAAATATTTTTTCTAAAGGTCTAAAGGCACTAGAAAAAGGAAAATCGGATCATTTGTGTATTTGCGGGTCTTATGGACAGGGAAAATCACACACGATTAACCTATTTGAATCAATTAGCTCTTTCTCAAGGTTATGCCACGAGTGTCGTTCAATTAGATTTAAGAGAAGTTCCTTTCCATCAATTTTCTACTGTTTATCAGTCAATCATGGAAAGACTTTCTTTACCAGACGGTAAAAAATTTACTCATGCATGGAAAAATTGGGCTGATAAGGATTCCTTGGAGCTTTTAGACACTATGCCTCATCGCTTTAGGATGATACTCACCGCAATGCTTTGTAAGAACAAGCGGCTCACTCCAAAGGAGAGTTCGTTGAAGAAGCATCAAGCTTATCGACCAAAGGAGTATGGATATTGGCTCGACAAGAGCTTTGATGGGATATGACATCCCTGTCGCACATCTCAAGAGTGTCTGCAAATATCGAGAAGTCGAAGGCTATCGAGAGCAATCTCTGATTTGCCGTGGAAATGACTCCTATTTTCAAATGGTTCAATCCTTAGGGAGAGTCCTAAAAGAAATGGGATACAAGGGATTGCTGCTATTTTTTGATGAGGCAGAATCGATTGCACAGGGACGATTGGGCCATCGAGTAAAAAGTTATCATCTTTTAGATCAGTTTTTTCAAACTAAAGGTTCTGTATTTCCCGTATTTGCATTTACGGACGATTTTTTTGATAAAGTTAATCATGAGCTGTACGATGACGAATAAGGAAATTTTTCCAAAGAATTATGCAGAGGCTTGGCAGGATTTAAATATTCTGCGCCTTCAAGACTTTTCTTCTCATGAATGGGAATCTTTGCTGGACCGTCTCATGCAACTCTATTCTCAAGCTTATCAAATCGACCTTCCCCTTTCAAGTGAAGCCGAGTTTGCAATCTTTGCTTGATAAATTTGAAGTTCAAGAGACTAGATTTAAGCTAAAGGCATTAGTGAATAAACTCGATATAGAAACCCAACAAGTTCTGTTGGATGCTTGAACTCGACTTGAAGACTTGTACTAACCTGAGTTTTACGCCGTGTGCAACTCAGATTAGTAAAGATTCATTGGTCCGCTCCTTTTACATGCCGAAAGGATTGCTAGCTAGCGGCGAACTTTGCACCGACTGTATACAGAGATCATAATAAATGCTAAAATCTTGCACCGCAAACATGATCTCCGCGAGGCTCAACCCATTTCTTTCAGCCTCTTCCGCCGCTTTTGCGAGCTTGTCAGATATTTCACCCATTTTTTTCATTTTCTGCTCCTTAGTTAAGGAGTTATCAAACACTATTTGTTTTAATTCATTTTTAAAACCATCGATTTTATCTTTAAAAGATAATTGATCCGCCTGTGAGGGATTTTGTACAGAGTTATTAGCTGAGACACTCTGACCCGTTTGATTTATGTTATTGTTACTTATATAATTGCTACTCATATACTTATAATTGCCTAGAATTTCCATATTTACTCCTTATTTAACTGATCAACATGTTTACATAGTTAATTATATCAAAAAAATAATTTTAAAAAACCTAAAATTTAGCCGATGTGCAAGTTTTTTCCGGCATGGTTCAAAAAGTAGAGTTTTTGGGTAACATGACAGGATCGTGTCCGAGTCCGAGTCCGAGTTCCGATTGGAAACGCGGAAGAACGGAACACGATCGGAACTCGGACTCGGACACCAAAAAATACGTTTGTTTGTTACCTGACATTGAACCAGGCCAAAAATACTGTAAAAAAATATATAGTAAAATATTCGCACTCAGTGTATTATAATCATTATATACTAACGAAAAAAATCACCGCCCCACAGTATAGAATTTACAAAATGTTTTGATTTTACCCGATAATTTTATATCAAAAGGAGTGTAACATGTTTATTTCACCTCATTTACCTTCTACAGCAGGACAAATCACAAAAAAAGAGGCCGAGGAATCTGTTCAAGAGGCTCAGGGTTTGTCTCACCAACATATGGTTTTGTTGAAATTGTTTGGTGGTGAAGAAGGAATTCGCACTGCCATTTCCCATCTTAGAAATGATCGCCTTTCAAATAGCGAAGAATTGACCCACTTACTTAAAACAACAACCACCCATTTTCCCAAGGTTAATGAAGAATTGGTCCGGAATGACCCATTGCTTTCTTTATTAGTTCTCATTCTAAACAATAATCCTGCTGAAGACAATCTGCGAGATCAAGCCGCTCAAAACTATATTAAAACACATCCGGAAGACAAACGATTTGAAAAAGCCTATGCTTATCTTAAAGTCCCTCATATTTTAGTCGCCCACCTTTTGATTATTACCAATCAATGGAAATGCGCCAATCCTGCAAATAATGAATTTTATGATGAACAAATGGCAGGTTTGTTTCAAGGCACTGTCGCTTTTGATAAAGGAGATCGAGTGTCTCGTGAAGAATTATTGAAAATTCAAAAACAAGAAGGAGAGAATCCTCGGTTTCCTATCGCTAAGAAATTAGAGGAGAAAGAAGAGGGATTTGAGGTAAAGGAGTGGTGTTGCACACCTCCCATGTGTCCAATAGACACTCGACTTGACGATCTATTCATTGCAAGTCGGCGCATTAAACAAGAGCATATGATGACCGGTTATATAGACAGGCTCAAAGAAACCGGTTCGATCATTCAAGAAACTTATAAGCTTCTCCCAACTGTATCAGCAGTGGTTGCAATTATTGGGCCATACGGTGTAGGAAAAAGTCGATTTACCCAACAAAAGTTTACAGAAAAAAAGAATATCACCTCATATAGTCTTGACAAACTTAACTCCTTCTTGATGGAACCTACTGGCCGTCCTCAGGACCACCATTTTGAAGCGATGATGCTTACTAACAAACTTCTTTCCGGATTAGCTGAAGTACCCGCTCTGTTAACAGAAGTGGCAGCAATTGATGAATTCCGTTTTAACCGCATGGTAAATAGGGATTTTTCCTCTAGAAATCGGATTGTTATAGAAGAAATTGCTCCGGAAAATACATCTGATACGGTTAAACGCTTTATCGATCGTGAAGGTGTGGTTGATCAAAGCAGACTAGGCGCTGCAACGACTACTGCAAATGATGCGTTAAAATTTCGCTCTAACCGTATTGAGAAGTCAAAAGAAAATCCAAAAATTTACTACACATTATATTGCAACCCTCCGGCCAAAGAAGAGAACGTGATGTTCATTGAAGTTGCAAAAATAAGGGATGGTGTGCTGACGATTACAAATGGACAAGAGGAACTCTATAAAAAACTTGTTAATTGATCAGTTGTTTGGGATTTTTAGGAATAATAAGACAGGTCCTTATGCATCCAGGAGAATAAATCCACCTTATAAAATTATTTATCAATCAAAAATTATGTAGTTTTAAGCATATTTTTTCATTAACTTTTTTATTTCAGGAAGTGCTTCAGGATGTTGGCGCAACCACACTGCTGCTCCGTATAGATTCTCTGGCAAACGAACCGTCTTTGTGATTGTTTTTTGCTCTTTTTTTGGTCTTACGACGCCGGAATGCGCTCCACCTCTTCCTTTCGTTGCCTTTTCAACAAAAGGATCAAGGCGATTGGCTAATCGATAAAAAATAAACTCTTTTAAATAAAGAGGGTATTTTGCGATCACTTCCTCAGGAGTCTCCTCTCCACAAGAAACAGGATAATTCGGATGCTCAAACACCCAGCAATTCACCTCTTGATCATACCAAGGTTTGATTTCTCCTATTTCTTCGAGCGCGATGTGAAGATTTTTTATGATTTCTTTTTCTTGGATGGTGGCCATGTCCAACCTCTTACTTTAAATTCCCTTTCCGTCTTTTGTACACTTTGTGCCGCAATGTCATTAGACTTACTATGATTTCCATGAGTCACTTTAATGGCACATAGAAAGCCGCCATTTTCATTGAATAGGTTGTAATCCACACTTCCTTTCTCCAATGTCCATCCAACAAGTTTGATATACCGGAGATAGACCCGTAATGGCATAGGCTTATAAGACATATCATTCTCTATTTTAGAATACTTGCATCAAGAAATCAAATAGATTATCATAGATTATCAGGACCAAACTATTTATACCATTAAAAATTTAACTTTTATCTCCCTTAAAATTTGACTTCTCCATTAGAGCTACTTCCTAACACTTATCGCGCCTTTTTTTCCGGTTTTTCCACTCTTACAGCTGCACAAAAACAGTTGATTCAACCCATTCTTAATGGAGAGGATGTCGTGCTGCAGGCAAGCACAGGAGCTGGGAAAACAGAGGCTGTTCTTGCCCCGGCAACTGAAAAACTGATGACGCATCCTGATCATTTTACCATCGTCTACATCGTTCCCACTCGCGCATTAGCTTTGGATATGAATCGAAGGATTCAAGCCTATCTATAAGAAGCTCGGCTTGAAATCAGGCATTCGAACGGGCGATGGAAAACATCTTCGTGATGCAAAGCCTCATCTTCTCATCATGACCCCCGAATCATTGGATGTGATGCTGGGGAGCCAGAATCCGGATAATAAATATTTTCTAAAGCATGTGCACATGATGATTATCGATGAAGTGCATTTGTTTCTTCATGATGACCGTGGGCTTCAGCTATCGTATTTGCGTCGTCGGCTTGCCATGCAGTCTAGTCATGGCATGCGCTACAAACCGTTGCATTGTCTGCTACGATTGACAATGCAGAAGATATCATACGGTTTTTTAATCTTAACAAAGAACGCCTTTTACTATCAGCAATCTGTTGCCAGAAAGCTGCAACCGTGCTGGGTGCACATTGAAGATGAGGAACAAGAGCTGACGCTCTTTTTTGATGACTTATATCACCGATCGGGCTGTAAAAAACTTTTAGTGTTTGCAAATAGTCGAAAAAAATGCGAGCAATTATACGAGATCCTGAATCAAGAAGGTGTTTTTCTCTCAAAAAGTTTTTTTACATTACTCGAATTTATCTACTCAAGAAAGAAAATTCATCGAGTCTTCATTTAGAGAAAGAAAAATGGGAGTTTGTATTGCAACAAGCACTCTAGAATTGGGGATTGATATTGGAGATGTCGACGGCGTGGTGCTGATGGGGCCACCCCCCTCGACAATGGCATTTTTACAAAGAATTGGCCGAGGTAACCGTCGAAAGCAGCACATTAACTTCTGGGGAATTTGCTATGGAGCAAAGGCCAGGCATGCAGCTTGTTCGCTTTTTAGCTTTATTTGAACTCGCAAAAGAACAATCAAGTGGAAAAATGCCTCTGTTCAGAGAATTACAGCGTGCTATTTCAGCAAATTTTATCATGTCTCTACGCAAAAAAAGTCTTATCAAAAGATTCATTGAGCCTACTTTTCAAAGAAAAATCAGAGGATTTATCCTCCATTTTTCATCATATGCTTGCCAACAATTGGCTAAAACCGACAAAGCAGCCTGGGATATATGATGGAGGATGGCGTTATTTTTTGTCGTTGAAAAAGACGACAAATATGGAGCAATTTTCCACCAACTGACGAAGAGTATGATGTGATTTTAGAACAAGAAAAAATTGCTGTTTTACCTCTATCGATGGTGAGGCAATTAGAGAGTAGGAGATCTCATTCAATTGACAGGAAAAGTGTTGAGAGTGCTTCAAATTGAAGAAAAGAAAGCCGCTCTTGAGGTTTGGGTGGAAGAGTCGAACGAGGTCGCTAGCAAGGAATTGGTTTGGGTGCGGATTTGGATCTCCAACTCCTTTTGAAGTCGCGCAAAAAATGGAGTGGAATTCTTTTAGAAAAATTTACACCCACAGGGTCTTTTAAGTCGCACCCGGCGGCTCCTAGAAAAAGAGAGAGAGCAAATATCTCAATCTCTTGAGCAGCCTAATGGGATTCGGGTTCATCGACTAGGAAATGGCATCCTATCGCTATGAAACATTTTTAGGATCGGTCGCAAATTATATTCTTTACCACCTTATTGAAACTCAATTTTCCTCTAAAATAGAGGGATTATCTGTGAGTTTTGATGAGATGGGTCTTGAATGTAACGAATGGATCCCCTTTGAATCCATCCTAAAGATTCCTCATACAGTTGAGCAATTTCAAGAATGGATTTCCTCTCATTTACCTCTGCTGAAAGGGGGATTTTCTTGGAATAGTTGGATGCATTGGTTGCCGGAAGAGCATCAACAGAAAAGAGATCGGCTCTCGTCTCTACGACCCAAGAGTTTTAAAACACTTCGAGAGGTACCATACAGAAACGACGTGGCTGCCTTTGCCAACCCAAGTCATGGGGATGACGAAAAAAAAATAGCGACTCAGTGCACATCCCTCTGAAAGGAGAGCCTTGGTCTTTAGAAAACGAAAGAAATGCATGGGGCAGCTTTCTTTTCCCGATGCTTCCTCTCGGATGAACAGGAGTTGCCTTTCTCATTAACGGCCACTCAAGTTCAAGGTTATGTGACTCAGAAGCTCTGTCCAAGATGGGCTCGATTTCAGCAGCTTGACTACCAAATAGAGTCTCACCCTCGATTCTCCGAAATGGATCAAGAAATCCAATCTCGACAAGCAACAAGGGATCGCTTTCAAAAACCAAGTGATCGAGGCATTGCAGAAACAAGAGAGAGTCTGTTTGGAAACAGCAGAATTGACTTGGCAACAGGCCATTAGAACGGTTATATTAGACAAAAAGCCTTTATTTCTGGCACAGGCAAAACTTGACGGTCGAAGAGTCCATGAAGCGGAAGTCCAGATTTAATTTATATCCAGCATCAAGGCTCTCATATTTGCCTAGAGGTATGGGATATAAAATTTTCTCAATCGTTCAGCTATGCACAAAAATGGAGAATCGCCTTTTATGCCTACCTGCTCGATTGCCTTTTAAAGGAGGAAACGTTTTTGCTTCCGGTAAAGGTCTCTCCCTCTAGGCGGGCTTGTTTATCCGGCGAGAGATGGGGAAAAGCTATTTGAAAAGGCCCCTTTTGTATTGGCCCCTTATAAAGCTTGGATGCCTCGGTTGATTGCCCAGTGGGAAACAGATTCTCTACGCGCCTCTGCTGCCCAAGATTATTCCATGGAATTTTCCTGTACCTCCTGCCGTTATTTTTCTTACTGCTATCAAGAGACTCTTTTTAAAGATAAAGAGTCTACGCCTCCGGAAAATCAGACGATTATTTCACGACAGATCGACTCCAATGATTTCCCCAAAAATTCCAAGCATTGGTACTTTATCCACTACGATCAGAAGAGTCTCCGATGGCAGTGCTGGGAAAATGGAGCGTCGATCCATGACTTTTGTATTTGTTCACGAGATTTTCCAAATGAAGAGAGCTTTCAAAAGGAAGTGGCAAGCCAATTGCAAAAAGAGTGGATGGAATCTGTTAACCAAGGAAAAAACCCCCACTTTCTCGTTTATGAATCAACAGACTGGCATCTTTTTCAGAAAGCATTTCAATCGACAGTCCTGAAATCCTTATGGGCAATGCATGTCTGTTGGACGTCTATCCAGAGTGTCTTGCAAACCCATTTTCTTTGGCCTATTCATGGGCGGCTCACAGCGACGCAAGTGGGGGCGTGTTTGGGACTTTCCAGCAACCACCCGACTCCACCCCTTAAGCTTATATCATAGGAGTCTGATTTAGATCCTCCCTTTGATCTTTATAGACAGATGTGGAACTGGTGTCTTTCTAACGTGAAAAGTCAGCGTGTGGTGTCATTTGAAAGCAACAAAGGGCGCTTCGTTCCTTTGATTCAAGCCTACCAGGCGATGCACCATCGAGAGGGGGAATGCCGAACTGTCTGAGATTTTAGAATTTCAGAAAAACCCTTTGTCGGAACGTGTCAACCGGTTCCGGGCGATCGGTCCGCTCCGTTTCCTTGGCATTGGCCGTGCGGGGGATAAAAAATGCTTCCAATTTTCTATCGATGCCACAGTCGACAGTCTCTAAATTTAGAGTCGGGTGATTTTTTGAAATTATCACCGGTGGGGGGATATCAAATTCAAGAGGGGTTTTCTGTCGTCCTCGACACCTATTCGCCGGAACAGGGAATGCTTTCCGTCCTCCCTTTATCTCAAAAGATAAGGGTGAGCAAAAATCAATTATACGCTTTAGATGAGGAGGCAACGGATTGGAATGCACCAAAAATCAGCAGGGTTTTGAATCTATTGAAAGATCCAAAATTTCGACCTGAAGTGATTCAAATGCTTCTGGGGCATGTAAAAGGGTTTGCCTCTGACTCGATTGCTTGGATTGAACAGTGGTATCAATCAAGAGCTCTCGCTTGCAGGATTGAATCATATCCAAAAAAAAGCTTTATTCTTGCCCTTTCGGGAAAAAGTGGGATTAATTGAAGGGCCACCCGGAACGGGAAAGACGCACTTACTGGTGTGGACGTTAATTGCACTCGTGGCGCATGCACAATTCTCCAAGCGTTCGATAAAGATTTTGGTCACGGCGCAGACGCATCATGCGATCGATCAAATTCTCCAAAAATTAGCTGCTACTCTTCCAATAGCAAATGTTTCGGGTGTTTCTTTATGGAAATATGGGCGCTTCGATGAGAGTCAATTCTCACATCTAGGGATTGGTCAGATGCGAAATTCTGAAGCGCTAACTTCTTCCTCTTGTCTTATCCTTGGAGCAACCGGGTTTGGGGTTTATCAATTATTGGAGGATAAAAATTTTCCACAACTCTTTGACTGGGTGGTTTTTGATGAATCATCACAAGTGCTCGCCCCTTACGCCTTGCTCAGTTTAATTTTTGGGAAGGGACAAGCGCTATTTTATGGAGATACGCAGCAATTGCCTCCTGTGTGGAAGGGAAACTACGCAACCACCTCCTTGCTTCCTCGCTCTATCCTCCAGGAATTAATTTCTCGGTATGGGGATGGGATGCAAAACCGGTTGCGCTTGAATGAAACCTATCGCATGAATTCGAGATATTTGCCGGTTTGCAAGTGAGCAGTGGTACAACGGCGAACTAAAATCTGTGGTCGCTGAAAAAGATCAGAGGTTGGTGCTCCCTCATTATCCGTTGTTTGGAGATTCTCTCGATGAGGACCTCAATCCCACGAAATCTCTGGTCGTTGTTCAGCTCGATCATGTGGGATCTCAGCAGTCTTCCCAAGAGGAAGCAGGCTGGGTCGCAAACGCAGTGAAGCGTCTGATGGAGGATTACTGCATCTCTTCGGAGCAAATTGGTATTATTTCCCCTCACCGCTTGCAAAATAATACGATTCGCTCTGCTTTAAAAGAGGCGCTCCCTGTGTCAGTGTCATTAGAACTACCAAGAGTGGATACGGTGGAGCGGATGCAAGGATTGGAATTTGATATTGTCATTTTCTCTGCGACGGTTTCTGATAGAGAATCTATCCATAGCCCTTTTCTGAAGGATTATCGACGCTTTAATGTGGCCCTCACTCGAGCACGGAAAAAATTTATCTTTGTTGCAAGCGCCTGCTTTTTTCAATCCTTTCCGACAACGGAAAGAGAGTTGATTGCGCAGATGCCTTTTGAGCATTTCTTTGCTCTTTATCGATCGATGTCGACTTCTAAAAATGAAATCCTAGAACCACCTTCCCTTCATAGGAATGACGAGTTAAAGGATGGTGTTGAACTTTATCAAGCTGTTCCTCATAAGCATCTTTTAATTTCTTAATGTTATTGTTCTCTTGTTCATTTTGGCTCAATTCATTCACAGAGATCCCCCTTGCTTCTAAGGCTCTTGTCACTTTTTTCAAGCGACTCGTAAACGAAGGATGCCAGAGATCTAACCTAAAATCACCTTTGGAAGAATAGACAAGACGAGTGAATAATGAGGTCCTTTGGCCCAATAAACGTTGCTGATGACTTAAAAAATATCGCCTGCCCCCTTTTAACTCCTCATTAGAACTATGGGCAATAGCAAAATCATCCGCTTTATTCTCACGGTATAAAGTAAAGAGAATAGAAGCTAATGCTCCAACAGCTAATGTAACCAAAAAAGCAAGAATAGGAGATGTTCTACGCGTACAAATAATCGCTGAAGCAAGAGAACAAATCGCCGCAACTAAAGAGGTAGTAAAAGCATCATTATTCTTTAGATGAGAAACCTCATGTTTAAATATAAAAGAACAAGCCTCTTCATCTACAGATTTGAAGAAAGGAGGAACCGTAATTGATGCAATCCCTCGAGTAAAAAAATTTGTTCCGGTCATATAAACGTTTAATCCTAAATCTTCCTGAGCTAATATAAGATCTTTTCTAATTTCATTCTTATCCAAAAAAGATTGGAATCTTTCGCTAGCACGAGGCATAGAACAATAAGGTTCTTTTTTTAGATCTTCTGTAGAAATCACCTCTACTTTTCCCTCTTTATTAAGAACAGTAAGAGACTGAGAAATTGTTGTATAAGCCTCGTAAGCATGCTTCAATGGACATAAAAAAGGTAAGATAAACATATTAATCTCCTATGGAATTCAAAAAAAGTAATAAAACAAAATTATACTAAAAACATGAGTAAAACAGAAAAGAAATCTTCTTAAAAGTATGGAAAATTTTCTTATAGGATTTTTGACCTAACGGGTGTTTTAAGCGCCTTCTTGGATTAAAACTCATGAGTTGTCTACACTACAATTATCTAAAGAAAGAGAATAATCAATTTGTGGGATGCCTCCCAAACGCCCTTGCAAATAACTTTTACGAATATCTTTATCATACCTTATCTCTTTGTAATCACTAAACGGAATGAGAAGGGATGTGCCGGATAATTCGCGTTCTGTGGCCCACATTTCATCGCGCCTAAATAATTTCTGATCCATCAACTGAATATCATGTGTGGTAAATAATAGCTGTGAACGTGTGTCAACTGAGCAGTTAGATAAGTAGAATTCTAAGACACCTCTTGTCAAATTAGTATGTAGGCTGCGATCTAATTCATCAACCACAAAAACCTTTTTAGACCCCATTGAAGCTAATTCTAGAAATGTGGGGAGTAAATGGATAATGCGTTGGGAGCCATCCGATTCTTGCCTTATTTCGAATTTAGCTTCCGAACCATCTGATTTTCGATGATAAGAAACTAATTTCTTTGTGATGAGCTCTCCCTTTTTTCGAGTCACAATAAAGCAATCATACATGGGTTCTGCCAAAAGCTTGATGGTCATTCCTTCGGTCAATTCCTCTTGAATTTTAGCTTTTAGAAAATCTGCTAGTGGCAAGTTATTAGACATCTTGCATAACCTCACAATTCCTTGCCCGTGCCCCTGCCCCTGCCCCTGCCCTTGCCCGAAAAAGTTCTGGCACGCAATTCTATGCTAATAGGGCAAGGGCAAGGGCAAGGGCAGGGGCAGGGGCAAGGAATTGAGGTTATGCAAGATGTCTAATCATAAAAACAACGGTTTCCTCTCCCAACTGTTTGACTATACACCCCAAATGAGGGTTGGCGAAAAAATTTTAACGCGTTATAGCTCAAAAGATTGCATTTATCGACCCCTTAAAATGTACAAAGTCGAGCTTGGCACTGGATCTGGTAAAACGGTGACTTGCAGTGGACTGCGGTGGGTTCCAATTATGTTATTGATACAAGTCCCATTCATGAAACGAACAGTGGCCCTACCATTTATGGTGATTTTAAGCCCGTCAGAAAATACTTGTAAAAAAATGAAGCGTCGTCATAAAAGCCCTCAGAGAATTGCAGAACAGGTTTGTCATGTGCTACGACGTTGGTTTCCAAGTCGTTTAATTTTATTGGTCGCTGATGCTGGATACGCAACCAAAGGGCTATTTCGAGCTTGTCAAAAGCTCGATATACAACTCATTACACGCGCCAAGTCCAATATTCGCTTTTTTAAACTTGCTCCACAGAGAACCGGGAAAAAAGGCCGTCCACGCACAAAGGGAGAGCGCCTGCCTTCAGTTAAAGAAATGAGAGAGGATCCTGCTCTGAAATGGACACAAATATTGGTAGAGGGATATGGAGGCACCGATAAGATATGTTTCGCTGCGACAAAAGAGTGTCTATGGGATCCGGCCGAAGGCGGAGGACCAATTCATGTACAACTTGTATTCGTTAAGGATTCAGATGTTGACATCAACTCGCCGGTTTTTTGTTTGATTACTTTGGCACCTCGGATTTCTCCGGCACAAATTGTTGGTGGTTATATTATGCGCTGGAGCCAAGAAGTCACTCATAGAGAAGTACGCGAACATCTTGGTATGCAGACTCAGCGTCAATGGTCAGATCGTTCGATTGAGCGAACAACACCATTGCTATTTGCGTGCTATAGCTTGATTTTCGTAATCGCTAATCGCTTTTACACCAGGATTACTCCAGCTCAAACTGTATGGTATCAGAAACAAGGACTAGCCTTCAGTGATTTGCTATCTTTTATCAGGAGAATGGTTCGAGAACAACAATTATCCCAAGTGTGGGGAGCGCATCCAATACTCAAAAATATTCGTCCTCCTACAGAATTGCTACAAATCTTCGAGGGTATTGGTATGGCAGCTTAGTTTGCAAATGTCCGAAGTCCAGATAGTCACATGCCTACTGCTATCCTTATCTTAACGTACGATATCTTCCGAATTCTGAAATGATCTGATATTTAAGTCTCGAAAAATTGAGAGAAATCAACAATGTCATTGAAAACTTCACTTTCCATCACTGCTTGGCTCACTCCGTTAACATGAATAAGAACAGGTCTGACAGAAAATCCTTTTGGAACAGAAAGGTTTTCGATCTTCTTCTCCATTTCTTCGATAACGGAGCTTTTGACCTCAAAAGAGCTGAATTTGATTTCACACACATAAAGAGTGTTGTGCTTCGTTTGGATTAGCAGGTCTATTTGACATCCTTTCATCCGCTGTGTTTTTCTCTGAAAAAATGGCCCAACATTTGAAACTTCTGATGGGTTGATTCGAAGAATTTCTAATAATTTTTTCAAGTTGTTCAAAACAAGATTCTCAAATTGTAGACCCATAACGGATTCCCATCCAGGCAAGTACATAAAAGACTCTGATTCAAAAATCCCTTTAGAAATTCTGTCCTTGTTTGGCTCTATATATCTCAAATAAAATCTAAGATAGTTATCCTTCAGCCTAAATTTTTTCAGGCTAGACTCACATTTCGTCGATAAGTTCCATGTGCAGTCCTCTTGAATAAATCCTGCGAGCATAAGATCATCCAAGCATTTTGAGAGATATCCCCCTTTCTCTATACCCAGTTTTTGACTTATTTCGTCGAGAGATAGAGAAAAGTGATCGAGGGTTTTCACGACATTCCCATATGTTGCAGCTTTTTTCGAAAACAAGTCTGCGAAAATTTGATGAAATTCTTGAAATAACAATCCCTCAGGTTGAAAACACAGTCTTTGAATGTTATCGTCGGATGACTGTGAAGGAATGATTTCTTCTAGATATTTCGGTACTCCTCCAGTAACGGACAGCATTTTAAATTTCTCATAAGCGCTAATCTTTCTCCTAGTTCCCCAGAACTCGCTGCTTTCTTTGATGGAAAGTTCATCCAAAACAATGTTTAGAGATATTCGACCAACAAACCCAGTACTCTGTAGAATATTTTCTTCTATCCAGCTGGAAACTGAACCACAAAGGATCATAATCAAATCAGGATTATCAGATAAATGAAGATCCCAAGCTGTTTTAAGCTGTCCAAGAAAATCTTCGTCTTCTGATCCCATCCACGAGATCTCATCCAGAACGATGACAATCTTTTTTCCTTTGGATTGATTTCCTAGAAAAGTGAAGTGTTCAATCCAATCTGAAACCTGCATTTTTGGAATGCTGAGGTTTTGAGAGAGTTGAACAGAAAAGGCGTCTAATTGTCTCTGCTTAGTGATGCCAGGAACTGGAGGGAGTCCAGAAAAAACCCAGTTGTTTTTATCCGAAACGAATTCTTTAATTAGTCTGCTTTTTCCTACTCTTCGTCGTCCCCTAATCACTACAAGACTTGCTGATTTTTTCTTTAGTTGTTGCTCAAGTAAATTAAGTTCTCTTTGGCGTCCGATAAATCTCATGTCATTCCTATGATGTAATATTTTGCTTTGATTTTACATCACGCAATTAACAAATGTCAATACTGTGATGCAAATATATTTGAATTTCTCTCTGAATTTCAAATT
Source organism: Parachlamydiales bacterium (assembly GCA_963801825.1). Taxonomy (GTDB): domain Bacteria; phylum Chlamydiota; class Chlamydiia; order Chlamydiales; family Parachlamydiaceae; genus CAWDGI01. The sequence goes on from CAWDGI010000003.1 coordinate 214,610, forward strand.
TGATTGATAAATAGATAAAAATTTGATGTTGAGAAAATCGAGAAATTTCATACCATTGAGTTGCTGTTCCCTTCCTTGGATTTGGCCTAGATCCAACAGTCGTGTTACCAGCCGCAAGAGAATGCTGAATTAAATGCTTGTCTTCAATTTATGACCATAATAAAATGACTATGGACACATAGGAGGAAGCAATGGAAGAACAAATTAAAGCTGGGAAATTCAAGGCTGAATGCCTGAAAATCATGGACAGGGTCAAAAGAACTCACAAAAAAATTATTATTACAAAGAGAAATATTCCTATCGCAAAATTAGTTCCTTTAGAGGAAAAAGAAAAAAAATTTTTCGGTAAATTAAAAGGAACCGTTCACTTCAAAGGAAATATCATTGCACCTATTGATGAGGTTTGGAATGCCGATTCTTAAAAGTATCAAGCATCATAAATTGCTTTTAGATACTCATATTTGGTTATGGGCAATGACTGGTCATTCTTCTTTAATAAAAACCTTTTCTCATATTTTTGAAGAGGCTTTAAGAACTCAAGGAATCTGGATCTCTCCTATGTCTATTTGGGAGATAGGAATGCTAGTTGATAAAAAGCGAATTGAATTAGACAGGGATATCTCTGATTGGGTTCAGGCGGCATTAGACATCCCAGGAATACAACTTTGCCCTCTTACTCCTCGTCTAGTGATTCAAAGTACTCGATTACCTGGTCTTATTCATGGAGATCCTGTGGATCGACTTTTAATTGCTAGCGCTCATGAGGAAAATGCGGTGCTTGTGACTTGTGACAATAAAATATTGAAATATGGAGAAGAAAAATTCATCAGTGTCTTTGATCCTTCACACTAACAACTCAACCTTGCTGCTGCGTAAGATGAGATAATTATTTGACAATATCTCAGCACTATTTTAAAAAATACTCATCACTATACCCATCGTGGAGAAAAAATCTATGAAAAGCATGCTCTTATCGCGTTCCTCAGCCAAATCTTACATCACGGAACTATTTAGTCGTGCAGGAGTTGAGATCAATGGTTCCAAAGCGTGGGACTTACAAGTCACAGACGAAAGATTTTATGACAGGTTGGTTCATTATAGAAGCTTAGGATTGGGAGAGTCCTATATGGAGAGATGCTGGGAGTGTCATTCGATTGACGAGATGATCAACAAGTTATTGACTGCTGACTTAAACACCTCCCTCCATCTCAATCTACGCGTTCTTTATCACTCTCTTTTAAATCGGGCATTAAATTTTCAGAGCATTCGTCGAGCCAAAATCGTCGCCAAAAGGCATTATGATATTGGAAACGATCTATACAAAGCGATGTTAGATCGAGAAATGATCTATAGTTGTGCTTACTGGCACCGAGCGGAGACCTTAGATCAAGCCCAGTTGAATAAACTCGAACTCACTTGTCAAAAGCTTCAGCTGAAACCGGGAATGCGGGTACTAGATATTGGTTGTGGATGGGGGGGCTTTGCCAAATATGCTGCAAAACAGTATGGCGTAGAGGTCGTTGGAATTACCATCTCTGAAGAACAAAAAAAACTGGCAGAGAAGAATTGTCAAGGTCTTCCGATCGAGATCCGCCTACAGGATTATCGCCACTTAAGTGGAACTTTTGATCGAATTGTTTCAATCGGAATGTTCGAGCATGTCGGCTATAAGAACTATTCCACTTATATGCAAGTGGCCCACCGTCATTTAAAAGAAGAGGGGATATTCCTGCTTCACACCATTGGGAGTAACGACTCTTCCAGGTGTGGAGATGTGTGGCTGACAAAATATATTTTTCCAAACGGGATGCTCCCCTCTATCGCTCAAATCGGCAAATCGATTGAAGGGTTATTCGTCATGGAGGACTGGCATAATTTCGGAGCGCATTATGATCGGACCCTTCTCGCTTGGCATAAAAATTTCAATGCCCATTGGCCAAAACTGAAAGAGAATTACGGAGAGACCTTTCCTTACATGTGGAATTATTATTTACTTTCCTGTGCGGGGTCTTTTCGCTCGCGTTGCATTCAACTCTGGCAAATTGTCTTGACGAAGAAAGGGCTGACCGGAGGATTTCCAAGAGAAAAAATCACGGCTGAGTTTGATCACCTATGTTCTGCACCGTCTTGTGATAAATAATCATCAGGCCACTCGTCACCGGCAGCTGCTCTAAAAATCCGGATAAATATCAGGGGTTCCCCCCCCCGAGATAGTGCAGATTTTTTACGAACTTTTTAACCCTTGTTATAAAATTATTTTTTTGTTATTATAAAAGATGTTAAATTAATCAAATAATAAATAGGTTAAATATGGATCCTTCAAATAATGTTACACCCTCTTCTAAATCTTTAATTATCCCTTCATCTGATACAGAAAAAATTAATTATACGTTAGAGATCCCAGAAGAAGTGCTCAGACAGATTTTCTTAGCAGTTCCTTGCCAACAGTGGGGACAATTGGCCCAAGTTTGCAAAAGATGGTGTCGAGTTACCTATGATATAAATTTATGGGATAGTTTAGCGACACAAACAGGATTGCCTAGCCTTTCTCAAGAAGATCGTTTATCCCTCGCACAGAAGACATGGAATCATTTCACTGAAACAGTCCAACCCATCATAAGATTACCTTTCTTTTCTAGAGAAGTTGATTTTAAAAAGAAGACTTATCTCATTAACGAACAGAATAAACTTCTTTCTCATTATCAGCAAATCAACACAAAAGAGGAATTATGGACATTTTTACAGAGTTTCTGTCCGGTGGTTTTACCAAATCAGCCCTACCGACTGTGCTTCAAAAAAGAAACAGATCCAACCGGGTGTTATTTTCATGTTTATATTCAAAAAGGTGGGGTCAAAACATTTTCCTTCTTTTACAACGATTTAGAAAAAGAAGGATCAAAATTAATCAAGCTACCCGATATAACTATTAGAGAATCTTCAGAATTGTTTACACCTAGCTTTCGCATAACAGTTGCAGGAAATAAGACTAGGGTGGGTCCATCCTCAATGTCTAAGAACGAAAAAATTGACGGGACCGAAAATTATTATGGTTACAACTTCGCTCCTGCACATGGTCAGTTTTGTTACGATTTAGGTCGGATATTGGATAACGCTCTAGGGAAAAATTTAGGAAAATTACCCAAAGAATAAGATCTTCTCGATAAGTATATCAGGTCATCAGCCGATGATCAGGAAGAAGAAACCCGCTTCACAAAATGATAAGTTCGCCGATAAAACTCCCTCATCTTTGGCCACACGCAAGCGCCATTTGCAAATACTTTCTCACAAGGAGGAAGGCTATTCAAAAATAATCTCCCATAGCCCTTCGTCGCCAGCCGCGTATCCAAGCAAACCACACATCCCCGGTCCCACTTATGCCGAATCAATCTGCCAAACCCTTGCTTAAATTTCATAGTCGCATGCGGAACGGCATAATCAAGAAAAGGATTCCCTCCCTGTGCCATCACTAATTCCGTACGGGCCTGAATGATCGGCTCGCTCGGCACCCGGAAGGGAAGCTTCACAATAATGACACAGCGAAGGGCATCCCCCATCACATCCACCCCTTCCCAAAAAGAATCGGTCCCAAATAAAACAGCCCGCCCCGTCTCTTTGAATTTATCCAATAATTTTCTTCGCTGCTCCTCCCCTTGCTTAAAAACGGGATAACGCCCCTCTTCCAATCGTTTCGCTAACACCTCATAACACTGTTGCAACATCTGATAAGAGGTGAAAAGAACAAAGGCCTGCCCCTGGCTCGCTTGAATCGCTTGCCACACATTCTCATAAGCCAATGCCGGAAATTCGGCATGATTGGGAGGGGGCATATCAGTCGGCACAATAAGCAACGCCTGTTTTTGATAATCAAACGGAGAATCATACGCATGCTCGGTCACCTCTCGCTGTGGCAAACGCTCCTCCACTAATCCTAACCGCTGACGAATAAACGCAAAGCGCCGATTGGTCGCCAAAGTGGCACTACACAAAACAATCGTGGCAAATTTGCTAAATAAAAAATCAACTAAGGCTTGAGAGACATCAAGATCAGCAATCACCAAATGGACATTGACCAAAGTTCTCATCACTTGCGTCTCTATCCAACGGACCTTAGAAACATCCTGCCAAGAGGATAAGAATTGAGCTAAAAAACTAATCGCCTCTTCTAGACGCATGGCAAAGGCTTGAATGTCCAAACGGATGCTTTTCGTTTGCTCTTGCAACCGCTCATGATTCATTGCTTAAGATCATTCTCCAAGCTGCACAACCCTTGATAGTAATTCTTTAACAATTCAATGAGTTTCTGCACAGAGGGAAGGACCTCCTCCTTCCACTTCACATGGGTCAGATGCTCCTCTAAAAGACGAAGCTTATGCTCAGTGGGAAAGAACTCCTCTTGCATAGAAAAAGGAGTTTTCACCGCACTCACAAACTGGGCAAAGGCGTCGAACGCTTGGTGAATTTGTTCATTTAACATATGGCGCTGAGCGGGCAGATCAAGCATCAACCGACTGAGGAGCTGGAAATCTCTCGAGGGGAGGAGTCTTTTGGAAGGCAAGTTGAAGCTTCTCTTTTAATACGAGTAGCTTTCCTAACGCGCCTCCCATTTTATCTGCTGCCAAACGAGCCAAAACGCGATTGAGTTCCAGACGGTTGAAGCGGTCGGCAAAATACTCGGTTGCAATATCTTCAATATGATGCGCTTCATCCAAGATGATCCGCTTGTAAGCAGGAAGATGGCTGTCTCTGATAGTTATTTTGGTCAGCCCGTTTGACCAAATCGGTAAATAAGAGATGGTGATTGACGACCAAAAGCTGAGCATCTTGAGCTTGACGGCGCGCTTTAAAAAAGAAACATTCTTGATAATAGGGACAATCATGATGAAAGCACGCCTCGCTTTCCGCTCCCACCCGATCCCACACAGCAGGAGAAGGGACAAAAGAGAGCTCGGAGCGCGACCCTTCTTTGCCTGCTGCTGCCTCCTATTTTATCTTCTCATCTCCTGAGAATCTTCACTAGGAAAAAGGCGCAGCTCACTTTTGAGCATCTTCCAGTTTGCGCAGGCAAATATAGTTATTCATTCCTTTGACAAGAACCACTTTTAGATTCAGTTGCAGCGCCTCTGAGGAACGGAATGTCTTTATGAATAGTTGTTCTTGGAGGGTAATCGTATGGGTGGAGATGACCGTCCGTTCATTGATGGGCTGCCCATATTAAAGCAGGAATGAGATAGGCAAGGCTTTTGCCTGTCCCTGTGCCCGCTTCGATGAGCGCAATCTGCTCATTTTCGTAAGCCTCGAGAATATTCGCCATCACTTTTGTTGCTGAGGACGAGGTTCGAACCCTTTTAAGACTCGAGAAAGCAATCCATCGGCTTGAATGAGCTTAAGATTTTTTCTGTTGATAAAGAAGAAGAACTATTCTGCTTCAAGCAAATCAAGGAAGGCTTTGAGTTGTTTTGAGCGAATAGGGTGACGCATTTTTCGCAAGGCTTTCGCTTCAATCTGACGAATGCGCTCCCGAGTCACATTGAATTCGACTCCCACCTCTTCTAAAGTTTTGGGTTTGCCATCCAACAGACCAAAGCGTTGGATGAGAACTTTGCGCTCCCGATCGTTTAAGGTGGCCAAGACTTCTCCCATTTTATCTTTGAGAATGGAATAACCCGTCGCTTCTGCGGGAAGATCGGCCGTTGTATCCTCTAGGAAATCGCCAAATTGACTTTCTCCTCCGTCCCCCACTTCAGCTTGTAACGAAATGGGATGCTGGGCAATCTTATAGATTTCTCGCACTCGTTCCGGAGTGATTCCTAATTCTTTTGCCAGTTCTTCAGGACTGGGTTCACGTCCCGTTTCCATCATGAGTTTTTTAGCTCCTCGCAAGACCTTATTGATTGTTTCAATCATATGGACAGGAATACGGATGGTGCGCGCTTGATCCGCAATGGCACGGGTGACTGCTTGGCGAATCCACCAGGTGGCATAGGTAGAAAATTTGTAGCCTCGCCGGTATTCAAATTTTTCGACGGCTTTCATCAAACCCATATTGCCTTCTTGAATCAGATCCAAAAAGGAGAGTCCGCGGTTTGTGTATTTTTTGGCGATGGAGATGACGAGACGAAGATTGGATTCCACCATTTCGCGCTTGGCTTCTTGGCTTTTATCCATCCAGCGCTGGAGCATTTTGACATCTTTTCTGAAATCCTCGAGCGTCCGGCCTGCTGCAAGTTCTCGCTTTTTTAGTTTGCGCTTGGCGGCAATGAGTTTGCCTGCAGCAAATTTATTTCTCTCTGCACGAGGAGTCAGTTCATTAATCTCTTTTTCTAGAAAGAGGAAGCGGTCGTAAGCGCGCAAAATGACTTCAACAAAATCATCGATAATATTATGGCGAAGATGAAGACGGCGGAGATAGGCCTGCGTGCGAATACGGCATTTCTCAATATCTTCCGTCGCCTTCGCCCGATCCCCTTTTTCAGTTGAGGATCGTCCAATTTTTTCAAGAACTGCTCTAAGATCTGATCCTCTTCTCTTAAGAGGGCGCTAACTTGGGAAGATGTTCATGAATTCTTGCTTATTCAAGACCTCTTTTTCGGTAATGACCTTATCGAAACGTTCTTTTCCTGAAAGAAGATATTGGCAATGGAGATCGCTTCCGCATTTGCATAGCGAAAACGCATGATGATGCGCTCAATTTGAACTTGCGCTTTTTCGATTCGTTTTGAAATTTCCACTTCCTCTTCGCGGCTGAGGAGAGGAACAGATCCCATTTCTTTCAGATACATCCGGACAGGATCATCCGGAGTCCCTTCAGCCCGTTTAGGAAGATGCTCTAGTTCTTTGGCCTCTTTTTTTCTCTCTTTTTGCTTGTCTACCTCTGCTTGATTGAGAATTTGAATATCCATGCCGGTGAGATAAATCAACACTTGATCAATTTGATCAGGAGAATCGAATGTCATGGGAAGGATTTCATTGATCTCTTCGTAGGTGATATACCCTTGCTCTTTGGCAATCGCGACGAGTTCATCGATCTTTTGCTGCTGCTGCTGAGGAAAAGAGCTTTTAAAATGATTGGTTTTGTTCATGCGATCCTAAAAAAAATTTTAAAATTTAGCGAACCAAGACTGGGATGTGTGAAATGTGTGAATAATAAAGATGAAAATTTATGGCAAGCTGAATTATAACAGAAAAGAGCATTTTTTCGATCAAAAATTATGCAACTTTATGCCTTAAATGGAGAAGGGCAGATCATTCACGCTTGTCAAGCGATCAAGCAGGTTAATTATTTCTGTTTGGAATGCAGCCAAGTGATCCGAATGAGAGGAGGGCCCTATCGCCAAACCCATTTTTATCATCTCGAACCGCCACTGGCGTGCCGCCAATCTCAAAAAGGTCTGATTCATTTGCACCTGCAAATGTATTTTCTGCGGCAACTCTCTCCTGATGATTGTCAATTAGAAGTGCGCTTTCCTTCTATTCAGCGGGTCGCGGATGTGGCTTGGCCTTCTCAGAAAATTATTTTTGAAATTCAATACTCTCCGATTAGCGGGCAAGAAGTGTTGGAGCGCAATCGAGATTACCAAAAAGCAGGATGGGAGGTCATTTGGATTTTACATGAGGAACGCTATAACAAAACTCGCTTATCCTCGGCAGAAATTGCTCTTTGCTCCTCTCCCCATTTTTTTACAAATATGAATAGAGAGGGAAAAGGCATCCTTTATGACCAATTTGAGATTTGCCATCAAGGAATACGTTTCAAGCGTCTTCCCCCTCTGCCTATTCACATACACAAAGAGGCCATCCGACCTATCTCAACACTTTCTTGGCCTCTTAAGATGTTAAAGAAGCGGGCGCTCAATTGGAAGCTCTCTTTGGAGGGAGATCTTTTTAGTCTGGCTGAGCAAGAGCCTTTCTCTGCCTATTTAAAACAAGCGGATGCCTGGGAAAAGCAGTTTTATCCTCCCGTTTCTTCTCGTTGGCGTTTTTTATGGGTGCAATTATGGAAAAGAGCGATTTATGACCCTTATCACACCCTTTTTCGGTTTATTTTGGAACGCATGTGTAGATAATACAGTATAATAAAGGCATTTCTCAAATTTAATGTATTTACACCTCACGAATCAAGTTGCCAAAATCGATAATAGCGCTGAAAAAACCTTTCTCAACCACACTACGAGAAACACCATTGACATGAATAAGCACCGCTCTGCAAGAATACCCCTTGGGTTTTTCTAACCGATTGATTTTCTCTTGCACCTCAGCAATAATTGAAGTCTCAATCATGCTGTCCTTAAATTTGATCTCGAAAACGAAGAGATTGTTGTACTTGGTTTGAATAAGATAATCAATTTGACAGCCTTGACGCGTTGATGTTTCTGTCTGAAAATAGGAGCCGTGACAGACAACCTCCTTGGCGGTTATTCCTAACAATTGTTGAATGCGGTCACTATTTGCAAGAACAAGGTTTTCAAATTGATACCCTAAAATGCTATGCCAAGAAGAGGGGAGGTTAATTATCTGCCCACGTAAAATACCAGCCTTATTTGGCTCAATATATTTCAAATAAAAACGCGTGTAGTTATCGCTGAGCCTAAATCTGCTGAGTTTGGAAATCGTCCCATCTTTTACATGCCAGGTGTATTCTCGAGTGACAAAGCCTGTTTCACAAAGATCATTAAGGTATTTCGTTACATCTCCCCCCTTTTTTTTTGCAAGATGCGTAAGTATTTGCTCAGTAGTTGCCGCTCGATCTGCTAAAAAATGTAGTATCTGCTTGTACACACGGTTACGGGAGGAAACAAGGTATGAAAATAGTCCATCAAATTCACGTACAAGAGATCCTTTTCTATCAAAGCAGAGTCTGCGAATATTGTCTTCCGCTGTCTGATTTGGATGAATACGCAACAAATACCCTGGAATGCCTCCGGTCACGGCAAGGACTTTAAGCATTTCGTAAGGTGCAATAAGATCTTTCTGAGCTCCCCAAAAATGACGGCTTTCTTCAAGCGATAGTTCGTGAAGTGTCAGAGGATAGGTAACACGCCCTACAAAATTCATATCACTCAGGATATTTTCATCAATCCATGTGGACTGAGACCCAGACAACAACAAAACAAGTTCTGGGTTATTGGAAAAATGCTCATCCCATGCGGTTTTTAACTGCCCAAGAAAGGTAGGATCATGCGAGCCCATCCAGCTAATTTCATCGAAGATAATAAGAACCCTTCCGTGCGCACAGTGTGTTGCAACATCTAAAAAAAGATCAATCCATCTTTGTCCAGACTGTTGTAGAACCCCTTGTTGCTCCATCTGTGCCATGAAAAATTCGCGCTGATGATGGTCTACAATCCCTTTGGTAGGAGCAAGACCCACGAATGTGTACGCATGTGTAAAGTCTTTAGCAAATTCTCTGGCTAATCGACTCTTACCAATTCTTCTCCGGCCTTTAATAATGGCAAGGCTTGCTATTTTTGATCGTAGTAATCCCCTGAGGCCCTCGAGTTCTTTCTTACGGCCGATAAATGGAAGTTCTTCGTTATTCATATTTCTTATTATACATATTTGGGGCGACTTTTGCAATGAAAATTTCATCACCAAATTGAGAAAACAAGATTTGTTGAGGATTTTACATTGCTTTTTCTATCACCAAATCCTTTAGAAATAAGTATAATCAATTTCCTCATTTTTTCTAGGACCAATGACTCTCCAATTGAGATGAAGTTGATGGCGATCGAAAGAAATGCGACCAAAATAAACATCTCCTCCGCAAAGATGAGAATCAACGGAGGATAAGGAGCGGCGGCCCGAAGGGGCCAAGTGAAAAAGAAAAACGGGATGCTCGGGACCTCTTCTTAAATGTTCCAAACCAACCGTTCCCCCAAAGCGATCCAGCGTCCAGCGGAAAACATTGCTAAAATGGACCTCTTCGCCCGCTTTTGTGAGCCAAGTCCCTTTCTCATTGAAAATCAAGAGGTCGCTCGTTTCTTTTGTCAGAAAGACCTCCCCCTCTCCCTGCCGCTCCACCCTGTCTCTTCTTTTGATTTTGTCTTGGCAATGAAAATAAGCTTCCGAACGGTCATCAGCTTTTCCCAGAAAACAAAAAGGACCTTTTTTTGATCCATTAAATTCGAAAATTCTTGGGTATGTTCTTCTTTAGGAACATAATACTCCTTTTTCTCCGGACCGGAAAGAAGCGTATACCTCTTTTTCAACAAGAGCTCGAGCTCGTTTAAAAGAGGATAGGTCGGATTAAATTGATAAAGACGTGTCTTCCCTTCATAATGGCTTGTTAAGATCCCCCCTTCTTCTAAACGCTCTAAAGCATTCTGAAGAGGAGTCAACGGAACATGAAAAGCCCGCTGCAACTGAGACCCATAACATGTTCCATTGACAAAAAGAAAAATTAAAACTCTTTCAATATTTTTGTTCCCAAATAGCCCTTCTAGCATAAAAATTCCCCTAACTCTTGCATGATTTTAACTATTTTTTAGTTTAAATTTACCCCACACCCCTCTTTTTCCTCCCTGAATTTAAACTATTTTTTGGTTTATTTTTGCTGTTTTAAGAAGGATTTTAAATTGAAACGGAAAAAAAAGAGAAGTAAAATCATAAATCTAAAATAAAAAGAGGGAAAAATGCCAACATTCATTCGCCATGATTGGACGTTAGCCGAGTTGAAAGAATTGCATGGCTTGCCGTTACTGACGCTCCTTTCTCGCTCCCATTTTGTGCATACGCAATTTCATGTGATGGGAGACATTCAAGTGTGTACATTAATTTCTGTTAAAACGGGTGGATGTATGGAAGATTGTGCGTATTGCGCGCAATCGTCCCGTTATCAAACCTCCGTTTCTCCCCAACCCATGATGAAATACGAGGATGTGTTGTTGGCTGCTAAACGGGCGGTCGAGCGAGGGGCAACAAGGATTTGTCTAGGTGCCGCCTGGAGAGAAATAAAAGAAGGGCGGCCATTCGAAGAGATTCTCCGCATGATTAAAGCCATTGCTTGTGATTTAGGAGTCGAGGTTTGCTGCACTTTAGGGATGTTGAAAGAGAGCCAAGCCCAGCGGCTGAAAGCCGCCGGACTCTATGCCTATAATCACAATTTAGACTCTTCCGAAAACTTTTACCGCACAATCATTACGACACGGAGCTACCAAGATCGATTGAATACTTTAGAGATCGTCCGAAAGGCCGATCTTAAAATGTGCTCCGGAGGGATTTTTGGAATGGGAGAAACGGTGGCCGATCGACTGGAACTCCTCCTCACTCTCAGTCGCCAGCAGCCCCATCCGGAATCGGTCCCTCTTAATCGTTTAAGTCCAATCCCCGGCACCCCCCTTGAAAAGCAGCCTGCGCTGCCTGTCTGGGAGTTTATCCGGATGGTAGCTTTGACACGCCTTGTCTTACCAAAAGCCAAAGTCCGTTTATCTTGTGGAAGAGGGGAAATGTCTCAGGAGCAACAAACCTTATGTTTTTTTGCAGGAGCCAATTCTGTTTTCATGGGAGAAAAGTTATTGACCGTTGCCAATGCGTCGGTCGATCAGGATGAGGCCTTATTTCAACTCTTAGGAATTAGAAAATGTGCTCCGTTTCAATAGCCCCCTTGCTCAAGCGAAAAGAGAGGGAAATTTACGCACACTCTCCCTCCCTCCTTCGCCTCTGATTGACTTTGCTTCAAATGATTATCTTGGGTTAGCGCGCTCTTTAGAACTAGAGAGGCAAATGTTCCAAGAATGGCAAAAAGGGGCTCCTGAAGGAAGAAGGTTAGGAGCGACAGGCTCTCGCTTGCTGACGGGAAATTCTCTTTATATTCAAGAGTTAGAGGATAAGATCGCCTCCTTTCATGGCTATCCGGCAGGTTTGCTTTTTAGTTGTGGATATATGGCAAATGTAGGATTGCTCTCGGCCCTTGGCTCCCCTCAAGATCTCCTCTTTTTTCGATGCTCAATTGCATGCCTCTGCTATACGAAGGGATTCGGTTAAGTCGAGCGAAAGCCTTTCCTTTTCGACATCATGATGTGGAGCATCTTGAGAAACGGCTCAAAGAGACTCCTCGGCAAGGCCGCTCTTTTATTTGGATTGAATCCATCGATTCGACAGATGGATCAAAGCCCCTCTGCTTGAAATTTGTCATCTTGCCAAACAGTATGAGGCAGCTCTCATTGTCGACGAAGCCCATGCGGTGGGCATTTTTGGCCCTCAAGGGAGAGGGAGGGTTGCCGAGGATCAGCTGACTGGCCAAGTTTTTGCCCAAGTGGTCACCTTTGGGAAAGCCTTGGGGACCTATGGAGCGATTGTTCTTGGCTCTCATTCCTTAAAACAGGAGCTCATTAATTTTTCTCGTCCTTTTATTTATACGACGGCTCTTCCCTTCCCTTGTTTAGCAGCGATTAAATGCAGTTATGCTTTTATTTCCCCTTCTGGAGGAGGAGAGAAAACATTTAAATGATTTAATTAAGCAATTTTCTGGCCCTTCTCTTTCCGTTTCTCTCTCCGTCTCCTATTCAACCCATTTTTATTAAAGGAAACCAGGCGGTGAAAGAAAAGGCATATGCTCTCTCTCTTGCCGGGGATTCGATGTTCGCCCTCTTTTGAGTCCGACCGTCCAGAAGGGGAGAGAGCGACTCCGTCTTTGTTTACATGCTTTTAACAAAGAGGAAGAGCTCATAAAAATTATTAGAGGCCTTGTAAAATGAGAAAAATCATTGTTGCCGGAATTAGCACAGAGGTGGGGAAAACCATCACCTCTGCCATCCTAGCGACTGCCCTAGGGGGAGATTATTGGAAACCCATTCAATGTGGCAGCGATGCGTTTGATACGACCCTCATGAAAACATGGCTGGACCCTCACCATCATTGCATTCATCCTCCTGCTTATTTTTTAAAGGCCCCTCTGTCTCCTCATCATGCCGCTCGGTTAGAAAATCTTTTGATTGACCCCCAAAAGATTGTTCCTCCTAAAACAGGACGACCTTTATGATCATTGAGGGAGTCGGCGGAATTCTTGTCCCCCTCACTTCGAGGCACTTGACAGGGCCTCTTTTTCGATCATGGGAGGGAGAATGGGTGATTGTTTCCAGGCATTATCTAGGAAGCATAATTACACCTTAATGACTTTAGAGATTTTAAAATCTTATCGCGTGCCTATTCTTGGACTCATCTTTAATGGGTCTCCTTGCTTAGATAGCGAAGAAGCGATTTTGACGATTTCCCGGCTTCCCGTCGTGGGGCGTCTTTTACCTGAGCGCTCTTTTCATCGAAACCTCATCCAAAAGTATGCAGAACAATGGCTTCCCTGTTTAACAAGTCTTTAATTGAGAAAGATCTTGCCTCCGTTTGGCACCCCTTTACTCAAATGCTGGGCGCTCTTCCTATTTTGATCACAAAAGGGAAAGGGGCCTATTTATATGGGGAGGAGGGAACGTTCTATTTAGATGCCATTTCTTCTTGGTGGGTCAATCTTCATGGACATGCGCATCCTTATATCGCGGAAAAAATCGCCTCGCAAGCAGAACTGTTAGAACACGTGCTTTTTGCAGGCTTCACTCATCCTCCTGCGATTGAGTTAGCCGATCGTCTTCTCTCTCTTCTTCCGGGGAAGATGTCGAAGATCTTTTTTCTGATAATGGGTCGACGGCTGTTGAAATTGCAATCAAGATGGCACTTCAATACTGGTATAATCAAGATCCTCAGACAAAAAAAGAAAAGTGACTTGTTTTAAGCACAGCTATCACGGAGAAAATTTTTGGAGCCATGTCTGTGGCAGGCAAAAGCGAATTTCATCGTCCTTTTTGGAATCATCTTTTTGAGGCGGAAAGCATCGAGGCGCCTCTCTTAGGCAAAGAAGAAGAGTGTTTTTTGCACATGGAGCGACTTCTTTCTCACAAAGACGTGGCCTGCTTTATTTTTGAGCCACTGGTCTTAGGGGCGGGAGGGATGATCGTTTATCCGGCAAAACCGCTCGATCGGCTGATTCGCCTCTGTCGAGAGTCTCAGGTGCTCACAATTGCGGATGAGGTGATGACCGGTTTTGGGCGGCTCGGCCCCCTTTTTGCTTGTCAGTTTTTACGCGAAACGCCCGATCTTATCGCCCTCTCAAAAGGGCTGACGGGAGGATTTTTGCCTTTAGGGGTGACTGCTTGTAAAGAGGGCATTTTTAATGCCTTTTTAGGAAAAAATCTTTCACACGCTTTTCTCCATGGCCATTCCTATACAGCCAATCCTTTGGCTTGCACAAGTGCCCTGGCTAGTTTGGACCTTCTTTTGGATCCTGCGTGTGTTTCAAAAAGAGAAAAGATCGCCGCTAGTCATGCCTCTTTTTGTGATCGATGGAAAGGTCATCCAAAACTCAGGCGCTGCGAAAGCCTTGGGACTCTTTTAATCATCGAGTATTCCTCAGAAAAGAGCTCTTATTTTCAGCCGATGCGAGAGAGACTTTATTCTTTCTTTTTAAAGCATCACATCTTGGTTCGACCCTTGGGAAATGTTCTCTATCTTCTTCCTCCTTACTGTACAGAGGAAGAGGAGCTTCAGTTTATTTATGATCAAATTGTCAAAACCCTTGAATGGAAGGGAATAGAGAGAATAGAATGACGGGTTTTTGTTCTTTTGCGAGTCTTTTTAAAAAATCATAGAAGAGATTGTTCGCTCAGATGAATGGCATGCGAAATGGTTAAATACTCTCTCTTATCTAGAGAACTGTGGAGCGAGAAAAATCGCCGCTTGCGAGCATCCCACAAAAGTCAAAGAGGAGATGCTCAAGCATGCGGCAGAAGAGTTCCGCCATGCGCACTATCTAAAGCAGCAAATCCCTAAGATGGGCTCGTTTGTCTTAAAAGATTATGCCTTGCCCCATCTATTGGGGGGAATCGCTTCTTTGCATTATTTGTCTGCCTTGGATGTGCAAGCTTCACGTCTTCTTTCTAAAAAAGGGGAATTATCCAGGCAAACGATAAAAGAGATGGCCTATCTACTTGTCACTTATGCAATCGAGCGAAGAGCGGAAGAACTCTATCCTCTCTATGAGGAAGTGCTCCGGAAAGCAAATTCCAATGTGCGAGTCAAATCGATTTTATTAGAAGAGAAAGAGCATTTAAATGAGATGAGAGAGGCTCTTGATCAAATGCCTCTAGGATGGCACTACGCAAAGCAGGTTTGCTTAATCGAGGGAGAGCTTTGCAAGAAATGGTTACAGGCCATCCAATCAGAGGTGGGGACTTGCCGCCAAGGAACTTGTTTTTGTGGAAACAAATAAGGAAACAATTAGGAAACAATTCATTGACTATTGTCGTGCTGTTCTGTAGAATTCTGTCTATGAAAATAATCGAATATCTCCCAAAATTTGAACGTAGCGCAATGCTTATTCGTCATTTGACGCAAGCGACATCCTTAATGTCTTGGATTAATCAGCAAACCATAGATGTGTCATGGATTGCAAAATGCCAAAGAGATTCGTTGATTAGGCAAGCACACTTTTCAACTGCTATTGAAGGTAATCCGTTAACTCTGCAAGAAGTAGCAGCTCTTGCTGCTGGTAAGGAAATAATTGCCTCAAATCAAGCTCGTCTAGAAGTATTAAACTACTTTGCTGCTCTACGATTAATATGGAGCAAATTATCTGCACGCATTACAGAACGCCAGCTTTTACATTTACATAAAGTCTTGACGAAAGGTGTTTTACAACCCGGGGAGATAGGGACATATAAAACGCGTCCTAATGCCATTTTCGGCAATGGTAGGATGATCTATAAGCCGCCACTGCCTGAAGTCGCACCTATGCTTACACAAGCTTTGCTTAATTGGATTAACTCAGACTCTCAAAAAGAACACCCTATTGTGGTTGCTGCTATCGCCCATCATAGACTCGTGTCAATTCACCCATTTGCCGACGGCAACGGAAGAGTGTCCAGACTCATTGAGTCTTGGATTTTGTTTAATCGTAGTTTCGACAGTCAGCATATTTTTGCTTTGGATGAATTCTTTGAAATTGACAGAAGTCGTTATTATCGCGAAATTCAAGATGCTAGAGACAATGGAGACGATCTTTCTTATTGGATCACATATGTTGCCGAAGGAGTTGTCGAAACATTGCAAAAGACTAAAGTTCGTATTCAAGCACTTGGAGCTAGCGCATCGACTACTAAAATTTCGCTCAACAGTAAACAGGAGCGCATTCTCCATATTTTATCACAACAACCATGCGCAAGTGGAAGTGATCTTGCGAAAAAACTGGGAATTGGGAGAAGTTTTCTGAGCAAATTATTAAAGATACTAATAGATTATGGACTAATCATTCGTGATGGCTCTACGAAATCAGCATCCTATCGTTTACCTGATGTAGAAGAAGCACAATCACTGCCTTTGGGTCAATCACCCTCGCCTGAAGGCGAGGGCTTGTGAGGCAACTCATCAGTCTGGTTGACCAGGGAAAGCGGCAGCCAATCCGCTACTTTTAAACGAGAGAAAATGCTTTACAAAGATATCAAAATCTACCTGCTTTGTTTTTTGCATTTCATGCCAAAAATGGGCCCCTCGCCAATAAAACTCATCGCGACATAATTTTTGATATTTTTCTAATAATTCTTGGTGATTTCTCTCTGGAATTTGATGAGAAGGAGCAATCGCAATTTCTGTTGGGGAATCCGATGGAGAATCCAAAAAGTTCAAAAGCTCAATTTTAGCAACGATTGTAAGGTTTGGAGGCAAGTACGAGTCTTCGCCATAGCCATATTCTGGATGGATATAGACCTCTCGTATTTCCCCTATTTGCATGCCAATTAGTGATAAAGAGATTCCGGGAATAAAAAATTCGAGGCTCTCTTCTTTTACTGTTCCTACATCCTCTGTTAGGATAGAATCAGATAGAATTTTGCAGGAATAATGAAAAGAAGCATTTGGGCTGGTGCGTGAAAGCGTTTTGCCCTCTCCTTTTCTTATTGTTTTATAACATAATTTTTTTGGGATAAGAGAAATCATTCCATTTTGAGACTCTAGATTGTTAAAGAAAGCATTTGAGATTTCCAGATTTTTGATTCGTTTAAAATCTTGTTCAATGTGGTAAATGTTAAGACTATTCATGAGGTCTATACGACTAGGACTTCCTAGCACAATTGAATTTTGTTTTGCTTTTACTCCTTCAAGAAATGAAGTCAAATAATCTTCGTGAAAATAATAAGCATTCATTTTTATCTCTTGATAGACTCTATCTATTAACTTTTCGATAAGCTGATCTTGGTTACTTAAATTTGAAAAAGAGGGCTGAGACGAAGGAATGGTGGGAATTTCAATTTTATTAGAGGTTGTGGTCAACAATTTCGTTAGTGTTTTCTCTAGAAAAAGCGGGTCATCCAATGTCTTTAAAATGAGGGATCGATTTGCCTCATATGTATTCAATAGGACTTGTGTCTCTTGAGAGGAGGGCTCACATGCAAAATAAGGCAAGCTGCAAATTTTGAAGGGCTTCAAATGAGTTGAAACCTTGGTTTTTTCGTTTAATATATTAGATTCGTCAGCTAAACAATCATAGCCAATGGAGGGTCGTTTAGATTGAATCTTTGGCAATTTTTTTTGCAGGAATCTAGCTTTTCTTGCAATATAGGGAAAGTCCTCCTCACGATCTTTTACAAAAGCATCTGAAATAAGTTCTTCCCTAGACACGAGAAGAGCATTTTGCCGACCATAACCGAGTAAAATGCCAAGTAAGACATTATCATCTTTCAAAACATCATAGAAGCGCGATTTTGAATGAATCAACTGATCTAAAAGCTGTTCGGCAGTTAAGGTAGGCCCTAAGACATACCTGAATAAGGTGATGTTATCGTTGACGGTTTGAATAAATGCTTTCCGATTAATACAAATGAGATGACGACAACCATAATCGACATCAAATGAAAGAAAAAGGTATTCCTTGTTTTCAGGAGATATTTCTAAATTTTCCCACAGATCCTGCCATTTAGTATAAAGAAGTTGATCTGGATTAAATCCTGACAGGATCGCCTCTTCTTCTTCAAGAGACCATCCTTCAATGCATAATGGTTTATCACCAAATATGACATATCCCGAAAGAGATTCTCCTATGATCATTTTTAAAAAACCTGCCAGAATAGATCGTTGCTCTTCAGAAAGGAGACTCACAAAAGTCTTAACTTTTATATTAACCTGTGCTTCGGCTTTCTTTGCCTCTTCTGGCGGCATCAAAACCTCGCGAATGGATTGGAAAGGAGGCGATATGTAGGGTTCAAATATTGCTCTCTTTCCGATGTTGTATTTATTAAAGCTTTCATCGGGTCGGAAAGAGAAAAAAAAACTGAAACCCAAGCGGTTAGCTTCACCTATCCAATTTTGATTAGATTGAAGTGCGAAACTTGCTCTGCTTTCAAAGAAAACAAAAAAAGTTAATAATAAATATAAATAGAAGATAGAGGATTTACGCATGACTACCTATCGCCAGTTATTATAGTAATAGTATTGACAGCGTCGATCTAAACAATACCATATTCCCAGAAGTTTTCTAAAGCCAAGATGACCTTTCAAACATCGAGGCTCATCGACAGTAATATAATAACCAAACTCATCCTTAAATACTTCGTCAAGACGTATCAACTGTTGCAAATCGTTTACCAGAACATAATGGCCACTGTGAACTAGCAATTTATCAGGCCTTAAATAGGCCTTGCCATCGACTATACACAAAATACTTTCTTCACAGAAATTGAGAATACTCTCCGAGTCTACGACATCTCTTGTACTAACAAACGTTTTTGAATTGTCATCATTTTCCTGATCCAATAAGTGGTTATGAAGCGACCATTCGGATTGTATTTCTCCAACCGAATTGACATTCACATAAGTAAATGATTTTTCTTCTGAATAGCCTTTGGAGCAAAATAGAAGAAAACCTAAAATGATCATTCTTGGCAGTAAAAGCGAAAAAATCTTGCTCATAAACATGATGACGCATAGCCTCGAGACTACAGTCGCAAGGGGAAGCATCACTCCCTACATGGTTAAA
Source organism: Parachlamydiales bacterium (assembly GCA_963801825.1). Classification (GTDB taxonomy): domain Bacteria; phylum Chlamydiota; class Chlamydiia; order Chlamydiales; family Parachlamydiaceae; genus CAWDGI01. The sequence goes on from CAWDGI010000003.1 coordinate 233,616, forward strand.
AATAAAAACACCATTCTTACTTACCTATAAGGCACAACGGTATCAGAACCATCAAACTTGGCTGAATTTATCAAATAAATATTTTTCTTTCAATAGAAATTAATTTTGGCACGAACCCCTACCATTGTTTTTCAAAGGACAGTGAAGAAAAGCTGCTGTTGACGGCTGTGTTCACTTCTTCGGTCATAGATCGATCAGGCGAGAAAGGCCAGATGGCGTGACTCGCGACGAGGGAATAGCCTTAGCTATTTCCGAGGAACGAGACGCGGCAGATGGCCCTTCGCAGCCGACCGAATCTGTGACCGAAGAAGTGAACATGGCCGAATGGTGAGCTACAGAGAAGAAAAGATTGGTGGCATAGGTTGACCGACGAAGTGAACACAGCCGCCAGCTTCACCTATCCTACTTGGAATAGGTTGAGGCGCCACACTCCATCTGTTTTCAAAGAAAACAAATGGAGTTAATAATAAACAGAAAATAGAGGCTTTACTCACGGCTATCTAAAATTAGCAAAGTAATAGTATTGGCAGTTTTCTTCTAAACAATACCATGTTCCCAAAACTTTTTTAAATCCAACATGTCGATTGGAACATCGAGGCTGGTTAACAGCAATATAATAGCCGAATTCATCCTTAAACACTTCGTCAACACTCATCAACTCTTGCAAATCGTTTATCAGAACATAATGGCCGCTGTGAACTAGCAATTTATCAGGCCTTAAATAAGCCTTACCATCGACTATACACAAAATACTTTTTTCACAAAGATTGAGAATTCTCTCCGAGTCTACGATATCTTGTCTACTGACAAATGTTTTTGAATTGTCATAATTTTCCTGATCCAATAAGTGATTAGGAAATGACCATTCGGATTGCATTTCTCCAACCGAATTGACATTCATATAGGCAGATGATTTTTCTTCTGAATAGCCTTTGGAGCAAAATAGAAGAGAGCTTAAAATGATCATTCTTGGCAATAAAAACGAAGAAATCTTGTTCATAAACTTGACGGCGTGTAAACTCGAGACCATAGCCGCGAGGGGAAGCGCCGCTCCCTGTTGGTTAAAAAATAAAAGCGACTCTTACCTAGCTATAAGGCACAGCATAGGTATCAGAACTATCAAACAGACCAAATTTATCAAATAAATATTTTTCTTTCAATAGAAATTATTTTTGTGCGAGAAACTTACCACCAATCAGTTTTTGGGTGATTGTAGAGCAAGAGAGGTCTCTTTTCTAATGATTTTTACCACACTCCAAGTACATGCTGAGCAAACCATGAAAATAATTCATAGAGGTCAATCCTTCTTGTCCTTTTTAAAGGAGAGAAAATGCTTTACAAAGATGTCAAAATCCACTTGCTTTGTTTTTTGCATTTCACTCCAAAAATGGACTCCCTGCCAATAGAATTCATCGCAACATAATTTTTGATATTCTTCTAATAATTCTTGATCATTTCTCTTTGGGAGCTGGTGAGAAGGAGCAATCGTGATTTCAGTTGGGGAATGCAATGGGGAATCCAAAAAGTTCAAAAGCTCAATTTTAGCAATGATCGTAAGGTTTGGAGGCAAATAGGAGCTTTCACCATAGCCATATTCTGGATGGATATAGACCTCTCGTATTTCCCCTATTTGCATGCCGATCAGCGATAGGGAAATTCCGGGAATAAAAAATTCCAGACTCTCTTCTTTTACTGTTCCTACATCCTCGGTTAAGATAGAGTCAGATAAAATTTTACACGAGTAATGAAAAGAAGCATTTTGGCTGCTGCATGAAAGTGTTTTGCCCTCTCCTTTTCTTATTGTCTTATAACATAATTTTTTTGGAATAATAAAAACCATTTCGTTTTGAGACTCTAGATTGTTAAAGAAAGAATTAGAGATCTCCAGATTTTTGGCTTTTTTTAAATCTTGCTCGATGTGGTAAATGTTAAGATTACTAATGAATTCTCGGTTCTTGAGATTCTCTAACGTACTAGCGTTCTGTTTTGCTTTTACTCCTTCCAGAAATGAGGTCAAATAATCCTCATGAAAATAATACGCCATCATTTTTATCTCTTGACATATTCTATTTATTAGGTTATCGACGAATTTGTTTTGGTTGCTTAAATCTGAAAAAGACATCTGAGGCGATGGAATTTTTGGAATCTCAATTTCATTAGAAGTTGTGGTCAACAATTTCGTTAGCGTTTTCTCTAGAAAAAGCGGGTCATCCAATGTCTTTAAAATGAGGGATCGATTTGCCTCATATGTATTCAATAGGGCTTGTGTCTCTTGAGAGGCGGGCTCACATCCAAAATGAGGCAATGTACAAGTTTTAAAAAGCTTCAAATGAGTCGAAACCACAGTTTTCTTTTTTAATGCATTAATCTCATCAGCTAAACAATCATATCCAATAGAGGGTCGTCTAGATTGAATCTTAGGCAATTTTTTATGTGTAAATCTCACTTTTTTTGCAATGTAGGGGAAGTCCTCCTTATAGTCTTTCGGAAAAACATCTGAGATAAGTTCTTTTCTAGACACGAGAAGAGCATTTTGCCGACCATAACCGAGTAAAATGCCAAGCAAGACATGATCATCTTTCAAAACGTCATAGAAGCGCGATTTTGAATGAATCAACTGATCTAAAAGCTGTTCAGCGGTTAAGGTAGGCCCTAAAACATACCTGAATAAGGTGATGTTATCGTTGACGGTTTGAATAAATGCTTTCCGATTAATACAAATGAGATGACGATAACCATAATCAACATCAAACAGAATAAAAAGGTATTCTTTGTTTTCAGGGGATATTTCTAAACTTTTCCAAAGATCCTGCCATTTAGTATAAAGAAGTAGCTCTGGATCAAATCCTGAGAAGATCGTTTCTTCTTCCTCAAGAGACCACGCTTCAACGCATAATGGTTTATCACCAAATATGACGTATCCCGAAAGAGATTCTCCTATGATCATTTTAAAAAAACCTGCTAGAACAGATCGTTGCTCTTCAGAAAGAAGACTCACAAAAGCCTTAACTTTCATATTAACCTGAGTCTCTGCTTTTTCCTCTCCCGGCTGCACCAAAGCTTCGCGAATACAACATCGGAAAGGGGGCAATGTGGAGGAATCAAATATTGCTCTCTTTTCTATGTTGCATTTATGAAAGTTTGCATGCAGCTGGAAGGGGCAAAAAAAGTTGAAACCCAAATCATTAGCCGGAAAATAACCAATTTCTTTTTGCTGATCAGCTCCAGCTCTCTCACTTGGAATAGGTTGAAGCGCGACGCTGCCTCCGTTTTCAAAGAAAACAAATGAGGTTAATAATAAATAGAAAATAGGGGCTTTACCCATGGCTATTAATCCGGCAATTTAATATGCCGTAATTTAAAAATTTTATTGCATAGTCGGCAAATAAATATGTCTACTTATTCGCAGCATACATCGTTTTAGGATGTTTAAAGTAAGATTGAATTCGCTCTGGTTGTGATTGGAAATGTCTCATCACCGATCTTACTCGACTTCCCAATTCAGTTCGATTTTTATTGATCTGACCAGCATGAACTTGCCTTTTCATATCATTGTTGAGGTATTCATCAGGATTCAATTCTGGCGAATAGGTTGGTAAATAGAACATCTTGATTTTCTTCTGGAGAAAATCAAGATGGGCATTCAACCATCCTTGCTCTTTTAGCAATTAAATTGCCGGATTAATAATCAAAATATTTAAGATAATAGAATTCACAGTCTTCTACTAAACAATACCATGTTCCCCAAACTTTTTTAAACGCAGTATGACCTTCCTTACATAGAATCGCCTTGACAGCAATATAATAACCAAACTCATCCTCAAATACTTCGTCAAGACGCACCAACTGTTGCAAATCGTTTAGCAAAACATAATGACCGTTGTAAACTAGCAACTTATCAGGCCTCAAGTAAGCCTTGCCATCGACTACACACAAAATGCTTTTTTCACATAGGTTGAGAATATCCCCAGAGTCTATAATGGCTTTTTTACCAACAAATGCTTTTGAGTTGTCATAATTTTCCTGATCCAATAAGTGGTTATGAAGCGACGATTCGGATTGCATCTCTCCAACCGAATTGACATTCATATAGGCAGGTGATTTTTCTTCTGAATAGCCTTTGGAGCAAAATAGAAGAGAGCTTAAAATGATCATTCTTGGCAATAAAAACGAAGAAATCTTGTTCATAAACTTGACGGCGCGTAAACTCGAGACCACAGCCGCGAGGGGAAGCACCGCTCCCTGTTGGTTAAAAAATAAAAGCAACATTCTTACCTAGCTATAAGGCATAGCATAGGTATCAGAGCTATCAAACAGACCAAATTTATCAAGTAAATATTTTTCTTTCAATAGAAATTATTTTTGTGTGAGCAGCTTACCATCAATCAGTTTTTGGGTGGTCGTAGAGCAATAGAGGTTTCATTTTCTAATGATTTTTGCCCCACTGACTCGATTGGGAATTTCACTATTTGAGGAAAGCCAGATTTCTCCTTTACCAGATTCCACAACAATGGCTCCTATTACCTTTGTGCCGCCACGTAAATCAATCACTTGGATGCCATCATAACCACTAACTTCACGTATAATCAAAGAACCAATAGAACATGCTCTTAATGTAACTCGCTGAGAAACAACTGACAGCTCTTTTTGAAATTTAGTATTATCCGCATCAAGAGCACCATTAATCGTTGCTGTGTGATTGATTAAACAATCTTTAAGAACAGCTTGTCCATTCACTTGTAAACTGTCAATTACTGATTCCTCAGCATTTAAACTGCCATTAACAAGTACAAGACCTAAAACTTTGGTCCCTTCAAGACTGATCATTCCATTGCCTTGAATGGAATCGACAATCTCTTTTTCATATCTCTGATAGCCGTAAGTATAAATAGACTGATTCATTTTCTCCGTGCCATATCCTTTACATAGGATTGAAAGAGTTGATAATAATACGGCTAAAAAAATCAATTTTTTCATTTTACCTCCTAAAAGTTCGTTTAGTACATGCTGAGCAAACCATGAACAGATTTGTGAGGCAATCCTCCTGGCTACACCAACAAACCCAATCGCAAAAAACTCTCTTTAAGTTCCAGATTCTCCGGTTTATCAAAAACCCCATTTGAAGCAAGCCACTGCACATAAGTGCGAGGGATCGTACTCAACAACTGCCCCTGGTGCTTCCCAAAGGGCATATGTTGAACGAGCCGCGGGCGATTAACAAGATGGTAGACCTGATCCATCGTCAAATCATCGGTCATTTTCTGAAAGACTTGATGAAGAACCATGACGTCATCCAACGCGCGGTGCGCCTGATTGGGAGGAATGCCATAGATTTCCCGCAAAAATTGCAACGGATGGCGAGGAAGATCAGGGCGATAGCGCCTGGCCCACTTCAACGTATCCAGCGACTTCCAGGCGGGCATTTTGAGCGCATGCCTCCCAAACTCATAGCGCAAAAACGGAAAATCAAACGCATCATTATTATGAGCAATGAGAACGGCTTCTCCCTCACAAAACTCCATAAATTCCGCGATGACCCCTGCAAAAGAGGGAGCGGAAGCCACCATCTCATTCGTAATATGATGGATCGCCGTGGCTTCTGCCGGAATGGGGCAGCCTGGATTGATAAATTTTTGGAAACAACGATCGTGCATTGCATCATAGCCAGCAATCTCAATGATTCGATCCTTGTCCGGTTTAATCCCTGTGGTCTCAGTGTCAAAGTAGATCGCTCTTAAAGGCATTGGCCGGCATCTCTATAGAGTGTTAGGTTTTTCCATTTCTTTTGCCTTTGCCAACACCTCATTCAAAGTCATGCGACCCGTACTCACCGCTTCAATGGGAGTCGCAAACATCCGGCAAACATGCTCGACTGTTTTAAGAAAAGCCAATAGCAAATCGCCATCAATCTTCTTTTTAGGCGTGGGAATCATTAAGCGATAAAAAACGACCCCTGCCATCTCATCTAATCCAAATCCGGGAAGATCTAATTCTTTGTTGAGCAAATGGAGCAAACGAGCGAGATCTGCAATCACCGCTTGTTTTTCTGGACTGGGAGGAAGAAAAGTCCCTTCCTTCTGCTTCATCCACGCCTCGTTGGGCTCCAGTTGGCTGGGAAGAAAGACTAAGAGTTGTAAAAGATGCCCCTGATCAAAGACTCTTAAAAAGAGAGGATATTCTCTCTGGTTCATTTTAAAAACAGTATAGACTTGCTGCGTATCTGCTTGGAGGTCGGCTTCATACTGATTGTTACGCATGAAAGCGAGGAGCGCATCAGGGGTCATATTAATCATAAAAGATCCTTAAATCGTGAATTAATTAATATCCCATTCCAGGAAAAGGGGCCACATACTTCTCACAGGTCACAGCAGGATTATTGGTGGTGGGAACCGTGGAAAAATCATTTTCTGTGGGCATGCGATAACAACTTGTCAAGAGAAGAGAAAGAGACAAGAAAAGAATAAAATGTTTCATCAAGATTTCCTGTTAAGAAGTGAAATATAGAGTCAGAATAATGAGAGACAAGAAAAATCGCAAGAAAAACGGGAAAACCCCCTCTTACCGCGGTGTCTCCTGTGAAGATCTCTCCAAAGAAGCCACATGACTGACCATTGTGGGGGACTCTGCAATTAAAAGAGTCTGTCCTTCCACTTCTATGAGATAGAGAGTGGAGCGGGAAGAAAGAGCGCGCGTCTCTAAAACTTTAATCGAACTAGAAGTATTCAGCTGGTCCACTCTTGTTCTCATCATTCTCCTTAACATCCAGGCCGCGAGAATCATAAACCCAACCAAAAACCCAAGAATGACAAGCATCCGCACAAACTTGGACCCAAAGTTTTCTCCCTCTCCCCCACTTGCTTGCTGCTCCGAAGAATCAGGAAAGAAAGGGTGCTCCCACGGATTTGGAGCCTTCTCTGGAGTCTGAGCGGAATCTTGGCCAAAGAGAAGAGAAAAAGAGAAAATCCAGAGGAGAAAAAAATAACGCTTCATGGGTAATCGAGAACTTGTTAATCTAGTTAAAAGCCAGAGTATCTTAATAAAGAATTTTTTGCGATCATTTAATGACAAAAGCAATCATTGGCTTCCACCAATTAAAAATTCCTTGCCTCATCGGCCTTCACCCTGAAGAGCGTACTCACCCCCAGCTTTTAATTGTCGATGTTAAAATTCAGCTCGACTTAAAGGCTTGCTTTAAATCAGAAGCGATCCAAGAGACCATCGATTATGTTTCCCTTGCTGAAGTGTGCCAACGGCTTGCCTATACAAAACACTATTTCCTTTTAGAAATTTTCGCAAAAGAAATTTTGGATGAATATTTTCACAAGTTCCCCCTTCAATGGGCTTGGGTGCGGATCCAAAAACCTTCCGCCCTCCCAGCTGCTGACTATGCCTATGTTGAATTAGAAAGAGAGCGCGAGGAACACTCATGAAATGGGCACTTGTAACGGGAGGAGCCAAACGCTTAGGAGCCGCTCTTTGCCTGGCCCTAGCGGAAAAAGGCTACTCTGTCGCCATTCACTATCGCCACAGCCAAAAAGAAGCTTTAGAAGTCAAAGCATGCTGTGAAGACAAAGGGGTCAGCGGAGAGGTGATTCAAGGAGACTTTAGCACCTCTCAAGGGACCCAAGCATTTATCCAACGCTACAAAACACAATTTCCCGACACTCACCTTTTAGTCAATAACGTGGGGGAATATCCCGTTCTTTCCACCTTAAAAACCACTCCTGAAGAGTGGGAATCTCTCTTTCAAACGAATCTCCACACTCCTCACTCTTTATGCTATGCGTTATCTGAGTCTTTAATTAAACATCAGGGACAAATCATTAACATTGGCATTTCAGGACTTTTTCGCCTCAGTGCTTCTTCCCATGCGGCAGCGTATAGGCTCACCAAAGAAGGACTCTGGGGACTAACGCGCGCCCTGGCAAGCGAGCTTGCCCCTAATCGAGTGCGGGTTAATATGGTTTCCCCTGGAATGCTAGAGATCTCTGTTAACCTCGAGACCTTTCGGCATCGCCTTCCGATGGGACGCCCTGCTTCTTGTTTGGAAGTCTGCCGCGTTGTCTCTTTCTTAATCGATCCCGCGAGTGAATATATCACCGGACAAAACATCGAAGTGGCGGGGGGCTTTGGCTCATGAGCATTTCCAGCTCTTCCTTTCAGGATTTCCCAGATCTTGCCAAGATGCTGAATGAATGGGCTCTCGCTGCCGGACACAAGATGAAAAGCAAGCAGACCTCTTATCTCCATTATCACTCCTCTGAAGACCACTTTGAGGCACGGCATGATACCATTCCTGTCCTAGAGAACACCCTCTTTGCATTGGCCTTGCTACGCTCCCGCCTTGTGGAATCGGTTCAAGAGGCAAAAGGGCTGTTGAAGCGGTTACTCCCCTTTCAAACTCAGCAAGAAGGGGAAGCAAAAGGGCAATTCCCCCTTTATCTTCATGAGTATCCCTCGTACCACAATTGGTTTGCAAGTCTTCCCCTATTGACCCCTTTCTATTGGATCTTAAAGCAATTTGGACCTATTTTAGGAAGCGATCTAAAAAGAGAGCTAGAGCAGGCAACAATTCTGGCATTAGAAGGGTGCCTCCGCCATCATCGCTCTTCGCCGTTCCCTTATCCCAAAGCCATTCGTTTGGCGGCTGCGCAAGGGGCGTTTGGCTCTTTATGGGAAAGAAGCGCTTGGAAAGAAGAAGGGCAGCAGCAGTTAGATCAATTAAGCCAAACGCAGTTGGAGGGATGGACGAATACAGAGCAATTGGCAGAACTATTAATCGGGCTGCAGATGGTTTACCCCTCGCTTCGGCATAGTCCCTGGCGAGAGTTATGGCAGCGGATGGAACAGACATGGCATCAGCCCACCGGAACCTATGTCGGCCCTTGTGTGCGAGAATGGCAGGAGGGAGAAGAGCCTCGGCCTCACTTATATGATTTGTATGCAGGCTATTTTTCTAGGCAATTCTCTCATCGCGCCACTCTTTTGCGTCCCTATCACTTGCATGGGGTCTTGATTCAGCCTTCCTCGGATCGGTTTCTCCCCTTTTCTTCTCCTTTCTTTGTGAAGGGGAAAATGAAAGGACAAGAGTGGCTCACTTCGGCTCATCCCTCTTGGGCTTATACGGTTTTAGAGAAAAAAGAGGGAGCAAATCCTGCGATTGATAAGACGTATACCCCTTTTCGCTTGATATGGGGCGATTTAAGGGAGGTCCATTCTTTAGTCTGCCAAGGAGGGCACTATGAGAAGGTCAAATATGTGATTGAGGAGGAGACCCTTCATCTTCTCTTTACTTTAGGAGGCGAAAGCGATCAAGAGGGAGAAGAAAGAGAGAGAAAAGAAAGAAAGGAAAGAGAGATTGAATTCTTCGTCAATTTTCATCCCGATGTGCGGCTCACTTTAGGGGATCATTCTATCAATACCTTTGAGCTTGGGCAATCCCTTGCTTTATCTCTTGGACCCCATTCTCTGTCCGTTCTCTTTTCTCTGGTTGAAGGAGAAGGAGATTTTTTTGGGCATTTAATGCAAGGAAATCGTCCCTCTCAGGTTAGCCACAAAGAGGTGCGGCATCATCAAGCGTACGATTGGACTTTTTTCTTGCGGACGATTCGACGGCAAGGGGCTTGCCAGATACGGGTAAGTTTTAATCTTAATTCTCTTCATTAACACAAAAATCTTTACTGATCTTTGAGCTCTGCTGATTGACAAAAATAACTTGAATGTATTAAAATTTGATACATTGGAGTGGATTATGTCAAAAACACAGGGGATAGATTCGGCAATTTTCGCCTTACAAGAGTATTCTTTAACTAACATTCTGGATTATCCCTTTGTGACTTCTCATCTAAAAAATTATGTCTCTCCTCGAGCTAAATTGACACGGTTATTAAAATCAGGTGCTTTGATTCGAGTTAAAAAGGGATTATATCTCTTAGGACTTAAATTCAAACACTCTCCTTACTGTTTAGAATTATTAGCCAACCTAATCTATGGCCCCTCTTATGTCTCTCTAGAGAAGGCATTACAAATTTATGGATTAATTCCTGAGCATGTGGAAGGGATAACCAGTGTCACTTTCAAAATAGGGAAAGAATTCAAAACACCTGTTGGCCATTTTCTATATGCGCATTGCCATCCCCAAAGCTATGCTGTTGGGGTTACAAGCAAAACATTCTCTGAATATGAAAATCCCCTTATTGCCACTCCGGAAAAAGCCCTCACTGATACGCTTACAATTCGCAGAGGTAAAATTATCAGCACACGCCAAGTGGGTCAAATTCTTCTAGAAGATCTGCGAATAGAAGAAGAAGATCTATTAGCTCTAGATCTTAAACTCATCAGCGAGATTTATAAAGCTTATCCCCATAGTGCCGTCTACTTTCTTGAAAAATGGTTATCTTCCCTTAAAAGCTAAAATGGAAATCAAATCATGATAAATGAAGCAATCCGCAGAATGCTCAAACGTTATCAAATCACTCACTATGCAGATGCAGAACGTGCATTAAGAGAAGTCTTACAGGAGATTGCTCTCATAGGACTGTGGCGTGGAAAATTTTTTGAACACGCAGCTTTTTATGGGGGAACAGCTCTTCGCATTCTTTATGGTCTAGAGAGATTTTCAGAAGACTTAGACTTCACTTTATTGGATTCTCGACATTCCTTCACGTGGAGTCTATTTGAAAGAAATGTTGTCGAGGAACTTTCCAGTTATGGTTTTGAAGTGAACTTTGCAGAAAAAAAGAAACAAGTAGACACGCCCGTTCAATCTGCTTTTCTCAAAACAAATACCCGACAAGCTCTTTTACAGATTGGAGTAAAAGGATTTTTAAACAATGGAATCCATCCCGATGCCATGATACGCATCAAAATTGAAATTGACTCTCAACCCACTTTAGGATTTGATGTCGAATCAATCTACTTAAAAGAGCCCTTACCCGTTTCAATTCGCGTTTTAAAAGAATCCAGTCTATTCGCTGGCAAGGTGAATGCAGCTCTCTATCGAGCGTGGAAACACAGGGTAAAAGGGAGAGACTGGTATGATCTTACTTGGTTTCTTCGCCGAGAGGTTCCGTTAAATTCCCACTACCTTAAACAAGGTATGCAAGCTGTTGGAGGACTTCAAAAAGATGAAAATTTAACCGAAGAAAAGTTAAAACAACAATTAAAAAGGCGATTAGAATCCATCGATCTCAACGCTGCTAAAAACGATGTCAAGCCCTTTTTAAGGGACCCCACCCAACTGGATTTGTGGTCCATCCCCTTTTTTCATCATTGGATCGATCAGCTAAAATTTGAGAAATAATCTAAAAAGGCTCAAACTTCAAAAATTATTTCATTAAGCTAATCATGTCGAAATGATAATAAGGCTGATCGCAAGCCAACTCCCCCTTCTCCCCTGCATGGGCAATCCATCCCTCTAACGTGCGAGGAGCAAAAATGGCATTATGTAAATTCGAAGGACGGGCCACCGGCATTTTAATGATCTCTTGCAAATCTTGCACATTCATCTGCCCATAACGAGCCTTTAAACGATTCATCAAAACAGGATAACGCGCAGGATGACAAAACCCAATCACAGCCAAACAATCGGCTAATGGATAATGAATCATCCCCCATAGCTGCTCCTTATGCTCATCTTTGTAAAGGAGCGTCTGATAAGGAGAAGACTCAATTTGTGTGGGAGAGATCACCTCTTTATCTTCTCCGTGAGCAAAAGAGCAAAGAGAGCAAGAACCATCAAATAACGCATAAGACTTCCCCGGTCCCATATAGCGCACTTGCCGCTCAGTCGCATAACACCCAAATGATTCATTCGTTTTCCCATCCGAAAAAACATAGTAATATTCACAGGTTCTTGGAAGAGAAGATAATAAAGCCTTCACATCTTCTAAATGCACCGCACGCTCTAAAATATAACGCAATAAAAATGCCATCGGCATGCCATTCCAATGGCCATACCCTTTCCCCCCAATTTCTCCCATGGCAATCTTTTGAAGGTTCATTCCCGTAATACAGCCAATAAAACCCGCATAGGAGACATTGATAAAAGGAATCTTCCCTTCCGGTTCTACGACCATGAGAACCGCTGTATGCTGTAAATTTTTCCCCACCGCATAATCTAAGACACGGACGTGATAAAGCTCTCGATTCGCTGTCGCTTGACCGGACACCGTTAACCCCGTGCAGTGAAACATCTCAGGGATCAAGTTAAGAAGCAAAATTTTTTCGTATGGCATCCCTGACCCATCTGCCAACCCTTTAAGCTCCTGTTGATAGTCTGTAGGGATATGTGTGAGCAGAGTGGGAAGAGCGGAAAGAAAAGGCTTAATTTGAGGATGCTCCGGATCAGCCATGAGATAGCCATCCACAAATTGTTGGACATTGGCTTTGACTTGTTCTTTGAGAAGCTGGCCATGCTGATAGCCAAGCTCATAAGGCGATCCTCTTAAATGAAGGATAGATTGGCCTTGATGAGTCTCCAGGTAGCTTCCTGAATGAGCTTCTTCAGAAGAGAAAAAAAGAAATGCAAAACTAGAGATGCCAATTAAAAACCGTGCTAACATTAAAACTTCTCCTTCTTAGAATTCCTCTTCATTTTACTAAAAGCTGGACTTCGGACATTTTAAGGGGTCGATAAATGCAATCTTTTGAGTTATAGCGAGTTAAAATTTTTTGTCAATCAAATGAGGGTTGGCGAAAAAATTTTAACTCGCTATAACTCAAAATCTTGGCGACCCCTTAAAATGTCCGAAGTCAGCTGAAAGGCAACATAATTTTTAAGGGAGGACTTTCCCACCCCTCCCGGTTGACTGCAACCAACGTATAAGTTCTCTGCTTATTCTTAAGCTGATTGTGCGCCACCCATCGCAATTTTTTATTTTTTGCGATTTTTGCAATCAACCGATCATTCTGGAATAATAAATAATGGTCAACAGAAGGGCTTAAACTTTTCTCCCATTTAAAAGAGTGAAGAAACTCTGTTGAAGAGACGAAATGGTGATGAAGCACCTTTCCATTAAAATGGCGAGGGGGAAGAAGGCAAATCTTCTCCGCCACCTGAATAAAAAGCTCTTCACGCACATACTGCTGCCAAGTCACCACCGGCATCCGATTCGGATGAAAAACCACTCGCGGAAACAGCGCGTGATGCTCGCTTGGGGAAAGAAACTCCGACTCTAACTTCCACTCCCCCTTTCTTCTCTTTGTCGCCGCACGAATCCGATCATGCATCCCATCCCTTTCACACCAAACCACACACACATCCCCTTGTTCACTCATTGCTACCTGAGGATGGGAGACGCCCCGCTCCGGATGAGAAAAAATGAAGGGAACATGTTGCCAATTCCCCTGCTCCTTTTTTATGGCAAGTTGAATCGCAGAACCTCCCCCTTGCGATTTGACCCAAGCCACTGCCGTCCGTCCCAAGCCATCCGTTGCCACCTGAGGGTCCCCTCCCCGAACACCTGGAGAGGAAAGCAGGGTGGGGGTATCCTTGCCCCTTTTGATGCACCCAAATTGCCCCATCCAGGCCATTCCACACAACGGTCACCTCACCAAAAGAATTGACAGCAGCTTGCAAATCAAATGCCTCTTGGCCCGGCAAAGAAATTAAATCAGGAGAGGCCTGCCAACTTCCTCCCTCCGGCTTGCCGGAGGCAAAAACCCTTGTCATATGGTCGTTGCCGCATTGATGCCAAATCGCTGTGGCATGCCCCTTGCGATCGATGACCACTTGAGGGAAGGAAGCATTTTCATCCGAAGAAGAGAGAGAATCGGGAAGAAATTGCCAAGGATTCCCCTTGCGCTTCGTTGACGCCTGAATCACAAAATGCTTTCCATCAAATTTTTCCCAAACGGCAGTCACAGTCCCGGAGGAATCCACGGCTAAGCGCGGATTAAAAGCACTCTCTCCGGCAGGAGAAATCTGATCGGGAGTTGATGGCCATTTCCCCTGAGGAGATTTCATCAAGGCATGAATAATGAAGTTTTTCCCATCAAATTGATCCCAAATAACAGTGATCCTTCCCTCCTGATCCATCGCCACTTGAGGCAAACCCGCCTCCTCCTCCCCTAAGGATAATTGAGTGGGAACCTTCTGCCATTCGCCTCTATAAGGCTTTGTAGAGGCTTGAATGATCGAATGATGATTCACCACCCCTTGCCAAACGGCTGTTTGATTCCCCTCCGGATCCACGATAATCTGGGGAAAGATCCCCTTATGCTCAGACAAAGAAAGACGTTGAAGGGGGAGCCACTCCCCATGTAAAGGAGAGAGTAAAAAGAGAAGAGAGTAAAGAAAGAAAAATCTATGGTGCATAAGAGAATCTCTTTTGAATCCGGAAGATAAAAAGTCTAATCCTCTTACTTAATAAAAGCAAGCTGAGGCAGGCGCATATCAATGGTCACCTGTTTGGATGGGAAAGAATCATTGAAGAGATGGCCCTGCAAGGTCTGGAAATTCGCTAAGCTTTGCCCCTCATCATCGACATTTAAGCGTAAAAAAACCGTGTGAGCAGGTTTTGCACGCTCCTCTAAAACAAGGATGATTTGCCGCTTTCCTTCACTCTCTGCAAACGCTTGTGCGATATCAAGTTGTCTCAAATAAAACTTTTTTCCTAGCAACTCCTCAAACTGTTTCAAAACAGACCATGCCAATTGGAGCAAGGGAGCTTCTTTTAAGCAATTTCCCCACCTGTATGGCTCCTCTTTTTCCCTTCCTAAATAAAGGATGGGAAGACATTTGGGAGTAAAAAAAGGGCGAAAGGGAAAAAGAATCCCTTCTTCGTCGATGACTGTATTTGCGATATCTCCCAAATAAGCCACAGGGGTGCGCACCTCATAATCAATATAAAGAGTCCCCGGTAAAATTTTTTTTACCTTGGCTCTTTTAATTAAAGGGCATGCCTGCAATTTCTTTTTAGCTTCCTTCAAGTTAAAAGCATATAAATTAATCGGGCGATCTAAAGAAAGATTTAACAACTCTGCTAAGTAGATGCTCTTTAAAGCCTCCCCTTGCGAGACTCTTTGCACAAGAGCAACAATTCGATATTGTTCATCTCTTAAGCGCCTTTCTCTCCCATTTAAATAGTAAAGCCAGCCCATACAGGCTGTCCCAGAAATCGTTAAGATGGAAATAAAAATCCAGAGAAGAGCACGGTTTAGTGGCAAGGGACACCTCCGTTTACTTATCCATTAAAGCAAGGGTCTCAAGGCCAACTTTAGTGACATCACCGGCTCCAAGCGTGACAACCACATCATTTGGCCGCACAAATTGCTTAAGAAAATGACTCAACGCGCTCCGAGGGACATACTGACAAGAAACTTTGGAGGCGTGGGCGATCTCTTGCTCGATCAATCGATGGGAAAGATGAGGAATGGGCGCCTCCCCTGCTCCATAGATATCAGTTAATACAATTTCATTCGCAGCATCAAAGATGGTTCCATACGAGCCTAAACAATCGAGTGTTCTGGAATAACGGTGGGGCTGAAAAACAGCAATTAAACGTTTGTGCTCCCCAATGGCCTGCCGAATCCCTTTAAGTGTCGCTGCAATTTCTGTTGGATGATGTGCATAATCATCCAAGAAAAGAACATCATGAGAAAAGCCTTTGCGCTCGCATCTCCTCAGCACCCCCTGAAACGTCTTAAAGGCCTCACGAATGTTCTCTTCATCGACTCCTAAGGTTAGGGCTAAACCAAAGACCGCCGCTCCATTTAAGACATTGTGCTCACCCACCAAGAGAAGTTCAATGGCAGGATAGAGTTTTCCATTATGCTCAAGATCAAAGAAAAGCTTAAAGCCCATCTGATGATAATCTTGAATTCTCCACTCACACAAGGGATCGAAGCCATATCGCTGTCCAGGTCGATTGAGGGTGCGGAGAAAGGGGTCATCTCCACACCAAAAAAGATGAGAGGAAGAGTGGACTTGGCTCATGAATGTCCGAAAAGCTTCTACTAATCTCTCTTCTCTCCCTTCATAATAATTGAGATGATCTCGATCAATATTCGTGACGATGGCTCCAAAGGGATGATATTTCAAAAAGCTCCGATCGCTTTCATCCGCCTCAAAAACAAAATCTTTCCCTTTTCCTAAACGAGCGTTGGTGTGAAAGGCTGATAAGATCCCCCCGATGGCAAACGAAGGATCCTCCCCTCCCTTCATTAAGGTAGTGGCTAAAAGAGAAGCAGTCGTCGTTTTCCCGTGCGTCCCTGTAATTGCTAAAGAACGGTGATTTTTAACAAGTTCGGATAAGAGGTCGGAACGATGCAATAAAGGAAGATGGAAATCAATGGCCGCTTGATATTCCGGATTATCGGGTTGAATATCACTGCTATAGACAACGATCGCATCTCTTGGCACATGCTCCTTTTTTTGCCCTTTATAGATCAGGGCCCCCAATCGAACGAGCTCTTCGATTGTTACATTGGAAGCAATATCACTCCCACTGACTGAGAGGCCTTGATCGAGTAATAAACGGGCCAGGCCGCTCATTCCAATCCCACCAATGCCAATAAAGTGATAAGAGGGTGTCATCAGTTATTTCCAATGTAAGACAATTTGCGCTAAGCTCTTCTGAAAAGAGCGCTTTTTATACGCTTTTAAAGCATTTTGATAGATCTTATCTTGCTCGCCTTGATAAAAATGATCAAGTGTTTCGAGCAATCTTGGAGGTGTGAGCGCCTCTTCCAAGAGTTTCACCCCTCCTCCAACCGTTTCCACAAAGAAATCAGCATTTTTTTCTTGATGCTGATGGGCATGAGGGTAAGGGATCAAAATGCCCGGGACTTCAAAGGCAATGGCCTCTGCGACCGTGGAGGCCCCGGCACGCCCGATAAATAAGTTAGCAGCTCCCCAAGCCATCTGCATTTGATCTTCAAATGCTTTGACACAAGCCTGTATCCCATAAGCCTGATAAAGAGAAGCCAGTTTTTCTGTTGCCTCAATACTGCCTGTGAGATGAAGGATTTGTATCCCACGATGCTTCCAAAGAGGAAGAGCCTGCGCGATGGCGTGATTAATCGCATGCGCTCCTTGAGAGCCTCCAAAAATCAATAACGTGCCCGGCGAAGGGGTAAACCCGTAGTAAGCAAGAGCGACCTTCCTATCCACTGCCGCTCGTTCATATCCTTCACGAAGAGGGAGGCCGACTTCAATTGCTTTGCTCTTAAAAAAGCGGGCCGTAAAAGGAAAATGAATACCCACCACACTCGCAAGAGGGGCCATCCAGCGATTGGCCAGGCCGGGAAAACTATTGGCTTCATGCAAAATAATCGGGAGAGTTAACGACCGGGCGGCGAGCAAGATGGGAATCGTATAGTAACTTCCAAACCCCACGACCACATCGGGCCGGAATGTTTTGAGAATGGCTCGACTCTGCTGAAAGCCCTTACAAAGATTGCAAACCCCCTTCATTGTTTTAATGGGATGGAGGGGAAATAAAGAGGAGGAAGCGACTTCCTGAAAAGAAAAACGGCTGCGATCAAAACAGCGGTTGGTGGCTAATCCTCCTGCAACAAAGAGAATATCCGGAGAGAACTCTTCTTTCTTAAGCTGGGCTGCTAAGCTTTGCGCGGGATAAAGATGCCCTCCCGTTCCTCCGGCAGTGATTAAAACACGTTTAACCGACATGACCCTTCCCTTTTGCCGTGATTAGCAATATTTAATAACAACCCGAGCCCCATCATATTGGCCATTAAAGAGGTCCCTCCTTGGCTAAAAAAGGGGAGATTTAATCCCGTACTGGGAAGGAGGCCGGAAACAACCCCTAAATTCATAAAGGCCTGAAAGCAGATCAGAAAGGTGATGAGAGAGGCCAAATAAAGTCCCTGGAGATCCTCGACTTTATAGGCGATTGAAACTCCCAGAAATCCAATGAGGAGATAAAGAAGAATCAGGCTCGCCATGCCAACAAATCCAAATTCTTCCGCATAAATGGCTGCAATGTAGTCATTCTGAGCCTCAGGCAAGTAACTGAGCTTTTGCAAGCTGTTTCCCGGTCCTCGTCCAAAAAGACGCCCCGCTCCGGCAGCAATTTTGGCCTGATAGGGCTGATGTCCCTTTCCCTTTAAATCAAGTTCGGGATGGAGATAAACGTTGAGGCGCGCTGAAACGTAAGGGAGATGATAGGCGGAAAAAGCGCCAATCAGGACGAAGAGACAGAGAGGAAGGGCCCAATACTTGACGCAAAATGAGCTTAAGAAACAGACGACAAGGAGCGTTAAGATCATGACCCCAGCTGTGCCATTATTGGGTTCAATGAGGACTAAGAAAATGGGAATGAACGCTGTTCCCATTAATGCACAAAAGCTTTTGAAAGAGAGCTGAGAGGGATCAATGGCAGAGAGACGATGAATCAAGTAGGCAGGGATCAAATATTTGACAAATTCAGAGGGCTGGAAGAAAAATCCTCCGAAGCCAATCCAACGCCTCGATCCATTGACCTCTTTTCCGATTCCGGGAATGAGTGTGAAGATTAAGAGCAGAGAAAAAAAGGCCAGCAAATAAGGGCTCCAAGCAATCAGGCGGCGGTAGCCGACAAAAGAGGCCGCTCCAGCCAAGACAAAGCCTACGCAGGCATAGAGGATTTGCTTAAAGAGGGCTTGATGGGTGCTTTTTTCTAGGGCGTGGTCGAGGACTTCGGCCGACGTGGTGTTAAAAATCATGACTAGCCCCATGACGAAAATGATGCTGACGGAGAGGAGTAACAGGAGGCGATGGAAGAGAAACATAAAAGGTGCACCTCCTATTTCTGTTCTTTGACAAAAGCGATCGCAATTCCATCTAAACGCCCATCGGCTCTTGCTAAGGAGGGAATTGCAGCCACCTCTAAGAGAGGATGACGAGCGAGATAATCATTGAAAGCGTAGACCGCTTTGGCTTCTTCGTGATCGGGATATCCAATCTTCGCTCCTTTAGGGAGGAGATTATCAATCACAATCAACGTCCCTACATGGGAGAGGTGTAAGGCCCAATCGAGATAAAGGGCGTTATTTTCTTTATCTGCATCAATGAAAATAAAATCAAAAGGCTCTTCTCGCTTTTCTTTCATTTCTGCTAATGCTCCTACGGCATGTCCAACCCGTATTTCGATTTGTTTCTCCGGAAACACTTTTAAATGCTCCCGCGCTTGAGCGGCATAATGAGGATTGATCTCAAGGGAGATTAAACGTCCTTCAGGAGGCAAAGCCTCCGCAAGCCAAGCGGTGCTATATCCTCCTAATGTTCCGATCTCCAAGATGCGGCGAGCCTGCTGGATCTTGGCTAAAAGATAAAGAAATTTTCCCTCATAAATAGGGACGTAAATAGGGGGAAATTTCTCTTCTTCGCACTGCGTCCGAATGAGATGCAAGCGAGTACTTTCTTGGCCAAAACGGCGATCTAAATAGAGTTTAATCTCCTGAGAAGGAGGAGAAGCATTTATTTCCGGATTGGATTTTGATGAGTCCATGCGAGATCATAAAAATTTTTGATATAAATTTGTCAATATATTTGAATAGAACGGAGCATGAGCTCGTTTAAAAACACGACAATCAATTATACATCGATCCCTGCCGCTTCCTCCTCCTCTGAAGTTTCTTCAACAGAAGAGTGCGTCTTAGAAGAAACGCTGGAGAGAAGATGAGTTGAGACGCGCCCATCAATGAATTTATCTATCCGTTGATAGTTTTCAAGCAATTTTGCCTGATAATCCCCTTTGAGCGCCTCTCTTTCCCGGGAATATTTGTCTTGCAATTCGGCATTTTGCTTCTGCTGTTGAACCATCGCCTCTCTAAGGGCTTTGATCTCGTCCTCTTGCTCTTTGAGCTTATTTTTGAGTTTTTGATTTTCTTCTTTTTCTGCTACCTCTTTCGTTTGAGAAGTCTGAAGATCTTGCTTCAGTTGATGGGTTTCCTGTAAAGCCTTATTTTTCTCATTCTTCGCTAGATCGAGCTCATTAGATAATCGTGTATGAGTGGCTTGCTGACTCTTATTTGAACTTTCTAAAATTCTTATTTCTGCATCCTTTTGGTTAGCAAGCGCGGTGTATTGTGTCTGCAAGGCAGCATTTTGTGACATGAGTTGCTTGACTTGAGAGTCCACAGTCGCTAACTTCGACTCTATATCCTTTTTCTCTTGTAAAAGATGGGGAATTGACGATGGAGGAATGCCAAAAGTTTCATTCATAGCATCTATTAAGCGGTTGGCAGGATAATGCTGTTCTCTTCCTTTAACATCCATATAATTAAAACCTTGTGAAGCGCAGGTTAGCTCGGGTGATGGAGGAGTTTGCATGCATGGATAAAAATAAATCATAATTTCTCTCTTAATTTGTTTATTTACAAAAACTAGAAATTTAAGCATAAAATAACGGAGAAGTTAAAAACAAGATAAAAAAATAATTTTACAGTTAATCAAGTTTTAAGGAGCCCTCTACATGTCTTTACTTCCCATTTCCCCTCTCCCTCCTGATTGCTTATCTCCTCTTTCTTTTGAAAATACCAAGAAAAAATCAATCGAAACGCTTAAAAAAGAGTGCGAGAATCTCCCCATCTGGAAGCATATTCAGAGCCATTTTAATACGCTGAAAAATGTCTTCCTACAGGTCAAACAATATGAGAATAAGCACCATGTTGCCGTGCATGGACGCTTAGTCCTAGACATCGATCAAGGGGCAGGCTCCTTCCTCAATCACTCGGGTGCGACTCTCTCTGCCACAGAAGGTTTAAAAATTAAGGCGCGCAAACTCAAAAATGCAGGCCAACTCCTGACCCAAGGCCGATTTAAATTTATTTCCGGCCACCGCTCCACACTCGATAATCAAATGGGCACAATCTATGCCCAAAAAGGGATCATCGCAATCAATAAGCATCAGGGAGCCTCTCCTCAAGAAAAACAACATGCCCGCTTGCTTCTTAACCGGCAAGGACGGCTCCTTGCAGGGCAAGGCCCTCTTCGCCTTGATCATTCTTCCATTTATAACACTCATGGGGAGATGCGTGGTGCCTCTTTTGCCATTAAAGCGGGCGATTTCGATCATACGTCTGGCCAATTGCTCTTCACCCATCAAGGGGAAATCACGGTTGAGCACTCCTTTCGAAATGCAAAAGGAAGGATTGAATGCGGAGGCAAATTTCAAGCTTGGCAAGGCGCCTGGATGAATGGGGAGGGTCAAATTAAAGGTGTCGCAGGGATAGATCTCCAAGTCGCAACGTTCCAAAACTCCCAACAGGGACATCTTTTTTCTCCTCAAGGGGCTGTGCACATCACGACCCAGCAAGAACTCCAACAAAATGGCAGGATAGATGCCGCTACCGGAATCCTCCTTCTTTCCCAAGAAGACTCTATTTGGATGATCGAAGGGAGACTCTTTGTTCCAAAAAATAAAGTCTCCCTCCATGCCCCAAGAGGGTCGATCCATCTCGATCGCTCGTCCATCGGAGGGGAAACAGCCGAAATTGTCGCCCATCAGCAAATCTATCTTTCCGCTTGAGGTCGCAAGAAAAATCATCCAAGAAGCCAATCAAAGCTTATCGTGTATCCACTACCAAGCTGAGGCCAATCAGCTCTCTTTGACCTCTGAAGGAGTGTTATTGATCAAAAACAATCAATGGAATACCAAAGAGATCCGTTTAACAGCCGAGGAAGTATGGCTAGATCAAGCAGAGGCCCATTTCGTCGCCTTTCACATCGAGAGTGAGCAACAAGCAGCCCTCAGTGAGTTGGCAGCAGAAGGAAACACTCTCTCTATTAAATCTAACACCTCTCTTTCCATTAAAAAGAGCAAGATGAAAGGAGAGAAAAAACAACTGAAAGCCAAATATTTGAATAGAACGGAGCATGAGCTCGTTTAAAAACACGACAATCAATTATACATCGATCCCTGCCGCTTCCTCCTCCTCTGAAGTTTCTTCAACAGAAGAGTGCGTCTTAGAAGAAACGCTGGAGAGAAGATGAGTTGAGACGCGCCCATCAATGAATTTATCTATCCGTTGATAGTTTTCAAGCAATTTTGCCTGATAATCCCCTTTGAGCGCCTCTCTTTCCCGGGAATATTTGTCTTGCAATTCGGCATTTTGCTTCTGCTGTTGAACCATCGCCTCTCTAAGGGCTTTGATCTCGTCCTCTTGCTCTTTGAGCTTATTTTTGAGTTTTTGATTTTCTTCTTTTTCTGCTACCTCTTTCGTTTGAGAAGTCTGAAGATCTTGCTTCAGTTGATGGGTTTCCTGTAAAGCCTTATTTTTCTCATTCTTCGCTTGATCGAGCTCATTAGATAATCGTGTATGAGTGGCTTGCTGGCTCTTATTTGAGCTTTCTAAATTTCTTATTTCTGCATCCTTTTGGTTAGCAAGCGTGGTGTTTTGTGACACGAGTTGGGTGACTTTAGAGTTTACCGTTGCAAGCTCCGACGTTAATTTATTAATCTCGTTTTCTTTATATCCTAAATAGGTGGGAAAATCTTGTGGCATTGAGCCATAAGTTCGACTTATGGAATTCAACATACGATTAGCAAGATAATGCTGTTGTCCATTATCCGTCATACAAAAGAAACCTTGTGAGGCTCTGGTTTGTGCTGGCGTTGGAACACTTTGACCATCACAGTTAATACATGGGTAATAATAAGCAGTCATAACCTTCTCCTATAAGAGTTTATTGACAAAGACTAGAAATTCAAGCATAAAATAACGGAGAAGTTAAAAACAAACTAAAAAAATAATTTTATAGCTAATCAAGTTTTAAGGAGCCCTCTACATGTCTTTACTTCCCATTTCCCCTCTCCCTCCTGATTGCTTATCTCCTCTTTCTTTTGAAAATACGAAGAAAAAATCAATCGAAACGCTTAAAAAAGAGTGTGAGAATCTCCCCATCTGGAAGCATATTCAGAGCCATTTTAATACGCTGAAGGATCTCTTTCTACAGGTCAAACAATATGAGAATAAGCACCATGTTGCCGTGCATGGACGCTTAGTCCTAGACATCGATCAAGGGGCAGGCTACTTCCTCAATCACTCGGGTGCGACTCTCTCTGCCACGGAAGGTTTAAAAATTAAGGCGCGCAAACTCAAAAATGTAGGCCAACTCCTGACCCAAGGCCGATTTAAATTTGTTTCTGGCCACCGCTCCACACTCGATAATCAAATGGGCACAATCTATGCCCAAAAAGGGATCATCGCAATCAATAAGCATCAGGGAGCCCCTCCTCAAGAAAAACAACATGCCCGCCTCCTTCTTAACCGGCAAGGACAGCTCCTTGCAGGGCAAGGCCCTCTTCGCCTCGATCATTCTTCCATTTATAACACTCATGGAAGAATGCGTGGTGCCTCTTTTGCCATTAAAGCGGGCGATTTCGATCATACGTCCGGCCAATTGCTCTTCACCCATCAAGGGGAAATCACGGTTGAGCACTCGTTTCGAAATGCAAAAGGAAGGATTGAGTGCGGAGGCAAATTTCAAGCTTGGCAAGGCGCCTGGATGAATGGGGAGGGTCAAATTAAAGGTATCGCAGGGATAGATCTTCACGTCGCAACGTTCCAAAACTCCCAACAGGGACATCTTTTTTCTCCTCAGGGGGCTGTGCACATCACGACCCGGCAAGAACTCCAACAAAATGGCAAGATAGATGCTGCTGCCGGAATCCTCCTTCTTTCCCAAGAAGACTCTATTTGGATGATCGAAGGGCGACTCTTTGTTCCAAAAAATAAAGTCTCCCTCCATGCCCCAAGAGGGTCGATCCATCTCGATCGCTCGTCCATTGGAGGGGAAACAGCCGAAGGGATTGCTCATCAACAAATCTATCTTTCCGAAGGAGATCTCCGGCTGCTGCAAAAGATTTCTCTGACCACTGAAACGGGTTGGATAGAGATCCAGAAGACAGATCTCCAAGGAAACGAGTTAACGATCACTGCGAAAAAGGGATGGGTCGCATTGAAAAAAAACCAAATCACCTCCAAACGAATGAGGATGCAAAGTCCATTGGGGTGCTTTGAAGCCAATCAATTGGAGGCAGAACAGGAGTTTATCTTTGCAGGCCGACGCTTTAAAATGAAGGGCTCTTCTCTCTACCTCCCGGCAGGAGAGGTCCATATCGAGACCTCTCTATCGATTCATATTGCGGAAGGGAAGATCCACGCCTCCACAATTTCTGAACATGCGAAAGAATGGATCCTCGAGTCAGAGCAGCAAAATCAGGCGCAAGAGATTCATCGAAAAAGCGAGCATCTCCATCTGACGAATAGCCTTGAGGTCGCAAGAAAAATCATCCAAGAAGCCAATCAAAGCTTATCGTGTATCCACTACCAAGCTGAGGCCAATCAGCTCTCTTTGACCTCTGAAGGAGTGTTATTGATCAAAAACAATCAATGGAATACCAAAGAGATCCGTTTAACAGCCGAGGAAGTATGGCTAGATCAAGCAGAGGCCCATTTCGTCGCCTTTCACATCGAGAGTGAGCAACAAGCAGCCCTCAGTGAGTTGGCAGCAGAAGGAAACACTCTCTCTATTAAATCTAACACCTCTCTTTCCATTAAAAAGAGCAAGATGAAAGGAGAGAAAAAACAACTGAAAGCCAAAAAAGAGCTCTCTTTGATGGAGAATGCCATTCAAGGTCCTGTCGAATCGCTCTCAGGATCTCATCAATGCATTGTTGATAACCTGTTTCATCAGGGAACGGTCAAACTCGTAAACGAAACAGGAAATGCCTGCATTCAGAGAAACCAATTTTCTGAAAATCTGCTTGTAGAGACACACACACCCCTTGGAAAAACAAATTTCTATGAAAACCAAGTCGAAGGAGAAAAGTTTCTAGCAACAGCGAAAGAAGGAGAATGGGAAGAGAGCCGGCTTGAAACGAAAGAGACAATTAAAATGGCTTCAGATCAAGCCCGCCTTCGACACCTTAAGCTTAAATCTAGAAAGATTTCGCTCAAAGGGAAGAAAGAACTGACCCTCAATCGCTCCTCCCTTCAAGCAAGTGATCAATGCAAGATACGCACAGAAGAAAGAGGAACGCTTGAAAAATGCCACGTCCAAGCAGAGACTCTCCTGGTCCAAGGCAATCAAACGGTTGATCAAAGCACGCTTCAGGCGCAAAAACAGATGGAATGGAAGGGAAAAGATCTCCGCTTTGATTCGACAACATTCATAACCGAAGCAGGCCCTCTCTTTATAGAAGGGACAACAATTCACTCTTCTCAAAGCCATTATCAAGCCGAATCGATCGAACAGCAAGGAGAAGAGATTCTCTCAATGAAAAGCCATTTCATTGCACAAAATCAGATCAAACGAACAGCCAACACCCTCTTCCATCAACAGGGGAGGGATCAAGCCCGTCGAATTCATGAGGAGGCCGTCGAAAGGCTGCATGCTGCTCATCAAGAAATGGAAGCTGAGGAGGAGATCGAGCAATCGGCCCCTCATCTTTTCCTTCAGCAGACGATCCAAAAAGCGGGGCACCTCAAGCAAAAAGGAAGCCATGTGGGAGGCGTAGAAAATCGCATCCAAGCAAAGAGATGGACCCTTCGAGCAGATAAGATCGAGTTTTCCAAAGCAAATATGCAAGGAGAAGAGGGAGATCTTCAAGCCAGCGAACATCTTTGGAGCCATCAAATGCAGATCGATGTCAAAAAAGGGATCCGGATGAAGGGAAAGAATCTGCATGGCCCTGCCATGCAGGTAAAAAGCGAGGGATTTGTTCGCTTCCATGCTGAGAACCATGCCAATTTTCCTGATTCGACGCTGCAAGCAAAAAAAAAGCTCGCGATCGAGGGAAGAGAGATCGATGTCAACCGCAGCACTCTCCTCGCTCATTCGATTGTTCTAAGGGGGACCCATCGAGTCACAGCTCGACAAAGCCACCTGTTCAGCCCTCACTCAATCAAACAGCTCTCCCCTCAAGGAGAATTGGATTTGGAACACTCTAAAACGGTGGCCAAGAACATAATCGAGAGAAGAGCGCTCACGCAGGTGAATCATCAAAAGGGGCTGAGTGTCGCAGCGGAGCATGTGATTGAAGCGACCTCCTTTGATAATCGACAAGGAGAACTTAAGGGAAATGTACAAGGAGTACTCCAAACGTTTGATCATTCTCAAGGAGAGATGAGAATTGGCTCTGGTACTTCACATCTCCGTGTCCACCACTTTTTCACCGATCATTCCAGTCTCATCCAAGGAAAAGGAAGTCTCTTTTTGACAGAAACACGCCATTTTAATGGACAGGGAACCGTTCAAGTAGAAGGAAGCTACCTGGTCGAAGGGAGCGGCGAGATCTCCCTTCATCAATCGATTCACGCGGGCCGTGCCTTATTTCGCAGCGATCAAACAATCACGGTACTCGCTCCGATTGAGGTAGAAGAAGCAGGAACATTCGAAGGATCTCGATTTGAGAATAAAAGCCATGTGCATTCTGAAGGAAGTTTACGGATTGAGCAAGAGCAATATACGCATCCGAATAATGTCACGGCAAAAGAAGAGCTCATTCTGAAGAGTGCAAGTCCTATTCACCTTCAGCATCCCTTGCCTCTCGAAGGGGGGTTAACAATCATCAGCTCCGGCGCCGTCAAAACAGAGGTCGATCTAGAAGTCAAAGGCTCTTTCAAAGTACAGGCAAGCGACATTGAGATTCAAAAACCGGTTCATGCGCATGGCTATGGCCGATTTAGATCGGCCGGCACGTTGATGATCCATCGGACCCATGTGCGCCTTGACAAAGGAATGGATGCAGAAGTCAACCGATTCTTCAGCTTAGTCAGTTTGATTGAAAGCTTTGGTCATTCCCGTCTCTTATGTCGAGAGATGATCTTACAATCCGAGGTGTCGGAGCAGGGAATCCACACTCCCTCTATTTTCAGGCAAAAAGGGAATCTTTATCTTGAAGCGAAAGAAACAGCTCTGAATGATGCCAGTGAGTTTTTAGTGGAGGGGGATCTTTTCCTTGTTGGAAAAGATTTCAAAAATCAAAATCGCACCCGTTCCCATCGTGTTCGAGAAAAGTTAAGAACGCGCGCAAGAAAAATTTTTGGGATTCGAATCGGCAAGACTTCGCTGTATGCAGAGCATGAGGAAACACAGACCATCGGCATAGCGAATACACAAGTCAGAGATATTTGCCATCTCCGGTTATCGGGAACGTTATCCAATGATGGAATCATAGAAATAGGGACGCTTCAAGGAGAGGTGGGCCATATGCGCAATGGCATTTTTTGGGGGGAAGGAAGAATGCCCGAGGCTTACGCTCAACCGATCGCTTCGCTGCATGGCTCTACACATTTACGCCCGGGGGGGACCTTACGCTCTGCCCATGGAATGCACTTAAAGGTCCACCATGAATTAGAGAATCGAGGTTTTATCGAGGCGCATGGAGAGCATTCCCTCATTGAAACAGAACGGTTAGAAAACCGAAAACCTCAAGTAAAAGGGCACGAGGAAGGAATCAAAGAAAGGCCATTTGGGCGCCATTCCAAGCACAATTTAGAAGTCGATCATCTCAATCCCGGAGGGGAAATCAGTGGAGAGGCCTTGCATCTCAAGGTGAAACAAGGGAGGAATCAGGGGGGGATCATTAAAGCACAAAATATTCATGTGTCAGGAGGAGAATGGAGCAACCGGCCTTTGCCTGTGCGTCAGTTGGTGCATTTAAAGTCCGGCACTCCCCTCCCTTGGAAAAAAAAGCAAGCATGGAGCACAAGAACAGATTTTACAGGAGCGTTGATGAGTGCAGGAGAGCACCTATCCCTGCATCTTCAAGGAAGATTTCTCAACGAAGCCTCTGACGTTGTCTCTTGGGGTTCTCTCTCCATACAGGCAGGCCATATTGTGCAAAAAACCGCTTTTCACTCTTACCTCTCTCAATCGAAAGAAGATTTGGCAGTCAAAAAAGATAAACATGCCGTTATCATGCGAGAGGGCACCATTCAAAGTATAGAGGGAAATGTAAGCCTGACTTCCACTTCCGGAAATATTGAGCTAGAAGGAAAAGTAGGGAGTTATCTTGGAGATGTAAACATCCAATCTGCTCAAGATCTCTTGTTTTCAGCGACGAGCCAAAGTGTAGAAGATAAAACGAGTCGGAGACGATGGAGTCCGACTGCTGTGAGCCAGCAAATCACCAAGGTGAATTCCACGCAAACCCGTTTGCCTACCCTTTTTTCGGGAGGAAGCACGACTTTAAAGGCAAAGGGACGAGTGATTTTAGAAGAGTTGCAAGCGACGATTAAAGAGGATCTCCATATCCGGGCCCAAGAAGTGCAAACGATACAGCATGAGGTTGAATTTTCTCAGGAGAGCGAAGGAGTTTCACTAGGCGTCGAATTTTTCGGGTCAAAGGCGTTAGACTCTATGATAAGAGGGCAATCCGGTTTAAAGACGGTGGAATCTTTGCTTCGGGAGGATCCGGCTCTCTCTTCTCTTTTTCAAGTGGCATCCGCTCGATTGGGTCCTGAGAAGGCGATGCAAGGGATCCAAGCGGCTGTCACAGTGTGGAATGAAGCAGCGACCCTTGCCCGCGCGAAAAATGCAAACCAGCTTCCAGGGGCGATTGGGAAGCAGCTCGGTCTGACAAACGAAGAAGGAGAGTTTGATCCTACACTGACTTTTCGTCTAGGAGTTTTTAATCAAGAGGCCCGCCAAACGACTCTCTTCGCCCCTCATTTTTTCGTGGGAAGGAATTTGCATATCGAGGCGGATAGACAAGTTTATCAGCTTGAGATGCAAGTGGGAGGAGATGCGGAGTTTATTGGCAAAGAGATCGCTTGGAAAGCCAAGAAGGCCTCTTCTAGCGAAGAGACATCGGATCAAGGGATCCATCTCAGCATAGGAGCTGATGGGATAGGGGTGGGAGGAGATCTTGCTCAAGAAGAGAAAATCTCTGAAAAACATCCTTCTGCGACTGTTTGGGCAGGCAAACGGTTGATCGTAAGAACGAAGAAACTCACTCTTCAAGGAGCAAGATTAGAGGGAGAGACGGTCGATGTGGAAGCGGAGGAAGTGAAAATTGTGTCCATGCCATCTTTCTTCTTTCATACGCAATGGAATGCAGCGGCTTCGACGACAGGAAAGATCCATTTCTCTCAACATCGCTATCAAGCGAATAAGGTCGACCAAGTCTCAGGAATTTATGCACGCTCTCATGGCCGCCTGAAGGCCTCTTCTTTGACCTTAGTTGGCGGAGCTGTCCAAGGGGTAGACAGGCAAGTGGGCCAATTAGAGCTACAAGACATAGAAGAGAGCGAAAAGCGGAGCACTCTTTCCTTTTCTTCCCATTTCAAAGGAGGGTCTTCCTTGGGGATTTCCTGGTTAGGAGCCGTTAGCTATTCCAAGCAAGAGCAAGAAGGAGTGACACGGGCGCTGAGTGGAGCGCAGGAAAGAGAGAGACGACAGACGCAATTTATTGGTGCCCCGATTCTTGCTTTTGATTCAAAGCAATTGAAAGAAGAGATAAGAGAGATGCAGGAAGCTATCCATCCCACACACAAACCCATGCGCAAACAAGAAGTTTTAGCAACTCCTGCACTTATGCCTTTGCCTCTTCCTGAGGAGAATAGGCAGCCAACTAAAAAGCGAGAGGAGAAAAAATTAGAGAGCCCTACCCCGATTGTTCATAAACCTCTGGAGGAAGAAAGAGAGAAACAAGAATTAGATCCCGGTGCGGATGAACGTTCTACTTTTGATCATGTAGTGACAAATTGGCGAAAGGAGGAAATGAGAGAAGCAGAATCTGCGACTGCCTTGATGCGATTACCGGGAGAGATCGTGGTGTGGGGAGCCAAACAAGTCTGCGATCTCCATCCTAAGATGCAGCAAGGATGTCGCGGAGCGAAACAATTCGGGATGGAGGCGATCCAGTGGGTGAAGAAAACAATGCCAACGAGTTGGAAAGAAAAAATCAAGGGTTGGTTGAAAGAATTAGACCAACTTAATTTAGCAAACGCAAGGGAGGAGCAACGTCTTGCCGGCATTCCCTTTGAAGCCAGTATGAGATATTACCAGGCGTTGAATGAGATTGCAATGAATGTTGCTTTGACTCCCTTAACGATAGGCGTGGGACAAGCCTTCTCTCATGTGGCTAAAAGAGCGACAAAAGTCATGGCAATCTCAGAGGGAGCACTTCCCCGGCAGCCTTTACAAAGAAAGATTTCTTTCTCTCAGCTAGGACTTAAGGTCGATCATGAAGTGTACCAGGCTTACCTACGTCCAAGGCTACGTCCAGGGCCAAGTTTTGCCCATCCCCATTCGGTCAATTTATGGTACTACCCTCAGGCGCTTGTTCCTTTCAAAGAAGAGAGGGTTGCTCTTGGAATGCAGTTCTTGGGAAGTGCGCCGAAAAATCCCCAGAAGCTTCTTCACGTGAGAACAGAGAAAAAGAAATTAACAAAGACTTCCTCAGGGAAAACACAAAAAAAAGAAAAAGGAAAGGAAGAGATCTGGCAACTTCCCCCTGAGCAAGAGAAGTACTTACGTGACGTCATCCAGAAATCTAGGAGATTGGTTTCAAACTTGGAAATGCAAACTCGGCGAGGAATATCGGAAGGGCGTGTGGTAAAGCCCCCTTCAAAGTCTGTCGCTCGATTTGATATGAGTGCTCATTTCTATGATTTAATTTCTCAAACTCAACTTCCTAAAAAGATTGAGCATGGAAAAGTAAGGATCTACGAAGCCAAAAATCGAGCGAGCCGATTAAGTTATGTGGAAAAAGAGGATAATCTTATGGAAATTCTTCAAGAGATGAAAGCTCTCACCACTTTTCATGACCTTCATCTTAAGTATGCGAGAATTCCCAAGATATTAGGTTTTCAAACGAACGAATCAAATGGGGGGGTCTTATTGACCACTCGATTGCCAGGTAAGCCATTTATGGATCTGCTCGAGGAGTTACATGCTTTGCCTCCTGGCTCAATCGAGAGGCATCAGGGAGCGAAAAAAATGAACCAAGCCTTTTATCAATTAGGCCAGGCTTTGGGGGAGCTTCACTCAAAGAATTACGGCTCTTATCCTCTTCCTTCATTTGGAATTGAAAGGCATACGCGTCTGTTGTTAATGGATTATGAAGGGGTTCAAGAACTCGCCAATTTTTATAAACTCAAGATTCCCCACGATTTTGAGGAGATCCAACAAGTCATTCATCGTTTTAAAAAGGAGCCAGGGTTTGCCGGTTTTTCCTGCAATGATCCTCATTTGCATAATTTTCTCTACCAGGAAGGAGAGGGGGGGATTTCTTTTATTGATGTGAGTGCTTGGGAAATTGATTCATTGGGGAGACCTGAGGAGCACCCCCTTAGATATTTTTATAGGACTTTAGGTTACATCAGATATGATACGCTAGATAAAGTGAATGTCTTAGAGCGTCGAGCCATGATCCAAGCTTTTCAAGAAGGTTATACGACCACTTCTGTGATGGATCGATCAGCTCCTAGCCATCAATTTTTTAATATGAGAGAGAGATATAATTATGTGATTACAGCACTGGAGGAGACGAAGGGAGAATCTATGACAAAGCAGCAAAGAAAAGAGTTTGTTAAATTTTTAATTGATATGCTGACTCAGGAATTTTAAATGGGGGTTAATCCCTCGTTTCCAACTCTGATTTTTTGAAAAGATCACTAATGAGATTAGCCACAAGTCCACTCCAGCCCGTTTGGTGTGAGGCGCCGAGTCCTCTTCCCGTCTCTCCATGGTAATATTCATAAAATAAGAATAGATTTTGCCAATGAGGATCGGTATGAAAAAGAGGATGGTCTTGGTAAGCGGGGCGATCCCTTTCCCCTTCTTTGCGAAAAAGATTAATCTGGACTTCGGACATTTGCAAACTAAGCTGCCATACCAAAGAGGTATGAGCATTTTGAACAAAATAATCACCGCGGAGAAAGCAGCCGAGAGCGCAGAGCAAATGAATGCACTCACCGGTATAATTATCGGTGCAGCAATAGAAGTGCATCGATTTCTTGGTCCCGGATTGCTCGAATCAGCTTATGAAGCATGTTTAGCATTTGAGTTAAAGGAGAGGGGGCTGAAAATTGAGAGACAGGTGGAATTGCCTTTGTGTTATAAAGAGATGCACCTTGATTGCGGGTACAGGCTAGACTTGCTCGTAAACGAGGCTGTGATCATAGAAGTCAAGGCCGTCAACACAATAGCCCCGATTCATCATGCTCAACTTACATCTTACCTCAAACTTTCCGGTTGCAGAGTGGGATTGTTGATTAACTTTAATGTTATGATGCTCAAGGATGGCATCATTAGAATTGTAAATAATTTTTAAACTCTGCGATCTCTGTCGCTTTCTCTGCGGTGAATAATATTTTTAGAAATCACTAAGAAAAAATTCGCCCATGGTTAAAACTACCGAAAATTTATTTTGTGAAACTTGATCAAATGTCCGAAGTCCAGATTAATTAAAGATTGGCGTAAAAGTTCCGCCATTTGAAGAGCATTCATTTCTCCCTGATCAGGACAAGAAATCTTGAATCCCTCTCCCACGGCCCGGTATAATCGATAAAGAGAATTTAAAATAAGAATAGCTGTTTCTAGAGTCATAGATAATAAAATTTTCTTTTAATTCTACTTCGTTTATTTAATGGAATTAACAGGATTTTAAGTCGATGAAAAAAATATTGGCGGAACTGAAATGTGTATTGAAAGCCCAGGCACTGCTGGGAGAATCTCCTCTCTGGTGTCCAGAAAAGCAGTGTCTCTATTGGGTTGATATTCTAGATGGTCAGCTATTTAAATTTGACCCGAGAACAGGGAAGAACCAAGAGCTTCTTAAGCTTTCTCAAGAGATTACAGCGGTGGGTCTTTGCCAGGGGGATTTCTTGATTTTGGCATTGAAGAAAGGAATTGCCCGATTTAATCTTCGCGATCGCTCTTTAACTCGTTTAGCAGACCTAGAGCAAGATCAGCCTCAAAATCGCTTGAATGATGGAAAGTGTGATCGGCAAGGAAGATTTTGGTGTGGAACGATGAATCAGGTAGATCCCAAAAAGGCAACGGGAAATTTATATCGCTTTGACTCTAGACGTGCAGTGACTCGCATGCAGGGGGAAGTCAAACTGACAAATGGCATGGGATGGAGTCCTGATAACCGTTTGATGTACTTTACGGAAACCATGCGCTACACGATTTTTGTCTATGATTTCAAAAAAGAGACAGGAGAGCTCTCGAATCGTCGTCCTTTCATTCAACTCGCTCCCTTTCCTATTGGGGGACCTGATGGGCTGACAGTGGATGAAGAAGGATATCTTTGGAGTGCGCATTATGGAGAGGGAAGGATCGTCCGTTATGATCCTGAAGGAAAAGTGGATCGATGGGTCGAGCTACCCGTCCCCCATGTGACGAGTTGCATGTTTGGCGGAGAAGAACTGGAGACGTTATATATCACGACAGCACAGGAGCATTTGACTCCTCAGCAGCTTCAACGCTACCCTCTTTCCGGAAGCTTATTTGCAATTGAACCGGGGATGAGAGGACTTCCTGAAGGGCATTATAAATTATGAAAGCCATTGTATTGAATTGCGAAACAAAATCTCTAGAGCTAGAGGAAAGGGCTGAACCTTCCATTCAGCATGAGAAAGAGATCAAGTTAAAAGTCTTAGAAGTGGGCATTTGTGGGACTGATCGAGAGGAGGCCAAAGGCAGTGATGTGGAGCCTCCGCCGGGAACAAACAAAATCATTCTCGGGCATGAAATGCTGGGTCAAGTGGTCGAAGTGGGAAGATCTGTCACAGCCGTTAAGCCAGGCGATTTAGCTGCCTTTACAGTGCGAAGAGGATGTGCAAAATGCTCTCCTTGCCTAAATCAGCGCTCAGATCTTTGTGAAACGGGAGATTATAAAGAGAGGGGGATCAAAGGGCTAGATGGCTATCAGACTGAGTTTGTGGTGGATCAAGAAGAGTTCCTTATTCCCATTCCGGCTGAGATGAGATCGTTTGCCGTTTTATCTGAACCCATGTCTGTGATTGAGAAAGCCATGGATGAAATCGAGCGCATCCAAAAGGCTCGGTTGGTGGATTGGGAGCCAAAGGGGTTTTACGGAAGAAGGGTCTTAGTCGCAGGTCTTGGGCCCATCGGATTATTGGCTTCTTTAGCTCTTCGATTGAGAGGAGCGGAGGTCTTGGGGCTTGATATTGTTGATCCCCAGAGCTCTCGTCCACAGATTTTGAAGGCAGTGGGAGGGACTTATTTAGATGGACGGAAAACAAAAGTAGAAGATCTTCCAGGCAAGTATGGAGAAATGGAGATCATCCTGGAAGCGGCAGGCATTGCTTCCCTCGACTTTAGTTTATGGGATTTGTTAGGGCAAAATGGGATTTATGCCTTAACGGGAGTGACGCACGCCAATGAATTTATTCAGGTAGATGGGGGAAAGTTGATGCAGCGGCTGGTATTTAAGAACCAAGTCTTAGTGGGGAGTGTGAATGCGGCGATCCCGCATTGGAAACAGGGAGTCAAAGACTTAAGGGCAACCCATGAGAAATGGGGAGAGGCAGTATTAGAATTAATTACAGATCGTTTGCCTTACAAAGATTTTAAAGAAGTGCTCTGCAAGCATGGGGAGAATGAAATTAAGGCGGCCCTTGTTTGGGAAAGTTAAAGATGTCAAAATTCCAATAGTTCTTTTAACAAAGAGAGCGCCTCGCTTGCATCCTCATTTGTTGCGATTAAAGAGATGATTAAAGAACGTGCTTCGAATACAAGAGGTAAAAAATCAGCTTTTTGATTCTTTTGCTCTCTAGCAATGGTGATCAAATGATGTGCCAGCGGATAGCCAGTCCAATAACTTCTGACCAAATTCAATGCTCTCTTTGTATCCTTTTTAGCTATCAGCTCAATCAGACTTGAAATACAATTCATTGAATCTTGATTGAAGAAAGCATGACACTCTTTAAAAAATGCATCAAAATAATTCCAATCTTCTTTCTCAATAATAGAAGAACCAAGTTGGATAACAGCATTACCTTTCGCCTGGCGATCTTTTATCGAATAATACGAAACTTGTTTTTTTGTTAAGATGATTTTTAATTTTTTGTGTGTCCTTTCGGTGAATGAATATGTTTGATATTGGACAAAATGATGCCAGTATGTATGATAAATTCATACATACTGACAGGCTCTTATGACTGACATAATGATGCAAATTAGGAAAAAATCCCAAAGTGAAGAGATCGATTATCCCTTTATCATGGATTGTCTTAAAGATTACAGATCGCCTAGGGCTAAGTTGACGTCGCTTCTGAAAAAGGGGGACTTAATTCGGGTCAAGAAAGGCCTCTACCTGTTCGGTTATGACTACCGAAAAGAAGCCTATAGCCAGGAAGTCCTAGCAAACAAGATCTATGGTCCCTCCTATGTGTCCTTGGAATACGCACTTGCTTTCTATGGGTTAATTCCCGAATATGTCACAGAAGTCACAAGCGTTTCTACTAAACGCAATCGTCATTTCAACACGCCTATCGGTAGATTTAGTTACCACCATCTTCCAGCATCGCTCTACAGGGTTGATTTCAATCTAGTACCGGTAAGAAACAACGCAACAGCACTCATCGCGACAGCTGAAAAGGCGCTGGCCGACCTTCTTTATTTACGCAAAGCTCACCCTGAGACTCTCAATGAACTTTCGGAGCTGCTTTTCGACCACTTACGTCTCGATGAGACGTTGGTCAGTCGGATGAGAATTGGGATCTTGAGAGACATACTTAAAGCGGGGGGAACACCAGCACTAAAACTTTTGATTGAATGGATAGAAGGAGGAAGAAAATGAATCAGGCTCTAGAAACGATTCTGCGACGATACCGCTGTGAAACTCGCACTCAATATGAGCGTGCGCTGAAAGAAATTCTCCAGGAACTAGCTTTAGTTGCTTTGTGGAGGGCCCGTTTTTTTGAACATGCTGCCTTCTATGGAGGGACAGCTCTTCGAATTCTTTATGGGCTGGACCGATTTTCTGAAGATCTTGACTTTACGCTCCTTGTGCCCAATCATCACTATTCCCTTACCCCTTATCATGAAGCGATCCGAAACGAGCTCTCTTCCTATGGTTTTTCTGTAGAAATCGATACAAAAGACAAAAGCTGGATGACACCCATTCGATCTGCCTTTATCAAGGCGAATACTCTTGGCGAACTCTTGAAAATAGGAATCCCTAAAAATCTGGTGCGAGGATTAAATCCAGAAATGCTGCTGAAAATTAAACTGGAAGTCGATACAGATCCTTCGCCTGCTTATGATGTGGAAACACGCTTTCTCTTAACTCCCTTTAGCATCGGCATCCGCACTGTTGTGATAGAAGATATTTTTGCAGGAAAAATGCATGCAGTCCTTTTCCGTGAATGGAAGGGACGCGTAAAAGGACGCGATTGGTATGATTGGTCCTGGTTGGTACGGCAGAAAGCTGTTTTACCTCTACGCCGTCTTGCCATTCATATGCGTAAGGCTGGATCGCTGAGAAATGAGGATGATCTTACAAGGGAACGCTTTGAACAACTAATGCTTGCTAAAATAGAACGACTGGATTTTACATCCGCGAAAGCAGATATACAACCTTTTGTGACTGATATGGCACAGATCACTGACTGGTCAGCGGATTTTTTCCGATATATTCTCATGCAGACCAACATCAAAGAATAGCGGGAAGATGGGGCAGTTTAACTAAATCCCTAAAAAAGCGAAAAGCCCCGGTATACACCGAGGCAGGATGCCGATCGGGAACTCCCGATCCTTGTAACCTTGTTTTATCCGAGAATGGATTGAAAAAGCAAGAAATATTATTTAGCTGAGCGGGCAATTTAGGTAAAGTATGACCCCCTGATCTGCATGAATGTTTTCTTGCTTACTTTTGCCCGAGTTGAGTCCCTTTCGAAAGACAATCCAGATATTCCCAATAGCTAAAACGACGATCTCTTTTCTTACCTGTCGTTTCCTTTAAAAGATCTAGACTGATAAATTGATGAATCAGTGTCTGAGCAGTCTGGTAGGAGGTTTGAAAAGTTACAGCCGCTTCCTGTATAGATAAAACAGGCTTAATAAACAAATAATCAAGCAAAGCAATTGCCAGTGGAGAAGAAATCTTCTTTTGAACCAACAATTTTTTATGTCTATTTGCTAGGAATAAAACTTCCTTAATTGTTTCAAGTGCAGAGTGTGAAGTCCAAATAATTCCCTTGAGGAAAAAAACAATCCACTGCTCATAATCTCCCTGCTCCCTGACTAAATTCAGCCGATCGTAATACTCTTGCCGATGTAATTTAAAATAATAACTGAGGTAAAGGAGAGGCTTTTGCATGACCTTCTTCCAGCATAAGTAGAAGGTGATTAAGAGCCTTCCTAACCTTCCATTCCCATCTAAAAAGGGATGAATGGTTTCAAACTGATAATGAATTAAGGCACAAGCAATTAAAATAGGAATATCATTCCCTTTGTGAAGAAATAATTCTAACTCCCCCATCGCTTCTACTGCTTCTAGAGGAGGGGGCGGAACAAAAGAGGCATTGTTGAGCGTGCAACCTGCCGGTCCAATCCAGTTTTGGGAACGTTTAAATTCTCCCGGGGTTTTTTCCTTTCCTCGCGTATTAGAAAGAAGAAGAGCATGAATCTCTTTAATAAGACGAATACTCATGGGGAATTCTTCAATCCGCTTCAGCCCATGATTTAAGGCTTTGATGTAATTTACAACCTCTTGAACATCCTCGAGATTTTTAACAGGAGCGTGACTCTCATATTCAAAAATATCTTCCAACGAAGCCTGGGTCCCTTCAATTTGAGAACTGAGAAGAGCCTCTTTTCGTACATACATCGCAATAATATGATCGACATTAGGAAGTAAATACCCCATCGTATCTAATCGACCAAGCGCAATATTCGCCTCTGAAAGAAGAGACTGAAAAGCTCCCTCCAGCTTTACAGGAGGATGTAGAGGCAAGGGAGTTGGAATAAAAGCTTTATAACCTGTCGGCTGAAGAATATAGCGGCCGCTTCTCATAGGAATCCTTATTTAAGAAGATTGGAATAACGGCCGAAAGAGGAGGGCGTTATTCAAGTTATCTTAAATAAGAGTATCTCAAAGAGGGATACTATTCAAGTTATCTTAAATAGCGTTGTCGCAAAATCCAAGTTCTCATCCAAATTTTCGGGCAATTTCAGGCAATTTCATATAGAAAAAAAATGTTCTATCAGATAGCATTGATATACATTTAACTAAAGGAAGTTTGATCATGAATATTGAAGGCACAAGAAATCCTATTAATAACAATATTTTTCCTCCTGGTCCCATTTGTTGTCTGCCTAACGAAGTTGCGTTGAATATTTTCTCTTATTTGCCATCCACTGATTTAGCTCAAGCCTCTGCCGTCCGTTTCTCTTGGAATCGACTCATTCAGCAAGAAATTTGGAAACCTCAAGAACAAAATGTAAGAGAGGATTTTGTTTCATTTGTTAAACAGGATCTACTGACTTGGAGAGAAGCACATTGCTGGGGTGTGAC
This sequence comes from Parachlamydiales bacterium, assembly GCA_963801825.1. Classification (GTDB taxonomy): domain Bacteria; phylum Chlamydiota; class Chlamydiia; order Chlamydiales; family Parachlamydiaceae; genus CAWDGI01. Next base: position 272,063 of record CAWDGI010000003.1, read on the forward strand.
AAACTCAGTCAAAACCCATCGCCTCTTCCATAGGAATTCCAGCTAATTCCTGTGTAATTTTATTTTTCCTTTTCTTACGGCGCCATTCCCCAAGAGCGCATCTTCGTTTAGATAACAGCGTCGGTCCTATCTGTCCATCAGCCCAAGCATCAACATCCGTTATTTTGACTTGTTTCAAAGCTGCTTGGACAATATCAGCATCTATCTTCCCTACACAGGCTGCTGCTCCCAAAACAAGCGATGTAAAACCTCCCTTGCTTTGATCTTGCTCGAGGGTTTTTAACTTCCCAAATAAAGACTCGATGATCTCACTTGACCCAATCCAAACTTGGCCAATAGGGACAATTTTGGCTTGCTTTTTGCAAAAATCAATCAGCTGCCCAGCGTACTCGCAAGCCTGAATGTTAAATCTCGATAGAGCCAGGGCCTCTTCTAGTATCCTGTCAATTTGATCTCCTGTATTATTGCTTATCCCATGCTCTCGAATGTGGTGTCTCACCTTTTGACTAATGAGATTCATCTGATTGAGTTGCTCCACGAGCTCCTCATATTGGAGGATCCAGCTACAGTGTGTTTCAAGTAATTTTCTGTCAGGATGATTGGGGTTTTTTAGAGCCACTAAGATATCAATCGCCCAGCATACCAATATCTCGATATTCAAAAACCGGCACTTGGTTCTTTGGTTAGGCGGCGCGAGATGCGCTGCCTGAGTCTGTTGCATTTTTCGTTTCGCCTCCGCTGCTGCTGCTGTGAAAGCCTTCCAGAGAGGATTTTGCTCCAAAAATCTCTTCAAGAACGTGCCGATCTTGTGGGTTATATCGAACACACGTCCCACATTGTGCTCTGCGCAAAACATCCCTAATCCTCCTCGCAGATCCGGTCCATCATCCGCACACACCATTGCCACTTGCCCTACTCTCTTTTGTGCCTGCTTCAGCGATTCGCAAATAACCTTCGCATCCGTCTGTTCGTGAATCTCCATCGCCAACACTTCCATGTCTTCAAAGGTCAGCGCTCGTTCAGGACGTTTGCTCAATCGGATTCCTAAGACTACTAAACATTTATGCACACCAATCTGGATCGAATTATCGATGATGAGCGCCCAATCGGTTGCCTGCTCTTTCAGACAATTTAATTTGTAGAGACCAATACGAGTCAGCCACCTTCTGATGGTCTTGTACGTAGGGATTGCTTGGCTCTTTACGGCGGAAAAGTGAGAGAGTGCGGTGTGTATCGCTTTAGGCGCTGCACGAAATGAAACTGCTGCATACAAGATAAGCTGAATGCTCATGGTAATGATCAGGGTGGGATACCAACTACGAGGTCCTTTCTTTCCCATCTGAGGAATCAAATCTGCGAGCTCGCGATTTTTTTCCCCACACCATTTCAACCTCTGCTTGAAGTGTATCTGCACGTTCTCGCTCTTGATCCGCTCGCTCTCGCTCGCGCTCCACCTCTTCTTGTGCTGTTTTCAATTGCTGTTCGAGCTCTTTGCTTCTAGTCTTCCATTTGTCCCGATTTTCGGTGAGCTCAACATTTCTATCTCTGAGCTGCTTATTCATCCCTGTTTTATCGCGGCAAACGTCCTTTAGATGATTTCTTGAAGTGCGGACACGATTTACTTCCTGTCGCAGATCTCCGGGACGTTCTCCCCTTGCCCGCTTTTCCCTCGCCATAGCTCTCCTCCAAACAAAGAGAGAACTTTTAGCGACACTCTGTTGAAAAATCAAGGCTTTTGTGCTTCCAGGAAAAGTGCGTGCTTTCAGATTACGCAAAAGAACGGGGGAAAATTTCTTGGTATACCCAAGTATTTATAAAGAGTTTGTCACACCCCAGCACATTGCTACTCCTTTTTATCTAATTTTGTGGACCGCTATATAAGACAGTCAAGTAAATGGAATTTCGCACTTAATAAAGATCAAAAATTAAATGGAATGCTAACATCTGAAAGACCAAAATTTTCCGTAAGATATGGTAAATATGACTTTTTTATTTGTTCGATTGATATAGAAGTGCATAAAGGAGAAAGTCAACCTACTCTCCTTTCCGGAGAAAATGAAAAAAAGATTGCTAATCTAGTTGTAGAAGGAAACCACCTTTTTGCACTTAGAGAAGATGGAATGATTATTCAGTGGGATTATAAAACGGGAAAACAAGTCCAGCAAATTCAAACAGCTTTTGCAAAAGAAAAGAGTGAAGTGAGAGAAATTTTCAATACATGGAAGCAACGACTCGGTTTTGATGTTTTTGTTTATGTTGGTGAATGTCTTAACATAAAGAATGGAAAATTAATTATTATATATAAAAATGCTTCATATTTAGAAATTATCTCTTATGATAATCCTGAGAAGAGCCTGTTAATCAAAACGCCTGATGATATAGGGAATCCTTTTTATATTTTCAGCCAAGAAGAAAAAGTCTTTGTTTTAGGAAACAAAGGTGGTATTCTAATTCAAGATCTTTCTAACAATCAACAATTTGTCATTAAAGTAAACAAAAAATGCTATAATGAGTTAATAACTAGAATTATAGTAGATAAACAATTTTTATATGCCCATTCCTCTGAAAATATCTATATAATTAATCCTAAAACTAAAAAACAAATCTGTATAATTGATAAATCTTCATTTGAAATAGGAATTATAGATAATCTCTGTTTTGAATATAAAGACAAAAGCAAAAATGTAGACAAGTTCGTCGTTATGAATTTAAATAAAAATGAAATTATCAAATCGATTGATTTCAACCACAACTTTCCAGCCCCTGACGTTTCTATCCTTATTGAAGAGTGCATCAAGATCATTCAAGCGCATCGACAACCTTTAGATAAGGAAAAATTTAAGAGTTTATTTGAGCAAGACTCGTAAAGCAGAGGCATCTGATTCTCATCTGACAATTTCCCAGAAAAAAAATTCTCTGATCGACTAATATTGATGTACTCTTAATTCAAGTCATTCTCATTCATGCAAAAAGAAAAAATTCTCCTAAAAAAAGTCTGCGTCCACAACCTAAAAGGGGTTGACCTCACCCTAAATAAAAACGAACTCATCGTCTTTACAGGTGTCTCCGGCTCAGGCAAGTCCTCCCTCGCTTTTGATACGATTTACATGGAAGGGCAACGGCGTTACGTCGAATCGCTCTCGACCTTTGCCCGGAGGCAAATGGGCGAGATGAGCAAACCCGACCTCGAACATGCCAGCGGCATCTCGCCCACGATCTCGATCGAACAAAAGACGGCCGGACGCAATCCCCGCTCAACCGTCGGAACTCTCACCGAGATCTACGACTATCTTCGCGTTCTCTATGCCCGCGTCGGCATCCCCCACTGCCCCGTCAGCGGTGAGGCGGTCCAACCCCAAAGCCGCGAACGAATCATCAAAACCGTGCAAAGCTGGCCCCACCGAACAAAATTCGTTCTTCTCGCTCCATACGCCCGCGATAAAAAAGGAGAATTTAAAGAAGACTTCCAAGATTTCATGCGCAAAGGCTTCACACGGGTGCGAGTCGATGGCCCTCTCGTCCCCCTCACTGAAACCCTTTCTTTAGATGGAAATGTCACCCACGACGTTGATCTTGTCATCGATCGGCTCACCGTCGAGCCGGCTGCCTTCTCGCGCATCGCCGATTCCCTCATGCAAGCGCTGGAATGGGGAAAAGGGACTTGCTTAGTTCTGGAAGCAGAAACCCAGGAAGAGCATCTTTTTTCCATGCATGCCTACTCCCCCAAGTCAGGCCTCTCTTATCCTTCGTTAGAACCGCACGACTTCTCCTTCAATCACCCCTCCGGCATGTGCCCCCGCTGCCAGGGAATGGGAAAAATCCACGAATTCGACTTAGAAAAGGTCTTCGATCCCTACCTTAGCATTGCCGAAGATTGCTGCTCCGTCGCGAGCTCCTATCAAACCGTTCGCTATGGCAATATCTACGATAACCTGGCAGAGCAATACCAATTTAGCGTCGATACTCCCTGGAATAAGCTTACTCCCCAAGCCAAAAAGGTCTTTCTCTATGGGACCGAGAAAAAATGGACCCGCATCCATTGATCCACCCCGTCACAGGGCGCCCGCTGGATCGATCATATCCAATGGAAAGGGGTCCTGCACGAGGCCCATCCGCGCTTTGCCGAAGCCAAGAGTGACCTTTACCGAAAGAAAATGCAGAAGCTGATGATCTTCAGGTCTGCCCGACTGCCAAGGAGAGCGGCTTAAACCCTATCCTGCTGCCACCCTGCTTCCAAGGCAAACGGATCAGCGCACTTGACCTCCTTGACCATGGCCGAGATGTCAACAATTTTTCAACCAAGCTCACCCTAACCCCCAGAATTGCTCATCGCCGAAGAACTCCTCAAAGAAATCAGGCAGCGGCTCCAATTCCTAGTGGAAGTGGGCTTGCATTACCTCACCCTCGACCGCACCGCCCCCACCCTTTCCGGCGGAGAGGCGCAGCGCGTGCGCCTCGCCTCTCAGATCGGCTGTGGACTGGTCGGCATCACCTACATTCTCGATGAGCCCTCCATCGGCCTCCATCCACGCGACAATACGCAAACTGATCCATACCCTCAAACATCTCCGCGATATGGGCAATACGGTCATCGTTGTCGAACATGATGAGGAGACGATCTGGGAAGCCGATCGCATTGTCGATTTTGGTCCAGGACCTGGAATCAAGGGGGGCGAAATTGTTGTCAATGGCACCCTGACAGATCTGTTAGAGAACACGCGTTCGCTGACCGGCGCTTACCTATCGGGAAACTGAATTCCGATCCCCGAAAAACGCACGCAAGCCGCCAAAGAGGCGCTGCGGATCGTTCAGGAGCCACCCATCATAACCTCAAAAATGTAACTGGTCAAAATCCCTTTAGGGGTCTTTATTGCTGTGACAGGCGTTTCAGGCTCGGGCAAATCTTCCTTAATCACCGATATTCTCTATCCCGCTCTCTCCAATGCACTTGCACGGTGGTGAACATCCGTGGGAGCCCATAAGGAGATCAAGGGCATCGAAAATATCGATAAAGTCATTGCCATCGACCAGTCGCCGATTGGACGCAATCCCCGCTCCAACCCTGCCACCTACATCAAGCTCTTCGATGAGATCCGCGATCTCTTTAGCCAGCTGCCCGAAAGCCAAGCGCGCGGCTATAAACCGGGGCGCTTCAGCTTTCAACGTCAAGGAGGGCTCCTGCCCGCAATGCGAAGGCGATGGGGCATGATCAAGATCGATATGGATTTCATGGAAGATGCCTGGATCGATTGCCCCCTTTGCAAAACCAAGCGCTTTGATCCGGAAACGCTCTCAGTCCACTACAAGGGCAAAAATATTTACGACGTCCTGGAAATGGATGTGGCGCAAGCGCTGGAATTTTTTGAGAATATCCCCTCCATCAAACATAAGCTGGAGACTCTGCAGCAAGTGGGGATGGAATATATCAAGCTCGGACAATCCTCCACCACCCTATCCGGCGGAGAAGCGCAACGGATCAAGCTGGCCAAAGAGCTGGTGCGCCCTGCCACAGGAAGAACGCTCTACATCTTCGATGAACCGACGACAGGCCTCCACTTCCACGACATCAAACACCTGCTGGAGGTCCTGCAGAGCTTTGGTCGACCGGGGCAACACCGTCCTGGTCATCGAACACAATATGGATGTGGTCAAAACAGCCGATTGGATCATCGACATCGGACCTGAAGGAGGCGAGGAGGGAGGCCACATCGTCGCCATGGGAACACCGGAACAGATCGCACAGCTAGACACGCCGACAGGGCAGGCGATCCAAGAGGCTCTTTACCACGAAAAGGAAGAGAAGACAGCCTCGCCTTTCAAAGAAAAAAAGAAGCCTAAGAAAGACGAGAAGCAAAAGGGCGCATCCAAGAGATTCACGTTGCATCGGTGCCGAGCAAAATAATCTTGAAGCATCTGACAGCGACCTTCCCGCGCGATAAAATCACCATCTGCACCGGCCCTTCAGGATCGGGAAAATCCTCGCTGGCCTTTGAAACGATCTATGCCGAAGGACAACGGCGCTATATTGAGTCCCTTTCTCCCTATGCTCGCCAGTTTGTCAAGCAGATGCCCAAACCCAAAGTCGCCTCATGTCGACGGTCTTTCGCCTGCCATTGCCATCGAACAGAAAGCGCATGCGGGCAATCCACGCAGCACCGTCGGCACCATGACCGAAATTTACGATTACCTGCGCGTCCTCTTTGCCCGCGTCGGAATCCCCCATTGTCCGGAGACCGGAGAGGTCATCAAAGCGATCAGCAAAGAGGATGTCGTGGGCCGCCTCCTTCAACAATTCCCGGGGAAAAAACTCCACATTTTAGCTCCATTGGAAATGGAGAAACAAGAGCGTTTTGAAGATCTCCTGCTTCGGTTAAAGCGACAAGGCTTTACTCGCCTCCGCCTCAATGGAACCTTTTATTCTCTTGAGGAAGAAGAGAAAGAGATTCTTATCCCCTTTGATAAGAAAAGAAAAAACGCCTTGTATTTGGTGATCGACCGTTTAAAAAGTGAGACCTCTTCAAAGGCCCGCCTTGATGAGGCAGTGGAAAATGCCGCTCGGATTGGAAAAGGGAAATTAGCCATCTTAGAGGGGGATAAAGAAATTCCTTTCAACTTGGCCTTTGCTGTAGAGAGCACAGGAAAGGCTTATCCGGAGATCACCCCTCATACATTTGCTTTTAATACGGCGGAAGGGGCGTGCCAGGGTTGCATGGGACTAGGCTATCAGTATGGCGCACAAGTGATGCACCATCCTGATTTGCCTTCGCAATCCATCAAGGGGCTTATGCGTCATTTATGGCAAGAGCCTTTTGACCCTTCTCCCTTTGCTTATGTAGCATCCTTTCTAGAGGCCCATGAGATCGATTCTTGTACTCCTTTATCCCAACTCCCCATCGAGCAAATCCAACAGCTCATGCAAGGAGGAGGGGAGGAGGAATGGCTGACCGATCGCTCCGGACTTCGTTTTCGTTGGCTTGGGATCAACACCGTTTTAGCCAAAGCAGGAAAAAGTGCCTTGTCAGACAGTCGGCAAGCGATCCTTCCTCTCTTGCAAGAACAAACCTGTTTAAGCTGCCAAGGGGCCCGCCTTCCTCCTTTGGCCCGTGCCGTGACCATTGAGGGAGTCGCCATTCATGAGTTTTGCCGCTGGCCGATTGAAAAGGCAAGGGCCTTCATTCGATCGATCCAGCTCAAAAACCAAGAGAAGAAGCTCCTGGAAGAGGTCATGGAGCAGCTGAACCATCGTCTTGAGTTCTTATGCGAAGTGGGATTGCACTATTTATCGCTCGATCGAAGTGCCCCCTCCTTGAGCGGAGGGGAAGCGCAACGGATCCGCCTAGCTCGGCAGCTTGGCAGCGGTTTGACACAAGTGTTATACGTCTTGGATGAACCGACCATTGGGCTCCACCCTCGCGATAATGCTCGGCTCAATGGTGCTCTTCAAAAATTGAAAGAGCTGGGGAACACGCTCCTCTTAGTGGAGCACGATCCGCAGACGATTGCAACGGCCGATTATGTGCTTGATTTTGGTCCTCAAGCGGGAGAGCAGGGAGGACACATCACGGCACGGGGAACGTTGAAGCAGTTGACACGCCATCCCCATTCTTTAACGGGGCATTATCTCTCAGGAAAAAAAGAGATTCCCTTGCGTACAAAAAGACGTCCCTTGAATCGAGGATTTCTTTCGATTCGAGAGGCCTGTAAAAATAATTTGAAACAGATTCATGTGGACCTTCCCGTGGGTGTATTGACCTGTTTGACAGGGGTTTCGGGATCGGGAAAATCGACCTTGCTGCAACAGGTGCTCCTTCCGGCGATGGAGCGACGCTGGATGGGAGATTCTGTGGAATTGGAAGGGGCAATCGTTTCGGGTCTTTCGCAATTTGATAAAGTGATTTCGATCGATCAAAATCCGGTGGGGAGGACGATTCGCTCGGATGTGGGCACTTATATTGATGTCTTGACGGCTCTGCGTGAATTCTTTGCTAGCTTGCCTGCTGCAAAAGCGAAAGGACTTCAACCGAAACATTTTAGTTACAATCACCGCAAAGGGATGTGTACAGCCTGCTGGGGGCTTGGCTATCGCCGCTTCGAGATGCATTTCCTTCCTGCTGTGAAAGTCTCTTGTGAAGAATGCCAAGGATTGCGGTTGAATCCGCTGAGTTTAGAGGTGACATATCAAGGGAAAAATTTTGGACAATATCTCACCTTTACGATCGAAGAGGGGCGATTAGCGTTTCAGAATCATCCTCGTGTGACTCGCCTTCTCGATACATTGATTGCCGTGGGACTGGGTTATGTGAAGCTGGGACAAGAGACTGCGAGCCTATCGGGAGGGGAAGCCCAACGGCTGAAGCTCAGCCGCGAATTGATCAAGCGAGCGACGGGGCGCACCCTTTACCTTTTGGATGAGCCGACTACAGGATTGCATAGTGAAGATATCCGGAAGCTCTTAAACGTGCTTCAGCAGCTGGTCGATAAAGGAAATACAATGGTGATCATTGAGCATCATTTGGATGTCATCAAAAATGCCGATTATCTCATCGATCTTGGCCCCGAAGCGGGAGAAAAGGGGGGATGGGTGATTGGAAAGGGGACGCCAGAAGAGCTGGCGGCTTGTGAACATTCTTGGACGGGAAAGTATTTGAGAGAGATTCTCTAGTACGGCATGTCAATTGAATTGATAGAAAATGTTTTTATAGGTATCCTCTTAATCTTTTAAAGAGGTGACCTATGACTCAGAAATACATTGTTAGATTATCGACAGATGAAAGAGAAATACTTTTTCAACTACTCAAGGAAGGAAGTGCCAGTAAAGAAAAACAGAATAGAGCTCGTATCTTGTTAAAAACGGATTGCGGAGAAGAAGGTGAAAACTGGAAAGATCCTCAAATCGCAGAAGCATTTTATGTTAGTGTTAAAACGGTAGAAAGAGTTCGTAAGTCACTAATTGAAGAGGGTTTTGAAGATACTATAAATAGAAAATTACTCCCACATGGCAATAGAGAGAAGATTATAAAAGGAGAGGAAGAGGCATATTTAATTGCTCTTACTTGCAGTGAACCGCCAGAGGGGCATGCGAAATGGACATTAAGCCTATTGGCAGATAGGATGGTAGAGTGTAAGTATGTTGAATCGGTTTCAACTAACACCATAGGTAGGGCTTTAAAAAAAACGAACTTAAGCCTTGGCAAAAAAAAGAATGGTGCATAGCTCCTGCAAGAAATGCTGAATTTGTTTGCCAAATGGAAGAAGTCTTGGATATTTACAAGCAGGCTTATGATCCTAAGCATCCGGTAATATGCATGGATGAATCAAGCAAGCAATTGATAAAGGAAATCAGGCAACCATTACCGATGAAACCAGGGGATGTGGAGAAATTTGACACAGAGTATGAGCGTAATGGAACAGCCAGTATTTTTATGGCCTTCGAGCCGTTGCAGGGATTGCGTTTCACAAAAATAACTGAGCAGAGAACCAGAACTGACTGGGCTTATTATATGAGGGAAATAGTAGACAACGAACAGTATCAGGATGCGGAAAAAATAATATTTGTAATGGACAATCTAAATACCCATCACAAATCCTCTCTTTATGAAACATTTGAACCATCTGAAGCTAAGAGGATTGCAGATAGATTTGACATCCATTACACGCCAAAGCATGGTAGTTGGTTGAATATGGCCGAAATAGAATTAAGTCATTTAAGTCGTCAATGTTTAGACCAAAGGCTTGGTGAAAAGGCGATCCTTGATGAAGAAGTAAAAGCTTGGACTAAGGCAAGAAACGAGAAAAAAGTAATAGCGAATTGGCAGTTTACAACGGTGGATGCAAGAGTAAAATTAAGAAAATTATATCCGACAATTTAATTGACATGCCGTACTAGATACCAGAGGCTGATAGCAAGAATAAAAAAGAATATTGCAGTATGAAGTGAATTCCAAAAAAGTTCAAAAAAGCGAGTATATAAATTGATGAAAAGAAAGGTTATTCCAAAACCTCTATAGGCCCCTTCATCCCATTTGCATCCTAAATAGATAGCGATTGCGCTTGCAGAGGCAAATAGCAAACTCCAATGAAATAATTCAATTTGTTTAACTTGATACCAACTCTCCATATCCCAATAATTTCCAAAAATTGACATCATCCACAAGGATAAAAACAAATATAGGAGTCCTACATTGCGTGTCACAGCATAGAAGGGTTGGAATATTGAATTGTTCCGTAATGTGATCGTAAAGAATAAAGAAATGATTCCAAAAAATAAAAAGCGAAGAGGGTAATTAAAACTGAGAAAATAGGCTCCCCATCCAGATAAATAGCCAGTCTCAGCTCCAAACCATCCTCCCAGGCTGAAGAAACAAAAGCACCAGATAAGCTGAGATTTTAAGAAAAATCCTAAGATTCCATAGCAAATGCTAGCAATTAGAATGAGTAAAGAAAAATGATTCTCGTCTAAACCAATGAAATTCCCAAGGAAAGAAATTGCTCCAGCAGTTGCTAATATACCAAGAAATAAAATACTTTCGTTTGTATAAACATTTTGCGGTTTTTTAATTTTTCGAATAGAGCCAGTCGAATAGAATAATGTTGCAAGGATTGCACATCCGATTGTTTTTACCAAAGCAGGTGCTGTAAAAAAGCGGCTAAAAAATAGAAGCAACCACTTATCGGAAAAAATAGCCGTTATTGCAATGACCAACGAACACACAGCTGTCCAAAGGCAATATTGAGTAAGTCGTTTCCAGTCAAATGGCATTGGAGTAACAGCAGATAGAATATTACAGGATTCTTCTTTTGTCATCATGCCCAATTCAATCAGTTTTGGAAATAACTTTAAGAGAAATTTATGATTTTTTTTGCTTATATTAAGCATGTTTTTCTCTCCATAAATAGCAGACATTTTGACAGAAAATATTTGAAATTTAAAGACAATTTTTCTAATTGATTAACGTCAATAAACGCACTTAAGCAATACAAAATAGCCACTAGACTCAGTACAAAGTTTCGAGGAATGGCAAATGAAGAATTATACCGCAAACCAGATCCTGAATTTGCGATAAAAGAAGATGCAATAGACATCTTGCATAACCTCACAATTCCTTGCCCTTGCCCCTGCCCCTGCCCTTGCCCGAAAAAGTTCTGGCACGCAATTCTATGCTAATAGGGCAAGGGCAAGGGCAGGGGCACGGGCAAGGAATTGAGGTTATGCAAGATGTCTATTAGAATGGATGCAAGATCTAGACTTGCGCCGCAGGGTTCAAGTTGGGCTGAATAAAGGAGAAGCTCGTAATGCGCTGGCTAGAGCTATATTCTTTAATCGACTCGGTGAAATTCGAGACCGTAGTTTTGAGCAACAGCGCTATCGTGCCAGTGGGCTTAACTTGGTGACTGCCGCCATAGTACTTTGGAATACTACCTACATTGAGAGAGCCATTCAATCACTCAAAGCACACAACAAAAATGTGAACGATGAGTTATTGCAACACCTCTCACCCCTAGGCTGGGAACACATCAATCTAACAGGGGATTATGTTTGGCGTAGTGACGAACGACTTGGAGAAGGAAAATTCAGACCATTACGACCACTTGGACCCGAGTAAATCGAACACGGTTTAATTAATAAACATGTAACCAATTAATATGCTTTAGTTCTTAACGTTGGATTTTTTCCGTTTTCCCACGCGACCCCAGTAAGTATCAAAGTTGTTGCTTAAACGACCGTTTGTGCAATTTTGTATTGATAAAAAGAAGTAGCACGGCAATTTTTGACGGCTATTTTTTTTTGCATTGCTTAAGTGCATTTACTGTTCCACTGCACCTCAGACCCCAATGTGGGCTGTAATGCCGTAGCAAGCAAATATTTTATTTCCAAAGGTCAATAAAGGCGTTAAAACTCATAAATGGTTTAGCCGCAAAGGATTGAGACCGACTGGCTAAAGTCCCATCGAGAAGAACAGCAAGAGACGCCACCTGGCCTAGTCTTTGGAGGGGACCGTGCAGATGATCTCCTGTTGATGGATTCGTAAACCCAATGCCATCGACACCAGTACCGAAGGCTAAAATCCCATTGGGCAGAACAGCAAGAGAAGTCACCACTGAAATATGTAGTGATCGTGCGCAGGCAATCTCCGTGGACGGATTTTATATCTGAAATGGTTGATCCCAGATCCACTGACAGTGAAAATTTCGTCGGGCAAGAAGAGTGCGACAAGTGGAAACACTCTCGAATGTCTGGTGAGCGTTAAAGGGAATTCCGGGAATAGATTTTATATCTTAATGGTTTTGTGATTAGATCAGATCCACTGATGAAGTTCTCATTAGGAAGAAAAGCGAGAGAAGTCACCCAATCTGAATGTCCAGTAAGAGTGCGCAGACAATCTCCTGTGGATGGATCCCATATCTTAATGGTTTTGTCATCAGATCCAGATCCACTGGCTAAAGTTCCATTAGGAAGAAAAGCGAGAGAAGTCACCCCATCTGAATGTCCAGTAAGAGTGCGCAGACAATCTCCTGTGGATGGATCCCATATCCTAAATGGTTTGTGCATCAGATCCGCTAGCTAAAGTTCCATTGGGAAGAGCAACAAGAGAAGTCACAAACCCTGTTCCAGTGATCGTGCGCAGACAATCTCCTGTGGATGGATCCCATAGTTTAATCTCATCAGATGCACTAGCTAAAGTTCCATTGGGAAGAACAGCAAGAAAATTCACTGGACCTGAATGTGCTCTTATTGTTATTTTATGAGCCTCAGTAGGCCAAGCGTAGGTGGGCCCGCAGATCACTTGGGGATGCGCAGCAAGGGCATGGTGCTCAGACATAACCTTGATGAAAAGGGTGGTAAATTTCCCACTGGAGATTCTGACCCCAGAATTGACTTGAGAAAACCCCAACGTGTGGACCCCTATAATCTGGGTTAATGCATGTCGGTTTATAGAAATAGGACTTCCACTTTGTCCTCCAAAGGTATCATGTAGATAGTCGAAACTTTCTGGATAGATCGTCTTCAACGTATGGCTCATGCTCCACATCTCATCGAAATTTTTATCTGCTGGGTAACCTGTGATGGTCACCTGTTCATTAACCAAAGCCTGATCATGGGTGCTCAATATGCCTCCCCATCCTGTGTAAAGACCAATAGGCTGATTGATGATGAGCAGAGCTATATCATACTTAGAATCACCCCGCTCAGTCCAATCGGCAAATGTGTAGGCCTTAACGACCTCTACGACTCCAAATGGAGCCACTTTTTTATTGAGAGCCGGATAGGCTAAGATCCTCTCTGCCCACTTTTTTCCTTTTGGATCATATACGTTATGGCCACACGTGAGCAGCTGGCAGGGTCCCACAACACTAGCAGTTCCTCCCCACTCGCCCCTATTTTTAAATACAGTAAGTTGGACATGGATCGCATGGAGCCGGTCCGTCGTATTTGTGATGCGCATGCGCCCATCCTTACCGGGGACTACTTTTTTTAGAACTGTTTCATACTCTGAGACCTGAGGGGTTCCCGTATATTTAAGGATGCTTTGTGTCCATTCCTTTTGAGGAGGTTGCGGGGGACTTGAGAGTATGGTTTTCCCAGCCTCGTTTACGCGATCGTAGATAAATGTACCAGAGATATAGCGTACCGATTGATCATAAGTATGGCTTACCAACCTACTGCCTGCTACAGCTACAGAATCCACATGTACCTCTTTTGTTGTGACACTAAATCCTTCCTAATGAGTAAAATCTTTAATGTCAAAAGAATTGTGGCAAGAGCTCAAAAACTTGAGGTAAACCACAAATTCGCAGTCGCTCTCGCCTTCGGCTTCGGTCGCAAGCTCCCCTCTCAGCCTCAGTTGAATCCCCGCCTACTGTAGCAGCCCCCCATGTCTTGTCTTAACCATTTCGCTAAAGGGGGCTACTACAGCACGGCGGGGGCATAAAAGACAAAAATAAAGCTATGCTTTAATCTTTAATCATCGTAGAGTGAGCACTCTATGGACGATTTGGAAGGCTGGAATCGACAGTTATCAGAGGAAAATAGATGGTTAAAAGACCGTCTTGGCATAGCGTTGAATAGCCTGGATGAAGCCTTGAACACAATTGGCCTGCAAAAAGAACAAATTCAGAGTTTGAAAGACGAAATTGCGACATTGAAAGGTCAAAAACGACGCCCTCTGTGTAAAGCAATGAAATATTAATTGCACGTAATATTACCTTGATGTAATATGTCTTTTGTGTAATTATATATTTATAAGGACTTGTGATGTGGGAAGTTGAATATACAGATGAGTTTAAGGATTGGTGGAACACTCTAACCGAAGAAGAATGGATTGATATCGACGCCTGCGTTGGATTACTAGAAGAATATGGCCCTAACCTTAGACACTCATTTTCATCTGGTATTAATGGCTCAAAACATAGTCACATGCGTGAACTGAGAATACAACATGCAGGGCAACCATATCGCGTGTACTTTATGCTTTCGACCCAAGACGTGTTGCAATATTATTAATTGGTGGTAATAAAACAGGTAAAGATCGTTGGTACGAAAAATTTGTTCCTATTGCCGATAAACTTTATGATCAGCACCTTAACGCTCTTAAAAAGGAGGGATTAACAAATGACTAAGCCATTTAACACCTTACGAAAAAAAATGTCGTTGCCAGCACGAAAAGTAGCAGCAGCGAAAACAAAAGAGATGTTAAAAGAAATGCCTCTACAGGAGTTGAGACAAGCACATCAAATGAGTCAAGAGCGCTTGGCAGAGCTTTTGTTAACCAAACAAGCCAACGTCTCTCGTATAGAACGTCGTACAGATATGTATATTTCAACTCTTCGCAGCTACATTGAAGCAATGGGAGGAAAACTGGATATCATAGCAAAATTCCCCGATGGTGAAGTCTATATCAATCAATTTGAAGATATTAACCGTGACTTATCCCCTACCTAAAGACGAAGGCTTCCAGGGATTCTATAAATTGCAGAGCTTTTTTATTTATGTTAACATATTAATTGGAGATGAGAAATGCCAGAGATTAGCCGATTTTTAGGGATCATAATAAGGATGTTCTTTGCAGGGAAAGAACATAATCCACCTCATTTTCACGCACATTATGGGGATGATAGTGCGGTTATTGCTATTAATACCTTAGAAGTTATAAGAGGGCATCTTCCGTCAAGAGTTAGAGGTTTAGTGATAGAATGGGCGGATTTGCACAAAGAAGAGCTTCTGGAAAACTGGGAACTTTTGCAAACAGGAAAGCACAACAAAATTAAACCATTGGTTTAGATATGAGAGTCAAACAAGCAAATTACATTGATGGGTATAAAATAGAGATTTTGTTTTCAGACGGGGTTTCTAAGATAGTTGATTTTTCCAATTTTCTGAAAACTGCAAAACACGTCTTTATCCCACTTAAAGATATCGATTATTTTAAAAAATTCATCGTGGACGAAATTACACTGTCTTGGCCAAATGATGCTGATTTTGATCCAGAATTGCTGTATGAGATGGGCGAATTGAACGTAGGAAATGAAAGAAGTTCTAAAATTTCCCCAAAACCTATTAGACGAAAAAGTGAATCCCATGCAATTAAAGCTAATCCTGTAGCTAAGAGGATTTCGAAGAAAATTAAAAAATAAACCTATTGCTTATATTTCTCATTTCTTTTTCTTCACAAGATCTTCCGCTTTCACTTCTCCATTATATTCCTGAATAATCTCTTCTGCTGTAACTTCGCCACAGGTTGAGCAGCTAGGAGAATAGGCTTTCAAACGGAGGATAAAACATGAACGAGAATGAGGAAGAATTCTATCTGGCATTAGTGAGGTTCGTCACAAAAGCCATTGTAGATCATACGAAGAACCAATCTCAGGCACTGAAGCTCATCGTGATTGGTGTCAATTCAGCTTTACAAGCAAAAAACAAATAGGAAATGCTAAGAACTGCAAATGAAATGAGAATATATTGATAAGTTTGATTGAAACTTCGAATTTTCACCACATAAGCACAACTTTCTTACTCGCATATTCTTTTGCAAGGCGGTTTAGAAGAAAGATGCCTGTTTGGAGCAGGTCTCCTCTTGCGTGGGACCCGCTCCCCCTGTTCCATAATTGGTTTCTTTAATCTTCCGGGTAATCAAATAAATCATCCTGATCTTTTAAGATTTCTCTCTTAAATCCCTTTAAATCTTCCTGAATGGCTAAAAAATCCATCTTGCTCAGATCCAACAGATCTGCTAATCTTGCGGCTTCCGGTAAGCTTTCAGACCGGCTATAAGCTAAAATCTTAGAAAACTCTGAGCTGAAATGCGCCACAATGGAAGACAGTTTTTCAATGGCGGCCTTTTTTTGTGTGTGCATTTCTTTTTCAACCCATTCATCCATCAACTCAGACTCGTCGCCTAATTGTGAATCGAAATAAAGCATAGTCAACTCCTAGGTATAATTTTTAATTTCTTTCAGTTCATTTGAAGTTCTTAGCATTTCCCAAGACAAGCACTCCAAGCGCATGCAAATGTCAACGCAAAATCTCTTTTCTTCCGCAGCGGCCATTTCTAAACGATCGCTCAACTTCTGCGCCGTGTGAATGAGTTCTTCTAAATTGGTCATGACCGTTTCTCCTTTTTGTTTTTTACTTGTAAAGCTGAATTGATACCAACCACGATGAGCTTCAGCGCCTCAGATTGGTTTTTCGTATGGTCTACAATGGCTTTCGTCACAAATTTCACTAATTCGAAATAAAATTCTTCTTCGTTCATATTTATCCTCAGTTTGAAGGTCTATTCTCCTAGCCGCTCAACCTGCTGGGCTTGGCGACCCAGTCACCAGGGAGCTTGCTTTTTCGTCTAAAATTTAGTATAACGTCTAATTTTTAGACAACACAAAAAGACTAGTGACTAAAAAATAGTTGTTCGTCTAATATTTAGCTGAGAAACAAGAGATTGTATGGAACTAAGAGAATATTTGTTTAGGCAAAGGCTTAAAATTAGTGATTTTGCAAAGAAACTTGGCTATGGTCGCACCTATATCAATGAAATTGTAAACGGGACTAAAAAACCAGGGAAACACTTAGCTAGACAAATAGAACGAGAGACTGAAGGGCAAGTGAAAGCAGAAGATCTTTTGAAGGAAAAGAAATGAGAAATATAAGCAACCGGATCGCTCATTTCCAATAAAAGTATTTAAGCAAAAGCTTTTGGTTTCCTAGAATGACCTCTTATTTTTCTTCTACCAATAGTACCACTCATCATCTTCCGAATTGTGAGACGACCCGGTATTTAAGTCTCGAAAAATTGAGAGAAATCAACAATGTCATTGAAAACTTCACTTTCCATCACTGCTTGGCTCACTCCATTAACATGAATAAGAACAGGTCTGACAGAAAATCCTTTTGGAACAGAAAGGTTTTCGATCTTCTTCTCCATTTCTTCGATAACGGAGCTTTTGACCTCAGAAGAGCTGAATTTGATTTCACACACATAAAGAGTGTTGTGCTTCGTTTGGATTAGCAGGTCTATTTGACATCCTTTCATTCGCTGTGTTTTTCTCTGAAAAAATGGCCCTGCATTTAAAATCTCAGAAATGTCGATCCGAAGAATTTCGCACAGCTTTTTTAGATTATTCATAACAAGATTTTCGAACTGAAGGCCCATCACGGATTCCCATCCAGGAAGGCACATGAAAGACTTTGACTCAAACAAGTTTTTATGAATTCTATCCTTATTTGGCTCGATGTACCTCAAATAAAACCTTAGATAGTTATCCTTTAGCCTGAACTTTTTCAATCTAGATTCTTCTTTGGTCGATAAATTCCATGTACAGTCTTCCTGAATAAACCCTGCAAGAGCGAGATCGTCTAAACATCTTGATAGATAGCCACTCTTTCCTATCCTTAAGCTTTTGCTTATCTCGTCGAGAGAGCGCGATGAATGATCAAGAACCTTTACGATATTTCCGTATGTTGTTGCTTTTTTAGAGAATAGATCAGAAAAGATTTGATCAAACTCGCGGAATAAAATCCCCTTAGATTGGAAACAGAGTCTTTGAATATTGTCCTCTGATGAGTGTGAAGGAATTATCTCTTCTAGGTATTTCGGAATTCCACCTGTCACGGAAAGCATTTTGAACTTTTCGTAAGCGCTCACCTTGTTTCTTCTAGATCCCCAAAACTCACTACTTTCATCTATAGATAGCTCTTCCAGAACTATGTCTAAAGAGATGCGTCCAACAAATCCCGTGCTTTGCAAGATATTCTCTTCAATCCAGCTGGATACAGATCCACAGATGATCATAATCAGATTTGGATTATCAGAAAGATGGAGATCCCAAGCTGTTTTGAGCTTTCCAAGAAAGTCTTGGTCTTCTGATCCCATCCACGAAATTTCATCTAAAACGATGACGATCTTTTTGTCTTTGGATAAATTTCCAAGAAAAGTGAAGTGTTCGACCCAATCGGAGGCCTGCATCTTTGGTATCCCAAGGCTGTTGGATAGCTGGGCAGAAAAATCGTCTAATTATCTCTGCTTAGTGATCCCTGGAACTGGAGAAAGACCGGAGAAGATCCAATTGTTTTTATCCGAGACAAACTCCTTAATCAATCGCCTTTTTCCAACTCGTCTTCTGCCTCTGATCACGACAAGGCTAGCCGATTTTTTCTTCACTAAAAGCTCTAGAGATTCGAGCTCTTTTTTGCGCCCAATGAATTTCATGTCATTCTCGTGTAGTAAAATTTCAGCCTAATTCTAGTACATATAAACAACAAATGTCAATCTTATGATGCAAGAATATAGAAATTTCCCACTAAAAAATCAAAAATTAGAGATATAAATAAAAGTCTTTACATTGAAAATTCACGAATTTCTTTGGCTCATATGATGGTTACACGATTAAATTAACTTTCTTTGATGCATTATCTGGGGTCGCCTCACGAAACGGATTTTAAAGCACGCTAAGCCTTGGCATGGTCTAAATGGCTCGAGTTTTTCTTTAGTTTTGCTATTCCTTTTTCATACATGTCCATTGGCACTCAAAATACTTCGTAGAGGAAGACCGAGCATAAATACGTCATTTACGAGATTATAGATGCTGACTATGGTAGGAACAATAAGTAGAAAGATAATCCACCCATCAACTAAAATTCCGCATATCGAAAGAGTACCAATGGTATTTTTAAAACCTCCTGGATCCATGTTATTGGTATTTTATATGTTACACCTCAAGTGGCGGCTGGTGACATGACTGTTGGGTCTAGGCCAAATAGGATTGAAGAGTTATGATCAATGAAACCAATTCCAGATACAGCTATAATTCGTCTTTAAATCATCCAGGCTATGATACAGAGGCAAAGCACCGTAATGAGACATTTATAAACTCGATTCGCCGGACGATAGAATCGGACCCTTTTTTCTCAAACATGCTTATCACGGGAAAGCAGTTTCTTGGTCTATTGCAAAATTTTCTGGATAATGGAGGGAATCCTACTTTAGTGGTTCCTGAAATTAGGATAGGGACTGCCCTTTTCAGAAATATCAGCTGCCTTGAATGCATTCATCATCTTTTGATGTGCGATGTATGGGAAGTTGAAATCGCCGAGCGTTTTCAACTGGCTATAAAACGTTGTTTAGAAATCATTGATCAACGCATTCAAACACCTGATTTGAGTCTTGAAGAGATCATCGCTTTACTGCAATCTATCCATGGATATGATCCCTATCTTTTCCATGCAAAGGAAACAGGTCACAGAATTCTTAATCTTGTCACACAATTTCTTGATAGAAGAGGAAATCCCCTTTTCCCTATTTTAAATACAAAAACAAAGTACCAGGAATTGGATAAGCTGACGGTTCTTGAATTAGTCTATCTATTATGGAAGCATCCTTATGAGTCGGATTTGTTAGAAGATTGGGATGATGAAGATGAATCAATAAATGATCGCTTTAAAGCCACCATTGATTCTTGTATGCAATTGGTAAATTACATGCTGGCTAACCATTTAGTAGGTGATGAAGTCTTTCTCACCTTGATTAGATGTATCATTGAGTTTAATGGAGATATTGATCTCGATGAAGATTTGCTTCGCGAAACAGGAAATAATTTTCTTAATCTGATGAATTATTTTGTTGTATGTAAGGTCAACCCAAATTTATCATTTTTAAAGATTCGAATTGGTGATAATGTATATCGTCATGCAACTTGCCTCCAAGTCACCTACCTTCTTTGGAAAAACTATGAGAAAATGTGGGATGATTCTTTCGAAAATAGCTTCCAAGTCATTTTTGAGAAGCTATTATCCGATCCCAGGACTGATTTAACAAAAAGATTTTCGGAAGAGAGCCTAAGAACACATCATTTTGTTAACAAAAATAACATTGAGTTTTATCGCAGACAACATCCAATAGGAAAAAAAGCTGAGAAGATCTTTTATTCTAATGGCATGTTGGAACCAAATGCTGATGTCATCGATCAATTAGAAGGTCATTCAATTGAGAGAATGACACTTGCTCATTACGCAGTGATAATGAATGATTATAGCGTGCTCAATACTTTGTTATCTCTCGAGCCTCGTTTACTTTCTATGGTATGCTGTATGACAAAAGGAAAGGCTCTTCTAAATGGGGAGACAGATAACATTCAATTGGGCTCCGGGATGATTCAACCAATCAGCATACTAGGGCAAGATGAGAGATTATCAGGGACATTAACAGTTGTAAAAAAGAAGCCTTTTGTAAATGACTTCAATCATCACATCCGCATTATACGTATAACAGGTGTCTCCCTTCTACATTTGGCGGCAAGGGCAGGACATGAGGGAGTACTTGCCTGTTTAAAAAGCAAGGGAGCAAGTCCGGCAATTGATTCTCATAATAAAACACCTCAGCATTATCTAGGGCTTTCTATCATGGAAGGCAGTATTGCTAATGATGGTAAATCTCAAAAAATGTTCAGAGAGCTTAACTCATTGATACAATACAAGAATCTGCCCGCTTTACCTGAAGTGAATAAGTTGATTCACCATGAAGGATACGATTTGCTTTATGATACAAGCAAAAAAATTGCTATTTTTGCTCATCAGCGATTGGGAAAAGATTCATTTGGAGAGGAAAAACGCACTAATCATAAGTGGGTAGAAAATCTTGCTATTCCAGAGCTAAATCGAGCAACCAATGAGGATTTTAAATATTCTGGTTTTGATAGAGGGCATTTAGCTCCTGCAAAAGATTCAAATGACTCAAAGGAAAAAATGGATGCGACATTTATGCTTGAGAATGCTGTTCCACAAAATCCAAATTTAAATAGAGGTGCATGGAAGTGTCTGGAATCTTATATTCACAATCTTGTACTTCAAAATGATCTTGTGGAGGTTTTTACAGGCCCCTTGTTTTTAGAGCAGAGCAATGCATTCATGGGTTCAAGAAGAGTGCATATCCCTACTCACTTATTTAAAGTGATCTTTAAGCATAATCGATCAACAACAATGGAAGTCTATATCCTACCTAATCAGACACTTCCCGATGGGACAAAATTTTTCACTTATAAATATGACAATCATGCTATCAGTTTTATTCAAGCACGTACTGGCATCTTATTCGATGTATGGGTAAAAAATAGATCAATTAATTTGAGCTAAACAAATCAAAAATAGGTTTAGAATCTCGCGATCGGCACAGATTCCGGTTTTAGCTAAGAGTGATGAAAAATAAATGATGTTTAGTCGGTTAGTGGTCGCTTCAAGAAACGAAAAAAACCCACGTTAAGAGTAAAAATATAGTCTTCAGCCTATGTGTGCATTTTACACGAATCCTTACCGTCTACCCCAAACCCCCGGCAAAACGCCCAGACCGCCGCTAGTTCCTCTAGAAACTGGCTCCCTGGAAAAATAAGGTGCAGTAAAAATCAAGAATGCTATAGGGTATCAGATGCAAAACGCTCAGACCGCCGCTAGTTCCGAAAGGAGCTACGGCTGGATTGGGAAATCATAACCCAGTTCAGACATCATAGCCTAAATTAAAGGCTTTTTGGTCTAAAGCCTAGGGTCCACTTCAACCCTTAGCTTGCATCAGTTTATCATAAATCGACTCATAAAGTCGCATTAAAATGGAGATTAATTATATGAATGACTCTTTACCCATCGGCTCACAAGGTCGACAAATTGTTTCCCAAACCGATTTCTTTTCACTTAATCCAGACAGTCGAGAACAAGTGATGGTTCAGATAATGTTGCAAAATCAAGAATTAATAAAAAAGCTGGAAGCTAGAGGAGATAAACTTGAAAGTCACGTTAAAAATATATCTGATCAATTGGAAAAGGAAAAAGAGTCAAATGAAAAGGCTCACTCCACTATAAACCAGCTTTGTCAAGAGAAAAACTTAGAGGATTATAAAAAGATTTCTGAAAAAATAAACACCTGCTGCCCAAATAAAGACAATGTATGGAAACACCGCGTTTTATCTGCTATTCTAAAAATAAACATTGCAACACAGCCAGATGAAATTGAAAAAGCGATTCAAAGTAATAAAGATGTTCGTTGCCAATTGAGAATTTTTTTAAAAGCATACAACCCGTCCAACTTAATATATATTTATCCAACAAAAGATATAATAACATCAAAAATTCGGAAGATTTTGATAAAACTAGCTAAACTCATATTAAGAGAAAATCCTCTTATCTCATGGGAATTATTAAAATCGAAACTTGAAAAAGCGGGAATAACTTTAGACACAAATTCGTCGGAATATTTAATAATTTCAAAATCAGCAGAATACTTATTTGATAACATAGATATTCTTTTTGATGACCTTTATCAACAGGCAGGCAAACCACCTGAACCTGAACCCAATTCTGAAGATTACTTTGTAATTGAAGATGAATGGGGAGGTGTATCTTATTATAGGAAAGATTACTGGACTAACACATGGTCAGATTAAATCAAAAGTGGAGACAGAGGTGTTTTCTTTAGAATTTCTTGAAAATCGAGCTGAGGTTAATTTTAATGTCAGCTCGATTTACAGGCTATCTGTTCATATTGGGTATTTTTGACTAAAACCCCGAAATGTCAATTAGGCATCCGAGCTAAATTTTCTGTTTTCATTTGAGAAAATTTTGGTTGCTCCAAACTAATGCTAGTTTAGACAAGCTGGACTATGAAAAGCTTGGAATAAAAGCTCATCATTCCAATGACTGGCTAGGAAAGAAATTCCTACAGGGGTTCCATCCTGTGATTGTCCATAAGGCAAGGTTAGCTGAGGGAGAAAGGCTAGTCCTGCGAGCGGAGTGAAACTTGGAGCTTGTCGGTAATAATTGCCCGAAGAGTGGGTCGATACATAGCCCTTTTTTGGAGCCAACAAAGCACTTGTTGGAATACAAAGTAAAGAATTAGTTCCTAGAAGAGAATTGAGTTTATTTTTGATAGTTGCACGCTTTTGAATTGCTTCTGCGATTTGTGTGCGATCGCACTTCTTTGCTAACTCGAAATTCGCAGCAATATCAGGACCAAAAGGGGGACGGTTATCTTCAATCCATGCCCCTAAACTACTCCAGGTTTCGGCCCACTGGAGAGTGCGATAAATCTGTCGGATTGAATCGAACGTAACGCGTGAACCCAAGATTTCTTCAAGCATAACTTGTCGAGAAGTATAGTGTTTCCGGACGCATCTTAAAATAGGCTTTAAAGCTGCTTGAACTTCCTCATCTGCCATTGCAAATGCATCCTCCAAGATTAGCACCTCTTTGATTGTGCTTTTTTTACTCTCACTAGCAAGTAGCACTTTCGCAACCTCAGCACAGACCTTTTCCGTTCTTGCCAAGATACCCACAGTATCAAAGCTTGGCGCAAAGGGGATCACTCCTGCCATGGAAATTCGACCGTGTGAAGGTCGAAAGCCAACAATACCACAATTGTTTGCAGGAATTCGAACAGAGCCACCTGTATCAGTGCCTAAAGCAAAGTCAACTTGACCGCAGGCGACAGCCGAAGCGGAACCACTCGAAGATCCGCCTGGAACGCGATCGGGCGCTTTTGGATTGAGTGGTGTTCCATAAAAGAAATTTTCTCCAAGCAAGCTATAGGCCAACTCATCAAGCATTGTTTTCCCTTTACAGGTCGCACCGTTCGATAGAAGCTGTTCCACGCAAATAGCATGACAAGCAGCAGAAGGGTGGCTGTCTTCCCAGGTAGGATTACCCCCTCCTGTTTTGTAATCAGCAATATCGATGAGATCTTTCACTCCAAAAGTAAGTCCAGAAAGCGGTCCCGATCGATAAGGAGGAAGCTCAAAAAGTTTGACAAAGGCTTTGGATTCAAAATTGCTGATCATCACAACATCCTTCGTTTGCTCTTCTTTTTTAGCTGTTCGTTATCCATATTATTATGCTTCACCGCCTCTCTAAAGAAATCTCTAATATCTTCTGTTTTAATTGATTTTCCTTGGCTATACTGATTGCAAGTTTTAACTTCTGCTCTAGAATCTCTTTTGGAGGGAGTTCTGTTATATATTGTGCTACATGAATTCCTGTTTTATCCATTTCAAGATATTCAATGTCATCTTGATCCTTACCAGCACATAGAATGATACCAATGGGTTTTTCTTCATTTGGTAAACGCTCATTTTTATCTAACCAGTTAAGATACCATTCCATTTGCCCCTTATAGGCTGGGTCAAAGTCCCCTATTTTTAAGTCTTATGTGGCGTAGCTACTTATGTGTTGTAAAACTTCTTAAATGTGTGTAAAGCCATGTTTTCGTTTTTTCACAACACATAAACCATTGACTAATCTCTACATTTTAGGATAGAGTTTTTCTTTAAACAACTTGTTTCTGAGAATCCATGAAAAATAAATTAGTTTCTTTCATTAATTCGTTCGCTTTTGTTTTCACAGCAGCTTGTCTTTCAAATGCAAATGCCGATGAAACAACTATTTATCACTCACAAAATGATAAATCGAATGAACAGGTCATCGGATATTCTAAAACAAATCAAAGTTTATGTCGTTATCTTGCATATCGTGACATCCCTTCTTTCATTGCTAAATATTGCCATGGAAAGAAGTCTTTGGACTATGGTGCAGGAAGTGGATTTTCCACGCAATTTCTTCAAGCGCAAGCCTTAGATGTTATTGGAGTTGATGTTAGCAATGAAATGCTAGCTCAAGCTATTCTAAATTGTCCAAATACGCCTTTTTATCTAATCCAAAATGGATCTATTCCCTCAGCATCCGAAACATTTGATCTTGTTTTTTCCAGCTTCGTTTTATTTGAATTGGGTTCTAAAAAAGAAATTTTGACATACTTAGAAGAAGCAAAACGTGTTTTGAAAAAAGATGGTGTAATTATTGCAGTAACAGGAAGTCAGGAGCTGTACTCGTACTCGAAAGATTGGCTTATTTATAGGACTGATTTTCTAGAAAATAAAAATCTTAGAAGCGGAGATTTAGCAAGGCTTTATCTTTATGATGCTGATATCGAATTTACAGATTATTATTGGACAGAAGCAGATTACCGTCATTTGTTTACACAAGCAGGATTTCAACTTATAGAAATTCATTATCCGATGGGAAAAGTAAGTGAACCATACTCTTGGAAAGATGAAAAAACGAGTTCTCCTTTTGTTGTTTTGGTAGCTGAAAAAAAATCTCAATAAGTCAGTTTAGAGAGAATTCAAGAAGCTCATCAAATCCTTATCATCACGCCAATGTTTCTTAGTTTTCTTGCTAACAACCTCACAGCATGCCAATGCTTTGGCCTTCATCTCAAGATCCACTTCAACATAGATGTTTGTTGTGTTAATAGAAACATGTCCGAGCCAAGCGCGAATAGTATTGATATCCACACCAGCGTGGAGAAGATGTGTTGCTGTTGTATGTCGGATGGTATGCGGGCTGACGCGCTTCTTTTCTAGAGAAGGAAATTCGGGAAGCAATTTCTTTACATGCCTTTTGACTAATGTATGAATGCCAAATCGAGTGATGGGCTCTTTACGGCGATTAAGAAATACATGTTCATTCTGTTCTCTTCCTTCTATGAGAGAGCTCAGCTCATTAACTGTATCATGCCAAAGAGGACAACGGCGTAATTTATCTCCCTTTCCTCTAATTAGAACGATGGAAAAATCCTTTTTTGCATTGTAAGCGATATCAAGATCCTTAATTTTCAACTGAGCAGCTTCATCTGCACGAGCACCAGTATTATACAAAAACAAGAGGATAGCATAATCACGCTTTCCTTGATCTGTGGAACGATCTGGAGCATTAAGCAAAGCATCCATTTCATTTTTTTCAAGATAGGTAATGAGAGACCGTGAGGTCTTTTTAAATGGGATTTGACGAATCTGTCGACACCAGTCAACATGTTCAGGGCTGTTAAGACCAACAAATTCAGCAAAGGCATGAATCGCAGCTAAACGTTGGTTTCGCGTTGCCAGACTGCACTTACGTTTTGTCTCAATATTCAGTAGATATTGCTTCACTCCATCTGGAGATATATCTTCGATAATCAATTGGTCAATAGGTTTGCGCGCTTTTTTGGCAGCGTAAGGAAGGTACTGTCGAAACGTATCGCGATAGCTTTGCTGCGTATTACGTGATAAATTTTTTATGTTAATCAGATATTCTAATAAAAATCGTTTGATCCATGGGCTTAAAAAATTGTGATTATCCATCATGTTTTCTCCCTTGCATATTTTTCAAACCTCTTTCCAGCTTCCTGAAGGAGGTCATTTGTCATCGTTAAATAAATTGAAGTAGCCGCAAGATAAGTGTGACCCATGTAAACCGAAAGTATAGGTAAAAGTTGTTGAACATCGGCATTTTCTTGATACCAACTCATAAGACGATGGACAGCAAAAGTATGTCTGAGATCATGTAGACGAGGTTGATATCTAGCATTGTCTGTTCTTTTGATCTCAGCTTTTTGGCGTATTCGTACGAAGGCATTTTCCACAGTGCTCATATTTAAAGATTTATTATCTTTTCCATAAAAAAACGGCGAGTTTTTTTCCTGAGGAATATCCCTGCTTCTTACGCCATTTAAGGTAATCACTGATTTCTTTTGCCAGTTGATTGCCAAATGGGACCAGACGGCTTTTATAGAATTTTGTTTGCTCTACTATGATTAGGGACTGAGCGAGATCCACATTACCCATGGTCAAAGACAAAGCTTCGCTCAAACGCAGGCCAGTGGCATAGAGAACTATCAAGAGCTTATTGACCATATAGGGTTCAATATGACTTCGATTTTTTTGATAGCTAAATGCTGCTTTGAATAAGTTGGCGCAATTCTGCGCGAGTATAGATGTAGGGGACAAATGCTGGTGGCCTTTTGGGTAAATTTGTTGGCAATGGTGAGCAATCAATAAAACCTCTGCTGATAGCATATTCGTAAAAGCCAGATAATGCCGTATGCTTGATGAACCATGCAGAGGTGACTGGCGAATTTCCATACAGAAATCCAGCAACCATATCGATTGATACGTCCTCTATTTTAATATCATCCCCCACGTATCTAGAAAAGGCTTTTAGATAACATTCATTGGTGCGAAATTTCTCACCCATAGACTTTCTATGGGCAGATATAGTTGAGAATCAATGTTTTTAACTTCATATCAAATCACCTATTTCAAAATCAGCAACCTTACGTAAATTGGTGAGATCCACCTTTGCATAAATACGAGTGCTTTCTAGGCTTTGATGACCGAGGTGATCGCTGATCTCTTTAAGAGAAATTCCTTCATTAATCAAGCGTGTGGCACATGCATGACGGAGAGAATGTGGTCCATAGTGTTTTAGATCTATACCAAGGGGTTTCAGTCGTTTGCTAACTATTTGAAAAAAAGCTGCAGAACTTAATGGTCGATAGGGAGCTCTTCGTGTTATAAATATCTCTCGGCAATGGCAATTGTTCGGTCTTGCATTTTGTAAATAATTTAGAATCGCGTCTCCGACTGTTTGAGAGAGGGGAAATTTCTGAGATTTAACATTTTTTTCACGCCGCACATAAAGCACCTCATTTTCCCAATCAAGATCTTCAAGACATAGTTTCTTCACCTCTCCACAACGCAAACCATAAACGGTAAGCAGCATTACTATAGCGCGGTCTCGAATGTCTGTAGGATTATTTCCTTCAGTACCTTCAAGCAGCCTTTTTACATCATCCCATGTAGGACCACTTGGAGGTGCCTCATGTTTGTAAATACGAGCCATTTTAATGGATTTTGCTAATCCCTTTTGACAGAGCCCTTTTTCTTCAGCATATGCCAAAAATCCCCGTACTACAGAAGCTTGAGCTTGAATCGTACGTCTACAACAGCCATTAATCCATTGCTTATGCGTTAGAACTTTATCGATATCTAAAACGCCAAGCTGATACAGCGAGCAATTTTCTCCAACGCATTTGAAGAATTTTTTCAAAATGCAGATTTGACCTTTGATAGTTGTCTTGGACAGCCCTTTTTCTTGATTCATATAATCAGTGTATTGAGCGATAAGCTTTAAAGAAGTTGTAATCTCAATTTTAGGATATTCTAAGCGTCCTAGCATATCTAACCACTCGATTGCTACACTTTTAAAACGCATCATTGCAGTTTTTGAAAATTCTTGCTGCCTCATATAAATATTTCCTGTCGACCTTTTTGACCATTTGTCCGCAGCTTTTTGGATTTCTTTGAGAGTAATTACTTCCTTTTTTTGCAATTTGAGATAATCAATGATGGCCAAAAGATAGTGAGCTATAAAACGAAGAGTGCTCAAAGTAGCTCCATTGTCAGACCAATATTGGAGGTATTTTATACGCTCCTCTAGTAGTGGCGCATTGACATGGCTTCGCAGGGCATGACGCCTTTCAAAGATTTTATTAAACAATGGAATTTTTTCTTCAGGAAGTGGTTCTAACCATTCGAGTTTTTTTAGCCAATCTATGGCATACCAAGCAAAACGTTCTTTTCGAAGTCTGTGAAAATATAGCTCTTTTTTGCGGGTGATTATATTGATAGTGGCCCCAATCATTTGCAGCATTTTCTATCTCTTCCAGTGTTACGGTTCTGTAAGTATCCAAATGTAAGAACTCAACAACCCTCAAGAGATAATTTGCAGCATCTTTAAGAGTGGTCAGTGATTTACCCTGGTCAGCCCAGCACTGAACATATGCTAGCCTTTCATCCAATAATGGAGCATCAAGATGACGCTGTCTGTAATAAGAACGTTTGATTAGTTGATCCCACATAATTCGACTCCTAATCTTCTTATTAACAAAACAAGAAAAAGATGTAAAATTATGTTGTGTAGAAACTTTAATTTTCTGAGAATTTACCTGAGAGAGCGGAATGGACAACACATAAGTGGCTACGCCACATAAGAACTATTATGTTGTCGACAACATAATAGCTCGATTGCTATTAATTTACGTAATCGGCGACTAAAAAATAAAAGATCAAGATATCTATCTTTTCTTCCTGTACTCATACGCTTCTGTCTGGATATAAAACAAAAATCAGACCCTAATTCGTGTAAGAAATGTGTAATATTATCGAGGATAAGGTTTTCCAAATCCTCCTCAGATTGAAAATCCTTGCCATCTACAAAGTTTATGAAATATGGATCTTTGAAAATAAGCTCCGTTGTCATCTCATCTTTTGTTTGAATCTTTGCAAGATGCTCTTGAATTACACTTTCGGGCTGTTTACTCAAGATCGTTCTTTCATACAACATACCATCCAACTGTTTTTTGAATTCGCGCACACTCCAATGTTGGACACGACACATCTCAGAGTAAAATGTGCGTTTAAGATTATCCTCAAGCGAACAAAGCAAAATGAAATGAGACCATGACAATTGTTTCGACAGTGTTGAAACAATCGCCCTATCGGGAAAAATTCTTGAAAATTTTAACATTCTGAAGAGGTTTATTCTTCCATAGCCACGGCCATATCGCCCTGACAAATCGGAAGAAATTCCGTCAATTATACCTTCGCCGTATTCAGCCCGCTGAAATTTTAAAATCTCATCATCAATCCTTTTTCCAATCAGCCAACAAAGTAGAACTTGGGTTGAATTATATTCGCGAGCAACAAAACCTCTCGCTTCATTTATCCTTGCTTGGCCAGAAAACCGGTGGATCTTTAGTCCAGCGGATGAATGGCGCTGTTAAAAATTGCCCCAGTATGACTGCTAAAATAAAACAGTCCC
Source organism: Parachlamydiales bacterium (assembly GCA_963801825.1). Classification (GTDB taxonomy): domain Bacteria; phylum Chlamydiota; class Chlamydiia; order Chlamydiales; family Parachlamydiaceae; genus CAWDGI01. Next base: position 302,229 of record CAWDGI010000003.1, read on the forward strand.
CCTGAGGCGCAGGTAATGCGTATGAAAACTTGTGGGATCAAGTTTCCAATCCGACTTACTCTCGACCGGATATCAACAGGTTTAACGATTATGGCACTATCGCTCCTCTCACTTTGTTTAACCATAATCCGCAAGGGTCGGAAGTGAGTCGGCATTCCGAAGTGCCTATATATTCTTGCCTATCGTTTACAAACATTTAACTTGCGTTCCTTTTTGTTTGTGCTCTGGTGAAGTGCTCCATGGTTGCCCAAGAAGCCGCGAAGTCTTTAGCTTCGCGGAGGCTTCACTTTCCAACCCTGTCATTTCTTTCCCAATATTTCGATTAAATGACGCACCTTTTCTGATAGATAACGAACGTCGGCAGCTATGGTTTTACTCTCATTAATCAATTCGGATGATATATTGGTAAGCCGCTCAATTTGGTTCTCCAGCAGATATATTCTTTGCCTCCGTTTAATGTCTATGCGGGAAAGTGGGGGTCGACTATTCCAATCTTCAAGATTTTTGAAAACTGTTTTCCAATTGGAATCCTGGATGGGGGGCGTCTGGGAATCGGGTGTTCCATATATTTTTTGTTTTAAATTAAAAACAGCGTCGTTGGTTGGTTTATTTTCAATAATTTTCAATAATTTCTCAAACTTTTCATTTAGTTTTTGAAGCTCTTTCAACATTTGTTGGAAAGAAGCCTTATGTTCTTTTTGATTTTTTTTAGTTGTTCAAAACTAAGATTGTTTGTTTTACTTAAGTTTTTCATGAACCTGCGTTCAAAATGATGATAATCAGGATCGCCTGGCAGAGTAGGAGATGATGGCATTCCTACAGGAAAAGACTCTTCGTGTTTAGATAAAGAATAAAACCGCTTGAAAATGCTATGACTTTTGGAAGATCTAACCAATAAATCACTCCTCAAAAAATTTAGAATTGGCCTACGATACATGTGAGTCGTAGTCGTGCAGAAAAATTTCGGGACCATAAAACCTCTTTTGATCTTTATACAAAAGCGATAATACTATAAGAGGATAAATACTGAAATAATTAAAATCAAAAGCGGTTTTTTGTTTTTATCTAATACAAATACAGACATCATCTCTCTCAAAAATTGCCCTTACGGGCCTTGTAACGCGCTCTTTTAAAAGAGCACTCCATTCGGCAATGTTGAATGGCGGCCGTCTGCTTAAATCCGTTTCGTGCTGACCCCGGAGCTTGTCTGCAACTTAAGCTTCAAGAGGGCAGAGCTAAGGAAGCACTCTGCCGTCGGGCTTTTGCCTCCATGCAACGCAAGCGGGCTTTTTACCGCTTTCCCTGGTCAATCAGGCTTATGAGTTGCCTCACAAGCCTTCGCCTTTAGGCGAGGGTGATTGATTCAAACCTCTATGATATTAAGTTAACTTTTTTGCTGGCATTATCTGACCGAGCGGATTTATCGTAAGCGTAGACCATTTCCGAGGAAGCATGTCCAGTCACACGCATAATATCGCTGTCTTGGAATCCCTGTTGTTTAAGATAAGTGACAGCGGATGCTCTCAAGACGTGCGGAGTGATTTTAAACGGAATTCCTGCTTCTTTCCCAGCTTTTGCAAATGTTACCGCGACTTGATTGATCATCACAGGATTTCCAAATCTCGTAATAAAAACATGTCCTTTTCTTTCTCCAATATGCTCTTGAAGCCTTTTCATTATGCTCTCTGAATAGGTAATCACAGTCTCTTTGTAAACTCCCTTCATTTTAGACTGAGGAAATGTGATTTCACAGCGCTCCCAATCAATTTGATGAATCTGTAGAGACAAGACCTCATTTACACGCTTACCACCCTGTAAAATCACCTTCCCGATCAAGCAATCACGTGGATTGATTTTTTCTAGCTCTTTGAAGAAGGCAATCCACTGTGCCTGAGTCATTGCTGGCGTTTTCACTTTTTCGCCTATTCTAAAAAAGGTTTTTGCGCTTCCTTCCTTACTGGGCAAAGCCTTTTTGACAACGCCTTGGAGGCGTCTATTTAAAAATCCAGTGAAGGAAATATAGCAAGCTGCGCGTGCTTGCCTGCTAGATTCCGCCCATTCTTGAATGAGTTTAATGCGGTCAATGATGGCTTCATGATTAGTCAAAGCAAATATTTGCAAAGTCATCATCGGATTGAGCAGACCAAATTCAATGAGCTTGCGAATGCCAGACCGGTAGTTGATCTGCGTTTTATGAGTCAAAGTAGATAGCCAATGGGAGAGAGCTTCTTCTAAGGTAATTTCGTCCAATTTTTTCCAAACAAGATTTGCCTGAAACGCCTTGGCTTGTTCAAGCGTTTCCAAGCCAAATTCCGAAGATGGCTCAATAGCTGCTGGAATTAGTGTCATGGCTATTCGGTCTCCTTATTGCCTATATTGAACTGACTTCCAAGAGCCTTCTTAAACCATGAAGGAACCAGACCCGTTTTCATTTCCAGGGAGTGGCCATTTTTGATTTCTGCTAACCAAATTTTCCCATTCGTGGAATTATCAAAAATATACGCGTGATTGGTGAAGGGGATTGCCTGCTTCAACAAATCAAGAGAGCGCTTATAACTGCTTATAATCGTATCTTCTGAAACGGAATTGTTCTTAATTCTTGTACGGTAGCGGACACGCGAGATATTGATGGCAGGATCTTCAGTTGCTATATAGTATAAATAGGTTTGATAGCCTCTTGACTGTGCCTTTTGAAGCAATTTAACCTTATCAGTGGAAGACATTAGGGTCTCAAATGTGAAAGATTTCGAACATTCGATAAGCTTGTGGTGGATAAAATCCGCCGCAACTGACGCAAAATAGGCATTAACTCCCGCATAAAAAAAGCTCAATTTGCCGTCATTAAATCGAAGACTATGGGCATCATCCAAGAGATCAGCCGCTTTTAATAGAGGAGAATTGATGAAAAAATCTAAAACTTCTTCTTCGGTTGTCTGTATTTGATAATGGCCAAAATCCAAAAAGTCATACTGTTGCATATCTTTCTCGATTTCATCGGGATTGATGAATATCCCAAGCAATTCTGGACGGATGATGGATTTAAATGTGCTTTTACCCGATCCATTCGGACCTGCAAACATGCGTAGACGAAGCGTTCCTTTATTCATTGATTTCTAGCCTTTGACCGGGAGTTACAGATATTGATGGAGGGAGATGTTTAATAAATTTATGGGTTCCATCAGGAAATACCTCCACAAGATCCCCATTTTTACTGATAAGCACACTGCTGCCGGATGCAAGAGCTGCCCAATAGGCTTGCTTAAATGCAACACTGGCTAGTTCAGGAATATGCTCTTCCAGAAAAGACATCGCTTTTTCACTAAGTGTCATTGCTGGCTCCTTTGTTTAATCATTTTTAGTCCTTCAATGCCAAGTTTTCTGCCATGCCTCATACTCGACATCGCGAATACGATGTCGCGCAATATTGCCCTCATGTAAGCTCATGATGTCCCTTTCAACTGATTCGACGAAATGTGCTTGGTCTTCTGGAGGGATAGAATGCCGTGCATATTCCCTGATAAATGAAATTGCTGCTGTTTTATCCATACAGTCGCGTACGACACGCGAGACATTTTCAGTAATAGCATTTCGATACCGCATCCTAAATGGATCTGGTTCTCCGAGCTCTTTTCGGGTGACAGAATAGCGAAGGCAAGAACGTTCGTATGCCCATACAAAGACGTCTCGCAAAAGTTCTATGCGATTTAATTCGTAAACTCCCAAAAGGCCATTAACATAGGTTTGCTGTGGGACATCTACAAATGATAATGGACAGAGATTGTTTTGAATAAGAGGAATATTTGCTGCTAGGCGCGATACACGCTTATTTACATCTTCAAAAGGTTGTAAATAGGGTAAATGCACCATTAAAAAAAACGCTTGCTCAAACGAATTTTTAATTGCACGCGCGGTATCTACAACTTGTTGGAAAAGCTCCTGAATCCTCTGTGGCATCGCCAATGGCTGATATACTGATTTCCCTATGCCTACAGCTATTGATCGCAGACGACCACAAGCCTCAAGATCAACCATTAAATCATTAGATAGAAGCGCATGGAGATTGAGAATGATTGGGCGATTGACGCCAATGTCAGATGCCGTATCAATTAAAAACTCGATAGCGTCTTTGTGATTTAAAATCATTCTGGCTTCACGGAGATCCTTCCCCTCAGCAATCTGGCTTAATTCAAAAAGACGCTCTGTCTCCAATAGAGAATAAGTATTGCCTTCCAAACGACTTGAATTCCATGATAAATCAATAAGAAGACGCCCATAAATCTTTCTAGCATATGTTCCAGCAGGTTGTTCGCTATCCGTTTTTCCCATTTCAAAAAGCCGCTGGCGTATAGATTCAGAAAGGTAGTAAGTGACATTTGGGCGGTATTCATCTAAAAATTGGATGTTATAGCCGACAGGAGTTCGTGCTTGAATAGGTCGAATTACTTGTCTTTTGATTTCTTCGGCTTCAGGAGACAGTGAAATAGCATGGGCGTTATAAGCTTCAAAATGACCTTGGACGTCTTTTCCTTCTTTTGAAGGAAGCCTGTACAATCTAGCACGGGCTTTTCCCTCAGCATGAAGTAGGCCATTTTTTACGAGAAAAACCAATCGATGCTGAACGTTACGGCGGGAAATAGAAATGCTTAAGTTTTCCATGATTCTGCTAAGAGGGACACCTTCTGGAAATTTAGCTATAATATTTATAATGACATCGAGTTCGTTTTGAGCAATTTGTTTGGGCATAACTCTTTCCTCAAGGATAGTGGTGTAATACGGGCTAATGTACAATAAAAATCAGTTTATGTAGTGTGTTACCGCCTAATAAACCATAAAAACTCAATTATATGGTGTATTAGGCTTAATGCGCAACAAAAATCCTCAATACACCACATCTTTTGTCGAGGAGAGTGAAAATGACTCTCTTTACACTGTTCGTCATACTTATCTGTTCATTACACGTATCTGTTCAAAATTTATTGAACAGAGGCTTTGGCGAAAAATCTGTTTTTCGCTGTAGACTTGTTTATAAGTAGCATTATAAACAATGAATCGTACATAAAAAAAACATTCTTAGCAATAAAAAGTTTTGATGGTTGGAACTCTCATACTCTATATCGTTTTATCGTCTATAAATATGATGCCATTATATATCTAAGTCAATTTAACGTATTGACATTATAGAGCTATTTCGAATATTCTCTAAGTAAATATAACATTAAAGAGGTATATAGTCTTATGGATGAAAACTCAAAGCTGATAAAACAACAAAACGGACAAGAGGCTAGCAGTCAAGAAGGAATGACGGCAGGTAGAAGGAATAAGAAAAAAATCAAAGCAACAATTTATTTGACAGAAGAAGCCGAACAAGCATTCACAGAGCTATATATTCATCGATTGAGAAAAGACAGAAAAACGGATCGATCCTTGATTGCGTGTGATGCCATTAAAGCCCTTTATGAAAGGGAATGTATGCAACAACAATGCTCCTTACCCAGTTCTCTCCTCAGTGTGAAATAAGTCCTCAACCTATTTTGTTGAGATAAGGTATCAATGAAGATCGACATAGCAGTTAATCTTGTATAGTTTTGTGTCAAAAAAATTTTACAGAAAATTGATTGCTATGTCTTTTTTTTTCTTATCAGTTCAAATGCAGGTAACACTTTTGCCATACCCATCACTGCCCTATGGGTAGAAGACCCGCACTTCTATAGTATTCTATATTTGAACTCACCATTTCATTACCTGTAGGGTCTACGTATACTCTTCCTGCTATCTCTTCGGCGAAATCTCCTATTTGATATCGTACATGTGGAGATTTGGTCTCAATAATGTTGCACAAGAGCTTTGCTAAATCAATCGGATTCTGTCCTTCGTTGCTATCTTCTAAATAGTTATGAATTGTAGCATAAGGATGAGGCTCTTCTAAAGCTCTCGTACCCACCGGATCTTTTGCCAACTCTTTTGTCATCATTGTAGCGGGTTCAATAGTGCATACTTTGATATTCCACGGTGACAGCGAGGCAGCCATAGACTCGGAAAGCCCTCTCAAGGCAAATTTCGTGGCGGAATAATTTTCCAAAGGAGAGAAGGGCGATATGCCTGATACACTTGAAATGTTCAGGATCATTCCTTCCTTTCTTTTTCTCATATGGGGAAGTACCGCTTGTATTGTTCGAACAGGACCAAAATAATTGATATTAAAAAGTTCCATTTGCTCTTCTACTGTACATGATTCTACTGTACCTACTAGCGCGTAACCTGCATTATTGATCAAAACGTCAATCTTACCCTGTTCATTAACAATGGAATCAAATATTTTATTAATTTCGTTTTCATCGGTAAGTGAAACAACTACTTTAAATAGATGTCCATTATGAACTTTACATGCACGATCCAAATTGCTCGTATCGGATGAGGCTCTCACTGTTCCATATACTATATAACCCTGCGCTGCCAAATACTCTGCAGTGATCAGACCGATACCCCTCGATGCACCTGTAATCACCACTACTTTTTTTGTATGCGTACCGTTTTTATCTAGGGATTGAGAGAAAGCAAAAGCATCTGTATTTATGAATAAAAGAATAAAAAAAATAAAAATTAATTTTTCATATAACCATGCTTTCATATATAATTCCTTATGTTAAATATAATTTTCTATAAAATAGACAGAATACTAGGTATTAAAAATTAAATCAAGAAAAGATGCACCAATAGTGGCCAGGTTCAAAAGTGTCTATTAATGGCCAGACTATAGCGCCATAGTTTTTTAAGGACGTACCTTTTGACTGGATGCTTTCTTCTTATTCTTTTTGTTCTTCTTCCATTTTAATTAGCCACTGGATGGCTTCACAGATCATTTCGGATTTTTCAGTTTTTCTTCCCTGTAGCATGCGATTGGCATATAAGTCGTTAAAAGCCTTGTAAATTTCTTCCGTCAAATTGAAGGTCATCTTATAAGTATGAATCTTTTGTATTTGTTGTTTTGATGATAAAAACAAAGATGTTTGTCGATTTGATTGGAAATCCTGTTTGTGGTTTACATGGTTTTCCGGATTATCAGAAAGTTGGGTGGTTTTTTTATCAAACTTTTGGCTTTCTAGATGTTTTTCTTCATGGTTTGCTTCCTTATTGGTTGTTTGGTAATCTGGCTGGATTTCCGTTTGGCTGGATTGTTTGTTTTCTGTTTTTATTTCTTCCTGGACATCCAGCTTCCCAACCGTTTGATTATCATACATTTCATCAATAGATAATTTTGCTTTTTTCTTAATTTCGTTAATTCCGGACATAACTTAACCTCTCTTCAAGCTCTTTTGTCAATTCACGATAAGCAATCGCACTTGCACTATCAGGCGCAAAATCAAAAATGGATTTTGCAGCTTCTTGCGATTCTTTTAATCGCACGTTTTCAGGGATACGGGTCTTAAAGATCTTGCCTCCAAACAGCTCTGTAATGGCATCAAAAATTCTTTTAGAATGATTTGTGCTCATCTTAAAGAACGTAAAGAGGACACCTAAAATTTCCGCGCGATGATTGACAAGTTGACCAACTTTTTTATTTGTACGGTTAATCGTGTCCATAAAATTTTGCATGCCAGCCAAATTAAAGTAGTCAAGCCCAATTGGAAGAATAATGTATTCCGCAGCTACAACTGCATTCGTGAGCAAGGTGCCAAATGTCGGTGACGTATCGATGATGATGTAATCATATTGAAGATCAACTAGCTTAGAACGTAAAGCAAATTCTTTGGCTTGAATCTGAGCAAGCTTAACATCTGCTACTGCAAGTGACACGTCTGAAGGTAATATGTGAAGTCCTTCAATATAGGTGTCTTGAACAACATCCTTAACCATGCATTCTTCTTGACAAAGCAGTTCCGCGATTGTTTGGCGATTTTCTGTCTTAATTCCAAGTCCTATTGTCGAGTTGCCTTGAGGGTCCAGATCGATTAATAAGACTTTTCTTCCTTCATAAGCGAGACCTGCCGCAAGGTTGATGCTAGAAGTCGTTTTTCCGCACCCTCCCTTTTGGTTGGCTATGGCTATTTTGAACATGGATTGAGTCCCTTGAGTTAATTGGTTTGGAAATCACCAATCTAATCCAGCTGCCTTTTTAAGTAAATGGTTGAACAGATGTTTGTATGGATTGATGGGCAACCGACTTGTTGGATGGTTTTTAGATTTTCCATATGTATGGATGGATGTACAGGAATATTATAATATGGAAAACCAGAAACCCAACCATCTTATTATAAGATAATTGCTGATCTAGCCATTATGAGTTTGGAAGAGATATCAGGATCAATCTGAGTAAGATGACTAATCTTGGTAGACTAGCTGCCTTAAAAGTGTCGATTTATGGAATTCAGTAGAATCTACTATAAGATTTTCTCGCACTTCATCTCGAATTTTCCTCTGCACTGAAGATAACTCTTTGTCTTTGATAGGAGCTAACTCACATGAGAAAGGGGAAATTCCACCCCCTGGACGACAAAAAACAAGTTGGAGAGCTTCATAGCGTGCAATCGCTTCGATTAACTTTAAACAAAAATTAGTGATGCGGACTTTCAACTTAATTTTAACTTCCTTTTTTTGTGATAAATTGGACTGAATAGTAGACATTTCTTCGGCTGTCAGTCCCCATACCACATCGTGATAGCCCCGCTGGAAGGGCTTTTTAAAATTTGGATAAACGATTGGAATGATGAGTTTCACATTTTCTCCAGATACACCACCAAAGGCACATACCTCAATTTGATGGGTATAGCGATCGTTGACGTTAATCACTTTAGTTCGATGAAGGCGTGTAATATCAGCAACTGTAAAGCTGTCTTGAGCAAACATCCATTCTTTGATTGTGTGCGACGTAATGTAGATCAATCCAGCGAAGCGGTGTCGAGGTTTTCCATCAATATGATAGTGAGGAGCCAATGCTTCTTCTCCTCTCTGAGCAGATTCGACATTATCTCCAATACCAAATCTTACAGCATGATCTGGAGCTTTACTCAAGGAACAAATTGGAAAGCGGTAACGAACAATATTGTCGTTTCTCTTCTCATATAACTCATTCCAAAAACCCTCGATAGGATTGCTCTTAAAATTATTGACATATTTTTTGAGAGCTTCAGTAAATTTTTTATCATCTTCAAGCCAAGAAAATGCTAGTTCTCGATTGAGCTCGCGATCAATCGCTTCAAGTTCGTATAATTTTTCGGAGGATGCCATCACAAGCTCAAAAAGTGATTGCAAGCCAGCTGTCGCAGTGGATGTTCTTGAATGGATTCCCCTTAAAATTTTGTCTTCTTTTGGCTCTGGTTGAACTCTTTCTCCTTCGATTTGCCTTATCCGATGTTGATTCAGTCTTTTTACTTCAAATCCCACATATCGACGATGTGCGTTCGTGTATTGACTTGGCATTAATGGAACGCCGTGAAAATGAGGAACACATGCTCGATCTAAAATTGATTTGTAGTTTTTTACTCTTTCTTCTGTTAAATTCATCGGCCTTTGTTCTTGATCAAGATCTCTGCAAATATCATCAACCATTTGATTGAGCGGATATATTGAGGCACTTTGAACAAGTCCAGAGAGATCCATAAGAATTCTTTTGTAGTGACTCGCAGGTGCAAACTCATCGTCAGAATCACCGCTTTCATCTCCTGCATCCATTGTTTCAAACGCTTGTTGATATTCTTTGATTTTTTGTCTTAATTGGGCTTGATTGGGAGATTGCTCATGGATAAATTTTTCTGGACTGCACATGTGATAATTTGGATTCAGAGAAGGATAACGGAAATTCACAAACTGCTCAGAGAGGCTTTCTAAGGAAAGTGAGCCATTTCTTTTTTCCAATTCTGAAAGAATGTCAAGCATATCGAGATCAAAGGCAATATGAACTAAGGTCTTTCCCCCAATGATTTTCAAATGCTCAAGACTTCGCGTCGGATGACCGATCACATTTTTTTCATGGTTACGGTAGTCCATTCCCTTTGAGCTATTGAGGTAATTGTTGACAAGGAATAATGGCTGTTGCAAAAATAACTTTACTATTTTCACAACCCGTTGATCTCTTTGACTGACTAAAGGAAGATTGATAAAGAGCATTCCTAAAGGGTTGGTTCCATCACTATTTCTCGCATTTAATAACTTTTTTAAATTTCCATGCTGCGACTGTTTTATCAAAATTTTTTCAACCAAAACATCCAGACCGTAGAGGCAAGCAATATGTAAGAGAGTATTTCCACTGCTATCGCGAAGAGTCACCAAGTCATCATCACAAATCGTCAGAAGGCGGATAAAAGTATTCAATTCCGCAGTCGCTAAGCATAAGAATAGAAAGTTTGAACTTCTTCCCACTTCTTGCCATTGATTACCGACTAAGATTCCATATTTGAAAGTAAAAATGTATTGCAAAGGAAAATGTGGAAGCTGCCATATTTTTTCCCATACTGTCCTATGAAAATCTCTCCATGGTACTTTTTGATCTAGGCACTGCACAATCAAACTGTTCAACTCACCTCGTCCATTGGGATGTCCCAATTCTGTTGTTGTATGAGTGGCAAACACTCGCTGGCGCGTTGGATCGTTATCTTGAAAAAAAGAAAGATATTGATTCTTAAGCCTGATTTTTTCCATCTCAGATGTTGCAACCTCCTCACGTAGAGAGTATAGGTAGGGAATCTGAATGTTTTTTGGTTTGACCCGCTCAATGTAGTCACAGACGGAAAGTTCGATGCGAATGGGTTCGGATGAACTGTTGATGTATTTTCCCTCTGGGCTCCACTTATGAATCACTCCTTCTTCCTCAAATTCGACCATTTGGACAAATTGTTCTAATACATTCAAATCTAGTTGAGTTTTTCCACGTAAAGAGCGCAAAATTGCATTTGCAATGTCTGTGCTCACACTCCCACCACTTTTTAAGTGAAATACTTCCCAAAAGGCTTCTTTAAGCCTTTGAATTCCATCTATTTTTCCCATCGACAGTAAAGTTTTCCCATACAAAAAAAAGAGCTCACTCCTCTCATCTTCTTCTGCTACAGATAACAACTGTTGAAAAAATTCAATTGTAGCTATCTCCTTTTCAGGAGGGATCCCTATAGATAACAATTCAGCTTTCCGCATCATGGCGAAATTGTCATCAGGATTTACCGACAATGCCAGATCGACCGACTTAAGTGCTTCAAAACGGTGGGAGTTATCGTCTAAATGGAGAGTGCGACATTTAACAGAGGCATATGGATAATCGCCTCTAATGATTGCGATGTTTCCTAGCATCCCTTTTGCTTTTTCAACAAAGGGATTGGGTTTTCCTTCCACTCTAGAAAAACAGCGATGAGCTTCACCATACAAATGTCGATTATAATATGCCATTCCTGCTTCGAAAAGCTCTTTCCAAGCAAGTTCATCACTCTTCGCTTTAAAAAAAATACCAGCGAGTTTCAAGTGAAGCTTAGGTGAATCAGGATGTTTTACAAGATCTAAATTGCATTGCTTAACTTCCTGAGCAATCTCATTGTTTTGGGAAATGTATGAAGTCTTATCATACAAAGGAATAGAGAACATGCGTTAACTTCTGTTTATGGATGGTTTTGAGTTGTTCTTGGTTTTTATGATACTGAATTTATAAAAATATTTTTGTCAATACCGTAAGCGTCAAATTTAGCCATATGTCTCCTATAACTCCTATAAAATGGATTTAGAAGAACATTAACAGCTGGCCTAAATCGATAAAAGATGGCTAAATTTGACGCTTACTTTGAAGTGCTTTTAATTGATCTGCTCTAACCAATCTATGGTATGGCAAATTAATTTGGGATCCTGCTGATAATGGCGCTCTGGACATATTCAAAAGCCTTATGAAAATCCCACTGAATGCTATGGGGTAGTAAGACATCCATATCGAATTGAAAGTCGCTGTTAGTGCGTTTTAACTCCATATTTTTGTAAAATGCATCTCTTTTAATGCTATTGCCATCGTTGTCGCAATATTTCCGAAAGATCTCGATTGTCAAGTTTGGGTCAGCTAGATTCCTGGTAAAGACAATCCATAAATCAAACAGATCCCTGCCTTTTCGTCTCTGGTATAGTGCCCGTAATTTAGTTGCCATAAGCTCTTCCAACTGGTACGGGGGTTTAGGGAGCAATGGAACAGAAAACTCCGTTAAGGATCTTAAGTCTTCTTCTTCAGGTCGCATCAGAAAACGATTATAAAGCACGTTAAGGATTTTCGCTTGCTCTTAGGGGTCGTGAGGGAAAACGAAAATAATCCCATGCTAAAAAAATATAGTTTTCAGTCGTATTCAGCGCGCGCCATCTGTTTTATTTAGTAAAACAACATGCATGATAACCTCTCGATGGCATTTTGCAAAAAAGAACATTTATTCATTGATATAATATACCATACCGTGGTATGGTATATTATATATAACAGAGGAGTTTTTATGTCGAAAGATTCATGTTGTCACAACCAAACTCAGCATCCCTCACATCACAAACAATTGCCACACCTAAACAGGATAAGTGGACAAGTAGAAGGGATCAAAAAAATGATTGAAGAAAGAAGGTATTGCCCAGAAATTTTAACCCAGCTTCGTGCGATACGTTCAGCTATAAAAAGTATGGAGTTGCGCATTTTAAATACACACCTATCTTCTTGCGTAACTGAAGCCTGCCTTTCTAATGATCAAAACGAACAAAGAAAAAAAATTGAAGAGATCCAAGAATTAATTAAGAGATTTGAATAAATTAAATGATTTAAAGTTATTTAAATCAAAACCAAAAAGGAGAAAACTATGAAAAAGTTACTTTGTTGCTTAGGGGCCTCACTAATGGCTGTTAATGGTCTTACTGCTGCTGCCACTATGATAAATTGTAGGTGTCAAAATTGCACATGCACACAAGAAAGCCATTGCGGATGTTTTTCTAGACCATCTTCTCAATCATGTCAATGCAGCAAAAACTGCCTCTGTGGTTACAACTGCTCTTGCGGAAGCAATTGTGAATGTAAATAATTGAATAATAATTGCATATTAGAAGTGTTTTCAAACAAACATTCTAATATACTATTAAATAATTATTAGATATTAATTAATTTAAAACCATTTTAATCAATAACAAAAATGTGAAAAACATGAGCATAAATGTAAATATAAATGGATCCATAGTAACTCATAAAGTTGAAGAAAACCTCAGTTTTTCAACCAACGATAGAGCTGAAAACATAGTTGAGGGTACTCAAAAGACGTCTCGACTTTATGAGCTGTTGCGATCCATATTGAAAGATTCAATATCTGATATGGGCAGAACCATTTTCAAGGACTGGCATGGAAAGGAAGTAAATCTAGTCAATACTATTAAGTCATGTCTTCGCGATGACAAACTTACTTTACAAGGTATCGAGGAAGAAAGAAATAGAGCAGGAATGGTGTTAGATATAACAAAAAAGGTCAATCTAGGCCTACTCTACATTTTCATCTTCGAATATAGATTAGCGCTGGCTAGTACGGCATGTCAATTAAATTGTCGGATATAATTTTCTTAATTTTACTCTTGCATCCGCCGTTGTAAACTGCCAATTCGCTATTACTTTTTTCTCGTTTCTTGCCTTAGTCCAAGCTTTTACTTCTTCATCAAGGATCGCCTTTTCACCAAGCCTTTGGTCTAAACATTGACGACTTAAATGACTTAATTCTATTTCGGCCATATTCAACCAACTACCATGCTTTGGCGTGTAATGGATGTCAAATCTATCTGCAATCCTCTTAGCTTCAGATGGTTCAAATGTTTCATAAAGAGAGGATTTGTGATGGGTATTTAGATTATCCATTACAAATATTATTTTTTCCGCATCCTTATACTGTTCGTTATCTACTATTTCCCTTATATAATAAGCCCAGTCAGTTCTGGTTCTCTGCTCAGTTATTTTTGTGAAACGCAATCCCTGCAACGGCTCGAAGGCCATAAAAATACTGGCTGTTCCATTACGCTCATACTCTGTGTCAAATTTCTCCACATCCCCTGGTTTCATCGGTAATGGTTGCCTGATTTCCTTTATCAATTGCTTGCTTGATTCATCCATGCATATTACCGGATGCTTAGGATCATAAGCCTGCTTGTAAATATCCAAGACTTCTTCCATTTGGCAAACAAATTCAGCATTTCTTGCAGGAGCTATGCACCATTCTTTTTTTTGCCAAGGCTTAAGTTCGTTTTTTTTAAAGCCCTACCTATGGTGTTAGTTGAAACCGATTCAACATACTTACACTCTACCATCCTATCTGCCAATAGGCTTAATGTCCATTTCGCATGCCCCTCTGGCGGTTCACTGCAAGTAAGAGCAATTAAATATGCCTCTTCCTCTCCTTTTATAATCTTCTCTCTATTGCCATGTGGGAGTAATTTTCTATTTATAGTATCTTCAAAACCCTCTTCAATTAGTGACTTACGAACTCTTTCTACCGTTTTAACACTAACATAAAATGCTTCTGCGATTTGAGGATCTTTCCAGTTTTCACCTTCTTCTCCGCAATCCGTTTTTAACAAGATACGAGCTCTATTCTGTTTTTCTTTACTGGCACTTCCTTCCTTGAGTAGTTGAAAAAGTATTTCTCTTTCATCTGTCGATAATCTAACAATGTATTTCTGAGTCATAGGTCACCTCTTTAAAAGATTAAGAGGATACCTATAAAAACATTTTCTATCAATTCAATTGACATGCCGTACTAGTCTACAGCGGTTAAAACGATGGAATCCAAATGCATTCGAGGACGAAGTTGTGATTGTCACTAGAAATGTTGATATGGCAAATGCACAAGACAGAGTAAGGCTGAAAACAGCAAGGGTGCAAGCAAGGATTGCGGCTGTTGCAGATACATTACGATTATTCGCTGAAAGTGGTATTCAATTCGGGGAGCTGAAATGGCTGGTAGAAGCAATTTGAGTTGGATGCTGCCTGCCGCTTCTCTAACACCACCTATTCTGGGCATGACATGAAGGATGGTAATATTATGTAAAGTGAATCATTGTATTAATTTTAAAAAAGGGTCTGGTTTACAGGGGATTGCTGACGCCACATTACAAGATACTTCACATGATGCTTAACTTCACATAAGAACAGAAAACTCCGTTAAGGATCTCGAACCCCGTTTTCTTCTGTCGTAAAACACCTGTTTTACGATATAATTTGTTTACAATAAAATGGAGTTAACATGAATTTTTTTAAATCAATTATAGATACTGCTCAGTCTTTTTTCATAGTAGAGCAAACAGTAGAGGAAAAACCTATTCATCAAGCAAATAGTAAATTTAATATTCTTTCTATAGAAATTCAAATTCAATGTTTTAAATATTTGAATGAGAGAGAAATATGTAAATTCTCTTTGGTTTGTAAAGAATGGAAATTTTTAACATCCGATGATTCTTTATGGAGATTTTTCTGTAAAAAAGTGGGCATCAATTCATGTTTATCTCCTAAAACAGATTATCAATATTGGGAATTATTTGGTCATCCGGGATTGAAAAATGGAGAGAAAATTCAAGATTATATAGAGCGTTTTTTGAACACCCTTGCTAAACTGCAATGTGAAGGAGGACGCTTGCCGCCACGTTGTATGAAAGCGACTACGAAAGAAAAAATATTTGAAGAATTGGAAAAGTGTTCATTTGATGAAATTAGACAGATGATAATGAAATGGGAATGGGCAGGCCTGTCCTTTAGAAAAGATTCTGAGTTTGCTAATTACCTGATCAAAAGAATTGAAACAGAACTAACAATTGAATGGAATGAGAAGGAACAACAATTGCTTGATACTCAGCTTAAAAACGCTCTTGATCGTTATCGAGAAAATCGTTATCGAGAAATCAGTTTTCAAGCTATTTTGCTTCTCAAGTTGGGTGCGAGAGTTAGTGAGACTGAGACTAATACTTCATTTGTTATAAAAGAAATCTTGGGAGTTTATGGTTACGGAGTTAGTGTGAATTGGAATTTATTGATTTTCCTCAAGAAAAAGGGGTTTTCGGCGGCTCAAATTGCTCAGGAAGGTTTGAGAACTTTCACTTTGGTTGGTCATGGTGGGAAAGATAGAGAAGAAACTATTAATCAGCTCTTTAGTTTAGGAGTCGATCCTTTTGCAGCAGCCGGTACCACCTCAGAATCTACTCTTGTTGAAGTCGGAAGATCCTTTTCAGCGGAAGTCATTCAGCTGATTGTGAATCATCCTCATATGGCTACTCGCAGGCAAGAAGCTATAAAAGAAATTCTATCAGAGTGTTACCGAACGGAAAATTGGAAAGTCTTAGCATCCTTGCATGAAAAAGAAATATCTCTTCATGAAACTCCTCAGCAAATGATAGATAGATTGCGACGTGCAGTTATTTTCAATAGGATAGAGGCCATTCGTTGCCTTCTTGACTGGGGAGTTGATCCTTTTATTGAAATTGAACTTACAGCCGTTAGTTCTAAATGTAATATTATTAGTTATGCAGCTTTAATCGGAAACCGTGAAGGTGTCGAACTGATTTTAAATCATCCCTCTATGGCCACTCGCACATCAGATGAAGAAAAAACATTGCTAAAAAAGCTGCGATATAGATTGGCAGAGATAACTTGTGAAGAACTCTTAAAAAATAATAATTTAGATATAGCATTGGAAGCTGCTAATGCGATAGAAGATAATGAGTACAAAACATATGCACTAAGACGTGTTACTAACGCCTTCATAGAAATCAACAATATAGACAAGGCAATAGCTGTTGCACATTTTTTGCCTGATCCAACGGAGAAAGAAAAAACCCTTGAATACCTTCTTAAGCTCAAAAAAAATCAAACATAAGGATGGTATGAATGGTTCGCCTCCCATAACTTCTCATAAAGTTCTGGCCTGCGGGCAAGGACTTTATGCTAGTTGTGGAGCCTTAGACCCAACAAGGCTCGTTATGACTATTGTCGTTGACTTAACGTACTTTATCTTCCGAATTCTGAGGCGACCCCACTAATGCCGCTTCTTGAATTCCATCAAAGATTCTTGGCCGCCCATTTCGAGAACAGTCGTTTAATGCATATTCAAGATTACCCTCAATGAAACGCCTTCGTGTCCTCTTAATCGTTGCTGACCCAACGTTAAGATTCTGTGCAATCTCTTCATCCATGTTCTAAGGGCCGGTGGAGATCCATGCCCAAAATTTGACAGATTTAAATGCGGATGTATTCGCTACGATGCGTTTCAAATTTGTCGCATTGCACGCCCAGATAAAATTCAAAAACGGATTTTAAAAAAAGAATAATCACATTTCTTACTTAAATTTGCTTTAAATTCTGTCCAGTCAAATGGGATCATCTAAATATTTTTGTCATAATGACAAAAAAATCGACGAAATTTTGTGATTTTTGCACATTTTATTAACATTTTCTCTTGCTTTTCGCCTTTTTCTATGTAAAAATCACGTTATGAAACGAGATTTTTATCAAAAGCTTTTAAGGTGGAAAGCATCATCAGTCCGCAAACCCTTGGTCTTAAGAGGTGCGCGGCAAGTAGGTAAAACTTATATCCTAACTGAGTTCGCAAGACGAGAATATCAAGATTTTGTTTACATCAACTTTGACGAAGAACCACATTTTGCTAGTTTTTTTACGGACAACCTTGACCCTGATCGCATTCTTAAAGATTTAAGCATTTATTTTAAAAAAAGCATTCATCCCGGTAAAACGCTCATTATTTTTGATGAAATTCAAGATTGTCCAACAGCTTTAGGCAGTTTAAAATATTTTTGTGAAAAAAAAAATGACTTTCACCTTGCTACAGCAGGCTCTTTGTTGGGAGTCAAATTGACTCAAGGGTTTCCCGTCGGTAAAGTAAACTTCCTCGATCTTGCTCCTATGAATTTTTTTGAATTTTTGGTTGCTATCGGTGAGGAACAATTGCGCATCAAAATGGAAGAACTGAGTCATCCTGAAGCGCTTCCAGAGATTTTCCATAAAGAATTAATCAATTTCCTAAAGTATTATTTTATTATCGGTGGCATGCCAGAAGCAGTTGCAACTTATTTGAAATCGGAAAATCTGGACGAGGTCCGATCTGTTCAAAAAGAAATTCTTGATGCATATGTATTAGATTTTGCGAGACATGCTCCAAAAGATGAGGTGATGAAGATTTTGGCTATTTGGGATTCAATACCCAATCAGTTAGCCAAAGAAAATAAAAAATTTATCTTTTCTGCAATCAGAAAAAGCGCGCGGGCACGTTCATTCGAAACATCTATTCAGTGGTTAAAAAGCGCAGGGCTCATTGTCAAAGCAAATTGCATATCGGCTCCAAAACTTCCCATGGATGCTTATTCTGATAAGCAAGCATTTAAGATATTTTTGCTTGACGTGGGCTTGCTTGGAGCCATGAGCAAATTAGATCCGCGGATCATCTTACAAGGACATGAGCTATTTCAAGAATTCAAAGGTTCATTGACAGAGAATTATGTCGCTCAGGAACTTCATGATAAATATTTTGATGGATTATATTACTGGACTAGCGAAGGGATCGCGGAGGTGGATTTTATCGTTTCGGAAGATAACCGTATCTTTCCACTGGAAGTAAAGAGCGGTATGACAAAAAAGAAAAAAAGTCTTTTAGTTTACGAAGAAAAATATTCTCATTCAGAATATCATTCCCCAATACTATCTCGAGCCACTTTAATGAATTTTGCTAGAGATGGCAAAATTGTCAATTATCCACTCTATGCAGTTTGTCTGTTTCCACGATACCGATAGCAGGCGTACTAGAAACGTTCTAGTGTGAGAGTTTGCCAAAGATCTGCAGGATCGCGATTTTTTTCTTTCGCGATTGCGCGTAGCTTGGCTTTAAAGGATTTTTCTAAATCTGATGTCATGTTGTATACGATAAAATATATGGGGTGATGTTCGTGCGTAAGGCCTTTGCATATGCGCCTAATTTCTTGGGATCAGGCTTATAATTTGTACTTTGTAAATATCTTTGAATGGCTTTTATAGCAATTTCCTTGCTTAAGTAGCGAAAGGCGTCAACCACGCAACGCTCTCGATCAAAAATTTGCACGTTATATTCTCCTAGAGAGATGCGAATCTTTCCAAGATCAATATTGCGCATTCTAACAATTCTGGTATTCAGCCGTTTAGGGGGATAGGATTCATGCGGTATAGCAATCCAAATCTCTCGCATGACTTGATCCGTCAAATCATAATAACAAAGAGCGGAAATTGAGCAGATCACTCCATCTGGAATACTAGTTGCAATCAATGCCAAGTTTTCCCACTGAAATTCGACTTCCGGTTCGTACTCGGAAAAGCGATAGGCTCCTGGATAAATCTTTTCTAAAGCACCTTTTTTTACTAAATAAGCAAGCGCGTGCCTAGGAATGTCCTGTCTTTCTGCTTCTTCAGCCGTGAAGAAAGGAACATGATGAAATGGTTTTAATTGATTTAGGTATTTTGATTGTCTCATAGCCGAATTCTACAAAATCTACCCAATTAAGTCAAAAGGATCAGGACGATTTATTCGATCACCAGGAAGATTAAAGAAACCAATTATGGAACAGGGGGAGCGGGTCCAACGCAAGAGGAGACCTGCTCCAAACAACTTCCTTCTTAAAACGGCCTTGCAAAAGAATATGCGATGATTTATGTTATTTTTTCTTTTCGTTTTAACGGAAGAAACGACGTGATGAATGTTCTTGAACAATAATCTCGAAAATGAGGTGTAAAATGAATTTTCATACAACTACTTTTAATACTCATTATATAGCTGGAGAAAGATATACAGAGTATAAGCGTACAGAGCATAAAAGCAAATTGCATGATTCATCTAGCGAAAGTAGTGATGATGAGCCCTTAAGCGTTATATCTTCGAAAGACTGGAAAAAGATGATTTCAATAGCCAAGAAATCAAAAAAGATGTTCGATCTTTATCCTTGGGAAGACAATCCTAAGGACCTATTTGGGAAGAAATGTTTAAATAGGGTGACTTGGTTATCGCAACAATCGAAATATCCTTTTGAAGATTATTTTTATTTCAGCAAGAGGTTTGGTTATGTGATTAATTTATCCCCATCAAATGCTATCCAATTGCTTTATTTATGTCATAAAGTGAAAAATAGAGAATCTTTTGATGAAAGGAAGTTTTATGAGGGATTGGGCGATGTCCGAGATTTGAGAGCACAAGTACAAGGCGAATGCTGCACTTTATTATAGCTTCACAAATATGCCAAAAAAGAAACTATCAAATAGGGCATTTCTTCTCTTTTTCGTATTCGAAAGGATTGCTTCCGATTGAGGATTAGCGCGTTTGGTTCCATGTGCTTTACCACTCTTTGTTCTAAAATGTTTTTAAAAATATTTTATGAGAATTAATTATGCAGATATTGAATCAGCTATTTAGTTTTATCAATAATATAAATTTTGATAACCCTATGCCAGCCAAAGAAAACGGGGATGGTTTACCGGATGAAGTGACGACTTTAATGCTCAATTATCTCTCTCCTTTAGACTGGATGATAAATTGTGAATTAGTCTGTCGAAAATGGAGAAGACTCACCAATACGGGGAGTTTATGGAAAAATTGGGAGAAGCAAATTAAAATGGAGTTTAAGTTTAATGGACTTATAAAGCTTATAGAGTTTAAATTTAATCCTAATCAACCAATTCCTTTAGAAACCAGAAAAGAGATTTGTTCTTTATATGAGAGATTTCCTTCTTCTAGAGAAAAACTCTATGTTTTTTTAAGAAAAGTGTGCTCGATAAAAAAAATAATGGCACTAACTGTTTGTGTGAAATATAAGTCTCAGAGAAATGAGGACGCTTTTTTAACTGCTTATTTCATGAAATATTTTCAGAAAGACGCAAATAAAGCTCCTAAGAACTTTAAGCAAGCAGAAAAAAAATTCATGAGATCGTTGGAGATTTGCCTTTCTCTTTCTGACGTTAATTCAATTAGTCAAAGTTTCTTTGAAATTCGAGGACAACAGGAAGCAGATTTTGGGTTAGACCCAAAGGTAATAAAAAACAAAACACTTAGAACATTGAATATTTGTGAAGAAGAGGATGGAAAGGTGCATTGTATCTTCTGTCAATTCCATTTCTTACCTAAGAACGAGGTAAAATCTATTTTGGAAGTGATGATGAAGGCTCTTAAACAATAAACAAAAAGATATCATGAAATGAGTATTCTAGAAAAACATGACTAAAAAGAACTCGAAATCCTTCAAATTCTCCAATATATCTTGGGTGTCTGTTCTCTTTATTGGGATTGGCTTAGGAATTATAAGCCAAAGAATTCCAGAATTAAGGGCTTATACCGATCATGTTATCAGCCATTCCCGCTGAAGGTTTAAAAGGTGTGCTACTACCCTCAATATAGATCGACAGAAATCTTAAAACAAAAAGAAACCCTGAGAAAAATTCTCTTCGAAAAAACATAAAATAATTGATTACACTAAAAGATCAGGTTGGGGATACCTCGACTTTGTACAACTCCAATGAAATGAAAGGTCAATCTAAAAGGCTGTGTTTCAACGACCTCTTAGATTGATATTTTATTTCCTTAGAGTGGCCTGAATAACTTTATTACATGGGTGAGGGCGATTTCCTTTCTCCTTGCTTAAAAAACTTTCAGCTGTTCTCTCATGAGGAGCTATTGTGTATACGCCTATGACCGTAGACATTTTCTTTTTCCCAAGTTTTCCTTTATCCTTTTGTTTATCTGTACGCTTCTGTGCTTTTTCCCCGATTTTCCTCATCTTTCTAAGTCGTTTTTTCGGAGTCTTGATTGCAAGCTGATCTTTTCTCAAAACAATGCCTTTGCCATCAATCGTCCCCACCAATATTTTCTTTTCAGTTTCCCTATCGGGCCCTTGACGCTCCTCGTAAAACTTTGGAACGTCAATACAAGCTTCATGCATGATTGTTTCTATTGCGCTTCCCCATAAAGGCATCCCAAGGACACTTTCCAGAAAATTGGCCGCCTTTTCATAAGGTTCCTCAGCTCCAAGACAGGCGCCCCATTCCTGTAATACATATGAATACTCTGTATCAGGAAGATTCAGTTCTTCATCCAAAGGGTAAATTTCATGCCATCCCTTTTCCCGGTAACAAGCTCTTGGAATGCTTACCCTGCCGAATATCCATAAATAGTCCCTCTGTTTTACCGAGTGATAAGGTCGCTTAACTCCCTCTTGATCGATATGAATTTTTCCTTTCTTCCCTACACCTTTTTGGTGAAAAAACATTACAAGCAATGTTAATCCTAACTTGGGGTTTAGGGAGCAATGGAACAGAAAACTCCGTTAAGGGTCAATTTCCTCCTATTTTGGGTTACGTAAGGGTCGCAAATCTCCTTTAATAACAGATTCCGGCACTGCAAATGAATAGCGCCCCAGCATGTTGATGTGCTCGTGCACAAGAGGCGACAACCGAGTAACATCTTCGTCTTTGACAGTATGCCCCTCAAGACGTAGTTGAGCAAGAATTGCATCAATATAAATTGTATTCCAAAGGACTATGATATTCAACACCAAGCCTAAAGCTCCCAATTGATCTTCTTGTCCTTCGCGATATCGCTGCCTTAATTCCCCTCGCTTGCCATGAAAAATCATTCGAGCCAGGCTATGTCTTCCCTCCCCTCGATAGCCATTTTATACGCTTTACCGACTTCCCAATTTTAGACATATTTAAAGCCCAAAATTTTGGGATGTCGATAATAGGCATAAAAGATCTCAACAACCATGCCAAGAATGAATTTAATAACATTCCTATGGGACTTTAGCGACGTTTGTTTTAAATTCACCCAATTATTACCGACAAGCTCCAAGTTTCACTCCGCTCGCAGGACTAGCCTTTCTCCTTCAGCTAACCTTGCCTTATGGACAATCACAGGATGGAACCCCTGTAAGAGTTTCTTTCCTAGCCAGTCATTGAAATGATGAGCTTTTATTCCAAGCTTTTCATATTCCAGCTTGTCTAAACTAACATTAGTTTGGAGCAACCAAAATTTTCTCAAATGAAAAAAATGAAAACAGAAAATTTAGCTCGGATGCTGCCTAATTGACATTTCGGGGTTTTAGTCAAAAATACCCAGCTTTGTGATCGCTCAGGCGAGGCGGCGGAATCCCCTTCAAAAACGAAAAAAATCACCGCCAAGTATAGTTTCATAGCTATATTTTTGGAAAATGCTGCATTTTACTATTGCAAAAAGTCTAGAAATGATATAATGAAGTGTATCAATATCCAGATACAGAGGATAACATGAGTGAAGAAATTCTCAAGTCCCTATATGACTGGAACCCTTGGATAGAAGGAGGATTCCCCAAAGAACTTTCAGGTTTTAAGCGAGATTACTTTTTAGATCCCTATTTGGAAGTTTCAGAAATCAAAATTCTCGAAGGACCAAGACGGGCTGGAAAAAGCACACTTCTTTATCAGATTATAGAAAAAATTTTAAAGCACGACAAAGGAGTGCTTTACATCAACTTTGAAGATGAAATTTTAAAAGGATTTTCTCTGGGTGAAATTGTTTCAGCTTATCAACAGACTGCACCAATTAATTACTTGTTTATTGACGAAATTCAAAATTGTAAAGCTTGGGTTCCGTATATCAGGAAATCCTACGATCGTAAAGAAATTCCTCAAATTTGGATCAGCGGGTCAAACTCGTCATTGATCAAAAATGAATTAGCTACTTTATTGACTGGTAGAAACCTCACGATCCATATTTATCCTCTGTCGTTTAAAGAATACTTATTTTTCAAATCCATTGAAGTAGCGAAATTGCCCTTTTCGCCTAAAAAGGAAGCTCTTATCAAAAGTAGCTTTAAGAACTACCTTGAGTTTGGCTCATTTCCCGCAGTGACATTAAGGCATGTACTTCAAAAGGAATTGCTGATCAATTATTTTGACGATTTTATCTATAAAGATATAGGTTCACGCTATGATGTGAATCCGGTAAAAATAAGGGAACTCGGCATGTTTCTGGCCTCGAATAGCGCTAAAAGCTTTAGTTATAGAGGAATTGCATCTGCTTTAGGAATGCACGCAAACACGATCGTGGACTATTGTTCCTACTTTACCGAAATATTTCTCTTCTCAGAGCTGTATAAGTTTGATTATTCTCTTAAAACACAAATCGGCAGTGAAAAAAAAATCTACTCCATTGATACGGGGCTTGCGAGCGCCGTCTCGTTTCGTTTTTCCGAAGATATTGGAAGAATGCTAGAAAACCTTGTCTATAATGAACTTCGGAGGCGTGGTGAAGAAATTTATTTCCATAAGCAAAACTATGAGTGTGATTTTCTAATCAAAAAGCAGTTGACGGTCTTAAATGCCGTTCAAGTCACTTTGGATCTTGGAGTCCCTGAAGTTAAAAAACGGGAAATTCGAGGGTTACTGGAAGCTATGAAGGTGCACCGCATTACGCGGGGAATGATCCTCACCATGGATGAAGAGGGCTATGAAGAGTTTTCTGTCGAGAACGAAACTTTAAAAATTGATATCATACCCGTTTGGAAGTGGTTGTTGACGGTACCAGAAAATTGATCAGGAGGATAGGGTGTGAGGTGTAGTGGAACAGCAAATGCACTTAAGGAATATAAAATAGCCATCAAAAATTGACGCTTTGTTTCTTTATGGGATTTGAAGTCCAATGGAACAGAAACGTACGTTAAGAAGGGAGATCTAATCCACATAGGATTTAGGGCATAAATGCTTCCCACTGGAAATATTATAAATTGTCATGAACCGGTCGAATCTAATCCCAATTGTGCGATTTACTACCCATGCCAAAAAGGACAAGAGCCCACTTGCGACGAGATCGTCGTCTTTCAAAAAGCTCAGACCGTCCCTCGTTTTTGGATTGAACTTGAAGTTGAAGCTCCTTATCTCATGACTCCTTCCAATGTTCCCCTCTTTGTCAGTGAACTAATCCCTCACCTGATTAAAATGCTGCAAAATCCTCACGTAGATAGAGATTTAAAATTGCACGCCATGTGCGACTTTTTTTTCCGTTCGAGTCCGGGCCCGAGACCGGGCCCGCGCCCGAACCGAAACTCCGAGCTTCGGTAAAAAGTCTGTACAAGACTTTGATGGATCGTCTAAGTAATTCACGAATCAATTTTGAGTAGTTTAGCAAAGCTCGTAGTCTCGGTTCGGGCGCGGGCCCGGTCTCGGGCCCGGACTCGAACGGAAAAAAAAGTCGCACATGGCGTAATTGCGCAAGTTGTTTGGGGAGGAACTGGCGATTTTGCTTAAATTAAAGGAAGAGGATGATCTTAAGCAAAGACATGTAACATTTACTGGTGAGTATTTTGGCAGCATTAGGCAGCCTAATAGAGATATCATATCGGGAGAGACACCAATCCGAGAAATATTTTGCGGACTAAGCAAAATAATTGTTCTATTCAGCTCATTTTGCAAGTAATCGGCCTAGACCCAACGTTCGTGTCACCAACCGCCACTTTAGTTTTAACTCATAAATTTTTAGTAACTTAGAACAAATCAACAATGGTGATGGTATGCTAAAATCGAAAAAGTCTAAATCATTGGGGTTTTAAAGATTATGCTTCAAGTGGCGGCTGATGACACGAACGTTGGGTCTAGGCCTAATTATGCCTTTTTTACGCTTAAAGAGGGCGATTGCTACAATTGGTTTCACAGTCAAGCGAGGAACATGGGAATGCAGTAATGCTCGCGTATATCAATTTAACCGCAGATTTCTTGAATTGTTTTTCAAAATCCATTGAACTGAATCCTGCTGCAAATTTGCAGTAGGGAGCTTATATTTTCTTTAAAGACTGCGGTCGGCCTATGACAAGAATTATGACTCATCCTTAACAAGTTTATTATCCGAATTCTGAAACAAGCTTCTAACCCTTTAGCTCTGCCAATATATTTTTCAGCATTTTTAGCAATATTTTTTCTGAATCTAATGTGCGAGTGGCCATAGAGGGATGATTTAAAATCAGTTCGATATCTTCAAGGTTGTTTTCTTCAGCTGCAATACCAATAGCATTCTCTTTATAATAATCACTTTTAATAAAAGGATCAGGTCAAAGTCCCCTATTTTTAAGTCGATTGCTATTAATTTACGTAATCGGCGACTAAAAAATAAAAGATCAAGATATCTATCTTTTCTTCCTGTACTCATACGCTTCTGTCTGGATATAAAACAAAAATCAGACCCTAATTCGTGTAAGAAATGTGTAATATTATCGAGGATAAGGTTTTCCAAATCCTCCTCAGATTGAAAATCCTTGCCATCTACAAAGTTTATGAAATATGGATCTTTGAAAATAAGCTCCGTTGTCATCTCATCTTTTGTTTGAATCTTTGCAAGATGCTCTTGAATTACACTTTCGGGCTGTTTACTCAAGATCGTTCTTTCATACAACATACCATCCAACTGTTTTTTGAATTCGCGCACACTCCAATGTTGGACACGACACATCTCAGAGTAAAATGTGCGTTTAAGATTATCCTCAAGCGAACAAAGCAAAATGAAATGAGACCATGACAATTGTTTCGACAGTGTTGAAACAATCGGGGTTTAGGGAGCAATGGAACAGAAAACTCCGTTAAGGGTCAATTTCCTCCTCTTTTGGGTTACGTAAGGGTCGCAAATCTCCTTTAATAACAGATTCCGGCACTGCAAATGAATAGCGCCCCAGCATGTTGATGTGCTCGTGCACAAGAGGCGACAACCGAGCAACATCTTCGTCTTTGACAGTATGCCCCTCAAGACGTAGTTGAGCAAGAATTGCATCAATATAAATTGTATTCCAAAGGACTATGATAAGGATTGAAATTGAGAAACAATGTAATAAATTTTCCCATATATTCGTGTATAACCATTCAAATAATTCAGTAGATTTTTCTCTTCGTTTGAATTTGCTAACTCTGTTATGAAACCAGCTTTCTTACGCTCTCTTATATGGTACTCTTTAGGAGCCATTATACTTCAGCTTGAAGATTTGCAATTCCTATTAAGGTACACTTTCTTTAACCAGCCTAGGAAGCTGTTCGATAAGATATAACGGAAGGGAAAGCACATTGTGCTGTAAAGAAAGTGGTAACTCTGAAATCCGCACACCAAGTGGAAGTTTTCTTTCCGAAAGAAAAATCTTAAGTGATTGAAGTTTGCCGGTCGCTCCCGCTTTTACTTCTATAGGGATGATGCGTGAATCGATGGCGACTAAAAAATCCACTTCAGCACTGCTGCTTTTTTCCTCTCTCTTCCAGGTAAAAAGGCCATTCATTTCATCTTTTTGCAAATAAGCAAGAAGCTCTTGTCCCACAAATTGTTCTGCCAATTGCCCATCGTTAATAAGCATCAGATCTTCTTTAAAAAGAAGCTCCAGACCAAGATTACACGCCCGTTTTACAAGTCCTACATCTAGAAAAAGAAATTTGCACTTTTTTTCATTTGCATGTGAAATGAAGGGTAGTCCAGCGCCTGAAGTTGCATAGACTAAAATAATCAGCCCAGCATCAAATAGTTTTCTCAGGGCATTTTTTAGAGTAACCGTTGATGTATCAGGATCTAATGTTTTATACTTTAACCACTTGCCTACGAGCCCCGGAGCCTTTGAAAAAATTGTCTGCAAATGCTCGTGAGGTGTCCGTCCTGCATACTTTCCAAAATCGTTTCTAAATGTCGTGAGCAATGATGTTTGAATTTCCTGGCAATGCAAAAGGCTTTTTGAAAGCAAAAATTCTGAAACTACAGCAGGCATGCCACCAAGGGCAAAATACTCTCGCACAAGTGTAAGGAGACGTTTATGAACCACCTCTTCTATAACATCTGCCAGATGAACTGAAGTAAGATAGGCTCTTAACTTCTCGTTACCAGTGGCTTCCAAATATTCGCTAAATGAAAGAGGCCTAAGATACATAAACTGTACTCGGCCAACAGGCATCCGAAACTGAGCATCATTAAGCACAAATTCAAGGAGAGATCCGGCACCTATAATATGTAAGTCAGCCATTTGCTCTTTAAAATAGCGAAGAGCCATTATCGCTTCAGGGCAATCTTGTATTTCATCGAGAAATAAAAGAGTTTTACCCGGTTGAATGCTCCTGCCTGTAACAAGTTCTAAGGTTGCAATAATCTGTTTGGGATGAAGTGTTGTAAAACAGCTTTTGTACTCTGGATATTCTTCAAAATTAATAACTACAAAATTATCAAAATATCTCATCCCAAACTGTTCAATAACATACGATTTGCCAACCTGTCTTGCACCACGCAACAATAACGGCATTCGTCTTGAATTATTCTTCCAAAGCAATAAGTCTGTCTCTATATCTCTCTTCATACCCCTAAAAATAACAAGAAGCTATATTTTTTACAAGGCGTTTTAATGAGACATCCTATTTTTATGCAAGGTAGAAGCAATAACCTGGGTAATCAAGGAGTTGCAAGATGAAGGCATGCAGATCACTCAAAAGGTCTTAACAGGGCTGTCTCCCTATAAAACCAACCATATTAATGGGAGTTTTTGCCCAACCCCAATTGGGGTAGACCAAAAATTCGTGTGAAATCAAGTGGCAAAATCCTATGGAACTTTAGTGACGTTTGTTTAAATTCACCCCTATTGCTTTGGAAAATTATTTCACGTTTTGGGGTAGACCCAACTTCGCGTCACCAGCCGCCACTTGGGGTCGTCTCAGAAAACGGAAAAAATCGTACGCTAAGACTTGGGCAGTGGCCGTAGCGGTCTAAACTTCCCCATGCCGATCTTGGTATTGCTACGCTAGTCACCGGTCAGGTGATGTGCTCCCACCCTAACGGGTAGACGGTAAGGATTGGAGGTCTATAATAGGCATAAAATATCTCAACAACCATGTCAAGAATGGATTTAGTAAAATTCCTATGGGACTTTGGTGTCGTTTGTTGAAATTCACCCAGTTAGGGGTTTAACTTAGCGTTTTCTCTCGAGAAAAGATGCCAATAAGACAATAAGTCGTAAAGACATTAGACATCTTGCATAACCTCAATTCCTTGCCCCTGCCCTTGCCCTTGCCCTATTAGCATAGAATTGCGTGCCAGAACTTTTTCGGGCAAGGGCAGGGGCAGGGGCACGGGCAAGGAATTGTGAGGTTATGCAAGATGTCTATTATGTCGGCGATGCCGGCCTTTGGCTTTCGCCGGCCGTCTCGCCTCTTCAAACAACAAACAATAAGACCACTCAAAAAAGGAATTTCTCTTTGGTTGGGTGCAGGCAAAATTCTTTTCTGGACATATGTCCAATTCAGTATTATAATAAAGACATGGAAGGTTAAAATGTCTGTTAAGGTAATCTCAAAAGTCTGGGATGTCACATTTAGTCGAAGTGCAGGAAAACAACATGAAAAACTAAAACGTAACGGATCAAGACCTTCAATTGCTGATATTGTCAATTTCCTGACCGCTGAAATGGAATTAGATGGCCCCTATCGAAGTAATTGGTCCAATTACGGACCATTAGATGGGGATAAGTTTCATTGTCATTTGAAGAAAGGTAAGCCAACTTATGTGGCTTGTTGGAGAGTGACAGATAAAGATAAGAAAAAAATTAAGGTTTATTATGTCGGCACACATGAAAATGCGCCATATTAAAGACGATTTTCTTGAAGTTTTCTTAAAATTTCCAGGAAAAAAAACTAGGCATTCCTATATTCCTATTGAATCCATTGAACGTTTTGAGGCTATTTTAAGCGAGTATGAAGAAAGTGACTCAATTGATTGGAGAGTTGTTGCAAAAGACAGCCTTGCAAAACATAAAAAAGCAGGGGTTGTTTTGAGAGGAGCTAGAGGTCGTGAAAATATGACTCAAAAAGAATTAGCTAAACAAAGTGGAGTAAGTCAAGAAAACATTTCTCGTATTGAAAATGGAAAGCGTGTGGTTGGTGAAAAATTAGCTAAAAAATTAGCCAAACCACTCAAGATTAATTATCTTTTATTAATAGAAGATGCTTCTTGAGGTCACGAGGGAAAACGGAAAAAATCCCACATTAAAAAACATAGCTTAAAGCCTCAATAACATAGATCTAGTTGATTTTGGCATACCAGGAATCAGCTCACGAAACGGAAAAAATTGCACGCTAAGGGTTTTTCTTTGAACTGGCTTCACTCATGGTTTTCGATTTCCTCACTTCTTCTACAGCCGTGTCCTTCCGGTGAGCGTGCGTGATTTTATCTGTTGATTTATCCGATAATTAGCCTCAAATTTAAGTAGGAGGCCAGTTATGGAGGATCTAGAAGTTTTTGCGGATAAATTCAAACAATGGCGTGGGGATCGTCGTTACTTGCGTTATCCCTCTCATTTTTGGGAAGGAATTCAACGCTTTATCCATCATTATGATATTAAAACAGTTGCGGATGCAGTGGGCGTTAATCCCTCCTATCTTCGGCATAAAATCCACAAAAATAAGCAATTTGGGTGTTTTTGACTAAAACCGCGAAATGTCAATTAGCGTCTTTTCTCCATCCTTCTTCTCTTACCCATCGACATTCGATGAATTTGTTAAAAGGATGCATAATACACTATTTCCCAGTGTAAACCCATGATCCTGGCGGTGGTTTTGTGGGAGTTCCAGAATGCCCAGGAAGACGAACTGATCTAGAAACTCCTTCTGTGCGAGTTAAGGCGCCAATGTTGCAAAGTTTTACAATCATCATATGCACTGAAGGGGTAGAAATAAAAAAATGATTGGCAATTTCTTGTTCTGTAGGGCCATAGCCCTTTTTAACCCAAAATTTTTTAATGAAATTTACATATGCTTGTTGTTTTTCTGTTAAGACTAAATTTTCTGTTTTTTTTGTTTCCATGATTATTTTGTCTCTTTTGTCTCGCATATTTTTATATTTTCAGATTTTCTTAAAATTCGATACATTGAAGCTTCTCCCATCCCAAGTTGTTTAGCAATGCTAGCTTTTGGCATACCACTCTTTATAAGGCGTAATGGTTTGGGGAGCAACGGAACAGAAAACCGGCTTAAGGATTAATGAACTAATCCGCGATCAAATCATCTTTTGATATGCCTTTGAGTCACATTTCATGAGGTTTTGTTCCTCTAATATCAGGAAGCCCCTTTAGATAAATATGACTTGACTCATATCCTATATACGATTGAAAAATAAACTCATGCCAATAGTAATTAGATGGCCAATTTTTCATGAACTTATTCATTATTTCAGCATTTCCATTGTGAATTCCTTGTCGTTATAATATATAAGTCATGATTTCAAATTCCCTAGCATGCAATTTTTTCCGTTTCGTGAGTTGACTCCAAGTGGCAGCCTGCTGAATCCGAAATCAGGTAATGCTTAACCCTATTTTCTGTTCCATTAATCCTCAATCCCATAATCCGAATTCTGAGAAGACCCCATTAATGCGTAGAAACATACATGATCTTTGCTAATGTTTTTATCGTTGGATTCCTGTGTTTCAAAGCTGAATACATAGTGGACTTAGGTAATTTAGTTTCCTTTCTGAGTTTGGCTTTATTCAGAGCATAAAGGTAAATTTCTATCATCTCCATAGCCCCTTCAGGGTCGTTATTTAGGAGACATTCAAAAACAGCCATTGAGGTTTGATTAGGATCAATGAGCTCTTTAAGAGGATCTAACTTTTTGGCACCTTTAAAGTCTTCTAGCTTCAGCTCTAGCCTCTGCTTTTGCTTTTGCAATGATGTTTCTTGCTTTTTTGATATCTTTGTCTTGTCCATTTTTATTACCTCCCAATAAAAGGATAACATTATCAACAGGGATTATTATGTAGTAGATTCGTCTACCATCATTAAACTTCAACTCTGAAAGGCCATCTCCATCTTCATCTAAATCCCGAATGTGTCCAAAATGTCCGCTTTCTTGAATATTCAATAACCTCTTTCTAACCTGGGTTCTGGATTTAAGAGTTTGTGTATTGAACCAATCCTTATAGCCTTCATCCTCGTAAATACTGTATACTTCCATGGTCATTGGCACCCCTTTAATATTATTGTACGATATATCGCACATTACTGCAAGTAGAATAAAAAGTGGAAAAGTTCGTCATTAGTTGTACGAAAAAATCGTACGTTTAAGTCTGAAGTGATTCTTAAAAAATTAATCTAACCTTCTCGGCCTAGCCCAAGAGTCGCACCATCATTTCTTACCGTACAATATCCTCCAAATTCTGAGACGATTCCTTAACGTGCTTTAAGTTCCGTTTCGTGAGCTGAACGAGCATTAAGACAAGAACTAGTCAAATCAAAAAGAGGAGCAATTTAAAGAAGAGGACCCTCAGAAAGTTCAGCCAATCCCGATAAAGTCCTACGTAAATCAAGAACCCGTGAAAAAAGAACCTAAGTCCAAACAGAATCTTGATTTGAAGTTAGGTTTTACTCCTGAAGAGAAGAAATTTCTTGCCTTCCTTTTAAGCATTATTCCAGAGAAAGGAGATCCGATAGAGAAAAAACATGTCACTTGGTGGATCAAGGACTTTGGCATTGAAAAGATTAAAGTTGTCATTCAGGTTTACGAACAGCAAGTGGGAAAGTCAAAGAAGGACTCGGCAATCCCTATGCCGGAAAGTATAGGCGCATATGTGCGAGAGGCCCTAAATAAAGGAACGCAACCATGTCGTGACTCCGATCGCAGAAACAAGGCTTTTGCCGAGTAATTTAAGAAGCAGGCCGGATGGAATGGATTGACCATCACAGAGAAATATTGTCGTGCTGAAGAAATGGGTAAAGAGTGGTACTAGGGGTCTGAGGTGCAATGGAACCATAAATGCACTTAAGCAATGCAAAATAGCTGCCAAAAACTGACATGATGCTTCTCTGTATCGGTACAAAATTGCACAAACGGTCGTTTAAGCAATAACTTTGATACTTACTCAAAAATGCTTGAGAATTGCACAAATAGCAGCGTCAATTTGCAATAGGTTTATGCAATAGACATCCTCTATTTCACACAATGTCGATAGAAAAACAGATCGTCAATTTTTGACGGCTATTTTTTTTGCATTGCTTAAGTGCATTTGCTGTTCCACTGCACCTCAGACCCCATAATTCGATCCAGATTGGTGTGCATAAATGTTTAGTAGTCTTAGGAATCCGATTGAGCAAACGTCCTGAACGAGCGCTGACCTTTGAAGACATGGAAGTGTTGGCGATGGAGATTCACGAACAGACGGATGCGAAGGTTATTTGCGAATCGCTGAAGCAGGCACAAAAGAGAGTAGGGCAAGTGGCAATGGTGTGTGCGGATGATGGACCGGATCTGCGAGGATGATTAGGGATGTTTTGCGCAGAGCACAATGTGGGACGTGTGTTCGATATAACCCACAAGATCGGCACGTTCTTGAAGAGATTTTTGGAGCAAAATCCTCTCTGGCAGGCTTTCACAGCAGCAGCAGCGGAGGCGAAACGAAAAATGCAACAGACTCAGGCAGCGCATCTCGCGCCGCCTAACCAAAGAACCAAGTGCCGGTTTTTGAATATCGAGATATTGGTATGCTGGGCGATTGATATCTTAGTGGCTCTAAAAAACCCCAATCATCCTGACAGAAAATTACTTGAAACACACTGTAGCTGGATCCTCCAATATGAGGAGCTCGTGGAGCAACTCAATCAGATGAATCTCATTAGTCAAAAGGTGAGACACCACATTCGAGAGCATGGGATAAGCAATAATACAGGAGATCAAATTGACAGGATACTAGAAGAGGCCCTGGCTCTATCGAGATTTAACATTCAGGCTTGCGAGTACGCTGGGCAGCTGATTGATTTTTGCAAAAAGCAAGCCAAAATTGTCCCTATTGGCCAAGTTTGGATTGGGTCAAGTGAGATCATCGAATCTTTATTTGGGAAGTTAAAAACCCTCGAGCAAGATCAAAGCAAGGGAGGTTTTACATCGCTTGTTTTGGGAGCAGCAGCCTGTGTAGGGAAGATAGATGCTGATATTGTCCAAGCAGCTTTGAAACAAGTCAAAATAACGGATGTTGATGCTTGGGCTGATGGACAGATAGGACCGACGCTGTTATCTAAACGAAGATGCGCTCTTGGGGAATGGCGCCTTAAGAAAAGGAAAAATAAAATTACACAGGAATTAGCTGGAATTCCTATGGAAGAGGCGATGGGTTTTGACTGAGTTTGTCACACCCCATGATCAGCCTGAATGCTTACTCACAATGAACTTCGTAGAATCGTAATCGACTTAATTTGTTCGAGTTCTCCCGACTTATTTTCACTTGTAATTTGTATTTGACACGTATTTAAATGAGTCAAGAATTCTTGTTTCTGGTTTTCTGAAAGTGAATCAAAAGGAAACGATGAGTTGTTATTTTCTCGTACAATAATGTTATCTGGTGAAACACTGGATACCAAAATACCATCATCTTCCCCTCCTGCAATATAAACTCTTGCTTGGAGTTTTTCTTTGATCACAAAAAATTTAATACAACGATTGGGTTTTGTTTCAGGTATTGATTTAACTTTGTCCACTTCAACGGTCCCCCCCCGTTCATTTACTGATACAACTGACTGGTTTCCAGACACTTGAGGCGGCAAGACAGTAGCTTCATTTTCAACCCGCTGATGATAGTTATATATACAAACTGGATCAGGTACAAGAGCCGTTGAAGTCAACTGATTTGACATCTGTTGTTGCTGAAAAGCTCCTACATTTCCTGTGTGTTGATAATAATTTACCAATGGACCTGACATATAAGGTGGAAGTGCCATATCTATTTTTACCCCATGATGTTTGTAATAACACAAAATTATCTTAGTTCATTCCCTAATTACTATAACTGCCTAGTTTGGCTATTAATATTCCTACTCCAATAGAGGTGATTAAGGCTGCACCACTCCAATAGATGAGCTTAGTTGTTCCGGATAATGAAGATGGCGATGCCCTCCCTGAATTGAGAGATATTCCTCTGAGGTCAACGCCGACATCTGTCCATCCTTTTGCAACACACTGATAAACGGCTTCACCATATTGTAATTCATTAACGGATTGTAGTGTACGTTCTGCAAAGGTAACAAAATTAGCATCGGACGCTATATTAACCAAGGTGTGATACCAGATCTTTCCAGCTTTTTCCCAGGAAGGACCTTGTAATTGTGTGGCTGCCAAACAAAACGCTCGATTCGGTATTCCTGAATTAATATGGACCCCTCCCCAATCCCCTTTATCTGTTTCTGGCAATCGTTTATAATCTTTCATGTAAGCGGGTTGAGGATCTTTTCCTAGTATTGGATGGTCGAAAGCTGTTCCTGGATGGATCATTGATCGTAAAGCCATCGCTGGACCCCCGCTTGGATTGATAATAAGGTTTTCCCCAATTAACCAACTTACATTAGGATGATTGGCGTTAGTTTTTGCTTCGCGATGCTTTGCCATAATGGCAAAGATATCAGAAATAGATTCATTTAAAGCACCGCTTTGCCCTAAATAGACAAGATCAGCAGAGTAATGAGTAACAGCATGGCCGAATTCATGCGTGGATATCTCATAGTTATTCACAAAAGAGCTAGAAAAAATTGTCGTATCTACTTCACCGTAATAAACTGACTCTGTTTTAGGGTCCCAAAACGCATTATTTAAAACATATGGACAATGAATGTAAGATCGCATCAGTTTGCTACTGTTTAAAACAGGATAGGTAGAAAAAGTTTCACGAAAAAAAGCATCTATTTTACCCATGTTAATATAGCAATTTTTTGCTTCATTATCTCGAGAGGAGAATTTTTGTGTGTTTGAAAGAAGGAGTAGAGGGGCTTTGCCATTGGCATTCCATACTTCACGAGGAGATTCAGTTAAAGACGAAGCAGATGAAGTGTTATGTATTGTCATTTTTTTGCTTGTCACAAGAGGAACATGTAGTTCATCAGAGATCGACATCTCC
The DNA here is from genome assembly GCA_963801825.1 of Parachlamydiales bacterium. Classification (GTDB taxonomy): domain Bacteria; phylum Chlamydiota; class Chlamydiia; order Chlamydiales; family Parachlamydiaceae; genus CAWDGI01. Next base: position 338,112 of record CAWDGI010000003.1, read on the forward strand.
CCTATAGAATAACGACGGGCATGTCTTAGATTTTCGTCTTCGAAGCCGTCAACACGTTCAATTGCATTTTTTGAGTAATGCTCTACGAGCGTATCTTGCATATAAGAGGGAATAAATGAATAAACAGCTGGAGTGGCTACCTGCGAAGTTGTGGACATATGTTTCTCCTATTTTTGTCATATGTAATGCACGGTAACAAATATTTTGATTGGCGACAAGGGCTTTAAATTTTTTTTAACCTGATTTTTAAAACTGATAGGTGTTAAGGAGTTTACATTTTCGGAGATAGATAAAAGACGCTTCCTATACTGTGGAAAAGATCTCAGTCCCTATTCCGAAATGTAAACTCTCACTTTTAATTACACCCAGACGACCAGAACCGACGCATTAAATAATTTAACTCTCTCTAGGGAAGGGGCGCATGAGCGGGCTGGCTAGTTGAGTTTACCGCAGAGCCGTTAGAGTAGAGGTGGAGATTAACCCACCTCTACTCTAACCCGCCAAGTTGCCGAAACCTATTTAACCAGCCGGGAAAAACAAGGCTACCCCTTGCTGCAAAAAAACGGCGTGGTTAAAACAAGCCCCCTGCTAGAGCGACCCCCTCTACCGGAACCTCTCATTCAGACGCGCTCCGATCAAACAGAAGATTATCTCTTAGAAATTGGATCGGAAGAGCTGCCTGCAAGCTTTGTTTCCATCGGGAGTCAAAATTTAAAGAAAGAGATGAAGGCTTTGCTAGAGAAAGAAAAGCTCTCTTTTGAAAACATTGAGGTTTACGCCACTCCAAGAAGACTGGCCGTTTATGTGAAGGGATTGGCGATGGCAAAACCACCCAAAACTATAGAACGCAAGGGCACACCCATTCATAATCCACAGTCAAGCAAGGATTTAAAAATCCTTAGAGTGGGATTATTTCCGTTTTCTCTCGTGACCCCTCTTAACTGCCATCACGTTTGTAAAGAGAATAGAAAGACTCAAAGCCTCTTTCAATGCATCGCATGCAGCTATACCGCGCGCGGACTTTGTGGGTGCTAACAATGTTTTGGCGGCCGGGCAGGCCGCTTCGGCCTGTGGATCGAATCTCAAAAGAGATCGCAAGCAGGAACCAGCAGAAATCCGCGACGAAAGTCTGTTCCTGAGCTAGCTCAGGAATCCTCCGCCTTCTAGGTGGAGGAGGATGTCAAGTTTAGAGCCATCAAAACATCGTCAATATAATGGTTTTGGCTAACTTTGATTCTATTTTTCAGGCGTCCTTCTTCGATAAATCCCATTTTCTTATAGAGAGCGATTGCTCGGCTATTGGATGCACGAACATTAAGTTCTATCTTTTCAATCGTCATCGACTGTTTTGCCCAAGTAATCAGCTCCTCCATTAGAGCCGTTCCAATCCCCTTCTCCTGCCAGCCGTGATGCACACCAATTGACAATTGCGCGACATGACAGATCGATTTGAGATGTAAGGGTTCTAAAAATGCATGACCGACGATTTTTCCATCGCGTTCAGCCACCAAATAGATTCCCTTTTCGGATTCAGCGAGAGACTTGATCGTTTTGATTACATTCTGCTTGTTCAGTTCATTTGGCTGTGAACAAAAATAACCGGGAGTCTCTGCAATCTCTTTCTCAGCAGTGAAGATGGCATGAGCATCCTCTATTGTGGCTTTTCTAATTGTTGTTTTCATCGTCTTGTCTTTAATTCTGATGATGTGGTCACTGTTCATGATTGAGAACATTCTCTTTCGTAAAGAGCTTGGATGGCATCGCACGCAATCAAGGATCGATCCGTTTTTCTATCCTTCCTCAATCGATGGATGTAAAGCTCTGTAAACGCTTGTTCAGCTTCCTCGGTCAAGTAAATTGTTGCTTTGATCTTTTTCTTATTTCGTCGACTTGTCATTTCTTCTTGGCCATTGGTCTCTTGTCCGTTTTGTTGTCTTAGCTGTTCTGAGTTTTCATTCATAAAGCTATACACCTCTTTAATGTTATATTTACTCAAATCATATGCTGTAACTCTTTATAATGTGAATACGGTGAATAGTATTAATGATGTATCGCTTTTATAATTTTAGACACTAAAACGACATAGAGCGGAAGAGTTCCAACCACCAAAACTTTGTGTTGCCATGAAAGGAATTTTGAGCTACATTTTGTTGTTTATAAAGCCGTTTATAAACAAGTCTACACCGAAAAACAGATTTTTCGCCAAAGCCTCTGTTCAATAAATTTTGAACAGATACGTGTAATGAACAGATGAGTATGACGAACATGTAAAGAGAGTCATTCTCACTCTCCTCCACAAAAGATGTGGTGTATTGAGGATTTTTGTTGCGCATTAAGCCTAATACACTATATAATTGAGTTTTTATGGTTTATTAGGCGGTAACACACTACATAAACTGATTTTTGTTGTACATTAGCCCGTATTACACCACTATCCTTGAGGAAAGAGTCATGCCCAAACAAATTGCTCAAAACGAACTCGATGTCATTATAAATATTATAGCTAAATTTCCAGAAGGTGTCCCTCTTAGCAAAATCATGGAAAACTTAAGCATTTCTATTTCCCGCCGTAACGTTCAGCATCGATTGGTTTTTCTCGTAAAAAATGGCCTACTTCATGCTGAGGGAAAAGCCCGTGCTAGATTGTACAGGCTTCCTTCAAAAGAAAGAAAAGACGTCCAAGGTCATTTTAAAGCTTATAACGCCCATGCTATTTCACTGTCTCCTGAAGCCGAAGAAATCCAAAGACAAGTAATTCGACCTATTCAAGCGCGAACTCCTGTCGGCTATAACATCCAATTTTTAGATGAATACCGCCCAAATGTCACTTACTACCTTTCTGAATCTATACGCCAGCGGCTTTTTGAAATGGGAAAAACGGATAGCGAACAACCTGCTGGAACATATGCTAGAAAGATTTATGGGCGTCTTCTTATTGATTTATCATGGAATTCAAGTCGTTTGGAAGGCAATACTTATTCTCTATTGGAGACAGAGCGTCTTTTTGAATTAAGCCAGATTGCTGAGGGGAAGGATCTCCGTGAAGCCAGAATGATTTTAAATCACAAAGACGCTATCGAGTTTTTAATTGATACGGCATCTGACATTGGCGTCAATCGCCCAATCATTCTCAATCTCCATGCGCTTCTATCTAATGATTTAATGGTTGATCTTGAGGCTTGTGGTCGTCTGCGATCAATAGCTGTAGGCATAGGGAAATCAGTATATCAGCCATTGGCGATGCCACAGAGGATTCAGGAGCTTTTCCAACAAGTTGTAGATACCGCGCGTGCAATTAAAAATTCGTTTGAGCAAGCGTTTTTTTTAATGGTGCATTTACCCTATTTACAACCTTTTGAAGATGTAAATAAGCGTGTATCGCGCCTAGCAGCAAATATTCCTCTTATTCAAAACAATCTCTGTCCATTATCATTTGTAGATGTCCCACAGCAAACCTATGTTAATGGCCTTTTGGGAGTTTACGAATTAAATCGCATAGAACTTTTGCGAGACGTCTTTGTATGGGCATACGAACGTTCTTGCCTTCGCTATTCTGTCACCCGAAAAGAGCTCGGAGAACCAGATCCATTTAGGATGCGGTATCGAAATGCTATTACTGAAAATGTCTCGCGTGTCGTACGCGACTGTATGGATAAAACAGCAGCAATTTCATTTATCAGGGAATATGCACGGCATTCTATCCCTCCAGAAGACCAAGCACATTTCGTCGAATCAGTTGAAAGGGACATCATGAGCTTACATGAGGGCAATATTGCGCGACATCGTATTCGCGATGTCGAGTATGAGGCATGGCAGAAAACTTGGCATTGAAGGACTAAAAATGATTAAACAAAGGAGCCAGCAATGACACTTAGTGAAAAAGCGATGTCTTTTCTGGAAGAGCATATTCCTGAACTAGCCAGTGTTGCATTTAAGCAAGCCTATTGGGCAGCTCTTGCATCCGGCAGCAGTGTGCTTATCAGTAAAAATGGGGATCTTGTGGAGGTATTTCCTGATGGAACCCATAAATTTATTAAACATCTCCCTCCATCAATATCTGTAACTCCCGGTCAAAGGCTAGAAATCAATGAATAAAGGAACGCTTCGTCTACGCATGTTTGCAGGTCCGAATGGATCGGGTAAAAGCACATTTAAATCCATCATCCGTCCAGAATTGCTTGGGATATTCATCAATCCCGATGAAATCGAGAAAGATATGCAACAGTATGACTTTTTGGATTTTGGCCATTATCAAATACAGACAACCGAAGAAGAAGTTTTAGATTTTTTCATCAATTCTCCTCTATTAAAAGCGGCTGATCTCTTGGATGATGCCCATAGTCTTCGATTTAATGACGGCAAATTGAGCTTTTTTTACGCGGGAGTTAATGCCTATTTTGCGTCAGTTGCGGCGGATTTTATCCACCACAAGCTTATCGAATGTTCGAAATCTTTCACATTTGAGACCCTAATGTCTTCCACTGATAAGGTTAAAGTGCTTCAAAAGGCACAGTCAAGAGGCTATCAAACCTATTTATACTATAATAGCAACTGAAGATCCTGCCATCAATATCTCGCGTGTCCGCTACCGTACAAGAATTAAGAACAATTCCGTTTCAGAAGATACGATTATAAGCAGTTATAAGCGCTCTCTTGATTTGTTGAAGCAGGCAATCCCCTTCACCAATCGCGCTTACATTTTTGATAATTCAACGAATGAGAATATTTGGTTAGCAGAAATCAAAAATGGCCACTCCCTAGAAATGAAAACGGATCTGATTCCTTCATGGTTTAAGAAGGCTCTTGGAAGCCAGTTCAATATAGGCAATAAGGAGACGGAATAGCCATGACACTAATTCCAGCAGTTATTGAGCCATCTTTAGAATTTGGCTTGGAAACGTTTGAACAAACCAAGGCGTTTCAGGCAAATCTTGTTTGGAAAAAATTGGATGAAATTACCTTAGAAGAAGCTCTCTCCCATTGGCCATCTACAATGAAGGGAGTTTACAAAGAGACTGTGATTACCTATTCAGAGAGCATAATGAAAAGGCTTCAAGAGCATATTGGAGAAAGAAAAGGACATGTTTTTATTACAAGATTTGGAAATCCTGTGATGATCAATCAAGTCGCGGTAACATTTGCAAAAGCTGGGAAAGAAGCAGGAATTCCGTTTAAAATCACTCCGCACGTCTTGAGAGCATCCGCTGTCACTTATCTTAAACAGCAGGGATTCCAAGACAGCGATATTATGCGTGTGACTGGACATGCTTCCTCGGAAATGGTCTACGCTTACGATAAATCCGTTCGGTCAGATAATGCCAGCAAAAAAGTTAACTTAATATCATAGAGGTTTGAGTCAATCACCCTCGCCTAAAGGCGAAGGCTTGTGAGGCAACTCATAAGCCTGATTGACCAGGGAAAGCGGTAAAAAGCCCGCTTGCGTTGCATGGAGGCAAAAGCCCGACGGCAGAGTGCTTCCTTAGCTCTGCCCTCTTGAAGCTTAAGTTGCAGACAAGCTCCGGGGTCAGCACGAAACGGATTTAAGCAGACGGCCGCCATTCAACATTGCCGAAGGGAGTGCTCTTTTAAAAGAGCGCGTTACAAGGCCCGTAAGGGCAATTTTTGAGAGAGATGATGTCTGTATTTGTATTAGATAAAAACAAAAAACCGCTTTTGATTTTAATTATTTCAGTATTTATCCTATTATAGTATTATCGCTTTTGTATAAAGATCAAAAGAGGTTTTATGGTCCCGAAATTTTTCTGCACGACTACGACTCACATGTATCGTAGGCCAATTCTAAATTTTTTGAGGAGTGATTTATTGGTTAGATCTTCCAAAAGTCATAGCATTTTTAAGCGGTTTTATTCTTTATCTAAACACGAAGAGTCTTTTCCTGTAGGAATGCCATCATCTCCTACTCTGCCAGGCGATCCTGATTATCATCATTTTGAACGCAGGGTCATGAAAAACTTAAGTAAAACAAACAATCTTAGTTTTGAACAACTAAAAAAAAATCAAAAAGAACATAAGGCTTCTTTCCAACAAATGTTGAAAAAGCTTCAAAAACTAAATGAAAAGTTTGAGGAATTATTGAAAATTATTGAAAATAAACCAACCAACGACGCTGTTTTTAATTTAAAACAAAAAATATATGGAACACCCGATTCCCAGACGCCCTTCATCCAGGATTCCAATTGGAAAACAGTTTTCAAAAATCTTGAAGATTGGAATAGTCGACCCCCACTTTCCCGCATAGACATTAAACGGGGGCAAAGAATATATCTGCTGGAGAACCAAATTGAGCGGCTTACCAATATATCATCCGAATTTATTAATGAGAGTAAAACCATAGCTGCCGACGTTCGTTATCTATCAGAAAAGGTGCGTCATTTAATCGAAATATTGGGAAAGAAATGACAGGGTTGGAAAATAGACGTTATAGACAAGTTTGCCATTTGGAATGAATTTTTATGACCTTAAAAATAGCCTTGGTCACAGGAGCTTCTTCTGGAATAGGTGAGGCATTATCGCATGAATTAGTGAAACGAGGTTGGTCTGTGATAGGGATGGCCCGTTCCTTGGACAAGCTTACCAACATTCAAAAAGAGCTCGGCAGCTCCTTCACACCTGTCATGTGCGATGTCTCAAAAAAAGCAGATATTGAAAATGCCTCAAAACAGCTCGTCGAGCAAAAAATCATCCCTTCTCATTTCTTTTTAAATGCCGGCATTGCTGGGGAAAAAGCGATCGAGAACCCAAACGCATTTGATCTCTCAATGCATGAGCAGATCATGGCTGTGAACTATTTCGGAGTGTTGGCCTTTGTCGATTTTTTGGAAAAGCCATGCCAAGAGAACGTGGGAGCGAATTTTATTGTGACAAGTTCCGTGAATGCAATATTTGCTGCACCTACTGGTAGCGCTTATTGCGCAACAAAGGCTGCGATTGCAAAGGCTTTTGAGAGCCTATCGTTAACGTATTTTGAGACGAATCTGAAATTCTCAGTGATCTACTCAGGTCCCGTAGCCACAGAGGGACTCAAAGGCAACTGGCCTTTCACTTGGAAGCCGGAAAAGATGGCAAAATATATGGCGAATTTTGCGATGACAGGAAAATCCAAAGGTGTGCCTTCGATTTTTTACGTCGTTTTGTGCCGCTTGCTACGATCTCTTTCTCACAACTGGACGATGAAAATTTTAAAAAATGTATAGACAAATGGATAATTTGATCACTCTTTATCAAGAGCGTCTTGACCTTAAGGGCTCATTCTTTTTGCGAATTGACCATGATGATGTCATGGTCGCTGTCGTCTATAAAGTCACACTGCCCAATGGGACGGAATTTATCTTAAAAATATGCTCGCGCACCAATGACTACCTACGCGAAATCTATTTTGGGTATTTTTGACTAAAACCCCGAAATGTCAATTAAAATTGGAGATGAACGATCCAGTTGCTTATATTTCTCATTTCTTTTTCTTCGCAAGATCTTTCGCTTTCACTTTGCCATTCGTCTTATTCTCAATTGCATTAGCCAATATTTTTGAGGGGATTCTCTGTCCATTTATTACTTTGCTCAAATGCTCTCGTGAGCAACCTAATTCCTTGCTAAAATCTGTAATGCTGATCCTGTTTTTATATAAGTACAAACCTAGATCCATATTATTCCTCTCTTGGCTTTAACTCTAACACATCGTGACAATTAGTCACAAACATGAACTAAAGTCTTGCAATAAATGTGACTTTATGTCACGATAGTGACGTATTAAGCTCCCTGGTGACTGGGTCGCCAAGCCCAGCAGGTTGAGCAGCAAGGAGAATAGGCTTTCAAACGGAGGATAAAACATGAACGAGAATGAGAAAGAATTCTATGTGGCATTAGTGAGGTTCGTCACAAAAGCCATTGTAGATCATACGAAGAACCAATCTCAGGCACTGAAGCTCATCGTGATTGGTGTCAATTCAGCTTTACAAGCAAAAAATAAAGTTGACGTTGCTATAGGTTGCGCAGAACATCCTGAAGAGTCCTTAGCAGGACGCTTTGATAAATGGGCAGATCTCCAGGGAGCTTATCGCTTCTTTAGTAACCCTAAAATTACACATCAGGCGCTTCAACAACCCCATTACGATCAAGTCTTAGAAAAGGCGCGCTGGTCGGAACAGCTTGTCCTATTTATTCAAGATGGCTCAGAGCTTTTGTTCAATTCCCATCTGTGGACACATGGACTTGGGCCAACTGCCGACAGTAATGGAAATGGACTTATGTTTCACTCATGCCTAGTTGTCAAGTATTACGATGAGTCTGAAGAAACCGAAATTTTAGGACTTGGTTATCAGGAAGCTTGGGTACGCCCTGAAAAAAAATCAAAAAATGATAAATCTAAAGAATCTGAAGTATGGCTGAGGACGCTGGAAAAAATGGGACGTCCTAAAGCAAACTGGGTAAGTGTTGGAGATCGCGCCAATGATATTTATGATTTTCTACATAAAGCAAACAGACTCGGATGGAAATATGTGGTAAGGGCACGACATGATCGCAAAGTGGAGATTGATGGCGAGCAGACTCGTCTTTTTTCATGGATCCGTCAACAGACAGCTAAGTGTACATCTAAATTATATGTGAAGGCCAAGGGCAAAGAGTTTTCAGGTGAAGTCACACTAGAAATAACTTGGGTCAAAGCAAAGTTATTTTCTCCAGGAAATACAGATGCTGAAGCAGGTGAAGAAGTAAATTTCTGAGGGCATTTGTAGTGCTTAAGTATTTTTACTGTTCCATTGCACCTCAGACCCCAAATTCAAATTTCTCTCGCAAGGAAATCGTGAATGTGTTCCCAAGAATTCGCAAATATTTCCAAGTTTTCCAGTCATTTGCGGAAAAAATGAGGAAAAAGCTCTTAAGGAAGAACTCCTCTTATCTGCAAATAGCTGAAAAACTCGTTGATTATCTGTGAAATTTATCTGTAAAATCTGTAAATTTATCTGTAATCCTATCTGTAAAATCCTGTGAAACACGCATAATTCGCTATGAGTTTTTATTTAGATTTTTCTTTGATCCACTGGGGAGTTTTATCCGAACCAATATTTCGAATTAAACCGTTCTTCCTCATTTTTCCCAGTAAATTTTTAATTTTATTCGTTTTTTGAACCTTCTCTAAAATTTCAGGTAATTTATCCATAAGGAGATTGTCAATGTCTTGACGTGTGGCGACCCTGTATTGATCGATGAATTTAAGAATAAGCTGCTCGTAGTGATCGCCATCGAAGGCTTTATTTTTGATATACCGCGCCCGTTCCTCAGGAGCTCCTGCGACATGAGCAGAGACGAATACATTTGGATAGCGCCCCTCGATTAATTTTTTTGTCTTGAGGTCCTTTACCATGTCTTTTGGGATTTTTTGCTTTTTCTGAATACGGTCTAACGCCATTACTTCGTCAATCGATAGGTCTTTGTGTTGAATGAGTGCTCGACTATAATTTTCATCAATCAGCTTTCCATAAATCGTTAGCACCACATGATTGGAGTCGTCCAAATTGTATTCAGGAAGGGGAAAATATCTTTTGCGTTGCTCAAAAAACATTCGCCGTATCCCCATGCCCATTGTATCTATCATGTCTAAATTCACCATAGCCTGCACTAGAAACGGATTTCGATATCGTTCGGGTGTACGCTCTCGCAATACATAATCATCGACAGCCCCATCGTAAAACCCTCCGATATTTTGTAAAATCAGGCGATCGATTTTCTCAGTCACAATGATACGAGCGTTTTGGGTGTAGTCCTGATGGGCTAGACAGTTATTAATCGCCTCCAAAACAATTTTTGGGTCATATTTTGTCAGTTCAACCGGAATAAGTTGATTGGCGGGTTGAAATCGGAACTTGATATTCCTAATGTGTTTAAACACTTCCTCAACGCTAAGAAGGAATGGAGGTCCAAAATGAGCCATGCAGAATGCTGTTCTTTGAGATTCGCCTCGTTACTCAGTGCAGAGAAATACTCGCCAAGGCTACTAAAATTGAAATCACTTTTAGCCTCTTTAAATTCCAGCCACTCTGTTTCTGATGGCATTTGACGGAATCGCGTAAGCTTTTCTATCAACTGTTCTTGAGAATACATTGTGCGAGTCCTTATACAGGGTGTCACCGGGGATGATGATATAAATTCGGGGGTATAAAATCCATGAAATTTCAATGATAAGATCTTCGGAGAGTTGTTAAAGCAATTGGGCCAATTTAGTGTGCAGACTTGCAAATCAACATGATCACATCTTTTTGGTTTTTTTAAATCGGACAAACCCTGCTTTTTCATAGGCTGAGATGGCTACTTTGTTTGTCTTATCAGTAGCAACAAGACACCCACCGAACTTTTCAAAAACATGTTCGACTAGAAACTGTTTTATTGCAGCCGAGCCACTACCTCTGCCCGTGGATTCTTTTTCACCTATGAAAATGAACATTGTCTATTTCGCAATGTACATAGAAGCAGCATGCAAATTTCTGATAACTATTTCGTATTGCTTAAGTGCTTTTATGGGTCCATTGCACCTCAAACCCCAGTAATGGCACAGAAAACCGGCTTAAAGTGGCATTAAAACTTGATTTAACGTCTGTATGCATTTTACACGAATCCTTACCGTCTACCTTTTGTGCCTATTATAGACTTCCAAAAATTTTTGTTTAAAATAGGTCTAAAACTGGGAAGTTGATAGAAGGTATAAAATGGTTTTATAAGATATTATAGGATAGGATTCTGAAAATTTCTATGGGACTTTTTCGACGTTTGTTTAAACTCACTCGTAATTCGAAAAATGTTGCTCGAGGGTCTAGGAATGTGGGCTGTAATGCCGTAGCAAGCAAATATTTTATTTCCAAAGGTCAATGAAGGCGTTAAAACTCATAAAGGGTTCAGCCGCAAAGGATTCAGACCCACTGGCTAAAGTCCCATCGAGAAGAACAGCAAGAGACGCCACCCGGCCTAGTCTTTGGACGGGACCGTCCAGATGATCTCCTGTTGATGGATTCCTAAACCCAATGCCTTGGCCAGTACCGAAGGCTAAAATCCCATTGGGCAGAACAGCAAGAGAAGTCACCACTAAATATGTAGTGATCGTGCGCAGGCAATCTCCTGTGGATGGATTCCATATCTTAATGGTTCTATCCCCAGATCCACTAGCTAAAGTCCCATCGGGAAGAACAGCGAGACAAGTCAAACACTCTGAATGTCCGGTGAGCGTATGCAGGTAATTTCCTGTAAATGGATTCCATATCTTAATGGTTTTGTCATCAGATCCAGATCCACTGACTAAAGTTCCATTAGGAAGAAAAGCGAGAGAAGTCACCCAATCTGAATGTCCAGTAAGAGTGCGCAGACAATCTCCTGTGGATGGATCCCATATCTTAATGGTTTTGTCATCAGATCCAGATCCACTGGCTAAAGTTCCATTAGGAAGAAAAGCGAGAGAAGTCACCCCATCTGAATGTCCAGTAAGAGTGCGCAGACAATCTCCTGTGGATGGATCCCATATCTTAATGGTTTTGTCATCAGATCCGCTAGCTAAAGTTCCATTGGGAAGAGCAACAAGAGAAGTCACAAACCCTGCTCCAGTGATCGTGCGCAGACAATCTCCTGTGGATGGATCCCATAGTTTAATCTCATCAGATGCACTAGCTAAAGTTCCATTGGGAAGAACAGCAAGAAAATTCACTGGACCTGAATGTGCTCTTATTGTTATTTTATGAGCCTCAGTAGGCCAAGCGTAGGTGGGCCCGCAGATCACTTGGGGATGCGCAGCAAGGGCATGGTGCTCAGACATAACCTTGATGAAAAGGGTGGTAAATTTCCCACTGGAGATTCTGACCCCAGAATTGACTTGAGAAAACCCCAACGTGTGGACCCCTATAATCTGGGTTAATGCATGTCGGTTTATAGAAATAGGACTTCCACTTTGTCCTCCAAAGGTATCATGTAGATAGTCGAAACTTTCTGGATAGATCGTCTTCAACGTATGGCTCATGCTCCACATCTCATCGAAATTTTTATCTGCTGGGTAACCTGTGATGGTCACCTGTTCATTAACCAAAGCCTGATCATGGGTGCTCAATATGCCTCCCCATCCTGTGTAAAGACCAATAGGCTGATTGATGATGAGCAGAGCTATATCATACTTAGAATCACCCCGCTCAGTCCAATCGGCAAATGTGTAGGCCTTAACGACCTCTACGACTCCAAATGGAGCCACTTTTTTATTGAGAGCCGGATAGGCTAAGATCCTCTCTGCCCACTTTTTTCCTTTTGGATCATATACGTTATGGCCACACGTGAGCAGCTGGCAGGGTCCCACAACACTAGCAGTTCCTCCCCACTCGCCCCTATTTTTAAATACAGTAAGTTGGACATGGATCGCATGGAGCCGGTCCGTCGTATTTGTGATGCGCATGCGCCCATCCTTACCGGGGACTACTTTTTTTAGAACTGTTTCATACTCTGAGACCTGAGGGGTTCCCGTATATTTAAGGATGCTTTGTGTCCATTCCTTTTGAGGAGGTTGCGGGGGACTTGAGAGTATGGTTTTCCCAGCCTCGTTTACGCGATCGTAGATAAATGTACCAGAGATATAGCGTACCGATTGATCATAAGTATGGCTTACCAACCTACTGCCTGCTACAGCTACAGAATCCACATGTACCTCTTTTGTTGTGACACTAAATCCTTCTTAATGAGTAAAATCTTTAATGTCAAAAGAATTTTGGCAAGAGCTCAAAAACTTGAGGTAAACCACAAATTCGCAGTCGCTCTCGCCTTCGGCTTCGGTCGCAAGCTCCCTCAGCCTCAGTTGAGTCCCCGCCTACTGTAGCAGCCCCCCATGTCTTGTCTTAACCATTTCGCTAAAGGGGGCTACTACAGCACGGCCACCTGCGCATTGAATTTTCTCCATTAAGGGGTCGCCTCAGAATTCGGAAGATAAAGTACGTTAAGTCAACGACAATAGTCATAACGATCCTTGTTGGGTCTAAGGCTCCACAACTAGCATAAAGTCATTGCCCGCAGGCCAGAACTTTATGAGGCGAACCATTCATACCATCCTTATGTTTGATTTTTTTTGAGCTTAAGAAGGTATTCAAGGGTTTTTTCTTTCTCCGTTGCATCAGGCAAAAAATGTGCAACAGCTATTGCCTTGTCTATATTGTTGATTTCTATGAAGGCTTTAGTAACACGTCTTAGTGCATATGTTTTGTACTCATTATCTTCTATCGCATTAGCAGATTCCAATGCTATATCTAAATTATTATTTTTTAAGAGTTCTTCACAAGTTATCTCTGCCAATCTATATTGCAGCTTTTTTAGCAATGTTTTTTCTTCATCTGATGTGCGAGTGGCCATAGAGGGATGATTTAAAATCAGTTCGATACCTTCACGGTTTCCGATTAAAGCTGCATAACTAATAATATTACATTTAGAACTAACGCCTGTAAGTTCAATTTCAATAAAAGGATCAACTCCCCAGTCAAGAAGGCAACGAATGGCCTCTATCCTATTGAAAAAAACTGCATGTCGCAATCTAGCTATCATTTCCTGAGGAGTTTCATGAAGAGATATTTCTTTTTCATGCAAGGATGCTAAGACTTTCCAATTTTCCGTTCGGTAACACTCTGATAGAATTTCTTTTATAGCTTCTTGCCTGCGAGTAGCCATATGAGGATGATTCACAATCAGCTGAATGACTTTCGCTGAAAAGAATCTTCCGACTTCAGCAAGAGTAGATTCTGAGGTGGTACCGGCTGCTGCAAAAGGATCGACTCCTAAACTAAAGAGCTGATTAATAGTTTCTCCTCTATCTTTCCCACCATGACCAACCAAAGTGAAAGTTCTCAAACCTTCCTGAGCAATTTGAGCCGCCGAAAACCCCTTTTTCTTGAGGAAAATCAATAAATTCCAATTCACACTAACTCCGTAACCATAAACTCCCAAGATTTCTTTTATAACAAATGAAGTATTAGTCTCAGTCTCACTAACTCTCGCACCCAACTTGAGAAGCAAAATAGCTTGAAAAGTGTTTTCTCGATAACGATCAAGAGCGTGTTTAAGCTGAGTATCAAGCAATTGTTGTTCCTTCTCATTCCATTCAATTGTTAGTTCTGTTTCAATTCTTTTGATCAGGTAATTAGCAAACTCAGAATCTTCTTTAAAGGACAGGCCTGCCCATTTCCATTTCATTATCATCTGTCTAATTTCATCAAATGAACACTTTTCCAATTCTTCAAATATTTTTTCTTTCGTAGTCGCTTTCATACAACGTGGCGGCAAGAGTCCTCCTACACATTGCAGTTTAGCATGGATTTATTCGAAAAGATTAGGAAAATCGAGGCGCTTATTGCAAGCAGCAAGAGCGATGGGGAAAGGCAGGTGGACAAGATCCGCCTCTGCCGCTTCTGTGAGTAGAACGGAATAGATAGGCTGAAGAGCATCTGTAACATCTTCTGTCATCTGCCAAATTTCAGAAGCTGAAATAGGGGCTCCTAAGGCTTCTTGGACTTGCCCTTGTCGGTAAAATGGAACACCTCCTCGATACTTGAGTAGGGTGACAATAGCTTTTGCTGAATAGTCAGATCTTGATCCTGTATTGCATTCTGATGGAAGATTCGCTGTAAAAACCCTGCCACAAAGAGAGCATCTTAGCCGCGCGGGTTTATAGATTTCTACTTGGAGCCAGGGCTGACCTACGATGCGAATGACAGTTCCGGATTTAAGTTGAAATAACCGCCCCTTTAGACATTCTGGGCAGGTGTCTCCCTTTTTCAAAGTTTGATGGGCGATATCGATAACGCTAGCCTGAGTGTAGTCCGACGATGGTCGATGGCCATGATTTTTTGGCCGCTCTTCTTTTTCGGATTCGCTTTGCTTTTTACCTTCCTCATTTGCATGACCTTCGTCTTTATTTGAATGATCTTCGCCTTCATTTGCATGATCTTCGTCAAGATCGCTATTTGCAGTATTTTGGCCTTCAGCATTTTCTCCTTTGGATTTTTTACCACGAGCAAGCTCTAACAATTTCTTTGCACTCTCCGTTTTAATCCCAAAGATGCTTCGTAGACGTTTAATAGTCAGCTCTTTCTCTTGTAAAGAAAAGCTAAGCCAGATCATGGCCCTAAGAACTTCCGTAAGAAGGGCGTAGTCCTTCTCCTCCAAGCATTTATTATCCAATCGATAAACAAGAGCCTCGATCTCTTCCGGAGTGAAATCGAGGCGAGTCGGTGTTTTCATGAATCCTTCCACAAGCTATTGAGAAGCAAAATAACTAAACTAAAAATTTAATTCTCTATATTTCTCCAATTTTTAGAAAATTTTGCAAGATTTGGGTTGCCGTTCCAGAGTAGTGTCTGAACCTGCCTTGCGTCAATAACAGATTCTTCAGGCCACCATTGGAATTTTCCATTAGATAACCGCTTTGTGCATAGCCAAAAACCCTGACCGTCATAGGCAAGAATTCGAATAGAGGAGCGCGTTCGATTTCGGAATACAAAGAGAGCCCCTTGATATGGATCTTGGTCCAGTTTATTCCTACAAACAGCGGCCAATCCATCGATTCCTTTGCGAAAGTCCACAAATTGGTTACAGACAAAAATGCGGGTAGATGGGCTAATTTGCAACATTATTTACCTCCAAACAATGAGGAAAGACAATTGAGGCAAGTGGAGGGGCCTTGAATTCTAGCTCTAAGACCGGAATCGGATATCAACTCAATGACAACGACATCAGTAAAATGAGTGCCCTGGATACCGTAAGAGATCTCTTGGAAATCGATGGTATCCAAAGGGATATTTTGCGATTGTTGCATTTTACGTTTGAGATAGGCGGGCTGGATTTCAAGCTGCCGACAAAGCTCTTGAAAAGGAAGAACCTTGGTAAGTTCGATAATAGAATCCCATAGTTTCTTCGGAAATCTATTGCGAAAGCTGGGACTCCCGCGCAAGGTTTTCAAGGTTGTGTGAATTTCTTCTAGTGTTTTTGGTTGGTTACTCATGCAAGTCTCCTTATTTGGGGTTTTGAGAAGACTTTGCAATATCTGTTGATTACTTATTAAGCACGCTCACCGCAAGGACACAATATTAATTGCACGTAATATTACCTTGATGTAATATGTCTTTTGTGTAATTATATATTTATAAACGCCATGTGCGACTTTTTTTTCCGTTCGAGTCCGGGCCCGAGACCGGGCCCGCGCCCGAACCGAAACTCCGAGCTTCGGTAAAAAGTCTGTACAAGACTTTGATGGATCGTCTAAGTAATTCACGAATCAATTTTGAGTAGTTTAGCAAAGCTCGTAGTCTCGGTTCGGGCGCGGGCCCGGTCTCGGGCCCGGACTCGAACGGAAAAAAAAGTCGCACATGGCGTTTATAAGGACTTGTGATGTGGGAAGTTGAATATACAGATGAGTTTAAGGATTGGTGGAACACTCTAACAGAAGAAGAATGGATTGATATCGACGCCTGTGTTGGATTACTAGAAGAATATGGCCCTAACCTTAGACACCCATTTTCATCTGGTATTAATGGCTCAAAACATAGTCACATGCGTGAACTGAGAATACAACATGCAGGGCAACCATATCGTGTACTTTATGCTTTCGACCCAAGACGTGTTGCAATATTATTAATTGGCGGTAATAAAACAGGTAAAGATCGTTGGTACGAAAAATTTGTTCCTATTGCCGATAAACTTTACGATCAGCACCTTAACGCTCTTAAAAAGGAGGGATTAACAAATGACTAAGCCATTTAACACCTTACGAAAAAAAATGTCGTTGCCAGCACGAAAAGTAGCAGCAGCGAAAACAAAAGAGATGTTAAAAGAAATGCCTCTACAGGAGTTGAGACAAGCACATCAAATGAGTCAGGAGCGCTTGGCAGAGCTTTTATTAACCAAACAAGCCAACGTCTCTCGTATAGAACGTCGTACAGATATGTATATTTCAACTCTTCGCAGCTACATTGAAGCAATGGGAGGAAAACTGGATATCATAGCAAAATTCCCCGATGGTGAAGTCTATATCAATCAATTTGAAGATATTAACCGTGACTTATCCCCTACCTAAAGACGAAGGCTTCCAGGGATTCTATAAATTGCAGAGCTTTTTTATTTATGTTAACATATTAATTGGAGATGAGAAATGCCAGAGATTAGCCGATTTTTAGGGATCATAATAAGGATGTTCTTTGCAGGGAAAGAACATAATCCACCTCATTTTCACGC
This sequence comes from Parachlamydiales bacterium, assembly GCA_963801825.1. Classification (GTDB taxonomy): domain Bacteria; phylum Chlamydiota; class Chlamydiia; order Chlamydiales; family Parachlamydiaceae; genus CAWDGI01. Next base: position 355,365 of record CAWDGI010000003.1, read on the forward strand.
ACATTATGGGGATGATAGTGCGGTTATTGCTATTAATACCTTAGAAGTTATAAGAGGGCATCTTCCGTCAAGAGTTAGAGGTTTAGTGATAGAATGGGCGGATTTGCACAAAGAAGAGCTTCTGGAAAACTGGGAACTTTTGCAAACAGGAAAGCACAACAAAATTAAACCATTGGTTTAGATATGAGAGTCAAACAAGCAAATTACATTGATGGGTATAAAATAGAGATTTTGTTTTCAGACGGGGTTTCTAAGATAGTTGATTTTTCCAATTTTCTGAAAACTGCAAAACACGTCTTTATCCCACTTAAAGATATCGATTATTTTAAAAAATTCATCGTGGACGAAATTACACTGTCTTGGCCAAATGATGCTGATTTTGATCCAGAATTGCTGTATGAGATGGGCGAATTGAACGTAGGAAATGAAAGAAGTTCTAAAATTTCCCCAAAACCTATTAGACGAAAAAGTGAATCCCATGCAATTAAAGCTAATCCTGTAGCTAAGAGGATTTCGAAGAAAATTAAAAAATAAACCTATTGCTTATATTTCTCATTTCTTTTTCTTCACAAGATCTTCCGCTTTCACTTCTCCATTATATTCCTGAATAATCTCTTCTGCTGTAACTGGTATCTTCCGAATTCTGAAATGATCTGATATTTAAGTCTAGAAAAATTGAGAGAAATCGACGATATCATTGAAGACTTCGCTTTCCCTCATTGCTTGACTCACTCCATTAACATGGATAAGAACAGGTCTAACAGAAACTCCTTTTGGAACAGACAAGTTTTCGATCTTCTTTTCCATTTCTTCAATAACAGAGCTTTTGACCTCAGAAGAGCTGAATTTGATTTCACACACATAAAGAGTGTTGTGCTTCGTTTGGATTAGCAGGTCTATTTGACATCCTTTCATCCGTTGTGTTTTTCTCTGAAAAAATGGCCCTGCATTTGAAATCTCAGAAATGTCGATCCGAAGAATTTCGCACAGCTTTTTTAGATTATTCATAACAAGATTTTCGAACTGAAGGCCCATCACGGATTCCCATCCAGGAAGGCACATGAAAGACTTTGACTCAAACAAGTTTTTAGAAATTCTATCCTTATTTGGCTCAATGTACCTCAAATAAAACCTGAGATAGTTATCCTTTAGCCTGAACTTTTTCAATCTGGATTCCTCTTTTGTCGATAAATTCCATGTACAGTCTTCCTGAATAAATCCTGCAAGAGCGAGATCGTCTAAACATCTTGATAGATAGCCACTCTTTCCTATCCCTAAGCTTTTGCTTATCTCGTCGAGAGAGAGCGATGAATGATCAAGAGCCTTTACGATATTTCCGTATGTTGTTGCTTTTTTAGAGAATAGATCGGAAAAGATTTGATCAAACTCACGGAATAAAATCCCATCAGATTGGAAACAGAGTCTTTGAATATTATCCTCTGATGAGTGTGAAGGAATTATCTCTTCTAGGTATTTCGGAATTCCACCTGTCACGGAAAGCAATTTGAACTTTCTCGTAAGCGCTCACCTTGTTTCTTCTAGATCCCCAAAACTCACTACTTTCATCTATGGACAGCTCTTCCAGAACCAAGTCTAAAGAGATTCGTCCAACAAATCCCGTGCTTTGCAAGATATTCTCTTCAATCCAGCTAGATACAGATCCACAGATGATCATAATCAGATTTGGATTCTCAGAAAGATGTAGATCCCAAGCTGTTTTGAGCTTTCCAAGAAAGTCTTGGTCTTCTGATCCCATCCACGAAATTTCATCTAAAACGATGACGATCTTTTTGTCTTTGGATAAATTTCCAAGAAAAGTGAAGTGTTCGACCCAATCGGAGGCCTGCATCTTTGGTATCCCAAGGCTCTTGGATAGCTGGGCAGAAAAATCGTCTAATTGTCTTTGCTTAGTGATCCCTGGAACTGGAGGAAGACCGGAGAAGATCCAATTGTTTTTATCTGAGACAAACTCCTTAATCAATCGACTTTTTCCAACTCGTCTTCTGCCTCTGATCACGACAAGGCTAGCCGATTTTTTCTTCAGTAAAAGCTCTAGAGATTCGAGCTCTTTTTTGCGTCCAATGAATTTCATGTCATTCTCGTGTAGTAAAATTTCAGCCTAATTCTACTACATATAAACGACAAATGTCAATCATATGATGCAAGAATATAGAAATTTCCCACTAAAAAATCAAAAATTAGAGATATAAATAAAAGTCTTTACATTGAAAATTCACGAATTTCTTTGGCTCATATGATGGTTACACGATTAAATTAACTTTCTTTGATGCATTATCTGGGGTCGCCTCACGAAACGGATTTTAAAGCACGCTAAGCCTTGGCATGGTCTAAATGGCTCGAGTTTTTCTTTAGTTTTGCTATTCCTTTTTCATACATGTCCATTGGCACTCAAAATACTTCGTAGAGGAAGACCGAGCATAAATACGTCATTTACGAGATTATAGATGCTGACTATGGTAGGAACAATAAGTAGAAAGATAATCCACCCATCAACTAAAATTCCGCATATCGAAAGAGTACCAATGGTATTTTTAAAACCTCCTGGATCCATGTTATTGGTATTTTATATGTTACACCTCAAGTGGCGGCTGGTGACATGACTGTTGGGTCTAGGCCAAATAGGATTGAAGAGTTATGATCAATGAAACCAATTCCAGATACAGCTATAATTCGTCTTTAAATCATCCAGGCTATGATACAGAGGCAAAGCACCGTAATGAGACATTTATAAACTCGATTCGCCGGACGATAGAATCGGACCCTTTTTTCTCAAACATGCTTATCACGGGAAAGCAGTTTCTTGGTCTATTGCAAAATTTTCTGGATAATGGAGGGAATCCTACTTTAGTGGTTCCTGAAATTAGGATAGGGACTGCCCTTTTCAGAAATATCAGCTGCCTTGAATGCATTCATCATCTTTTGATGTGCGATGTATGGGAAGTTGAAATCGCCGAGCGTTTTCAACTGGCTATAAAACGTTGTTTAGAAATCATTGATCAACGCATTCAAACACCTGATTTGAGTCTTGAAGAGATCATCGCTTTACTGCAATCTATCCATGGATATGATCCCTATCTTTTCCATGCAAAGGAAACAGGTCACAGAATTCTTAATCTTGTCACACAATTTCTTGATAGAAGAGGAAATCCCCTTTTCCCTATTTTAAATACAAAAACAAAGTACCAGGAATTGGATAAGCTGACGGTTCTTGAATTAGTCTATCTATTATGGAAGCATCCTTATGAGTCGGATTTGTTAGAAGATTGGGATGATGAAGATGAATCAATAAATGATCGCTTTAAAGCCACCATTGATTCTTGTATGCAATTGGTAAATTACATGCTGGCTAACCATTTAGTAGGTGATGAAGTCTTTCTCACCTTGATTAGATGTATCATTGAGTTTAATGGAGATATTGATCTCGATGAAGATTTGCTTCGCGAAACAGGAAATAATTTTCTTAATCTGATGAATTATTTTGTTGTATGTAAGGTCAACCCAAATTTATCATTTTTAAAGATTCGAATTGGTGATAATGTATATCGTCATGCAACTTGCCTCCAAGTCACCTACCTTCTTTGGAAAAACTATGAGAAAATGTGGGATGATTCTTTCGAAAATAGCTTCCAAGTCATTTTTGAGAAGCTATTATCCGATCCCAGGACTGATTTAACAAAAAGATTTTCGGAAGAGAGCCTAAGAACACATCATTTTGTTAACAAAAATAACATTGAGTTTTATCGCAGACAACATCCAATAGGAAAAAAAGCTGAGAAGATCTTTTATTCTAATGGCATGTTGGAACCAAATGCTGATGTCATCGATCAATTAGAAGGTCATTCAATTGAGAGAATGACACTTGCTCATTACGCAGTGATAATGAATGATTATAGCGTGCTCAATACTTTGTTATCTCTCGAGCCTCGTTTACTTTCTATGGTATGCTGTATGACAAAAGGAAAGGCTCTTCTAAATGGGGAGACAGATAACATTCAATTGGGCTCCGGGATGATTCAACCAATCAGCATACTAGGGCAAGATGAGAGATTATCAGGGACATTAACAGTTGTAAAAAAGAAGCCTTTTGTAAATGACTTCAATCATCACATCCGCATTATACGTATAACAGGTGTCTCCCTTCTACATTTGGCGGCAAGGGCAGGACATGAGGGAGTACTTGCCTGTTTAAAAAGCAAGGGAGCAAGTCCGGCAATTGATTCTCATAATAAAACACCTCAGCATTATCTAGGGCTTTCTATCATGGAAGGCAGTATTGCTAATGATGGTAAATCTCAAAAAATGTTCAGAGAGCTTAACTCATTGATACAATACAAGAATCTGCCCGCTTTACCTGAAGTGAATAAGTTGATTCACCATGAAGGATACGATTTGCTTTATGATACAAGCAAAAAAATTGCTATTTTTGCTCATCAGCGATTGGGAAAAGATTCATTTGGAGAGGAAAAACGCACTAATCATAAGTGGGTAGAAAATCTTGCTATTCCAGAGCTAAATCGAGCAACCAATGAGGATTTTAAATATTCTGGTTTTGATAGAGGGCATTTAGCTCCTGCAAAAGATTCAAATGACTCAAAGGAAAAAATGGATGCGACATTTATGCTTGAGAATGCTGTTCCACAAAATCCAAATTTAAATAGAGGTGCATGGAAGTGTCTGGAATCTTATATTCACAATCTTGTACTTCAAAATGATCTTGTGGAGGTTTTTACAGGCCCCTTGTTTTTAGAGCAGAGCAATGCATTCATGGGTTCAAGAAGAGTGCATATCCCTACTCACTTATTTAAAGTGATCTTTAAGCATAATCGATCAACAACAATGGAAGTCTATATCCTACCTAATCAGACACTTCCCGATGGGACAAAATTTTTCACTTATAAATATGACAATCATGCTATCAATTTTATTCAAGCACGTACTGGCATCTTATTCGATGTATGGGTAAAAAATAGATCAATTAATTTGTTATAAACAAGTCGAGGTAATGATGACCAAACGAACATCAAAAAAGCCAAAAAGTAAGAAAAATCTTGAACTTAGGTTCGAGCCCAAGAAATTAGCAAGTGAACTTGCTACTATTTCTTTGCCTACCAGCTTTCCATTTCAAGATTTGACATGTCTTAATGAACATAAAAAATTGTTTGAAAATCTGTTCAATGGAACAAAATAGCTATGACTTTCATGCCGACAATTATTGAACCGTCTATCGATTCTAATATAGAAACGTATGAGCAGGCAAAAGCATTACAGGCAAATCTAATACAGAACATCGGCCTAAAGTGTTTTCAGGTCGATTATTCACTGTTGAAGATAATTTAAATGATCTCTTGACTAGGCAGAATGAAATTCTTGAGCAGGATTTGAGGTTTTTGCGGGTGAAAAAATAACTCAGTGAGCGTTTCTTAGCGTGCTTTAAATTCCGTTTCGTGAGGTGACCCCGATATGAGAGAAAAAGTATGTTGATTACTTGCAATCAGTCATTTAAAGAATGGGATCACATTTTTCTTGATAAACAGATGGCGATAGCGGCAATTGATCATACATATTCTTTTGATTGACCTAATGATCGATAGGACAAGTCTAGTTTTAATTCTGTTTTTTTAGGGTAAACAATCGAGCAAAAGGTATTACCCACTGGGAAGGAGAGTGCCTGATACTGATAAAGGTTTTTAAAATAGCTCAAAGTAAAGTGATCGAAATTCAGAAGGGTTTCAACTTCAAGTAATTCAAACGGAATCATACAACCACATTTGAGCACTTTTGACAAGGCCTCTTTTGCAGTCCAAAGTAAAGTTACGAGCTCTATTTCAGTTCCAGAAAATGAGGAGGAAAACTTCTGCTCAGCACCCACTAATTGGGTCTGCATCGTGGCGATTTTAATGACACAAACTGTCTCGATATCGATGGCCATGGGATGTGTTTCTGGAAAAGCCAATGCAGCGCCAAACAGATCTGTATGACTGATGCTCACCTGGATATTGGAATGATGCGGATGATAAACAACAGGCTGCTGGAAAATTCCATTTTCAATGAGGGTGTGAGTAAAGGCCTCATGATTGATATAAGAAGCAACTGCTTGTTTCGCACAATAGCGACCTAATAAAAAACTTTTCTGCCGCTTAGAGTGAGTTAAACTTTTCAGATAGGCTCTTTCTTTTGGGTGCAAAAAAAGGTCGGATTCAAAATTTAAATTTTCAAAAGAAGCGGAGCTTAAGCAAAGCCCCCCTTCTATGATCCTGTCCTCACAATATAGCTCAAAGCGCTTTTTATAAGTAGAAAGAATCATCACTGTCCGTTTTTGATTCGCATCACTAATCCAGTAAGAACTTTTCCTGAACCAATCTCTTCAAATTCCACCTCGTTTTGAGCCAGCAGATGATTAATTGTCTCGACCCAACGGACAGGTTGTGCAATTTGAGCTGCAAGATTTTTGCTGATATCTGAAAATTGATAGGGGCTAGCCGTACAATTTGCAATTACTGGAATTTTTGGTGAGGAAAAATGAAAATCTTTTAAGAACATTTCAAATTGCTCTTGAGCTGAATGCATGTAGGGTGAGTGGAAAGCCCCGCTAACTTTTAAAGGGATAACCACTAAGGCGCCAGCCTCCTCTAATAGAGGCTGAGCTTTAGATATATCAGGAGCTTTCCCCGAAATGACAATTTGCGTATAGGAATTGTAATTGGCAATCGTTATATCTAATAGGCCATGCTGCTTTAAGATTAACTTTATTGCTTCAGAATTAAGTCCGATCACGGCTGTCATGGCACCACCAACTGCTTGACTCATCAACTCGCCACGCTTTTTAACCAATTTTAGACCGGTTGCAAAGTCAAAAACAGACGCGGCTAATAAAGCATTGTACTCCCCTAAACTATGGCCTGCAACAAAGCTAGGTGGTTTTTCACATTGACGTAGCTTATGCAAATAAGAGAGAGCATTCACGGTATAGAGTGCTGGTTGAGTATACTGCGTTTGATTCAGATGCTGATGCGGATCTTCTAGACATAAAGTGGCTACCGAATAGCCTAGGATCGCATCAGCTTCTGCGGAAATTTCTGGAAATTGAGAAAAGAGTTCTCTTCCCATCCCTGTTACTTGTGAGCCTTGTCCAGGGAAAAGATAAGTTGGCATGTTAATCTCCGTTTGTTTAATCGTTTATGGAATGCTCACCAATCACTGCTGCATTGTACTCTCGATCGGCAAGAAGGAAAGATTTTTTGCGCAGTTTTCATATAAGCACCTGAACTTTATTGATTTGAAAAATAGTAGAGGCTATCTTGGTTAAACTAGCTTTGTCAGTAAATACCGATCTGTGCGGACAATCTAAAAGATGCTCCTCAACGTTTCTCGATACCTTGTTAAAACCCAAATAAGGAACAATAGAAGCGATGTTGGTTATCTGCAATGTCTTATCAGGCTGAGAACATCTAAAGAGAGTAATTTTATTGGTGGATTTTTCGGGAAAATAATTTTTGCTATAAAAAGGAAGGCCGAAGGAGGTATCATCGCCATCCACTAATGAAGGGACAATAGGATCTATTAAAAAATTGTCCAAAACCCTAATGTTTAATTTTTCAAGCTCAATCATCATCTCATAGGCAAGAATCCCTCCCATTGACCATCCACCCAAGAAACATTCTGATAATTTTTGAATAATACCATGTTCAAATAGTATATCAATATAATGCAGGGCGATTTCTTTATATGACTTAATGCTATCTCCCTGACTTGTTTTTAATAAGAAATTATCCAGTAGAATAATCTTAGTTTCTGGCAATAAAGGACTTATAGTTCTCAAATACACCTCACTGCCATAATCTCCAGGCGGCAGTAAGATCAGGGGTGCTCCTTCAGCTTTGTCATGCATAACAATGACTGATTCATAGGTATTTCTAAAATCACTCGGCGTAAATTCTATTTCCTCTTTCTCTATTTTTCCCATACAGTGCTCTGTTATGGCCTTTAGAGCTTGCTTGAACGATTGAATGATTTTTTTTGTCTTTACCTCATTTAACTGGCTCGTTACTCGAAATCCTAGTATTCCTTCAATGACAATGCCATTAATATTAAGAACAAAAGGGTCTTTATTATCTGCTTTTATACTTATTCCGGAACATTCTGGAGCTATTTGCCAGAAATTTTCTTTGCTATCAAACTGCCCTAAATAGTTAAAACTAATTATTGGCAAATCATGCTTTTCTAACATCCCAGAATATCTCAAAGCCCCATATCCAATTCCTTTATTAGGAATCCTTCGTAAATTTTCTTTAATTGCTTTGATGCTAGCTCCCAATGTTTCATCAAGAACAAGTTTAACCGGATAGAGCGTTGTAAACCATCCCACAGTGCGACTGACATCGAGGTTGTCAGCAAGATGCTCTCTGCCATGTCCTTCTAGAGTAATGAAATTCATCTCTCTTTGATTCGAATCTTTCAACGCTATCGCTAAGGCACACAATAAGAGATCGTTTATCTCTGTATGATAGGCCTGATTGGCGTGCTTAATTAATTGGTCAGTTTCATTTTTATTTAACTTGAACTCTGAAACATGAATGGTGTTAACGAGATCTGCATTTTTTTCATCATCCCGTTCTTTTTGCAATTGCATATGCCAATACGAGATTTCTTTTTTATTATTCTCTGCATAGCTCTCTAGCTTATTTACCCACTGCCGATAGCTGCTCGTTTTTGTCGGCAGCGCCTTTTCTTCATATAATGCTTTGATATCTTCCATCAGGATACGCCAAGAAACAGCATCAACAATGAGGTGATGGAGAGCAAAAAACAGCCTAGCACTTCCATCAAGATACCCATGAATGTATCCCATTTGCCACAAGGGGCCCTGTTCCAGATTAAATTGGCTTTGCCAATCAGTGAAAATGACCTGCAGGTCTTTTTGAGAAAGCCCGTTGCAGTTGACTATCTTGACGGCTGGAGGTTCTATTTTTTTATGATATTCCTGCTGTATTTTAGATGCAGATCCCTTGCCAACATTTTTGAAAGTGGCTCTCAAAATATCGTGATGCTCTGCAAGCAAAGCTGGGATTTGATTGACCTTTGAGACGTTCAATTCCGACACTTTTATTAAAAAGGATTGATTCCAGTGATGGGGTTTTGAAAATGACTGCTCAAAGAACCAATGCTGAATAGGTAGAAGCTCGAATTGGCCGGAAAGTATCCCCTGTTCCGCTTCAATTTTAATCTCTTGTGTGGATGTCCATATACGATAAGCCAGACTCTTGATGGTCGGACAGTCAAAAAGATCCTTCACATTGCAATGAAGTTTATGTTCTCGAATTTTTGAAATGAGTTGGATTCCCATAATAGAATCCCCTCCTATTTTAAAAAAGTCATCGGTGACACTGATACTCTCTAAACCCAATAATTCTTGCCAAATGGAGCAAAGCGCAGTTTCTAAAGGATTGCAAGGTAACACATGCTGTTTACCCGCTTCTCTAAACAAGGGTTCCGGAAGAGCTTTTCGATCAATTTTTCCATTGTGAGTGAGAGGGAGCGCAGGAAGATGAACAAAGACATGTGGGATGAGATAACTTGGCACACGTGCACTGAAATATCGATGGAGATCATCTGTTTCTATCGGATCGTTTGACACGTAATAAGCAGCAAGATACTTACTTTTGTCTATTGTCCTCTCTTTTACAACGACGATGCTTTGTTTAACTTCGAAATAGCTGGATAAAACACTCTCTATTTCTTCAAGTTCAATACGGTAACCGCGGATTTTTACCTGAAAATCGTTCCGCCCTCTATATTCCAAATTCCCATCGGACAAAAATCGCCCCAAATCCCCTGTTTTATATAAACGGGTATACCCTTTTTTCTTATCTGATTCAGTAGGGAATGGATGTACAATAAATTTTTCATTCGTCAATTGAGTATGGTTAAGATAGCCGCGAGCTAAACCCGCTCCCCCCACATAAATTTCTCCTGTTACACCAACGGGAACAGGTTGGAGAGAGGAATCTAAAATATAGACCTGTGTATTGGCTATAGGTTTCCCAATAATGGGTTTATCCTCCTGTTTACAAATCGCCATTGTTGAACAAATAGAATTTTCAGTGGGACCATAAGCATTAATGAACCGATAATATTTCCCCCACTTAGTGATTAGATCCTCTGGACAAGCTTCTCCTCCGACGACCAATGTTTGTAAACTGAGGTCATTTTTAAGGGGCATTACTTTAAGTGCTGCCGGAGGCAGAATGGCCAGAGTAATCTCCTCTTGATCTAAAGTCTGGAGAAGAACTTCTCCTGGCAGCAGGCGATCCTGATGACAAAGAACCAACTCAGCACCACCTAATAAGGCACCAAAGATTTCCCAAACAGATGCATCAAAACTAAAGGACGCAAATTGCAATACCTTGCTTTCTGTAGTGATCTGAAAGTCCTGAATTTCTCCACAGATTGTATTAATGATGCTCGCATGAGGAATCATCACACCTTTGGGTTTTCCCGTTGTCCCAGAGGTATAAATAACATAGGCTAAATCACTTGAATTAATTTTAGATTCTAAGTTCTTCTTTTTTTGTTTTGTATAAGAAAGCTTATTTAAATCAATCAGCTCTACTGTTTTTTCCACTTCTTTAAATTTGCTTAACAAAGATCCATTAAGAAGAACAAATTTTATATCAGCATCTTTTAAAATGTAGTGAATGCGCTCAACGGGATAGGCAGGATCAATGGGGACATAAGCAGCTCCTAGCTTTAAACTCGCTAGGACAGCAATAATTAACTCGGGAGAGCGTTCAAGGCTAATCCCGATCAAGCTGCCCGATGCAACACCATTTTGACGTAAATAATAAGCCAGCTGATTGGCTTTTGCGTTTAGTTCGCCATACGATAAATGGAAATTCTCATAAGTGACTGCCCAATTATCTGGTGTTTTTTTTACCTGTTCTTCAAACAGTTGATGCAATGTTTTATGGATTGGAAATTCCACTGCATTCTGATTCCACTCGACTAATACTTTATGTTTTTCCTTAGCATCCATAAACTCTAACTTCCAGATCGATTGGAGAGGATCGTCCATCAAAGCTGTCAGATAATTGATATAATGGGCAAGAAACTGCTGAATAAATACTCTGTCAAAGAGGGAGGTGTTGTATTTCAAAGTAAATGCTAATTCGCCCTCCTGCTCAATCACTCTCATGCCCAAATCATAATGGGTTTGCCCATCATCACTCCAAATAAAACGAGAGTCAACTCCCGCTAATTTATCAGCAGAGATTGGGACGTGAGGAAAATTAAATGAGACTTGAAAGAGTGGCTGACTTCCTTGGTTTCTAGACAGTTTTAACGACCCTAGTAACTTAGCTAAAGATACCGCTTGCTGTTTCTGCACTAAAAATATTAAAGACTGGTTTTTTTTGAGTAATTCTTCAAAATTTAGTGAAATCGGCAATTTGGCTCTCAATGGCAGCATGTTAATAAAATACCCAATTGTCTTCTCATACTCCTCGATCTCTCTTCCAAAAAAAGGGACTCCAACAACAATATCATCTTGGCCCGAATAACGAGCTAAAAGAGCTTGATAAGCAGAAAGCAAACATGCAAAGAGGCTCCCCTTTTGATTGTGTGCAAAAGCCTTCAATTTTTTGGTCAGCTCTTTATTTAAAAAGATGTGCTGTTCGTCAGCGAAGAACCTATCCTGGTATTCTAATGGCCTAAATTCGAGTTTAATAGGTAGCTTCAATGGTTCTGGTGGATTTAAAAACTGATCGTGCCAAAACGCCAATACACTCTTTTCTCGCTCGCGAGTGAGAAGAGCTCTCTGCTCTTTAATAAAATCGCTATAATTTACACTTAACGGAAGTGCCTTATAGTTTGGATCTATCATTAAAGCATTGTAGTGCTCTAGAATTTCTTTATTAAATAGGCCGAGTGACCAACCATCTGTGATAATGTGATGCATGACGGTAATAAAGACGAAATGGTGCGGAGAAAACTGCAACAAAGAGACTCGGAGGGCGGATGGATCCGCTAAATCAAAGGGCTTCGCATGTAGAATTTGAATTGCTTGATGAATGGTATTTTTTTGTAATAAATGATCTGGTTCATTCACTTGCTGAATAGGCAAATCAATGCGAATATCAGATGCGATTACAGCTTGTGCTACCCCATCTTTTAGCCTAAAACTCATGCGAAATACTTCGTTGCGAGAAATGACAAAATTTAAAGCCTTTTCTAATAAATCAGCCTTTAAATCACCTCGCAACTCGACAGCCATTCCGACATTATAATTTGATGACTGTTGGTCTAATAAATAAATAAAATAAAGCTGCTCTTGTCCAATAGATAAAGGAATCTCCTTAATTGGGCTGGCTTGAATGAGAATGGCTTGATTTTCTTCAGGTACAACTTTTTTTTCAGTATATTCAGGATAGTGAAGTGCCAACTCCTTTTGATTCGTTTGCCATAAATGGTTCGCTACCTCCTCTACAGTTGGATGTTCAAAAAACAGAGCGGGTGCTACTGAAAATCCGTAACTCTTTTTTAACCGGTTTGCAAGTTGCGTAAAGGTGACAGAATCAAAACCATAGCTAGTAAGAGCTTTTGTAGGCTCAACTGAAGAAGATTTCAGTTTTAAGATTTCAGCAGCAGCTAAAACAATATCTTTCTTAAAATGGTCTAAAACCATCTCTTGAAAAGAGGGAGTTGGCGAGCTTGTTTTTTGGACAATTCGCTCACTTTTATTTCTCAATTTTGATTGTCCGATAATCTCGACAATCTTATTTTGATCCCCATAAATGACTAAGCTTTGAGAACCAGACTTTTTGAGACAGGTTGTAAAGGCCTCTACTCCTAAAATAGTCGGGAGCGGCTCCAACCCTAGAGTTTTTAATTTCTGCTCTCCTGATTTACCAATCTGCATGCCCCCATCGCTCCAGTAGGGCCAATTTACTGAAAGGGTTTTTCCTTTGCGAATCCCAAGATGTTGCTGCTCTTCCTTCCAAGCCGCAAAATAATCTAAGAAAGCATTGGCAGAGGCATAGTCTGTTTGGCCGACATTTCCAAAACAACTAGCCACAGAAGAAAAGAGCACAAAACAAGATAGATTTTCTTGCTGAGTAGCGGCATCTAAATTAATGGTCCCCAAGATCTTCGGCATAATAACTGACTTAAAACTGGACCAGGACTTATTCACAAATAGACTATCTTCCAAAACCCCGGCACTATGAATAATACCCTGTAAACTGCCAAAGCGAGCTTTAGATGATGCAATCCACTGCTCAACTGTAACCCGGTCGCTTACATCTCCGGATAGATAAAGAACTTCTGCACCTAATCGCTCTAACTCATGAAGTTGACTTTGCTTCTCTGACGTCAATTCAGAGCGACCAGTTAAGATTAATTTAGCCTGATAGGTTTTTGCCAAATACTGGCCAAATATAAAACCCAATCCTCCCAATCCCCCTGTAATCAGATATACCCCATTTGGTGATAGGGACAAGTGATTCAGTTCTTCTGCCTTAATATCGGGAACATAATGCTCTACAAGCCGATCTGTTTCCCTATAACGCACATGAAAATCATGACCATTTCTCATTTCATCCAGCAAATGAGTCATTTGCATGGGTCTGGAGATTAATGGGTCAAGACCAACTAATTGCAGGCTATAGTTTGGATTCTCTTGATGAAGGCTTTTTCCAAAACCTGCTAAAATCATTTCACGTGGCTGTTTTTTAGCGTCTAGGAGATAGGGGATGATGACATTCACGTTGTTGACTTTCTCTCGCATCAAACTTTGCAACAATAGGAATGTTGTCTGTAGCTCCCCATCCAAATAGAGAACAATATCAGATTTCGGTTCTGCTAATCCATTGCTCATTATAAAGTGGCTAAGTTCCACGTTCTGTTGCTTTAATGTCTTCAGAAATGATTGATAGTCCTCTTGTTGTTTCCAACGAATTTGATAAGTTCTTTCATCAAGCTCTTTATAGTAAGATCCACCTATTAAGTGGAAAATAGAAGACTCAGGAAATAGAGTACGTATCTCATCTGCCCATTTTGGATCATCTCCAATGACACAGAGATTTTGAATGGGACTCTTTTGCATTTTTTCCAAGGATTTCTTATCCCATTGAGGGCGGTAGTAACCCAATTGCACCGTCGCTTCAAGGACTTCTTTTTTCCTAATCGGACGCGTACTTAAACCTTCCAGTTCTAAGCAAACATGATTTTGCTTATCTAAAATCTGTAGAGACAAGCCCGAGTCTGATACGCGTTTAAGCTGAATATAACCTTCAGAGGGTGGGGCTTGTCTTAAATAAAGAGTCTCTAAAGCAAAAGGAAGCGATAGGGTCAAAGACGATCCTGAAGCTAACCCTAAAACCATGCTCGCCTGCAATGCACCATCTAATATACTGGGGTGAAGATGATAATCTTCTGTATGACTTAAACTTGTTGGCAATGCATAATAAGCCAATACTTTTTCCCCATCACTCTTAGCCCACTCCAACACTTGAAAGGCCTTTCCATACTGAAGCCCACCGTCAGAAAGATTTTGATAGATCGCCTCTTTTTGATAATGTTTCGTTAACTGCTGCATAAGAATAGAAATTTCTGACCATGGGAAAAGAACGACCTCCTCAGAGAAATTGAGCACTCCTTGACTATGCAAGACCTCTTCATCCTCCTGCATAGAGCTAATGCTATAATTAATGCGATTATCTTTGGGCTCGAGGTCAATAATCACTTCAACAGGTGACTTAGAGACGACTAAAGGCCTTACCCATACGATATCCTGGAGCTTAACGATCCGCTTACCAGGACTTGCTAATGCTCCTGCCGCTCTCGCCATTTCAAGATAAGCCACTCCTGGAAGAATTTTGTGATCTTCCACACGATGATCCGTTAAATAAAACTCATCACCCATAAATTGTGTATGGAAGGATTGCCGGCCGATTGTTGAGGTATTCCAGCCCACTAAGGGATGAAGCTTTGTTTTCATCGTCATTGATGAAGAGGGTTCCCTGGCTTGAACTATCCAGTAGCGGTCTCTCAAAAACGGATAAAGAGGTAAATCAATTTTTTGTCTGGACTCCTCCCGATGCAATAAATTCCAATTTAATTTGTACCCTTTCGTATACAAATCAGCTAGGGCAAATAGTTTTTTCTGATACTCGGACGGTTTAGACTTATAACTAGGTAGCTCTTCCAATAATTTTATAATAAGCTCTTGGAAAATCGATTCTTGTTCTTTAGAAATTTTATCTTTTAAAATGATAAATTGGTTTGGTTTTTCACCTTCTATCACTGCCCATAAGGCAGCCTTCAGCCCATCAGTAGAGGGGACAATAAAGGCGCAGCGATATTCAAAGTGGCTGCGCTTAGCATTTAACGTATAGGCAATCCCTTCTAAAGGAAGATCCGGCTGTTTTGTTAGACAGAGATGCAGATCTTTTATGCGCTGCTTTAAGGAATCGGGATGTTTAGCAGATAAAGTAAGAAGGTAAAAAGGTTTCACTTGTTGTATAGACACAATATATTCAGGTCCCTCATCCACAATCAAGTGAGCATTGCTACCACCTGCCCCAAATCCATTGATACCGGCGCGACGTGGACATCCCTTTTTAGGCTGCCACTCAGACAACTCTCTTTGAACATAAAAGGCTGTTTTATCAAATGCAATATAAGGATTTAATGTCTCGGCATGAATCGAGGGCACGAGCTGTTTATGCTGAAATTGCAAGAGGACCTTAGTCAAGGCGACAATTCCAGCAGCAGACTCTAAGTGGCCAATATTGGACTTTACCGAACCGATGGGACAGGACTGTAGAGGAACATGCATGCCAAAGGCTTTACTTAAGCCTCGAATTTCAATAGGATCACCAAGACTTGTCCCCGTGCCATGCGTCTCCACATAACTAATGCTTTCGGGAGCAATTGCTGCCGCCTTAAAAGCCTCACTAATCACTTCTGCTTGAGCATTAGGACTAGGAACAGCATAGCCATTATTCAAACCTCCATGATTGATGCTACTCCCGCGAATAATCCCATAGATTCTATCGCCATCGCTTAAGGCTTTTTGCAGCGGTTTGAGTAAGACGGCTCCAACTCCTTCAGATGGCACATATCCGTCGCCTCCCACTCCAAAGCTCTTGCACTTGCCGTCGCTTGCTAAAAAACGGCCTTGACTTAGAACCAGATATTTATTTCGATGTGAGCTTATATTTACCCCGCCCGCTAGCGCCATTTTACACTCGCCTTGACGCAAGCTGTTACAAGCTAAATGCAAAGCAGTTAAGGAAGAAGAACACATGCTATCAATTGCTAAACTGGGACCATGTAAATTAAGGCAGTACGAAACGCGATTAGCAATTGAGGAAAAGGATGATCCGGGAATCAGGCTTGACCGACCCTCTTCAACACCATACAACTGATAAAGACTAAACATCGCACCAACATATACACCAACCGAAGACTCCCAAGCATCTCTCCCCTCTTGACTGCTAGGATCAAATACACATCCGGCATCTTCAAATGTCTTCCAAGCGGTTTCGAGAAACAGACGTTCTTGAGGATCCATAATTTCGGCTTCTCGAGGAGAGATATTAAAGAAAAGAGGATCAAATTTATCATAATCATCAATGAATCCTCCCCACTTGCCATAATTTTTACCAGGGGTTTCTTTATTAGCATCATAATCAGCGTGATAATCCCAGCGCTCGACCGGAATTTCTGTGATGCAATCCTTCTTATCCAGTAAATTTCTCCAAAATTCTTCAATGTTTTTTGCCTTTGGATAGCAGCCACTTAAACCAATAATAGCAATGTCATTTTGATTGACTTTCTTATCTTTATCTTGCGGGGCTACTTCCCTGAAGCTTTTCAGACCCACTTTAGGTGGGGTGTAAACAATCTTGTCCGACATTTGATGGAGGCCTAGCTTTTTCTTTAATCCTTCGGCGTGGTGTTTGATGAAATAGACTGCAAGTTCTTTTAAATTCTGGTATTCAAAAAAAAGAGTCTTAGGTAAATCGCCTAAATCTTCTTCTAAACGCCTGGTAAGTGCGATCACCAGAATGGAATCGATACCATAATGATCAAACGGTGTCTCTTCACTTAATCGTTCGACGGGAAGTTTTAAAGTAAAAGCGATTTTGTCTTTGAGATAGATAAGAGTTTTTGTTAATAAAAGTGTCTCATCGATCAATTGTATATCTAACTGTTGAGATTGGAGACTCATTTGGGTCTGGAGAGCTTGACGAATGCGACTCAGATTACCGTATAAGACTAAAAGCTGTGCTGAAGGAAAATTAAGACTTTCCAATAGCGCCCGAATACCCATTTCGGAGGGCAATGAAAGTGCTCCCCATTTGTTAGCAAAGTACTGCTCTGTCGCTTTATCAACGCGCATGCCACCGTCAGTCCATAATGGCCAATTAATGGAAATGGTCTTTCCTTGTCGTCTTCCCCGCTTGCATTGTTCCATCCGCTGATCTGCAAAATGATCTAGAAAAGCATTAGCGCTTGCATAATCTGTTTGCCCCGGATTGCCTGCACAACTCGCAATTGAGGAACACAGGATAAAAAAGTCTAAAGGATCATTTTGAGTCGCTGCGTCTAGATTCAAAGCACCTAAAACCTTAGGAAGAAGCACAGATTTAAAACGGACCCAATCTTTTCGTAACAGCAAAGCATCTTCTAGAATCCCAGCACTGTGAATTATGCCATTTAACTTGCCAAAGTTATCTTTGGCCATCTCAATCCAACTTTTAACGATTTCCAAGTCGCTCACATCACCGGAGAGATATCGAACTTCTGCCCCTAGGCTCTCTAATTGTCTAAGTTGAAGTTTTTTATCTGTGGTTAAGGCAGAGCGCCCTGTTAAGATCAATTGTGCTTGGTAGGTTTTAGCCAAGTACTTTGCTATGATAAATCCTAGGCCCCCAAGTCCACCTGTAATCAGATAGGTCCCTCTCTGCCGGAAAAAGTTTTGGTGGGTTAATTCTCTCCGGACATCATGAGAGGGGAAATACTGTTCAACTTTTCTCTTTAGAGAGCTATAGCGCACATGAAAATCTTGGCCATATTTTAATTCGTCAATGATGTGAGAAAGTTGCATCTCAGATGGATCTTGAGAATCTACTCCAATGACCTGTAGCTGATATCTGGGGTGTTCCTGATAGAGACTTTTCCCTAGCCCTGTAAGCATGATTGCAGGCTGTAATAGGTCCGCATGATGGAAGTAGGGAATAATAAAACGTATGACTCCTTCTGTCTTTGTTTGCATTAAGCTCTGAAGTAATAGGAGAGTGGGATGTAAAACATGATCGATATAAGCTGAAACATTTGATAACTCTCTCCTTTGATCCAGAATAAAATGGCTTAGAGTGATTCCTTGCTCCTGAATAGCGGCTAGAAAGGCCAGGTAATCGTCAGATTCACTGCTGCGTACTTGGTAAGTCTCTGGATCTAGCTTTGCATAACAGGGACCATCGATGATCTGGATCATCTTCTGCTCAGGAAATTGAGTTCTGAGCTGATCAATTAAAGAGCTATTGGGAGTGATCACACAGAGGCTTTGCATCACTCTATGATTAAAATGGGAATCCTTAAGTGGAGTGATCTCCCATTTGGGCATATAATAACCTAATTGCGGCTCACTTAATGATTTTTCAACTCGTGGACGAGTACTTAACCCTTGAATTTCAATACAAACGCGACCATTCTGATCTAAAATTTGTAAGGCTAAACGCTCATGGCTCTCTTCCATGCGTTTGAGATGAATATAACCACTACTAGGGGGAATATAGCCGAATATAAGACTTTCTAAAGCAAAAGGTAATAATAATGCACTTACATCGCCAGATTCTAAGTTAAATCCAATACTAGATTGAAAGGCCCCATCTAAAATACTCGGATATAAGCTATAGGATTCAATGTCAGATAATCCGGCTGGTAAACGATAAAGTCCTAAAACTTCGTGACCATCCGTCTTCACCCACTCTAATACTTGGAAGGCCTTTCCATACTCTAAACCAACCTCTTTGAAAGAATGGTAAATCGTCTCTTTAGGATAATGGTGGATCAATCGCTTTTCTAATAGCGGTACTTTTGACCATGCGTGGAGATCTGTGGGGTCTCCATAAACAACCAGACCCTCACTATGTAAAACCTCTCTATCTTCAGGAGTAGTATAAATCGCAAAGCTCACCCCCTCCCCTTGAGACATTAATCGCGTGTTAATCTCAACGGAGCTATCAGATACAAATAATGGGCTGGCCCAAACAATATCCTTCAAGGCAATGACCTGATTTTCAGGAACTGCTAGCTTCCCTGCCTGAAGAGCCATCTCTAAATAGACAACGCCTGGCAATGTTTTTTTAGCAGCAACGACATGATCTGTCAGATAAAATTCAGTGCCAAAGAATTCGGTTGAAAAACATTGCTGGGCAAGTGTTGACGAATTCCAACCTATTAATGGATGTAAAAAACCTCCTATTCTACTTGTGCTAGCCAATGTCATCAGATTGCTACTAGCGAAATTCGCCCAATGAGACTCTTTCAAAAAAGGATAGGTTGGCAAACTCATCTTTTGCTGAGATTCCCCTTGATGGATAAGGTCCCATTCTAGATCATACCCTTTGGCATAGAGATTAGCTAAAGCTAACAACTGTTTTTTATACAACCCCGTATCAGCAAACGATGCTGTTTTTAGCTTTTCTATAAGCCCAATTAACACTTCATCGTAAATCGCTTTATCGTCGGGTAACTGACCCGCATAGCCTTGAAAGCACCCATCTAGATGTTTTGGAGCTGGGTTTGCTTGTAACTGAGCAAGTTTTTCTCGTAACTCTTCTTTTGATTCTACTACCAATGCAAACCGATAATCAAAGTGGCTACGCCCTGTATTTAAGGTATAAGAAAGAGCTTCGAGTGGCGCTTCGTGATGATTGTCAAGGTAGGCGTATAAATCTTGAATGCGCTGTTTGAGAGAATCGCGGTGCTTGGCTGAAAGCGTGAGTAAATAATAAGGCTTTGAATGTCCGGCTTGCAGCAGATATTGAGGTCCCTCCTCAATGACGACATGAGCATTGGCTCCTCCAAAACCAAAGGAGCTCACACCAGCTCGCCTGACAATCTCTTGACCTTGCTCATCTTTTAAGCGCTTCCAAGGCTGAGTCTTTTCCACAATATAGAAAGGACTATCTAGCAACTGAATATGCTTATTTAATTGCTGAAAGTGGATATTGCTAGGGAGCTGTTCGTACTTCATTGCAAGAAGGACCTTAATCACCCCTACAATACCAGCGGCAGGCTCCAAGTGTCCAAGGTTAGTTTTGATAGAGCCAAGGCCACAATAGCCCTTCCTTTCGGAATGAGGAGCAAGAGTTTGAAAAGCCAGTTTTAATCCTTCGATTTCAACCGGATCCCCTAGCTTAGTTCCTGTCCCATGTGTCTCTATATAGCTGATTGTATCGACAGTCACAGCTGCCTTGGCATAAGCATCGATTAAGAGTTGGCTCTGTGCTTTGGCATTGGGTGCTGTCAAAGACTGCGATTTACCTCCATGGTTGACTGAACTTCCTCTCAATATTCCATAGATGCGATCTCCATCGGCTTGTGCAACTGAGAGCGGCTTAAGGAAAATAGCTCCAATTCCTTCTCCTTTTACGTAACCATTCGCTGCTTCATCAAATGTTTTACAACGTCCATCGGGAGATAAAATGCCCAACTGCGAAGTCATGACGAAGGTCTCTTGGCTAAGCATTAAACTAACACCACCGGCGACAGCGACTTGACACTCGCCTAATTGCAAAGCTTGGATCGCGCGATGAATGGCCACAAGCGAACTTGAGCAGGCTGTATCGATCGCTTCGCTTGGCCCATGCCAATCGAGCAAATAGGAAATGCGATTTACCAGCATGGCATGCGAGTTGCCTGTGGCGTTGAATGCATCCATGATTTTTGCTTGGCTTAGCAGGTTGTGATATTCATTAAATTGAACCCCGACAAACAGTCCAACAGCTTGATTACCAAAAGCTAAAGGATCATACCCCCCCATTTCGATCGCATGCCAGACAGTTTGTAAAAACAAGCGGTGCTGAGGATCCATGAGCTCTGCTTCACGAGGCGATATATTAAAAAATGTCGCATCAAACTTATCGACATCTGGGATAAAGCCACCCCATTTCGAATTGGTCTTATCGACCTGGCTCTTTTGGGAATAGGAGGTCCGCCAATCCCAACGATCCGAAGGAATTTCAGAAATTAAATCGTCTCCATGCTCTAAATGGGTCCACAAGGCCTCTAAGTCGCTGCTCTGAGGAAAAACACCTGCCATGCCGATAATGGCAATGGGTTCATTCTTAGTGATGGGAACTTTGGTTTTAATCGTCTTTGGGACAAGTCTTGGAATAAAAGTCGATGGGTAAATTTGGGTCAATTCTTGGCGATAGGTTTGCCATAAATAGTCGCTGAATTCAGCGAGTGTGGGATAGGTAAAAAATAGAGCCGGTGTCGTTTGAATATTAAAATGCTTATTCACCTTTTCTGAAAAAGTGGCAAATAAAATAGAATCGAATCCATATTCACTTAACGGGCTATTCTTATTCAATTGCTCGACAGGAAATTTAAGTAGCTTAGCTGCTAAATCAGTGACTTCTTTCAAAATCCGCGGCAAAAGGTCATCTATTGCATGAACAGTAGCAACTTCAGGAGCGATCGTCCTCACGCAGTTCAACATTTTGTTAATTTTATCTCGTTCGCCATAGAAAACAGCGACTTTGGCTTGTGATGCAGCGATCACTTGCTCTAATGCATCTAGTCCCTTATCTGTCGGCAAAGGCCATAGTCCTAGACGTGTTTTATACCGTTCTAAAACAGCCTCAGAAACGCGCATCCCTCCCTCGGCCCACAAAGGCCAATTAATCGAAATCGTTTTACCATAACGCTGACCTCCAATGAATTGAGTGTCTCGCCATGCACTAAAAGCA
Organism: Parachlamydiales bacterium; assembly: GCA_963801825.1. Classification (GTDB taxonomy): domain Bacteria; phylum Chlamydiota; class Chlamydiia; order Chlamydiales; family Parachlamydiaceae; genus CAWDGI01. The sequence goes on from CAWDGI010000003.1 coordinate 377,369, forward strand.
TCTAGAAAACCATTTGCACTCGCATAATCGGTTTGCCCCATGTTCCCAAGACAACTAGCGATTGATGAAAAAAGTAAAAATAATTCTAATGGCTCTTCTTGAGTTGCAAGATCTAAGTTCAAAGCACCTAACACTTTTGGACGCAAGACTCTTTGAAACCGTGACCAGTCTTTTTGTAATAACAACCCATCATCCAGAATTCCAGCGCTATGAATAACGCCATGCAAGCCCCCAAAACGGATTTTAGCCAAGCTAATCCAATCTTTAACTGTCGCCAAATCGCTTACATCGCCTGAAAGATAGTGAACTTCGGCACCAAAGCGCTCTAATTGACTGATTTGATTGTGTTTATCAGATGCTAAGGCTGTTCGACCGGTGATGATTAACTTTGCCTGATATTTCTTTGCCAAATGCGAGGCGACAATAAACCCGAGTCCTCCCAGCCCCCCTGTAATTAAATAGACTCCCGCTTTGCGCCAAAAAGGAGTTGGCAGTCTCTTACGAGCCATGCCTTCATAGCGCTCCGCTTGACGCTTCTTATTCACATAACGCACATGGATGAGATCATCAGCACTCTCTAGTTCAGCGATTAACTGGTCCGCAAGCAATTGACTCTTATCGGTAAGATCAGTTCCTACTATACGCAACTTATAGCTAGAGTATTCCTGCTGAATACTTTTAGCAAAGGCTGTCATCATTGTGTCAGCAATTAATGGAATAGAAGGATAAGGATAGAGATCTAATGCATAGATAGGGACTGTTATTCTCTGGTTCATAAGAGCTTTTATAAAGAGAATATGCTCATAAAATCCTCGTTTCAGATAGTCGGTAAAAAACTCCTCCTCATGACGCATGAAAAGCAAATGGCTTAGAGGATGGTTTTGTTTCAGGGTACTCAGCAATTGATCGTAATCACTCGCTTCCCCCATGCGAATCTGATAAGTATTGGAATCAAGAAGCTGATAATCTGAGCCCGCTTGAATATGAATAACTGGTATTCGATCTAATTTAAGGCGCAAGGCTTTAACGAGCACGCTATCATTTGTTAACACGCACAGACTTTTGATTTCCTTGCGAGCTGCTTTCGATAAGGGCTGATCTACCCAGCAAGATGTATAATAGCTTAAATCTAGTGTTTCTTCTATAGGCGCTTCCTCATTCCCCCCGAAACTTGTTGGTAAAGAAGAGTTGTCTTTTTCAGGCAGCCAGTAGCGCTCTTTCAAGAAAGGATAAGTGGGAAGTAAAATCCGTTGTTTTGCTTCTTTCTGATGTAAAATTTCCCAATTAATCTCATAACCTTTTGCATACAAGTTTCCTAAGGCTTCCAAAACCTCTTTATATTTGAGCGTTTCCTCGGCTTGCAACTGGTTAAGCTTTTCTAGACTATGATCTAACACCTGTTTATATATTGCCCTATCATCATGCGAGTGTTGAGCATTTCCTTGAAAACAGCCATCTAGATGTTTTGGAACTGGGTTTTCTTGTAACTGAGCAAGTTTTTCTCGCAACTCTTCTTTTGATCCTACCACCAGCGCATAACGATAATCAAAGTGGCTACGCCCCGTATTTAAGGTATAAGAAAGAGCTTCGAGTGACACTTCATGATGATTGTCAAGGTAAGCGTATAAATCTTGAATGCGCTGTTTGAGAGAATCACGGTGCTTTGCTGAAAGGGTGAGTAAATAATAAGGCTTTGAATGTCCAGCTTGCAGCAGATATTTAGGTCCCTCCTCAATGACGACATGAGCATTGGCTCCTCCAAAACCAAAAGAGCTTACACCAGCTCGCCTTACAATCTCTTGACCTTGTTCATCTTTTAAGCGCTTCCAAGGCTGAGTCTTTTCCACAATATAGAAAGGACTATCTAGCAACTGAATATGTTTATTTAATTGCTGAAAGTGGATATTGCTAGGGAGCTGTTCGTACTTCATCGCAAGAAGGACCTTAATCACCCCTACAATACCAGCGGCAGGCTCCAAGTGTCCAAGGTTAGTTTTGATAGAGCCAAGGCCACAATAGCCCTTCCTTTCGGAATGAGGAGCAAGAGTTTGAAAAGCCAGTTTTAATCCTTCGATTTCAACCGGATCCCCTAGCTTAGTTCCTGTCCCATGTGTCTCTATATAGCTGATTGTATCGACAGTCACAGCTGCCTTGGCATAAGCATCGATTAAGAGTTGGCTCTGTGCTTTGGCATTGGGTGCTGTCAAAGATTGCGATTTACCTCCATGGTTGACTGAACTTCCTCTCAATATTCCATAGATGCGATCTCCATCGGCTTGTGCAACTGAGAGCGGCTTAAGGAAAATAGCTCCAATTCCTTCTCCTTTTACGTAACCATTCGCTGCTTCATCAAATGTTTTACAACGTCCATCGGGAGATAAAATGCCCAACTGCGAAGTCATGACGAAGGTCTCTGGGCTAAGCATTAAACTAACACCACCGGCGACAGCGACTTGACACTCGCCTAATTGCAAAGCTTGGATCGCGCGATGAATTGCCACAAGCGAACTTGAGCAGGCTGTATCGATCGCTTCGCTTGGCCCATGCCAATCGAGCAAATAGGAAATGCGATTTACCAGCATGGCATGGGAATTGCCAGTGGCGCTGAACGCATCCATGATTTTTGCTTGGCTTAAAAGTTGCTGGTATTCATTAAATTGCACTCCGACAAAGAGTCCGACGGATTGATTCGCAATAGATAAAGGATCATATCCCGCCATCTCGATCGCGTGCCAAACAGTTTGTAAAAACAAGCGATGCTGAGGATCCATGAGCTCTGCTTCACGAGGCGAAATATTAAAAAATGTCGCATCAAACTTATCGACATCTGGGATAAAGCCACCCCATTTCGAATTGGTCTTGTCGACCTGGCTCTTTTGGGAATAGGAGGTCCGCCAATCCCAACGATCCGAAGGAATTTCAGAAATTAAATCGTCTCCATGCTCTAAATGGGTCCACAAGGCCTCTAAGTCTCTGCTCTGAGGAAAAACACCTGCCATGCCGATAATGGCAATGGGTTCATTCTTAGTGATGGGAACTTTGGTTTTAATCGTCTTTGGGACAAGTCTTGGAATGAACGTCGATGGGTAAATTTGGGTCAATTCTTGGCGATAGGTTTGCCATAAATAATCGCTGAATTCAGCGAGTGTGGGATAGGTAAAAAATAGGGCAGGTGTCGTTTGAATATTAAACTGCTTATTCACCTTTTCTGAAAAAGCAGTGAATGAAATAGAATCAAAGCCATATTCGCTAAGAGGACTATCTTTATTTAGACGATCTATTGGGAGTTTGATTAGCTTACCTGCTAAATCGGTGACTTCCTTCAGAACGCGCGGTAGGGTCCCCTCTTTTTGCAGACCTTGAGAAGAAAACTCAACCTGTCCAAAATCATTTTCCATTAAGGGACTCTCAGATACCCAATAACGCTCCTTGAGAAAAGGATAAGTCGGGAGTGCGATGCGTTGTCCGAGCTCGCCCTGATGTAATGTTTCCCAAAAAGGTTCATAACCTTTCACATAGAGATCCGCTAAAGTGAGCAATTTGCTGCGATAATCATCCGGTTCAAGTTTCTGATGTGATAATTCTTCTAGAACTCTATTTAAAAGTTGATCCAAAATTGGTTCTGAAGTTCCTTTTTTAACGACCGCTGCAAAATAATTGCTAGGAGATTTTCCTAGCAGCAGCTCATCCAAAGTCGCAATTAACTCCTGAATAGATGAAACAACCAAGGCACAGCGATATTCAAAATGACTACGGCAGGTATTTAACGTATAGGCGATCGCTTCTAAGAGTAAATCTGCATGCGTTTTACAATGCAAAGCTAAGTTTTCTCGTTGTTGTCTTAGAGAATCAGGATGCTTGGCAGACAAAGTCACAAGATAAGAGGGCTTACTTTGTTTGCTATCTAAGGCAGTAAAAGGGGCTTCTTCTATGATAAGATGAGCATTCACCCCATAGGCACCGAAGGAGCTGATCCCCCCTCGTCTCGGGTAACCAGCTTTTGACTCCCACGGACTTAATTCACGCTGAACGTAGAAAGGAGTATTCTTAAAATCGATATAGCTATTGAGCGTCTCGGAATGAATAGAAGGGACGAGCTGTTTATATTTAAGTTGCAGTAACATCTTAGTTAAAGCAACAATTCCAGCAGCTCCTTCTAAATGCCCCACATTAGATTTTACTGAGCCAATAGAGCAAGACTGCTTCTCACTTTTGCCGAAAACCTTACTTAAACCTGTGACTTCAATAGGATCCCCAAGAGCTGTACCTGTTCCGTGTGCTTCAATATAACTTACACTCTCAGCAGGTATGGCCCCTTTTTCTAAGGCTTTTTGAATCAATTCTGCTTGGGCATCAGGATTAGGAACCGTGAATCCATTTGTTCTTCCACCGTGGTTCATATGAGAGCTGCGTATAATGCCATGAATTCTATCATGATCAGCAAGCGCTTGTTGCAATGGCTTGAGCAATACCGCTCCTACTCCTTCACCTGGGACATACCCATTCCCCCCTTCTCCAAAACTCCGACATTTTCCATCAGCAGATAACATTCCCATCTTACTTAAATTCAGGTATTTGCTAGGGTGAAGAGAGAGATTAACACCACCTACAAAGGCGTAACGACATTCACCTCGCCTGATACTTTCACATCCCATATGGACAGCCACCAAAGAAGAGGAGCAGGCAGTATCCACCACTAAGCTGGGTCCGGAAAAATCAAAATAATAGGAAATACGATTGGCTAAGGAAGAGTTATTTGAATTGCCATAGGTAAACTCTTGGTTTACAAATTTTTGTGAGAGCAGCTGGTATTCGTTCCACATTACTCCAACAAAAACGCCCACTTGACCATGACTCAGGCGCTTGAACTCGAGAGGGTTATACCCGCTCTCTTCAATGACTGACCAGGCAATCTCTAGCAGCATTCTTTCTTGAGGATCCATGATTTCCGCTTCTCGAGGCGCAATATTAAAAAATACAGCATCGAATTTATCCACGTCTGTCAAAAAACTGCCCCATTTGCCGGTGATCTTGTCAGGGATATCTTTTTCCGGATGATAATAAGAGCTCCAATCCCAACGCTCTTTTGGGATTTCTTGGATACAATCTTTGCCGGCCTTTAGATTTTCCCAGAAAGCCTCTAATGTTTCTGCCTGAGGATAGCGACCAGCTAAACCAATAATTGCAATTGCATCATCATTAGTTTGAGTCAGAATAGAAGTTAATGGGATCTCTGCAGAGTTCTCTTTTTTACTTAAATAACATAAGCGTGTGGTTGTCTTTGATATTACTGAGAGGGCAGACGAGCTAGACTTGATTGCTGGCTCAGAGGGACTAATAGCCAGTAGTCGCTCGAGTTGCTCCTTATACTCTCCAACTAAGTAAAGGGCAAAACTTTGAATTGTTCGATGTTCAAACAGGAGTGTTTTGCGTAACCCTTCAAAATCCTTGCTTAAACGTTGATTCAATTTTACTATCATGATCGAATCAATCCCATACATCTCTAAAGGTTGTGTGGCATCAATCCTTTCAGAGGGCACTTTAAGAACAGTTTCTAGGATATTCTTTAAATAGTCTTGAGTTGCCAGCAGCAGCTTATCTGTTTCATGTGACTCAACAGATGGGTTTCGAATTGGCTGAATTGGAAGGGATAGCTGGTGACCTTCGATACCCATTACCTTTTCTATCTTAGCTTTATCCCCTGATACGACTAAAATATTGGCTTCACCTGACATCAAGCTCCGTTCGAAGAAACGAATGCCAACAGCTGTCTCTAAAAGTTGCATCCCAGAGTAATTTGAATAAAGATCTGCCTGGTCTTCAGATAACTGCATCCCACCCTCGGCCCAGTAGGGCCATTTAATGGAGAGGCTGATTCCATGCCTTAGTTTCTGCTCCACTTGTTCTGCTCGCCACTGGATATATTCATCCATAAAACGGTTTCCATAAGCATAACTTACCACTCCATAGTCTCCCACTTCCGAAGCAATGGAGGAAAAGGTCATGAAGAAATCAAGTTTTAGATTCCGAGTTGCTTCATCAAGATAAGAGGTCCCCGCTACCTTAACTCGGCAATCTAGAAGAAAAGAATCGAGATCAATCGTACTAATCGATGAAAAACTGAAAATGCCCGCTGCATGCAAGACTCCATGCAAACAACCAAAATGGTGATGAGCCTCTTTTATTAACCCTTCTGCGATGCTTATGCTCTCTCCCACATCTCCAACCACATACAGAACATCGCCTCCTAAAGCCTTTATCTCTTCCAAAAACTGCTTTTTTGGCTCATCTAAAGAGGAGCGACCGGTCAGAATAAGTTTAGCTTTATAATTTTTTGCCAAATAGCGTGCAAACAATTGACCCAAACCACCGAGTCCACCCGTCAGCAAGTAAACACCATTTTGACGCAAAGCAAGACTCTTATCCTTAGGGATTGGCAATGTTATTTCTTCTAGAATGCGCTTAAATCGCTGGCCACCTTCATAATAGATAGATTCAGAGGCTCTTGCCTGCAACTCAGCATGGAGTGCTGATTTCATCTGAAGATCATAGGAATGGGTTCCTATTACCTTTATGGAAAAGTTAGGAGCCAAAAGCCTGATCGCTCGGCTTAAACAGCCAAGAGATGCGTAAAAGGGTTCTGCAATCTGAGAAGCTGCATGATAAATGCATACCCAATGGATATCTGCATCAGGAACGACCTCTTGTAGCGCTTGAAAAAGCTGCATCCAGACAGCGATCCCTTTGTCTAGATTTCTATTGCAGATGTCTTTTGAATAGTCCTGACTAGTTGGCAGTATCTGTAGTACCGTCCCAGGCCAACAATTTTGTTTTTTTAACTCTGTAGCCAATCGCCGGTAATCCTCTTTATGACCAACTCGTATTAAAGTGTGATACCGATTGATGGATTGATATTCATCGCCCCAACTTATCCAAACGATTTTTGTAGGCCATTTTATGTAATGCAGATTAGGAGAGAAGAAGGGATCCTCTTTATCACCTATAATAAGCAAAGCTCCAGTGCTTTGACTCTCCTTCATTTGTATGGAGCGCTCGACCCATGCTGGCCGATAGCTATACAGTTCTTCTTTATTCGCACCATAATAGGGTCTCATGCCAAAACCACGGAGCAGAAGGGATACTTCTCCCTGTAAGTCTGTCAAGGTAATATCAGCATATTGAACGTCATCATTCGAATTCTCTACCAAGCGGGCATAGGCATAACCCTCTTTTGAAAGGGGTTTATAGAAAATCAATTCCTCTAGATAAAAAGGGATTGTCAAAGACCCTGGATTGTTAATCGTTAGACCAATTCCAAATTTTGATCGCAGTGCAGCGTCTAGGAGACTTGGATACCATCCATAGGTAGCAAAATTCGATTCACATATATCTGGTAATCGCAAAGTTGCTAATCCCTCTTGCTCATTGCCATACATCGCTTCAACAACTTGAAAGCTCGGACCATATAAAAATCCCATCTCTTTCAGTTTTTGGTAGATCTCCGCTTGAGAACCCAAATGAGTACAGCGCGACTGTATTGCTTTTACCTGAACGGGCTCCGGAGATACATCTTGGGGCAGCTTATAAACAACTTCTCCCTCTGCATGAATTGTTTCTTTTGCTTCCTCTTGCGTATAGACTTGAAAGGCTGCACCCCCACCCTTTTCATCAGGCGTAAAGCGCACGAACACATCAATAGGCTTACCTAACGAAACAATAGGTTGTAACCACATCATATTTCTTATAGCAACTACAGGGCGATTTGCAGCGAATCCCCCCCCGGCTCGGATCATTTCCAAATAAAATGTACCGGGTAAGAGCATCTGATTTAATACTAAGTGATCGGATAAATAAAAATCGGAAGGATAGATTGTCTTTTTAAAAATTTCCGCCTCAAAAGTCGATACATTACTATCAATTACAGGATGCAAGGCAGACAAACCTGCGTGACTGATCAGAGAATTCTTCTTTGCTGTGGGAATCCAGTAACGCTCTTTCAAAAAGGGATAGGTGGGAAGCGAAACGCGCTGTTTAGATTCTCCTCGATGTAAAATTTCCCAATTAATTTCATAACCCTTAATATACAAATCAGCTAATGCCAGTAATTTTTTACGATAAATACTCGATTCAAATTCCTGCTTAGATAGATCCTCTAATAACCTTGCGAGAACTTCATCAAAAATAGGTTCATGAGCGTTATTTTTATCTGCTACAGTTAAGTAATGGGGGGGAGATTTTCCTTGTTGAACATCTTCCAAAGTAGTGATTAATTCTTTTACAGATGAAACAACCAGTGCACATCGATGCGCAAAATGACTACGGCCAGTATTCAATGTATAGGAGATAGCCTCCAAAGGAATATCTCTATGAGTTTTAAAATGGGCGGCTAAATTCTCTCGACAACGCCTTAAAGAGTCAGGATGCTTTGCAGAGAGAGTGATGAGATGGTAAGGCTTATTTTGCTGAGCAGATAAAACAAATTCCGGTACTTCTTCTAAAATAAGATGAGCATTCACACCATATGCTCCAAAGGAGCTAATTCCAGCCCGTCTTGGGTAACCAGGTCGGGGTTCCCACGGAGCTAATTCGCACTGCACATAAAAAGGAGTCTCTTTAAAATCAATATAGCTATTGAGCGTCTCGGAATGAATAGAAGGGACTAGCTGTTTATGTTTTAACTGTAATAACAGCTTTGTTAAAGCGACAATTCCAGCAGACCCTTCTAAGTGTCCTATATTGGATTTTACAGAGCCTATCGCACAGCACTGTTTCTGCTCCACTGTCTCAAAAGCTTTACATAAGCCGGCAACTTCAATCGGATCTCCTAAAGCTGTCCCTGTTCCGTGAGCCTCTATATAACTGATACTCGCCGCTGGAATCGCTCCTTTGTTTAGAGCTTTTTGAATTAATTCCCCTTGTGCGTCAGGATTGGGGACTGTAAATCCATTGGTTTTGCCGCCATGATTAATATGAGAGCTTCGAATCATGCCATAAATCTGATCATTATCTGCAAGGGCTTGTTTCAAAGGTTTTAATAATAAAGCCCCTATGCCCTCTCCTGGAACGTATCCATCCCCCCCCTCTCCAAAACTTCTGCATCGCCCATCTGTGGACAGCAGTCCAAGCTCTGTCATGTTCACATATTTACTTGGATGCAGGGATAAATTGACTCCGCCGGCTACCGCATACTGACACTCTCCTCTTCTCAGACTCTCACAGGCCATATGGACAGCAACTAAAGAAGAAGAACACGCTGTATCGACGACTAGGCTTGGCCCATGGAAATTCATGTAGTAGGAAATGCGATTGGCAATGGGAGCAGTATTTGAATCGCCATACGTCGCTTCTTTTGTTTGTCCAACAAGCTGGTATTCATTCCACATCATACCCACAAATACACCAACAGATCCCCCGCATGCTTGATGCAAGGCTATAGGGCTATATCCTGCATCTTCAATAGCTGCCCAAGTCGTTTGCAAAAATAGGCGCTCTTGTGGATCCATTCTCTCCGCCTCATAGGGCGAAATATTAAAGAATAGAGGATCAAATTTATCCGCATCCTTAATAAATCCACCCCACTTACTACAACTCTTCCCCGGTATGTTTTTTTCACACGAATAGTAGGGTTTATAATCCCAGCGCTCTTGAGGAATTTCTTCAATACAATCCTTGCCTGCTAGCAAATTCTGCCAAAACTGCTCCAAATTTTCAGCCTGCGGATAGGAGCCACTCATTCCAATCACACAGATTGTTTGATCATCAGAATCACTAGAATTTATTTGTAATGAAGCTAACTCAGGAGCTTTACCAGTCGTTAGTTCTTCAATTTTATCTGACTTCACATTGCTAGCAATCGGCTGAGGATCCCACTTCAACACCTTTTGGAGTTGAACGATTTCTTTTTTAATAAGGAAGTGCGCTAAACTCTCCAGATGGCGATGCTCAAAAAGTAGGGTTTTGCGCAAACCAGTAAAGTCTTTGTTCAATTCCCGATTGAAATGAATAATTGCAATAGAATCGATCCCATACTCTTCAAGCGGTGTGCGACTATTAATCTTTTCCACAGGCAACATGAGCAAGTTAGACAATATCCTTTTCAAATAATCTTCTGTTGCTTGCAAAAACCTTGGGTCGTCAAATGGTAAAGTCAAAGAAGTTCCCTCGATTAATTGTTTTTCAGGTGCATTTTTAATATTGAGCGGCTGTTCTTTAAGTTCTCTAGCAACAAACCCTTTAATAATGACAGCAATATCCCCTATAGCATTGCAAATTGTCAGATCGTGTTTTTCTATCTGACTTTCATTATATAAAGAACGCCTAGCGTAAACAAAACATTTGCTAGGCACCGGTTTAAAGCAATAGAGGGTATCCATAGAGAATGGAAGGCGCAATGGCAAAGGTCCATCACCCAAATAATAAAGCTGTAATACCGTTTGCAATGCCCCATCGATTAAACTAGGATGCAGAACATAGTTTGCTGCTGTTTCTACTAGCATTTCAGGGATTTCTAATTCGGCCAATGCTTCATCTTCATTACCGCAGATCGTATGAATGACTTGGAAAGCAGGACCATAAGTAAATCCAATTTCTTTAAAGCGCTGATAGACTCGCTTTGTTTCATAGATCCAGTGACTGCGTATTCGAATCTCTTCCACATTTAATAAAGGAACGTCGTTCACTATTTCGCTGCTCAATAATCCTTCGCAATAAACCAAACGCTCTGAACCTACTTGGCTATATACCTGAAAGGTCTGTTCAGTTTGTTGAGGCGATAAAGCGACATAGACTTCATGAGATGCCTGTTTAATTGTCATTGGTTTTATCCAGAGCACATCCTTAATGACATTCACCGATTTCTGAAGGGAAAAACTGCCCGCGGCATACACCATTTCCAAATAAGCAGCTCCTGGCAAGACATGTTCTCCTTTGATGACATGGTCTGTTAAATAAAAAGCATTTAGAAAAAGGGTTTTCTTAAATAATTGAGCAGATTCATGTTGATCAAGCAGAGGATGTCCGAACAAAAGAGGGGGGCTTGGCATGTTGCTTTTTGATTCTATCCAATAACGCTCTTGTTCAAATGGGTAAGCCGGTAATGAGATCAGCTTCCCTTGAAAAGGGTAAGCTTTAGCGATTCCCTCGCTGATAAGATTTCGAATCCATAATTCAATAAGCCAAGGAGATAGGGCTTCAGCTTTCTCTAGATGCAGATTGGAGTCACAAGCAACCCCATTTCCAATGACCACTGTTAAAGGCAATTTTGGCAGGCAGGCAGCAATTTGTGAAAAATCTTGATCATTTGCTAACCAAGTATAGACATCAACCGACTGCTCAGAAAGTTTAACGGAAGGAGGAAAAAGAACGGTGAGTTGTGAATATATATTCTCTTTCTGTGAAATGAGCAAAGCAGCTGCCAATTCTGAATCATTACCGTTCCTAATCCATGAAATCATCAATTCAAAAGAGACCTGGTTCTCAATGATAATGTCAACTAATGCAATAAATTCTGCCGATGGAATGAGCTGCTTGTCTGTTAATTGCCATTTATGTTGCAATTTCTTAATACTCGTTAATAAAATAAGCTGTAAGAGCAGACGATCGGTCTCTAACGAAGAGGCCCATAAATCATCTAGTGTGCCATTCCCTACTTGTATTAAAGCTTCATTCCATTCCTCTAGATACTCGGTAAATGTAAACTGAATCCCTCTTAACAAAAGAGCTTGTTTTTTTAGTCGTTCAAGCAAAGGCTCCTCTACAACAAGACAATTGCGTAATTGACTACAGCTGAGACTATCAATTGGAAAGGGATACATCACTGTGCGCGTATGGGCATCGTAGAAAGGCAAAAGGGGAGATTGAAAAGATAATAATTTGCTTAAAGAAGAGCCCTCTCCTATGTTCATCATCGCTTGTAGGGCTTGAGAAATCGACAAATAACCCGTTAGCGCAGCAGCCACCAAACGACCTATCCCGTTGCCACTCACTAGGGCGGGATTAAATCCCAATTCCAATAAGTAACAGCAAAAACTGTAGAGCACCACTCCTTCAAATAACAATTGAGAGGTTGTAGATATCTGCTGCCCATGCCAAGCCTTCACTAGTTGTCCCTGCCCAAGCTCGATCAATTTTTGGCAACAGACTGCGTAATATCTCTGCAAACCAGAATGGCGTTGAAAAAGCAGCTTGAAGTCTTCACTCGTCACCTCAAAATTGGGACCTAAAAATAGAACGGCCTGTTTTATTTCCTTCATAGAGGATTTTTGTAGCTCCTGTTCCAGCTTCTGTTGCAGCTCTATATGAGAAGAGATCCATGTTCCAAATCGATGTGGCAACATCTCGCGACCTCTCAATAAGGTATGAGATATGTTGGCTAATGACTCCTGGAGGAAATTAGGGCTTTTGGCACGAGCCTGCCATTCTGCAATCAAAGCCAGCAGACTCTGTTCCGTTTTTGCTGAAAGAATAAAGGGGAAACCGGAAGTTTCAGAAGAATGATCGGTCATCACAATAGGCGGCTGATACTCTTCTAGTATGAGATGAGCATTCACCCCGCCAAAGCCAAAGGAACTCACACCGGCATAACGTTTAGTGGAATTAAGGGGTGACCATTCTGCCAATTGTTGAGAGAGGTAAAAAGGGGAATGGAGCAGATCAATTAAAGGATTTACCGTTTTAACATTTAAAGTCGGCACAAATTTTTGATTCTGCAACATCAGCACAACTTTGATGACGCCCGCTATTCCCGCTGCCGCCTCTAAATGGCCAATATTAGTTTTGACTGAACCGATGGCGCAATATTGCAATTTATCTGTTTTTTTTCGAAATGCTTGAGTCAAAGCCTCCACTTCAATTGGATCGCCCAAAGAGGTCCCTGTCCCATGCGCTTCGACATAGGTAATATCTTCAGGATGAATACCGGCTATACGCTGGGCTGCAATGACGACATCACACTGAGAGGCTACACTAGGGGCTGTAATCGAACGCGATTTCCCCGTATGGTTAACAGCGGATCCTTTTACAATAGCATGAATTCTGTGGCCCTGTTTCAAGGCCTGTTCCAATGTAGTCAGTAATAAAACACCTATCCCTTCTCCTGAAACATATCCGTTAGCATCCTTATCAAATGTTCGGCATTGACCATTAGGACTGAGCATATGCGACTTAGAAAAGGAGATATATTTCCTTGGATGGCAAATAATACTAACACCCGCTACAAACACATACTTGCTCTCTTGGCGAAGCAAGTTTCTCCTGGCATCATCTAAAGCCACTAGTGATGAAGAACAAGCTGTATCAATTGCTTTACTGTCCCCATTTAATCCAAGAAAATACGAGATGCGGTTAGCAAGAATGCCTTCATAGTTACCCAAACAGGCATAAGCATCGATTTGTGAAGCTGTAGCAAGAGCTTGCTGATAATCGATTGCCATCACGCCCACACACACTGACGTACGATGAGTTTGGAGAGTTTCGATTAATACCCCTGCATCTTCGATGCAGTGCCAAGTTTCTTGAAGTAATAACCGCTGCTGCGGATCCATGCTCTGCGCTTCGCGCGGCGAAATATTAAAAAAGCTAGCATCAAAGCTAGCGATATCATCTAATAGCCCGCCCCATTTGCTGACACTTTTATTAATGTCATCGATATTGGGTGAATAGTAATAAGCGATATCCCAACGGTCAGGGGAGATTTCTCTAATACTGTTGGTCCCGGTCTCCAAGTTATGCCAATACTGCTCATAATTTTCCGCACCTGGAAAACGACAGGCCATACCGATAATTGCTAGATCAGTATTCCCTTCCTTAAGCGAAATTCGAGAAGTTGTTTTTAATTTTTCAGCCATCATAAACCTCTAGATTTTTACAGGACAGCCATAGAGGTACTAGTCATCATCATGCGGAAGAAGCGGAGTTTTATCATTTAAACTAGAACCACCATCCCTATTATTGCGCTTAGACGATGCGGTTTTTGCTGATGGAACCAATTTTTTTTTCTTTCTCTTTTTATCACCCAAACCAGCTCGATCGAAACCACTAGTCCTTGTTTGATCTTCTTCAACAAATAATTGTTTCTGTTTATCCCAAAATCTTTTAAAAAGTTCATTCTCTTCTATTAATTCATCAAATGTTCCTTCTTCAGCAACTGTTCCATTATCTAAAACGAGAATTTTATCAGCATTTCGAATGGTCGGCAATCGATGTGCAATAACGATTTTCAATTTATCTTTTAAAGCAATAGCTAAGCTTTTTTGAACCGCTGCCTCTGTTTCAGAATCCAAAGCAGAAGTATATTCATCTAAGAAGACAATGGGAGCATCGCGAATAATTGCCCTTGCTATCGCAACACGAAGTAGCTGACCCCCAGATAGCCTGAGTCCTGCCTGTCCAACCATTGTATCCAATCCATCAGGGAAGCTTCTTACTTCAGCAGCAAGGCCTGCTTTTTCTAAGGCATTCCAGATCATATCGTCAGAAATATTATCCCCTAAAATTGAAATAGCCCCATAGGCAATGTTATATCTAATCGTATTGTTAAAAAGGACTGGGTTTTGTGGCACGATAGACAAGTGATTGCGCAATGAGTCGATATCGACTTCGTAAATGCTCTGATCATTAATGAGGATATCTCCATCTTGTGAATCGTAAAGTCGATATAATAATCTAACGATCGTCGATTTACCGGCGGCAGTCATTCCAACAAGAGCAACAGTTTGACCTGCTTCAGCCCTAAATGAAAGATCCTTCAATATAGGCTTGTCTGGTTCATCTTGATAACTAAAATTCACTTTATCAAAAAAAATATCAGCCCCATCAGTTATTTTTAATATTGGTTTTTTTTCAGTTATAGGTCCATTTTTAATAAAATTTACAATAGGGATCAAATCCAAATAACTTGCTGAAAATTTATTAAAACTCTCTCCCAAAGAGTTTAATGGAATACCAATTTGCAAAATAAAGTAAAGGATAACCGATAAATCCTGCGGTTTATAAGTCCCATCTATCATCTTTTGGCCGCTATATAAAATCATTCCTAAAAGAGGGGCTTGGGCAATGATATTATTAATGAGGCTTACCCTATCTGGTACTTGTAAATTATTTGTGGTCGAAACTCGGGCTAGATCAGTAAGCTCACGTACTCTTCCGAGCTCGTAATGTATCGTATTGAAATGATACATACTTTCAAAATTTGTCCAAAGAGCTCCCATCTGCATCGTATGATTCATTCTATCTTTCTTATGTTCAGAAAATGCTCTGCGTATAAATCCGGTAGTAGAAACGTTAAAAAGTAGAGAGGCTGCTGTCACTCCTCCAACCCAGATGCCGACTTCCCATCCATAATTAGCAGAAAGCACTCCAATCGCCGTCCCCATTTCACAAACAGAAGGGAGAATATTATAGAGCGATTGGCTGGTCAACTCGGTTGAACCTATGCTTGTTGTGAGTATTTCATCTATTTTCATACCCACATTTTTTTTAACATGATAACTATGAGGTTGTCCTAAATCTTGCACATCATAATCGTAAACAGTGTTGAATGTGGCTCTGCCAACAACCGGATGAAGGACCATTCTGCGCAAAATGGGCAGAACTTTGCTTAAAAATAGTGCTGACGTATAACCGGCAATCACTTGAAAACGGGTGAGTTTGATTCCTATGAAATCAATATCCCCTTCTTGAAATGTTTTTGAAAAAAGAAAAGGGGTAGAGGCAATTAAAAGGCTTGTGGCTCCAGTAATGAGGGCTGCGGCGGCGAGATTTTCTGCATTTTTAAGGCTAAAAATCTCAGAGCAATAGTAGCGAAGGACGTTTAAGGAGGAATGGTCAGGAGGCGCCTGTGCGACTGCTCTACCCCTTAAGACTCCAGGTGGAGTCTCATCAAAAGAGGTCGAGTTTATACTGGTATTACCATCGTAGCTAGTTACTTGCATAAGAAAACTCCCTGATTAATAAAACTGTCCCATATTTTAGCTGCAATATACACGATGTGCGAATTTTCCTCTAAGAAAATCGTATATGAAAATTTATAATCGAAGAGCGACATGAGATATTGTCAAATAGAGCCGGTATCGAAAAATTGGACAGCTAGTTGGCATCCTCCTCCGCATTTATGCGGAGGATTCCTGAGTTAACTCAGGAGCAGACATTCCTCGCAGATTTCTGCTAGTTCCTGCTTCCGACCTCTTCTGAGGTTCGATCCACAGGCCATCCCAATCTGCCCGACCGTTTAAATTATCTTGCATCGTTGGAAGTGCTAAGATCATCCTAGCAAGGAAGTTAAGAACTTCCATGTTGATTTATAAAACATTTTCAACATATGCTAGGAGCATAAGTTTCCATTTCATACGACACGAGGCTGTTCAGGAAAGTGGTATTAAAACTTGATTTAACGTCTGATAACAATACAAGTTTTGCATCGTCTCACATACACCATTACACCTCACATCGATAAATCCAGTCCTCTACTTTTTATCCGATGATGAGTCATTTCTTGTGCTTGGAGTTGGACATACTGACTCGTCTTGGAAATTTCTTTTTCAAAAGTTCCTTTTATTTCATTCGGTGTTCTTACTTTTTGATCACTGCATACAAAGGATAAAGTCTTGTCAATAGCGAATGTGTGTATTTCTTTGGACGAATGATGATTAGGATGATAGATCGGCAGAGAAGTTGTCAAATTTTGCAGCATAAATTTCATCTCTAACAATTTATTTTGAGTCGGCTCCTTCCCATATTGAGCTTTGTATAATAATGCCTGAAAAGCTAATTGCTCCGCTTGATCATTATCGACGCTTAATTGGTTTTTAATATCTTGAGTCACTTGATCTTTTTGTCGATAGATTCCAAGAGTTTCATTGATCAGTTCCGTTCGAATATCATGAGGTCTATCCTTTAAGCTCTTCTCAAGCTCGGGACGCAACCTCTCTTCAACACGCCACAAAATCTCTTTCATTCTCAATAGTTCAATGTCTCTATTAGATTCATCTACTGCAAATGAGAGATTTGTAATTTCTACAGCTTTTTCATGAGCACACATGAGGAGATCTCGTATTAAACCTTCTTGTTTCCCTTCCGGTAGTGGATCTGCTAAGTCCCATTTAGGAGGAAATATTTTAATCAACGTCTGCTCATCAACAACTCGAAGAGATTGAACTCCCATTTTTCTGAGCTCCGAACAAATATCGCCAGCAGCCTTAAATCCGGGCGGATCATTATCTGGCCAAATGACCACTTCTCTTCCATCTAAAGGAGACCAATCTGTTCGCATCGTTGCACGTGCTCCACCTAACCATGTTAAACAAATCATGCCATGCTTGTTAAGTAATCGATTGGCTGCATCAGCGGTTTTTTCTCCTTCCACAATCACAACTGTAGCGGATGGATGTTGTTGAAGAAGCGGGAGGTTATAAAGTGTTCTTTGAGTCGATTGAAAAGCTTTAAAGTCCCAATGAGGGGTTTCATTTTTATCTTTTTCAATCCCATAGCTCAGAGGAAGAACGGACTTGTTCCCCTTCTTATCGACTAAACGAATGGTGTAAAATAAAAGCTCTCCTTTCTCATTTTGATAGGAATATCTCGCTTCTTCTTTGCAATAACGGGTAAGCTTACAGTTTCGCATATTTTTTAAAGAGGGGGCAGGATCGCTCTCATGAGGCTTAATTGCAATCCATTGCGATTCTGTTGCAACTTGTTGATATCTTATTTTGAAACTTGGCGGTACAACGATCTCTTTCGCTTCACCAACAAAATCTTTTGCCCAATCTCTCGCTTCTTTGGCATCTAATCCTAATGCCATTTGAATAAGTTTAAGAGGGCCTCCGCCTTCTCCTTCTGAAAAGCTATAATAACTTCCCAATTTTTCACCTTGACAGGCGACGACTAATGATCCTTTAGATCCAAAGCGCCATTCTCCTCGTGCTTTTCTTGTCGGTCCTTCGGGGAATAGACGATAAAGAAGCGGTTCTAAATTTTCTTTAAGCTTGGCGTCTAAATCTATAGAGCGAGCTTCCTGACGATTAATTAAATGCTCATGCCGCTCAGCCTGCTCAGATAAGCATTCAAAGGCTTTTTGGCTTAAAATGTTAGATAGGAGTTCCATTGAGGTTGACTTTAAGAGTTGATAAGCGGCGGCATTTCGCTTTCCACATGCCACTTTCCAGGCGATTTGGTGAGAGGGGGTCTGATGATCTCCTTCTTTTTCAGCTTGTACGAGTGCATATAAAGAAGAGGTCTCCTGAACCATCCGTTGATAGTCGTTTAGCAATCTCTCCTGATCGGGTGAAAGCGACTTGGTGGCGGCCTTGATAGCGGCTCTTTCTGCTTGTAATAACTGCTTTTGATTATTTTGAATCGATGGCAGATGTTCGGTCAGTGGCAATTGGCCATCTGCTGTGCCTCGCTCCTTGGAAATAGCTGAGGCTATTCCCTGTCGCTCCGTCACATCATCCGGCCTTTCTCGCCTGACCGAATCTGTGACAGAAGAAGTGAACATAGCCTCGGTTTCTTTAGCCTCACTTGTTTTAACTTTCTCATATTGAGTATATAGACTGCTACTCTATATGTTCGATTTAGATATTTCCAGCTTACATTATTCTTTCCATAAACATTCGCAAAACTATTTACTTGAATTCTGCTATCGGCTAGGATATCAAAATTTCCGAGGAGATAGAAGCCATTCAAAATCAAACTGATTTATCTTCCCTCGGAAAAGTGCGACAAAATGTGAGTGAATAACATTCCTAACGCCATGTGCGACTTTTTTCCGTTCGAGTCCGGGCCCGAGACCGGGCCCGCGCCCGAACCGAGACTACGAGCTTTGCTAAACTACTCAAAATTGATTCGTGAATTACTTAGACGATCCATCAAAGTCTTGTACAGACTTTTTACCGAAGCTCGGAGTTTCGGTTCGGGCGCGGGCCCGGTCTCGGGCCCGGACTCGAACGGAAAAAAAAGTCGCACATGGCGTTATCTTCTCTTTTTGTGCTTTCCTTACTTTAAATTTCAAAATGATCAAAAGGATCTCCTATGTCCAAAAACTCAGCTAACAAAAAAGTCACAATCACCAAAAAAGATCTCGTTCAATCCATCGCAAAGGATCAGAAAATTCAGCCAAATGATGCACGTCAAATTGTTCAGTCCTTTTTAGATAAAATCACCGAATCCTTAAGAAAAGGCGAGCGTTTAGAATTTAGAGAATTTGGCGTTTTCGAAGTGGTTCAAAGGAAGCAAAAAGTTGGCAGAAATCCGAAAAAAGCAGATATACCCATTATAATTCCTGCTCGCTCTGCCGTTAAGTTTACAGCTGGAAAAAGGCTATTTTCCCTGAAAATTTAAGGTCATTTATGGCGATAATGTATCCTGGTGGCTGCAATCCCCATTTGCTTAAAATAAATACTTTCCATCTAGTCATTTACTCCTTTCTCTCCAAAACAACTTCATCACTATTTCTTCTGGCAAGCTCTCAAGCCAACCATAAGCTAAAATATTGCAAAACTCCGAGCTGAAATGCGCCACGACAGAAGACAGTTTTCGAAGAGTGTCCTTTTTTGTGTGTGCATTTCTTTTTCAATCCATTTATCCATCAACTCAAACTCGTAGCCTAATTGTGAATCAAAATTAAGCATAGTCAAACTCCTAGGTGTAATTTTTAATCTCTGCAAGTTCATTTGCGGTTTTTAGCATTTCCCAAGACAAGCACTCCAAGCGCATGCAGATATCAACGCAAAATCTCTTTTCTTCCGCAGCGGCCATTTCTAAACGATCGCTCAATTTCTGCGCTGTGTGAATGAGTTCTTCCAAATTGGTCATGACCGTTTCTCCTTTTTGTTTTTTACTTGTAAAGCTGAATTGACACCAACCACGATGAGCTTCAGCGCCTCGGATTGGTTTTTCGTATGGTCTACAATGGCTTTCGTGACAAATTTCACTAATTCGAAATAAAATTCTTCTTCGTTCATATTTATCCTCAGTTTGAAGGTCTATTCTCCAAACTGCTCAACCTGCTGGGCTTGGCGACCCAGTCACCAGGGAGCTTGCTTGACTAGTCTAAATATATCCATGTGTATATTTTTATACAACCAAAATATATGGGTGACTAAAAATATCCGAAATTATATCATCCAAGGAAGAGGGAAAATATGGACCTAAGAGAATATCTTTTTCGAAACAGATTAACCATCACTGAATTCGCCCATAGAATTAACTATGGTCGAACATATGTTAATGCAATAGTGACTGGCACTAGAACACCAGGAAGAAAGTTAGCGGAAGCGATTGCACAAGCGACAAATGGTGAAGTGAAAACAGAAAATCTGACTAAAGGGGAATGAATATGGACTTACCACTAGAATTTTTAAGGCAACTGGATATTATTACATTATTGGCGATCGCTGGAATGTTCTGGGTACTCAATGGAAGATTGGATAAGAAATTTGAAAAAATTGACTCAAAATTCAATGAACTTAAAAATGATTTGTCTGCAAAGATAGATAAAGTAGAGTGTGATTTAGGAAAAAGAATCGACGATCAATCAAAGAGAATTGATGAGTTATCTGTAAAAATAGAGAGGGCTGAAGATAACTTTAATACGAAATTAGATGCTCTTGAAATTAACTTTAATGCTAAAGTAGTTGCTATTGAGAAGGATCTAATTCAAATAAATACCAAAATAGCTGTAATGGAAAGTACTATCTCAAACATGAACACAAATGTGACGCATCTCATGTGGCATAGTGGTCAGGCTTTTTCACAGCCAAAAGAAGAAGTAAGCGGAGGATAAATATCCAACTCTATTTAGTTTATAAGGCTAACTTTCCTAGCCTTTGCTGAAGAGGCTTTTCTTGAGTTAAAAGTTTCATTACATCTTTCAGCTTCTCTATATCCTTGCCACGTTTCTTGGCTTTCTCAACTTCATCATCGAATTTACGTATGCGGATTGGTTTTAGCATTTAAATACCGAGTTTTTTAAAAAGATCCTCAATATTATCACTCTCGATTAGATTCTCTCCATTTTCGATTTGTTTTATAGCTTTGAGTGTTTCTGCATTTGGAGTATTAGAGCTGTAAAGATGCTCGTGTATCCAATCCATAACAATTTCTCGCATACTTTTGCCTTAGACAGCAGCTAGCGCCTTAAGTCTTTTGTGATCCTCTTCAGGAATATCTATCGTCATACGGGATAAGTGACTTTTTGCACTCATATTTGTCTCCTCTTATTCCTTTAACTTTAATATACCAGAAATAAAGAAACAAGAACTAAAGTTTATCTGAAAAATTTTTCGTGGTCTTCTAATATATAAGATACGTATCCCTATGGGGGTAAGATTTTCATAGTCATCTCTTTGTGCTACTAATGCAATCCCCGATATTTTGCTTCCCAGGTCTAATTTAACTTCTAAGGATTGTGTCACTCCTCCTATGCAATCTTTTAAAATGATTGTAAAAGGATATTTTCTAAAAACAGCTGCTCGCCTCTCCTTTAAAAGCATTCCTGCTCTTGATGTTCGTATGCAGCAAAAAATAGCCGGATTATCTAGCTTCTATTGTAGAATGTGCCCTCTGCGCGCGAGCTAATGCCATTTGTAGGGATGCTTTTGCCCAACTCAAAGGACAAATCGGTGAAGGAAGAGGGCGTAAAGGATAATATGAATCAAAGACGGTATTAATACTCTCTGGGGTCTGGAGCGCTTCTAATGCCTCTCCATTGGAGGCATAGGTCCTCGGCCCTGTCAATTGCGCTAACGCTCTCTTCAGATGGATATCTCCATGTTTCAAATAATAAGTCTTACTGTTTTTGTCTTTTTCCATCATTGATAAATGATAGTAGAGATCTGCAAAACAGGAATCAAAAAACCATTGGGCATCATAAGGCTGCTTATGAGGCATATAGCCTTTGTTCCACCCAGACAGAACCGCTAGCTGAGGTGTTTGAGCGCCAAAGATTGCGGAAGGAACATCAAAAACGATCCAATAATTCAAAGTTTGGTAAGGGTCATATTTATAACGATAAATGCCATAAGGGCCTATAAGAGAAGAATTAATATCGAGAATTCTCTTGATCTTTTCTGGATTATCAAAAAAAGGAGTATATTCAACAAGAGCGAGAAATAATAAAGCTGCGTCAGCTTTTCTATCTATCCCTTGCCCGTCTAAATTAGGCGCTTCGCCTCCAAAGCTCAAATTCTTTTCCACCCGTTCTAATCCCCGCCGATAAAGGCGCTGAATATTATCGTTAGAAAGAGCTGATTCAATTGTACCTATTAAAGCGACATCGTCCAATTGCTTTTTTAAACTGTCAATACCCATTTGCATTCCTCGGCTTAAACAACGGTTTGCCCGAATCATCTCCATGATTCTTTTAATCCCTGAGGCCACAAGACCTGCGCTTGACGCATTCAGGATTAATTGCTCTTCCCATGGCCCTGCATCTTTTTTCTCTGCGTAGTTCGTTTGAGTGAAAAAAGCAGGGAATAATGCTAAGACTTCATAGTTTTCTATTTTAAGCTCTTCTGGTTTAAGAATCCCTGAACTCAGAGCATCAGATAATGCGAGTAGAAAGAGTCCATGAGAATCAAATTGAATGTGATTCCATTCTTGCTCTTTTCCATCACTTTGGTGATGCGAGAGGGTTTTGCTTGAAAATCGGATGAGAGGAACTTTCATGTGAGCCATCGGCTCAAGATCAGGATTCGCCATCTGAGGTTTTTGAATAATAGAGAGGAATCGAGAGATCTGCTGATTCGTAGAATAGAACCGTAAAAGGTTCAATAGAAGCTTTGCGGCATTCGCTGGATTGGTGATCTTTAATCCGTAATAATGCCAGCAACAGTCTCTTACCCAAATGGCGGAGTAACTCACTTGGCCAAACTGATCTTCTTCCGGTCTGGCTACAGCCTGCGTAAAGCCTTCTTTTGTGAAAGGAATTTCAAGAAATGGGCTTAAGCAGTGTCGAATCTCATCTAGAAGGTTTGCACTTAAAGGTTTTTCAAGCCAGGTCCCTACTTTAGGGTGGTAGTAATAGACAAAAGCCCCTTCAGGAATGGACAAGCATTTTGGCAAGATGAAGCCATCTAAATGCTGTTGATACTCGATAGTCTCTGCTTTGGTCGGAATATGAGCATAGCTTTGCCTCAACAACAAAAAGCAAGCGAAAACCTGGATCAGAAAAGATGACTTCATTTTTTTTCCATTTTAATTAGCCACTGGATGGCTTCACAAATCATTTCAGATTTCTCAGTTTTCCTTCCCTGTAGCATGCGATTGGCATATAAGTCGTTAAAAGCTTTGTACATTTCCTCCGTCAGATTGAAGGTCATTTTATAGGTGTGAGCCTTTTGTGCTAGTTGCTTTGATGAGAGGAATAAAGATGAGTGTCGATTTGATTGTAAATCCTGTTTGTGGTTTACATGGTTTTCCAATTTGTCGGAAAAGTGATTTGCTTCCTTATTGGTTGTCTGGTCATCCGGCTGGACTTCTGTTTGTCCCGATTGTTTTTTTTCTGTTTTTATTTCTTCATGGACATCCAGATTCCCAACCGTTTGATTATCATACATTTCATCAATAGATAATTTGGCTTTTTTCTTAATTTCGTTAATTCCGGACATAACTCAACCTCTCTTCAAGCTCTTTTGTAAATTCACGATAAGCAATAGCACTTGTACTATCAGGCGCAAAATCAAAAATGGATTTCGCAGCTTCTTGTGATTCTTTTAATCGCACGTTTTCAGGGATACGGGTTTTGAAGATCTTGTCTCCAAACAGTTCTGTAATGGCATCAAAAATTCTTTTAGAATGATTTGTACTTATCTTAAAGAACGTAAAGAGGACACCTAAGATTTCCGCACGATGGTTGACAAGCTGGCCAACTTTTTTATTTGTACGGTTAATCGTGTCCATGAAATTTTGCATGCCAGCCAAATTAAAGTAGTCTAGCCCAATTGGAAGAATAATGTATTCGGCAGCTAAAACTGCATTCGTGAGCAAGGTGCCAAATGTCGGCGACGTATCAATAACGATGTAATCATATTGGAGATCAACTAGTACAACATGTCAATTGAATTGATAGAAAATATTTTTGCAGGTATCCTCTCAATCTTTTAAAGTGGATGCAAGAGTAAAATTAAGAAAACTATATCCGGCAATTTAATTGATATGCCGTACTAGGATCTTGGTTTGTCGTGGTCAATAAAGATGCCCCCTTGTGCAGCCTCTTCTGCAATTTTCTTTAGTTCGTCGGGATTCAAATTTAAATTTTTGCATCCATTGACATGAATGGCCTCAATTTCACCTATGTCGAACTCGATCACTGTCCTAATCATCGTCTTGATCCCTTGACAGGTAATCTTATTGCAACCATCCAATCGCAAGTATTTTAAATTTGGCAAATCCAAAAGAGCGTTTAACCCAGCATCGGTTAAAGAGGCATTGCCACTTAAAGAGAGAGAAGCTAGAGCATGACAATGCTTTAGATTTTTCAAATGATCATCCTTAAGTTTCCTTAAATAATTCAATGTTAATTCCGTCGTATCCGGAGGTAAAAGAGAGAGCTCATCTACAAGAGAGTCACAACCACTCAAATCAAACTGACGGTATCCTGATTGGGCGAGCAGCTTGAGGGATTGACTCGTCAAAGAAGAACATCCATTTAAGTTAATTTTTTCATCTCCCCAAATAAAAAGAGGGCTCTTTCTTTGTTTATTCACATGAGCCACGACCTTTTCTAAGAGCTCATCATCCAACATGTGGCAACCAGACAAAGTCAGGGGTAAAACATTTTCGGGGAGAAGCTGAAGCATCTGGACAAAAGCAGTTTTATCGTTAAATGTGGGGAAAAAATAAAGGCATTGTGGGTCTTCTATTTTATTCCTTCCTGTCTTCTCTGAATACACTAAAGCTTCCTCAGATTCATGTAAGGAGAATACTAACTTAATCTTCTCTTGCGCTTCTAGTAGATTCCCTGCCAGAATAAGCTGCTGGGCCTCCCACGCCAACTCTATGCGAGTCCAGACCTGTTTGATCTTATTTCCTGCTTGAGGCGTCAACATACGAGTGATTAATTCTGCTATACGTCCTTTTGTATCTGATGTCACCTCGATATGAAAATCTCTTTTCCACTCGTCTTGATGTTGAAAATAATCCATGAGAACAAAAGCAAAGTGGCATTCTTCCCCTTTCATCCTCATGAAATTGAATAGGATAAGGTCGAACCAAAATCTTTCTGAAAAAGGGATCTTTAAGTCTGCAAGTGCTTGATCGACCTTTTTATTTTCCCGATAGGAGAGCGTTTCCAAATCTTTCAACTTGACCACATACTCTTTTTGCATCACCGATCTTTCTCCTTGATAATCTAAGAGATTTGCTGCTCGTGCAAATGCATATCGATGGGCAGGAGGCATCACAGAAAAAATCCAACTATGGTAGAAATCATGGAAGATAAAATCGATGCCGGGAGCATAAAGATCATCTGCTCGTTGGGGTAAAGGCGAAATATGAGGAAAATGAAGACTCATTGTCCGCTGATCTCCAGCGGCATTACTGGCAATATGCTTAAAAGGAGCAAGGCCTAAAATAGGATCGATTTCAACGGCCTGCTGTTCATAGAGGATAGATAAGCTCTCTTGCATCAGAGTCATGGAGGGAATCATCGGCTCCTTCCCGACTGTCAAAAGATAAAAACCCCCTACTTTGAGCACGCGCGCCATCTCGGAATCCCCTTCCAGACCTTTTTCATAAACAAAGATTTGCTGTTCTGAAACGGGACTGTTCTTCATGCGATGAAAGAGCTCTTGCATTTTCTCTTCTCCGATAGGAGGGGCGGGTTCATCAGCTGGAGTCGTGAGATCTCTGACCGCTGTTTGTCTAATCCGGTCCCATGCTTCTTTATTGGGGTTCCCTTCTGGCGTGAAAAGAGGAATCGAGCGGATCTCTTTTGCCGTTCTACTGGGCGTATTGTAGGTGGCTGCCGTCCAATAAAAAGTCAGGGTGGCAAATTGCTCTTTTTTCAATTTCCCTTCTTTGAGAGCCGCTAACGCATAAATAAGATAGTCTTCCTGAAAAATAGAACTGCTCCAATCCTGCTTCTCCAATGCTTCTAGCAAAATCGCTTCTTTTGTGGGCTGATTCGGGCCAAGCAATCGAATTTTCTCTTCTAGAATGGAGAGATCCTCTTCCTTCAAATGGCGCACCATTGTCCAATAACCAAAAGGAACAGAGGAAGAAGGCACAGGGGGAGCAAAGGGAATGCCCTTATTAAAGATCTGAACAATTAAATCTTCCCCCTTTGAATATACCGTACTCAAAAAGGGGGAATGATTAAAAAAATTTTGAATAGAATCCATAATAAACCAAACTATTTTGTTAATACAAATTTATTATAACATAAAAAATAATAATGTTATTATTAATTTTAATTAAATTTGATTTTTTATTTTCGCAAGATTTAATAAAAAATTAAACACGGAGACGCAACGACGGTAGATGCGACGGAGAGATAGATGGATTGATACAAAAGGGTTTATTTTGAGTTGAGGGCTGGCGGCAGCAGGGCTATTTTCACAGTTTCCGAATACTAGCCCACTTGCGATCTCTCAACCCCGGGGGCTTTGACGCAGCCCAAAGGGCAGAAAATTATGCGACGGGGCACTAGATCGGTTCGGGCACGGGCACGAACGGAAAAAGTTGCACATGGCGTCAATATAGCAATAATTGCACGCAAAATCGACATATTTCTTTTTTTGAGTGGAATTCTAACTGACGAAAATCACACGCAAAATCAACATATTTCTTTTTTTGAGTGGAATTTATGGCAATTAAAAATTCACGCAAAATCAGTTACGATTGATGTCGTTAAAGAAATGTTTGATGGAGGAGTTTATTAAATCTTGTGCTTTAGTCCGCTCTTTTTTAATATTATCCCGAGTGATTATTGATAAAAAAAAAGAAAATGAAAGAAGATTCGACATCGTGGCAACAGGTCGGCCAATGGTACAATGAAATTGTCGGAGAGCAAGGGCACTACTATCATCAAACCCTGATTATTCCCCGCACGTTACAACTCTTGGATTTTCCTAAAGATCCCCTTTCCCCTCCCTCTCTTTTAGATCTCGCCTGCGGCCAAGGGGTTTTAAGCCGCCACCTTCCCCCCAATGTCTCTTATGTGGGCATTGATGCGGCTGCTCCTTTAATTGACGCCGCAAAGCGCTATTCTAAAACCCCCTCGCATCAGTTTATTCAAGGCAACATCACTCACCCTTTTCCTCTAAAGCTAAAGGGAACGCTTTTTTCCTATGCTTCTCTCGTATTAGCTTTACAAAACATTGAATCTCCGAAAACAGTGTTTCAGCAAACGGCCGCTCATTTAGAGCCGGGAGCCCGCTTCGTGATCGTCTTTAATCATCCTTGTTTTCGCATTCCACGCCAATCTTCCTGGAGAGTAGATACAGATCAGAAGATTCAATACCGCAGGATTGATCGTTATATGTCAAGTATAAAAATTCCCATCCAAACACACCCAGGAAAGGGAAGAGACTCTCCAATGACTTGGTCCTTCCATCACCCTCTCTCGGCTTATAGCCGCTGGTTAAAAGAGACAGGTTTTACAATTGAAGTGATCGAAGAATGGTGCTCGAATAAAAGAAGCGAAGGGCGAGCAGCCAAGATGGAAAATCGAAGCCGTGAAGAGATCCCATTGTTTATGGCTTTGCTCGCTCGCAAAATTTAAGATTTAAGTTTTAAGAACAATATTCAAAAGTTTATTAGGCACAAAAATGATCTTCTCAATCTCCCGCCCCTCTAAATAGCTCTTAATATGGGGATGACGGCGCGCCTCCTCCAAAATAAAGCCCTCTGTTTGATCTTTGGGAAAATCAAAGCGCCCTCGCACCTTCCCATTCACTTGAACGACATAAGTTAAACTCTCATCCTGCAAATATTTCTCCTCAACCTGCTGAAAACGGGCATAAGCCAATGGCTCTGCCCCCCCCACCTGCTCCCAAACTTCTTCTGCCAAATGAGGAGCAAAAGGAGCCAGCGCCTGCGTCGCCATCTTCACCACAGAGCGCGGATAAAACGAAAGCTTTGTAAAATCATTCATGAACTCCATCATCTTCGCAATCGCCGTGTTGAACAACAGCGCCTCAATATCTTTCGAGACCCCATCAATCAAGCGATGCCCGAGCTTTAGTCCTTCTTCGGAGATCTCATTTTTTACCTTGTCAGAAAAAGCCATCTCATAAAAACGGTTGAGAAAACGGCGGCACCCAGAAACAGCATCGGTATTCCAAATCTTCTCCTTTTCTAAAGGCCCCATAAACATTTCATACAAACGCAAGGCATCCGCCCCAAATTCTTGGATGATCTCATCCGGTGTGATCCCATTTAACTTTGATTTAGACATTTTATCAATCTGACTGGTCAGCTCTTCTCCCGTCCGCTTATCATAAAATTTCCCCTCTCTCTCTTCAACATTCTCCGGCTCCACATAAGCACGCTGCTTATTTTGAAAGGAGCGAGCCACAATCAATCCTTGATTACGCAATGTCTGAAAGGGCTCCAGGGTATGGACATAGCCACAATCATACAAGACCTTATGCCAAAAACGGGCATAAAGCAAATGGAGCACCGCATGCTCCACCCCCCCCACATACAGATCAACCGGCATCCAATACTTCTCTGCCTCCGAACTCCACGCTTTCTCGTCATTGTGGGGGTCGCAGAAACGCAAATAATACCAACACGAACCTGCCCACTGTGGCATAATATTCGTATCCCGCTGGGCAGACTGCCCCGTCTTGGGATCCGTCACATGCACCCACTCCTTCGCCTGCATGAGAGGCCCTTTGCCATCTTCCGTCGGCTTATACTGCAGAAGATCGGGAGGACAAAGAGGCAACTCCTCTTGGTCTAAAACACGGATTGTCCCATCCTCAAACTTAAAGAGAGGAAACGGCTCCCCCCAATAACGCTGGCGCGAAAACAACCAATCGCGCAACTTATAAGTCACCCCTCGCTTCCCTTGCTTATTCTTCTCCAACCATTGAATCACTGCTTGCTTCGCCTGTTCGGTCGATAAACCATTCAAAGAAAACTCTTCCGTTGCACTATGAATGACACGCCCTTCTCCCACCCAGCATCGTTTTCCTTCTATCACTTCACGTCGAGCCGCTTCCTCTCCAGTCTCCGGGTCATAGACAGACTGAATGGGGAGATGAAAGAAGCGAGCAAACTCAAAATCCCGCTCATCATGCGCCGGAACGGCCATAATGGCTCCCGTTCCATAATGGATAAGAACATAATCGGAAATCCAAATCGGAATTCTCTCCCCATGCAGCGGATGAATCGCATAGGCCCCTGTAAAGACCCCCGTTTTTTCACGACTCCCTTCCGTGCGGTCAAAGTCGCTCTTTGCGGCCGCCTGTTTTTGGTAAGCCCAAACGCCCTCTTGCTGCTCGTTCGTGACAATGCGGCTAACGAGAGGATGCTCCGGAGCAAGCACAAGGTAAGTGGCTCCGAATAAGGTATCGGGGCGGGTGGTAAAAACAGAAATCTCTTCCCCTGTCGAAGCCTCTTTAAATTGAATATGGGCCCCCTCACTCCTTCCAATCCAATTCACCTGGAGTTTCTTTAAACTCTCCGGCCAATCGATAAGATCTAAATCTTGAATCAAACGATCGGCATAAGCCGTAATCTTTAAGATCCATTGACGCAAAGGACGACGCTCAATCGGGAATCCTCCCTCTTTAGAACGGCCATTATCCACCTCTTCATTGGCTAAAACAGTTCCCAAAGCAGGACAAAAATTCACCATCATCTCCGCCTCGTAAGCGAGCCCCTTCTCATAGAGCTTTGTAAAAATCCATTGCGTCCATTTATAGTAAGAGGGATCGCTCGTGGCAAATTCCCGGCTCCAATCATAGCTAAACCCCAAAGAGCGGAGCTGGCGACGAAAATTATCGATGTTTTGCCGGGTCGATTGAGCGGGATGAATCCCCGTTCGAATCGCATACTGTTCGGCAGGCAAACCAAAGCTATCCCACCCCATCGGGTGAAGAACATTGTATCCACGCATCCGCTTATAGCGCGCCAAGATATCTGTCGCCGTGTAGCCCTCCACATGGCCAACATGCAAACCGGCCCCGGAAGGATAGGGAAACATATCCAACACATAATATTTAGGTTTGGAAGAATCATTGGACGTTTTGAACGTCTGATGCTCTTCCCAGTATTTTTGCCACTTGGCTTCAATTTTTTGATGGTCGTATTTCATTGTTATGCTAAACTTGATCTTTTATAATATTGACTAGGAAAATCACTTATTTTATGGGAAAAAGCAGCAAAAAGTCAAAACAAAAGGAAGAGAAAGAAACTCCTTCTCCAAAACAGGAAAAACTTTTTCAAAATTTATTGAAAATCACAAAACAATTCATGAGTGGGAAAAGCTTTACTCCTCTGACTTTAGAAGAGCTCATGCAACGCCTCTCTCTTCCCCCTCAGCACCAAGAGATTTTGCAACAGGTGTTGGAACATCTTCTCCACTCCCACCTCATTACATCTGTCAAGGGACACTACACTTGGAAACCTCCTCAGACAGATCTCATGACCGGAATCATGAGAATGCATCCCCGTGGATTCGGCTTTGTGCAGCCTCATCTTCCTTCCCTTTATCCCCAAGATATTTTCATCCCTAAACACTTGACAAAGAATGCCATTGATGGAGACGAAGTGGAAGTCTTAATTAACCAAGAAGCGATCTCCGAAAAAGGTCCAGAGGGAAAGGTCACCGCGATTCTTTCCCGTAGTCGCACCCATCTTGCAGGCATCATCCGTTACATCGATCGTCATGAACAACTCATAGCCTATGCCCCTCTCCTTGGCTCTCAGCAACGAGTGGTCGTAGAGCCTTCTTTGGAGCAACCGCTGCATGTGGGCGATCGGATTGTCATGGAAGTGAAAGAGTGGGGCACCAAGGAGACCGAAACGCATTGCCGTTTTTCGCATCATCTGGGGTCCATCTCCGACCCTTCTTCCGATATTTCGGCGGCCATTGAAGAGTTCGAAATCCGAGCCGATTTTCCCCATCCTGTCTTTCAAGAGGCTGAGCAATTAGGAAAACAAGTCTCCCGTAAAGATCTCCAAGGACGGGAAGATCTCCGCTCTTTGACCTGTTTTACCATTGATCCCGATACGGCGAAAGATTTCGATGACGCATTAAGCCTGACACGTGATGAGAGCGGAATCTACCACTTGGGGGTGCATATTGCCGATGTCTCTCATTATGTGAAACTCGGCAGCCCTTTGGATGAAGAAGCGGCAAAGCGATGTAACTCGACCTATTTTCCCGGGATCTGTATTCCGATGCTTCCTCCTCCCCTATCGGAAAATTTATGCAGCCTGAAACCCCATGTCAATCGTCTGACTGCCTCCGTCTTGATGCGTCTGGATGAGGAAGGAACGCTTCTTGACTATGAGATCAAACGTTCGCTCATCAAAAGTGCGAAGCGGTTTACTTATGCGGAAGCAAAGAAAGTGCTGGATGGAAAGAAAAAGAGCCGTCATGCAGCGACGCTCCATTTAATGGTGGACTTATGCCAACGATTGAAAAAAAAACGGTATGAGCGAGGAAGTCTTGAATTTTCTCTCCCCGAACTTGTGATTCTTGTGAACGAGAAAGGGGTGCCTTACCAAACCTCTTCCATCACTTATGATATCACCCATCAAATGGTCGAAGAATTTATGCTCAAAGCCAATGAGGTGGTGGCGTGGGATATCACTTTAAAAGGAAAACCTCTCACTTATCGCGTGCATGATGAGCCGGCAGAAGAAAATTTACGTGATTTTTCTCTTTTAGCCTCTGCGTTCGGTTTTCGGCTCCCCGACCTCCCTTCCCCGCAAGATTTGCAAAAGCTCTTTGAAGAAGCAGGAAAAAGTCCTTATGCCAACTACCTCGCTTCTAGTTATATTCGACGGATGCGCCTCGCCCTCTATTCTGCCGAAAATATTGGCCATTACGGTTTAAGTCTTCTCCATTATTGCCACTTTACGAGCCCGATCCGTCGTTATATTGATTTGGTCATTCATCGGATTTTATTTGGGGAGGCACATGAACTAGAGTATTTACAGCAAGTGGCGAATCGATGTTCAGAGCAAGAGCGGATCAGTGCGAAGGCGGAAAATAGTGTCTTGACCATCAAAAAACTCCGCCTTTTGCAGCAGAAAAAGAAAGAAAATGCTAACAAAGAATATGTGGCCATTATCACCCGTGTGAAAAATTTTGGGATCTATTTTGAAGTGATTGATCTTCTTTTAGAGGGCTTCATTCACATTTCAGATCTGGAGGAAGATTATTTTGTTTTTGACGAGATGCGCCTCCGCCTCCGAGGCTCGCATACAGGGAGTATTTATGCCTCAGGAGATCAGCTGACCTTAATGCTTAAAGAGGTCGACCTCATCTCCCAAGAAGCGAAATGGGTCCTTGTTTCAAAAGAAAGCGCCCTTCCTTCTGCTTCAAAAAAGGATTCTTCTCAAATACCTGGGAAAAGGCTGTTTAAAAATCAGAGAAAAAAAGAAAACAGACGGCATAAAAAGATTTACAAAGATAAAAAATAGAGTTAGAATAACTGTTTCGGCTTTATTTCTATGAAAAAATATTTTGTTACCGGCTTAATCATTTTATTACCCGTCGCCCTCACCGTTGCAATTATTGTCTTTATCTTCAATTTATTGACTGTCCCCTTTCTCGATATTGTTAAGGCCATTTTCACCCGTTATCATCTCTTTGAGCATGGGTTTCTCTTCTTAAGTTCCGGTCAGATCCAAACGGTAATTGCCCAAATTCTCATTTTAATTAGCTTATTTTTTCTTTTTGTTGCTCTTGGTTTTATCGCAAGTTGGTTCTTTTTTAATGCGGTGATCAAATTTACAGACTATCTTGTCAAAAAAATTCCATTGGTTCGCTCCATTTATAAGACCTCGCAAGAGGTTATTAAGACCATTTTTACTTCTAAAACAAAATCATTTAAACAAGTGGTGCTCGTCCGTTTTCCAAATGCAGAGACCTATGCCATTGGACTTGTGACGCGAGAAAATCTTCCCAATTTAGCAGAGACTCCCCATGCAGATGTCACAGCCGTTTTTGTTCCAACCACTCCTAACCCGACCTCAGGATTTTTAGTCTTGTATAAAGAGTCGGACCTGATTTATCTCGACATGAAAGTTGAAGATGCATTCAAATACATCATTTCCTGCGGCCTGATTGCTCCCCCTTTTATCGCCACCTCGAAAGAAGTCGCTGCCACTCATCGGTTGGAAGAAGAGGAAGAGGCATGAGAAAATATTTTAAGACAGGTCTAGCCCTTCTCCTTCCCCTCATTTTGACGCTCCTCATCGTGAATTTTTTGGTTAATTTCTTAACGGCCCCTTTCTTACACTTGACTCAGCCGCTCCTGGTTCCCCTATTTGGGAAGAGTGCCTCTCTTTTATTCCTCAGCAAGGTTCTCATTCTTTTTTTTCTTTTCTTGTTTGTTCTTTTAATAGGCTTTCTAGGAAGACTTTTCCTAATTGATTACTTGTTCAAATTAGGGGACTTTTTTATTCACCGCATTCCCTTCGTCAATAAGATTTACAAGGCTTGCCAAGACGTTGTCCACAGTTTATTTTCCTCAAAGTCAAAAAAATTTTCACAAGTGGTTTTAGTGCCGTATCCTTATCCACCCCATTTAAGCATTGGGCTTGTGACAAATGCCCACTTTTCCGTTCAAGAGGCTCCTCCTTCTGCTCAGGAGCTCATTCCGGTCTTTGTGCCGGGCACGCCCAATCCTTCCGTGGGCTTTATGTTGATGTTTAAAAGAAACCAGCTGATTCACGTGGATATGAAGATAGAAGAAGCGTTAAAGTTTATTGTCTCTTGTGGGGTTGTCACAACAGATTTTAAATTGATCGCCCCTCCGGAACAATCTAAGACTTAAAAGAAAATTTCTTTAGTAAAGAACGGGTGATTGTCCGGGCCAGCTCCATTGCCCAACCAAAGAGAACGCCCCCCATCGTCAGAGATAAAAGGAGATAATAGGCAGAGAACCAAACCTGCCGCCCCCCTTTTTGCAGTCCTAATTGGACCATTCGCTTTCCCTTCTGCCCTCCTGATGTTAGAACGCTTGTCATGGATCGAACACTCCTTGAAAGCATTTGCATCGAGCGAAGAGCAAAAGAGCTGCAACGGGCAGGCAATGCAAAGAGTTGCCCTGCCATCCAAGAATAGAGTTGAATGCAGCGCTCTCCCGCTCGTCGCATGAGGGGGTGGAAGAGGCACTTTTTTCAGCCCTTCTTGCAAAAGTCTAGGAAGGCGAGAGAACCCTCCTTTTGAAAAGAGCCGTTCCATGGCTGGGAGATAAGAGAGACGCTTTAATTTTTCTTGCCGCTCCTTCAAGCGCTGCAACATCTTTTTGTGCTTTTGATGGAACGCCTCTCTCCCCTCTTTCCATTTTCGTTGAAACGCCTGCTTGAGCCGGTTCCAGCGCGGCTGCCATCTCTCCCGATAAAAAGTGATCAGAGGCTGGAGGGGGGCGGCCATTTTCTGAGTGAGAGAATGACTTTGCTTGGCGATCCACCCCATGGCCTGCTCTGTGAGGCGCTGAGAGTGCTGGAGCCTTTGTCCCCATGCGTTCTTCCAGATCAACGTTTGTGCATGGAATCGCTGCAATTGGGCTTGTCCCCAGCCTAGAAACTGGAGAGGCGCTTCTTTCACGGTTTGAAGGCCTCTTTGGACTTTTTCTGCCCATGTTTGAGAGGTGCGGGCGATTTTTTTGGCCCATTCGGCCGCTTTCCGGTGAATCTGTTTGAAACCTGCCTTGATTTTAGTTCCGGGCAGTAAAAGTGCAGTGCGCACCCCCGTGCGAGTTCTTTTGAAGAAGAGATTCACCCGCTGTTGCAAGCGACGAATGGTTAGACGCATATCGGACATTAGGCGAATGACAGGCTGAATGAGTCCCATTCCAATGTTGTGAAGGGTCTGCATAAATTGCACGGCGCTTTTATGAATGATTTGGACAGGCTTTTTGATCTTTGCACCCATTGTTTTTACCATCTTAAGGAGCGGGGAGATCAGGGCAGGGAGGGCTTCCACTAGGATCCATTTAGGTAACCCGTAGAGGAGGAGATAGGGGGGCAAGATCAAAGGCAAAAAAAGATATTTCCCCACCCGCATAAAGCCCTGCTGGGCAATCATGTATTTGGCAGGGCGGTGCAAACGCTGGAGCGCCTCTTTTTTTAAATGCTCTTTCGAAAGGGTGGCTTCTATCGTATCGGGCGTTCCCGTGGAGGGCTCGACGGGCTTTTTCGAGGCGGCAGGTGATTTAACATCGGGGCGTTTGCGCACATCATAGAGCGAAGAATATAGAGAGGGGTCGCAACGGGATAAACTATCGGAGGAACGATCAATGGACATAAAAATTTACAAAGGGTTAAATCTTACTATTTTATCTTTATTTTATCATGTTATTTGATAATTTAAAATAAGATTTTCACCCTATTCTTTAAGCTTAATTTTAGGTGGTGAAATGAAAGTAGTATGCCTTTTTGAATTCCTCTGAGGAATCAATTTTCTCCCACACATCACTAGTACGGCATGTCAATTGAATTGATAGAAAATGTTTTTATAGGTATCCTCTTAATCTTTTAAAGAGGTGACCTATGACTCAGAAATACATTGTTAGATTATCGACAGATGAAAGAGAAATACTTTTTCAACTACTCAAGGAAGGAAGTGCCAGTAAAGAAAAACAGAATAGAGCTCGTATCTTGTTAAAAACGGATTGCGGAGAAGAAGGTGAAAACTGGAAAGATCCTCAAATCGCAGAAGCATTTTATGTTAGTGTTAAAACGGTAGAAAGAGTTCGTAAGTCACTAATTGAAGAGGGTTTTGAAGATACTATAAATAGAAAATTACTCCCACATGGCAATAGAGAGAAGATTATAAAAGGAGAGGAAGAGGCATATTTAATTGCTCTTACTTGCAGTGAACCGCCAGAGGGGCATGCGAAATGGACATTAAGCCTATTGGCAGATAGGATGGTAGAGTGTAAGTATGTTGAATCGGTTTCAACTAACACCATAGGTAGGGCTTTAAAAAAAACGAACTTAAGCCTTGGCAAAAAAAAGAATGGTGCATAGCTCCTGCAAGAAATGCTGAATTTGTTTGCCAAATGGAAGAAGTCTTGGATATTTACAAGCAGGCTTATGATCCTAAGCATCCGGTAATATGCATGGATGAATCAAGCAAGCAATTGATAAAGGAAATCAGGCAACCATTACCGATGAAACCAGGGGATGTGGAGAAATTTGACACAGAGTATGAGCGTAATGGAACAGCCAGTATTTTTATGGCCTTCGAGCCGTTGCAGGGATTGCGTTTCACAAAAATAACTGAGCAGAGAACCAGAACTGATTGGGCTTATTATATAAGGGAAATAGTAGATAACGAACAGTATAAGGATGCGGAAAAAATAATATTTGTAATGGATAATCTAAATACCCATCACAAATCCTCTCTTTATGAAACATTTGAACCATCTGAAGCTAAGAGGATTGCAGATAGATTTGACATCCATTACACGCCAAAGCATGGTAGTTGGTTGAATATGGCCGAAATAGAATTAAGTCATTTAAGTCGTCAATGTTTAGACCAAAGGCTTGGTGAAAAGGCGATCCTTGATGAAGAAGTAAAAGCTTGGACTAAGGCAAGAAACGAGAAAAAAGTAATAGCGAATTGGCAGTTTACAACGGCGGATGCAAGAGTAAAATTAAGAAAATTATATCAGACAATTTAATTGACATGCCGTACTAGCTCCTTGAAAATGAAAATATCTGAGAGGTAGACTCAAGTAAGACTTAACCAACATAGAGTAGTTAGTCTCTCGTTCACTGTTAAAATCATTTTTTTCTCTAATCATTTTCTTTAAGAATATTAAAGTTTCTTTTCTATCAAAATTTGTCTCGTCTTTTTTTCCTAATCTTATTTGAATAGTATTTTCAGGATTAAATGGAAATACAACAGAGAATAAAGCTGTTTGATTCTTCTCTAATTGCACTAAAAATTTCTTTACTTTATCCACAAGATTATCATCAATAACAAAAATAACACGATCCGCCAAAGAAGGATACTCAGAGGTAGAAATTGTTGGATAATACTGGGAAAAAAGAAGTACTTTCAAAAAAGGATGAATAAATGCCCGCCATGCTTTACACACAGTCTCTGCTTCCAGTAAACTGGAAGGATCGACTTTAGCTAAGATAACATAATTTATTTCTTCTGGAAAATGACTAATAGGATCCATAAAACCTCATTAAATTTAAATTATTTAACTCGACAGCCATCGACTATCAAGAAATTTTTTCGTGAAACTTGCGCAACTCTTCTGAGTTTTGGATCTTATAAATAATATTTCTATAAACTGTATAATATCTATCAGAAAAATTACTGTAAGATCCAATCCATTCATTTCTAATAGTGTGTGCACAGTCAGGTATATCAAATTCATATTCTTTTATAATTATTTTCTTTGAGAATATTAAAGTTTCCGCCTTATGAATATTTATTGATCTACCTTGGAATAGTGGTTCTTGTATATCTTTTCCAATTCCTATTAGAATAATATGAGAAGGATTAAATGGAAATACAACAGAAAATAAAGCTGTTTGATTTTTCTCTAATTTTACTAAAAATTTATTTACTCTACTCACAACATTCTCATCAAGAACAGAAATAAAACGATCGGCCAAAGAAGGATACTCAGAGGGAGAAATTGTTGGATAATAATGGGAAAGAAGAAGTCCCCTCAAAAAAGGATGAATAAATGCCTGCCATGCTTTACATACAGTCTCTGCCCCTAGTAAAGTGGAATGATGAACTCGAACTAAAATCATATGATTTAATTCTGTTGGTAAATGAGTAATAGGATCCATAAAACGCCTTGAGATTAAATTTTCATTTTATTATCAAATATCCAGTTTAAAACAATTAAACCAAAAAAGCAACAAAATTTCTCCTCTTTTTTTCGTTTCTTTCCTTCTCTTTCAAAAGCAAGAAAAGAGAAGAAAGGAAAAAAGAGAGGAGAAATTGGATAAAAAGACTTGCCTATTATCTTGCGCACCTGTATAATTTCGACTTTGATTTAAGGAGTCTACCCATGGTACGTATTAGTAAGCAAGCAGAAAAACGCAGCCGTTTCCCTCGGAAAACTCGTGCACCGAGCGCAAAAACGGGCCCTCTTAAGGATCATCTTCCTAAAGGCTTTAAAGAACATCCCAACGCAGTTTCAGGAGACTTAGCTGCGGCTGTTTTTATTCCTAAGATTAAGTAAACAAAATAGTTAGGTAAGGTTAAGTTATGTCTAGGCATCCGAGTTTTGGTAAAGCGGGAGGAACGGCAGCGAAGCGCAATGTCTTGAAGCGTTTCGAAAGGGTTGATGTCATGAAAAAAATGGGCCGTTGGAAAGAAGGAGAGAATAAGAAAGTGACAGGTCTTCCTAAAACGCCTGCGGTTTAAATTCCCTCTCCTTTCCCCTTTTCTCCCATTTTTGGCTTGTTGTGATCATCCATCTTTATAACCGGCAATCTTCTTTAAGAATTTGCACAAAACAAGTGCGAAAAATCATTAAAGCGGTTCTGGAAGAAGAAGGGCAGTCCTGTGATGAAGTGAGTGTGTATTTTGTCGATACTACCACGATTAGCCAATTGCACGCGCAATTTCTCCAAGACCCTTCCCCAACCGATTGTCTTTCCTTGCCCATGGATCAAGAGCAAGACTCTCCCTACCGGGTATTAGGCGAGGTGTTTGTTTGCCCGGAAACGGCAATCCGGTACGCCACTCGGCATCAGTTAGACCCTCACCGGGAAACGACGTTGTATCTTGTTCATGGATTGCTCCATTTAATGGGATATGACGACCTCACCCCAAAAGAGAGGCAGCAGATGCGACGGAGAGAGGCGTGCCATTTTCGAAATCTAGAAGAAAGGGGTTTGCTCCCAAGCTAGGCATAGCCTTTTAAATCATGATCTGTTAACTTAAATTTTAATATTTTTACCTCTGTGGAGTCTCATTTTGTCTATTCAAAGTCTTTCTTTCCTTTTGGCCTTTCTCCTCCTCGGCCTATTTTGTCTCACCTCTGTGACAATCGCCTTTCGGCGACTTCAAAGAAGGGATACTAAAAAACACTTAGACTTAGTGGGCAAGCGATTCTTTTACCGCTATTTATCCCGTTTCTTTTTTCCTAAACAAGAGTATGAAGACCTTTATTTTGCGGCCCTTTTTGCCCAAAATACGGTTCGGTTTTGCTATGCCATTGTCTCCCTATTAATCTTAGGACAGCTCCGCCTTATCTACTGGAACGTCTCTCCTGAGGGCTCCTCGCTCGTTCTCGATTGGCCCTTTGGCCTCCTTTCTCTCTTCGGTCTCTTCTTTCTTTTGTTTATCATCGGAGAGTATCTGGCACGCATCGTCGGCAATCGCTTCCCGGCAAAGACCCTCTCTGTTGGATCTCCCATTGCCTCATTCTTTATGACACTCCTTTTTCCCTTTATTTTTATCTTCTTAAAACTCTTTCAACTTTTTCCTCGCACTCTTTACTTTGAACCCGGCCATGAGCCGAATCAAGAGGCCAAGCAAGAACTCATTGACATCATCGAGGAATCCAATCTCCACACCCAGTTTGATCCTCAAGATAAAAAAATTCTGGAATCCTTGATGAGATTTAAAGATCGCATCGCCAGAGAAATCATGGTCCCACGGGTCGATATCTTCAGCCTCTCCCATCACACCACGATTGAGGAGGCCGCCAACTTGATCTACAAAGAAGGGTATAGCCGAACACCCGTTTATCAAGAGACTCTAGATAATATTATCGGAGTATTAATGTATAAAGATGTCTTGGCAAAATACATGGAACATGTCCGTGAAGGAAACAAAGCCGTTCTTCAATCCCCCATCTCTACGCTCGTCAAAGATGTCATTTATACCCCGGAAACCAAGAAAATTTCCCACTTATTACAAGAGTTTCGAAAAAAACAGGTTCACTTAGCGATCATTGTCGATGAATATGGGGGAACGGAAGGGATCGTCACAATCGAAGATATTTTAGAAGAAATTGTCGGCGAAATTGCCGATGAATATGACCAAGAAGAAGCTCTTTTTCTCCCCCTCCCCGAAGGAGGATGGCTCATTGACTCCCGCATGACAATTTCTGATATTGAAGAAGAACTTGGCATCGAATTTCCCGAAGAAGGGGATTACGACACCGTGGGAGGGTATGTGTTCCATGAAACGGGAATGATCCCCCCCAAGGGCTATATTATTCAGAAACCGAATTTTGAGTTGGAGGTCATTCGCTCGAATAATCGGCGTGTAGAGAAATTACGGATTAAGCCCATCACCCAGTGATCTACAAATTTTCCTCTCAATCTTGTGTAACAGCGGCTCTCGACTTGTAAAATTTTCTTGTTTAAATATACCAATACTCGGTATTATTAATCTAGAAAGCATGGCACTGTAAATGAGCGAGAAAACAACTGAGATACGCTGGACCGTAGAATATTCTCCGACTGCGAAACGAAAGAAGAAAAAACTCCCTAAGCCTATTCAATTCCAAGTTGATCTATTAGCAAAAGAAATTGAATTATTGGGTCCAATTCGAAAAGAATGGGCCCATTTTAGTCCCTTAAAGAAAAATAAGCAGATTCCAGAAAATGCTTATCACTGCCATGTAAAAAGTGGGCCTGGTTCAATGTCAGGTAACAATTTTTTTCGTGTCCGAGTCCGAGTTCCGATCGTATTCCGTTGTTCCGCGTTTCCAATCGGAACTCGGACTCGGACACGGACTCGGACACGATCCTGTCATGTTACCCAAAAACTCTACTTTTTGAACCATGCCAAAAAGTGGTAGACCCACGTATACGGTTTGCTGGAGGATTGAAAGTAAAATTATTAAAATAGTTGAGATTTTTTATGTTGGCACGCACGAAGGAGCTCCATATTAATTTTAAGCAAAACGCCAAGAAGAGAAGTTTTCTTTGGCGTGAAGTGGCTAGAGAAGAACTTAAAAAATATAGTGAAGCTGGTGTAATGCTCAAAGGTTGTCGCTATAGGGCTGCCTTAACTCAAAAAGCCCTTGCAGAGGCTTTGGGAATTCATCAACATCATATTAGCGAAATGGAAAATGGAAAAAGGGCTATTGGCAAATCCATCGCAAAACAATTTGCTGATTTTTTCAATACAGACTACAGAGTTTTTCTCTAATACCGAATTTTGAGTTGGAGGTCATTCGCTCGAATAATCGGCACGTAGAGAAATTACGGATTAAGCCCATCACGCAGTAACCGCCGGAGTTTTTTCTCTCGATCTTCGTTAATCGCTCTCTCAATAAAGGCACCGGAAAGCTTACTCTTCCACTCAAAGGGAATAGCCCTTTTCACCTTATTCCTTCTCAAGATTTTATTTTCTTTTTTCATG
Source organism: Parachlamydiales bacterium (assembly GCA_963801825.1). Taxonomy (GTDB): domain Bacteria; phylum Chlamydiota; class Chlamydiia; order Chlamydiales; family Parachlamydiaceae; genus CAWDGI01. The sequence goes on from CAWDGI010000003.1 coordinate 418,857, forward strand.
CTGCTTCCTCCCTCTCAAAATTCTATCATTTCTATTGCTAGATTTTCAAATCCAAATCACGTATGCTAATGCTAAATTTGCGCACTAAAAATTTTTACCCCTGTAATCATTATATTTTTTATTTTATAGAGGATAACATCTCACTATGGCTGAAAATCTTGTTCCCTTATTCCTCCTTATCTTCTTAATAGGGAGCGGTCTCGGAGCGATCGGGTTTTGGATTTACCACCGCTTCGCTTTAGGAGGAACTGAAAAGCTAACCGCTCAAATTCTTCAACGGGCCGAACGAGAGGCAGAAGAGTTTAAAAAAAAAGAAGAGCTCGTCTTAAAGCAAAAACAAATCGAGCATCAGCGCGAGCTGGAAACCATTTGGCAGCAGGAAAGAAGAAAAATTCGGCAAGAAGAAGAGCGGCTTAAACAGCGAGAGGATAAGCTGGAAAGCCGGATGAACCTCGTCGAGAAAAAGCTCTCTGATATCGAGAAACGAGAAGCTGTCCTAGTAGGCCGTAAATCGCAATTAGAAGAAGAGAAAAAAAATCATACCGAACTCCACGCTCAACTGATCTCCGAACTAGAAAAACTCGCCGGATTGAGCTCTTCCGAAGGAAAAGAGCTCCTCTTAGCTCGCCTCACCAATGAAGTCAAAATCGATGCCGCCAATCTCATCCGACGAATTAAAAAAGAAGCGGAAGAAGATGCGGAAAAACTCGCTTCAACCATTATCGCCACCGCCATCAACCGTTTAGCTGTCCCTTGCACCTCTGAAGCCACCGTCTGCACAGTCGCCATTCCAAATGAAGAAATGAAAGGACGGATCATCGGAAGAGAAGGACGAAATATTCGCGCTTTAGAAAAAGAAACAGGGGTCAATTTTATTATTGATGATACCCCCGGAGCAATCGTCCTCTCAGGCTTTGATCCCATTCGCAAACAAATTGCAAAAACTGCTCTGATTGAACTGGTGCAAGATGGACGAATTCACCCCACCCGCATTGAAGAGGCCGTCCAAAAAGCTGCCCTGCTCGTCCATAAACAAATTAAGCAGTATGGAGAAGATGCCGCCTTGCGAGCGGGAGCAATGAACTTGCACCCGGAGTTAATCACTCTCCTAGGAAAGCTTAGACTCCGTTATAGCTATGGACAAAATGTCTTAGACCACTCTCTAGAAGTGTCTCATCTCATGGGACTCATGGCCGCAGAAATGGGACTCGACATCCGCCTTGCCAAGCGGATTGGGCTCCTCCATGATGTTGGCAAGGCAGTCACGCATGAGATTGAGGGATCCCATGCCGTCATTGGCCATGACTTGGCCCTGAAATATGGCGAAAGCAAAGAAGTGGCCAATGGGATCGGATGTCATCACCAAGAGATGCTCCCCTTAACCATTGAGGGCGATCTTTGCAGTGCAGCCGATGCCATTTCTGCCTGTCGTGAAGGAGCGCGGATTGAAGCCGTCGAAGAATATATCAAACGACTTAAAAATCTAGAGACCATGGCCCTGGAATTTCCCGGCGTAGAAAAATCGTATGCAATGCAGGCAGGAAGAGAGATCCGGGTGGTCGTTTTCCCCGATCAAGTCGATGATTCAGGTGTTGTCAGTTTATCCAGAGAATTGAGAAAGCGCATCGAGCAAGAATTAAACTATCCCGGAAAAATTAAAGTCACCGTCATCAGAGAAAAGCGAATTGTGGAATATGCCGTTTAACTTGCAAAACAGCCGTTTAACTTGCAAAACAAAGGCTAAATCGGGCAAGATTTTTTACTAGATTAGAATAAAGGAGCCCCTCCCATGCGTCGATCGATTTGCTACGCTGAACCTGCGCAAATATTTGCAGGAGAATCGAGAACCTGGAGATTTATTTATACCCCTGCTGTTAATTTGCCCAAAGGGACGCGCCTGAGATTTGATCTCCAATCGAAAGGGCGGCTAATTGATTGGGAGCTCCCTTCCGTCAACCTAAAAAAGGGGGGAGGGGTCATTTATGCGCAGCTCGATAAGGGAAAAATTCTCGCTGCCACTGAAATTGAAGTGCCCGATCATTTTACCCCTCTCTATGAATTTACCCTTCCGCAAGTTCTTGAAGCGGGTCATTCGATCATCTTTGTTTTAGGAGGGAAGGATGGGGATCAAAAAAAAGGGAGCTCGATCCGTGCGCAGACAATCGCTCAAAGAAGGCGCTCTTTTCTTCTTTATGTGGACCCTTCCGGAAAAGGGAATTATGGAGAGGCGGAAGTGTTTTCCATGGATGTCCGAGGAGGAGAGCTCGTCAATATCCGCCTGCTGACCCCTTCTTTTGTGACCAAAAATAAGCGATTTGATGTCATCGTCCGTTTTGAAGATCAATTTGGAAACTTGACCAACCATGCTCCCGAAGACACATTGGTTGAACTCTCCTATGAACATCTCCGGGAAAGTTTGAATTGGAAACTCTTTGTCCCGGAAACGGGATTTATCTCACTTCCTAATCTTTATTTTAATGAAGTGGGCGTTTATACCATTCAACTCTTCAATCGCAAGACCAAGCAAGTGTTCCGCTCTCCTCCCATTAAATGCTTTGTTGAAAATAATAAGAATTTATTTTGGGGGTCTCTACATGGAGAATCCGATCGGTTTGATTCGACCGAAAATATTGAAAGCTGTTTGCGTCATTTTAGAGATGATAAAGCGTTTAATTTTTATGGGGTCTCTCCCTTCGAAAATACAGAGGAGACCTCTAATGAGGTCTGGAAGCTCGTCTCTCAAAACGTGGCGGATTTTAATGAGGATGAGCGATTTACTACCTTTTTAGGTTTCCAATGGCAAGGAGAGAATCAAACGGAGGGGTTGCGTGTCTTTGTCTATGGGAAAGACCATAAACCGCTTTTGCGTAAAAAAGATCTGAAAAGCAATACGTTGAAAAAGATTTACAAGAGTTTTTCTCCGAAAGAACTCCTTGCGATCCCTTCTTTTACGATGGCGAAAAAAGTAGGGGAAGATTTCAAGGAGTTTGAGCCGGAATTTGAGCGGGTCGTCGAAATTTATAATGCGTGGGGATCGTCTGAGATGACGGCAAAGGAAGGAAATCTCCGTCCCATTCGCTCTTCTTCCGGCTATCAAGAGGGAGAGGAAGGATCGATTCAAAAGGCTCTGCAAAATAACTGTCGTTTTGGATTCGTTGCAGGGGGGTTGGATGATCGAGGCACTTATGCGGGCCTTTATGAGAGCGATCAAGAGCAATACACTCCCGGCTTGACGGCAATCATTGCTCCCACTCACTCGAAAGAGGCGTTAGTAGAGGCGTTATATCAACGCTCTTGCTATGCAACAACCGGGGAGAGGATCATTGTGGGCCTCTATTTAGCCGGCGTCTCGATGGGAAAAGAGGTCAGCACGGCAGAAAAACCCGGTTTGATGATTAATCGTCATTTTTCGGGCTATGTGGCCGGAACGACGAAACTGAAAAAAATCGAGCTGATTTTGAATGGGAAAGTCCTTCATACGTGGACACCTTCCCACTATTTCTTAGAGTTTACCTATGATGATATGACTCCGCTGGAGAAAATTGCCCTTCCGGCGAAGGATAAGAAGGCTCCCTTTGCCTATTATTATTTACGTGTGATGCAAGAAGATGGTCATATGGCATGGAGCTCTCCCATTTGGGTCGATCTTGTTCCTCTTGTGAATAGTCAAAAAAACCAGGCGAAAGGGGCAGGCTCCCTGAAATCTTTGCCTCCTAAAAAAGACCTTTTAGAAGATGACTTTGATGAAGAGGAGGAGGATGAGGAAGATGAAGAGTATTTTGATGAGGAGGATGAGACGGAGGAACACGAGAAGGAAGAGGGAGAGTGAGCGTTTTTCTAAGAATTATTCCTGAATGCCAAAATGATCCAACAACTTTAACGTATTCTGGGCCAGCTGAGAACAACCCATGTTCTTTAATTCTGCAGATATCGTACGAATCGCTAGGATTTTTCCACGCTTTGGGTTATTGGGATGATGGGTGATTGCGAAGGCCTTGTCAAAATTTTTCAATCGCGTAAAGTCCTTAGAAAGCCAATGAATTGCAGCCAATTGCACATCTTTTTCTACAATCTTGTTAACCGCAATGTCTATGGCCTGATCATGGCAACGAGCATCCAGTATCATTACTGTAGAAATTTCAAAAAAAGCGAGAGATTGCTCATCTTTATCCGATATCTTATTGGCAATCTCTATTGCCTCTGCAAAACGATTATCTCGCAACATTTTAAAAATAATCTGATTGAAGTTAAAGGATTGCGCATAGGGGTCTGGTATTTCTTCGCAGATATTAATGGCTTCTTCATCTTCACTGTCACCTATAGCCCGAATAACATCGAAATCTCCTAGTGTTAAGCGGAGAGAAGTCCTAGATACCTGCACCTCTTCTTCTTTGTTCTCTGAATTTAAGGGCTTATTTTCCTCGCAGAAATAAGCAATTTTTTTACGAGCACGTAATTTCACATGGGAATCGGAGATTATCTCGACTATCTTGTTAGCTAGACGAATCTCCCCTATTTCGGCCAAATCTCTACAAAAATCGCGCATGAAATCAAATCGAGATCCAAATAGAGATCCTGGATTTTCCAAAGCTTTACAGATATGGGCAGTGACTTGATTAATTTTCTCGGAAATTTGACTGAGATTTGCACATCCCACAAGAGAATTTGTTTGTGCAAAGGATTGTAACTTTTTTTGTTTCTCAGGACTAAATACTTGACTATTAGAAATCACTCTCAGGAGACAGGAAATTCTTACACTTTGCTGAGTCATCATATAGGCGATGCCCTGTTTGTGCCATTGCGTACAAACTGTTAAAAATTCAGAAATCGAAATCGGCACTTGAGGTAAAAAGGACATGAGAGGTAAAAAGGAGATGATACGAGAAAACAGATCCTCAACCTGCCATACTTCTCTTGAAGATTCTTCGTTTGGAAAACTTGTTAAAACCGGAGTGGGGGTAGAGACAACTGAGTGGGTAGAGTGCATGTTCATGCTCCTTTATAAATTTAATTAAAAATAAAGTTTATTTTAAAAGGATTATGAAATAGAAACGCATAAATGTCAATTCATTTCGCAAAGGAATAAAGCTTGCAAACAAAAGTAGCTGAGAAGACTAAAAAGGCTTAAACCTGTAATCCTTAAAATCATAGTAATAGAGCGATCCGCTCTCAATATGAAAGTACCACCCATGCAACTCTATTTTTCCTTGTTGCACGCTTTCCTTGATAAAAGGATAGGTCATCAGGTGTTCGAGTTGATAAATAACGGAGATTTCTTCTGTCAGGGTATAAAGTTTCTCTTTAGGGGTCGAAGCATTCGCGAGCTTAAGAACAATCTGTTTGGCCTCTTCTCCCCACCTGAGCCACTTTGCGACTAATCCGAATTGATCGGGATTTAAGGGCTGAAATAATCCTTCAATCGCTCCACAATGAGAGTGGCCACAGATGACAATATGGCGAACGTTTAATTTTTCCACCGCAAATTGAATGCTCGCCGCCACGCCATCTGTCATCCCAGGAGAGTAAGAAGGAACAAAATTCCCCGCGGTTCGAATGACAAATAACTCTCCGGGACGCGCATTCAAGATAAGATCGGGAGTCACACGAGAATCGCTGCATCCAATAAATAAAATTTTAGGACTTTGCCCTTTGCGGACGAGAGTCGCAAAATTCTCTTCATTTTGTCTGAAATACAGATCTTTAAACTCTTGATGCCGTTGAGCAAAATCGAGAATATCGTTCAAAGAATCTCCTTGGTTTCCAAAAAGAAAAGTGACGCCTAAACAAGCAGCTAGGAGAAAGGGAATTCGCATAAAACACCTCCCTCCTTTGTTTCTATCATAAAAAATATTTTTTTTCTATCTTAAGATTTGCTTTACCTTCCATTATCTGCTATCTTAGCCAAAAAATATAGGAGAAACTCATGTTTAATCTATTCGGCCTTTTGATGATCGCTTTTATCCTTCTCGTTTTTGTGATCGCCCTGCTGGCCATTGGCTGGCTCATCAAAAGCAAAACAAAAATAGAGGGAACAGGGGGCCGCCCTCCTCTTCACCCACAAGAAGAAAGACAATATTCAGATGGCGAATCATGAGGTTTTATGTATTCTAAACATTCCCCCCCAAGTATTCAAGATCTCTTTAATCAAATTGCCCCTCGTTATGATCTAACAAACGGAGTTCTCTCTTTCTTTCTCCATAAACCGTGGAATCGCTCTCTCATCAAAAAAGTGCTAAGGCCTTCTTCCCCTTCCATTTTTGTCGATTTATGCGCAGGCACCGGCGAAATTGCTCTGGGCTATTTAAAAAAAGCAAGGGTCCCTTGTCACGCGTATTTAGTCGATTTTTCCTCTAAAATGCTCGAGCAAGCCCGATGGAAAGCGGCCGGGCTGCCGCCTCATCCCCATCAACTCTCCTATTTAGAAGCCGATGTCCAACATCTCCCCCTTCCCGACAAAATCGCCGATTGCGTCACCTTAGCCTATGGAATTCGAAACGTGCAAGACCCCGCTCAAGCCCTCCGAGAAGCCTTTAGAATTTTAAAACCGGGAGGTTCCTTGGGAATTTTAGAACTCACCCGTCCCCACTCCCCCCTGCTCCGTTTCGGGCATGCCCTCTATTTAAAAGCTTGCTTGCCATGGATAGGAAAATGGTTAACAAAAAATGAAGCCGCCTATCAATACCTCCATCAAAGCATTCAAACCTTCCTTGCTCCGGAAAAACTCCAACACCTTCTCTTAAGTGAAGGATTCTCTTCCCTTCAATGTCACTCTTTAGCAGGAGGAATCGCCACACTTCTCATTGGATATCGGCCTCCCTTCCCATGATTCATTCCTACTCTTGCTTCCTCCCCTTTCATCTCGCAGATCCGGCCGGCATCCTATTCTTCGGACACCCGTTTTCTCTCGCCCATCAAGCATTTGAAGATTTTGTCCTCTCTAAATGGGCTGAGTCTTGGTCTTTTTGGTTTCAAAATCCCGAATGGATCCTCCCCATCAGACAGGCAGAAGCAGAGTATTTGCACCCCCTCCAAGCGGGTCAAACGTGCCAAATCGAACTCTCCCTCCCCTCTCTCTCTCTCTCTTCTTTCACCCTCCTCGCTCATTTCATGCAGCAGCAAAAACTTTGCTGCCTCGTCAAAACCGTTCATCTCTTTTGCGACCGCTCCACCAAAAATAAAAGACCTATTCCTTCTGCTATTCTTTCAAAATTAAAGAATTTTTTATAAATTATTAAGCTGCTTAACAATAAATTAATATTTACTAAACAAAAAAGTTATTTCAAATAAAATAATTTTGTTTTATAATTTAGTAAGAAATAAATTATTTTTATATTCATTTGGTGTAATAATGTCCATTCCTAATCGTGGAGTCGAGTTTTTTCAAGGCATTCCTCTGAGTGATTTGCCTTCGTCTGTTCCTGTCTCTGACCTGGAGGAGGGAGAGGAAAAGAAAACAAAGCGGATAAGGAAGCAGATCCTAAATCCTTCAAAAGTGGCTCAAGAATTAAACTCAACGGAAGTGACCCTTCTTTCTTCCAATAAGATAGAGACGCTTCTTCGTTCCGTTCAATATTACATTAATGATTTAGTTTTACAAGGAACATGTGAAGCCATCCGATTTAGCCACCCTTCAGTGACTGATCGGGCAATCCCTTTTCTTGATTCTGCTCGCGACTTAGACTCCGCCATTCGTATCGCCGATGACTTAGAACTTGCCCTGAATCTATTAGATATCGGGTTAGGAATCCCGAACTTAATTCAAAGAAGCAGAATTTTAGCAAGAAGTCAGGAAGCATTAAAAGAATTAAGAGAAAAGGAAAAAACTCTATCACCCGATCAACAAAAAAGATTACAAAATCTAGAAAATTTTGTTAATTATCAAAAAAGTCTCCTTCCTTACTTAATGACTGAACAAGGGTTGAGAATCTCTCGCAGTACGCTCACGATCGCCTCCCCTTTCGTTTCTAATACGGTTCCTCTCCACCTACCCTTAATGGCTCCCCTCAATCTCCTGATTGGAGGAATCAATACGGCCATTTCCGGTTTATTTCTTGCTCAGGCGCTTGATCATTGTCAGTTGCAAGATGGGTGGGTAGAAAAAAGCCCGGCCGTTTTTCTCCCTCTTCTTCTGCAAAAGGAACAAATGATTGAATTGCAGAAAAAAAGAGGGGCGCATCGTGAGAAAATGAGAGAACAATTAATCAACCAATCAAAGACTCAGCCCCTTTCTGAAGCACAAATAGAAGCAAAATTAGAAGAGCAAACCACTATCGATCCCATCCTTAAGGGATCTGTCGTGGAGATGGTCAAAAAGAAACATGAAATAGAGAGAAAATTTTTAAATTTTAAAGTCGCGCAATACGGCACTTCATTTGCTCTCTCTGCACTCACCGTTGTCACTGGTGTTGCACTTCTGCTTGCTCTCTTAGTGACTCCTGTTGGGCCCGCTGCGACCATTCTTTTGTTTTTAAATATTTTCTCCATCGCCAGTGGAGCGGCTTTTTTTGCGGCCGGAAATGTCCTCGCGTATCAATATCGGCCTGCTCTCACTGTCGCTACCTTCAAAGGGGCGTATATTAAGCTCATCTTCTATTATGCCATGCACTACCTACAAACTGCCAAGGATTCGATTGCAAGCTATTTCAAACGAGATGCTCTCATGACAAAGGAGCTCACGAAGAGTGCAAGCTGGCTTGAGAAGGCCCATGAACTACAAGAAGAACTCGATCAAATCGCCTGGCAAGATTTTGCTCATCAAGCCCATTTAACGGATCCGAAGGAGAAGACGACAGAAAAGGGGGAAAGCTTAATAAAAGCATGGGATACCCTCGAGGCATTAAATGAAGCTTTAAACCGCTGTGACTTCAATTTATTGCGTCCAGAAACAAGAGAAATCCTAGAAAAACAGTTAGGCTTGGATTTCTCGAGTATTGAAGAAGAGCGAGCTAAAGATCCTTTGATCGTCAAAAAAATGTTGAGAAATTTCTTCAACTTAGGTAATACAGCCTTTGTAGAGTTTATGGGAAAACAGAAGGGCACTATCTCTTAGATCAAGGAGACTATGACATCTCTATTAGCTTATCTGCGCCCTTTATTAGATCAGAAAGACATTCCCTGTACGCTTCTTGAAGCCTCTTCTGAGGTCCCGTATGATCGTTTGATTGCTGTCATTGGGAAGAATGCTCTTAACGAAGAGTTTGTTCTAGAGATCACCGTTTATCCCCAAACCTTCAAAACCTCTCCCCATGAAAAGGAAGGCTCTGAATACGGCCTCATTCAATTTCAATATATCTTTCCCTCGCAAGTCGTCTCCTCTGCGATGCAGCAGGTTTCTTCCTCCTTGCATTTCTTTAATCGCCTCTTGCACCTGCCTGGCTTCGAATTGGATGAACTGCATGATCAAGTGCTCTATCGCTATAGCTGGCTGGTAAAAAAGAGCGGGATCGACCTTTTTCTCCTTTCTCAAGTCATTGGGAATATTCAGCTCTGCCTCCAGCTCTTTTATCCTTATATTAAAGAGATTATCGAGGGGCACTTAACGTTGAATGATATCTTGGAAAAGATGATTGAATTATCCAAAAAGATTAATGAGCCACAAAAAGAATAATTTCGCTTAGCTGTAAATTGACAAATGCTAGCAATTCTGCTAGCATGTAAACATGAGCAAGTTTGAAAAGCTAATACAAAAAATCCTACAAGGTAAAAATGTCTCTTATCAAGAAGCAGAAAATGTTCTACTTGCATTAGGTTTTGAGTTAAAAATACGAGGCTCCCACCACAACTTCAGAAAACCGAAATATCCTCGCACTCTTGCTATAAAGAGAAGGCCCCAACTGCTTGATTATCAAATAGATGATTTACAACAAGTTTTGAAAGATCATGGATACTAAGAAAGATTTAAAATACTATCTTGGACTAAATTGGTCCTATACGATTGAGCTATCGACTCACAAAGGGAAAAAATTTTATATTATTCGTGTGAACGAATTACCTGGTGTGTGTACAGATGCTACAACCATAGAAGAAGGAATGAAAGAGATTCAAGATGCAATTGCAGCTACAATAGAATTATATCTAGAACAGGGAGATCCTATTCCAGAGCCGATCAACAAGGAAAAATTCAAAGGACATATTTCCTATCGCACAACAAAAGAAAGACATTATTATTTGGCGAAATTGGCACAGCAAAAACACATGTCTATGAATAAAGCTCTTGACATGCTTTTTGATGCTGGCTTCCAGCATCTTTCTACTCATTCAAATGGCCCAAAAAAATTAAATTTTTAGAAGCACTTGTACTAACTCTTTCTTCAAGACTTTCCCTAAAGCCGACCGAGGCAAAACCGGAACCGACTGAATTTTCCGAATTCTCTCAAAAGGGAGAACGGTGGCTTGAAACGCGTTGACCAAACGCTCTAAATCTTCCCCTTGATTTTGATTCGCTGCAACAAGATGAATGGCATGACCCAGCCGCTCATCAGGAAGAGCCACTAAAGTCACCTCGACTTGCCATGCTAGTTGCCGGCATAATTCTTGTAAATGCTTCTCTAAATAGGCGAGATCCACCGACTCTCCCCCGACTTTCACTAACTCATCCCTCCTGCCCAAAAGATGAAGCTGCTTGCCCTCAATTCTCCCTCGATCCTCTGTCGTGAACCACCCCTCCACCTTGGGATCGACGTAATGGACCCTCTCTCCTCCCTCTCCCTCTTCCTCTTTCTCTTCCTCCTCATCCAAATACGCATAAGCACTAAAAAGCGAAGGGCCTGAAAAGGCCAGGCACCCCCCTTTCTCACAAACTTGCAGATGAGGAAGAAGCTCTAAGGAGGGAGAGAAACTCCCCTTCAAGCTTTCTAAAGAAGCCGTCGCCACTTGAGATCCACATTCTGTCAATCCATAACTTGGCAAAAGAGGCCAGCCTCTTGCCCTCCCTTGCTCATATAAAGATGGAGGCAAATGCCCTCCTCCAATAATCACAGCACGCAAATCCTTGGGTGCCTGTTTTTGAAGCTGAATTAAATCATGAAGCTGAGTCGGGACCAAGGCAGTTAATGTCCCTCGACACTCCTCAAGATAATGATAAAAGGACTCTGCCTTCCATTTCCCCCCCTCTCTTTGCTTAAAATCATAGACCTCTGCCCCGGTTAAGTAAGCGCGGGCCCAGATTCCCACTCCCCCCACATGAAAATCAGGGAGCGCATGCACCCAAAGGTCCTCTTTGCTGCTTGCTAAATGTCGATTTACAGCATCCGCTGAGGATAATAAAGCTGGTCTGGACAACCCTACCCATTTCGCCGAAGAAGAGCCGGATGTCGATAACCAGATAAGATTCGGCCAATCTGATGAACTTTCTAGAAGCCGTTGGAAACGGCTTTTCTCGGCTACAGAATAGCTAGGATTGGCTAGCAAGAGAGTTCCCTCCTGCTTCCATAATTCTTTCATATTTATATTAAGTTGTGCCATTCCAGTTGCTCCAGCTCTTGATCAAACCCATTCCCAATCCCGGGAAGAGGAACAAAATAAGGTCCTCTCCCGCTTAATCTTTGGCTAAAAAGATTCGGAAAATAAGTCTGATGCGATAATAAGCCATGAACCGATTCTCCAAGAGGATCAATCTCTGCTGCCACCGAAGCCGCAGCAATCTGCTCGATCGGATGACCTAAATAGGAGGTGACAACGAGGCGTTGACAGGAGGAGAGAGAGGAGAAAAACGAAGAGAAAATGGGCTGAATGGCAGGCTTTATCACCAGCACTTGGGCTGCCTCTCCCTGATGCACCGCTTCTTTCGCTTGTCGATCGCAAGCCAACCTCCATCCCTCTCCCTGAATGAGCGACCATTCTTTGGGATGCCAAGGGAAGGGATCTTCTATAAAATCGATATTCGGGCGCAAACAAGCAATCTTTTCTAAAAATAAACAACATGCAGGAAACGTTAATTTCTCATTAAAATCGAGACGAAGCTTAAAAGAAGAAGAGAAAGAAGAAAAAAGGGCAAGCAATTGCTGAGTCTCTTCCTCCAGATCTCTTCCCCCTTTAATTTTGAGATGGGAATACCCTTCCTTGGCAAGTCCCTCTAAATCCTCAACAGTCAATCGGGACAAATCTGTCACTAAAAAGTGACTTTTCACACGCTTTTCTCGGCCCAAGAGCGGCTCCCCTCTCGCTCTTGCTTCTGCCTCTCGCCTTGCATAGTGCCATGCCCCCGCCGTCAACGGAGTGAAATGTCCCGAAGCAAGAGACTTTAACTGCTCCTCTAAAGGAGCATCTCCCAGCTCAGGCCAAGGATGACAATCGGCATAGCCCACTCCCAAAGAAGGGAAATGCGCCCTAATTAAAGCCCCTCTCCTCTTATAGAAAGAAGGGCTTCTTGGCTGCAATTCATAGAGCAAATAAGCAATTGACATGTTGATATTAAATCATCAAACCAAGGGTTAGCAAAAGACCGAAGAGGAGCTGACATCCCGCACTTCTCGCAAGATAACGATGATAAGCCGGTCCCGGCTCCTCCCTCCAAATGGCCTTTAAATTGAAAAGGACGAGAGGAAAAGTGATCCAAGGGAGAAAAAATGCCCCTAAATTCCCCTCTTTTATCCATAGGCCCCCCAAGAAAAAGGGAATCAAGCTAAATAAAGTAATTTCCCAGCGAGCAAAGAGAGCTCCGAAGCGAACCGCTAAAGTTTTCTTCTGAACAAGGGCATCAGAAACATGATCTCGTAAATTATTAATCGCATGCGGCACAATGGCCAATAACCCGATCTCCGTCCCGGCTAATACACAGGGAAAATCCATTTTCCCTGTCTGCAAATAGTAGACGCTTCCCACGCTGATTAAACCAAAAAAAAGAAAAACAAACCCTTCACTAATCCCCAAATAAGATAAAGGGTAAGGCCCACCCGTATAAAGATAACCGGCTGCAAACGAACACAGAACAACCCCAACAAGCGGCCATCCCCCCACGTGAATGAGAGGAAAACTAAAAAGAGAGGCAAAACAAAAGGAGACCATCCCTCCCACTAAAAACTGAGACTCAGAGAGTAAATCCGCACGCCAAAGCGTCACTTCTTTCTGACATTCTCCCCCCTTTTTAGAGTCCAACGCATCATTAATAAAATTTGTTCCAATCTGCACCCATAAGGCAAAAAGCCAAGCAAAAAACCCTAACAAAATATCCACTTGCCCCCTCTGGCCTTGTGTTAAAGCAAGGGCCACAAGAATGGGAACAAAAGAAACGGTTAACGTCCGAGGACGAGAGGCATAAAACCAAGCCTTTAGAGATCCTCGCTTTATGCATACAGAAGAAGAATGTCCCATCATGACTCAAGAATGTTAGGGAAGCCGAGGAAATGGAGTAAAATCAGGCTTTCTTTTTTCCAAAAATGCCCGTTTTCCCTCTTGCGCTTCCTCCGTCATATAATAAAGAAGTGTTGCCTGCCCTGCCAAATCGAGCAAACCAATCTGCCCATCACAGTCGGCATTTAAACTCGCCTTTAAACAACGCAACGCTAAAGGAGAGTGCTGCAAAATTTCTAGGCACCATTTTAGCGTCTCCTTCTCTAAATCTTCCAGGGGAACCACACAATTGACAAGTCCCATCTCAAGCGCCTGATACGCATCATATTGACGGCAAAGATACCAGATCTCCCGCGCCCTTTTTTGCCCCACAATCCGAGCCAAATAACTACTTCCGAGCCCCCCATCAAATGACCCCACACGAGGACCCACCTGCCCAAAACGGGCGTTTTCCGCCGCAATGGTCAGGTCGCAAACAACGTGAAGCACATGCCCCCCTCCAATCGCATACCCGGCGACCATCGCAATCACCGGCTTCGGAAGCGAACGAATCTGCTTCTGTAAATCGAGAACATTTAACCGAGAAACCCCATCTTTTCCCTGGTAGCCCTCTTCGGTGCGAACCCGTTGATCTCCTCCCGAACAAAAGGCCAGCGGCCCTTCACCCGTTAGGATGATCACTCCAATGGAAGAATCATGGCGGCACAGATCAAACGCCTCTTGCATCTCTTGAATCGTCTCCGGGCGAAAGGCATTCCTCACTTCCGGACGATTAATGGTGATTTTGGCAATTCCCTCTTCTGCTTTTTCCAAGCGAATATCTTCATATTTTTTGACCTCCACCCAAAGTGTAGAAAGCGCCTCCATGATTTCCTCTAAAAATAAAATTGCAAAAAAAATTAAAAAACCCTATGGGTTGCGATAAGGGAACCTATATGAATGTTAAGTATTTGCTTAACATCTAAGAGAAAAGAATAGAATTGAGCGATCCGGACTGATCCACTCGCCCGCTTTCTTTTTCAACCGATAAAACTTGCGCTTCCTGCTAGAAAAGTTGCCGGATCTAGTGCCCCATAACATAATTTTGTGCCCTTTGGGCTGCGTGAAAGCCCCCGGGGTTGAGAGATCGTCAAAGGCATAGTATTAAGCAAATACAATGCCTTTGACGATCTCTCAACCGCGGGGGCTTTGACGCAGCCCAAAGGGCACAAAATTATGTTATGGGGCACTCCCTGAGCTTTAGATTTCCTGCCCTTTGTGAGCCAAAGGGCAGGAAATCTAAAGCTCAGGTTATGAAATTTTAATTTATATTTTATCAGGAGGTTTTATGGCAACAAGAAAATCTGGCGGCATGAGTCGCTCAGAAGCGGGACGCCTTGGCGCCGAAGCGCGCTGGGGCCGATCATCAAGAACAAGCTTATCAAAAACAAGCCGTTCTTCTTCTCGTGGCACCACTGCTCGCCGCTCTTCCTCAAAAACCATGAGCCGCTCAGAAGCGGGACGCAAAGGGGCCGAAGCGCGTTGGGGCAAGAGCAGCTCAGCTCCTCGAAGTCACCGCACTTCCCACACTCGCCTTTCTAGAGAGTTCTATCAAGACATTGGCCATCTTGGCGGAGAACGTGTTCTCAAAGAATATGGCCCTGAATTCTACAGAGAAATCGGACGCCGTGGCGGCAAGCGCGTGGCTCGAGAATACGGTCCTGAATTCTACCGAGAAATCGGACGTCGTGGCGGCGAGCGCGTAGCAGCAGAGTACGGCCCTAATTTCTACCGAGAAATCGGACGTCGCGGCGGAGAACGGGTGGCTGAAGAGTATGGCCCTAACTTCTACCGAGAAATCGGAAGAAAAGGGGGCAAAGCGCGCTGGAGAGAAGAAGGACATAGCCAGCATCTCGCTGCAAGAGGCCGCGCTAGAAGCTATCGTTAGAATAGAATCATTAAAAGAATGCATTTTCAAATTTAAAAGGAGATCTTATGGCAACAAGAATGGCAACAAGAACGGCAACAAGAAAATCCTCCGCTCCTATGAGCCGCTCAGAAGCGGGGCGTTTAGGAGCAGAAGCACGTTGGGGAAAAACGAAAACAACCCGCTCGTCTGCTCGCTCGTCTGCTCGCTGCACCTCTTGCGGAACTTCCCGTGGAATGAGCAGAGGCCGAACAGGTCGTTAACCCATTTTCTATTTTCTCTATCCCCCTTCGGCTGGAAGGGGGATATTTTCTTTATTTCCTTTATTAAATCTTTATTAAGCCTTGAAAATAAATCGCAAAGAAAGAATTGACAAAAATTCGCTTTTCAAATAGAATTCCTATTTCAAAGAATAATAAAGGAAAATAATATGCTAATGACTCATTTTAATCCAACCTCGCTGTTAAGTTATTCGAATCCTGTAGAAATTGCAAAAGATTTTGTGCACCGAGTCAAACAAATTCCCTTACGCGATGCGCTGCTGGCAGGTGTCATCCTTGCAATTGGTTTAGCCGCTCTCGCATTCGGTCAGGCGTTAGTGGGCAGTGCCATTACACTCTATGGGGTTTATCGATGCTATCAGATTTTATATCCTTCGCAAAATAGAGTGCGTGAATTCTTAAAAGAAGCACAAGTCCGCCTAAATGAAATTCAAGAGTCCATTAAGGGAACGTCTCAATCGATCGATTTGATTCAAGCAAATTGCACGGTTGTTGAAATCAACCTGACTGAGATGCAAAAGCGTTTAGAAGAGATTTCAAACTTAGCCAAGACTGGCAATAAAGAATTGGAAAAATTGAAAAAAGAGGCGGGCGAGCTTTATCAGCAATCTGTCAATGTATTTAAGCGGGCAGAAGAAAAATCACAATCGAGTCGAACAGCCCTTGCACAATCTGAACAGACCTTCCAGGAGGCATTTAGCCAGCTTGAAAAATTTAAAGATCTCGATCAAATCTCCGGGAAAGATCTTAAAAAACAACGAGAACTTTTCAATACTTTGGTTAAAACATGTGTAGAAGCCCAGCAAGAAAGGCAAAAGCATTACACCTCTCTTCTGCAAGCAAATAAATTATACCGTGAGGCGTTCACCCTGCACACTCAAGCGAGCGAGATTGATAAAAGAGCCATCATCAAATCGCAGGAAATTCTTCAGGAGATCCAGTTGCAGACTCAAATCGATCAAATCAAGCAACAAAGCCAACAGGCGATCGAGGAGATGAAAAAAGAATGCAAGCTCTTAAGAGAAAAAGCCCTTGAAGAAGGCAAGATGATTGAGGGCTTACAGGGAAATCTCACTCAAGCAAAAGAAGCCGTAGACACGCAATATGGTTTCAAGAGTGTCGTTCTTGGAGGCGGAGGAGGAGCGATGATCGGGGCTCTTGCGGGAGGGCTTGGAGCGGGAGCGGGAGCGGCTGCCGGGGTCATTGCCTTTCATAATCGAGATAAATTTAAAGACTTGTTCACTGGCCCAGATCCAGAAGCGGTACCCCTTAAGCCGACTAAAGAGCAGCCTATCACTTATGCCTTTAATCCGAAAGCGACAGGTCTCACCGGTCGTGCAGCAGGACGTCCTTCTCGTACCCGTGGAAAGGTGGCGATCGCGATGAATGAAAAAGAATCCCTGGAGCTCAAATTTAATTTGAATGCTTCCCATAAAATTGCCTATCAGGACTTGGCTCAATTAGGCTTGCGCATGACAGAAAATCTAGAGAAGTGTCCAGCCCTTGCCTCTTACTACTTGGGCATCCTCGAGACCTTAGCAACAATTGTGATTGACCGGGCACATGATTCAGCGAACCCATGCCATCCACCCACCATTGGCTTTATTAACTCTGAGGAATCCTTAGTGAAAAGATTACAGACATGTGCCACTCAAGTGCAGAGAGGGCAAGAAGAACTGCAAAAATTGCAGGCTGCTCCTGTTGCCTAGTGCCCCTTAAGCAAAGCACAAAGATTTTAAGAAAGTGGAAACCTCGTTTGAAAACTGTTCTGGCTGCTCCCAAGGAACGCGATGCCCCGCCTGCTCGATTTGCACCCGGCGGGAGTGGGGATGAGCGAAGATTAAGGACGCTGCCAACTGACCATATTGCCAATCATCTGCTCCTGTGACCCATAAGAGAGGGAGGGGCAAAGCAGCAATTTGTGAGCGAAAATCAGGCTGTTTTGCGAGCGAAGCGTCCCTCAGGAGATGGGCTAACCAGCGGCGATCATAATTTTCCTCTCGTCGATCAAAACAAAAAGAGTCTTTAGCAAAAACAGCTCGTCGATTCCAGTCTTGCATCAGAGAGGCCCACTCTTGTGTTTCAAACCGCCTGGCCCATTCTTCATCTTCCTTCTGACGCTCTTGTCTCGCTCGAGAATCTATTAAACCAGGATGGGTGGAAATGAAAATCGCAGCTTTCCATCTTTGAGGAGAATGCAGGAGACTATGCAAAGCCAAACGCCCTCCCAGAGAATATCCCATTAATATTTCCTTCTCTTCCTTCTCCTCTTTTTGGGAATCGAGCCATGAATGAAAGAACAAGGGCCAATCGGAAAGAGAGACCCAAGGAAAGGCATTAAGCTCCACCCCATAGACATTCTTCCAACCAAGAACATCCCAATCGGAAGGTAAGCCTAAAAAACCTGGGAGGGCCCACATGGAAGACATCCTTCTTCACTTTTCTTTTGCTTTTTTCCAAAAACGGGTCGTCGCCTCAGGATCGGGCACCAATTCAATCAATTTTGCCGAAGAAGAAGGGAGGGAAGAAGGAATCTCTTCCCATCTTTCATACTCCCATCTCCAGAATCGAGCAAAGGGTTCAAAAGAGAGCGTATGGCAATGATAGAAAGCAGGGTGACCCAACATCCTTTTGAAAATCCCCGCCCCCCCATTATTCACAATCACCACTTGACAAGAAGGAAGAGCAAGCTGAGGAGTAATCCAAGGAGCCGCAAGATCGTAGAGAGCCGTCAGATCGCCTAGCAACGCCCAGTTATCTTGCTCTCTCGTACTATACCCAAGAAAGGTCGAGAGCTGCCCATCAATTCCATTGACCCCTCGATTGGCGGCCATTTTAAATGCACCCCCTTGTCGAACCGCTGCAAGATCCCACTCCCGGATCGGCAAGCTATTGCCTAAATAAACCTTCGCTCCCCTCGGAAGATGGCAAGAAAGAGTGTGGATTAAACTGGTTTCTGCACGAGGCTCTTCCTCAAATAGCTGCTCCAACGCTTGTTGTGATCGTTCATCTGCTTTCTTCCATGCAGAATAATCGTAAAAAAAGGGGGGAGTAAACCGTGCCGCCTCCCGGCAAAAAGAAGAAAGAGAAGTATGGATCACTCCCCCTCGGCTTAAGCCGGAAAAGGGGAGCTCGCTGATCGAACACACGGGAAGGGTCTGTTTTTTCTCTTCCAGATCTCTCCATAAACGAAGCGTCGGCACTCCTCCTAATCGTAAGCAGCCATCAATCGGATAATCATTCTCTTCTGATAGTTCCCAAATTCGATCGCCTCGAGCGATTAATAAAGAAGAGAGAAGAGGCTCTTCCCGTAGACCGGAAAGCCCCTCTGCATAGATGGGAGCCTGTAACTTAAGAAGAAAGGAAAGGACATTCTCCCTCTCCCTCTCTCTCACCGGCAGAGCTCCCAAAATGACAAGAGGATGTTTGACCTTTTCTAAAAAGCGCTCATAGTCTTTTAAAGAAGTGTTAGAGTTAGAGGGCTGAAGAAGAGAATAAAAACCGGGTTTGAGATCTCGATCCAAACGAATCTCCTGACTGATCCGATCGTCCGGCTCCTCCAGGCAAACATTTAAATGAAGGGGTCCTTGCCGATTCCAAGAGGTTAAATCACAGGAATCTCCGGTTGCCAGATCTTGACTCTCAGAAGCGTAACAACCAAACAGATTGACCTGTTCAGCGGATTGAGGAGCCCCTGTTCCACGAAACCTTCTGGGACGGTCTGCCGTGATTAGAATGAAAGGGAGTCCCGTGTAATAAGCTTCCATGACGGCGGGTAAAAGCTCCCCTGCTGCTGTCCCAGATGTCGTTAAAATAGCGACTGGCCGTCCCGTGGCCTTCATCCGCCCCAAAGCAAAAAAGGCAGCGGAGCGCTCTTCCGGCCAATGGTAGAGATGAACATAAGGAGCATGGAGGAGAGGATAAACGAGAGGTGCATTCCGAGATCCTGCACACAAGCAGAACTCAGACACTCCCAGCTTAATGACCTCTTGCAAAACCTGCATGACTAAATCGCTATCTAAAGCAGCTAAAACAGAGGGAGAAGGAGAAGATGCCGTCAGCATAAGAATAGGAATATTAGAGCGCGTATCTGGAAGTGCTAGCATCCTAAATTCGAGATTATTTTGCTACTTTCTTCTTTTTTCTAATGTTTCTTTTACCAAAGCAGTATGCTCCTTGACCCAAGCCAGGGACCGTCCCTTTAAACTCGACTTTGTACATTTTAAGGGGTCGCTAAACGCAAGATTTTGAGCTATAGCGAGTTAAAGGCAGTAAGGAGGCTGCATGGTCCCACGCAACGACTGGCCTACCCAACCCATAAAGTGCTTTAAAAATCGAGCTGAGTTTTTTTATTTCCTTTTAAATTTATTCATTTTATAATGATTGCACGAATGAACTAGATAAATCTTTAATAAAAAAACATAAACTATTAATAAACTAAGGAATTAGGAGTGATCATGGCCACCTATAATATTAACATTAATTCCTCTTATCCTCCTCCAAATCCTCCTTCGACCTTTGTTGAAGATTCTCAAGAGAAACAACAGATCAAAGAAACAATCAATCTTTTTTGCTCAGGCCATCAGCAGCTAAGTGAGGGAATTAATCGGATGACTCAAATAAGTATGAGATCTCCGGACGGTCATGTTTATTTACCTGTTTTGAATTCAATGCAAATGCAGATGCAGAATGTTTCCATGCAAATCAATTATCTAATAAAACAAGCAAGGCTCCTTCCGGTCGAACAGAGCCAAATTCAGCCCTCTCCTACCCCTATAGCAGGAGCTGGAATGCCTCAGAGTCTATCGATCCCTTTTTGGAATGGAATGGGAGGGGTGTGGCCAGGAAATTCTTATCTTGCGCCTCCTCGCCCGATTCAGCAAGCCTATTCACTCGAATTCGGAGCAGGAAATAGCCAAATTCAAGGTCCTCTTTCTCCTGTCCCTGTAATACAAAAAGCTAATAGCCCCTCTAATCAGGGCCAATCGCTCAAACGTCCTTTAGAGAATCCCTTTGATCTGCCTAAAGCTAAACGTCCTTTAGAGAATCCTTTTGATCTGCCTAAAGCTAAACGTTTATATTCTGATATGAATAGTCAAATTATCCTCACCTCTACTGATACTGATCAGCAAGACTTTATCAATGCAATAAAGAGAGGGACTAAGACAGCTCTTGATAACTGTTCGCAGCCTACTAATGTAGATGTTGTGATAGATGAAAATGGAAATACCCCTTTGCTTTGGATTATTAGGAATCACCCACACCCAACAAATCCAGTAAAAACCCTTCTTGAGTGGGGGGCTAACCCAAATGCTCAGAATAACGACGGTCAAACAGCCCTTCATCTTGCTTTACAAAAGGGGACCGTACGCAGAAAAGAATCCATGGATGGTGTAATAGAAAAGCTTTTAGAGTGGGGCACATTGGTTGATAGAAAAGATAAACTAGGTCGAACGCCTTCTGAATCAGCTACAACAAAACATGGCATCTCCACACTAAAATCTTATCTCGCTAAGGGAACCTCTAATCAGAATCAATCGCTCAAACGTCCTATAGAAAAGCCTTTAGAGGGGGCGCATTGAGTAAAGCTGTTCCAACCTTTTCTGATGAACAATATTTTATCGTAGACACTGCTGTCGAACCGGCTAAATCGGTTTTTGAGTCTATTAAAGACAAGAAAGAAACTGAAGGGATTCCACCTTCCGATCCTCCTTCGCCCTCTACATTCCTCACATTTGAAAATAGTGAGGAATGGGATTTTGAAGCGAGAGAAGCCAGAAATGAAGAGGCTACAACTACAAACAACCTTCAAGTAAAGAATAACGAGAATTTGCAAGAAGAAGATGGCTTTGAAAAAATCTTCGGTCCAATCGGAATAGAGGAGGAGGGATGGCTCTTTAAAGACTCCTAAACACTCTCTAGAGTTGAGAGAATTCCTTAAACTCTTTACTCAGCTCAACGACTTTCTTCTTTTTTCTAATGTTTCTCTTACCAGAGCAGCATGCTCCTTGACCCAAGCCAGGGACCGTCCCTTTAAAGGCAGTGCGAGCTTTTTTTATTTCCTTTTAAATATATTTATTTTATAATGTTTGTATGAATAAATTAAACTAATCTTTAATAAAAAGAACATAAAAAATATTAATTAACTAAGGAATTAGGAGTGATCATGGCCACCTATAACATTAACATTAATTCCCATTATCCTCCTCCAAATCCTCCTTCAACCTTTGTTGAAGATTCTCAAGAGAAACAACAGATCAAAGAAGCAATCAATCTTTTTTACTCAGCCCATCAGCAGCTAAGTGAGGGAATTAATCGGATAACTCAAATAAGTATGAGATCTCCGGACAGTCATCTCTATTTACCTATTTTGAGTTCAATGCAAATGCAGATGCAGAATGTTTCCATGCAAATCAATTATCTGATACAACAAGCAGGGCTCCTTCCGATCGAACAGAGCCAAATTCAGCCCTCTCCTACCCCTATAGCAGGAGCTGGAATGCCTCAGAGTCTATCAGTCCCTCTTTGGAATGGAATGGGAGGGGTGTGGCCAGGAAATTCTTATCTTGCGCCTCCTCGCCCGATTCAGCAAGCCTATTCACCCGAACTCGGAGCAGGAAATGGCCAAATTCAAGGTCCTCTTTCTCCTGTCCCTGTAATAGAAAAAGCTAATAGCCCCTCTAATCGGGGCCAATCGCTCAAACGTCCTTTAGAGAATCCTTTTGATCCGCCTAAAGCTAAACGCTCGCACTCTAAACCGATCTCTGATGAGCAAAGTTTTATCGATGCAATAAAGATAGGGACTCTGAGAGCTCTTGATAAGTATTCGCAGCCTACTAATGTAGATGTTGTGATGGATGAAAATGGAAATACCCCTTTGCTTTGGATTATTAGGAATCACCCACACCCAACAAATCTAGTAAAAACCCTTCTTGAGTGGGGAGCTAACCCAAATGCTCAGAATAACGACGGTCAAACAGCCCTTCATCTCGCTTTACAAAATGGGACCGTAAAGAGAAGGCAATCCATGGAAGATGTAATAAAACAGCTTTTAGAGCGGGGCGCATTGGCTGATACCAAAGATAAACAAGGTCGAACGCCTTCTGAATCAGCTACAACACACGCTGGCATCTCCATACTAAACCGTTGTCTCCATAAGGAGGGAACCTCTAATCAAAATCAATGGCTCAAACGTCCTATAAAAAAGCCTTTAGAGGGGGACGCATTGAGTAAAGTTGTTCCAACCTTTTCTGATGAACAATATCTTATCGATGCAATAAAAAAAAATAATAAGGCTGATATTCTTACTTATATAACGTGTATTAAGAATGCAAATATTTTTATAGATGAAGAAAAAAATACTCCTTTGCTTTGGGTTATTAAGAATTATCCAACACGTCAAAACTTAGCAAAATTACTTCTTCAGAACGGGGCTAACCCAAATACTCAGAATAACCAAGGTGAAACAGCTCTTCACTTAATTGTAGAATTTAAGAATAGGATTATTTTTGGTACAATACGAGAGCTTATAAAGAATGGCGCATTGATTGATATCAAAAATCAGCGAGGTCAAACACCTCTTCAATTAGCTGCAGAACAAGGAAGGATAAGATTAGTAAAATTTCTTCAAAAGACGAGTGCATTGATTAATATCAAAGATGCAAAAAATCAATTTCCTGTAGACACTGCTGTCGAACTGGCTAAATCGGTTTTTGAGTCTATTAAAGACAAGAAAGAAACTAAAATGATTCCACGTTCTGATCCTCCTTCGCCCATATTCCTCACATCTGAAAATAGTGAGGAAGGGGATTCTGAAGAGAGAGAAGCCAGAAATGAAGAGGCTACAACTACAAACAACCTTCAAGTAAAGACTAACGAGGATTTGCAAGAAGAAGATGGCCTTGAAAAACTCTTCGGTCCAATCGAAATAGAGGAGGAGGAATGGTTCTTTAAAGACGGCTTCTAAACACCCTCTAAAGTTGAGAGAATTCCTTAAACTCTTTACTCGCTCAACGACTTTCTTCTTTTTTCTAATGTTTCTTTTACGAGAGCAGCATGCTCCTTGACCCAAGTAGGGACTGCATCTTTAAAGGCAGCAATGATTTCGTTGAAATCTTGCTCGAGCTGTTCAAATCGCAGCATGGACATTTTTTCATCTGAATAAGCGGGATAGAATTTAGGATGATAATCTTGCGCCTCGGCCCATTTCCCAAGTTGCATTTTTATTAAGGCCATGTATATCCACAACCAGATAGGGGGATTATCTCCGTAAACAGCCAAGGCTTGATTCGCATAGGACTCTGCTATATCGTACTCTTTTACCTTAAATTTTATGGGCATTGCGCCTCCCAAAATTTGAACAGGTATCGTATTTCCATGGGCAGAAATGGTTTGAATCAGATAAGCATTTGCTTCCCGGTAATCATGGGCCAAGAATTTTGCAAGACTCATACTCCACAAAACATCAGCAGGGACTTTGCTCCCACAGGCCTCCATGGCTTTGATAAGATAGCACTCTGCTTTCTTCAGCTCATTTAAATGGATGTTTACATGGCCCAACTCCGCCCATAAGTTTGCAGGGACATTTATCTCAAAGGCAGTATAAGTAGTAAGAGCTTGAGTGTAATACTCCCCTGCTTTCTTGTGTTCTTGTAAATTCATTTTCACTCTACCCGCTTTTTCCCATACCCAAGCAGGAACACGATCTTTATATCCTTCGATCGCTTCATCCCATAAAGGTTCTGCTTCTTTATCCGGTTTTGATAAAGCGGTCCTAGCTAGAATAGGAGGATAAGAGACTCCATCTTCAACAAACCTTCCAAATAATCCGGGTATTCTTTTTAATAACGCCTCTAAACCGTCATAATTATTCTCTTTGGTGATCGAAGCCTCGACAAGAGGAAGATACCATAAAGCAGAATTAAATTCTTTACATAACATTTTTATAGTTAAGGCACTGGCACAGGAGGCTCCTTGTAGAATGGCTCCTTTGAGAGCTTTGAAGGCGAGGCAACGAAGCTCCTGTTGTCGTTGGACAGGGCGATTGTGATTTAATGCATGGTGAGAAGATAAATAAGAAAGACCTCTTAACAAGAGATCTCCGGCAGTCAATGAAGTCAGAGGACCGATGCAAAGATCTTTTTGGAACAAGTGAGAATGGGAAGATTCCACTTTCCCTAAGCAATTTAAATCTTTCCATATAAAAGCCCCCAACGAAGAGGGATAGCGCAGCATGACTCCTTCAAAACGACGGAAAAACTTGTTCAACTGCTCATTGGAAGGGTTCTGGAGATGATTTTCAGCGAACAGATTTTCTCTCTTTTCGATATAGATAATCACCACTTTGGCATGGAGATAGCGCGCTTTTTCAGGATACCATTTCTCATCAAAATCAGATAAAGACCAACTAAAGTTTAAATGCTGTTGCTTGCCAAGTCGCTCCCATCCCAAGCCTGTATACCGCATCGCTCCCTTAAAAAGTCTCTCAAAAGTAAAAAGACTTTTCATGGCGGGAAGAAATAAGGAAATTCTTCCTAAGAGCTCGTCAGATAAGCAATCGAAGGAGAAGGTGTTCTCTTCTTTGTCCTTGCTGCTGAATTTCTTTAAAGGAGGCTCTTCTTCTATGGGAAAAAGCTCGTCTCCTCGTTTGCCTGCTCCTGACATGACCGGAATCATCTTGGTTCCTCCTGTAAATTATTTTCTTATTAAAATTTATTTTTTAATTACTTTCTGTAAAGTTTACATATCGTTTAATTTAATCTCAATTTATTTTTCAATAATGTAAAAATAAATTTTTACTTTTTAGAAATAAGCTATTTGCCCCCTCCCTTGATTTTCCGATAAAAAATGATTGACATTAAAAAAATTTTTTATTTTCCTGAATGGAAGACGTCCCCAAAACTTTTATGGGAAATTACGGCTATCTGCGAAAATTCCGCAAGATTCTTAATCTCTTTTTGAAATATTTAAAGGGCCGTCAAGGCCCTTTTTACGAAAAACAGTTGACAGACCTCACCAAGATTGCTATGAAAAGGGGCATTTATGAGGATGGCGATGTCTGACTTCCCCCCCCTTTATCTTTATTTCGGTTTAACCCTGTTTTTAACCCTCTGTGTGGTCGCCTCGTCTGCTCTCGTTCCCTCCCGCCCAACCACACCTGTCAAATTCGCTCCCTATGAATCAGGCATTCAAACAGAAACTCATCTTTTTAAAGACCGCTTTCCCTTGCACCATTATTTGGTCGCATTAATCTTTCTCGTCTTCGACATTGAAGTCATTTTCCTGTACCCGTGGGCAGTAGTTGGCAAAGAGATCGGCCCTTTTGCTTTTTATGAGATGATTTTTTTTCTAATCGCCCTCTTAGTCGGTTTTACTTACGTTTGGCGCAAAAAGGGATTACAATGGGAATGAATCCACAGGAGAAAACCTCCCTTTTTATTGGTCCTCTTGAAAAGCTCATCACTTGGGCACAGGCCAATTCGCTCTGGCCTGCTCAATTTGGATTGGCCTGCTGCGCCATCGAAATGATGTCGACAGCAGCCAGCCGCTATGATATGGCCCGTTTCGGCATGGAAGTGTTTCGCGCCTCTCCTCGTCAAAGCGATGTGATGATTGTTGCCGGCCGCGTGAGCCAAAAAATGGCTCCCGTCTTACAGACCATTTATGATCAAATGCTCGAACCCAAATGGGTCGTCGCCATGGGAGACTGCTCCTCAAGCGGCGGAATCTATAATAACTATGCCAGTTGTTCAAGGAGTCGATAAAATTGTACCCGTCGATGTCTATGTCGCAGGATGCCCACCTCGCCCTGAAGCACTGCTCGATGGACTGATTATGCTGCAAAAAGATTCTCTCAGGAAACACGCGCACCCAGAAAGGATTCTCATGAAAGTCAATAGAAGCCATTCAACAATTAAAAGAGATTTGTTCTCACTGCCATTCGTCCAAGAAACAGACTTTCTCGGACAAATCCACTCTGGAGGTCGATGCAGAGCACGGTTGAAAGAGATCGCTTTCTTTCTTAAAACAAGCGCCGGAGCCAGGCTATGAAGTTTTGATGGATTTCACAGGGGTCGACTATCTTGATCCTCGTCAACGGACAAAAGTGGTTTATTGGCTGCACAATCCCGACGAATCTGGAACGCCTTCGCCTCATCGTCTTTGTCACCCGAGATGAATCCCTACCCACAGTGACAGATCTTTGGGAAGGAGCCGATTGGTATGAACGGGAGCTTTTTGATTTGTTTGGAGTCCAATTTGAAGGACATCCCGATTTAAAACGCATTCTAATGCCCGATGACTGGGAGGGACATCCTTTGCGCCGAGATTATCCCCTGACTGAAGAACCCGTTGAATTTAAACATGGTGTTAAACCAAAAGTACCTTCAGAGATCATTCCTATGTCCAAATAATCGACAAGAAGTCTGACATCAACTGACAATTTTTTGAACGACGGATGTGATGGAGCTCAACCTGGGGCCACAGCATCCTTCGACTCATGGAGTATTACGCTTAAAACTCCGTCTTAGAAGGCGAAGTTGTTATTTCGGCTGAACCGATCATCGGTTATCTGCATACGGGAGTCGAAAAAGAGTGCGAAACGCGCACCTATCACCAGGTCTTTACCCTTATCGATCGTACTCGATTATTTATCTGGACCCGCTGAAGAACAGGCTTTTGCGCAGGCAGTCTGTAGAACGTCTATGGCAGTCGAAGTCCCTGAACGAGCCCAAACCATTCGTTTGATCTTCTTGGAATTATCCCGCATTGCCAGCCATCTGATTTGGTGGGCACAAGCGCCCTTGAACTGAATATGTCTTCTGTCTACATGTATTGCTTTGCCGAGCGGGAAAAAATTCTCGATCTTTTTGAAGAGCTATGTCCGGCGCACGCATGTTCCCCTCTTTCTGGCGCATCGGAGGACTCGCATACGATCTAAATCCCGAATTTGAAGATCAAACTCGTAGAGCTTTTTAAAAGATTTTCCCTCACACTTGGAAAGATCTGACAATCTTCTGACCCATAATTATGTCTGGTGTGAACGTCTTCAAGGGGTTGCCGTCATCGATAAAGAGCTCTGCAAGCAGTATCATGTGCACAGGACCTGTCATTCGTGGGGCAGGTGTCCCCTATGATATTCGTAAAGTTTATCCCTATCTTGGTTATGAAACTTATCAATTTGATATTCCTACACAAACAGAAGGAGATGCCTATGCCCGCTATTTAGTCCGGATGGAGGAAATGCAGCAAAGCGCCTCTTTAATTGAGCAGGCTCTAGGCCGATTAAAACCGGGGCCTGTTATTGACCGATAATCGCAAAGTGGCCCTTCCTCCTCGCCACGAGCTTGGCGCGCAGCATGGAAGCTGTCATTCATCAATTTAAATTGGTCAGCGAAGGGATCATTCCCCCTCCGTTGGAGAGCTCTATCAATGCGTCGAATCAGCCCGCGGGGAACTTGGCTATTATCTGGTTAGCGATGGGAGCAACCGCCCTTATCGGCTTCGTGTTCGCTCTCCTTCTTTTCCTCATGTTGAAGTGTTAAAAAAAGTTCTACCTGGACATTTTATATCTGATGTGGTGGTCGCTATTGCCAGTGTCGATCCAATTTTAGGAGATGTAGATCGATGAATATGAAGAAACGAAACAGGCCAATCTTAGAACTGCAAAAACTGTATCCGGAAAAGCGTTCGGCTCTTATTCCTGCGCTGCATTTAGCCCAAGCAGAAATAGGCTATTTGCCGCGCGAAATTCAAAATGAAGTGGCTGAGCTTTTTGGAATCGATCCCAATGAAGTGCAACGCCGTCGTGACCTTTTACGATATGTTTTTTGAAGAACCTGTTGGCAAACATCTAATTCATGTCTGCAAAAATGCTCTCTTGCATGCTACGTGGAGCAGATGGACTCCTCGCTCATCTTTGCCAAACTTTGCGCATTGCTCCCGGAGAGACCACAGCAGATGGGGAATTCACTGTGATTCCTTCGGAATGCCTGGCAGCCTGCGATCGCGCCCCCATGATGATTATCGATGATCAGGTGGTGGGACCGGTGCAAGAAAAGGATTTAGATCGCATTTTAGGAGAGGCGAAAAAAAGCCGGCCACCCTTCCCCGATGCCGCAAAAAGAGGGATCCCATGCCTGAAATGCGCATTTTAATGGCTTACATGGACGATCCCGATCAAGTCAATCTCGAGACATACGAACGAAATGGGGGCTATCAAGCAATCCGCAAAGCGATTCCTCATCTTTCTCCCGAAGAAATCACATATCAAGTGCAAGAATCAGAGCTACGTGGCCGTGGAGGGGCGGGATTTCTGACGGGGAAAAAATGGAGCTTTATTCCCAAAAACACTCCTTCTGTTCGTTATTTCGTTTGCAATTGCGATGAAAGCGAACCGGGGACTTTTAAGGATCGTTTCTTCATTGAACATGATCCTCATCAGCTCATGGAGGGAATGATTCTTGCGAGCTATGCCATTGGGGCAAGGCAGGCCTTTATTTATTGCCGGGGGGAATTTTATGAGGGAATAAATCTCTTAAGAAAAGCGGTTTTACAAGCGAAGGAAAAGGGGTATCTGGGCGCTCCCCTTTTTGAATCTGATTTTTCCTTAGAGATTCTTGTGCATCCCGGAGCGGGAGCTTATATTGCAGGGGAAGAGACGGCTCTGCTGACCTCTTTGGAAGGGTTTCGCGCCACTCCTCGTTTGAAACCTCCCTTCCCTGCTGTTGCGGGATTATATGGCAAACCAACGATTGTCAATAATGTCGAGACCTTATGCAATGTGGTCCATATTGTCAATCGAGGGGCGGAATGGTATCAAGGAATTGGGAAACCGAAAAATACAGGAACAAAAATCTTTCAGGTCAGTGGGCATGTGCAGAAGCCGGGATGCTATGAATTTCCTTTAGGTATTCCTCTGAGGGAGGTCTTAGAAACAGCGGGGGGAATGCTTCCGGGAAGAAAATTTAAAGCTTGCTATCCCGGAGGGTCTTCTTGTGCTCTTTTGACAGCGAGCGATCTCGACATCTCGATGGATTTTGAGATGTTAGCGGCTCGAAATAGTGCGCTCGGGACTGCCTCAATGATTGTGATGGATGATTCGGCCGATATGGTCAAAGTGGCCCATCGCCTGATGGAATTTTATCAGAATGAGTCGTGTGGAAAATGCACCCCTTGCCGCGAAGGGACACACTGGATGGTGAAGGTCTTGGCACGGATCCTCGCTGGAGGGGGAACTCTCTCGGATTTACAGGTGATCGATCAGGTTTGTAAGGAGATGGCAGCGACCTCTTTTTGTGCATTGGCGATTGGGGCGGCTCCCCCGGTTGTCAGCGCGATTCAAGAGTTTAGGGAGGAGTTCGAAGCATATATTCGACGCAATCCGCTGGCAAATGAACGGCCGAAAATGAGGATTGCTTATCCTTATGTATGATGAAATTACCCAACATTCTCTATAATGGACCCCAAAAAATAGACAGCTCTTCAAGTTACATAGAGAAATTCTCTTCTTGAACGCTGCACTTCTTAGATTTCTATTCATGTGCTTTGGCCTCCTTTGACCATTTTATCTTTAGCACAGAATGTAACTTGAAGGGCTGTCTATTTTTTGGGGTCCATTATAATTCCATGTAATTAAACAGAGATTTTCTTTAAGCGTTCGATGAATGATGATTTAGTAGAATGCCGTTCTTTCAAAGCATTAAACTTCAATAAGAAACCATTAGAACTTTCCCGGGCAGCAAGGTCTCGTAAATCGATAATAAGCTCTACAGCCTTATCATAACTTTTCGCCTTCTTTTCAGATGCAAGTAACTCAATTTGATTCCATAGTGTGGATTCATGGCCTTTTATTTCATTAAGTCGTTTTTCTCGAGCTAGGCGTTGCAATCTTTCCCGTTCAGCCCGTTCTACTGCTGCTTTTTCTGCTTTAAGTCGTAGTCTAATCTGCCTGACAGCTTCAACTTCTTTTAACAACTCTCCAACTGTGCGTTGTTTGGGCTTTTCTTTTTGGATTTCTTGCTGCGATTGCCATATTTTATTGAAACGATTTGCTTGCTCAAGAGCTGCGCTTTGATTCCCTTTTATACTAGCTTCTAACATATCTACGAGTAAATCATCCTTCTCATTGGCAGAAAGGGTAGCCATCCATTTCCGAAGATCATTTTGGGAGTCGTTTCTTCTAATGAAGGGCTTCTAGTGGCTGCCGCATCGATTAAATCTGAGTCTATACGTAAGAAATCAGCAAGGTGAATGAGTGTAGGGCTTAAATTTTGCAAACCCGGCGGTACGGGAGGTTCCAGCTCCTCTTCATCGTATTCATCGCTTTGTAAAGTGGATAGCCATCCCAGATATAAACAGCGCAGGTCGCCACGGCTCAAATCCATTCTCAAGCTTAAAAAGGGAGTAAGTTTTAGATCTTCTTCCCATTCTCCGCCATCATTTTCTGACAGGAAATCTAATATGATCTTATCTTCACTGAGACGAGCCGAGAAAAGATCACTATCACAATAAGGCTGTACAGTTTTGAGAGCTAAGAGAGCTGCTGGAAGCCGCAGTTTTAAAATGTGAGTCCCCCAGTTAGCATAGTAAAGAAAGCCATCGAAATATTTTTCCATCCAATGGTCTTGATCACCTTTAAAATCTCCCCATGAATAGTCATTAATAAAACTATGCGGAGTGATGTCAGCTCGTGTTGAAAAAGAACGCAACTCCTTCATTTCTTTTTCTGTCAAACAACGATCTACTGCTTGGAATTCAAAGTATTGGTATTCGCTCATATTATGCACCGCACCTAATAAGATATGAAGGTTACGCCATGTGCGACTTTTTTCCGTTCGGGCACGGGCCCGGTCTCGGGCCCGGACTCGAACGGAAAAAAGTCGCACATGACGTGAAGGTTAATAACCGAGCTAGCCTAGAAGGCCTGGGCTAGTCGATGCTCTAAGTTTATGATAAAGAGTTTACTTGAAAAGCAAATTCTTGTCTTCGATATCCCTCTGCCAAATTCTTATTTGTGCATTTTTTAATAATGAAATGATAAATCAATTTTACAGGAAAGATTGATTTTGAAGCATTTCAAAATAAAACTTTTGTATGGCCTCTCCCACATATTCCTGCTCTTGAATCCCTTCTAAAGGAGGAAGACTCGTATCCTGTGTGATAGCAAATCCTCTAAGAAAACTATTGATTTCTTGAGTCCTACAATGAATTCCTCCACCAGTGCTCAGACTTTTTTCTGCAGCTTTAAATACACTTCTCGGATCTTTACCCCACACTTCACTTTCTGCTTTTCTTCCAACAAAGTACACATGGTCAATTCCATGAGATCGAAGAATATTGGTATAGGCATCTCTTAAATAACGATCAAGAGAATGAGAAGAACCATTAGTAATACAGAATGTTCCCTTTTTTCCCTTAGCAACAATAGAGTTTAAAAAATTGACAACAGCAAGTTTTGATTTTTCGTAATAAAGCCCTGGAACTGGAATGACTTGAAAACCGAAACTGCGAAGTTTTTCTGCAATAGATTGAAGAGAATCTCCATGAACCTTTAACTTTTGCTCAGCATTTTTTAAATAAGAGTCTAGTCTTTTTTTCTCTTGTTGAGTCAATGGATTGAGGCGCTTTTCGATGAAGCATATGTGGCTTCATAGAAAATTGAAGCTGTAATATCTTCTGAGAATATTTGTTGAGTTTATTTTTGATTTTTCTTTTAACTTCTTCATTTGAAGCGTTCAGAAAGGAAGAAACTTGTTGATTCAATGAGCAAAGGCTTCCTTCCATTTTCTCAAGAGATTGCAATGCATATAATAGACATCTTGCATAACCTCAATTCCTTGCCCGTGCCCCTGCCCTTGCCTTTGCCCGAAAAAGTTCTAGAAGGACGAGAACTGCTGATTAGCATCGTGTCTATGCTGGTGAAAATGGCTCAAAAACGACGCTAATAGGGCAAGGGCAAGGGCAGGGGCAAGGAATTGAGGTTATGCAAGATGTCTAATCCTCTAGCCCTTACATCATCAGAGCTTTCTGGCCGAATGATCACATTGACAAGACCAGAAATGAGAGAAGAATGATACAAATCGCCTAGATATGAATAATTTTTTTCTCCGGAAGGATTATACAACTTTTTTAGCTCTTGTGTAAGGTGTTGAACTTTTCCAGTATAAGTAGGAAAAGAAGAGCCATCTTGACAAACAATCACACGTTTAGGATCAATAATCGCTTGTAGGATCATTTGAGGTATCTTTTTTTCCGGTCTACCCCACATACATATATTCTGGATTTTCAAGAACTTAATAAAATTTGGGCATGGGCCAAACTTAAATCGGTTATACCAAGTAAATGGTTCTTCAAAATAACCATATTCCGACATTTTTGATATTTGCATAACAAATCAACCTTTATTTTACTATTATATTAAAAACGAAATTTTATTTTATTTTTTATAATTTTTCAATTACTTTTATTGAAATATTTTCATTCACATAAAAAATATGGCTCACTGATATCTAAACTTCAAAAGGCATCCTGAAAAAATTCCAGCAAGGATAAAATTGGGGTTCAGCGAAAGCCCCTCCATTGAGAGTTGGTGAGCAGCCCAATGAAAAATACTAGCCCACTTGCGATCTCTCAACCGCGGGGGCTTTCACGCAGCCCCAAGTGGACAAAATAATGCGACGGGGCACTAGGAGCAAATGATCCCGAGGAAAAGTAGTTTTTGATGCGAAAAATGTTGTATTTTACAAAGAAAATAGTACAATTGCTCCTAAAAAAGTATGGAGTATGGGGTATGGATTTAGATGAGTACCTATTTCGTAAAAAGATTTCCCAAACCGACTTTGCTAATGAATTAGGCATTTCTCGTAATCATTTAGGTGAAATTCTACGCGGTAGGCGATCGCCCAGTGTAAAGCTGGCTAAAAAAATTGAAGAATTAACCAAGGGTGAAGTGACCAAAGAGGAGGCTATGTTTCCCAAGGGCAGGGAGTCATAATGCGTCTAGAAGAACTACAAAAGTTGGTTGCAAAAGGCGAATCTGAGGGCTTGGAGTTTAAAAAGACAACAGGACAACGATCAGAAGCCGCTAAAACAGTATGCGCAATGCTCAATGGGCTAGGAGGCTTTGTGCTCTTTGGAGTTTCTGATAAGGGTGAAATAGTGGGTCAACAAGTAACAGCAAAAACGCTCGAAGATATAGCACAAGAACTACGAAAAATTGAGCCGCCCGCATTTCCTGAAATCGAAACTGTAGCTATCGGAAATGACAAAGCAGTCATTTTGATTAGAATATCTGGAAAACTGGGTACTTATTGTTATGATGGCAGGCCTTATCTTCGACATGGTCCTACAACTCAAATCATGCCCCGTAGTGAATATGAAAAGCGTGTTTTAGATAAATTCCATGCACATCGGCGTTGGGAAAATGAGCTGGCACCTGACTGGATAACCGTGAAAGATCTAGATGAGGAAGAAATCCAATCCACGCTTCAAAATGCGATAAAACTTGGCCGTATGAAAAACCCCTCTCATACTGACTCGGAATCAATTTTAAGAGGCTTGGGACTCTTTGATGACGGACGTCTTATCAACGCTGCCGTAGCTCTCTATGGAAAAAGCGAAAGATTGTTTTCAAACTACCCTCAGCTATCAATAAGACTTGCTCGATTCAGAGGCTCGGACCGCTTGACCGGGTTCATGGATAATCGGGATTATTGGGGCAATGCATTTGATCTTTTGAGGCGAGGTGAATTATTCTTGCTCGATCATGTCTCCATTTCTGGACGTGTTGTGCCAGGCAAAATGATACGGGAGGATTACCCGCTTTATCCACCGCTTGCAACAAGAGAAGCTTTAGCAAATTCTATCTGCCATAGAGATTACACCACACCAGGAGGTGCTGTTGCGATTGCCATGTATGATGATCGCCTAGAAATCATCAATCCGGGAGTCTTACACTTTGATATCACTCCAGAAAAGTTGACCAGACCTCATGAGTCCAAGCCTTGGAATCCCATTATTGCTAGTGTCTTTTATCGCGCTGGCGTTATTGAGAAATGGGGAATGGGTACGCTCAACATTATCGACTGGTGTAAGGAAAATGGGAATCCCAAGCCGATCTGGGAAGTTCGTGCTGAATCTGTTGTAACGATTTTCTTACCCTCTTCCTTTTTTGCTACAGGGAAAAGACCCGGAGAGCAGGCAGAAGAAGCCGAAAAAGTCAGGCCCGGCTCAAGGCCTGAGTGGAAGCCTGAGTCAAGGCCCGAGTCGCTGGAGGATGCGGTGTTAAATTTGCTCAGAAAAGGCCCATTATCCAAAAGCGAAGTATCTCAGGCTTTAGGACATAAGCATATTTCTGGTGCCTTAAAGAAGACTCTTATCTCTCTGTTAAAACAAGGGAAAATTGCCTATACAATCCCCAATAAGCCAAATAGCAGGCTGCAAAAATATAAATTGAATACAGACCGATAATAATTCTTTGGAAACAGCTTAAGTCTAAGGTTGGAGATAACGACAAAAACACTACTATTGTATCGAAAGACTTGCAAAAGGCCAATTGGCTGCGACACTGTTCGCAACATCCGATTAGATCGCCTTTTAAGAGAGGCGAAAACAAAGCCCGGGCACCCTTCCCCGATGCCGCAAAAAGAGGGATCCCATGCCTGAAATGCGCATTTTAACCGCTTACATGGACGATCCCCATCAAGTTAATCTAGAGACATACGAACGACATGGGGGGTATCAAGCAATCCGCAAAGCAATCCCTCATCTTTCTCCCGAAGAAATCACGCATCAAGTGCAAGAATCGCAGCTACGTGGCCGTGGAGGGGCGGGATTTCTGACGGGGAAAAAATGGAGCTTTATTCCCAAAAACACTCCTTCTGTTCGTTATCTCGTTTGCAATTGCGATGAAAGCGAACCGGGGGCTTTTAAGGATCGTTTCATCATCGAGCATGATCCTCATCAGCTCTTGGAGGGGATGATTCTTGCGAGCTACGCCATTGGGGCAAGGCAGGCCTTTATTTACTGCCGGGGGGAATTTTATGAGGGAATAAATCTCTTAAGAAAAGCGGTTTTACAAGCGAAGGAAAAGGGGTATCTGGGCGCTCCCCTTTTTCATTCTGATTTTTCCTTAGAGATTCTTGTGCATCCCGGAGCGGGAGCGTATATTGCAGGGGAAGAGACGGCTCAGCTGACCTCTTTGGAGGGGTTTCGCGCCCTTCCTCGTTTGAGACCTCCCTTCCCTGCTGTTGCGGGATTATATGGTAAACCAACGATTGTCAATAATGTCGAGACCTTATGCAATGTGGTTCATATTGTCAATCGAGGGGCAGAATGGTACCAAGGAATTGGGAAACCGAAAAATACAGGAACAAAAATCTTTCAGGTCAGTGGGCATGTGCAGAAGCCGGGATGCTATGAGTTTCCTTTAGGTATTCCTTTGAGGGAGGTCCTAGAAACAGCGGGGGGAATGCTTCCGGGAAGAAAATTTAAAGCTTGCTACCCCGGAGGGTCTTCTTGTGCTCTTTTGACAGCGAGCGATCTCGACCTCTCGATGGATTTTGAGACGTTAGCGGCTCGCAATAGTGCGCTCGGGACTGCCTCAGTGATTGTGATGGATGACTCGGCCGATATGGTCAAAGTGGCCCATCGCCTGATGGAATTTTATCAGAATGAGTCTTGTGGAAAGTGCACCCCTTGCCGCGAAGGGACAAACTGGATGGTGAAGGTCTTGGCACGGATCCTCGCCGGAGGGGGAACATTCTCGGATTTACAGGTGATCGATCAGGTTTGTAAGGAGATGGCAGCAACCTCTTTTTGTGCGTTGGCGATTGGGGCGGCGCCTCCGGTTGTCAGCGCGATTCAAGAGTTTAGGGAGGAGTTCGAAGCGTATATTCGACGCAATCCGCTGGCAAATGAACGGCCGAAAATGAGGATTGCTTATCCTTATGTATGACTTCCATCATTTTTCACAAAATTGCAAATCAATAAGCCCCTCTTGCTGCTAACGGTATATTAGAGCAATTAGAACCATTCTCGTGATAAACATTTATGATCGCTTGCTTTCGGTTCCGAGGCTTTGGCCGCACAATGATATCAATATCTTGACCCAGCGCATTCAAAAAATGAATGAGTCGCTCAACAGAAAAACCATCCAATTTACGTCTCATTAATGCAGAGACCTTTGGTTGATTAATCCCCATGATTTTAGCAGCTACAGTCTGAGTTAATTTTTTCTTTTTAATGACCTGTTCAATTTCCCAAACTAACTTGGCCTTAGTTAGCTCCTCCTCAGGATTCTCAATTTCTAGATCAGCAAAGACATTCCCGCTGCTGACTTCCCATTCTATTTCATCGTTTTGTTTATGTTTTTTTTTATTCATAACCACCTGTTTACGATTTACCGAATTGCTTGTGGTATTTTTCTTGAGCCCATTTTAGCCGTTTTTCCACTAACTCCATATCCTGCTTAGAGGTTTTAATACCGCTCGTAGATTTCTTCTGGAATGCATGTAGAACATATACGACTTCATTAAATTGGACTGTATACATCGTTCGATAAGTGCCATTTCTATCATCTTGAACAATCTCTAAAAGCTGGGCTCCACCAAATCCTTTTAGAGGTTTTGCATTCTTATGTTTACCACTAACTTGAGCAAGATAAAGAGCGTGTCCCATTTCCTTTCTCACATCAAGAGGAAATTCCAGTAGGTCTTTTTTACTTGATCCAATCCAGTCCAGTTCTTTCATTCCATTTAACGCCATGTGCGACTTTTTTTTCCGTTCGAGTCCGGGCCCGAGACCGGGCCCGCGCCCGAACCGAAACTCCGAGCTTCGGTAAAAAGTCTGTACAAGACTTTGATGGATCGTCTAAGTAATTCACGAATCAATTTTGAGTAGTTTAGCAAAGCTCGTAGTCTCGGTTCGGGCGCGGGCCCGGTCTCGGGCCCGGACTCGAACGGAAAAAAAAGTCGCACATGGCGTCATTTACTCATTGTCTATCCGCAATTATCCCATTTTTAGGATATTTAATCAAACTTATTTTTTTCATTCGCAATTATCGTTGTGAGAAAGAGGAACTCCAACACATAGGGATCTTTGAACACAAGATTGGGTGTAATCTGATCGGCCCGGACTCGAAGGGAAAAAAGTCGCACATGGCGTTTGATTGCAATGTTGTACGTTTGAAAAGCAAGTGTGGTCGTTCATCAAGGGGGGGTTATCGCCTTTTTTGTTTTTTTTAGCCTCTGTCGGCTATTCATTGTTTTGGTAACTTACCAGAATGCATGGCTAACTTTTTTTCATCAGATTTTACGCGACGTTCTAGTTTTTTGATGTCTTCTTCCGGAGGAAGATTTTCTGGTTTGATTCCTCGATGGCTTAGCATTTCACGTACACTCTGATTGTTCTGTATATGCTCACCTGTTATGGTGACTTCACCATGGAGATTTTTTTGCTGGACGTTGTGATTTGTCATTTCAGTTGCAAGATTTTTAGCTGCGATCGTTAAAGTGGGAAGAAAGTCTGCCAAAGGACGGGTATGTGTGATACCGAACCGTTCCTTCATTGTAAGCGTTGTATTTCCTCCAAACAAAGCCTCATCCCCTTTTGAGCGGATTCTTCCAAAACCAGCTTCATCAACACCTCGTTCATAGATATTTTGGGAAAGAGTTTTTTCAGAGTCTCTGAGTTTTTCTCTTGCTTCCATTCGTGCATGCAGCAGCATTCTTTCTTCAAGAAGTTCCTGTTTTCGCGTCTGCAAAGCAAAATAGCATTGAGCAAAAGCTATCGATTCTTTTCTTGGATCGCCATTCTGAGCGATAAGGTAGCAGGCGTAGCGAGTTAACATAAAATCTTCAATTTGTCGCTCTGCACCCTTGCCAAGCGGGATCATTTTCGTGACGCCACGAAAATGATCATCTGGATTGAAACCCGTTGATTTACAAGATTCTATAGCTCGATGAATGGCTGTGATAAAATTTTCCCATCTGTTGCACCTAGTATCGTAATAAGGCACGAGAAAGTTGAAGATTGTGAGTGATTTTTTTCTACACAGCTGACATACTGTATCATGAGTATTCTCCGTTAATGTTTTTTTTGGTGAAAACTCACATATACCTTGGAGATTTTTATATGCAACCCGCTACTAATAATAAATTTTTAGAAGCCTGCAACTTTTTGGCAAGCGCGGATATTTGTGCAAAATGGGATCAGACCATTACTGCGTATGATGGCACGTGCTATGATAAATTAGTTTTCGACTCTCCATTGCATGAACAGCTTATAGTAACATTGAATGACAGTGAAAAAGCGAATTGTATTTGGACAAATTACAAAGAAATTGTTTTACCTTCCATCAAAAATTCACAAGAGGCTGTCAAAATATTTGAACAATGGCTACTTGACCATCAATTTTTGCTAACCTGTCGAAAAGAAGACCACTTATCTGAACTCCAATTAATTACTAAATTATCACCATTCTTGAAGGCACTTTCACTATTTTTCTCTGCCATTTCCTGTACAGAGCATTCACACAAAACAGATGATAAAGGGGATAGACCTCGTAAAATTGTAATTATCACAACGTCTGCTGCGGGAGGTGAGCTCATGGTTGCAAATGCAGTAGAAAAATATTTGAATAAACTTTCTTTTGAGACTTCTCTTGTAGATGTATATAAACTATTCAAAAACAATGAAGATTTTCTATACCGTTTCAGTGGTATGCATAGTGTAGATATCTGGGGAGAAATAGTCCAAAAAGAAAATAATTCTGAATTAGCAGATGATTTCTGGTGGAAATGCAATCAACTCAGACGATTTATTCGGGATAACTCCTCTCATAGGCTCAAAAAAACAATTGGTAAATTAAAACCTGACCTCATATTAACGACACGGTCTTTTGCACAAGCAGATGCTGCTCTTGCCTATGATCTTAATACTCCTTTACGGTTTATTCAGTGTGATTATTATTTCAACCCAGATCTTCTTCCCTTAGCACAAAGAGTTAACCCTTTGCTTGTAAAATTTTGGATCCCTTCAAGTGAATACATCCCTACTGATCCTCGGCTAAAGGATCGAGTTGAGGTACTAGGATATCCAATTCGCCCCGCCATTCAAAGGGAGCTAGATTCAACCAAAGTTGAGGAATTACGGAAGAAACTTAAGATACAAACAAACGAAAAAGTTCTTTTCATAATGATGGGGCGGCAAGGTCTAGGAAAAACCATACTCCCAATTATTCAAAAAATTATTAGCTCTTCGGATAACTCGTTAGGTCCTCTCCATATTGGGATCGTGTGTGGAAACAATCTTGTTATGAAGGAAGAAATTTGCAATTACTTAAAAACCGCGCAAAAACCGGAGCAAATATCTTTTTCTGTGAAAGGAGCTCTTAATGAAGAAGAGATTGCAAATTACTATAATGTAGCACACGTTTACTTGGGAAAGGCTGGTGGATCAACAACAGCAGAATTAATTCAAATGAAGGTGTTTGCATTAATTTGCAGATCCTACGAATTGGAAAAAAATAATTTAAATCATCTCATTGCCATTAAATCAGGAATAGAATTGGATTTTGACTCTATTGTGGATCAACTAAAAACGTTTTTACAGCGAGATAAGGATAGCATTCAAGTACAAACGGTAAATTGGCAAGAAAGCATCAAATCATTGATGGAATCGGCCTTATAGATAGATACGCATCGGACTAATCTGTAGTCGCTCAATGCTATTATTGGTTATCAAATTGACGCTTATAATCCACGGGCCGAGGTCTGTCAGGATTTACAATAGAAGTAAGCTCGACTTAATTGTCGCATCAGTGATGCGACAATTTGCTCGTCAGGGAAGACTTCCGCGAATTGAATCATTTTTCTCAAATATTTTTCCGCAAAGCCACCTCCGTATTCCAAACTTAATTGTCGCGACAGCGATGCGACAATTTCTTTCCCATAGCCGGCTCGTTTTTCTGGCTATTTTCACAATTTCGTCAACGCATGATGTTTCCTTCATAAGCATTGCTAAATGGTAGCCGCGTCTCTGCGTTTATCATTTTAGAATACCTGTGAATGGCAACTAGTTAAGGTAATAGTGGCTTGACGAACTTATGAAAATAGCCGAAAAAACAGGATAAGCAGGATCGCAAGCGGCAGGATAGGCAGGATTTGAATAAAGGTTTTTGTTATCTTGCATATCCTGCCGTTTGCGATCCTGCTTATCCTGTTCCTCATTTTTCTGAAATCAATCAATGACCATATTCAACGAAAAAGATCGATCCTAAAAAGTCGGAGCAAACCGAATCCCTGACGAAATTATGAAAATGGCCAATTTTTCCATGGGCTTGAGTTCATCCTCTGTAAAGGCAATAAACTCAAGATTCGTGCCACGATTGCTAAACGTACTTTTTAGTGATACTTGCAGCTTATGAATGTCAATGATATGAGGTTCACGTGTGAGTAAAAGTAAGTCATGATAATCCTTCATACGGCTATTAGCAGCTCCTTTAGAAAGGACTGTTTCGAGCTTTTCAGCAAATATCGTTTCTGGAGGATAGACAATCAAGGATATTTCACCCTCAAACATAGGCCTACCTTTGTATTGAAAGAGATGCAATTGCCGTAAATGAGGCTTGTGTAAGAAGAGGATGAATAATACTGAGGCTTCTGGGCTTTTTCATTGCTATCTCCTTCATGGAATTTAACAGAAACACCCAATTTAGTTAAGTGGGTTTTTGTGTTAAATTTTGATGAGAGACCGCATCTTAAGATTCTATTATGCTCGAAACTGACAAATGTCGATTTTGAGCATAATAGATTGACATAAACATCATGCTCATTTAATATAGACTATATGAAACCATTTGTCGGAAGAGATAACGAGTTACGGAGACTGGAAGACCTATCAAAGTCAGGTCGAGCCTGTCTTGTTGTCATTAAAGGGCGTCGTCGAATAGGGAAAAGTCGTCTTGCCGAAGAATTCGGAAAAGATAAGGTTTTTTTGCCTTTTAGTGGGCTGGCTCCAGTTAAAGGGGTAACGGCGCAGGATCAGCGTGATGCCTTCGCTCGCGAACTTGCGACTTTATTTAATCTTCCTCCTTTTACTTTCACAGATTGGAGTGATGCTTTTGCGCATCTATCAAGACATCTCACAGCCAAACCCACTGTCATTCTCTTTGATGAGATTTCGTGGATGGGTTCAAAAGATCCGACATTTATCTCTAAGTTAAAAGTTTGGTGGGATCTTGTCTTGCAAAACCATCCATCTATTATCCTTATTTTATGCGGCTCTATTTCGACTTGGATCGATAAAAATATCATCAATAGCACAGCTTTTTTTGGTCGGGTTTCTCTCTATCTGGAACTTACAGAACTATCGATTCCACAATGCAGAGAATTACTGAATCTTCAAGGCTTCAAAGGATCAGATCTCGACTTTTTTAAGATTTTGAGTGTGACTGGAGGAGTGCCTTGGTATCTTGAACAGATTCAGACTCATCAAAGCGCTGATGAAAATATTAAACGCCTCTGTTTTGAAAAAAATGGCCTTTTGGTGCATGAATTTGACCGGATTTTTAATGATCTTTTCAGCTCAAGAGGAGAGATCTATAAAAAGATCATTACAATACTAAGTCAGGGCATGAAAGACCGAACTACTCTGCAAAAGACAATGGCTTATTCGCCAAGCGGCACACTGAGCCATCATCTTAAAGCTCTTGAAATCTGTGGATTTGTCAGCAAACATCCAGACTGGTCTTTAAAAACAGGTAAGCCGGGAAAACTGACCCTATATCGGCTTTCCGACAATTATCTTCGCTTCTACATCCATTATATCGAACCCAATCTTACGAAAATTGAACAAGGGTCGTTTTTAGAAGTCCCGCTTTCTAGTTTGCCTGGATGGGAACCCATGCTCGGCTTCCAACTCGAAAATCTTTTGCTGAAAAATAGATCTCTTCTTTACCAGGCACTTGGAATTCACGCTCAGGATGTCGTTATTGATAATCCCTATTTTCAAAAAGCCTCAGGTCGCAAAAAAGGATGCCAAATTGATTATCTGATTCAAATGCATTCCAACACCCTTTTTGTCTGTGAAGTCAAAATGCGCCGTCGTGAATTGGGGCTTGAAGTGATCGATGCAATGAAAACCAAAATAGCTTCTCTTGCTCTTCCAAAAGGCTTCGGGATTTCGCCTGTTCTGCTTCATTTAGGCCCAGTCTCCGATGCTCTATTAAGCAGTCGCTATTTTTACCGTATCATCGA
This sequence comes from Parachlamydiales bacterium, assembly GCA_963801825.1. GTDB lineage: Bacteria > Chlamydiota > Chlamydiia > Chlamydiales > Parachlamydiaceae > CAWDGI01. Next base: position 461,588 of record CAWDGI010000003.1, read on the forward strand.
TATCGCTGATTTATGAATTCAAGTAGCTGGCAAAAATATGAAACAATATTCTCTTAAAACTCTTCCAAAAGAAATGTCATCGAAAGAATTGTGTCTGAACCACCTTTATCGCTTTTTATTAAAATATTTTTTTTCTTGCTAGGATGATCTTAGGACTTCCAACGATGCAAGATAATTTAAACGGTCGGGCAAATCGGGATGGCCTGTGGATCGAACCTCAGAAGAGGTCGGAAGCAGGAACTAGCAGAAATCCGCGAGGAGGAATGTCTACTCCTGAGTTAACTCAGGAATCCTCCGCATTTATGCGGAGGAGGATGTCAAATAGATAATGACGTATCCTAAGCGCATTCTTCCTCCTTTAAAAGATCTTAAAGGAGAAAGAGTAGCAGAAACTGACCGAAACAGGCTATTACAAATTTTTCTCCAAGGAGTGTGAGGTTTTCCTGTCGCAGATCTCCGGGACGTTCTCCCCTTGCCCGCTTTTCCCTCGCCATAGCTCTCCTCCAAACAAAGAGAGAACTTTTAGCGACACTCTGTTGAAAAATCAAGGCTTTTGTGCTTCCAGGAAAAGTGCGTGCTTTCAGATTACGCAAAAGAACGGGGGAAAATTTCTTGGTATATCCAAGTATTTATAAAGAGTTTGTCACACCCCACTTTTAACCCCTCTCGGTATCTATGGAAAGCTGTCTTTTTTATCGATCGCTTTGAACATTGATTCTAATTCTCTTTTGACGCAATTGGAATATTCATCATAGGACAGTCCGGTACTCTTATGAAGAAACTGATTCCAAACTGCACATTCTTCAGCAAACAATGACGTATGTTCTGGGCAGAAATACTGAATTTTTATCGCCTCTCCGCCGGTATTCAAGCCTATCCATGCAATAAAGGCATGTGAATGAGAGAGCTCAGCCTCTACAGATTTGACAGGAAAGTCATTCCAATAAAGGTTACAAATATTCACTGATGTGGCTCCCTGCTTTTCTAGCATAGAGCGAATTTCTTGATCTGAAATGGAAAAAGTCTTTGAATCTTTTTGTGCAATATCCCAGCTCCAGCTGACATAAAAAAAACCAGAAAGAGGCTTAAAGTTAGCTTTAGGATCCTTTTCATACTGCTGCCATAGATCCTTAATTGTCGAGCGTTCCCCACAAAAAAATCCAGGATCTAATCCTATTTCTTTATTACGGTCGGCAGGAAGAACAACATAGTGCTCTGGAAAAGCCATTTTAAAAGGCAACCAATCACCCCGATCTAGCCTCCTACGATAATTCAACACATCCCAAATTCATCAGAGAAGGGATTTTTTGCATATCCAGGAACAACTATACAAGTAATAGATGCAATTAAAGAAAGAATCCAAAGTCTCATCATTTCCTCCAATATTTTTTGGAAAGATATTGCTTTAACATCGCTTTTCTCACAATTTTCATAGAACCGTAGGTGGTTTATGACTGGTTTTTATCCCGAGAAGTTGCATTTATTACATTTTCCTACGTCTTCCTCAATTGACTCTTCCCAAGTAAATTCACCGCAAGAAGGACACTGACCTAAAAGAACCGGTGGCGCAGTATGGAATGTATCGGCTGTGTAGTATTTTCCGAGAAGTTGATAGCATTGAAAAAAATCATACCTGAGTACAGCTTGCTCAAAGGTCATTCCGAGGTCTTTAATCTTTTTTTTATTCATTTTCACGACTCATAAACTCCTTTCAGATGATTGGCCCTCGATTTAAACTGTTTCCATTTTACGCCATGTGCGACTTTTTTTTCCGTTCGAGTCCGGGCCCGAGACCGGGCCCGCGCCCGAACCGAAACTCCGAGCTTCGGTAAAAAGTCTGTACAAGACTTTGATGGATCGTCTAAGTAATTCACGAATCAATTTTGAGTAGTTTAGCAAAGCTCGTAGTCTCGGTTCGGGCGCGGGCCCGGTCTCGGGCCCGGACTCGAACGGAAAAAAAAGTCGCACATGGCGTTTACAAGTGCTTATGGATGATGGATAAAAAGTGGGGCAAGCTGGACTTGAACCAGCGACCAGCGGGTTATGAGTCCGCTGCTCTAACCACTGAGCTATTGCCCCCTAATGGAGTATCTTAATCTTGATATTGGCGATGAGATAAATATAGGAAAGGAATAAATAAAAAACAAGACAAACACTCTCATTCCTCGCCTAAACCGCAGATTCCCCTTCTAAGGTTGGACAGACTTTCCTTCCTCTCCTTCCTTCTGCTGATTTGCCAATGTTTTAAAATAAAAATTCGCCAAGTCATTCTTCATCTGAATCAACGCCGGACGGTAAATATACATCATATGCCCCGCCTCATAATACTTCATCGTCACATGATCCAATAAAGAGGGATCCAACCCCAAATGGTTAAACGTATACTCTGTCGCAAAAAAAGGAGTGGCTAAATCGTAATTCCCATTTCCCACAAAAACTCGTAAATAAGGATTTTTTGTCATCACACTTCGCAACGTCTCCGCAACATTTAAATATTTATTCCCCTTCCCATAATCCCACGGCTGAACATTCGCCAAAATTTTATAATGGCTCTCCTTCGGCCATTTTAAGATCGCGTATGAACATAATGATTAAATGTTGCCGTAAAAGCTCCAAACACTGCCTCTGCACTTGGATCATATTCAAAATACTCCCCAACCGCATTCGCATCAATCCCTTTAAAGCGACTGTCAAAGCGCCCTACTGTCCGATGGTCATTTCTCAATAGCTCCTTTAGGAAACGCGTGCATGCTCCATTCGCAAATGACTTTTCTCAATATAATCAGGAGACAACCCGGTAAAAAAAGCCAACTTTTGAATCATGTCAGCTTTCTTCGGAAGGAGAGAGGAGATCCCCTTTAAATAAAGCCCCCAATATTCATTGATCACAAAATCACGGGCCTGATCCAAAACTTTATCGAGAAGTCTCCGCTTGCAGCTCCGGATGAAGCTTTTTATGATACCACGCTGTCGCTGTATAGCTAGGGAAAAACAAAAGATAAGGAAGATCATTCCCTGCAGTAAAATCAATCGATTGGAAATTTAAAACAGAAGAAATCAATAGGATTCCATTGACATTAATAAAATAATGATCGTGCAAATAACCTGCCAAACCCGCCGCTCGCGTCGTTCCATAACTCTCCCCTGCAATAAATTTGGGAGACTCCCAACGATTATAGCGCGTCACGTAAAGGCGAATAAATTCTGCAACCGACTTAATATCCTCTTCCACCCCATGATACTGCTTGGCCTCAGTCGGGAGGAATGGCACGACTATAACCTGTAGAAACAGGATCAATAAACACAAGATCGGTCACATCTAAAAGAGAAAATTCATTATCCACTAAGTGATAAGGAGGCAACGCATCCCCATTTTCATTGAATGACACTCGCTTCGGCCCTAAAACTCCTAAATGAAGCCAAACAGAAGAAGAACCAGGCCCTCCATTAAAACAAAAGGTAATCGGCCGCTCACTCAAATCGTCCACTCCATTCTTGGTATAACTCACAAAGAAAAAGCTTGCCTTAGGCTGGCAAGACTCATCCCTTAAAAGCAAATTCCCCGCAATGGCACGATAATCGATCTTTTCTCCATTCACCACGACCTGATGATCTGTTTCGGAAAATTCTTCCTTATTCTCACAAGTCAAAGCCGCCTCTTTCTCTTTCGCTCCCTTAGGATCTTCTAGAGACCACCCAAAAGAGAAAAGAAAAAGAAAGAAAAATCCAACGCTCGTCATTTGTTTAAGTTTTCGCATTCGCATCCTAATTCCTTTAACTCGACTTTGCAAAATTGCAAAGATTAAGTTGAAATATTCTCATTCATTTGTTATGAAAATAGCAATAGATTGAGGAAAAAATATGATAAAAAGTCACCCTGCCCTTTTTCTCTCGACCCTCTTGATTACCTGCGCGGCAATCGCTAATCTTGTCCGCCTTTTTTGGGATATCCCGTTTCAAATTGGCTCCTTTTCCCTTCCCGGCTGGAGCGGCCTTCTTTTTTTCCTAGGGTTTGGCACATTAGCCATTTGGGCATGGAAAGAACTCATATTTTCCCCTCCCCCAACCAATCCTTCAAATCCTTCAAAGAGATAATCGTCGCTCCTGCATTCTGCATTATTTGCAAAGCCTTCTTGGCATCATGAGGATGTAGATTCACTCCTTGACAGGCTTCTAGGATTATATAGGGACGGAAATTCAATTGCAAGGCATCCAAGACAGAATATTTGACACAATAATCTATGGCCACTCCGGCAATAAAGACCTCTTTGATGCTCTTCTCTTTTAAATACTCCTCTAACCCTGTCGCCTGACGATGCCCATTATCAAAAAAGACACTATAACTATCAACAAAAGAATTTGTCCCTTTATAAATAATCTTATCTAAGGCCGTCGTCTCCCAGCCATGCACAAATTCGGCCCCCCACGTTCCTTGAACACAATGATCAGGCCACAAAATTTGATCTAAACCGGCTAATTGAATATGCTCCCCAGGCTTCCTCCCATGCGTGCTCGCAAAGCTCCCATGATCGGCAGGATGCCAATCCTTACTCGCCACAATGAGATCAAAAGGGGCATGAATGATCTCATTCACCAGAGGAATCACCTCGTCCGCTTCCTTAACGCTTAAGGCCCCTCCGGAAAAAAAATCATTTTGTAAGTCAACTAAAAGTAAAGCTTTTCCCATTTTTTCTCTCATTAAGAGGCAATCGGAGACACACGGCGTACCTGTTTGATCAACTGAATTTTCAAATCATATAACGATTTTTCCATTCCCACGACATAAACATGAGGATTTAAAAACCGCTTAATTCCGACAGGGAAGGCCTCTAATTCTTTTTTTGTCTTCTGACGAATCTCTTGAAGCGAAGGAAGGGGATAAACCAACGTTCCCTCGCGAAAAATTGGCTCTAGAAGATCTCGACCCGCCACTCCTTTCTTTATCACACGCATTTGGGTCGGATCAAAGGGATTGATAATCAAATCCTCTTCTCCGGACACATGGTGAATATCATAAATCATATCAGCCAAGTTCCCCTCAAGAGTATAAAAGCGCCTGACCTGTAAAATTCCCGGATTGGAGACCTTCGTCATTTGTTCGGAAAGCTTCAATTTATATTTCCACTCCCCCCCTTGCCCTTGATCCCGAATCGCCGATAACTTATACACTCCATCCAAAGCGGGCTGATCTTTAGCCGTCACAAGATTCGTCCCCACTCCCCAAACCGTAATCTTGGCCCCTTGCCGCTTGAGTTCGCTGATAATCGTCTCATCCAATTCATTACTCGCTAAAATGAAGGCCTCTTGCAATCCCGCTTGATCAAGCAAAGCACGGCTTTTCAGGCTTAAATCTGCTAAATCTCCGGAATCTAGGCGAATCCCGAGTAGCTTTTTCCCTTGCCGCTTCAACCATTGCCCCACTTCAATCGCTTTTTTGACTCCTTCTAGGGTATCATAGGTATCGACTAGGAAAACACAATTATTCGGCAGACTTCTTGCATAAGCTTGGAAGGCCTCCAACTCATCATCGAACACCATGACCCAACTATGAGAGTGGGTCCCTTTCACGGGAATCCCAAATAGTTTTCCCGCTAAAACGTTCGATGTGGAATCACATCCTCCAATATAAGAAGAACGACTTGCTGTCAATGCCCCATCGACTCCTTGTGCACGTCTCAAACCAAATTCTAAAACAGGCTCCTCTTTAGCTGCAATACAAATACGTGCTGCCTTTGTGGCAATCAGAGAAGGAAAATTAATTAAATTGAGAAGAGGGCTTTCCAAAAGCTGACACTCAATTAAAGGGGCTTGAATCCGCAAAAGGGGCTCATGGGGAAAAACAACTGTTCCTTCCGGGACCGCATCAATATGCCCCGTAAATCTTAGACGAGAGAGGAAAGTAAGAAAATCTTGGCTAAAGTAGGCCTTTCCTTCTAAATCCAAAAGAGTGGATAAATAAGCTAAATCTGAAGGACTAAATTTAAAATTTTCTAGAAAGCGGACGACCGATTCGAGCCCAGCCGCAACGGTAAATCCTCCTTTAAAGGGAATTCTTCGAAAGAATAAGTGAAAGATAGCCTCTTTGCGATTGAGTCCCTCTTTCCAATACCCATACGCCATCGTCAATTGGTAAAAATCTGTTAAAAGGGCTTGCGAATAGGGAGGATCGTACAAAGAGGGAAATGAGTGAGACATGATCTTCTCAAAGATTTATATCGGGTGCTTGGTTTTCTTCTTCAAGCTGCTCAATCTGCTTTTGAATTTCCATTTTTTTCTCTTCTAATTGCCTAATTTTCTGGAGATCTTTGCGATAGGCTTCCCAGTCTGCAATCATTTCTCCTTGGCCTTTTACTTCTTCTTGATTCTCTAACGCTTCTAGATGAGAGAGTGTTTGTTTAAGCTCCTGAATGTGTTGATCCCTGTTTTGAGAGGAGAGCCCCCCTTGGATAGAACAAAGACAGGTTAAATAAAGCATCGTTTTCTTCAACATTTTGCCTCTCTGACTTGACTTGATCATAATTTATAAGATACAATTTTTTACACCTAAAAAGTAAAGGAAGAAAGCATGCAAGCCCTTTTAAAATTTTTAGCCCTCTTCGCGATCGGATTTTTCGCCTCCCCTTTAAATGCTCAGTCGCTTCTTTTAAAGGACAACTTGCAATATGCCCAACCGGGAGACTACCTTATCTCCTCTGCTCGCAAAACCCTGACTCTCTTGCATATCTATGCAAAGCAAGGTCCTCTTTTAACCATCGAAGAGATCTCGGTTCCGGAACGAAGACGTCCGATGAAAAGGGGCTGGAAGCCATGGGTGGAAAACAATGCACCGGGCCATACAAACTGGGTCATGTATGAAATCGACCTCCGTTCCGGAAAGGTCTTACGCTACTACTCCTTCACGAAGAGAAATTGGTTTGAAATTCCCGAGGGGGATCTCTTTCTTTCTAAGCTCCTCAACCTCACCTTTACAAAAATTCCTGAAGAAACTCGAAAAAAAATCGGCGGCCGATCGAGAGGAAGACCTGACCTAAGACCAAACTGGCAGCCACACATGGTGGTCGAAGGACAAGTCGTGCAAGGGGTTCCCTTTGAAGCGTGGTGGACACAATGGCCACGAGATGGAAGCGATTTATCAGGGAAACGGATCGAAGTGTATCTTCCTCGAGACAACCAACGTTATCCCTCTTACTTTCCCTATTGGCTAGAAATCCAGGGCATGATTGGCAAAGCCAAAATTCGAATCATCGACTCAGGGACCCATTTACATTCCCCTAAACCAAACCTCTTCTGAACATGCAAAAAATCTATTCTCTAAGAAAATCACGTCAAATTCTTCACTCGGGTGAGAAGGCCTATCAGAAAAAAAAGGGAGCTCTTTCCTCTGAACAAAGGCAATATTTTGAGCAACAGTTAAAGCAATTGGAAGAAGGGATTTCACAAAAACGGGAAAAAGAAGCAAGCGATCTGGCGCATCAAGTGGAAGCGTTTCATAAAGCCCACTTGAAAAAAAGCTTTGGAGCATCCCTTCTGGAGATGGTTGTTGCCATTATCATTGCTTTGGTCGTTGCCACAGTCGTGCGTCAAATGTGGTTTGAGCTGTATGAGATTCCAACAGGATCGATGCGCCCCACCTTCAAAGAACAAGATCATTTAACTGTCACAAAAACGGCCTTCGGAATCAACGTTCCCTTAGCGACCCGCCATTTTTATTTTGATCCCTCCCTTGTTCAACGCACCGGCGTCGTGATTTGGTCGGGCGATGGGGTCCCTAATTTGGACTCAGACTCCACTTTTATGGGAATTTTTCCCTATACAAAGCGCTTCATCAAGCGCTGCTTGGGAAAACCGGGAGATACTCTCTATTTTTATGGGGGAAAAATCTATGGCTTTGATAGCGAAGGAAACGATCTTGTGGAGCTCCGCAATAACCCTTGGATGGTCCATCTAGAGAATCTCCCTTTTACAAATTTTGAGGGACGTCTTTCTTATGAAAAGGCTCGTTCAACTAAACAGATTGAACATGTGGTCTTTAATCACTTCAATCAAGCGATTGGGCGGCTCAATTTTTCTAATTATAAGGTTCAGGGAGAAGTCTTTAATGGGATAAAATGGGTGAAGGACCGTCCGGATGCCCAGCGCTCCCCTCATGAGACCATTCAAACCTACAGTGATTGGTGGGGGATTCGCAATTTTGCAGTGGCTCGTTTGCTCTCTCCGGAGCAGCTAGAAAGGCTCACTCCTTACAGAGCAAGCGAGATGGAAAAGGGACTTTTATATCTAGAACTTCGCCACACCCCAAGCCTAAGTTATCCCTCTCCCCTCTTTGGTGATCACTTTAGAGCTCTATTAAAGGGATATTCAACCGTGATCCCTTTACAAGAGAAGCATTTGAAAGCCTTAATGGAGAATATGTACACCTGCCGCTTCATCGTTAAAAATGGGCGGGCAACGCCCTATCGACTGGGACAGGAGAAAATCTCTTCCACTAGTCCTTCCTTTCCCGGTATTTCCGATGGAACATATGAATTTTACTATGGCAAAGCAAAGCAGATTGGCTGGGGAGGGGTTGCCTATGAGTTGCCTGCCGATCATCCCCTTTATAGCGACCGCCCTCCCCGCATCCAAAAGCTATTTAATGTCGGAATTGAGATGAATACGCAAGTGGAACCGCGCATTCCCGATCAACCGTTCTTTCCGAATCGTTATGTTTATTTTAGAGAAGGGGCGCTGTATGCGATGGGAGGAATCTTAATGGAGAAGGAAGATCCCCTTCTGGTCAGTTTTAATAAAAGAGAACAAGAAAGAGAAAAAGGATCCTCCCAAGAGGTCCCTTACGTGGCTTTTAAAGATTATGGCCCCCCTCTCACAAAAGAGAATAAGCTGGATAAAGAGTTTATTAAGACGTTTGGTCTTAAAATCCCTACCCATCATTATCTTGTTTTGGGGGACAATCATGCCATGAGTCAAGACAGTCGCTATTTCGGCCCCATCCCACAGGAGAATTTACAGGGGGCCCCTTCTTTGATCATTTGGCCTCCGGGAGAGCGCTGGGGGATTCCGAATCAGAGGCCGTATCCTTTATTCACTATTCCCCGTTTAATTGTATGGAGTCTTGTGGCGTTGATCGCGTTAGTTTTCTTTTTTGTTCAGCGTCGCAAACAAACTTGACAATAAAATTAAATTATTGGATTTAAAGGAGTTAGGAACAAAAGATAGGAGGCCCTCATGTTTAAGAATTTTTATTATTTTTTCCTAACTTTTCTCCTATTAGGAGCAAGTGGCCTAATTTCCCCCTCTCTTTACGCAAATAGAGATTTTTCTGTTACCGGCCGTCGTCACATTGCTCGAGCGGAAGAGAGAAAAAATGCAAAATCAAATGCCCCCCTTGCCGATAATGGGGGAGACGATAAAATGAAGAAGAACAATCAAAATTCTAAGCCAAACCGGCCGCTTCCCCCTCCTCGTCAAAGATAATATTAAATTTTCTCAATGACAATGCGTGACGCCTCCCCATTCAAATCCCACTCTGCCCCTTCCGGACAAGGGAGAAATTGTACATCCACCGCAAGAACTTCATGAAAGATATAGTCTTTAAATCGCTCAAAACTCCCCTTCACCCGTTCTGTGGTCTCCATCTTCAAGAGAATTCGATCACTAATTGCGAAATTGGCCTCACGGCGCATCGTATTGACCTTATTGACGATCTCTCTGGCAAGCCCTTCCAACAATAAATCTTCCGTCAGATGCGTGTCTAAAGCAATCGTAATCGCCCCCTGATTCGCCGCTAAAACCCCCTCATGGACCACTCGATCCACTTGGACATCTTCTGATGTTAAGCAGAGCGACTGCCCCTCTAGATGAATGGAAAAGACACCCTGATTTAACAACTCTAATAACTCTTCCTGACTGAGCTCTTGGATCGCTGCTTGGACAGCGGGCATCCACTTCCCGACCTTTTTCCCCAATACACGGAAATTGGGCTTCGCTTTTAAACTCACAAAGGCCTTTTCATCCTTTCCAAAAGTCACCTTCTTGACATTCAGCTCTTCCGCAATCAAATGCTGCTGATCTTCCAAAAAAGAGAGCATTCGCTCATCCGCAGAAACAAGATGAGCCGCCGCAAGGGGCTGTCGCACTTTCAATTTATGCTCTTTGCGCAACCCATGCCCTAAACTGACCGTCACCTGGACCGCTTCCATCTCCGCCTCTAACTTCTCTCTTCTCCTTTCGGGGTGATAGAGAGGAAAATCACAGAGATGCACAGAAGGAGGATCTTCCTTCACGCGAAGATTCTGATAAATCGCCTCGCTCATAAACGGCATATAAGGGGCCGCAATTTTGACCAACTGCATCAACACATGATACAACGTGGCAAACGCTTGCCAACGCTCCTGGCGTATCTTCCTCTTCCCAGAAACGTCGACGAGAGCGACGGATATACCAGTTGGTCAATTGATCAATAAACCCGACAAAAGGTTCGACCGCTCGAGCTAAATCATAGTCATCCATCCCCTCTTCCACTTCATGAATGAGTTTATTGACTAAGGAAACAATCCATCGATCGATCACCTGGCTCAATGGCTCAGGCAAAGGAGTCGGCTTCCATTGATAAATGCGGGCATAGGTCACAAAGAAACTATACGCATTCCATAAGGGAATCAAGATCTGCCGTAAAACAAGTTCTACACCTGCCTTAGAAAAGGATAAGTCCTCCGCCTTGACAGCCGGGCTATGCAGCAGGTAAAGACGAATCGCATCCGCTCCATATTGATGAATGACTTCCAGAGGATCGGGATAATTTTTCAATCGCTTAGACATTTTCGCCCCATTCTCAGCTAAAACAAGTCCATTGACGATCACATTTTTAAAAGCCGGCTGATTAAATAAAGCCGTCGACAAAACAGTCAAGCGTGTAAAACCAGCCTCGCGTTTGATCGAGCCCCTCAGCAATGAAATCAGCCGGAAAATTCTTCTCAAAAAGCTCTCGATTTTCAAAGGGATAATGATTTTGCGCATAAGGCATCGAGCCTGATTCAAACCAGCAATCAAAAACTTCCGGAATACGTCGGAAAAGTTTTCCATCCTTTTCGAAGGTTAAGTCATCGATAAAATGGCGATGCAAGATCATCTGGAATTTGTTCCTGTCCATTGTTCTAATTCTTGCAATACTTCCTACAACGACTATCTCACCATCTTCTGCTCGCCAAAGAGGGATCGGAGTTCCCCAATAGCGATTGCGACTAATCGCCCAATCGCGCGCCCCTTCCAGCCATTTTCCAAAACGTCCATATTGCACATGTCAGGCGTCCAATGGATCTGATCATTGACAGCAAGCAATGTTCTCTTTGATTTTTTCAACAGCGACAAACCAGGTTCGGACTGTCTTATAGATCAGAGGAGTGTCAGAGCGCCAGCAGAAAGGATAACGGTGGTGACAGGTCCCATGATGAATGACCTTCCCCTCTTTTTTGAGGCGTCTGCATGATCTCTTTATCGGCATCTTTGACAAAAAGCCTCGATATTCAGGAATTTCGTCAGTAAAGTCGTCCATTATTATCGACAGGACAGACAGGATCGATGCCTGCACGTTGGCAGGCATAAAAGTCAACTTCGCCAAAGGCAGGAGCGGCATGCACAATCCCTGTTCCTTCTTCAAGAGAAACTGACTCTTCCAAGATGACTGCGAAAAGCTCCTTGTTGCCCATGCTCAATAAAATAATCAAACAGGGGAATATAACGTTTGCCTTCGAGTTCCGTCCCTGGAAAAGTCTACGAGGATGTATAATCATCCGATTCTTTATAATAAGCAGGCTAGACGAGCGAGCGCTAAGATGATAATGTCGCTTTGAATCATGATCGATGACTTTGACATACTCGATACTTGGGCCCACCATCAAGCGCTAAGTTGGAAACAAGTGTCCAAGGAGTTGTCGTCCAGGCCAGGAAAAAGGTATTCGGGTTCATCGCGTGATTGAAAAGCCACTGTCAAGGAAGGATCGTCGACTTCTTTATAATTTTCCGACGCTTCAAAATTGGATAGAGGCGTTCCCAACTTAGCAGAAAAAGGCATCACTTTAAATCCTTCGTAGACCAATCCTTTCTCATAAAGCTGTTTAAAGACCCACCAAACAGCTTTCCATGAAACGATCGATCCATCGTGCGGTAGGTTTGATAAAAATCGACCCAACGACCCATGCGTTTGACAATCGATTTCCATTCTTCGGTATAGCGCAGGACAATCTTGCGGCATTCTTCATTAAAGTGAGCAATGCCAAAATGTTCAATGGAAGCGGCTCCTGATAAATCAAAGGTCTTTTCGATTTCATTTTCGATAGGCAATCCATGGCAATCCCAACCAAAACGGCGAGGAACATAAAATCCCTTCATGGTTTTATAGCGAAGAACGACATCTTTAATTGTTCCCGCTAAAAGATGGCCATAATGGGGCAATCCCGTCGCAAAAGGGGGACCATCGTAAAAGGTGAAAAGGGGCTGATGATGACGCTGAGCAACCGATTTTTCAAATAATTTTTCTTCCTGCCAAAATTGCAAAATCTTTTTTTCTCTTTCATCAAAAGATTCTTGCACAATCTCTTTTAACATAAAAAGATAACTCTCTTAAGCTTTGATTCCCTAAATTTTACTTGTTTTAAGGGTTTAAGTCATCCTCATTCAAGACTCGTCAAGAATTTTCAAAAATGATAAAACGGATCATCAGGAAAATTCCGCCGATAATGGGAAGTGAGAAGAGCAAGCACTTCTTGTGCCGTTTTTAGACTGAGCGCTTTTTCCGCTAAATGAACGGCATCGACAATACTTGTATGCCGAATGGCATTCTTAATAAAAGGCAAATAACGAGGAGCAACAGAAAGTTCCTGCACTCCCAGTCCAAGCAACACTGCCGTAAAACGAGGATCCGAGGCAATTTCCCCACAAACAGAGACGGGAATTTGCGCTTTATTCGCTTCGCTTGTAATGAGCTTGATGAAGCGGATAATGCTAGGATCGGTCGGCTCATAGAACTCGCTAGAGCTTTGATCGCTCCGATCGACTGCTAAGGCATATTGAACAAGATCGTTGGTGCCAATCGAAAAAAAATCACATTCTTTCGCAAAATGATCGATGATCATCGCCGCTGAAGGGACTTCGATCATGCATCCAATCCGAATCGGATGAAAAACCTTCAAGTCTTGCCGCATCTCCTCAATCAAACGCTTGGCCTCCCGAAACTCCGATAAAGTCGCAATCATGGGCAACAGAATACTCACGTTCCCCTTCCCATGCAGGCTCGCTCGTAAAATCGCTCGCAGTTGCGACTTAAAAAGCTCTTGCTCCTTCAATAAAAAACGGGTTGCCCGGGACCCCACAAAGGGATTGCGATCCGCTGAAAAAGAATTATGCAAATAGGCTTTATCCCCTCCTAAATCAAACGTGCGAATGACAAGAGGTAAATGATTGATCTGCTCCACAAGACGAGAATAAATTTGAAACTGCTCCTCTTCGGAAGGAATCTCACTTTTAGGGAGAAAGATATATTCAGAACGAAACAATCCAACACCCGCTCCCCCTAATTCATGAACCAGATGAATCTCTTGCGCAACATCCAGATTCGCACATAAACGGACGCTGTAGCCATCAAACGTCTCTGCCGGCCACTGGATCCCTTGCCTAAGGATTTGCACCTGACGTTGCATCTGGTGGTCGATTCGCTCATATTTATTCAATGTCTCTTGAGAAGGATTTAGAATCAGCACCCCTGAGCAAGCATCCACAATCATCAATTGAGGGACTTTTTCCCTTAAAGATTTTAAATGAATGTTTGTCAGATAGGGAATCCCTTTTGCTTTCGCAATGATTGCTGCATGCGCTGTCATCCCTCCCGTCTCTGTCACAAAAGCGCTGACAAGAAACGCATTGACGCTGGCAACATCTGAAGCCGTTAGTTCTTCCGCGCAAACAATCGATTGGACAGGAACATCATTTAAGGAGAGGTTACCACTTTCATTCAAATAGCCAAGAATACGCCGAGAAAGATCTTGAATATCTTTAAAACGCTCTCGAAAGAAAGAATCATCAAGGGCCTGAAAACGTTCTTGATACTTGAGAAGGACCTGCTGAAAAACGAATTCGGCATTCTTTTTCGTCTGCTGAATCCCCTGTTCAATCTCGATTGTGAGCAAAGGATCGTGTAGCATCTCGAATTGAGCTTCTAAAATCTGAATTCCTTCAATGGCTGATTCAATTTCTAGCTGCTTTTGAAGCCTTTTGAGATCTTGTTTTCTCCGTGAAAGGGCCTGGCGATATCTCTCGATCTCCCGCTGGGTTAAGGAAGGAGGAATGTACATTTCGGAAATGGCAAAATCATGTCGATTGAAAAAAAAAGGCTTGCCGATTGCAATTCCTCGACAGATCGGAGACCCATTTAAGATGATTTCTCTGCTTTAGGATCGTATCCTATTCCCCAAATTGATTTTCGAAAGCATCGACGAGTTTTTCCATCGTCACATTTGCATCATCTCCTTGAACTATGATGGTAATTTTTGAATTTTTTCTTGCAGCCAGCATTAAAATACTTAAAATGCTCTTGGCATTAATCGTCTCTCGTTTATGAGTAAAAAACACTTCACTTTTACAATGTTGAAGAAGACTCACGATCGTTGTGGCAGGTCGGGTGTGAAGTCCCAATCGATTCTTGACCTGGACTTTTTTGACTAATTTCACAAGTAAAAACCTACTTATTCTTATTTTTTGACATTGTCAATTCAAGCACTTTACTACTAAACTCTTGGGCCGAATTATATCCCATTCCTTTTAACCGATGATTCAAGGCAATGGTTTCTAATAATAAGACCACATCCCTTCCCGGTTTAACAGGAAGGATGTGAAAGGGAATCTGAACATCTAACAGGATCGTATGCTTATCCTCAATGCCGGTGCGATCATAAAAATGATCATCGCGCCAGACCTCCAGGCGGACGACAATATCAATACTTTTTTGGTTGCGGACACAGACTGCCCCATAAAGGTGTGCGACATTAATAATTCCGATTCCTCGGATCTCCATATGATGACGAGCTAAAGAGGTCGCCCACGATCCTTCTAAATAGGCCCCTTCTTTTTTTCTCACTTTTACCAGATCATCGCAAATCAACCGATGGCCCCTTTCGATCAATCCCAAAGCTGCCTCGCTTTTTCCCACCGCTGAGTCTCCTTGGATAAGAACACCCACTCCAAACACTTCGACCAACGTGCCATGACAACTCATACTAGGAGCAAAATCTTCTGTCAGCAAATAGGTCAGTTTGCTTAAGAGATTCATCGTCGGAAGAGGGGTGCGAAATAAGGGAATTCCTTTCGTTCAGCCAAACGGCGCAGCTCCGTCGGAGGGCGATAGCGACGAGCAATGATAATCGCAGGCGTGTCTTCGGTGATAATCGCTTCTAGTCGCTCCACTCGTCTATTTGGATCCAAATCTCGTAAGTATTTGATTTCAACCTTTCCAAAAACAATGATGCGCTTGGTGGCATGATTTTTAAGATAACCCGATAAGCTTAGTCCGGGTCGCTGCACCTCGGGAATTTTTATCCTTTTGGATTCATGCCGGATTTCCCAGCAGTCAGCTCAAGCTAAGTGATTCGAATGCCTTTCGTACAAATCTTTGACAGGATACATTCTTTTTCTCCTCTCCTTTGACTTCAAAATCTCTCTTTTCTATCCATCAAAGAGAGTGATTTTGCGATCAGAGGAAGGAAGAAAACTATCCTACTTTCTCAAGATAAA
This sequence comes from Parachlamydiales bacterium, assembly GCA_963801825.1. Classification (GTDB taxonomy): domain Bacteria; phylum Chlamydiota; class Chlamydiia; order Chlamydiales; family Parachlamydiaceae; genus CAWDGI01. Next base: position 477,368 of record CAWDGI010000003.1, read on the forward strand.
AGAGAAGCCAGTCCATAAAAGTTTCAAAAGCAAGGGTATCACCTCCCTCTTGTTCTTTCTTCATGTTGGAGATGGTTGCCGTCGTTCCTGAGTAGTAGACATTTCCCATCTCTTGGTCAGGATACCATTCTCCCCAAAAACATTGGAAAAAGGGGGTATCAAAGGATTGATAAAAGGGAATCAAGAGCGAGGATTCACCGTCTCCTCTTGAGGAGTGGTCACAGGTTTTTGATTGCCCTCCACCATTCTTTGAAAAAGGGAGTATTTTTCATGAAGGGCCTAAGAAGGAAAAATTCCCGTATCTGTCTGCTTGGCAAATCCATTATGAATTTGCAGAAAAGCCAAATAATCGACAGGTAAAATAAAATGAGGAAAGGCTTTTTGCACTTGAACCAGTTCGAGTTCTGTTGCAGGAGGATCCCCGTGAAAAAATCCGTTGTTATCTACCAGGCTATAAACAAGATTTGCCTGAAATGGGTCATCATAAGAACGCTGTGTTAAGAAGACCCCAATTTCATCTAGAGACGAAAAAAAATTCGTCAAAAATTCTCCTGTATGAGGATAATAAGGAAGTTTCATCAACCAGAACTCTCGTATGAACTCCAAGCGATCTTGCTTGGATAGCTGGGCGAGCTCGTACCATCCTTTCCCCAAGGTAGGGACCAAAGAGGAGGCTTCTTCCCAGCTCATGGATCGATGCTCATGCAGAGGAATGACTTGATGAAAATGTCCATGGGGTCGCTTTTCTGAGTAAACACTATAGTATTCATTGGCATGCCGGTCCATATAGATTCAAAATTCCTTTTTATACATCTTAGATGTCCTCATTATTAGCAAATCATCGATTTTCCTTTATAAAAAAAATGATGATTCTCACGAATCGCCTCTGCATTTCCTTTTGGATGGATCATCCCGCGCTTCTCTATGGGGTCTCGTTTCTTCTGGGTCTTTTTTTCTCGGTGAGTGTCTCTTTTCTTTTGCTCATTCCCTGCTCTGTCCTATGGTTCCCTTTTATGCTTTTAAGCATAAAGGGAGGGAGCGGATTTTTAAAACCTCTTTTCTTAAGTTTAGGGACCTTCTTGACGGGAGCCATTTATGTGACAACCACGGTTTCTTTTCCTGTTCTTCCGGAGAAAGGACTCACAGGGATGGCTGACTTAAGAATTCATTCTATTCACTTGCAACACTCTTGGTTTACCCCTCGCTGGCTATATCGCTGCGAATTGCAGCAGTTTTTGCCTGATTTGGGGGGAGCTGATTTGGGAGGGGCTGGGATGATCTCTTCCCTTCCTTGTTTTATTTCCCTTCCGGCAGAGAATTTTCAACGTCCTCTCGCTGATCAAGACTATCGCGTGGCTGGACGATTGATTCAAACGGCAGGAGGAAGGTATCGCCTGAAAGTCTCTTCCAAGGCAGTTTGGACCCCGATTCCTCACTCAAAGAGCTGGGCAGAGCAGCGCTATCACTGGAAAGAAGGAGTGTCGAGGTGGATTCAGGGGCGTTTTTCTGATCGATCCACCGCCTCTTTCTTAGCAGGGCTTGTGACAGGCAATTTTGAAGAGGAGACGATCCGCCAACAATTTGCCCGCTTTGGACTTCTCCATCTGTTGGCGATTTCCGGTTTTCATTTTGCCGTGATTGCCGGTTTTTTGAATGTTGGATTGACTCTTTTTTTTAGACAAGGGATGCGGGTCTGGGCGCTCTTGATGATCCTTGGGGGGTATCAATTTTTTCTAGGAGCACAAGCCTCTATTTTGCGCGCTTGGATCATGTCTTCTTTGGGACTTTTAGGAGGGATCTTGCATAAACCGGTGAATGCTTTGAACGCATTGGGCATGGCCTTGCTTTTGGTGCTTGGATATGAGCCTCTCTTACATCAAGAACTTGGTTTTCAGCTTAGCTTTGCCATTACGGCGGCGATTTTATTATTTTATGCGCCTATGCAAAGCCTGCTTGTGCAGCTTTTTCCTAAAAGACCTTTTAGGGAGGTCATTCAAATGAATGGATGGAACCAGTATGGCTACTGCGTTCTGGCATTTTTGAGGCAGGGGCTTGCTTTGACGTTGGCGGTAAATCTTTTGGCTTTTCCTTTAACTCTTTATTACTTTCAGCAGTTTCCGTGGATGAGTCTTTTGTATAATTTATTTTTTCCGTTTTTGGCCTCTTTTTCTTTGTGTTTATTGATTTTAGGGGCGGCTTTTTATTTTCTTCCGTTTATGGGTTTTATTGGGGATTTTATTCATTTTTTTAATCAACAGTATACCTCTTTTTTACTGAGGCTGACTGATCAAATTCCACTAGAATTGGATGTTTATTTGAACTGGGAGAATCTGCCGGCCTCTTATTTGGTTGGCTATTTGACAGTTCTTTTTTTGGGGGGGATGGTTTGGCATCAGAGAGAAAAAATTGCGAACTTCATTGACAATTGAACTTTATCTGTATTAAAATTAATCTTAAAAAAAAATTTAATAGGATTAAAGTGTGCTATACCTAACAAATTATCCCCATCATTTTGAAAATTCAAATAATAGGATTCATCCAAGATGGCATTATGCAGTAGAGGGGTCTAGAGAAATAGCGCTCTATCTTGCCCGTCCGTTATTTATCGTAGGCTATGTATGCAGCTCTGTTTGCCTTCCTATTATAGGTTTAATTGTTGCATACGTCATCATTAAATCAGCTCCGAATGTAATTAAACACGCAGTAATAATTATTTCTTTATATGGAGCCGCAGATGCACTCATACGAGCTGGATTTGGTTTAGTTTCCTTAATTTTCAAAATTTTTGTTATTGCAGGTCTTTTTTTTGGTGTTTTCTTTCCAACGATTGGAGAGAAAGTCAAAACCATAAATCAGGAATTTCATGAACTCGTCGAACGTTCTTTGTTCTTATCCGACGGGCTTAAAGAAGAAAAAGAACAGGATTTAAAAACCTTAGGCCTTCCTTCAAACAGTTCTAAAACAGAAATTGAGAAAAAATACAGGCAACTGGCCCTTCAGTATCATCCAGATAAAAATCCATCCCCTGAAGCTGTAGCAAGATTTCACGAAATTAGCGAGGCTTATCAACGCTTAGTGGGCTTAGCGGATAGGGCTGAGTAAGTGACCATTTTTCCTAATGCTAAGAAATAAATTCTCCAAAATCGATGATTTCATAGAAATAGCCACTTTCATGAATCGCTTCGACAACCCCGTTCACATGGATTAATACAGGCAAAACAGATGAACCTTTTGGGAGATAAAGTCTGGGGATTTTTTCTTTCACCTCTTCGATGACCTTTAATGTCTGCGAACCAAAATCTTATTAGAGTTACATAAAATATGGGTCACATACTATAGTTTCCCCTGGGAAATAGTCAAATTAGAGCATTTTCTGGCTTTTCAGTTACATCGCGTTACATAAAATTAAGCCCAAAAACAGCGATAGTGCTTCCATCCGTAACTCTAAAATCGGGAGGAGGAAGCTGATACAATTCTATTTGGAAAATAACTTTATCAATACCACTAAATATTTCAATATTTTTCGTTCGCAAAAAACAGATTTCTGATTTTCGCGAACAATTTTTTTTGAAAATATTCGTTCGCGAAAATCAGAAATCTATTTTTTGCGAACGAAATAAATTTCCTTGACAACTATTTTCATAAGCTCGTCAAATCATTTTCTCTAAGATGCTTATCCAGAATTAATTACGGAACTTGATTGACGAGCTTATGAAAATAGCCCGTCTCATTCGATAAACGATAAACATCTCCTTTGACAAAGTGTATCAAAAGTGTTACACTTTAAATTGTAACCAGGAGAATGATATGCCTACCAAAAACCCGAGAATAAATGTGACCTTCAATCCAAACGATGCAGAGGTGTTACAATTAATCTGTGATAAGAAAAAAATGAGCCTATCAGGACTCGTCCGGAAAGTAGTAGAGGATTGGTTAGAAGAATACGAAGATATCCTCTTAGCAAAAAGAGCGGAAGAAGTGGAAAGACGATGGATCGAAGGAGGGATGAAAACAGTATCACATGAGGAACTATGTCAAGAATTAGGTATAAAATCGAATATGGAGAAGATGCCAAAGATAACATTAAAAAATTCCCCAAAAATATCCAAGAGAGGATCCTCAATGCGATTGAAGAGAGACTTACGGTCTCGCCGTCAGAAATAGGAAAACCCTTAGTAAGAGAATGGAAAGACTATCGTAGGATCCGTGTTGGCGACTATAGAGTCATCTATAAAGTTTATGAGGAAAGAGTCGTTGTTCTAATAGTGGAAATTGACCATAGAAAAAATGTTTATAAATAGAGTGCGGTCAACGGAAATTTAATTGTTATCAAATATCTCTCGTGCTAAATCAGCTAACTCTTTCGAACTCGGACATTGTGGAGTATGCATCGTCGCGATAAGGGTGCTAACAGCCATTTCGGATGTATCAGAAGATTTTTTTATTGAATCAAGATCGAATAAAAGAGAAAAAAGTTGTCCCAGTGCCTTAACATCTTCTCGCGCATTTTCTTCAAAAATTTCTCCCTTCCTCATCCCGATTTGATAATCAGAGATTTTTTTACCTTTATTTTTTTGTTCTTCTACTATTTTTTTTGTAATCTCAGAAGCTAATTCGACCTTCTCAGAGCGAGAAATAGAAATGCGAGCCTGCCATTTTTTTGTTGTTGGATCTTTCCCAATTAAAATATGATTGATATCAATTCCATGATGAATGATTCCTGCCTTATGAATCCTCTCCAAGTCAACTAATAATGCCTTCAGGATTTCAAATTTTTCTTCCTTCTTCAATTTGGAAAATTTCTCGTGAATGGCTCCGTCCGATCCAAGAGCTTCCAACTTAAAACCGGTTGTTCCCCTTTGATCATCAAGTGCTTTAAAACATTTTTTCAGCTCAAGCTCATGAGGCTCCTCGTGAGATTTTGAAAAGACTCTCTTTTCTGGAAGAACTCTTCGGGATTTTGAAAGAATGTTCTTTTTTAGCTTTTTGCCAGTGTCAGACTCTGAAAGAATATTTCTTTTTGACTCTGCACGGGATTCTGGAAGGCCTTTTTCTTCTAGCCCTTTGGGAGATTTTAAAAGGGTGCTCCTCTGTTTTGGCTCTGTGCTAGATTCTGAAGGGATCTCTCCTTTCACCAATATTTGCTTATCGGCGAAGAGTTTCTTGATGTGATCGCTCTCATCACCCTTCTCATCTAAAATTTGCATTTTTGTATAATTTAGCACCTGTCCTTCATTTTTTGAGTCTCTAATATAAATTTTATCTGATTCCGCGTGATACAAGACTTCATAATGGGAAAAAGTCTCCCTAACATCTTTTTCCCCTTTCTTCCATTGCCCCTGCTCTTCTGTAATCCAATTCCACAGATTCTGTTGAATGCCAAACTCTCTACGCACCAATACTTGACGTTCCTCCTCGAGTAGTCTACTTAAATCTGGATATTGCTTGATGATGCCCCGGCCCCATTTACACGATGCGAGTCGATGCAGCAATTCACTATACGTCACAACCGATTGACTGAATACTTTACAAGTCGTGGATTTCGATTTCCTAGCGGTTTCTGCAATGATGCTTATCAACTTCTTAAAATGCTCCTGTTGCACTTTATCAGGGGAACCTTCATAAGCAATCATTTTGATATTTCCAGATTTGTCTACGGTCAATCCAATATTTTCAGCTGCATCCTTTAATAGATAAATAAAGTTCATCCGAACGTCTTCTTGAACTTCATCTTGAGACTCTTTCTTAACGACTGTGGAAAAAGCACGAGAGACAGGCTCTGTCTTTGGATTTGTATGCTTAATGCCAATTGTCACTCTTGATCGAGAAGTTGCCGGAGAAGCATGCCTCCCTACTAATTTTAATTTTGATTCCACACTTTTATTTTTAATTTCTCGAGATAGATCATTTCCAAGAGGGTTGGATTGAACCTTAGAAAAAGGAAATGGAGGAAGAGGAGGCAAAGACTGAGAAGAATCTGAGTCTTCCGGGAACTGATCATCCACCCACTCTTTACTCAGAATCGGCTCATCCTTCGTGAAGGAAGGAAAGCGAGGGTCTTCCAGATCCAGCTGCATCAGCCGACGATCTGTCTCCTCTTCCTCTTTTATCTGATCATCAATCTCTTCTAGATCGGATAACGGAGGGAGCGGAAGAGTAGGGTTTTCCAGATCCATCAGGCTCAATTGATAATCAATCTCCGCTTCACTCGGAATAGACAATAAAGAAAGAGAGCGTGATGAATCAGAAGCGTCTGAATTTGATAGGGCCTTCAACGCAATCTTAAGCATCTCCTCTTCTATCTCATTCACTGTGCTTGGATCATCTAAATTAAAGAATTCATTTCTCTGCACTGTTGGGTCATTATTTGCACCATGCATATATTATTAACTCCATAATTAATTACATCTTTATTATATATATAATAATATCAATTTTTTTATTTTAATAAAATAAAAATTTAAATAATTTTGTTATAATAAACTTAGAAATTTAACGAATTCTTTTTTCTTAAATTAACTCTCCCTGGGCCTCTTCCATAAAAGCCAAAATGGCTTCTCGAGTTTTTTCCAAATTCTTTTCCTGGTGCGCACTTGAAACAAACCATGCCTCATGAGGAGAAGGAGGAATATAAATCCCTTGCGCAAATAAAGTCCGAAATAAACGGGCAAACAAATCCGTATTCACCTCTTGGGCCTGTTTTAAGTTTAAGACCTCCTTCTTGCCAAAAAACAGAGTAAACATGGACCCTTCTTGTTGAATGCACGCCTTCCACTCTTTCTCTCGAATACGCTCTTTAATTGGATTCACTAAACGAGCCGTTTTCTTCGCTAAATTCTCATAAAAATCGGGCTGTTTAAGCAAATGGAGACTCTGCAACCCCGCTTCCATCGCTAAGGGATTACCTGATAAAGTCCCCGCTTGATAAACCGCCCCTAAAGGAGCCAAATGATCCATGATTTCCCCTCTTCCCCCGAAGGCCGCCACAGGGAACCCCCCTCCGATCACCTTCCCAAAACAAGTGAGATCGGGAGAAATGCCATAAAGCCCTTGCGCCCCTCCCCGCGCGACCCGAAACCCCGTGATCACCTCGTCAAAGATGAGAAGAGTCCCTTTTTTGCTCGTTTCCTCCCGCAACAACTGAAGAAATGAGCGATGTCCTGGAATCACCCCCATATTCCCTGCAATGGGCTCAACAATCACAGCTGCAATCTCTGAAGCATAATTAGAAGAAAAAAGCCTTTGCACAGCCCCCAAATCATTATAGGGAAGGCACAGCGTGTATTTAGCGATCTCTTTCGGGACTCCTGCCGAAGAGGCCGTAGAAGAAACGTCTAAAAGACCTGATCCCCCTTCTACAAGAAAGAAATCGGCATGCCCATGATAGTTGCCACTAAATTTGACAATATAATCTCGGTGGGTAAATCCCCGCGCTAAACGGACAGCACTCATGGTCGCCTCTGTTCCGGAAGAAACAAAACGGATCTTCTCAAGAGAATCAATGGCAGCAATGATTTCAGCCGCAAGCACCCCTTCCAATTCTGTGGTGATGCCAAAGCTTGTGCCCTTGGCCATCCGTTTGGAGACCCCTTCCAAAATCGCAGGATGGGCATGCCCATGGATGAGAGCCCCCCAAGACCCACAATAATCGATATAGGTGCGCCCATCTGCATCCACAAGCTGGTCTTGATAGGCATGATCCACTACCATGGGCATTTGACCCACACTTTTAAAAGAACGAACGGGAGAATTGACCCCGCCGGGAATGAGCGTGCAAAGATATTGATAAATTTGGTGACTTTGATGACGTGATGGCATAGAAAACTCCCTCTAATAAGAGCGAGATTAAATCAGAAACGGAATAAGAAGAAAATAAAAACTACACCAGGTTAGCGATTCAGAATCCGCGCATTGAAGAAATTTAAAAGCGCTTCTGAATTAGGGCGTTGTTCCGGATTCGGCTTAAGCATGAGATGAATGATCTCTTTGATGTCCATATCAGGGTCATTAGCATCGTATGTGAGATTCTGACCTGACCAGTCTTTAAAATTCGTTTGATTATTGGGATCCATGAACAATTGATAGAGCACTTTGCCCATCTCGAAGATATCTATCCCCACCCTTTTCTCGAACATTTTTTCTGGATTCCCTCCCATTTCGTTTCCGGAGTAGATCTCGGCATGCCCAAAGTCAAAAATGAATGCCTGCGATTTATTTGTTTTCGGATCTCTTCTGATCAAAATATTACTGGTACTAATGTCCCCATGAACGATTTTTGCGTCATGAATCGCTTTCAAACCAGATAATAAGTCTCCCATCATCTCAAGTTTTTCTTGTTGTCCTAAATAATCAAATGCATCGTGAATTTTCTCCTTGCCTCCCAGAACGCCTTCTTTACAAAGAGGAGTAATCAGGGCTAATCGTTTGATCTTCTCGCCCTCTTTCTCTCCTTCTACCTCATACTCTAACACATCAATCAGAGAAAGGACTCCTGGAGTGCCTTTAAGTCGCTGTAAACATTCCAATTCCCTCCTAGACATGTCTTCCGCTGCTTTTTCTGTTCCTTGTACGAGACTAGAACAAGCTAAAACTTCTCCGGTTGTATAATTTAACAGACGACTTGCAGATTTATATGCTCCCTTCCCTAAAAAATGAAGATTTCCCTTCTTTACGTCTAAAGGCAAAATATACATCTGATTCTTCTTGTGCCGATAAAATATTTTATAGGGAGGATTGGAAAAGGTTTTTTCCACATCTTTCTTTTTTTCCAGCCATGTTTCCTGTTTTTTTGTCAGAAAGGCACGCATCTCCTTATTCACCCCAAACTCTATTTGAATTAATTTTTCCATTAAACGATCCAGCTTCGATTTTAATTTCTCATTCTCTTGTTGCATCAGGATTTGGTTCCCCCATTTACAAGAGGCAAGCCGACGAAGTAATTCACTATAAGTCATCACTATTTCACCGTCTAATGTACAGGTCACCGACCGCGAAGAGTGAGCGTTAGTCTGAATCAAGTTTATCAACGCCTCAAAATGCGCCGTTTGCTGATCAAGAGGAATATCTTGATACGCGTACATGTGGATATCCTCTCCCATGATCGTCAACCCCAAATCCAGAGACAACAAACTTAACCGATAAAGGATACTCATTTGCCGACTGATTGTTTCTTGATTTCGGGTGGGAAAATCTTCCTCCTCCTCTTCTTTTTTAGACCGCACTTCTATTTGCTCTTTCTTCTTTGATATTATTAGCTTCCCAACTGACCCTGTCAATGCTTTAATCCTAGAAATAGGACCAGAATTTTTCCTGCTTCTTTTCTCTTCAACTTTGACTTTTGAAACGGGATTCGAAGAACGCTGACTTGAAAGAGGACCTGAAGAACTCAAATCTGCTTGAAGTCTTTGACTTTGAATCTGAGCTGAATCTGCTTTGACATGATGACTTGACCGCGTCACAGAATTGGGAGTAGAATTTCTTATCCCTATCCCACCCGCAGAAGCCACCGCTCTCGTTCTTATTAATTTAATTGATTGACTTTGAGTCGTTTGAGAGTTTTCTTCTACAATATTTGACTCCCTCTTGGAAGAAGAGGAAGGCTCTTTCGAACGATCAAAAGGATGGGCATCCTTAGACGTATTAGATTCAAGCTCCTCCTCTCTAAAAGTAGTAAAGACAAACTCCTCCGGAAAAGGAGCAAATGTAAAATTCCCCTCCTCACTCAACTCTTCCTCTTTCTCTTGGTCGGGCTTCTCACCCCCCATACTGGATGACTCAAAGGAAGAGGCAGAAAACGGAGGAGACGGAGGGAGCGAAGGAAGAAGAGAAGGATTATAGATGAAACTCAGCAACTTAGAAGAATCAACGACCTCTTTTACCTTTTCAACAGGCTGTCCTCCTTTTCTGTTAACAGGCAGACTTGAAGAGGAAGGGGGAACAGAGCCCACACCCGGAGTGCTTGGACCGACTTGACTCATATTATTAACTCCATAATTAACTAAAATTAAGTAACTATAAATATAATTATATAATTTTTTTTATTTTATTAAAATAAAAATTTAAATAATTTTATTTAAATTATTAAAAAATTTTAAATAAATTATTTGAGAAATTAAATTTTAGGAAAGAAAGCCAAAAGAAGCTTCTTTTTAATCTGAGTCATTCTATAATGCTATCTAGGCGTAAGCCCATCTATTAATAAAATTTTATTTTATGTCGTCGCATGTGGAAAGTCTTCTTCAACCTCTTCTTTATTTTCTTTTTTATCTCTTTTCTCCCTTCTTTTTGTTTGGCTTACGAAGTTCTTTTTCAAGGGGTAGAAGAAGGTCCCTTGTTAGACTTGATCCGCTCGACCTCTCAACTTGAAAAATTGAAAGAGACTCCCCCTGAAACAACGTTGGGCTTAAGGCGCCGTGCAGAAGGAGATACCGAAAACATTATTCAAGCGCTTCAGAGTCAAGCCCATTATGGGGCAAACGTGCAATTTTCGATTGAAAATCATCACTCGATGGTCGTGGTGGATATCGATCCCGGCCCTGTTTATCCCCTTGCTTCCTTTAAGATTTGTTACTTGCAAAAGGGGAAAAAAGTCTCCAAAACGACCTTATCTCTTCCCCCCTCGCTCCAAGAGTTAGAAGTCTGTTTGGGAGCTCCGGCTCTCCCTGAAACTATCATTCATGCGGAGGACCTTCTTCTCGATCAATTGAACCTGCAAGGATATGCCTTTGCTTCGATCAAAAAACGAAAGGTCTTTGCGGATCAAACCGCCCGCCATCTCCTCGTCCATCTCTTCGTCGAATTAGGCCCCCTCACCTATTTTGGCCCGACCCAAATCAAGGGATTAGAGCGGACAGAAGAAGATTTCGTTCGAGAAAAACTCGCCTGGCAGGAAGGAGAAGTCTATGACCCCAAGAAAATTGAAAAAACACAAGAAACGTTAGAACTCACCGGCTTATTCCGCTCCGTCCGCATCCTCCATGCAGAAAATGCCCTCCAAGGAGATGTCCTCTCCATGGAAATCTCCGTCCTGGAGAGTAAGCAACGAAGCATCGGGTTTGGCTTAAATTACATGACCACACTCGGTCCCGGCATCACAGCAGAATGGGAAGACCGCAATATGCTGGGGGAAGGACAAAGACTCAGCTTAAGAGGAAATCTCTTCCAAAAGCTGCAGCAAGGAACCCTCTCCTATACCCTCCCCGATTTCGAACGAAAAGATCAAAATCTCACCTGGCTCTTAGATTATCGGCATGACCGAATCAAAGCCTTCGTAGAAACTTCTATCGCCTTTTCAGGGATCGTCGAAAGAAAAATCAGCGAGTATTTGCGCCTCTCTTATGGAGGGATGTATAAGGTTTTAAGAAGTGAACGATCGGCCCATAATGGCACTTTCGATTTAATTAAAGCTCCCATTCAACTCCGCTGGAGCAATGTCGATAGCCTGCTCGATCCGACACGGGGAACCACCCTGCAGTTTAAAACTGAACCCTCTCTTCAAATCTTTCACCCTCGATTTGCTTATGCCATTAATACTTTTACAGGCACATTCTACCATTCTTTAACAAAAGATAAACGACATGTGCTCGCAACTAAAGTGATGTTGGGATCCATTATTGGGGCAAATAAACATGAAATTCCTCCTCCTGAGCGTTTCCTAGCAGGGTCAGAAACCACCTTGAGAGGGTACCGCTACTTGACCGTCAGTCCCCTAGGAAAAGATCACAAAGTCTTAGGGGGACGCTCTCTATTCGTCTACTCTCTGGAACTGCGCAATCGGATCGGGAAAAATTTTGGATGGGTCATCTTCTATGATGCAGGAAATGTCTACAAAGAGGCGTTCCCTTCCTCTAAAGAAAAAATCTTACAATCGGTTGGCCTTGGCTTACGCTATTATACTCCCATTGGGCCTCTAAAACTGGATGTGGCTGTCCCCCTGAATAAACGGTCGATTGATCATTCCTTAGAAGTTTATTTTAATATCGGGCAATCTTTTTAAAAGTGTGCGAGTCATGAAAAAAATCTTCCCGTTGATTTTGCTGATCTGCCTGGCTCTTTTATCGTTCATCGATAATAAAAAGAGCCGGGAAAGAAAAAGCTCTTCTTTCCGATTGAAAATCGAAGATTTTCTCCTCTCTCAGAAAGGGGCTCCCCTCTTAGAGATTAAAGCAGCCGACCTATCCCTCACCTATTGGAGGTCGGAAAAAAAAGCCTCCTGTTCCTGCGACCTTCTTTTCCCCCTCCCTGTGAGCCTTGTGATCGATATGCAATGGGGAGCGTGGACAGAAGGCTCTTTCCATTTGTCTTTAAAACCCTCTGAGTCCCCTCCCCCTTTTCTTCCTCTCCTGGTTTCCAGCCGCTATCGCATGCAATCCTTAGAAGAGATCGAACTTTTTGAAACTACACTCTCCTCTCCCTTGCTTTCTTTAGAAGGGCAAGCGGCCCTTGAGCTTTCTTTAAAGCCATGCAAGATGACAGGCTCCCTGTCTCTTCATTGTCATGCTCAGGAGATGCCTTGGAGCCTTACCTCTTCTTTGGAATGGAGCCCCTCTCATTCTCTTTCCCTCTCGCAATTACAAGTGAGAGGAGAGGCTGGAGAAATCCAAGGAGAACTTTTTTTAAGCGAGCAGCAGTTGCATGGTCGCTTGATCGGATCTCATCTGAAAGGAGGAGGTTGGCAAGCTGAAGAGTTAACCTGGGAAGGGGAGATGCTGATTCCTGGAAAAGGCTCTTCTAAATTAGCCGGAAAAGGCATTCGCTGGAAAGAGCAAGAGATCACGATCGGAGAGTTTTTTGCCGACCTGACCCACTCTCTTGAAGGAAAAACACTTACCTTCTCTTCCTTAAAGGGGTCGTGGCAAGCCTCCGATCTTCAAAAGGAAGAGATTCACATCGTGCAAGCAGAAGGACAAATGAACCTTAAAAATCAGGGTGAATTCGAAGGCACAGTTGACATGAGGATGCAAAAGGTCAACACCCCTTTCATGGAAGCGGAGGTGGTGGAATTTGGAACGAACTTTTCCCCCGGCCGCCCCTTCTCCCCTTTTCATTTGCAAGGAAAAGGGGTCTTCAAAGAGGAATGGGAGATGGCGATGCAAGGAGAATGGAAATGGGAGGAGAACAGCTGGGAATGGCATGTGGATCAACTCAAAGGACGCTGGGGAGCTTATCCTGTGGCGCTAAAGGTCCCTGCCCTTCTGTTGTTTTCTCAAGAAGCAAAGGGAAAATCGTTTGCCCATTTCGCTCTCACCTTTGGAGAAGCAGTCGTACAAGCCGACTTTAAACAAGAGGAGGGGCATTTTAACAGCCGCTTCAAAGCAAATGCGCTTCCTTTAGAGCTCTTTGAGTCTCTTGTTCCCGATCTTCCTCTTTCGGGAAGAGCGACATTTACTGGCCATCTAAATGGCACGTGGGAGCAGCCCGAAGGGGGGATGGACATTCAATTGCATCGCATTCAAGTGAAGGAGGACATTTTTGCTACGCAACCCTCTATCGAAGGGACGATTCATTTAAAGCTAGTGCCTCATAACATAATTTTGTGCCCTTTGGGCTGCGTCAAAGCCCCCGGGGTTGAGAGATCGTCAAAGGCATTGTATTTGCTTAATACTATGCCTTTGACGATCTCTCAACCGCGGGGGATTTCACGCAGCCCAAAGGGCACAAAATTATGTTATGAGGCACTAGGGGGAAAGGAGATTAAAATGGAGAGTCGGCTCTTTGGAATTGGACAGAGCCCTCTCCTGATTTCAGGGACTTTTCCCTTCTCCCTGCTCTTCCCTTTTCCTTCCTCCAAAACAGAAAGGTCTCTTCCGTTCCATTTTTCCATCCAGGCGGAAGGATTACTGGATCCTTATGTCCATCTTTTCTATGAAGAGATTAAAAGTCTATCGGGAGAAACAAAAATTGCCCTTGAAATCAGTGGGACAATGAAAGCCCCTCAAGTGAAGGGAAAGATCTCTGTGTGGAATGGCACCTATGAAAGCTTGAGTACAGGAGCCTCTTACCACCATATTGAAGCGATTTTGGAAGGAGAGGGCTCTGAAATGATTTTAACCCATTTCTCTGCGCAAGATAAGAAGGGTAAACTGACAGCGACGGGAAAAGTGGAGTTAAATTGGCGCAAACACTTTCCTTTTACCTTTCAGATTCATGCTTCAGATATCCTTGCCATTGATTCGGATTATGCCCAGCTCTCGGCAGAAGGGTCTTTAATGCTGACAGGTCATTTTAAAAAATCAAAATTGCAGGGCGTTCTATCGATCCATCAAGCGGAAATTTATTTAGGGGAGTCGCTTCCTCGCCCGATTAAAACGATCGATGTCCAATACATCAACCTGCCGGAAGGAGAGCGGATCTCTCCCCTCAGTAAAAAGAATAAGAAGTCTGCTTTAGAGCTTGATCTTCAGTTACATGCCGATCGCGTGCTGATTCAAGGAAAGCGTTTATTTTCAGAATGGAAGGGAGAGATCAACGTGCTGGGAACCCCCAAAAATCCTCTGATGCAGGGAGATTTACGGTTGGCAAGAGGAGAATACAATTTAAATGGGAAAGTCTTGACTCTAAGTCAGGGGACAATCCATTTCAGAGGAGATCCGAGAAAGAAGACGACTTTATATGTGGTGGCAAGCAAAGAGATAGATCCGATGTTTTCGGAGATGAACTATCAAGAAAATTATCATCCGACCCTGCCCAGTAAAAATATGGATCATATCCATGCAGAGATCATCGTCAAGGGGCCGATCGATCGTCCGGGACTTACTTTTCGGTCGACTCCTCCTTTGTCCCAAAGGGAAGTATTGTCTTATATTCTTTTTAATCGGGGGATTTCTGATATTACAGCAGATCAGGGGGACTTGTTAAGCGAATCGTTTATCTCGTTAAACGCGAGCGAAAATAAGAGCGATGCAGATGACTTTCTTTCCCGGATTCGCAATAATATTGGAGTCGATCGGCTAGATTTGATCACAGGAGATCGATGGAACCCGGATCTCGGATTACAGGTTGGGAAATATTTAACGCCCAATGTGCTGGTTTCCCTCAACCATAGCATGAATACGTTGACTCCGATCATTGCCATCGAGATGAAATTAAAAAAACATGTGAAGGCCCAGGCAGAGAGTGGGCTGGGGGGGGATAATAATCCGGTTCGCTTTTCGCTGAAATGGAAAAAAGATTATTGATAGGGCGGACGAAATTCTGAAAATAGCCGTAAAAGAGATCTTGAAGCATGAGTGTTCCATAAGAGGGGGAAGGTCATTTGTTAATGCTATTTTCTAAAAAAATCTATAACACTCTGAATTTTATTTTTAACTTTATTTGCTAATTCAGATAAAAATATTTTATTCGCAAAAAACGATTCTATCTCATCTCTTGCTTCTAGTTTTATATTGTTAATTTGAGTAAAGAATAAAAAAGAAATCTTTAAAGATTCTGATTCTTGACAGTGATAATAGGGACGATCTGGCATGGTTTTCATTTTTTTAGTAAAATCTGCCCCGTCTTTTCCTATTATTTTATAATTCCTGTGAATTTCGGTGGCTTTTATTTTATCCAAAGCGCCCTGATAGAAATCACCCATGGTATTAAAAGAACAATTGGGATCTTTCTGCAGGCTGCTAAAAAAACCTGCAATTTTTGCAATAAAAATCAGACTCGGATTAGAATTGAGACTAGAAAAGGGATAATAGCTTATGGTTATAGCCTTGTTATCCTCCAGACGTTCATAAATATTTTCTAATACTCGAAAAAATTCTTTTTCTTCTTTAACTGTAATATCTATAAGACCAGAAATTAGATACATCTCCTTTTTAAAGCTTGTAGAAACACATTCATCAATCCTTTCAGCTAAGGCAGCATTCAATTCTTTTGCTAAGTTATCCCATGAAGGGGCGGAACTGACCAGATATCTCCATTTTTTACAAACTAACTCACAACTTATTATTCTTTCTGAAAAAGATAAATTTGCTAAAATTAAATGCATAACATCAGTATTCTGTTGTAAGATAGTTATTGGACCTGGTTCCAAAACTTCCATGACATGGTCCTGTTTTCTTCCAATATTATTCATGTATATTTTCCTTTTATATTTTTATTTAATTTTTAATTATAAATCATATAACCATAACTATATTTTACAAAAAATTATATATAAAATAAACAAATTTTTATTTTCTTTTATATGAAAATTTTAAATCTTTATAAAACTTGTGGATAACGATCAGGGTGACCCACATACAGAAATTTCTCTAGAAGAATAGAGAATGTGAAAATTTCCGTCATATATGACGGTTTTTACTTGCAATTTCCGTCAATAATGACGATAAATTGCAAGTATGAAAAGACAATATTACCGAATAATTAAAAGCATGGCTAGACAAGTGGCCATAAAAAACCATTGATTCTCCGTGGCGTTCGTCAATGTGGAAAAACGTATCTGCTTACAGCATTTTGGGGCAAATGAGTTTCCAAATTTTCATTATTTTAATTTTGAGAAAGAACCAGAATTAGCTAAGGTATTTGAATCGAATTTAGACCCACATCATCTTATTAATCAGCTCAGCTTTCATCAGAACAAACATATCGACATTGCGAAGGATCTCGTCATATTCGATGAAATTCAAGCTATACCAAGAGCATTAACAAGCTTGAAATATTTCCAAGAAGATATGCCAGAACTTGCACTTTGCTGCGCTGGATCATTGCTCGGGGTTAAATTAAATCATGAACCTTATCCGGTTGGGAAAGTTCAAACAGGTCATTTATATCCATCTTACATTTGTTGAATTTTTACGAGCCATCGATGAGGATTTATCAGCTGATTTAATTGAGACTTGTCATTCTAATACAGTTATCCCACCGTTAGTGCATGATCGAATTTGGGAGCGTTTAAAATGGTATTTTATTGTTGGAGGATTGCCGGAAGCTGTGCAAACTTTTATTGATAACAAGGATGATTTATTTGTAGCTTTCGAAAAAGTTCGTGAAAAACAGGCACAACTTCTTTCTGATTATTATGCTGATATTGCCAAACACTCTGGGAAAGTCAATGCCATGCATATCGATCGAATTTGGCGTTCCATTCCGAATCAATTGGCAAGTACTCGTTGATGGTTCATCAAAAAGATATCAATTTCATGGCATTATTGAAGGAATAGATCGCTACAGTAGGCTTGCAAATGCATTAGATTGGCTTGATAATGCAGGACTTATATTCAAAGTACCAATCATTCAAACTATAGAACACCCTCTTTCTGCTTATGTAGAGGAAAATCGTTTTAAATTATATGTTTTTGATGTAGGCATGCTTGGCGCTTTAAGTGGTCTTTCCCCTAAGACTATTTAGATTATCAGTATGGAACTTATAAGGGATATTTTGCAGAAAATTTTGTTATCCAAGAGTTTGTTAGCACAAATTGTAAAGATTTGTATTCTTGGCAAGAAGGGTCGTTCTGAAGTGGAATTTGTTAGAAATATTGACGGCGATATTTTGCCAATAGAAGTGAAATCGGGCAACGTCACACACGCTAAAGAGTTTGCAAAAATTTGTTGAAAAATACGCATCAAAATATCGTACTATTATGAGTGGTCGTCCATTCAAGATTGATGAACTAAATGGTGTGCACAGCTATCCGTTATATTTAGCAAGTCGATTTCCTATAAAAAATTCTTAAAAAATTTTTATAAGAAATCGACTCCTCTACTCATACTCCCCTAGTGCCCCCCCAGGAAGAAATTTGGACTCAAGCGTTAGTCAATGCTCTATCCAGTTAATGAACCGATCAAACCAGCCATTTGCTTTATTGAATCCCTGCTTTATCGTCTTCCCGGCTTCATCAAAGCCTTCTTTAGCGTTATCCATGACTTTTTTAGCCCTTCGAGTGACTGCACGATCCTTTTTCCCTTCCGCTAAATCGGATAAGGTCTCTTTGGCTCTGTTTGCCGTAGATTTCAGGCTGCCCACACCGTTCTGCACACTATCAGCCAAATCATCACTCATCTCTAGAACCTGTTCCTCAAAAACCTGTCTTGGCATAGAATCCTTGCGTTGAAGGCCAAAAGAAATTAAATTAAATAACTTTACGACCAAGTTGGCAATCAATTTAGCGAGCTTGCAAATCACATCAGCAGCGACTTTGAATGGGAGCGTCATGTAGTCCAAAAAATCTACTTTTTCTTGTAAGGGATTCATAATATCCTCATATCCTCTCTTTAGATTATTAATTTGAATAGAACAAATAAATTTTAATCGAAACTAAAATTAGCTAAATGTTAGCATAAGAAAATATAAATTGCAACGAAGATTTTTTTATGCCGCTTCTCCCCGCCGCTATTGGCATTATCTTAAATTCTAACAGGAAAGAAGTCCTTTTAATCAAGCGACGTGATGTTCCAGTCTGGGTCTTACCAGGTGGTGGCATAGAAAAAAATGAAGCGGCTGAAGAGGCAATGAAACGAGAAATCTATGAAGAGACAGGCTTTCATGTCCGAATTCTCCGACAAGCCGCCGAATACCGGCCAATCAATTGCTTAGCTGCTAAAACCTCTCTCTTTATTTGCCAAATTGAATCAGGGGCTTCTCAGCTTTCCTCCGAAACGGAAGCTTTGTCCTTTTATCCCCTAGATTCCCTTCCGAAAGGTCTCTTTCCCCCGCATGCAAACTGGCTTAGAGAAGCCCTTGCTTCTTCTACATTCATTCAAAGACCATTGACAGAAATCACCTATAGAAGATGCATACAATTCTTGCTCCGCCACCCTTTTTTGTTTTTTCGATATGCTTGGACAAGATTCACCAAAAAATAAATAGGTTGAAAAATGAATCCCCTGTTATTTGCTTGGATCCGAAATTTTTTTACCCACTCTTGGTGGGTATTCGCCTTTCTGCTCGCTTGTGCCATCCTATATGAGCAAAGCCTCCAACAACAAGAAGAGATCTTTCAACAATTAAATGACCAGCAACACTCCCTCCAAGAGGAAAAACAACTCGCTCTGGAAGAGCAACAAAGGCTACTGCGACAAATCAATAGCCAAAAAGATCGTGCTTGGATTGAACTCGTCCTCATGAAAGAAATGGGGCTTGTTCCAGAGGGACAAAAAAAAGTCTACTTCTATCCCGATTTCCCTTGTTCAGATGATTAATAAAGAAGAGAATCTATCAGCTCTGATAACTGCCCCCTCTCTTTTTCGTAAAAGTCTTCCATCTGCTCATACCGTCGCCCCCAGGCCAAAAGATGCGCCTGCCAACGCTCCTCCTCCTCTGAGAATGCAAAGCGATCTTTCTCTTCACTCTCTTTTTGCCTCCTCAAAATCTCTTCTTGGACTTTGAAAAGCTCGCGACGCGTCGTATCTAAAACAACGGATTTCTCCTCAAACTGCTGCCTGAGCTGCCCATACATTTCTTCTATGCGACGCGTATTTCCTGAAACAGAGGAGAGTTCTTCCGGATAAACTTGAGAGACTTCTAGCTTCTTCTCCTTCAGAGAGGCAAGTTCTCCATGACATCCCTCTAAGCTCTGCTCAAGAGACCACTTCAGATCATTTAATTGCTGTACTTGCTCCTCTCTCCCGGCCGCTAAGAGCTGCTGCTCCCGGAGTTGATGTTGAAATTGCTCTCTCTCTTGCCGGAGTGCTCTTAAGATTTTCTCCTTTGCTTCTAATTCTCCCATTTTTTCCTTTTCGAGATGGGTTTTCTCTTGTTTTAGCTGACTGCATTCCTCTTGTTTTAAAACCGATAGGATTTCCAACTCCTCATGCTCACCTTGCAGGCAAGCAAGCTGATGCGTCAGCTCCTTGATCTGTTTTTCCCCATTTGAATCGATCATTCTCTGAAGCGTCATATCCGTCTCTTCCATCCGCTCATGAAGATTGGCCGTTTCCTGCTTTTTGTAAATGAGCTCCTGTCTTAATAAGTCATATTGCCCTCTCATCTGCAGCAGCTCATCTTTCGCTAACTGCGCTAACTTATAAAACGTTTGCTTTTCTTCGCCTGTTTTGTCTAGCTGCTGGGTGAGGGCGGTAATTTCAGCCCTTCTCTTGTCTTTTTCTTCCCCCCATTCTTTTTCTGCTTGGTTCCACTTTTCATCCAGATGCAAAAAATTATCCAGGCGGCTTTGAGATTCAAGATGCAATTTCTGCACTAATCCCTGCACTTCCTCCAAAGAAAGGGTCAAGACAAGGAAGGAAAAAGCCATGGCAAGAGCCATCCCCACATGCCAATAACGCTCCTCCCAATCAATACTCGAATAGGCAAATAAAGAGAAAAAAAACAAACAAGAGAGCGCTGCGACCATCCCTCTCATCTTCCCAATCACGCAAAGAGGAATCCCTACCAAGAGACTCAAAGGAAAATACCAATGCACAGCGGCTTTAAAGAGCAAAATTCCAATCGAGAGGAACATGAGAAAAGGTCCTAATAAGGACCAAAATTGCACTTGATTCTCAACTTTTTCTTCCAAAATATTCACAGCGCTTGCCTTGTCGTTTATGATTTACTTATTAGCTGACGAGCCGTTCGATAGGCATAATAGGCCTCTTCTGTCCCCATCCATTCAGGATCTGAAAGATGACTGATTCGAATCCAGGGCTTGTTTTCACGCACCGTTGCGTGAATAAACCGGCCATTCCCGATATAAAGGCCCACATGCATGATCCTTGGCTCTGCTTCTGATTTTTTAAAGAAAATTAAATCGCCCCTCTCGAGCTCTTCGATCTCAATCTTCTTAAACCGATGATCATTAATCTGCATCCTCGCATCTCTTTCGAGATTAACGCCAATTTCTCGATAAAGCATCTGCATAAATCCGGAACAGTCATATCCAAAACCGGAGCGGCCTCCCCAGGTATAAGGAAGACCGAGGAATCGTTGGCTGAACTCGACAAGCTCTTCCTTATTTGATAAAGGGGGCTCTAATTGCACATCTCCTCTTTGAATATAACATTGTCGCCCATCTGGCAAGGCAACTTTGAGCCACCTAGGATCGGTGGCATCGAGAGTGTGCAGCTTTGCACCAAACGGCAAACTTTTCAATGGTCCTCCCTCCGTCCCCTTTGCTTTGTAAAGATGTGCAGAAAGGCGAGAGATCTTTAAATCTGTCTCATAAGGGAAGTCACGCTTCACAATCGATTTCGAGGGGACCCAACCCGCATAGCCATCTGGTGTAAAGAGGGAAGACCAGCCATTTGCTTCTTCCTTGATCTTCACTTCTTCTGAGAAAAGAGCTTGCGAAACCACCTCTGATTCAGGATCAGGCTTTTCCCTCATCTCCACTACAGGCTCGTTCACATAAAATAAGCAAGTGGCTAACACGCATCCCATCGATACAATGGATGAAATCATAGGTCTCTCCCTTCGTTTGAATGGTTATTTTTTTATCCCATTAAAAATCTAATTCTTTTATTTTAATGAATAAGAAAATTTCGACAAGGATCTTTATGCCCTCAGCCGAAGAAACAAATCCATGCCCTTGTGGAAGCGGCCTCTCCTATCCGGAATGTTGCCAGCGATTTCATCAGGGAGAATTTCCGGAAAATGCCCTTCAACTCATGCGCTCTCGCTATACTGCCTACGTTCTCAATAAAGCTGACTATATTATCCAGACGACCCATCCCGCTAGCCCTCAATACAAGGTCAACAAGCTGATCTGGAAGAAACAAATCTCTCAATTTTCAAAGAATTCTGTTTTTAATAAACTTCACACTCTCGATTTTAAAGAGCATGGCACTCTCGCCACCGTCACCTTCACAGCAGATATCCATCGGGAAGACAGGGATGCGACGTTCACAGAAAAGAGTTATTTCGAAAAGAGAGGCAAGCGTTGGCTCTACCGAGGGGGCCAGCTTGTCAAAGGACATGCTCCTAACTTAGTGACAACAGGGCAGCTTCGCTTGCTCCCTTTGGCTTATTATGGCGATTCCATTCTCAGAAGAAAAGGAGATCTTGTCAAAGAAATAAATGAAGACATCAAGACCTTGGTGGCGGAGATGGTCGAGACCATGGACGCCTGTGATGGCCTCGGGTTGGCTGCTCCGCAAGTCCATCATTCGATTCAATTGTTCATCATTCGCACGCCGGTAGAGAATGAGAAAGGGCAATTGGAGTTGGGAGATCTTCTGGTGTTTATTAACCCCATTCTCTCAGATCCAAGCGAAGAGCGCTGGAAAGCCTCGGAAGCGTGCCTTTCAATTCCGACCATCTACGGAGATGTGGAGCGTCCAAAAGCGGTCACTGTCGAGTATACGACTCTCCAGGGGGAAAGAAAAACAGAACGCTTTTCAGGATGGCCTGCACGGGTGATCATGCATGAAAATGATCATATTCAGGGTGTTCTTTTTATCGATCATTTAGATCAAGAAGAGCAAAAAAAGTGGGAGCCATTTCTTCAAAATTTAGAAAATAGGATTCATCATGGAAGGGAACTCTAACTTATTTATCAGAGTGATTTTTAGCTGCCTTTTGCTGAATTTTGCGTATGCTGAGGCTGCCCGGGCCGCTCCTTCTCCCATCCGCTACTCCTATGTTTCTGAGGATGTCTGGGAGCTCGTTGATCCCTATCTTATGCCGAAAAACCATCCGTTAAAGGCGAAGCTAGATAAACTCTTTTCTAAAAAACGGGTATTAGCCAGTCGAAAATCCCTTGTAGCGGCTGGTTTTGAGGATAAAAGACCTGAGCCACAAACTAAAGTGATCGTGACACGCCATCCTTCCTTTAAAGGCTATATCTTTAAGATTTACACCGATGATCGACTCTCCTATTACCGTGACGAGCCTGAATATATCACTTGGATGCTTCGTGCGCGGGGAGCAAAACTCGTGCGCGAAGAAATCAAGCAACAAGGATGGCAGGATGTTTTTAAAGCCCCGCGAAAATGGATTTATCCTCTTCCTCGTACTCCTGGGGCCGCCCCCGGTCATCTACAAAAAAACTTTATTCTCGTCGAAGAAGAAATGGATATTCTTTCCCATGCAAAAATTAAAGAGAAGTGGCGAGATGGGACAATGACAACTGATCATTTGGATAAGTTATTTTTTCTTCTCAAGAAGCTAGGACTACGGGGAGGATGCAAATTCGATAACATCCCCATTTGCAAAGATGGCAGAATCGCTTTTATTGACACTCAAAATAACTTGCGGTGGCCTGTTCCCTATGAGAGGCTTTTTCCTGTCCTTGAAGAGCCTTTGAGCTCTCATTGGGGAGAATTGATCAAGAAGAGTGGCTCTTAATCACTCCTCTTACGCATCAGAAATCGCAAACAAACTTCTGTTCCTGGATTCATCTGTGTTTCTTCTTTCTCCCATTTTAATACGGCTGTGTGTGTGACACCTAATAATTTAGAAAAATCACGAGTAGACATTCTAAGATAATCCATAATAAAACCAATTTCAGCACCGGATAAGGGATAAGGCTGGGGTGTGACAAACTCAGTCAAAACCCATCGCCTCTTCCATAGGAATTCCAGCTAATTCCTGTGTAATTTTATTTTTCCTTTTCTTACGGCGCCATTCCCCAAGAGCGCATCTTCGTTTAGATAACAGCGTCGGTCCTATCTGTCCATCAGCCCAAGCATCAACATCCGTTATTTTGACTTGTTTCAAAGCTGCTTGGACAATATCAGCATCTATCTTCCCTACACAGGCTGCTGCTCCCAAAACAAGCGATGTAAAACCTCCCTTGCTTTGATCTTGCTCGAGGGTTTTTAACTTCCCAAATAAAGACTCGATGATCTCACTTGACCCAATCCAAACTTGGCCAATAGGGACAATTTTGGCTTGCTTTTTGCAAAAATCAATCAGCTGCCCAGCGTACTCGCAAGCCTGAATGTTAAATCTCGATAGAGCCAGGGCCTCTTCTAGTATCCTGTCAATTTGATCTCCTGTATTATTGCTTATCCCATGCTCTCGAATGTGGTGTCTCACCTTTTGACTAATGAGATTCATCTGATTGAGTTGCTCCACGAGCTCCTCATATTGGAGGATCCAGCTACAGTGTGTTTCAAGTAATTTTCTGTCAGGATGATTGGGGTTTTTTAGAGCCACTAAGATATCAATCGCCCAGCATACCAATATCTCGATATTCAAAAACCGGCACTTGGTTCTTTGGTTAGGCGGCGCGAGATGCGCTGCCTGAGTCTGTTGCATTTTTCGTTTCGCCTCCGCTGCTGCTGCTGTGAAAGCCTTCCAGAGAGGATTTTGCTCCAAAAATCTCTTCAAGAACGTGCCGATCTTGTGGGTTATATCGAACACACGTCCCACATTGTGCTCTGCGCAAAACATCCCTAATCCTCCTCGCAGATCCGGTCCATCATCCGCACACACCATTGCCACTTGCCCTACTCTCTTTTGTGCCTGCTTCAGCGATTCGCAAATAACCTTCGCATCCGTCTGTTCGTGAATCTCCATCGCCAACACTTCCATGTCTTCAAAGGTCAGCGCTCATTCAGGACGTTTGCTCAATCGGATTCCTAAGACTACTAAACATTTATGCACACCAATCTGGATCGAATTATCGATGATGAGCGCCCAATCGGTTGCCTGCTCTTTCAGACAATTTAATTTGTAGAGACCAATACGAGTCAGCCACCTTCTGATGGTCTTGTACGTAGGGATTGCTTGGCTCTTTACGGCGGAAAAGTGAGAGAGTGCGGTGTGTATCGCTTTAGGCGCTGCACGAAATGAAACTGCTGCATACAAGATAAGCTGAATGCTCATGGTAATGATCAGGGTGGGATACCAACTACGAGGTCCTTTCTTTCCCATCTGAGGAATCAAATCTGCGAGCTCGCGATTTTTTTCCCCACACCATTTCAACCTCTGCTTGAAGTGTATCTGCACGTTCTCGCTCTTGATCCGCTCGCTCTCGCTCGCGCTCCACCTCTTCTTGTGCTGTTTTCAATTGCTGTTCGAGCTCTTTGCTTCTAGTCTTCCATTTGTCCCGATTTTCGGTGAGCTCAACATTTCTATCTCTGAGCTGCTTATTCATCCCTGTTTTATCGCGGCAAACGTCCTTTAGATGATTTCTTGAAGTGCGGACACGATTTACTTCCTGTCGCAGATCTCCGGGACGTTCTCCCCTTGCCCGCTTTTCCCTCGCCATAGCTCTCCTCCAAACAAAGAGAGAACTTTTAGCGACACTCTGTTGAAAAATCAAGGCTTTTGTGCTTCCAGGAAAAGTGCGTGCTTTCAGATTACGCAAAAGAACGGGGGAAAATTTCTTGGTATACCCAAGTATTTATAAAGAGTTTGTCACACCCCACATCTTACCTCAAACTTTCCGGTTGCAGAGTGGGATTGTTGATTAACTTTAATGTTATGATGCTCAAGGATGGCATCATTAGAATTGTAAATAATTTTTAAACTCTGCGATCTCTGTCGCTTTCTCTGCGGTGAATAATATTTTTAGAAATCGCTAAGAAAAAATTCGCCCATGGTTAAAACTACCAAAAATTTATTTTGTGAAACTTGATCAAATGTCCGAAGTCCAGAAACCTTAATACGTGCAAAAAATAGTGCTACTTATTTTCCCCGCTCGTTAAGCATAACCTAATTTCTGACATAAGGCAGATTCTGAAGAAAAATAGCAAGGCTGAGCACCCCTGAATTTTCAAATGAACAAAAATGCTCACCTGCAGTCAAAATGACTTTACCTAAATTTTTCCACGAAGTCATTGGTTTTTTACTTAAAATACGATATCTTTGCCTTTCTTTACTTAAAAGGATAAGCATGAATTTTACAGCCTATATTGCGCGTGCGTTTTGCCATAATTCTCTCGGAGGAAATCCAGCTGGTGTTGTGATTGTAAACCAAGAGTTTTCATTTTCCTCTGCTCAAATGCAAGCCATTGCAAAAAAACTTAATTTTTCAGAAACAGTTTTTATCTCGTCTTTAGATTCTCATGTCTATAAGGCTCTGTATTTTACGCCTACTTCCTCAATCGACTTTTGTGGTCATGCAACGTTAGCTGCATTTGGAGTTTTAAAGCAGCTTGGATTACTAAAAGGTTCAGTTCATTCATTAGATACCCAAGTAGGAAAATGTGAGGTAACTCTAAAAGATCACTTAATCTTTTTAAGCCAACCCCTGCCTGTTTTCGGAGAAAAAATTGAGGAAGCTGAGATAACTCCTATTTTAGGAAACTATGTTAGCACAGATGAACCTCATCCTCGTATTGTTTCAACAGGGCTTCGTGACATTTTTGTTCGTGTACGTGACGAGAAATGCCTTCAATCGTTAAATCCTAATCTTGCGCTCATGTCAGAACTCAACCGAAAAACAGATTCGATAGGGATGCATGTTTTTTCTCTCGATCCTCCAGAAAGCACAAATACTGCTCATTGTCGTAATTTTGCTCCCTTGTACGGTATTGATGAAGAATCGGCAACTGGCTCGTCTAATGGAGCTCTTGCATGCTATTTATTTGAAAAAGGAATACTTTCACCCGGTTCAGAGCATAAGCTGCTTTTTAGGCAAGGAGATAATTTAAACGCTCCTTCGGATATCTATGTTCATCTTAGCACGCATGAAGACACAATTAAAAAAGTAGAGTGTGGGGGTGAAGTTGTTATCGATGAAATAAGAGAGTTAAAGGTGCCTTCAAAAAAATAAACCAATTCAAACATTGTAGGTAGACAGCAAATTTTGGAATTTCTTCCAATCAAAAGTTCTGAATGCGTCCAATCGCCCCCACATTTATAAACCATTTATTCATTTCTATCTCTAGGATTGGCTAGAAGGCCAGCAGCTTCTTTACAATGCGTTCAAAGCCTAGTTTTTTCAACTTTCCGGCTGGATCTTGAGCTTCTAGCTTAGACCATTCAGCTGGAGAGGCATTGTCTATCCAATTATGCAGGTTTTTCCGAAGAGTCTCAAACCATTTAGAATGCTGCTTTGTCAACATATTGAACTCGGCCAGGGCTTGATCTGAAAAATCTCCTAGCTGGGTGGCTACATACCAGATCCCATAAAGGTCTTTGAGCATCTTTGAAGAGCTCTTTCGCCTTGTAAAAGTAAGACCCTTGTGGAACATCCATGCTCCGGGAGAGACAACTCGTCCCGTTTCACCTGAATAGGTTTGAAATTCCGCCGTCATCTGCAAACTCAAGGTCAAATAGCTTAGCGGTTGAGCAACGACACCCCCGATGACGACATTTTTGTTTTTATCATTTCGAGTAGCGGAATCTGTCAGAAATTCTATCTCCACCTCTAAACCATCGATCTCCTTCACATATGCTTCTGTGGCAGGAACATCTACATCTTTAAAAACGTGTGTAAATCCAGCTTCATGGAGATGCTTTGCGATGTTCTTTTTAGAGATTTCTGGCATTCTTCGGGGAATAAGCGAATCAATATCTCGCGTTCCTACTGGAGTATTCTCTAGCTTCGGATCAGCCAGATAGAGTTTGTAGATGAAGAGCGCAAAACCACCTCCGATAACAATAAATTCACGCCATGGGCCGATCGAGTTTAGAAACTCGGAGATGATCTTATCTTCTTGGCTTTGTTTCATTGCGATTAACCGTTCTTATAGATGCGTTTTAGCTCAGGGATGCGTTCTGCCATAAATTCAGCTTGTTCTTGTCCACGCAGAGGGAAATGGTAAAGATCAAGGAAAGTTAAAAGAACCGGACAAATTTTCATACCTTTGTCTGAATCCATACCAAGATTAAGCAAGCTTTCGTAGTAAGGCTCAATAAGTAAAACCTCATATCCTCTTTCTTGAGGCTCTAATTGAAGAACATCTTCCAGCTTTGATCTGATAGCCGGATCGAGCATATATAATTCTAGAGAATTCAGGTTAGTATTCTTACAGCCATGGGCTTCAGCGGCAGAATGGAGGGCCAATGCCACCTTTTGACTTAACTTTGATTTCTTTAAAGCATCAAGAAGCTCTACTTTTTCAGAGAAGCCTGAGCGATAGGTCCTCATTTTGCATTTTTTCGCAATGCTGTAGTGCTCTAACCAACTTTCGAGAAGAAGCTTTGGCTTCTTAAAGAAAAACTTCTTAGCCGTTCTTATTCCTTCAGTTTGGAGAAGTCCCTTCAAGACCAAAATGCCAAAGACACGCTGGACTAGACCTACGCTTACTTCTATTTCTTTGGCTACTTCTCTTAAGGAGAAACCCTGTCTCTTTATCCCCTCTCTCAAAAGCCAATCAAGAATAAGAGCTGACCTATCAGCATAGATATTGCCTTCTGCTGGATCTTCGTTTGAACTTACTAGAAATCGACCTTTCATTGTGATCTCCTACTGTTCATTAGAATACACTGTTCAATATATATTGAACAGTTAAAACTAGTGAACAGATAGACAAGGCTCTAGACAGACAAGGAAATATCTTTTATCCACCTTGTAACTAATGAGTTAAGTAAAGCTGAGCAACTATTCGGCAATTTCCGAACAGTTCAAAAGTCGCGGCAATGCTGCGACAATTTCCGTGGACCATTTGTGGACCACTGGCATACAAAAAAGGGCGATAAATCACGACAGTTCGCAGTAGCTCGAGCCGATTTTATTGGGATCGGCGGAGGCTTTTTTTCGATTTGGATCGTAGCTACTTGTTGAGTGCGGATGTGGCAGCCTCTACGATGAGCTTGGCTGTTTCCTTTGGATGAGACATGTAGGCCACATGGCTGGCATCCACTTCGACCGTCTTGGCATTAGCACGTTTCGCCATCATCCGTTCCTGGTCTGGATTGATCGACCGGTCTGCGGTGGCCACCATGTACCAGGTGGGCTTGGTCTTCCAGGCTGGCGACGTGACCTTGTGGGTGAACGCATCGGTGGAGATTGGCACCTGCGATATAGCCATGAACGCCGCCTTATCTGCCGGAATGTCCGCCGCAAAATCAGCCGCGAAATGCTCTTTCTCTATCCACCAGTTGCCGTTACTGTCCGGCTTGAACGCCTTAGAGGCTTGCGGCAGGGCCTGTTCGATCGTGGCGCAGCTTTCCCCAGCGTCCAGCGCGAATGCGGCAATATAGACAAGCGCCGCAACCTTTGGATGATTGCCGGCCTCGGTGATGACGGATCCACCATAACTGTGACCTACCAGAACCACTGGCCCGTCCATGGTGTCGATGGCTGCCTTCGTGTACTTTTGGTCCTCGGCGTAGGAAGTCTCGGGGTGCTGGACCACCGACACCTTGTAACCATCAGCCATGAGGATTTTAGCGACGGCTTCCCAGCCGGAACCGTCAGCGAAAGCACCATGCACAAGGACCACGTTCTTAATTTGCTGTCTCATGACCATTCTCCTTTGTAGTTAAAGACCCACCCGGATCATTTGAATTCAATAGCCCCTACTTGAATTATAGAGAGCTTTTCAATGCGAAAGTCTGAGTCTGTAGGCTTTCCTTTTGGTCTCGCTGCCAAAGCAATTCTTGTCGCTAATTCTTCAGTCATGATTTATCTTTTAGATGTTCTTTGAAAAATGCCACGGTACGAGCATTGGCCGTCTCAGCGTCTTTTGAGTCATAGTGATCTCCATTCGGACGTGCGAAAGCATGATTGCGGCCGGGATAGGTATGGATCTTGATGTGAGGGTTATCTGCAAGCTCTTTATTGATGGTTGTTTGCGCAGCCTTGTCCATAAACTCGTCTTCGCCAGCCAAGTGCATCAGAAACGGTTTCTTGATTTTTTTCCCCTCAGATACGTATCTCTGAGTTTCACCGCCGTAATATTCGACAGCAGCGTCAAGATCTACACGCGTCGCTGTCAGGAAGGCCATTAGGCCTCCCAGGCAGAAGCCCATGACGCCGACCTTCCCGTTTGAGCCGGGAAGCGTACGAGCGGCTGCGATCGTTGCGGCGATGTCCTTTACGCCTATATCAAAATCGTAGCGGCCATAGAAATCCAAACCTTTTTTCCAGTCGGATTCTTTATGATCGGAGAGTTGTAATCCTGGCTCAAAGCGCCAGAACAAATCTGGGCATACGGCTATAAACCCTTGTTTTGCAAGGTCATCCGCGATTTTGCGGATGCCTGAATTCACACCGACATGATTTATGCTCTCTTTCGCTTAAATTCTAAGTAATCACTTATCAAATTTTTCGCCAAACATAGGAAGACCGCTCTTAGACGTATCATTGAAGCTTCATCTTGGTGGAATTACTACCCAAGACTTTTTTCTTCCCTACAAACGACTAAGCAGTTCATTTGTTAAAGTCTGCCAAGCATCGTTCCCATTCCAATTCACACCTTCTGCAAGTAAAGGCACAATAGTTCTGAATTTCCCTGCCTCTCCCCTTGAAAAATATCTCCCTTTCAAGTACGTTTAGAGCCTATCCCGCCCGCTAGTGGATTGGATAGGTTTTTTTTACTCTAACTTATCAAGGAAATAAAATGTTTAAAAAATTACTCGTCTTATCTTTAGCCTCGCTATCCCCTTTACTCGCCCATGCCTCTACTATGCCACCCGAGAATCCACAGATTGGTCGTTATCAGCTCGTCAGTGCGACTCCCCATGAAGGCAGTGTAAAAATTCAATTATATCTTTTGGATACAGTCACCGGTCAGGTCTGGAAATCAAAATCCAAATATATTTGGACAGGCGAACATGACTCTTGGGAACCGATCATCTCTGGAGTTCGAGGATATTAAGAAATCTTGTTCGTCTGGGCAATGACCAGACGAATGTCATCATAAGTGAATTCAGGGGGAAGCTTCTCCTTAATCGGAGTCAAACGGCTTCCTCCCACTTCTTCAATCACCTGTTTAATTTGCAGTTGCTTTTCTGGGGAAATGAGAGGGGCAAGATCCAGAGAAAAACCCTGCTGCAGAGCCTCCACCAGATGAATGAAAATCGTACTTCTTGCTAATTGCCGCCTTGCTGCGATTTCTTCAAGAGAATGTCCCTCTTGATAAAGAGCGACCGTCTCTTCCATGGATTGATGGCGCGTGACGGGGCGCACCGTCTCTTTTTTCTCCGCCTCCTTAGGCGCCTGAGAATCCTCAGGGAAGGAAACGCTCCGGCCACTCGCTCGAATCAATTCTAAAAACCTTTCTCCATATTTCACCCATTTGATAGGACCGACTCCATTAATGCGGGAAAAATCTTCCTTCGTTTGAGGAAAGTAAAGGGCCATCTCCTGCAAAGAGCGATCGTTAAACACAACATAAGGAGGCACTCCCTCTTCCCGTGCAATCTTTAAACGAAGTTCACGAAGAGTCTCAAAAAGAGCAGCGTCATAAGGCAAGGGCGTTTTCTCTTTCTGTTCTTTCTCTTCTTTTTCTTCTTTTTCTTTTTTCTTGATCGGTTCGCGCAGCTCTTTTGTTGCTTTAAACACTCTCTTCTTGAAATAGACGGGATGCTGGCCATCCAAAACAGCCTGAGAAAGGGAGGTCCATTTTAGGACAGGATACTCCCCTTCCGTCACGCGCAAAACATCTAAATGAATCAACGCATCAATATAATAACGGACCTCTTGCTCGGGCAAATCGGCAAGGAGTCCATACGTGGATAAATTCTGATACCCTCTGGCTAGCAAGGATTGACTTTTCGATCCGCGCAACACATCAGTCACCATCTTGATGCCATGGTTCTGCCTCAGGCGAAAAACACAAGACAAAATCTTTTGTGCTAAGAGACTCCCATCCATCTGCTCAGCTTCTTCCAAGCAGTTATCGCAAGCTCCACATCCTTCTAAAAGGAATTTTTCTCCAAAGTACCGTAGGAGCTCCCATCGCCGACATTTTAAAGAAGTGCAGAAACGGTACATCTGGTGGGTCTTCACTCGCATCTGCTCTTGCACAGTGGGATCTTCGACTTGTTCTAGAAAGGTTTTGTAAAGAAAAAAATCTTGTGCACCATAAAACATCAAACACTCTGCCGGAAGTCCGTCCCGCCCCGCACGTCCAATTTCCTGGTAATATTGCTCAAGGGTGCGCGGCATACCAAGATGGACAATAAACCGCACATCAGGTTTATGAATTCCCATTCCAAAAGCAACCGTTGCCACCATCAAGGTGACTTGATCATGCAAGAAGGCATTCTGAGAAACGGCCCGGTCCTGATCAGACATTCCGGCATGGTAGCGGCCCACTGCATAGCCTGCTTGTTGAAGTTGGGCAAAGGTCGCTTCAACTCCTTTTCTTGTCGAGGCATAAATAATTCCTGAGCGATTTGATTGGAGCTCTAAATAGTCAATCAATTGCTTAGCCGGTTGATTCTTAGGCTGTAGACGAATGGTCAAATTGGGACGATCAAAGCTCCCTTTGATGATCTCTGGAGCAGACATGGTCAATTGCCCCTGAATATCTTTCTCGACATCTTCTGTGGCAGTTGCAGTCAAGGCAATGATGGGGCACTGAGGAAAGAGCTCCTTCAAAAGGGAGAGCTTCCGATATTCTCCTCTAAAAGAGTGACCCCATTGGGAAATACAGTGGGCCTCATCAACCACAAAAAAAGAAAGGGGAATCTTTTTCAAGCGCTCAAGAAATTGAACATCGGTCAATCGTTCTGGAGCAAGGTAGAGGAGTTTATAGTCGGAGAGATTGTCCAAAACACTCTGAATTTCTCTTGCCGGAAGGCTGCTATTGAGGAAAGCAGCAGAAATGCCATTTTTAAATAAAGAGACGACCTGATCTTGCATTAAGGAAATGAGCGGAGAAATGACGATGGCAGTCCCTGGTTTCAATAGGGCAGGCAGTTGATAGCAGAGCGATTTTCCAGCTCCTGTGGGCAAGATCGCTAAGACATCATCCCCTCGAAGAAGTGCCTCTATAATTTCTTTTTGATAAGGGCGAAAATGATTATATCCAAAATACTCTTTGAGTTTATCTTCAAGGGTAAAGTCATGTCTTGTTTCGGTGATCATAACAAAGAAGATAACACACTTGAGTTTGACTTTGCAAATCTTATCGTTTATGCCAGATCGCCTCTGTTGTCACACATCTTCTTCGAATTTGTTGAAGACTGGAAAAAGGCAACTTTTTAGCTCGGCACCACAGGAGTCGCCTGTTTGGGGATTTTCGCAAGTAAAGACTCCTCAATTCCTAAATGAGCTCTGACAAGCTCATGGGGAGTAAAGGCAAGCCATTTGGAAAGAGAAATATCTGCATAATGATCACTTCTAAAAATCTCTAAAAATCGGAGCGTGGTTTTACCGGTATTTTCAACATAATGGCCCATGGGAAAAGGAGCCACTCCCACGTCTCCCGCTTGATAATCAAACGTTCTGGCAAGCCCCTCGGAGCCAAATACCGTCATTCTCGCTTGGCCAGAAATATAGTATTGCCACTCATCGCCATTGGGATGCCAGTGCAACTCTCTCATGCCTCCTGGTTCAATTTCGACCAATGCAGCGGCAATGGTTTTTGAAGCCGCAAAAACAAGAGAATCAACAATGCGCACCTGCCCACTCTTTGTTTTAATGGGCTCCTGTTTATGCATTTTATATGTGAAAGGATGAGGCACTGGACCGTTCCCGACGACGCGATCTTCTGCTAAGGGAGGAGGAAGTGGGCAAGGGAAAATATACAGCTCCTCCTCAGGAAGATGAGCAAAAGCCGTTTCATCCACTCCAAAATTTTTTGCTAATACTTCTTTAGGGGTATGGGCTAACCAATCTGTTAAAAGAAAGGTCGAATCTTCCGAGAAATCGCCATTATCAAAAGCAAGCAAGAACTCACATCCTTCCTCTCCAATCCCTTGGATGGAATGAGGAATTCCTGCGGGAAAATACCATAGATCTCCCTCTTCTAGATCCTCTTGAAAAGCTCTTCCCTTCTCATCAACGGTGGTAATGCGTGCATGCCCTTTCAGCATATAGGACCATTCCCCTTCCGCATGCCAATGCATTTCTCTGACGGCGCCTGGATTCAAACGCATATTCACTCCTGCAATCGTCTTCGCAGAAGGAAGCTCTCGGATGGTCGTCTGCCGCGCCCATCCTCCCTCTTCCAGGCGCATATGGCTATCAGCAAAAGACCATTTGTAATTGGGCAATGTGCCGGCATCCGTTCTCGGTGGAATGAGAATATCTGGATTCTCTAACTGGCGAGAGGGATTTGTGGGACCAAGGATGGTCCCCCCAAACTTGCCTTCTATCGGTTCATCCGCTTTAGGGTCACTTTCACTTGATTTCATCTCTCTTCCCTTCTTTAACCTGAAGACGACCACAATCTTTTTCTGCCGGAGGGATTCCTTGCTCAAACTGAAAAAGCTGATTGGGGTCGTACTTATGTTTTATACAACGTAACTTTTCCGCATTATCGCCATAATACATGTTTAAATAGTCCTTCACACTCCGATCTGGATTCCCCACATAATTTCCTGTCGTGTAGGGGAGAAGCTTGGTCCGTAATGCATCCAGTTCTGCGATCGACGTTTTATCTTCTTCTGGCTTGAGCCATTGAAGGGAGTAATTTAGGAAAAAGAGGGCCTTTCGATAAAAATAAGCAGAATCTGTAGGGGAAAGATCGGCGCACGCTCCGCCCATTGAAAACAGGAGAATATTCAATAAAGGAGAACGGCTATTTTTAAGAGTCTCTACAATGATTTTAATTGCTTCTTTAGGGAAGGGTTGCATCGCATAAGCACCGGTCGATTTATATTCGGGCTGATCTGTCAAAAAAACGGCCGTCGCCTCCTCAAAGGCCTTAATCGCTTGCACCCAATCTACCCATTCAATGATCTGTTCTTTTGGCGGGCCTATCTTTAAAAAGGGTTCTAAATCTTTTTTCGCTTCTTCCGGGGAGCCATAGTACACCCCCAAGACTTTGAGGGGCTGTTTATTTAACTTCTTAGCGGGAAATTCTCTTGCCCAAATATCCAGATGCGAAAACCATTTTTTATCACCGGGAGTGAAGAGTTGCTGCCAGATATTGATCACCTCTTCAACGGGCTGGTTCCAATCCCAACCGATATTGAACCATGTCACTTTTTTAGCCGGAAAAATACGCAAGATAAGAGAAGTGACAACGCCAAAGTTGCC
This sequence comes from Parachlamydiales bacterium, assembly GCA_963801825.1. Taxonomy (GTDB): domain Bacteria; phylum Chlamydiota; class Chlamydiia; order Chlamydiales; family Parachlamydiaceae; genus CAWDGI01. The sequence goes on from CAWDGI010000003.1 coordinate 512,287, forward strand.
TCCTCCTCCTCCACAACAGGCCCAAAAAAGATCTTTGTATTCATTTTCTTTTGTGACAGATAGGACTTCTCCTTTTGCATTGACGATTTCAAGGGCGATTAAAGTGTCGCAAGTTAGCCCAACTTTCCGCAAAAGCGGACCCATCCCCCCCGTCAGTACTAACCCTGAAATGCCAACATCGGCACAGGTTCCCCCTACTTGGGTGAATCCTTCTTTATACAAAAGGGAATATAATTCTCCACCTGTGATGCCTGGCTGAATAGTTGCGATGCTTTTTGCATGATCAATCTCCACTTTTTTCATATTGCTGACATCAATGATCAGCCCACTCCCTGAGGAAAAGCCTTCATGATTATGCCCTCCACTTCTGATCCGAACGGGATTTTTTTTGCATAACGCCCATTTTATCGCATTTTGAACATCTTGAGTCCTTTTGCAATAGACAATCACAGCGGGATGGCTATTTTTTGAGGAATAATAATTGGACCCTAATCGTCCTTCTTGATAATCTGCTTGGCCGGGCCAGACAACTCGTCCGGTTAGCTCAGGACATTCAGCAGCTTGTAATGCCATTGAAAATAGGAAGAGTATAAAAATGAGTTTATAAACCATACGGACAAACTTTCTTTCTAAATAGCGAAATTTTCAAAATCAAGCAACTTCAAAAATAAAAAGAGATTTCAGCAAAAACCCTTGTCATTTACCCCTGTTTCCTTTATCTTTATTATAATATTTAATGCTTTTCGTATAATGAAATCAAAGGTGATTGGAATCATTCCTGCCCGCTATGCCAGTACCCGCTTTCCGGGAAAGCCCTTGATCCCCCTTCTCGGCAAGACTCTCCTCCAGCGTACATTTGAAAACGCCCAGCAAATCTCCTCTCTAGAAGAATTAGTCGTTGCAACAGATGACGCGCGTATTTACGATCACGTCGAACAATTCGGAGGGAAAGCAATAATGACCTCTCTCGATTGCCCAACAGGAACCGATCGCCTTGCAGAAGTGCTTCAGAAAACATCCGGAATGGTTAGAAGCGGAAGCCATCGTCAATATTCAAGGAGATGAACCTTGTGTCGACCCCTCATGCAGTCGAAGCGGCGGTGGCGCTTCTTCTTCAAGACCCGCAAGCAAGTGTAGCCACCCTTGCCACTCCCCTGAGAGAAGAGGAAGAAGCGTGAGCATCCTTCCATTGTCAAATGCGTGATGGATCAGCAAAATAATGCCCTATATTTTAGCCGCTCGCTCATTCCTTCAAATAAAAAGCATTGCTTTAATCAAGGAGCGTCTTATTATCGCCATATTGGACTTTACGTTTACCGCCCCAATTTTCTTCTTCACTACCACACTCTGCCCCCAACTCCCCTTCAGCTAGAAGAAGATTTAGAACAATTAAAAGTCTTAGAACATGGGTATCGAATTAAGGTCGCTATGACACAGAAAGCGCAGCCTTGGCGTTGATACCCCTGAAGATCTTAATAAAGTTGAGCAATGGTTATGCAAACAAAATACATTTTTGTAACAGGGGGCGTTTGCTCCTCTCTTGGCAAAGGATTGACATCAGCAGCCATTGGTTTGCTGTTGGAAAAAAAAGGGCTCAAAATCGCCATGTTAAAATTCGATCCTTATCTGAACGTCGATCCAGGAACGATGAGCCCTTTTCAACATGGAGAAGTCTATGTCACAGATGATGGAGCAGAAACCGATCTCGATTTAGGCCATTATTATCGCTACACAAATTCTCTTTCTCTCACGCGCTTCTAATGCCACTTCAGGCCAAATTTACAATACTGTCATCAAACGCGAGAACGGCAGGGGATTATCTTAGGAAAAACTGTTCAAGTCATTCCTCATATCACCGATGAAATTAAACAACGGATCTATAACTGCGCCAAGCAGCAAGAAGGCATTGATGTTGTTCTGGTCGAAGTGGGAGGAACAGTCGGCGATATTGAATCACTTCCCTTTCTTGAAGCCATTCGCCAATTCACTTATGAACATCGCTCCAGCTGCCTCAATATTCATCTGACTTATGTCCCCTACTTGACGCGCTGCCGGAGAAGTGAAAACAAAACCTTCGCAACATTCTGTTCAAGTCTTAAGAGAAATCGGCATTTCTCCCGATATCATCATCTGCCGCTGCGAATTTTCGCTCTCCGATGAAGTCAAAGATAAAATCAGCCTGTTTTGCAATGTGAATCGACGGGCTGTCATTGAAGAAGTCGATGTCAAGCATAGCATTTATGAAGTCCCCTTGCAGCTTCATGAAGAAGGGATCGATACCATGATTTGCGAGCTTTTCAAGCTCCCCAATCCTCCGATTGATCTTAAGCGAATGGGAGAAAATTGTCGAGACGATCAACAATCCCAAAGGACTATCACCGTGGGAATCGTTGGAAAGTATGTCCAACATCAAGATGCTTATAAATCGGTTTTCGAGGCCTTAGCTCCATGGCGCTTTAGCTGCAGGATATCAATTGCATATCAAACGTTTTGAAGCGGATAAACTTCCCCTGATAGAAATCAGCTGACAGAAGCTGTTACAAGGCTGCGACGGCTATCTTGATTCCCGGAGGATTTGGCGAACGGGGCTGGGAGGGAAAAATTCCAGCCGCCAGCTATTGCCGAGAAGAAAAAATTCCCTATTTTGGCATTTGTTTAGGCATGCAAGTGATGGCAGTCGAATTTGCTCGACATGTGCTGGATTAGAAGATGCCAATTCAACAGAGATTGATAGCGACACTCATTATCCCGTCATTTCATTGCTCAGCGAACAGCGAGGCGTGCAAGATTTAGGAGGAACCATGCGCTTGGGAGCTTACATCTGTGACATTAAGCCTGGCACCCATGCCTATCAGGCCTATAAAAAAACATGAAATTAGCGAGCGACATCGTCACCGTTATGAATTTAACAATCAATATCAAGAATTGATGGAAAGAAAAGGGGTTCAGAATTTCGGGGACTCTTCGAAATGAAAACTTATGCGAAATTGCTGAAATTGAGGGACCATCCTTGGATGGTTGGAGTGCAGTTCCATCCGGAATTTAAATCCAAACCCATAGTCCCCCATCCCCTCTTCCAAGAATTTGTGCGAGCCATGATTGTAAATAAAAAGGTCGAAGGAAAACATGGGGCCTAAACGTCTTCTAGGAGTGGACTATGGAATGCGCCGGCTAGGGTTAGCCTTATCAGATGAGAGACAAATCATTGCGACTCCCTTAGAGACTTTGGAAGCGGAGAAAAAAACAGAACAAACAATTGCAAAACTATTGGCCTTAGTGTCGCAACTTGAGCAGGAATTAAAGTGTGAAATTGAAGAGATCCTGATTGGCTTGCCCTTGATGATGAGTGGAAAAACCGGTTTTCTTGCCGATGAGGTCAAACACTTTGCCGAGGCCCTCTCTCGCTCAACTTCGGTTCCGATTCGAACCTGGGATGAGCGGTTATCGACCATTCAAGCCGAGCGCTCGTTAAGAGAAAGTTCATTTACTCGTAAAAAACGCTCTAAATTGGTGGATAAAGTGAGCGCCGCTATTATTTTGCAAAGCTATCTTGATTATAAGAACCTTCCTAAAATTTAAAATTCCCATGTTGACAGGATTGATTGAGGAGCACGAGAAATCGGTCAAACAACTCTCCAGCGCCCGTTTACCGACCGCTTACGGAGAGTTTACCGCTCTCGTGTATGAAAATATTTTAGATGGGAATCACCATTTTGCCCTTGTCAAAGGAGAAGTGAAGGGGAAAGAGCATGTGCTTGTGCGTGTCCATTCTGAGTGCTTAACAGGGGATGTTTTTGGGTCGAAGCGATGTGATTGTGGAGCGCAGCTCAATCTCGCAATGGAAAAAATCGCGGAAGAAGGAGAAGGGGTCCTCCTCTACTTAAGAGGACAGGAAGGACGAGGCATTGGACTGGGCCATAAGCTGCACGCTTACCGGCTTCAAGATCAAGGGGACGATACGGTGGAGGCCAATTTAAAATTAGGCCTGCCCATTGACTCACGGGAATATGGCATTGGGGCGCAAATTCTTTCCGATTTAGGACTATCGACCATTCGCTTGATGACAAATAATCCGGCGAAATATAGTGGCCTATCTGCCTATGGCCTCTCAGTGACAGAACGGATTCCTCTCGTCACTTCCTTGACAGAGGAGAATCGGCGTTACCTCCAAACAAAAAAAGAAAAGATGGGACATCTCTTTCATGAGGATGAGTCTCTTTATGGATAAGAAGGTTTTCTCATCCTTTCATAGGCCTGAAAACGCTCAATAAAGGCTTTAACGATCTCTTGAACAGACTTAAGGAGCTGCTGGTTAAATTGAGGTGCGAGTTCAACAATTAAAGATTGTTTCTCCCAAGTGATTGCCTGGAAAGCCATACGAGGAGCGAGCCTAAAGCGCTCAAGAGTGACCGATTCAAATAATCTTCCTGCGCAGCAAGCAATATAGCCTTTCTCGATGGGATATAATAAGATCTCAACTTGAAACGCGGGCAAAGGAGGCTTTCCCGGTAGGCTTAAGGTGATAGGCTGAATAGAGGCTTCTTGAAAAAGGGCCTCAATCTCTTTTCTGATTTGTTCCTCAGAGAGGAGCGACGTTTCTGTTTTCGGCTTCATCATTGTCACATAGACGCCAATATGAGGGGAAAGATTAAGAAGATGATCTCCCCCTTCCCATCTCCCTTCCCTTTCCACAAGAATACCGGGATAGAAATAAGTCGCTTGTCGTGGAGCGGGAATCAGAGGTTTAGGAGGCGGCGGAAGGACTCCCTCGACAGGAGAAGTCGGAGGCTTTTCAGCCGGCCGTTCCAATTGCTTCCTCTCTTCTATTTTAGAAGAGCTCTTTAATGAAGATTTCATCTCAGCTTGTGGGAGAGCTGCTCTCACTTGTGCTGTAAGAAATAGAAAACAAAAAAAATAAAAGAAACGCATGTTTAACTCACACTCGGTTTTAAAAGAGAAAACGAATGAATGAAGTGCTCATACTCACGCGAATTAAAATCGCTTTTCCGCGCGATATACGTTAAAATATAGGCCCGTTGACCCATTAAGAAGGCAATCCCCTCTATTTTAAAATTCTGATTGTCCACCAAGAAATCTAAAGCGGGGTAGCGATCGAACTGAGTCTCTTGAAGATGAATGATCCGATTCCCGGGTCGTGTGTGGCTTAATTGCTCGACCAGTGCTTTTAACGTCTCTTGGGAATCAGAGAGATCCATATTGCCGGGATAAATCACCGAACTCACCATGAAAAGCGTCTCATTCACTTTAGTCGACGCATAAATTTCATACGCCCCTTTCTTTGGACTAAAGGGAATATCAATCGTACTATCAAAATAGTGAGGAGAGGTTGGCAAAGAGACTTGAAACACCCCGGAAGCTGGAATAAAAAGAACCCAATCGGAAAAATCTTCTTGATAAGAGGAGCGCGATAAACGATCTTCACTCTTCTCTGGAGGAATTGCCAAATAAAAAACAACGAGAACCACAATTAAAAGAAACAGACTAAGAATCGCTTTATACATTCAAACACTCAAGTGAATGGAGAACTGTAAGACAAGGAGAATCTATCAACCTTTTGGACCCCTCAAACTGAATGGGTCCCGGACAACAATAAAGATCTCCCAAACGCCACTCTTCTCTTTTTTCCTTAAACAAAGAAAAGAGAGATCCCTTTAAATCAACCAACGCTTTCTTGATTACTGCCTGCCGCTTATTTTTCCGCCACTCAAAATGAAGAAGCCGGGCAAGAGGCACCCCCCAAATGTCCCAACTTTCAACCGGTTGCGCTAAACGACGAATGGCAGAGAGATATCCCGTCGCTTTCCCTGCAATTAAGAGCGCTGCTGTCTGCCCTAATGCATACGCATATTGACAATCAAAATTCGAAGGAAAGCCTGAGCGCCCCTCATAACCATAAAAGAGAGGTTGAGGACTAAATGAACCCAAATAGAGAGTGTGCTGTTGGCGATTTTTCAGCTCCTTTTCGACTAAAGCAATTAATAAACGCTCCGTCTCAATTTTAGATAATTGCACATTGCCATGCGCATCTCGCTCTAATAAGAGCTGCCGCTGAATCTCTTCCGGAAACGTTTGAAAGCAACGCAATGCATCAGGAGTCAACTTGCTTGCAATCTCTTTCTCTTTTTGCTCCGAAGAGTGCAAAAGCAAAGCATTGAGCTCCCCCATCATCCCTTGGCATTCAGGAATAAACTCCAAGAGACCTTCCGGAATAAGAATGACCCCATAGTTTTTTTGTTGCTCCGCTCGCCGGCAAATGAGATCTGCCATTTCGTCGACAACCTGTTTCAATGTTTGCTTCTTCTCAGCAATCTCTTCTCCAATTAATGCCAAGTTGATCTGTGTTTGAAGAGCACATTCTAAGGTTAGGTGAGAAGCAGAACGTCCCATCATCTTAATAAAGAAATAATATTTCTTTGCAGATAACGCATCTTTTGCCAGATTGCCAATCATCTCTGAATAAATCTTGCTCGCCGTATCAAACCCAAAGGAAATCTCAATAAAAGAGTTTTTCAAATCGCCATCAATGGTTTTAGGAACACCAATGACTCGAGTTTTCAACCCTTCTTTAAGACAAAATTCTGCTAAAAAGGCTGCATTTGTATTCGAGTCATCCCCTCCTACAATGACTAACCCATCGAGATCTCTCTTCTCCAGTGTGCGAAAAACAGCCTCATATTGCTCTTTGCTCTCTATCTTTGTCCGGCCGGATCCTAAAAGATCAAATCCCCCTTGGTTGCGATAAGGAGCAATTGTTTCTTCTGATAGGGAAATACATTGATTTTTAACGATCCCCTGGGGACCTCCCAAAAAACCAATCAACTGAGAATCCCCATGTAACTGCTTTAAAGCATCCCATAAACCGGAGAGGACATTATGGCCACCAGGCGCTGGGCCGCCGGAAAAGACAACCCCCACTTTGAGAGCGGGCGAACTCTTCCGCTCTCCCTTCTTAAAAGAAAGAAAAGGCTGGTGGAGCGTTTGAGGAAAAAGCTCCCGTAGCCCCTCCTCCGGGTGAGCTTGCGTCTCTTCAATAGAAAAAGAATGAAGAGAGGACAAATCCTGTAAAAGAGAGGGGAGAGGCGGCCGGTAATGCACCCTCTCTTGTTGAAGAAGGCTTTGCCGATTTTTTTCTACGGCATTCACAGGGTTTTCTCGTACCAATCGCACGTCTCCTGAATGGCTAATCGTTGCTCTTGTTCATCAGAAAAATCATGATCGCTTCTGGGCAGTTGCACAAAACGTGTTTGGCTTAAGCCCTTCCTAGCGAGCTCATAGGCTTTTGCATGTTCAATTTTTACAATTTGATCCAGCTCTCCATGAATATGTAACAGAGGAATCTCTTTTAACTCTTCTAACTCTTTTTTGATATTAATGCGAAAGAATTGTTGAAGAAAAGCGAGGCTGGGAACGTGAATGGGAAGATGACGCAAGAGTTCTTGCTGCTGGAAATCGTGGGAACGAGATTTAACGGCTTCCCATAGCTGACGCCAAGGATCGCTATTAAAGACAGGGGCCCAAAGCACCAAGCTCTTAATCAAAGGGAAGCGACGGGCCGCTAAGATCGCAATGACTCCTCCAAGAGAACGTCCCATCAGCCCTAAGCGACGGGCATCTATTTGCCCCTCTTTGGCGAGGAAATCCAAGCAAGCAAGGGTATCGCTGATTTTCCCCTCTAGGGTCATTTCACTGAACTCGCCCTCACTATCCCCTGCCCCTCGATAATCAAAGCGAAGAGAGGCAATTCCCCGTTTCGCTAGCTCTCTTCCCAGCGTCACAAAAAGGCGAAATTTGCCACACTTATTCCCTCCAAAACCGGGACAAATCACCATCGCCGGATAGGGAGCCTTAAGATGCAAAGGACGATGCAAAATGGCAAAAATCTTCTGTCCCTGATTTTCTAAAGTCACTGCTTCTCGCGTTTCAACAGGCTCCTCCATTATTAGACCTCTTGCGTAATTAAAATGGCTCATATTCGAAATTATTTTCTCACTGGTTGAGAGATCGTTTACCGGGTAATATTTATTCAATATGACCCGGTAAACGATCTCTCAACCAGTGGGAAAAGAATTCGAGTATGAGTCATTTTAATTACGCAAGAGGTCTATTCACTCATTTTTTAGCATTCAACCACATGTACAGCGAGTCCCCCCAGCGAGGTCTCTTTATATTTTGCCATCATATCTTGCCCGGTTTGGCGCATTGTTTGAATCACTTGATCGAGGCTCACCCGATGGGTGCCATCTCCATGTAAGTAAGCGAGACGGGCGGCATTAATCGCTTTTGCTGCCCCCGCTGTATTTCTCTCAATGCAGGGAATTTGGACGAGTCCTCCGACAGGATCGCAAGTGAGTCCCAAGTTATGTTCCATTCCAATTTCAGCCGCATTTTCGATTTGTTCATTTGTTCCCCCCATGGCAGCGACTAATCCGGCTGCGGCCATGGAGCAAGCGACTCCCACTTCTCCCATGCAGCCCATTTCGGCTGCGGAGATGGAGGCGCCTTCTTTATAGAGGATTCCCATGGCCCCTGCGGCCAGGAAGAATTTAATGATTCCCTCTTCGGAAGCCCCTCTGACAAATTTTTGATAATAATGAAGGATGGCTGGAATCACTCCTGCCGCTCCATTTGTGGGAGCGGTCACGACCCGACCGCCGGATGCATTTTCCTCATTGACAGCTAACGCCCATAGACTCACCCAGTCCATCATCTCAGCAGGATCGCGCAGCTCAGGGGCTTTATGCTGCTGCTCTTGCAGATAACGGTAAATTCCCGCCGCCCGTCGTTTGACTCCAAGCCCGCCAGGGAGAATTCCCTCTTGCTCGCACCCTCTTTGCACACAGGCCTGCATCACGTTCCAAATCCGGAGGAGTCCTTCTCGGATCTCTTTTTCCGAGCGCCAGCTTTTTTCATTTTCCATCATCAGTTCCGAAATTGTCAAGCCATGCCGTTGACAGAGCGTTAAAAGCTCTTCCCCTGTTTTAAAAGAATAAGGAAGGGAAGAGGGCTCTTGAATCACGGCGTCCTGTTGCATAGCCTGATCATGGTCGACAATAAACCCGCCCCCAATAGAGTAATAGATTTGTTGATAGAGAATATTTTGATGGAGATCGTAGGCAGTGAACCGCATCCCGTTGGGATGATAGGGGAGCTGTTTATCGGAGTGAAAAATTAAATCGCTCTTTTCTTGAAAAGAGAGGGGATGCTCCCCTCCAAGAACAAGCTGTTCCAGACGGCGGATGGAATCGAGGCGAGAAGGAACCTCATGAGGGGAAATTCCTTCGGGGCTCTCCCCTTCTAAGCCTAAAAGAATGGCCATATCGGTCGAGTGTCCTTTGCCGGTTAAGGCCAAAGAGCCATAAAGGTCGATTTGTATTCTCCGGATTTCAGTGAAGGGAAAAAGGGTCTTTAAATGAAGAATGTAACGACGTGCGGCACGCATCGGGCCGACAGTATGTGAGCTAGAGGGACCTATTCCAATTGAAAAGAGATTGAATACGCTGACTGCCATACCTCTATCCTAGCGTTAGGGTCATTAGGAAACTTTAAAAGCGATTTCTTTTGGAGTCCTTAGAGGGCTCCAAAAGAAATCCTCAAATGCAGAACTGAGATGTTAGCAAATTAACAGGATAATGGAAAATAAAAAGAATGGGTTTGTCTATTCTCCTTTCAATTGCTCTTCTGGTTCTCAGTTACAACTTGCTTTGCTTTTTTTTGAGCAAATTTAGCGTATATGATGCTTAAATCTTTTTGCATCTCTCCTGATAATGCCCGAGAAAGATCTGCCAGCCAGGTTTGCAACACACCGACTCTTTCAAGCACTTGATACATCCTCACAATTTTATACGAAAGATAATCCCAATCTTTTCCATCAAAACCTAAAGCAAAGAGATCAGCGTTTGCATCTTCCTTGATTTGAGAATAAAACAAGTCCAGAAAAAACTTATTTTTATTCCCTTTAAAATGGGGGTTGATACGCGCAGACTGTGATTTTACCTCATCTGTTTTTTGCAGTATTTTAGGATAGCAATTGACAGCTCTGGTTCTTCCTCTGTCAACTCATAAAGCAAACTATTCTGCATTTTCTGTTCAAGTTGGCCGATATAATTGGAAATGTTTTCCCTTTTCTCTTCATCTGTTGAATGAGACTCTATGGCAAGAGTAAAAAGGTACATCAAATGCCAACTCAATTTATTATCGGCATCCGACGCCTCTTTCTTATAGACAATTTCCTTTAGAGTTTCTAATCGGCTGGAACCCCAACCTCTCGATTTGCTTAAGAAATGTTTCGTAAGGTTTAAAATCGCCTCGATGATAAGCTGTGACAATTCTATCCCGGGGCACCAGCGATTGTTGTGTCGTGATAACATCTAGATTTGATGATGATGTAGATGAAAGAGAGATGGGAATGTACATTTTTTTCTCCTGTATGTTTTTTCGAGAAAGTATAGCATTCAACCCTTTTTCTCTAAAGGGTTTTTGAAAAATAACTGCCTCTGATCTCTACTTGACTATAAATTTTATTTTTTTGAGGCGAAAAACAAAATACTCGCAGTTGCTGAAGAATGATCAAAAATGTACACTTAAAATGTCTATTTTTCTATACTTAAGACTGAACAGATGAGGAAAATATGGAAGCTTTTATTGTTCATCTTCGCTACAAAATGAAGGAGGTTCTTCAGTCTGGAACGAAATGAAAATGTAACAATCTACTACCATAATAAATGGGTTGGTACGATTGTACCAAAACACCACAAGCAAGACAAAAAAAAGGTAAAAGATCACCCCTTTTTTGGCATGCACGCTGCTGAACAGGAATCGGCCGAAGACATGATGCAGCGGCTGAGAGGAGGTAGAAGTTGTTAAGAAATTTTCCAGAACCGGCGCATTTTCTGCAATTATAAAAAGCAGGGCTTTTTTATTGAAAAGCCCTGCTCCAGTATCCCCTTTTTAGTCTTCCTGACTAGACGCTTCAAAGTCTACAGAAAGAGTATCGGCATCAGCTGACTTTGTGCCAGATTTTGCCTTGGCTTCGCTGACAACCTTTTTGAGTTTTTTCAGCAACTTGGCCTTCTGATCTTCAGAAATCTCGGTGTCATTCAAAAACTTTTGAATATTCTCATCCTTGATCTTCACTTGATTTAATACACGCACCCCTCGTTCTTTCTTCTTGCCTGTGATTTCAGGGTCATTGAGATAAGATTGCAAGAGCTGCTCACTTGCTGCATTGATTTCTTCTTTAATTTGATTCGCCTCCTCAGCAACTGTCTTAGGGGGTTCTAATTCCTCAGCAAAAACCTGGTTCAATGATAACAGGACAGCGGACACAAAAAAATAATTCATCATATTTTTTATCATAAAAATAGCTCCAAAATGGTGTTTTCACAGGACCATTCTGGTTCTATTATGGAATTAAATCAACTAAAATTATTTTTTACACATTCTTTCAATAGATCGGCCCTGATCGAGAGTTATTCACATCAAGGCGCATTTGACGCGGCCTTATCTAAAATACTCAAAATGACTTTTTCAGATACTGGCTTATAATCCCAAACCTCCACGCAAAGATTGAGCTGATTATCAATTAGCTTGTTTGGTCTTTTCTCATGAATATGTCCATGCAATTGAAAGTGGAGAGGAGGGGGATAGCTGGGTGAATGGATGAGTTCAACATTGTGCTGCCCAATTTTGAGAACAGCCGCTTCCAAGACCACCGAAAACCCAATTCGATACATTCTACTAGCATTCGCATCATGATTCCCACGAATGCAAACCTTACTGCCATTGAGCTGTACACAAATCGATTGCAAATGTTTAATACTTCCTAACCCAAAATCACCAAGAAAGAACACCTGGTCTTGTGTATCAACATAGGCATTCCAATTATCAATAAGCGTCCGATCCATTTCTTCAATCGTCACAAATGGCCGATTCGTGTACTTGATGATATTGGCATGAGAAAAGTGAGTATCTGAAATAAACCATTTTTTCATTGCAGGAATTCTTGTTTGCAGGAATTCTGGTTTAATGATAATCATGCATACAAAAATAAATAAGTGCAAATATTAATAAAGACGATAAGTCAACACCCGCCACCGCCCCTCTGATCCGCGACGCAAAGTGAGCCGCTCTTCTCTTTGGGCTCCCTTGTCAAAAGAAGTGAGGTATTCAATGATCATATACTCCCCCTCGGGAAGCCCTTTGGGATCATAAGCAGGTGTTTCTCGTTTCAAAGCACGCTGGTTTACTTTTCCGAAAGGCTGGCGCATCTCTTTTAATAGAGACACCCACTCTTCTTTGGAGGTGATTTTCTGCAATAATGCATCTCCCTTCGACCAACTCTCTTCATACTGCCCCTGATCAATGCGACGAAGCTCTTCACGAGCAGCCGCGGCCGCTTCAAGCATCCATGCAGAAACGGGATGGATATTCTGTTCCACAGCTAGTTGGGGATGAGAAGAAGGAGACTCAAACAGGGGAAGAGAAGAGGGAGAATAAGAGGGAGAATCAAAAGAATAAAAAGGCAAAGTGAAAAGCAGATGATAAAAAGATTTATTCATAAAGCCCTCTTTGCCTATAAATAAAAGATAGAAGACTTTTAGGAAATAAAAATAGGAAAGGGACAGAGTCTAATCATGAACACACTCTTTCACACTTCCTATGAAACAGCCAAAGGCTGGCTCCACCAAACTCTCTGGACCTATAATAACGTCAATATGACCCCCTTTGGCCTTCTTCGTTTCTTCTTTGTGGTCTTCTTTTCTTTATGGCTCGCCCGTTGCATTTTCTCCACCATCAATAAAGGAGCCGCTGCCCGCACTCCCAGCAAACGCTATGCCATTTACCGCCTCTCTCGTGTCATCTACTATCTCCTTCTTCTCATCGGCTTTCTTTTTGCCGCCTCTTCCATCGGGTTTGATTTTTCCCAACTGATCCTCCTCCTTGGAGCCTTAGGAGTCGGAATTGGATTTGGACTACAAAATATTTTCAATAACTTCTTTTCAGGCATTATTCTCTTATTCGAAGATCAATTGAAACTAGGCGACTTGATCGAACTGGAAGGAGGAGTCAAAGGAGAGATCCAAGAATTTAACTTTCGGACAACAACCCTCCTTGCAGAAGAAAATCTCCTCATTTTTGTCCCGAATTCTCTCCTCATTAACAATCGCGTGTCTGTGCATAGAGGAGCGTCCAAATGAAACAACTCTTAGTCTTTCACCTCGAAGGGTTAAATTTTGGAATCGATCTTACCGACGTAGAAAGAGTCATCCGCGCCATTGAAATCCACCCCTACCCGAAAAGTGTCCCTTTCCTCCTCGGACTTCTCTACCTTTATGAAGAATGGATTCCCGTCGTGAATCTACGGGCTCTCTTGGGATTAAAAGAAAGAGAAATAGATTTAAAAGATCAACTGATCATTTGCCATCAGGCTGCGCAAAAACTTGCTCTTTGGGTCGATCAGGTCGAATTTCTCGTCTCCCTAGATCCTCAGGAGATCTCTCAAAATCCCCTGTCCACTCACCCCCTCACTCAAACAGTGGCCTACTATGAAGAAAAACCCATTTTCCTCCTCCCCCTCGATCTGCTTCTCTCCCTCTCAAACCTACCCCCAACAGCAACCCTTAAGGTAGAAGAGGCCAAATGATATGGACGACTCTCTCCTAGAAAATTTTTGCAAACTTATTGGAGATAAAACGGGACTGCATTTTACAAAAGATCAGGGAAAAGAGCTAGAAAGAAAACTGGCCACGATCAAGGAAGCCTTCGCCTTTCAAAGCCTCCAAGATTGCCTAAAATGGTTTCTTGAGCCTCCCTTTAATAAAAAAAAATTAGATGCCTTAGCCGAATCTTTGACCATCGGAGAGACTTACTTTTTTAGGGATACCCATGCCTTTGAGATCCTAAAAAAAACCCTCTTGCCCGCATTGATTCAAGAGAGAAAAAACACGCAACAACTCTGGATCTGGAGCGCCGGATGCTGCACCGGGGAGGAAATTTACTCGCTCGCCATTTTACTCGATCAACTCCTCCCTTCTCCCAATACATGGTCGATCCATCTCATCGGAACAGATATTAATCCCGAATTCTTACGGAGAGCGAGGCAAGGACAATACAGAGAATGGTCGCTACGCAGCACCCCTGAAGCCATCAAAAAAACTTACTTTATTAAAGAGGGAGACTTATTTACCCTTCTCCCCTCCATTCGAGAGAAAGTCGAATTTTATGTCCATAACCTCATGGACCCCCTCTTCCCTTTTCTCAACCAAATGGACCTGATTCTTTGCCAGAATGTCATCATCTACTTCTCTCCTTCCCATCTCCCAAAAGTCGTCCAAAGATTGGCAGACGCATTAAAAGAGGAAGGCTGGTTAAGCGTCTCTTCCATTGAGACCCCCTATATTTTAGATCCCTCTCTTACCCCTGTTCCTTTAGAAGGAGTTCCTTTTTTTAGGAAAAAAGCAAGTTCCTCCCCTTCCCCCCCTCGACAACCTTTCTTGCTCTCCCCCTCCCATCCCCTCCCTTCGGCTTCCTTCCCTTCTCTGCAAACGACTCCGGAAATTTTTCCTGAGAGTCCTCTGCAAGAAATCTCTCCTCCTTTCGAAAAAAAATGGACCCTTCAAATTCTAAAAGAACGGGCCCATCAACTGGCTCATGCGATTGATCGCCAAGAGAGGCGAAAACGATCAAAAGTCCTTGTCTTTTACCTAAATAAAGAGAGATATGCCATTGAATGTGCGTATGCGAAAGAAGTGCACCCTTTTAAGGAATGGACAACTCTTCCCTCTCTTCCTCCTTTTATTAAGGGAGTCATGAATATCCGTCGTAAAATTTTAGCCGTGATTGATTTAAAAAGATTTTTCGGATTATCTGGTGAATATCAGTCCCCCCCTTCTCCCGTCATTATTTTAGAGAAGACAGAGAAGGAATTTGCCATTTTAACGGATGGAGTCGAGGGAGTTTTGGAAATTTTTCTAGAAGAGATTCAGCCTCCCGTTGCCACTTTAACGGAGATCAAGCAAGAATTTCTTAAAGGGTTGACAAGAGATCATCTCCTCCTCTTAGATGGGAAAAAGCTCTTGGAAGATAATCGTCTCGTCATTGCTGAGCTGAGGAGCTAAGAATAACGATGGTCAAGATGAAATACCGCCTGATCTTTCTTCTCTTACTCCCTTTTATTGTCACTCTTTTCTTTGTGATTCGATTTCTCTATGAAAACTATCAATCTCTTCGGGCAGTGAATGAAATTATTGAATTTTCCCATTTAAGCGATACCATCAGTCGTCTTGGAACCGCTGTGCAGCAGGAATTTACCTTCTCGACGATCTATCTCAAAACAGGAAAAAAAGCATATGATCAAGAGCTGCAAGAAGCACGAACAAAAACAGATGAAGACCTTGCCACCTTAAAAAATCTCGTCAAAGAGTCTCCTCTGCAAAGGGGCGAATTAACAAACGAATTAGGAGAGCTATTTAAAGAATTTGAGGGGTTGAATCAAAAACGAAATTTAATTGACACGACTTATCCTTCTCTCGATGAGATCAGCAATTATTTTACTCAATTAAGAGAAGCTCTTCTCACAAACATTACCCATCTCAGCGATGTGGGGACCTATCGGCAAGATCCTCAATTCATGCGCACCCTCTTTTCTCAAATTAATTTGATTCACTTAAGAACCGAAGTGAATAAAGAAAAAAGGATTGTTTTTCTTTCTCTCTTAGATGAGAAAAAAATATCAAAAGAGGATTTTATTCTCTTCTTACAATGCCTTGGAAAACAAATGGCCTTTGTTCAATCTTATCAAGAACTGGCCACACCTAAACAAGAGCGGATTTTCCATCATCTTATGAAACACTCGGTCCTTGAAGAGGTCCATAAAATGGAAAAAGAAATCATCCAAAGCGGACCTAATGTCCCTCTGACAATTGATCCTCATACATGGTGGCAAGGGTTAACGGAAAAATCGTCTCTCATTCAAACAGTAGAAATGACGATTTTAGAAGAAGATTTAGAAGCGAGCGAAAATTATCGCAATCAACTGCTGCGTGATATTCACATCACCATTGCAATCATTATTTTAGCCCTCGGTTTAGCCCTCTACTTCCTCTTTCTCACTCTCCGTACCATTGCAAGCAAACTGCAAGAAGAAATTGCGATCATCAATGCATCCGTTCAGGAGATTTTAGCCGCTGTGCATGAAGCGTCAAGCGGCACGGCCGAGACAGCCACAGCCGTCACAGAAACCACCACGACAATGGAAGAACTCAAACAAACGGCTCAGGTGGCTGCTGAAAAAGCTGATCATGTATCTCACGCCTCTGATCATGCCCTCACTGTCTTGAAAGAGAGTGAACGCTCGATCGATGAGACGATTCAAGGGATGAATCGCATTCAAGAGGGAATGGGAACCATCACCCAAAGTATCCTTAAACTCACTGAAAATAGCAAAGCCATTGCGACGATTATCGATAGTGTGAACGATCTGGCCGAGCAATCCCATCTTTTAGCTGTCAATGCGGCAATTGAAGCTGCCAAGGCAGGAGACCAAGGAAAAGGATTCTCTGTGGTGGCGCAAGAAATGCGGAGCCTTGCCGAACAATCCAAACAGGCGACCGTGCAGGTGCGCAAGATCTTAAATGATATTCAAATGTCGACGAGTGCGGCAGTGATGGCCACAGAACAAGGCTCAAAAGCCGTAGGAGGAGGAATGACGCAATCGGCACAAACCAATCAATCGATCCGCTCTCTTTCTATCGAACTTTCCAAGGTCGTCCAAGCGGCCAGCCAAATTGCCATTTCTAATCAGCAACAACTCATCGGCGTCGAACAGGTCACCACCGCCATGGAAAATATTAAAGAAGCCAGCAGCCAACAAGTTGAGCATATGCATGAGGTGGAACGAGGCATTCGCGACTTAAATGAAGTGGCGCAAAATCTTAAAATACTCGCTCAAGACTATCAGTTATAATGGATGATAAAGAAAAAGAGTTTTTAACTAAACTTCTATCGACTTATAAAGTCGAGTCGGAAGAACATTTAAAAAACCTGACAGATGGACTACTGGCACTGGAGAAACATCCCCCAAAAGAAGAAGAAAAGCCTTTTCTTGACTCCATCTTTCGAGAAGCCCATAGCCTAAAAGGGGCGTCTCGCGCCGTTGGGTTTCATCAAATAGAAAAACTTTGCCAACTGATGGAGAGTGTATTGGAGGAGTGGAGAAAAGGGAACATGGCTCCCTCGCCTTCCCTTTATGATACGCTCTATACAGTCGTAGATTGGCTCGGCCTACAAATTCGGCAATCCAGCTACCCGGAAAAGCTGTCCGATCCTCAGCAGTTCAATCTTTTATTACAAAAGCTCGTTCAACTTCAGCACTCTTCCCCCCCAATCGCTCCTTCTAGAGAAGAGCCTTCTCCTCCCCCCAAGAAAAAAGAGGAACAGGTGCTTCTCACGGAAGGGGGATCGCTCAAGATGGAGCCTTTCAAAGACAAGGAAGCGACCATCCGCGTTCTCTCTTCTAAATTAGACCGCCTGCTGCGGCACACGGAAGAGATGTTAATTGCCAAGTTGATCATTCGCGAACAAAAAAATGAATGGAGAGAGGTCGAGCAATGGTTAGGGGATTGGGAAAAGGAATGGCAAAACAATCCTTTCTCCCCTCTGCTTAAACAAGATTCCTCTCTTGAAGATTTTATCCGCAGGCAACAGGAATTTATCCAAACCTTTCGGGAAACAATCAGAAAGTATTCTCAAGCTGCTGCACAAGAGCAAAGAGTCTTAACAAATTTAGTGGATAATCTCTTGGAAGAGACAAAGAAAGTGCTCATGCAACCCTTTGGAACTTTATTAGAAGGCTTTCCCCGCATGGTGAGAGATCTTTCCCATTCTCTGGGAAAAACCATTCAATTTCGTCTCATGGGAGAAGAGATTGAGATGGATCGCAGAATCTTAGAAAGGCTGAAAGATCCCCTCATGCATCTCATTCGCAATAGTGTCGATCACGGAATTGAATCTCCCAACGAGCGTCTCTTGCACAAAAAAAGTGTGGAGGGTCTTCTCACCGTCACTGCTTCTCAAATCAGCGGAAACAGCGTGGAAATCCTTGTTTCCGATGATGGAGGAGGAATTGATGAAGAAGAGGTCAAACGAGTGGCCATTCAAAAAGGGCTTTTGAATGAAAACGAAGCGCAGCAGCTAAGCAAAGAACAACTCTTGATTTTTCTTTTACAGTCAGGATTCTCTACCCGCTCTGAAGTCACTGAGCTCTCAGGACGAGGACTCGGACTTGGAATTGTCAATGAGAAAATAGAGAAAATGGGGGGGAAAATAAAAATAGAAACAGAAAAAGGAAAAGGAACCACCTTTCACTTGACTCTTCCTTTAACTCTAGCCACGTTTAGAGGCATTCGCGTCCGAGTTGCCTCTCAGGAGTTTATCTTTCCGACACAAAGTGTCAGCCAAGTCTTTCGCCTCTCCTCGGAAAAAAAAGAAGCCGTGCAAGAGCAAGAGGTTGTTTCGTACAAGAGTGAAACGCTTCCCTTTGTTCCCCTCTCCGATCTTCTCCACCTCTCTTCTCCCTCCAGCCAAGAAGAGGTCATCGTCTTAGTCGTGACAGCTGCCGAGCGCTCGATTGCCATCGGGGTGGATGAGATCCTCAGCGAGGAGGAAGTGTTAGTGAAAGGGCTGGGAAAACAATTATTAAGGGTGAATCATATTGCCGCAGCCACAATCTTAGAATCAGGGAAAATCATTCCCATTCTCGATTCTTTCGATCTCATTAAAACAGCCATCGAACAAGGGAAAGCATTCAAATGAACGCTTCTGTGATTAAAGTCTTGATTGTGGAAGATTCTCCGACGATGGCTGATCTTTTACAATTTATTATTGAGTCTGATCCCGAATTGAGAGTCATTGGGCGAGCGGAAAATGGGGAGGAGGCACTTGCATGGGTGAAAAAAGAAAAACCTGATGTTGTCACGATGGATATTATCATGCCTAAAATGGATGGGTTTGAGGCGACAAGGCGGATTATGCAAACCATGCCGATTCCAATTATTATTATTAGTGCCCACTTTAAGGCCGATCAAGTGAACAAAAGTTTCCAAGCCATGCAAGCGGGTGCTTTGGAGATTCTGGAGAAGCCCACCGATCCTGATGATCCCCTTTTTCCGTCGTTGGCACATGCGATTATCAAATCCATTAAAACCTTAGCCGGAGTGAAATTAATCACGAGGCGTTACGGCGGAAATCTCTCTCCTGTTCACCCTCCTCGGGCCCCTCTCGTCTTTCGTCAGGGGAAAACACTCGTCTCTTCCCCCGCCGTGCCGATTGAAGCCATTGCGATAGGAGCGTCTCTTGGGGGGCCCCAGGCGTTAAGTACGATTTTAACTCAGCTTCCCTCTTCCTTTCCTGTCCCCATTTTTATTGTGCAACATATTTCGCAAGGGTTTACAGAAGGGTTTGTCGATTGGATCAGACCCCATATCCGGTTACCCATTCAAGTGGCCCGGCACCAAGAAAAAGCAAAAGCGGGCCATGTTTATATTGCTCCCGATGGCTTTCATTTAGAGGTCGCACCGGAAGGGGAAACCTGTTTAGTCGATGCCGCTCCTGAAGGAGGAGCACGCCCCTCGGTGGGTCGTCTCTTTCGTTCCATGGCTTATGCCTATGGCCCCCAGGGAGTCGGGGTGATCCTCACAGGGATGGGGAGAGATGGCGTGGAAGATTTGTTGCTGATGAAGCAGAAGGGGGCGGTGACTATCGCGCAAGATCAAGAGTCTGCTCTGGTTTTTGGCATGCCTAAAGAAGCCATTCTGATCGGAGCGACCCAGTATGTGATTCCTCTTCAGGAGATGGCTTCGACCTTAAGTTTTTTGGTGAATTGCACAACTTAAGATATTTCATCAAATGAGAATAGATGTGCATCAGAAGACCCGGCACGAGAGGAGGGGAATTGAAGTTGTCGCTTTTTCCCACGGTCGTAAAAGGTAATAAGAGGCCTTTCCTTTAATTCAACATCCCTAATCTCTCCTTTAATCTCATAGTACTGTCCTGATTGCTTAATGCAAGAGACTGCTGTTAAAATATTTAACAATTTATTCTGCTTACAAATCACCATAAAAACTCTTGGAGAAGGTCCCGGAATCTTTTTGGTATAAATCTGTATTTCATGAAGAGCCGCTTTATTTGAGAGAAAAGGCTTACCAGACTCTAGATCAACAAATTCAATTTTTCTATTTAAAAAGGCAAAATATTCTCTAGATTGCTTCTTGAATAGAGCAATCAAATTCGAGTGAGATTTAAGAAGAGGAGTCAGAATCTGTTCCATTTGAGCGCGTGCCATTTTTGAGACTTCCAGTTCTCTTTTTAATCTTTCTTTGACCTCTTCTTGAGTTTGAAAAGGCTCAAAAGAAAAAAAGGGGTCTAATATTTGCTCTTGGAATCCCAACCCAGTCAACTCAGAAGGGAAATGTCTGGGGATCCTCGAACCATAATGGGGATTTCCTTCCTCTTCCTGAAACCAATGCTCTCGACGAGGGGGAAGAGATAACGTTTGGCCATCCAAGACAATATGTCGATAATAAGGCGATTCTTTGGCCTTATGCCCTTGAACGACCATATTGAGACAATTTAAATAAGGTTCTATCAAAAAAGAATCATACTCTATGCGGTCGAAGAAAGGATCTTTTAACAAGACATCGCAAGAGATCATGAGTAACGGTTTACCTTCATAGAAATAGAGATAAAGCTGATCGGTCCCTTTTAGAATTGTCTCGTTGAGGGCAATAAATCCTTTTGCCTTAAAAGCTTCGGGAGAGTCAAGTTTGGGAGAAACGAGAGAATGAACGGGTGAGTTTGATTCCGGAGAGGGAGTGGGGGTGATCGTCATCATAAATTATTCAGCATCATGCTTTTTCTTTTAAAAGATTGCGTAAGACGAAAGGAAGGATCCCTCCGTGGCGATAATATTCCACTTCCAGAGGCGTATCCAGGCGAGAGAGTAACACAATCTCTTTTTTCTGCCCATTAGAATATTGAATTTCTAATGGGAGCATTTGATGAGCTTCCCATTTTTCCGGTGCTTTTAGTGAAAAAAGCTCTTCTCCGGTCAGCTGAAAGCTCTCCACCCCTTCTCCCTCTTGGAATTGCAAGGGAAGTACTCCCATTCCAATAAGATTGCTCCGATGAATCCGCTCAAAGCTTTGCGCCACAGCCACTTTAACGCCTAATAGCGCGGGGCCCTTTGCAGCCCAATCCCGAGAGCTTCCCATGCCATAATCTTTACCGGAAAAAACAATCAAGGGGACGAGCTCGCGAGCATACCGCTGAGAAGCATCGAAAATCGAGACGACTTCTTTCGTGGGCATAAAAGTGGTATAGCCCCCCTCTTTCCCATTCGCCATCTTATTGCGAATTCGCACATTGGCAAAGGTTCCTCTCACCATAATGTCATGATTTCCTCGGCGGCTGCCGTAGCTATTAAAATCTTCTTCTTTCACTCCGAGGGAAAGAAGATACTCTCCCGCCGGAGAATGTTTGCTAATTGCTCCTGCCGGAGAAATATGATCGGTTGAAATGGAATCTCCAAAGATCGCTAAAGGACGCATCTGCTTCAAAGAAGGAAGAGGGGGCATTTGCAGGCTAAAATTGTCAAAATAAGGAGGTTTCCGGATATAAGTGCTGTGGGATTCCCATTGATAGCGATCTCCTTGGCTCGTTTCTAATTTGAGCCAAGTGGGATTTTCCTCTCTCACATGGGCATATCGCTCCTTAAACATTCTTGGCTCGATCCCCACTCTCATCGCCTCTTCGATCTCCTTTTGGGAGGGCCAGATCTCTCGCAAGAAAACGGGCATTCCTTCCCTTGTGTAGGCGAGGGGTTCGCGATCGAGATTAATGTTAATCCGCCCTGCAAGGGCAAACGCAACGACCAAGGGAGGAGACATGAGAAAGTTGGCTTTGACGGCGCTGTGAATCCTTGCCTCAAAATTACGATTGCCGCTAAGGACGCTGGCAACGACTAAATCATGCTCTTTAATCGCCTCTTCAATTCTCTCATCGAGAGGGCCGCTATTTCCGATGCAGGTGGTGCAGCCATATCCGACGAGTTGAAACCCGAGGAGATCCAAATAAGACTGTAGGCCGGTTTTCTCGAGATAATCGGTCACGACGCGAGAGCCTGGAGCGAGGCTGGTTTTAATTAATGAATGCACGCGGAGCCCCTTCTCCACTGCCTTTTTGGCTAACAAACCCGCTCCCAGCATGACACTGGGATTGCTCGTATTGGTGCAGCTTGTAATGGCTGCAATGACAATCGAGCCATGCGTTAACATCCACTCCTCATTGACTGTTTCACTGTATCCAGGAAGGACAGCGACTTTATTAAAAGGACGGTTTTCTACCATTTCCTCTTCGTTCCAGGCGGCTTTTGCTCGAGAGGAAACAAGACGCTCTGTGCCTCCCATTTCATGAGGAAGGAGGGTAAAGATTCCGGAAGGGTGAAGGAGAACACGGGGAAGATGTTTTTCCTCTTCTTTTCCATACCCACCGGACGAGGGAGGGGATTTTAAGAGCTCAGAAAAGCGTTCTGCAAGATCGGGAAGGCTGATCCGATCTTGTGGGCGCTTGGGACCGGAGACACTCGGCTGGATGCTCCTTAAATCTAGTTCCAATTCTTTTGTATAGTCAATTTCTCCTTGACGGGGGACGCTAAACATCTCTTGAGCGATTAAGTAATCTTTGACTCTTTTCAGATGCTCTTGGCTACGCCCGGTCATCTCTAAATAGTCGAGATTTTTTTGATCGGGAGGGAAAAAAGAGAGGGTGGCCCCTTGTTCGGGAGCCATATTTCCAATCGTGGCGCGGTCTGGAACAGTTAAGCTAGCGGCCCCTTCGCCGAAAAATTCGACAAATTTGCCGACGACTTTCTCTCGTCGGAGCATTTCTGTGAGGCGCAGCGTCAAATCGGTGGCGGTAACTCCTTCTTGTAGAGATCCTTTTAAATGCACGCCGATCACTTCAGGGGTTTGCAAAGAGACAGGTTGTCCGAGCATCCCCGCTTCGGCTTCGATTCCGCCGACTCCCCAACCAACGACTCCTAAGCCATTGATCATGGTGGTATGAGAATCTGTTCCAACCAATGTATCAAAATAGAGCAGGGAGTCTTCTCCTCTTTTTTCTGTGGTGACAACTGTCGCTAAGGACTCTAAATTGACTTGATGGCAAATCCCAATGGCGGGGGGAACAACACTGAAGGTCTTAAACGCCTGCTGTCCCCATTTGAGGAAGCGGTAGCGCTCTTGATTGCGATCGAATTCGATGCGGAGATTAAAGTCGAAGGCATCCTCGGTGCGTGCACGGTCCACTTGCACGGAATGATCGATGACAAGATCAACGGGGACGTCCGGTTCGATTTGGTTGGCCTTTTTTCCCAAGGTAGCCACAGCCTCTCGCATGGCGGCTAAGTCGACTAATAGAGGGACCCCTGTAAAGTCTTGCAGCAAGATACGGGAGACAATAAAGGGGACGTCCCCTTCGTGTGGGTGCTTGGGATTCCAGTGAGCGAGCTGCCGGATATCCTCTTCCTTGACTCGATAGCCATCACAATGGCGTAGGAGGGACTCGAGAATAATTCGGATAGAGATGGGGAGGCGCTTCACTTGGGGGAACTTTTCGGCAAGCGCAGAAAGAGAGTAATAATAGCCTTGCTTGAGCGAACGGAGAGTTTGAAAAGGATTGGGCAAACGAGACATGACTGGACCTCATTTTTGGCTTATGAGTAGCGGATCTGGGTTTTTTTTCCAATCTTTTTATGGGGAGGAGAGCGAATAAGAAATCGTGTTAACGTGTCAAGGAGCACGAGCACCAGAAAAATTGGTTGCAAAGAAAAGCATCATTTAATAGAATAGTATTTTGTTATATTTTTAGTTTATTTATAACAAATTCATAAAACAGGATTAATTCAAGATATCTTCTCCTGTCCCTTACTCATTATCAATCCTTGGGCATTGCTAAGTGACACAAAGAAGGAAATTTCCAAAGGATAAATCCTGCTAAGAGAGGGAAGCTTCTAGCTCCCTTCCCTCCACTCATACATCCTCTCAAACTATTAAAAGCATTTCTAGCCTACAGAAATACTTTGTAGTCAACATCAAAAATGTCAGCTAACCGATAAGCCATTTTCTTACCAATAGGGCGTTTTCCATGCTCCATCTCACTGATGTGATGGGGATGTACGCTAATCAGCTCGGCTAATTCTTTTTGTGTAAGACCAGCTTTATAACGGCCACCTCTTATCATCAATCCAATTTCTGTGTATTTTGCAATTTCTTCTTTTTCCACTTCTCTCCAAGGAATAAAATCTTCTGGAGGTGTTGAGAGAGGCATTTTTTTCTTAGTAGTATGATGTTTTCTAGTATGGTGCTTTCTCGTGTGTACCAACATAGTATATCTCCACAATTTTAATTTTTTTATCTCTAACAGCCCAGCAAGCTACATACGTAGGCCTACCATCTTTAAGATGACAATGGTAAGAATTTGATGGAATGTTTTTTCCTTCTAGTGAATCAAAATGCGACCAGTTTTTTCTTATTGGACCGTTTGATTCGATCTCTTTTACCAATAATCTTAATAATCCACGGATCTTATCGGGTAGATTATCTCTTTGCTTACGCGACCTAGAAGTATATCCTACTTGCCATTCATTTTGGTTTGTATTTTCCATATCACCTAATTTAAAGTTACCAGAAAAAGGTATTTTTTGTCATTAACTTATCTTCCTACGATTTGTTAGCTAATCCAGGACTATCATGTAAATAATTTACTCCATGGGTGAATTTTTTCTTAGAGATTTCCAAAATATTATTCGCCAGGGAGTTATCTACTAGGTGAGCAGCATGAATGGCTTGCAAAACAGCCAGTCCAATCCATAAATAAAATAATTTTGCCAGAAGAAAGGCAATGAGAGAAAATGGCGAACTCCTAAACTTAAAAATTGTAAATTAGGAGAAATCTGTGAGGTGGTATCCTGGAACAAGACAGTGATTTTGAAGATTCTAAGTTGCCCTAACATTTTTTCTTTTGCTCTTGCGTTTTCTGTTTGATAAAGTTATAATGACTCTAGAATGACGAAAAATGCTATTTAAGGGACTTTATTTTGTTTTTAGACTACGTGAAACATATTCGCGCAACAGGCAAGCGATATTTCACCCTCGAGCAAGCAACGGAGGATCTTAAAGCTTCGCGGACCAGCGTTTTATCTGCCATATATCGCATGAAGAAAAAAGGGGAGATTATCACTCCGGCCAAAGGACTCTACGTCATTGTTCCTCCTGAGCATCAGTCACAAGGGTGCATACCCGCTGAAGAACTTATCCCTATACTCATGAAATATTTAGATATCGACTATTATGCAGGTCTCTTAACAGCGGCGATGTACCATGGCGCCACGCACCAAAAGCCGAGTTCATTTCATATAGTCACCAATAAAAAAATCAAACGAAAATTAAAATTTGGCAATGTGCAGATCACTTGCCTGGAAAAAAAAATATTCGATGACTTGCCCATCAAAAATGTCACAGTAAGCACCGGATATTTAAAAATTTCATCCCCTGAGTTAACTATAATGGATTTGTTAAATCATCTAAGAAAACAAGATCTAAATAAGCTATAAATCCTCCACTGTCAATACCGTATCACCATACATCCACGCCTGCTGAAAATCTTGGTCCACCCAGTAAAAATCATAGAATTTAGACTGCCTTCTCAGGCTTTCGCGAAGCCCAAATAACGCACGCCCACTGCGTGGATGCTTCTTCAAATCTTCGCGAAAGGTCTTTTCTGCTTCTTCCGGCTTCCCTCTCCTTAACAAGAACCCTCCCAAGCCCTCTCGAATAGAAAAGAACCAATCAGGCGGCTCATTATAATGAAGACGATCTTGCTCTTGAACCGCATTGCGAAAGCTTTCACTCGCTGTCAATACATCCCCTTTCCTATCGGCCAGCTTGGCCTCTAAAAGATAAGTCGCAATTTTAAAAATCTCATGCGCTTTATTATAACCAAACACCGACTCTTCCGATAACGCATCCCTTCCCTGTAAAAAGAGACGCTGCTCTTCTTCCGCCCGAGAAAGATGACCTAAACTCGCCCATCCCATGGCCCGCCCAAAATGCCATAACACGTGCGTCATCTTCATATTTTCCGGGGGCGGGGAAAGCGCTAACAACTCTTTCCACTTATGAAAGGTCAGCAACACACTCAAAGGATTCGAGGCATAATACTCTAATTCAGGCATCTGCTCAAAATGAGGGGCATAAAAATCAAATAACTCCGCTGCGGCCTGCTTGGCATCCCCAAAACGTCCCAGCATCGTATAAGCCCTGGAAAGGAAATAAAGATTATGAGAAAGATAATGCAACGGATAAATGCCTCGTATTCCATACTCTCGAATATAGGCACGATCGGCCGCAACCGCTTTTTCATTGGTCAGAGCCGCTTGGCGATAATCGCCCAGAAGAAGATAAATATGAGAAGGCATATGCAAAATATGCCCGGAATGGGGAAGAAGCTTCGGGAGGCGCTCCGCCGACACTAATGCCACCTCAGGATAAGGAGAGGCTTCCACGGCATGGATATAATAGTGATTGGCTCCCAAATGATTGGGGTTCTTTTTTAAAACTGATGCTAACACACGAATCGCCTCTTTTGTCCCCGGCAAAGGCTTGCCATCCAAACTCCATTGATTCCACGGACTTAAATCGAGAAGACTTTCGGCAAATAATGTCGCCGCATCGGGATCATCGGGATACTTCTCCCTTAAGAGCCGCATGGCTCTGCTATACTCGCTCGCCCGCTGTTTCTTGTCTGACTTCGGATCATTCGAATAGCGTTTCGAAAGAGCTTGGAGATAATCTTTTTCAGGCTCCGGAAGATGAGAAAATCGCTGCAGTCCCCTCTGAATAAAGTCATACGCCTTCTGTTCCCGCTCCTCCGTGATCCCCATGTTAATATTGGAACCCAGAGCGAGGGCCGCTCCCCAATACCCCATCGCCATCTCAGGGTCAGCTTCGATCGCTTTTAGGAAAGACCAATAAGCCGCATCATGATTGAAAGCATAAATAAGCGTCAACCCTTGATCAAAATAAAGCTGCGCAAGAGGATTTTGAGTCGAAACGGGATGGTGGAGACCAATCCACTGAGGGGAAATGACGAAGTTTTTAGGAGGAGTAAAGGGAAATTCATCAGCCGCTAAAAAAACAGCGAAGAACGCCCAAGATAACAAAGACAAGCAAAATCGAAAATCACTCTTCATGATGCCTCCCCCTGTTTGAATGATTCGTTAAACCAGGCTTTGATATTAGTCAAATTTATTTTTAATTCTCTTTTTAATTCGTCTTAGTTTATAATTCAGGAGCAACATAATTAAATAGGAGAACATAACATGTCTATTCAACTCCCCCAAGCTCTGGAACAATCTGCAGAGCATATCTTTTACAACATCCCCCAGCAGATTGAAATTGATGAGGAACTTAAAACGAACTATTCACGTCCAAGCCAGGGCACAATTGATAAACTCATTCAAGAATTGAAAGAAAAAGGGCCGATGATTGGATTGGGAAAATACGGACCCCAAGCTTATCGCAAGCCTCCTGGTAAAATAGCAAAATCCCTTTCTATTGCCAACCAAGAGATGTATGGATGGCCACCCGGTTCTCGAAAAGAAGAAGCAGCATCGCTTTATATTTTAATTTTGGGTGCGAAAAAAACAGAAAATCAGGCGCATGTTTATTTTACTTTATCGGAAGATTGCACAACGAGTACAGACTCGTTTATTCGCCTCCATCGGCCTCCTAAACAGGATGCCACGATCTATGTGATTTCTCATGAATCTTTTCGTCAGTATCTCACAGACTTGTATTTACAAAATTCCCCTTCCAAGACTTTTAAAGCAGAGAACTTATCAAAAAAAGATTATATAGATAAGCTTTGTGCATTCCCCCTGAATTCTATCCTCGATCGAGGAGAAGAAGAAGCCAAATGCAAAGCCATTGGACAGGCAATTTTTGATCAATATAAACGGGCAGGAAAAGGAGATAGTTTTGCAGGAAAACAAGCAGCCCAAGACATTTGCGAGGCAACCCAATCTCACGCAAAAGATGGACGTTTAAGGAAGCAATATATCGAACATGCTTGGGATGGGATAGGAGATTCCAACTGGACTTGGATCAGTTAATGCGTCATCCAGACTTTGCTTGCAGATTTTAAAGATCTAGCGAGCCCTAAAAATCCGCAAGCAGACTCTGCAATCAAGTTTTATACAGGCTTAGGTGTATTGCGCGCGACGTCACCTGCTTACCCGTTCTGCCCGGTATGCTTTTTGCAATTTCTGTCCATTCGGATCCAACTTCCCGTATTTTTTCCTTTAGTATTTTATCTTCCTCGTCTGTCCAAGAACCTTTTTTTATAGAAGGATTTAATGTCAGTCTCCATTGGTGCGCAACCTGTTCCGTAGTTCTAGATCCCAGTTCTGTAGCAATTGCATTCCAGGCACTAGAGGGAAATCTAGATGTAGTGCCATATTGAGCGCTATACCTAGAGACAATACCGACTAACTTTTCTCGTTCTTCAGGGAGCCATTTTCCTTTTCTAATTTGAGGAAAAATGTTAGTTGGAGCATTGCTCACAGGTGGATGATTGATCCCGCTGTATTCTGCATGAAAAACCATTTCAGTCTTTTCAGGAAAACCAACAGAAGGACCGCTAATAACAGGAAGACTAACACTCTCAACATTCTCAATAACAACACTAAGAATAGCAGGGCTCTCTATTTCCATTCTCCCTGCGTCCGTGCTCTCTACTTGTTCAGCGCTCCCTTCAGGAGAAGGATAAGTAGGATTCTGCACTAAAATGTCAACCATCATATTTTCTATATTTATTCTTTCTACATTCACGATAAAACCTATGTTATACACGATAAAACCTATTGTTATAAATTTATTTTTTAATAAACTAATAATAATTTATTGCAGTGTTATAAATATAACTATAATTATAATTATAATTAAAAACAAGAGAAATTTCCCTGCAATCACCTAGCCAGCCCGCTCATGCGCCCCTTCCCTAGAGAGAGTTAAATTATTTAATGCGTCGGTTCTGCCCTGCAATGGAGCTCTCCCTCTCCTCTCTCCCCTCACCAAGATTGCAAAAAATTTGTCTTTCAGAAAAGATAAAGCCATCAAATTTGCGAGGGTTTATGCTAGAAAAACGGCGATTAGGAAAAACAAATATTGAAATCAGCCCCCTTATTTTTGGGGCGTGGGCAATTGGAGGATGGTTGTGGGGAGGCACCGAAGAAAAAAACTCGCTTGCCGCCATTCAAACGAGCTTAGATCATGGCATCAACACCATTGACACCGCCCCGATCTACGGCATGGGCTACAGCGAAGAATTAGTCGCCAAGGCGGTCAAAGGACGGCGCACGCAAGTCATTATTGCCACCAAATGCGGTTTAAGATGGGATACCGATCAAGGCTCTAATCCTTGGGAACAAAGAGATATGCAAAATCGTCCCATCACCATTCGCAACAACTCCGCTCCCGCCAGCATCAGAGAAGAATGTGAGCGCAGCCTAAAACGCTTACAAACCGATTATATTGACCTCTATCAAATTCACTGGCCCGATCACGAAACTCCCCTTGAAGACTCGTGGAACGAAATGGTCCGCCTTAAAAAGGAAGGAAAGGTACGGGCCATTGGAGTGAGCAATTATAACTTAAAACAACTCCAAGAAATCCATGCCATCTACCCTGTCGATAGTCTCCAGCCCCCTTATAGCTTGGTGCGACGATCCATTGAAGCAGACCTGCTTCCTTTCTGTTTGAAAAATCAGATCTCCGTCCTCGTCTATTCTCCTTTAGAGAGAGGACTGCTCACAGGGAAAATCACTCCCGGATATCAATTCGCTCCGGGAGATCATCGCATCACCTCTCCCACATTCTCCTCAGAAAATCGAGCAAAAATCCAGGAAGCGCTCAAAAAAATTCGCCCTCTCATAGAAAAAGATGGAGCCACATTTGCCCAAGTCGTTCTTTACTCCACCTTATTTATCCCGGGGATCACAGCTGCTTTAGTAGGAGCAAGAAATGCGGAGCAAGCCTTAGAAAATGCAGAAACCCTTTCTCTTTCTCTCAAAGACCAAGAGCGCTCCCTCATTATTGAAACCCTGAAACACTATCCTCTTTCACTTGAAGAGGGATAAATAAGAATGAGAAAGATTCTAAAGATTCTATGCGCTCTTTTCCCCTTTTTTCCCCTCTTGGGAACGTTTGATTCTCATCTAGAAAGCCACCAAAAAAAGCTTGTAGAGGAGAATCAACGGATCGCTGATTCCTTTAAGAAAATCGAACAATTTTATCACTTAGATAAAAAGGAAGCGTGGCGCGAGATCACTCAGGAAGTGCTAGAAAGCCCCTACACCCCTGAAAAATCAAAAACTGCTATTCAAACTCACCAAAGACGAATCATCCTTTTCAAATATCCTAGCAATGGGTTATCCATCAAAGGATTTATTAGCTTTACCTCTCATCCCTCTTCTCATCCTCTCCTCATTCTTTTTAGAGGAGGGAATGAAAATTTTGGCTTGCTTAATCCGGGAATCCCCTTAGCCACTTATGGAGATTATACCGTCCTTTCTTCCAGCTTACGAGGCGGAGTCAGCGAAGGAAAAGATGAATTTGGAGGACACGATGTCGATGATGTCAAAAATATGATTGATTTTATCCCCTCCCTCAACAAAGAATTAGGAATAGAAATCAACCCCTCCTGTGTGTATATGCTCGGATTAAGCCGAGGAGGATTAGAGATGATCTTAACGCTTGCTCGCTATCCTCGTCTGCAAAACCGCATCAATAAAATTGTTGCCCTTTCCTCCCTTTTAGATATCAACCTCCAAATTAAAAATCGCCCTCACGATATGAAGCAAATGTTTGAAAGAAAATTTGGGATGCCAAAGGAGCATCCCCAACATTGGATTGCAAAACGCAACCCCGTCCAAATGGTGCCTTATTTAAATCAATCACTCCCTATTCTCATCATCCAAGGGACCGCCGATCAACGGGTGAGCTTAGATGAAGGGCATGAAATGGTCGAAAAATTAAAGGAAAGCGGCCATCTTGTCGAATATTGGGAAGTGCCGGGGGGGCAACATGTTCTTTCCAATAAGCCCCATCTCATGCAACAGATCAGCGCTTGGCTTGACTACCATTCTAAGTGTCTAAAGTGCGCAGCCTCTCATGACCAAGAACGTTAATCCTCTCTCTCCCCCTCCTTCTACTTGGAGACGGATCCTCCGCGTCTGCATCGATGCAGGACGAGGCTTTATCCAAGATGATTGCTACTCAAGGGCCTCTGCCTTAACATTTTACTCCCTCCTTTCTATTGTTCCTGTTTTAGCCATTTTATTTGGGATTGCCAAAGGATTTGGATTTGAGCAAGCATTAGAAATTGATATTAGCGAGCATTTTCATCAGCAACGGGAAATCATGGATCGGTTGATTGCATTTGCCCGCTCTTCCCTCTTGAATGCTCAAGGAGGGGTCATTGCAGGAGTGGGGGTAATTCTTTTGCTGTGGTCGGTTTTAGGGTTATTGAGCAATATTGAAAGTACGCTCAATGCCATTTGGAAAATTCGCCTGTCTCGGACCTATAGCAGGAAAATCATTGATTATTTGGCTGTGATGATCATTGCCCCCCTTTTCTTCGTCACCTCAAGCAGCATTACTTTGTTTTTAAGCACGCATATTACTCGGACGGCTCGAGAGTCCGCAATTTTTGAGGTCATTAGTCCTTTTCTTCTCTTTATTCTAAAGCTCTTTCCCTTTTTTTTAAGTGCGGTTTTATTTGTTTTCATTTACCTCTTTATGCCCAATACCAAGGTCTATTTGCGTTCTGCTCTGCTTGCGGGAATTGTGGCGGGGACAGCTTTCCAGATTTGGCAATGGGTGTATATTCATTTCCAGTTGCTTGCAACCAGCTATGGGGCAATCTACGGAAGCTTTGCTGCTTTGCCTCTCTTCTTAATTTGGCTGCAAGTGAGTTGGCTCATCTTATTAGCAGGGGCCGAGCTTGGTTTTGAGATAGAAAATGATCTCTTTATCCCTTACCGTCAGCTCATTCCTCTTTCGCGTAAAGCGGCCGCTTTATTGATCACTTTTCGGTGCATTGAGGCATTTGTAAAAGGAGAGGCTCCACAAACCGATCGCTCGTTAGCCCATGAGCTTGGAACCTCTCTTAATCCGATTCATGATATCTTAGAAATTTTGCAAGAAGCTCACCTTTTATCGGCTGTCAGCTATCACCATAAGACCATTGGCTATCAGCCCGCCCGTGCGATTGAATCCCTGACGTTTGAGAAAGTCTGTCAGGCAGTGGATCACAGCCAAGATCTTCTTGCCTCTGTACAACAATCCTCGGTTTTAACAAAAATTGAAGAGTACTTAAAGGAGGCGAATCAAACGTTAGAAGAGTCTCCTCAGAATGGCTCTCTTTATAAACAATTGGGCCTGTCACACTTAACACCTGATTCTTCATCATCTCTCATTTCATATTGACAAGTATCCAAGGTTACATATACCATCAATAAGTATCCAAGGTTACATTTATGAAAGGTGATTATGACCCCTACCTGTGAAACATCCTCCTCTTTGGTTTTAGCATCTCCCTCCTCATCCATGATCGATGAGGGATCTGAAAGCCATCACTTGAGTTGCCGGAATGAAGAAATCATCCCAACTTCTCAGCCGGAGAACTTCTTTGCTCGCCGCAATTCCGAGGCCGACATCTCTTTAAAATGCCTCTTAAAACAAATTGAAAAAGAAAAAAAAGATCAGCTGTGGAGTATAAAATTCGTCCGCTTAACCACTCGAGTTTGTCTACAAATTGCTAAAGAAGAGCGCTTAAAGACGGCGCTAAAGTGTTCCGCAATGACTGTGGCGATACTCTGTCTCCATCCAACTCTTGTAGGCTCGATTGCTTGTCTATCCGGCTATCGAATTGGAAATTACAACGATCTTTATTCTCTCGATCTGAATACAACAACAACTGCCAGTATTCTATTTTCTAATATGGGACAGGGAATCACGTTTCTCATACAAGAAATAGAGCTAGCTCTGATTCCCTCCTTCTTATTGTTCAAGAATGTATTTAATCGAGCAAAGTGTCAAATCATCAGAGATATTTACAGCCAATATATTCTCTCCGTAAATAATAAAGAGGTAAAGGCATTACTTTATGAAGAGGCCAACCATGAACTTGCCCGTTGGAATGGCTTTATGGCAGAAACTGATGAAATCGATGTCATCATGAAAGAAATCGCTCAAGATAAAGAGAAAAGGCTATCTTACCGCAATATTCTCTGCATGACTGCCCATCAATTCATTCGGAAAGCTAAAAAATTTCCTTTGACAACGATTGTCAAAGTCTCATGCATTGGAATAACTGCCCTTGCTTTGCACCCTGTGATCATTGGCCTAATTGGTTGCCTCGATTCTTATCGGGCAGCAAATCCTAATGATCTTTATTCTCCCGATTCAGCAGTGCTGGGAAATGCAATCAATGTTTTCTCCAACACAGGCCACGTGGTGGAATATGCATTCTCCGGCTTGGGATTATTAGCCGGAACGGCGAGCCTTCTATTTGATCACAAAAAAGTCATTCGCAAAATAATTAAAGAGATTTACGACACCCGAATACAAATGCCTTCTCTTTCAGAACAGACAAAAAAATTTCTTCGAGAAAAAAAACACCACGACCTTACCCCATACACATAAATCTTCTTGACTTCTCCTCCTCCGCCCTGCCAATATCCTAAAATAGTTGTTGTACAAAACTAAGAATGGGTCCTTAACCCATGTTAAATAACAATGCCGATGCAAAAAAAAACGAAAGAGCTCTGCATTTTAAAGAAGCAAGAAAAAATCGCCTCATTGAAATCGTAGAAGATTATACAGAGCTGATTGCAGATTTAATCGACACCAAAGGTCAAGCCCGCATTTGCGATATTGCAAATGCAATGGGAATTTCCCATGTCAGCGTCCTCAAAACAATAAAGAGGCTGACACGAGATGGTTATATTTCCAAAATTTCTGACAAGCATCTAGTGCTCACACCAGAAGGAATGCAAACAGCCCTTTTTTCTAAAAAAAAACATCAAATCCTTTCAGCCTTTTTACTCCGGTTAGGTGTACCGGAAAATATTGCAGCAACAGATGTGGAAGGCATAGAGCATCATATTAGCTTTACGACGCTTAATGCCATTATCGCCCATATGCAAACATGCAGCCTATTCAAAGAGAACAAATAAAACTTCATCATTTATTTACACAAAACTCATAAATAATTAAAAAAATAAAAATAGAATGAATTTCATAAAAATATATACACAAAATAATATTCAACATTTAGAATATAGAGCATATAAAAATTAATTTTTTAATCTCTTGTCCTGGTCGAGCAATTTTTTCATTCCAAACTTGTTTGGAACAAGAAGGGATGTTAGAATAGCGGCCAAACTAAGAAAGGCTGTTGAAGGGCGTCATGTTTAATACTTCTTCCTCTAAAACGCTTAAACAATTTTGGGGATTGTTAACCAACCGTTGGGCGTGCGGGTGTTTTGCTCTTCTCGCCTTTCAGCAAGTCATTGAAGCCTCTTCCACCGTCTGGCTGGTGACAATGATGAAAAAAATCACCCATGGAGAACCTTTTTTTATTTTTCTCTTTTTATATTTAGGGGCTCTCATTCTCCCTTATATTCCCGGCTGCATCGCCTCCATTTTAAAAATCTCGTGGAAACAAGAGGCCCAACGCTCTTTCATCAACGCCTTTGTGCAGTCAAATACCAATCAAATTGGGGAATGGAATAATAAGGGGATTAAAGAGGAAAAGCTCTCTATTTTGACAGCGGAAGGCCCTCATGCCCTTCACGCATTGATCGATTATTCCTATGACCTTTATAACTACGTTGTGAGCGTCCTCTTTAACATTTTAGCTCTTTCGGTCATTGTCGACCCCTTGTTTGGAGTCGCTTATGGTGCCAGCCTCTTGATGGTGTTTGCCGTGATGAAAGCCAAACGCCGTCTACAAAGGCGTCTAACGCAAAAGGCCTTGACCGCGCGGATTGACCTGTATCAACTTCTCCTCGCTTCTTGGGATAATATCTTGCTTGGGAATCGCTATAACTTTAACCTTTGGCAAGAGCGCACGGCACAGCGATTAAATCGCTGCTTGCAAAAAAATGTGGAGTTGGAGCGATTCGATCAAATTCTTGCCATCGTCATTTCCCTATTGACCTGCATTCCCTCTTTGATTGTTGTGACTATTTACGCGATTCAACATCAGCACCAGCTCTCTGCACTGACCGCTTTTATTGTGACTCTTCCTGTTTTATTTACGATTTTATCTTATACTTATCAAACATTGAGCCTGATCTTCCGATGGACCATGCATCGCAGCAAATTGATGGCCATCTATAAAGCCATTCAACCGATCCAAAACTCCCATCTGGCGATGGAGAAAAAAGTGAGCTGGCCTAAAATTCAACTCATCAATTCTCCTAAACTGACTGAAAAATCTGAGTGGGGCCATCAGGTCTCTTTACCTGCTCCCCGTTTCATTTCATGCTACCAAGATCTCCTGGAGTATACGACCCGCCCCGGACGAGTGACTCTCCGAGGAGAAAATGGGGCGGGAAAATCGACGTTGTTGATGCTAATCAAGAATACATTATCTGATCGCGCTTTCTTCTTGCCTACACAAAACCAACTCATTTTCATTTCAGAGACAAATAAGTACTCAACAGGGGAATCCTTGCGAAATCGCTTATTAGAAATTTTAGAGCGTGTCGATGTCGATGTGTTGCTTTTGGATGAGTGGGATGCAAACCTCGATAAAGATAACCAAGAACGCCTTTCCTATCTCATCGATGAATTGGCACTTAAAAAATGTGTGATTGAAGTGCGGCATCGATAAAAAATTCTGTTAAAAATTCCTTTCTCTATTTATCCTATCCCACTAAACTGACCCTTTTCCCAGCTTCCTTGATAAAATGTCCCACCTATCCAACTCATTTTCCCTTGACCGGAGGGGAGCCCTTCTTTCACTTCTCCTTCATACTGTCGTTCATCTCTATACTTAATTTTCCCTTTCCCACTGAACCAACTCTTTTCCCCTTCTACTTGATAGAATTCCCCTTCGAAATCCCCATTTTCGTATTCTCCTTGATAGAATACCCCCTTTGCCAATATCATCGTTTTTCCTTCACTGGAAGGGACTTGAGTTACTTCTCCCTCATAGTAATCCCGATGGCCATCCTCATTTGCATAGATCATCTTCCCCTTTCCCTTGAACAAGCCATTTTCCCATTCTCCGTCAAAGTAATTCCCATTTGCATAGACAAACTTCCCTTTCTTGAACAAGCCATTTTCCCATTCTCCTTCTTGGTGATCTCCATTTGCATAGACAACCTTCCCTTTCTTTAACTGACTACCATTTTCCTCCCATTCTCCTTCTTGGTAAATTCCACTTGTATAGACAATCTTCCCTTTCTTTAAGGAACCATTTTCCCATTCTCCTTCTCCACACACGCCAGAGGCTGAAATCCATTTCCCTTGACCGGATCGTTTCCCTTGCCTTACTTCTCCTTCATAGAGATCTCCATCTGGATAAACAATCGTTCCTCTCCCATTTAGGTGACCATTTTCCCATTCCCCTTCTCCAAATCCTCCTCCTTTAAAAATCATTTTCCCTCGGCCAGATGGCTTACCTCCTTTCACTTCTCCTTCATAGCGATATCCATTTGGATAAACAATCGTTCCTCTCCAATTTAGGTGATCATTTTCCCATTCCCCTTCTCCAATTCCTCCTCCTTTAAAAATCATTTTCCCTTGGCCAGATGGCTTATCTTCTTTCACTTCTCCTTCATAGCGAGTTCCATTTGGATAAACAATCGTTCCTCTCCCCTTTAGGTGATCATTTTCCCATTCCCCTTCTCTTAATTCTCCTCCTTTAAACATCATTTTCCCTTGGCCAGATGGCTTATCTCCTTTCACTTCTCCTTCATAGCGATCTCCATTTGGATAAACAATCGTTCCTCTCCCATTTTGGTGACCATTTTCCCATTCCCCTTCTCTTAATTCTCCTCCTTTAAAAATCATTTTCCCTCGGCCGGATGGCTTATCTCCTTTCACTTCTCCTTCATAGCGATCTCCATTTGGATAAACAGTCGTTCCTCTCCCATGTAAGTGACCCTTTTCCCATTCTCCCTCTAACAATCTCCCATCTCCAAATACCATCCTTCCTCTTCCCTCCGGCTTCCCATCCTGAATATCCCCTTCATAAATTGCATCGGAATAAACAACCTTCCCTTTATGATACGTGACTCCTTCATCTCTGTAAAAAACCTCTTCTCTCCATTTCGCATGAAGATTCTTCTGCTCCCCAGAATGGAGAATTTTTACCCTCGTTTGAAAAGAATTTATTGTTCTCGTTTCTTGCCATTGACCATTGATTAATTGTCCGACTTGGATCGTCCCCTCTATTTTTGTTAACTTTCCCCGAATCTTTAACTCTCCCCCTTGTCCCCTCTCTATTCCTTCTCCAATAAACCGATCACCATTCGCATAGAGAAAAACTCCCTTAAGTAACGGCTCCCCATTGAAATAGTCTCCCTCATAGACATCTCCATTTGAATAAATCATTTTTCCTTGGCCACTCGGTTTTCCATTCAACAAATCTCCTTCATACACACGTCCATCCATCCACTCAATCTTCCCCCTCCCTTCCGGTTTCCCATTCACAAATTCTCCCTCATAAACATCCCCATTTCGATAAAAAAGCTTCCCCTGCCCATTGATTTTCTCTCCCTCCCATTTGAAAGTCCCTTCGTAAATGTCCCCATTCCTACAGGTCACCTCTCCTTTCTCTAACCTTCCTTCATTCCATATTCCTTCGTAATCATCTCCATTCGACAAATTCATCTTCCCTCTTCCATGCGGCACTCCATTCAAAGTCTGCCCTTCATAAGTCACTCCTTCCGAAAAAGAAAGCCTCTCCTGTAAAAAATTATTATTTGTATTAGAATTTTGAGAAGAACAAGAATTAATCATAAACACCTAATTAATTTAATAATAAATATAAACAAACAACGTTATTTAATATAATTATAATAGCATATAATAAAATTATTATAAACTATTTTTTTCAAGTTTAGCATTTTAGAATTTTTGGCCAATCGATAAAAAATTCTGTTAAAAATTCCTATCTCTGTTTATCCTGAAAGGATACAAAAATTTTTAACTTCAAGGAGATTTATGAAAAGCTCCCTTCAATGGATTGCAAGTTTATTTTTCCCTCTGGCCTTACAGGCGAATGTCCACTTTACTCCCTTAGATAATGAGCAAGAGGCCCAAGAAATCATCAATTTCTTGGTCTCTCCCTCTGATCAAGGAGGACCTGCTTATGTGGGAATAGCAGGGGCACTGAATCAGAAGATTCTGCCCATGAGTTATTACAGCACTCCTGATTACTGGGGGGCTTATATCGCTCAAATTCCTGGAAATAATTGTACGGTCAAAGATGTCTATAATGAACAAGATTACACTCTCACCCCTGCTTACGATTCGCCCGGTGCGGATTTGCAAGTAGAACGGGTCAATGTGTATAATGGCACAGATATTTACGATGCAGCCGTTTGGCAAATCGCTCTCGCTTTAGCCGCCCATCATGGCCTAGCAGGACCAAAGGGAGAGTCTTTGTTTGAGATAGCGAATAATCAAACCCTATTTCTTCATCTCGGATATGATGGGAAAGCCACTCCTCCGTTGAAAACGGGGGTCAACCGTGCCCTTTCACAATCAGCAAACGGTCTCTTTAGCTATAATGGACAAAGCATTACAAACCCAAACCAAGCCTATTTCTTCCGCATGGTCACCAATAATTGGCTCTCCCTTGATCCGTTTAAGGGAACCTCTTATGAATCTTACCTCTCGGCAGATGAGCTTCCTCCCAACCCCGCTTATCAAATAGGAAAAATCACCTGGATGGATTGGAAACCGATTACAGGAGAAAATGGGTGGGCCTTCTTTATTGGGGCTTTGCAAGCGGCCTATCTTCAGTATTATCCTCAGCAGGGGTATATTCCTCACGATCATTTAGCCGTTCAAAATGCTTTAAATATTCTCTATGCGTTCCGTTGTATGCAATCTCCCATCGGAGGCCTCTATTATGCCACAAAAGGATCGCTGGGAAATATCGGCCAGGAGGCCGTCAATCCGCATGAAGTGTCTGTCGAAAACAATGCATCCACCCTGGCAGGAGTGTGCATGCTGAAGCAAATCCTTCAAGATATCCTCGATCATGAGCCGTCACTCCCCCCAAGCGACCAACAGAAAATGAAGCAAGGAATGGAAGAGATCGATTGCTTACTTAAAGGAGGAAAAACCCCTCAAGGCTATATAACAGAAGGGTTATTGGCTTTCTTTAGAAAATATGCGTGGGATAAAAACCAAGGCATTTTTTATCAAGGAGGAGTGGCCAATGATCCTGAACTGGGATTGGATTGGCAACCAACGAGTAGCCCCAAGGCGGTCGATGTGACCACATGGGGGGTGACGGTATTGGGGCAACCCCTCCTAGATCAGTGGTTTGGCTTTGGCTCTGCCTACCAGGCCTGGGAAAATGTGAAAAAATGGGGAGGATTTTATGGCCCCAATCAGCAACTTTGGGGAGTTGGCTATTCCGATCAAGATGGCAATGGGGCAAGCAGCCAAGAACAAGCAGGGATTTTATCAGGGGAATGGACAGCGGGGGCCATTAATATGGTCCGCGCGCTTCTCTTTCAGTATGATCTTGTCCAACAATCGGCAGATTACACGAGCGAAGAGCAGGCCTTAACAAGACAATATATCCAAGTCTTACAAGAGGATGAAAAATCGATGACTGCCCATTTGACAACCTTGCGCTCAGATGTTTATCCTCATGAGGAGGCTTATGCTGCCGTGCGCCCCCCTCAGTATGAAAGACTGATCTCTTTGCCAACGAATCAACTGGCCTATTTATATGCAAGTAAACGATATCCCATCCCCTTCGGTTGGTTTGCAAATCCTTTGCCAAGCACCGCTTCAACCGGATGGGCGCTGTTTTTACATTATGCGTATAATCCCTTCAAGTTAGGAGGCGATTACCAGCCTGCGTTTGTTCGCGAATAAAGGGTGAAGGATAAAAAACTGAGTTTTGGGTCCAAACCTGAAACTCAGTCATTCTTTGATCTCTTAATCATTCTACCCCATTCCCATAGTCCTGTAACAACTTCTCCTGTTTCTGCATAGGTCATGGTTCCGCGATTGAATGGTTCGCCATCCTCTACTCCCCCTCGATAGCAATTTCCATTCGGATAGACAATCGTTCCTTGCCCACTAAACGAACCTGTTTTCCATTCTCCTTCATAGGATGTCCCATCCGGCATCTTCATTTTCCCTTGACCGGAGGGGAACCCTTCTTTCACTCCTCCTTCATAGTGTCGTCCATCTCTGTAGAGAATCTTTCCTATTCCACTAAACCAACCCTTTTCCCAGCCTCCTTGATAAAATGTCCTATCTATCAGACTCATTTTCCCTTGACCGGAGGGGAGCCCTTCTTTCACTTCTCCTTCATAGTGTCGTCCATCTCTATAGTTAATTTTCCCTTTCCCACTGGACCAACTCTTTTCCCCTTCTACTTGATAGAATTCCCCTTCGAAATCCCCATTTTCGTATTCTCCTTGATAGAATACCCCCTTTGCCAACATCATCGTTTTTCCTTCACTGGAAGGGACTTGAGTTACTTGTACTTCTCCCTCATAGTAATCCCGATAGCCATCCTCATTTGCATAGATCGTCTTCCCCTTTCCCTTGAACAAATCATTTTCCCATTCTCCTTCATAGTGATCTCCATTTGCATAGACAACCTTCCCTTTCTTAAACAAGCCATTTTCCAATTCTCCTTCATAGTGATCTCCATTTGCATAGACAATCTTCCCTTTTTCTAACCAGCCATTTTTCTCCCATTCTCCTTCATAGTCATCTCCATTTGGAAAGACCATCTTCCCTTTCTTTAACCTATCATTTTCCCATTCCCCTTCTCCACACCCCCTAGAGGCTGAAATTAATTTCCCTTGACCGGATCGTCTCCCTTTCCTTACTTTTCCTTCATAGCGATCTCCATTTGAATAGACAATCGTTCCTCTCCCATGTAGGCGACCATTTTCCCATTCCCCTTCTCCAAATCCTCCTCCTTTAAAAATCATTTTCCCTCGGCCGGATGACTTACCTCCTTTCACTTCTCCTTCATAGCGA
This sequence comes from Parachlamydiales bacterium, assembly GCA_963801825.1. Classification (GTDB taxonomy): domain Bacteria; phylum Chlamydiota; class Chlamydiia; order Chlamydiales; family Parachlamydiaceae; genus CAWDGI01. The sequence continues at coordinate 553,683 of CAWDGI010000003.1, forward strand.
TCTCCATTTGAATAAATAAGCGTTCCTCTCCCATGTAAGAGACCCTTTTCCCATTCTCCCTCTAACAATCTCCCATCTCCAAATACCATCCTTCCTTTTCCCTCCGGTTTTCCATCCTGAATATCCCCTTCATAAACTGCCTCGGAATAAACAACCTTCCCTTTATGATACGTGACTCCTTCATCTCTGTAAAAAACCTCTTCTCTCCATTTCGCATGAAAATTCTCCTGCTGCCCGGAATGGAGAATTTTTACCCTCGTTTGAAAAGCATTTATTGTTCTCGTTTCTTGCCATTGACCATTGATTAATTGTCCGACTTGGATCGTCCCCTCTATTTTTGTTAACTTTCCCCGAATCTTTAACTCTCCCCCTTGTCCCCTCTCTATTCCTTCTCCAACAAACCGATCACCATTCGCATACAGAAAAAATCCCTTAAATAACGACTCCCCATTGAAATATTCTCCCTCATAGACATCTCCATTTGAATAAATCATTTTTCCTTGGCCACTCGGTTTTCCATTCAACAAACCTCCTTCATACACACGCCCATCCATCCACTCAACCTTCCCCCTCCCTTCCGGTTTCCCATTCACAAATTCTCCCTCATAAACATCCCCATTTCGATAAAAAAGCTTCCCCTTCCCCTTGATTTTCTCTCCGTCCCATTTGAAACTCCCTTCGTAAATGTCCCCATTCCTACCGGTCACCACCCCTTTCTCTAACCTTCCTTCATTCCATATTCCTTCGTAATCATCTCCATTCGACAAATTCATCTTCCCTCTTCCATGCGGCACTCCATTCAAAGTCTGCCCTTGATAAGTCACTCCTTCCGAAAGAAAAAATCTCTCTTCTGAAGAAGTAATATTTGTATTAAAATTTCGAAAAGAACAAGAATTAAACATAAAACACCTAATTAATTTAATAAATAAACACAAACAAATAATATTACTAAATACTAATATAATAGCATACAGTAAAATTATTGAAAACTATTTTTTCAAATTTAATATTTTAGAATTTTTGGCCATTTGACATTTAATAGAATTTCATCTAATCTTAAAGACTTTATGTTTTATTTAGAGGAATAGAGCATGCGCCTTTCCCGTCTATTTTTCCCTTTTTTGTGCGTCTTCTTTTTAGTTGGAATTTTTATTGCCTCTCTTCCCACCCTTGTAAGCTCTGACTGGGGGCGTAGGCAGGCGCTTAAATGGATCAATTATTCGATTCCGGGACAATTAGAGATCCGCTCTTTAAAACTGCAGTGGAGTCAGGGACAAAAAATAGAAGGGCTGCTCTTAAAAGACCCTGAAGGGCAGCAGGTCTTAGGGATGGAATACTTCTCAACAGAGACTCCCTTATGGCAACTCATCCGAGATAGACTTCCCTTGGGATTTTCGCAAATTAAAGATTTAAATCTCGTCCTTGTCATCGACGAAAATGGGAAAAGCAACCTGCAACGAGCTCTAGGGACCTCTTCTCATTCTTCTCTCTCTCTTCCTGCTCTTTCCCCCTCTCCCATTTCCTTATCCGATGTCTATGCCGATCTTTCTTTATTCAGCCAAAATCAACCTTTCTCCGCCCATATCGAAGGAAAAACGCATCAGGAAAATTTATCAGGGTCTTTTGATCTCTCCCTCTCTCTTCCCTCCTTACACGCTTCAAATTGGGAAGAACTGAAAAAAGAAGCCGAACGCTCCTTCAGTATTGAAGGAGGAAAAGAAGGGGAAATGCGTGCTCGCATCGTCAACTTCCCGATCGATTTGATCGATCGGCTGGCCGCCTTGCAAGTCCCTCCTCTCACCGGTTTTTTCCGCTCCCTTTTAGGAGATCGCCTCAACGTGACAATCGATAAAGAAAATGATCTCCAAGGACTTGGCTTTCAACTGACGGCAACGACTCCTTTTATGCAGGGAAAAATGAAAGGAAAAATGACGAAAGAGCATTTCCTCTTACAAGAACCTTCTCTCTTTCAATTACATCTTATCCCCGATTCCATCAATTCCTGGATCCAACAAGGAGAGCTTCTCAAACCGGCACAAATTAAAATCTCCCTCTCTACGCTTGCCTTTCCTCTCGATTTCTTGAGTCCCAATGGAAATATAGATCCCTCACAAATAGACTTTCAGGCAAAAATAGAAGCCCCTGAAATCGAAATGGATTTAGAAACGTTTGGCATCTGGAAGCTCTCTAAATGCATCGCAGAGCTCAAAGCTCCCTTCTCCCAACCTGATATGCGAGCGGAAATCGGGGGAGAAGCAAAAGGAAAAGAAGAACCCTTTACCTTCTCTTTTGCCTTGCATGAAAAAAAACCGCGCAATCTCTACGCTTTCTTTGACTCCTTTGAACAGCCGGGAAAAGAAGCGGCTTTGTCCCTCACTGCGTTTCCTCTTTCCCTTCTTCCCTTTGGAGAAAGTATCCCCCTTCTCACGGAGGCCATAGGCTCTCCTCTCGATTTGGAAATAAAATTAAAGTCTCATAAAAAAGAAGAATGGCTGGCCACGATGAGTGCCAAAACAAATCAATTTGCTTTCAAAGACCTTCCCTTCAAAATCGGAAAAGAGATTCGTTTAAGCGCTCCCGGAGAGATTAAGTTCCTTCTCTCCCCAAAATACTTAAGCTCTCTCTCTCTTGGGAAACTCTTGCTCAAAGAGCCTAGCGAGATACAAATTTTTTTGAATCATCTCCACATTCCTTTAGAAAAGCTTGAAGCCACCGAATTTAACATGGAGGTAGCTCTCCAATCGGCTGAGCTATCTCAAGCCTTAGTTGGTGAAACATTGCACATTCATCCCCTCCATTTACACATAGAAGGGCAAACCCTTCAGCATTTCTCTTCTCTCCTTAAAGGCGAGGTGACGTTACTCAGTCGTGAAAATTCCCCTTCTTCCCTTGTAGACGCGCCTCTTCAATTAGAGCAAATAGCGAACTGGAAAATCCATCCGAACAAAAGCATCGAAATGACCGCAGGGACTCTTCAACTTTCTAATGCGGATCATCTCATACAAATAGAGGGAAAACTCTCTCCCGAGAGAGTATTCTCATGGACCCAACCCATAACAATGAATTATACATTGACTTCTCAAGGTTTTTTGCAACTTGTTCAATATCTAAAGTTAGAGGAGCCTTTCCCACAACTGCGAGAACCTTCTCGCATTCAGCTGACGATCGATCCTGATTCCCTCCCTCTCTCCTCTCTTTCTCTCAGCTCCCTTCACATGAAAGGATTACTCACCGTGGATCATCTTGCTTTGCAAGATCCATCCAAGACGCTTCCTTACTTGAAACAACTTTCCTTGCCGTGGGCCATCAATGGAGTGAGTAATACACTGAGTGCGCATTTTAAAGGGACCGCCTATACGGATATGAACAACAAAATGAAATCGAGTCCTTTAATTGCCTATCTGATGATTGGGGATTGGATAAAAGAGGGGTCGATTGATTTCCGCCAATCGATGATTGAGGCAAAGTTAAATTTAAGAGGGCTTCCGATCTCTCTTTTAAATCTCTGTACAAATAAGGTTTTTAAGCAGGCCGTGTTCACTTCTTCGGTCACAGATTCGGTCAGGCGAGACGCGGCAGATGGCCAATCGCCGCCAACCGAATCTGTGACCGAAGAAGTGAACACGGCCTTTAAGCAGACCCCAGATTGGAGTCTTGTCTTAGGCCCTTTTCTCGATATTGACTTGAAAGCTTTTATTGATTTCTCTTGGAAGAGAGCAGGGTATTGGGATATGTATCTGGATAGTACCTATTTTCATTTGCGCAATCAAGTCAAGTTAGATCAAGTCTTGACTTTTCATGGAACGGAAAAACCCTCTGAACTTCGGTTGACATTGACTCCGGAGAGTTATGACTATTTAAAGAATTTCTTCTCCCTTTCCCATGAAGGGAAATTAGCGGCTCCTATCACTCTGGCGGCCTATTTATCCAATCTCTATATTCCTCTAAGAGAGATGGGGTCTAACCAGAGACGGTTTGATATTCAATTTTCTACGAACGATATTCAATGGCAAGAAGACAAATCCTCTCCGACCAAACTACAGGGACAGATTGGAAGTCAAGATTTGAATGAGTCGATTCACGTTTCTCTTCAAGCAAAGTCTTCTTCCTCGTTATCCCTTCAAGGGGTGGTATCCCATGTATTCGATGAAAGGGGGCAGGTACTTCCCTGGAGAGAGAATGGTTGGGATATCAAAGTGATGGGTCAAAAGCTCACTCCTCTCTTCTTAAAAAATTTATTTTTGTTAGATGAAGAAACGGCATTGAAATTAGCCGCTCTATTTGGAGAGTCTTTAGATATTCAATTGACAACTCAGTTGAGAGACATCACGGGTCCTTTACAAGCCATTGTGAAAGGGGTAAAAGGAGAGGCTACGTTGGATGGGGAACTAAAAAAAGGGGTGTTAACCCTTCATTCCCCTCTTAAGGGAGATTTTCAGCTCACCCCCGCTTTCACGCAAGCCTTTTTAACAAAAAATTTTCCTCTTCTTCGCTCTGCTGTGGGAGGGGAATCGGCGATCAGATTTCAAGTGGAGAGCGATCAATTTTCTTTTCCCTTAGTTCCTTTTGCCTGGAATCTGGCAACTATTCCTAAGGCGGTCTTGGATGTGGGTAAAATTTATTTTCGCAATGAAGGGGAGTTAAAATCTCTTTTCAGCTTCCTTCCCTCTCTTTCGGGTGACCTCCTTTCGATTTGGTTTACTCCTCTTTACCTTGAGCTCAACCAAGGACTTTTAAATGTCAAACGGATCGATTTATTAGTGGGGGACACTTATCCCTTAGCGAGCTGGGGGAAAGTGGACTTAAATCGCCATCGAGGAGATTTCATTTTGGGATTGAGCGCGCGCGCGCTCCACTCTGCTTTTGGGGTGCAAGGATTGGATCAAGAGTCCTTTCTCCAAATTCCCATTCGCACCGTCGATGGGCAAGTGGAAATGGATAAGAAAAGAGCGACGGCGCGCCTCAGTGCTCTGATTGCACAAACGCAAGGAGGATCCAAGGGGAAGTTACTTGGACATTTACTTGAAATCGTGGCAGCAGAGGAAGGAGAACAAGGGGGCATTCCTCCCTCCACAACCTCTCCTCTTCCTTGGAGGGATCAGTTTGTCTCCCCTGTTCTTTCAGAGAACGAAAAAGAAGAAAAAAAAGAGAGAGAAGACTTCGGAGCCGCTGCCATGACTTCCAAAGCAGAGAAGAAGAAAAAAAAGAAACGGTCTTATCAAGAATTGGACTTGCTAAAGGGAATGGAAGAGGGGGCGACGAAAGTTTTAGATCGTCTGCTAAGATAGTCTGCTAAGATAAAAGCAAGAGTTTAACTGTTCGTTAAACTCTTGCTACATTTTTCAAATAAAGGCCCTTTGTCAACTTATCTTATGACACAGTGCAATATTGAATGTTTGCGGTGATTTACCGTCCAAAACGTCCGTAAGACTCGCGGGGCTCACGTCTTTCGCGATCGCCTCGATCACCACGATCCCCACCACGATCACCACGTTGTTCACGCTCTCTTTCTTGTGCTAAGCTCAAGCGAAGAGGACGGTCAAACAAGGATTTTCCATTCAGCTCACGGATGGCAGTCGCAGCAGCTTCTGCATCAGCCATTTCTACGAATCCAAAGCCTTTGGATCTTCCTGTTCCTTTATCGGTAACAATCTTGGCACTCTCTACTCGACCATACGTCTCGAAATGCGCTTTTAATTGCTCTTCAGACGTCTTCCAAGATAAGTTACCAACAAATATTTTCTTCATATCATTCTCCATCAAATTAAGTTAACAAGGGGTCTTCTCTGTTTCTACCCGGCCCCCCCTTTATACCGAACAGAAACAATCATAAACTTCACCTTAGACAAAAGGGAAATTTTCTTACAATAAAATAAAGCCAAGGGAAACAAAGTACTCGATTTAAGCTTATATTCAGGAAGTTATCTTAAGAGAAAAAACCGGATAAGCCTTGAAAAGGATACATATGAACCGCTTTGCGCTTAGAACTTATTGTAAGCGTAAAGGGATATCATGACTCGTTTGAACTACCTCTACTAATGATCGACACAAAAACAATTCTAACATATTTTTATTTTTTGTCCACCAAATTTTTTATATTTTTTTAGACTTCGCACACTGCTGGCTTTTTATTTATCTTTGTATTAAGATTATTTCGCCATTCAATGGCAAATGATCGTTAATAACAATTATTTTAAAGAGGTTGTTAATTATGCGTCGATTAGTTGGTTTTATGATTCTTGGTTGCTTTTCTTTGACAAGCTGCTGTACGCTCACGCGAAATTCGCATCAACCCATGCTTGTTTCTTCTTGTCCTCCCCATGCCATGGTTTATGTCGATGGCGAGGCAATCGGAGAGACGCCTCAACACTTGGAGTTAGATGCAAAGCGACACCACGATATTCTGGTCACTAAAGAGGGATATGCTCCTCAGCATTATCCTCTCCGATCGAAAGTCAGCGCGAGTAAACTCAGCTCGAATGGGTGGATTGTTCTTGGAGTCGGAGCAGTCGGCATATTAGCCTCTCTTGCCATTGCACAAGGTACCGGGCCTTACTTTGGAGCCCTCGTGCTCACTGGAGCCGTGCTCAGCTTAGCTGCCGGAACAGTGTTAGGGATAACGGGCGCCGGGGTCGATTTGTGCTCTAAAAAAGCACGCCAACTCCCTACCAACCATATTCATGCAGACTTAAGTCCTTATATATCTCCTCTTAGTTGCTCTAAATAAGCCTCTACCAAGGGCTGCTCCGCTCGCTCCTCTTTTCCGGAGGGGCGGGCCTTCAACTGCTCTAAAAATTGATTGGCCAATCGTTTTCCCAGTTGCACCCCCTCTTGGTCAAAAGAATTAATCCCCCAGATAAACCCTTGGAACGCTACCTTATGCTCGTAGAAAGCGAGAAGGGCTCCAAGCGCGTAAGGGGTTAATCTTTCTCCCAATAAAAGATGGGAGGGGCGATTACCGGGAAAATAGGCATTCCGTTGATCTGAGTGACTTCCCAAGGCCAACGCTAAGCTCTGCGCAAGGAGATTTGCACATAATTTCTCTTGTGAAGTGGTCCCTTCAACTTCGACATCTTCCCCATACTGGCTTTCCTTAAAACCAATCATAAAAAGAGGGGCAGCTTGCGTCCCCTGATGTAAGAGCTGAAAAAAGGAATGCTGCGCATTCGTCCCCGGCTCTCCCCATAAAATCGGCCCTGTGGAAAAACTGACGAACTCTCCTTGCTGCGCGATCGATTTTCCATTCGATTCCATATCGAGTTGCTGGAGATGGGCAGGATAGCGATGAAGCGCTTGAGAATAAGGGATCACAGCCAGGGTGGGGGCCTGCAAGAAATTGCGATTCCAAATCCCAATCAACGCCGCCAAAAGAGGAAGATTCTTTTTAAGGTCCGATTGAAGAGCGAGACGATCCATCTCATGCGCCCCCTTCAAGAACTCCCGGTAGACATCAAAACCAAACGCAAAGGATAAAATCACTCCTCCCACCATCGACGTGGTCGAATAGCGCCCCCCAATCCAGTCCCATAAATAGAACACTTCGGCATATTTTTTTCGATCATCCATCGGGGTTTTAGGCATCGTGATTGCAATAAAGTGCCCCTCTGGAGAAAGAGAAGCCCTTTTAAATCTCGCTCTGACTAATTCTTCATTTGTTGCCGTCTCTAGGGTGGTTCCTGATTTGGAAATGACAACGACAACACTCCGTTTGAGATCGATCGCGTTGAGCTGTGCGGCCGCATCATCGGGATCGACATTGGCAATAAAGCGGACTTGATGCTTGGGCTTTAAGAGATAACGCAAGGCCTCGTAATGGGCCCGTGGACCCAGTTCTGATCCTCCGATTCCAATCACGATCATTTGATCAATGCTCTTTTCCCTCTCTATTTTAGATAGCCATGTTTTTAGCTTCTCGATCTCTTGATAAGCCAGATGCGTCGCTTCTTTTGCTTTCTTGGCTTGGCAAGGATGATCAAAAAAATCCCTTACGGCTGTATGGAGAACAGAGCGATTTTCACTTGGGGTCGCACACACAAAATTCATCTCTTCTCCGTCTTGCATTTTGCGCATTTTTTCCGGCGCGCCTGCCTCTTGCGCGAGATCGCTTAACGCTTGCATCACTTCATCGGTTACCCGTTCAGTGCCGTAAAGCAATTTAAACCCACACCCTCTGGCCGCATAATTCTTTAACCTTTCCGGAGTCAGCTGATTTGGCTGGGAAAGATCGATCACCTCCTTTGCCAAATCGTGTAAGCGTTTGCTCGCCGGGTAGAGGGAAAAAGCATTCCCCTGCTTTGTTGTTTGCTTAAGCATGATGTGCCATCCATGTTTTTAACGTTTGTTCACCCGGCAGTCCCCTCTTTTCTTGAACAGCCACGGGAATCCCTCCTGCCGCACAAAATCCCTGCAGCTTCCTTCTTCCTTGCATACTCAATCCGGAAGAAAAATAAAAGAGAAAATCTAACCCTGTCCAATGGAGCGTCAAATGCTTTTCTGCAATCATTTTGAATGGTAATCCCTTCATCTGTAAAATCGCAATTAATTCCTCAAACCCCTGATAATAAAAATCTTGATAACAGTCCACAGGGGGGAGACAAAGACCGATCGAGGGAGGAAGAGGGAGGGGGAGTATCGCTGGAGTTTCTCCTCGATATCCCCAAGCGGTGGGCCACTCCCCTCCGATCGCTTCAAAAGGAAGAGTCGCTCCCTTGAGAATGAGGGAAAAGCGATCGAATCGCTCAGGATGTAACAGTTGGACTTGAGCCAATCGATCATTCGCTAAAGAAGTGACATCAAGGAGGAGATAGACCGGGATCGTCTCAGGCAGGCGTTCAGCTAAAAGGGAAAGATATTCGATCACAACATCGCGGCAGAAAAGGGAAAGTTGCCGTTTTCCCACAGGATGGGACTGAAGGGAAGGGAGGAGGAGAGAAGCGAGATCAAAGAATTGGTGCTCGCGTAAAAATTCTGCCAGATTTTCCTCTTGCTGAAGATCCCAGGAAAAGGAGGGACTAAAATCGGCATTTCCTTGAAAGAGAGAAAGGCCGACGGTTTTTGACCCAAATTCCGGCCAAAGAAAATCGCGAAAATGCTCCAGAGCAAGGGTAAAAGAGAGAAACTGCCCCTGATGAGTCAGCGGCTGTTTCAAGGCAGTCAAGAGCCCGAGGTCCATCTCCCATAGCAATCGATAGCCTTTTTCGACCGCTTGCTGCGCCTCCTGATAAACCTCCCTCCAATCTAAATCTGCATCCACGCGGCCATTTAGAGGCAAAGAGATCGTATCAAATTCTGGGGGTAGAGCCGTCCTCCACGCCCCTGTAAAAATACGAGGAGGGGGGAGAAGGGAAGGAGTGGCAAGAGTCTCTAAGATCTCTTCAGCGTGTTCTTCTCGACTCATAGATTCTTCGTTTTAGAAAAAGAGTGATAACGAATGACTTTTCCCTTTTGGCGCCAAAGATCTTCAAAATAAGAAGAGCCATAGCCAGGATAATCAGTACAATAATAAGGAGGCGGATAGAGAGACTGAAAACGAGGGACTTGACGGATGCAGGCAATCATTTCATTGGAATAGACTTCCTCATCCGTCACGAGGGTGAGAGGTCCTCCCGGAACCAAGATCCGTTCAATCTCTTGGATGAAAGGAATTTGAATCAGCCGCTGTTTGGCATGTCTCCTTTTTGGCCAAGGATCAGGAAAATTAATATAGACGGCTTGGACACTTTCGCTAGGCAAATAGGTCCGAGTGATAAAATCTCCTTCTCCGCAAACGGCTAATACGTTGGACAGGCGGTGATTTTTGATCTTTGCCAAAATTTTCCGGACCCGATCGAATTTCCACTCAATCGCGACCCAATTATAATGGGGGGATACTTGGGCGCGAGCAGCGATCCAGGCCCCGTTTCCACTGCAGTATTCCAAACAAATCGGCTGTGGGCGCTCAAAGAAAGTGGGATGATCCCAGCCTGGAAAAACAAAACTTTTCTTGTTTTCTGCCAGATCGGGGACATACCATACTTGGTCTTGAAGAAGGATTTGAAAGGGTTTTCCCTTAAAGGGGGATTTTAAGTCTTCAGGTCTCATAAAATTTAAAAAGAGCTTGAGAGCGTGGTAAAAATTTACCACATTATTAGTTCTTTTTCACGAAAAATGAGCTTACAGCTCGACTTTGCAACTTTTAAGGGATCGATAAATGCAATCTTTTGAGTTACAACGAGTTAAAATTTTTTCGCCAACCCTCTTTGGGTTGGCGAAAAAATTTTAACTCGTTGTAACTCAAAATCTTGCGTTTAGCGACCCCTTAAAAGTTGCAAAGTCGAGCTTACAGCAATTCCCGCTGAAATACGCATAAAGCTTGCTGATGAACTAGCAAATTAGTATAATCACGATTAGACTAATCATGATTATACTAATGGTGGGTTGGGTTATGAAATTCATTGGACGTGCAGCAGAATTAAAAATTTTGGAGAGACACTATGACTCGCAACAAGGCGAGCTTTTCATCCTATATGGCCGCAGACGAGTCGGCAAGACAGAGTTACTCAACCACTTTTGTCAAGGCAAACCTCATATTTATTTTACCGCATCGCAAACAGAGGACGCCGATAATCTAAACCAATTCTTAGAAATCTGCCGTTCCTTTTTAAAAAATTCATTCATGGAGGGAATGACATTCAAGTCAATCGAGCCTGTTCTGCAGCTTCTGGCTTCAACTTACTCTTTGGGGGAAAAATTCATTATTGTGCTCGATGAGTTCCAATATTGGGTGAATGGCGATCTGGCCATCCCCTCGTTAATCCAGCGGTTTTGGGATCAGTTTGGCAGACATTCTAACTTAATGCTCGTACTTTGTGGTTCCTATATTAGTCTCATGATCGACTATACACTGGCTGAAAAATCCCCTCTTTATGGAAGGCGGACCGGACAGTTGCAAATCTATCCCTTTGACTACCGTAGCGCATCCCTATTTTTTCCTGGTTGGAATCATCGCGATAAACTTCTTGCTTATGGTGTTCTAGGGGGGATTCCCGCCTATCTTAAACAATTTGATTCTAGACTCTCTTTTAAAGAAAATCTCGTTAACAAGTTTTTATCAAAAGGAACGTTTCTAAGCGAAGAGGCAAACTTCCTTCTCCGAACAGAGCTAAGAGACCCCCGTACTTACAGCAGTATCCTCCGTGCCATAGCAGCCGGAAACACGACAACAAAAGATCTTTGTTCTAAATTGAGCTTAGAAGCTCGCGCCTTAAGTCCCTACTTAAAAAACCTCCAGGAACTACACGAGATCCAGCGTGATGTCTCCCTCAATGAAAGAGCGCCGGAAAAGAGTCGAAAAGGACGCTATCGAATTCAAGACAACTACTTAAATTTCTGGTTTCGCTTTGTTGATCCTTACATCACCTTGCTCGAGCTTGATGAAGGAGAAGAGCTTTTTCATCAAAAGATTACCCCCCAACTCTCCACTTATATGGGAGCTATTTTTGAAGTAGTTTGCCAACAATATTTATTATTGTATGGGAGTGAAATCCACCTTCCTTTTCCCAAAAGAGTCGGCAAGATCTGGGAAAGTCAATTCGATATTGATGCCGTGAGTGAAAACCTCGATGATACTTACTGCTTTGGCGAATGCAAATGGTCTCAGATTGGCAATCCTAACGAGCTTTTCTATAAATTGAAAGAACGAGCGATAAAGACCGGACTCTACAATGATGACTCAAAACTCCTTCTTTTTTCCAGTGAGGACATTTTTCCTACCCCTAAACATAAGGACCCTAGCATGGTCAAAGTGACTGCACAAAACTTGTTTGCCAATTCTTTATAAAGTATAATAGCGTTTATTAGTAACTCACCTTACGCAAATTCCGTGAACGTTTGCGTAAGGTGAGTTTACGCCATGTGCGACTTTGTTCCGTTCGAGTCCGGGCCCGAGACCGGGCCCGTGCCCGAACCGAGATTCCGAGCTTCGTTAAATAGTTTAGCAAAGCTCGGAATCTCGATTCGGGCACGGGCCCGGTCTCGGGCCCGGACTCGAACGGAACAAAGTCGCACATGGCGTGAGTTTATAATTCTATCACAAATCATTAGAGAATTAAAATGATCGGACGTAACGACCCTTGTTGGTGTGGAAGTGGAGAGAAATGGAAGAAGTGTCATTTCCCACGACTGGCCCCCTCCACATTGCCTGGGGGCAAACAAATCAATCTAGCAGAGGAGTATGCTCGCAAATATCATATTCGACTGAAAAGTGAGGAGCAAGTCAATAAGATCCGCGCCTCCTGCCAGTTAGCCTCTCAAATTCTAGAAGCTGTCAGGAAGGAAGCAAAAGCGGGAGTGACCACCCAAGAGTTGAATGATTTTGCCGACCGGCTACACCGGAAAGCGGGAGTGATTCCCGCCCCTTTGCATTATGGGAATCCCCCCTTTCCCAAAAGCATTTGCACGTCATTGAACGAAGTCATTTGTCATGGTATCCCCGATCAAACTCCTCTAAAAGAAGGGGATATTCTTAATATCGATGTGACCTGCATCCTCGAAGGCTATTATGGAGATTGCAGCTTAATGGTCGCCATCGGAGAAATCAGCCCGGAGCGGCGACTGGTCATGGAGACCTCCTACGAATGCCTGATGCGGGCCATTGCCATCTTAAAACCAGGCATTCCCATCTCAGAGATTGGAGAGGTCATTGAAGCTTACGCGGCCTCTAGAGGGTGTTCTGTCGTCAATCAATTTGTCGGGCATGGAACGGGAATCGAGTTTCATGAAGCGCCTCAAATTCCCCATCATCGAAATCAAAATAAAATCTTGCTCGTTCCGGGGATGACATTCACCATTGAACCGATGATCAATGCGGGGGGGCGAGAAGCGGTCATTGATGCACAGGATCGCTGGACAGCTCGCACAAAAGATGGGCGAGCAAGCGCCCAATGGGAACACACGATCCTCATCACAGAGCAAGGACATGAAGTGCTTACGAATTGGAGGCGTTGAGAATGCTAAATGTCTTTGCCTAATATATATAGATGGTCAGGGCAAAGATCTACTCCATTAGGCCAAACAACAGTGATTCCATCGGTCTTCACTTGTTTGAAATATTCCACGTCTTTCAATGGTAAAAGCATATTTTTAGCGTTTTTAAGCCTTGGCCATAAATCAACTATTTTATTTTTTCTATCGTTAAATTTTAATTTAAGTTTATATCCTTCCAGATATTCAACTTTTTTAATTTTATGGCATTTCATTTTCTAACCTTATTTTAAAGGACTGATTTTTGTAGGTTCCCCGCCTTTCACTAACTCATTCCAGTTCTTCAACAATTCCTTTTGATGAATCAATGCCCAGGCTGTGATTAATGCCTCTTGTTTTTTAGGTAATTTTCCGTACATGACATGACCAGTACGAATGTCAATTGCAGCCGTATAATTTCCATAATAGGCATGGAAATGAGGAGGATTGTGTTCATCACCAAACATTCTGATAATTATCCCATAAAATCGGCTAATTTCAGGCATCTATTCTCTCGTATCTACTTGTACAGCATTCTACGAGAAAATTTTTTTGTTGTCATCATGAAAATACTCGCAGTTTATTGGGACTTACCACCTAACGCCATGTGCGACTTTTTTTTCCGTTCGAGTCCGGGCCCGAGACCGGGCCCGAACCGAAACTCCGAGCTTCGGTAAAAAGTCTGTACAAGACTTTGATGGATCGTCTAAGTAATTCACGAATCAATTTTGAGTAGTTTAGCAAAGCTCGTAGTCTCGGTTCGGGCGCGGGCCCGGTCTCGGGCCCGGACTCGAACGGAAAAAAAAGTCGCACATGGCGTCACCTATCAATTTAAACGCAGTTGCGCCTCTGCGTTTAAATTGATAGGTGGTAAGGGTATTCTAGCGATGTTCAGGTTTGAAGAGCTCTGACCGCCTTGACAATTCTCTTGACTGCCTCTGAGATTTCCTCTTCAGTCGTCTGATAACCAATCGAGAATCGGAGGGAAGCGCGCGCCTGCGAAAGAGGCATTCCCATACTAAGCAAAATACGGGAGGGCTCCAAGGCCCCAGACGCACAAGCAGAGCCATGGCTAACGGAGAGCCCTTCTCGATCTAGATAAATTAACAACGCTTCTCCCTCCATTCCAAGAAAAGAAAGATTAGAGGTGTTGCTCACTCTGGGGCCTTCCCCATTCACAATCACATGGGGAAGAGCGGCCACCAGCTCTTGCTCAAATCGATCGCGCAGCCGTCGCATCTCCGGAATTTTTTTTCCCCCTTCTTCTGCAAGTAAACGGATCGCTTCCGCAAGAGCCGCAATCGCTGCCACATTCTCCGTCCCCGATCGTCTCTGATACTCTTGCCCTCCCCCAACAAAGAGAGGCTCCAGCTTTAGCCCTTGCCGACAAATGCAAAACCCCACTCCTTTGGGAGCATAAATCTTATGCCCACTAAAAAAAATAGCTGAGACCCCAGGCGGAAGAGAAAAAGACTCCTTTCCCAGCCAGGCCACCCCGTCGACAATGAAGGGAATCCCCCTTTTTTTTGCAAGGGCCGCCACTCCCTCGATATCCGTTAACACCCCCGTTTCATTATTTGCCCCCATCAGCGTGATCAGTTGCGTCTCAGGGCGAATCGCCTCCTCCACTTGTGCGGGACGCACCGCCCCCCACACCCCCACCGGCAAAAAAGTCACCGCCGTCCCCTTCTTCTCCATTTGCTTGAGCGTCTGATAAACACACGAGTGCTCTGCTTCGGAGGTGATGACGTGGGGCTGAGGGTGAAGAGCGAGGAAACCGCGAAGAAGAAGGGCTGCCCCTTCTGTTCCCCCGGAAGTAAAGAGAACTTCGTGTGGTCTCACTCGAAAAAAGCGAGCAATCTCCTCCCGGCTTTGATCGAGGAGACGACGGCTTTGCCTTCCATGAAAATGAAGACTAGACGGATTCCCTCTCTCTCTTTGAAGCACATCCATAAAGACGTTCAACACGCGAGGAGCTAAGGGCGTTGTACTATTATAATCAAGATAAATGTGAGCGGCCATGGGATAGATTCTTAACTTTAAGAACTTAAGTTTTAATGACGATCACTGTTATATTATCATATCCCCCTTTTTGTTTCGCTCGATAAACCAGCGTTTTGGCCATTTCTTCAGGGGTGCCTTGATTGAGAATAAGTTGAATTTCTTCGCGACTTATCATATCTGTCAGCCCATCTGAGCACATTAAGATGCAATCTCCCGTCTCTAAAGAGAGATCTCTAATGGTGGGCTCGACGAACGGTTCGGTGCCGATGGCTTTTGTAATAATATTTTTATAGAGAAACCCTTCTGCCTGCTCTTTGCTTAACTGTCCTAAATCAATCAACTCTTGTAAAAGGGAGTGATCTTGGGTGAGCTGCAGCAGTTGGCGATGGCGAAGGAGATAGATCCGGCTATCTCCCACATATCCATAAATGAGTCCTTCCGGATGAAAGAAGGTACAGCACAAGGTGGTTCCCATTCCTCTCAGCGTTTGAATCTGACATCCCATCCGATAAATAGACTGATTGACTTCTTGAATCAGCTGCTTGAGCCATTGTTTCGCCTCTCCTTTACTTTTAGGAAGGGGGAAGCGTTGCTGGAAGAGCTTGCAGAGCTGTTCGACCGCCTCTTTAGAGGCCACTTCGCCTGCTTGATGCCCCCCCATTCCATCGGCTAAAACAAAGAAGCGCTCTTTTTCTAGGATTTTACAGGCATCTTCATTATGAGGGCGTACCAAACCAACGTCTGAAAGGGAAGAAACAGAAAGCTTTTGCCGCATTGAAACTTAAGATCATTAATCGATCACGATAACCATCAGTGTACGGAAAAACCATTTATTTAGAAACAAGAAATAAAAGAGTGATAAAATTAAAACAACCATGGAGAGCCACGCAGGGCCATAGAGAGCGTTGCCGCTCATAAAGATACCCTAATAGACACGCAAGAAAAAAGAGGGAAGTGAGCAAACCGATATTTCCCGATCCTTGCTTTTGTGAATAGTGAAAGAGGGCGAAAATCAAAGAAGAGAGGAGAATGGCGGGAAGAAAATGACCGAATTTTTGTTTTAACCACTGTTGCAAAAATCCGCGAAAGAGGATCTCTTCTGTCAGAGGAACAAGAGTAAAAATGGAGAGTCCAATTAAATTAAAAACGAGAGGATGTTCTTGCACCTTGCGCAAATTTTCTATGGCGCTTTGTTCGGTAAACGGAGAGTGAAAAAAATGCCAGAGGAGGAGAGAAATGAATTGATTCAGAGCTAATACCAGAGGGAAAGCAAAACACCAAGCGGCAATCCCGATTCCCATTTGGCGATACCAGGGAGCCGATGTTTGCTGCCATAATCGCTTCCGTTGAAAGAGGGGAATTTGAAAATAGGCGATGAGAACCCCTCCCAATCCTCCCAAAATCATGAAGAGATAGATCCAACCCTTCGTGTAGAGATCCAATTGAAAAGGCTGATGAGTCAAGAGGGCGTTGATTCCTAAGAGGAAGGCAGTGAAAAAGGGGATGAAAACGAGCTGGAAGATCAAAAAATATGCAAATCCCCTCAAGACATCTTTTCCGCGAATGAAAGGGAGGTCACCACTTTGAGGTCGAAGAGGCTGAAAAAAACCTTTCTTCCAGGCCCCCCATAAGGCAAATAAACCGAGACTGAGAGCCCACCAAAGGACAGTCCATTGTTCTTGTAGTTGTAGTTGCTCGTCACTCATTCGCAAAAGAATTAAAATAAAAGAACCGGAGATTGTCTCAAGGCATAAACATCATCCTTAAGGCTGCTACATTCCTGTCCTGACCTGGTTCGGACTGTTTTATTCCATGAGGTCCCCGGTAAGTATTTCAATTATCTCTCAAAAGAGATAAAAAAACAAGAAAATGAGTCGTTGGGGTGCGATTACGCTTAATTGTATTTATAACTTGATCTTCCCATTCCCATCTCTGCATTATTTTCTTCATATCTTTGTTGATATCTTTGTTGTAAGCCTTGGACGATTCTCTGTCTTAACTCCATTCTTTGTTCAGGTGACATATTTCGGATTGCTTCTTCGTATCTTTGGACCACTCCTTGGATTCTTTGTCTTAACTCCATTCTTTGCTCGGGTGACAGATTCTGGATATTTTCTTCATATCTTTGTCGTAAGCCTTGAATTCTTTGTTGTAACTCCATTCTTTGTTCAGGTGATAGATTCTGCATATCTTGTTGAAATCTTTGTAGAGCCCCTAGTATTCTTTCTCTTAACTCCATTCTTTGTTCAGGTGATAGACTCTGCATATCTTCTTCAAGTCTTTGTAACAACCCTTGGACTCTTTCTCTTAACTGTGCTCTTTGCTCAGGAGATAGCTTCTCCATATTTTCTTCGAATCTGTTTCGAAACTCTTGGAATCTTTCCTGCCCTTGAGCAAAAACAACAGATTGAGCTAAATTCGCAGAGACAAGCACAAAAGCAAAAATTTTCATTAATTTGTTCATAACCATATCCCTCTATTTAAAATTTGTTGATTCCCTGTCCTCCTTATATGTAAATAACTTTTTCAAATAAATAAAAAATACTGGGTGGGACTTTTTTCCGGTCGAGTCTGGGTCCGGTCTCGGGCCGGACTCGAACGGAAAAAAGTCACACATGGCCTCATTTAGAGTCTCGATATTCATTTTCTAACTGACTGAGCCGCTTTCGGAGCGCCTCTTCGGGATAGATTCCCTGCCGCATCATTTCTTGGACGAGGGTCCAAAGTGCTTCCCCTGCTTGCTCTTCTGGTGTAGAAAGCTCTTTTTTGGTTTGAGGAGAAAAGTGTTCTTTTTTAAATTTTTTTGCCAATTTCTGGGCGCGGAGAAGAACCGGTAAATCTTTGGGAATTCCTTCTATCCCGTTTTGAGGAAAGCTCTGTTTTTTTTCTTTTTTCTTAATATCTTCCCATTGTTGAAGGACTTCTTCAGAGCTTTTCACTTTGGCTGCACCAAAAATATGGGGATGGCGCCGAATGAGTTTCTCGGTGATATGCTGGAGAACGCCTGCCAGGGTGAGTCGCTGCTCTTTTTCTCCCAATTTACACAGGAAGAGGACGTTGAAAAGGAGATCGCCCAATTCTTCTTCTAAATGGGGGTCATTTTGATCGTTGATGGCTTCGATGACTTCATAAGTTTCCTCCACTAAGGAAGAGCGCATGGACTGCAAGGTTTGCTCACGGTCCCAGGGACAGCCATCCGGAGCGAGTAGACGCTCGATGACATGGACTAAGGCTTGAAAGTCGTTCATTTTAAATTAATGAGATTTGGTAGCCACAGGAACAATAACTCTAGGAGTTAATATTTAAATTCATCGCTGGCTAGTTTTAGCATAAATGAATACTCCAACAAAACTAGCCACAGAAACAAACAGGGCTCCAACACCAGCCAAATCAAATCCTAAAAAAATTGAAGTAAAGGCAGCAAAAACACAAAGAGAGGCTAAAGAAAAAGCCATCCATTGTCCTCTTTTACTTAGCCTAACTTGTTCTTCAACCATCCGTTTCTCAAGAGACCTTCGATGTTGAGCTTCTATATGGGGCCCTTCTAAGAATTTTTTAGCTATCCCCGGAACTAATTTTTCATACTCAAGTAAAAAACTTGGAGGAGGAATAGGACCAGAGAATGCTGTAAAGGCCGCAACTTGCAAAGAGGAATTTTCTTTTGTTAAGTTTTTTTGTTCTCCATTAAGTTGAGACTTGCCTACAGGGGCAGGCTCGATCTCTAAATCATTGCTCATTTATTTGATAGCTCCTGCTTCAATTTATTTGTAGATTTTTCATAATCACGAATTAATGCATTCTGATCATCCATTAACCGCTGCAGATCATATTCTAACCCTTTAGCTAAAGGAGTAATATTGTGTGTTTGTATTGTGGCTCCAATATCAAATGTACTCAGGACACCAGCAAAAAAACCGAATTTATAAGGATAAGAGTATTTCATAAAATTGACGGCACAGAAACCTGCGACCTGAAGTCACGGGAGGAAGCGCCGCTCCTTTTTATTGTTTTGTGTAAAAATGGGGATCTATAGAAAACCTATAGATCCCAAAATGCCCGTAAGGGCCTTGTAACGCGCTCTTTTGCAAGAGCACTCCCCTCGGGAATGTTGAATAGCGGCCGTCTGCTTAAGTCTGTTTCGTGCTTACCCTAAGCTTGTCTACAACCTAATCTTCGAGAGGGCAGAGCTGAGGAAGCACTCTGCCGTCGGTCTTTTGCCTCTATTCAACGTAGCGGATTGGTTACCGCTTTCCCTGGTCAACCAGACTGATAAGTTACCTCACAAGCCTTCGCCTTCAGACGAGGGTGATTGACAACATTAGCCTTTCCACCATAAATCTTTCCTTTAAACAAGCATTCCAGCAGACCTAATACCAGGTTAACTAAACTAGCTGAAGAACTCCAGAAAATTATAAAAACAAGCTTAACACCTGACATTTTATATTTCAACGCTCGGCCTTCGGCTCACTCAAGGCGCAAAATCGCAAAGGAAGCTTTTCTCTTCACAGTTCTTTTAAAGTGAGTGAGATGTATACTATCGATACCAGCACATTCTCCAAACCAATTCGCATCTACGCACCAGCTCATAGTAGACCAGCTTATAGAGAGGAATTGTATCCATAACGAATTTTTTAACAAGCGTCTGTGCCAAATCTAGTTTTAGCTGAACATCTTCTTTCGTTAATTTATTGATCATAAAGATTTTTGGATGATTTTTCTTCTCTTGATTAAAGACTTCAAATGCCTCCTGATCATAAATTTGCTTCGCATGAACATTATCATGATCGACGTTAAGAGTTACATATTTAATAGAAGCATGGGAAGATTGTTCCTCCCTAGCATGATCAATCAGTTTTCTTGCTATTCCCATCTGAGCCATAGCGGGCTTTCGAGAGAGTTCCCAGGTATGGAAAAGTTGGGTCCCTTGATAATTAGCTAAAAATCCCCATAAAATTCCAACAATTTCATTTTTCCTATCGCACGCCACTAAACATCTCACCTGATCAGATTTCAAAAGATCTGCTATAAACCCTCTTTGGAAACAGGCACCAAAAGCATCTCTATCTGCTTTGTAAATATAATCTACAACTGCTTCATAATCTTTTTTATTTTTCAAATTAATTGAGGCCACGGCAATCGTTGCTTCGAAGCATCCAAAAGGCTGAGTTAAAATCTCTTGCGCAATAGAGGTATCAAACAAATGATGCCTAGTCCCATTCTGTAAATATTTCGTTTATCTAAAGCTTCCAAGACCCCTTTCCAAGCATCGCTCAGCTGAGATAAAGATCTTTTTGCAATCTCATGAGTCACAAAAGTCAGCGCTTCATATAGGGGGTAAATCTCTCGAGGATGTTGTAACTTGATTTCTCGAGAAAAAGCTTTTTCTAGGTTGCTGAGCTGTTCTTGTATAGAAGAACAAGAAACATCCATGTTCTCTTTCCACACGCGAATAAAATGGCTCAGCTTTGATTGGAAACTCCCCTGCTTTTTAAAAGAAATAGAAGGGGGAAGGTCAGAAATTTGAAGATTTTCTGTAGATTCTGCTACAAGAGGACTTGAACTTGATTCACTCGATTCCAGAGCAGTCCTTGAATTTTTGCCACTCCAAACAGAATGGGGAGAATTGAATAAAGAGGGGATGAATTGCATCGTTCAGATTTTGTTGGTTTTATTTTGCTTTCTAATTAAAATAACAGGACCGAAACGAAGAGCTTACCATGGAAAGAGAATTCACAGCCAGCGTTTACTTGATCAAAGATCAAAACGTTCTCCTCATTTTTCACCCAAAATTGCAGAAATGGCTTCCTCCCGGAGGACATGTTGAAGAAAATGAAACCCCTTGCGAAGCAGCCAGGCGAGAAGTCCGCGAAGAAGCGGGGCTGGAGTTCGAGTTCTTATTTCAGCCTCCTCTTTCCCTCGATTATTGGAATGCAAAAACCCTTCCACACCCTTATCTATGCTTGTTGGAAAATATCCCTTCCTACCAAAATCGGCCCGCTCACCAGCATGTCGATTTTGTTTATGTGGCCAAACCTGTTGGAGAAGAGATGACCTCTTCTCCATTAGCCTCTCCCTTAACCCCTACGTGGTTCTCCTGGCAGGATTTGCAGCGATTAAAACCAGAAGAGGATATCTTTCAAGAAACGTTAGAAGTCATTGACCAACTACTCGTTAAAAACTCACACTCAGGAATCACTCTTCCTTTTATCATCTTCTTTCTTTCCGTCTTTTGCACTTGGTAAGAGTATTCCTGTTCCTGTTTTTTGTGAGGAGGAATTTGGCGGAATAATCTCTATCTCTGGCTCCTCCTCCTCTTTAAAAACAAGATTTTTAGACGGATCTGGGTTATCGATATAGTGGTTATACCAGTTTAACCCATATCCAAACATAAATGTCCCCCAATTTGGATTATCGTTAAAATATTTATACTCACTCAGATAGCTTAGATAAATGAAATTATATCTAAAAGATTTAATTTGTAGATTCATTGCCTTAAAACTTTTTTTAATCTCTTTTAGGGTTTCTTCAAATAATAGAGTGCGTTGATGAAACTCCCCAACACATTTGAAAAGTTCAATACTTGTCAGATGAATACTGGAGGCAATCGTATCTAAAGAATCAGAAGACACCTGTTTCTTCTTATCGCTATGGATGCGATCATCTATGTGTTTCAGTAAATCAGTCCGTGGAGGGGTCAATGCTAATATACTTGGGCTAATGTCCTCATATTTTTTTTTGTAAGTCGTCAAATTCTTTGCAATTGCCGTAAAAGCAGGCTTGCTCTGCTGTAAGGTCTTGAGATCGTTAGCAATTCCAGGATATTCAATTGTTTTTCCTTCCGAATCTTGTTCGGTCCACTTTTTTTCGTTCCAAGTCTGAAAATTTCCCTCAATTTCTTTCATAGATGTAATTAATGCCTTTGCACGATTGGAAAGCTCCTCATCTTGACGTGACGTTGCATCTTTACTAATCGGTACTAAAGAAGATAATTTTTCTAATATCCATGTTTGCTGCATCTTCAATAGCTGTTCACTTGCCCCTAGCTTTACAGTAACAAGAGCTAAAATTTTTGCTAAATATTCTATTCGCTTGTCATCCGCATTTCGAACATAAATCTGATAGTTCTTTATAAGTCCCGCTAATCTATCCTGCGCTTGCGCTTGCTCCTGCTCCTGTTTGTCCTGAGTGAATAACTCTTCTATTGATGAAGAAGAACTGGGCGGTGACACACCCCCAGATGCTGCTACTTGCCCAGATGCTCCTACTTGCATTGTAACCCCCTAATTAAATTTTCCTTGGTTTACCAAATTAAATATTTTTATTCAATTTAAAAACTTCTTTCTCGATTATCTTCTGCCATAAATCCCTTCCCTTTATACTCTATCCCATATCCCAATCCCATGGGACTTGCCTTGTAAGGAATCGCTGAATGGCCCGCTCTCTCTTCCCAACATTCTCTTCTCCCTCTTCCCCCTCTTTCTCCCTTTCCTGCTTTCTCTTTTCCCTCTTCCTCTCTTTCCTCTTTTCTTTCTTTTTAAACGCCCAAGAGAGCCCGGGAGAGGGGGGCATCATCGTGGACTTACGCGAACCTCTCTACTGCGATGGCGTTCTCTCCACAGAAAAAGGAGGCATCATCGAAACCCCCCAAATCCGGATCCAAGCCCTTCGCTTGCGTTACACACGCCAAACAAACAAAGAAGAGATGCTCTGGACCCTCGAAGCAGAAGGACAACTCATCGTCGAGTTTGGAGAATACCTCTTCGTCGGAGAAAAACTCGTTTACGATTTTCATAAAAAAGAAGGACAAATCTTTCAAGGACGAACGGCTGTTGAACCGTGGTTCTTTGGAGGAGAACTCTTAGAACTCCGCCCCGATGGAAGCTATCTCATCCACAACGCTTACGTCACCACCTCCGAAAAACAACCACCCGATTGGATGATCCATGCAAAAGAAGTCCTCATTGAACAAGAAAAACAACTCAAAGCGAAGCAAGTGGATGTCCGCCTTTTCAACTACCGCCTCTTATGGATTCCTTCCGTCCGAGCAAATCTCGATTCCATCTTCGATAGCCCCATCCGCTACCGCTTCCGTTGGGGTGGAAGACAAGGCCCCCGTTTCGGATTAACCTATGAACTCTTTTCTTGGGAAAATTGGAAAACATTTGTCCGCTTCGATTATCGCTTAACACGAGGACCCGGCGGAGGGATCGAAACCCACTACCGCTCTTCCGATCGCCAAACAGAATTCAGAAGCATTAATTATTTAGCCAGAGATGCTTCCATTCTTCACCCCCACGATAAGGCCTGCTACCGCTTTGAAGGATTTTTCAAAAAACGGATGGAGGAAGGAAAAACAACCGTCCTCCTGACGTATGATAAAATCAGCGATAAAAGCATGCCCAGTAACTACTATGACCACGATTTTACCTTCGATCTCGCTGAACGCACACAACTCCTCGTCAGAAGAGAAGAAGAACACTCCATCACGAATTTTTACACACGGGTCCGCCTCAATAGCTTCCAAACAGTCAAACAAGAACTCCCTACCCTAGCAGTCAACTTTAAACCATTCGCCATTCCAAAAACGGGAGTCATTTTGACAAACGACGCCCGGATTTCCTATTTGGATTTTAAATACTCAAAATACCTTCCTCATCATCATAACTATGCCTCTAGCCGACTCGAATACCACCCCACCCTCTACCGCGCTATCCAATTTGGCCACTTCCTGACAGCAACGCCGGAAGTGGGAGCCATCACTATTCTATATGGCGATAGCCCACACCGAAATGCAGAGTGGCTCGCGATCGGTGAAATGGGACTCCGCCTCCAAACACAACTCTATCGTTATTATGGCTCTCTTAAGCATCTGGTCGAGCCTTATGCCAACTATCACTATTATTCCGCTCCCACCTCCTCTGCTCATGATCATTATATCTTTGATATCACGGATGGGTGGGCCCGTTTAAACACCCTCTCTTTTGGAGTTAAAAATAGTTTTTACTCTAAAAAAGAGTTAGCAAAAAGTCTCCAGGTGGTCTCTTTGGATGTCTACACACATGCGTTTTTTCAGACAAATAAGATTTATCAAACCATTCCTAAAATTTATGGGACGCTCACGCTCTTTCCCTCTTCTACTCTTCGGCATACAGTCGGGACGGCCTGGAATATCGAGCATCGGCAATTAGACTATTTTAATATTCGCACCGAATGGACACTCAGCGAAGAAGTGGCTCTAGCAGGCGAATATCGGCACAGAAGCGCTTACGACTGGAGAAAAGTCGATCGAGAGAATTTCTTCCTCGATGTCTTCCATAGCGAAAAGAGATTAAAACACTCCTCCCTATCCGATCGACGCGATACCTTTCTTCTTCACCTCTTCTATCGCTTTCATCCCAATTGGGTCCTCGAATTGACCTCTCGCCAAGGATGGAATCGCTCGAGACAGCCCAATTACTTTGAATATGAAATCGATCTCTTAACCACGATCCAGACCGCTTGGCATCTCCGTTTCTCTTTCCAACATCAAGAGAATGAGAATCGATTTGCCATCTACCTGAATGTTGGACTCCAAAGACCTTCTTTTCTAAAAAATAAGTAAACTTTTCTTTCTCCATGCATGAAATTCTCTCATCTATTATCCTATCCGCTTTTAAGAGAGGAGTGCTCGCACATGCATCTTCTAGTCATTGGAGTGGGATATGTCGGCTTAGTCACCGGCACTTGCTTTTCCGAGATGGGTTATCACGTCACCTGTTTAGATATTAATCCTGCCCGCATCTCTTCTTTACAAGAAGGATGTATTCCGATCTATGAACCTGGCTTAGAGGAGATGGTCAAACGCAATATCAAAGCCAACCGTTTGGCCTTTACAACAGATTATTCCACAAGCGTCCCTCAAGCAGACATTTGTTTTATCGCCGTGGACACTCCTCCCGGCGTCAACGGCGCTGCCAACCTCTCTCAAGTCGAGACCGCTGCCCGCACCTTAGGCCGCTTCCTGATTCGCTCTAGCGTCATTGTGATGAAATCGACCGTCCCCGTGGGAACGACGGCTTATGTCGGGACACTCATCGAGGATATACTTCGAGAGCGAGGAACTTCCATTGACTTTGATATGGTCTTTAACCCCGAATTTCTCAAAGAGGGAAACGCGGTTCATGATTTCATGAAGCCCAATCGCATCGTGATCGGTGTAACAAACGATCGCTCTGCTGCCCTGATGAAAGAACTTTATTCCCCTTTCATGTTAAATCATGAGCGTTTATTGGTGATGGATTTGGCCTCGGCCGAACTTGCCAAATATGCCGCTAACGCGATGCTTGCCACACGCATCTCCTTTATGAATGAAATGGCGCTCCTTTGCGAAAAAGTGGGAGCCAATGTCAACTGGGTCCGCAAAGCGATCGGAGCAGACGAGCGCATTGGCCATCAGTTTCTTTATCCAGGAGTGGGCTTTGGAGGCTCTTGTTTTCCTAAAGATCTCAAAGCCTTGATTCATCAAGCAGAAAGGGAAGATCTAGAACTCTCTATTTTAAAAGCAGTCCATCAGGTGAATCAAAAACAAAAGAGACTCATGGGCGCGCGTTTAGAAAATTATTTTGAAGAGAAAGGGGGAATAAAAGGAAAAACAATCGGAATTTTAGGCCTCTCTTTTAAACCCGATACAGACGATATTCGAGAAGCCCCTGCTTTAATCCTCATCGAAGAGATGCTCTCTCAAGCCGTTTATTTACGTCTTTTTGATCCAATTGCCATGCCAAACGCTCAGGCGTTACTTGGAACTTCTCCGCTGATCAGATGGTGTCAAAATGAATTAGAAGTGGCGGAAGGGGCCGATGCACTTGTCCTCATGACAGAATGGAAGCAGTTTCGTCTTCTGAATGTTCAAGCATTGCTCACCCGCATGAGAGGACAGGCTTTTTTTGATGGACGAAATCAATATCAACCGGAGGAAATGGCTCGGAAAGGCTTTGACTATTTTAGCATCGGGAGAGAGCCTGCCTATGCGTTAGAGGAAAGTCGTTTAGAGGATTCTCAGGAATTAGTAAAAATATGATCACGACCGATCTTCCCACTTATTTAAAAATACAAGGGCAGCACATTGAAGAGCAGCTGGATCGTCTGATTTCTTTACGCCGCGCCCCTCATCAGCATTTATTTGAAGCGGCTCGTTATGCTTTATTAGGAGGGGGCAAACGGCTCCGTCCCATTTTGACTTTAGCCACGGTTGAGCTATTAGGAGGGAATCCATCCTCCACTCTTTCCCCTGCTTGTACCCTTGAGCTCGTTCACACGTATTCCATGATCCATGATGATTTACCCTGCATGGATAATGATGATTATCGAAGGGGAAAACTAACGGTTCATCGGAAATATACGGAAGGGGAGGCTGTCTTAGCAGGAGATTTTCTTTTAACTTATGCATTTGAGATTTTGGCTACCGACCCTCACTTGAGGGCCGATCAGAAGGTGGCTTTAATTGAGACGTTGGCTCGATTATCTGGAAGTGAAGGAATGATTGGCGGGCAGGTGATGGATTTAGCTTATGCAGGGCGCTCCATTACTCTTGAGGAACTCCGTGAGTTGCATAAAAAAAAAACGGGGGCTTTGATCCTCGCGGCTCTTGAATTTGGGGCGATTATCGGGAATGCTTCCTCTACCCAGTATGATTGTTTGCGTCAATTTGGCGAATGGATCGGTCTAGCTTTTCAAGTGATCGATGATATCTTAGATGTCACTGCAAGCGAAGTAAAACATGGACGGCAGATTGGCTCTGATACCATCAATAAAAAATGTACGTATGTCTCTCTTCTGGGGATCGAGCGGGCTCAAGCTTATGCCTTAAATTGTTATGATCAAGCAATCAGGGCTGTTTCTCCCCTTCCTAGTGAGGGAGGACTTTTAGTAAGGTTGGCAGAGTTTATGGTGCACAGAAATTACTAAAATCGTTGATTGCTATTGCCAAAGTTGCTATAAGGGGTTGTTAAAAATCTTTTTGGAGGGCTTCATCGTTTATGGAAGAGACGAACACTCTCTCTTTTCAATGGCCTCTTGAGTATCAGATTAAACATATTCCCATCAAAAGAGCCTTTGATATTCTCTTTAGCTTATTCATCCTCCTCTTTGGCTTTCCCCTTTTTCTTTTGATTGCTCTTCTCATTTTTGTCACTTCCCCCGGAAAAGTCATTTACTCTCATGAGCGAATTGGGCGAGGGGGAAAGCCTTTTCGCTGCTATAAATTTCGTTCCATGTACTTAGATGCGAATCAACGGCTGAAAGAGCTTTTAGCGACCCACTCTCACTTACGAGAAGAATGGGAAAAAAATTATAAACTCAAAAAAGACCCCCGTGTGACTCCCTTTGGCTCTTTTTTAAGAAAAACCTCTTTGGATGAATTGCCTCAATTCTGGAATGTCTTAAAAGGAGACTTAAGTATTGTGGGGCCTCGTCCCGTCGTTAAAGAAGAGATCGAAAAATATTTTGGTGTAAGAGCGTCTAAGATCTTATCCATTCGTCCTGGTTTAACGGGACACTGGCAAGTGCATGGGAGAAGCGATGTTGCCTGTTACGAAACACGCATTCAGCTGGATGAGTATTATGTCGATCATCATTCCTTTTTGCTTGACCTCCGGTTAATTGCAAAAACAATTCCTGCCATGATCTTTTCAAAGGGAGCTTATTAAGATGTGCGAAGCCCTCTGATTTTTCTCTTTTTTTATTCGGCTGTCCTAGCGATCATTCTCCCCTCTCTTCTCTCCTTTTGGCATCCTCTTTATTTTGCTCCCTTCCTGATTATCTGCTATAAAAGCCGCCCTCTCCATCGTTGTTTGGCTTGGAGCTTAGCATGCGGCTCTTTTATCGACCTTTTCTCCTCTTACACTCCCTTAGGCAATTATTCTCTTAATTACTGCTTAACAACCCTATGCCTTTATCGCTACCGTTTTTACTTATTTGAAGATCGCTTTAGCACTCTTCCTATCCTCACCTTTTGCTTTGCCTCCCTCTCTTTTCTTATTCAAATAGGGATCTTTAGTGTCACGGGGAAAGCGTCGGCGTTATCTTGGAAAGCCATGGGAGAGCATCTACTTTGGCTTCCTTTTCAAGATGCTCTTTACGCTATTTCTTTTTTCACTCTGCCCCATTGGGGCCTGGCTTCCCTAAAACGTATTAAGTATGCCGGCTAATCTATAGAGGCAACGACCTCGAGTTTTCGAATACAATCGACAAAAAGTTTGCTCTGCGTGACTCGCATCTCTTCTAATAGAGAGCGAATTTGATGATCATCCGTCATCCCATGCGCTTTTAGGGTCTGAGCAAACACCTCATAGAGTGTTTCTTGATAGATTCTAGCGGCAATCTCTCGCTCGTTTGAACTCTGAAAAGGATTAGGGGAAAGCTCCGCTGCTTTTTTCTCGACCAACTTGAGTAGCTCTCTATTCTTCCCAGCTAATTCTTTTGCAATCTGTGTCGCCTCTTCTTGTGAAACATGGGCATGGATAAGCACATACTCAATCACAGGCTGAGGGAAAAAACTTAACAGCTCTTCTTTTGAGCAATTGGCGGAGTTAGTGGGTAGCTCTTTTTTTTTCCTCAGCATAACTATCAAAAGCCTTCATTAAAGCCACTAAAAGATAGAAATAATAAAGTGTTTGTTTTTTCATAAATAGCTCTCAATCAAAATGGGGTTTTAATTGGATCGCCTCTTCTCCAAAACAATGGATAAATTGAGGCAATTGCTCATTCAAAATATAATCAAAAGCAAAATCAGCGACCGGCCTTTCATTAGATTGATACTCTTTTAGAGTTTCTAGAAAGAGCTCAAATAGCACATCTCTTAAAACACGTGCAGCCAATCCTCTGTTCATCGGATATTCGAAGGGGTTGGGAACCATAAAAGCTGTTTTCCTTTTCACTCTCATAAGCACTTCTTGGCTTTTACGGATTAATGTTTGGGTGATCGGACTCCATAACTCTTGACGGATTTGATAAAAACTCAACGCTTCGCCCACTAATCGCTCATTAAAAAAATGGAAGGCAAGGTTTCGCACGCAAGGGAGCGGAATCCATCACAACAGGCGGCAAGGCCTGCACACTCCCCAAGTAAATCAAACCGATGACTAGCGCTGAATAACGCATAGACCCTCATGATCGCTCTTCCCCTTAGATTAACAGATCTAGATTTTTTTTCACTAGCTCATTCCCCTACGTTGAACCGCTGAAATATTCCCTTTTTGTTTCCATGCACTTATGATACTCTGAAGCGGTGATGAACTAACGGAGCTCTTTGTCACATGATCATTGATGGAAAAAAAATTGCAGAAGAGATTCAACAAGAGATTAAACAAACCATTGCCGGTTATTCCGGCCGCCCTCCTTGCCTCGCTGTTGTCATTGCCGGCCATCATCCCCCTTCTCAAATTTATGTGAATCGTAAAACTCAAGCCTGCCTGGAGGTGGGCATCCATTCCATTAGAGAAGAACTCCCAGAGACCATTTCAGAAAAAGAGTTGCTCCAGAAAATAGAGGCGCTCAATGAAAATCCCTCAGTCGACGGCATTTTGGTTCAACTCCCCCTCCCTCCTCATATTAACCCCATCCGAATCACCCATCATATCCGCCCAGATAAAGATGTCGACGGCTTCCATCCTTATAATATCGGGAAACTGCTGATTGGAGAAACAGATGGATTCATCCCCTGCACCCCCCTGGGTGTCAAAACATTGCTGGAACGCTCATCAATAGAAATGACAGGAAAACATGCCCTAGTCATTGGAAGAAGCAATATTGTCGGAAAACCCATGGCCGCTCTTTTAATGCAAAATGCCCCGGGAGGGAATGCAACCGTCACAATCGCCCATCGCTACTCTGCCGAACTTCCCACCTTTTGTCTATTGGCGGACATCATCATTGTGGCCATTGGCCAACCTCAGTTCCTCAAAGAAGAGATGATCAAAGAAGGAGCCGTCGTCATTGATGTCGGAATCAATAAAATTTCCAACCCCGCAAAGAAGGGGAGCTTTCAGATCGTTGGAGATGTCGATTTTGCCCGCGTGGCCCCCAAATGCTCCTTCATCACCCCCGTTCCGGGAGGAGTGGGACCCATGACCATCGCGATGCTCTTGAATAATACGCTGCTCAGCTACCGGAAGAGGTTTTCTCTCCTTGGCTGCTCTTAATTAATCGATAACCATTTAAAAAGCGCTGAAGAAAGAGAGAGTGATCTTTATACCAGCCGGCTCGCAATTGATGCATGTAAGACTCAAAAGGATCTCTCTCTTCTAGCAAGGGAACTTTCTGGAAATGCACATAAAGACAATCGGCTAATCTTTCCAACACCCTTTCTTCCTCTTCTTCCTCCCCTGCACTAGACTCTTTTGAATGCGGCATGATTGACCCCCTCTGAAGCTCTTTCTCTATCCTATAGAACAAATCCTTGCAAATTTTCCATTCTTTTAGTAAAAATTTAGAATAAAAATGCAGGTCGTTGTCAATCACCCTCGTCTGAAGGCGAAGGCTTGTGAGGCTACTCATCAGTCTGGTTGACCAGGGAAAGCGGTAACCAGCCCGCTTGCGTTGGATAGAGGCAAAAGACCGACGGCAGAGTGCTTCCTCAGCTCTGTCCTCTTGAAGCTTAGGTTGTAGACAAGCTTAGGGTAAGCACGAAACAGATTTAAGCAGATGGCCGCTATCCAACATTCCCGAGGGGAGTGCTCTTGTAAGAGAGCGCGTTACAAGGCCCGTAAGGGCAGTTTTTGAGATTAATATGGCTGTATTTGTATTAGATAAAAATAAAAAACCGCTCATGCCATGTAGCGAGAAACGAGCAAGATTGTTGCTCAGTCGCCAAATGGCTGTTGTGCATAGGAGGTTTCCGTTTACAATTCGATTGAAATCTAGGACGCAGGTTGAGTCGTCCTTACAAAATGTTCGCCTTAAGATTGATCCTGGAAGCAAGACAACGGGGATTGCCATCGTCCGAGAAGAGGAACAGACCCACCATGTTCTCTCCTTGATAGAAATTGTTCATCGAGGATTTTTAATTAGAGAGTCTTTGACAAAAAGAAAGCAATTTCGCAGACGTCGTCGAGGAAACCTCCGTTATCGTCAAAAGCGTTTTGACAATCGAAGGCGTCCCACAGGCTGGCTTCCTCCCTCCTTGCAACATCGCGTTGAGACGACACACTCTCAAATCTATCGTCTCATAAGGTGGGTTCCAGTCAATGCTTTCTCTATCGAAACCGTCCGTTTTGATACCCAGCTCCTACAAAATCCCACTATCGAAGGGATCGAGTATCAGCAGGGGACACTCGCCGGTTACGAAGTAAGAGAATATTTATTAGAGAAAGGGAACAGGACTTGTTTCTACTGCCAGGCAAAAAATGTCTCCTTAGAAATTGATCACATTCGTAGTCGAAGCAAAGGAGGTTCTGATCGCCTTTCTAACCTCACTTTGGTTTGCAGGCCTTGTAATCAGGCCAAAGGGAACCTCGATGTCGAAACTTTCCTTTGCAAGAAGCCTGACTTACTGAAAACCCTCCTATCCCGTACCAGGCATCCCTTAAACGATGCGGCAGCTGTTAATAGCACCCGTCATGCCTTACTGAAAACATGCCAATCCTTCGGACTCCCTATTCAAGTCGCATCGGGTGGACAAACAAAGTACAATCGGACTCGTTTTCAAATTCCTAAAGGACATGCTCTTGATGCCGCTTGCGTCGCTTCCGTAGAAGCCGTGACAAACTGGCAAATTCCCATCTTGGAAATCAAATGCATGGGAAGAGGAGCATATCAGAGAACAAGAATCGATGCATTTGGATTTCCAAGAGGGTATCTGACACGTTCCAAAAGACATTTTGGTTTTGCAACAGGCGATCTCGTCAAGGCCAAAGTATTAAGTGGTAAAAAAGCAGGTTATTATGTAGGTCGCGTGGCTGTACGAGCTTCTGGTTCTTTTAATATTCAAACAAGCCAGGGTACGATTCAAGGAATCAGCCATCGGAATTGCCAATTAATCCAACGTGCCGATGGCTATGCCTATCAATTCAAAAATACTGACACCAATAGGAGCAGCGCTTCCTCCCGCGACTTCAAGTCGCAGGTTTCCGCGCCGTCAATTTTATGAAATTCACTATCTCTACCCAAGCTCTTAACTCCCTGATTAGCAAAATTCAAAATGTCGTTCCTCAAAAACCTACCCTCCCCATTTTATCAAACTTTTTGATTGAAGCCATTCAGGATGAGCTCATTCTCACCTCTACAGATCTCACGGTCGGGATTCGGTGCTGCGTCGCCGCTAAAATTGCTGAAGAAGGGGCCACCACCCTTCCCGCCAGGCGATTGGCCCAACTCTTAAGGGAGATGACGGTGGCCCATTTGGAGATCTCCTCTAATCCTCAAGAAATGACGACATTAGTGGCGGGGTCCTCTCGCTTTAAGCTGCATGGGATGGCGAAAAGCGATTTCCCTCTTCTTCCCAATTTGACAGAAGCCCGCTTCTTTCATCTTCCCCAAAAAGAGTTGAAGGATCTTCTCTATCGCACCGCCTTTGCTGTCTCTAAGGAAGATAATCGCTATGTTTTAACGGGGGTCCTCATGCAAATGATGGAGGGAGAGGTCTTATTTATTGGGACAGACGGCAAGCGGCTCGCACGGGCCTATACGTCCATTTCTCTCCCTTCTTCTTTTGCGAGCCAATCGATCATTCCTCTCAAAGCAGTCGAAGAGATCCAAAAAAACTTGAGAGAGGAGGGGGAGGCAAAAATTTCTCTCATGCAAGATAAAATTGCCGTTGAGGCAAACGATACTCTTTTGGTGACAAAACTTTTGACAGGGGATTATCCCGATGTGAACCGCGTCATTCCGGAAACGACAGAGATTGCGGTCTCCTTACATCGCGATGAGTTAATGACGCTGCTTCGTCAAATTTCCCTGTTTGCTGCCGACCAGAATCACTCCGTCCGATTCATTTTTACCCCGGGAGAGCTTCATTTAACTGCCAATACAACAAGTATTGGCGAGGGCCAAGTGGGGATGCCGGCCAATTACCAAGGCCCCCGGTTAGAGATTGCCTTTAATCCGGGTTTCTTCTTGGATATCTTACGCCATTGCAAAGAAGAGACCATCACCTTGGGACTCACAGATGGCTATAACCCCGGCATCATCACGGATGGCACGCATACAGATAAGAGGACGCGCTTTTCTCCTCTTTTTGTTATTATGCCGATGCGTCTCTCTGAAGAATAAAGTCATTTTTTCATGTCTCTTCGCTCTCTTTATTTGCAAGGCTTTCGGAGTTATAAGGAAGCTTGCTTTGAGTTTATTCCTGGATTAAATCTCATTGCAGGTCCAAATGCGCAAGGAAAAACGAATGTCTTAGAAGCGATTTATTATCTCATGGTGGGACGCTCTTTCCGGACGGCTCATTCTAAAGATTTTATCCATCGAGACATGGATCACTTTTACGTTGAAGCGCACTTTTGCAAATATGGCATCGATCAAACCCTTTCTTGGCATATGCAAGGGCAAAAGAGGCAGATCCGTTATAACCATACGCCTCTTGCCTCTCTTTCTCATTTATTTGGGTTGATTCAGGGGGTCATCATGACACCGGACGATGTGCAATTGATTAAGGGGCCCCCTCTCTTACGACGTCAATTTTTAGATCTTCAGCTTGCTCAGACGGATCCTTTGTATGTGCATCACTTGATTCGTTATACGCGAGCCATGCGTCAACGCAATCAGCTTCTCAAAGAAAAAAAGAGGGCAACCCTGGAGAGTTGGGAGCATGAAATGGCGCACTCGGCAAGCTATCTGATCTTGCAGCGGCGCAGCAAGCTACAGGCCCTGCAACTGTGCTGCGAGAGGATTTATGCCACTCTATCCGGTGAGAAAGAGTCTTTTCGCCTTATCTATTGCTCAAAAGCGGCCCTTTGTAAAGAGGGGCAGGAGATCAAGGAGTTTCATTTGCAACAGTACCAAAAAAATCGGGACCGGGAAATGGGGTTGGGATTGACCCTTGTTGGCCCCCACAAAGAGGATATTTTGATGGAATTAGGAGGGCACGATATCCGTTATTTTGCGAGTGAAGGACAGCAAAGAAGCTGCATTGCGGCTCTACGCCTCGGTGAATGGGAACACTTGAAGCAAACGACTGAGGAGCCTCCTCTCTTGATGATTGATGACGTCGGCATCAGTTTAGATGATCAGCGGCGGCAACGGCTATTCGAGCAACTTTCTTCCTTGGGGCAAGTGTTTTTGACGGCCACAGATGCGGGGTTGGCTCACTCTTTTAAGGGGGAGAAAAAAGTGTTTAGATTGCCAAATTAATTAATAGCCAAGATTTACTAAATAAATTATAATTTAACTAAACTTTATAAATTCAAACATCATGAGCACCCCTTCTTCAGACCTAGTCTCCAACCGCCGCGCCTTTCACGATTATGAAATGCTCGAAACCTTCGAGGCTGGCATTGCCTTACAAGGAACAGAAATTAAATCCATTCGCAATCATGGGGCCTCTCTGCAAGAGGCTTATGTGAAAGTTTTTAAAGGAGAAGTCTGGCTAATTGGATCCAGCATCGCCCCTTACCGTTTTGGAAACATTCATAATCACGAAGAGAAACGAGACCGCAAACTGCTCTTGCATAAAAGAGAGATCAATCGCCTCAAAGTGGCGACTCAAGAAAAAGGGCTTACCATCGTTCCTCTTGCCATGTACCTTAAACAAGGGCGCATCAAGCTGCGCATTGCAATTGCCAAAGGGAAGAAAACCATTGATAAGCGAACCCATTTAAAGGAACAAGCTGAAAAACGCTCCCTTCAACAAGCACTGAAACAATGCTAAAATTAAAAATTCTATCGGTCGGAAAAATCAAAGAGCGATGGCTGAAAGAAGCTTTTCAAGAATATGTCAAAAGGCTAAAGCCTTATTCGCAAATCGAGTGCTTGTGGGCCAAGGGGACAGACCAGCTTGTTGAGTGGGCCCAAAAAGAGCCTTCCTATCTTTGCTTAGACCCAGAAGGCCACCTCTTTACGAGCGAACAATTCGCTGCTTTTTTAGCTGATCAATGGGAGAAAGGAGGAGCGCGCTTGACTCTCCTCATTGGAGGAGCGGAAGGGTTCCCCAATGAGATTAAAAAGGGAAGGGAAACAATCAGCCTTTCCCCTCTCACCTTCACTCATCAAATCACCCGCTTAGTGCTCATCGAACAAATCTACCGCGCTCTAGAAATTCAAAAAGGCTCGCACTATCACAAATAAGACCTGCTACGCAACCTTATTACCAAAAAAAGCATTCTTACGCCGATAAAGGAGCCAAGCCTGGCGAAAATAGAGAAAAGCCCCGCTGATTAAAGCACTGCCAATGGTAACATCAATTCCCCCTCTGACATCAAGAGGGGTGAAACGGACGAGATATCCCATCAGAAACATCGACCCCAATAGCAAATAATAGGAAAGAGGATAGAGTTGACTTAAAGGAATAGGGTGAGGAAGTGTAGACAGGCGATGGACACTCCGCTGCACGGACTTCGCTAAAACATAGCGCCCTTTTAAAAAACCCACAACCAAGGCACAGGCAATCAAGAGGAGAGCCGCCGGATCTAGCCCTCCCACATAAGGGCTTAAAAAGCTCAAAACCGGATAAAACCCATGCCGATTCTCATTTAACAGGGTTTCGACAATAAAATTAAGTCCTAAAGGAAGAAGAACGCAACCAACAGCAAGCCAAATCATCCCGGATAACACGAGAAGCACCAAAGGGGTCATTTTAAACATAAGAAACTCCTGAATCATTCGAAAAGGAGTGTAAAACAATCCTTTGATTATTCACAAGTTCCCTGTGCCTTCCCCGTCCTCCCTTTCCTCCCTTTCCTTTCAGACCAAAATTTAATTTACAGGAAATTAAGAATTGATTAAGATATCCTGTAACTGGACTTCGGACATTTTAAGGGGTCGATAAATGCAATCTTTTGAGCTATAGCGAGTTAAAATTTTTTTACCAACCCTCATCTGGGTTGGCAAAAAAATTTTAACTCGCTATAGCTCAAAATCTTGCGTTTAGCAACCCCTTAAAATGTCCGAAGTCCAGCTGTAAAACAACTTCTTGTGAAGCCTCCGCGAAGCTAAAGACTTCGCGGCTTCTTGGGCAACCAGGGAGCACTTCACCAGACTATGGATAAGGGATTTAAAATATCCATAGACGATACGACAGAAATAGGCACTTCGGAATGCCGACTCAGTTCCGACTCTTGCGGATTATGGTTAAACAAAGTGAGAGGAGCGATAGTGCCATAATCGTTAAACCTGTCGATATCTAGTCGAGAGTAAGTCGGATTGGGAACTTGATCCCACAAGTTTTCATACGCATTACCTGCGCCTCAGGGGGACTGTTTTATTTTAGCAGTCATACTGGGGCAATTTTTAACAGCGCCATTCATCCGCCGGACTAAAGATCCAGCGGTTTTCTGGCCAAGCAACGATAAACACACCTTAAAAGGTCCTTATCATGAGTATTTCCTTTTCTTTTGTTCGAGCATTCTCTTGCCTCATCTCTGTTTTGTTTTCCTTAAGTTTTGCCACTCAGTATTTTGAAGGAGGGTTAAACGGAATCAATACAGCCATTGGGCTATTGGGCGGGGCGCTCTTATCCTGTGCGTTGGTCGGATTTGATTTTGTTTTTCGACGCTTTAACTTTCGTTCTTTCAATACAGCCATTCTCGGTCTTTTTGCCGGCTATTTGATGGGACAGGCACTCCTATTCTTTATCGAGGGAATCTCTGGAGAAGAAGTCTTTTCACACGCCTTTCTTCCTTTGCGCTTTATTATTTTTCTCTTTTGCGCTTATGTGGGGATGGTCTTGACGCAGCAAGCGGCGGAAGAGTTGCATATTAGTCTTCCTTTTGTAGAGTTTAAACAGACGAGTCCAAAGAAAAAAGATATTCTTGTCGATTTATCCATTTTGACAGATGCACGGATGATTGACTTAGCCTCCACCGGGCTCTTAGATCATCATCTCATCATTCCCCGTTTTGCTTTGAAGGAATTATACACCCAAGCAGAAATGGGAGATGAAGCCGCCAAAGGAAAGGCTCGCCGCAGCTTAGAGACCATTAAAAAGCTGGATAGTTTGCCCTCTTTAGACTTACGCTATGTAGACACCGATTTTCCTGAAATTAAAGACCCCATGATAAAACTCATCCGCTTGGCACGTTTCCTAGATACGCATCTCATGACCTCTGATATGAATCGAATCCAGCAATCTTCTACTGAGGGAGTCCGCATCATCAACATTCACATGCTATCCAATGCCTTAAAACCGATCACTCAGGCAGGAGAGTCTATTAATATCAAGATTCAACGATATGGAAAAGAGGCGCGCCAAGGAGTGGGCTACCTAGAGGATGGAACCATGGTGGTCGTCAATGGAGGCGCTGAATTCATTGGCGAAACTATTAAGGCCTATGTTCTCTCTGTCAAACATACCTCATCCGGGCGAATGATCTTCTGTAATGCAGCAGAAGAAGAAGAGGGATTGATGCATGATTCCGATTTTCCTTCTTCTTCGGGAGACGCTGAGCACCGTGAAGAGTCTGAACCTGAACAGGACGAAAGCGAGAACCCCGAACAGAGAAGAAATCCAAAAAATACTAAGGGCATTTTCACTCTTTAAAATGATCTTAGGAATTGGAAATGATATTGTAGAAATTGCCCGGATCAAGGGAATCTTGCAGCGTCACCCTGAGAAATTTCTGTATCGCGTCTTTACTCCCTACGAGCAGGAGTACTGCCTAAAACGGAGAGATCCGGCTCTTCCATTGGCCGGGCGTTTTGCCGCTAAAGAGGCTGTGGCAAAAGCATTGGGGACAGGATTTAGCCGGGGGATCACCTGGCTAGATATTGAAGTTAATCAAGATGCTTGTGGGAAACCCGTGGCGATCCTCTCTCCTCTAGTAAACAAATTATTTAACTATCCCTCTCTCCATCTTTCCATTAGCCACTGTCATCGTTATGCAACAGCTGTCGCTATCCGGACAAAAACAAATTAATATCAGGTGTGACTTTTAGTTAGATAGATGAGGTTTTAAATAAAATCTGTGATTATAATCATAATTTTAATTTAAAATTAAACATCAATTTGTTAGAATTAATATAGTAAAGCATGATTAAACTCATGTTTTATTAACAAATCAACGGAGGATATTATGGAAATAAATTCAAACAGACCATTCGGACTTCCAGGTACGATTAATGAAAAAATTAATAAATCAACGGAAAAGTTCGATAAAGCACTGGAAGAGTTCTATAAAGAGCCTATCTCTAAAGAGCCTATCTCTATAGAAGACATGTTTGATGCACAGAGAAGGGCCCAAGCCCAACAACTAGCCGGAAACGCCCCTCCTCTTGATCCCTCCCTCCCCCCCTTCTTTAGTAGGCGAGGCCCAAACTAGAGGGGGCCCAAAGAAACGCTTCTCTCCCTCCTCTTAATCTCCTCTTCCCCCTCCTTTAGCAAATTTATCGACATACAGCCGCTATTTATTGGTTTGCGGTTGTATGTCAGTTTTTCAAATGATTTATCCTCCCTCAAAAGTCCTCCACGGCGTTAATTAAGAGAAAGATCCTCGGGAATCATGGAAAGAGTCGCATACTTTCCCCCCATCTCACGGAGAAGCGTCTGCCATAATTTTTCCGGCGGCGTATAAAAAAGATGCTTTGCAGTAGCCGGATATAAAAACCAATGGCCATCTAAAAACTCTCGCTCCAGTTGCCCCGTCCCCCATCCCGTATAACCAAAACACAGATGGATTAAAGGACCATTTTGATCTAAAAGAGCCTCTTGCAGAAATTGAAGATCTCCTCCCAAATAGACCCCTTCACAGATTTGCAGCGTCTGGTTCTGAATCTGATCTGAATTATGCAGAAGCATCATTTGATTTGTTTGCACTGGTCCACCTGCTCTCACTCCTACATGGGGATTCGTTAATTGACTCAAATTCACAATTTCCTCGGGGAGCTCGAGATCTAACGTCCTGTTGACTAACAAACCAAAGGAGCCATTCGCCGTATGCTCACAAACCAGAATGACCCCTCGGAAGAAAAATCCAATCTCAATATCAGGAGTGGCAACGAGAAACGTTCCTTTTTGAATATGTGAATAAGGCACCGGCTCCATTTTCTCCTCCTAATACACTTAATACACTTATCGCTCACATTCGCAAGGAGAGAGACTCGCATTGATCTCAGGTTCCACCACTTGCTCATTGTAAATTTTTAATGTCTCTTCCATATTTCCTACTCGTCTTAGAAGCTCTCCAAAACGTCTAGTAAAACAAGGATTATCCACCAAAGCATAGGGATAACACGCGGATTGATTCAATAACAAAGTGACATGAGAAATGGAAGAGGAAATCTCATCGACCTCTTTATTAAAATAACGAGCAAAATCTTCCGGATGTGACAATCTTTCCAGCAAACGAAGACGATGCCCTTGCAATCTCATCCACTGCTTATTTGTATGAAAAAGGAGACCATAGGTATTAATATCATTCATGATCACTTCCCCTTTATGCAGAATGGATTTCATCCGTAAGTACAGCTCTTCCTCCATAAACAGCTTTCCAATTGTTCCATGCCCTTTAAGGGTATTGTCCATGAGGCGATTCGCCTTCTGACTAAAGACAAAAACATTGTCGGCTGCCCCTCTCAATTTATTTAATCCTTGATCCACCTTCTTCCATGAATGGCGCGCCTCTTGACTAAACTGATTGAAATGATGCAAGGTCTGATCCACGGTTTTTACCCACCGACTCTTGGCATGATCTGTCATCTGGGAAAGATTATCTAATGTATGATCGAGCTTGGCCCACGATGGCTTCACTCGCTGGGAGAGAGTCTCTGAAACAGTATAAATGTGATCTAAGACACCTTTCCATTTCTCGGGTTGATTCAGCGCATCTGTCACCGCTCCAATATTATCGAGGCAATGCCCCACCTTGGCGACAATCCTCTCCTTTTTCGCCTGGTCTAAGATTTGATGAAGATCATCCAAAACAAGATCAAATTTTTGAGAAAGTTCTCCAATTTGCTTCATGGTATCCTCCACATTTGAAGTCTGGGCGGCATAAAGCACGTGATCTTCTACGTTTTGAAGCTTCTCTCCTGACTTTAAAGGACGGGGATTGATTTCAATATTGCGTTCCCCCAATAAACCGGATGTGCGAAGGAGGATCTCATCGGTATTAAACATCGACACACTGGAATCGACACGAAGCGTCAGCTCATACACATAGATCTCTCCATTTTCGCTGGTCCGATTGGTCCGTGCATTGGGAATCTCTTCAATCGCCACCACCTCTCCTACAGGACGGCCCGCAAAAGTGACCCTTGTCCCAACGTTGACTTTGTCAATATCAACAAATTGAACACGCAACGTCTTTGCATTATCGCCCACACTTGGATGCAAGAACAGGAGCATATACGTTACAATAGCGACCGCTGAAAGGATAAAGAGAGCAATCAGAATATTCTTAATAGACGCAGCCATGCCTCATTCCTTATTTTTTTGATTTTTAAAATTTTTGCCAAATATCAAAGCGTTATCAAAAAAATCATTTAGGAGGGGATCTTTTATCTGCACAAACTCTTCTTTAGGAGCAATAAAAGCTACTTTCCCTTCATGATGAAAAGCTAAGCGATCCCCCACTTCAAGAGCAGAGCGGATATCATGCGTGACAACCACACTTGTCGCATTGAGTTTTTTTTGCGTTTGTTTGATGAGCGTATTGATCTGCATCGCAGTCATCGGATCAAGACCGGTGGTTGGTTCATCGTAGAGAATAATTTCAGGACGATAAACAATGAGACGAGCTAAAGCCGCTCTTTTACGCATGCCTCCAGAGAGTTCTGAGGGGAATTTATATTGGGTCCCCTCCAATCCGACCATCTCTAAAGCTTCAGCCACTCGATTCTCTAATTCTTTTTCTGATAAGGAATGATGCTGGCGAAGATAAAACTCTGTATTTTCAGCAATATCCATCGAGTCGAATAAAGCAGCCCCTTGAAAGAGCATTCCCATGGGCTTTAAGTGAGGACGCCTCGTCCGTTTGGTCAGATCTGTCACCGGCTGTCCCTCTATTTCTACATATCCTTTATCGGGCATTTCTAAGCCAATAATCTGTTTGAGTAGAACGCTCTTTCCCACACCCGATCTTCCTAAAATGACGACGGTTTCTCCATGGAAAATATCCAATGAGAGCCCTTTTAGGACTTGTAGCTTCCCATAGCTCTTCCATACGTCATGGACATGAATCATCGTCTTTGGCATATCGTTAAAACCATGTGGTGATCAATTCGTTAAAATACGTATAAGAGCTATTTAATCCAAGAGTGAGCAAGAAGTTAATGACCAAAATGACCGAGTAACAAATGACAACACTATTGGTTGTCGAACGCCCGACACCCGCTGCCCCTCCACGGGTTGTCATTCCTTTATAGCAGGAAATGGTCACAATAATCATCCCAAACACAAACGCTTTGACCATTCCACTCACAAAATCAAACGTGGTGACATGAATGGGAAGAGGATCCCAATACGAACTGGGGG
Organism: Parachlamydiales bacterium; assembly: GCA_963801825.1. Lineage (GTDB taxonomy): Bacteria > Chlamydiota > Chlamydiia > Chlamydiales > Parachlamydiaceae > CAWDGI01. Next base: position 595,288 of record CAWDGI010000003.1, read on the forward strand.
ACATTTGATAAAATCCGACAGCAATCATATATCCCCCCAAGATTCCCATCACTGAGCTAAAAACGGTCAATAAAGGCATCATAAAGGTTCCCGCAATAAAGCGAGGAGCCACTAAATAACGGAGAGGATTGACAGCCATCGAGCGCATCGCATCAATCTGTTCCGTCACTCGCATGGTTCCAAGCTCGGCGCACATGGCCGCTCCCACTCGTCCCGTCACCATGAAAGCAGTTAAAACAGGCCCAAGTTCCACAAGCATGGCTTTTGTCACCATGAGCCCCGTTGCACTCACAAGTCCTTTATCGGCGAGCTGGAAATAGGCTTGGGCCGCTAATACCATACCGGTCGAAAAGCCTGTAATGGCAACAACAGGGAGAGACATCACTCCAATGTTAAAGAGTTGATCTCGAATTAACGTCCAAGCAGGAGGGCGACGAAGGCTGACCCAAATCACTTCTATAATCAGGGCAAAATATTCTCCGACTGAGGAAAGAAGAGAAACAAGGGTCGCAAACATGACGCATAAATAGGGATAAGGTAAAAACCAGATATTAGGAGATAAAGAGATTAGAGTCAAGTTAACTGAAACCTATCCTTGCTTTAAATTTTTTAATCCCCTATCCTAAGTTCAGTCTGGAGGATTCCCATGCCCAGGTGGTGAAATTGGTAGACACGCCAGATTTAGGTTCTGGTGCCGTAAGGTGTGTAGGTTCGAGTCCTATCCTGGGCAACATGAAAGACAATCATGATGTAAAATGGAAAAACCAGATTTTTTGACCAGCAAGCAAGCCATTTTAGAGTATTGGACACTTGTTGAATTTTTCTCTCCCTATCTTCTTGAGAATGTCTTAGAAAATAGACAAGTTTACCAGAAAATTTACGCGAGCGAGCCCTCTCCCCCCTCCCTTCCTTGGCTAAATGCCGCCGTCCTGCCGGAAAACACTTCCCTCACTCCTTTTGCTAAAGGGTATCATCTCTACTTAGGACTCTTTAATATAGAGGAAACAGCCGATCGAGCGCGTCATGCCTTTGCAAAGCAACCCAGTCACTGGCAATCTGTTGACTGGAGAAGCTGCATGCAAGCCGGTTCAACAACAGCGTTTGCAAGACTTTCCGTGACCACTCATGGGATTCCTTTATTTGGGACACTGACCCTCTCCACTCTTCCCTGGGCACATGGCCATCTTCTCAATGGAACCAAAGAATCACTGACGATTGAACAGTACTGGAAAAGCGTCAATCGCTTCCTCCTTACATTGAGAGAAGAATTTGCAACAGAGCTCCCGATCAAACGGATGAAAGAGCCAAAAATAGAAGCGGGATATCTGGATTTAAATGCGCTGCACAAGCTCACCGATCTTCTTTATGAGTGGGCGCACTATAAGCCTCTGGGTTACCCCCTTGTTCTTATCGAACCTCTAAGTGGAGATCAGACCCAAGCCGCTCGAAACCCCAACATTCACACCTCTCGAGATGTCCCCATTCTTAACAGCTTCTATATTCAAGATCTTGAAGCGGCAACCCTCACTCTCGCGGCTCAAAAAGGAGAGCCCATGGATCTCTATCTCAGCGAGAGCCAAGAGAGGCACATCTGGCTTGAAAGTGAGGAAGGAGAAAGAGAAATTCTGCAGACCATCCGACCCGAATACACCCCTTCCGGACGCTGGCTAGATCCGATCTCTCATCAGCAGAGCCTGATGCAACAGTTTGCAATCAATGCAACGTTTCATCTGCTTAAAGAGAAAGGAATTTTTTCTGTCAACGGCCCTCCAGGAACGGGGAAAACATCGCTGCTAAAAGAAATCATTGCAGAAAACATTGTTGCACGTGCAAATCGGCTGGCCCAATTGAAACATGCACAACAGGCTTTTATTGGAAGGCAAGCGCTCAGTTTTGAAGGCTCTGACCTCATCTTTGTGAGCGAGCTAGATCCTTCTCTTCTGGGATATGAAATGCTCATTGTTTCTTCAAATAATACAGCCGTGCAAAACCTTTCTCGCGAACTTCCTTTACGCTCTCAACTCCATTCTGCCTTTCATCGTGCCTCCTACCTCGAGCCCGTCGCCACCCATCTATTGAGGGCAAAAGAAGGAGAGGTCTGGGGACTCCTCTCTGCCTCGCTCGGCAATCGGGAAAATTGCCGCCATTTTGTGGAAAGTGTATTCATGCAACTTCCTGAAGAACAGAAGGTGTCTCGGATCTGGGAATGGATAGAGGAATATGAAGGTCCCTCTTTTGGCGAGGCAAAAGAGACCTTTATTAAGATCAAGACACGTCAAGAACAGCTCTTTGAAGAATTAGAAGCACTCGCCTTCCTCCACGATGAAATCGGTCTTCATACAGTCGAAAGCTACTGTGCTGAGCCACTTCAAGCCCTTGTCAAGATCGAAGAGGAGTCTGAAAGAATGGAGGCAACACTCTCTCGTTTAAGTGTGGAAGAGAGGGAAGAAAAAGAATTGTTTGCCTTACTCGAAGAAAAAGAAGCGCTTTTGGAAAAAGAGCGTCCCCATGCATTTGCCCGCATGATTAACCGCAAAGTCTCGGAAGATTGGGAGGAAAAGTCTCATTCCATGAGAAGAGAGCGGATAACCGGGATAGAACGGCTACACAAATGCAAAATCACTCGCAAGGAAATTTCAGAGCAGTATGCGCTCCATAGCAATAAGGAGAGCGATGGGATAGAAGAACTCCTGAATTGCGCCCTTCTCTTCTCTCTCTATCAAATAGAGTATGAAAGGCTTAAAACCATTCACCCCACCTCCCGTCTTCCAAACAGCAGGGAAGAGCTTAAAACAAAGGAGGCTCAAACACAGCCCTACTATCAGACAGAGGAAACCAATCAAGTGCGATCAGACTTGTTTATTGCCGCGATGACTCTGCATGAGGCATGGCTAGGAGAGACCTTGCAAGTCAAAGGAGGGTTTCGAGGCAATCTCATGGCCATTTCAAACATTCTTCAGGGAAAGAGTCCCACAACAGCGGAGGATACACGACGGGCTTGGCAAAGTCTTTTCTTCTTGGTTCCGGTCATTTCTTCCACTTTTGCCTCCATCGGACGCCTCTTTCGGCACTTGGAGAGGGGGACTCTTGGCTGGGTTCTGATCGACGAAGCGGGTCAAGCACCCCCTCAAGCGGCTGTCGGGGCCATTTGGCGTGCTAAAAGAGTGTTTGCGATTGGAGATCCTTTTCAAATTGAGCCGATTTGCACGATCCCGGAGGAAGTGGTGGATGGCATGGCAAAGAGTAAAAGGAAGGATGATACGCTTCATTGGGCTCCCTCACAAATTTCGGTACAGAATGTCTTTGATCGGATCAGTATTTTTGGATCCAAGCGCCTCATTCGTGACGAATGCTATTGGGTTAGCTCTCCTTTGCGGGTGCATCGGCGATGCTTGGACCCGATGTTCACGATTTCTAATTCAATTGCGTATGAAAGTAGTATGTTGCTTGCTACTCAAGCCGATAAGGAACTTTCCTTGCCTAAAAGCTGCTGGTGGGATGTCGGTGGCTTGACGAGTGATCGGCAGTATGTCTCCGATCAGGGGGATGCGTTGATTTATCTGTTAAAAGAAATGATGAAGAGCCTGCCTCATCCTGACCTTTATATCATTTCTCCTTTTCGAGAAGTGATCAACCAGCTTCAGCAGCTGATGATGAAGGATAAAGAGCTCAACGGACTTTTCAACCACCACTTTCCAAAGATTCCCTTTCACAGCTGGGTGCGTCAAGCGATTGGGACGGTGCATACTTTCCAAGGGAAGCAAGCGCTTGCCGTTTTCTTTGTATTAGGAGGAGATCAATCGACCCTCGGCGCAATCGAATGGGCGTCGCGCAAACCCAATCTATTGAATGTGGCAGTCACACGCGCTCGCTCTCGTTTCTATATGATCGGGGATTATAATCTCTGGAAAAAGTGGCCTTATTTTGAGGTGGCTGCGAAGCAACTCGAGCGGCGTAAATTATCGGATCCCATTTTTTGAGAGCTGTCTAAATCTTGATTGGTTGGGTAAAAATGAAAGCAGTATTTGTTAATATTACGCTATGCGCGACTTTTTTTTCCCTTCGAGTCCGGGCCCGAGACCGGGCCCGTGCCCGAACCGAGATTCCGAGCTTTGCTAAACTATTTAACGAAGCTCGGAATCTCGGTTCGGGCACGGGCCCGGTCTCGGGCCCGGACTCGAACGGAAAAAAGTCGCACATGGCGTAAATTATAGAAATCCACAGTACGACTCACTTCTCGTGATCCTTCTATTTGAACTATCCGGAATTTCCGGATAGTTGGCTCTGGGTTCAGTTCTCCTTCAGTATAAATATTTTGAATATGTTCATTGATCGTTCGCACATCTTTTTGGAATAATTCTGCCATGAGTCGTTGACTTAGCCATACGCTTTCATTTTCAAGACGAACTTCTATACGTGTTTGGCCATCTTCGGTTTGATAAAAGAGTAAAGAGCTATTGGATAGGTTCTCATTCATGATAATTCCACTCTATGGATTAAAAAATATGCTGACATAATAACGCGCGGATCACATAGGAGCAAGAATAAAATCTTAGCAAAATAAAAAGTCGACCTGATAAAAACCATAAATTCTATGGAACACTTTCAAACACTCCTTATCCTGATCTTTTTTGCTGTTATTTTAGTCGGCATTGCTCAAAAAATTCACATTCCTTATCCCATTATACTTGTTCTTGGCGGAACCGTGATAGGCTTTATGCCTGGTCTAAAACCAATTTCATTTGATCCCAATTTGATGCTTATCATCGTTCTTCCCCCTATCTTATATTACACAGCTTTCGAAACATCCTTTCAAGAATTCAAAAAAAATTGGAAAGAGATTTTCTCTTTAGCTTTAGGGCTTGTCATTCTAACGACATTCCTCATTGGCCTCATTTTTAAGTGGCTATTCCCCGCACTTCCTTGGGCTTTAGCATTTGCCTTTGGGGCCATCGTTTCTCCTCCCGATTCCGTTGCAACCACCTCTATTATGAGACGTTTTACAATTCATCCTAGCCTCTTGACAATACTAGAGGGAGAAAGCTTGATTAATGATGCCTCTGCACTTGTTTTGTATAGATTGTCCGTTTCCACACTCCTATCCGGAACATTCTCATTAACGGAAGGGAGCATAGAGTTTATGAAAATTACCTTAGGAGGAATCCTCATCGGATTTATTCTGGGCTTTCTTTTACAAAATTTATCCAGAAAATTTTTAGACCCCGTGGTTGCCGTTCTATTTTCCTTAACCATTCCCTATATCACTTATATTTCAGCGGATTACCTAAAAGGATCAGGGGTCCTGGCTGTTGTTGTTAATGGTTTGATTGGTGCAAACATTCTGGCTAAACACCCTTCCCCTCTTAGAAGAGTCCTTGGTTTTGCCTTTTGGGATATGTTTATTGTTCTTATGAACTGCTTTGTTTTTACTCTTATCGGTTTACAGTTAAGACAATTTGTCAGTGTGATGACACTCGATCAACTCCTTTTATATCTCTCTTATGCTTGTTTGATTACATTGGCTTTGATTGCGATTCGTTTTCTCTGGGTCTACTCAGAAAGCAGTGTGGCTTTTTTTAAAGCCTTTATAAACCCAAAAAAATCCCACTTTTGTCCCGAAATTTTAAGAAAAGCCACTCTTATTGGATGGTCAGGGATGCGAGGGATTGTCTCTCTTACTGCTGCATTGGCCCTCCCCTATACCTTTCCAAATGGACAGCCCATTGAGGGACGCAATGAAGTCCTTTTTATGACTTTCGTTGTCATTTTAATCACACTTTTATTACCAAGTAGCACCTTGGGCTATCTTATCCGTCTTTTGAAAATGGATCTCCCGATTAGTCATCAAGAAGCCCATCACGTCAGAAAACATCTCGCAAAAGTTGCTGAAGAAAAAATCCTTCATTTGCATGAAACAAAACATCTCACTCTAAAAGAATTTCATTTGCTTTCAAATTATTTTTCCTTGCACCGTTATATATTCGACATATCGACTGTTCCCCTAAAGAAAAAATCAAATTTGGAATTAGCCAGATTAGAGGTCCTTCAAGCGGAACGAAAAGAACTGCTAGCAATGTGGAAAAAACAAGAAATCGATAATAACCTTTTTTGGCAATTAGAGCATGAACTGGATGTGGAAGAATCTCATTTTACACGCGCGGAACTCAGATAAATTTGAGAAAAAATCTCGTCCTTACACTGAAAGTCTTGCTTGCTTTGTATCCTTAAGATAATATAAAACTACTAATTGAACACCAAAAAACGTGAATGGCAAAACACATTCCGATCTATCACATTACACATGTTGATAATTTAAAAACTGTTGTAGATGATGGTTTCCTCTGGTGTGATAAAATAATAAGAAAAAAACGTCCTGAGCACACCAATATCGGATACAAACATATAAAAGAAAGACGCCTACAGCATCCTGTAAGGGTTTCGAAGAGGGGTTGCCTAGGGGACTATGTCCCATTCAATTTTTGCTATCGATCTGTCATGCTTTACGTCTTGCATAAGGGGCATAAAGAATATTCACAGGGTCAAGACTCAATCATCCATCTTGTTAGTTCGATAGAACGAATACTAAAAACTGGCCAACCCTATTTTTGGACTAACTGTCACGGAGATCTTGGATATGCCAATCAATTTGACACACTGGAAGAAATTGACCATAAATTAGATTTGTCAGTGATGCCTCTAAAAAAATGGAACCTAGATGAGATAAAAGAAAAAAGACAAGCCGAATTTTTGGTTCATGAACGTTGTCCTTGGTCAGCAATTGAAAAGATTGTTGTAAAAATATCCATTGTGGCAGAGAAGGTAGAGAAAATTATTCAAAATTCTGTGCACCAACCGCAAGTCCTCATAGACAGCAGCTGGTACTATTAGGGTCGTTATGTTCGATTTAGTTCAAGGAGATTTGCTTACAGCCAAAGCCGATGCTTTGGTCAATACCGTCAATACAGATGGGATTATGGGCAAAGGGATTGCATTGCAGTTTCGTAAAGCCTATCCCAATAATTATAAGGCATACAAAAAAGCTTGTGAAAAGGGAGAACTTCGGCCTGGGCGTATGTTTATCTATTATTGTGGTTTTGTGGCCGAACCCCGCTACATTATTAACTTTCCGACTAAACGACATTGGCGTAGCAAGTCAAACATTGAAGATATTCGCTCCGGATTGCAAGCGCTAGTCAGTGAAGTTCGTCATTTAGGGATTACATCCGTCGCTGTCCCTCCTCTAGGGTGCGGTTTGGGAGGACTATGCTGGAATGAAGTTAAAGGTCTAATGCGTTCTGCATTTGATCAATTACCTGATGTGCATTGGTTAGTCTATGAACCGAATTTGACTCATGAAAAAAATGAGATTTCTTCATCTACACGTCCTAAAATGACTTTAGGGCGAGCATTGATTATTGGCCTAATCGAGCGTTATTTAGTCCCTGGATTTGTTTATGAAATCACTCTTACAGAGATTCAAAAACTTGTCTACTTTTTAGTCGAAGCCGGTGAAGTTTTGAATAAAGTCAAATTCGAAAAAGGACATTATGGGCCTTACTCCCCTGTTTTGCATCATGTCTTAGAAAGATTAAATGGACACTTCATTCATGGACTTAGTTCGAAAAAACCGGGTGCTTCTATTACACTGGATTCCTCTATTCTTAACGAAGTGAAGCACTATCTGGACAAACACATGATAGTCCGCAAACCCTTTGATAAAGTCTCCCAACTCGTCCAAGGATTTGAAACCCCATTTGGAATGGAATTGTTGGCCACGGTTCACTGGGTCGCTACAAGAGTATCCCAAGATTTGCCTGTATCAAGCATTGGAATACTGAAGACTATTCAAACGTGGAACACGCGAAAAGCTCAAATCATGAAACTAGAGCATATTAATTTAGCTCTTGAGCGTCTTGTCAGTCAAGGCTGGTTGCCAAAGACCTACTTCTTTAACATTGACGAAAATGCCCCTTTCCTCTAAAACTAATCTATCTCGACTTTGCAACTTTTAAAAGTTGCAAAGTCGAGATGTATCGTAAATATGGCGGTCGTAGCTCAGCTGGTTAGAGCGTTGGATTGTGGATCCAAATGTCGCGGGTTCGAGCCCCGTCGATCGCCCTTTCTTTTCTCTTTATGGAACTATGGCACTCTTTCTTTCTTGGCCTCGTTCAGGGAATCACCGAATTTCTCCCTGTCAGTTCTTCCGGACACCTCAGTCTTGTTCAACATTTCCTAGGATTCAAAGATCTGCACCATTTTGTTCTATTTAATATGATCTGTCACCTCGGCACTCTCTCCGCGCTCTTCTCCCTCTTTTTTCCCCACATCAAGCAAACCTTGAAGGGAGGAATCAAAGCATGGGGGCCCCTGTGCTTGGGGACACTTCCTCTCTTCCCTCTCGCCCTGATTCTAAAACCCATTAAAGCGGTCTTTAATCACCCCGAATGGCTCGGCCCTCTTTTTTTACTTTCAGCAGGACTGCTCTTTGCCGGAGCCTATCGCCGCTTGCCTCTTTCTTTTATCCGCCCTCTTTCTCAGGGACATCACGCTTTGATGATTGGCCTCTTTCAAGCCATCGCTGTTCTTCCCGGCATCTCTAGAAGCGGAGCCACGATTTCAGCCGCCCGCTTACTGGGATGGGACCATGAACGGGCCATTCGCTTCTCTTTTTTACTCGCCATCCCCGCTATTCTAGGCGGCACTCTTCTAGAAGGATGGGAAGTCTGGAAATCTCCCCCTTCTCCTTTTTCCTCCCTCCCTCTCGCTTCATGGCCACATTTGGCCATTGGCTTCTTGGTTTCCTACTTTGTCGGCCTTCTCTCCTTATGCTTACTCATCCGCTTATCTTCTCATCACAAATGGCATTATTTTGCTTGGTACTGCCTAGGTTTAGGAATCCTCACCACCTTTTACATAGATTTTTATGCCTCGTTCATCTAAAGCCCCTAAAAAGAAATCTAAGCCTTTCGTCCCCCCTGTTCCATGGACGACTCCTGAAACACGGGGATTTCTCACCCTGGCATTTGCCATTCTTCTTCTCTTAAGCTTAATCAGCTTTGCCACAGCACCCGGTTCTAAAAACTTAATCGGGTGGATGGGAGGGACGCTAGGCTGGATGTGTCATGCCCTGTTTGGGTTAAGCAGCTACCCCCTGGTCCTCTATATCGGCTGGATCGGATGGCGTCTCCTGTTTGATAAACCGCTTCATTTCCTATGGCTGAAAAATCTCTATGTGGCCGCCGCCCTGCTCTCTCTTTCCATGCTTCTCAGTTTAATCGAAATAGAGAGGACCTCTTTTGCCCATTCCCTGGGCGCTTTATTTTATCCCGGTCTATGGAAAAATCATCTTTACACCCATTTGGGAGGAGGACCTTTTTTCTATTTTTATCATGACCTGCCCGCTCTCAACATTCACCATCTATTTAATACAGTTGGGACAGCTTTGATCTTTTCGAGTCTCCTCATCGCCAGCCTCCTTTTTTTGCTTAAAATTCGCTTGGGATCTCTCTATCAAAGAGCATTGGAACAAATTAAAAAGGGAATGGCCCATCACCGCACCCTTCTGGATTCCCCTCCTCCTTCTCTCCTGCCGGAAATCACAAAAAAAGAAGAGGGAAAAAAAGATCTTCCAAAGAAGGAAGAACAGGAGCCGGAGAGTGACTTTTTACGCTTTGTGAAATTACGCATTCCGGCTCAACCGACTCCTTCGGAAAGTGGGGCGATCAAACCCCACTCTCCTTCGCCTGATCTCCTGGCCATCCAGCCTGAGAAAAATCCAAAAGAGCGTCCCTCTCTCTCTCGTAAAGAACAAAATGATCAAGAGGAAGAACTCTCCCTTCTTACGCAGAGTAAAAAAAAAGAAGAGCCTTTGGAGCTGGTTCAAAACAGGGAGGATGAGAGACAGCCTTTTAAAAAACCGATCGATCTCTCTAAAAAAGAAGAGAGAGAAAAGGGAAAGAAGCGAGAGACTCCTTCCCCCCTGACTGCTCCTCTAAAGGGCAGTGATTCTACAAATTATGCTCTTTATCCTGTTCCCAGTCCTTCTTTGCTCAGTCAAGCGAAAAAAGTGGACCAATCTTCGCTTAAAAAAGATCTGAAACGGCAAGCAGAGGTGCTTGAAGAGACACTTCTGAGTTTCGGCATTGAAGCTAAAGTCGGACAAATCAATTGCGGCCCCACGATCACCTCCTTTGAAGTGCATCCCGCCATTGGGGTCAAGGTCCAGCGCATTAAGGCCCTAGACAATGATATTGCTCTTAATATGGAAGCGAAATCCATTCGCATTATTGCTCCCATCCCCGGTAAAGCCGCTGTAGGGATTGAAGTGCCAAATCCTCATCCCCAGGAAGTGAGCTTCAAAGAGATGCTTCTCGCCTATCAGAAAAGCCCACAAAAATTGCACATCCCTGTCTTACTGGGGCAAGCAGTCAATGGCGACTATGTGATGAGTGATTTGACAAAGATGCCCCACTGCATCATTGCGGGGGCAACGGGTTCCGGAAAATCGGTCTGCATCAATACACTTGTGATGTCCATTGTCATGAATGCAAAGCCGGATCAAATTAAATTGATCATGGTGGATCCCAAAAAAGTGGAGCTCACCCCTTATACGCATCTCCCTCACATGCTTGCCCCTGTGATTACTGAACCGCAAGGGGCGGCGGCAGCTCTCAATTGGCTCGTGAAAGAGATGGAAAATCGCTATGATATCTTAAAGCTTGTGGGGGCACGCAACATCGACTCTTTCAATAAGCGAGGCGTGAACAAAGAACTGGAGGCAAATTTGGGAAGAGAGATTCCTCCCTCCATGCCCTTTATCGTCGGGATTATTGATGAGTTGGCTGATTTGATGATGGCAGCCAATCAAGATATTGAGACACCAATTGCTCGCATCGCTCAAATGGCTCGAGCCGTTGGCATTCATCTTGTCTTGGCCACCCAGCGTCCTTCCAGAGAGGTGATCACCGGACTGATCAAAGCCAATTTCCCCACCCGTATTTCTTTCAAGGTGGCTAGCCGGATCAACAGTCAAATTATATTGGATGATGTGGGGGCAGAGTCGCTGCTTGGAAATGGCGATTTATTATTTCTTCCTCCGGGCTCTTCCCATTTAGTGCGGGCACAAGGGGCTTTTATACGGGATGAAGATATCCAAGAAGTGATTAAATTTATCTGTCAGCAGGCTCCTCCTCAATATGTGATCCCCTCGTTTGATCGGATGGAGGAATGGCAAGCAGGACAAAAAGCGGGAGGAGAAGACCCTTCCGAATTGGATGATCTGTACGACCAAGCCAAAGAGGTGGTTCTCAGCACAGGTAATGCGTCGACGACTTTTTTGCAGCGCAAATTAAAAATTGGGTATGCGCGGGCGGCGAGCTTGATGGATCTATTGGAAAGGCAAGGGATTGTCGGGCCGGCTGAAGGAAGCAAGCCGCGCAAGGTCTTCACCCGTCAAGAAAAAAATCTTGAAGGGGAAGACGAAGACCCTGCGGAGGAAGAGCCTTTTGAAAATTAGCCCCACTCTTTGTCCCAATCCTTGTAATAGTTCTGGCTGTATGTAGCTGCATATCTTTTTTGCCACTCTGCATAGTTTATTTCCCACTCTGCGCATTTCAAACTCCGCAGCAACGAATCAGGAGGTGCCAATTGACCGAGGCTATAAGCAACTATCGCTGTCTTGTACCAGGAAATCGCTTTTGTCCATTCTCTTAGGTCACATTCTTTATTGGCGAGCTCTTCGAATTTCTGAGCCATCTCTATGCACTCATGAGATAGGCTTTTATCGCCCTTTAAACAGAGCTCATGCGCTTTATGACAGTACTTCGCTGCTTTCTGCCAATTTTTTAATTTGGATTCTATAAAAGCGAGCTTTTCATAGTCTTCATACGAAACCACATGACCTTCCGAGAATGCCTCATTGTAGTACTCTAAGGCTGTCTGCCAATTTTTTAATTTGAATTCTACAACAGCTGCATCTTCATATACGTCAGCAGAAAATCCACCAGAAATAGTCACAGAAAAAGGACCCAGAGGAACACTCTTTTCCTTTTTATTCTCTTCTTTGAGCCGGTAAAATGCCTGATCATAGAAGGCTGAGGCTGTCTGCAAATTTCCTAATTTAGCTTCTACAAAAGCGATTTTTCTGCATAAACCAGGATCAACTTCATCCCCATTTTTTAGGGTAAGGAAGAATGCCCGATGGTAGTACTCTGAGGTTTTCTGCCAATTTTCTAATTCTTCTTCTACCTCTCCTGCATCGCTATATACCTCAGAATCAACGTCATCCCCTCTTTCTTCGATAAGAGAGAATGCTCGGCTGAAGTACTCTGATGCTTGTTGATTATTATTTAAGGTTGAGTTTGTCCGAGCCGCATTTATAAATAAAGAAACAGGAATGGGATGATCACTTTTAAGATAGCCTTCGATCGCTTGATCATAGAGTTCTGCCTCCCTAGTGTAAGGAAGATTCGCCGCCTTTCTGGCAAATTCTGCTAGAATAGGAGGATCCCAAACCCCCGATTCATAAAGGGAGGGAAGAATCTCTGGATATTCTTTTACAAATCTCTCTAAACCAGAGTAATCAGGTCCTTTATCTGCAGACGCCCTTGCAAGGACATGACAAAAAGAATAAGACAAACTTTCAAAATTGTGAATCTGATCCCTAAAGAGACAGAGACTTCTGATCGCCAAATCACTTGCACAAGTGGCTCCCTCACGAATCGCTCCTTTTAAATAAGATAAACTCTCATGAAGGACTTGAGAAGGGGGGACTTGTTGCTGCTGGTGAGCCCCAGGATAGCGAATCAAATGAAACAACCCTTTTAATAGGAGAGACCCAGCCACTTTCGAAGAATGAGAAGATAAAGCCTCTCCTGCCTGTTCAAATTCTGTTTTAAACGTTGTGAAAAGAGAGGGGGCGAGAGAGGTCAAATCTTTCCAGATATATCCCCCTAATAGAGGATAACGGCTCATCCAATACTCAAAACGCCTGTATAACTCTTGTATTTCTTGGGTAGATGGGATGCCATCCTCCAATAAATTTTCTTTCGCTTTCACATAAATGAAAAGACTCTTGCCAATCTGATACCGCGCTCTTTCCGGATAATACTCTTTTTCGAAGTCCGGCCAATCAAAGTCTAGCCGTTCCTTTTTAGAAAATTTTCTCCATAGGAAACTTAAATCGACTTCATTCCTGATTCGATTGGAAAGCTGCCGACATGTTAGAAAGTCCTTAAAATTAAGAAATTGCATCATGTTAACAAGGATGTCTGAAGGCCAAGGAAAGCTAGAGCCAAGACCGTTAAGACCGTTGGACGCCCTTGTCTCTGTTGCTCCTATCTCCTCTATTTTTGGCTTTTTGTTAACAGGAAATAACTCTCCTTCATAGGGACGTTTGCTCCCACTAAGAGATGTGATATCTGGATTCATGCACTCAACCCTCCCCTCCGTACAGTCTCTTCATGATCTCCTGCCAACGTTGATGCAAATGATCAGGAACATGTAATCCAGCAAGTATGTAAGCAGATACTGCTCCGTCGTACAAAGAAAACACTTCTTTCCATTTTTCTGAGCCGTATTTTTCATGAGCTTTAGCAATCTCTTCGAATTTCTGAGCCATCTCTATATACATCTCCTGAGAAATTTCCCTTTTGTCGCTGTCATCTGTCGTCCCGAACGTTGCATTCAAGCACTCTGCTGCTTCCTTCCAATTTTCTAATTTGAATTTTAAAAAAGCCACCATTACGTAATCATACGACAACTCTTTCCTTCCTTTTTCAGAGATTGAAAAGGCCTGATCGTAGTACTCTAAAGCTTTCTGCCAGTTTCCTAATTTGAATTCTAAATTAGCTGCGTCTGCATACACATCACAGTCCCACGAACCATCAGGGTCCTCCTTGTCAAGAAGGAAGAATGCTTTTTCATAGTATTTCGATGCTTTCTGCAAATTTCCTCGTTTGACTTCTACCTCGGCTGCTTCCACGTATTTAACATGAAAAAACTGCTCCTCATGCTCTTTTTTAGCCAGCTTATCTTCTTCTGTGGCAAGAGAGAACCCCTGGTCGTAGTATTTGGAGGCTTTTTTCCAATGTCCTAATTTGTATTCTTCAGAAGCTGCCGCTAAATAGGTTGCATATGAAACCGCCCTCCCTTCTTCTTCGGAAAGGGAGAAGACCCAATTGTAGTACTTTGATGCTTTCAAACGTTCATTACAGTCCGCATTAGTCTTAGCTGCCGTAAGGAGTAAAGGAATAGGAATGGGATGATGACTTTTAAGATACCCTTCGATGGCTTGATCATAGAGTTTTGCTGCCCTATCCTTCTCAAACTCAACATGAATCCTACAAAATGTTGCTAGAATAGGGGGATCCCAAATCCCATCGTTATACAACCCGTCCGCCATTATCGGAACTTTCTCTAAAAATACCTGTAAACCAAAGTAGTCCGCTCCTTTATCTGCAGAAGCTCTCGCAAGCTCAGAACAAAAATGATAGGGAAGCATTGGGAAAAGTCTCATTGCCACATCACTTGCACACGTGGCTCCTTCACGGATCGCTCCTTTTAAATAAGATAAGCTCTTATGAAGAATTTGAGGCTGAGAGATTGGTTGCCAATGATCCAAACAATACAACCCTTTTAATAGAAGAGCTCCGGCCACCTCAGAAGAATGAGCAGATAAGAGCTCTCCCATTCTTTCAAATGTTGTTTTAAACTTAGAGATAGAGGCCAGATGGACGGCTGAATGGGAGCTCAAATCTCTCCATAGATATCCCCCTAATAGAGGATAACGAATCATCCAGTCCTCAAAACGACTATACAACTCTTTTACTTTTTGAGTGGAGAAGATGGAGCCATTCTCCAGTAAATTTTCTTTCGCTTTCACATAAATGAAAAGGCTCTTACCAATCTGATACCGCGCTCTTTCCGGATAATGCTCTTTTTCCAAGCCTGGCCAATCAAAGTCGATTCTTTCTTTCCTAGAAAATTTTTTCCATAGGCCACTTAAATCGACTTCATTCCTGATTCGATTGGAAAGCTGCCGACATGTTAGAAAGTCCTTAAAAGAAAGAAATTGCATCATGTTAAGAAGAATATCTAAAGGCAAAGAAAGGCTAGGGGGAAGACAACTCAAAGCGCTTGTCTCTGTTCCTCCTATCTCCTCTATTTTTGGCTTTTTATTAACAGAAAATAACTCCCCTTCATAGGGACGTTTGCTTCCACCAATCCCTGTGATATTTTGATTCATAAATTCTCCAAGAATTATTTTTATTTTTAATATTTAAGGATAGAATATAACTAAAACATAATAAAGTTCAATCTAAATTATTGCAAAAAGGAGAGATTGACGATCTTTGACGAAATTGTGAAATAATCCTTAATGTCTCCCAACTGTTTGACTATACGCCCAAGATAAATGCATTTTTAATATTCTTAACATTCAGACTATCAGAATGTTAAGAATATTATTGAAATTCAAGGGGCTTAAAAATCTCGAATATGCTAAAACCGTCGGTTTCAATGACAGGGCAGCATATGCAAGGTTTTTGTCCCCTCGCTTCCGGTTCCAAAGGCAATTGTATTTATCTAGGCACCCGGCAAACCAAGATTCTCATCGATGCGGGAATCAGTGCAAAGGCCATTCAAGCTCGCCTAAGTGAAATTAATGTCGATTTATCTGAGATTGATGCCATTTTAATCACGCATGAGCACATGGACCACATTCAAGGGCTAAAAATATTGGCTTATAAAATGGGAATTCCGGTTCTCGCGAATCAAGAAACAGCTAGAGGCATTGTAGAGACCTTTCAAGAGTGCCCCAAATTCAAAATTTTCTCGACCGGGGAAACCTTTGAATTTGGGGATTTAGAAATTCACCCCTTTAGCATTCAGCATGACACGCTTGATCCCGTGGCTTTTACCGTGCGGGTGGATCGCCTGAAGCTCGGGTTTTGTACAGATTTGGGCTTTGTCACTTCTTTAGTGGAAACGGAGCTCAAAGAGTGTGATTACTTGTATATCGAAGCGAATCATCAGCCCTCGATGGTTCATGCCTCTTCTCGCCCGATGATTTATAAACAACGCGTCTTGAGCCGCAATGGACATTTATCCAACGAAGCCTGTGGCCATCTTCTCTCACGCATCTTTCATCCTAAATTGAAACATGCTCATCTGGCCCATTTATCGAGTGAATGCAACCACCCTGACGTGGCGTTAAATGTCATTCGAACGATTTTAGCCCAGCAGGGCGTTCGACTCGATTTATCTATTGCTCCGCAAGAAAAAATTAGCCGGGCGATCCAATTCTAAGAGAAAATTCTAAGAGAAAAACCCCTTGATTTTATCAAGAAAGCTCTTGCGCTTCGGGAGGTTATTGGGGCCTTCTAATTCACTAAATTCTTGTAAAACTTGTTTTTGGCGCTCGCTTAATCCTGTCGGGGTTTCGACAAATATGCGCACGAGCAAATCCCCTTTTCCATGTCCATGCACATTGGGAAAGCCTTCTCCTTTTACACGAAAGACTTTTCCATTTTGTGTTCCTTCTGGGATCGTGAGACGACACGTATGATTAAAAAGAGAGGGAACTTCTTTTTTACAGCCTAAGGCCGCTTCTGCAAAACTAATCGGCAAATCAAGCAAGAGATCATTTCCCTGACGCTCAAAAATAGCATGGGGCTCGACGGTAATAAAGACATATAAATCTCCAGGAGGCCCTCCCCCTTGCCCCGCATCCCCATATCCGCTCATTTTTAAGCGCATGCCACTATCCACTCCCGCCGGGATATGAATTTTCACATGCTGCTTCTCTTTGATAACCCCTTCGCCATGACAATTTTTGCAAGGATCGGTGATGATCTTTCCCTCTCCTTGGCAGGTGGGACAGGTCATCATCATATTAAAAAAGCCGCGCTGTTCAAAGACCTGCCCTCTTCCCCCACATTGTGTACAAGTCTTTATTCCTTTTGGAGAGCTCGCCCCCTGTCCATTGCAGACAGAACAAGTCACATAATTTGTGATGGCTAACTCTTTATCCACTCCTTTAGCCGCTTCTTCAAATGAAACGGTCAAATTGACCCGCTTACTCGCTCCCTGGCGTACTCCGCTTCGCCCCTCTCGTCCAGTAAAGTCTCCTCCGCTGCCGCCAAAGAAATCAAAAATACTCTCTCCCCCTCCTCCCATGCCGAATGCACCCATAAAGGTGCGAAGAGCCTCTTCCATAGAGGAAAACCCCTGCGCTCCGGCTCCGGCTCCGACTCCCGCTCCCGCATACAAGCCTTCCTTGCCATGACGATCATAAATCTGCCGCTTCTTGTCGTCGCTGAGCACTTCATAGGCTTCCGAAACCTCTTTAAACTGTTTCTCGGCCTCTTTATTCCCAGGATTCTTATCCGGATGATATTGAAGCGCTTTCTTGCGATACGCTTTCTTAACTTCGTCCGCTGTCGCTTGACGGGAAACCCCTAGGATATCGTAATAATCAGCCATAACAATACTAAAATAAATTAAAATGATTGAGGTAAGTTCTTAGAAGGGAAAGTATACCAGAAAAGCAGGATTTCTTCCAAGATGCAAAGATCACAATAGATTATCCCACTACCCAAAAAATCCCACAATCAATATAATGGGAATTAATCAGGGGAAGAAATCATGAGAAAACATCAAAATAAAATCCAAATGGATGATAAGTATCGCATCTGCTTAGGCAGCTTTTTATCTAAGGAGGAGCGGGAACGATTGAGCTCTTTTCGAGTATCTCGCCAGAAAGATGGCAAAATTGTATTAGATCCTTTAGTGGAAATTCCTGCAAGGGAACATTGGATTTATAAGAATCCTGAAGCGCTTGCCTCGTTGATGAGAGGGATTGAAGATGCAAAAAATGGACGTATTGTTGATCTGGATATCGACTTCTCCCAGTTCTTAGACGACGAAGATAAAAAACATGTTCAAGATTAAATTTACCGAGGAAGCTGAAGACCAGTTTCTCAATTTGCAGCAATCAAAGGACAAGAAAGCACAATTTAAAGCCGTCGGAAAAGCTTTAGGATATATGAAGGCCAATTTAAGGCACCCCTCTTTAAATACGCATAAATTTGATGAGATGGAATCCCCTTTCGGCGGCGATGTTTTTGAGTCTTATGCTCAGAATAAAACCCCAGGGGCATACAGAATATTTTGGGCTTATGGACCGAGTAAGGCCGAAATTACAGTTTTAGCAATCACTCCTCATCCATAATTTACCAAGATACGCCATGTGCGACTTTGTTTCCGTTCGAGTCCGGGCCCGAGACCGGGCCCGCGCCCGAACCGAGGCTCCGAGCTTCGCTAAACTACTCAAGATTAATTCGTGAGTTACTTAGATGATCCATCAAATCGTGACATCTTTGTCAGCATAGCCACAATCCGTAATAACAGTCCTCGCCCTGTTGCATATAAATTTTCTGAAATCAATTGCAGCTGCTTGCAGATATCGAGAATGCTCGAACATTCTGTTGCTGAACGTTTTGCCATGCGATAAAAACGAGCTTTCTCACTAGCAGAATATTCCCCGGTACCCTCTGCAATATTGAGGGGCACTGATGAGCCGGCTCGTTGCAGCTGATCTGCCAGATACGCATTTCCTCTGGGTAATGCCTCTACTATATCTCTGATTACAATGATAAATTCTAGGGAAGCTTGATAAACATCCCAACGTTCGTGATCAAAATAACCCGTTTTGAATTGCTCAGTTGTGCCGGTAGTCATATCTTTAAAAAACTTTTGGTAAAAAAGACATGCCGCCGACAAACTATTAAAAAAACCGATAAATAACGTCATGTGCGACTTTGTTCCGTTCGGGCACGGGCCCGGTCTCGGGCCCGGACTCGAACGGAACAAAGTCGCACATGGCGTCAAGATGTTAGGGGGTGTTCCTAAAATATTCTGACTTTTCGGCTGCGTCAAAGCCACATACCCCGTACCCGAGAATCCGGAGACATCTATAAATAACAACTGGACTAGCGCTGCTTTTTATATTTGAGAGCGGCTTTTGATTTCGCTCGTTTCTTAACAGAAGGTTTAGAATAAAAACGATGGGCTTTAACAGACTTCATCACTCCTTCTTTATCCAATCTTTTCTTCAAAGCGCGCAGCGCTTTATCAATAGAATCGCCAATGCGAACTTTTACAATTGACATGCAAGTCATCCCTAAATTTAAAATGTTTTCTCAATCTGCTCAAATCTGAGCCATTGCCTAAATCTATTTATAGGAATGATCTTACCCGAACAAACACTTATTATCAATAAAAACTATGTTGAGCCAATCGAATTGCTCTCTTGACGTAAGTAGAGAAGCTTAAGAAGAGCCGGTGGGTAAACTCTTTCAGATTCATATCGCTCTTCCACACTCCGGGCCAAAGCCTCCGGTGAGGGAGATCTCTCTTCCCACTTCCATTTTGAATGGGCAGAGTCATATTCTAATTTTTTCTGCAATGCACCTGCCACCGGTGTCACCAAATGAGAAACCCCTTCTAGCTGTTTAACGGCGTCTTCTAAGGGCAGTACCCGGCAATCTCCTTCATAAATCACTTGGCCCCCTTTCTCTTTCCACCCTTTCCTGAAGTAGATTCCCCCCATCCGGGCATCTAACACAGCTGCAAAAGCCACCCCCTCTTCTTCAGGCACAAATCCATTCAAGCTTGGCACCCCGATAACGGGAATTTTCCAACTATAGGCCAAGGCTTGAGCCACAGAAACCCCTAGACGAATCCCCGTATAAGAGCCAGGTCCTACCCCAACCCCAATCCCATCTAACTCCTTTAAAAAAGGAAAGGATAAAAGAGCCTCATGCAAGTCAGGAATCAAATAACGAGATTGAGTGAGACCAAAAGGAAATTCTTTGAAAAATAAAAGACTCCGATCGGCTAAATAAGCCATCAATCCCCTTTCCGTACTGGTCTCAATAAGCAAGAAGCGCATAAAAGCTGAGATTATAAATGAATTTTGGCCGGGACAAAGATCTTTTCTAACGTACGGACAAAAAAGTGATCGGTCATCCCCGCGATATAATCTACTACCATTTGCACGTCGCTTGTCTGTTGAAGATACTTGGACGAACGCTTATGCAGAAAATGGGTCCACAAATAACTCTGTTCTTGCTGTTGCTCGAGGTTCTTTAATAGCCACTCAAATAAAATGCGATAGCTGCTTTTAATTTTGGATGATTCCACCTTCAATTTGGGGTGCACATAGATATGCTCAAAATTGAAGCGGCGTAAAAAGCGCAACGCTTCATAAGCCTCATTGGAAAGAGCAATGAACTCTTGCTGGTAGCTATGACGAATGATATCGGATGCCAACACGCCTAAAATCTCCCGATTTGTCGTCCCCAATAATGTCTTTGGGATCTCCTCTCGTTTTAGAATCCCTAACTCAATGGCATCTTCTAAGTCTCGACCCACGTAACTCATCGTATCGCAAAGTTTTACCAGACAGCCCTCTAAAGTAGCCGGCATGAGATTTTGCTCCGGATTCTCTTTCTTTTGCTCGCGATCATGAAAATGATTGTCCCAGTTTTTTCCCCACTGGGGGGTGAGCTTGCACCCGACCATTCCTCCATCATGGCATAAAAAACCATCATAGACAGCTAACCCTAAATTCAAAGGCTCAATCTCGGAGAACAAATGACAAGACTGAAGAGGATGAGAAAAAGGGCCATTTCCATATTCAATGGACAAAGCGGAAAGATACCCTTCTCCCTCATGTCCAAAGGGGGGATGCCCCACGTCATGCCCTAAAGCAATGGCCTCTACAAGATCGAGGTTTAAACTTAAAATTTCAGCAATGCCCCGCGCAAAGCTACTGACTAATTGCACATGCAAACTGCGATGTGTAATATGATCATTATCAACAAGATAAATAACCTGAGTTTTATCTACATAACGAGAATAGGCTTTAGAATGCAAGATGCGGTCGACATCTCGCTTATAGGGCAAGCGATGATCATTCTCTGCCCCTTCTAGGCGAGAATGATCTCTTGAAAAAGAAGCACGAGCAAATAACGTCTCTTTTTCTTTTTGCTCTGCAAGAGAGCGATAACGGGCAAGGGGCTCTTTTTGCTGGTCCGTTTCTTCAAGTTGGGAAGACACACTCATGATTATTCCTTCTCATTTGATGTTGCAATTTATCGAATAAAAAGCTAGATGCAAATTTTATACAAAGGAGACAAATATGGATCGCTTTTCTCGATCGATGACTTATTTTATCATCCCTTTTTTATTTTTGACAGCCTCTTTCTTCCAAGTGGAGGCTCAATCTCAAAAGACATTTAAATTCAATTTTGGAACGGATACGCAAGGCTGGGTCGGAGATTTTGCAGAGTATTTTGTCGGAGCAGAGGCCTCTTTTAATCTCTCTTGGGGATGGGCTAACCTTCCCACTCCTCTTCCTAATAATGAAAAGGGAATTTTTCTATCGGGATTTAATATGAGCGACGATCTGACCATGTTCATTAAGCGGCAAATTCGAGGACTTTCTCCCAATACGAATTACGATTTAACGTTTAAGATTACCATTGAAACGAATATCCCTCCCGGGATAATAGGAATTGGAGGATCTCCCGGAGAAGGTGTCTTCTTCAAAGTCGGAGCGTCCAGGAGAGAACCGATCAAGGTTCCCATGCAAACAGTCACGGGAGCCATTTATCGCCTCAATATTGACATTGGATTCCAAAGTCAAGGAGGAAGAAATGCCATTGTCATTGGAAATTTAGCCAATCCTGCGGTCAACCCCCTAGACCCTACTTTTGAGCCGAAAATCTTGACTAATACAAAGCCCTTTAGAGCAAGGACAGATGCGCAAGGACGGCTATGGCTGTTTGTCGGAACAGACTCTGGATTTGAGGGAAGCACGCTCTATTATATTACGAAGGTGTGCGTAAAAGCAAAACGAGTGCGAGGGGTTGTCGAAGAGCCCTGAGAATCTAATAAATTAACATAAAAATTAATGAGATTTTCTTCTCACACGAGGGGCCTGACGATCATCAGCCTGTGGAGGAGGACCCAGCCACTTAGGCTCTTGCCTAATTTGCCTGGAGATAGATCGTAGCAGCGGAATGTCGCGCGTGGTCACAAGCGAGATGACCACCCCCGCCTTATCATAACGTCCTGTGCGTCCGGAGCGATGGACGTAAACATCAGGATCATTGGGCAACTGATAAATAAAAACATGACTGACTTTGGAAAAATCCAGCCCACGAGACACGACATCGGTGGCGACCAAAAAGCGAATTCGACCACTCCGGAATTTACTTGTAATGATGGTGCGCACCTCTTGATTTAACCCGGCATGCAAGAAATCGACCCCAGATAATCTCTTTTGAAGCGTCCGACAGACTTTCTCCACTTGAAAACGGGAATGGCAAAAAATAATGGCCTGGATCGGCTGGCTCTTTTCGATTAACTCAATCAATTTATCTTCTTTATGAGAGGCTATACAATAGGCAAATAAATGCTCAATCTGCGACGGTCCCCCCAGATCCCGCACCAGATTGATCTCAATCGGATCTCGCATATGCTGCTGAGCCAGCTGCCGAATGGTGGAAGGCATCGTCGCTGAAAAGAGAAGCGTCTGATGCGCATGGACCAAGCACTGGATGATAAAAAGAAGATCGTCATAAAACCCTAGACTCAGCATCTCATCCGCTTCATCTAAAACAAGTGTCTCCACATGCGATAAATCAATTTGTCTAGAATAAATAAAATCAATCAGCCGCCCAGGCGTTGCGATGAGAACCTGCACCCCATGCCTTAACTTCGATTGCTGAAGGGAAGAATCCGCCCCTCCATAAATCGCAAAGACTTTCACTCCCTTGTTCACTCCAATTTTTTGCACCTCTGTGGCATATTGCAACGCGAGCTCCCTTGTCGGAACAACAACTAAAGCTTGCACCTGCGGCCGAGAAATGTCCACCCTATGGCAGAGGGGAATGGCACAGGCCGCTGTCTTTCCAGATCCCGTCTGAGCAAGGGCAATCAAATCTCGTCCCTGTTGAATAAGAGGAATTGTCTCCACTTGAATGGGAGAAGGCTCCTTAAAATTCATTTTCTCTAAGGCCTTCAATACAGCTGGATCTAATTGAAAACGGGCAAATCCCTCTTCTATCATGTCTCTTTTTCTCCTATTTTTCTTAAATTTCGAGGTGAGATCCGCTCCGCAATCCACTTCCCCTGCATAGGCGCGAGCCAGCTTGTGGGAAAAAGATGAGAAAGAGAGAGAAGCAAACGGTATCTCCAATCAATGATTTTCAACCTCTGCCCTTTCATGATTTGTTCCCACATTTGCTCTGCCACAAACTCAGGAGACATGACCCCCTTTGACTCCTTCTGTTTGAGCGACTCTCCTCCCGCTCGCTTCTGGAAGGCAGTCGCGACCATCCCAGGACAGAGGGTGAGAACACGAATGCCATAGGGGCGCATTTCAAAATCCATCGCTTCTGAAAAATGATTGACAAACGCTTTGGAAGCGGCGTAGACCGCCATATTGGGAAAAACCTGGAAAGCAGCCACAGAAGAGACATTCAGAATAATCCCCTGACGTGCCTTTGAGACCCATGCACGCGCTGCTTCCAAAGTGATCTCTAACACAGCTTTTGCATTCACTTCTAGAATGGCGACTTGTTCTTCTGTAGAGTAAGTTAGTGCTTCTCCATATAATCCAAAACCCGCATTATTGATCACAAGATCGGGAACACGTTGATGAAGAAGAGCGATCAGCTCTTCTCTTCCCTCGGGCCGATTGAGGTCCACAGGCAATGTTTGGATGAGAACTTGCCTAGAGAGCGCTTGTTCTAATTGCCGGAGTTCCTCTTGGTTGCGCCCAAGGGCGATGAGTTCTAGGCGATGGCTGGCGAGAAGCTTGCAGATCGCTCGACCGATGCCGGAAGTGGCTCCCGTCACTAAAGCTAACTGATGCATGTTTATTCGTCCATTTCTCTTGTATGATAATGAGATTCGTTCTTATCCCAAAGGGGATATTTAACTCGTGAGTGCCCCGCTGCTAATAAAGTTTTAACAAGCACTCGTTTAATAATTGATAATTCTTCAAAGGTTAACAAGCATTGATCAAATTGTCCATCTCCCACTTTCTCATTCACAATGCGATCCATGAGCTCCGTTAAGGTCTCTTCATTGATTTTATCGAGAGAGCGGGAAGCGGCCTCAAAGGAATCGGCAATCATAATAATTCCCGATTCTTTACTCCTGGGTTTAGGTCCCACATAACGAAAGTCCCGTTCATGAATTTTACTCTTCTCTCCTCCGACAAGTTCAAGTTGCTTGCGATAGAAATAGTAAACGAGCGTTGTTCCATGATGCTCTTTGATGATATCAATAATGGGCTCAGGCAATCCTGCCTCACGGGCAAGGGCAACTCCTTCGGCCACATGGGCCATGATCACCTGCGCAGACTCCTGGGGAGTGAGGAGCTGATGGATGTTGACCTCTCCTAATTGATTTTCTGTAAAATATTGCGAAGTGGCAATTTTTCCCACATCATGATAAAGGGTGGCCACACGGCAAAATAATCCATTCGCCCCAATGGCTAAAGCCGCCGCTTCTGCCAAGTTGCCAACGACGACCGAATGTTGATAAGTGCCGGGCGCTTCAATGGTGAGACGGCGGAGCAAATCGTTATTTGGATCGATATACTCCATCAAAGTGGCATTCGTCATGATTTTAAAACCCGTTTCCAAAAGAGGAAGAAACCCGATCACTAAAACTGCTGTCAAAAGCATAAAGAAGGCGGAGCTCAAAATATCAACAAAAAAGGGCCAGAGTGTGAAGGAGTGGTTGTATAAATGAAGGGCGATGAGGGCGACAACACACCCAAGCCACGCTTTGAAACAGATCACAAAGATTTCTTTACGTCGACGCAAGGCATGAACGTTTAAAATCGCGATCAAAGAGGCGACCAAATTTAAAATGAGAAATCCTTCCCACTCAAAGGATAACCCAATCGCAGAGAGGACCGATAGAAATCCGGTTAAGAAAGTTGCAACACTCGTATTGATCAAATTGCAAATCAGAATCGCGGCCAAGGGAACGAGGAGAGGATAACGGAAAATATCGACCAGGTGATTCTTTGAGTTCAACAAGAAACATTCAATGAGTTTCGATAAGCCTAGCGTCAGAGACAAAATGGTGACGATGAGGAAAAGTTTCCGGTTAGAAGATAATAAAATGGGGTAATTAATTTTAAAATAAGCAACAAAAATTCCAACAAAAAGGAGCGTTAAGATCAAGGTTCCCAAAAGGGTCAAGGGATGAGATAATTGACGATCTTCTCCCATTTTATTTTT
Organism: Parachlamydiales bacterium; assembly: GCA_963801825.1. Classification (GTDB taxonomy): domain Bacteria; phylum Chlamydiota; class Chlamydiia; order Chlamydiales; family Parachlamydiaceae; genus CAWDGI01. Next base: position 620,616 of record CAWDGI010000003.1, read on the forward strand.
CATGGCTTGGAGCATCGCGAGGTGTCGAGCGGTCACTTTTCCTCCTTGATCAATCAGGCGGCTGCCTGCTTTGACGTGAGAGAACTTTTCAGGAACGGCCGCTTGAATCCGCTTGCGTAAAAGACGCTGAGTTGAGCCATCTTCTTCGATATGCCACTCCGTGGGTTTAAAAAACCCAATGACTAAATTCACCACAGGAGGAGGATAGTCATCGGGAGGAAAATAGGTTTTTTGAATTTTTTCCCAGATCAAGTCGGGGAGGCGGGTCTCTTCTAATAAAGGGGTAGGGGTATAAATCTCGTAATGCTCTGTTGAGAAGCCTAATTCTTTTAATTTTTTAAGCGTATGCGCATCGGTCAATCGAAGCTCCGCCAAGGCCTTTTCCACCTGATTGGTGGCTTGATAGAGCTGGTTAAAGGCTTGTCCCTCGGCCTGCTCATGCCACGCTTGGTTATAGAGGAGAAAGTGATCGAATTCGATCACCTTACGCCGAATATCGGCGTGTGACAGTTGGTAGATTTTTCCGATATCGCGCAAAGCCTCTTGACGAGCAAGCAGGCTGGCCTCTTCATCGGGAAAATCAAAGCTGACTTGCGAGACGATATAACTGGGAGCGATGCTATTGAGATCGGGCATCTCCACTTGCACTTCGCGAAAATGCAAAAAGAGGAAAAGGACGCAAATAAATAGCGCAATAATAAAATAACGAATGACCGGGCTTTTATCAAAAAATCCTTGCTCATGGGAAAATTTGAGCTCTTGCTCATTCTCCATCAGACTGATTCGATCGGGCATGCGTCTTGAAACCTGCACTCATGTCTAAAATTCTCACGATAGCATAAAAGGGGAATTGGGCCCTAGTACAACTTCCGCTCTTTCATGCTACGTTTATGGGATGTGCTTTTCACTGCAGATTTTGCATTCTTTCCTATTTCATAGAGGACATCAGGACAAAAATCGGCCTCATTTGGCCATACAAGAGTGTTTCCGCTTATTTTCACTCTCTTAAAATAGTCGGGATTTCTTAAAGGCAAGAAAACCCCCTTATCGAGATAAGGCTCAAGATCAACAACCTTTGTTTTTCTATCATTGAAAGTTAAATTTATTTTATATCCCTCAATCCCATTGATTCTCTTCACTAAATGCATGACTAAACCAATCCTTTAATTTTATGCAAAGGAGCTTTTTGCTGAGCAAGTTCCCAATCTTTCATTAATTCATCTCGATGCAAAAAAGCCCATTCAAGAACCAAAGAAACGACACGGGAAGGTAATTTTCCCTTTATAAGCTTTAATGCATCAATAGAGAAAGCCGCGTTATACTTTCCATATTCAGCATGAAAATGTGGTGGATTATGCTCATTATAATGGAGATAGATCACAATCCCTAAAAATCTACTAATCTCTGGCATCTTTCCTCTCTTCCTATATTAACACAAACGAAAAAGATACACAATGACCGGGCTTTTATCAAAAAATCCTTGCTCATGAGAAAATTTGAGCTCTTGCTCATTCTGCAGCAGACTGATTCAATCGGGCATGCGTGTTAAAACCTGCACTCACTTCTAAAACTCTTAAGATAGCACAAAGGGGGAATGCTCTCCAGTGTTAAAATGCTAGGTTTTAAATCATATTATCTTTATGATAGCTTCTATACAAACTTAAATTAATAAAATTAGGAAAGTGATGTTTAACGAAGCAATGCGTCTTCCCACTCATTTTATTCAGTGGGCTTTTGAGACGAATCAATCAAAATTAGATCACCTCTCTCCTCTCCCTGAGGAGCTTGAGGAGCGAGGCGCGGCAGATGGCCAATCGCCGCCGACTGAATCTGTGACCGAAGGAGTGAACACAGCCAAAAAAGAGATATCTAGATCAGATTATCAACTCCATTCTCCTCCTAAATGGAAGGAAATATTTCCGGTATATGAGAAAATTAAAAGAGATTGGTTTGAAAAAATAAAATCTACAGATAATCAATTAACTGAGATTCGTATCACAAATGAATTAAAAAAATGTTCCTCCTGTCCGAAAGAAATCGAATTAAAGACAATTCTAAATCAAGGAATGGATTATAAATCTTTTAAATTAAGATATGAATACTGTCTTGGTTCCATTCAAACTTTAGATAAATTAATTGTTCTTGTTTTTAGTGATTTTACTCAGAAAACACGCTTGCATCGTTTTCAACATAACCCTTCCTTTAAAAGTAGGGCCGTATTAATCGATATAGACCACTCCAATAAAACATATGCAGAATATCAAGAAGGTTTAAATGAATACTATCAGATGTCTAAAGGAATAGGCTCTTTAGGAGATCGAGAATTATATTTGTCAAAGACAGGAGTAGCAGAAGTAGGACATACTATGGTAGCTTATTTCTCTCAAACATCGAATGAATACGATTTTTTTGATACATCATTTACGATAATAGGTAAATATAGAGCCTTATTGGCTATGAAAGAGGCGTATCAAAGATGGGAAAGTAAAGTCTCTACTGCTCATCATTATGATCCTTCTAGCGTATGTCAGGATAATTATAACTTGTGTAATCAATATGTTTTGGCCTATTTGATCGCTAGACAAAGCTGCAATGACCATGCACTCGTTGTAAATTTATTTCAAAAAGAGCTCAGGTCAAGACCTGAAGAATTTATCTCCATCATTGCTGGTCTCGGCGCACTAAATCCTAAATCCTATTGATTCTCTTTACTAGGTACATGGCTAAACCAAAAGGAAAAATTATTGAGTACGTGAAAAGTGAATGATATTAAGAAAACATCAAATTAATATACTACCAGACTTCTTCTTCGATGAATTCTAGAATTGATTTTATAAAGGGGACGGATAGCCTTTTGCGGTCTTTCATTTTCTTCTACCCAAAGATCATATTTCTGTTGAAGATTCAGCCATAAATTTAGTGTTGTGTCAAATGCATTGGCTAATCGGATAGCAATATGTGGCGTCACTCCCCTTGTTCCCATACGAATTTTGAAAAGCGTATTTCTAGATATTCCAAGATGATCTGCCAATTCCTGTAAATTCAAATCTAAAGGCTTAATATAATCTTCCTCTAATATTATTCCTGGATGAGTAGGCTTTCTTTTTCTTTCGCTCATAAAAGTTCCTCATGATAATCTACTAAATCTATATCATATTTCAAGGAGAATTTTAAAGTGACCAAAAACAATATTCTCGTTGCCGGAGGAGCAGGCTTCATCGGCTCGCACGTCACAAAGCTCTTACAAAAAGAAGGATACCAACCGATCGTTTTTGATAACCTCAGTCGAGGAGACCTCCGCACACTCAGCGATGTCCCCTTTATTCAAGGAGACATTGGCGATGAGCAAGCCCTTCATTCCGTTTTTCAAAAATACTCTATTGATGCTGTCATGCATTTTGCTGCCTTAATCGATGTGGGAGAGTCGGTTGCCTTTCCCGAGCGTTACTACTTAAATAATGTTTGCCATACTCTCACGCTGATTCGAACGATGCTGCATTATCACATCAAAACGCTCATTTTCTCCTCCTCTGCCGCTATTTTCGGCACTCCTCAAACTCAAACCCCTTCCATCGATGAGACACATCCTTGCGCCCCCATCAACCCTTATGGCCATTCCAAGTGGATAATCGAAAAAATGCTACATGATTTTGACCACGCTCATCAGCTTAAATTTTGCTGCCTCCGCTATTTCAATGCAGCAGGAGGAGATCCGGAAGGAAAAATCAAGATGTATCAGAAACGTCCAACAAATCTCATCCCCCTGGTGCTAAAAAGCTTGAAAACAAGAGAGCCTCTCACCATTTTTGGAACCGACTACCCCACCCCCGATGGAACCTGTATCCGCGATTACATCCATATCGAAGATTTAGGAACGGCCCACTTGCTAAGCTTAAAGAGACTCTTTGAAAAAAACAGCTCCTGCCACTATAACTTAGGAAATGGGGAGGGGTATAGCGTCCGACAAGTCATAGACGCAGCCGAAAAAGTCACACGATTAAAAGTTCCCTTCCGGGAAGGAACCCGCCGACCTGGCGATCCCCCTGTGTTAGTTGCAAATGCAAAAAAAGCAAGAATGGAATTAAAATGGGAACCTCGTTATCCCGATCTTGAAACCATGATTTTTCATGCTTGGGAAGCCTTGAATAGATAAAATAGAGCAGGAAATAAGATAAATATGGCTCAGCCTTCTTTAAAATTTTCTTTTGCGAAAGGGTATCTTCTTCCCATGAGTCTATGGCTCTTGCTAACCCCCTGGCTAAATGAGCTCGACCTGGCTTTTAGCCAATTTTTTTATGAAGATGGACACTTTTCCCTGCACCCGTTTTGGGACTGGATTTATCATTACGCATTATGGCCTGCCTGGATCATGGCCATCACCGCTTTAATCGGGCTCCTTCTTTCTTTTTACCCCTCGTATTCCTCCTGGCGAAAGCCGGCCCTCTTTCTTTCATTGGTGTTTATTTTAGGCCCTGGCCTTGTCATTCACGCCGGTTTTAAAGACCATTGGGGACGCCCTCGCCCACGCCAAGTGGAAGAGTTTGGAGGCAAACAACCCTTTCGTCCTTATTACCAGCCGAACTTCGGACAACAGATCGAACCCTCCAAGTCTTTTACTTGTGGCCATTGCTCATTGGGATTTTACTTCTTCGCTTTAGTTTTACTAGGAAAATCTTATCGATCACGCCACTTATATTGGCTTGGAATAAGCCTGACCTGGGGATTAGGAGGGCTTTTAAGCCTTGCCCGAATCGCGCAAGGGGGGCATTTTTTATCTGATACGCTTGCATCGGCTCTCATCATGTGGCTGATGGCGTGGGGGTTAGCACCTTTCTTTTTAGATCCCTTTAGCGGCTTGTTCTCGCGACGCCATATAAGCGATTAAATCGACCGTGCGAGCGGCATACCCCATTTCGTTGTCATACCAAGCGACAACTTTAAAAAACTGGGAGTTCAAACCAATTCCGGCCTCTTTATCAAAAATCGCTGAATAGCGACTCCCAATAAAATCAGAAGAGACGACAGGTTCATCACAATAACTTAAAATTCCCTTCATGGGCCCTTCGGCCGCTTCCTTCATCGCCTCGCAAATCTCTTCATAAGTGGTCGGCCGGCTCAACCGCACCGTCAAATCGACCGCAGAGACATCGATAAGGGGAATGCGGAAGGCCATTCCCGTTAATTTGCCTTTTAATTCGGGAAGACATAAGGTGACCGCTTTAGCCGCTCCCGTCGAAGCAGGAATAATATTTTGTAAAGCTCCCCGCCCTCCCCGCCAATCCTTTCGAGAAGGACCATCAACGGTTGGCTGAGAGGCGGTGACTGCATGAATCGTGGTCATCAGCCCTTCTTCAATCCCAAATCGATCTAAAAGAACTTTGGCAATAGGAGCTAAGCAATTTGTCGTACAAGAGGCATTCGAAATAATACGATCTTTTTCAGGACGATAATTCTTTTCATTCACTCCCATCACAAATGTCGGGATATCTCCCTTGGCAGGAGCTGAAATCACCACTCTTTTTGCCCCTGCATGTAAATGCTTCTTGGCTCCTTCCAAATGCGTAAAGAGGCCTGTCGATTCAACCACGTCATCGATCTTCAGTTCGCCCCAAGGAAGATGCTCAGGATCTTTTTCCGAAAAAACGAGAATGGGATGTCCATTAATGATGATTTTATTTCCCTCTGCTTCTACCGTCCCGGGAAAACGGCCATGGGTAGAGTCATATTTCAGTAGATAGGCTAAGTGATCCGCAGAAAAGAGATCGTTAATGGCGAGAAGATTTAAGTCTTTTCTTTCAGAAAGAATCCTGCACACAAGTCGACCAATTCTTCCACATCCGTTAATCGCAACATTGGTGGTAGCCACGGGTTTCTCCTTATTTTTTCACCAAAATAGCGATTTTAAAGAGGAATGTAAAGAGGAACGTCGCGCTGGAAGCATTCTCGCTCTCATTTCTTTTTTAACGAGAACATCTTTTTTCGTAAATGAGGAACAAACTTCGCCATGCTCTCATCTCGCTCACTATTGGCCTCTGCCATCTTCTCTTTCCATTCTTCCGGAGAAAAGGCTAATCCCCATTTCGCTCTTCTAGGCAATTTGTTGTTGAAAAACCAATCTTCTGTCCCATACCAGTAATGATTGATCCTCACGATATCTAAAGCAATGGAAGGATGGCATAAATATCCCTGCTGCAAGGGCTCTCTGTTAGAGTTCACCGCACAATAGCCTGGACGATAGAAAAAAGAATGGGGATCTGTGATCGATTCGACGCGAGAGGGCTGCACAATGCATTTGACAACATGGTGATTTTGATGTTCGGTAGGCATCTTGTACATGAGCGCTTCAACAAGAAGTTCTTTTTCTTTTAATGATTGCCGATAGAGAAGTGCCGTAGATTTGCCAATTGATGGCAAGTCCGCCATATTGAGTATAATCTTCTAGGACATCCCTTAAGTTTTTCTGCTTCACAGGACAGATAAATTCATCTATATCAATGAAGGCTGCCCATTTTGCTTTCTTCTTAGAGATTTCAAGGGCATGCTTATAGGCAGGAATTTGCACTTTAAAATTATACTCGTTTTGATTCCGGGATTCCCTTTTCCAGGAAATAAGGTCGACTTCTTTGGATTTAATATAGGGTTTTAAAATTTCAAGCGAGCGATCCGTACTCCCATTATCATATAAATAGAAATGCTGCACCCCCACTAATTTGTGGTATTCAATCCACTCTTTTAAGAATAGCTCTTCATCTTTAAAGATGGCACAGATGACAAGGTCATATTTTTTCTCTGTTTTTGCCTCTACAGAGCCTGTATGAGCGATGCAGGAAATAAAGAAAATAGCAATCCATAAAACGACGGACTTGCGTGGGCGGGATTTATTCATTTTTTGCTTCTCTATATGCTTGATGAATATAACCTAACATGTTATAAGTTAAATAGAAGAAAAAATAGTCTTACATCAGAAGAATGACTGAGAAAGAACACCCATCTAATAGTTGGCCGGAAGGCTTTTTTGATTTTCCTCCTCTAGAAGATATCCCAGATTTTAAAGCATTCCGCAAAGATCTAAAAGAATTAGATTTAGAGGAAGATCCTTTAGCATGAAGATTTACTGGACTCTCACATTTTCACATTTTCCCTGATCCCTATTGCTCCAGATACTCAATCACACAAGTGGCCGCATTATCCCCCACCCGATAGCCTTGCTTAATAATACGAGTATATCCTCCCTGCCGATCCGCAAATCGGGTCGCCAACTCCCCAAATAATTTGCCAATCACCAGACGATCCTCATTATAAGCACTTGTATCCCCCTCGCGTGCTCTTCTCTGCTCTTTGGGAGTGAGGGAATTAAAACGGACCATCAGCTCTGCAATCGCCTGACGACGAGCGGCCAACGTATTCTTCTTTGCTAATGTAATCATCTGATCTGCATAACGACGCAACGCCTTCGCCTTGGGCACTGTCGTCCGAATCCGCTCATGCGTAATCAAAGATTTTAACATGTTGGCAAACAAACAACGGCGGTGAGACGTCGTACGATTAAGCTTACATGTTTGGTTGCGATGTCTCATGATCTACCTACTACTTACACTGACTTATTCTTATTTACTACTAAGCTCTTCATGCTTAACTAATTCTTTCTTTCTCTTTCTTTCTTCACGATATTGCCTGATCTTATCCTTCACGTTATCCGGAGTCACCCCAAATCGCCCGAGCTCCATCTCCATCCCTAAGTGAAGCCCCATCTCCTGCAACTTCGCCTTGATCTCATTCAAAGATTTTTTTCCAAAATTCCTAAATTCTAACATTCTCCTCTCTGGAATACAGACAAGCTCCGCTAATGTCTCAATATTGGCCCCCGTCAAACAATTGGCCGACCGAACAGATAGCTCAATCTCATCAATCCCCAAAGCAAGCTTATCCATCAGCTCGTTTTGATCCCCCTCACTTTCTCTTCTCTCCTCATCAAAAGAAAGCGCATAGTGATTAAAGGAGCTAAATACTTCAAAATGCTTCAATAAAATCTGAGAAGCAAAATTCAACGCTTCCGATGGCGACACTCGCCCATCTGTCGTCATCTCAATAATCAAACGATCAAAGTCGGTATCCTGCCCCACACGGGTGTTCTCAACAAAATAATTCACCAAACGGACAGGAGAAAAAGCCGCATCGACGAGAATTTCGTCCGATGTCTTATCCCGAATCACATGTCTCTCAGAAGGGACATAGCCCCGCCCAAATGCCACACGTAAATCAATCTGACGACGCATCGGCTTGGTCACAGTAAATAAGTGTAACTCCGGATTGACAACTTCAAAATATCCCTCTTGAATCACATCTCCCAGCGTGACGCGATACTGCCCTTGACGCTTATCTAAGTCCTCTTGCGTCACTTCAATGACTTTAATTAAGATGCGAGAGTCTCGACTTCCTATCCCCTCATCGGTCGGAAGCTTGCGCAAAAGCGCTCCTTTAAAATTTAGGATGATATTCGTCATATCTTCCACAATCCCATCTATCGCCATGTACTCATGAGGAATTCCGTCAATGCGAATTGAAACAATGGCAGGAGATTCAAGCGATGTCAACGCCACTCGCCGCAAAGCATTCCCAATCGTATGTCCAAACCCTTTATCAAAAGGCTCCGCGATATAGCGAGAAAAATGGGACTCGGGCGATTCACGATCCACAACAATGCGCTGTGGCATTTCAAATTTTCCATATTTCACCGATGAATCTCTGGATTCTTTTGAATCTTTCGAATCCTTGGAATCTTTCATGCTGAAAAACCTCTGCTATTTTTGTTAATTCTTAGACGCGACGACGCTTCCTTGCACGACATCCATTATGAGCCACAGGAGTCACATCTCGAATCGCTGTAATCGTTAAACCCGAACTCTGTAACCCTCTCACAGCTGACTCACGCCCAGCTCCCGGCCCTTTTAGGTTGACTTCGACATCTTTCATCCCCACTGCTGTCGCTGTCTTCGCTGCATCTTGAGCCGCAACCGTCGCCGCAAAAGCAGAAGATTTACGAGATCCAGAAAAATTCACCTTTCCGGCTGACGCCCAAGCAATCACCCTTCCGGACGGATCAGTTATGACAATAATAGTGTTGTTAAAAGTGGCTTTAACATGTGCAATTCCCGACGGAATAGTCTGCGCGACTTTTTTCTTTGTCTTGACAGGTTTTTTAGTAGTGCTAGCTAGTTGCTTACTCAAAGTGAAGGACTCCTCTACTTATACTATTTTTTCTTATTTGCAACCGTTTTGCGACGCCCTTTGCGTGTCCTCGCATTGGTCTTCGTCCGTTGCCCCCGGACCGGCAATCCTAAACGGTGACGCATGCCCCGATAAGAATGAATGCTAATTAAACGTTTAATGTTATTTTGCACCTGACGACGCAAATCCCCTTCCACCACATACTCAGATTGCAAAAGAGCGTTTAAACGGGCAATGTCATCTTGCGTCAGCTTATTCGCCCGCATATCAGGATCCAATCCTAATTTTGCAATCATTTCATTCGATAAACGACGCCCAATCCCATAAAGATACATTAAGCTAATCTCTAATCTTTTGTTATCAGGGATATCGACCCCTATCACCCTAGGCATTCAATTCTCCTCGTTTTTTCCGGCTTGGTTCATTTTTTTTCTTCGTGTCCGAGTCCGTGTCCGAGTCCGAGTTCCGATCGTGCTGCGTTCTTCCCCGTTTCCAATCGGAACTCGGACTCGGACACGGACTCGGACACGATCCTGTCATGTTACCCAAAAACTCCACGCCTTTTTTCCAAAACATTTTATAGCAATAACTCTTTTATTGCAACTCTAACATACAGGCGCTAGCGCCCTTTTACCCGCCCTCGCTTCATAAAACCCTCATACCGCTTCATCAAAAGATGAGATTCGATCTGCTTCATCGTATCCAAAACCACCCCCACCAAAATCAAAAGGGCCGTCCCACCAAAAAAATAACTAATCGTCTGAGAGACCCCAAGCAACCGACTCACCATCGTCGGAAGAATGGCAATCAAAGCTAAAAAGACCGCCCCCAGCAAAGTAATCCGGTTCATGGTGCTCTCTAAGTAATCTTGCGTCGGCTTCCCTTGTCTAATCCCAGGAATAAAAGCGCCATTTTTTTTCATGTCAGACGCAATTTGATCAGGCCGAAATTGCGTCGCTGTCCAAAAATAAGTAAAAAAGATGATCAAACCTACAAATAGAGCGAGATATAACGCCCCTCCGGGAGAAACCCAACTTGCCACCTCCCCTAACCAATTCCCTTTTCCAACAAAAGTGCCCAATGTCGCCGGAAACATCAAAAGAGAAGAGGCAAAAATCACCGGAATCACCCCCGCATAATTCACCTTTAAAGGAATGTAAGAGGAGCCCCCTTGCACCTCACGCCTCCCCACTACTCTCCTGGCATGCTGGAGAGGAATCCGACGATGCCCCTGAATCACCAAAATCGTCGCAATCGTCACCACCACAAACACCCCAATCAAAACCAAAATCGAAGAAAAGGCCATCTGCCCCGTCTCTTGAGAATCTAAGTTGAGCTGCTGAAAAATCAGCCCCAACGCCGTCGGAATTTGAGAAAGAATGCCTAAGCAAATAATTAAACTAATCCCATTCCCAATTCCCCTTTCTGTAATTTGCTCCCCCACCCACATCAAGAACATGGTTCCTGTCGTCATCGTAGTAATGGTAATCAAATAAAACAACCAAGGGACTCCCCCTAGAGTTAAATCCAACAGCTCACCCGCCACAATGCCGGGACGAGAGACATTCATCTGCAAAGCATATTTCGCAAATAAGGCCGATTGTAAAAAAGAGAGAATAATCGTTAAAAAACGGGTCCAACGATTAATCTTTCGCTTTCCCATCTCTCCATTCTCTCTCATCTCACGCTGCAAACTCGGCATCAATGCCACGAGCAGCTGCATAATAATGGAGGCAGAAATATAGGGAGTCACCCCAAACGCAATCACTGTCATCTGAGAGAAGGCCCCACCAGAAAAAATATCGACCATCTGAAAAAGATTTTGACTTCCTCCTGTGGCATGGCGAAAAAAGCTCACGGCCATTTCTCCATTAATGCCGGGAACCGGAATGAAACTCCCAATCCGGCAAATCGCAAGGAAAAGAAGGGTCAACAAAATTTTTGCTTTTAGCTCAGGAATCTGAAAAACACGGGTGAGTGCATTTACCATCGCTATACTTGGGTTCTCTTATTTTACGATCTCAAAATCGACTTTTGCATGTGTCAATTTCTCCCGTGCACTTTCTGATAAGGCCTGCACACGAATGATGAGTGTTTTGGTCAGCTCTCCTCTTCCCAGTAACTTGACTCCATGTGAAGGACCACTGATAAAGCCTCGTTCACGAAGGGTCTCTACATTGACTGTCTCGCCATCTTCAAAGAGATCATTCAGCTGCTCTAAATTAATCACATCATACTCTCGCCGAAAACGGGCATTGATTAAACCCACGGATGGGAAGTTTCATAAAAAGAGGCATATTTCCCCCTTCTTTTCCCCAGCGTCCTTTTATAACCCGCACGTGATCCCGCTCCTTTTTCACCTCGACCACAGGTTTTTCCCAGCTTGGAGCCCAGCCCACGCCCGACTCGCTTCCTCGGACGATGGGGACGGGTCGAATTTTTCAATTGATCTAATGTTATCATAAAGTTATCTCATCCCCCTCTTCTTTGCTTAATCTCCTGGCGAGTCGATAATTTCCCAATGGCTTCAAAGGTTGCTTTCACTTGGTTAATGGGATTGTTCGCTCCCAAATTCTTCGCCATCACATCTTTAATTCCTGCCAATTCGAGAACAGCACGCACTTTAGAACCCGCAATGACTCCTGTTCCTGCAGGAGCCGGTTTCAAAAGAACGGTCGCTCCGTCCCAATGGACGATGATTTCATGAGGAATGGTTGTCCCTTCCATCGGACAGCGAATCATATTCTTACGAGCAGCTTCTCCACCTTTGCGAATGGCATCGGTCAACTCATTTGCTTTCGCAAAGCCATAACCCACACGTCCTTTTCCATCGCCCACAAGGATCAGGGCAGAAAAACTAAATTTACGTCCTCCTTTGACCACTTTAGAGCAACGGTTGATATAGAGAACTTTCTCTTTCAGATCGCGATTCTGTCTTTTCCTTTTTTGGAGCCATCGCTGTTTTTTGCCATGACTCATCCTTCTTCTTTTTTCCTAGAACTGTAGTCCTCCAGCACGAGCTGCATCTGCAAGCTCTGCTAGAATGCCATGATATTTAAAGGGTCCGCGGTCAAAGACCACTTCTTTAATATTTTTGCTCTTGGCAATTTCAGCAATCTGTTCGCCTAACTTCCGCGCAGATGCTCTTGTTTTTGCGATTAAATTCGGTAGTGCTTGAAATTCCTTTGCAAAGGTGGCTGTGCCCCCTAACGTTCTTCCTGCTTCATCATCGATCAGTTGCACTTGAATATGACAGTTGCTTTTGACCACACAAAGGCGAGGCTTTGCACTTGTCCCTCGTAAATGTTTACGCACTCTCTATAGCACGCTTCACGCGTAATTGGTGATTTATTCTCGTCTGATTTATCATATCAAGTCCTTCACTGATTACTTCTTAGCAGCCGCCTTACCCGCTTTCTTACGTACATATTCTCCCACATAGCGAATCCCTTTTCCTTGATAAGGCTCAGGTGGACGCATGCTGCGCACAGTCGCAGCAAATTGCCCCACCAAGATGTTTATCAAATCCGGAAATGATAATGAGCGTATTCTTATCCACTTTAACTGTCAACCCTTTAGGGATAGTCAGCTTAGTGGGATGGGAAAACCCCAATTGAAGATCCAGCAGATCCCCCTGAACAGCCGCGCGATAACCGACGCCAATCATTTCAAGCGTTTTTCAAATCCTTCTGTCGTGCCCAGAACCATATTCTGGATGAGGGTTCGATAAAGGCCATGAAAATGATTGAGATCTGCCGGCTCTCTCCTCTAGGGAAACGATCACTTGGCTTTCATCCACGTTCACTTGAATGCCGGGAACAAGCTTTTGCAAGAGAAGCCCTTTGGGCCCTTTAACGGACACTTCTGTGTCTGGATACTTTAACTTCTACTCCTTTTGGAAGGGGAATCGGAAGTTTACCTTTACGAGACATTGTCGTTTTCTCCTCTCTCTTACCAAACCAAACACAGAAGTTCGCCGCCAATTCCTGCGGTTGCTTTGCTTCTCTTCCCGGCATACACCCCTTGCGAAGTGGAGACAATCGAAAGACCCATATTCCCATAAAAATCGAGGAATCTCTTGATGGCCTACATAGTTGCGCAAACCCGGTTTAGAAATTCTTTTCAATCCTTGAATCACGGGACGACGTCCTTTTGTATATTTCAAAAACATGCGGATTGTTCCACGTTGCTTCTCATCGAACTTTAACGAGATAATTCTCGATAAATCCCTGACTCTTGAGAATTTCAGCAAGAGCCTGCTTCATTTTGCTCCAATCCACATCTACATACCGATGTTGAGCTGTGATGGCATTGCGAATCCTTGTGAGGAAATCGGCTAATGGATCACTGACTGCCATGATTTCTTCTCCTCTCTTTAAGCTGCTACCGAAATCGGTAAGTTTTTAAATGGAACGCCTAATAATCTTAAGAGCTCAACACATTCTTCATCTGTTTTTGCACTTGTGACAAACGTGATATTCATCCCTTGCGTTCTTTTGACTTCATCTAGGTTGATTTCAGGGAAAATCTGTTGATCATCTAAGCCCAATGAGAAATTTCCTCTTCCATCGCACTTAGAAGAAAACCCTCTAAAGTCGCGAATGCGAGGACAGACAATATTGACAAAACGATCGACGAAATCGTACATTCTTTCACCGCGCAAAGTCACTTTCACCCCAATCGGCTGCTTTTCGCGCAGTTTAAAGTTCGAAATCGCTTTTTTTGCTTTTGTCACAATCGGTTTTTGTCCAGAGAGCATCGTCATTTCTTTGACACAATCTTGAATCGAATTTTTATCTTTCGAGGCTTCCGCAATTCCCATATTGATCACGACTTTGACTAAGCCGGGAATCTGCATGGGATTCGAATAGCCAAACTTCTTTTGTAAAGCTGGCTTCACTTCAGCTTGATATCTCTTTTTTAACCTAGACATTGGTCTTCTTCTACTCACTTAGGTTTTTTTACTGAACGATAGATCTTCTCTTGATCCCCTTGTAATAGACAAACTGGCGATCCCCTTGTTCATCCAGACGAACATTCAACTTCGCAGCTGTATCTTCTTCCACACAAACTTTCAGATTAGAAATATGAATGGGTCTTTCTATTTCAACGATTCTCCCTTTAGGAGCTTCTTGACTACGTCTTGACATGTTTCTTTCGCATGTTGAGCCCTTGAACAACCACTCAATCCCCTTTTTTGATAGGACAGTGCCGATCAGACCCTCTATTGTTGCCAGCAATCGCAATCACGCGATCCCCTTTGCGAATTTTTTTTGATTGCTGACTCGAGCTTATTTTCCATTTTTCACCGTCGACTCTTAATTTTAAATCACTTCTGGAGCCAGAGAGCTAATTTTCAAAAACTCTCTATCGCGCACTTCACGCGCAACAGGTCCAAATACACGTGTTCCTCGCGGGTTTTTCTTATCATCAATGAGAACACAGCTATTGGTATCAAAACGAAGCTTCGTCCCATCTTTGCGCTTGATGTAAGATTTCGTCCGGATGATCACTACTTTCACAACATCTCCTTTTTTGACTCCCCCTTCGGGAAGAGCATCTTGAACAGAGGCCACAACGATATCTCCAACATGCGCATAACGACGCTTTGATCCGCCTAATACTTTAAAACATTTCACTCGCTTTGCACCCGAGTTATCTGCAACTTCAAGTTCGGTTTCTTGTTGAATCATGACTTACTCACTCCATCTTCTAGGCTACTAACACGCCAACGTTTTAGCTTAGATAAAGGTCGTGTTTCCATAATTTGGACTTCATCGCCAATTTCCAAAGGAGCGGATTCATTATGGGCATAGTATTTTTTGGCTCGCGTAATGACTTTGCCATATTGCGGATGACGATAGGTCCGCTCCACTTTGACAACAACCGTCTTTTGCATCTTATTAGAGACAACAACGCCTTTTTGCACTTTGCGGCTATTCCTCTTGCTTCTGCTTCCATGACGATCCTTTAAACTGACTTTGGGTTTTGATGTTGCTTTTCCGTCATCGACCGTCAATAAACGCGCAATATCTTTGCGAGCATGCTTGATCTCATGCGGCTTCTCACGCTTTTTTTGCGCTCTAAACTCATTTTGAAGTTCGAAAGAGCTTCTTGCATGAATCATCGTAAATCGCTTCAAGTTCTTCTAAACTTTGATCTCTTAATTCTTTGGCTTTATACATATTTCCTCAAACTTGTTCTACACGTTCAACAAATCGCGTCTTCAATCCCAATTTCGCTGCCGCACGTCTTAAGGCACTTTGCGCCATATCTTTGGGGACATTGGCGACTTCAAATAGAATGCGCCCTGGTCTGACAACGGCTACCCAGTGATCGACAGCCCCTTTTCCTTTACCCATTCGCACTTCAGCCGGCTTCTTTGTCACAGGCTTATCGGGAAAGATCCGAATCCAGACTTTACCGCGACGTTGAAAGAAACGGTTGATCGCTACACGGCACGCTTCGATCTGCTGATTGGTCATCCAGCCTCTTTCAAGCACTTGGATTCCAAACTCTCCGAAGTGGACAAAATTTGCCCCTTTGCTCAGCCCAGCAAACTGCCCTTTTTGCATCTTGCGATGCTTCGTTCGTTTTGGCATTAAAGGCATGTTACACCTCCTTCTTCACTAAATGATCTTCACCGCGATAGATCCAGACTTTTACACCAATGCTTCCATAGGTCGTCTCTGCACGACCTGTCGCATAATCGATATCGGCACGAAGTGTATGAAGAGGAGTACTTCCTTCTTTATACCATTCTGTACGAGCAATTTCAGCTCCGCCAATACGTCCGGAGAGTTGGACTTTAATTCCATGTGCACCTGCATCTGTGGCAGATTGCATTGCTTTCTTCATCGCTCGGCGGAAAGGAATTCGTCTTTCAAGTTGCTTCGCAATCCCATCGGCCACAATCTTGGCATCGAGATCAGGACGTTTGACTTCTTCGACATCGACCCACACTTCTTTTCCGGTCAGCTTTGCAAGTTCCGCTTTCAAGATATCGATTTCAGCTCCTTTCTTCCCGATCACAAGACCTGGACGAGCTGTCACAATGGTCACTTCAATTTTTCCACTCATTCGCTTAATTCTAATGGATGAAACGCCTGTGAGCGCCGGTTTTTTCAGCAAATAAGCGCGGATCATTTGATCTTCAATGAGCAGATCGCCAAATTCTTTTTTATTTGCAAACCATTTGGAACGCCAATCCCGTGTACGAACAAGGCGAAAACTTATTGGATTAACTTTTTGTCCCATATCTTCATTCTCCTTCCTGATGCCTACAACGACGGTAAAGTGGCTTGTTCTTTTCATAATCGGATGACGTCCACCTCGGTTTTTTGGTTTTGCTCTTTTCAATGTGGGACCTGCATCGACACGTACTTCTAGCACTTTGAGATTTTCTCGTCGCATATCCCGCTGTACTTTCTGCATTGGCAACAGCACTATCTAATGTCTTTTTAAGCAAGACGTCCTGCTTTGAGGTTGCTAAACAGTCAATTGCATTCGAAGCTTCGGAAACCGAAAGTCCACGAATCAGTCCTGCTGCCAAACGGGCTTTGCGAGGACTAATGCGTACATATTTGGTTATCGCTTTAGCATAATTCATCTTAGCAACCTCTTATTTCTTAATTGGATGTCCTTTAAATGTACGTGTGGGAGAAAACTCCCCCAAACGATGACCAACCATATTATCTGTCACAAAAACAGTAGAGGTGTTTACGACCATTATGCACTTCAAATGTATGTCCCACCATATCAGGCGTAATCATCGAACGTCTCGACCACGTTTTAATGGGCTTTTTTGTTCCTTCTTTATTCTGAGTACCGACACTTTTTTTGTAGATGATGATCAACAAAAGGACCTTTTTTCAACGACCTTGCCATATCTACTTCTTCCTTCGACTTTTAACGATAAGCTTATTGGATTTCTTATTCGATCTTGTGACAAGTCCTTTTGTATAGAGCCCCCAAGGAGTTTGCGGAGTATTACCTTTATGCTTACCTTCACCACCACCGTGTGGGTGGTCAACAGGGTTCATCGCTGTACCACGGACAGTCGGACGGACTCCCTTCCAGCGCATACGTCCTGCTTTTCCTTCGACTACGCAAATTACGCTCAGGATTAGAGACAGCTCCAAAAGTGGCTCGGCAATTTTCATTGACCATGCGCACTTCACCTGATGGCATACGGATGGTCGCATAGCCGCCGCTGCGGGCCATCAGCTGGGCAGAAAGACCAGCAGAACGGACAAGTTTTCCTCCGCGTCCAGGATAGAGTTCAATATTATTAACCACCGAACCTAGCGGCATAAACTTCAAGCTTCATGCAGCAGCCGACATGAAAGGGAGGCTCATCGCTTGTTTGGACGACCTGTCCCACTTTTAACCCTTGAGGAGCCAAAATATAACGCTTTTCTCCATCGGCATAATTCAATAAAGCAATATAGGCGGTGCGATTGGGATCATATTCAATCGAAGCGACGCGAGCAGGAATATTTTCTTTATCGCGTTTAAAATCGACGATCCGGTAATGTTGCTTATGTCCTCCCCCCTTTATGACGGCAGGTGATGTGGCCATTGTTGTTGCGTCCATTGGTTCGTCTTTTTGGCAACAAGAGGGATTTGGTAGGCTTGACAGTGGCTCTTTTATCTTCTCCGACTCGGGTCAGCGTCTCATGAGTAGGCAACACTAGCTGACGTGTTCCTGGTGTAATGGGTCGATATTTTCTAAACATCTCCTCTCTAAGCTCCTTCTTATAACGTTATCCAGATTATCATCCGGACGCAAAGTCACAATGGCTTTTTTAAAAGCGCTTTTGAAACCTGCTCTGTCCACGCACACGTCTTGGCTTTGCTTTGACGTTGATGGTATTGACTGCGACCACTTTAATCCCTTCATTTTGATAAATCTCTTCAAGTGCATGGGCAATCTCTTGCTTATTTGCACTGCGATCGACGACAAAGACATATTTGGGAGATTCGACATCGCTTCAGGGAAGGATTGCTTTCAGCTGTTTTTAGTCTGCTGCAACATCATTGACTTTTCAGTCACATGCTTGATGTTTAATGATTTGATATAGAGCTTTTCTCTGCCATGATTCCTTTTCCTCCTATGCGCCCAACCACTGTTTCAATTCATGCAGAGCTGCTTCTGTCATCACAATATCATGAGCAACAATCACATCATACCCATTGATATTAGAGGCGAGCGAAAATTGGGCCTTTGGCAAATTGCGAATACTTTTCATAAAATTGTGATGCTGCTCTGTTGTTAACACTCACTCGCTGCACCTTCTCTTCCGTTTCGACTTCTGTATAAGCCCCTTCACCCAAAAACAGGACCCGTCCTTGCTAATTCTAATCCTTTTAAGAATTGAGCGATCGATCTTGTTTTGGGCTGCTCCATCTTTGTATCCTCAATCAACCACACGCGATTTTCTCTTAGTTTCTCAGCAAGGAGAAAACGGATAGCAGCTTTCCGCTCTTTTTGATTGATGCGGACATGCTGATCAAACTTTGGTTTTGGACCGAATACACGTCCTCCTCCTCGATACTGAGGAGCAACAAGAGAACCTTGGCGCGCACGCCCTTGTCCTTTTTGAGGATGAGGTTTCTTTGTGGTATGCTTCACTTCTCCGCGGGTTTTCGTACTGGCAGACCATTGTCTTGCATTGGCTCGCAGGGCAACAATATAGTCTTTGATCATTTGGCTGTTGGCTTCAGCATTGATCCAGTTGATCATCGACATCGACTTGACCAACTTCTTTACCTGCAAGATTGTACTTTTTCAGTTTAGCCACAATCTCTCCAAAAAACCTGTTATCTGTTACTTATTTTGGCTTCTTTTTTGCCGTTTTCTTTTCCGCCTGCTTAATATAAACCAAGCCATTACGAGGACCAGGAACTTGTCCTTTGATCAAGATCAACCTGATTTTCCAGGATCGACTTTAACGACTTCTAGATTTTGAACGGTGACTTGCTCCAGTTCCCATATGTCCGGCCTTTTTTCCTCCCGGCAATCCTCGTCCCGGGGTAGAACGCATCCCTGTGGAACCTGCATGGCGATGAAAGCCAGAACCGTGAGAGGCAGGGCCACCTGCAAAATGATGCCGTTTCATGACCCCTTGATATCCTTTTCCTTTAGAAATGGCGGTCGCATCGACAAATTCGACTTCATTAAAAATATCAACGCCAATTTCTTGGCCGAGGGAATAGGTCTCAACAGAGTCGACGTCGACCTTCGATTCGACTAGGAATCGGCGAGGTTTCAACACCTGCCTTCTTAAAGTGGCCCAACTGGGGTTTTCCCGTTCTCTTATCAATCGTATATTGTGTTTTCCCTTGATTTCTTCAAAGCCGAGCTGGATTGCTGTGTAGCCATCTGTCTCTTTTGTTTTCACTTGGGTGACGACGTTGGGTTCTGCTTGGATGACCGTGCACACAACGACGTTGCCCTTATCATCGAAAAGCTGCATCATGCCACGTTTTTTTCCCATCAGTGTAAGCGCCATATCTTCATCCTTTGACTCGATCTAATCTAGCGTTGTCTAACTTTATCAAACATATCAGCGGCTTTGCCGCATGTGATTAGTTACGCACGAAGCACGTTCTAACCAGGGCAGACAAAGCATGTTGAGCAATTTAACCTCTGAACCTGAGTTTGGGTTTTTCACCTTTCCGGCTCCATCAAACTCAGACTCTTATTTGGCTAAAACGGAGAAATTAACAGAAACGGGAATTTTTGTGCAAGAGGAAAAAATTTTTTCTTTTTGAATTCGGAAAATTTTGACAGAATCCGGAAGAATCAGGAAGAATTTGGCAGTCTGGAAGAGCCGGATCCGGAAATTTCTAAATTTTCCTAATATTAATTAAAAAATCTATTTTAATTTTATTTATTATTAATTATAATAATTATTGATGAATTTATAATATTAACATAATTAATGTTATATTTTTAACTATCTAAAACTAAAAAGGAGAATTTTATGCAACCAACAGAAAATGTAAATCCCATTCGAGGTCAGGGATGGAATCCGACCTCGCCTACTTCTACAGGGCCTTTAAGTGAGAGAACACAACAAATCGATGCACAGCTAGATTCACTCGTTATGCGCCTAGTACAGACCCAGACCCCCCGTACAACTTCAGAAGATGCAAAACTATCCGATGATTATCTTCTGATTATGCAAGCTGTGAAATCACTCTCCAAAGAAGAACGTGCTCCTCTTTTAGATAAAGTAATAAAGATATCAGTTATGATAGCAAATTTGTAAGATAAAAGTCTTTCAAGTTATTTTTTATTAGTTTATAGTTACAAAAATTAGGAAGTTCTTCATGCAACCTACAACAACTCATCAGCAAGATTGGCAGTTCCTCGTAACGCTCCCTCCCGCAGGCCCCCTAAGTGTAAGGGCGCTAAGGATTGATGCGCAGCTAAACTCAATTGCTACACGCCTCCTACAGGGCCCTCTTACAGACGATCAGAAAAGCGCAATAGCTACAGACTATCAACAGCTTATAAATTCTATCATACACCTCACCCCAGCAGAACTTGACCCCACTATAGTGATGAAAACGGAGAAAATATTGCAGATGATAGACATTTGGTGGTAGGCGAAAAGCCTACTCACCAAGTTTTGGGTTTTTATCACTGTTTTTTCCCTTCCTCACCTTACTGGGAATGTAAACACAGGCCCCCTCTTGCAAAAACTTCTTTTTCTTCTTGATAGCTCGTAGATCGGCCTCCTCTAAGCAATCTAATTGGGGGAGTAATTCCTGATAGCGCGTCCCACTTAAGATCTTGATCGCTCCCGGCTTCTTCACCGCCCCATCAAGATAAATGGTGATTTCCCGCTTTTCAGGAACCGTAACCGTTTGTTGATCACGCAGCTTTTTCCTCCACGACAATTCGCTCAAGTCAGCCGTCGGCAAAGGCTCTGCCTGAGCCAATAACTCTTTTAAGGAGGTCTTTAAGGGAAGGCGATAAACACCCGGATGTGCCACCGCCCCTTCGACCTTAACCTCTAGATGGGTGAGCGGCGTCTCCGGAAGAGAAGACTGGGAAAAAGAAGAGGGAGAGGGAGGCTGCGAAGAATAAGCATGAGAACGGCCTAAAAAGGCAAAAGAGGCTAAGAGAAGCAAAACAGAGCAAAATAACGAGACGACCAGCCACTCATGAAAGGGAAGCCTAGAAGACATAGAAGGCATAAAAAAACTCCTGCAAAAAAAATAGGTCCGCTCTACAAGATAGAGCGGACCTGATTTTTTTTCAAAGAATTCTTTACATCACAGCTTCTCACTTAAGCAACCACAACAGGTTTTGGTCGTGGCGGGTTAGCCAAGCGATCCAGCCGTTTCGTTTCTCTCTCAATAATGAGCTTGACCAAGGCAGCAAGCTGGGTGATGTTATCAATAATACAAAGGCCGATCCCCGCATTCCCAAAAGTAATGAGAATCATTTTACCAAGACTGCTCACCCGTTTAGCAAGGGTGGCAAGATCAATTTTTTTCACAAAAGTCGTAAAACTCTCTCCCTTGCTCACTCCCTCTCGAATCCATTGGTAGGCTTCTTTCATTCCCATTCCAATATCAATACAGGAAGACCAGAAAATAAAGAAATCTTTCGGCCGCTCACAGAAAGGATTGATCGCCGGCACACACTCTCCCCAAGAAAAGGGAATCACAGAAATGCGCAAAGAATTCAAAAACTTCGCCCCTTCATTGAAGGGAGTAAACGAACAAACACCATTTCTATCTAAGAATTTGAAAAATTCAAACCAATCTCCCATGCAATTCAACACTTTTGTTGTCTTTTTCAAGCCCTCTATGGTTTTTTGCTCCGTTGTGAGAACCTCTCCCTTTTTAGTGGATAGGGCTTCTTGGATCAGTTCGCTTGTTGACGTCACCCAGAACGTGGCATATAAGACATCCTTAAAGGCTCTCATATTCTTAAGACTTTCTGCCAATGCCCCCTTAGCAGTCACATCGACCAAACCAGCTAACTCACCAGAAGCAATCAATACTTTTGATAAAGCAGCCAACCCCCTCGGACTGTAGACATAAATGCATACACGGCTAACGCCTTCTCCTAGCCATAAAACTCCCTTCTGGATCACCACACAGCCATCAATGCAGCTTTGCACCGTACCTAAAGCCGCCTTCTGTATTTCAGGTAGATAAGTCATCGAAATCCTCTCTTATGTATAAAGTTTAATATTTTGCTATCCCTTAAGCAGCCGCTGCGGCAGCAGCGGTAGTGACAGTGACGGGACGAGGGTGTTGGAAAAATGCATGCTTTGGTCTCATTAAGCTCACCCCAATTCCGATTAACCTTGAGAGAATGGCAAATGCTTGAATGCCTCCTTGAACGTAAGGACTCATCAATGATGCTCCTCCCATCTTTATAGTGACATAAAGGCCGGCAAATAAAACCGCTTCAAAAGAAGAAGTCACGATATTTAAAAGCGCGTGCCTTTTCTCTTGCGGCGATAAAAGAAGGGTTTCATCATGCAACTTACGGATGGATTCAATCACGTCCAGAACGAATCCTAAACAAACACCTGCAATAACAGTTAACTCTAAATTCATCTCTTTTATAAAAGATAAAACGGAATATTGCCCCATTTCCATGGCTAACTTCGCTGTATCCAGTAAATTCCAGTCTTTCAAATAACAAAAAACAGACCCAATATCCACAGCCACCCAAATCGCTGTCAATACCTTATCGAATAGACGAGAAGGGCGCAAAAGAGAATCTTTCAATCCAAGAGTGGTTGCAGAGTGCTGAAAATTTTTTAGGGTAAATTCAGCGACATTCAAATCATTAGGGATGGGGCCCGGATCCTTCTTTAAACGGACGAGAAGCCTTTCTTGAAATTGCTCTACCGTGCGGCAAGCATCCTCTTCGCATTTAGACATCGCCTCCAGATGTTCTTTGACAATTCTCTTAGCAAAGCCTTTTATTTCTTCAAAGTTCTCTTTAGGAATCTCGTTTATCTTATCAACAGAAGATATGTCTGGATTTTTTCTCAAAAAAAGCGCCACTGTTAACACATCCACAACGGCAAATTCATCAATGCTTTCTGCCGTCACGGGAAGAAAAAACAGCTGAGGCAACTTCATAAAACGAAAACCATCAATGAGATTGATGCTCAAGATGACATTCGTCAAACGAGAAAGCGATTTGTGTTTGCCCGGATCTAAGACCACAATAAGCGCTAAAGCACTCGCAAAAACTTGACCTGTCTTTTTAAGTACTTGAGCATCACTCATATAATTTATAGCTTGATTTACAGTTTGAGTACATAACTCTTTTCCTTGAGTACATAACTCTTTTCCTGCATTTGTTAGTGCTTGAATAAACATTTGGGATACTCCTGACAATGATTGGAAAAAAGTCAGTTTGGCAAATATTCTAATAAAAATCAAGGAAGTAATTCTTAAAAAATTTACTAAGATAAAAATAAGTTAATTTTAAAAAATTTAGATGAGAAAGAACTTGAACTCGACGTCGAGTTGAAGGAGCCATTCTTCCTTTCTTCCTTCGCCCCCCAATTCCTTAATGATTTTAATTGTCTTTTATCCGATAATCTTTTATTCCGGAAAATTTAACCAAGGAAGATCTAGCATGTCCCTCCCCTCTTCCTACGACTGGGTAAGCGCAATCAAACCCGAACTGAAAAATCTCGATGCCATCCCTTTGACAGGAGCGTTTGCCTTCCCCTGGCAAGCACTTTCCGATCGACTGGCAGCTCTCTTTAAAAGAGAGCGCCTCCTCCTCCAATCGGAAGGAACAAGCTGGCGAACAAAGGAAGACTTTTATCCCGATTTCGCCCCCTCTCCTGTCTCCTTGATTTTCTCTTTTCCCTCTTTGCAAGGACTTGCCTGTTGGGTCATGCCAGAACAAGATATTCGCCTCTTGACCACACAACTCTTCGCAAGAGATCTCCCCCCCTCTCCCTTCAAGATCAACCCTTTATCGATAGCTTCTACCGCTTTTTGGTCGGAGAAGTTCTTTACCAAATGAAACAGCTTCCAATAGAAAAAGGGATCCATCCTGTTTTGACCACACAGCAACATTTTTCCCCTCAAGAGGCATTGACAATAGAGGTTGCCATTCAATTAGAGGACGAGCGTCTCCGTGGACGCCTTTTACTCTCTCCCGATTTGCGCCACTCTTGGGTAGATAGACTAACAAAGAAACAACCCCTCGCCCCTTATTCCCAAACGATGACTCAAAGCCTCTGGCTCCCCCTGCACATTGAGGCAGGAAAAGTCCAGCTGTTTCCCTCTGAATGGTCTGCTCTTCAGTTAGGGGATTGTCTCGTTTTGGATTCCTGCTCGGTCGATCCAAAACGACTAGAAGGAAAAGTTCTCCTCACACTCGATGGCAAACCGGCCTTTCGAGCGAAATTAAAAGACCATCAGCTTAAAATTTTAGAATTCCCTTTATTGCATAAGGACTCCCCCCCTATGGCCAAACAAAACGAAAATCAAGAAGAGGAATTTGAGGACTTCAACTCCTCTCCCGAAGAAAGCTTCGAAGATCTAGAAGAAGAACTCCTTCAAGAAGAAGAGAAAGAGGAAGAGGAAGAAGAGGAGCCCTCCCCCCTCCCCCCTCAAGAAGAAGATAAACCCCCCGGTGCCCAAATAGGCCTCGTTCATTTAGACGACGTTCCCCTCACGATTGTCGTCGAACTCGGCCAAATTCAAATGAGCGCCGATCAAATCTTAAAGCTCGAACCCGGAAACCTTCTCCCTCTTCAACTCTCCCCGGAACAAGGAGTCGTATTAACCGTCAACGGAAGAGCTGTCGCTAAAGGAGAGCTCATTCGAATCGGAGAGGTATTAGGAGTGAGAATCACTCAATTAGGGCATTCTTCCAGTCATGTGTGACTTTCATGTCCTCTCCCTTACCTGAAAAAATCGGCCCTTACCCCATCGAGGGAATATTAGAGAAAGGAGGGATGAGCCTCCTTTATTTAGCGATTGATCCTGCAACAAAAAATCCTCTTGCCATCAAGATCCTCTCCCCTGCTTTCGCTTCCCATCCCGAAATGGTCCACCGTTTCTTGCGAGAAGCGGCCATCATCGGCTTAGCCGATCACCCCAATATTGTGAAACTCTATGGACAAGGAGAATGGGAAGGAGGACTTTACATCGCCATGGAATTTATCCAAGGCATTTCGCTCCGGCAATATCTTCTCCGAAACCTGATTTCTCTTAAACATGCCTTAGAACTTGTCCTGGAAATCTCCATGGCCTTGTGCCATCTCCATGCCCATGGCATCATTCATCGCGATCTTAAACCGGAAAATATTCTCATGACCGAATCAGGAGGAGTCAAAGTCATTGATTTCGGGATCGCGCAGCTCCTAACAGATCGTACAGATCCTCATGCGATTCGTCGCCTCATGGGAACTCCTCTTTATATGAGCCCCGAACAACAAGACAATCCTGAGTCGACTGCTTTCCCTTCTGATATTTACTCCCTTGGAATCATCACTTATGAGTTAGTCCTAGGCAGACTGAGCCATGGCCATATCCATTTATCCATTCTGCCAAAGGGATTGCAAAAAATTCTCACAAAGGCCCTCCAACCGAATCCCAAAGATCGCTATCAAGATATTGTCGACTTCATGACCGATATTTCTAGCTACTTATCCTCCCCCGCTCTGCTCAAAGAAAACAAAGAGCTCGATCCTCACAATGAGTTATCAGAGAGCTTACGGCAAGCCCAACACTCTCTCGTCCCACAAAATCCCCCTCTTTGGCCTCAGATTGATCTTGGTTTTGCCACGTATAAAAATTTAGGCTTGTTGAGCTTGTATTACGATTTTTTCTCTTTTCCAGACGAGACCTATGGCATCATCCTGGGAGAGCCTTCCATCAAAGGAGCCTCTAGTATTATCTATTCCTCCGTTTTAAGAGGGATGGTTCGTGCCCTTTGTCAACTGATTCAACATCCCCAAGAAATGGCCTCTGTTCTAAATGCCCTTCTTCTGAATGATCCGATGAGACAGCCGTTTTCCTTTAGCTATCTTGTTCTCTTGCCTAAAGAACATTGCTTTCGCTTTATCTCTTGCGGATGTGGCCACCTTTGGTACAGAAGAAAAGAGCGATCTGCTCTTGAGTCTATTCCCTCCCAAAATCCGACGCTAGGGACGTTTCCTCACGTCTCTTTTATTGAAACCACTCATCCTTGGAAAGAAGGGGATACGCTTTTGTTTTATGCCTCTTCGGGAATTCCCTTAGCGATGAAAGAAGCGCTTTTTTCTCCGCAGCAGTTAGGACTGATGTTAGAAGAGCCCTCTTCTCTTTCCCCCCAACAACAAGTCGATGCGTTCTTACGTAAAGTAAAAATTCCTTTAAATCGCCTCCCTGAAGAAAGCTCCCTCGCATTTTTAAATCTTGTGCGAAAAAGATAGAATTATCCATAATCTGAGTTTTTAGTGATTTCAATTTCTTTTAATTGGCATGAAAAAACTCAAACATCTGCATGGTTTAATGCTCTCGAGCAGCTTAATTCTTGCTGTTCTTAATCCCTTAGGAACTCTCTATGCGGCTGAGGCAAAAAAAGAGATCACCCAGGTCTCCCCTCCGGCAGCCGCCACTCCGACGGTGACCCTCCCGCGCCCTCAAACGGTTGTGACCCCTCAAGAAGGGGGAGCTCTTCCTGCTCCTGCCTCTCCTTCGGCCAATCCAAAGCTAAGAGAAATCGCCTCCATCAACTTTAACAACGTTGCCATGATTGAATATATCCGGTTTATGAGCCGGATTTCGGGAAAAAACTTCATTTTCAACGATCAAGATTTACAATTCAACGTCACCATCATTTCAGAGGAATCGACGTCTGTTGAGAACTTAATGACCGTTCTTCTTCAGGAGCTTCGGATTCGCGATCTTTCTTTAATTGAGCAGAGCAATAACATCCTGATTCATCGCAATCCTCAGGTGCGATCTCCCGCTCGTATTGTTGAAGAGGGAACCGAAGTGGATCGCTCGCACATTTCTGAGCTAGCAACACGGGTGTTTCGTTTAAATACACTCGATCCCATTAAAGCCAGCGAGATCATTCGGCCGCTTGTTTCAGATCAGGCCCTTGTGGAAGTTTTGCGCGATACCAATAACCTGATCATCACCGATCTTGTGGTCAATATCAATAAAGTGGCGCAACTCATCGCCGCGTTGGATGCTCCCAATAGTGGGGTGACGATTGGGCAATATATTGTTCGCAATGCGTTTGTCGATACACTGGTCGATTTAGCCACACGGATCTTACAACCGATCGCGCAAGGAAATCCTTTTACGCTGGTTCCTCATGCGGCGAATAATAGCGTCTATGTCGTTGCGAATGCCTTCATTGTCGAAAAAGCATTGGCGATTTTACAGAATTTAGATCTGCATGATAACCAAACAAAAATTTTCTCCTTAGAAAACCTTCAACTTCAAGAGCTTCCTCCCCCACCCCCTCGAGTAGAGGTTCCTCAAACGGAGGAACACCCCCCGGCTCCTCCTCCGCCGCCACCTCCCCCTCCCCCTCCTCTTCTTCCACCCCTTGAGGAAAATCGTGAATTTATTCCGGGAGGAATTTCGACCCATCCTCGCTGGATGCGCGAGTTGCCGGTGGGACATATTGATCGCACCTTATTCTTTCTTTACAAGCTGCGCTATCGAAGAGGCGATCAGATTGAAATTGCAATGAGGAAAATTGCCTATAGCCTCCAGATGATGGGAACCGCCAGTCCCGATTTAGTTTCAGCGATCAATAGCAGTCAATGGATTGAATCATCGAATGCGATTATTTTCACTGGGACGGCGGCTGCATTGGATAAGATTCGCGAGCTCATTTTGGAAGTGGATGTGCCTCTCCGCCAGGTCTACATCGAGATGCTGATTCTCGATACGACCATTGCCGATTCTTTGACTTATGGAGTGGATTGGATCAACCGTTTTGGGGGAGGCTCGGTAACAGGAGAGCAAGGCTTTATCGGGCAGAGACCGCTTTTCACTGACATCGATAATGATATCAATACTCCCTTGGATCTGGTTGATAATATAGAACAGGTATTTGTCGATGATTTAGAACAACCGGGGCCTTTTCCGGTTATACGTGGCATTCTGGATATGGCCGGTTACACGGCGGGAATTATTGGAACCCACCTCACCCATGGGGGGACCCGTTTTTCAAGCATTGGCGCATTGATTCGAGCCGTCCATAATAATAGTAAAGCCAAAATTGTTTTAAACCCCAAAATCATTACAGAAGACAATAGCCCGGCGGATATTTTTGTCGGAAGCGTCGATCGCTACAAGACTCAATCGATTACAAACGATCTTGGAACCCTTGTTACTAATAACTTCCAGTTCATCGATGTCGGGACCTCGTTACGTGTCACTCCCCTCATCGGAAATAACAATATCATTACTTTGGATATCATTCAGGAATCGACCGAGGAAGCTCCGGGAGCCAATGGAACGGTTCAAAATCCTGCTGTTTTTGATGTCAACTTGGTGGAAGTATTGCGCAAAATCCGAACCGTCACCAAAGTGCACGTCCCAAATGGGTTTTTTGTCATAATCAGCGGCATGCTGCGCGATAACGAGGAGCGCTCCTCTAGCCGTATACCCTGTTTAGGAGGCATTCCCATTCTGGGTGCTTTTGGAAAGCGAGAAAATCATTTCGACAGTAAGCGCAACTTGATGCTTTTCATCCGCCCTCTCATCATTGATAGTGAAGCTGATATCGAAGATATTACAAAGCGTCAGCAAGATATCTACATGGAGAAAAATAAATTCAGACGTGACTTGAACTACGAGATCGATGAAGCCTTGAATTTCCTTGAAATCAAACCGACAGACCCGGATGAAATCGGCTGTGACGAAAGGTAGTCCTTGTTTTTCCTTTGTTTCCTTGCTTCTGATTTTGGGTCTGGCGCTGGCGCAGGTCAGTTGTCAGCCCACGTATCAGAAGATTGAGCCTAAGATAGATCCGCCCTTGGCTCTGACAGTGCATCACCTGCAAACACTTCCTAGTGCCTTTCCTCCCATATCTGCGGCAGAGCGAAAGGAAGAATGGGCCAAGGAGCTGCTCATCGGAGAGGCTTTCGCCAAAGAATGGGATTTATATCGCGCGATTACCTGCTACAAACGGGCCTTGGTTCTGCTGCCTCCTCAGGAGAGAGAGAGACGTTTGCAACTCGATTATGACTTGATTCTTTGCTATTATCTCGGCAATAAATATCAAGAAGCGTTGAATCTCTTTGAGGCGAGCGACCTGAGTCAAGCGGATCCCCGTTTTCCTGCGTTTCACGATCTTCTTCTCCTCGTCTATGATTGCTATTTACAAACGGATCAAGAGAAGAAAGCAGCAGGTTTGTTTTATATTATCCAGCAATTCTCGCAGGAAGAGGAGAGTGAAAATATTCTCCTGTATCAAACCCTTAAAAAGGGAGAGATCCAAGAGGTCCATGATTTCCTCGCTCGTTACTCTAGAGGCGAGAGCTTAGCAGGAGAATTTGCTGCGTATGGTCGATTTGCCAAATCGCCTGAGAAAGCGCGCTTTCTCAATGCGGTTTTGCCAGGAGCGGGCTATTATTATGTGGGGCAAAAGAAATCGGCTCTAACCTCTTTTATTATCAATGCTCTCTTTACAGCAGCCGCCTATCAGTTTTTTCGAAACGGTTATCCAGCCGTAGGCTTGATCACAGCAAGTTTAGAAATGGGGTGGTATGTGGGAGGAATTAATGGGGCAGGCATTGAAGCAGCGGAATTTAACCACCGCCTTTACGAAGGGGTGAGCCGAAAAATGTTGACGGAACAAAAAGCGTTCCCCATGCTGATGTTTAAGATGAGTTTTTGAAATGCAAGGCATTTTTCTCCTAGCCATCCTTTGTTTCTCGTCAGCATTATCTGCGACCCCTTGGGGGAAAGATGCTGATTTAGCTCACTTTCCTCACATTTCCTGCTCTTCCAGCTCTTCTCCTCCTTCTCCACTCACACGCTGGGGGATTAAGGCCATTCGTTTTCATCAAGAGGTGATTTCGCCGGCAGATGGCCCCCGTAGTCATTTTATTCCGAGCAGCTCGCAATACACACTCGAGGCCATGCAAACACATGGGTTTTTCACGGGCTTCTGGATGGGATGCGATCGGCTCATGCGAGAGAATGATGAGGAGTGGGTCTATCGTAAGACTCGAAATGGAGCGGGGCAGACCATGAAGTGGGATCCCATTCCTCACTAGTGCAATGGGGCACTAAGTTTTCGGAGGCGCCTGAAAAGCCGGCTTTAGCTCTCTCCCTTCCTTGAGTTCTCCCGTCATAGGAATTTCTAATGCATTCACTCCCCTTTCTGCTTCAGCCAGAAGGGCACGTGCACGTAAAAAA
This sequence comes from Parachlamydiales bacterium, assembly GCA_963801825.1. Lineage (GTDB taxonomy): Bacteria > Chlamydiota > Chlamydiia > Chlamydiales > Parachlamydiaceae > CAWDGI01. Next base: position 651,231 of record CAWDGI010000003.1, read on the forward strand.
GCCTTTTGGACAGAAAGTTGAGGATGCCGCTCATCAAAGATAAACAAGTTCTCTTTCCCCATCAACTCAATCATCCCTGAATCACTCAACACATCCCAGATTTGATGAGTAATCCCACAAGCGAGCAAGTAGCGCCCTGAACTTTTCAGATAATCATGCAGCTGCTGCAGCGCTAAGCAAGCCGTCGCATCAATATCACGCGCATTTTTCAATTGCAGAATGAGGACCCGCGTGATTGTCTCATCTTCTGTTAAAGCCTTTAGAGCACTCTGGAATAAATCCGCCGCTCCAAAAAAGAGCTCCCCCTCTACCTTAATCAATCGTATTGAGCGCGGTTCATGCTGCTGAGCGTGGTCGATCCGATGCAGAACACCCGCCTGATCAACGGTAAATTCGACTAACTGAGGAATGGCTGCCTTTTTTAAGTAAAGACTGATCGACATCACCACTCCAATGTAGAAGGCCATATCCAAACTAAAAAATACGCACGATAATAACGTTAAAATAAACACACACGCATCTGAGCGGGTGGCTTTTAAACAAAGAAGAACTTGCTTGAAATTGACGATATGACTCGCAGAGACAATTAATAAAGCAGAAAAAGCCGCAATCGGAATATGACGAATTAAAAATCCAAAGGCAAATAGAATCAGCATGACAAACAGCGAACTGAAAATCGCTGCTAAACGCGTTTTCCCCCCATTTTCATAGTTTAAGGCAGCTCGTGAAGGACTTCCTGAAACCGGCATCGCTCCAATAAAAGCGGAAAAGAAATTTCCTAATCCCAGTCCCAAAATTTCTTGATTCGTCGAAAGACGTTGCCCAGAACTGGCCGCAATCGCTTTCGCCGTCGATGTCGCCTCCATCACGCTCAAAAGGGCAATCGCAAAGGCAACAGGAAGGAGATGATTCATAATTCCCGGATTAAAATAGGGCCAATCCCAATTTGGGATGAGTCCCTCTGCTTTCGTCTCTCCCACAATGGTGATCTGTTGAATGAACGCATCTACTTTCTCAAAATTAATAAATTCATACTCATATTCAACAAGATAAGTATACACACAACTAAGAAAATAGACAGTCACAGCGACAGTGGCCAGCATCATGGCACCTGAGGGAAGTCTTCTGTCTAAGCGCTTCAATCCGATCAAGAAAAATAAACAAGACAGACCAATTAAAGCCGTCGACCACTGGATCTCATGCAAATGGGTCAGCATATAAAGGGTCCGTTCATATAAAGAAAACACATCGAAGGGAATACTCATTCCCAAAAGAGGAAACATTTGATTGATAATCAAGGCCAACGCCACTCCGGACACATAGGCAATAATGACACTATGGCTGACAAAATGGGTGAGACGACCTAATCGAAAAAATGCCGTCATGATTTGAATCATGCCGACGAGCAAGACGAGTTGGGTTAAGATTTGCAAGACCAGTTCTCCCTTTTCAGGACCAGTCACGTTGCGATAATAAGTGAATAAAATATTCGAAATCCCCCCTTGAATCAAGATAGAAATGGCATTACTCGGTCCAACAATTAAGTGACGAGAAGAGCCAAAGATCGCAACAATAATGGCCGAAAAAATCGCCGCATAAATTCCTGTCGACACGGGCAAACCGGCCACTAACGCATAGGCCATCGCTTGCGGAACAGTCAACATGGCGACCGATAAACCGGATAAAAGATCCAAGCGAAAACCGGCCCATGAATAATGGACAAAGTCTTTTTTAAAACAGGTTAAAGAAAGATCGTCTTGCTGAACTTGTGGCATAATAAAAAGAATGGAAAACAGGGAGGGGCATCCCTTGATATTATTAATAAACCTTAATTGTAAACCTTTTGCGATTTATTATGAACGGGTCTACAAAAAAATGCCTCATTCCAAGGAACAAAAATCAAGGTTCTTTTTAAATTTTTATAAACAAATCATCTAGAGTCGCCTCGCTGGAGATAAGCTCTTCAGAATACATCGTTGGTTTTAAGCCCATCGTAGTGATCATAGAGAAAAAAAGCTGTTTTTTTGTCTTCGTTTGTTTCCTAAACACTTCCATTTTTTTTAAAATTTCTTGTGCATAAGACTTATCGATCGCGAATGGTTTGTTCGAATATTTAATTTCGCAAAGAGTAATTGCTCCGTCCAGTCGATCAAAAAGAAGATCAATTTGCGCCCCCTCCCCTTGTTCATTGGCTTTTGGCACGAATCTCCAAGTCCCCGCAGTTGCTCCTGGATCGATTTTTAACGCTTTTCGAATTTGGTCGATATGTTTATAGCAAGTAGACTCAAAGGATAATGCGGCCCACGTTTTCCAGGCAGGTTGATTGGCTTGAGCCAACCAAAATCCTTGATTGATTGATTTCCTAGCAATGATTTTCATTTTTGGCTCGATCCAGTACAGATAAAAGAGGCTGTATTCATCATCAATTAAATAATAGAGACCTTTATCTTTCCTCCCATAAGGAATAAGACTTGTAATAAACCCCGCTTCTTCTAATTGGTGCAATCGATGGACAGTGTTGCCCCCATCAGGAAGTTTTGATTTTGCGATTAACTCTGCCTGACCAATCCCATAGCGATATCCAGAAATCGTGCGAATCAATTCAATATAAGGTTTTGCATCTTCAAATAGAGACTCGAATAAACGTTCAAATTCTTTCACTAATGGACCATTCCTTTGAAAACAAAGCTCATCGATACATTGATGAGCAGAACATCCTTTTCTCAAGAAAGACCAATAAAGAGGAACGCCGCCTAGAACAGTATAGAGGTCAAGAATTTGCCTTCGATTGAGACTGATTTTGTGTTCTTTTAAATAGCTCTCTGTTTCATATAAAGAAAAAGGTTGTAAATGAATCGTGCGGGTCACTCTGTTATGCAGTCCTCCTTTATTATTAATTATATTTTCAATAATCCATGAGGTAGAAGAGCCGCAAATGATCAGTTTGATACGATCATCAAATACCCAATAACGGTTCCAGTACAATTCTAGAGCCATAATAAGTTTCGAACGAGGAGTTGCCATCCAAGGAAACTCATCGAAGAAGAGGACGACTTTTCGATTTTTTGGAATTTTATTGATCGCTGTCGTAAGATCCTCAAAGGTATCAATCCAGCTAGATCGAGGGATAAGAGAGGGGCCTTGATAAAAGGTCGCGCCAATTTGTTTAGCGAATTCAGCGAGCTGTGCTTTTAAATTTCCCTTCTGAATTCCAGTGACGTGAAAAAAGACCGCTGGCAAGGAATCAATCAGATTTTTAATCAAATAGGTTTTTCCAACCCGGCGCCTTCCATAGACCGCAATAAACTCTGCTTTTCTTGACTCAAAAAGCTCCTTCAGTAGCTCCAATTCCCTCCATCGCCCAATAATCTTCCCTTTAACGTCTTTGCTAATGTCAATATTTTTCTTTAACATCCAACCATCCTTTTAATCTTTTATAGCGGGGTCTGTAGTTTTATCTGCGGCGGATACTCGGCATATTCATAAAGTATCCGCCGGATATAATTTTGCAAAGCCGGCGGATAAATAGCAATCAGAAAAAGTATCCGCCGCATTTAAATTCTTATACTCGGCGGATACTCCAAAAACCCAAATTCCAGGTTTGACGTAGAAGAAGGTTGAAAACTGCTTAAAATGAAATCGCCGAAGTGGCCGATTCTGGGTGATTATGAGGGGTGGCCGATTCTGAGTGATTTTTACCACGCCAAATTTTAAGTGGGGAAAAACTCGCACATCGAGTAGAATTATTTTAAAAACCAAATCCCCACGAGAAAGTAAGCGATGATCACATTGAAAGGAAAAAGAGAGAAATGAGCTCAAAAGATAACTTTCAGCCCTTTTTCACATCAATACGCGCTACGTGGATGATGCCATTAAAGAGACGTAAAACCTTTTAAATTCTGTAAGAGGGAAAGATCTCGAAAAAGTCATTTTCGGGACCAGAGGAGAACGAATCTGATGCTCAATTTTAGCAACAGTTTAGTAATCCTAGGAATTATGATTTTATTTTCTTGGATCTTGAATGGAAGAATTTTTGATTTTTTAGAGAACTTGAGTTTTAAATTTGACAAATCAACAAAGAGGGCAGCATTATGGTTCGTATTTTCAATTATATTCGATTTAACACTATTTGTTTTTATTGTATACTCATTACTTTTCCGGTGGCCAGTATAGCATTACCTTTACCGGTAAGACAAACCAATTCAGAAAATGAAATGGATGAAGATGCTTATCTGATAGTGGATAGAGTTGTAGATAAACTGTTAAAGCTAGAAAAACAAGGAAAAATTAATGAAATGATAGACTGTATGTTGGATGTGAAAGAGGAAGTTGAATCTCAGCTTGGACATACTATTCATCTAAATGACCAATTAAAAGAAGTTCGAAAATTAGCAAAGGAAGAAGGAAAAGAAATTCCTAAAAAACAAATTGATAAATTCAAGACATTAATTAAAAAAAGAGAAAAGAAACGTGACAAAACTGTTTTTGGAATAAGATTTAGATCGAAGAAAAGTCAAGAAGATGAAGATGATGATAAAGACGAAGAAGTAAAATTACCAGTTAAAATGTCCTTTGGTGTCACGATGGCACTTTGTGGATTTTTTATATATTGTATGCCCCATCCAGCTGCGAAAAAAGCAGGCAAATATCTGATAATGTTAGGAGTAGCACATATTACAGAGTCAGGCTTGGATAAAGCTAAGGAATATCAAGAAGAAAGGAAGAAAGAAAGGAAGAGGAAAAAAAATGAACTTACTTTCAAAACACATTCACAAAAACCTTAATCGTACGTGTCTTTGCTACGAGCGTCCGTGATTTTATCTGTTGATTTATCAGATAATTGGCCTCAAATTTAAGCGAATAGCGGGGGATGCTCTTATATTTTTAATTTTTTTTATTAAAATTTCTGAAGAAACTTATAAAATTTGAGGAAAAATGGCTCACTTACCTAAATTAGCGATTGTAGGAAGGCCCAATGTGGGAAAATCCGCTCTTTTCAATCGCATTTGCAAACAGAAGATTGCCATTGTGGATGAAGCAGAAGGAGTCACACGCGACCGTCTTTATGCAGAGGGCGAGCTTTTCGGCTTTCCGTTTGAAGTGATTGATACGGGAGGAATCAACTCCCGCTCAAAAGTCCCCTTCAATGAAGAAATTAAACGACAAGCGGAAATCGCCATTGAAGAGGCCGATACGATTATCCAAGTGGTCGATGCCCAAGTCGGGGTGACCGATTTAGACCAGGAAGTGGCTAAAATCTTACTGCACACCAAAAAACCTGTCTGTATTGCCGTCAACAAGATTGATCACCCCTCTCAACTAGTCCTCATGCATCCCTTTTATGCGCTTGGCATTTCCACAGTCATTCCTGTTTCAGCCGCTCAAGCATGGCAGATTGCCGAGCTCCTCGAGAGTGCCCTTGCCCCTCTTTCTCGACAAAAGAAGAGGAAGAGGACGCCTCTTCTCAAGCCATTAAGATTGCCATTGTCGGCCGCCCAAATGTCGGAAAATCTTCTCTGGTGAACTTCCTCTAGAAGAAGAGCGCTGCATTGTCAGTCCAATCCCTGGAACAACACGGGATAGCATTGATATTTCTTTTACCCATGAAGATCAGCTTTATACGCTCATTGATACGGCGGGTATTCGCCGTAAAAACGCAGAACACGAAGCGGTAGATAAATTTGCCGCGATCCGCACTGAACGGGCCATTGAACGAGCCGACTTATGCCTCTTGATGCTCGATGTTCAAGAGGGAATGACCGCTCAAGATAAAAAAATTGCGAATCGCATTGAAGAAGCAGGAAAAGGGTGCCTCCTTTTATTTAATAAGTGGGACCTCGTGAAGGGATTTCGAATGGAGCATTGCTTGAGAGGCATTGAAGAGGAAGTTCCTTTTCTTAAGCATTGCCCAAAGGTCTTCATTTCAGCGACAACGGGACGCAATATCTCTAAAATTTTCCCGCTTGGTTCAGGAGGTGGACCAAAATTACCTCCACCCGCATTTCGACCCACCAGCTCAATAAATTTATCGGCTCAGCCCTTCAGAAAAACCATCCCCCCATGATTGGAGGAAAACGTTTGCGTATCTATTATATGGCACAAGTGGATATCGAGCCCCCAAAATTTATTCTCTTTGTCAACTCCCCCCACTTGATGAGCGACACTTATAAAAAGTATTTATACAACCAATTTCGAGAAACCTATCGGGTTTACTGGCGTTCCCCTTCTGATACACCTGAAAGGCAAAGAGAAGAGAGAACCGGTCGCAGCCACCCCTCCCATGCCCTCTTCCCATTCAGAAAATGAATGGGAAGAGCAAGAAGAAGATTAAATGACTTGAATCTAAAAAAAAATAAATATTTATTTAAAAGCAAGTCCCTTTTAGAATAGAATGGAATTAAGAGAAACGGCGGTTAACATGGCCTTCCCCTTCGATATTCTAGCTCAATTAGACATTGTCAATCTACTCGCTATGGTTGCTCTTTTTTGGTTCCTTTACCATCGCGTGGATAAGAGATTTGAGAAGAATGATTTAAAATTTGAGGCGTTAGATCAAAAATTCGAGAAACGGTTCCAAGCCATGGAGGAAAAATTCGACAAACGGTTCCAAGCCATGGAGGAAAAATTCGACAAACGGTTCCAAGCCATGGAGGAAAAATTCGAGAAGCGCTGTCAATCGATAGAAGAAAAATTTGAAAATAAACTTGAAGCAATCGCAAAAGAAATCCAACAAATAAATGTTCGTTTGGCCGTTGTAGAAAAAGATCTTCAACAATTAAACACTCGAATTGCTTTTGCAGAAAGCAAGCTTTCAGATATTAGCCTGAATGTCACTCACTTGATGTGGCATTATCAAGCACCCCCCTCTGCAGAATCTGCAGAATAAATCTTAGGTTTATCAATAATCTCAAGCAACTCAATCAATTCATGACGAGAGAATGTCTTGAGCAAATGCTGCTCATCGACTCGCACCACTTCCTCCATTAATTGGCTTTTGCGTCTAATCATGAGGTCGATCTTTTCCTCAAATGTCCCTTTCGTCACCAACTTGAAAACCTGCACCCCCCGCTTCTGCCCAATCCGGTGCACACGATCTGTCGCTTGGTTCTCCCGGGCAGCATTCCACCAGCGGTCATAGTGAATCACCACCGACCCTGCCGTCAAATCAATCCCTAAACCGGCGGCATGCAAGGAACCGACAAAGACCTCACAGGCGGGATCTTCGTTAAACATCTGAATCGGAAGCTTGCGATTATAAGTGGCTCCACGCAAAGCCGCAAACCCAATCCCTTGGCTCTTCAAATACGCCTCCAAGATATCGAGCATCCCAAGGTACTGAGAAAAGACGACAACCTTCTGCCCACTCTCTTTCGCCTCTTGAAGAAGCTCGACAAATAAATCCCATTTTCCGGACGCATACTGATGATAATCTTCCGGGGTCTTTAAATAGACAGCCGGATGATCGCAAATCTGTTTTAAATGGGAAAGAAGAGAGAAAATATGAAGATACGGAACAGGTGCCTTCTCATCTTGCAATTGCTCCACTAAATGCGATCGCCTCCTTTGCAACACCTCTCGATAAAGCTGCTGCTGATACGGACTCAAATCACAATAAGAAACCTCTTCTACCTTCTCAGGAAGCTCTTTTAAGACATCCTCCTTTTTTCGACGAAGCATGAAAGGCTGAATCAACCGAGTTAATAGCCTTTTTCGCGGCTCGCTCTGCTCTTTCTCAATCGGCTTCATAAAGAGACCGCGATACTCTTTCTCTCCCGGCATGTATCCAGGCAGAACAATATCAAATAAAGATTTCAACTCTCTTAATTGATTCTCAATCGGAGTTCCCGTTAACCCCACTTTCATGGAGACTTTTAGCCGAGTTAATGCCGCATAAATCAAACTCATTTGGTTCTTCGCAATCTGAATCTCATCAAAAATGGCCACTTCAAAGGGAAATTGAGATAAAAGCTCATGCTCGTTTCTCAACACTCCATAGGAAGTCAATAAAATCTCATCCTCTTGGTGAAACCTCTCCAAACTCCTCTGCATCCCATAAAAAACACACACTTTCAAACCGGGAAGAAATTGATGAAGTTTTTCTTGCCAGTGATAAAGGACAGAAGTGGGACAAACAATCAGAAAATGACAAGGAAAAGTTGTTTGATTTGAAGAACGATAAAGATTAGAAACTCCGGCCAAAAGAGCCATGGCCTGATGCGTTTTCCCAAGCCCCATCTCATCACATAATAACCCGGATAACCGTTGACGATAAAGAAACCATAACCATTGAACCCCCACTTCCTGATAAGCACGTAAATGACTGATTAATCCCGTGAGATCCGGCTGCTCAGGAGGACGCCAATGCGTCAATTCCTCTAAAAGATGGGCCGTCCTTTCCAAAATCTCTTCGCTTTCTCCCTCACGGAGCAGCTGGATGGGATCAAAGGCATGCAGGCGAAGAAGCTCTAAAGCAGTCAAAACCACCGAAGAGTCTTGTCCCATAGCCTTCAAATTCATACGACGAAGCCAATCATAACGCCTCTCCCGTAAATCAATCAGGCCAGCCGAAAAAAAGGCAAACGGGAATTTTTTCTCGATGGCCTGGCGCAAAGCCAGAATGGGAATCAACCCTCGCTCTGTCCGGTAAAAAAACCGACAGCGATACCACCCTCGTCCCTTCTCCGGATGGGGAATCAGATGATTCGTCACCAGCTCTTCCTTTTGCGGCTTGATGAGCCCGGGATCAATAAAAGAAATAAATGTCGATAGAGAATTTAATTCCTTTGTTAAAAAATGAACCAGATCCTCTCCTTCTAAATCAATGGGAAAGCGAAACCTCTCAGGGAGACGAAGAGGGGGAGGAAGCTCATAAAAGCCCTCCCCCTCTAAATAAACAAAATCATCAAAGAAGCAAAATCGACGATCGGCATATTCGGGCAAGAGACGATAATCAGGATGGAGATGCACATGATGATCTTCTAATTCAATTCGAAGGCCCGATTGTTTCACCGGGCAGCGTGAACTGAAAAAACGTGGAATCCATGTTAACTCCTCGCGGTTCATCCGAATAAATAAAGGAATCTGCTCAGCACTTAAAGAGACACCCGGCCGAAGAAGAGAACTAAAAGGAGAGGTGGTTTTAGAATAAAACCCATGTCCTTCCAAATAGACCCAAGCCCCAAAATCTTGTTGCCTAGTCCCCTCTTTGACCTTAAAGAGTTGACGGGTAAACGTCAAACGATTCGTGGGACTCAATTGAAACCCAAGCTGGTATTCAAGGCTGCGGACATGGGTTTGAAAGCCCTCTTGCTGATTTAACCAGCTTCGATTTTTATTAATAAAGTCGGAGACTTGATAGAGAGGGGATGACCGTATCGACATGTTCAAAGCGATTCCCCTCGACAGGATAAAACCCCTCCTCTTCTAAAAAGGCCCAATTTCCCATGAGCCAAGAATGCCCTACTTTTAAGTCTCCCGGTTCAAATAAAAAGGGGGTGAGATGAAAGTTCCAATTTTGATCAAATTGCAGATGATAGGAAAGGGAAAATGTGTCTCGATAAACAGAATACTCTTCGAGAAAAGAAGCAATCAGACGGGGATACTCAGTTAATGCCTGTGCAATGTCCTCTCCATGTAAAAGAGGGGTCTTTAAAAGCTCATGCGACTCCTTTTGATAAAATCCTTCTCCCGGAATAAATATCCAATCTCCGACAAGAATCGGAGGAGTTTTTGTCTCTCTCCTTCTTTTGGCCAGAGCGGGAGGGAGCTTTTTCTTGGTTTCCTCGATTTTTAAAACCTGTTCTTCTTTGTCGTACGTGATTCTCTTAATTCCCCTCTCCTCTGCTAGATAAACTTTTAAAGGACTTTCGACTGTTTTGAGAGATTCAATCATAGCCCCAAGATTTGTCTCTGAGACATAAAACCCCACTTGGACGTCTTCAAAATCCACTTGAAACCAATTTGGCAAGCCCTTCTTAGAGAATTTAAAATGGAGATGATAGCTCTTCCCTTCCTCTTGCTTCTTCATGAGCCATTTAGCCAAATCACTCCAAAAAGAAAGCTCATAGCGCAGCTGGGAATGAGGCTGCCCTTGCCGCCACAAAGAAAGCTCTTCTTGAGTGAGGTTGGAGAACTTAATCGAAGTCTCTTCCGTCTCTTCTCCCCGTTTACGAATGATTTGGTCTAACTGCTCTTTTGCTTCTGCCCCTTTAGCCTGAAAGGTAAATAATAATTTTCCGGAAGCCGAGCGATAGAAATAATGGCCGGGGGATTCCTCTCCTAAAAGTTGAGGTCGATCTCCTAAACGCTCTTCATAAAGACGGCATAACTGATTCCACAGCGAATCTGCAAAACGGTGATGCAAAGGCTGAGAATGTCCTCTAAATAAGCTTAAGTAAGCCAAAGCCAAGTGACGACAACCTTGGGGCTCGATCAGATGCTCGCAAGAACAGAAGGCATCTTTAATCTGCCCTTTTCCTCCAAGCTGGAGAAAAGCCCAACACTGTTCATGCGAATGCCAATCTTCGACTAGAACCTGATAGGTCGCTCCGGAGAATTCGACCTCTTTCACATAGCCTTGTTCCAAGGCTCTTGCCGCCTCTTGCTGGTGGGGCTTTAAATCATCGGGGAGTAGTGGAATACTCATGATTTTTCCAAAATTAAACCGGCCGGCAAACTCTCTCCAAAAATCTCCTCTTGCTCTTCTTGCGTGAGTCGATGTTCTTCTAAGAGACGTTTCTTTAAAAACTCATCGGGATAAAGGCGCAAGATCTCCTGAATGAGGCGGTCCGGCAAATTGAGTTCCCGATGGTCGGTCTTACGGGCCAGCTGGGCAAGTAAAGGGATCATTTTCTCTTTTTCTTGGACAAGAGGAGGATGAGCGAACAACCGCTCAATCCATTGCATGCATCTCTCTTTCGGGACCACCTGGCCAATCGATCCCTCGATCAAATGACGAGCTCCAATGCGCCCCAAAGCCCAATAGTCACAAGAGAGAGGAGAAGGTTGTAAGAGCCGCTCCACTAAAGCATCTCCCAGACGGATCTTCGTCGCCACATCTAACCGCTCCAAAGAAGCCAAAAAGCGTATTTTCTCCGAATAGGGATAGAGATCCCCTTGCCGTTTCCTCTCAATTTTGCCCCCTCTTGCCTCCCAAAGGGTTGGCAGCCACTCGTTCGCCAATTGGATTTGCTGCCCTTTATTCAATCCCCCTGCAAGACGACGGAGGCAAATCCAGAGTTGGATCAAACAATCGGCTCCTTTAGGACTCTTCCAATCAGAAAGGAGAATTTTCCATAGCTCTTTGATCCGAAAATCGTCGAGAGGATATCCATAGCCCGGGCGAAGAAAAAAACCGGCTAAATTCCACCATCTTGCCTCATGCTCGAGAGAGCGCTTGCGTTTAGACGCTCCCTTGAGGAGAGGCTCCCATAGTCCTCGTAAAAGGCTAGGTCCCCATTTCTCTCTCGGAAGACCGATCTCTTTTTCTAAACGCTCCATGATGTCCCTGGGCTTAAAAGAAGGCTCTTCTAGAAAAAGCGTTTCCACACTCTTTTTTGCCTCTTCTAAATACCCTTTTTCAAATTGTTCATCTTGCCGGTTTGTAAGAGGAAGAGCCGCTAGAGCCTCTTGACCCGTCGCTGAACGGAGCTGAAATTCTAATGCCCATTGATGCGTGCTCACTTGAGATTGCAACCACAGCTCTACAATCCCAAGAGGAGTCAATCGAATCCCTAGCTTCACGGGCAGAAGAGGATTGTCTTTCCCCCGTTCGAGAGCTCCCTTCCCAAAGCGCAAGAGCGTTTGAATCGGGGGCAGCGGCTGCATCTCCCCTCGATCGATATCAACGAGATCCCCTTCTTGATCATGCAAACGCACATGTGAGGTGAGGAGGTGGAAGGCCACCGGCGTATTTGCACGTAAATGGAAAATCGTACCCGGTTGGAAAGAATGCCCCTCCTGTGCTCCTCTTTGAAGCAACGTCAACGCCTTTGAGAGCGTAGACCCATAAGACTCTTTCACATCAATTCTCAAATAATAGCTCCGTGGCAACCCTCCTCCAATGGCCACTCCAAAACCTCTCCGCACTTTTCCATAGTAGGCCGCTCCCCGCGCCACCGCTAAATCCAAACTAGCTGAAGCAAGGCATTGAATAGGGGTCTTTGGAAACCATGCGGAGAAGGTTCTTTCTAGAGCCTGTTGGAAGAATTCTCCTTTAAAAACCCCTCCATTAAACAAGAGGTAATCAATCCCCTTGCCTGTTCCTAAACGGCCTGCTTGCTGAAGAAAGTGAGCCAGATGCTTGGTGATCGACGGCTCATCCTCATAAGGGAGCCCCATGGTCCGAAACCCCCGACTCCGTCTCAGCTGCAAGGCCTCTGATAAGGGGAAGTAACCAAAGAATCCTTCCAAAAGGAGCGATTCGATTTCCTTTCGCTGAATCGTTGTAGAGAAACTTCCCCTCACGACTGAAGCGCCTGTTCCTTGAAGGACAATGGGATAAGTGGCCTTTGGCTCGAGTTTTCCTGTCAACAAATGTTCTTTAGCCGATCGAACAGCCGCTAATAAAGCGTTCCATTGGGAGGAGTCGAGAGGGGGATGTCGCTCTACTTGCCATTTATTTTCGATATAATGGGCCAAGGCCACGTCCATATTATCCCCACCGAGAAGTAAATGGTCTCCCACGGCTAGACGCTGAAAGGAAAGCTCTTCTCCTTGGCTTTGAATTTCAATCAAGCTGAAATCGGTGGTTCCTCCTCCCACATCGCAAACGAGAATCGAATCGCCTGCTTTAAATTTTATTTTCCATGCTTCTTCGTGCTGAGAGATCCAGCTATAAAAAGCCGCTTGAGGCTCTTCTAAGAGGGTGAGATGGACAAATCCGGCCTGCCGGGCTGCTTCGACAGTCAAACTTCTTGCGACTTCATCAAAAGAGGCAGGAACGGTCAGGATGATCTCTTGCTCCTCTAATTCCAAAGAAGGATCTCCCTTCGCCATGCTTGTATTCCACGCCTCTTTAAGGTGAATGAGATAACGGCTAGAGGCTTGCACCGGGCTTAAGCGCTGAGAGAGGGGTGCTTCGACAGGGAGGATTTTATCTCGGCGATTTGCTGCGACATGGCAAAGCCAGCTCTTTGCCGATTGAATCAAGCGTGTGGAGGTACGTGCTCCCTGCACCTTTGCAAACTGCCCAACAAAGGTAGAGGTCTCTTCCTTCCAAGGGAGTTTAAGAGCGCCGGGAGCCCATTCGGAAGGATCGATTAAATAGCAAAAGGAGGGGAGCGTGGGTAAAGAGTCGACTCGACCTTCCATGATTAATTGAGGAATGGGAAAAGAGTGGATCGCCAAGGAAGGATGCTCCGTATCGACATAAGCCATGGCACAATTTGTCGTTCCTAGATCAATTCCAATAATATAACGCATGAAAAAAGAAGATTTGAAATATGGGATAAGTTCTTGCTAAGAGTTTAACGGAGAGGAGGATTTGGCGCTATGAGAAAGTCGAGAGCAAATTAAACTAATGATTAAAACATAGCCTTAACCAGAAAGCAAATAGAGGATCATCAAAAAGGACAGATCCTTTGATTGTCCCTTTTTCATCTAAAATTCCCTTTGCTTTCAGGGCATTGATGGAAGAATGAAGAGCCGCTGAACTGGCTATTTCATATTTAGCGAGCAAATCTTTCTGAAAAAGAGATTTTTTTTCATTTGCAGCGAGTCTTAAAGCCCGCTGCTGTGCTAAGGGGAGAGAATTCAATAAGGTTTGATAAGCATAAGCATTTTGATGTGCAACCGTCTCAAGGGCTTCATTCACATCTTTGATAGAAATATTTGTGCGTGCCTGAGCCACCAAATGAAAGCAGACCATTTGAACGTAATGAGGAGTATCTTGAACAAGGGCACGCAAGTGCTCAATCGCCTTCTTTTGACATTTAATCCCCACGAGGGCAAAACGTCCAATGACCCATTCTGTGAACTCTCTTCCAAATAGGGGAAAATCAATCATTTGGCAAGAGCGATAAAAAGGACGAGAAGGATTATTCAGCATGTCAGAAATCAGACTCTTTCTTGATCCCGTAAAAAGAAAGGAAACATTCTTTAGTTTTTGAAAATGCGTTCTTAACGTGGCTTCTAACCAACCTTTGTCTTCTATCTCAGCTATTTTTTGGAACTCATCTAGAGCAACAATGACTTTACTTCCCAATTTAGATAATTCATCTAAAAGATCTTGAATCGCAGCTTTGGCATCTTCATCCGCTAACTGAGTTAAAGTAAAACTGAAACTGGGATAGCCCGTTAGGGGATCAACATCCGCTGCAACCTGTGGAGAAAGTTGTTTGATCTTCTTCCACCAAGATTGAAGAGTATCTTTAAAAGATTTTTTCGCTCGTATAGATCTTAATAATTGATGGAGAAAATCTCGATGAGAAGTAATATTAAAGATATCAACAAATAAGCAATGATATCCCTCCTTCTCAAATTGCTTAAGCAAATGCCAAACAAAAGAGGTCTTTCCAAAACGCCTCGGCCCCATTAAAACAATATGAATGTGATTTTCTAGAAATTGTCTAATCAAAGCAGATAATTTAGGGCGTGGAAGGTAATAATCCTCCTCGACAGGATCACCAAATTTGAAGGGATTTGCTGGGAGTTTTTCCATGTCTCAATTTTTAAGCTTTTGCTTAAAAATTGGCAAGTACAAAAGTCACCTTCTCTCAGCAGCAATTCTACCGGTTCTTCCCCATGCCAGGAACAACTAAACTAGTCACAGGCGATTTCCTTCCCTCCTTATCGATAGAAATAATGTAATACGTCTGCTTCGCTCCCTTCTTTTGACGTGCCTGGAATCTTAAATGTTTACGAGCAGAGACTTCTCCTACTAAACGAGTGAGAGAGCGATCTCGATAAATACGATAACAGACGGGCTTGCTTCCATGCCTAGGGGCTTTCCAAGTCAAAACATGAAGCATCTGTTTTTTTCCACGAGAGAAACTTTTTTTATGACATCCCCTGACATGAGAAGGAGCGCAAGGTTGCAAGAATTGATCCATTTCCGTGGGAGATTGAAAAGGAGGAGGCGCAGCTTGAGGAGAGGGAGAAGGGGAAGGTAAAGCCTGAGGAGAGGATTGAGGACGCGCCGGAGGAATCGGTGGTTGTGAAGCCGGAAGAGCAGGTTGGGAGGGAACAGGCAAAGAATAAGAAGGTGAGGGCTTTCCTATTGGAGGAGTAGACTCTCCTCCCATCGACTCCTCTACTAAAGGCGTCAGATCTCCTGAAGGAGGAGCAGCTGGAGCAATTTCAACCCATTGACTCAACTGAGCACTTCCCCCCCCATTGCGACTCATCGTACGACCCGTGAAAACGGGAGTGGTCGATGTTCCTGCTGAATTTTCTACGGTCAGCGTCACCTGATATTTTCCTGGAAAGGAGTAAAGATGGCTCACGACAGGCTCTTGGGAGTCGACAACCCCTCTTCCATCTCCAAAATCCCATGTATAACGGGCAATCGAGCCCACAGGAGAAACAGAAGCAGAGGCATCAAAAGCGCTCTCTAAGCCAGCCGAAGCCAAGCTTGTGAGAAAATAAGCGACAGGAGCTTGGTCAGGAGTGATCGCTAAACTAGAGGGAAATTTTCCAACAGGAATGGGATCTTGAGAGGTCTCCTTTTCCAAATCAATCGGAGTGACATGGTTTGAACCTCCATTACTGACATAGGCCTTCTTTCCATCAGGGGTCATCGCAATCCCATCCGGACAAAATCCAACACCAATCTCCGCCCCTGCTTTGCCCTCTTTAAGATTAATCAAAGTGACACTATTGGAGCCCGGGTTAGTCACACAAGCCTTTTTCCCATTTGGACAAATGGCAATATCAGCAAAAACCCCTGACTGATTCGTCATCCCTACAGCAATTTCAGGGCCAATATAATGAGTCTCTAAATCTAAAGGAGTCACGCTATTTGATCCTGCATTGACCACATAAGCCCTCTTTCCATCGGGTGTGAGGGCAATGGAAGCAGGATGATTGAACTTGTTAATATTCCCCTGATTGGTATGCGTCGTTAAATCAAAGGGAGTGACTGCATGCGATCCTGAATTGGTGAGATAAGCCGTTAAACCATTTGGCGTCGTGGCAATGCTGAAGGGGAAATAAACCTCAGGATCATCATAAATTTGAACCTGATGAGTAGCCAAATCAATCTCCGTCAAACGATGAGAGTTTTGGCTCACGACGTATAATTTTTTTCCATCGGGGGTCAAACTTAAGAGAGTAGGAAAACTTCCTCTAATAGGAATCGGAGCCCCTGCTTGATGGGTGGTTAGATCGATGGGAACAACATGATCTGAGCCACTAACCGTCACATAAGCGGTTTTCCCATCCGGCGTAATGACAACAGCATTCGGTTGATCGCCCACCTCAATATGGGTTTCAGGCATTCCTGTCGACAAGTTAATCGAGGTCACGGTATTCGAATGGAAATTGGGAACATACGCAAACCAGGCCCCTTGATAAGTATAGTAGGCTGCATGAACGGGCTGAGAGGTCCCCTCAGGAGTGACGACTTGTAAAGGGACAGCTCCAAATGTTTGAGGAGGGGCTAAAACGACTAAAGTGTTCTCATTTATCACTTGAAAAGAAAGAGCGGGAATTTTTCCAAAATTGATTTCTTTTACATTTTTAAACCCCGTTCCCTGGATTGTGGCGAGAGTTCCCCCGGCCACAGGACCAAAATGGGGGCTCACACTTGTAATACTAGGAAGACTGAATAAAGAGCTTATTTGAAAAAATAAGCAAAAAAGCGCTGAAAAGATTAAAGAATTGAATTTCATCATGTTTTCCTCCTCAAAGTAAAGGATTCAACAAGGGAACTTCAAATCCAAACAGGAATGTTCTTCCTGGTTCCTGATGTTTATATTTAATCTGTCAGAGTCACTTGAACAGCAATATAAAAGAAACGAATCATGATCTCTTTCGTGTGATTATTGAATAGGTACCTAAATTCATAAGAGAGAGTATAAATAAATAGACTTCTCTTATCTCTTTCTTTCTCATAAAGAAAATTTTAAAGCAACCTTTTAATAATCAAAACTTTATATTAAATTAAATCTCTTTTTTCTTAAATTTTTCATCCTTGTCCCAAAATCTGTCAATTTTTTTTAAGTTAAAGAGGGCTTGCTTGTCGCGCGCCGTTATGCTATCGTAAAGTCCGCGCAACAAACAAGAATTCATGTTTTTTGCGCGAGGTTTAAGACATTGAAACACCGCGCTTAAATCATTGATTTATATTTGTCGCGCGATGTTTCTGGAAGAGAAGCCTCCCCGAAGCTAAAGACTTCGCGGCTTCCTGGATAACCAGGGAGCACTTCACCAGACTATGGATATCAGACTCACCTTCTTTGTCCCAAAATCTATCAAATTTACGCCATGTGCGACTTTTTTTTCCGTTCGAGTCCGGGCCCGAGACCGGGCCCGCGCCCGAACCGAAACTCCGAGCTTCGGTAAAAAGTCTGTACAAGACTTTGATGGATCGTCTAAGTAATTCACGAATCAATTTTGAGTAGTTTAGCAAAGCTCGTAGTCTCGGTTCGGGCGCGGGCCCGGTCTCGGGCCCGGACTCGAACGGAAAAAAAAGTCGCACATGGCGTAAATTTTTTATAGACAACTTTTCCAGTTTCATCAATAATGCAAATGAGTTTTTCCATCATGTTTCGGAAAGAAGGTGTGGTGATCATGTCTAAAAAATCATTAGAAGAGATGCCCATTAAGGCATGGGATGAAGCTGTTTCGCCAACCTTACAAAAGAGAGCTGTCCAAGCCTTGGAAGAAGGCAAAGTTCTCTATTTTCCTTCGCTTGCCTTCAAATTAAGCCCGGAGGAACATCTGTTTCTTTCTCCGGAGATGGTTGATTCCAAAAGAAAAAATATTAGCTATGATCTTCGTTTGGACAATTTGGGAGGGTCTCTATGGGAAGGAAAAGAGAGCGAGCTGCTTAAGGAGATGATGAAACGGTATGCTGTGGCAAGCCGTGATTTTTTAACCTCCCTCATCCCCTCTTACACCTCTCATTTAATTCAAGCAAAAACGAGCTTTCGCCCTGTTGAAATTTTTGGAAGAAAAAGCTCCATTCGAAAAGATGACACACGTCTGCATGTCGATGGTTTTCCTTCAAATCCGACACAAGGACAGCGAATCTTGCGCGTCTTTTGCAATATTAATCCCGATGGCAAACCGCGCACATGGCGTATTGGCGAATCTTTCGAAGAAGTAGTCAAAAAATTTATTGATAAAATTTCTCCCCCTATTCCGGGATTCTCCTCTCTTCTGAAATTATTCAAAATCACCAAGTCTCTACGCACCCCTTATGATCATTATATGCTGCATATGCATAATAAGATGAAAGAGAATGATCATTATCAAAAGAGTGTTTCGCAAGAGGAAATTTTGTTCCCTGCAGGCAGCGCTTGGATTGTCTACACCGATCAAGTTTCGCATGCGGCGATGGCAGGGCAACATGTGCTTGAGCAAACCTTCCATCTTCCTGTGAAAGGTCTCTTCAGTGAAGAGACAGCGCCTCTAAGAGTTCTTGAAAAGCATCTCAAAAGATCGCTGATCTGAAAGACTGGCCTTGCGTCAAAACCGCAAAGCCTCACCAAATTTTGTTAACAGCCTCTAATATCTAAATCTAAACATTTTTCTTGAAAAGAAAAATTTTATTGAAATTTTAAACTCAAGTTCTTAATAAGAATATATGACAAAATTTAGAGTTGAAAATGACAGTCTTGGAGAAGTAAAAGTTCCTACAGATCGTTTGTGGGGAGCTCAAACCCAGCGTTCGTTGGAGCATTTTTGTATTGGAGATGATCTCATTCCAAGAGAAATGATTCCTGCCTATGCGATTGAGAAAAAAGCCTCAGCTTTAGTCAACTATCGACAAGGCCGTCTTCCTAAATCCAAAGCAGACCTGATCATACGCGTTTGCGACGAAATTCTTGAGGGAAAACTTAATGATCATTTTCCTCTTCATGTTTGGATGACAGGCAGTGGAACGCAATTCAATATGAATGTCAATGAAGTCATTGCAAATCGTTGTTCTCAGATCGCTAAAAAACCTTTGGGCAGCAAAATCCCTGTTCATCCCAATGATGATGTGAATATGTCTCAATCTTCTAATGATTCTTTTCCAACAGCGATGAATATCGCAGCAGCGATAGGAGTTAAGAAAAATCTCATCCCTACTCTTAAACAGCTGCGAAATAGCCTCCATGCTAAAGCTAAACAATGGAAAAACATCGTTAAACTCGGTCGAACACATCTTCAAGATGCCACTCCGATCACATTAGGCCAAGAATTTTCCGGATATGTGGGAATGCTGGATGACAATCATTAAAGACTTAGAATACTCCCTTAAAAGCTGTCTATCAGTTAGCGCTTGGGGGAACAGCTGTTGGTACAGGATTAAATACAATTGAAGGATTTGACAAAGAAGTAGCCAAACAGATTGCTCAACTGACTAAACTTCCCTTTAAAACTGCAAAAAATAAATTTGCCGTACAAGGTGCTCACAACGCTCTTGTTCAAATGAGTGCTTCATTAAAGACTTTAGCTGTGTCGCTTTATAAAATTGCAAATGACATTAGACTTCTCTCTTGCGGACCACGAGCAGGGATTTATGAACTGATTATTCCCTCAAATGAACCGGGATCTTCTATCATGCCAGGCAAAGTGAATCCCACCCAATGCGAAGCATTATCCATGGTAGCAGTACAAGTCATGGCAAATGATGTGGCTGTGTCTTTTGGAGGTGCGGGCGGTTATCTTGAAATGAACGTCTACAAACCGTTAATGATTTATAATATTCATGCATTCCATTAGAATCTTACGAGATAGCTGTGAAAATTTTGATAAATTCCTGGTTAGAAATACCAAACCAAATTTAAAGCGGATCAAAAATGACTTAGACAATTCGTTAATGCTTGTCACAGCTCTTAGTCCAGTCATCGGATATGACAAAGCCTCTCAAATTGCCCACTATGCCTTAGATCATGATTTAAAACTTCGAGATGCAGCCTTAAAATTAGGCTATGTGAAACCCGATGAATTTGATCGTCTTGTCAATCCATTAAAGATGTGCCATCCCGCTAAAAACACGAAGTCAGTGAAATAATCTGCCAAGAGATCCATTTAACTCCATTATTTATTTCCCCAACTTCGCCTTCGCCAACTCATAATTAGACATCAACTGCGGCCTAATCTCAGCAGGAATACGAGGATGCGTTAAAAGTTTAACTGACGCCTCCAGTCCCTCTTCCCATTTTCCACACAAAAGCGCGCAATTGGCAAACTCAATCAAGAGCGCATAATCATACGTCATATACTCCACGCAACTATCCGGTGGTGAAGGAATCATCAAGGCTTGCTTGGATAATAAATACCCGACAAAAGGAAAACCCATTTTACGAAACACAACCGCTGCACGAAAAAGAGGCTCTGCTCGACTCTGGCGAAACGCATAGGCATCAAAGTAACTCTTTAAAGCCCCCTGATAATCCCCTAGATCTTCTTTAATCTTACCCACATTATAAATGGCAAAAAATGTCTCTTGCATATCTGCACTTGCCATCGATGCCCGCCGTTCATAGTTCTTTAAAGCCAAGTCCTTATTTTTCCCTGCAAAATAACTTTGAGCCAGGTAGAACACATAACGGCTATTATTCGGATCCTTCTTCAGGGCCTCTTCTAAAATAGCCGCATCCTTTAAATATTTGTTTGGGTCCAAGGAACGGCCGGAAGGCGCACTTGTATTGCATAAATTAATGACCCCCTTGAGCACTTTCCCACATTTTGCCAGGGGACAGATCAAGCTCTCATGCAAAACACCCTCCCATCTCCATGGAAGAGAGCTTCTCACCAACGCACAACGTAAAAAATCGACCGCCTCGATCTGCCTCACAACCATGTCATAACAATCAGCCTCTAAAGGAGAAAGAGAAAACCCTTCATCATAGCTCAAATACTCATCTGCATCGATAAAAAATAAATAATCAGCCTTGTTTTTGGCCAGCTCAAGAGCCTCATTTCGATTATGCTCAAAATTGACCCAAGGACGCTCGTAAAGCTCTCCGGGAATGCCTTGCATTTCTTCTTTAATGATTTCTTGCGTTCCATCTGTGGAGCCTGTATCCACAATCACCCAGTAATCAATCAATGGCTTGACAGAGTTCAAACACTTTTGAATGACTTTACTCTCATTCTTGACAATCATGTTCAGGCATATTCTCTGGCCCTCTTTCTCTAATGCATCTCCTAAAAAAGGGAAAAAGAAGAGAAAGGAAAGAAGAAAAGAAAACAAAAAGCCTTGATTTGATAATTTTTTAACTTGCCTCACACCTCTCTCCTATTTTGGGTTCTCCACCAAAAATTTAAGAAAATAACAGATCAGGTATTTTCTTTTAAAAGTCCCTTTTTCTATAATGACTGTTTTCACCAAGGATACGCCTATGTTAGATATCCGCCTCATTCGAAAAGATCGCAGCGGCATTGAAACGCTATTAAAAACAAAAGATCCCCACATTGATCTTTCAATAGTTTGCGATCTGGATCAACAAATTCGAGAACATAAAACACGGGTGGAGCAGCTTAAGGCTGAGCGAAATCAATATTCTCAAAAAATTGGAGAATTGAAGCGAGAAAAACAAGACACAACCGAACTCATGCCAAAAGTCTCCACCTCTGCTGAAGAGATTCATCAGCTAGACCCCCTCATCAAAAAACTGGAAGATCAATTGACTCAGGAACTCGGACGTCTGCCTAACCTTCCGATGGAAGACATTAAAGTCTCCCAAGATCCAAAAGACAATGTCGTCCTGAAAGAAGTGGGAAAAAAGCCCTCTTTTTCTTTCCCCTTTAAAAACCATGTCGAATTGAATGAAAAACTGCATCTCTTTGATTTTAAACGAGGAGCAAAAATTGCCGGAACAGGCTGGCCCGTCTATCGCCATTTGGGAGCCAGATTGGAATGGGCTCTTTTGCAATATATGATCAGCATCCACATCAAAAATGGCTTTATGCAATGGATCCCCCCCCTTCTCGTCCGCCCGGAAATCATGTTTGGCTCCGGACAGCTTCCTAAGTTTGATAATCAACAATTTAAAATTCAAGACGACGATTATCATCTCTATTTAATTCCAACAGCGGAAGTCCCTCTCAATGGCCTTCATTTTGATGAAATTCTTCCGACGGATGCACTTCCCTTAAAATATGTGGCATATACTCCTTGCTTCCGACGAGAAGCAGGAGCCGCAGGATCACAAGAAAGAGGGCTCATCCGCATGCATCAATTTAATAAAGTCGAAATGTTTTGTTTTAGCAAACCGGAAGAGAGCGAGTCCCTATTCGATCAAATGATGAAAAGTGCTGAAGAGATTCTCAAAGGGTTGGAGCTTCATTATCGAAATATGCTTCTTGTAACAGGAGATATGTCTTTTGCTGCCGCACGAACAATCGATATTGAAGCGTGGCTTCCGGGGCAAAATCGCTACTATGAGGTCTCTTCTGTTTCAAATTGTACCGATTATCAAGCCAGGCGGTCAAACACCGCTTTAGAAGGGAAAATGGCAAGCTCGATTTTGTCCATACTCTCAATGGCTCTGGATTAGCCACCTCCCGCCTCATGGTCGCCTTGCTAGAGAATAACCAAGAGGAGGATGGCTCCGTCCGTCTTCCTGCTGTCTTACAACCCTACCTCGATGGATAACCACCTTAGACCAAACGACTCATCGATCCGAAAATTGAAAGCACTGCTCATCCCTGAAATCTAGCTATTGAACCTGGAAGTAGAGCATAAAATGCAAAAAACAAAAAAATTTCATATTGTTTAAACTTCTGGAAAATCAGCAGGATAAGCTAAAAAATTTTCCCGAAAAAAAACCTTTGACAGATAATTTTAAAATCAATGATAGTAACAACGAATTACGCAGAGTTTTGTTTACAGGTATTGCAGTGACTACTTTGTTGCGAGCTTTTGCGTTGGTTGCTTAGGCAAATTCTGGGTTACATAGAAAAAGCAAAGCAACGAAGTGATTAGAATAAGATAGACCGATCCAACCAGACTAATTTAGACTAATCACGTAAACTGGCGCATTGGAACGAGCGTTCTGGCAACAAAGCCAAATGTAGGGGGAAATTTACCTCCTAGGTTAAACTTCAACGTTAACAAGGAAACAATATGCGAAAGTGGATAACCTTATTAATGACGCTATTGGTGGGATCAACTGTATCCTACGCCAATGCAACTACAGGCCAAGTGAATCTTGAGGCTGGCTATCGTCGCGACAACATTAGCTGGAGACATCGTTTTCCTTCAGATGGTCCTGTATTTTCTTCAAACACAAAATTTAGAGATCTCGATATTTTCCAAATCGGTCTTGATGGAAGAATGATCATTGGATGTAATCTTTACCTCCGTGCTAATGCATATTGGGGGTGGATTTTAGATGGTAACTTTAAGCATAACGGCAGGACTTACCTCGATCCATTCGATAACGGGGGATATGAACAAGATGGTTTGAACCTTGCGCTCGATAGTCATCGTCGCAATATCATTGATGACAAATATGTGTATGGCGCAGCAGCAGCGGTCGGTTATCCGTTCTATTTCTGCGATTGCACAACCAGCGTGGCTCCCGTCATCGGTTATGGGGTGGATGAGCAAAACATTAACATCAACTCGGAAGAAGGATTTGATCTCTCTCACTTTGGCGATGATTCCTGCTATTATGGAAACGACGGTGGCGGTCAAGGCTTTCTCATCCCCGTAGATGGAAGTGGCTGCTGCGACCGTAAGTTCATTAGCAAATGGTATGGACCTTTTGTTGGGTTGGATTTCAATTTCCGTCCTTACTGCAGTGATTGTTGGGATTTCTATGCTTTAGTGGAGTTTCACTGGGGGAATTTCAAAGGGAAAAGACATCTTAACGGTTTTAACTTCTTTGATCGCCATGATCACCGCTCTAACGATGTCCGTGGCTGGGTGATCAAGTTTGGAGCTGATTACGATCTTAGCAACTGCTGGACAGTGGGATTTTCTGTGAAAATCCAAGACTGGGTGGCTCATAGACACCACAGAGATGACAGCAGTGATGCTAATGCAGACTTCTTCATTGATGGGAGCGGTCATCGTAAACAAACAACAGATAAATGGAACTCTTACGCGATCAATTTAACAGTTGGACGTGCGTTCTAAATTTATTTCTTATCGCTTAGGGTCAGCCTTTTCAGGCGGCCCTACGCGACTTTTTTATGTCTTCTCCCCTCATTCAAGATTTTCTCTCTTTTCTTAATACCTCTCCCACTGCTGGGCATGCGGTTGCTAACATCGTGCAACGATTAAAGGGAGAAGGATTTCGAGAGCTTTGCGAGAAAGAGCCTTGGTCGATCGTTCCTGAGCAGCGATTCTTTGTCACACGAAATGGCTCTTCGCTATGCGCCTTTATCACTCCACAGCAAACGGCTAAAAGGCTTCGCCTTCTTGCCTCTCATACAGATAGTCCAGGATTTAAGCTGAAGCCCAACCCTGAAATTCGAAAACATCACGCGATTCTGTTAGGAGTAGAAATTTATGGTTCCCCTCTTTTATCCTCTTGGCTGAATCGCGATTTAGGAATTGCCGGGCGTGTGATGTATTTTGATCGTCAGGATCAAATCCAAGAGACACTTGTTTGCCTCGACCGCTATCCTGTCACGATTCCTCAACTGGCCCTCCATCTGGATCGAGAAGTGAATGAACGGGGGGTGTTATTTAACAAACAAGAGCATTTAAATGCACTCGTTGGATTGGAGTCCTCCTTGCAAGGGTCCTTTTTAGAAACTGCCTTAAACGAAGGGATCGACTTGAAACGATTGATTGATCATGATCTCTTTCTTTTTCCTTTAGAAAAAGGACGATTGATCGGCTATCAAGAGGCGTTCATTGCCGCTTACCGCTTAGATAGTCTAGCCAGCGTGCATGCGGCCTTGACAGCTCTTCTAAAAAAACCGGACCCTTTGAAAGAGGAGATCAAGATGCTCATTTTCTGGGATCACGAGGAAATTGGCTCCCAGACAGCGCAAGGGAGCGCCTCTCCTTTTTTTAGCCAGGTAGTGGAACGAATCTTAGAAAAGGGCGGCGCCACAAAAGAAGAGTATTTTTGCCTTCTCAATCGATCGAGTTGTCTATCGATCGATCTGGCACACGCCCTGCATCCCAGTTATGCGGATAAACATGATGCGCAGCATCAGCCTTTTCTCGGACAAGGGGTCGTCCTCAAGTACAATGCACAGCAACGGTATGCCACGGATGCGCACTCTGCATTGCCCCTCCATCTTGCCGCCCGTTCAAAGCAACTTCCCCTCCAAAAATTTGTCAGTCGTAATGACATGCCTTGTGGAACAACAATTGGTCCCTTGCAAGCGACGCGGACAGGGATACCGACTGCCGACCTCGGGTGTGGGCAACTGTCGATGCATTCGGCTCGGGAACTGATGGCATGCCAAGATCATTTGGAGATGTGTGAGTTATTGGGAGAATTTTTTTCGCACGAAAAAGAAAATTAGAATCGCGCCCACAGACCCAAGAATTAGGCTCGCCCACCAAGATGAATAAAAAGAAAAGAGTCTGTGAAAGAAGGAAATCCGTTGAACCGATCGCTCTGCCAAGAGAGGGACCGTTTTTAGAATTTGCCCTTTCCCAGATATCAAGCGCACCTCTCCGACGATTTGATCTTGTGAAAGGGGCAAAGCAAGAGAATGCCAATAAAGGAAGCATTTGGCTTCAGGATCTTCTGCGGGGTAATAATCTAAACTAAGATCTTCTGCTAAATAGGTCGTTAAGGAAGGCTCTCCATCCGGGAGAGTTTGGGTAAAAGGCTGCGTCCCCTTTTTTAAGTAAAAGTGACGCACTTTGGGTTGATTAAATGCTGTTTCGAAAAGTTGGATGGCCTCTTTAAAAAGAAGGCTTTGGTTGGGATATCCCAGTAAAACGAGAATTAAGGTTCTTCCCTCTGAGCGAGCAGCCCCAATAAACGTCTTTCTGGCTTTTGCATGATACCCCGTCTTGACCCCAATGGCTTTGGGATAGTAAAACTTCCCCGGTCTCAGCAAGCGATTTGTTTGCAACAAAGCGGTGGCCGCCTGCTTATTGGTTTTTGGTCTTAAAAAGCGTGTTTGAGCCACGATTTCAGCAAAGAGAGGATTTTGCAGCGCCTCCTTTGTGATTAACGCTAAGTCATAGGCGGTTGTCACATGCTGTGGATCATGCAACCCATGGGGGTTGCGAAAAAATGTCTGTTGGCATCCTAATGTTTGAAGATAGGCATTCAGTCCATCCATGAAAGTGGGGATAGAAGGGCCCAACGCTTGAGCAATGACATTTGCGGCATCGTTGGCAGAATGAATGAGCATCCCTTTGAGAAGATCATGCAAAGAAAGAATTTCTCCTGTTTTGATCCCCATGTGCATGCCATCCGGTTCTAACCAGTAGGAAGAGGCTTTGTAGCTTGATTTTGCTTTTGCTTCCTGCGATAAGGAGAGGAGCGACTCTTTCTCTGCTTCAATGGGCATATTCATATTTAACTCTTCTCCCTTTAAGTGGAGGGCATACAAGGCAGTGGCCACTTTGGTCGTGCTCGCAGGATAACAGGGGGTATTCCCCTCTTTTTCGAAGAGAATCGCTCCGGAGTCTGCATTCATCAAAAGGGCCTTTTCCCCCTGAATCGTAAACTTTAAGGGCTCTGCCAAGAGGAAATAGGGGAATAAAAGAGCGAATCCTCCCCACCGGATCAATATGCGATAACCTAAGGCATGATTCATAAGAATAGCGAAGCTCAAAAATTGCTACTCTTGTATACAAAAATAAACAAGAAAGCGCAAGCCTTACAGATTTTCTAAAGAACTTAGTCGCACAAGTTTTTCCTCTAGCTCACCTTACGCACCAGGAAGGGCATTGGGACTAAGCGAAAGCCCCGCCATTGAGACTTGGTGAGTAGCCCAATATTGATTGAAATATTGGGCTACTCACCAAGTCTCAATGGCGGGGACTTTGGCTTAGTCCCAATGCCCTTCCTGGTGCGTAAGGTGAGCTCTAGCTCGTTGGACATTTTATCCCACGCCAATCGACATACATTATCTCAAGCCATAAAGAATGCCTATTGGGTACGAGAATGGGGTGAGAATGACATTCGCTTGCGTGATTTTTAATCCCAAATTCCAAGAAACAAACACCCAAGGCCCTTCTTCAAGAGCCAAGTTTCCAAGTCCCAATGGCCTAAAAGAACTTCCGGAGGGCCGCCATGCCGATACCGTCGTCGTCAAAGTGGACGTCGTGCATGACAGTGAGGCCGGCAAGGTAAAAGCAGCCAACAATTTAGCTGAGAGCCTTGCACGTTCTCCTGACAGCGTGTACACGTCAACGGATCATCAGTAAATAGACGCTTCCCATCACCAATATAGTGCATTAAAATACAAATAGCCACATCTAATACATTTGGAACTTCGTAATTAATTCCTGTTTGTTTAGCCAGTTCAGTGATAAGATCATGTTGGTCTGAATAGCTCTTATTTCTGCTCTCGGGAATAACATCCATTGTCATCAACGCCCAATGAGATTTAGCAGTCGCTTGATTCGCATGTTCATCATTAAGAATCTCACCCGAAATATCGTCGCTATACTGAGTGGCATGTCCCTCTTTAGGAGCCTTCACAAGTTCTTCTAAGGTTGTTAAATTGAGAGGCTTCCCATTCACAGTTTCTGGAATAAGGACGAGCATATGGGTCTCCCGAACTTTTTTTCCTAGGAAAATCGGACAAGGGCTATTAAGGATCTCATAAATATCTTTTGGAAGAGGAGGCTCTTTGCCAATCTCTCCAAAATAGGTTTCCCATTGCTTTTTACCGAAGACGATTTCTCTTAACAGCAAGACCTTCCATAGAGAGAGCTTCATCGCTTGCTAATACGTTCCATGTTCTGCTTACTAGAAGGCATCTTCCGAGCTCGGCGCGATTCAAATGAGAAAAAATTTCAAGACTCACTTCTTGGGGAAGTAAATTCATAAAGTTAATTTTTGTCTCTTGGCTTACGCTTGGCTGCTGAACATAGGGGGTTCCTAAGCCACTTTGAAATTCTCTGATAGAATTAAACATTTTAAAACCCTCTTATTAATACCATTAAATTTAAATTGTAAATATTTCTAAATAACAAAGCTTAATACTTAAATATTAGAAATTATAAAGATGGAAGAATTTAAAACCAGGAAAATTTTTCAGCTTGTTAGGGCAACTCGAGAATTTCCGGATCCAGCCCATACAGACTACTAATGTCCGAAATCCAGGTATTATATTCCTCCATAATTTTTTCTGCTTTGACTGAATTTTTATTGACATCATTCGTATTTTGGTACAATATTACGGACATAAGTGAATAAATCCGATATTTTGTACCATGCAGAAAAAATCAAAGCTTGAGTTAGCCATAGCTGCTTTTCGGAAGGCAGGTGGAATTCTTACCATGTCAGAGGCTATAACAGTTGGCGTACACCGTCGAGAACTTTATACTCTCCGAGATAGAGGAGGCTTAGAAGTTGTGAGTAGAGGACTATATCGATTAACTGATATGCCTGACCCTTCATTACCAGATTTTATTCCTGTAGCAAAAAAAATTCCTAATGGGGTTATCTGCCTCATTTCCGCCCTCGCATTTCACGAAATAACAACTCAAATCCCTCATTTTGTTTACGTTGCTTTGCCCAGTCAGGCACATAAGCCCGCGATTTCTTATCCACCTATGCGTTATTTTTGGTACAGCCAAAAGCTATTAAGAACGGGGGTGCAGGAACATTCAATAGATGGGTGTACTATTATGATCTTTGATGTTGAGAAAACCCTTGTTGATTGTGTTAAATTTCGCAATAAAATCGGAATGGATGTCGTTCTTGAAGCTCTCAAAATGTACTGGCAGAGTAGAAAGACAAACTTGAAAAAACTCTTTGAATATGCTAAATTATTTCGTGTTGAAAAGATTTTAAAACCGATTATGGAGACAATTGTCAGTGGATAATGCAATCGAAAAACCGAAAAAGAATCAAGGCGAATCAATACGTCAGCGCTTAAAGAATCTATCAAAGCAAAGGACTCGACCTTTTGATGAAATACTTCGATACTACGCTATGGAAAGATTTTTATACCGTCTTAGCATCAGTCCATATGCTAAGAAATTTTTTCTTAAGGGTGGTCTAATGCTGAAAGTTTGGAATTCACTGGATCACAGAGCGACGATGGATATAGATCTGCTTGCAAGGACGTCTAATCAAATTGATAATCTATATCGGATCATTACAGAGGTTTCAGGAATTATCTGTGAGGAGGATGGGATCACTTTCGACACGCAAAAACTCATCCTTCGCAACACGCAAACAGGTGGGGATTATAACGGTGTAAGCAGTAGTTTTTCAGCAAAGCTGTTTACAACAAAAATGCCTGTTCTTATTGACATTGGGTTTAATGACATCGTAATTCCTAAACCTCAACAGATTCAATATCCTACTCTTCTAGGTATGCCTGAGCCAACTTTATTGGGTTATACTTTGGAAACTGTTATAGCCGAAAAACTTGAATCGGTGGTAAAACTTGCCCTCGTCAATACTCGCATGAAAGACTTTTATGATTTGTGGACTATCTTAAAGAGCCACGAGATACAACCAGACAAGCTAAGTATTGCCATCCAAGAAGTATTTGCAAATCGTAAAACCCCTCTTAAACGCCCTGTAGCGTTTACAGCAGAGTTTTATAACAACAAAGAGACCCAACAACGCTGGATTAATTTTCTCTCCGCTATGGGTAAACAGCAAGTTAGGTTTGAAGATGTCATCTTAGAACTGTCAAAATCCATTGATGGATTTTTTGAGAACTAATTAAAATACGATGTTCATTCCCCTTTCAGATTTTCTTCGCTCAGGAGCTCTTGTGAGTTTATCAAAGGAGCGCTTGCTCATCGGTTGGGGAGAGAAGAAAAAAACCTGCATTGAGCATCGTGATTTCACGAAGCCTGCTTTTTATTGCCCGAATTTTTTTCTTACCGATCCTCTCCCTTGGATCGAATATGCAGAGTGGAGAGAACTTTCTGCGGCAGATTTATTGAATGAATTCAAGAGTGTGAGTGTTTCTTACTTGCCGGAGTGTCAGTGGACGCTGGACCCAAAAGAAAAATTTAAATTTCTTTTTCAAGATCTCATGGAGCTCTTAGAAGGAGGGGTCTTACAAAAAGCGGTCCCTTATCTTTTTACGCGCTCCCCTGCTCTTATGACTAAAGATCGTTTATGCCATTGCATCAGAAAAGGGATTGAGGCCCTTCAGCAGGGGCTTGGCTTCCTCTACGGCCATTGGGATGGGGATGAGGATGAGGGAGTGCTAGGAATGACCCCTGAACTTTTGTTTTCCCATGCTCAACAAGAGCCAAAAAAAATTTCGACCATGGCTTTAGCGGGAACATGCCCAGTAGGGGATTTTCAAAATCCCCAAGATCCCCAAGAGACCTTTATAAAAAATGAAAAAGAGCTGCAAGAACACCAGCTCGTGGTAGAGGGGATCAAGCAGGCCCTTCATTCCTTAGGACAGATTCAAATCAAGAGTCTCCAAGTGACTCAAATTCCTCCTCTATGCCATTTGATGACACCGATTGAAGTCGAACTGAATGGCTCCTTTCACTTTGATACATTCGTGCGTCATCTTCACCCGACTCCCGCTTTGGGAGCATGGCCCATGGAGAGAGGCAAACAATGGCTACAGAAGTATCAAGAGCACATTCCTCGTCATTATTATGGAGCTCCCTTAGGCCTTCACTATCCTCAACAAGGAGCAGCCCTTTGCTTGGTGGGAATCCGCAATATTCAGTGGAATCCACTGGAAATGTTTATTGGGGCAGGGTGTGGGGTGATCCAAAAAAGTACATTTGAAAAAGAATGGGCGGAAATTCAATTGAAAATAGGGGCGATTCGGGGGATCTTTGGGGTTTAAAAACTCGGAAGTATTCCGGTCATTTACAATGTCTCCGAAAATACGAGCAGAGGGTAAGGATGGCATGCGCTTGCGTGATTTTTAATCCCAAGTTTCAAGAAATAAACACCCAAGGCCCTTTTATCAAGAGCCAAGTTTCCAAGTCCCAATGGCCTAAAACAACTTCCGGAAGGCCGCCACGCCGATATTGGCGTAGTCAGAGTTGCTGAGGATGACAGCGAGGCCGGCAAGGGAAAAGCCGCCAACAACTACCTGGTAGCTTCCCACATCCTCCTGACAGCGTGTATACGTGGACGGCTTATCAGCAAATAGACGCTTCCCATCACCAATATGGTGCATAAAAATACAAATAGTCGCATCTAATACATTTGGAACTTCGTAATTAATCCCTGTTTGTTTAACTAGTTCAGTGATAAGATCATGTTGGTCTGAATAGCTCTTACTTCTACTCTCGGGAATGACATCCATTGTCATCAACACCCGACTATACAGGTGAGTATTAACTCCACATTATACGCCATGGACGAATTTGTCTTAGTGACTTCTAAAAATATTATTACCGCGGAGGAAGCAGCCGAGAGCGCAGAGCAAATGAATGCAAGCTCTCGGGTGCAAAGTAAGCTTGTTGGATTAATTTTCATGTTGCGATGCTCAAGGATAGCATCATCGGAATTGTAAATAATTTTTAAACTCTGCGATCTCTGCCGCTTTCTCTGCGGTGAATGATATTTTTAGAAATCTCTAAGAACAAATTCACCCATGGCGTCATTATAAAAAATTTAACGGATCAACTCTAAACTTCTTTCCTAAAGCCACAGCTTGATGATAGTTAAGTTTATCTCGTCCTTTTTTCTGATGTAGAAATTCAGACACTTGACTTTCTGTCTGGAAACACTCAGGCACTAAACTTTTTTGAGGAAGTTGATCTTCAATAAGAAGAGCCTTCAAAAATTCGTGTGGACACATTTCTTTAGCAGTGCGTCGATAATACTTCTCATCATATTCTTTAAGTAAGATCAAGAGAAGATGTTGATAGTCTTCTACCTCTTGGGGCATCTCGCCTTCGAAAGCACGATTCAAATATTCAAGGACTCGTTCCGCTTCAACAGCACTCTGCTGATCCAAAATAGGAGTTAAGAAAAAAGCATGAAGAAGTGCTCCAAAGATATTCTCGGCAGGATGGGCGTTTAATTTAAAGGAAATCTCTTCTAATCCCTTGATAATGGGAAAATGATATAAATGGAGTTGTTTAGGGACTCTTTTGGATATCAAACCTATCCGTTTTCTTCTTGTCATTTTTTGTTTTAACATAACCTAAATCCATTATTGAGCAAGGTGTTAAAATTTATTTTCTCATAGTTCACATGCTTACCAAACCACTTTACAAATACATGTCCGGTATTAAAAAAAATATCCACAGCCAAACGATACTCGTTTCCCTTGATATTAAACATCGTCAGATGCTTAAAGTTAGAATTTGCAATATAATCTGCGGTGGGAAAAATACGTTTTAACTCTTCATGATTTTTACAGGTGGCTAAATAGATCCGCTCTTCCCATACAGCTAAGCTCACTTTTGCCTCCGGATATTTCTTCCAACATTCCGTAATAGATCGATTAGTGATAATCCGCATAAATTCATTATAGTAATTCGCTTTTTGCGAATCAACATTTTTTTCAGGCGTTTTTTCAAGATCCTCAGAGACCTTTATAAAACTTGCGTGATTTTTAATCCCAAATTCCAAGAAACAAACACCCAAGGCGCTTCATCAAGAGCCAAGTTTCCAAGTCCCAATGACCTAAAAGAACTTCCGGAGGGCCGCCACGCCGAAATTGTCGTCGCCATAGCTGGGGAAGACGTTGACCTCGAAGCCGGCAAGGGTAAAGCCGCCAACAACTACCTGATAGTCTTGCACGTTCTCCTGACAGCGTGTAAACGTAAACGGCTTATCAGCAAATAGACGCTTCCCATCACCAATATGGTGCATAAAAATACAAATAGCCACATCTAATACATTTGGAACTTCGTAATTAATCCCTGTTTGTTTAACTAGTTCAGTGATAAGATCATGTTGGCCTGAATACCTCTTATTTCTACTCTCGGGAATAACATCCATTGTCATCAACACCCAATGAGATTGAGTAGTCGCTTGATTAGCATGCTCATCATTAAGAATCGCATCCCAAATAAATCTATACTGAGTGGCATGTCCCTCTTTAGGAGCCTTCACAAGTTCTCCTAAGGTTGTTAAATTGAGAGGCTTCCCATTCACAGTTTCCGGAATAAGGACGAGCATATGGGTCTCCCGAACTTTTTTTCCTAGGAAAATGGGACAAGGGCTGTTAAGGATCTCATAAATATCTTTTGGAAGGGGAGGCTCTTTGCCAATCTCTCCAAAATAGGTTTTCCATTGCTTTTTACCGAAGACAATTTCTCTTAACAGCAAGACCTTCCATAGAGCTTCATCGCTTGCTAATACGTTCCATGTTCTGCTTACTTGAAGGCATCTTCCAAGCTCGGCACAATTCAAATAAGAAAAAATTTCAAGACTCACTTCTTGGGGAAGTAAATTCATAAAGTTAATTTTTGTCTCTTGGCTAACCCTCGGCTGCTGAACATAGGGGGTTCCTGAACCACTTACAACTTCTCTGATAGAATTAAACATTTTAAAACCTTCTTGTTAATACTATTAACTTTAAATTATAAATATTGCTAAATAACAAAACTGAATGATCAATTATTAGAAATAATAAAGATGGGAGGATTTAAAAACCAGGAAAATTTTTCACACTCGTCCAAATATCCTCTACTGCGGAGGACATTCCGTTCAAAATCCCAATCTTATTCATTTATTCCTTTATTCATTGAAAAACAAATAATTTTAATTTAAAATTATAGTATATAAAAATATAAGGAACTCTAATGGATAATTTACATATTATTGAAGAATCTTATAAATCATTTACTAAGAATTTAACTTTTTGGCTTCCAGAAGGCCTATCTTCTATTGATTTAAAGCTATTATATGATCTCGATCTCTTGCATTTTCAACCTCTTGAAGCGCAAAAACAATTTAAATTACAGTCTTTATTTCATATTATTGAATCCCTAGAAAAAATCACTTTAGTCAATCAAGAATTTATTGTTTGGATCATTCCCAGTTTTTCAGAAGAGCAATCGACAACCGTTTTAATTGCTCTCAATCGAGGAGAAGAGAAGCCCCGCATAGAGATCGGGTTCATGGGGACGGGAATTTATAATCAATCTAAATTGATTCTTCAAGTCTTAGAAAAATTCCTGATCGAGATTCAAGAAACCGAACACTTATTAGAGCGAGTATTAGAGCAATTCAAAAATATTTAATTAAATAGAGAATATTTTCCTCTTCGATCCGCTCATAATCCACCCCATCCATTAAACCAATCAAGAGAGGAATGCCATAGCCCCCTAACTCTGCTTGTTCAACGGGCAAGGAGAGTTTGGGGAAAGAAGAAGGAGAAGAAGAAGTCGCACGAAAACGCTTGATGGGATTAAAGGGAACTCCTTGATCTCTAATCGTGATACAAATCCCTGTCTTCCCCTCTTTATAGTCCTCTACCTCTATTTCAACCCTCCCATCAGGTCTTTCCGGATAGGCATACTCAATCACATTCACCACAGCTTCTTCAACAGCTAAAATAATAGAATTTAAAAGAGGCGGAGGAGAGTGACATTTTTTCCCTTCCTCCTGAATAAAATCTAACATCTGATATAACTGATCCAGATGTGCGGGAAAACATTTTTTACTCATTCCCTGTTCCCCAATTGTTCCATTGTTTACCAACTGTTGATGAGCTCGCTCACAATTTTATCAGCTAAAGAACGATTCAAAGGCTGCATCATCGCATCATGGGCAGCATCCACATCATTTAATTGTCCCAAGGAGAATGTATTAAGAGCGTGCCGAGTCGTGTAATAGGTATGATCAAATTCGACACCGGTGGAAAGGGTAAAAGGTCCCCGAATCGTTTGCCCCGTTCCTCCCTCAATTAAAACCACCTCTGCTGTCGCTGTCGCTCGCGTTTCGGTCGGAATCATCGATCTCTTGAGCCCTCCTCTTTTCTTCCGATCATAACGAAAACCAATATTTTCATCACGCAGTCTGATTAATTTAATTTTTAAGAGAAAATCGCCCCCCCCATCCACATAGCGAAAGGCTCCGGAAGTGCTGATTTTCTTGATGACTTCAGCCGTCAGCCCCCCTTTTTGATCCCCCTCAATATAAGGGACCGAAATCGTGGCATCGCGTAAAGCCAACTCACTTCTGCCAAACTGGTATTGGCAGCTCACCAGCCCTCCTCCGCCAATCAAAAGCCATCCCCATAGACATAAATTTAACGCCATGTGCGATTTTTTTCCGTTCGAGTCCGGGCCCGAGACCGGGCCCGAGACCGAACCGAGATTCCGAGCTTCGTTAAATAGTTTAGCAAAGCTCGGAATCTCGGTTCGGGCACGGGCCCGGTCTCGGGCCCGGACTCGAACGGAAAAAAATCGCACATGACGTAAATTTATCTTCAGGAAGCGCACGGGAGACACTCTGTTTCTTCCATTTCCTGCTCTTCCTCTTCCATATAGCCTAAACAGATGAGGCGAGAGCGGCAAAAGGCAGAGACATGGGTATCGGGAAACTCCTCAATCGAGCTTTGGTAATAAATGGCAGCCGCCGCAGGCTGGCCCAGTCGCTCATAAAATAAGCCTAAATCACAAAGCCCTTTCGCATATAACTCTTTTATTTGACAGACACGCTCTTCCACAATATCTCCCCCCTCATCCCTCGGAAATTCGGCTTTAAACTTGCGTGCATTCAACTCTGCCAACGCCAAGAGATCAGGATTTTGAAATTCATAACGGCTCTGCTCTAAATAAACATCGGCAATATTGAGATAACAGGCAGGCACAATCTCATCTTTAGGGAAGCGGCGAATGATTGTCTGGTAAGTGTCAATGGCCTCACGAAACTCTCGCATCCGTTTCAACAAGTCGGCTTTCGAATAGAGGGCTCGAATGGTGAGAGGATGGTTAGGTAAAGCCGCCACCACTTCATCGTAAATGGTCAAAGCCAAATCCTCAGCCGATGCCCATTTCGGGAAGTAGCGCACTTTAAAAAAGCGCTTTTTTTCCCCCGATCGAAAGAATTCAGCAATACAAAATTTATAGTAGACCGCTTCTTCAAAATAGGCGGGATGCTCGGAAGCTTTTAGGTAACTCGAAAACTCCGTATTGGCAAAATCATATTCTCTCATCTCAAAGTAGCAAATGGCCAGATAATAGGAAGCAATGGCAGCCGTTTCAGAGGTGGGAAAAAAATAAATCACCTTTTCAAATTCAGTCGAGGCATGCCGCCAATCTTGCTTCTGGTAATACTCACACCCTAAATCATAGTGACAAGCCAAGTAACTTTCCCCTTCCTCTTTAGAAGCAAAAGGCTGTGAGCGAGAGGCTTCCAAAGAAAAAGAGAAAGAGAAAGAAAAAAATAAAGCGAATAAACAAAAAGGAAAAAAAGAAAATTTAGTGCTCATAGACCGGTAAAGAGTTAGATCGTTTGAATGAGAAGTTTAGAGAGTTCCTTTCTTCCTGTCAACCTGGATTTCTTCTTCGCGAATTGTAGAAAAGATTAAAATAAGTCTTCCACCGCCATGACGCAGCCCAACTCCCGGATTTTCTGCGTGAGCCCATCGCTTAGCAAAACACCGGGAGAGGCATCGACATGCAACGTCGCCAACGAGTGCGCAGCGGCATAAAAATGAATCTGCACGGATGATTGCCCCGGATGCTCCAGAAAAATCTGCTTTAATTGCAGCACATGACTCAAACGGGTTTGATCTGCATTCAATTTAACCAAAAGGGCTTTCATCGGAAGGGCCTCCTTGCCAGAAGAGAGAGAAGGGGAATTTTTAGAAGATTTATTTGAAGAGGGCTTTGTCTGCAAACGAGCCAGGTAGTGCTTGGCTCGATCATACGCTTGATCGCAAGCAGCAATCATCTCTTCATTCGCCCCCGTCAAGTCATCCAGCCACCGACAAGAGAGTTGAAGCTCCTCTTCCCTTTTATCCACCTGAAGAACCGCATAAAGCAACTGATTCTCTTGCAAAAGAGAACTCTTTTCCTCATAAAGATCAGACCAAATGGGTAACTCCTTCCTTGCAATCCCATCACTAATCGTCAAAATGGCAAATTTGCGCTGGGATTTCGCCGAAATCTTCACTTGCACCTCCTCAACAATGAAGGCCGAGCGAAAAACCGTCTGATGCTCCATCTGATCCAAACGCCGAAGAGGTACACAAGAGAGACGCTGCAAAACGGGCTTGTAGTCATCCATAGGATGACCACTCAAGAAAAAGCCCAGCAACTCCTTTTCACGCCGTAACATCTCTTGGCGAGACATTTTCTTTTCTACTTCCGGAGGAGAGCGGAAACGATCCTCCGTTGTCTCCCCCATTAAGGAAAAGAGGGATAAAATCCCGAGCGACTGTTCTTTCTGTTCCTTCGCAACGGCCTCATAAATCGGATCAATACTCACCACTAAAGCTTCCCGAGACCAATCGGTAAAATCGAAACATCCCCCTTGCACTAAACTTTCAATGGTCTTCTTGCCCACTTTTTTCATATCAATTCGCTTGAAAAACTCATAAAAGCTCTTGAAAGGACCGCGCAAGCGACGCTCTTTTAAGATAGACTCCACCACGGCGCTTCCCACTCCCTTAATCCCCGTGATGGCAAACCGAATCCCCTGATGGGTCGCTTGAAAGCTCCCTCCCGACTCATTGATATCCGGAGGCAAAATCGCAATCGATAAGTGACGGCATTCTGCAATAAACTTGGCCACTTTCGTTAAGTCATCCCTTGAACAGGTCATCAAGGCCGCCATCCATTCAGCAGGATAATTGGCTTTAAAATAAGCCGTCACATAAGAAAGATACCCATAAGCGGCCGCATGCGACTTGTTAAATCCATAAGCGGCAAATTTCTCCATTTTATCAAAGATTAACATGGAGGTTTGCTCATCAATCCGGTTTTGCAAGGCCCCTTGCCGAAATTTTTCCCGCTGCTTGGCCATCTGCTCCATGTCTTTCTTTCCCATCGCCCGGCGAAGCACATCCCCTTCCCCTAAAGAGAAACGGGCCAGCCGACTCGCAATCTGCATCACTTGCTCTTGATAGACCATGATCCCATACGTCTCTGCTAAAATCCCCTCCATCCACGGATGATCATACTCAATCGGCTCCCGTCCATGCTTACGATGGATAAAAGAAGGAATCATGTCCATGGGTCCCGGACGATAGAGCGCTCCAACGGCGATGATCTCTTCAAAACGATCCAAATGGAGCTGACGAGCGAGGTCCTGCATCCCCGCCGATTCTAGTTGGAAGATTCCTAATGTGCGTCCTTGGTTGAGAAGATCAAAAGTGGGTTTATCCTCTAAGGGTAAGTTGATCCAATCGATTGTCTTTCCTGTTCGAGCGGCCACGGCCTCGGTGCACATTTGAATCGCCGTCAAGGTGGTCAGCCCAAGAAAATCGACTTTCAACATCCCGACCACCTCGACCGGCTTCATTGAGAACTGAGTCACTGGCATCTCAGAGTCTTTGGCATGGCAAATGGGAATTAAATCAGTCAGCGGCGAGCCGCTGATAATGATTCCGGCCGCATGTATCCCCGTATTGCGGATCGATCCTTCCAACTTTCGCGCAAGATCAAAGAGGCGGGCGACCTCTTCCTCCTTGTCGACCCGTTCTCGGAGCTCAGGATCTTTTTCCAAGGCCTTATCCAATGTGATATTTAGATCTTCCGGAATCAGCTTGGCAATCTCGTTCACTTTTGATAAGGGAATACTCAAGACCCGCCCGACATCTCTTAGAGCCATCTTTGCCTTCATCGTCCCGAATGTGATGATCTGGGCAATATTTTCCTTGCCATATTTCTCGAGCGTATAGGCGATGACCTCTCCTCTTCGCTCCATGCAAATGTCTACGTCAATATCGGGATAGGAGAGACGCTCAGGATTGATGAAACGCTCAAAGAAGAGATGGAACCGGAGCGGCTCAATATCGGTCACCCCAATCAAATACAAGACAATGGAACCTGCCCCGGATCCTCTTCCCGGACCCATCGGAATTCCTTTTCTCTTGGCCCAGTTGATAAAATCCCACACAATCAAGAGATAATCGCCCATCCCTTTTGGAAGAATAATGCTCATCTCTTCGTTCAATCGCTGCTCGACAACCTCTAAAGGATCACGTCCCGGATAAATCTCCTGAACGTTGGCTAATCTCTCCGGCGTATAACGTTGCTTGATTCCTTCTCGGCATAATTGCCAAAGGTAGGCTTCGACGGCCACGACCTGTTCCTCTTTTGTGTAAGAACGATTCTCCAAAGAAGGGGGAAGATAGATAGGATAATGTTTGGTTTTAAAATCTAACTCCACCCGGCAGCGGTCGGCAATCTTCCCGCTATTCTCGATGGCCTCCGGAAGATCGCTGAAGAGCTCTTTCATCTGCTTGGCAGATTTAAAATAATACTCATGCGAGGGGTAAGTTTCTCTTTTGGGATTGGGGACCCGAAATTTAGGCTGTCCATAAGAGTCTTTTTCCCATATCTCGCACGGCTCTCCCGATTGAACATTGAGCAAAATTTCATGCGCCCGCCAGTCCTCTTTCTCTAGGTAGTGAATATCTTGCGAGGCCACTAAAGGAATCCTAAGCTCCTGACTGAAATTCACGAGCGCTTCATTCACCTTTTTCTGCTTTTGAATATAATCTTGGTGCTGCTGAAGAAGCCAAGATTCTTGGGTCAAGCCCTCTTCTTTCATCGCTTCTCTTGACATCTGATGACGCTGCAAATCGAGATAGTAGCGGTCGCCAAAGAGAGCGAGATGCCACATCAGATGTTCTTTTGCACTTTCAGCCGTTCCTTGCAAAATTTCATGGGCCAAGCGAGAGCCTAAGGCTCCATCTAAACAAATGAGATCTCCCTGATATTTTTGAATCAACTCGCGGTCGATGCGTGGATAGTAATAGAAGCCCTCTAAATAGCCCAAAGAAGAGAGTTTGCATAAATGACGATAGCCTTGCTGGCTTTGCGCTAGCAAAGTCAGTTGATACCCGGCCCGCATATTTGGGATTTTGATTTTTTCCAAGCGAGAGCGAGGAGCAACATAGAACTCGCACCCTAAGAGGGCTTTGATCTTGGCCTCTTTACATAACTTATAAAAATCGACCACCCCAAATAAATTCCCATGATCTGTCAATGCCAAAGCAGACATTCCCTCTTGGACAGCTTGATTGACAAGATCGGATAAAGAAGCGGTCCCATCCAAGATGGAATATTGTGAATGGACCCGGAGATGGATAAAGGGAGAAGACATAAACTTATGTTAAGGGGCACTAGGCTGTTTTAAGAGAAGGATCTTCCGGGGCAGAGGATCTGGCGCGCAAATGAGCAGCGGTCACGGACCAAAGAGGAAGCAAAAGAATGGTCGAGATGATGCAACAAATAACGAGGGAAAAATAAAACCCTCCCCAGCCTAAGCTTTGTGTAATTGTTCCTAAAGGATAACCCGCACAAGCGGCTCCTATATAAGCGAAAAATCCGACAAACCCTGTTGAAGTGGCAGCCGCTTTTTTATGAGAGAGCTCCGCGGCCGCCAATCCAATCATCATTTGCGGCCCAAAAATAAAAAATCCGATCAGGAACATCACCACCGAATCAAAAAGAATATAGCCCTGAGGAATACACCAAAAACAGGAAATGGCAAGAAGCATTCCCAGGGAAAAAAGAACGTTAATGGGTCCTCGCTTCGCTCCAAAAAGACGATCGGAAGACCAGCCGGCAACAAGGCTTCCAAAAAAACCCCCCACTTCAAAGAGAGAGACGCATCCGTTCGCCCCAATGCTGCTATACCCTTTTGATTCCACAAGGAATAGGGCGGTCCAATCATTAATCCCCGTCCGGACAGCATAGACAAAGAAATAAGCGATCGCCAGGAGCCAAATATAAGAATTCTTGATGATAAATTCGATGAAAATTTGCTTGGAGGAGAGCTTTTCCTTTTCTCCTGCGGCCTCTATTTTATCCGTATAATCTTGGCGATAGGTCTCAATGGGGGGCAATCCCAAGGATTCAGGCGTATCGCGTAGCCGATTCATCAGGAAGAATCCTCCAAAAATGCAGAGAACACCGGGAATATACATGGCATAACGCCAACCAAAATATTGCAACGCCACTCCCGCCACCCAAGGGATCAAGAATCCCCCGACATTATGCGAAACATTCCACGTCGACCACCAAGAACCACGCTCAGAATGGGAGTACCACTGGGTCAGAAAACGGGCGCAAGGAGGCCATCCAAAGCCCTGAAACCAGCCATTTAATCCCCAAAACAGCGCAAAAAAGAAAATGGAAGAGGAGAGGCCAAAACAAATATTAAACACCCCTGTCAACATTAACCCTAACGCCATCATGTAACGGGGGTTCGTCCGATCCCCAATAATCCCACTCGCAAATTTACTAACCCCATAGGTAATCGAGAGAATGCTCCCTAAAATCCCCAACTGGCTCTTGTCAAATCCCAAATCCTGAATCAAACCGGGCATCGCAAAAGTAAAGCTTTTCCTTGTGAAATAATAGAAGGCATAACCAATAAACATCGAATAGAGAATACGAATGCGCCAGTATTTGTATTCTTTTCGCATCTGCTCTTTATCTTGCATCTCAGGGACATGAGGAGCAGGCTGAAAGAGGGCTAGCAAAATATTCACAACGTCTCCTTACATTCTAAGATCATCAAAGTTATGCCATTCTAATGTAGAGGAAGGCTTTTAGCAATAGCTTTGTTCATTCAGCAATAGAAAGAAATCGCATATTCTGTCAAGGGTGGCTCCATCCCCTAATAATTAGCAAGAATAGTTATTATAAATGAATTATTTTTTATAATCAATAAATAAATATCTTTTTTTCTAATTATCAAACAACTAATAAGATGTTTGCTTCTCCGCTCGGCTTTACATTTTGACGATAAATAATCGTTCTTTTAGAGTAGATAGGCATCAGCCGAAAGGATAGCCCCATGATACGACTGACTCTTCACCCTCACTTTGATCCTGAGATTCATCTCTTTAATAAATCGACCCTCTTTATCGGCTCTGATTCTTCGAAGGTGGATTTGCCTTTGGTCGGAGAAAACATTGCTCCGATTCACCTTAAAATTCTTAAGCAGAATGATCAATTTATTTTAGTGAATGAGGCCAATGATCCTTTTGTGTCGGTCAATGGTCAGCCTTTTGGCAAAAAAATTCTTCAATCGGGAGATCTGTTTACCATTCAAGACATCCCTATCTTGTTTGAAATGGTTAAATGCCCCTCAGAGGGAGAGCTGGGCAAGAAAGAAAAAGGAGCCTGCCTCCCCTCTTTGCAGAAAGAAGATAAAACTTGCCTTTCTTCTTTTTCCTTACCCTTTCAAGAGGAGGGGATTTCCCCTTTAAAAGAGAAGGAGTGGGCAGAGGACACCATGCAGGTGTATTTAAAAGAATTAGAAAAAAAGGAGAAGAAAGAAAAAGAAGAGGAAGAGAAAAAACCGGTGAGCTTGAAAGATGATTATTTAAAAGAATTAGAAGATGAACATCACAAGAGTCGGAGAGGGCCTTTTGGTTATGAGGCAGATTCGAGTCACCTTTACCAAGCGTGGAAGTCGATTTTGATTTTTATTTTCTCCCTGTTCACTCTTTCAGCGATTGCAGGGGGGCTGATTTATTGGAATGCGCAGGATAAGAGAGAAGTGCAAGAAACAAAGGCCGCGCAAGGGGTGGCGGATTTAACGATGGCGTTGATGCGTGCGCAGTTTGCCCATTTAAAACCTTATAATCAGAACTGGTCCGATATCGATTTTTTAAAGAATAATCTACAAATTTTGTTGCCGGATACGTTTTCGTATGCCTCTCAAATGGATTATCAAGGGCAATTTAATTGTTGTCCCTATACATTGCGCATTTATACGAATCGCGATCTTTCTCATTTCTTATTGATTGCTCAGCCCATTCCGACCTTATTTTATTGGCTGATTCCTCGGTCGATTATTGTTGTGGACTCTCATCTGATGGAGCTCAGAACACTGCACGATGTGCGGGGACTGAATCGTCTGCTTGCCAATGTCGATCCTCTGGAGGGGTTCAACGGGAAAGAGATTACCCAGCTCATTCGGCAAGGGGGATTGATTCAACTCGCAGGACTTGCGGCTGATTCCGGGAACTGCGATTTTGCTCCTCCAAAAAACTTAGGATGGGTCCATCCCGGAGCAGAAAATCTTATTTACAACTGTCCTCGTTATCATCGCATGGGACAAATATTGATACAAAAAGCGCTCCATTTATCGACTTCTAAAGGATCCAGCCAATTAGTCGCGGCCTGCAAACAAGATGTGGAAGCCTTTAGCGGGTTGCACCATTTTATCTTGTATTCGGACGTGGGCAAAAAAACAGCGCTTGCCATTCGTCAGAGTATTAAAACATTTGCCCCTTCCGATCAGCTTCTTTTCGGCTATTTGCTTTTTAATGCGCAAGGGCAAATTCATCAGGCCCATTTGCTGAAAGAAGAAGAGGACATCGCTAGCGCAGATAAAGATCAGCCCATCGCTCCGCCCATGCCTATGCCTATGTCCACGATCCCACCCAAGGATGAACTCCTGGCTCTCGAGTCCCCTCCCTTTCCTCTTCCGATTGATATTAAGGAAGAGAAGGAAGAAAAAAAGAAGTCTCTTCTATCGATCGCAACCATCCCATTTATATTCAGTTGCAAGCCCTTCTTTCTGAACGGGAGCTTGCTCTTAAAGACTGGGGTGCGAATCTCGTGCATTTAATCGCCCAAGAATTGAAAACGGCTCATCCGGGATTTCAAGAAGAATTTCAAAAATTGTCTCATGCCTATTTAACTCTCCATGCGAAGCATCAGCAACTCTTAAAAGCAGCGTTAGAGAAACTGTATCATCAGTATCGCGATCTACCGATTGATCAATTCCTTTCTTTTGTAAAAGAGCTGAACCTCCATTCTTTTATGGAGCATAAAGAGGAGGCTCTCACATTAGTCGATGAGAAAGCTGAGCAAAATATTACCGGTTTACTCGGTCATTTCCAAAAAAGCGTTTCTCTATCAGAATTAAACCATCTGGTGACAATGGCTTGCAAATGGCTTTCTTTGGATTTTATCAAAAATTTGGAAGAATTAAAAAAGCATGA
The DNA here is from genome assembly GCA_963801825.1 of Parachlamydiales bacterium. Classification (GTDB taxonomy): domain Bacteria; phylum Chlamydiota; class Chlamydiia; order Chlamydiales; family Parachlamydiaceae; genus CAWDGI01. The sequence goes on from CAWDGI010000003.1 coordinate 695,538, forward strand.
ACAGGGGGTCCGTAACCAGCTCTTAAAAGAACTAGAGAGGTTTGTTCTGTCGCCGGAGGAAAAGATTCTTACGGAAGAAAGAGAATGGCTAGAGAAAATTTTGAGCCGGGAACGGTTGATTAGGGAGGAAGAAAGAGGGTTTTTTCTAAAAGCGTTTGATGAGGCTCTTTCACACGTTGCCGAGGGAGAGGGACATTAGCTCAACAAAATAAACGAAGAGAATTTTTAAATCAAACAAAAAACGCGAATTAATTTTTAATTAATTATAGAAAAAAAACAAAAAAAGTAATAAAATGTGGAAAGTTATTATTAATATTGCGAAAGAAAGAGTGAGTTAAAACATGCATACTTTTACGCTAGGTAAACGTTTCTGTCCCTTTGAAAATGAGGAGTGGAAGCCACAGCAGCCCCTTTCCCCCTTTTATCTCTTCCGGAAGATCCGTTGAATAGAATTTTAGATCTTCTCGGAAAACAAGAGTGGTTGAATATGACGGCTCTTTCAAAAACGGCAGCCTCCTTATTAGAGTTTAAATGGCGGTGGTGTTCAATTGAAGAAAAATTAGATTTTGATTGGTTCGGGCTTGACACACACCCTTATCCAGAAAAAATGCGCTATATCTATGGGACAAGTCTCCCGGATTATATCGAAAATGAGCTTAAACCCCATCTAGAACTGCTCTCTTCTAGTGACTCTGAGTCTTCCCCTTTTATTGAAGAAAACAAGTTTTTAAATAAACCTCAAGCAGGAAATCAATTATTCACCGGATTAAAAAGCCTTCTAAACAATCATTGTTCTATATTAGAAGCCATTTCTCATCCTTCCCGCTTGCCAAGCATTGAACAAGTTGCCAAACCGTACAAAGCGACTTTTCAGGCATTAGAAAATGCCATTTTTGGCCGGGCAACCTATGCCAGCTCGCTCGCCATTAGAATTTCACAGATAATGTTATTTAATAAGATTCGACCGATCTCTCAATATTTTCCCTCCTTTCTATCCAAGGTTTTTTGCATCTCTTTATATCGGCTCGCGGAAAAATCTGCTCATTATGGCGATGAAGAGGGATTAGAAAATTTTTTAACCTCTTCCTTTTTAAAGTTTATTCATCCCAATGAACTCAATTTGTATTATCTCCCTACTTTATTCCTGGCTCTTTCTCGTTTTAAAAGTACTCTAAAACAGAAACAACAGTGGATCGTTCAGCTCGTCAATCACCGTCATTTAAAAAAAATCAATCACAAGATGGCAATCCGTTTAGTGCCTATGATACAAATGGCAATCAAGTATGAAAAATATCAAGAAGCGAATGATCTTTTAGATAAGATCATTCGCCCTATCCGTGAGACTTTGATAGAATTAGATCCGAATGAACACACGAACCTGACAACCGATAAAATCATCCATGCTTATAAAGATAACTTGTATGCACGCGCTCATTACTTAATGGCTCTTTTAAATATAGAACAATTGCAAGCGATGAGAAAGAATCCGTTGCTCGTTCTTGAGCAATTTTTAGAAGTTATCGAGACGAATGGAAGAGAGACAATTGAACTGTTAAACGTTGCAATCACCGCTTTTGGACATAAGGTTCCAGCAGAAGTCTGGGTCCACAAAGCCCTCATTCATTACTATTATTTCTACTATAGTAATCAAGATGATCCCACAAACCCTGACCTTCTTTCCTCTATCCAATGCATTGGGCAAGGGATTTCAGCCTATGGAAAAGAACCCCCTGCGTGGGCACGTCAGACTCTCATTCAGGTAATAAAGGAGACTGCATGCACGGATGCATTGAGAAATAGCGAGGTGATCAAACAGATAAAAATCGAAATTCCCTTTGCCATATGGTATGAAACAGCTTTAGAATTGGGTGATAATGATGAGGGTGTCAACTACTGCATCAATAAAATCATGCAAATTGCAAATGTTTCTCCAGAAATGTCGTCTGAAATTTCCGAGTTAAAGCAACGCATGCTTCAGATAAGGAAAGAATAGAGAAGAACATATTTGAACATTTGAAAGCTCAATCGCAATTCAAGTGAAAGTCCCTTCTAAAAAATAAGGGTGCGGCTCTTTTAAAACAATTCCAATTTCTAGAGCCCGTGTAGACTAAGTGATGTCTTAATCACCCAATATACTCTGCAATTTTAAGTAGACTCTTTAACAAATGTGATATGGATTAAACAAAAATTTTAACACAAAGGCACAAAGGCACAAAGGTTAACCATTGATCACTCGCTTAATCCCTTCTTTGACATGCTTGCTACCAAAATTAATCACCAATTCAAGTCGTAAACCCGTCAATCTTAGATACGTCAGGAGCTGGACATCATGGATAGGATGATCTTTTTCGGTCGCTTTTACCTCAACGATGATGAGATCTTCAACCAAAATATCGATAAGCAGAGGATCTCGAATTTTGATTCCTTTGTAACGCACTTCCACAGGAACTTCGGATCGGACTCTTAAGCCCTGAAGGGATAACTCATGACACAATGCTGAGTGATAAATGCTTTCAAGAAGTCCTGGTCCTCCCAAAGTTCGATGCACTTCAATAGCAGCTCCAATAATTCTATACGAGAGAGGATTTTCAGCGATCTCCTTTGTGTCTTTGTGTCTTTGTGTTTCAATATATTTCTATCGTTTTAAAAGAGCCGCACCCAAAAAATAAAAAACTCTTGAAAAGAATGTATCTTAAGGGATACAATAAAGTTTATGGAAATTGAGATTGAATTTTATCAAACCCCTTCTGGGCACAATCCTTTTGATGATTGGTTTGAAAGCATTCAAGAAATGCATACGAGATCCAAGATTCTTACTCGTCTGGATCGACTCAAATTGGGAAACTTTGGCGACTGTAAGTCTCTCGGTGAAGGAATAGCAGAATTACGAATTCATTATGGTCCTGGGATAAGAATTTATTACTCTAAAATAGGAAATAAAGTCATCTTACTTCTTTGTGGGGGGAACAAGAGATCACAATCTAAAGATATTGATAAAGCAAAAGAATATTTAAGGGAATATCAATCGAGGGAGAGAAAATATGGCAAAAAATAAAAAATATCAAGACTGGCTTCTTGAAAAACTCAAAGATCATGATGAGGCTGTTTCTTATTTAAATGCCGCTTTAGAAGAAAGCCTTAAAGGTGACGAAGAGTCTCAGCAACTTTTCTTAATTGCTCTTCGTAACGTTGCAGAAGCACAAGGGGGTATCGGCGCACTGGCCAAAAAAGCTCACGTCGGTCGTGAAAGCCTCTATAAAACTCTTTCGGGTAGAGGCAATCCTAAATGGCACACTCTTGTTTCTCTATGCATAGCCTTAGGATTAAATCTTAGATTGACCTAAAGTTAAAAGGACCGTTTTTTGAATGAAAAGAAAAAAGAAAAAAGTAAGAGGCGCTCGTGCTAAAAAATCAAATCAAACGGCCCAATCGACAACAATATCTTTGATTGATTTTTTTCGATCTGCTCCTTGCCAAGAAGTTGAATTGGATATTCAACGCCCAAAAGACTTGCCAAGGATAATCGAACTATAAGTTTTACCAAAAGAAGGAAAAGCAAAAAAATCCTCGTTCAGACTTTACCGAATAGCAAAATCACTTTATACTTTTACCGGAGAACCTAGCTATTCAGGAAAATTATCGCATGAAAACCCCCCTGCCCCCCGGCGTATTTGACATTATTCCCAAAGACCCCCAAGAGCTTTGGAAAAGCTCTTATCTCTGGTCCTTTGTGGAAGAGCTCATGCGCCAAACCGCTCGCGATTACGGCTACCAAGAAATCCGCACCCCCCTCTTTGAGCGCACCGAACTTTTTCAACGAGGAGTCGGAGAAACATCCGACATCGTCTCCAAAGAAATGTATACCTTTGTAGACCGAGGGGGACGCTCCCTATCTCTGCGTCCTGAAGGAACAGCCCCTGTCATGCGCGCCTTCATCGAACATCAGCTCCACCAGCATACTTCTATCCACAAGCTTTTTTATATTGCTCCCATGTTCCGTTATGAGCGTACGCAAGCCGGCCGCTACCGCCAACACCACCAATTTGGGGTGGAAGCCATTGGAAACGCTTCTCCCGAGCAAGACGCGGAAATCATCGACCTTTTGTACACTCTTTACCGCCGTCTCGGACTGCAAAACCTCCAGCTTTTTATTAACTCCCTAGGAAATGGCCCCAGCCGCCAAGCCTTTCGAGAAACTCTGAAAGCCTACTTAGCCCCTCGCTTAGATCAACTTTCTCCCGAAAGCCAGACCCGATTTGAAGTCAATCCCCTCCGCATTCTCGATTCTAAAGATCCCCGCGACCGAGAAATCGTGGCTCAAGCTCCCTCCCTTCTCAATTTTCTGAATGAAGAAGACCGCACCCATTTTGAAGAGCTCAAGCACCTCCTGCATCTCCTAAAGATTCCTTACCAGGTCAATGCCTCCCTTGTCCGAGGCCTCGATTACTACAACAAAACCGTGTTTGAAATCGTCGCCGGCGAATTAGGAGCGCAAAATAGCATCGGTGGGGGAGGACGCTACGACGGACTGCTTCCTTCTTTGGGGGGTCCCGACCTCCCTTCCACAGGGTTTGGCACAGGCATCGAGCGGATTTTGCAAACTCTCATCAATCAAGATCGCCCCTTGCCTGCCCCCCCTCACCCCACCCTATTCTTAATCCCCTTAGGAGAGGCAGCAAAAAAAGTTTGCTTCGAGCTCCTTCATCACTTAAGACAGCATGGTCTTTCTTCCCAGATGGAATTTCATGCCAAAAAAGTGGGAAAAGCGCTGCAATATGCCGATCAAATGGGAGCCCACTACGTCCTCGTCATCGGCGACCTGGAATTAGAAAGCCAAGAGGCTGAATTAAAAGACATGACAACCGGACATAAAACCAAAATCCCTCTTTCTGCCTTAAAGACAGAGGAGATCAAAAATTATTTAACATTTTAGAGGGAGTTGCAAAACGCTTTTTATGGCACTGGATTATCGAAGAACACACACCTGTGGGCAATTACGTCAAACAGATATCGGGGCCTCTGTGACCCTTTCAGGATGGGTCAACCGAAGACGAGATCATGGAGGACTCATCTTTATTGATTTGCGCGATCGTTTTGGTTTAACACAACTGGTGTTCGACCCCGTGAAAAATCCGGAGGTGCATCAACTCGCAGAAAAGCTCCGATCCGAATGGGTCCTCTCCATTAAAGGACATGTGATGAAGCGAGCAGAAGGGATGGCCAATCCCAAATTAGCCACCGGAGAAATCGAAGTGGGAGTCGAGGAGCTTGAAATTCTTTCTAAAGCCAAAAATCCCCCCTTCTCCATTGCCGATGAATCGATCGATGTCAATGAAGAGCTCCGCCTAAAATACCGCTACCTCGATATTCGACGGGGCGATATCGCTAAAAAGCTGCTCGTTCGCCACCAAACCATGATAGCGACAAGAAAATATTTGGACCAAAAAGGATTTATTGAAATCTCCACCCCCATCTTAGGAAAATCAACTCCTGAAGGGGCGCGCGATTATTTAGTCCCCTCTCGCATCTATCCGGGGACTTTCTACGCGCTTCCTCAATCCCCTCAAATTTTTAAGCAGCTCTTGATGGTATCGGGAATGGATCGCTATTTTCAAATCGCTCCTTGCTTCCGAGATGAGGACCTGCGTGCCGACCGACAACCGGAATTCACGCAAATCGATATGGAAATGAGCTTTGGCAAACCGGAAGATCTCATGGCGATCATCGAAGGACTTCTCAAAACAATTTTTAAAACTTGTGCCAACATCGAGGTCTTAACTCCTTTTCGCCGCCTGAGTCACCAAGAGTGCATGGAAAAATATGGCAGTGATCGCCCCGACTTGCGTTTTGGCATGGAGCTCCATCGCTTAGACGCCCTTGCCAAGCAAAGTCAATTTTCTATCTTCTTAGACCAACTGCGAGAAGGGGGAATGGTCAAGGGTTTTTGCATCAAAGGAGGAGCCGACCTCTCCCGCAAGGCCATTGATGAATATACCGAATTTGTTGGACGGCTGGGAATTAAAGGGCTTGCCTGGATGAAGCGGCAAGAGACGGGGCTCAATTCAAGCATCGTGAAATTTTTCTCGGAAGAGTTGCAAAAACAACTCATCGAAGAGATGAAGATGGAAGTCGGCGATCTCATTTTCATGATTGCCGACCAGCCCAATCGTACCAACCAAGCACTGGACCATTTGAGAAGGAAGGTGGCCCGTGACCGCGGACTGGTTGATCCGAACCGCTATGAGTTCTTATGGGTCATCGATTTTCCTCTCTTTAGCTGGAACGAAGAAGCGAGGCGCTTAGAGAGCGAACATCATCCCTTTACCTCTCCTTTGCTAGAAGATCTGTCCCTTTTAGAACAAGAACCCCTAAAGGTGCGCTCTTCAGGCTATGACATCGTTTTGAATGGGTATGAAATTGGGGGAGGCTCTCAGCGGATTCATAATAGCGAGCTGCAACAGAAAATTTTTGAGTTGTTGAAACTCACTCCGGAGGAGTTAGAGGCAAAGTTTGGATTTTTCCTGGAAGCCTTAAGTTATGGCACCCCCCCTCATTTAGGGATTGCTCTCGGGTTGGATCGTTTGATTATGATTTTGACACAGACAGAAAATATTCGAGATGTGATTGCGTTTCCAAAAACGCAAAAAGCAAGTGATCTCATGTTGGAGTGTCCTTCTAAAGTTTCCAATGAGCAGCTTCAGGAGTTGGAAATTCGCGTTCCGGAATCGCAATTTTCTTGGATTTAATTGCTCGGTCGCCTACATTAATCTTTCATTTTAACTAGGGAGGTCAACATTTATATGTTCAAAAAAACGCGATTAGTGGCTTTAACAAGTTTAGGGATGCTTTTGGGAGTCTATGCTTTGCAAGCCCAAGATGCCAATGATTCGAGAGAAGGAAAGGGGCAGGAAAGATCTGTTTCTTCCTCTGCCACACTAGCCCCTGCAACGGCCGAAGCCCCTGTGATTGATATGAAGAAGTTATCGGAGGCATTCGGAAATTTTATTGGTCGTAATTTGCAAACTCCAGGCTTATCTTTTGATTTAGAGAACATCATTAAAGGAATTCGTGAAGGGGCTGCCGGGCAATCCTCTCCACTTTCTGAAAAAGAATATGAAGAGATGATGGCAGCTGTTCAAGAGAGAGCGTTTAAAGAAATGTCTGCGGCCAATCTTAAAACCGCCAATGACTTTATGGCGAAAAATAAGCAGGAAAAGGGAGTGACTGAAATCGTTCCCGGTAAACTGCAATATTTGACTCTTAAAGAAGGATCAGGGCCGGTGGTGGAGCCCCACTCTTCTCCAAAAATTCATTATACGGGAAAATACCAAGATGGCACTGTTTTTGGTACTTCAGAAGAGATGGGAGGCCCAATCACAATTCCTTTAGATCAAACCATTCCCGGCTTTAGCAAAGGGATCATTGGAATGAAAGAAGGGGAAAAAAGACGCCTTTTTGTCCATCCTGATTTAGGCTATGGCACAACGGGGCAGCTTCCTCCCAATGAACTTCTCATTTTTGATATCGAACTCGTTAAGGCACAGTCTGACGAAGCCAAAGATAAAGACGATCAGATCGGGTATGATGACGAGGATTCCCATGACGGCGAGGGGGAAGGGGAAAATGAGGATGAAGAGGGATTTTTTGAAGAAGAGGATGTGGAGGGAGATCATAACTATGCGCCTTCCTATTCAAAGAAAGGAACTTATTAGTCTTGCTGATTTAGGAGTGCGGGATAGGTTTTAACTATCTCCGCACTCTAATTCTTTATGAAAATTATTCTCTATCGCCCCCAAATTCCCCAAAATACAGGTAATGTTGTCAGGACTTGCGCTGTGACGGGGTCCGATCTTCTTCTCGTTGGCCCTTTAGGGTTTAGCATTCAAGATCGATGGCTCAAACGCGCAGGTTTAGATTATTGGGAAGGGGTTCAGATGAAAGTGACTGAGGATTTAGAAAAAGAGTTACACTCTTTTTCCGCTCCCTTTTATTTTTTTTCCAGCCATGCAAAAATTCCCTATAGCGCCGTTACTTATTCGCCTAATAGCTGGCTCATTTTTGGTTCGGAAACAGCAGGACTTCCCCCTGCTTGGCACGAAAAGTGGCCGGAGCGCTTCTTGACTATTCCCATGAAGCCACAGGCCCGTTGTTTAAATTTAGCAACTTCCGTTGGGATTGTTGTTTATGAGGCGTGGCGTCAACAAAATTTTTGCTAAAAATTAACTATAATTTTTATTTAATAACGCCATAGGTGAATTTGTTCTTAGAGATTTCTAAAAATATTATTCACCGCAGAGAAAGCGGCAGAGATCGCAGAGTTTAAAAATTATTTACAATTCCGATGATGCTATCCTTGAGCATCGCAACATGAAAATTAATCCAACAAGCTTACTTTGCACCCGAGAGCTTGCATTCATTTGCTCTGCGCTCTCGGCTGCTTCCTCCGCGGTAATAATATTTTTAGAAGTCGCTAAGACAAATTCGCCCATGGCGTTTAATATGAAATTTGTTTTACGTCTAATTTAATAAATTTTTCTTTTTCCCACAACGCCTTCTCTAAAAAGAAATCAGCACTCAAACATTTCGAGTGCTAAATTTCTTGACGAAATTCAGAGCATTTTCCTATAATAAAGGGGAAATTCAGGAAAAAGACAGGTTAATTTTGAAAATATTAACAAATCCCCCAGCAAAACGGATCGGAAAACAAGAGCGAGAACGCAAAGTTCTCCTCGGCCTGGTCGACTATTACATTAAGACGGGCAAGCCGGTGGGGTCCAACACATTAAAAGAGACGGGATTTGAAGACTTAAGCTCAGCGACGATCCGCAATTATTTTTCCCATTTAGAAGAAGAGGGCTATCTCATTCAATCTCATGCATCAGGGGGACGAATTCCCACAGCTGCGGCTTACCGTATCTATGCCCAAGCAGGAATGTTCGATAAAGAGGCAGACGACGTAAAAGAAGAGCTGTTAGACAGTTTACGGCAATTTGATTCCCGAGAGATTGCCCTTTTCCTGCTGGAAGCCGCAGAACGTTTAAGCCAAGCCACTCAATGTGCCGTTTTTCTCTCCGCCCCTCGCTTTGATCATGATTTTATTGTAGATATTAAGCTCGTGGGGCTCGATCCCTCTCGCTGTTTGGCGATTCTCATCACCGATTTTGGAGTGATTTATACAGAAATTTTCCATCTCCCAACCAAACTCTCTTCCTTTGCAATTAAAAGAGTCGAGGGATATTTTCATTGGCGCCTAACAGGGAGAGACCATCCCGAAAATTTAGAACCCGAAGAAGAAGCCATTGGGCAAAGCCTCTACCATGAATTGATGCTCCGTTATATCGTCGGTTATTCAAATTTTATTGATGAAGAGATTTATCGCACCGGGTTTTCCAGGCTCTTAATCTACCCCGACTTTCAAGAGGCTAACGCATTAGCGAGCGGCTTATCTTTATTTGAAGATGTGCAAAAGATGCGCCTATTGCTTCGAGAAACCAAAAGTTCCAATCACTTAAAGGTCTGGATTGGAGAAGATCTCTCTTCTTATGTGACAAATCCCAATTGCTCCATTCTAACCATTCCCTATTGCATTCATTACAACGCCGTCGGAGCCGTCGGATTATTAGGGCCGATGCGCCTTCCTTACCGAAAGCTCTTTGGTTGCTTACGTCTCTTTGCAGACGCTGTCGGCGAGACTCTCACGCGGCTCGTTTATAAATTTAAAATTCAGTATCGACAGCCCGAAGCAGGAACACTCTATTTACAGAAAGAGGAATCCCGACTGATTGGGCAACCACACTTCGTCTTATTAGAAGATAAAAGAAATTAAGAGAGGAGTAAAAACATGGTGGAAGAGGAAGAAAAGAAAGAAGCAGAAGCCTTTGAGTCGGCCCCTGCCCAACCCAAGCAACTCTTCATCACAGATGAAGAATTGAGAGGCATCCAGCATGAATTGATGGAATATAAAGATAAGTATTTACATCTTTTAGCAGATGCCGATAACGCACGCAAGCGCCTGCAAAAAGAAAGGCAAGAATTGATTCGTTATGCACAAGAAGGATTCGTGGTTGATTTTTTGCGCCCTCTCGATAACTTCGAAAACGCTTTGCGTTTCGCCCAAGAAATGTCAGATGAAGTGCGTAATTGGGCCTTTGGCTTTCAGATGATCTTAACGCAATTTAAAGATGTGCTCGCTCAACACAACATTGTCGCCATCGAGTCCATCGGAAAACCCTTCAATCCCCATGATCATGAAGCCATTGAAATGGTGGAATCGACTCAGCCACCCGAAACCGTTGTAGAAGAGTGCATGCGTGGATATCGCATGGGAGATCGCCTCCTGCGGGCGGCAAGAGTGAAGATCGCAAAAAAAGAAGAAAACAATACTTAAATGATTTAATTAATTGAGGAGTATAAACGACTATGAACCAAAAGAAAAAAGGTCATATCATTGGGATTGACTTAGGAACCACCAACTCCTGCGTGGCTGTCATGGAGGGGGGAACACCTAAAGTCATTGCCTCTGCAGAGGGAACCCGTACAACCCCCTCTGTCGTTGCCTATAAGGGAAATGAACGCTTAGTGGGCATCCCTGCTAAACGGCAAGCCATCACGAATCCCGAAAATACCATTAGCTCTTCCAAGCGCTTTATTGGTCGTAAATACCAAGAAGTATTCAACGAAGCTAAAATGGTTCCTTTTAAAGTTGTTCCCAATAACAATGGGGATGCTGTTTTTGAAGTGCAAGGCAAACAAATCACTCCGGAAGAGGTCGCTGCCCAAATTCTCATTAAAATGAAAGAAACGGCGGAAGCTTATTTGGGAGAAAAAGTGACAGAAGCGGTCATCACCGTGCCTGCCTATTTCAATGACTCTCAACGCCAATCCACAAAAGATGCGGGACGCATTGCAGGGCTAGATGTCAAGCGAATCATTCCTGAGCCGACTGCTGCTGCTCTTGCGTATGGATTGGATAAGCAAAAAACAGAAAAGAAAATTGCTGTTTTCGACTTGGGGGGAGGAACGTTCGATATCTCCATTCTCGAAATCGGAGATGGAGTCTTTGAAGTGCTCTCGACCAATGGAGATACTCACCTAGGAGGAGATGATTTCGACAATGAAGTCCTAAAATGGATATTGGAGACCTTCCGTCAAGAGACAGGAATCGACCTCAGCCATGATAAGATGGCTCTGCAACGCCTGCGCGATGCAGCCGAAAAAGCGAAAATTGAGCTTTCAGGGGTACAGTCGACAGAAATCAACCAGCCGTTTATTACGATGGATGCGACAGGCCCAAACACTCTCTCCTTGACTTTAACACGCGCGAAGTTGGAAAGCTTAACGCACGATTTAATCGAACGAACACGAGAACCTTGCCTCAAGGCATTAAAAGATGCGGGACTCAGTCGAGATGATATTGGAGAAGTGATTTTAGTCGGAGGGATGACCCGTATGCCTGCTGTGCAGGAGATGGTGAAAAACATCTTCGGCAAAGAAGGGCATAAAGGAGTGAACCCGGATGAAGTCGTGGCTGTCGGCGCCGCGATTCAAGGGGGGGTCTTGACCGGTGTTGTGAAGGATGTCTTGTTGCTCGACGTCACTCCCTTGACTTTGGGGATCGAGACGTTGGGAGGGGTGTATGACTCCTCTGGTCGAGCGCAATACAACGATTCCGACACAAAAGAAACAAATCTTCTCTACCGCTGCTGATAATCAGCCTGCGGTGACGATTCGCGTTCTACAAGGGGAGCGTAAAATGGCCAATGACAATAAGGAAATCGGCCGTTTTGACTTATCGGATATTCCTCCCTCTCCTCGCGGCATGCCTCAAATCGAAGTCTCTTTTGATATCGATGCAGACGGGATTTTGCACGTCTCTGCTAAAGATCTTTCCAGCGGAAAAGAGCAAAAAATCCGCATTGAAGCGCAATCCGGTCTACGGGAAGAAGAGATTAAGGAGAAGATTCGCGATGCTGAATTGCATGCGGAAGAGGATAGAAAGCGCAAAGAAGAAGTGGAGGTGCGCAATGAAGCCGATGCCCTTGCCTTCCGTGCTCAAAAGGCCCTAGACGAGTACAAAGATAAGGTCCCGCAAGATGTGGCCGATGAAGTGGCAGGAAAGATCAATGGGGTAAAACAAGCGCTAGAAGGACAGGATATCAGCCACATTCGCATGGCAAAAGAAAATCTCGAAAAGAGCATGCAGCACATTGGGGAAGCAATGGCCAAAACGGGAGCCGGAGCCGGGGCCGGAGCTGGACCCGGCGCTGCCGGACATGGCGGGGCAGGGCCCTCTTCTGGCAGCAGCTCACAACAGCAGCAACAGAAAAAGGGAGGGAATGGGAAAGGGGCGAATGACATCGAAGAGGCTGAAGTCGAGATCATCGACGATAAGCAGCCTTAAATTTCAACCTTCCGGAGGGAGGCAACGTGTTGTTTGCCTCCCTATCTTTTTTACTTCATTATAGATCATTAAGAAATAACCAGCAAATCGATCTCCGCCGGCAAAATCTCGGCGACCTCCTGCACAATATTGCCGCGCAAAACCTGCAAAAGAACACTATGCCGAGGACGGCCCAAAATCGCCCGAGAGACCTGAAGCTCCTTAGCAAGTTCCACAATCGTTTCGGCAGGAGAATGGCTGACTCGATAGAAGAATTTCAAAGGAACCTCTTCCGCATGCGCCTTCGCATATTCAAAAATACGCACCGCCTCCTCATCCTCCACCCAAGAGCGATTATGATCTTCCTCGGTCATCACTTTTTGCTCCCGAATAAAAAGAAGATAAAGAGGCTGCTCCTCCTTTTTGGCCTGTTGAATGGCAAAATCAAGCGTTTTCCCAATATTGCGAACAGCACAAAGAAGCGCTCCTCGATGCAAAGGAATAGGCGCCTCATCGCTATCGCTCAAAAGAGAGGCATGGCGCACACTCACCCTCTTTGCCATCCCCTCGTACTGCCGCTTGCGCCGCTCCGCCACAATCATTCGCGCAAGCAATCCAAATGCAAGAATCGAGATCACAAAACGTCTCGCCTCCGGCTTTGTGAAAAGCAAGGTCCCTTCTACAGCGATCAAAACCGCAAATGCTGCCCACATAAAATAGCGTTCTAACCGACTCATGGGAATCGTACGATCAGCTGCATTCACTCCTAAATTCGTGGCAATCGCTCCCACAAAACCCACCGCATATAAATTGGCCAACCCTACGACATCATGAACAAAAATGAGAATGGAAATAGCGGCCAAAGCAGCCACCAAAAGGGAGGTGCGAGGAACGCCAAAGAGATTGAGCTGTTGAAAATGTTGCGGCAACTCCCTGTCACGCGACATCACAAATAAAAGCGAAATGAGCGCGACCATCGCCGTATTGACAGCAGATAATAACAAGATCGCAAAAATTATCCCCACTAAAGACCCAAATAGATGCCCTCCTACTACTCCATCCCAATAATGGGAAACAAAATAATCTCCCATATAACGAAGCATAAAATCACGGACATTTTCTCTCTCGGGAGAAAGAACCTCTTGATTGACCACCTCTAAATGGGGAAGAGCGTTGACCATAAACCCAAAAAAAGCAGTAAAAAAACAGACCTCGATCATCACCAAAAGAATGGCACGTTTAGAAATTTGTTGAACGGAAGGGCGCTCTTCAGTGGAACCCGGATCCAAGACCATCACCCCTGTCGTATTGGCAATGGCCTCGATGCCCGATAAAGCGACAATCATCCCCACAAAATGGGTCCAATTCAGCCAAAGATCATTCGAGAGAGGCTGAATCGAGCGGGCCGCTTGACCGATATAAGGGAGAGAGAAAAAGGCTAAGAGGAAAACAATAAAAACGGTGAGCAAGGTGAAGGCAAGGGCCACATTCCCCGAATGGCGAGGACCAAAATAATTGATCAAGCCAATGCAAGCAATCGCCCCAACAGCCCAATAAGGGGGACTGGCCACCCCTAAATATTCAAAACAAGAGAGGGCGCTAAGCGCCATCGTCACAAGATAATCAGCAATGAGAAAATAGGCTCCGACAAGAGCAAGAACCTCTGAGTGCTTGCGAGCCGAGGTATACACCCCTCCGCCCGATGGGCTGAATTTGCAAATGGTAATATAATTTAATCCCACCACCAGCATCAGCAAACAAACAGCCGCAATCAACCAAAAAGAGCGATAACCGGCTAAAGCAAAGGCAAGCCCCAGCACATACGCCTTGCTTGTCCCCCAATCTCCATATAAAATGGCCGCCGCTTGAAACGTCTTAACGTTACGGGGTCGATGAGAAAGTTCCATGAATTATACAGTATAGGGACTGTTCAGTGTCTAAAGAGGCGTAAAAGATCATGATAGGTTAAAAAAACGAAAAACCCGATCAATAGCAAGGCAAAAGGAATGATCAACTTTTCCAATGTCTTGGGTTTCAATCGCCTGCCTGTGCATAATTCATACAGAGAAAAACAAATTGTTCCCCCATCTAAAACAGGGAGGGGGAGCAGATTTAAAACGCCCAAATTGAGGCTGATCGCTCCCAACCAGAAAATTGCTTCCTTCCAACTGACCATGGAATAATCATGGACCACTTGGACAATTCCAATGGGACCACTCATCCATTTTGGACTTAAATGACCGGTAAAGAGGGCTTTGAGGGTCAACCAAATCTCTTCTAGGACATTTTCGAAAAGGGTGACAGGACCTGGGTTGTATTGCACCTTTCGATCGTGAATGCCGGGAAGTCCCAACAGGAGCTGGCGATTGAACGCTTCCAGCTGATGGTGTGCTTGACTTCGCTTCTCAGGATCGCTTATGTTCTCAATCTGCCGCTTCTGTTCTTGGATCTCTTCTGCGAGGAGCGCCTGATTCTCCGGACTAAATGTGAAATCCTTGCGCATCTTAGGTTCGACGGGGTTCAATAAATAAAGATTTCCTGCCGACCTTTGGGGAGGAGCAGAAAGGGCAATTTGCCGGGTGAGTGTTTCTAAATCTTTTGGAGAATATTCCTGATCAAATAAGCGATCGGCCTCTTTTGAAGAAGGAACATCTGCCATTTTCGGGTTTCTTTCTACAATCAGGGTGACATGCCGTTTTTGCAGATCGGCTAGGATTTGATAGGAATGAGAGACAGGCTTCCCATCGACGCCTAAAATTCTATCTCCTTTTTGCAAGGGATGGTCGATCTCAGAAAACGGGAGGGAAGGAGAGGCTTCTTCTTCTTTTTCTTGATCAATAAACCGGACAGGAGATTCGACCCCTCCTTCATGATTTAAATGATAGGGAATGGTATAGAGCTTTTGAATTTTCGTTCCTTTCAGATGCGCTTCAAATTGCCAGTCAATCAACTCTTCTCTAAATTCCGGATCGAGGCGAAGCTCCTCGACTAAGACGCGGGGAACCCGACGTAAAAAAGTCTCTTGACCGCGCTGAATCCGTAATAAGGCTTTGGAGTCATTCAAAACATGGGCAAGCTGCTCAAAAGAGTAGAGGGGAATGCCATCGATCCAAATAAGGCGATCGCCATAAGCAATCCCACTATTTTTCATGGGGGAGCCTTCGGGAAGGGTGGAAAGGGTGGGAAGGGGATGTTCCTTCTGCTGAGGGAGTCGATCATAGAGGATATAGCTGGCCGGGTGCAAAATTCCTGCTGTTAAGATTTCTTTATCTAACAAAATGGGGTTTGGATAAGTCTTCACTTGATAGTCAAAAGGAGTTTTCTCTTTTGTGTAAAAATCGACATGACGTCCTTTGACATCGATGTCTCCCCCTGAAGTCATCGGAGCGGAGAGATGATCTTTTTCTCCTTGATAGGGCTCGCCATTATAAGAGAGGATTTCATCTCCCGGGCGCACTCCTTTTTGGTAAAGCTCTGATTTTGGATCGACCCAGCCGATCTTATCCGTATGCGCACTAAAAGCTTTTTCGCGCCCTCCAAGAGACCAAAGGAAAGTAAAAGCCAAGAAGGCAAAGACAATATTGACAAAAGGGCCCATAAAGGCCACTTTGATACGATCAAGAGGAGATTTTTGGAAGAAGCCTCCTTCAATCTCTTGGGAATCGCGCCGATCGGAGGGGTCCATCCCCGCAATCTTGACATATCCTCCAAATAGGAGCCATCCAAGTTGCCAACGTACTCCCTTCCTTTCCCAAGTGTAAAGGGGTTTTCCAAAACCAATGGAAAAGGTCTCGACACGCATGCCTAAACGACGGGCCATGTAATAGTGACCGAGCTCATGGATAAAGACAAGAAAACTTAGGCCTAGGATGGCTAAGAGGAGATATAAAAGACTGACAATCGTCATAGAATTCCTTATACAATTCCTTTTTATTACTTACTATCTATAGTTGCTGCTTCATTGGCTGCTTCTTCCTTCTTCTCTAGCTTCTCTGGCTAAGGCATCCACGGCTAAGAGGTCGCTAAATCATGAATAAAAGCTAAAGTTAGAGATTTAGACTAAAGAATTGAATCTAGTATACCAGTCCGAGGGAAAATGTCAATTCTTTACTTCTTGAATTTCTGGACTTGGCCTAAAAATTTTAAGAAATTTCTATAGAGATCTCATCCTTTTGGATTGCCTTTTTACTTGTAACCATGATAGAGCAATGACTTAGCCCAATCGCAAAACAACTGCAAAACAAAGGAAGTTCTATGAAGAATAGGAAGAAATGGATTTTGGCCTTGATCCTTGTTTTCTTTATGAATGGAGGCGGGGAGGAGGTACAAGCTGCTGCATGCTTCTCGCATGCCGTAGCACACTCAAACAAGATCAAAAAGGTGGTCAATCGGTCTCGCCGCCCATGCCACAAGCCTCATAAAAGGTGTCATAGAAAAAAAATGAGGCGGGGGCCGACAGGACCGACCGGACCAATTGGAGCAACAGGGGCAACAGGACCATGTATTCCAATCTTTGCTTCGCAGAGCACCCAAGGGGTTCAAGTCGTGGGCGCAAACGACCCCATTCCTCTTCCCAACTCATTAATCACTCCTCAAGGGATCGATTTTGATGGCACAGCCACCTTTACGGTTTTAACTAGCGGCATTTATGCAATTTCTTATGGATCCTCATCAAATGGCATTACTAATATCTCTCTTACAGTAGACAGCCTCTTAACAGTCTTTCGTGCAATTGATGTAAACAACCATAGCGAGGCTTCTGCCACAATCATCACTTCCCTTCTTGCTGGACAAACCTTAACACTCGTAAATAGCTCGACCGGCGTCAGTCTCTTTACCGCACCCTTTGTCACCATTGAGTTCATTTCTCCCCTTTAAACTCACTCCACTTCGCAAATTTTCAAAAAAACCCTAGAAAGCATGCGCTCTCTAGGGTATGAATAGCTTAGCTCGACTTTGTACATTTTAAGGGGTCGAGAAATGCAAGATTTTGAGCTATAATGCGTTAAAATTTTTTCGCCAACCCTCATTTGGGTTGGCGAAAAAATTTTAACGCATTATAGCTCAAAATCTTGCGTTTAGCGACCCCTTAAAATGTACAAAGTCGAGCTAAGCTAATAACTTAAAACTTCTATAAAGATCTAGCAATTTGAATTGCCTTCTTATTTTTAGAAATGATACAGGCAAGATATAGCTCATCTGCAAAACAAAGGAACTGTTATGAAGAATATGAAAAAATGGATTTTGGCCTTGATCACTCTCTTCTCTCTGAACGAGGGCAGGGAAGTGCAAGCCGCTGCATGTCCATTGCATGCCGCAGGACGAAATAATATCGAGAGAGCGATCGATCGCTTTCACCCATGCCATAAGCCACATAAACATTGTCATAGAAAAAAAATAAAGCGGGGGCCGACTGGACCCACTGGGCCGACTGGACCCACTGGATCAAGTGGAGCAACGGGGGTGACAGGACCAGCTGGACAATTTACTCCCATTTTTGCTTCGCGGTTCTCAAATCCAGATCAGTCCGGCATAGCCCCAGGCGATCCTATTCCCCTTCCAGATTCTTTTGATTCCCAAGGAATTACCTATGTCAGCCCCTCTTTTGAAATTCCAATTAGTGGTCATTATTTAATTTCTTATGGATCTAGGATCTCTTCTAATCAACCCGTTCCTCCTCAAATGGGGATCCTAATAGGAACGGCTGCCCCTTTTGCAACAAATGCGGCAACAATCATCGTCCCTATTTCAGCTGGAGAAACTGTAACACCCATTAATGCAGGGACAACTACTGCAACCTTTAGTGGCCCTTTTGTCACCATCGAGTTCATTTCTCCCCTCTAAATTTACTCAATTTAAAACAAAAAAGCCCAAGAGAGCATGCTCTCTTGGGCTTAAAAACAGCCTAAACTTAGGCCGGTAAATAAAAGCTTGGCAACGACCTACTCTCCCACACTCTTGTGTGCAGTACCATCGGCGATGAAGGGCTTGACTTCTGAGTTCGGGATGGGATCAGGTATTTCCCCTTCTCTAATACCACCAAGCAAAAAGTCTATATCAGAAATCTTCGTTAATCTTCTTCACTGACAAAAAACAACGCTTGAAGAGTCTTCATCTACACTCGCTTGATTTTGTAATTTGCGACCACACTTCACGTGCTGAAGGGAATGTCTTCTTCCTTCAGAAAAAAAAGGTGGTCAAGCCAATGGACTGATTAGTATTGGTAAGCTTAACACATTACTGTGCTTACACACCCAACCTATCTACCACATCGTCTATATGGAGTCTCATTGGGATACCTTATCTTGAGGGAGGCTTGGCGTTTATATGCTTTCAACGCTTATCCTTTCCGAACATAGCTACCCAGCAATGCCCTTGGCAGAACAACTGGCTCACCATTGGTTCGTCCACTCCGGTCCTCTCGTACTAGGAGCAGCTCCTCTCAAGTATCCTACGCCCACAAAAGATAGGGACCAAACTGTCTCACGACGTTTTGAACCCAACTCGCGTACCGCTTTAATTGGCGAACAGCCAAACCCTTGGGACCTTCTTCAGCCCCAGGATGCGATGAGTCGACATCGAGGTGCCAAACCGCCACGTCGATATGAACTCTTGGTGGCGATAAGCCTGTTATCCCCGGAGTACCTTTTATCCGTTGAGCGACGGCGATTCCACTTTCCACCGCCGGATCACTAAGCCCGACTTTCGTCTCTGTTCGACTTGCAGGTCTCACAGTTAACTTGCCTTATACCTTTACGCTCTACTCGTGATTGCCAACCACGATGAGGCAAGCTTTGGACTCCTCCGTTACTCTTTAGGAGGATACCGCCCCAGCAAAACTGCCCGTCTGACAATGTCCGACTCCCAGCTTCATGGGATATCGTTAGATTCCCGACTTGTCAAGACCGGTATTTCAACGGCGACTCCACCCCACCTGACGATAGAGCTTCATAGTCTCCCGGTTATTCTACACATGACAAGTCAAGAGCCAATACCAGAGTACAGTAAAGGTTCACGGGGTCTTTCCGTCTTATTGCGGGTAAACAGCATCTTCACTGCTACTACAATTTCACCGAGTCTCTTGTTGAGACAGTGCCCAGATCGTTATACCATTCGTGCAGGTCGGAACTTACCCGACAAGGAATTTCGCTACCTTAGGACCGTTATAGTTACGGCCGCCATTCACCAGGGCTTAAATTCAATGCTTTGCCTTGCGGCTAACATCTCCTTTTGACCTTTTGGCATTGGGCAGGCATCACACCATATACTTCGACTTAGACGTCTTTGCATAGTGCTGTGTTTTTGTTAAACAGTCGCCTGGGCCATTTCTCTGCGGCCACCCTGTTGCTCTAGCAGCTAGTGCTATCACAACTTGTGGTTCCCCTTCTCCCGAAGTTACGGGGATAATTTGCCGAGTTCCTTAACAAGAGTTCTCTCGCGCGCCTGAGAATATTCTTCCCACCCACCTGTGTCGGTTTTGGTACGGTCACCATCAACGGTTAGAGTCTATTTCTTGGAAGCATTGCGCTACGCTATCGGTTCCTCCGAAGATTCCCCTTAGTTGCAACCTGGAATTCATGCTGACGGATTTTCCTATCAGCCTTCCTCATTGCCCCACGGACACATCCAATGGTCCGCGCGCTTAACGTACTTCGTCGACCCTTCACCATAGTTTTAGGCGGCACAGGAATATTTAACCTGTTTTCCATCACTTACGCTTTTCAGCCTCAGCTTAGGGGCCGGCTAACCCAGGGAAGACGAGCTTTACCCTGGAAACCTTAGGTTTTCGGCGAGGGGGATTTTCACCCCCTTTATCGTTTACTCATGCCATGCATTATCACTAGTATGCGCTCCAGCGCTCCTTACGGTACACCTTCGGCGCACATACTACGCTCTCCTACCGCTTATTCTTATTCAGAATAAACCCGCGATTTCGGCTCTATGCTTTAGTCCCGGATATTATCGGCGCAGAGTTTCTCGATTGGTGAGCTGTTACGCACTCTTTAAATGATGGCTGCCTCTAAGCCAACATCCCAACTGTTTTAGAAACTCCACTTCCTTACTCACTTAGCATAGAATTAGGGGCCTTAATCGGCGATCTGGGCTGTTCCCCTTTTGACAATGTAGCTTATCCCACACTGTCTATCTCCCGGACAACTTTATAGTATTCGGAGTTTGATTTCCTTTGGTAGGCCGGTAGGCCCCCGCGTGAATTCAGTGCTCTACCCCTATAAAGCTTTGTCCGAGGCTAACCCGAAAGTTATTTCGAAGAGAACAAGATATCTCCAAGTTTGATTGGCCTTTCACCCCTATCCACAACTCATCCAAAACTTTTTCAACAGTTACTAGTTCGGTCCTCCACAAGGTGTTACCCTTGCTTCAACCTGGTCATGGATAGATCACTTGGTTTCGTGTCTGCGCCACACGACTGAATATCGCCCTTTTAAGACTCGCTTTCGCTTCGGCTCCGGAACGTATGTCCCTTAACCTCGCCATGTAACGCAACTCGCTGGCTCATCATGCAAAAGGCACGCCGTCAGCCATTTCCATAAAATGGACATAGGCCTTCGACCGTTTGTAAGCTATTGGTTTCAGGTTCTATTTCACTCCCCTAGCAGGGGTTCTTTTCACCTTTCCCTCACGGTACTTGTTCACTATCGGTCATCAACTAGTATTTAGCCTTGGAGGGTGGTCCCTCCAGATTCAGACCGGGTTTCACGTGTCCGGCCCTACTCAGGTGCCTATCTTGTTAGTTTTCTTTTTCGCTTACGGGGCTATCACCCTATATTGCCTAACTTTCCAGAAATGTTCTGCTAAAGTCCACTAACAGTTATGGTAGGTCCTACAACCCCGCTGTAAAATATCAACGGTTTGGGCTCTTCCCAGTTCGCTCGCCGCTACTATGGGAATCTCTGATTTGATTTCTTTTCCTCTGCCTACTTAGATGTTTCAGTTCGGCAGGTATCGCCTCTTTAACCTATGTATTCAGTTAAAGATAATCAGCGATTAACGCTGACTGGGTTTCCCCATTCGGATATCTCCGGGTCAATGCTTTTTTCCAGCTCACCGAAGCTTTTCGCAGGTTTCGCGTCCTTCATCGCCTGTTGATGCCAAGGCATCCACCAATAGCCCTTAATAGCTTGACCAAAAATTTAGCTTAAATCATTTAAGTCTCAAGCATTAAGTTCTTTGAGTTACGACTCTACATAAGCCCTAATGGCTTCATGCGATCTACTTACTTTTTTATGTGAAGATCATCCTCAAGCGTCTGATTTTTATCAGTGAATTGTTTTTTGATAACATTTCATCATCTTTACAATTCTCAGCTTATCTTAATTTTACTGATAAGCAAATCTCCGCTTTTAGATTAACTTGATTCTTAATATAGACTTTCAAAATAGCATTTGTACTTTGACAGTACAAGGAAGACAATATACAGGCACTAGACTAAAGCTTGCCCAACCTGTTCGCTGAAAATCAAGCAAACTGTCCTTTAAAGGAGGTGATCCAGCCCCACCTTCCGGTAGGGCTACCTTGTTACGACTTCATCCCAGTCATCAGCCTTACCTTACACGCCTCTTCCCTTGCGGTTAAGCCAGCGGATTCGGGTAAAACCAACTCCCATGATGTGACGGGCGGTGTGTACAAGACCCGGGAACGTATTCACGGCGATGTTGCTGACTCGCCATTACTAGCAATTCCGTCTTCATGTAGTCGAGTTGCAGACTACAATCTGAACTGGGGCCGGTTTTTGGGATTTGCTCCACCTCGCGGTTTCGCTGCCTTCTGTACCGACCATTGTAGCACGTGTGTAGCCCCAGACATAAGGGCCATGCGGACTTGACGTCATCCTCACCTTCCTCCTGGTTAACCCAGGCAGTCTCATTAGAGTTCCCACCTTAAATGTTGGCAACTAATGATAAGGGTTGCGCTCGTTGCGGGACTTAACCCAACACCTCACGGCACGAGCTGACGACAGCCATGCAGCACCTGTGCAGCAGTCCCGAAGGAAAGGCCCATCTCTGGACCGGTCTACTGCATGTCAAGCCTGGGTAAGGTTCTTCGCGTTGCATCGAATTAAACCACATGCTCCACTGCTTGTGCGGGTCCCCGTCAATTCTTTTGAGTTTCAGCCTTGCGACTGTACTCCCCAGGCGGTATACTTAACGCGTTAGCTCCGGCACAACTAGGGTTGAGTCCAGTTACACCAAGTATACATCGTTTACGGCAAGGACTACCAGGGTATCTAATCCTGTTTGATCCCCTTGCTTTCGCGCCTCAGCGTCAGGAATAAGCTAGAAAACCGCCTTCGCCACCGGTGTTCTTCCACATATCTACGCATTTCACCGCTACTTGTGGAATTCCGTTTTCTCCGCCTACCCTCTAGAGATACAGTTTCAAATGCAGTTCCAGAGGTTGAGCCCCGGGATTTCACATCTGACTATGATCTCCGCCTACGCGCCCTTTACGCCCAATAAATCCGATTAATGCTTGCACCCTCCGTATTACCGCAGCTGCTGGCACGGAGTTAGCCGGTGCTTCTTTACCTGGTACCCTCAAATCAGCGGATATTAGCCAGCTTCTCTTGTTCCCAGGCGAAAGAGCTTTACGACCCGAAGGCCTTCTTCGCTCACACGGCGTCGCATCGTCAGGCTTTCGCCCATTGCGAATGATTCTCGACTGCAGCCTCCCGTAGGAGTCTGGGCAGTTCTCAGTCCCAGTGTTGGCGGTCAATCTCTCAATCCGCCTAGACGTCTTAGCCTTGGTGCGCCTTTACCACACCAACTAGCTGATATCCCATGGGCCTCTCTCTAACTGCGAGGTCTTGCGATCCCCCACTTTAATGAGCAAAAGACTCCTTTCGCTCACCATATCCGGTATTAGCGATCGTTTCCAATCGTTATCCCAGTGTTAGAGGCAAGTTACCCATGTATTACTAACCCTTCCGCCACTAAATCTTGCGATTTCGTTCGACTTGCATGCCTCATCCACGCCGTCAGCATTCAATCTGAACCAAGATCAAATTCTCACAGAAAAAAAACTCTTGAAAATTTGAGTGATCGCCATGTTTCAGGCGATCCTAACTCTTTATGATGGTTAATCCATCACACAAGCTCTATTCTATTGTTTGCTTGCACATTGTCTCTCTTATACTGTCAAAATATCTATGAGTCTTTCTCACGGGATAGACTCTCTTTCTTCCCTTGCCGCTCTTAAGTTTTTTTACCTTGAGCGCGGGAAGATGTTAACAACCATACAAAATTAAGAGCATTTCACGCAACTGCTTTTTCTTCTTTTTTTTAAATCGCATTCAGGGTAGAGCGTGAAGCCTTTTATTTTTATTTCCTACAACCCAAAACTCAGGGTAAAATTCAAACCTTTCCAAGAAAGAATCTAAGAAAGAAAAGCTTTCTTAGAAAAACTCTCAAAAACTGGATAAAGGTTTTGGAAAATTTATAAAGATGGGAAGGAAAGATCTTCTCTCACTTCTCTATTTTTATGATATGACATCTAGATTTATTTATCAACAATTATTTATTTTAATTATTAAAAATAAATAAGAGAAAAAGCAGGAAGATTCGCTATATCTTTCTGATATCTTCCTGCCCTACTTTTAATTTAACAGTTTTCTTTTATTTTTTCAATTATTTTTTAACAGGAAATGTTTTAACTCGACTTTGTACATTTTAAGGGGTCGCTAAACGCAAGATTTTGAGCTATAACGCGTTAAAATTTTTTCGCCAACCCTGATTTGGGTTGGCGAAAAAATTTTAACGCGTTATAGCTCAAAAGATTGCATTTATCGACCCCTTAAAATGTACAAAGTCGAGTTTTGAGCAAGAGGACCAAACGCTGTTTAAACTCTTCTGTTTTTTTTAAGTAGATTTCGCGATTTTCCCTCCCTATCGCTTGAAGATCTTCGAGAGAAAGTTTTCTCAAGCGATGAAGAGTCTCTTTGAGAGACCCTGCATGGACATAATAGTTGATCCCTAAGCACTGGGGACGAGACCGAAAGGCAGGAACGAGGCAGCGCCGATCCGTCATAAACTCATTCATGGGGGGGGCATCGGTCGTGATCACGACCGCCCCGGTCGACATCGCTTCCATCAAATAATGCCCAAACCCTTCTGTCTCACTTAAACAGAGATGAATGCCGCATTGATTTTGAAGCTCTCTAAGTGCTTCTTCTTCCAGGCGATAATGGATCCAGTGCACATTTTCCTGCTCAGGAAAAGGAGACGAAGAGTGGTGCTTAATGAGGGTTAAGGGAGGAAAAGAAGGGGTGCGCGACCACACAGATAGGATTGCAGGTGTTCCCTTTTGATCACTCGTTCCGGCAACATGAAGAAAAGCAGAAAAATTCTTGGGAATATCGGGGCGATAACAGTCTCGACTCGTAAATCCTAAAAGATAAGTCTTCTTATTTAAGCCCTGAAAAATCCTCTCTACTTCTTTCGTGCGACATAAAATGAGATCAATCGCCGCAAGCTCTTCTAGTCCCTGATAATACCACTCGGGATTGGGAATAAACCAATTTGCAGTCGCATGAGAACATCTGGCTAAATTAATCACTTGAAAGAAAATATTGATATCAACGGGAAAAGAAGAAGGGACCTCTTCACATAGTCCAAAACAAGAGACTTCATGCCCGAGGTTTTCTAAAAAATGAGCAAGAATTTTTTGATCAACCTCTAGCCCCTTTCCATTCTTTTCGCTAAAAAGATGGATGTTTAAGGAGAAGGCTTCTTGCTCAGCTGTAAAGAATAAAATTAAGCAGTAGGAGATAAGAAAAGAGCGAAAAGATCGCATTAGGAGCCTCTGGAAAAGAGATAAAAGAGAAGGGAAAGAATTAAGCTTAAAATCAAGCTGCTAACCAGAGGAAAATAGACTTGTACATGCTTTCCCTTCCATGCAAAATCCCCCGGTAGCTTCCCAAAGGGAAGGGAAATTTTGAAGGAGAGGAGTAATCCTAGAATGAGAATGAAGGCTCCTAAAAAGATTAAAAACCTCCCCATTTCAACTCTTCTCAGGTATAGGACTGGACAAGATTTAATAAATAATCGAGATCTTTGACCCCCACCACACGCTTGACCTCTTTGCCATCCTTAAATAAAATTAAGGTCGGAACAGAGGTAATCTGCAACGTTGCAGTGGTCTGCTGCGCTTGATCGATATCGAGCTTCGCCACACGGGCTTTTGCTTCTAGTTTGCCCCCTAACTGCTCCACAATCGGGGCAATCATGCGACAAGGACCACACCAGGTTGCATGAAAGTCTACTAAGGTTACCCCTTTAGCGATTGTTTGCTGAAAATTTTCGTCCGTCAGGACTAACACATTGCCTGCCATACTTGACTCTCCTTCTCATGAATTTTGATAAGAACTTACCACAAATTATCTCTTTTTATCATTAAGAAAATCTCACTCATAAAAAAAGATCTCTTTTTCCGCGAGGATGTTTTTATTCCGATCACTGAAACAGAATCCATCATCCCTTCCATTATTTAAATTAAAATACTTACATTAATATTATAAAATAATTAAACTAATAATAAAATAAAAATTTTATAAATAAAAAATAGTGAGCATAGTGATTTGTCCCTTCTCTCCCCATTTTTTAGCTTTCCCTCCCTCCTTTTAGATTCCCTTAAATAAGGCAATTCGTTATGATTTTTATTGTCCTCCATGCGGCCATGGCGGAATTGGTAGACGCGCTAGATTCAGGTTCTAGTCGGGGCAACTCGGTGGATGTTCGAGTCATCTTGGCCGCATTCTTCTCACTTGTTTCACTGGATGCAAAAATGATTATGCCCCCCTATAACATAAAAAATATTCGAAATTTTTCTATTATCGCCCATATCGATCATGGCAAATCGACCCTTGCCGATCGCCTCCTGGAACTCACCCATACGGTTGCCGCACGGGATATGCAAGAGCAACTCCTCGATGACATGGACTTAGAACGGGAACGAGGCATTACGATCAAAGCCCATCCTGTCACCATGTATTATCACGCGAAAGACGGGGAGACTTATCAAATCAATCTCATCGATACCCCCGGACATGTCGATTTTACCTATGAAGTCTCTCGCTCTCTAGCAGCTTGCGAAGGAGCTCTGCTCGTCGTCGATGCAGGACAAGGGGTCCAAGCACAAAGCTTGGCCAATGTCCACCTCGCCCTGGAACGCAATCTCGAAATTGTCCCTGTCATCAATAAAATTGATCTCCCAGCAGCCGATGTCGAAGGGGTCCGCAAACAAATTGAAGATGTGATCGGGTTAGACGCTTCAGATGCGATCGGCTGCTCTGCCAAATCAGGATTGGGCATTGAGGAAATTCTAGAACGGATTTTGATCACTGTCCCCTCTCCAAAAGAACCTGAAGATGATATCTTGCGCGCCCTTGTTTTCGATTCCCATTATGATACCTATCGAGGAGTCATGGTTTATATCCGCATCATCAGCGGAGAAATCAAAAAGGGCTCTCTCATCAAAATGATGGCCACAAATAAAACATTTGAAGTGCTTGAAGTGGGGATCTTTACTCCCAAAGCACGAGCCTACGGATGTGCTTCGCCCCGGTGAAGTGGGCTACATGATCGCCAATATCAAAAACACCACCGATGTCAAAATCGGAGATACCATCACCCTCCAAAACAGCCTGCAAAAGAACCTCTTCCTGGATTCCAGCTGATCACTCCGGTTGTCTTTGCCGGAATCTATCCCATCGATTCCACAGATTTTGAAGCCTTGCGCGATGCTCTCGTGAAATTGCAGCTCAATGATTCTGCCCTGCATATCGAACAGGAAAGCAGCAC
The DNA here is from genome assembly GCA_963801825.1 of Parachlamydiales bacterium. GTDB lineage: Bacteria > Chlamydiota > Chlamydiia > Chlamydiales > Parachlamydiaceae > CAWDGI01. The sequence goes on from CAWDGI010000003.1 coordinate 722,733, forward strand.
CGCCTTGGGATTTGGCTTCCGCTGCGGTTTTCTTGGCTTGCTCCATCTAGAAATCGTTTTTGAACGGATTCAACGAGAATTTGATATCGATATCATCTCCACAGCACCCAGCGTCATTTATCGCTTTCTACTTGAACGATGGCACGCTCAAAGAGATCGATAATCCAGCTCATTATCCTGATCCTGCCCTCATTGAACAAGTCGAAGAGCCATGGGTCAAATGCCATCATCATGATTCCTTCAGAGTATTTGGGAGCCATCATGAATCTTGGGAATGGAAAAACGAGGGATTTGCATTAAAACAGAAACGATGGATGCCCGTCGCCTTCTGCTGACCTATCGCTTTCCTTTGAATGAAATTATCACCGATTTTAATGACAAATTAAAATCGATGACAAAAGGATATGGCTCCTTCGATTATGAATTTGATACTTATGAAGAAAGCGATATCATCAAGCTGGAAATTCGTGTCAACGAAGAACCTGTCGATGCCTTTTCCTGCCTTGTCCATCGATCCAAAGCAGAAAAAAGGGGACGAGCCATTTGTGCAAAACTAGTAGAAGTGATCCCTATGCAGCTCTTCAAAGTGCCTATCCAAGCAGCAATCGGAGGCAAAATTGTCGCTCGTGAGACCATCAGCGCCATGACCAAAAATGTGACTGCAAAGTGTTACGGAGGAGATATCACCCGTAAACGAAAGCTGTGGGAAAAACAGAAGAAAGGGAAAAAACGGATGAAGGAAATCGGCAAAGTCAATATTCCTCAAAATGCTTTTATGGAAGTTCTCAAAACAGATGTCGATTAGTACCATGCCCCTTCTTCAAAACCGGTCTCGATTTGATCCGGAGCAGCTCGCTCGTTTGAATCGCTCCCACCTTCCCAAGCACATCGCCATCATCCCTGATGGAAATCGACGCTGGGCCAAAAAACATTTTCTCAATTCTCAACAAGGGCATCAAGAAGGGGCTGACATATTAATGGAAATTGTGAAAGCCGCACAAGAATTAGAGATTCGCCATTTGACGTTATACAGCTTTTCGACTGAAAATTGGCAACGCTCTCCCGAAGAGGTCTTTGCCTTTCTCCTTCTCATTGCCAACTATTTAATCGAACAACGAGAGGAAATGGCTCAAACGGGAATCAAACTAGAAACGATTGGGGATTTAAATCCCCTCCCTTCCTTTTTAAAAGAGGCGATTCGAGAGACAAAGGAGGCGACGAAGTCCTGTGATAAAATTGACCTGATTTTAGCCTTAAATTATGGATCGAGAAATGAGCTCTGTCGTGCCGTGCGAGCCCTGGTAGAGGATTGTGACAACAAGCGTTTAAATAAGGAAGAGATCAATGAAGAGACCTTATCTCGCTATTTAGATACCCACCCATGGAGTGATCCTGATTTGCTCATTCGGACGAGCGGTGAACTACGCTTGAGCAATTTTTTGCTCTGGCAGATTTCCTATGCGGAGATGCATATTTCTCCCACTTTATGGCCCGATTTTTCCCCCAAACACCTCTTAGATGCCCTTCTCGATTTCCAAGGAAGAGAGAGGCGGCGAGGAGGGGCATAAATGACAAAGCAGTTAAAAAGCCGTTTAATTTTTAGCAGCTTAAGTATATTAGTTTTGATCTTGACCCTTTATTACTCTTATTCTTCTTTTTTTAGATTTGGCTTTATTGCTCTTCTTTCGGCGATTGTTGGGTTTGCCCTCTTGGAATATTATCGTTTGGCACAGCATAAGAATTTCCATCCGCTCTTCCTTCTTGGAATAGGAAGCTCGGTCGTTTATCTTTTTGTGCTGGGCGTTAGCTTATTTTATCCCTCTTTCGCCTCTTTTCCTCCTTTTGTTCTGTTAGGAGCACTCCTCCTCTCTTTCCTGGTTCTCTTTAAGCAACACATTCCCCCCTTGTCGAGTTTAGCTGTCACGTGGTTTGGAATCGCTTATATTACCCTTCCCCTCAGTTATGCGCTCCGTTTAAACTATTTAACGTGGGAAAATGGGGGGGGGTTATTAGGCGATGGTCGCTTCTGGCTAGGCTATGTTTTATCCATCAGCAAGATGACAGATGTGGGAGCGTATTTTATTGGGAAGGGCTTTGGCAAAACCCTGCTGGCTCCTTCTATCAGCCCTAAAAAGACCGTAGAAGGGGCTTTAGGAGGATTAGGAGTGGGATGCTTAACCAGCCTCCCCTTTTATTATTTTTTCTTCTCTTCTTTTCCCTCCTTCCCTTTTAGTTTTCTTCAGATCCTTCTTTTAAGCCTTGTTTTAAGCTTTCTCGCTCAACTAGGAGATCTCGCAGAATCGCTTCTAAAACGAGATGCGGGTGTGAGAGATAGTAATCGCCTCCCGGGCCTCGGAGGAATGTTAGATATGGTCGATTCCCTGATTTTTACTTTTCCTTTTCTCTATTTTTTTCTCCGTTTGCAAGAAATAGACATTTTTAATCTTTTAAAATGAGCGAAAATTCTTATGATAATTACAGTTGATGGTCCCGTCGCCACGGGAAAAAGTGCGGTGGCACAAAAATTAGCTCAAGCCATTGGCTTTATTTATTTTGATACAGGAGCGATGTATCGCACGTTGACCTATGGGATTTTAAAACATCACATTGACATTCATCAAGCAGAGGCGCTCAAAAAATTTTTAGATCAGTTTCAGTTTGATATCAAGGTCTTCCATCGAGAAAGAAAGTATGTCTTTGAAGGGGAAGATGTCTCACAGAAAATTCGAGGACGAGAAGTGACGCAAGCGGTTTCTGAAATTTCTGCCATCAAAAGTGTGAGAGACAAGATGACCACTCTCCAAAGAGAGCTCGCCAGAGGAATCAATGCGGTCTTTGAAGGGCGCGATACGGGAACGGTTGTTTTTGCAGATCGAAAAGATGTGTTAAGAGTCTTTTTAACAGGAAGTGAGGACATACGAGCGGAGAGGCGGTATCAAGAGTTAAAGACAAAATATCCTGAAGAGAGCAAAGATCTGACGTTAGCTCAGTGTCAAGAGGATATTTTGAAGAGAGACTTTTACGACTCCACAAGGGAACTGGCTCCTCTTAAGCCGGCAGAAGATGCCTATATCATTGATACATCTGACCTCACCGTGGATGAAGTGGTCCAAATGATTTTAGAATATAAAGATACGCTTAAATAATGACACTGCTTTATCAAACCACTGTAACACTCCTGAGGGGCTATTTTCGCCTCTTTCATCGCTATCGCATTTATGGAGCCCCTTCTCTTGATTTAGGGAAAGCGCTGTTAACTCCCAACCACGCCTCTTTTTTAGATCCTCCTCTCATTGGGGCCGCTTGGCCGGAGGAAATTCATTTTTTAGCAAGAGCCTCTCTTTTTACCCCTTCCTTTCTTGGCTGGCTTCTTCCTCGGTTAAATGCCCATCCCATTCAGGGACAAGCGCAAGATATTAAATCGCTTCGGCTCATTTATCAGCTTTTGAGCGAGGATAAAAAAGTGGTGATTTTTCCTGAAGGGTCTCGAAGCGAGACGGGGCTGCTTCAAGCCATTAAACCAGGAGTGGCCATGATGGCTCTTCGGATGCAATGCCCGATTATTCCCGTCTACATTCATGGCACGTTTGAGTCTTGGCCCAAACACCAGCGGTGGCCCCGCTTGGGAACCTCGATTTCTTGTGTGTTCGGCAAACCCATTCTTGCAGGGGAAGAGGGGGAGTGGGGGAATAAAAAACAGGCCCAAGAAAGATTGTCACAGCGGCTTCAGAAAAGCTTAGAAGAGCTTCGCTCTTGGCTTGAAAGAGGGGCAAAGGGACCTCTCCCTTAGGGAAGAGGCCTCTTTTTAGATAAATTTAGAATGTGACGCCAATGCCCACCCCGAGTTTATAGCCATCCATCGTCAAATCATGTCTCTCTATATGGCTGCTATAGTTTCTGTGATGATTGGAAAAGCGGAAACGTTGAAACAAGTAATCCGCAAAAGCACTGACAAACACATAAGAATTCACATAATAATAAACCCCTGATTGAATCAACCCTCCCCATGCGTTTTTGTGCACATGTCTATGCAGATATTCGTCATGGTCCCGAATGCGCAAGCTGCTGTAACAAGCGGCCGCACCAACATATAGGTTAAGGCAGGGATCAATAGTTAAAAAATTATCAAGAAGATGATTAAAAATATATTTTATCCCTAAACTGACAGGAATCATCCTTAATGATGTGCGCCTGCGTATGCCATGGTCAGAGCAGTCAGAGCCAAAAGCAAATGAAGAGCAATCGATGGAACCCCCAGAATGGTTATAACAAGAAAGACGAGAACGTCCGCTAACAGAAAAACCACTGACTCCCACCCAAAGTTTTATATTCTTTTCACACTCACATCCCAATCCAAATGCCTTGGAAAGTTCTAGCTGATAATCGGGCCAGCCATCTCTATAAATTTTTCTCACACGACGAGAAGAAGGTTGATAGTAAGCCACTCTTGCTTCTAATGCAAGATCATCCAACCATGATCCCCCTCCCCAACCCCCTCCCCAGTAGGAGCGAGCTCCCCATAAACCTGAAGACGTCTCACCCTCATCAAATGAATCCCAAGCAGATAAGGTATTTGTCCCCACAAAGCAGTGACAAATTAAAAAGAAAAAAATAAAAAATTGCTTCTTCATACTCACCAAGCGGTTAAAACATAAAAAAATTGATTTGCGATCCCAGATAGATCCATGCCAAAAGTGATAAAATAAATATTTTTTTTTGTCAAATAAATTATGTTTATGCGTTATAAGATCCCGCACTCACCTTTCCTCCCGTTCCCGTCCAATTCGTATGAAAAAAGGTCCCGCGTGGCTGATCGATCCGTTCATAGGTATGGGCGCCAAAAAAATCGCGTTGTGCCTGCAATAAGTTAGCAGGAAGTTGCCGAGAGCGATAGCCATCATAGAATGCCAAAGCTGAGCTAAAACAAGGAGTCGGAATGCCCATCTCCGCCGCCTTAGAGACCACTTGACGCCATCCCTTTTGCCGGCTGTGCAATTCTTGAATAAAAAAGCGATCTAAAAGCAAATTCTTGAGATCAGGATGCTGATCAAATGCGGCTTTGATTTTTCCTAAAAATTGACTCCGTATAATGCACCCTCCTCGCCACATTAAAGCAATGGACCCATAGTTGAGAGGCCATTTGTAGTCTAGGGCGGCTTGCCTCATCAGCATAAACCCTTGCGCATAGCTAATCAATTTAGACGCATACAAGGCTTGACGGATCGCTTGAATAAATGCTTGACGATCCCCTGTAAAAGGAGGTTCGTCTCCTTTGAGCAGCTCGCTGGCTTCGACTCGTTCCTCCTTCATGGCTGATAAGCAGCGAGCAAAGACAGCCTCTGAGATGAGAGTGAGGGGCACTGCGAGATCGAGGGCATTCTCGACGGCCCATTTTCCGGTTCCTTTCTGTCCGGCTACATCCAGAATGAGATCGAGGATCAATGTTCCCTTCTCATCTTTGACTTCAAAAATTTTAGCGGTGATTTCAATGAGATAACTTTCCAAATCTCCTTGATTCCATTCAGAAAAAATTTGATGAAGCTCTTTAGGTCCTAATTTTAAGGCTTTTTTTAGGAGATCATAGGCTTCACAGATCAATTGGATATCTCCATATTCGATTCCATTATGGACCATTTTCACGTAATGCCCTGCCCCTTCCGGACCCACCCAATGGCAACAAGGCTCTCCCTCTACTTTTGCACTAATCGACTGGAAAATCTCTTTCACATGTGGCCATGCTTCCAGGTCCCCACCTGGCATAATCGAAGGACCATGACGGGCCCCTTCTTCCCCTCCGGAAATGCCGGTTCCGATATAGAGGATGCCTTGTTTTTTTAGCTCTCGGCAGCGTCGATTGGTCTCGGTAAATAAGCTATTGCCTCCATCAATTAGAATATCTCCCGGTTCTAGAAGAGGCAGGCAAAGTTGAATAAAATCATCGACGGGAGCTCCGGCCTTCACCATGAACATGAGGCGACGCGGACGCTTCAACCGGCTGATAAGCTCTTCAATGGAATGAGTCCCTATGACTTTTGTTCGAGCCGCCGGTCCTTGCAAAAACTGGTCTACTTTGGCCACTGTGCGATTATAGACGGCCACCGTGTAGCCATGATCATTCATATTCAGCACTAAATTTTGCCCCATCACGGCTAAGCCGATCAGGCCAATATCTGCTTCTTGAGACATAGGATTTCCTTAATTATTCTGAATGTTCCTTGATTTCTCTTAGATGGAGGTGGCTATGAGAGCGACTATAAGAAAAATAGACGATTAATCCAATCCCCATCCAGATGATTAATCGTGCCCAGGTGGCTAACCCTAACGAAAACATTAAAACCAGACAAGATAAGACTCCTAAAATAGGCACGACAGGAGACCAAGGAGTCTTAAAAGGGCGAGGCAAATCCGGGCGCGTGTGCCTTAAGATTACGACACTGGCGCAAACGATTGCAAAAGCAAGCAACGTCCCAATGCTCGTCAATTCTCCAACAAGAGAGATGGGGACAAAAGCGGCCGCTATGCCGACAGCCACCATTAAGATTAAACTCGAAATCCAAGGAGTATGAAAACGGGGATGGATGAAGGAAAAAAGAGGAGGCAATAGGCCATCTTGTGCCATGGTGTAAAAGATGCGGGATTGGGCCAGTAATAAGACCAAAATCACGGAAGTTAAACCGGTTAAAACGGCTAAAGTAATTAAATCATTGAGCCACAAAAAGGGGGTATGTTTGATCGCAGCAGCCACGGGAGCCGCGACATTCAACTCCGGGTAGTAGACGAGCCCAACCATGACGAGAGAAAATAAAATATAGAGAATCGTGCAAATGAGTAAAGAACCGATGATCCCAATAGGGAGATCGCGTTGAGGATGTTTGACCTCTTGAGCCGTTGTTGAAACGGCATCAAAACCAATGTAAGCAAAGAAAACAACGCCGGCGGCTCGCATGATTCCACTCCATCCATATTGCCCAAAGGTCCCTGTATTTTCAGGGATAAAAGGGGAATAATTGGTAGGGTCAATATACCACACTCCTAAGAGGATAAAAATGATCACGACAGCCACTTTGATAGCAACTAAAACGGCATTGACTTTAACCGATTTATCCACTCCTCGGATGAGAAGCCCAGAGAGAAGAATAACGATCAGTAAAGCAGGTAGATTCACCCACCCATAGGCATGCGTTCCATCAGGCAAACGAACGGCATGCCAGGGGGAAGCGATGATCTCATGGGGAAGATCAATCCCCCGTCCCTGTAAAAAAGAGACTAAATAAGCCGACCAACTGATGGCAACGGCAGTCGCTCCAGCCGCATACTCTAAGATCAGCGTCCAGCCAATAATCCAGGCGATGAGCTCGCCCAAGGTCGCATAGGTATAGGTATAGGCTCCTCCCGAAATGGGAATCATCGCCGCGAGCTCGCTAAAGCATAATCCTGCAAACGCACAGCCAATGGAGGCCAAGATGAAAGAGATGATGATCGCCGGACCCGCATGCTGGGCAGCAGCAATTCCGGTAATAGAAAAGAGGCCTGCCCCAATGATGGCACCAATGCCAAGAAGAATGAGGTCGAACCCTCCTAAGGTGCGCTTTAACTTCTGCCCAGTCCCCGCTTCTCTTTTCAAGTATTCAATGGATTTTGTCCGGAATAAGCTCATAAGCGTTTTCTTGTTAAAGGGGTCACCTTAAGCGGTTCGGTAATTTGTGTCAATCGAATGATTTCTTATATTTTTGCTTCAAGGTGAGAAGACGATTCACCGCCTCATCCAAACGCTCTTCTGATAAACGCCCTTCTTTGACCGCTGCAACAAGAAAACGATGGAGAGAAAGAATATCTTCTACAGATAATTCTTTCTCTTGAGAGTCCACTAATTGCTTTCCTCCCAAAAGAATAAGGTCATGCCCCGCCTCCAGACTTCTTAAAACGGCCTCTTCAATCCCAGAAACTTGAGAGAGAAGTCCCTTCATCACTAAAGAGTCGGTCATGACGACTCCCTGAAATCCCATCTCGCCGCGCAAAAGATCCTCGACGATTCGCTTTGAAAATGTGGCGCACATATCGGCATCTAAAGCAGGAACGAATAGATGTCCTGTCATGATCACATCGGCCTCTGAGCTTAAAAACCGAAAAGGGAAGAGTTCCTTGTTCTCCAGCTCTTGACGATCTTTTCGAAGGCAAGGAAGCCTTTCATGAGAATCTGCATCGGCATCTCCATGGCCGGGAAAATGCTTCAATACTCCCATCACTCCCGCTTGCCGATAGCCTTGCAAAAAAGAAAGCCCCCAGCGCGCGACGACCTCAGGATCGCTCCCAAAGCTTCTCTCTCCAATCACTCGATTCTCAGGATGAATCCAAAGATCAACCACGGGAGATAAGTTTATCGAGATGCCAACTGCTTTAAGCTCGCTGCCGACTCGCTGAGCGGCTTCTCTTCCCCATGCGGGATCTTTTTGTTGACTTAAGAGATAAGGAGAAGGAAGAAGAGTAAACCCCTCCTTTAAACGGCTCACCCGCCCCCCTTCCTGATCAATGGCAATCAGAAGGGGGAGAGCATGGGGAGTTTGCTGGGCAAGCGCTTGCAGCCCTTGACTTAACGCCCTGACTTGCTCGGGATTCTCCAGTCCATTCGCCCAATCATAATAGAGAATGCCACCCACATACGCTTCTTGAATCAACCGTTTGGCCTCTGCATTGGCTTCCTTCCCATGAAAATGGGGCATCAAAACCTGCCCTACTTTTTCTTCTAGGCTCATTTCTTTTATTAAAGGGGAAGGGGAAGCCGGAAGGCTTCCTAAAAAAAGAAAAAGGGAAAAAAAAGAAATTAAGGCTGTCTGGCTAAAATAGAAGATTGATCGACCCATTCTGACCAACTCATTTCAAAGTGAGGGACCTGGTGACAATAGACATAAAAATGATTAAGAAACTCGAGTCTCTCTTCTGCCGCTCGCTTCATCTCTCCCTGTTTAGAACCGGAAGATTTCAAATCGGCCCCTCCAATCATCTGCTGCCTTGCTAATATATCCTCTAAAGAGATTGCCCGAGCATTCTTCATCATATCGAGCAAGGTTAAAAAAGTGGTCGTTCGTCCTTTCCCGGCACGGCAATGAAAATGGACCCACTCGTCCGGAGATAAACAATTCACAATTTGAATAAACTCATCCACCACTTGATCAGAAGGACGATTATGATCTGTCACGGGCAACCGAATATAACGGTGTCCCCTTTCCTCGATGAACTCTCTTTCTGTTTTCACAGCATTGATAGCCAATTCGGTCGGTTGATCCCGAGGATCAATCACTAAACATCCCACTTGATTTGCTAAGCTTAAACGCCAATATTCATCCTTCTCAATTTCTTGTCTGGTCTTATCGATATTCCCGTATTTGTACAACCCATCTGTCCAACAAACCGGCAATCCATTGATCAACCCATGGGACTCTTGTCTTAAATCTAAGACGATGAGACGTTGCGCCTCTCCTAGAGAAAGGCATTCGATTAGTTTTGCAAAGGTTTCTTCTGAAAATTGCCCACTTCCAGACGCTTTTAATTGCTCCAACCCCTCTAGATTTGTAGAAGGCTGACCCACGTATGCTTGCTGCACTGTGCGCAAATTACGGGGCAAGGTCTTGCCTGGAGCATCAAAAATGGGGTAAGGCGCAGTCACCGTCGAGGGGGGATTCGATGCTCTCAAGAAAAAGGGGTTGAGAGTAAAAATAGCCAAAAGAAGCAGGGGATTAAACGTGTTCATTTTTTGTCTCCTCTAAACTTATTAGAATATGATGCAGGATAAACGATGTTAGGTTAAATTTAGATTAAAATAAAATAAATATTCAACAAATCCAAAGCTCGTCCTCTATTTTCTCAAAAAATTCAGTGTTTTTTCTAAATAGTTTTTCTTCAGCTGTAGACCATGAGCCTGCCAGATAGTCTAAATCATGATAGGAAGCTCTTTGATGAGTCCTCCCAAGCCCTCTCTCGATTTTTTGTAAAATCAGTGAGTTTACACTTGTATTCAATCTTCTAGCTTGAGAAATGGAAACATTCCTATTTAATTCTTTAATCTGATGTACTTCCAAGGTTGCTCTGCACGCAGGGAGGCAGAGATAAAACGAACTTGAAACATCCAGGGCCATTGTTTACCCGTGACAAAAAATGTCTGGGTGGCCGCTTGAAAAGCAATCCCATTCAGCACCGCATTGGGACCCAGTCCCTTTCTCTCTTGATCAGAAAGAAGAGGGGAGGCATCGATCACCCCTGTGACTTCTCCTGTTTTTTTATTAATTCGTAAAATACAATCGGTGAGCCAGACATTTGCATAGAGATCCTCCCCCACGCACTCGAGATCATTCAAACCGGAGAGCGGTCGCCCCTCCAAACGCACATTTAGGGTATTCAAAGTTTGAAACGTTCTCCCATCACGCTGCACCAGGAACGAGGTCCCATTACTCATCCAAACGGTCTCTTGATCGCGGCATAACCCCCACCCCTCCCCTCTGTAAGGCAAACTCTCCATCCGCTTGAAAGAAGAACGCTCATAGATAAAAGCTTGCTCCCCTTGCCACGTGAGCTGAATGAGTCGATCGGGAAAGAGGGCGATCCCTTCTGCAAAGACATCCTGAGGAAGGACTTTCTTCATTTTCATTTGCTTTTTTGAAAGATCATAGCAACGTAAAGTGGATTCCCCGTATAATCCTGTACTCTCATAAAGTTCTTTTCCTTCAACGGCTAACCCCTGAGTAAACGCGTTGGGATCGTGAGGAAATTGAGCAATGACTTTTGGATAGAGCAGCTCAACGGAAGATAAGACTTGAGCAAAGGCTAAAAAAACAAAATGAAAAAGGGCGAAAAATAACCACTGCCTTCTTCCCTCTCGTCTCTCCCTAACCATTTTCTTTTTTTCCTTTTCTTAACATTGACTTAATATTAGTCTATTGATAATTATGCGAACACAAAAACCTGGGTATTTTAATGAAAGATGTCTCCATTTTAGCTCTCGGTACAGCTGTCCCCAAGGCCACTTACTTGCAAAAAGAGACTGCAAAAAAGTATCAAGAAGTCTTCAACATCCCCGAAGAAAAAAGAGCGGCCCTCGAAAGAATTTACGCCAATTCAGCCATTACTAAACGCCATTCTGTCGTGGATGATTTTCTAAAACCACGCGAAGAATGGACATTTTGGGGCTCCGACTATCCACAGACTATCCCGGGAATGTCTCAACGCAATCTTGTTTATAAAAGAGAAGCTCCCAAGCTCTCTTTACAAGCCGCGGAGCAAGCCTTGGAACGATGGGGTGGAGATCGCTCTCGCCTCACCCATCTTATTTCCGTCTCTTGCACAGGAGTCATTGCCCCGGGAGTAGAGTACTACCTGATGCAAGAGCTTGGCCTCTCCCCGACGATCAACCGCTTAGGCATCAATTTTATGGGATGCTTCGGCGCCTTTAAAGGACTTTCCGTCGCTCGCTCCTTTGCACTAGAAAATCCTCAACACCGCATTTTACTTGTTTGTACTGAGCTTTGCAGCCTCCATTTACAAGCAGATCAAGAGGAAGAAACCTATATCGGCAACTCTCTTTTTTCAGATGGCTCCGCTGCGGCCATTTTGGGGACAAACCCGAATGAGAAAGAAACTCCCGTGTGGGAAACAATCAAGAGCCATTCCCTCGGATTAAGTCACTGCCTCGATAAAATGTCTTGGGAAGCGAGCGACCGGGGCTTTCTCATGCGCCTCTCTCATAAAGTTCCCGTTTACTTGGGACGGCATATTAAAGCCTTTGTCTCAGAACTCCTTCCCGAAAACCTTCCCATTGAAGCATGCGACTGGGCGATTCATCCGGGAGGAAAATCTATTCTACAAGCCATCGAAAAAGCCCTTCAGCTCAAGCCTGATCAAACAAGATCTTCTTGGGAGACGCTTGCCCAATATGGCAATATGTCAAGTGCGACCTTTTTATTCGTCCTTAACCACCTCTCTCAAGAAAAACGACGCCCTTGGGCTGCCGGATTAGCCTTTGGCCCCGGATTATCTGTCGAAGGGTTATTATTACGTTCTCCCTCTCCTGTATGAAAACAAAGCGCTCTTTTCAGAAAGAATTTATCGACCTCGGCCCTCCCTATTACACGTCGGAGGAATACCGAGAATGCCTCTACCAACTGGATCGCATCGGACGATTTCTTGGGGGAGACCGTGCCACTTTCCATGCCTTCGATCAACTTGAAAGTCCCCCCACTTCTATTTTAGATATTGGGTGTGGAGGAGGGCTATTTACCATGCGGCTTGCTCAACGCTACCCACAAGCCCAAGTCGTTGGCATCGATCTCTCGTCGGAAGCCATTGCGTTTGCCCAAGAGCATGTGAAACGCTCTTCTTCCCCTTTATCAAATTTGCGCTTTTTTCATTCCTCTGTTGATGAAATCCCGGAGGGTCCCCATCCATTTGATGTAGTCACTTCTACTCTGGTTTGCCATCATCTTTCAGATGAAGAACTCGTGTTGTTTTTAAAACAAGCCGTTTGTCTTGCAAAACAGAGGGTGATTCTCAATGATTTACACCGTCATGTCCTTGCCACAGTCGGTTTTTCCTTTTTAGCCCCCCTTTTTTTTCGCAATCGACTCATTTGGCATGACGGCTTATTATCTATTAGACGAGCGTTTAAAAGAGAGGATTGGCAAGCTCTTCTAAAAGCGGCTGGAATCAGGGAAAACGATTATCGAATTGAGAGATTCTTTCCTTTTCGTTGGATTATTTCCATTCACAAGAATTCGAGAGACAAAAAATGACAGATACGATTGATTATCTTATTTTAGGAGGCGGAGTAGCTGGACTTTCAGCTGCCAAAAGGCTGCTTGAACAGGGGATTTCGCCCATGATCATTGAAGGAGGGGGCTATCCCTCTCATAAAGTCTGCGGAGAATTTATTTCTCCCTCTAGCCTTCCCCTTCTCCATCAATGGAATCTTCATCCCCTTCCCATTGAAGATGTCCAGCTACACAGCTCTCAGCAAAGTCGCTCTTTTCGTTTCCCCACCCCCGCCGGAAGTCTCTCCCATCTGACCCTCGATTTCACCCTGGCCAAACAAGTGGAACAAGAAGGGGCTCAGCTTCTTACTCATACGAGAGTGGAGCTACTTGTTCCGGCAAATGAGAACGAGGAGCTCCATACTTTGCTCCTTTCTTCCGGGAAACATTTAAAGGCGAAACATCTTTTTATTGCGACCGGAAAAGTTCCCCATCCTGCTATCCTTAAAAAACCGGTTGCTTTTTTTGGATTTAAAGGCCATTTTTCAGGACTGTCTCTTGGCTCGACTCTTCATCTGTTTTCTTTTCCGGGGGCCTATCTAGGGCTTGTCCCGATTGAAGAAGGAAAAACCAACCTCGCTTGTTTAGCGACTCTCAAACAGGTCAACACCGATTCTTCTCCCGAAAAATGGATGTCACATTTAATTGAAAAGGAGCCTGTTTTACAGGGCCTCTTAAAATCTGCCACTCCCTTGTTTGAGACCTGGCTGCAAGCGCAAGTTCCCTCTTTTGGTTTTCGTCACTGCCCCTCCTGGCCCCGGACCTATTGGATTGGAGATGCTGCCATGACAGTGCCCCCCGCCTGCGGCAATGGGCTGTCGCTCGCCATTGCGAGCGGGTACTTTGGGGCAGAGTTCGCTTTAAGAGACCGGGCAAAGGGATTTCACTCGTTTTGGCTCAAGCGGTGCCGCTCCTCTCTGTTTTTTAGCAAACAGCTCCAGACCCTTTTTCTGCATCCTCCTCTTGGGAATTTCTTTTTAAGGCTCGGACAAGCGTTTCCGTTTATCTCACATCAATTGTTTGCCCTGACACGGGATGTTGGAATTCCCGGATGCAAAGGAAAGGTATGACGGAAAGAAAAGAGCTCGAATTTGTTGTGCAAGAGCACCACGCTTCTCACCTCCATTATGATTTTCGGCTAGAAATGGAAGGGGTTCTCAAAAGCTGGGCGATTCCAAAAGGTCCCTCTCAAGATCCGGCCGATAAACGGCTTGCCATCCAAGTCGAAGACCATGCCTTTGAATACCGCACCTTTGAGGGGACGATCCCTGAAGGAAGCTATGGGGCAGGGACCGTCCGAATTTGGGATAGCGGCACTTACCATGCCGTGGGAGTCGCAACACGCCAAGAGAGTGAAAAACGGATGCTTCAAGGACTGCGAGAGGGGCGTCTACATTTTATTTTAGAAGGAGAAAAGCTGAAAGGGGGATTTTCTTTGATTCAACTGAGAGAGAAGAAAAAAGAATGGCTCCTCATTAAAACAAAAGATCCACGCGCTCTTCCTTCTTAAGAATTTTCACCTAAATTTGCCTAAAATTCAAATATATGTATAGTATACTATACATATATAGACAAAATAAGCCTAGTACGCCATGGAAATTACAAAAGAAGAGCTCATTCCCTTGTTAGCGCAGTTCAATCCTTGGTGGAGGCAAGAAAGGATTCCTGATCTTCCAACATGGAAACGGGCGGCTTTTAATGAACTTCTCACATGGGTGACTGATCCTCCTGCGATGCGAGCGATCATGCTTTCCGGTGCTAGGCAGGTTGGAAAAACCACATTACTTCTTCAAGTGATCGAAGAGCTAATTAAAGAGGGAGTGAATCCTAAAAATATTATTTATGTGACATTCGATCATCCCATTCTTAAACTTGCGGGCCTTCAAGCTGTTTTAGAAGCTTGGCGAGAACTGGAGCCAAAGGCGGAGGGGTGGGAGTATTTATTTTTAGATGAAGTGCAAGGGATTCGAGATTTTGGAACATGGGTGAAACATCAAGTTGATTTCTTTAAACAGCGCCGAATTATCTTTACCGGATCTGCGATGTCTCTTAGCTCGACGAGCCAAGAATCAGGGGTGGGGCGATGGCATACCATGCGAATGTCCACTCTCTCTTTTTATGAATATTTGCAAATTAAGAAAATTCAACTCCCCTCTATTCCTTCTCTTCCCTCTTTCCTAGATCTATTTACATTAACAGTGGGAGAGCTTTTCCGCTTATCAGAAGCCACTCAGGCACTCATTGGACATTTTCATGAATATTTAATACGAGGAGGATTTCCCCAAACAGCCTTGGTGGAAAGCATTTCCCAAGCCCAACGTCTTCTTCGTGAAGACATTATTGACAAGGTATTAAAACGGGATATGACAGCCTTATTTGGTGTGCGCCGTATTGTTGAGTTAGAACAGACATTTATTTATCTTTGTATGCATGATGGGGGCATTCAGGATATCAACTCCCTTGCCCAAAATTTAGGAGTGACACGCCCCACTGTCCAGAACTTTATTCATCTTTTAGAATCAACCCATCTCATTTATCGCCTTCCTCCTTTCGGATTAGGAAAAGAAGTCTTAAGAGCCCGCTATAAATTGTACTTGGTTGATCCTGCCATTGCACCGGCAATTTTAATGAAAGGGAAAACCATTCTTGAGGATCCAAAATTATTAGGGCAATCCGTAGAGACCGCTGTTTGTGCGCATCTTGCCTCTCATAGCGGAATGGCCCAGACCAGATTTAGTTATTGGAAGGATACAAATGAAAAAGAAGTCGATCTGATCTTAGAGGCCCCTTCTGCTCTTATTCCATTTGAAGTGAAATACATCTCTCGACGAACCCATATAGGAGATATCCAAGGGTTGATCCAATTTTGCCGTCAAAAATTAGTGAAAAAAGGCTTTGTTTTAACAAAAGAGCCACAAGATATTGGAAGAATCGAGAGTCAAAATCATACGCTTAACGCTGAATTTGTGCGTCTTCCAACAGCGCTCTTTTGCTATTGGCTGGGCGAATCAGAAATTTTTCAAAGAAATATCATCAATTAACCACTCAGTTTCCCGAGTGGTTAATATTTTTCAGGGTTTCATCAGACTAGAAAGAGAAGAGGGAGCCTAACACATGCGTTTTTGATCTTCGAGAAGAGAGGGAGCGGCTCTTTGTTGAGCGACTTGTCGATTTTTTTGCCGCTGATCCGGAACGAGTAGAAGCAGAAGTTTTTTTACTTCCACGAGATATTAAGGCGCTCGTTCTCTTTGCGGTCCCCACCGTTTTTCTCCTTGTCGCTCCTACTTTTGCTGCTGTTGTTCTCCTTGTCGCTCCTGCTTTTGCTGCTGTTGTTCTTGCAGAAGCGCTCTTTCTTATCGTCTTTCTTGTTGAAGGTGCAGTTTTCTTAGCCGCTGTCCTTTTCTTGGCTGTCCCGGTTCTTGCGGGGGCCGCTTTTTTTATTGTTCTTCTAGCTGAAGTTGTTGTCTTTTTAGCTGTTGATGCAGCAGTTGATTTCTTTTTCGTTGTTTTTGATGTTTTCGCTGTTGTTTTTGGTCGGCTTCTTGCTGCTGCTCCTGCCGTTTTTCCTCTTGTTGTTGCGGAACGCTTAGAGCCTTGTCTTTTGGCCGTACTCCTTCTTGTTGGAGTGGTTTCATGAGCTGTGGAAAAGCTCTCAGAAGATTCACCATGAGAGCTTGGCTGCGTGTGTGATTGAGAACCTGTATAACCTGTATAATTCGACTGATGATTCATCTTTCCTCCTCCATAAATTTTATTTACAGTTGCCCAGGCACGTTTTTCAGCTTCTTCTTTGCCAACACCGCGCTGTTCATATCCTTCCTCTATATGATGGGCTTGTCTTTTTTGTTTATTTGAATGACTAGATTTATCCCCACGAGGCATAAACTCCTCCTCATTTAAGGTCATCTATTTCGCATTAAAATATTTTTTTTAAATTCATGCAATGACTTCTTATTCAAACTTAATTAAAATCAGTGCAGAATAAATGAAAATTTTTTTTTGTTGTCCTTACAGATATTTGTAGAGGCATTTAGAGGAATTGAATTCGGAAGAAAATTTTTGTTTTTTTCATTGGCTTTTTCTTCTTAAAACCCAAAAAACAGGGGATGAAAGCCATGACAAGCCATCCAATTAAGTATAAACCGGAATGAATAAAGAAGCTTTTGATGGCTTTTTGCATAGAACGGTCTTAAAGTTTAATGCCCTCCTTTGATGACGACTCTAGCCGGTGAAGAGATATTGCCAAATCGGTCAACAGAGACGACGAAATAAGGATATGTTTTCCTCTCTCTTCGGTGATGATCTTTAAATCGGAAGTGTCTATGAGCAGCATCATTCTCTACTGATTTGGCTGAAGCCTCAAAAAATGGAAAGCTGCGAGAAACTCGCACTTCAGCAACAAACCGGGTTAAGGAGGAGTTGCGATAGATGCGATAAGCCACAGGGGCACAAGTGTGGGAGAAGCGGCAAGGGGCTTTCCAAGTCAGAATATTAATGATATCGGTCTGAGTGGCGAATCGATTCTTCACTTGCCGTCCTCGCAAGTCTCGGGGAGGAAAAGGAGGAAGATAAGTGAATTGATCAGCGGATGTCACGACCGATGTGCCAAAAGGAGTGACAACGGTGACATTGACTGTTCCCGGATTTTCTTGGGGAGAAGTCGCGAGGATGGTGGTATCGGATTGGACGGTAAACTGAGTAGCAGGAACAGATCCGAAGAAAACGGCTGTGGCACCGGTAAAATTTGTGCCCGTAATTGTGACGACTGTCCCTCCACAGGTAGGACCGGAAGAAGGATGAATGTTCTGCACAACAGGTGTGGCCGAAATAATAGTAATCGTTTGCATGGAGAGAGCACTCGGGCCTCCATTAATAATGATGGAGGGGGGAGTGTAAATCTCGAGCGTAGAGGTCCCAGCTGAATTCGTCACAACTAAGGTGACGGTATAATTTCCAGGTGCTGCATAAGTATGAGAGACCAACGGCTCAGATGTCTCCAGCGTTGTTCCATCTCCAAAATTCCAGGCATAATTGACGATCGTGCCAACGGGAGAAACAGATCCTGAGCCATCGAATGTAGAAGAAGAACCGGCCGGAGCGGTTGTGACGGTAAATCGAGCTAAGGGGGCTTGATCGGGGGTGATGGCAACTGCGAAGGGACCGGTCGATGTTTCCAAAACAACGGTTGCAATAACCCTTTTTTCTTGCGTATCGATGATTGAAACAAAGGCAGGAGGACCGAAAGTAGTATCATTAGCTACATAGGCTTGTTTCCCATCCGGGGTAATTGCGATGCTTATAGGATTTACTCCTACCGGAATTGTTGCAATCACCATCTGGGGTGCTGCCGTATCAATGACTGAGACGCTGTTACCAGACAAATTGCCCACATAGGCTTGCGTCCCATCTGGGGTAATTGCGATGGTTGAAGGATTTGCTCCTACCGGAATTGTTGCAATCACCATCTGGGGTGCTGCCGTATCAATGACCAAGACGCTGTTACCGGAGAAATTGACCACATAGGCTTGCGTCCCATCCGGTGTAATTGCAATGCCATCAGGAGTGTTGCTTATTCCTACATTAATTGTTGCAATCACCATCTGGGGTGCTGCCGTATCAATGACTGAGACGCTGTTACCAGACGAATTGACCACATAGGCTTGCGTCCCATCTGGGGTAATTGCGATGGTTGAAGGATTTGCTCCTACCGGAATTGTTGCAATCACCATCTGGGGTGCTGCCGTATCAATGACTGAGACGCTGTTATTGAAGACATTAGTCACATAGGCTTGCGTTCCATCTGGTGTAATCGCGATGCCTACAGGACTTGATCCTGCCGCTAAGGAAATTGTTGCAATCACCGTCTGGGGGATTGCCGTATCGATGACTGAGACTGTGTCATCTGAGTCATTTGGTACATAGGCTTGCGTCCCATCTGGTGTAATCGCAATGGTTACATTGATAGGGCTACTGGTTCCCCCGTGCCCTACTATAATTGTCCCAATTACCATCTGGGTTGCCGTATCGATGACCAAAACATCTCTGGATTGGTCTATAATACTAGATAAGACATAAGCCTGCCAATCCCCTTGATACACGAAATAAGCCCCAGGAGTATTAGGCGAAATCCCGCTTGGCGTTGTCACATTCACAAACACAGTTGCCGGAACGTGAGCAGGAATCGTCGCAGTCATCGAAGTATCGGAAAGTACCTGGAAACTCGTTGCCGGCGTTCCCCCAAAGGAAACCGCCGTCGCTCCCGTAAAACCGCTTCCCGTGATAGTCACCGGCGTTCCAATAAGTGCCGGTTCGACATGATAAGGAGAGAGGCTCGTGATAACAGGAGAATCGGCCATCAACAAAGCATTCAGGCATAATATCCAAAAAGAAAACAAAACCATCCAAAAAGAGCGTACTCTCATCTTGACTTCTCCCTTGATCATGCGATCATGTCATGCTTCATTTATCTGCTCAAATTTCTCAAATTATCATAAGATCAATCTTCATGTAAATAATTATTTTGCGATGGGGCACTAGGTTTTAAAAACGTGAGAGTTGCAAAAACCCTCTCATTCCCCCATGAGAAGGAACCATCACATTAGGAATGCCATAATGCGTTGATCGGGACTGCTTGTATCTCTTTGCCTAGTGATAAAACACGACGCCCCATATAAAGGATCACTCCTTTATGAAAGGCCTTTCCTGCGGATTCTTTTAAGGCATTCAACCCTTTTAAATCATCCGAACGTACGACTGAACTTAACTTTATTTCTATCCCGGCAATCTTACCGCTTGATTCTAAAACCAGATCAACTTCAGTCCCTTTTTCCCTTTCTTGGCGATAATGAGACAGCTTGGGATCAGATCTAGACCATGTCGCTTGTTTCACACATTCCATCACAACAAAATTTTCTACTACATGTCCTAATACGTTTAAATTCAATTTCAATTGATCCTCATTAAGATTTAAAACATGCAGAAGGAGTGCAGTATCAGAATAATGTAATTTGGGAGCTTTTGTCAGCCGTTTATCAATATTATCACTCCATGCCGGTAATCTATAGAGAAGAAACAAGCTTTCTAGAAGTTGGATATATCTTCTAAGCGTGGTACTGGCTGTTTTAGCTATACGTGAAAGATCTTCTATATTAAGTGTAGACCCTACTCTAGAGGCAATCCCATACATCAAGGCAGGTAAATGAGCAAACCCTTCTATTTTAGACAAGTCATTAATGTCTTTTTGAAGCGCAAGCGACAGATAATCATTACACCACACTTTACGTTCTTCTTCAGTAGAAGTTGTATGCAAAATAGGAAAACCTCCCATAAAAAGCTTTTTAATGAGTTCTTCTTGATCAAAAGGGGGAAAATCATGAGACCAATTTTCATCTGAAAATAAATGATCTATAAACTTTTCCTGAACATTAAGAAGCTCTCCTTGAGATAAGGGCCATAGATGGCAAACCGCCATACGACCCGTTAAGGCATCACCGAGTTTAGGAACGAGAAGGGGATTGGCCGATCCCGTCAAAATATAGCGTCCTGGAAATCTATTGTTATCAACATCCACTTTGATAGGTAAGAAAATTTCCGGCGCCCTCTGCACCTCATCTAAAATAAGGGGTTTACTTAATCGATCAAGGTACCCAATAGGATCAATTTCAATTCCAATTAAATTATTAATATCATCAAAAGAGGCATAACTCATCCCCTCCTCTTTTCCTATTTTTTTAGTCAAAGTCGTTTTTCCGGATTGGCGAGGTCCAACAAGCAAGACGACGGGAAAAAAAGTCAGTCTTTTTTTTAAAACGGCAGTCAAAAAACGTGAATACATGAATATGTCTCCATTCAGTGGTGACATTGTCGCCACCAAATGGAGAGTCTATCCATTTAATTGATTTTTATCAAGAAATCGTCTTGGTCTCAGCGTCCTTTGATGACGACTTTAGCCGGGGAAGAGATATTGCCAAATCGATCAACAGAGACGACGAAATAGGGATATGTTTTCCCCTCTTTTCGGTGATGATCTTTAAATCGGAAGTGTCCGTGAGGGGCATTAGAAAATAGAGAGTTGTTAGTAGGAATTCTCACTTCAGCAACAAACTGGGTTAAGGAGGAGTTGCGATAGATGCGATAAGCCACAGGGGCACAGGTATGAGAGAAGCGGCAGGGGGCTTTCCAAGTCAGAATATTAATGATATCGGTCTGAGTGGCGAATCGATTCTTCACTTGGCGTCCTCGTAAATCTTTGGGAGGAAAAGGGGACAGATACGTGAACCGATCAGCAGATATCACAGCCGACGTACCAAAAGGAGTGACCACGGTGATATCGACCGTCCCAGGGCTTCCTGGGGGAGAAGTCGCGATGATTGTAGTATCAGATTGGATGGTAAACTGCTCAGCGGGAACAGATCCGAAGAAAACGGCTGTGGCACCGGTAAAATTTGTGCCCGTAATTGTGACGACTGTCCCTCCACAGGTAGGACCGGAAGAAGGATGAATGTTCTGCACAACAGGTGCAGCCGGAATAATAGTAATCGTTTGCATGGAGAGAGCACTCGGGCCTCCATTAATAATGATGGAGGGGGGAGTGTAAATCTCAAGGGTAGAAGTCCCAGCTGAATTCGTCACAACTAGAGTGACCGTGTAATTTCCAGGCACTGCATAAGTATGGGAGACGACTGGGTCGGGTGTCTCTAGCGTTGTTCCATCTCCAAAATTCCAAGAATAGTTGACGATTGTCCCAACAGGGGAAACGGATCCTGAGGCATCAAATGTAGAAGGTGAACCAGCCGGAGCGGTTGTGACGGTAAATCGGGCTAAGGGGGCTTGATCGGGGGTGATAGCAATGCTTTCGGGATCGAAACCTACAGTCACTATTGCACTCACAGTCCGTGTTTCCGTATCGATGATCGAGACGCTTGAAATGCCGAAATTGGCCACATAGGCTTGCATCCCATCCGGCGTAATCGCAACGCCTACAGGATTTGATCCTACCGGTAAGGTAATTGTTGCAATCACCATCTGGGGTGTTGCCGTATCGATCACAGACACGGTACTAGAAATAGAATTGGTGACATAGGCTTGCATCCCATCCGGCGTAATCGCAACACCTATAGGATTTGATCCTACCGGTAAGGTAATTGTTGCAATCACCATCTGGGGTGTTGCCGTATCGATCACAGACACGGTACTAGAAATAGAATTGGTGACATAGGCTTGCATCCCATCCGGCGTAATCGCAACACCTATAGGATTTAATCCTACCGGTAAGGTAATTGTTGCAATCACCATCTGGGGTGTTGCCGTATCGATCACAGACACGGTACTAGAAATAGAATTGGTGACATAGGCTTGCATCCCATCCGGCGTAATCGCAACACCTATAGGATTTGATCCTACCGGTAAGGTAATTGTTGCAATCACCATCTGGGGTGTTGCCGTATCGATCACAGACACGGTACTAGAAATAGAATTGGTGACATAGGCTTGCATCCCATCCGGCGTAATCGCAACACCTATAGGATTTGATCCTACCGGTAAGGTAATTGTTGCAATCACCATCTGGGGTGTTGCCGTATCGATCACAGACACGCTGTTATCACTGAAATTAGTGACATAGGCTTGCATCCCATTCGGTGTAATCGCAATGCCCCGTTCAGCAAAGACTCCACCGGGCAGCGCTGCGTTTCCTACCGCAATTGTTGCAATCACCATCTGTGTTGCCGTATCGATGACCGAAACTTCTCCAGGAAGTCCAGCAGTATTTAAAACATAAGCCTCCCAATCCCCTTGATAAACAAAATAAGCTGCAGGAGTATTAGGCGAAGTCCCACTTGGAGTTGTCACATTCACAAACACAGTTCCCGGAGAATGAGCCGGAATTGTCGCAGTCATCGAAGTATCGGAAAGAACTTGGAAACTCGTTGCAGGTGTTCCTCCAAAAAAAACCGCCGTCGCTCCCGTAAAGCCGCTTCCTGTGATGGTCACTGGCGTTCCAATCAACTCTGGTTCTACATGATAAGGAGTGATGCTCGTAATAACTGGAGCTGCGGCCCCCAACAAAGCATGTAGACCTAACATCCAAAAAGACAATAAAACCATCCAAAAAGAGCGCCCTCTCATCGTGACCATCGTGACTTCTCCCTTGATCATGTAATCGTTTGATCGTGTAATTTATCTCCTCAAACTACCATAAGATCAATCATCACACAAGTAATTATTTTAAAATTTTAGATCATTTTCTCCTTTTCCCCTCTCCAATAAATCATTTACAATTTATTCTCTTTCTCCTAATATAGTTTCATTCAACAAAAGAAATGGAGCAGACATGTCCTCTGTTAAAAAGAAACGCAAATATAAGATCGCTAAGCATAAGCGTAAAAAGCGCAGCCGACGCGATAGGCATAAGGGGAGATAGGAAGCCTCGCTCGGGCATTTGTAAAGGCTGTTGGCAAACTGACTGATCACTAACCGATATGGCTTAGGCCATTATCGGTTAGTGATCAGTCAGTTTGCCAACAGCCTCTTTTAAAATTGACCTCTGGTTTAGGCTTCAGGATCATTTAAGATGACTTTAGGACAACTTAGGATGACTTATGTGGAAATTTCCCAAACGCTATGATGTCATTGTCATTGGAGGAGGCCATGCCGGATGCGAAGCGGCCCTTGCAGCTTCCCGCATGGGTCTTCAAACACTCCTTTTGACGATGAGCTTAGATACCATCGCCAAAATGAGCTGTAACCCCGCCGTGGGAGGGATCGCCAAAGGACATCTTGTCCGAGAGATCGATGCCCTAGGAGGGGAAATGGGAAAAGTGACCGATGTCACCGGCATCCAATACCGCATGCTCAATGCCACCAAAGGGGCTGCCGTTTGGGCCCCTCGTGCCCAGGCCGATAAATGGGCCTACCAAATGGAGATGAAGCACCGATTAGAGCGGACCCCCGGTCTAGAGATTAAGCAAGGCACCATCGAAGATCTCCTCGTCGAAAAAGGGCAGATCATCGGTGTTTGACCAAAGAAGGAATCTCTTACGAGAGCTTCTACCGTCATCCTCTCTTCCGGAACTTTCCTACGGGGCCTCCTCCATATCGGAGAGACAAATTATTCGGGAGGACGCGCCGGAGACCAACCTTCTGTTGGCCTATCTGCCAGCTTGGAAAAACATGGCATTAAGCTCGGACGTCTCAAAACCGGCACTCCCCCTCGAGTTAATAAGCGCTCGATCGATTTCAGCTTAACCGAAGAACAACCCGGTGACCCTGGGGTCAAATTCTCGTTTGATGAGGAAGGCATTCCTCGTCTTCCTCAAGTGTCGTGCCATATTACTTATACCACGGAAGAAACCAAACAGATTATCTTATCCAATTTGCACCGCTCTCCCATGTATTCCGGAAAAATCACCGGCATTGGCCCCCGCTATTGCCCTTCCATTGAAGATAAGATGGTCCGCTTTTCCGATAAAGAACGCCACCAAATTTTCTTGGAACCCGAAGGATTGAAAACCCAAGAGGTTTATGTCAATGGGGTCTCTTCTTCCCTGCCGTTTGATGTGCAGTTGGCCTTCATCCAAAGCATTCCTGCCTTGCGCCATGCTGAAATCATGCGGCCTGCCTATGCAATTGAGTATGACTATGCAATCAGCGGACAAATCGATGCCTCGCTGGAATGCAAACAGATCGAAGGATTATTTCTTAGCCGGACAAATCAACGGCACATCGGGATATGAGGAAGCCGCGGCACAAGGGATCATGGCGGGCATCAATGCAGCTTATAAGGTCATGGGAAAACCTCCCCTCATCCTTAAACGCTCTGAGGCTTATATCGGCGTGATGATCGACGATCTGGTCACCGAAGGGATTAGATGAGCCCTACCGCATGTTTACCAGCCGAGCTGAGCACCGCCTCTTATTAAGGCAAGATAATGCGGACTTACGCTTAAGACATTATGGGTATGCCGCCGGAATGATCGATGCCGCTCGCTATCAACGTGTCTGTGATAAACAACGAATCATCGAGGAGGAATCCAAGCGCCTCTCTAAGATTTATCGACAAAGCGATGGAAAGGGATATCCGATTGCTCAATTGCTTTGCCGGCCGGAAAATACTTACTCGTCTTTATTACATGCATACCCCGATGTCATGAAAGATTTTGGAGAAGAGATCAACTTCCAGATTGAATTGATTTTAAAATACGCGGGATATATTGAGCGCCAAATGAGTGAAGTCGCAAGACTGTCCCACGCGGAAAACTTAAAAATTCCCCCTGATTTTGATTATGCAACCGTCCATGGACTACGTCTGGAGGCGCGTCAGAAGCTTGCCAAATTCAAGCCTCAGACGGTGGGACAAGCGCAACGCATTTCCGGGGTTTCCCCCGCCGATATTTCAATTCTAATGATTGCTCTCATGCGCGCTTCTAAAGAATGAAAGAATGAAACCCTTCCTACATCTCATTGAATTGGCCGATGTCCCCGTTTTGCAACAATTGCAATGGGAAGAGGCGCTCCTCAGGGCTGATTTGCGGAACTGGTGTCTTCTCAACCACGGCTCTCCTCCTGCGATTGTCATAGGGATCTCGGGTCAAGTCGAGCAACTGATTCAGCGAGAGAAAATGCAAGAAGCCCCTCTTCCCCTGATTCGCCGTTTTAGCGGAGGGGGAACGGTTGTCGTGGATGAAGAGACTCTATTGATTACCCTGATCTGCCAATCGACAGTGGTTTCTTTCCCTCCCTTTCCCCGCCCTTTGATGGAATGGTCAGCCGAGCTTTATCGTCCTCTCTTTCCGTCTCTCCCTTTTCATTTAAGAGAGAGTGATTATGTCTTGGGGGAAAGAAAATGGGGGGGGAACGCGCAATCGATCATTAAAGGACGGTGGTTGCACCATAGCTCCTTGCTATGGGACTACCACCCCCCCTTTATGGACTATTTGCTGATGCCCACAAAAACCCCTGCCTATCGACAAGGACGCACCCACAACGATTTCTTGTGTCGTTTAAAAGATTATTGGCCTAATCGCTCCCTTTTTATGGCACAATTCATCGAGCAGCTTGGGCAGCAGTTTACGATTAAAATAGCAGAAAAAAAAGAGTTAGAAGAGGTCGCAGTACTCCCTCATCGAAAAGCAACAGGTTTGATTGATAAAATTTAACTCGCTTCACTCATTTAGTTATGTAATAAAAATACGTTTACATATTTATTGTATTTTGATATTATGAACATAAAAAAAATATAAACTATAATTTTATGAGTAAAACATGATTAATTCTTCCCAACACATTTCTTCTATCATCGGGCCTATCCAGAGCCATTCTCTCGCCCCTTCCTCTGCTCAAAACATGAATCCGTCCATTTTAAGGATGATTCATGATTTATCTGTTCAAACAAACCAACAGAAGGTTGAAGTAAGCTCACTGGAGATGGAGACCCTTCCTGTTTATCAGCTGATCTCGCAGCTGCATCAGCACCTTTCGATGATCCCTGAACTTGTGCCAGAGTTTTCTCCTATTCTAGAAGCGTTAAAGACCTTTCTCGGGCCTCAAAAAGAAATCGTAGAAACGGCATCTAAAACAAGTTCATCTACTTCTTCTCTGCTCACCCGCTCAAAAAGTTTATTAGAAAGCTTAGAGCGCGCATTGGCATCCTGCCGTCATAAGAAAGATTATACAAGCGAATACTTAATCCGGAAACTCTTTGCCAATCTCATCTGCTTAAATCCTGCTGCCTCCAAAGAAGAGGTAAGAAGAGCCCTCGAGTTAGAACAAGAGCACCTCGATTGCGTTCATCTCTTTAAAAATCTCGAAAGAAACGACCAAGAAAAATATGATGAGCACTTAGAGAATTACTTAAATCTGCTCTCCACTTTCTTTGATTTTGATCTCCCCACCGGAACACTAAAGGGCACTCTTTGTAATACGGTAGAGGCATTAGAAAATTGCCTGATCCATGAAAATCGATTGCCCCTTTCCGAGGCTTTATTATTGAGACAAACACTCGTTTTTTTACATACAAGGGCTGAGTGGTTTACTCTTCAGAGCCTAGCAAAAGCGAAGTGTCTCTTAATGGAAGGACAGGAAAGAGCGGGCAAAGATCCCTCCAGAAATAAACTAGAATTGCAGCTCATTCTGCTTGAAGCCAATGAGGCAACTAAATATCAGGGAATCTCCTGCCGAAAAATCCTCATCGATTTATTGGCACGCCTCACAGCCTTATTACAAACGGCCTTATCTCCCTCAGACAAAATCATCGCTTTATCTATTGGGGTGAGCCTCTATGAAGGAATTGCCAAAGAAGAAGAAAAGGAGGCAGAAAAAAGAGTGGCAAGCGTCATGAGCACACTGCATGCGATCTTGATAGAGGCAGATCAATCAATCCAACAGCTCAACTTTACAGCCCTCTTAGCTCTTGCGAAATGCCGTTTCCTTTTCGGCTTTTATTCTTGCCTCTGTTTTCAAAAAAAAGAAGAGTTTGAAAAGGGCTTAAACACCCTCTTGGCTCTTTCTCAAGATTTTTGGGCAGATGAACAAACAAAACAGGCGTCGGCAAGGTTAAGAGAATGTCTCGACTCTGTGAAGAATGAGGTCAAAAGAGACCCGATCAATAAGCAAAGATGTCTCACCATGAAGCAGCTTCAGTTCATGCTATTCGATAAGGTTTATGACTTCTCATCCCTATACGTCTACACCTATCAGAAGAATGAACGCTTATTGCTGAACCGGGAAATGGAAGAGAAGAGTTTAACAAAAACGGAACAGAATATATGGGACATCTGCAAACAAACATTCACTTGCTTTTTCTCAAATACGGACGTGGAGACCAAAAAAGTCGATTTTCTCTTTCAATCTTACTTCTACTTTTATTGCGCAAGGGCTAAAAAAAACCCCTTCTATGGGAACTTACTGATTCGTACAAACCTCCCTGATCTTCTCTCTGATCCTAATCTTGATTCTCATAAGGGAGCAGAAGTGAAATTATTCCTAGACAAAAAACTTGTGGCCGAAGGGATAGATCAAGCTAAAAACATCCCTCTCTTAGGACTTGTATTCAATCAAGATAAACTTAAGATTCTTGACGGACAAGTCTCCCTTAGGTTAGATGTGAGCCCCACACCGGGAAATTCTTTCTCACTGGACTATCCGGCATTAGAATATTATTCCGATCTCTTTCAAGAAATTTTTTATCATTTAATGAAGAAGGCAGGGCGCTTAGATTGCGTGAATATGATCCAGGAGTGGATACATGCCTATGTCCTTGTCATCTCGATCAGTTCTTCGATTCGGGATATGTTTTCTAAATCTCTTAACCATCTTGATCAGGAAAAACGTAGGGATATCACCCGCTTGCGCAATCATGCCTCTTCTCTATCTGCTAGTAGTAACATTTGTTTGTCTGCTTATCTCTCTGCCGATTATCTCTTGCCTGATTATACTTTTAAGACCTATACCTCTCTAACACATGAATTTCTATTCAATGGAGCTTACCTGAGCCCCCTGATTGGAGAGAAGATGTCGCATTCGAAGGAAGAAAAATATGAGTGGTGTCAAATAAGGAGTATCATCGCTGAACAACGTTATCTACGCTCTCTTGCCGGGCGAGCTCCGGCAGATGTCGTAAACACAGACTATATTCATTTTTTGTCTATTCGGGCGAGTTTAATCTCCCTGACTCAAAATCCTGAGAAGAAATTAGATCTATTAAACACCATTTTTGGGGATTTTCCAGATACATGGGAAAAGATGCAAGCCCGTTTTATGAAACCGGGATGGGCAATATCCAACGATACTTCTATCGCCCTCTGTTTTCTTATCTTTCTTAAAGCAAAACATTTATTTTTTCATGGTCAATGGGAAACCGGATTCTCTCTCCTCGACAATATGCTCCATTCGAATGCTTCAATTTCCTCTAAAAAACAATTAAATAAAATACTAGTTCAGTTCTCTAAAGGTCAATTAGAGATCGATCTCTCCGTTCATTCTTCTATCGTTGACATTAAAAAATTGAAAAAAGAAAGTCGGTATCAGCAGATAAATAAGCAAGCGAACAGGTGGATTGATCGAATTGCAAAAAGAGAAAGAAAACGCCTTTCTGACAATGTCGAGAAAGAACTAGAAAAGGGGGAACAAACCTCACAGCACCCCCCCATTTCTGAGAATGTTGAACAAGAATTAGAAACGAGGGAACAACAATCTGAGCAAAAAGACATTCGTGAGAATGCCAAGCAAATGTTAGAAAGGAGTGAGCTCAAAAAGAAAATCAAGGAGGCAAGGAGAGCCTCAAGTGTTCCTATCGGAACAACAACCTTAACGACGACTTCAACAACGACCTCAACGATCCCTTTTACCTTTACCACCTCCTCTATCTCAACAAATAGTGCAACGATGAGTGTGGCTCCGACTCCCAAAACATTGATTAATCACACCGCCGAAGCCATTTTTGATCGTTTATGGCAAGAAAAGAATGCGACAAATGCTCCTTGGGAGCTGAGGTCTTTCCGCAACGATGTCACGATCACAAGAAAGGAAGCGCTGACGTTGATTCTAGCGTTAGGGGGGCACTATAGTGCGAGAAGAGGCCGTGGGAGCCACCTGCTTGCTTATGTGCCGACAATCCAATTCAATGGGAAAGACATGGGAGGGCTCATTAATCTAGAAACGAACGGGGAGCTCATGATCACGCTGACGAATAGCGAAGATCTCGTCTTGACATGGTACCAAATCAAGCAGCTGCGTAACATCTTAATTCAACAAGGGTTCACACCTGATCGGGTAGCGGGCAAAGAGGTCTAATATAAGGAAGGATCAGAAGGGACATTCTCTTTCTCTTTACAAGCTCGACACCGGAAAATCAATGCTCCCTTTACTGTCTTGCCTCCTTCCTTGATTAAAGGAGCCAGCTCCAGAAACTCCACCTCCTCAAAAATCTCCTTCAAGCGCGTCTGGTAAAAATGAAGCCTTTCCTCCCATTGCCGCTCCAAATGAGGGGTGTTCTCAACCCACACAAAAAACCCCGTTTTTCCCTGCTGCTCTTCGTGCAAAGGGGGCCAATAGGAAAATTGGTTTTTCCGAACCCCTTGCAAATTCAAAAAATAGGCTCTTCGTTGCCCTGTCGAATAAAAACTCATCAAACTTGTGGTTTGATATTTATCACTCACTAAGAAATGCTGGCCCGGTTGATACCCGTGCCGATCGAGCCCCTCTTGCAAAGCCACCCACCCCCGGTTATGTTTAAAAGGGTTCAAACGATAGGGGTAGAAGGAAAAAGAAGAGAAAAGCAAAAAGAAGGAAGTGAGGCCAACAGAGACTCCCAACCCAATCTTTGCCCATTTGCAAGACTTGACCCTCTCTTCAAAAAGAAACCACCCTAAGATAATCCATCCTGTCGGATAAGCAAAAATCACCCAGTTTCCTTGTATCTTTTGCAGGCAAGCAGCGATCGCGAAGAAAACAAGACTCGCAGCGGTCACAAAAGCACAAAAAAAGAGGGGGGGGGGCAATGTCTGCTTCTGCTTCTTCTTTAGTGCTTGCCAAAGTCCCAAAAGAAGACAGATAAATAAAAGGGGAGACACTAAGACAACTTGTGAGCCAAGAAACGCCCCTAAGTTGCCTTCTGATCGATGGGCCCCTCCTCCTCCCTGAATCGTCGCCCCGACATGCCGAAAGGTCGCCCATTCATGCCCGGCATTCCACCCTATGCTCGGCAACAGTCCGATAAGAGAAATACAAATCCCTCCAAAAAGATGTCTCCAGGGCTGATCCTTAAAGAAGAAATGACGAAAAACAAGAAAAAAGAACCAAAAGAAATAAATGGGCCACTTGAATAATGCCCCTACAAGAATCCATCCTCCCACATAGTAAGGAGAAGGAGCCTCCTTGCGATGCAAAGCCGAAACCATGATCGCGCACGCCCCCGTCCAAGAGAGGAGAAATCCTCCATCTGTAATGGCAAGGAAAGCACCCAAGATGCCGAGCGGGCTCAGGGCCATAAACAGCCCACACCAAAAAGAGGTGCGCGTCTGTAAACCTGCCCCCCTTGCCAACCTATAAACCGCAAAGGCCTGCAAGAAGGAAAGAAAAAGGCTCATCGAGCGCACTCCCCATTCCGTCGAACCAAATAAATGGGTCCCTAGCCAGATTTGCCACGCAATTCCAGGCGGTTTGCTGTAGTAGCCCCAATCCGGCGTTTGGCTCCATGTCCAATACTGTGCCTCATCCGATCCGAGTCCAATGAAAGAATAATGAATGAATAGGAAGAGGAAGAAGGACTTTAAGAGTAAACAGAAGGCGAGCCATCGACGCATCGATCACATACCCAGCCGTTCTTTTAAACGAGGAACATAGCGAAGAATGGATCGGTTTTCCTCTTGGTTATACTCTCGGTGATATTTCATCACACTCTCAATCGGACAACCCCAGCGAATCCGCCGGGGAAGTTTATCATGACGTAAGAAAGACTCATCCCTCAGCCAATAGTGATTGATTCTTAATTTATCCACCTGAATATAGGGGCTAAAAGGACCGCCAAAAGAGACATGGTCCGTATTCACCTGCCCCGCCCCCTCGCGAAAACGGGCAAAGTGGGGATTGATCAGGTCGATCGCATACTCAGGCCTGATAATGCTTTTAATATGCTTGTTTTCGCGATGATCGGTCGGTGCACAGCGAGTGAGACGCTCAATCATGCACTCATGGGGCTTGACTTTTTGCACCCAAGAGGTGCCAAACATTTGCCAGTTGACCCCAATTCCTGGAGCCCCTTCATACTCTTTTAATACGGTTAAAAGGGTCTCTTCTTCTGCGGGAAAAAGAAATTCATCGGAATCTAAAAAGGCGATCCATTTACTCTCCCCCCGACTCTTGTTCAAACAATCTGTATAGAATTTGCACTGGACATGAAGAGTAAAGAACTCTATCGGGTTCTCTCCTTCTTGGGTTTCTATTTCGATTAATTCGACTAAGCCGCTTTGGATATAAGGGGCTAAGACTTCCTTATAACTGTCATGACTATTATGGCTGCAGAGATAAAAATGCTGCACTCCCACTAGGTGGTGAAATTCAATCCATTCTTTTAAGTAAGAGGCTTCATTACGGAAAATGGCACAAATGGAGAGCTCGTACGGATATTCAGCAAAAGCAGATTGAACAAGAAGAAGAAATAGGAAAGAGAAGATTTTCATAATAAATGTGATCCAATTGGACGCTCGTGAGGGCATTGTCTCATTTGAATTTTATCCTCGTCAAGCAAATTCACAACTGCGTTAACAAATTAATCATTGACAACCGTACACTTTATTGTGTACAATGCAAGTATGAAAAAGCGTGATCTCGAAAGAAAACTAAAGACTTTTGGTTGGTGGTTAAAACGTGAAGGTGGTAATCATGAAATATGGACGAACGGTATCCTCACACAACCAGTTCCACGACATAAAGAAGTTAAAGAAATGCTCGCTAAAGCGATCTTACAGATCGCAGAAAATAATCGAGGAGAATAAATTATGGAATTAGCAGGACGCGTTTGGAAAGGGGGGAGCGATCCGGGTTGGTTAGTAGAAGTTCCCTATCTTAATATTATGACTCAAGGCTCTACTAAAGAAGAAGCTTTAATGATGATAGAGGATGCTGTTAAGCTCTTAATGGAAGACGCTTTCGATGGGAAAAAATTTGATTTCACCGTCACTTTCTACGGAAGAGATTTATTTGGACTTCACTGTTCCGATGGTAACTATTTATTAGCATTTGCGTTACGCAGACAAAGAGAAATGAATAAAATTAGCATTCGCGAAGCTGCAAAAAGATTAGGATCTAGATCACCGACTGCATACGCTCGTTATGAACAAGCTCTCGTCAAACCAACCTTACAAAAATACGAACAGTTATTACATGCGGTTAACCCAACAAGACACGGCTTATTGATTAGATAAGCTTCTTAAACCCACGAAAAAGAAAATTTTGCACGTTCAAGAGCCTGATTTTGGGGTTGCCGAAAAAATTTTAACGTGCTTATATCTCAAATTATTATTTTAAATAAAATTTAATTTTGATAAAATTAAACTATTATGTTGCAACAATTTAAAAA
The DNA here is from genome assembly GCA_963801825.1 of Parachlamydiales bacterium. Classification (GTDB taxonomy): domain Bacteria; phylum Chlamydiota; class Chlamydiia; order Chlamydiales; family Parachlamydiaceae; genus CAWDGI01. The sequence continues at coordinate 755,604 of CAWDGI010000003.1, forward strand.
CAAAGAAGAATTCATTGAATATTTAGAAAATAATCCTATCAATGTAAATAAATTTATCGATCAATTCATTAAAGATTTAAGTTGGTTAGAAAATCAAGATAATTACTATTTAAACCGTGAAGTTATTCGTATAACTTTAGAAAATCCAGAGATTGAAAACACAACAATATTAAAACTTTTAGTAGTTTTAGAGGATTCGTCTCATTTTAAAAACCTATTTATAGAGGAATTAAAAAATTATCCCGCTCTCTTTCAAAACTGCATGAATAGTTTAAAAACAAATGAATCATGGATGCAAGCCCACCCTTCTGCAGTTGTTGAAATCATGAAGGGGTTGGGAATGGAACCTCATGCAACGTATCTTAAAAGAGAAATGAGAACCTATCCCAGCATCCTAATGGCTTAAATTCAAGATATTTTTGGAATTGAACGACTTGAAATTCCATCAACAAACAGCCTTTTTTCTTTTTGTTGATCGAATCTTCGCTTTATCAAAAATCCATCAACAAACGGCAAAAAAGCTGTTTGTTGATGGATTTTATCGGAATAGAGGCGTATGATCTAGAGAAAAAGAGAGGAAATAAAATGAGTCTTTACGCCATGTGCGACTTTTTTTTCCGTTCGAGTCCGGGCCCGAGACCGGGCCCGCGCCCGAACCGAGACTACGAGCTTTGCTAAACTACTCAAAATTGATTCGTGAATTACTTAGACGATCCATCAAAGTCTTGTACAGACTTTTTACCGAAGCTCGGAGTTTCGGTTCGGGCACAGGCCCGGTCTCGGACCCGGACTCGAACGGAACAAAGTCGCACATGGCGTGATATTAGTCATTATTTAGAAAAATTATGTCATTAAACCAGCAATTGTAGGGAAAGTGCCTTCCGAGGGAAAAATCGCTGAAAAGAGGGGTAAAAGGTGAGAAAGCTTAGAAGCCACAAAGAGCAATTAATTGAAAGGCTTAAAGATCCTGAATATGCTTCCGCCTATTTAAAAGCATGCTTAGACGAAAGCTTTGAAGCAAATGATATCGGTATTTTTCAATTAGCTGTACGTTATGTTGTTGAAGCACTTAGATGATCATTGCATAGAAGATTATTCGTCAAGTTTTTTTGCTGTAAAACTTGACAAAATTTATCGAATGACAAGAAATAATCGATGGGATATCTCATAAATTAAATTTGAAGTGTATTAGAGATTTTATTAATCAAATCCTTACTTTCATAAATAAGACTTTTTATATATAATCATTGACTTAAGATTTAATGAATTAGGGGTTAATGATGTCTATTTCCACTGTTACTTCTTTTTCTTCTTTCCAGGAGGATGCCTGGGGCAATTTTCAATGCTTGCCTCGTGAAATTATTCGAGAAATTTTTCGCTATGTGATTGGAGGAAAAGAGGGCCCGCTTCATTTTGCTCGTTTGGCGCGAACCTGCCAAAAATTTTACGCCCTTCTGCCAATGGACGACGGTTCGGACTCCCTGGATGGAGATTTCCTTGACAGGAGACATGCAATTGGATCGCGTCCATCTCAATAAAGCCGCTAAATTAGGCCAAGTAGAAGCCGTTAAGCAACTGATCCAACGTGAGGATATTCCGCCGAATGCTGATGAAGATCTAGAGGTTTTATTGGGAGCGATTAGAGAGGGACAAGAGGAAGTTGTCAAAGTTCTACTCTCCCATGATAGAATTAAAAATATTAATTTTCATTTCTTGGACCCACGTCGTAATCCCCTGAACGTTGCATTGACAACTCCCTATTCCAATATTTCTTTTCAGTTATGGAAAAACGGGGCTTTTGCACCCACTCTACGCTACCTCCAGTCGGCCTCCCAATATGGTCATCCCCAAGTGGCAAAGGAATTGCTGAAAAATATCAAATGTTCTTTGTATGACGAGACCCTTTTTCGGGGTTGCCTTGAGACCGCAATTGAAAATAAACAAATTGCAACTGCGACCATTCTTTTAAAAAGTAAACGAGTTTTAATTGACCCACTCGGTTTTCCCTTTTCACTTATAGCAGCATTTACTTTAATTGGAATTATAATGGCCGTTGCTCTTATTGGGATTACAACCTTAATCGCAGCAGGGATCGTACTCGCTGTGAAAGGAGCCGCTGTTGCATTATCCTCTCTTCCGGCAGTGTACTTGATCACGAAAACGTTGTACCCTTCCATAGTCGCCGGTCTCTTTGTCATAGCCTCCCTCAAGGTCCTTGGCCATCATTTGTTTGTGCTCGCTCGAGCCACTGCATTGATTGCTTATCATCACTTTAGCCAAAAAGCAACTGCAACTGCAAAAGCTTAAGAAAAAAGCATAGGGAAGGAAGATTGAAAGGACTCATCGCCATTCAGCGAACCACCAAGAAGCAAGAATGGAAATCAGCAAAATAAAAGCAATCACCCCCAAAGACAAAAAGATGGGCACCAGCAATCACTCCGGAAAGAAGCATCTTAAAACCAATAAAAATAAGAATGCAGGCCAATCCATAATGCAAATAATGGAAGAAGTGCATCAAATGCGAGAGAGCAAAAAATAAAGATCTTAATCCCAAGATCGCAAAGATATTAGAAGTATAAACAATAAAAGGGTCTTGCGTAATTCCCATAATCGCAGGGATAGAATCAATCGCAAAAATAAGATCAGTTGTCTCCACTACCAATAAAACTAGAAAAAGAGGGGTCGCATAATAGCTCCCTCCTCGTTTCACAAAAAATTGATCTTCCACGAAATCAGAAGTCAATGGCAGCCTCTGCTGCATGAATTTAATGAAAAAATTGGACTCCGGATGCAAATTTTTTTGTTTTCCCCGCCCCAATTGAATGCCTGTGAAAATGAGAAACACCCCAAAGACACTGATCATCCAATGAAAATGTTGGATGAGGAAAAGGCCGAAAACAATAAAAAGGGCCCGCATGATAATGGCTCCAAAAACCCCCCAAAACAGGACTGTATGAATCAAATGATCGGGCAAACGAAAATAAGAAAAAAGGAGAAGAAAAACAAACAAATTATCGATACTTAAGGTTTTTTCCACTAAGTAGCCTGCTAAAAAATTCAACGCATTGATCGGCCCTTGGGTAAAATAGATGTAAAGATTTAACAGCAAAGCCAAGACAATCCAAAAAAGAGTCATCCACAGAGACTCTTTAATTCCAATCACCTGACCTTTCCGGTGAAAAATACGCAAATCTAGGAGGAGTAAAACAACAATAGCGGCATTAAAAGCCCAGAACCATGTCTCTGTAAACATAAGAACCGGATATAAAGCTTAGACAATCATAACTCTACAGCTCTTCCAAATGAAGATGCTCCGCCTGAATCGAACTTCCCTGGTCCATGACAATGGCCCGTTCGATCACATTTGCCAACTCCCGAACATTCCCCGGCCAGCGATAAGCGAGAAGCTTTTTCTTTGCCTGTGCGGTCAGTCCCTTTTTATTCAGATGATTTTCTTGGCAGGTGCGTCGAATAAAATAATCAGCTAAAGGAAGAACATCTTCCGAACGCTCCCTCAAGGGAGCAAGAAAAAGAGGGACGACATTCAAGCGATAGTAAAGATCCTCTCGGAGCACTTTATTCTTAAGGGCCTCTCCTATGTCGCGATTAGAGGTGGAAATCAAGCGCACATCCACTTTGATGGGCTTCATCCCCCCCACTCTTTCAAACTCCTGCTCTTGCGTCACACGTAATAATTTGGCTTGTAAACCCAAAGGAATTTCGGTCACTTCATCTAATAGAAGAGAGCCCCCATGGGCCAATTCAAAACGGCCGAGCCGCTTTGCCGCCGCTCCGGTAAAAGCTCCCTTTTCATGCCCAAAAAATTCCGACTCCACTAATGTGTCCGGAATGGCTGCACAATTCACTTTAATAAAAGGGCGATCTGCCCGAAGAGATTGATAGTGCACGGCATGGGCAATGACCTCTTTTCCCGTTCCCGTCTCCCCGGTAATAAAGACACTCGCATGGCTTTTGGCCACTTGCCGGACCTGCTGAAGAATATGCTTCATGGCAGGACTTTCTGCAATGAGGGGATAATGCTCCGGATCTCGCCCCCATTGTTGACGCAAATAGCGGTTTTCTTCCACCAACGCCACATGCTCATTTGCCTTCTCAATCATGGCTATCAAGCTGTCCAAAGAAAAGGGCTTAATCAGATAATGAAAGGCCCCTTGCTTCATTGCCTCAACGGCATTTTCGATGGTTCCAAAAGCCGTGACAAGGATGACTAATGTTTGGGGGGAGAGGCTTTTAGCTTCTTTGAGAAGATCCATGCCCGACATGCCAGGCATTTTAAGATCGGTAATCAGCAAATCAAAGGCTTTTTCTTTTAAGCAGCGGATGGCTTTTTCCCCACTGTCAACGGCGCAAGCGTCATATCCTTTTCGTTTAAGCGCTTCGACTAAAAAATCGCGCATGATCGCTTCATCATCGACGATGAGAACCTTTTCAATAGACATGAGAGATCACCTGTTTCTATTCGTTAAACAGAGTTTTATGCGATCTTTCATTTTCAGGCGAGAAATTTACGGTGCTAAGCTTATTCTATCTGTGATTTTGCTAACACCTTTTTTAGTAGATCCGCCTGTTCTATTACCCAAGCGGGGATTGGGCCTTTACAAGTGCTTATTATTTCATTAAAGTCCTCTACTAAGTCTTCAAGCGTCCTCACAGAGGATTTCTCTCTATAAATCTGGTAGAATCTATTATAATCCTCTTGGGCCTGCTCCCATCTACCAAAATGCATTTTTATGAAGGCTGAGACCATGTATAAAGCAATAGGGATATTGCGTTCGAAGGCAGCTAGGGCTCGCTGAAGATAGGTCTCTGCTAGATCATATTCTTTCAATTTCCATTTTATGTAAGCCCCCTGCCCCCAAACGCCACCCTGAACTTTTTTTTCATCTCCATAAGCAGAAATGGTTTTAATCAAGTAAGCATTTCCTGTCTGGTAATCCCTTAAACAATACTTTACATGTATCATCGCCCCTAAAACACTAACAGGGACTTTGCTCCCATAGGCTTCTATAGCTTTGGTCAGATAGCCCTCTGCTTCTTTATTTTCTCCTAACTTATTTTTTGCCTGACCTAAATTACCCCATATTTGTGCCCGGACATTGTCCCCATAGGCGACAAGAGCTTTAGTAAAATCATCCGCCGATTCTTTCCATTTACCTAATAAATATTTTACACCACCAGCCAGTGCCAATACGTTGGCAGGAACATGATCTCCATAGCCTTTAATTGCTTTATCCACTAAAGTCTCTGCCTCTTTGTTTGATTTGTTGAATTTTGATAAAGCGATTTTGGCTAGAACGGGAGGATAAGAGACCCCATCTCCATAAAGCGTATCAACGAGTGTAGGGTCTTTTTCTAATAACACGTCTAAACCACGATAATCTTGCTTCGTGATTGAAAAAACAGTCAGATTAAAATACCATGAACTCATCGAAAATTTGCTAAATAGCATTTGTATCGCTAAGCAACTGGCACAGGAAGCTCCCTGTAGAATGGCTTCACTTAAAAGTTCAAAGGAGAGACAACGAAGCTCTTGTTTCTCAAAGACATTCTTAATAGAATCATTCTGCAATCTATGGTGAGAAGAGAGATAAGAAAGCCCTTTTAACAGGAGATCTCCGGCAGGTAAAGGGGTCTGAGGATCAACGGAAACGTTTTCCGGAAACGATTGAGAAGAGGAATACACTTTTCCTAAGCAATTTAAATCCTTCCATATAAAGGCTCCTAGTGAAGAGGAATAGCGCCCCATGACCCCCTCAAAACGAGAAAAAAGCTCGTTAAACTCTTCTCGCGAAAAATTTCCATTCTGTGCCTGCGGTGGCTGATTCCGAGTCAATAATGTCTCTCTCGCTGTAATATAGACAGAAAGGACTTTTCCGTGAAGATAGCGAGCTTTTTGAGGGTACCACTTCCGATCAAAATCAGATAAAGACCAATTAAAATCTAAACGCTCTTGCTTGGCAAGTCTCTCCCATCCCGGAGCTGTATATCGCATGGCTCTTTTAAAAAGCCTCTCAAAAATAAATAGATCTTTTGGATGGGGAAGAAAGAAAGAAATTCTCTCCAAACACTCATCAGGTAAGCGATCGATGGAGAAAATCTCTTCCTCCCTCTTGTCCTCTTTTTTGAATTTCTTTAAAGGGAGCTGTTCCTCCGCTAGAAGAGGTTCCCCTTCTCGTTTTCCTAATCCTGAAATGGTGGGAATCATTTTTATCACCTATTTTAATCCTGTTTTATTAAAGATTTTCTGTAATATTTATGGATCTTAAATGAAATTTAATTTAAATTCAATTTAATTTCAAATTAAATAATAATTAGTGTATGACTCTTAACTCACTGGGAATCTTTTTTGACATTTACACAAAATGGTGTTAATGATTAAATTAAATAGGAAGAAGATTAAGATCAAGGAATAAGGAGAATGACGATGGATGAGAATATGTGGAGACTAACCCAAATAGTGATGTGGATTGTGGCACTTCAAACGGGGGTGTTAGGAGGGATATTTTTGTTCCTATGGAATAATCTGTCTAAGCGAATTGACGATCAATCTAAGACATTAGGAGAAATGAATACAAAAATAGGAGATATAGATAAACGTTTGTATGGCATCGAAACAGTCTTACACATGAAAGATTGTTGTGTTCTAAAGCAAGATCAGAATTTGAAAAAAGCGGAATAAAAAAGGGGATTATGTCATTGGAATTCTAATCGTAAAAACAGTCCCCTGACCGAGCACTGACTGCACATCAATCCAGCCTCGATGCGCCTGGATCACTTTATGCACCTCCGCCAGTCCCAATCCATTCCCTGTCTCCTTGGTCGTAAAGAAAGGAGAAAAAAGATGAGGAAAATGCTCAGGCAAAATCCCCTTCCCCGTATCTTGAATAGATAAAACAAGCCAAGAAGGTTCTGTTTCCAATTTGACATGGAGTGCCCCCCCATTAGGCATCGCTTGCCCTGCATTGACAAATAAATTGAGTAACGCAGATTTAAAAAGGTGAGGATCAATCGAGGCAAAAAAGGGAGAAGAGGCACTTTGAATGGTAAAATCGATGGTCGGTTGCCAACAAGAATCGGCCTGAATGAGCTGCCGGATCTCTTCCAAAAAAAAAACCAATTCAATCTTTTCAAAATGAGGCTCAAAAGGATGAGTATAAGAAAGAATTTGCGACACAAAGCGTGTCAACTCATCTGTCCCCTGTACAATAGAAGCCGCCATGGCCTGTAAATCAGGAGACGTTGCCAACTCCTGTTGTAACAGAGTTGCAAACCCCCGAATCCCCCCTAAAGGATTGCGAATTTCATGGGCCAAATGCGCCGCCAGTTCCCCCAATTCCTTTAAGCGATCATGCCGATAGACCCTCTCTTGCAGACGATGCAATTTTGTGACATCTCGAAAAGAAATCAATAGCCCCTGAATCGGAGGAGCCGGATGGTGATGATCAAGCGGATAAGCCTGTGGACTCATCTCCACAAAATTGGCTTCCACTTCTAATTCCAGGGTCTGGTCGTTTCGCTTCCAAGAAATGAGTTTTTGGCTAAGGCCTTGCTGCACAGCCAAGGCCTCTTTAAGAGAAAACCCAAAAAAATGATCAGGAAAAAAATCCAGAAAAGGATGAAAAAGAAGCCTCTCTTTAGGGAGTTGCAAGACATTCTCTGCTGCGCCATTATAGGTCGTCACAAACCCCTTCAAATCAATAAAGAGAATCCCTTGCGCAATCTGCTGCAAGAGTGTTTCCAAATAACGAGAGGTAAAATCCAGTTCGGCTAATTTACCCGCAAACCGCGTACGCGTCTCTTGAATATGCACTTGTAAAGCGTGGAAACGCTCTTGCAAGTGATGATAGGTCCCCTCTAATCGCTCGGTCTCTAAAAAAAATTGTTTAAAAAGAGCATCTGAAGCAGAGGGAAGAATAGGAGAGGAAGGAAAAGACATCGCGAAACCATGATAGTTCTTGATTTTATTTTAACTAAAATGAGAAAATAAGCACAAAAAATTATCTTTATGAGCAAATTAGGAGAATCAGATGGCTCGTTACACAGGAAGTAAAAATCGTGTGGCTCGACGTTTTGGGGTGAATATTTTTGGCCGTGCAAGAAACCCTCTCTTGCATAAAGCCAATCCCCCAGGAATGCATGGAGCCCGTCGACGCAAAAAATCCGACTATGGCCTTCAACTCGAAGAAAAGCAAAAGTTAAAAGCCATTTATGGGATGTTGAGTGAGAAACAGTTAGTCGGCTATTACAAAAAAGCCTTGATCATCGAGGGAAATACCTCTCAACATTTTGCTGAAATGTTGGAATGTCGCCTCGATAACATCATTTATCGTTTGAAGTTTGCAAGCACCATTTTTGCGGCTCAGCAGCTTGTGTCTCATGGGCACATCTTAGTCGATGGAAAAAAAGTGGACCGCCGCTCTTTTCAAGTGAGACCCGGGATGGTGATTTCCATCAAAGAAAAATCTAGAAAGATGAAATCCATTCAAGAATCTCTGGATCAAGCTTCCCGAACGGTTCCTGAGTATCTTTCCCAAGATAAAGAGCATTTCTCCGGTCAACTCTTGGCAAAGCCCCTACCAGAGCACATGCCATGGCCGATTGAAATTAACCTGCCGGGGATTTGCGACTTTCTGGCACATATCACGTAAAAAGCTCAAACTCAAGGGGAGCTTGCCTCCCCTTCCCTTCTCTTCATGCTCAAGACTTTCTTTATTTTCTTGGTTCGCCTCTACCAATTTACTCTCTCCCCTCTTTTAGGAGTCACCTGCCGCTTTTATCCCACTTGCTCCGCTTATATGATTGAGGCGCTCCGGACCTACGGTCTCCTAAAGGGAGGATGGCTGGGGCTCAAACGCCTCTGCCGATGCCATCCTTGGCATCCTGGCGGCCACGATCCCATTCCTTGAAGAATTGACCGATCTCGTCAGGCGAGACATAAACACACGTGGGCTTGCCCCTAGGACACCGGCCAGGGTGCTCACACATCAATAATTGCTGCACAAGCCCCTCTGCCTCTTCAATTGATAGCCGCTTAAGACTGGGAAGCGAGGCGCGGCAAGCCGCCAACGCAAGCTCTTCTTTTCTCTTTCTTTCTAAATGCTTTTTTCCTCCTCCCCCCCTCTGCTCTGCTAAATCTTGTAAGAGCAGAATAAAACAGTTTTCCACCTCCTCCGGCTTAATAAAAAAAGGAAAGGCATCCACGACAAACGTCTGCTCCCCAAACTCTCTGACCCCAAATCCCATCTCATTTAAAAGAGAAAGGGACTCAAGGAGGAGCAACGTGTCTGCCGGGGAAAAAGAGAAGGTCAACGGAAACAGCAAGGGCTGCACCTCTTGAGAAGAGGGGTGCTTGAGAAATGTCTCATAATGAATTCTTGCATAAGCCGCTCGTTGGTCTAATAAAGCCAGCCCTCCCTCCGGACGATCGGCCGCTCCCCCAAATAAACGCTTCTCTAAATGAAAAGGCTCCAACAGACAATACCCCACAAGAGTGGCTAAAACACGAGGAGAAGAAGGCAAAGAAAGAGGAGGAACATAAGAAGAACGACTTTCTTCTTTGAACGTCCATGGCTCTTGAGATATCTTTAAGGGCTCTACAGGAGAAAGAAGAGGAGCATAAGGCTTCCAAAAAGGGGTGGGTTCCCTGGCCTCCTCTTTCCGAGTCTCTTGCGGGGAAAGAGCTAGTTGAATCGCCCGAATGATCCCCTCCTTGACCTCCTCCTCCTGCCTTAACCGCACCTCTTTTTTTTGCGGATGCACGTTCACATCCAAATAGGATCCAGGAAGATGCAAATGCAACACAAAAATCGGATAACGATGATTCGGCAACACCATTCCATACCCTTCCCTCACAAAAGAGGCAATCAAAGGAGAAAAGACAAGACGTCGATTAATAAAAAGATGTTGCCCCGTGCGGTTGGGTTTATGCACGAGGGGAGAACCAATAAATCCTTCTAGCTCGAGGGGAGGACATTGAAAACGCAAAGGCAAGAGCGACTGCGCATACTCTTTGCCTAAGACAGGCTCTAGCCGCTTGCTCAACTGCTCATGAAAAGAGAGGGAAGAAGAAGAAGAGGTCTTCAGAAGAAGCTTCGCATCGCTCACCAACTCAAATTGGATGTGAGGATAAGCTAAAGCAAATAGCCCAACAATTTTTAAAATCTCCTGTGTATCAACTGCCGGAGATTTCTGAAATTTACGACGGACGGGAACATTAAAAAAAAGAGAGTGGACCTCTACGGTCGTCCCAGGGGCACACGCCGCAGAGTCGCATGAAAGGAGTTTTCCCCCTTCCACGAGAATTAACGTCCCTTGTTCCGTTTGACTTCCCTCAGGATGTGGACAAGTGAGCAGGCGAAATTTAGAAATGGCTGCAATGGAAGGGATCGCTTCTCCTCGAAAGCCCATGGTGATAAGCTCTTGAATCTCTTCCACCTCTCGGATTTTAGAGGTCGCATGCCGCTCCAGGCAAAGAAGCGCATCGTCTCGCGACATGCCTCCTCCATTATCCGAAACGCGAATACAGTCGCGCCCTCCCCCTTCAATGGCGACACAAATCGTTGTCGCTCCGGCATCTCGCGCATTCTCAACGAGCTCTTTGACCACAGACGCGGGATTTTCAATGACTTCGCCCGCGGCAATTTTGTTGATGGTTTGATCGCTTAAAATGCGAATGCGGGAAGAAGCCATAAAACCCGGTCCTGGTGATTTATCATCGATTGGGCTATTATACCCCTAAAAAGAATAAAGGGCATCTCTTATGAACGGAGCCTTTGACTATGCACAGGGCATTGTTGCCAAACTGGTGCGAAGTGGGCATCTCGCTTACTTTGCAGGGGGATGGGTCCGTGACTATGTCATGGGACACCCTTCTGAAGATATCGATATCGCGACAAATGCTTCTCCGGCCGAAATCATGGATCTATTCCCCCAAACTGTTTTGGTGGGCTTAAGCTTTGGTGTGGTCATTGTCGTGATCGAAGGGCATTCATTTGAAGTCGCGACGTTTCGTAAAGACCTCCATTACATCGACGGACGGCATCCCCAAGGGATCGAAATGTCTACCCCCCTGGAAGATGCCAAACGACGCGATTTTACGATGAATGGCATGTTTTATGATCCTATTGAAAACAAGATTATTGATTATGTCAACGGCCAGGAAGATATTCGCTTAGGGCTCATCCGGACTATTGGCGATCCGCATGAGCGTTTTTTTGAAGACCGCTTGAGAATTCTCCGCGCCTTTCGCTTCTCCTCTCGCTTCAGCTTTACCATTGAGCAAGAGACCCAGGAAGCCATTCGAGAGCATGCCAATAAACTTTTCCCCGCCGTTGCCATGGAGCGGGTCTGGCAAGAATTAAATAAAATGGCCGCTTATCCCCGCTTCGACCAAGCCATTGTCGATATGCATCGCCTCTCTTTATTGGAGGTCATCTTTCCCGAGGTAATAGGGATGCATCTTAAAGAGCTTCGAGAGCATGTCCATGCCTACTCCCATTTTCCAAAGGGTTCTCCGACAATTGCCTATTTAATGGAGTTTTTACCCGGGCTCTCTTTAGATCAGAAGATTGAAATCGTGAAACGATTGAAAGCCCCTCATAAAAATATCACGTTTCTTGAATACCTTGAACAAATCAGCCGGAGGGTGAGAAAAGAGCGAGAAACAGCGACTTTCGATCTTTACCAATGGACCCATCTTTTTGCTCACCCCGCCTATGAGCTTGCCTTGCCCCTTTTGGCCGCCCGTTACCCCGATGAACAGGAGCGCGCCACGTTTCTTCAGTATTATTGGGACTGCTTAAAACGGCTGGCGCCTCATGTGGAGAGGGTGAGGCAAGGCAGGCCTTTGGTGTCGGCCACTTTTCTACAAGCCCAAGGCATTCAACCCGGAAGAAAAATGGGAGTATTACTTCGAGAAGCCGAAAAAATCGCCATCGAAGAAAATAAAGACGATCCTTTCGCCGTTTTAGAAAAACTCCGTCTCTCCCCTGTATGGAACCAGCCATGAAGTCATTTACCCTTAATAGTTTGCAACATCCTCTTGTCAAACACTGGGTGAAACTTCGAACAGATGCGGCCTACCGCCATGAGCAGAAACAGCTTTTGTTAGAAGGGTTAAAACCGGTACGAGAAGTTCCCACGCGAATTAGAAAGATTTTATACACAGAGATTTACGCCTCGCAAATTGAATCTCTTCCGGGGGAGAGATGGAAAATCACGGAGGCGATTCTTCATAAGATATCGGGAATGCCTTCTCCTGAGGGAGTGGTCGCGGAAGTGACGATGCCTTGTTTTGTTCCTTTAGACCAAACCAAACAAGTTTTAGCCTTGGATGGAGTGAGAGATCCGGGCAACTTAGGGACCCTCCTTCGGACGGCTTTAGCATTCGGCTGGGAGACCATTTATTTTCTTCCCGGCTGCTGCGATCCTTTCAATGATAAAGCGTTACGAGCCGCTCGAGGAGCCCATTTTAAATTGGCTTTAAGCCAGGGGAATGCAGAAGAGTTAAAAAAATGGGTGGATCACACCCAAGGGCAAGCATGGGTGGCCGATCTACAGGGGAAAAAGCCCGAAGAGATTTCTTTTGCCCCTCGGCAAGTTCTTGTGTTAGGAAATGAGGCACATGGAGCCTCTGAAGCAATCAGGCGTTTTTGCCAGCCCCTCACACTCTCCATGCCGGGAGAGATGGAGTCGTTAAATGTGGCCATTGCAGGAGGGATCCTCCTATATTTGTTACATCACCACAAGGATTAATCATGAAGAAGCATGATCCTCTTTCCTCTCCTCATTGGAATGGCGACTCTCTCGACGAGGAAGAGTATCTCAGGGAAGATCGAAAAGAGGGAAAAAAAGAGCGGAAGCGAGCAGTGAGCAAAGACCGCTCAAAGTACAAAAAAACAGATCAAGAAAAGTATTTAAAAGGGCGAGAGAAAAGCCAAGAAGCGAAGTGGAGCAAACAAGAGTGGCTAGAGGGGCGGGTTCTCTCCATTATTCCACAGGGAATTATTGTGGAGTGGGAGGGGGAAAAAATTTCTTGTATTTTGAAAGGGGTCTTAAAAAAAGAAAAAACGCTGGCAAAAAATCTGGTCGCCGTCGGGGATTTTGTCCTCTTTGAAAAAATGCATCCAGGAGAAGGGATTATCGCTCATGTGAAGCCACGTCGCACTTTTCTGTCTCGAGCCGATAATTTATCCCGCCGTAAGGAACAGCTGATTGCCGCCAACATTGACCAAGTCATCATTACCGTTTCGGTGGTTCATCCTCCTCTTAAGTTTTCGATTATTGATCGCTACATTATTGCTGCCCGTAAAGGGGGAATGGAGCCGTTGATCGTGATCAATAAACTTGATTTATTGGATGATCCTTCAACAGATCACCCTTTTCTTACTCTTGAAAGAGAGCGCTATGAGGCAGTCCTCCAGGCTTACGCAGCTGCGCATATTCCTCTCATTTCTGTGAGTGCAAAGGCAGGAGTAGGGATAGGGATAGAGGCACTCAAGCAAGCGATGCGGGGAAAAGCCTCGGTCTTTTCGGGTCAATCAGGAGTGGGAAAATCTTCTTTAATTAATGCCATGACAGGATTAGACTTGCGGATAGGCGAAGTGGTCGAGAAAACCAAAAAAGGATCGCATACGACAACGACGGCTCAGCTGATTCCTCTTGAAGGGGGAGGATGGTGCATTGACACCCCGGGGATCAAAAGCTTTGGGGTATGGGATCTGAAACGGGAAGAAGTCGAGGGCTACTTCTCTGAGATTACAGAGATTGGGCATGCATGTAAATTCGCTGATTGCACACATACGCAGGAAGAAAATTGCGCCGTCATTCACGCACTAGAGGAAGGGAGATTGTCTCCCTTTCGGTATGAGTCTTATCAAGCCTTGAGAGAGAGTGTTGGGGAAGAGCATCTGAGGCGTTAATAAAGGAAGAAATTTGCGAAAAGCAAACTTATTGAACAAGGAAACTTCAAATGGAAAGAGTAAGTAAAAAAACGTTCCTATCCATTCTTTTGTATTTTACGTTGCGCATAAGCCTTATTCAAGCTACTGGAGAGAATACGTGGATTAGCAATTGCTTTCAAGCAGCACAATATGAGAAGAATGGAGATTTTAAAAAAGCAATTGAAGAATACACTAAGGCAATTGAGTCCTTGGGACCAGATCGGATCTCTAATTACCTAAATCTCTATATTGAAAGAGGCTTGGTTTACATTTATGAAGGTTATCGAGAACCTAAAAATTATGAAAAAGCGATTCAAGATTTTAGCTTTGTGATCAACCACGCTCAAGCAAGTAAAGAAAATCATATTTCTGCGTTGGCAGAACGCGCTCAGGCATATTTATTAGCAGGAAAACGTAACCATTTTGTTAAAGATATACAAGATTTAGAGGGAATGGATCCAAATATTATGAGTTATGAAGAGAATGAAAATTATGTGATTTTTAAAATGGGAAATCGTCTTCGCTCGAATAAAACAGTGGAAAAATCACTCATACAGATGTTGATAGGTAGACATTCTATTCATTCTGAAGATGATGTTATTCTCACTTCATCTGGAATAGGGATGATTAAGAAATTTAAATCTCCAGAAGCTCCTAAAGGCCCATTTTTTGAATAGTGACCTCATCAAAAAAAGTTCCTAGGAATGAGTAAAGAAAAAAAAGAAATAGAAGAGCACCTAAAAATAGCTCTAAAAGAGATAGGAGAAATCAAACCATGGTTTGATAAAAACTTTCAAACATGGATTTTCTACCACGATCTCTACCCTGTCGAGTATTCTGGTGATTCCAAAGAGGAAGTCATTAGCAATTATCCTTTATATCTTAAAGAATTTATTAAACATCGGTTACAAGAAAAACTTGCTCCGATAATGAAAAAAAAGACAAATGGGCGTGGAGGAGAGCGTATCGGGGCAGGTCGTCCTAGAAAATCTGAATCTGAAGAAGAGCAAAAAGTTAGAATTTACCTTCCACAAGATATTGTCAATTTCCTTAAGCGCCCTGGAGTCATTTCTAGTATTCGGAATTTAATTGCAGCCGCTCCTCGTCCCCCCTCACATCTCCCATAAATTGATCTAACTAAAATGGAGTTAAGTCCGTATTAGTTATCGAAAAAAGGAGTGTCATCCATGGGGGAGGTCAAACGATTGAAATAGGAGGAGAGCTTAGAAGTCCCCTCCTATTCAATGCACCTGTGCACCTGTAAGTGCGAGATTCTTAGTCAATCTGAAAGATTGCAATAGAAGCCCATGATTGGTTGGCTTCAGGAGCTGAAAAAGATTGCTCGAAGATATACTGCAAAACTAGCGTGTTGGTTGGTTCTGTCAATGTCAATACAGTCGAACTGCCTCCTAGAGGGGAGTTTAAAATGAGTTGACCATTGACGTACATGTTAACCGAAGGAATATTCCGGGGATCAAAGAAGTAAGTCACTGCATAGGTTCCTGGCCTAAGTGTGAAGACTCCCGTTGTACTATCGTACTGGATTCCCAAAAGAGCGACCTGGTTATTGAAAAGGACATTCTCACCAGGAGTGACGTCAACACTGCCGCTGCCCGTGGTCAAGAAAAAGGATGCATAATTTCCAAAAGGTTGTCCAGGGAGGCCTTGTGGTCCGGTTGGACCATTCGAACCGACCGGCCCATGGCGATCGTGCCTGCGATGTCTGTCTTTACAATGGCCACGGGAACCTACTCTTTTAATCGTGCGACCTTTGTCTTGATTAGCCATGACGACATCTTTTTCTTGTAAGATATCTGCCTCTAAAGCAAAGAAGCCCGCTTGCAAAGCAATGCCAAGCATTAAAATTCTCATTAATTGCTGCATGAATTTTCTCCTGCTTTTATCTTTTTTAATTTTATCATTTTTTCCTCTCCCCCTTTTAGTTAATCTGATAAATCGTAATCATGGCATTGCATTGGTCCGTTCCAGGCTCTGATAAATCCACCGTTGATTGAGCTTGCAGCGCCAGAGTATTTGTCTCGTTAGAAAACGTCACAATAGCTGCACTACCGCCTAGGGGAGAATTGGAGACGATGGACCCATTAGCAACTAGATTTAGCTCACCACCCGGAGCACCGAAATAGGTGATAGAATAGGTGCCCGGTTGGAGGGTAAAAATTCCTGTTGTGCTATTGTAACTGATGCCCGCGAGGCTAATTTGATTCTCAAAAAGAACATTATCACCTTGCTCAAGATATTGAGCAACACTGGTATATAAACAGGCATATTGGCCAAAATTAGGTCCAGGATCCCCAGGAAATCCATTCGCTCCTTTCGAGCCCGTTGGGCCTCGATGGCATTTCCCATGTTTGTTACAATGCGACTTTTTTGACATCACATTCGTTTGCTCGATTCTGCCTGACCTCAAGTCGAATGCAAAAACGTTCCCTTGCAAAACAATGCAAAACATCACAATACCTAGTACTCGCCTCATGAACTTATTCCTCTTTGTTATAATTTTACTTTCGATTTTCATGGCCCCTCCTCAACTTCCAATTTGGTAAATGGCAATCGAAGCGTAGGCAAAAAAGAAGCTGCCAATGTCTCCTGTTTGTGGCGACCAGTCTCCGGTTGCCTGTACAGACACCAAATTGCTAGCTGCCGAGAGATCAACAACAACAGAAGCCCCTTCCAGGCCGGGGGAGGGGATCACAGTCCCATTCACATTCAAATTTAGACTGTTTGTAAATTCTGTATTGGGGGTCGCGAAGAAGTTAATCACGTAAACGCCTGCCGGCAGTGTAAATATGCCGGTCGTCAGATCATATTGAATTCCTTGAAGTGTTTGCTGCAGATTAAACAAGACGTTTTGGCCTCCAACGAGTGAAGGCTGGTTGGTCAGCCAATAGGAGGCAAATTTTTGAAATCCTCCCCCTTGGGTTCCTGGATCTCCAACAGGTCCCCTGGGTCCCTGCTTGTCACAAGGTTCCAAGTGACGATGACGATGACACCGCCTAGGGAACTTTTTTTCTGTTTTCATTAAACTTTGCCCTTCTTGCAGAGGGATGGCATTCGTAGAGACATCCAATTGTAAACCATCTACTGTCCCAGCCATTGCACTTCCTTGCATGATAAAGCTAAGCAGAGCGCCTATAATCCATTTTTGCATTGAAATCTCCTTGTTGAGAGTTTTACAGAAACATCCTATCACATAAATGCTTATAAAGATTCAAAAAATTTTTTCACAATATTATTCTGAACTTTTTGCAACGGATCAGGCATTGAACTCGACTTTGTACATTTTAAGGGGTCGCTAAACGCAAGATTTTGAGCTATAACGTGTTAAAATTTTTTAACCAACCTTGGTTTGGGTTGGCTAAAAAATTTTAACACGTTATAGCTCAAAAGATTGCATTTATCGACCCCTTAAAATGTACAAAGTCGAGTTGAAGTGAGTTAGGGACGGTAAAGTGATGGGAAAAAGAAGAATTTCATCTAGTCAGAATGCTGTGCGGTTCTTTCAACTTTGCAAATTTTCTTCCTTCGATTTTTCCTTTCGACTAATATATTCAATCAGGGCTATGATAAAACAATAGGCTAAAAAAGCGATGCGTCACTTATCCCTTCTCCTTATGCTCCTAGCAGCGAGTTTATTTAGCTGCCGGGCCAAAATTGTCCCATCAGGTCCTTGGGTGAAAAAAATTGATTCGGAGGCCTTGTCCGGCATCGTGATCAATTTTTCGACAAAAATGAAAATCGAGAAACATCTCGAATTAGAAGATTCCTGGGCCGCTTACGACGACTATATCATGCGCATTTGTTTGCAATACTCTTCTCAACGGCTGCTCACCGTCTATGATGCACGCCTGCTTCTCGTTGAACTCGTCGAAGAGTTTCTCTATCGCCTGAATAATCACACTCTCGTCAGCTTTGAGCTCAATCATTATCCCTTCACGGCAGATGACCTCGATGTCAAAATTAACTTTGAAAGTTTTTATGGCCGCTATATCGATCCCCTTTACGTTGGATTAGTCTGGCTTCAAGCCGGTTGTACGCATTTCTATGCCTTCGACCGTAAAGATAATTACACCTATTTCAATGGAATCGATTGGGATCATCATCGCTTCGAGCCTTATACTAAAAGCCGTGAGCTGGCTTTAATCAAAAGACAAGCAGACCTTCCCTTTATTCACCAGATTGAACATATTGAAAACCCGAGCGCACCTAGGCGAAAAAATGGCTTTTATGAAGAGAATTCGCCTTATATTTCTCCTTTTTGAGGGCAGTCTCTAAGTCGGGATCAAGTTGAAAGTCTCTTCATTATTTTCCACGCCGCTGAAGTTCTTGTTGAATGAGGTGGGAAAGAGAACTTAGGATTCGCGAAATAATAAGTCGTCACTTCTATTGACTTTTTAATATTCCGTGATATAATTGGCTAATTCCCTCGTTAAACTTTCGTTAAGTGACTGACTGTAAGCTCGTTGGATAAATTAGTGTAATTCCACTTCTTATTTATCTCGTGAAATTTAATCCTAAGAGCCTTCATTTCAGCTTTTGATACCAGTTTTCCCTTTTCATAAGACCGCTTATCTATTCCTGAATTACCTTAAGGCCATTTTTAGTTGTTGTATTGCTGATTAGATTAACGATCACTCCGCTCCATATTTTATCGATACCTGATCCAGCTCTTTCAGCAGCGCCTATGAAAGTAAACATTTGCTGTAAAGACTTATTTCTACATTCGCTAATACCGCCTCTGAGAATCTGATCGAATGAGATGAGCAATGAGCCCGGGTTGGAGAATTCGAAACGATCATGGAATCGATTGGGATCATCGCGGACGATGACATCTTTGTAGAGGATATTTTCGTAAACATTTTGAAGGACTAAAGGATTTTTGTGTTCCAGATATTCCGGCATGCCGCCATTTTCTAAAAATTCATTAAAACTTCTCTTTAAAATTGCCTTTTCCTGTGTAATTAAGAAACTTTTTTCATTGTAGATGATCCGGTGGTATTGGAGATATTCTCTAAACGAAAATGGAAGAAGTTCAATGACAATGTGCCGTCCAGTTAGGCGCGTACTTAATTCAGAACTTAGCAAAGAAGCATTGGATCCTGTGATGAAAACTTTATTTTTTTCACGGTGTATGCGACGCACAAAAAGTTCCCAATCCTCAATATTTTGAATCTCATCAAAGAAAAATACATACTTTAACCCATAAAGTTCGATCAGTATTTCATATAAATGATTGAAATCTTGCAGTTGTAAATTTGACAAAACGCTCATCTTCAAAATCAACAAAGTAGAATCCGTTCTCATAATGCTTTTTGAGAATTTGCTGCATGAGAGTCGATTTTCCACATCGGCGTACTCCAAAGATAATGATGGCATGAGAAAGGGGAACAAGAGAATCAATGAGCGCTAATTGTTCTCGTTGAATGCCGTTGGTGGCGATTTTATTGGCATTTTCTTGTTCCAAAATAACTTGTTTGATGATCTCTTTATCCATGAATACCTCTCAATCAATGATAGGGTTTTTTCAAAATTCTGTCAATGCAAATGACAGATTTTCAGCACTGCGAGTATTTTTCATTTTAACAAGAAAATATGAGAAATGATTCTCGTTGAAGAATCAGCAGGAGATTTAAACCCGTACCCAACCTTCTACTTTGAAGTATCCAAAGCATTGCTCCATAAAATAACAATTGTCATTTTTAGGAGATTGATATATCCTAGAAATGACATTTGTCAATTCTAGGAGGAGGAAAAAAATGACGCCTTTTTTTGGCAGAAAGCAAGAACTTAAAAAACTGCATGAACTATGGGAAAAACGCTCTTCAAGCATGGTTGTGGTCCGAGGAAGACGACGCATAGGAAAAAGTACTTTAATTGAAGAATTCGCCAAAGGAGAACGCTTTTTTGAATTTGCAGGGATTCCTCCCGTTTCAGGCGTCACAGCTGAAACACAACGAACCGCATTTGCCAAGCAACTATTAAAATATTTTGATGAAGTTCCCAAAACAAATGATTGGTGGGAATGCTTTTGGATTTTAGCACAAAAAACTCGCAAAGGTCACACAATCATTTTATTAGATGAAATTTCTTGGATGGCCTCAGATGATCCCGCATTTCTCGGGATTATAAAAACAATTTGGGATACGGAATGGAAAAAAAACCCAGATTTGATTTTGATTCTATGTGGATCTGTCTCATCGTGGATTGATAAAAATATCCTTGCAGGCACGGGTTTTGTCGGACGTATTTCTCTCACTCTGACTCTTGATGAATTACCTTTGCATGATTGCGATCAATTCTTTGGCAAAAGACGACATTTAATATCTGCCTATGAAAAATTTAAACTTCTAGCTGTAATGGGAGGAATCCCACGCTATTTAGAAGAAATTCGCCCCTCTTTACCTGCTGAAGAAAACATCAAAAATCTATGCTTTAGTCCTGAAGGAATTTTATTTAGTGAATTTGACAAAATTTTTTCGGATTTATTCAACGGTCGTAGCATCATATATAAACAGATTGTGATGTCCCTTGCAGAAGGGCCAAATGAGCGAGCCATCATTGCAAATCAGCTAGGATTTCAAGTCGGGGGGACTATCAGTGATTACTTAGATGACCTAGTAAAAGCAGGCTTTATCACTCGCCATCCAACTTGGAAAATCGAGAATACTAAAGAATCCAATTTAGTTGTTTACAGACTATCAGATAACTATCTTCGTTTCTATATAAAATATATTTTGCCAAATAGAAACCGCATCGAATTAAAAACATTTGAAAATCGATCCATGACAACTTTGCCGGGTTTTAGCACAATCATGGGATTGCAATTTGAAAACCTTGTCTTTCACAATCGCTTTGCTTTGCGGAAAGCGTTAAATATTCAAGACGAGGATATCATGATGGAAGGGCCTTTTTTCCAACGTAAGACCAAACGACAACCCGGATGTCAGATAGACTATATGATTCAGACTCAATTCGGCACAGTCTATATTTGTGAAATCAAGTTTACAAAAGAAAAAATTCCTCTTGGTGTTATAGAGGAAGTCGGAAATAAAATCACTCGTTTCAAGCGTCCAAAATTTGTCTCTTGTCGACCGGTACTCATTCATGTCAATGGAGTCACAAGTGAAGTGGAAGAATCTAATTACTTTGCCAAAATGATTGATTTTGGTGACTTGATCAGGCAGGAGGATTGAAAACCCATAAATATCCCCAGCTCATTTAATATTTTTATACTAAATATAGTGAGGTTTGTCTATTTTTTTTTGTAAATCTTTTAAAATTAGTTGCTTTTCGATATAGGCGGCGTTCGCCGCTTGGGGCTCCAGGTAAATGAGGCAACACTTCTTCCAGAGTTAGATTTTTAGTGAGTCAATGTGGGAAGAAGATTGAACCAGCTCTCGTATTTTTGCTATTAGCATTTCCAACTCATCATCGGGCATTGTGGTAAACATAAAAGTTTGAGCATTGTTTGCTTGTAGTAGATGGGTCAAAAGCCTTACCTGAGGAAAATCTTTACCGGGCTCCTCCTCATTTTGCATTTTTTCCAAAAGAGGATAAACTTCATTCTGATTTATTTTGTGCGGTATTCCAAAAGGCCAAGAAAGGTATCCACAATTCGAAAAGTTATTCTTTGGAATGCATATAGTATATAACATGGCTCCTTCGGAATAAAACCTTTGACCTAATTTAGAAAACAACTCTTCCTCCAAATCATTGAATCTTTTGAGGAATTTTAACCTATTATTATGATTTTGAATTTGATAATCTAAAATTTCAGAAAACTCTTGTTGCTTTCCTATTCTCGAAGCTTCATTTATTCCTACATTACCAAAAAAACTTAAAGCCGATTCTGCAAATGCTGTCGAAGCTAAATATCCGTCCACAGCAAGTAGTCCAACTTTATGGTGTCTGTCATTTTCTTTATGTAAGTTTGCCCCGGTTAAACGATTCTTGTACCATTCAACCTTGTGAATATTTTCATCTAAATTTTTCAGACTCGCGGGATGCCTTAGTGAACAGCTAAATTTTGAAAAATTATCAAGATTATTTCTGAATAAAAGATTTATCTTCAAGATATTGAGCGTTAAAAAATAGAGGCTGGATTGACCATGATGGAAAATAAAATGAGTCTTTTTAAAATTTTCAAAAATTTCAAATGATCTTCCTAAAGCCGTTAGTCGACGTTCATCCAATCGAAAGAAAGCACATAATTCCAGGTTATATTTGCAAAGATTTTTCAATATTTCCAATCTCCGGCTGATATTTGGATTACTCGCTAACCAAATTAGTTCATTTCCATAGCTAAAATGCCATTTAGATTGATTTATCTTATTTTTAAATGACGGTGATATGCATCTTGAAATACAACCTATCATATATCTCCTTTATCTCTTCGATAAGAATGAAGAGGTTATTAAATTAAAAAAACTTCATTTTTTTAATATGCTTGATATTGTTAACACAACTAATTATATTTAAAATTGATTGGAAAAGCAAGAATCATCTCATAGCCTCCAGCAACTCCAAGCAGGGGTGGGGTTTTGAATAGTTTAAAGAAAATTTGTCACATCCCAGCATACTACCCAGTTTAATAATTAAAAAATAAATTATAGAACTAAATAAAAAATAATTCAAACTAAAAATTTTTCAGTAATTTTAATCTTTTATTACAGGAGTTTTCGTTAGAGAGCTTGCTCACCCAAATGTAAACAGTTAAGAAATTGCTCCATAAAATAACAATTGTCATTTTTAGGAGATTGATATATCCTAGAAATGACATTTGTTAATTCTAGGCAGCTTTGTATGCCTGATCAGCGCGATTTGGTTTATCTGGATAACGCAATTGAAGGAGACCGTGCTCCACCATGGATGTTAGAAATCGAGAGCGGAGGCTATCAGCATTTCGTTGTAATAAATCGCTTATTTGTTTTCTTGTTAACCAATGGCCTTTACAGACCTGAAGGATAATAGATTCCATCTCCTTAGGAGCTAGCCTTTTATTCAACCTAGCTGTTTCGGCAATTCTGGTGAGGGAAGCCCATTGATCAGTAGAATTTTCTTCCTTATGTACGGAGTGATCATCCTTATGTACGGAGTGATCATCCTTATGTACGGAGTGATCATCCTTATGTACGGAGTGGCCGCTCTTATGTACGGAGTGATCGTCCTTATGTACGGAGTGGCCGCTCTTATGTACGGAGTGATCGTCTATATGTAGGGAGTTAAGATCTGAAGGCAGACAGTATTGCGTCCAGCGTCCTTTGCCATTTTGAAGCAAAATCTCACGGCTAACTAGGTCTTGTAAAATTTTAGTTATATCGGAAGCGTGATGCGCAGTAATTTGGCGCATTCGGGCGTTGTCGACGTAGCCCTCAACATCCGCCGTTACAAGCGCCTGAATCTCAAGTTGGCTAAATTTAGAGAGCTTTGAACCAAATCTATCTTTCAAGCGTTCAAGCGAATTTTCTGGAATGAGACTTAACATCGGGAGCACCCAAATTACCCGATCGGGATGCATTTGCTCTCTAACAATAGGAGAGCGCCAGTGTTGTGAATTCCATCCTGTTTTTATTTTATCAATCCCTGATCCAGCTCTTTCAGCTGCTCCAATCATGGTAAACATAGTTTGTAGAGATTTATTCCTGCATTCGCTAATACCGCCGTGAAGAATTTGATCGAATGAGATGAGTAGAGAACCGGGGTTTGAGAATTCAAATCGATCGAGGTACTTCTCTATAACAATGCCGCCCTGTCCTTGGTAATCTGTGTGAATGAGTGCGTTGACTAATGCCTCTCTAATAGCTACATGGACTGGAGATTCTCCTTTGCGCACCATGTCACTATCTAGTTCAAAAGGGAGTTTTAGATCCGTAGCTAATCTTTGGATGACACGATGATAGAACTGGTAGAGGTTACCCGGCCAAGTACCATCCTGTGTTAGGCGATCCGTCCAACGAACTGCAGGGTCTTGAGATAGCCTTTCGCGAAAATCAATCTGATACTGTGGTATGGCTTCCCGAATGGTCTCATCTCGACCGAACATAAGCAAACCCGCAACAGTGAGTCCTTCGATACTACTTTTTCGGCAACAGCGCCAACCATTGAGTTTTTTAAGCAGATCCATATCATCTACGTCAAGCCATGGGTGAGTCGGTTGACGCGAGGCGAGCCGTTGGCGATATTGATGGAGACTTGGCAAGTCGAGGTCTTTTAGAGTGAAATTCTCCAAAATGCGGCTATCTGCGGGTTCTTCTTGGCTATCTGCCAGCATTCGTCGAACTTCCTGTTCGGTACAGTGGTAATCGCCTTCTGAGTCACGTCGATATGTACCGGTTAGAGGGTTTTGGCCGATATATACAGGGCGTTCACGACGATCAGCCGGACGAATGCGGATTGCAATTATGTCGCCACGTGGATAAGAAATGGTTTTGATATCGTTATTGGAAAGGAGATTAATGCTTACCTTTTGACGGTTGTTGATTAATCCCCAAAACTGTTTCTTAAACTTATCAACATCAGTAACTCCGCTAATAGATCCATCATCTTGAACGCCAATTAAGATAACACCACCTTGGGTATTGGCCATGGCGCTATAAGTTTCCCAAATGCTGCCTGGAAGTCCTCCCTTGGCAGACTTAAATTCCAAATCCTCGCTTTCTCCCCAGGAAAGTCTGACCAGAATGTCTAGTGGATTGATAGTGTCATTTACCATTTGATTTTCTCCATTAATTCTTGCAGTGCAGACAGACTCTATACGTTCATCCTGAATTGCTTTAACTTGACTTTGTACATTTTAAGGCTCAAATACAAAGAAAAAGGATCGACAATATTATCTTTGGCAAAGAGAGCAGGATCATAGTGCCAAAGATACATCTAAAACTCATCCAAAAGCCGCCTCCCAAACGCCTCCAACCAACGCTCCTCACTCGTCTTAAATTTCTGCTCCTCCTCCGAAACTTCTTTAAAGGGATCGATGCGCCGCTTCGGCCTTCGAGCCTTCTTTTTCGGAGGAGTCGCTTGCCGCTTCTCCTCCTCTGCCTCTTCCTCTTCAAGCAAGCGCTTGGCCCGTTCTTCGAAAATGTCTAAATAGGCCTCAAGACTCCCTTCTAAAGGGGCTTGTGCGAGAGAGGGTAAAGGAGAGGGCAAAGGAGAAGGCAAGGGAGGAGAGTGAGGAGAAGGAAGAGGAAAAGGCATCGAAGGAGAAGGACGCACCCCCTTCTCTTTTTTCCTCCCCTGCAACCGATTTCTATAAAGACAGTTTAACCAGTGAATAAACTCTTCGACTGTTTGGGTATGCACCCCATACCCCCGCGCTTGAGCAGCAAGTCTCTTATCGGAGGTCACAAGGGTCTCTTGTCTAGGATCGGGCAAATGACAAAGTTCGCTTAAGAGATACTCATCAGCCGTCTCCCCTTCCGCAGTAAAAAGAATTTCAAGCGGCCCAAGATGCGAACGGGCACACTCTCCCGCTTGCAAAGCAGCGTCAAAGACAACGGAAACATTAAGATGCGCAAGCAAAACCTTCTGACTCAATTCTTCTAAAATAAACTGCCGCGCCTGTTGTAAATCGCGATCAAGATGGCCATGCTTGACTCGAAAAAGCAAGTTATAGCCATCGATCCAGTAGCGCAAATTTCCCTCTTCGTCAATCTATCTCTAAATCATGATTTTTGCTCGACCTTTTTGAAATAACTCCCTAACTCAATCACTTCAAAAGGCTCTTCTCGAAAGTGAAAAATCTCCCCCTTCTTCTTCCCTATCATCGCTTGAGCAAACTTGGAATTAAAAGAAAGAATATTCTTTTCCGGATCGGCATCCCATGGACCTAAAATGGAGTAGCGAGAAAAATTTCCTTGCTTATCTCGAATTTCTACTTCGCTTCCCACTCCAATCTCTTCTTGATGCACATCGTCAGGACTTAAAATCCGCGCTCGATTCAACTGAGAAGAGAGTGTTTTTAATTCAGACTGTAATCGAGCCCTCCTTTCTTGCGCAAACTTAAATTCCGAATTCTCACGCAAATCCCCCAGCGCCCGAGCCGCCTCAATCTCTCTCGCATTCTCCACCACCTCCACTGTGCCAATCTGACGAATCTTCTCTTGAATTTTAAGGTATCCCTCTTCCGTTGTCCAAATCACATCGTCCTCCCCTTTAGAGGCGAACTTGCCCGACTTGGCCGTTACTAAAGAAGGGTGCACCACCTCCGCTAAAGAACGGAGAATCTTCATGTCGTGATCGGTCAACGTCTGACATTTAGACGCTAATAACAAGATCTCCTTGGCAAATTCTAAGGTCGTTCCCAAGAGCAGCTGACGCACTAAAGCATAGCGATGGCTAGAGAGCATCCCATACATCTTCTTCAATAACTCTCGAGAATCCGGCCGATTCTCTAAGAGATAGAATAAAAGGAAAAAGGACTCAAAAAAGCGGCCGACCCCTTCCGAATTGCTAAAAGGAAGAGAGGCATCTTCGTGGGTTGCGATCTTTTGGAAGTACCAAATAAAGGCTTCCGGTGTACGGATGGGATCTTCCATCAACTCCCATAACTTTTTCTCTAATAAAGAACGGCTCTCTTTCTGGTTGAGCTCCTTTAACAGATAATCCTTGAGCTGCGTCTGAGAAAGGGTGAATAAAAGATTAAAAAAAAGAGCCATCCAATCGGAGCGGTATTCCTTGATGGCCACTAAGGCCTGTTTCTTAAAAGCGACAATCTCCATCGCCTCAATGACTTTCTCTAAATGAGCAGACATTTGATCCTTCATCCACTCCGCAATCTGCTCCGTCGCTTTCTCCTCTCCAAAAAATTGCTCGAGCAAGAGATACACTTGGAGCTTTTGATCTTCCGGCGTCTGCTTGTTTTCCACCAAATCGAGAAGCTTCGTCTGAAGAGTCTCCTTCGTCTCTTTGTCTTTAAGGACTGCTGCTGTATCTCGAACAAAGTTATAGGTCGCCCGAATAATCTCGCTTCCTTCCGTCTTCGTTTTCATCGCTTGGAGCAGCCGTTCTTCAGGAGAAAGCTCTGCCTGCCGTAAATAAAAAGGATCTTTGATCGATTCAGGAGTCTCAATTAAGGGATCTTTTTTGACTTTTGCTCGCGCCCCTTGCCACCATTTTGTCCACTCTTTCTCCGGAATCACCAGTTCGCATAGTTCCTCTTTAATCTCTGCGGCCGTCTTGGGTCCCAAATCGCGGAGTAACAATTTAACTAAAGCCACAGGATCTTCTTTTCCCTCTTTCTCCAGATGATCGGGATCGGCAAATCTTCGTGCTAAAAAATGACTCTTGAGCAAGGGAACAAGGGTTTTAAACGCATTCGTGAAAGAAAGATCTTTACGTCCTCCCACATTCTCAAATTCAATGAGAAGATGTTCGCGAATAAAGGAGACATCGATGATTTCTCCTGTTCCCCATCCTCCTGTATGGAAGACAATATTATTCTTTGCCAAATGGGCCACAAGATCATATTTTGCCAAGCCGCCTTGAAACTGATCGCGCTGCCGAAGGCCCGTTAAACGAAGACGCTCATTAAACTTGGGATCTTGACCATGACGCTTTTGAAGAGCATCAAAAGTAATGTCGGCCAAAAGGGGGGAATTGGTTGTTTGAAGGTCGATTAATAAGCTCAAAATCTCGTAAGATTCTTGGGGATCTTGAATCGTCCCCCAAAGAGGAAGGGCCGTTTCCACAATCCGCCCAAATGGGCGAGCAAGCTCTGAGGCTTTAATGGCCTTCAGTAGTTGTCTGAACTCCCCTGTCTCAACCGTGTCACTCGCCCCATACTCTTCCCATAACACGAGAAATTTTTTGAAATCTCGCTGGTTGATTTGTGCCAGAAAATCCTTTAAGTAGCTCATTACCAAACCTTTGTTTTATAAATATTTGGACCTCTTGCCTGACAAACATTTTATTAAATGTTTGTATTACGATCTCTTACAAGCTCTGTATGAAGAAATATAACTGTTTGGTTTATTAATTTCAATTGAAAGGGACTCTTATCCCCACCAAGTCTCAGGTAAGTTAGGACGGCCCACAAGGGTTAGAACTTTCTCGTTCATAAAATCGATTTGAGCGGTTGAGAACACTTTAAGGGGGAGTTTCTGTACGCGTAGGCGTTGACGAACATCTAGTTTGTCCGTTTTCTTCTCAACTCCCAAATAAACGATTGTTGGCCTGCCATAGCGAGGAAATCTTAGAGACACGTCAGCGAAAAGGCCACGCCAAATATTGTCCTCGTGGCGTGTCTTGATATTCACACGGTCGCCGATAAAGTCCCCATTCATGGCAAAACCATTTGGACCATAGCTTGGTAGTCTTGTCGCAGCAAACCAGAATCCCAAATAAGATCCTTCCTTGAGAACTTTAAGGACCGCTGACTGAATAATTTTAACTAGCTTACCCGTGGGAGTGGCATGATACCAATGGGGAATTTGAACTTGTTCTTCGGGACGTGATAATTGATCTTCAAAGAATTGCCTGGCTGTACTCACTCGCCATAGATGCATCGTTTTATCGGATGAGGCATACCATCCTGTACCTGTCAAGGCAGATAACCTTCTCTTTCTCTCCCCTGAAGAGACCTTCTCTTTTCGAAAAAGGGCTTTCCGCAGGATAAGCCGATTCGCTGCACCGAGACGGCTGGTTTTTTTACTGGTAAATTTGCGAATTCTTTTTACTTGCTCGGAAGGAAATTGTGCCCCTCGAAGAATCTCTTGAGCCAATTCATTAACAGCCTGGCTTTCTTCTGACCGAAAATATTTAATACAATGAGTCAGTTGTTCCACAGAGCTTAAATAAAGAGGAAGAAGAGGCTCTTCCCGAACAACAGAATCGGCAATCGGGAGATTGGCAAAGCGAATTTTCAGATTACAGACCAGTTGGGCATGTTGAGGATCTCGATTCTTGATCGAGGAAATATGACTATTCACGATGGAAAAGAGATAGTGAAAGCCCAAGAAACGCTCTTTCTTCCCCTCGCTTAAAGCGGGGCTAAGACTTTCGTCAGGAAATATCTTCTGAGCTAAAAATAAATCAATTTGTTTTAAACAAGAATAAATAAATTCATGATGGCCTTTATACTTTTCCATCAGAGCAGAGAGTTGGATGAAATGCTCTTGCATTTGCGCAAAAAAACGCTTATGTTCTCGCGGATCCAAATCTTGCGCACGCCAGTCTGGCGAGTTTTCCTCCCAACATTTTCTTAAAACGATCGGATAATAAATCAAATCCTTAGGGTTAGGCCGATTCTCCGCTTCCTGAAGTCTATTCTCAAGTGTGGTAAGAGCTGTGAGGAAGTCTCTCGAATATTCTTGAAGCAGCTGTCTATCAAATGTTGCCCGCTCTCCTGGATGATCGACAATTTTATAGGGACTTTTTGAGTCGAGAGAGAATTCTTTAAAACGAGGAACAGACTCAAAATTAACACGGGGATTTCGATTTTCTATCTCATCATGAACCATTGGCCTTCTCAGCCCTATTTGGGTCATCACGTACTTCACAAGTGCCGCTAATTTCTCCACAAGAAATCTTAAGAAAGAGGTGATTTGATGGACTCTCCCTTGAAGAAACCCACGAGAATCATGAATGACGAAAGGAGCGGGAACAGTAAGCACGGGATCAAAAGCATTAAGCTGCATAACATGCGTCCATATTAAATTAAAATGGGATCTAGCCCGAATTATATAATTTCACTTCTTTATCTTCAATGTTAAAGAAATAATTGCATATACTTCTCTATACTAGCTCGACTTTCTAATCTACGCCATGTGCGACTTTTTTTTCCGTTCGAGTCCGGGCCCGAGACCGGGCCCGCGCCCGAACCGAAACTCCGAGCTTCGGTAAAAAGTCTGTACAAGACTTTGATGGATCGTCTAAGTAATTCACGAATCAATTTTGAGTAGTTTAGCAAAGCTCGTAGTCTCGGTTCGGGCGCGGGCCCGGTCTCGGGCCCGGACTCGAACGGAAAAAAAAGTCGCACATGGCGTTAATCTGAGAAATTATAAATCGCATGACCTGTCTGAACGGCCGTCAAGCTGGGTTGCAGCCCATTGATCCATCGATTCCATTGAGTAATCGGTCTTGTGGGGACGACGACGACATCTCCCGGCATTAATAAGAGAGAGTCATGGGAAAGAGAGAGCATCTGATCCCAACTGATCAAATAGACTTTGGTGGGAGAAAAACCACCCCGAATCACTTGAAGGTCATCTCGGCTTCCCGTGAAAGGAAGGCCCCCTGCCTGTCCCAGCGCCTCGCGAAGAGAAATGCCTCCTGGAGGAATGTGAATAAGACCCGGCTGAGCCACCTCTCCTGTCACCATGACAACCTCTTCTTCTCCATTGGCAATAAAAATTTGATCCCCTCCACGTAAGGGGATGTTGTCTGTCTCACTCCCTTCATAAATCAGTTGATAGAGATCCACAGGTAGCTTCTCCCCTTGGCGCATGACATAACTATGGTGTAAATTGCAAAAAGGAGGAAGCTCGGCTTGAGCAAGCACTTGAGAAAGAGAACTCTCTCCCCGAATAGGAATGACGCTATTTTTTGCTCCAATAATAGAAACAAAGCGCTCTTTGCGTGTCTTAAAATTCAAAAAGACTTGAATATCTGGAAAAAAAGAACGATAACATGCCTGAATCTTCTCCTTGAGTTCGATCAGCGTGAGCCCTTCTGCCTCCACAGAACCGATATAAGGGAGAGAGAGCTGTCCTTGGGAAACGACAAAGCCCATCTGTTGATTGATTTGTTCGGCTGCTGAAACCCCCTCCGGTCGTTTGGGACAATGGAGAAGAAGAGTGAAACAGTCGCCCTCCTGAAGCGTCTCTTCTTTTCTCATGAAACAACCTTCAAGATCCTCCTCCCCTCTCTCCCCTCTTTCTTTTAATAGAGGCCTCTTGTATTTTCCCTCGACAATCTTGCTAGAATCGCGAATAAATTCCTCTTCATCATAAAAAGTTTCTTCATAAATGGGACTGCAAGCAATTAACAAAAAAATTAAACATAGAAAAGTTAAAATAAAACTAGAAATTTTCATAAATAAATTTCTGCAATTTTAAATTTTCTGCATTACTTTCGACACTTTTCTATCTCTGGGAGGGTGCGACTTAACAGGAGTTGTAGCAGGAGTTGTGGAAGGAGAGAAAATCCCTTTTCGATTCACGCATGCCCAGACGATGGAAACCACTAAAAAGGTAACCAAGCAAACACAGAGGACAATCGCCGTCCCTTTGATGCTATCCCCCCCCACTTGAAGAAGAGAGAAGGAGTTAAATTTTTCTAACTGTGTAAAAAAAAGATGGGCAAATTCTTGAATTTTTTGAATCAAACCAAAAACATGACCGCCTAACGTCTGAATGGGGAGAAAGAGAGGCTCCACATAAAGATAGAGAGACTGGAAAATCGGACAGAGAGAAGGAGCCATAAATCCTAAGTCCTATTTTTGTTGGCCCGAAGGATGCCTTAAAATAAGATTTGCGTCAACAACTACCTTAAAATTTTTTTAAATTCTCCTGATTGTCAGATAAATTTCCCGCGAGTATAATCAGCTCTTCCTAAAGCAACCTCCCTTATTCTTATGTTCCCTCGCCTTCTTTCTCTGTGGCTTATTCCCTTGGCTCTCTTAAAGTTCTCTCCTTTTCTTGTTTCAGAAGTTCTTAATGAAAAACATTATGACATTTCCCCTTGTGAAAAAGGGATTAAAGTCAGCGAAAAACAGATCGTCTTCAGTGAGGGGTGTCCTCTCCGAACCTATTGGATCCATCGCCTGTTTAACTCCTCCGGTCAACTCATTGAACTGAGCGAGGAAGGGGAAGGAATGACAAAAACGACTCTCTATCACTATAACTCTCAAAACCAATTAGAAGAGGTCATCAAACCAGATGGACGATCTCTTTATTACTCCTATAATCAAGAGGGGAGGATTAGTCGCTTTGAAGCGGGAGATGGCTCCTTTTGTTATCGCTACCATTATGATCCTTCAAAACGGTTGGTGAGGGTGGAAGACCTTTGCCACCAATTGATCCAAACGATTTCCCGGCTCAATGAAGAAGAGTGGATGGAAGAGCAAGGACCTGCCATGCGCTTGATTTATCAGCAAGATGCGTGTGGAAGACGGGTTGGAATGACCTTGCCGGATAGCTCTCGAGTGATTTATGACTATGAAGGAGACCAAATCGTTGGGATCGAGCGTTTAGATAAACATCAACACTCTTGTTATTTCCATTCTTTTGAGTATGACGAACAAGGGCAGCTCCTCTCCCAATCCTCCATGCAAGGAAGAAGAGAAAGTGTCCCCGAGGGAGGATGGGATGCAAAAGGGCGTCTTCTAAAACTTATCCGAGAAGAGGGAGAAGAGCGGGAAGAACATACCTTCTGCTATACGGAAGAAGGCTTTCTAGCGAATGAAAAGAGCCATGCCTACACGTATGATTCCCTATTCAATCGCTTAAGCCATCAAGGGCAAGAATGGAAAATAAATGGCTTAAATCAACTGGTGGAAACCCCCCATGCCTCTTACTGCTATGATGCAAATGGCAATCTCATCGAAAAGCAAACCCCCCAAGGATCGGTTGTTTATGCGTACGACGCCTTAGATCGTTTGATTTGGGTGGAATATCCGAAGGAGAAAGCCTTCTCCTACCTTTACGATCCTTTTCATCGCCGCCTTTCGGAAATTCGATGGAAATGGCAAGAAGAACAGGAAGACTGGGCATTAGAATCGAAGGAGTGGATGTTGTATGATGGCTTTAAAGAGATTGGCAAATTCAATGATCAAGGGGAATGTCTTGAATTTCGCCTGTTAGCTCCTCCGATCAAAGGAAGAAGAGAACAAGCGATTGCCCTGGAATTAGGAGGAAAGGTTTTGATTCCTCTGCATGATTTTTGGGGATCTGTTTGTTCCTTAGTCGATCCCGTGAGTGGAGAAAAATTAGAAAGGTATACCTACTCTGCCTATGGAGAGGAAGAAATTTTCAACGGAGAGGGAGAAAAGCTCAGCGCCTCTTTCTTCCGGAATGCTTGGCGCTTTTGGGGACAGCGAAAAGATGAGACAGGGTTAATTTTCTTTGGAAGGAGGTATTATGACCCTGAGATGGGTCGCTGGATCACTCCTGATCCTTTTTTCTTCCATGATACGTCAAATCTTTATGCATTTTCGAGAAATGACCCGATTAATTATTACGATTCGCAAGGACTTTTTTCTGTAGCGCATCTTTGGGCCAACCTGACGCAATGCCTTGCTGCTTGCTTTGAAAGCCTCTTTCAACCTTTGACATGGAAGAGTCTGCGACTCCCGCAAGTGATTCATCAAGAGACGGAAAAATTGGGAAGAGAATTTTTAAAAGGACGTATTCTGATCAGGGACAGTTATGGGTTGATGGGTCTTTCTGGGGAGGAAACGGAACAGGCGGCTTATGGAGATGTCGAACTGAGTGAAAAAGTCCGCTGTAGCTTCATTAATGGAATGTTAATTAATAAAGTCGAGATGCTCTCTAATTTAGAATTTATTTCACAGGCCCATGGAAATACAAGGGTGCATTACATTTTTCGACCAACAGAAGGTTTTACCTTAGATGGGCTGCGAGCGATTTGGGTTAAGATTAGTGATGGAGTGGGGTATCGCTCTCCTCATGCCCATCTTTTGGCAAAAAAGTGGAGGGAGCTCATTGCAGAGATGGGGGGAGTCGAAGGAGGGGGGGTGATTCTTCATTACGCGCATAGTTTAGGGGGAACGGAAACAGATCGCGCCCGCAAGCTTTTGACTCCGGAAGAGCAAAAGAGGATTCGTGTCGTGACCTTTGGCTCCCCCACCATTGTAGGGAATGAGGGGTTTAGCCAAGTCATCAATGTCGTTGGCATTTATGATGGGGTGTGTATTTTTGATCCTCTGGGAAGGGGTGATCCGGATAACACGATCTGGTTTCTTCCGGGAGCGAATCATCTGCTCCAGGGAGGGACTTATCAACCGGTGATGCATCGGCTAGGAGAGGCATGCTTGGTGGAATTTAAGGGAGGGGGAGAGGAGGAGACGAAGGAGACTTAAGAGGACAAATCTTGTTGCAAAAAACAGGGAGGGCGATTAAACTTTTCTTTTTTACTCACCTTACGCACCAGGAAGGTGAGTTTTTTACTCTGCACTGGTAGCTCAATCGGATAGAGTACCCGGCTACGAACCGGGCGGTTAGAGGTTCGAGTCCTCTCCAGTGCGATGTTTATTCAAGCTTTTCCTTGCCGGCTCCCCTTGCAACGAATGCTTATGTTGTGGGTTGCCAAGAGACGCATGAAGCGGCCATCGTGGATCCTGCGCCTCGTTCGTTTTCTCTCGTTGAATCTTTTCTTTCAGAGAAGGGGTTAAAGCCTCAGAAGATTTTGCTCACCCACTCTCATTGGGACCACATTGCCGAAGCAAAGGCCTTTAAGGACCACTACGCCATTCCTCTTTATGTCCATCCTCTGGATGCGTTTAACTTAGAAGAACCGGGGGCCGACGGATTGCCTTATTTCATCGAGATCCCTCCTGTTACACCCGATATTCTACTAGAAGAGGGAATGGAAATAAAAATCGGAATGTTGAATTTCCGGGTGATTCACACTCCCGGCCATTCGGTGGGAAGCGTGTGCTTTTATGAACCCAACCACCAAATTGTCTTAACGGGGGATACGTTGTTCAAAGGAACCATTGGCAATCTTTCTTTTCCAACAAGCCAGCCTTTTTTAATGGAGTCTTCTTTAGCTAAATTAGGACGACTCCCCGTTAAGACTCGTGTCTTCCCCGGCCATGGCCCTTCGACAACGATTGGAGCGGAATCTCGCTGGCTTTCTGCTTGAAGAATAACTCTAAAAGCTTTAAGATATTTAATTTTATTAAATATAAATGACTTAACCATGAGGAATTAAGTATGGGAATTCTTGTCGGAAAATTGGCGCCTGATTTTCAAAACAAAAGCCGTTGTTAGAGGGAAAAATCGTAAATGATTTTTCTTTAAACCAGTATCGTGGAAAAAATGTTCTCTTCTTTTTTTATCCGCTCGACTTTACTTTTGTCTGCCCAACCGAGCTGCATGCCTTTCAAGATCTTTTGGAAGAGTTTGAGAAACGGGAGACGCAAGTGGTGGGCTGCTCAATCGATAGCTGCTACTCTCATTTAGCTTGGCTAAATACTCCAAAGAGCAGAGGAGGAATCGAGGGGATCGATTATCCCCTTGTGTCTGATTTAAATAAAACCGTTGCTACCGATTACGGTGTCTTGATCCCTCAAGAAGGGATTGCCTACCGCGGTCTATTCTTGATCGATAAAGAAGGGATTGTCCGCCACCAAACCGTTAACGATCTCCCCCTCGGCCGCTCCGTCGATGAGGCGTTACGCACCTTGGATGCTTGGCTCTATTTTGAAAAGCATGGGGAAGTCTGCCCCGCTAATTGGCAAAAAGGGAAGCAGGCGTTTAAGCCTTCTTATGAGGGACTCAAAACTTATTTTGCTAACGTCAACCCTGAAAGATCAGAATAAGTTTAAAGAGAGAGAGAGAGAGAGAGAGGGAAAGAGAAGGAAAATAAAGGCTCTCGACCCAAGAGGTCGAGAGCGCTTATAAGAGAACGACTGTTTTACTTCCTATACTATCTTTTCTAATGTTGGGTCTTGTGTTGGGGATGTCGGCCTAGCAAAGGTATTAGGCGTAAGAGGACTACTACCAACAGCAAGTAACTAGAGGACTCATCATAGGCGTACCAGGGCGACTATCAGGCGTGGATAGAACAGTGGTAGCAGGGGAAACCGGTTTTGGAGAATTTGGGAGGGTAGGGCGGTGTCCTCCTGTCAAAATTCCGTCAGAAACGTACCAGATTAGCAGGAGTGCCCGGAGCAGGCGACGGCTCATTCCCGCCTTTTAACGTACTCACAGACGTACCCAAATGTTGGGAGCGAGAGATCTTCCGTCTTTTCCCGCTTACTATTCTGCTTAATAGGAGTGCCCGGACCAGATGATGGCCCATTCCCGCCTTTTTCTAATTTTAGTTCCTTGTTCCTCATTCTCTAATCTAAGCTGACCTCTCTGATTTAGTAGAGTTCTAGGTTTTCTTGTCGCAAATTGTCCTTTTCTGTTTGGAGTTTGCCATTTTGTTCCCTCAGTTGCTCAGTGGTTTTCAAGGCCTCTTTATTGTCCAGAACCACATCTCCTGACCCAATCATCTTAATTGACCAATCGTACAATCTTTATTGGTATTCAACCCTTCAAGTTCCGCCACTCGTTCTTGCAAACGCGCGTGCTCCTCTTGCAGAGCGTTCACTTTGCTGACTTTTGCTAAGGATGCATCTCTTGCCTTAACTGATCCACTCTGATTTTGCCGTTGCACTTTTTCTTCACTCTTCTGCGTATCTTAGTTCTTATTTTCCGTCGTTCGTCGCTCCGATATCGAGTTAAGATTGAGCAAAAGCCGCGCTGCAATCGCCGCCACAGCCATCCCAACCACAAGCCAACCACTAATGGGTATGGCTAAAGATAAAAGCGCATTAAACCCAACAATCGCGGCTCCCGGTAAAATCACATTCACAACAACTTGCTTGGCAAATTTTCGATCTTCTTTAATGGGCTTCTCTTGGTTTTCTAGCCACTGGTTGAGCCTTCTCAACCCCTCATTGATCGCTAAGAAAAAAAGAGCATTGGCTGCAATAATTAAGCCAATTTCTACAAAAGGATGATTGTGAATAACCGTCGGAAGATTTTTCAATTCCCGAACAAGATAGCCGCCCCACTCCACAACCCCTTTAGAAGCGCTCTCAAAACCGATTTTCATCCCTTCCATACAGGTTGTTAGCCCTCTTGTCATCCCCTCGCTACAGGTCGCGACAAATACTTGTACACTCATAAGACTCCTTTCAGTTAAAAGTGATAATTAAATTAACTAAATTAAATGAAAAATTTGATCAACTTATTTCTCATAATGAATTGCCAATTGTAAGAGAACCTCTTGCTTGATTGCAAGTAAAAACTAGAGAGAATATTATTTTGCCCAACAACATCGAGTAAAAGGCTCCCAGCCCCCTCCTAAAGCTTTATAAAGAGAGATCAGATCTAAGAAAGCGTTCGTCTCCGATTGAAGAAGACTCAACTCGGCATTGTTCAAAATGAGTTCGCTGTTTAAATAATCCAACCGGCCAACCAGCCCCTTTGTATATCTCAAATAGGCGAGCCTTGTCAGCTTCTCGTTTCCCCCTACAATTTTTTCAAATTCTTTCATTGTTTTCACATCTTCCTCGTACGAAACCAGCGCAGTCTCTGTATCCCGAAGCGCATTTAAGATGGTCTGCTGATAGGCAAAAGCAGCAGCCGCTGCTTGCGCCTCTGCAATTTTAAGATTTCCCGTCAGCTGTCCCCCTTGGAAAATGGGCAAATTGATATCTGCCCCATACACCCAATTCTTACTATTGGGAGTGTAAAGATTCCTCAGCTTAATCGAACTTAATCCGAAGAGTCCAAGCAGAGTAAAGGAAGGATAAAAAGAAGCAACCGCCACCCCAATATTTGCTGTCGCTTGCGCTAAATTCCATTCTGCTTCCCGAATGTCGGGGCGCCTACGCAAAAGATCCGACCGCAAACCAATAGAAAGGCATTCCGGCAAGAACGGCAAAGGCTGAAACGGGAGAAGTTCCTCCAACAAGGTTTCAGGTGGCTCACCGATTAAAACGGATAGGGCAAAGATCGTGCGGTAAATCGCCGTGCTCACCGCCGGCAATGCCGATAACGCCTGGTTCAATTGAATGTCGATCTGTTCCAGG
Source organism: Parachlamydiales bacterium (assembly GCA_963801825.1). Lineage (GTDB taxonomy): Bacteria > Chlamydiota > Chlamydiia > Chlamydiales > Parachlamydiaceae > CAWDGI01. The sequence continues at coordinate 793,347 of CAWDGI010000003.1, forward strand.
TCAAGAAGGTTCGAATAGCCCGATGAATAACGCTTCTGTATCAGCTCCACGTTCTGTTGAAGAAGGTCGATATTTTTCTCAAGCAACATCTTTTGTTTTTGGGAGCTACGCAACTCGATATAATTGCGAGCGATTTCCCCAAATATCGAAACTAATAGATCGTTCCTTTGTTCAATTGTACTCTCTAACTGCGCTTGGGCCGCTTCCACGCTTCTTTGCGTCTTACCGAAAATGTCTATTTCCCACGTGGCATCGAGAAAATTATTAAAAAGATCAAATTGTTTCGGCATGGAAGGGGGCTTAGGAGTAGGCGTTGTCGTTGTCGGCGATGTCGACGTCGATGTCGACGTCGATGTCGGCGGCGGCATGGCCGTTTGTTGCGATGAAGGGGCGAGGTCAAGGAGGCCATTTTTACTTAAAAAGACATGGAAACGCATCCCAATCAGCGGAGACCTGCGGATATAGAGGGGCAGCTGCTGACCTGCCGCGATGCCCTCGTCTGAAAAATATTTGCCTCCGCTTGAAGCACGCTGTTATTGTAGTTCGCTGCGATTTCAATGTATCGATTGAGTAAAGGATCGTTAAAAACCTCCCACCAAAGGACAGGAGGAGGATCGTACGATATAGGAACCTCCTCAGCTTCTTCTGGAGTAACCCATTCATCAGACACATCATTATCTGGAGGACGATAGTTCGGCCCCAATTTGCACCCGGCAAGGAGAAGGACTGCAAATAAAACAGATACAATCCCAAATTGTCTCATATTATTCTATTCTCCTTCTGAAAAACCAGCCTGCCCCCATAATTGTAAAACATCCAATGATCATCATCGGCCAAACATTCTCGAGAACAATGGATGCCGGCATTGCTTTAAGAAAAATCCCTTTGGAGATGACCAACATATAGGTGAGAGGGATCGTGTAAGCCATAGGTTGGAGCCATTCTGGCATATTTTCAATAGGGGTCGCAAAACCGGATAATAGCACCGAAGGCAACATAAAGATAAAGGTCCCAAGCATGGCCTGCTGCTGTGTGGAAGAAAGAGAGGAAATAAATAACCCATACCCACTGATCGCCGTCACAAAAACCAGCAAAGCAAATAAGAAAACGAGGAATGAGCCGGTAAAGGGAACCTCTAAAATCCATACCCCCGCCATCATCATCAGACATCCCCTCAATCATCCCAATGATAACGCCGGGAACAATTTTTCCAATCAAGATTTCAACTGGCAAAAGAGGCGAAACAAGAAGCTGGTCGAAAGTCCCAAGTTCTCGTTCCCGTGCGACAGATTGTGTGGTCACCACCAAGCATGTGAGCATCGATAACGTGGCGACAAGAGATGGAATATTGTACCAATAATAGAGCAAATTAGGATTGTACCAGTTTCTAGGAAACAGCTTGACGTTTTGTTGTGTATAGCCCGATTGAGTGGTAAAGTCTGTATTGAATTGTTCCACAATCGTGGTCACATATCCCGATACAATTTGCGCTGAATTGGATCGTCGACCATCAAAGATCAGCTGTAGCGTGGTTTGTTGATCTGAATTCAGAAGTCGCGAGAATGTCTCGGGAAAATAAACAACCATTAATACCTTCTGATTATCGATCAGCGGAGCAATCTCTTGAACTCCTTGCAAAAAAATGACTTGAGGAAACATCGGAGAGCCACGTAGCCGCTGAATCAGTTCGAATGGATTCCTTTCCGGAGTCTTGATTGAGAATCCCAATCGGCACATTTTTAACATCGAGGGTGGCAGCAAACGTGAAGATAAATAACTGAATGAGTGGAGGGATGAAGATCGAATAGCGGCTCTTCGGATCACGTAATACAGCAAGAAGCTCCTTCCAAATGAGCGCAATAATACGATTCCACATCTCTTTCAATCCAGCCTTTTGACAGTTTTAAATGCTGTCAATATAAAAAATAGGAGGCCGATTAGTATCATAGGCACCATATTAAATAGAATGAGACTCCACACATTTCCGACTAAAAAGAGGGTCTGCAAGCATTGTACAAAATATCTTGGCGGAATGACACGGGTTAATGAGCTGAATCCAATAAGGCATGCTTGCAATTTCAAATAGAAAACCAGAGAGGATATAGGCAGGGAGAAATCCCGCTGATACAGCAATTTGCGAAGCCAAGAGTTGGCTTTTACACAATGTCGAAATGAGCAGTCCAAACCCCAATGCGGAAAACAAAAACAACGGCAGAGACAATGCCTAGAAGCCACCAAGATCCACGCAACGGCAAGCCATAACCCACCACAGAGACGACAACGCAAATCGCCATGGAAACCATTCCCAAAACAAAATAGGGAATGACCTTTCCGATAATGATCTCTCCTTTGCGTAAGGGAGTGGACATCAAGGCTTCCATCGTTCCCCTTTCCCATTCTCTGGATACAACCAGCGCGGTCAAAAGAGTGCCGATCAGAGTCATAATGATTGCCAAGGATCCTGAAAGAAGGAAAAACCGACTCTCTAACTGCTCGTTGTACCAAAATCTTGGCTGCAAATTGACGAGCGGCAAGCCCTCAAGCCTTCCCGACACACGCTCCTGCTGCAACCAGTTTTGAAAAGCTCCTTGCACATAATATTGCACAAAATTTGCCGTATTGGGCTCGCTACCATCGGCGATGACTTGAATCGGTGCAATCGTTGCAGGGCGTAATCCGAAATGCTGAAAAATAGGAGGGGATGACCACGATGCCTCGAATATTTCCTCTTGTTAGATCATCAATCAATTCCCGAATATCGCGTGCAATCTTCACATCAAAATACCTCGAGTTTAATAGACAGTCGGCAAAATCCCTCACATCGGGTGTCGATTCTTCCAACACAAGCCCCAGACGCAGGTGGTTCAGGTCAAGCGAAACGCCAAAGCCATACAGAAAAAGAAGCAATAAGGGAAGCACCACGCTGATCAAAATGGTGCTCGGATCTCGGATGATTTGAAAGGATTCCTTGAGGATGAGTGCTTTCACCCGTCGCATTCCACCCGCAGGCATCTTGTTCAAAGGGGATGGGTCGTGTCATATTCCTCAATCAGTTTGATAAAGGCATCATTCAGGGTCGGATCTAGGATTTTGAGGAGACTTTGCGATTTCTTTCAATTTATCGGGCGCGGCCATTCGAATGATTTTGCCGCGGTAGATCAAGGCGATGCAATCGCAGTATTCTGCCTCATCCATGAAATGGGTTGTGACCATGATGGTGACTCCTTTTTCCACCAATCCGTTGATATGGTTCCAAAACTCGCGTCGGGTGAGAGGATCTACTCCGGAAGTTGGCTCATCTAGAAATAAGACATCGGGATGATGCATATTCGCACATGCCAACGAAAGGCGCTGTTTAAATCCCAACGGAAGCTCTTCAGAAGGGGTATTTTTATAACTTTCAAGATTAAAGATTTCGATCATCTGCTTCACAGCCTTCTCTTGCTCTTTCCCCTTCAAGTTGTAGATCGCAGCAAAGAAATACAGATTTTGCAGAACGCTCAATGTCCCGTAAAGGGAGAATTTTTGGGCCATGTAACCAATGCGCGCGCGCGCATCGCTGGGCGCCTTTTGCAAATCAAGATCCTTGACCAATGCTTTCCCTTCCGTCGGCTTCAGCAATCCACAGAGCATTTTGAATGTTGTCGATTTGCCTGCTCCATTCGGTCCCAAAAGTCCAAAGATCTGCCCTTTTGGTATGGAAAATGTGATGTGATCCGCAGCGACGAAAGAGCCAAACCTCTTTGTCAACCCATCAGCTGTGACAATATGGGTGGATGTCCCTTCAATTTTAGGAGTTACCAAGGCAAGCTCAGAGACGTTTTTTGGGCCCCCTCCTAGCATATCGATGAAAGCATCTTCGAACCTCGGTGCGATAGGTTGAATCTTTAATTCTTCGCTCACATTGAGTTGTTGAGTGAGTTCCGCCACTCTCCATTTTTTCTTTTACAACAATGCGAAGAGCATCTCCTTGAATCAACCCATCGACCATCTCTTTTTGCATCAAGAGATGCGAAAGAAGCTTGGCGCCGATTTTCTTTAATGTTGGAAATCGTAAACACGCGCCCCTCTGCCCTCTTGGTCAGATCTTCAGGTTTTCCATGAAAAAGAAGCTTTGCCTGCATTAATGAGCAAAACAGTATGGCATTTTTCAGCTTCGTCTAAATAGGCTGTGCTCCATACAACGGAAATGCCTTCCGGAATAATGTCACTCACCATTTTCCATAGTTCGCGCCTCGACATGGGATCGACACCCACACTGGGCTCATCCAACAATAAAAGTGTGGGTTTTTTGACAAGGGCGCAGGCAAGTCCCAACTTTTGCTTCATCCCTCCGGAAAGGGCCCCTGCTAAGCCGATGAATGAAAGGGGCAAGTCCGGTAAAATTGAGCAATCTCTCAAACGCCTCTTTCCTTTCTTCTCCGACAACTCCTCGAAGATCGGCATAGAGATTCAGATTTTGAATCACAGTCAGATCTTCGTAGAGACCAAACTTTTGAGGCATGTACCCCGTGAGACAATGGACAGTTTCGGCATCCTTCAATCGTGTCGTAGCCGGCCACTGTGATGGACCCTTCAGTGGGTTTAAGCAAACGCTGCAATCAGACGGATCAATGTCGTTTTGCCTGCCCCATCCGGTCCCACCAACCCCACAATCTCTCCCCTTAGGAATCATCCCGTTAATGTCGACAAGAGCAGGAGGCTGGTAGGGGTGAAAACTTTTGAAACACCACGAATATCAACAAGAGTGTCATTCATTTTCTCTTTTCTCTTTCTCTTCTTTTTTCTTGAGGTGAAGTGTGACCGTCACAGGCATCCCTTGACGCAATCCAGCGTCTGGATGATCAACATAGATGCGCAGCCGATAAACAAGGTCGGTCCGCAGCTGGGTGGTCTCAACCGTTTTAGGTGTGAATTCTGCCACGGGGGAGATAAAGCCTATTTTACCCGAATAAGAGCGACCTCTGGGATTGTCGGTGGTGATGATCGCTTCCATGCCGAATTCCACCTCGCCTAAATGGGTCTCATCGACAAAGGCCCGAATCCAGACGGGAGAGGAAACCGAAAGGGTATAGACGGGATCTGCGTCGCGCACGACCGTGCCTGGCTCACGCACCCGTGTGAGGATGATTCCATCTGTGGGGGCATAGGCTTTGATATATCTCAAATTGTCCAATGAAACGTCTAATGCGAATCGAGAGGAATGAAATTGAGCCATCAATTGATCATAAGTCGATTGAGCATTATTCAGATCTTCCTGAGAAACACCCCCATCGGGAACTAGCTCTCGACGTCTTTTAAGAAGAATTTCTGCATTACGGAGATTGGCTTGAATGGCTTTCACATTGGCTTGCGCTTGAAGCACTTGATGTTCATAGGGAGATTCATCTAGAATAGCCATGAGACTTCCTTTTGGGACAAAATCTCCCTCCTCGAAAAATAGCTCTTTCACTTGCCCGGCGACCCGAAAACCAATGTCTACCTGTCGCACATCGACGTTGCCATATAAGATGAGAACGTTCTCATTCGTTTCCCCCTTAAAGAAATACTCATAAATGGCAAGGGCAATCCCACCCAGAATAATGAGAACGAGAAGGGTGACTAGAAATCTTTTCATGAATCCAGCGCACAAAATCAAAGATTTTAGAAAGGATAAGACATAGTATGAAATGTGAAATTTGGCAATTGAAAAAACACTTAGAGTAAATAGGGTCGATGTAGAAGATCATTAAAATCGATAATAGAGGAGAAGAAATCGCTTTGCGGACAAATTCATCCACACCATTTACATGAATTAAGACAGGTCTTATCGAGATATTTTTAGGAAGATCCAAGCGATCAATTTTCTGTTTCACTTCATCTATGACGCTTTTTGTTATCTCCTGAGCGTGAAATTTAATTTCACATAAATAACAGGTTCCAAATTTGGTTTGGATCATGTAATCAATTTGGCAACCTTGTCGATTTCTTGCTTTTCGTTGAAAAAATGGATTGTCATTCACAATTTCAGAAGGATCGATATCAAGAATTTGTTGTACCGTTTTTCGATTGCTAAGAACAAGATTTTCAAATTGCAATCCCATGGCCGATTGCCATTGGGGAAGTAATTTCAGTCCTTGTTTTTCAATTTTCTTTTTGTTCGGTTCAATATATTTAGATAGAATCTCAAATAATTATCCTTAAGCCGATAATGGCTCAATTTTGAATCCAGTCCTGTTTTAAGATGCCAGGTAAAATCATGAGAAACAAACCCGGCCGTGACAAGATCTTCCATGTAATCTGAAATCGTTCCGCTTTTTTCAACCTTCAAGAACCGTGTAAATATCTTTAAGTTCACAAGGACCATCTGCCAGTCTTTCAACAATGTTTTTGTAAGTAGCACTTCTGGAAGAAAATAAATCTGAAAAAATTCGTTCAAACTCGCTAAAAAGAAAACCTTCTTTTCGAAAACAAACCTTTGAATATTTGTCTCAGCACTTTGATTAGGCAAAATTTCCTCAAGATATCGTGGAACACCTCCCATGACAGAAAGCACTTTAAGCTTATCAAAAGCAGATACCCTATCTTGTTCGCATTCCAAAATTCATTACATTCATAAAGGGGAAGCTCTTCTAATATCATGTCAAGAGAGATTCTTCCCATAAAACCCGTACTACTTAGGATATTTTCTTCAATCCAACTGGAGATAGACCCACAAAGAATAAGAATTAATTGAGGATTATTTTTGAAGTAAAGATCCCAAGCCGTCTTGAGCTTTCCTAAAAACATGGCGGTCTTTCGAACCCATCCAGCTGATTTCATCTAAAACAAGAACGATTTTTCCTTTTTGTAGCCTGTTGAGATAAGATGCCAAAATAAATCCCCCCAATCGTCTGCTCTTGGAAGAGGAATTTTCATTTCACGTTGTAATTGACGAGCAAATTCTTCTCTTTGATCAGCTGCATGACATCCCAGGTGCAGGGGGAAGCCCAGAAAAAACATAATGAGGGATTTTATGAGCAAATTCTTGAGCCAGTCGACTTTTTCCAATTCGCCGTCTCCCGCGAATCACAACAAGACTTGCTGACTTTTTCTTAAAGAGTTCGTCTGAGCATTTGAAGCTCTCTTTTTCGTCCTACGAAATGAATGCTGCATTTTGACCTTCTCACATTTTGGTGATAAATTAATTCTATGAACATATTTCATCACCAAATCAAGAAAATATGTTAGAAAGAGGAAAATACTCCTTTTATGAGATCTCGCCATGGCCAATCAAGCAGAACAACAGCGCCTCCAAGCTCATGCGGAGCGGGACGCCAACTGGAAAAAATGGGGACCTTACCTCAGCGAAAGATCATGGGGAACAGTCCGAGAAGATTACAGCGTCGACGGGGAAGCGTGGAAATACTTCACACACGAACACGCCCGAAGCCGAACCTACCGATGGAATGAGGATGGACTCGGAGGCCTCTCCGACCGTTACCAGTGGATCTGCTTTGCCTGGGCCTTTTGGAATGGCCGCGATCCCATTTTAAAAGAAAGATTCTTTGGACTCTCAAACCTAGAAGGAAATCACGGAGAAGATGTCAAAGAATATTACTTTTATTTAGACAATACTCCTACCCACAGCTATATGAAGATGCTCTATAAGTATCCTCAGCTGGAATTTCCCTACGCTAAATTACGAGAAGAGAATAAAAAAAGAACATTGAAAGATCCCGAATACGAGCTAATCGACACCGGAATTTTTGATGAGAATCGCTACTTCGATTTTTTTATTGAATATGCCAAAGGAGACGAAGAAGATATTCTCATCAAGCTCTCAGCCATTAACCGGGGGCCAGAAGAGGCCATCTGCCACATCTTGCCGACCCTTTGGTTTCGAAAAACATGGGACTGGGGATACCCGGCAGGACCGTGGGATAACATGCCCATTAAGCCTTTTATCCGCACTCTCCCGTTTTCTCCTCCCTCAGGAGTGGAAATCATTCATCCCGCCGCCGGAACTTATTTCCTTTATGCGGAAAGCCCTCCCGACGAATGGCTGTTTACGGAAAATGAAACAAATAACGAAAGCCTCTTTCAATCTCCTAACTCCACCCCCTATGTGAAAGATGCTTTTCACCGTTATCTCATTCAGAATGAGACATCTGCTATCCATCCCGATCGTGTGGGGACAAAAGCGGCAGCCCTGTATAAGAAAAAAATAAAACCGGGAGAAACCGAGATCCTTTGCCTTCGCCTGATCCATCGTCCCCTAGCGGAACCCTTCAAAGATTTTCATTCTTTGTTTCTGCAAAGAGAGAAAGAGGCAGAGGCCTTTTATCGCTCCATTCAACCCGCTGGCATGAGCGCGGAGGAAATCAAAATCCAACGGCAAGCCTTTGCAGGACTCTTATGGACGAAGCAATTTTATTATTATGATTTTGAGCAATGGATGAAGGGCGATACAGGGCATGATTCCATTCCGGTTGAGCGTCAATTGCCAAGAAACCGAGGATGGGAGCATTTAATTAATTTTGATATTCTTTCTATGCCCGATAAATGGGAGTTTCCTTGGTATGCAAGTTGGGACCTCGCCTTCCATTGCATTCCTCTTGTCCTCATTGATCCTCATTTTGCTAAAAGACAGCTCACCTTAATCACCCGTGAATGGTACATGCATCCAAACGGGCAGCTTCCTGCCTATGAGTGGGATTTTGGCGATGTCAACCCTCCCACGTTGGCTTGGGCCGCTTGGCGGGTGTACAAAATTGATGCCAAACAAAGTGGCAAACCAGATCGTCCTTTTCTAGAAGGAATTTTCCATAAGTTGCTCCTCAATTTTACTTGGTGGGTCAATCGTAAAGATGAGGAGGGGCGCAACGTCTTCCAAGGGGGATTTTTGGGAATGGATAACATTAGCTTATTTGATCGGAGTGCCCCTCTGATTGAAGGACGTATCGATCAAGCCGATGGGACCGCTTGGATGAGCTTTTATTGCCTTTTACTGATGAAAATTGCCTTGGAGTTAGCAAAAGAAGATCCCGTTTATCAAGATTCGGCGACGAAGTTTTTCGAGCATTTTCTTCGAATCGCAAGAGCGATGCATGGTGGAATAGAAGAAAAACATTCTCTTTGGGACCAAGAAGATGGGTTTTTTTATGATGCTTTAAATCTCCCCAACGGCCAAAGAATTCCCTTAAAGGTGCGCTCCCTTGTGGGCTTGCTCCCACTATTTGCTGTGGAGACCTTAGAGCCGCACCTTCTTAAAACAACACCTGTTTTTGAAGCACGGGTGAATTGGTTTACGAGTCGGCGTCCGCTCTATACTCAAACCATGGCTTGTATTGAAGTAGAAGGGGTGGGCCGTCGTCGTCTATTGGCGATCTTAACAAAAGAGAATTTGCTCTCTGTCCTTCGCTATTTATTAGATGAGAATGAATTTTTATCAGAATTTGGCATTCGCTCCCTTTCCAAATTTCACGAAAAAAATCCTTATATGTTGAATTTATCAGGCCATCAGTATTGCATTCAGTATGAACCAGGAGATGCGAAAAGTAAGCTCTACGGGGGAAATTCGAATTGGCGAGGACCTGTTTGGTTTCCTATTAATTTTTTGATCATTGAGTCGCTACAAAAGTTTTATCACTATTATGGTGATCAGTTGCAGGTTGAATGCCCAACCGGTTCTGGAATCAAGATGAATTTGTGGGAGGTCGCCGCAGAATTGTCTAGGCGGCTGAGACGACTATTTCTTCCGGATGAAAAGGGATGCCGGCCAATGTATAAGCGAGAGAGCTTTTTTCATACGCGTCCTGAGTGGAAAGACCTAATCCTCTTTCCTGAGTACTTTCATGGCGAAACAGGACTTGGGCTTGGGGCCAGCCATCAGACGGGATGGACGGCGTTGGTGGCGAAGCTTATTCAGCAGGCGGGGAGCGCGTAAATTTTACTCGGGAGCTTATGAATTACTAAAGAAAAGATCGATAATCCGTATGAAAAAAATCTGCTAGTTTTTTGGCAAAAATCTTTCCAATAGAGCGTTTTCCTCTTTCCATCTCTGAAATTTGACTTTGCCTGATTCCTAGTCTTTTTGCTAATTCTAATTGAGTAAGTCCTTCTCTTATACGAAAGCCTCTTAAGTGAACAGCCCATTCAGGACGATCCCCAAAAGCACCTCGAAAAAACTCATGGGCAGAAATAGGTGGGTCTATATCTTCTAAATTTTTTGAGTAGGCAGCTCTATTCAAGGGAGCTCTATTCATATGGTGCGGCTTGGTGTGTTCCCACATAAAAAACCTCTATAATTTTTATTTTTTTATCCTCAAGAACCCAACACACGACATACCTGGGGCGTCCCTTATTTAGATGACAATGGTAAACTTCCTTAGATCCCATTCCTTTCATTCCTCTCAAAGGACCATAATTCGGCCATGAGAATTGATAAGGACCAACTTTTATTAAATCTTGAGTCAAAGCTTTTAAAGCATCTAGCATCTTAGGAGATAAAATTTTTTTCGCCTTCTTAGCTTGCCCAATAAAGCTCACATTCCAGTCTGTCATTAAATAATACTCACTAATCCCAAAATTCGATTATCACATTTTTTGTGATATTTTGACAATCAAATTATTAGGAGTTGGAAGAACGGCTTAACACCTATTATTAACTATTCCCTCAAACCAGTGAGCACCTCTTCCGCGTCTATCACTTTAACATGCGTGGGAAGCATCAAATGCTTGGGCTTTTCCGGAATAAATAAAGCATAATAAATAGGCGAATAAGAGGAGTGGTTCATCCCAGCAGGAAGCCCCTTCCTTTTTAATTCTTCGATTGTTCTATACACCCATGCCGCTGAAGGGACTTTTTCTAGCCACTTAACCTCGCCAACTAATAATACTTTCCCCTCCATCGATTCTGCCAATACATCCCACTCATGATCTTTTTTGTACCAATAGCGGCTGGCCTTCCCAAACATTTCTTTTCCCCAGTTACGAGAAAGAGAAGGAATCGCTGCTCGACAGAGCTCTTCCCATGTCAAAGAAAATAAAGGATGGAGCGTTCGTTTGAGATGCATGCGCCGCTGAAGAGCCGTTGCCTGGGTGAGGAAACTGCGTTGAGAAGCCACAATTTCAAACCAAAAGCGAATGAAAGGATCTTTAATCTTATATAACGTCCGTTTGGAGTTTTGTTCATCCGCTCCAAATGGAATTTCCCGCTCAATAAGATCGAGCTCCAATAGGCTTTGAATGGGACGTGTCAAAGAAGTCGCCGGCTGGCCCAAACGGGTAGCGATGTCTGATAAGCGATGTGCTCCCAATCCAATGGCATCTAGAATAGGCCTCAAACTGATTGCCGATTCCTCTAACAAAAGACGATTGGGCTCATCGCTCAATACTCCTAGAGGATCTAAAACCAGGTGATCAATCGCATGAGAGAGCGAGCCTCCCACATTTTTTACAAGCTCCCAATAACGAGGCACCCCTCCCCATACGGCATACATTTCGATAGCCTCTCGTGCCTCCTTAATTGCTAAAGCTTCTCCGATATATCCCGCTGGAATCGGCCGAAGTTTAATGATCTCATTCGCTCTTCCAAACAAAGGCGCAGAAGCGGCTAATACAGCCCCCTGCATCATTCGTTGACTAGAACCGCATAAAGCTAAGATCAGATTTGCCTGCTTCGCCTCATGATCGACAAATCGCTGCATGAGACTTGCAAATTCGGGAGAAGCTGCGATGAGATAAGGCAGCTCATCGATCACTAAAGGCCCTCGCCAATTGATATAACGTATCTCTTTTGCTAACCGAATCAATAGAGAATTCCAATCTGCATATTCGACCGCTGCAAAATCAGGCAGAATTTGTTGAATAGCAAGCGAAAAATACTTTCTTTGAACAGCCGCCGCCGATTCATCCGCCGTATAATAAATTCCTTGATGGGCATGCACCCATTCCAAAAGAAGACGGGTTTTTCCCACACGCCTTCTTCCCCACACAACCGCTAAACTCGCTTCCTCTGAACGAGTTAAGCGATTTAACCGACTTAATTCCTGCTGACGATCAATAAATTTCATGAACTTCCTCCCATGAAAGATTATGCAAGAAAACATAATGTTTTACAACATTATTTCCTAATTATTTTAATTAGACTATCTAAAAAATTAGTGACATGATAACTTCTTCTTATGGAATCCTCCCTTCATCAAATCGTCAATCTTCTAAATGAAATGGGCATGCTCTCGTCCATCCCCCGCTCCGGTTTTGCTTTTTTAGGATCAGGACGGCAATCAGTCGCCGAACATAGCTTCCGCGTCGCTCTTGTCGCTTACGCCCTCGCCCGGTTAGTAAACCAGCCCCTCGATTTCCACAAACTCGTCATGATGTGCCTCCTGCATGATCTTCCGGAAACACGGATTGGAGATCTTAACTATGTCCAGAAAAAATATGTGACCCCTCACCTGGATAAAGCCCTGAAGGATATTAAAGAAGCCTCTTTTTTAGGGCCGGAAATCCTTGCATGGATTCAAGAATACGAGGAAGGAAAAACGATCGAGTCGCAGCTCGCCCATGATGCAGACCAATTAGAGCTCTTGTTAGTCCTCAAACAAGAAGAAGAACAAGGGAACCAGCGAGCAAAAGAATGGATGGTCAACTGCAAAAAAAGGCTTCAAATAGAGATCAGTCAACAGGTCGCTGAGGTCATCTCTCAAACTCCCTCTGATTCTTGGTGGTGGGTGGATAAATCCGATCCCCATTGGATAGATGGAGGAAAAACTAAAAAGAATTTTTCCCTCCCTCCCACTCCTGAATAATACTCTTCATATCTTGTTTTAGAGCCTTGGACAACCCTTCCCCTCCCTCCCCTTGCGCCATCTCAACAAAGCGCTGACGCTGCTTTGCCTCTTTCAGGCCGGAACAAATCAGCACTAAATAACCGGGCAAACAAGGATCTGCTTGCACATCCGGCTGCTGTAAAAGAGCGAAAGCTGCCCCCGCCACTTCATCCTCCTCTTGAAAGGGAACTAAAGCAATGGCTGCCCGTTCATTATCTTCATTAAAAGGGCGTCTCTGTAGAACACGGAGCAAAAATGCGCGCGCAGGATCTCCAATCGCTTTAAACGCTTTCAAGATTTGATCATCGGCAAAAAAATCCCCCTGCCCCAGCACCTGAAATAGCGCAATGATCGCCCGCTTATCCCCAATGCGACCTAAACACTCCACAGCCAAGGAAGGGGCCAGCCCATAACCGGGAAAAAGAGGGTCATACAGCTCTTCATTGCAAAGCAAATCAATCAAAGCAGGAACGCTCTGTTCTTTTCTTTCCACCAAGGCATTCATTTCTGTTTCCGGCTCTGCCTCTTCCGATAAAATGAGATCTCCAATCAAACGAGGAAAAGGGTTTTTTGGATTTTTCACCTCATAGATCTCACGCAAGCTTTGATACATCTGACGGGCATCGGCAACCTTTTGGATCTCGTACCCTTCCAAGACAAGAGCAGCCAGATTTTGATTCAACTGCCCTTCCACCGCCGCCAACCGCTCCATGCGGGCAAGATCAAAATCCGGCTGAACTCCCTTCCCCCCTTGTCGATAGTAATCAAGCATAATAGAGAACTGTCCCCCAAAATGGGCCTCTCGATGCATCAAGATCTCATGATCTAAGGCATCGATTAACGGGAAATGTTCAAAGGAGGAATTCATTTTTTTGCTCCTCAGCATGATAACTCGAGCGAACAAAAGGCCCACTATAGACAGAAGAAAAGCCCAATTCTCTTCCCCATCCTTCATATTTTTTAAACTGAGAGGGAGGAATAAAGGCTTTCACGGCCAATTTATGCCGCTGGGGTTGTAAATACTGCCCAATCGTCACCATCTCACATCCCACGTTTTTTAAGTCTTTCAATGTTTGGTACACCTGCTCCTCCGTCTCCCCCAAACCGACCATCAAGCCCGATTTGACTCTCATTTTAGGAGAAGAGCGATGAGAGGCGACATAGGCAAGTAATTCAAGGGTGCGATCATAAGTCGCCCGATGGCGAACGCGAGGGGTTAATTCCCGGACCGTTTCAATATTATGATTAAAAATATCGGGATGAGCATCCAAAATTGTTTGCCAGGCCGCTTGCTGCCCGGCAAAGTCAGAAGTCAACACCTCAATGGTGACAGAAGGGTGTCTCAAGCGGACCTCTTGAATGATGCGTCGCAAGTGACCACTTCCCCCCTCTTCTAGATCATCGCGTGCGACCATGGTGATCACCACATGCGTCAATCCCAAGGCCTCGACCGACTGGGCAACACGCGCCGGCTCATCTTCTTCTAAGGGGCGAGGCTGTTTGGAAAAATCAATATCGCAAAACCCGCAACTCCGCGTGCACTGGTTGCCCATGACCAAAAAGGTTGCCGTTTTGCGAGACCAGCATTCCAAGAGATTGGGACATTTTGCCTCTTCACAGACAGTATGCAAGCGATGGTCGTGTATGATCTGTCCCGTCTGTAAAAGGGCATTGCCCTTGGGCAAGCGGCGGTGAAGCCAAGAGGGAAAGCGCCCCGGCCCTAAAGCCCCCTCTTCTTTCTCCTCTTCTGAATAAGAAGGGAGAATATTGAGCCGTCTTCTCGCCGTTTGATCCGACATGCCTATCTTCCTTTGGACGATCGCGATCTCTTAGGAGGAAGACTTAAGGGAAACCCTTCCGCCATCCAAGCCGCTTCTGCCCAAGCCTCTGAAAGAGTGGGATGAGGATGAATGGCCTCGCTTATACATTCAATGGTGAGTTCATTCGTGATGGCGACCGACATTTCAGAAATGAGGTTAGCCGCCTGATCTCCGACCACCTGCGCCCCAAGAATCTCCCCTGTTTTCTCTTCCACCACGATTTGTGCAAACCCTTCCGTATGCAAAATCGCTTGCGATTTTCCCAATGCCTGAAAAGGAAAAGCGCCGATTTTCGCTCTATAGCCCAAGTGAAGGGCCTGCTCTAAGGATAATCCCACACTCGCAATCTCAGGGGTCGTAAAAATCACAGAAGGAACGGCCTCATAAGACATGCGAGCTGACCTGCCACAAGCATTATCGGCAGCAATGATTCCTTGGTGAGTGGCCACATGCGCGAGCCACCATTTGGAGGCGATATCTCCCACAGCATAAATCCCCGCCACACTTGTTTCCATCTTCTCATTGACGGCGATGATTCCATTCTCTTGCACAAGGACGCCCGCTTTTTCTAATCCAATCCCCGCCGTATTTAAAGAACGTCCCACAGAGATGAGACAGCAATCAGCCGTGAAACTCTTTCCTTTCTCTGCTTCGATTTGAATTCCTGATTCAAAACGGGTGATTTTCTCCACTTTCACATTTGTTTCAACTTGAATGCCTCTTTTTCTGAAGGCCTGGGTGAGCGATTCTCTCACTTCCGGCGCTTCTGTGGAAAGGAGATGGGGGAGCAATTCTAAAATCGTGACGTCGATGTCTAGATTTCGATAAAGAGAGGCAAACTCACATCCGATCACTCCGCCGCCAATAATTAAAATATGCTTGGGCAAGGTTTGAATGGCAAGAAGGGAGGTGGAATCATGAATGAATGTTCCATCGAAAGGAAAGGGGGGGAGTTGGCGCGGCTCCGATCCGGTGGCGATAATTATTTTATCGGCATAAATGAGAGTGCTCTCTTGTCCCAATACTTTTAGTTCATTCGGGGATTGAAATTTGCCAAATCCTTTAAAAAGGGTAATCTGATTGGCTCCAATCACCCCCTCAAGCCCTTTGCGCATTTTTTCAACCACCCGATCCTTATGCTGGGCCAAACGACGATAATCCAAATGGACAGGAGAAGAAAAATCGATCCCGAAGTCAGGGAAAGTTTTAAGCTGCTCGAAAGCTTCCGAGCCGGCGATTAAAGCTTTAGAAGGGATGCATCCACGATTGAGACAAGTGCCTCCTACCTCCCCTGCTTCAATCAAGGCGACCGATTTGCCATACTGCGCCGCTCGAATAGCGGCTGGATAGCCTCCAGGGCCGGCTCCTAAAACGGCAATGTCAAACTTTTTTCGTTCCATGCAAGTCTTTCTCCTGATTAAAAGAAAAGCATACAAGATTTGCCATTCAAAATCTACGGAAACCAAAAAAGGTTGAAAAAACAAAACTCGGGTTATTAGTCATTAATAATAAATAAGATAAAAATAGCTCTTGACAAAATTACTGAAAATAAATCGTGATGCTTGCCTTTTGACAAAGAAAAAGTTAAGATATTAAGTAGGCGAAGAACTTGTTTTAGATGTGGCTGCAATGAGCGCGATTCCTCAAAAAAAATTATGCTGGCAGTGTGATGGAAATGTTTCCAAAGACATTGATAACTGTCCTTATTGCGGCGTCTATTTGCATGAAACCGGCTTAGAAGACGATTCAAGCTGGAATCCTTCTTATTCTCCTTCCTCTTTGCCTTCTCCTGAGATTCCTTCTCCCATTTATCCTCTCCAAATTGATGAAAAAACAGACTTAAAAAAAGAAGGCTCTGAGAAATCTTTGGGTTGGCTTTTGTTAGGGAAGCAGTTAAAACAAGACCTTTTGCCCCTTCTTTTCTTAATGGCAGGCTCGCTCTTCTTTCTTTTCGGCTTCGTCTTACTTCTCTTTTCTCAAAATGGCACACTGACCTTGCAATGGCAAAGCCGAGATGCCTTCTACTTTCTATTTTTCTCCCTTCCCTTGATGGGCTTGGGCTGGAAATTTTTTCAGCAACTAGACTCTAATTAACATCACCAATTTTATTTTCCCTCTCGTTCAAAATATCTGTGCCTTCAGCTATCGCTAGCAAATCGTAAATCTTCCCCCTCAAATCATCTATGCCATAAGCCCAAGAGCGAACGATCTCATCCTTTTTATCCTTTGATAACTGGTCGAACCACTCCAGATAATGCTTCGGGCGATTAGTCAAATGATGCTCATCAAATAGCTGATGATCGAGTAAATTTTGTAATAAAATGGCAAGACGCCCTAGATCTTCAATTCTCTGTCTCATCTGAACAAATCTCCTTTGTTTGCCCATCCGCTTAAGAATGAACCGGAGCCTCTGATTGGCAACACTTCTTATATTTCTTCCCACTCCCACACGGACAAAGCTCATTGCGTCCAACGCGCGGCCCGGCGACGACAGGCTCGATCTTCTCATCCACCCTTTCTTCCTTTGCCACTTGCATGTCGCTTTGTTTGGGTCTTTCTTCCCGTTCTTCCTCCTCTACCTCCTCTACCTCTTCTTCGTGAGAAGAAGCTTCCCCCTGCTGCCCCTGCTGATGTTGCAGCTCATCAAAGAAAGAGCGATCACGCTCCAAGCGAAGACCGGCTTCAAGAAGCTGCTGAAGCGATTGCTGCGGGGTAATAATTTCAAAACGGAAAAGAGAGCGAGCCATTTCCACTCTTAAATTGCGACTTAACTCATCAAATAATTGAAAGGCCTCATGCTTAAATTCCGTCAGCGGATCGCGCTGCCCCACCGCCCGCAACATCACATCTGAACGCAAATGATCCATCCGCAAGAGATGCTCCTGCCACATCTGATCCACTTTGCGAATCATCAAATTACGAATCGCTCGATGGGCCGGACGATCCGCTTCTCCCCCTTCAAGCTCAAGGATGTGGGAAGGCACTTTAAGATTTTCTCTCGTGAGCTTTTCTTTAAAAGCCTGAACCACTTTTTCCCTCGCAATCCTTTCCATCTCTCCCCTATCTAAGTGCTCGTTATCAAACTCTTGCAATTCAAAAGTCACGGGGAAAAGCTGGATCAGCCACTGCCGATACCCTTCCGGATTCCATCCCCCTTCCTCTGCATGACTCTGGAAAAAACGCTCTGCTCCCAAATTGCAAACACTTCCAATCACTTCGATGGCCACCGATTCAATCTCCTCGGTATGCAGCACCTCATTGCGAAACGCATAAATCTCTTGCCTTTGCTTATTCATCACATCATCATACTCAAGCGTATGTTTGCGCATGCAGGAAATTCCGCTGCTCCACCCGCTTTTGAGCCGTCTCAATGGATTTATTCAACATGTTCGCTGAAATCGGCTCTCCTTCCGGAGGACGAAATCTCTGCAAAATGGCGGTGATGCGAGGAGAAGCAAATAAGCGAAGCAGCGCATCTTCAAAAGAAATATAAAACTTTGACGTTCCCGGATCCCCTTGTCGGGCACACCGTCCTCTCAGTTGACGATCTGTGCGTCGCGACTGATGACGGGTGGTCCCCATGACATACAAGCCTCCCAAGCTGGGCAATGCCCGGCTCTAACTTGATGTCCGTGCCTCGACCAGCCATATTTGTCGCAATCGTAATGATCCCCCGCTTCCCCGCTTGAGCAGACAATCTCCGCTTCCCGCTCATTTTGCTTCGCATTCAATACCGTATGCGGCAGCTGATTTTGCTTGAAAATACGGGAGAGTTTTTCCGATACTTCGACAGACTCCGTTCCAATGAGGACCGGGCGTCCTTGCTGATGCGCTTCTCGCACCTCTTTGAGGATTGCATTATACTTCTCCCGCTCAGTCATGTAAATTTCATCGTTATAATCTTTGCGTTGACAGGCATGATGAGTGGGAATTTCTAAAACATCTAGTTTATAGATTTCTTTTAATTCTTGGGCTTCCGTCGCCGCTGTCCCCGTCATCCCGGAGAGCTTCCCATACATGCGGAAAAAATTTTGCAATGTAATGGTCGCATAGGTCTGCGTCTCTCTTTGGATTTCGACTCCCTCTTTCGCCTCAATCGCTTGATGCAGACCATCGGAAAAACGTCTTCCCGGCTGCGGACGACCGGTATTTTCGTCAATAATGATGATTTTATTTTCATGGACAATGTAGTCGACATCCTTCTCCATTAACAAATGGGCGCGAAGCAGCTGCCTTAAGTTATGTGCCCGCTCTTTTCGCTTGGCATCCTCCTCTCGAACAGCGAGTTTACGGGCCATTTTGGCCTCTTCGTCTAACGTTGAATCTTCGTCAATTTTGATGTATTCATCGCTGATATCCATCATGACAAAATCTTCAGGAGCTGCCGACTCCACCCGTGTAGGTCTGCCAAGCACTAATTCCACTGATCCGTTAACTCATATTCATTGCTTTTCTCATCAACGATCATGTAAAGCTGAGCTAATGCCTGGGCACGCTCTTCTTTATTTTGCTCTGCATGATAATAAAGATCCCATTTATCAATCGCTGCACGGGTATCAGGATTTTCCTTTGCACGTTTTAAGACTTTATTATGAGGCGTTCCTTTTCCAACCAACCATAATTTTCGATAAGCTTCTTGCTCCCGCTCTTCTTGTTTTTTATCTCTTTTTGTCAAAGGCTCAGGCGGGAAGTTGATCCAATTCCTTGCGCGCCTCATTGGCTGACGCGATTACAAAAATCGCGCTGGTGGCGGACTAACTCAGCCACCCCCTCCTTTAATTCATCATACATTTGCCGGCTAGTCGGGAACGGGACCGGAAATGATCAGCGGCGTCCTCGCTTCGTCGATTAAGATAGAGTCCACCTCGTCAATAATGGCAAAATAAAACCCACGTTGCACCTGATCTTCTTTGGTTCCTGCCATGGAATTATCGCGAAGATAATCAAAACCAAATTCTGAGGAAGTTCCATAGACGACATCACAGGCATAGATCGCTTGTCGATCCTCTAAGGGAACATCATTTGTTAAAGAACCGGTGGAGAGCCCTAACCAGCGCAAAATCGTTCCGACCCATTGACAGTCGCGCTGCGCAAGATAATCATTGACGGTCACAAGATGGACAGGCTTTCCGGAAAGAGCGTTCAGATAAAGAGGCATCACGGCTGTTAAGGTCTTCCCTTCTCCCGTTTGCATCTCTGCAATGGCCCCATAATGCATGGCAATCGCCCCAACAATTTGAACGTCATAAGGGACCATGTCCCATTTCTGGTTATAACCGGATACATGCACTTCGGTTCCGTATAGACGACGGCAGGCATTCTTGACCACAGCATAGGCCTCGGGCAGGAGCTGATCCAGAGACTCTCCCTGTTGGGAGCGGCGACGAAATTCCTTTGTTTTCTCTTGCAATTGCTCATCGCTTAGAGAGGAAAATGTCTCTTCCCATCGATTCACTTCTCTAACCATTTTCTGGTATTTCTTTAAAAGACGATCATGAGCGCTTCCAAATAATTTTTTGATTAATCCAAACATAGATGTCTTCTTCGTTAGAATTGAGTATTTCTGTTTATTCTAATAAAATCATAAAATAATCCCCTTTTTTTTCCTATCTTTTCCTAATTTTTTCCTGAATTTCTTAAAAAATTTATAATGAGTGATTTAAGAGCAATAAATAGGGTCTAATCCCTTTTTAAAAGGCTTCTCAGCGGGAATTCTCTTGTCAAAAAGGATTTTTTTTGCTAGAGTAGAGATTAATCATTGAGTGAGACTAAAGGAGACACAGTATGAAATCTTCTAATCCTGCTTTGCTTTCTAATCCTTTCTCCGGATTTGGATTAGTTTCGGAATCGGAAGCGATGACGGCGCGAGGAACAGTCAATAAGACCTTAATCCTCCTTTCCCTTGTTTTGCTTCCTGCTGCTTGGGTGTGGAGAAAATTTTATTTATCGGGTGAACATGTCGAGGTGATTCAAAGTTGGATGACCATCGGGCTTATTGGTGGCTTAATTTTTTCTTTGGTGACGATTTTTAAAAAAAACTGGGCTCCCCTCACAGCCCCTCTTTATTCTGTTATGCAGGGGCTTTTTCTAGGGGGAATTTCCTGTCTCATGGAGAAAGCCTATCCGGGGATTGTCACGCAAGCGGTGAGTCTTTCGATTGGCACCTTACTCGTGATGTTAATGGTGTACCAAGCAGGGTGGGTCCGTCCGACAGAACGGTTTAAGGGGGGGGTGATTGCGGCGACCGGGGCGATTGCGCTCGTTTATGCGGCCTCTTTGATTCTTGGCTTTTTCAATATTTCTATTTCTTTGATTAACGGCAGCAGCCTATTCGGCATTTTATTTAGCCTTTTTGTCGTCGGCATTGCAGCGCTCAATCTCATCTTGGATTTTGAGTTCATTCAGCAAGGTTCGCGAGCTGGCATTCCCAAATATATGGAATGGTATGGGGCGTTTGCCTTAATGGTGACTTTAATTTGGCTTTACATCGAAATCTTGCGCTTGCTCGCGAAACTCAGTGATCGGAAATAAGGCTAGAAAGAGTCTTTTCTCCGATAAAAAGTGAGGTAATCGTAAAAGTCCGCCTCGTTTGTGAGGAGAAGCGTGCGATAGTGCTGACAAAGGGGATGAAGGGCGTTCAAGACGGTCGGATCCCCCACTCCCGGAACTCCAATCGCATCGAGTTGAGGAAAACAGGTTTGCTCCTCTAATAATCGGACACCTGTTAAATAGTCTTGAATGCTAAATCCTTCCTCCACAACCCGGAAGAAAATCAATTGCCGCTTAAACAAGAGGGCTTGGATAGCGTAGTAAAGACCTTGGCTATTGGGAGGAGGATTCCCGAAAAAATCATCGAGCTGCTCGAGATTTTGGCAAAAATAGGCAGTTTGGAACTCTCCCCTTTCTGCCTCTCCGAATAAAACGACGGTGTACATCCCTCACCTCCTTCTCCTATCGCCTGTTCTATTTTAACATAAAATCTTGTTCTTATAAGTACAGAACGTCTAATTAGTTTTCAACATTTACCGCACGATAACTATAAACCTGTATTTACAGGTCTATGTAATGATGTTTTGACAGGAAATAGCGAATCTGTCATACTGTGATTAGAATCTAAAGGAGGTTGATGATGGAGAAGCAACAATACAGAAAGGTCACCTTTGATTTTCCAGCTGAAGAATATGTCTATCTCAAAATGGCTTGCGCGAAACAAGGCGTATCCATGAAAGACTTTTTGACTCGTTCTGTCATTAAAAGCATTGAGGAATACGAAAATGAATTAGATATCATGGCCTTGAGAAAAGCTAGAGAGGAAAAAGAATCTAATATTCCTTGGAAAGAGGCTGAAAAAAGACTTGGGTGGGATAAACTGTAATCATGAAATACAAACTCGATATTAAGGCTTCCGCGTTAAAAACGCTGGAAAAGATTGATCCTATTTATAAGAAAAAGATTCGAGACAGAATTAGACTTTTAGAAACAGAACCACGACATCATGGAAGCATCAAACTTTCAGGAGAAGAAAATGCCTATAGAACACGTGTTGGCAAATATCGGATTATTTATGAAATCTATGATTCAGAGGTTTTAGTTTCTGTGGTTCATGTTGACCACAGAAAAGATATTTATCGATGAAGAAATAGACGGAAAAGTCGCGCATAATGGCCTCTTTGTGATTTTTTGAGGCAAGCGATGACAAAGCGACAGTTGCCGCTTTGTCATTGCCCGCTTCTTTTTACCGAATTATTTTATTGAGTTTTAATATATCTTATCATAAAATAATTAGTATGTTCATCATTTTTATTAAATGAGGTTTTTATGTCTATCCCTTCATTAACTGTGTTATGTGCGCAAGAAATAGTGAATAATGAAAACTTGTTGACACTTAGTCTTAACACATTCCCTTCAGAACTGATTGAAGTTATTAGAAATGAGGAGATTATAAGTAAGTGGAAATGGTTTGTTACCCCTTTAGCAAACCATTCGAATACACAATTTGAATTTTATGTAGCCCCCACAACCTATAAGAATTTTTGTGTCCTATGCCCTTCCCATCAGGTTGAAGAATATGAATTTTTGTTTCATTCAAATCAGAAAAAGCATGATTCTTCTATTCTTTCAAGAATTATTGAGTTTGTAAAAGAAAAAGGCCGAATCAATACAACTTTTTTGGAAGATTGTTTTCATCAGCGATTCATCTACTTATGTTATCATATTCCAATTACCGATAGAATTAAGCCAGGTTCTCTGGAAAGTATGATTACAATTGCACAAATCATGCTGCCAGATAAAAACCGTCAAACTGTCAGTGTATGCATTAAAACTCTATCAAAAATAAATCAAATAGTTAAATCTAAATGGAGTCTACAAACATATGATAAAGTACGGGATTTTGTTATTTACTATGTCAATCAGCTAGCAATAGACATCTCAGAAAAAAGTTGTTTTTCTTATTGGTCAATAGAGACGGACAATCGCTTATATCTCGCGCAGCATGCTAAAGATGAAAACGAAGCTAAACAACATCTTTTTGGAGAATATACGGGTCCGACTCATCGCCTTTTAGATGATTAGTTAATACTCAGGTTAAGAGAGAACATTCGCGAGAGGATTTTCTCTCCTTCGATGAAAGCGGTTGCTATCCACAAAAACAGCCTCTTCCCCCAAACCCGCCTCAATCGCCAAAAGGCGATTATATTTGGCCACGCGATCTGAGCGAGAAAGAGATCCCGTCTTAATTTGACCCGCATTGACCGCAACAGAAATATCGGCGATGATAGAATCTTCTGTTTCTCCCGAACGGTGAGAAATAATAGTTGCATAGCCATGTGTTTGTGCGAGACGAACAGTCTCCAATGTTTCCGACAAAGTTCCAATCTGATTGAGTTTGATTAAAATGGCATTTCCCACTTTTTTCTCAATCCCTTTAAGTAAAAACTTAGGGTTAGTGACAAAGATATCATCCCCCACGAGCTGGATCTTATGCCCCAAGCGCTCCGTTAATTTTTCCCAACCATGCCAGTCCCATTCTGCCAACCCATCTTCGATGGAATCGATGGGGTAGCTGCGGCATAGCTGTTCTAAATAATCAATCTGCTCCTCTGTGGTCCGCTCTTTGAAGGCCTGATGGCTCTTCTGTTTTTTCTTTTCCACATAGCGATGCGCCCCCTTATCATAAAACTCTGAAGCCGCGCAATCTAAAGCAAGAGAAACTTGCGTCCCCGGCCGATACCCCGCCTGTTCAATGGCTCTTAAAATGATTTCTAGCGCCTCTTCATTTGAGCTTAAACGGGGCGCAAAGCCTCCCTCATCCCCAACCGCGATAATATGCCCTTCCTGTTTGAGAATATTTTTTAACGTATGAAAGATCTCGGCTCCCCAACGAACGGCCTCATGAAAATGAGGCGCTCCAAACGGGCGAATCATAAATTCTTGAAAATCAAGAGTATTATCAGCATGCGCCCCTCCATTAATAATATTCATCATGGGACAGGGGAGGAGGTGAGCATGACACCCGCCAATATAACGATAGAGGGGCAGCTTGGTGGTCAATGCACCCGCTCGAGCAAGAGCCAGAGACACAGCCAAAATGGCATTTGCTCCAAAATGGGATTTATTTTCCGTCCCATCGGCTTTGATGAGCAAGCGATCCAAATGCTCTTGATCACAGACATGCTCTCCAATGAGAAGCTGGGCGATGGGACTGTTGATATGAGAAATGGCTGTTAAAACACCTTTCCCAAAGTAATAAGCAGGATCTCCATCTCGCAATTCAAGGGCTTCATGCTCACCTGTAGAAGCTCCGGAAGGGACGGCTGCTCTAACCATAATGTTTTGATCTGTCGTAAGCTCGACTTCGATAGTGGGATAACCCCTAGAATCGAGAATTTGTCGCCCCTTGATCGATCGAATATAGGACATAACGGTTCCTTAGATTGGTTATTCTCAATATAACAAAAACCGGGTCGAAACTGAAGAAATTTTTGGAAAACAAACGCTAAAACCTTTAAACTTATCTGTTATGCTATTATTTAAAGAAATCCATCGTGTCACCAAACAACCTTGACAACCTCGATCCTCTTCTCGCTTCTATCAAAGTTCCTTTAGACCACCCTTCTTTTTATCCTCGTCTTTTTACCGTAATGGCAAGAAGACAACAAAAACAGCAAAAAAAGGGGCCCGACTCTCTAGAGTTTATCGCCACTGATGAATATGAAGAGCTCTCCCGTTATTTAGACCGCTCCAACATCCAAGAGAGCGTCTCCGTCCGAAATATCTTGCGAACCCGAAAATTAGCACAAAGATTGATCGACTCGAAAGGAGAGTTGCAAGTTCATGAACTCCCCCCACTCATCGCCTACCTTGAGCAGAATCTCTACTCACTCGGCCCCGAAAGACAATATGATGCCAAACGGCAAAGACATCTTCTAAAGGTCCTCCAACTTCTCCAAAACACTCCCTCTCTTGCCCGTTTGCTAAAACAAGTCAGCGCCCCTTTTATGAACAAATGGGCAGAAGAGTTAATTCAACAAACCCTGCAACTTCCTGCTGGCACCTCCATCACCGATTCCCATGCTAGGCAGGCCGTTTTGGCCGCCTGGTTAAGCTATCTTAGACAAAATGTTGGCTCCTGCTTTGCCACAGCCCCGGCTGAAATCATTCACGACGAACAACCGGAGCAGTTTTTACAAGATTTAATCGAACTCCTCTCTACAGGACGCCTTAAACGCACCTTCGGAGGCATCGAATATACAGTCCCTTTAAGCGCCAGCTGGGGAAATGGTGATCTGAAAAAACCACTTCTGCTTCGCCTCTCCACAACAGGCATTTCTCCACAAATTTGGGATTCTCCCGGCCTCATTCGCGCTTTTGAGGCAGTCGGATTTTTACAGCCTAACGATCTCGACCAAGAAAAAACGAAGCAAATCGAGCGATGGATCGCTCCTCTCATCCAGCAAAAAAGCACCCCCTGGAATTCTTGCATATTAACAGCAGATGAGATCATTCGAACCGTTCTCCTCCACCTCTTAGGGCTCTCAGAGCAACAACTCCACGACTATCAAAGCCGCCCCCGTGATAGAATACAGACCCAATTCCCCCCCTCCCCGGCAAGCAAGAAATATGGAGGAATGGGAATGGGAGAGCGCTGCGCCCATTTCTTACAAGCTTTTGAAGTTGCCAAAAACGCTTTCAAAGCCTTGGCAGATCATGCTCTTCTAAAAGCATGGGAGTTCACTCTGGCTTCCTTTTCCGAGACTAAATTGGATTTTACCCGCTGGAATCTTTATGCCAGCTTAGGATTAAGCGCAGAAGAGGCAGGAGGTATTGGACAATGCATCTCCCAAATCATTCAGCATAAACTCGACCAAGCCAATCGACAAGCAGAAGAGATTCAATATGAATATGAAGGGATGTACACCCAAGTGAAAACCCTAGAAACCCGCATGCGCCAGGCGTCGACAGAACAAGAACTTCAATGGTTGAGAATCGATTACCAAGGGCGGGCAAACGAACTTTATTTCTTGCAGGAACAAAGGAATGCCGCCCAAGAAAGAGCCCAAGGACTTGTCCATCTCTATGATGCTTTGTACAAACTCTATGTAGAGCTATTCAAAGATTATTTTCAGGAAGTCTATGATGCCGACATCCAAGAAATCACGACAGGGCCCTTTGATGATAGTCCTGCCGGCTTTACCCTTCTCTATAAACATGGAAGGAGCCAGACGTCCCAATGGACTCCGCTTAGAAACCAATATGATTTTATTGAGGCATTAAACTCTTTCTTTGTCACCACAGAATCACACATTTTACATCTACTAGAAAATAAAGAGAGGGAAAGAGATCTCGCGGATGTCATCACAGCCATCATTCATCACATTAAAACACCCGAGTTTTTAGAAAGCGCCTTCCATCGCATGGCCCGTGCTCATCACGCTCCCCTCATTAAAAATCCTTTGGAAAACTTAAGTCAAATTGAGAAAAAGCCTTGGAGTTATACCTCGGGTGGGACAATGGAGACGTTGGTCAGCTGCTATTATCGACTGGAAAGTCAACCCAAAAAAGGAGAAAAGTGGGTCGAAAGTGAAATGGAGTTACTCGTCTATTTGGCCGACACGTTAAAACAAATCCCCCCCGCTTTAATGGACCCTTATTTAAAAGGAAAAAGGCATTCCCTCCTCATGCAATCTCCGACGCATGCTTTCTTATTAAAACCGCTAGGAGACCCCTTTAAGGAGACCTGGATGCATGAAGAATTTACCTATACCTTCATCCGCGACCACTTTATCCGCCCGGCAGAAATTTTTGTCGAACAATTATTGCTAAGCGAAGAGATGCAAGCATTTCTCATTCACCAATTAACAGAAAAAGTCCCGGAAAATTTTCAACCTCGCTTTAAAAGCTTGTCTCGTTCTCTTCAGGGTCCTTTAACGTCGATCTTCTTTCGAGATTATCTCGTCAATAGGCTGAAAAATGACCGTGGACTCTATTCTCCTGCGCAGCAAATTTTGCCGGCGGACGAAATCGATCGTTTTCTTTTTTCTGCTCTTCCCCTTACTCCCCTCTACGAGTTCAACGATCGCTTAAAGCTTCTTTTATTATCGCTCCCCGGAATGGGGACGGAAAAGAGGGAAGCGATTTTGAAGTTAGCCGATCGCCTTCCTCGATCAAGGGGAAATTTTTTTCTCACTGCCCGACAATTTCAAGAAATGGTCAAAGCGCTTTTTCTTTTAAATGAGGGAAAGAGTACCTTTCCTGATGATTATCATTGGCATCTCTCTTTGCAAGCGCAAAAATTAGGATTTGCCATGCCGCCCCCCTTGATTTTTGCTGATACAAACTGGGTGAAAGAAGAATTTGGCTTTGTGGTCAATCCGGGAACGGGCAAGCTAGAGCTCTGGCGTCTAGACTCTATTGGATCGCAAGGGTCTCCCATGTCCAGTTGGAAACAATGGGTCGATGGCTCGCGTCCTGATTTAAAGTGGGGGATTTACGTGAAACCTGCTGAATATGGCCAGGCATGAAGGTTGAACAAACTCTTGACTTTAAGGCCAAAACAGAGTAAAAGGTTAGGCGTCTTTTTGAATAAATCAAAAAACACATCGTTATACTTTTATTTCCCAAATAACTAATGGAGTCCTCCATGAGATTTGTTAAATATTTGGTCTCTTTTTTGGTGGCAACAGGATGGGTTGCGACAAAAGCAAACGCTCAAAACATTGAGCAAGAGACCGCTTTTGATAGAGAGTTGAGACAAAGAGACGACCAACCTGTTCGTGAATTTGTCGAATCCAAAGAAAATATTGATATCAAAGAGAAGGCGCAAAACTTAGAGATCAGCGGGGATGTCCGTTTTGAATGGCGAAGAATTGAAGAAAAGGGAATTGTCCTCATTGTTGATCCTTACGATTGTTCTAGTTTTCATGAGAGCGATTATTCTAGTTTTCATCAGCAATATCGAAGTTTCCGAGGAGGTCATCGTGTCGATAACGAAGGTATTCCTCTCTCTCACCATGACTTTGACGTAGAGTTCAACATCAAATTTAAATATGACTTTGATCGCGCTTGGGCAATGGCCCACCTCCAGTTTGACAACCCAGCTGGGATTCGTGCACGGAGAGAATGCTTTGGCGAGTACCCTGTCTTCAATCGCAGAGGAGATGAAGTAGAAAGGCAATTAGAGCGCGATATTCGCTTTGCGTTGAAAGGGAGCGGGGAGGCCAATCTGATTACACTCAAGAGAGCTTATATTGGCTATAATGTTTGGGCAGATGGAAAAAAGCGCTTTGATATTGAAGTTGGACGGCGTAAACTGGATGATATCTTTGATTCAGAGATTCAATTTACGAGCCGCTTTGATGGAATTTTATTTAAATATGCTTCTGAACTGAAAAATTTTAGTGATTGGTATGGGGACTTTGGTGTTTTTCTGATTGATGAGCGGGTCAATCATTTTGGATATATCATGGAAGTGGGCTTAATTAACATTAAGGACTGGGGATTAGATCTTCGCTATTCTTTTATTGATTGGAAAAAGCGAGGAACGAACCGTTGCTTCATCCGTAATCCTCTTGGAACACAATTTCAAAACTCACAATTTACGATCACCTATACGTTTTTCCCTTTGTCGGATAAGCTCCCTTTTGAATTCTACAGCGGTTTTTTAATCAACCATGCGGCCAAAAGAAAAGTATTCACCCATCGTCTTAAGAAAAACCTGGGGTGGTATGCGGGTCTTTACATCGGTAATGTGGATAAAAAAGGAGATTGGGCCATAGATATTGAATATATCGGGGTCCAAGCCCAAGCGGTGCCTGAATTTGATGTTGGAAGCATTGGAAGAGGAAATATTCTCAATACTCTTTTGACTGATATCGTGAATGAGAGGTTTGTACAGTCCGGTGTGAGCATCAATCCTGAAGAGCTTTCTGATATTCCTTCTTCCGGAATTATTGGGTATTTTCCTCGTGGTGGAAATACCAACTTTATAGGGTGGAGATTTGAATTTCTGTATGCGATTACCGATAACCTCTCTTTAGACTTCATTTATGAATTTTCAAATGAAGAGGATCGTCACATTGGCGGACGCCACTACTATGCCGATGCAGAGATTGAAGTGATCTATGCGTTCTAAGAGGCTTTAAAAGCCTCTAAGAGGCGTGGAGCAAACTGAACAAGAGGTCCTTAAAAAGAGAATGGCGCATCTCTTCGATCTCTTTTAGCCAAGAGAGATGCCCTTTTAAGTGCAGCTGCGCCCCCTCGTAAGCTGCGCTATACTCAGGATGAACTCCCGAGAGGAGAGCGAGTCCCTTGCCAACACGACATTGCACGATGGCAGCCGGTTCCTGGGGAAGATCGGCATAACGGGCGATTACTGTCACATTTCTATGCTCTTCGGGGGCAATGAACGCGCAGCCTCCATTATAATAGGCGGCTGAAGCTTGGGGGGGATTTGCCTGGCAAATAAAAATGCAAGCGAGCAATCTCTGCTCCTTTTTGGCTCTGATAACAGAATTTTCCTGGGCCATAGGCAGGGCCTCGGGCAAGCCCGGGGAAAAATTGGAGCTCTCTCTTGGCGATCACCTCCAACGTTTTACTTCCTTTCTCGAACTCGATCTCTCTGCTTCCGTAATAGCCTCCGGCACAGAGGCCAAGAAAAGCTCCTCCCTGCTGAACAAACTCACGAATATGGCAATTAGCGAGTCCTGTCAACGCACGATGGTAGGGAATATCGCGCCCTCCAGGAAAAATCAGGAGGGCGGCCTCTTTTTGCCATTCTGTGGTTCGAAGCAACGTTTTATCGGCCCAACAAATAGAGTAGGAGTGATCGATTTTTTGCTGCTGCAGGGCAAAGAAAAGGGAATCGAGGCAAAAGAGGTCGGCTCCATGGTCGCGATAGATGAAAATTTTTCTCATCTTATCTTATCATCTTAACGATAAAGAGTCTTTAAACAGGCCGTTATGCCAAGTGCTTTGAGGCTTTCTCCGACGATGAAAGGGCAAAATCCTAGGATGAAAGCCTGTTTAAAGCCAATGAAAAGGGAGAGCCATAAGACACCCACCCCCATTTGCCATAGGCAAGAGTGGAGCAAAGCGGCTAAAGTCTTTGCGGATTGAAATTCTTTTTGCTGTTGATTTTGCTTTTCGATGAATCTTCCCACCAAATACGCTTGAAGGATATATCCAAGAAGATATCCTCCAGTGGGTCCTAGGAGGTGAAGAAAACCGGATGAGCCGCAAGCAAAGACGGGAAGTCCACAAGCGCCCTCAAACAGGTAGGCCAAGACGCTCCAGACCCCTTTTCGACTTCCCAGGGTTGCCCCAACTAGCATGATGGCAAACGTCTGTCCAGAGAAAGGAACAGGGGTAAAATAAAGGCGGAGGCTAAGCTGTGCGCATAAGGCAATAAAGAGGGAAGCTCCTAAGACTTGAAGGAAGGGATAAAGGAGGGAATAAAAGTTTTTTTGAATAGAAGAACTTAAGAGAGAAGGTTGTGTTTGGGCAATTAACATAAAATGTCTCCACTCATGTTTTGAAGCAGCAAATATAACAAAAGACTTTATTATTCGTAAAGAAATTCTTTTTTCCCCATCTTTAACTTAACAATAAAACCCAATTGACATTATTGGGTGTTTTTGTTAAGTTAAAGAAAAGGGGATATATCATGAGACCTCAAGCTTGCTTACAACTTCTTACTCCTTTACTTAATCAGCCTTCTTTCACATCTAAAGAAGCAAGGATGCTTGGATGGTTCCATGCGGCAGTTTTAAGCCACTATGTTAAGGCTGGAAAACTAAAAAGGATTCGTCGCGGAGTATATCAAGCAATCAATTATCAAAACCCTGAAGCTTTTCGCTGGACAGATCTTATAGAAGCCGTTCATTCTATTAATGGTGGGGTAGTATGTCTGATTTCCGCGCTAGCCGTTTATGATTTAACAGAAGACATCCCTCGTCAACATTGGATTGGAATTCGACATGGAACTTCAGCTCGAAGCTAGTCGTCAAATTAAAATCGTTCGCTTTCGAGATCTCGATTTAGGTAAAACAGAAATCGAACTTGAAGGCACTAACATCCCCATTTTTGATAGGGAACGTACAATTGTAGATGCATTTCGCCTTTTGAGTCGAGAAACTGCAATTAAGGCTTTAAAATTAGCTATCGCACAAGGTGGAAAAAATCGCATTAATCTAATAAAGCTCGAAGTCTATGCTAAAAAGCTTCAAGTCGACATTGCACCTTATTTATTGAGTATAATGACATGATAAATGAACAAGCTCTCAAAGACAGACTTCAAACCATTGCCAAAGAAAAAGAGATCCCTTTCAATGCTTGTTGGAAACAACTTGCTCCTAGAAAGATTTCTGGCTCGATTATCACGATCATCTCACGTCAATAAATTTATATTTAAAGGAGGATTTCTACTTTCCTACATGATGAAAATAGGAAGAGAAACGGTAGACCTCGATTTTCTTTTGACGCAGCATGAATGCCGAATTAAAAGCACTTCAAGAGGTTTTTGAAGAGATTGTATCAACATCATCAGACGATGGATTTACTTTTATCCTTTGAAGGCATAGAAACTACTTTCCCAGCCACATATGAAATATCCTGGATATCGTACAACTCTCAAAGCCTCTTTTGCCAGGATGAAAGATAAAATTCATGTCGACGTTGGGATTGGCGATGTCGTAGAACCACAGAATCGAGAAATTAAGCTTTTTGAATATCGTGGAAAGCCATTTTTCGAAGAATCAATTTCTCTTTTAGTCTATCCCATCGAAACAATTTTCGCAGAAAAACTGGAAACTGTGCTTTCTAAAGGTTCTACGAAATAGCCGAATGAAAGACTTTCATGATCTACTTTTACTCCTGCGCAATAAGAGCTTACAAAACTCCAAAAATCTGGAAGAAAATGTGAAAAAGACATTTGTCAATCGAGGCACAATTCTGAAACCTATACAATTCGACGAAATCGGCCAGATAGCCCTTCAAAAGCTCTGGACAGCTCATCTTCATGGCCTTGGAGATATGGCTAAAGAACTAAATCTTCCCGAAAGCATTACAATAGCGATAGATGTAATCAACTCAAGCATATCGTCCATGCTGTTTCATGTCCGCCATTTCCGTGACATAAGGTCGATCTTCCTCTTTTTCGCTTACAGCCCTTTCTGCCAGTGTTTGCCCTAATCGATAGATATATAAAGCATCGGGCCGCATATATTTTTTTTCCCACTCCTCTCTAGTGAGAGTATTATTTAACATTCCTTGCACCATTGTGGATAAAAGAATCTCCCTCATGTGAGTCGAGACTCCCCCATAGAGATCAAGTAGAAAATCATTCGCACCCAGAGTTTTTAATATTTGCTTGGATTGTTCTGTCGCAAATTTTTTTGGTTCCATCACCTCATATGTCAGAGCTCCTTTTGGAGGGAGTAGAGCAGCAAAAGAGGCTAAGGCAATTCTAGTCACGCGATAAAAACGGCAATTCATAGAGCTCCTATGATAATAACGAGAGTGAATATAATGAGCCCAGCTTGTTAAAATCCCATTCATCCCTTCAATTTCTCCATTAAAATAATTGATGCTACATTATTTATTGCTAAAGAAAGCATGCTGAGAGACCATCCACGATACAAACTTAAAAACCTGCCTCTATAAAAGAGAGGGAGAAGATCAAGGTTGCGCACTTGCTTTAATGTATTGGCAATATCAAAGGGAGCCGATACTAAACTGACGATTAAAGCCACTTGAACTCCAATTCTTATTAATTGAGAAAGAGATAATGATCCTGATTGAGGACGAGATTGATCTCTGAAAGACTTCTGAGTAGTCAAAAATGTGGTCCAAGTCACCGATAACTTGGTCCAATGGATGAAAGATCCTTGCCATCCATTCCTACACGCTTCACGTAAGGAATAGCGCATCTTTCCCATTACAGCTGACAAAATTTTAAGCCTTTCTAGAGGAGAAGTGACTGCCGCCTCAATTGTCGCAATACAAAATCCTGTCAGCACTTGTCGCTGAATCTCTCCCATTCCTCCCCACCTTTGGAAAAAGGGAGGAGCCCCCATGATCATCGGCCAGCACCAAATTTGTTTCAAACTGGTTTTCAATAACTGAGGAGCAAGCCCTCGATAGAAAGCCCATAAGCCTTCCTTTTGAAACAATGCTAAAGCGACTCGCAGACTACTTTCCGAGGATTGAGAACATTGCAAACGGATCTTGACGACTTCCAAGGGATAGATCAGCGTATGCACAAATATGCCCTGTGCCGTACCCCATAAGCTACTTGCCGCTAAATTGATTTGTGTATCATCATGGATGCTGTTCATCCCATTTCTTCCCAAATAAAAGCTTGATAAATAGCTTCAAACCATGGAAATTCTCAAATCGGGAAGAGCCTTAATGAAGAAAAAATGAATGAAAATAAAAGGAAAAAAAGATCTTTTATGCATACACACTTCCTACGCTGGCACTATCCAGATCAGGTATGAGGGACTTTCTCAGCTAAGATTGCGCAACGCAACTTAGCACCCCTGGTGTTCGAAACAACAATATTTTAAAGAGGGCTCCATCGTTTAGACGGGCCCCAAATTCCTTCTACACGTGGTAGATGAACGACTTTCATTGTGCGCTATTTCTTAATTTTAAGTCAATTCTAGAAGAAGGAGGAAAAGCAATAGTCAACAATTTAATGCCTGGGGGCACTTAGAAAAATAAAAGGAGGTTACCTCATGGATACACTGCCTATTTGCCAGGCCAAATCAAAGCGATCAGAAAGTCAATGCAAAAATTATGCTGTTAAAGGCCGACGCGTTTGTCATATTCATGGTGGAAAGACGCCAAAACATAACAGGGGACCAAAAACTGAAGAGGGGAAAAATCGCCAAAGAATGGCTTCAAGGAAGCATGGTTTATTTTCTAAAGAGAGATTGGAAAAAGCCCGAGAAACACGAGAGTTAATTCGAATTTGCAAGAATCTTATCAAAAAGGTGTTTAAATAATAAAAATACGGTTTCTAGATTTTTCATCAAGATAATAAAAAATTTTTAAACATCTTTCTAGAAATCATAAGTCTCTTGATATCAGTATAATTATTCGCTTTTAAGAGGTTTATAAAGGGCATATAAATAATCATATCTAGATTTTACTGATGGATGAAAAATATCCAACCGAACTCCTCCGTTACAACATTTATTGATAACCTCATTTAAAATATTTATTATATTTATCTAATCAATCTGATTTTATATTTTCTAGAGAAAAAATTTGTATATTTTCGTTTTTATTCTTTGATAGCAACTCTACAATTTCTTTAAGATGATAATTTTCTACAATTTCTTCTGCTTTTAATGCTCTAGAGCTTGTTCCTTTAACAAAAATATGATCGATACTTTTTGCTTCCTTGGTATTTGGATGGATATTCGTGTGCCAAGGAGAATGAAAATCAAATTCAGAAGAAGCAAGCCCTGCTTTTTGGTAAGCAGCTAACATTTCAGATCGTTCAAAATTATGATCTCCTAGAGCGACCAGCGTTTCTTCAGAAGAAGAATGTGCATAAATATATTGAGCAAATTCTTCTTTTCCAGGAAGGGAAGGGTCACCTGGAATATGGGCATTTAGAATGCGGATGACTTGTTTACTTCCATCTAGCCTTTCAAATACAGCATTTAAAAGAATTCGATCAGGGAAGGAGGGGTAAGGATAGGAAACTTTGGATAAATCAGATCGATAAGCAA
Organism: Parachlamydiales bacterium; assembly: GCA_963801825.1. GTDB lineage: Bacteria > Chlamydiota > Chlamydiia > Chlamydiales > Parachlamydiaceae > CAWDGI01. Next base: position 828,201 of record CAWDGI010000003.1, read on the forward strand.
ATAAAGTGCTATTGTATAAAATAATTTCATCATTTTTGGCCCATTCATTTGATTTTTTCACTATTTGCCAGTTTTCAGGTAGTTGTTCCTTTAGTTCCATTAAAAATGCTGGTCCACACTCTTGCAGGGCAATGATACCAGCGGAAGAATTCATCATCGCATGGATAATTTCAATGATTCGCTGGTCCCTTTTTGTGAAACCATTCGCTTGTATTTCAATGTTTAAGTCGTTAATCATAGAGCCTTTAAGACCTTGATAGTCCTTTTCAATAATCCAATCTAAATAGGCATTATTTAGAACATTCCAAGTGATGATGCGAAAATCGTTGATTTGTACACCAATAGGCAAATGATCGGAAGGAAATTGCCATTTTTCTCGCAAATCCCCAACGTATACCCGTTCATTAGCACTAATTTTATTTTTATTTTCTGATTTTAAGGCTATAAGGGTAAATTGTTCGATTGGACTTGGGGCAAAAGTAGAAGATGGTTTTGCCGGCTCATTCGCATTGCAAAATGTTTCACTTTTGCTGAATGAATTCGGGTCAATTTCCATATCCTTTAATGAATAAAAAGAATTTGGATTGTTGATGCTATAATAAATTTCATGAGAATATTGCTTCATAAATAAAAATGTTTATTTAATTAAATAAAAATACTAACACAGATTTAATTAAAATACAATGCTTTAATGAACATTTTTGAGTTTCAATGAATGGTTCACCCTGAAAAAAACGTCCAAGGAAGTATGCTAGAGCACTGGACTTATTATTTAAGTGATGCATCAATGATCACCATGAGTTTACCATTTAAGAAGCTTATGCACTCCAAAATACTGAAAGGTAAAGTCTGAGCATCCTCTTGGCGTAGTCGAGAATGATAATTTGCCCAATGAACCTGCAATAATGAGATATCATGATCTGAAAATTTCAAAGGTAAACCAAAAGGAGTTTGTCGATGTTGGAAAACAGTAGGTACAATTGTTTTCAAGGATGCGGTGGATAAATTGGATAGGGTTAGCATTGTATAGAGGTCATGAAAATCTTTCATGCGGCTATTCGTATTCCCTCTATAAACCAATGTTTCTAATTTTTCAGCAAAGATAAACTCTTGCGGGTAGCAAAGCAAAGAGATTGATTCTTCAAATAAAGGTCCCTTTGAATAGCTTGTTAACGAGAGTTTTTTATCAATCGGTCTCACAGTATCTCCAAATCCAATATCAATCATGACAGGAAAGCGAGTACGGCCGAAGTAAGCGGTCATTGAAATTTCAACTCCAGAATAGGCCATATGGGAATGAGCCAACTCATTGACTTTTATGTCTCGAAAATCAAATCCGTCATTAAGGCTAATCCGAGCAATTTCATTAAATGTCTTTGACAATTGCTCTTTATTGTTGGGAGTGTCAATGCCAAGTAAATCCAAGTCTTGCGTTTCTCGACCAATAGGAATGTATTTAGCTAAAAGTACCCCTCCCTTTAAAACAAAATGATGACGATGATGCGATTGTCCTAATCTTACAAGGAAGCGTTCCAAGACGATTGATTGCCATAAATCTGCAGGGTTTCGATTGGTTTCCTTCGCAATGTTGCGGAGCTTTGCTTTAAAGGATTTTTCTATATCTGTCGTCATGTTGTGTAGGCCAAAATGAAGGGTGTAAGATTCACGCGTAATTTCTTTGAATAGGCTTGTAATTTTTTCAGATCGGGTCTGTATTCGCCGCCTTGTAGATAACGTTTTAGAGATTTGATAGCAATTTCTTTGTCAAGATATCTGAAAGCATCAACAATGCAGCGTTCTCGATCAAAGATACGAACAGAGAATTCTCCTAACATGATTTTTGTTGCTCCAAGCTCTAAATTTCTCATACGAATAATGCGGGTGTTTGGTCGCTTAGGAGCTCGCTGTTGATGGGGAATAGCAATCCACGACTCTCGCATAACCTGATCTGTTAAGCGATAATAGCACAGAGCTGAAATTAAACAAATGATTCCATTTTGAATACTAGATGCTGCTTGTGCTAAGCCCTCCCATTCAAAATCTACGGCAGGTTCGTATATTGCAGATCGATAAGTTCCAGGGTGGAGCCTTTCCAATACTCCCTTTTTAGTGTAATGGGCAAGAACCTGTCGAGAAATTCCATATTTTACTGCGTCAGCGACAGTGAACATTGGTTGGGTAAGCAGAGGCTCAAGAAGAGTTAAAATTCGTGATTTTCCTGTCATATCCATATTATACAAAATGTACCCATTAATGTCTACCGGGTGCATTTTGTATAAATTCATTTGATGTATTTTCCGAGATTTCTAAAAAGTTATTCTAACGCAATCGACCAATTTTCTGGTGGATTGGCAATGATTTCAATGGTGCACTGATGGTGCACTTCGATACAAAAAACAGCGAGAGCAGGCAATAGACAGTAGCAAATCATTTAGTCACAAACCTTTGATTTTGTTGTTGCTATGAATTTTAAAGTGTTGTAGATTATTGGCTTACGCTGGACTAAAGATCCATCGGTTTTCTGGCCAAGCAATGATAAAAACATCCCAGCAGGATAAGGAACTAATAGCAGCGCGGTTAAAGCGAGCCAAACAGGTTTATCAAGATTGGCTGGAATCAAAAGGAGGATCTGCAAAATGAACAATTTGGATTACGAAGAAGGGTCGGATAATGTTTTTGCTGATCTTGGCCTTGATAATGCTGTAGAATTAAAAACAAAAACATTATTGCTGATAGAAATTAGACGCATAGTCAAAAGGAAAAAGTTGAAGCAGGTACAGCTTGTGGAATTATTGAATATTCCACAACCTAAAGTATCAAAGCTGTTAAGTGGAAAAGCAGCAGGGTTTTCTTCAGATCGGTTGATGCATTTCCTGACATTGCTTGATCAAGATGTGAATATTACTGTCAAGCCAAAACCAAAAAGCAGGTTGCACGGCCATATTGTTGTGTCATTTCCTCAAGAGCCGGTGCGCATTGCAGCTAAAAGCAAATAATGGGGTCTGAGCTCGAACTTTGTACATTTCTTCAGTTTAATTGTATATACTTTATCGGCAAGCAGATTTTAATGCGCCGGTTCCGTCCTCTTCTAAAACTTCTCTTGTCTTAAAAATCACTTCTCTTTTAAAATAAACGCTCTTCTTCCCTCTTTGGGGCGTTAGCTCAGTTGGTAGAGCGCAACAATGGCATTGTTGAGGCCAACGGTTCGACTCCGTTACGCTCCATTTTTATCGGTGCTCCCACCCTCTGTACTCCCCCTCATCTCTTTCTACTTTTTCATATGCACATTTAGCAAACCTGCCAATTTAAACATATCTACCGCCTCATTAGACCCAAAAATTTTAGCCAAAGCTGCATCTGGGTGAATCAAGCGCTTATTTTCCTGATCTTGCAACTGATGAGATTTTATATACTCCCAAACTTTTTTCGTCACCACTCCTCTGGATAACTCCTGACTCCCCACCACAGCTGCTAACTCAGGCGACAGCCGGTAAGCGGGCATCGCACGCGTTTTTTTCACCGTTGCTGCAGACTTCTTAACCACCCCTTTCCCTTTCGCTTTCTTCCTTTCGCCTCCCCCTCCCCCTCCTTTCCCTTTTTAAGTTTCGCTATCCCCTTCTCTTTCTTCACATAAGGAGTGCGCGGATGATTCGGATATTTCACTGCCAATTGATCGAGCTGGTTGACAATCACATCACAATCGGGATAAGTCGAACAAGAATAGAAAACTTTGCCAAAACGAGATTTCCGCGCCACAAGATGACCCGGACAGCCAATTGCAGGACAAGGCGGCAATTCACTTGCCGGAATCACCTCTTCCCCTTTTTTCGGAATATTGACAATCCCCTTACACTCCGGATAGCGTGTACAACCCAAAAAAGCCCCATAACGCCCATGGCGGATTTTCATCTCCGCTCCACAGATCGGACAAGGCTGCTCCCAATTAAAATCAGCTGCATAATCTTCTTTATTAAAAGTGACCTCTTCGACAGGGGCAGAATAATCACAATCGGGATAACGGGAACATCCATAAAAATACTTCGACCGCGCCCAGATCTTCTGCAAGTGCCCCTCCTTGCATTTTGGACAAACAATCTCTGTCTGAATCTTGGGAACAAAGGCCTCTTTCATGGCCGTCTCCAACGTCGGACTAAACTGCTCCCAAAACTCCCGAATCAATGCCTTCCAATCTTTCTTATTCTCAGCCACCCGCTCCAAATCATCTTCCATATGCGCCGTAAAACCAACGTCCATAATTTGCCGGAAATTATCTTCCAACATCTGCGCAATGATTTGCCCTAATTCTGTCGGCTTTAAGCGCCCACTCTCTTTGACCGTATACTCCCGACTCTGAATCTTATTCATGATGGTCGCATAAGTCGACGGCCGACCAATCCCCGATTTCTCTAACTCTTTCACCAAAGAAGCCTCCGTATAGCGCGGAGGAGGGCGAGTAAAGGATTGCTCAGCAAATAGCTCCTGCAAAATTAAATGCTGCCCTTCTTGGAGATCGGGAAGAAGGCGATGATCGTCCTCTTTTTCTTCCTCATCATGCTTTTCTTCATACACCGCTAAAAAACCGGAGAATTTGAGGATGGAACCAGTCCCACGCAAAATCATCCCCTCTCCACCCATCATATCCACAGAAACAGTATCATAAATCGCCGGAACCATCTGAGAAGCAAGAAAACGCCTCCAAATCAACTGGTAAAGCAAAAACTGCTCTTTCGAAAGATAACGCTGAATACTCTCCGGAGAATAGGTTAAACTCGTGGGACGAATGGCTTCGTGAGCATCTTGCGCCGCCTTTTGACTCGTATACTGCTTATGTTCAGGGGGGAAATACTCTTTTCCATATTGCTTCTCAATATATTTTCGAGCCTCCACAATCGCCTCGGGAGCAATTCTTACCGAATCGGTACGCATATAGGTAATCAACCCTTCCGCTCCATCGGCTCCCAAATCTAACCCTTCATAAAGGCCTTGAGCAATGCTCATGGTACGAGAAGAAGAAAAACCATAATGGCGGCTCGCCTCTTGCTGCAAAGTAGAGGTAATAAAAGGGGGAACCGGATACCGTTTTTTCTCTTTACGTTCAATTTTGATCACCTGGAAAGGACCTGGGCGCATCCGCTCTAAAAGATGATCTGCCGCCTCCTTACTCCCAATGAGAGTCACTTCTTTGCCGGGAATCGGTTCTTTTTCCACCCGCTTCTCATCGACAGAATAGAGAGCCCCTCGAAAGGGACGCTCCTCAGGAGTTGTTTTTAAAAAGGCTCCCAGGTTCCAATATTCCACCGGTTTGAAAAGAGAGATTTCCTTCTCTCGATCCACGACAAGTTTAAGAGCAACGGACTGAACCCTTCCCGCGGATAGAAAACTTTCTTTTCCTCTTTGAATGCGGCGATTCAAAAGAGGAGAAATTTTGTATCCCACAATGCGATCTAATAAGCGACGCGCCTGCTGAGCATTAACCAGAGCTTGATCGATCTCGCGCGGATGTTCCAAAGCCTTTAAGACCGCTTCTTTTGTAATCGAATTAAAAGAGACCCGTTTAATATTCGTTTTGGAAGGAAGAATTTGTGCAATATGCCAAGCAATGGCCTCCCCCTCCCGATCCGGATCAGGGGAGAGATAAACGACATCACATTGTTTAGCCGCTCGACGTAAGCGGTCGATCACCTCTTTTTTATTGCTAAGAATCGTATAAGTCGGTTCAAAATCATGCTCGATATCAATCCCGAACTCTTTTTCCGGCAAGTCACGCACGTGGCCAATCGAAGACTCGAACATGAAGTTTGGACCCACAAACTTTTTGAGGGTCTTAATCTTCGCAGGTGACTCGACAATAATGAGCGCTTTTCCCATTTTTCTTCCTATTCAACTTTTATTTTTCTTAGCTATTCCTTTAAAGATCAAAGATAAAGATCAAAGAAGAGTAGGACGGCTATTTTGAATAGCCGTCCTTTTCTTTTAAAAAGAAACCGTCAAACTTCCACGAACTTTGATCACCTGATCGGTAGATCGCCAGCCAGTCGAAGAAAGAGGAGTCGATCGATGTCGCGTGTGAAGAGACTCTTCTCCATGAACTCTAGAGAATTTTTCCACTTCCCATGCGAGCGAGCGGTTAATAGTGCTCACAATATTTCTCCATCCGCCTGTAAAAGGCGTCATTTTGAGAGCACGAGGCAACCAATCTCTTATTGCATATTCTCCTTCATGTTAAGTAAAGAATGCATTGCAGAAAGTTTTTGATTTTCCATCGTTCTCTCCCTTGATTTTTATCTCCCATCCAGCCTTCAATCTCTAAAGCCAAAAGCCAAATGAGGTTTATTGCTATTTTTTCAGATCATCCTCAAAATTTTCGTGGTTTCAAGCCTGACAAAGGGTTTAAATCCTTTGTTTAAATTGCCTGATGTCACCTCCTTTTTGGCTTTTTTGGTCCACCTTTTCGAGGGAATGCCCATTTTATGAATTCACCATCAAAAGAAAAAATTCATAAATTAAACAAATTTAGATGTAACAGATCTCAACTTAAAAAGACAAATTTTTCTTCCGTTCCTCTATATAAGATTGAAGGGAAGTTTGCCCCGCCTTAAACACCTGATTAATCTCTAGAAAGACTTCTAAATAACGAGGTTGACTTTGCAACTCTTCCCAAATTTTCAACTCTTCGACCCCCTGTCCCAGCTGCTGATGCAACATCGCTAAACGGAGCAAGTTAAAGACATAAAGCACAAGAGCTGGGGAGTCTGATTGATCGAGGGTCTCCTTAAGACGTTGAGAATGCTCGAGTGCCTCTGCATATTTCCCTTCCGCGATCCATAAAGAGGCTTGAGAATAAGTTTGATAACGCTCCAGAGGGTCAGGAGAGGTTCGCTTAAAAGTCTCCTCCGCAAATGGAGTCGCTTTTTCGGTTTGTCCCTTTAAAAGGAGCTCTTGAGCGAGAGGCCCTCCATATTTTGCTTTGAGCTCCGGATAGCGCTGCATGAGAGAATCTAGCTGTTCTAATTCAATAGAAAAAGGAGCTCCCTCTTGGGAAGAGTGTTGATCTTGTAATTGAAGGAAAAGAGTTTGCGCTTGGAAAAAATCGGCCTCTGCATGGGAAGCCTGCCTAGCAATCAATCGATAGCAAAGGATCAGAAGAGCAATGCAACCCAACACCCCCCATAATAAGGGCTTTTTATATTGATCCAATTTTTCAATGAGAGAATCCAGTTTCCGGTTCTCATTGAACTCCAAAGAAGGAAGAGAAGAAGGAGGGGGAGAGGGACGCATCGTTTTTTGCCTTTTTTCAAAGTTAGGAAAATCATACCTCAATCTCTGATATTTTTTCACCATTTTCTTTTCTTTGAAAATTCGCCTCTATCGAGTATGCTCTTCTTCCAGTTAAAGACTGGAAGAAGAGCATGGCTAAAAAAAAGATTTTCATTACAGGAGCGGCTGGGTTCATCGGCTTTCATGCGGCTCAGTTTCTTCAGCAAAGGGGAGATGAGGTTTGCGGGTTTGATAATTATAATTCTTATTACGACCCGCAACTGAAACGAGCACGAGCGGTCGAACTAAAAAAACAGGGGATTTCAGTGATCGAAGGGGATTTACAAGATTGCTCCTTATTACAAAAGACAATCGAAGCGCATCAAACCACGCATCTCTTGCATCTGGCCGCTCAAGCGGGAGTCCGTTACTCGTTGGAAAATCCTCACTCCTACTTACAAGCCAATATGACAGGATTCTTAAATATTCTAGAAATTTGCCGCTGCTCCCCCTCTACTCCTCTGATTTATGCTTCTTCTTCATCCGTTTATGGTTTGAATGAAAAAATCCCTTTTTCAATCGAAGACCGGACCGATCACCCAGCAAATTTCTATGGAGTGACAAAAAAAACAAATGAGCTGATGGCGCAAACCTATCATCATCTTTTTGGCATCCCTGTCACCGGACTGCGGTTTTTTACCGTCTATGGTCCCTGGGGACGACCCGATATGGCCTATTTTCTATTCGCCAAGGCGATCATGGAAAATCGGCCCATTTCCGTTTATAATCAAGGACACATGTGGCGAGACTTTACCTATATCGATGATATTGTCACAGGAATTGCGGCGGCTATCGATCGAGCACTTCCCCATGCACTCTTTAACTTGGGAAATAATCATCCCGAAGAACTCATTTACCTCATTTCATTGCTGGAAAAAGAATTGGGAAAGAAAGCGATCAAAGTCTTTCTTCCTTTGCAGGCAGGAGAGATCGTCTCCACCCACGCAGAGATCGAAGAAAGTGTGGCTCGCCTTGGGTTTATTCCTAAAATTTCCCTAGAGGAAGGAGTTTCTTCCTTTGTTAAGTGGTACAAGAGTTACTATAAAATGTCTTGAAAATGTCTTGAATAACATTTTGAATAAATAGTAGAGATCTGCTAGGGTGACCTTTTCAGCCCCAAAACCCCTCTGAGGACTCTCGAGGATTCTCTATGACACCTTTTACCTTCACTAATCGATCGATCGCAAAAAAATTTAAAGCCATTCATGCAAGCCCTCGATCGACAGAGAAAAAAAGTGTCGCAAGCATTATCTTAGGGGGAGGAGAAGGGATTCGCCTCTACCCGCTCACCTTAACCCGCTGTAAACCAGCGATCAATTTTGGGGGCAAATACCGCTTGATTGATGTGCCGATCTCCAATTCAATTCATGCCAATTGCGAAAAAGTATTTATTCTCACTCAATTCTTATCTTCTTCTCTCCATCATCATATTTTTCAAACTTATATGCAAGGTGGGAAAGTCTCTGAGATGATTGAGGTGTTGACAGCAGAGCAAAAGCCCAATCAAAAATCGTGGTTTCAAGGGACGGCTGACGCGGTCAGACAAAACTTGGATTACTTTCTAGAGACTCCTGTCGATTATTTCTTAGTTCTATCAGGCGATCAACTTTACAACATTGATTTCCAAGAAATGATGCACTTTGCAAAACGAACCGATGCAGATGTTATTGTCGCTGCTTTGCCGGTCACGGCAGAAGAGGCCTCTCGTCTTGGGATCCTCAAAGTGAATGCTTATCATTTTATTACTGATTTTCATGAAAAACCGAAAGATATCCATGTATTGGAGAGCTTGCGCAGCCCAGACTCGATTCTCGAACAAGTAGGACTTTCTCCAGAAAGTCCACGCCAATATTTAGGATCGATGGGGATCTATTTATTTAAGCGTGAAGCTTTAGTAAAGCTGCTGAGAGATGATTTAAGAGAAGATTTTGGGAAACATCTCCTTCCGACTCAGCTCAAGAAAGGATCGCTAGCCGCTTTTCTCTATGATGGCTATTGGGAAGATGTCGGCACCATCGAAACATTTTACCAGGCGAATATGGCTTTACTTCACCCTTATCCTCAATTTAGCTTTTATCATGAACAGCGACCCATTTTTACGACCCGTTATAATCTTCCCCCTGCCAAATTCATTGACTCCCAAATTAAACGTTCTCTCTTATGCGAGGGGACGATTGTGGGGGCCGATGAAGTGAGCCATAGCATTCTCGGCCCCCGCTCTGTGATACACAAAGGAGCAATTATTCGCGATTCTTATGTCATGGGAAATGATTATTATGATTTCCCCATTAAAGATCACGAGCGCCTTGCCCCTCATCCTCATATTGGAGAAGATAGCATCCTTGTGAAAACCATTGTAGATAAAAATGCGTCGATCGGGAAAGGAGTGCGCCTCATTAATAAGCAGCAATTGGACGACTATAATGGGGAAAATATTTTCATTCGCAATGGGGTGATCGTCGTTCCAAGAGGGGCGCGCATTCCAGATGGTTTTATTCTCTAAACGGCCATTGTCAGTTTAAACTCACCTATAGTATAATCCTTTTTCAACTCACAACGAGGACAACCATGGCCATCTGGGCAATTGCCGATCTTCATTTATCTTTTGGTGTTCCCAATAAGCAGATGGATATCTTTGGTCCACAATGGGAAAATCATACCAATAAAATTGAAAAAGGCTGGCGGGCTCATATCTCGCCTGATGATCTTGTGCTCATTGCAGGAGATATTTCCTGGGCCAAACACACCGAAGAAGCCATTCCGGATTTAAACTGGATTGGCGGTTTACCCGGCACAAAAGTGATGATTAAAGGGAACCACGATTATTGGTGGAACTCGCTTGCAAAACTTCGTCCTCTCCTTCCCTCTTCTTGCCATCTCATTCAAAACAATAGCTACACTTGGAATGAAATTGCCATTGCCGGAGCCCGCTTGTGGGATATTCCTGGACTAAGCTTTAATGCTGCGATTGACTACAAAGAAGAACAAGCGACCCAAAAAACATTGACAGAAAAAGATCACTCCCCAGACAGCCAGCAGATTTACCAGCGCGAGCTGGGGCGCTTAGAAACGAGTTTAAAGGCGATGCATCCTTTAGCAAAACGACGCATTGCAATGACCCATTATCCTCCCATCGGCCTCGACTTTCAAGAAACGGAGGCCTCTCGCCTCCTCGAGAAATATCGCGTGGATATTTGTGTCTTTGGTCATTTGCATCATGTCAAGCCTGGGCTCCAGTTATTTGGGGAGCATCAGGGCATTCACTATTATCTTACCGCTTGCGACTTTCTTCCTGGTTTTTGTCCGCTAAAAATTCTTCCTTAAAAGCGAAATATTTGCGCTCTGTTTCTTGCTTAAACAGCTCAGTCGCAACGACTAAGTCGCTCATAACAGTCACTTTTATATTCACATGATCTCCGGGGACAATCTTCACTGGATAGCCATGCATGGCAACAATCTCACTATCATCTGTGGCAACAAAATACTTTTGATGAATGGCCGATTCCAGTGAATGCAGTAAAATATCGCGTCTAAATCCTTGGGGTGTTTGAGCGATCCATGTCGTCCTTCTTGGCAAGGAGTGACGAATCATCAAGTCCTCCTCAGCATGTTTGATTGTCGCACTAGGAGGGATAGCCGTCATTGCCGCCCCATATTTTTCAACTGCCTGAATCAAATGTTCAATCAGCCATACAGGTGTCAGAGGTCTTGCTCCATCATGGGTCAGAATAATATCCCCTTGTGAGGCTTTTACCCCGCTGTACATCGATTCAATGCGTTCATTTCCCCCTTCGACGACTTTGACATCCAAATTAGACTTTTTGAATAGTTCTTGATAGTGGAGGATATCTTGTTTGCGTGTGGCTACAATCATTTCGTCAATTTGACGACATTTTGCAAACTGCTCCACCGTCCTGACAATCAGGGGTTTTCCTACAATCTCTAAAAGAAGTTTATTTCCCCCAAATCGGGTGGAATTGCCGGCTGCTGTTATCACTACAGATCTCATTTTGTCAACACTTCCCGGGCTGTTTTTTGTGCATTTTTTTCAGCCTCAATGATTTGATTGATATTGGGATGAAGGATATTTTCTGTCCTTTCGAGCGTGGCTGCAATAACTCTAGGAATATCCATGAAGCCAATTTTACTTTCAATGAATGCTTGTACGGCAACATGATCGGCCCCATGGAGAACAGCAGGCATAATCCCTCCCATTTCCAAAACAGTATGCCCCATCTTTAAACAGGGAAATTTCTCAAAAAAGGGCTTTTCAAATCTCAGTGTTTTCCCATATAGATCTGTAAACGACGAGGGTGGGGCCATTGCCCTCTCCGGGTAAAACAAGGCATATTGGGTATAACGTCTCATGTCTGGAGCCCCTAGCTCTGTGATGAGACTTCCATCTTGGAACTCAACCAGGGAATGGCAAATATAATCGGGATGAACAATCACCTTGATTTGGTCAGCGGCAACACCAAACAGCCATTTTGCTTCGATGACCTCAAACGCTTTATTTATACAAGTTGCACTATCTATGGTAATTTTGTTGCCCATGTTCCAAGCAGGCCGAGAAAAGATCTCTTTCAGGGACACTCGTTCTAACTGTTCCTTGCTCATTTCGGCAATTTTCCCTTTTCCCATCGTCAGAAAGAGATTTTTAATCTCGGTTTTTCTGCCTGATTTGAGGGATTGAAATAAGGCGGAATGCTCGGAGTCAACGGGAATAATCGTCACTTGATGTTTTGCAGCTTCGCGCATCACAATCTCGCCTGCTAACACTAATGTCTCTTTATTTGCTAACCCAATTGTTATCCCCTTTTTTATGGCCTCTAGAGTAGGAACCAGTCCAGCAGAACCAACAAGAGCATTGATTAAAAGATCGCTATCAAGAATAGCGATTTCTTTTAGCCCCTCTTCCCCTTTAAAAAGAGTGACTTCCGTTTTAAAAGATTTTGCCTTTTCTCTATCTGTGATGCAAACAGCTTCAGGTTTAAACTCTGCGATTTGTTCTTGTAATTTTTCGATATTATGATGGGCTGTGAGCCCGATCACTTTAAATTTTTCACGATGCTGCCTGACGATATCTAAGACCTGCGTCCCTATCGAACCTGTTGAGCCAAGGATCACAATGCGTTTCACGTGAGATTTCCCTCATTTATCGAAAATACACTCTTATTCTCAAATGCTTTGGTAAAAATTATAGCAGAAATAAAATAAAGGTGATAATAGACTTATTTGCATCTTTTATGACCCATCCCTATCCATATGGAGCCCCCCATGCCCTCCCTATCTCCCGAAGAATTAAAAAAAATTCATGCCTATTGGAGTGCTGCCAACTACCTCTCCGTTGGTCAAATCTATCTCTTAGATAATCCCCTGCTAAGAAAACCTCTTCTGATTGAGCAGATCAAACCCAGGTTGCTAGGGCACTGGGGCACCACACCAGGATTAAATTTTATTTACGTCCACCTAAACCGCTTAATCAAGCAACACGATCTCAACATGATCTTCCTGGCCGGCCCCGGTCACGGAGGGCCTGCGATGGTCGCCAATACCTACTTAGAGGGAACCTATAGCGAACTTTATCCTAACATTTCCCAAGATGAACAAGGAATGAAGCGACTCTTTAAGCAATTTTCCTTCCCAGGAGGCATCCCCAGCCATGCTTCTCCGGAAACACCGGGCTCAATTAATGAGGGAGGAGAGCTGGGATACTCCTTGGCTCATGCCTATGGAGCCGTTTTCGACAACCCCAATCTGATCGCTTGCTGCGTCATTGGAGATGGAGAAGCAGAAACAGGCCCTCTCGCCACAAGCTGGCATTCCAATAAATTCCTCGACCCCGTTCAAGATGGAGCGGTCCTTCCCATTCTCCACTTAAATGGCTACAAAATCGCCAATCCCACAGTTCTGGCACGCATTCCTAAAGAAGAATTAGAAAGCCTCCTCATCGGCTATGGCTACCGCCCCTATTTTGTCGCAGGAGAAGACCCAGAGAAGATGCATCCTCTCATGGCCTCTACCTTAGACACTGTGTTGGCAGAAATTCAGAAAATTCAAAGAGAGGAACGGAAAAAAAATCAACCCAAACGCCCTCAATGGCCCATGATTGTTCTCCAAAGCCCAAAAGGATGGACCGGCCCTGCTTATGTCGACGGAAAAAAGACGGAAGGCTCGTGGCGATCGCACCAGGTTCCTCTTGCTGATTTTGATACCCACCCCCAGCATTTACAGCTGTTAGAAGAGTGGATGAAAAGCTATCATCCAGAAGAGCTTTTTGATGCGAAAGGAAGGTTAAAACCACAGCTGCAAGAACTTGCCCCAAAGGGAGAGCGTAGAATGGGAGCAAACCCCCATGCCAATGGAGGGATCCTTCTCAAAGAATTACGCATGCCAGATTTTCGCGATTATGCCCTCTCTGTTCCTTCCCCCGGGAATGTTTTTGGAGAAGCCACTCGCACTTTAGCCCCTTTTTTACGTGATATCATGAAAAATAACCTAGAAAGCAAAAATTTTCGCGTCATGGGACCAGATGAAACCGCTTCCAACCGGTTGGAAGCTTTATTTGAAGTAACGGACCGCACATTTGATGCGAAAATATTTCCGGGAGATGACCACCTCGCACCCGATGGAAGGGTCATGGAAGTGCTCAGCGAACATCTCTGCCAAGGATGGCTGGAAGGGTATCTTCTGACGGGCAGACATGGCTTTTTCTCCTGCTATGAAGCCTTCGTCCATATTGTCGACTCCATGTTCAATCAACATGCAAAATGGCTGAAAGCCTGCCGCCATATCTCTTGGCGTAGACCCATCGCCTCCCTTAACTATCTCCTGACCTCTCATGTGTGGCGGCAAGACCACAACGGATTTTCCCATCAAGATCCCGGCTTTATTGATCTGGTCGTGAATAAAAAAGCAGAGATCATTCGCGTCTATTTACCCCCGGATGCGAATTCATTACTTTCCGTCGCGGACCATTGCTTGCGCAGTCGCAATTACATCAATGTGATCATTGCAGGCAAGCATCCCGCCCCCCAGTATTTGAACATGGATCAGGCCATTAAGCATTGCAGCAAGGGAATTGGAATTTGGAGATGGGCGAGCAATGATTTCGCAAGCGAGCCTGATGTCGTGATGGCCTGTGCAGGTGATGTGCCCACCATGGAGACACTCGCTGCCGTTTCTCTCCTACGCATCTATTTACCGGAATTAAAAGTGCGTGTCATCAACGTGGTCGACTTAATGGTCCTTCAACCACAGAGCGAACATCCTCACGGATTATCAGATGAGGAGTTTGATGAATTATTTACCACCAATAAACCTATCATTTTTGCCTTTCATGGCTATCCCTGGCTGATTCATCGGCTCACCTATCGCCGTCACAATCATGATAACTTGCATGTTCGCGGGTATAAAGAGGAAGGGACGACAACCACTCCGTTTGATATGACGGTGCTCAATGAAATAGATCGCTATCACTTGGTGATCGACGTCGCAGAGAGAGTGCCAAAACTCGCTTCAAAAAGAGCTTATATCAGAGAAATAGTAGAGGATAAACTGTTTGAATTCAAAACTTATATTAAAGCATTTGGGCAAGACCCTCCGGAAATTCGGGATTGGAAATGGGCAAGCGAATTCTCGCTATAAACTGCGGCAGTTCTTCGATTAAGATCACCCTTTTTCGATTTGACCAAGAAGGGAGTGAATGCTTGATCGAGGCTCATCTAAAAGAACTTCATCCGGGATCGAGCACCCTGGAAGTCACTTCTTCTCAAGGCAGAGAAAGCTTTTCAGTCCCTTCTTTGGCCTCTATCTCTCAGGGGTTAGTTCATATTTTTCATCTATTAATCACCCGCTTTGATTTTTCCTTTTCTTCTTTATCGGGCATTGGGCATCGTTTTGTTCATGGAGGGAGGCGGTATTCCTCTAGCGTCCTTCTTGATCAGAGTGTTCTATCGGAGCTTGAAAAGCTCTCTGATTTAGCTCCCTTGCATAATGACATGTGTCTGGAGGGGATAAAGGAGTGTCTTCGCTCAGGCGGAAATATCCCGCAAGTCATTGTTTTTGATACCGCCTTCCATCGCTCTTTACCCGAAGTCGCTGCCCAATATGCCATTCCCTATGAAATGACTGAGGAAGGAATTAGGAGATATGGCTTTCATGGCATTTCTCATGGATTCCTGTGGAGATGTTATGCCAAAATGATCGGCAAACAAGGAGAAAATGCCAAAATCATCACCCTCCATCTTGGGAATGGCTGTTCAATCACAGCCATCTCAGGAGGGCGGTCTATAGAGACTTCCATGGGTTTCACTCCCGCGGAAGGGTTGATCATGGCCACAAGAGCGGGAGATATAGATGTGGCGGTCATGGAATGGATCTGTAAGCACAAAAAGAAAACCCCAAGTGAAGCGATGGAGATCCTCAACTCCCAGTCCGGACTGCTAGGGATTTCTGCTCTTTCTTCTAATATGGAGACATTGCTCGAAGCCTATGAGACAAACGAGAAAGCAGAGCGGGCCGTAGAGATGTTTTGTTACCGGATTGTGAAATATATCGGCGCTTACCTCGCAGCTCTAGGAGGAGGGACTGAGGCTCTCATTTTTAGTGGAGGAATCGGGGAAAATGCGCCGGCCATTCGAGAGAAAATCTTGAAGGGGATGGAATGGGCGGGGATTAAATTAGATCCGGAAGCCAATCAGCAAGCGATTCGCTTACCTCCAGGAAAAATAAATAAAATCCATGCGGACAATTCTCGTGTCTCTGTTTACGTGATCGCTACAGATGAAAATCTTTTTATTGCTCAAGAAGTCGGGCGGCTTCTTTCCTAACTCGCCAAAGTCGAGAAAATCTCTTCCAAATTAATTAATATTTTGGTAATATTAACTAGAAAAATAAATAATTAGCTTTTCTAACTTTAAAATAGGAAATAAAAAGATGATTAATTCTGTCCAAAGTAACCCTCAGGATTTAGTGGCCTCTTTTCAAAATCTCCAATTAAGACCGCTATTCACCCAAAAGATCACGGATTCCATGTTAATGGCCATTCATCATTTATCTGCTCAGCTCAACTCCCTACAGGCGCAGGCAAATGCTCTGGACGCCGTCCCTATTCATCAGTTGATGTCTCAACTGCGTCAGCAACTCTCTTCTATGCAGACAGAAGAGTGTGCTTCCCTCTTAGAGGCTTTGGACACTTTTATAGGGCCTCAAAAAGAAATCTTGGAGACAGCGGCTAAAACAAGTTCTTCTACTTCTAGCTTATTTAGTCAGTCAAAAAATTTGTTAGAGAGCTTGGAGACAGCTTTAGCATGCTGCCGTAAAAGCCAAGCTTATACAAGCGAATATCTTATTCGGACACTCTTTTCCAGTGTTGTTTGTTTAAATCCTGCTGCCTCTAAAGAAGAGATCCGGCGCGCCATCGAGCTAGAACTCGAGCATTTAACTATCGTCTCTCTATTTAAGAATGTACCGGGAAGTGATCAAGAAAAATATGACCGGCATTTAGAGAATTACTTTAAGCTCCTTTCAAAATTCTTTGGTTTTAAAATTGTCGGCACAGACCTAAAGGAACAATTTCCCGAAATCATTGAAAAATTATCGGGCTGTCGTGAACTGCCCTTGCAGAAAGGGGAAAAGGTTGTCCTTAGAAGGCAGCTGGCCTTTTTACTTTCAAGGCCCGAGTGGTTTTTTTATCAAGAGAAAGCCTTTGCCAAGTGTCTTTTATTAGAAGCTCAAGAGATCGCCGGCAAGGGAAAAGAGAGCGATCAAGCGGAGCTCCAACTCATCTTGTTAGAGGCTGAACAAGCAACGACCTATCAGGGTGCTTCTCCGGCAGTTTTAAAATCCTTGCTCCAACGCATTCTCTCCTTACTGCCGACTCTTTCTCCATCCGATCATGTTGTCGCTCTATCCACGGGCGTCAGAATTTATGAATTCCTGTCCAAACATGCCAAACCCGAAAAGATCATGAGCAGCATCTTGGCCACTCTTCAGTCAATCCGGCAAAAAGGGGATAAGTGTAGAGACCAGCTCAGTTTTACAGCCTTGCAAGCTTTGGCAAAGTGCCGCTTTACCTTTGGCTTTTATGCCTCTTTATGTTTTAAAGAGGAGGGACAATTAACAAGCGGCCAAGAAGCGTTGCTCATAACGACTCAAGACTTTTGGGCAGGCGAAAAAATCCGTAAAGCAGCTGCCTTTCTTCACGATTGCCTCTCTTCCTGTAAAGAGTTGCCAAAAACAACTCGCCTCATGGAAGGGACATTCTCCCTGTTAGAGAAATTTAAACTCATGCTCACTCAGGATATTTATCATTTAGCAAATATTTATCTTGCTCCTGGATCAAATAAGATGGAGTTTACAATACGTAAGGATTTATTACCTGAAATACCTGAAACGATGATTTGGACAGATGAATCCATTGTATGGAATTGCTGTAAAAAACAATTTGCAACAGCTTTCTTTTCTGATGATTCCAAAAAAGCAGAAGAAATCATTAAATTTTATTTTTCCTTTCATTACTTAAAGGCCCAACAAACTCTTCACGACAACGATTATATTAGCGAGCGGGGAATTGTCAATGTTCCTATGTTTATGCGGTATCCTTCTGGGGAACTGGCAGTAGAATTTCCACAGGATGTAGCTCATGAGAAAGCAATAAATTTCTTTGCTAAAGCTAAAGATTATCCCCTTATTGAACACATATGGGTTCATAAAACCATTTCCTTAATTGAGAATCTCAATGTTAAGATCCACCTTTCTTCAGAACGAAATATAGAAACGATAGCACTCCCCGGAATCCGACTCTTTTATCATATTTATACGAACTTTAGGGATAAGCTAGAAGATCTTCAAGGAGAGTTGGCTTATGCGGAAATCACCCAAGACACGATGCGTGCCTATATGAATGAGATTTCTGCCAGTTCATTCATTAAGGATGTCTTTTCTGTGGATCTTAAACATTTGTCAAGCCAAGAACGAAAAGAGATCATTCGCTTTCGTCGCATAGTCTCTCTCATGACACCTGTATGCGACCTCTGTATAGATGCTTATAAATTTTTAGATTGCTATCTTCCCGATTCTAATTCCGAAGTCTTTTACTATCTTTTTCAAAGAGCGAAAAATAGTGGAGTTATGAAAATGATGATGTCTGAGTCAAATCAAGAAAGAATCGATTGTCAAAAAATAATCGTTTCTCTCACTGAGCTCAGATATAGCCACCTTAAAGGAAGAGCTCCACTAGATCAGGTTCAGAATGCTTACATTGATTTTTTGGGGGCTAGGACCGTCTATATAGCGAATGTTGAAGATCCCGATGAGAAGCTAAAAGGATTGAAAGAAATCTTTGCCAATCTTCCTGATACGGAAGAAGAGATTGAAAAGTTATTATTGCACCCCACATGCAATCGACCTCCCTTTGTTCATCAGGTCCTCTCCAATCTTCAGGGTTTCAAATGCATGTATCTCATTGTGACTCAACAAGTAGAAGCGGGGATTGCTCTATTTAATAAGCTAATCAGCTCTTCTGAACAACGCCCTAAAAAAAACCTGAAGCTTAATAAATACCCCGACTTCAGAATGAAAATAGAGGCCGGTTATTCCTGTGAATTGATGCCTCACCCTGAAAATCTCATCAGAGACTTTACTCCCTCTTCTACGACCACCCGCATTTCCAAAACTCGACCAAATAGGAGCGGAACTTATCTTCAAAGCCCTCCGGTGAACACTCAAGCCCTGCCTCCCCCCCCTCAAAGTATTGAAGCAGACTCTTCTGAAATAGAAGTCTCTTCCCATCCCCCTTACCAGTCAGAAAAAAAAGAAATTCTTGCTAATATTGACCATGTTTTGCAAAATCGTGAACTCAAAAAACAAAAGAAACAGGCAAAGACAGCTTCGAAAGCTCCGACAGTGACAACAACAACCACTACCCCCCTAACGACGACAATCACAACAATGACGACAACGAGTGTTGTCTCAGCACATGCGAACACAAGTTCAGTCGGAGGGCCGGTCTCTTCTCCACCGATGAAAAAATCCATCAGCAAAAAGGCCATGGCAATTTTTATGCGCCTCTGGAAAGAGAAAAATCTTTCTGAAAATAAGACTTGGGAGATGAGGTCTTTTCGCAGTGATGTCAAGATGACGAGAAAGGAGGCTCTTAAGCTGATTGAAGCCTTAGGAGGAAAATATTATCCGGAAAGAGGGCATGGTAGCCACCATGTCGCTCATCTTCCAAAAATCGAATTCAATGGACAAGATATGGGAGGTTTGATTGATTTTGAAAGTGGAGAGTTAATGATTACCTTGACAAGCGATCAAGAACTGAAATTTTACCAAATCAAGCAGCTGCGCGATATCTTGCTGAAGCAAGGATTTACCCCAGATACTGTCGTAGTGAAAGAGGCGGGTGATTAACTTTTATTATGCACTATCTCTCCCCTGCCGACCTCCCTCTTCTTGAAGCCTTGGCCCAGCTTTGCCCGCAAAGCTCTAGAAACACGCTGCGCGCTTGGATTAAAGAGGGAAGGGTTGCCATTGAGGAGGGGATCATCGAGAACCCCTCCTTTAAAGTTTTGCAGGGGCAATCCATTTCTATTGGACAAAGAAAAAAAAGAGTGCGCTTTGACATCCCCATCTTATATGAAGATCCCGATCTCGTGGTCATCCATAAACCCTCCGGCCTCCTGACAGTGGCGACTGCCTTTGAGAAAGAAGAGACTCTCCATGCACTCCTAAAAGCGCATTACCGTCCTCGACGCCTCTTTGTCGTCCATCGACTCGACCAAGAAACGTCGGGGGCGATCGTCTTTGCTTTTAATGAAGCCACATACGATCGGTTAAAGGCTTTATTTGAAGTGCACGATATCGAACGGGCCTACGTAGCGATCGTAGAAGGAACAATGGAGTCCCCCTCCGGGACCTGGCGCAGCTATCAGTATGAAGATCAGCAGTATGTTGTCCATGAGACGGAGGACGCAAGCAAAGGACGTTTGGCCATCACCCACTATTGCACCCTAGCCACTTCTAAACGTTATTCATGGTTAGATTTGCGGCTTGAAACCGGAAGAAAAAATCAGATTCGGGTCCATTGCCAATCGGCCCACCATCCGGTTGTGGGGGATAAGAAGTATGGCGCTAAAACCAACCCTTTGCATCGCCTTTGCCTCCATGCCTATTTACTCGCCTTCCAACATCCCACCACTCAAAAGCAGATGCGCTTTGAAGCGCCTATCCCGGAGGAATTTTACCATCTCATTCCTTCTCTTGCCGGCAACAATAGACATCTTGCATAACCTCAATTCTTTGCCCCTGCCCCTGCCCTTGCCCTTTTCTTTGCCCCTGCCCCTGCCCTTGCCCTTTGCCCAAAAAAGTTCTGGCACGCAATTCTATGCTAATAGGGCAAGGGCAGGGGCAAGGAATTGAGGTTATGCAAGATGTCTATTTCCTCGAGGATCATCTTCTAGCATTTGATGATGGCGATTTTTTGATGTAATTCCTTTTAACATTGTGTCTAAGTCATATTTAGGTAGTTGAATGATGATTCGATCCTCTTCAATTTTAATTTTTACAGCACTTCCTGGATGCAACTGAAGTTGTTTTGCAATATGCATAGGAATGCGTAAACCCAGACTATTGCCCCATTTTCGAAGACGAGATTCCACAATAATCCTCTATTGAAGTATATACTTAGAATATACATTTGCCAATAAAAAGGCAATTAGAAAATCACCAAATGATAGGAAGGAGAAGCCTCGGGATTTAAGATCCAATGGGAGATCCAGCCGATTTCTGCCAAACCGCGACAAAAAGCGAGGGAGCCGACGAGTAGGGCACTGCCTCCTAACAATAAGCGATCATAACCTCGTAGTTTTTTAAAAAAAGTCAAGCTATGCATGGCAAGGATCAAGGAAGGAGTGGTGAGAAGAGCAAAAGCAAAGCCATTCAACGCCCCAATCCAAGGATCACCGATAAGAGCACAAGCAGAAAACACGAGCAAGGTTTGGCCACATGGGAGAGCCACAGTAAAGAAGCCAAATAAAAAGGTCGCCCACTTATGTTCTTTTAGGAGAAGAGTGGAGACCCATCTTTGAAAGGAATTCAATGGGTGGGTGTTGTGTGAGAGATGCCTCTTCCCTCCCTTGAGTTGATGACAACCCCAAGCGATCAGCCCGATACCGGAAAGAAGACTTAAGATTTCGCTGAGATAATACTGTTTTAAAAAGAGATGGAGGATGGCTCCCGCTTCGCCGGCAATAAGAGCGGCTAAAGTGAAAGAGCTAAGACGTCCGAGGAAGTAGAAAAAACGGCCCGGCTGACGCCCCAAGAGCATGACGAGAGGACCACACATGCCAAAGCAGTGAATATTCCCAAAAAGATAGAAAGGAAGCAGGGAGAAAAATAAGCTCATGGAGGAGGAGAAAGAGAATTTTGGTGATCATAGCGAATCTTCTGAATGGTTGCCATATCCAGTCCAGTAAAACCGGAGCGCCGGGTATAAGCAATGCTAATCACATAGAGTATGATGCCTAAAAACAAGGCTAAGACTCCGTGGGAAACAAGTTGAAACCAGTGTAAGCGGCGCATGGATCATCTCTTGGGTACTAAGCAGCAGAAGCCAAATCCTTCTCCGCATTAATAGAAAGGGGAATATAAGGCACTTGCTTTGATTTTTTCAAATATTCTGCGAGTTGTGGAATGCGAATTTCTTCATATAATTCCTTAAAATCTGCTGACTCTCTTCCCAGAAAATTAAGAACATATAAACGAAGATAAATTTCTGTTGTCGGAGCAATTCTAGCGATATAATTTCCTTGGTTTTCCCATTTTAAAACTGCACTGTGGGAATAGCCAAACAGACATCCAAAGGCTGTTTTATTCAAAGAAAAATATTTACGAATGAATTTAACCTCATTTCCAGTCAAAGGAGTCTTTTTATAACACAGATGCAATAAAACAGCTTTCTGCAAATGGTTAAAATTTATATCAAGAATAAATTCCCCCCTGACATGAACCATAGGCACATTCACCAGCTGAATGGGAAAGCCCAATCCTTCATAGAGATAGAGTTTTTCAATTTTATGTTTCATTCCTCCCCCCGTCTACTTAAACGAATAACAGTAATAATTAACAACCCATTTTCTTCAAAACTTACGATTATTCGACAGTTCTCTTTGTCAACCGTCTTTCCTCGAATTGCATAATTCCAAGTTTTAAATCTCTTATCCCATATATCTTTCTGCTTCTCATGATAACCGAATCGAAGAACTTCTATAACATCCGGAAGAGAAATAAAGCGCTCCATCCTTCTCTCCATCGCATGTTGCGAAAATTTGTATTGACCCCTATCTAAGCATTCTTTTATTCGATCTAAAACATCAAGAATTTTTTGACTCTTCATCTCTTGGCAAACTATCTTCCTGTCTTTTCTTTATTGTAACTCAGTTGCAAATAAAAATCAATTTACGTCATGTGCGACTTTTTTCCGTTCGGGCACGGGCCCGGTCGTCGGGCGGCCGGGACTCGAACGGAAAAAAGTCGCACATGGCGTCAATTTTAATGAAAACAGAGGTGTGATTAAAACTTAGGGCACTAGATGAATTTTATCGTCTAGTCCCTTTTATGGTCACTTCTACCGGAACAGAAAGATTACCCTCTTGATCCACAGACACAATAAAGTAGTGATAAGTCTTTCCTTTTTTGCGATGATGGTCTTCAAACCTAAAAGAGGGGCCCGCTTGGCAAAGATCATGCCCAAATTTCGCTAACACTCTATGGCGAGAGTGATTCTTTAACCGGAAATTGTCATGAACAGGAATTTTAGCAACAAGCTGAGTTAAAGCCCGATCGCGATAAATGCGATAAGCGACAGGGGGACAATTGCCACAAGGAGCTTTCCAGCTTAAGAGATTGATGAGATCTGTTTGAGTGGCAAATCGATTTTTCACTTGCCGCACCTTTGCTTCTCTTGGAGGCAAAGGAGGGAGATAAGTGAACGCATCGGCAGGAGTCACAGACGATTCCCCCGCGGGGGTGATCACCCGGACATCGACAGTGCCAAGCTTTCCCGGTGGCACAACCCCTGTGATGAGTTGATCTGAATTCACAACAAAGCGTGTTGCAGGCGTAGAGCCAAATAAGACTTGCGTTGCTCCTGTAAAGTTCACTCCTGTGATCTCAACGGAAATTCCTCCACAGACCTGGCTAGAGTTAGGATGGACTCCTGTAATGATAGGAAGAGGAGAAACAATCGTCAGGGTCTGCCTTGTGGTCGCGCTCGGGCCCCCATTATTGGTGAAAGAATAATAGTTATAACTAATAAAAGCAAGAGAACCAGGCAAAAGAAAAGGATCAACAACAGGAAGAGAAGCAGAATTAAAGATTTGAGAAGTCGATGTTCCCGCAGAGTTTGTCACAGTCAAAGTGACCGAATAAGATCCCGGCAGCAGATAAGTATGAGAAACAGTCGGCGAAGAAGTCTCTAATGTTGTCCCATCTCCAAAATCCCAAGAATAATTGGCAATGGTTCCGACAGGAGAAATGGAAGAAAAAGCATCAAAGAAGCTAGCAGACTTTGAGGGAGCTAAAGTGGCGATAAAGCGAGCTAAAGGAGCCTGATCGGGAGTTATATTCATTGAGCTGGGTGCCCCTCCCGTAGGAAGATAGTTCACAACCGTATCTGTTGCTGTCTCAATAATGGCAACCGCGTTATCGCCTTGATTAGCAACATAGACTTTTTCTCCATCCGGTGTAATGACAAGGGTCGTCGGATTTGTTCCTACGCTAGGAATCGTCGTAAAAGTCAGATCTGTCGTATTGATGACGGCAACATCCCCACTGTCATAATTACAGACATACGCTTTCTGACCATCAGGGGTAATCGCAACTGCAATAGGAGTGAGTCCTATACTAGGAACAGTCATCACACTATTGTCTGCTGTATAGATGACAGAAACGTTACCCTCCAAGTTAGTCGTGTAAACTTGTTTTCCATCCGGCGTAATCGCAAGCGAAATCGGAAAAAATCCTACAGGAATTTTGGTAACAGAATCATCGTCTGTATTGATTACAGCCACGTCATTCTCAAATGCAAGAGTCACATAAGCTTTTGTTCCATCAGGTGTAATCGCAATCGCAGTTGCCGCGAAGAGAGAAGGAATCGTCGTGAAACTATTATCTACCGTGAGGATATCAGTCACAACACCAGTCCGGGGATTCGATACATAAGCCTTTGTACTATTGGGTGTAATGGCAACAGCGACAGGGTTTGCCCCCGCAGTATCAATGGTTGTCACACTCCCATTTGCCACGTTGATGACAGAAACGTCGTTACCGGAAAAATTGGCCACAAATGCTTTTGTGCCATCCGGTGTCACTGCAACAGCAGAAGGGCTGCTCGGAGGTTCAATAGGAATAAATGTCACTTGATTCCTCACCGTATCAATAACGGCAACGTTATTAGTCGGCGACTGATTGGTTATCAATGCTTTCGCCCCATCCGGTGTCATCCCAATACTCACTGGATTCCCAAGCTCCCCTGTAGGAGGAATCGCCGTCACGTTATCCGTTGTCGCATCGATGACTGTCACGTTTAGCCCCGTTAGGTTTTCCACATAAATCTGCCAATGTCCCAAATAAACAAAATAAGCATTTTCAGTCGGAGGCGATGTCCCCTCGGGCGTCGTCACCGTGACAAAGACGACCTCAGGAGAATGAATGGGGCTATAGGCTGTCAGGGAGGTATCTGAGTTGAATGAGAATGAGGCTGTGGTGTCTCCAAACTGAACCTCCGTCACTCCTGTAAATCCACTTCCCGTCACTTCAACTTGCGTCCCTCCGGAAGAAGGACCACTAAAAACACTGAACCCTGTAACAACGGGAGCGCCCATGAGACCATAATTCATTAACATGAATAAACTAAAGAATAATGGGACGATCTTGAGCTTCATAGATTCTCTTCTTTGAAATTGAAAAATAGATGTTATCACTTGCCAATAAAAAGGCAATTAGAAAATCACCAAATGATAGGAAGGAGAAGCCTGGGGATTTAAGATCCAATGGGAGATCCAGCCGATTTCTGCCAAACCGCGACAAAAAGCGAGGGAGCCGACGAGTAGGGCACTGCCTCCTAACAATAAGCGATCATAGCCTCGTAGTTTTTTAAAAAAAGTCAAGCTATGCATGGCAAGGATCAAGGAAGGAGTGGTGAGAAGAGCAAAAGCAAAGCCATTCAACGCCCCAATCCAAGGATCACCGATAAGAGCACAAGCAGAAAACACGAGCAAGGTTTGGCCACATGGGAGAGCCACAGTAAAGAAGCCAAATAAAAAGGTCGCCCACTTATGTTCTTTTAGGAGAAGAGTGGAGACCCATCTTTGAAAGGAATTCAATGGGTGGGTGTTGTGTGAGAGATGCCTCTTCCCTCCCTTGAGTTGATGACAACCCCAAGCGATCAGCCCGATACCGGAAAGAAGACTTAAGATTTCGCTGAGATAATACTGTTTTAAAAAGAGATGGAGGATGGCTCCCGCTTCGCCGGCAATAAGAGCGGCTAAAGTGAAAGAGCTAAGACGTCCGAGGAAGTAGAAAAAACGGCCCGGCTGACGCCCCAAGAGCATGACGAGAGGACCACACATGCCAAAGCAGTGAATATTCCCAAAAAGATAGAAAGGAAGCAGGGAGAAAAATAAGCTCATGGAGGAGGAGAAAGAGAATTTTGGTGATCATAGCGAATCTTCTGAATGGTTGCCATATCCAGTCCAGTAAAACCGGAGCGCCGGGTATAAGCAATGCTAATCACATAGAGTATGATGCCTAAAAACAAGGCTAAGACTCCGTGGGAAACAAGTTGAAACCAGTGTAAGCGGCGCATGGATCATCTCTTGGGTACTAAGCAGCAGAAGCCAAATCCTTCTCCGCATTAATAGAAAGGGGAATATAAGGCACTTGCTTTGATTTTTTCAAATATTCTGCCGTCTTTCCCTTTTTATGGTCACTTCTACCGGAACAGAAAGATTGCCCTCTCGATCCACAGACACAATAAAGTAATGATAAGTCTTTCCTTTTTTGCGATGATGGTCTTCAAACCTAAAAGAGGGGCCCGCTTGGCAAAGATCATGCGCAAATTTCGCTAACACTCTATGGCGGGAGTGATTCTTTAACCGGAAATTGTCATGAACAGGAATTGTCGCAACAAGTCGAGTCAAAGCCTGATCGCGATAAATGCGATAAGCGACAGGGGGACAATTGCCACGAGGAGCTTTCCAGCTTAAGAGATTGATGAGATCTGTTTGAGTGGCAAATTGATTTTTCACTTGCCGCACCTTTGCTTCTCTTGGAGGCAACGGAGGAAGATAAGTGAACTCATCGGCAGAAGTCACGGCCGATTCCCCCGCAGGAGTGATCACCCGAACATTGACAGTGCCAAGCTTTCCCGGTGGCACAACCGCTGTGATGAGCTGATCTGAATTCACAACAAAACGTGTTGCAGGGACAGAACCAAACAAGACTTGCGTTGCTCCTGTAAAGTTCACTCCCGTGATCTCAACGGAAATTCCTCCACAGACCTGACTAGAATTTGGACTGATTCCCCTAATGATGGGAAGAGGAGAAAGAATCGTCAGGGTCTGCGTTGTGGTCGCGCTCGGTCCCCCGTTATTAGTGAAAGAATAATAGTTATACCCAAAAGGCAAATGAACAGAAGGCTCTAAAATAACGAGAGAAGCAGGATTAAAGAGTTGAAAAGTCGATGTTCCCGCAGAGTTTGTCACAGTCAAAGTGACCGAATAAGATCCCGGCAGCAGATAAGTATGAGAAACAGTCGGCGAAGAAGTCTTTAATGTTGTCCCATCCCCAAAATTCCAAGAGTAATTGGCAATGGTTCCGACAGGAGAAATGGAAGAAAAAGCATCAAAGAAGCTAGCAGACCCTGAGGGAGCTAAAGTGGCGATAAAGCGAGCTAAAGGAGCCTGATCGGGAGTGATATTCATTGAGCTGGGTGCCACTCCCGTAGGAAGAGAGTTCACAACCGTATCTGTTGCTGTCTCAATAATGGCAACCGTGTTATCCCCTTGATTAGCAACATAGACTTTTTCTCCATCCGGTGTAATGACAAGGGTCGTCGGATTTGTTCCTACACTAGGAATCGTCGTAAAAGTCAGATCTGTCGTATTGATGACGGCAACATCCCCACTCAAATAATTACAGACATACGCTTTCTGACCATCAGGAGTAATCGCCACTGCAATAGGAAGGACTCCTATAGTAGGAACCGTTGTCACACTATTGTCTACTGTACGGATAACGGCAACGCTATTATCTCCAAAATTAGCCACGTAAACTTGCTGTCCATCCGGAGTTATTGCAAGCGAAATTGAAAGAGGACCCGTTGTTCCTACAGGAATGGTGATAAAAGAATCATCAGCTGTATTGATTACAGCCACGTTATCATCCAATAGAAGAGCCACATAAGCCTTTGTTCCATCAGGAGTAATCGCAATCGCAGAGGGGCTATCTCCGAGAGAAGGAATCGTCGTGAAGCTATTATCTACCGTGAGGATATCAGTCACCCCATCACCGAAGTTTGATATATAAGCCTTTGCACTATTGGGTGTTATGGCAACAGCAATCGGACTGCTCTCTGCTGTATTAATGGTTGTCGCACTCTCATCTGCCACGATGATGACAGAAACATCGTTACCGAGAAAATTAGCCACATAAGCCTTCGTTCCATCCGGTGTCACTGCAACAGCAGATGGGTCACTCCCAGGTGCAAAAGGAATGAATGTCACTTGATTCGTCGCCGTATCAATGACGCCAACGTTATCAACCGTTGTCCCATTGGTCACAAATGCTTTCGTGCCATCCGGCGTCATCCCAATACTCAACGGATTCCCAAACACTCCTGCCGGAGGAATCGTCGTCACGCTATCCGTTGTCGCATCAATGACTGTCACATTGAGCCCTATTCGATTTCCCACATAGATCTGCCAATGTCCCAAATAAACAAAGTAAGCGTTTTCAGTTGGAGACGATGTCCCCTCCGGTGTTGTGACAGTCACAAAGATGGACTCAGGAGAATGGATGGGACTGTAAGCTGTAAGGGATGTATCTGAATTGACCGAGAATAAGGCAAGGGTTTCCCCAAACTGAACCTCCGTTGCCCCTGTAAACCCACTTCCCGTCACTTCAACTTGCGTTCCTCCGGAAGAAGGGCCACTAAAAAGACTGAGTCCTGTGACAACAGGGGCGCTCATGAGAGCATGATTCATTAACACAAACAAACTAAAAAATAAGGGGAATATCTTGAGCTTCATAAAATCCTCTTTAGCATTGAAAAAGAGATGTAATCATTTGCCAATAAAAAGGCAATGAAAATCCTCAAACAGAAAGTTCCTTGACGCAATACAAAAATTATTATAATAAGAAAGTCTCGACTTTGTACATTTTAAGGGGTCGATAAATGCAATCTTTTGAGCTATAACGCGTTAAAATTTTTTCGCCAACCCTCATTTGGGTTGGTGAAAAAATTTTAACGCGTTATAGCTCAAAATCTTGCGTTTAGCGACCCCTTAAAATGTACAAAGTCGAGAAAGTAAAATCAACCCCATTAACCCTATTCTTGATCAACAACCATGACTCCTCCAACATCTTCTTCCCTTGAGGCAATGACCGAAACGCTCATTCGCAAGGTCAAGTTCCACTTAATCAGCACGATTGGCCGCACAGCCGAAGAAGCCAACTCGGATGAATTCTACCGCGCCCTCTGCTACGCACTCAGGGAAGAGATCATGATCAACTGGATGGCCACCGCCCGCACTGTCGCCCAGCACAAAGTGCGCATGCTCTACTACTTTTCCATGGAATACCTCCCCGGCCGCCTCTTCTTAAATACCTTGAGTAATCTCAATGGATTAGAAGTTGTCCGCCTCCTCTTACAAAAAATGAACCGCAACCTCCGAGACATTGTCAACTGCGAAGAAGATCCCGGATTGGGCAATGGCGGTTTAGGACGCCTCGCCTCTTGCCTCTTGGATGCCTTGGCAACTCATCACTATCCCGCTCAAGCTTACGGACTCCGCTACCAGTACGGCATCTTCGAGCAACAAATTTGGAATGGCGTCCAAATGGAAACCCCCGACTGCTGGCTCTTAAACGAAAACCCCTGGGAGTTTCGACGAGATAAGCGCCGCTTCCATGTCAAATTTTGTGGCACCCCCAAACCCGCCTTCAATATCCATGGCGATGAAATCATGGACCTCATCTCCCCTGAAGAGGTCGGCGCCCTTGCCTACGATTATCCCATTGTCGGCTTCAGTCGAGATCACAATTTCTCCGTTGTCACTTTGCGCCTTTGGTCCACTAAAGACTCTCCTCGCAATTTCCTGCTGCAGCGCTACAATGCCGGACGACTTGATCAAGCCGCTGAAAATGTCACCTTAACGGATGTCCTCTATCCTAATGATAATACAGAAGTCGGAAAGCGCATCCGCCTCAAACAAGAATTTTTGTTAGTTTCGGCCTCTTTACAAGACATTATTCGTCATCATCTCCTCCTTTTTCATAATTTCCGCCAATTTGCCGATAAAGTCCGGATTCAAATCAACGACACCCATGCCGCCTTAGTCATCGCCGAACTCATTCGCATTCTGACCAAACATTATGACATTCCCTGGAAAATGGCTTTTGAGATGACGCAAAGCTGCACAGGATATACCAATCATACCATCTTAAGCGAAGCACTCGAGCAATGGGATCGCTCACTGGTCTACTATTTGCTCCCTCGTCAATATAAAATTATTGAACGGATCAACCAAGACTTTTGCAACGTCGTCCGAGCAAAATATCCAAAGGATGAGGACCGGGTGCGCCGCGTCTCCATTATTCAAAATGGAAAAGTGCGCATGGCGCATCTCGCCATCGTCGGATCGCATAAAGTCAATGGCGTGGCAGAGCTCCATGGAGAGATTTTGAGAAAAGTGGTTTTCAAAGATTTTGCGGAGCTTTATCCTGATCGCTTCATCAGCATCACCAATGGCGTCACACAACGGCGCTGGCTCTTAGAGTGCAACCAAGAACTGGCAAAGTTCATTACCAAGCGCATTGGCGATGAATGGATCACAAACTTTCTTCACATCCGCCATCTCGAACAATTTGCAGAGGACCGCGAATCCCAAGAAGAGTTTTTGGAGATTAAGAGAAAAAATAAGCTGCGACTACTGGAGTTTCTCAACCGAGAAAATGGCTTAAGGGATGAGAACGGAGTCGTTGTTTCGCCTCCTCCTCTCATTGATATTCAGTCTTTATTTGATGTCCAGGTCAAACGCATTCACGAATATAAACGACAACTCATGAATGCCCTTTATCTGATCATGCTTTACCATGATCTTCTGAAAGATCCCCAGAGCCACATCAAAAGAACATCGATTATTGGCGGTAAAGCCGCCGCCGGATATGACACAGCAAAAGAGATCATCCGTTTTATTTGCTGCGTCGCCCGCAAAATCAACCGTGATCCTGCCATTGCCGGACAGCTGAAAATCATTTATCTCGAAAATTACGATGTCACGCGAGCAGAGATTATCATTCCTGCGACCGATCTCTCCGAACAAATTTCGACTGCCGGGACGGAAGCATCCGGCACCGGAAATATGAAGATGGCCATTAATGGAGCCTTGACAATTGGAACGAGAGATGGGGCCAATATTGAGATGGAAAGAGAGATCGGCTCTAAATGGTGGCCCTTTGCCTTCGGATGCAGCGCTGATCAAATCGCTGAGATGAAAGCGAAAAACTCTTATCACTCTCAAGAGATTTATGAGGGGAATTCTCAAATTAAGCGAGCGGTTGATACTTTACGTGATCGCACCTTTGCCCTCACAGAAGAGGAGCACCAGGCATTTAGCGATCTTTACCATAAATTGATTGAGATGCACTATGGGGGCTCTCCCGACCGCTACTTTACCCTGAAAGACTTAGAAGAGTATTACCATACCCAGCAAAAAGTGGAGGAATGTTATAAAAATCCCTTTCTTTGGGCAAACTATGCCCTTCATAATATCGCCGGCATGGGAAAATTTTCTTCCGATCATGCTGTTAAAGAATATGCAGACTTGGTCTGGGGCATCGAGCCTTGCCCTCTCGATCAAGATTTCTTGGAACGGGCCCGTTATGATTATTCCAGCCATAGTTGGTGTCCAATTTGAGTGCAATGCTCTTTGATGTAGATAAAGGAGCTGCCGGGCTCGTTCTTCTCTTGATCCTTTTGTTTTTTTTCTTTAAGAAAAGGCTTCTTTCTTTTTCCCCTTCTCCTTTTCTTGCATTTTCGGTGGTCAAGAATTTCCCTGCCTCCTCCTGGCGCACCCACCTTTTCCCCTATTCGGCTCGCTTCTACTGGATAGGGTTTTTCTTTTTTCTGCTCGCCTTTATCGATCCCCATTTTCTTTCCCCTCTTCCTTCTTCTTTGCTCTCCCCTTCTCAAGGGAGGCCAACGAAAGGGCTGGCGATCTATTTTGTGCTCGATCGATCAGGTTCTATGGAAGAATCTGTCCCTTTTACCAATGCAGAGGGGGAGACAAGAGTCGTTCCAAAAATCGATGGGTTAAAGGAAGTGACCGCACGTTTTATCCGTGATCATCCTTCCGATTTGATTGGATTCGTTGCCTTTGCCCGCCTTCCTCAGGTGGTTGTCCCCTTGACATTAGATCAGGATCTTTTGCTAAGCGATCTAAAAAATCTGAAGGGGGTTACTAAGCCGGAAGAAGAGGGATCAGCCATTGGATATGCCATCTTTAAGACGGCCTATCTCATGCAAGCGACGCGCCATTTTGCAGAAGAGCTCAAACAAGAAGAGACTCCTCCTCCTTATACCATTCAAAGCAGCGTGATGATTGTTGTGACCGATGGATTTCAAAATCCTAGCCGTCTCGATCAAGGCAACCGCCTCCGCACCATCGATTTAGAGGAGGCGGCACAAGTGGCAAAAGAGCAAGGGGTGCATCTCTACATCATCAACGTCGACCCTCGCTTTGGATCGCCGACTTATGCGCCTCATCGCCATCAAATGGAGAAAATCACCCAAATGACAGGAGGGGAGTTTTATTTGGTCCACTCCGATCAAGATCTCTCCTCTATTTATGCCAAGATTAATACTCTGGAGAAAGGAAAAATTTTTCACCCCCAGATGCGGGAGGCTTATCGCCGTTTCTCCCTTTATCCCTTTTTGATTATGTTAGGGTTAGGGAGCTTAAGTGTGGCCTTTCTATTAGATCTTTGGCTGTTAAGAGTCATCCCCTGATTAAATGACTTCTTGAGGCGTCTCTTTAAATTTGATGGCTAACCACAACGAATAAAAAGCCCCCGTTAAGCATAGAAGGGCGCTCGCAAAAAAGACAGTGGTCGAGTTAGAAGATAGAAATAACCACTCTCCCAGAAAGGGTGCCACACACCCTCTTAAACCCACCATCATGACATTGACGCTCGTAAATAGCGTGCTATCCTCTTTCTGAGAAAATTTAGGACCGGCCAAATGCCAACTGAGCTCACTCCCCGCTTGCATGACTCCATAAACAAAATAAGCGATATAAATCCAGCCCACTTGGTGCCCTCGGAACACAAGAATCAAGGCAAATAAGCCTGCCGCAGCAGTCACATGAAAGTTAAAGGCATGGATGGAAAGACGATTAAACCAGCGGGCCCAAAGGGGAGAAGTCAGAGCAAACCCCACTCCCTTACATAAAGAAGTGGCAAATGCCAGCTGCGTGTAAGAAAGATGGAGAACCTCCTTGAAGAAGAGAGGAAGGACAGGATGAACTAAAATTAACCCTCCTCCACCAAATAAAAAAGCGATCTGATAACCTCGAAAATCTGAGCGTTCTTTCATGAGCAACCACCCTTTTTTCCAGGGCTCCCAGATCATCGAGTGAAAGGAGGAGGAGAATGAGGAAGCTTCGTCTCTTTTCTCCCCAGAATAAGGGAGATTGACCTTCAATTGAGAAAGGAGATAAAGATGCAGCGGTTGAAGAGAGGCAAGAAAGAAAAAGATCCATTTCCAACTCCCTGGATTAGCATCCATGATAGGAGCGACAATGAGGGGAATGACAATATTCGCCAAATAATTGACTGTTGATCCCCTGGAAAAAACCTTCCCTCGTTCCTCAGTCGAAATATTTAATTTAAAAATCTCTGTCCAGGCCGGCAACATCGCACGAGCGGCCATCATAAAAAGAGCAAAAGAAAAAATGTAAAACCAACTGCTTTCCAAAAAAGGAAAGAAAAAACAGGGAATAAATCCAATCAGGGTAGAAAAAATAATCAGGAATTTCAACCGCTCAGGACGATTCTTAATAAATAATAAACTGTAAAAAGAGATAATCGCAACAAGCGGCTTAGAACTCATTAGAAGAGTGATTTGCAAAGGAGTCGCATGAAAATTTTTGCAGAGAATAAAAGCAAGAAGCCCATACATCACCCCTAAAGGACTATTCAGTAATTTACTGAGAATAAAGACCCATTGGGTATTTCTTTGAAAACTTAAAGGTTCCATCTCAAAATCTATTTTTTAAATTTTTAAGATAGATCCCCAATGGCCAAAAAATAGACAAAAGGGCCAACCCCAAAATTCCCTGATCTCCTACCTGAGAATAAAGAGTCTTATAATGATAAAGGGGCACATCCAAATAGACCGCCTCCGCCCGTTCCTGGGTCCGCATGTGGTCTTCATCCAACACGCCGACAAGGCGTCCTAAACTATCAATCGCCCCCGTCACCCCTGTATTGCAAGCGCGCACTAAGGGGATGCCATTCTCTACCGTGCGCAAACGCGCGTGATCAAAGTGCTGCTTAGGCAAGCGAGACTGAGGATACCACCCATCATTCGTCAAATTGACTAATACTTCCGCTCCTTTCACCCGATTCGCTCGCATCATCTCTCCATAAATCTCTTCATAACAAATCGAGGCACCAAAAGGAATAGGACCGGAAAAAAGCTTGGCCCCCTTGCCGCAAGAGAAAGAGCCGGAAATTCCATAGGACGCAGCCATCTTCCGACACCACTCAAAAGGAATATACTCTCCCATCGGCACCAAGACCTGTTTTTCATATCTCTCCGGAGGGGTGAGATGATTGGGAATAAAATGAAACGCGGCGCTATACATCGTCCGGCTTATTTTCCCCTCTTCCTCAGAAACGTCATCATCTTCTAAACCAATCACCACATGCGCCTGAAAGACATTTGCAATCAGTTGAGCCCAATAAGCGTTAGAAACAAATGTTTGGCCTCCCTGAGGCATCCTAACCGAATGGACCGGTAAGGGGTCAGGGAGTTTTCCAAATAATTCGCGAAAAATAGCATGGACGTTAGGCAAAGGAAAAACAGCATAAAAGGTTCCGTAAGGGACCAAATTTTCGGGAAAGAGAATTAAATCAATCCCCTTTCCCTGATGCTTCGCCAAGAGGGAAAGAATATGGCGCCACTCCCCTAAAACAAATTGATGTGCCTCTTCCGCCGATTGAAAGACCATCTTTTCCTCAATCGGTAGAGCCGTTTGCACCAAAAGAACCTTTAAGTGGCGAGCCTCTTGTTCAAACCTTTTGAGATGCCAAGAGAGGTGAAGAAAGCCAAAGGCATAGGGCAATCCGGCAACAAAAAAGACCATTCCCCAGCGCGTGAAATGCTTAAAGCCCATCCAAGCCTTTAAAAGAAACAAGTTCGTCAAGATCACCCAGAAAGAGAGCCCATAAACCCCACCCAAAGAGGCCCCTTGCAAAGGGTAGAGAGCGCCGGATAAGGAGAGTCCAACCGGATTGAAAGGCAAGCCCGTTAAGAGGAAGAGTCTCGACCATTCCAAAAGAGTCCAACATCCTGCTAATGCAAAGAGAGAAGACCAACGCTCAATCGTCTGCGGGCGAATGAAAAGAGCGAGGAGTCCCCACTGCGCCCCCATGAGACAAGCGCAAAAGAGAAGAACCCCATAAATATAGAAATAAGGGTGAGAAATGAGCCAAGAGAGCTGAACCACTTGCACAGCCGCATACCAGCCCATTGCGACCCAGAAACGGCTCCTGGCATGAGGCATGCTTAACAAAGCACGCCAAAAACAGGCAAACCCTCCGATCGCACAAAGAAGTCCTAAAAAAGGACTCCAAGCAGGCTGCCCAAAAGCCACCATAAAAAACGAGAGGAGAAGAAGTCCTTTGTTAAACACAAGTTTTCATCCATTTGGAAGAGATCATTCGGCTTAAGAGTTCTAAAGGAGTCAGAGGAGGATTTTCGGCAAGTCCTTGATGGTAGAGAACAGTGGAGGGAGTGAGAGCGGGCAACGTATTCGCCTCAATCAAAATAAACTGCTCTGTTCGACGATTAAAGAAAAGATCGAGCCGAGCGTAATTCTGAATCTTTAAGGCTTGAGCGGCCTTTCTTACCCCTCGTTGGATTTTTTCTATCGCTCCGGAGGAAAGAATCTCTGTCGGAGGGGGAGTCAAATTGACTCCCGTTCCTCCTTGAAATTTTTCTTCCACGCTTAAAACAGCTCCTTCCGCCACGGTAATACTTGGGCTCAACGCATGGTAGACCCCCTTATCCTCCAAAACCCCCACAGTGAGTTCCACCCACCCTTCCAACAAAAGAACTTGGAGGCGGTCTCCCTGAATGAGAATCGGATCTGTCTCCAGATAAGGCTCAACTAAATACTCTTGTGTAAAAGAAGAGGGCATCTCAATGGGACCGGATTGGTTGGCAAAAGAGTAGGGAGGAATGAAGAAGGCCTTTTGAGACAGGAGCTGAAAGTAGCGTGCGAGATCTTGGGAAGAGTGTAATAAGACGACACCCGCAGAACACCCTTCTCGACGAGGCTTTAAAATGAGGCGCTCACCTCCCAGACCCAACTCTTGCACCCATTCCTGCCAAATCCCCTCTAAATCTGCAAGGGAAGCATTCTCCAAACAAGCAAAAGAAAAGCTCTTTTTAGGCAAGGACTGAATCTCTGGGTCGGCCAAGCGATTGATCACTTGTCCTGTTAAAAATTTATCCATGCACAAGGCTGAGCTTTCCGCTGAAGAGCCATTAAACGGGAGATGATGCTGCTCCAAAAGAGTCTGCAAGGTCCCATCTTCTCCTTCTCCTCCATGGAGCGCAAGAAAAACAAAGGCCTCTTCTTTTTCGGCTTGAAGCAAAAAAGTTTCTAAAGAGAGACGCTGAGGAAGCGTTTCTAAGGGAGGTTCAATGCCGAGCTGAAACTCAATCGTCCTGTTTAGTTGCAATGCCTCGGTTTGTTCTCTTTGATCCCTACAATTCGCGTAAATCTCTTCGACCGTATGATTGAGCAAATAAGCATAGGGAAGCGTCCAGATAAACCCCTCAGGATCTAAGAAAAACGGAGTCGGGAAATAATGGGGCGACTGCAAGAGTTTCAGCCAAACATTCGTTCCGCTCATTAACGAGACTTGCCTTTCGGCGTTATGCCCCCCAAACAACACATAAACAGGCAATCTGGAAAAAGAGGGCAAGGGGGCATCGTCTAAAGGATAAGATAATCCATAACGGCGGCACCCATTCTTCATGATAGACTGAAGGGCCTGCCGATGAGTCATTCCAGAGAGAGCAGCTTGACGGAAGAAGAAGCTATTTTGCTCCAGTCCGCTGATGGGATTAAAATCGGTCCAGTAAACCGTCTCTTCCCCAATGACCCAGCCATCTAGGCGGACGAAATCGCGCATCTCAAATAGACGGAAAAGCTGCTCTCCTTCCCTCCGAATTTGTTGGATAAGTTTTTCTGAAAAGCGGGGGGGGGTGTGGTAAATCACTTGATTCGTCGGCAGATATTTTTTTCGATAATCAAAAATTTGCGTTTCAGCCTCTGCCTCTCTTGCCTCTCTCAATTCAATTTCTGTGGGAATGAGTGCAACAGGCTCTCCCGTCTGATTTTGAAAGATCACAAGAGTTAATTCTCTTCCCTTAAGAAAGGGCTCGATGAGGGCTTCAACCGCCCATTTTTTTGCAAAAATTTCCTTTAATCGAGCCAAAGCCTCAGCAGGGGTGGAGACGGAATAGACTCCAATAGAAGATCCTCCAAGGGCGGGTTTAACAATCGCCCGCTTCAAATGATGGTGATGGAAAAAGGCTTCTATTCGAGGAAGAGCTCCCCCAAGATCATGAGAAGAAACGAGGAGCTGAGGCACAGTCGCAAATCCTTCTTTTTGCAATTGCTGAGCGGCTCGATGCTTATGAAAGATGCGACGGCAGCAAGCGCTGCTTGGCCCAATAAAAGGGAGTTGATTCTCCTCTAAAAAGGCTTGTAGTTCTCCATCCTCGCCAAAGGCGCCGTGCACGACAGGAAAAATTAAATCGACACTTTTTAATAAAGGAAGAAGGGAGGCAAAATCGAGAGGAGAAGCCATCCGTTGGAGTTTAAAGTCAAAATCTCCTGGAGTATTAGAGTAGAGCTGGGCTTGAGAAAGAAGATAAAACTGCTTGGCTTGATTGATATAAAGAGGAAGGATTTCGACTGAATCGCTCTTCAAATGGTCCATCACCGAACGAGCAGAATTCAAGGAAATCCCTCGTTCGGGAGAAGGCCCTCCACAAATGAGGGCTAATTTAAAAGAATGTTCGTTTGGCATGCATTAAGAAAAGGGAGTCTGTTTTCCTCTTTCAACTGAAAGAATGATATCATAACTCAGGTTTTCTAGTGCAGGCAACTCTTATTTGGACTTTGGTTTGGCGCTGTCTGTCTTGGAGCTCTTGAATCATCTCATCTGCATTTTCTATCATAAAACGACATTTTTTAATAATCTCCACCGCTGTGTTAAAACAATCATTGAAGGTCAAACGTCGAATCATGCTTCCTAACATAGCTTGGAAGTCCTCCGGAGGCAATAGCGAAACAATCTGAATGGCCAAATCAATCAACTTAGGATGGACGATCTTATCTTCTTCCCAAATTCTTTTCTTAATCGCCGGAAATTGGACAACAAGGTCCTCTATGAGCTTTTTAATTTTATCTATTTGTTCTGTTAGAGATTGATCTGATTGTTCCTCTGGTTGCTTCCCCTTTTGTCTCTTGATCAACAAATCTTCCACGCTTTCGATAATTTTATCGACACAGGCTTGCTCGAGTTGATCATCTTGGTTGCCTGTTGAAAGGTAATCTTGAAGAAAGTTGCAAAAAAACCACGGTTTTTCACTAAGAGGGATGATGTTCCCTATTTTTAAAGCCTCCCAGCTATAATTATCTTCTATTAAACTCCGGCTGATCTTTGAGAAAAAATTGAGTGAGTCACGATCCAGATCTTGGCACTCTTTAACACCATTTAAAATCTTAATTTTCTCTTCCGAAGATAACCTTTTATTGTCAGTTTTCAAAAAATCAATGATGTATACAATATAAGCATTTTTTTCCGGAAGAAACTCGATCATGTTGATGAAGTCCTCTTTTCCCAATTTCTTTTCAAAACATTGTTCTATGAAAACTGATAAAGAAAGATAAATATATTTGTGGAAAATTTGATGATTAGAGAAGAAAGTTTTGTGGCTGTTCTCCAAATTTATTACAAAACTCATCTTTTTAAAAATCTGAAAAGTAATTTTGGATTTTTTAAAAACTTTATTCAAATCTTTTAGTTCTAACCAAGTCCGCGCTTTTTTAATATTATTCATGATTGTTGATTTAGATTCAGCAACATTTATTAAACGTTTTGTTAGATTAATAAATTTATATGCTGATTCTCGCAGATTATCAGCTTTTTCTGCGATAATCTCACGATCCTTCTCTTGAATGATCATTTCACAATTTTCATTTTTTTCTAGATTTATCAATTCTACAAATAAATTATTTATTTCGTAAACAGAAGAGCAATTTAAATGATCAAAAACAGAAACTGCCATTTTTTCAAAATACGTACTCACCTGGCCTAATCTTCCAAAGTCTTTAAGAGCTAAATAAGAGAAAATAGTGACAATAATATCGGGTGGCATTTTATATAAATCAGGAGCGTTCTGCTGCCACTCATATGAAATAATAGGATGCGTAGAATATGGGCTATTTAAATTGTCCATCACTTACCTCTAATTTTAATTAAGCTTATCATATAAATTTAATCATAAATTTAAATGTAAATATATTAAATTTTACTGAGAATAAAATTTATTGTCAATGAATTAAAAATGACGAAAGTGCTATTTTTCTTAACGAGGGATTTTTTCCGTTTTCCCCCTCGATCCCAAAAAGTTTCCTGCATCTATGATTGAAGCAAAGTAGTCGCTCTCGGTGACGTCATCAGAAACACCGTTCACATGAATAAGGACAGGTCTGCAAGAGAATCCCTTTGGGCGACTCAAATGATCAATTTTGCTTTGGACTTCTTTGATCACTTCGGCTCCAATAGGATTTTTTGAAAATTTGATTTCACAAATATAGAGCGTGTTAAATCTTGTTTCTACCATGTAATCAATTTGGCAGCCTGGCTGCTTGTTTGTACGCGTTTGATAAAAGGGATTTTCGCTGATGATCTCTTCTTGGCTGATCCCTAAAAATGAATAAAGAATTTTGCGATTGTTCAGAATAAGGTTCTCAAATTGAAGCCCCATAATCGTATTCCATTCAGGGAGTGACATTAATGATTTGAATTGAAATCCACCCCTATCTATTTTCGTTCGGTACTTTTCTATGTATCGCAAATAGAAACGAAGATAATTATCACTAAGTCGATATTTACTCCGTTTTGAATCCTGTCCGGTTTTCACATGCCACGTATAATCTCGTTTAATAAAACCGGACAAAGCAAGCTCTTCAAGATATTCACTGAATAGTCCAGTCATTTCAACACCAAGCTCTTCTGCGAGCTGCGTAGGCTCTTTGGCACCATATGTAAGAACTTTTACAATTTCTCTGTATAAAGAAGATTTTCTTTGGAAAATATTCGAGAAAAGATGATCGAATTCATCTACAAGCAGACCGCCCTTTTTAAAACAGAGCTGTCTGATATTATCTTCTGCACTGACTGAAGGGTCTATTTCTTCAAGATATTTTGGAATCCCTCCCGTGACTGCTAAAAGTTTAAGTTTCTCATAGCTTGATATATTAGATCCTGTTTTTCCCCAAAACCGTTCACAATCTGCCAGAGGGAGTTCCTCCAACGTTAAGGTATAGGAGACTCTTCCCAAAAATCCTGTACTGCTAAGAATATTTTTTTCGATCCAGGCGGATGCAGATCCACAAAGAACGAAAATGAGCTCCGGATTTCTTTTGAATTTTTGATCCCAAGCATGATTGACTTTAGCTAAAAAATCTGAATCTTCAGATCCCATCCAAGAAATCTCATCAAATAAGATAATGACCCTTCCCTGTTGAACTTTTTCTGATAAAAGTAAAAAAAGCTTTCCCCAGTCATCCGCTTTCACTTCCGGTATCCCAGTTTGTTCACTAAGCTGTCTAGCAAATTCATCGCGCTGTGATTGGGCAGTCGTCTGTTCGTTTGGAGCAAGTCCCGCAAATGAATAGAATCGATAATC
The DNA here is from genome assembly GCA_963801825.1 of Parachlamydiales bacterium. Classification (GTDB taxonomy): domain Bacteria; phylum Chlamydiota; class Chlamydiia; order Chlamydiales; family Parachlamydiaceae; genus CAWDGI01. The sequence goes on from CAWDGI010000003.1 coordinate 869,020, forward strand.
TTTGGCAAATTCCTCAATTAACCGGCTTTTTCCAACTCGCCTTCGACCTCTCACGACAATCAGGGAAGCGGATTTTTTAGTCAGAAACCTCTTGAGCTCATTGAGCTCCTGAGCACGTCCTGAAAATAGGGGTTTCTTCTCCATTCTAATCTCCTTGATACTGCAAATCGCATTTCTCCCATTTCAAGTATTATTCTATGATGTAGATTCAATACTGTAAATAGCAATTTTTCTATTTATAGTATCATGATATATGAAACATTGAGGAATTTACGAAATAGTCAGAAACTCTGCTTTCTAACAACAGTTGTTTATTAGAAAATATAATATGAAATATTAATTTAATTAATTTTTATAATAAATGATATTTTCATAAAATAAGCACAAAATAGAACACCAAAATTTATATAGTCTAGCTAAAAGTTAGACAAAGGAGAAGTTTATGCAATCTACAAATTCAATTTTGCCTACCCTTTGGCCCAACGACAACTGGTGTGGCGTCAGTGATAGTCCTGGCACTTGCATTGAGTGCCGGGAGCAGTTGATGTCTGGATATCCTGAGGGGCTGGACCCAAAGAATAAAACACACCAAGCCCTATCATCTTTATATAAAACATGGATGATGGATAAATGTATTCAAACCTACGTAAGTCATGACAACGATTTTTATGGAGCTCTTTTCCCACAAACCATCGCATACCTCGATCAGAGAAGCGAAATTGTTAAATTGGCTTCCACAAGGCAATTCCAAAAGGATTGCGAAAAAATAAAGCCTCAATTGTGTCGAAGCAGATTGCCAGAAATATTTAAAACCACGGGCAATGATTTTTTAAAAAATTTGTGTAAAAACCCTGAAAAATAAGCTAGAGGTCTAGAGGGTGTGAAGAGAAGGGACTTCCCCTTCCCTTCTCTATTTCCCTCTCTTTTTTCTTTCCTCAATCTCGCACTTACTGAGAGCAAACAACATCCTGAAATGAGTCCTTTTTAATCTGAGTAAGAACGGCAGCCTCTAACTGATGATGAAAGACAAGATTTTCCAAGAGTGATAAATCTGTCTTGACCTCTATCTTAACCTCTAACTGTTACTGAATGTTTTACCGCGAATCTCTGAGATTTTTTTGTCTCGCTCACGCTGATAGGTTCCCGAAGAAGCGCAACACAAAATGCGGTCAGAATACCATGTCATAAAATTTTGCAGAGAACAAGGATGCCAGGACCGAGCTGTACACATGTTTCTTTTGCTTAATTCAGATGCCACTCGATCGGCCTGATCCTGCCATCGGATGCATTCCTTGTCTCCCTCGCAAAATTTGGGGTCAATCTTTGAACAAGGATAAAAATAATAACCATGTTCAACTTCCGGCTTTGTTTCAGACATCTTGGTGAGATAGTGATCCCTTTCTTTATCAAGCTCGATAAATTCTTGAGAAAGCCAATAACAAGGGAAACACTCCATGTTGATCTGATCGATCTTCTGATCTAAATAATTATTCATAAATCCTCCAGTTTCTTATCATTTTTAGCTATATTTAATGTCACAGTTCACATTCCCCCCGATGAGAGAGGGGGATGTGAACTGTGACCTTCAACCTGTATTTAAATTAAATTTAAAAGATCATTCATCAATGAATGACCCTTTTTCCTTCAAAAGAGATACAATCGGTGCAATGGCTAAAGCCATGTTTGGTTTTAGCTCCGATTCACAATCCAACAGCCGCCTGTTCATACTCTCAGAATGATTGCTTTTAACTAAATATAATCCAAATATAATCCAAACGTTATTTATACAAAAAATTAATTAATTTGATTTTAATTATCAGTTTTATTAATATTGACACCATGAATCCACAAATCAATCTTTTACATTTAAAATTCTTCTGCGATGCAGTTGTATATAGGAGCATTTCAGAAGCAGCCAAGATGAATTACGTGACTCAGTCGGCCGTTAGCCAAGCGATTATTAAGCTTGAGAAGGCATTGGGGGCGGCGATTCTCATTCACACCCGCCAAAAATTTCAGTTGACGGAAGAGGGGAAAATTGTTTTTGAGCAGGCGCGTCACGTCTTTAAAACGGTTCAAAATATTCATGAACGCATTCATCAAAATAAAGAAACGCTCAAAGGAACACTAAAATTTGCCTCCACCTATAGTTTGGGGATGTCCTTTCTGGCCCCTTTATATAAAAAGATGAAAGAGACCTTTCCCGATATTCAGCTCAGCTATCGCCTAGGGGGGTTAAATTTTATTCGGAATTCGCTTCGGCAACAAGAAGCAGAGTTTGCCATTGTCGTCTATGATCAAGATTTTTCTCAATTCACTAAATGCCCTTTGCAACAAGGGCGCTTTCATCTTTATCAGAGCATTCATGCCCCTCATCACCTGATTGAACAGGGGATTTTTGTCGATTATTTAGAAGGAACCTATGTGGAGGATTTGAAACAGCATCTCCTTCAATCGGATGAGGCTTCTCCTTTGACCATCCAAGCCGAATTGTCGGGATGGGAAGTGGTCGCCCGCTTCACCGAAATGAAGATGGGGATTGGTTTCTTCCCCGATTATCTTGTTGCAAATGATCGTTATCCGACTCTTAAAGTCTATCCCTTGCAACTTCCCATTTTTGATTATCAAATCTGCGTCATCTACAACAAAGGAGAAAAGCTTTCGCGGGCAGCTCAAGCGTTTCTCGATTTATTTCACTTAGATCTTGGTTAAATGCAGATGATTCAACGACTCTCTATCCCTCACCTATTTCTCGCCACCCGCTTGTTAGGAAGTCCGCTGGAAGCTCTCTATTCATTACTGATCTTCATCGTCGCTAAAGAATTAAATGCCTCCCCTCTCGCCCTTGTCATCTTAGCCTGTTCTAAACCGATCGTCTCTTTATTTGCTTTTTATATCAGCACATTCATGACAAATAAAAGCCATCGATTCCAAGTTTACCTCCTCACTCTTAACCTAGTGGGCGCCTTGCCTTGCCTGCTCTTTCCCTACATGCAAAATGTTTGGTTTTATGTCATCGCTTATGCTCTTTTTATGACAACTTTACGAGCCGCTTTTCCCGTGTGGATGGAAATTCTGAAAAAAGAGCTGGGAGTCAAAGAGATGGGGAATTTGATTTCTAAAGGGACTTCGATTAATTATGGAGTCGTTCTCTTTATCCCTCTATTTTTTTCTTATTGGATGGATCAACAGCCGGATCATTGGAAAACCTTGTTTTTAGGACTTGCTCTCTTCCAACTGTTCAATACTTGGTTCCTTTTATGTCTCCCTTCCCCTTCACGATCAAAAACCGACTCTCAATCCTTTTCTCCCTCTTTTCGAACCGTTCTCCTAACCCCATGGAAGAATGCTTGGCACTTACTTTCTAAACATTCAGACTTTGCCCACTATCTCTTTATGTTTTTTTTGGGAGGAGCTGGATTGGTAGCGATGCAACCCGTCCTGCCAATTTTCTTCAAAGAAAGTCTCCATCTTTCCTATACGGAATTGACGTTGGCCGTCAGTTTTTGTAAGGGGGCGGCTTTTATTTGCACGGCTTTCCTATGGGCATATGGAGCAAAACGCCTTTCTCTTTTTTCTTTGAATTGCTACATCAATCTTTTCTCTTGCTTATTTATTGCCTTCCTCTTGGCCTCTACCATGCAAATCCATTGGCTTTTTCTCGCTTATTTAATGTACGGAACCATGCAAGCGGGTTGTGAACTCAGCTGGAATTTATCAGGCCCGGTCTTTTCGAAAGGCAATGAAAGTACCTTATATTCCAGCCTCAATCTTGTTTTGGTCGGGGTGAGAGGATGTCTATGCCCTTTTATTGGGCAGCTCATTTTTTTAAGCTCAAACGCCTCGATGGTGTTCATCACGGCCGGAGGGTTATGCTTCGTCAGTCTCCTCTATGCCGGATGGTTGAGTCGAGATTTTAAGGAGGAAAATTTATGCATGTATTCACAAAACAAGAGTTAATGCGCATGGGGTACAGCGAGGAAGGGGCCTTGGCCTTTTTGGAGGGGCGCAAGACTCCTCCTTCTCCTCCTTCGATTTTCTCCACTTTCTTTTCCCCTCCGCTCTCTCCTGCTCTCGCTTCTTCTCATCAACATAAAACACAAAGAGAGGTAAGAGAAATAGAAGAGGAAATCACTCTCTTACCTCTAGAAGATTCTTTTGTTTACGATCGAGCGAAACTTTTCTTCCTCACCGGCTTTAAAATCTTAATTAACCCTCTCCCAAAAGTGAGGCATCTGATCGATTATTTGCAAGGGACTGCTCGCCTTGAAAAAATACAATTAAATCATGAAAATGCCCGAGAATTTCTCAAACTCGTCAAACTCGTCGATTATGCCCTTACATGGCAAGGACACCTTTCTAGCCAAAAATTTAAACTCAAACGAACGTCTTATAAAATTCGGACATTCATTCTAAAATTATGTTCTCCTCAAATGAATACGTGCGAAGCCTATACGAAAACGTTACTCTCGAGTCGTATGGAAGATTTTCCCTACTTACAAGACCCTTCTCATTGGGTTGCCAAACGAAAAGGACTCTACGCAAAATTAATTGCCAATGCAAGCATTCGCACGCTGGCCCTCTCTAAACGTCTACATCCTAAAGCCCCCTCCATCTGGGCTGTAAGAGGAAATAGCGGTTCCGGTAAAACATATTATCTCGCTCATGATCGCTCTCTACAGCACGCTCTAGATGAAAAAGGGAGTCTTTCCGGAAGCTTAAATCCCGATACTTTTAAAGCATGTCTTAAAAGAATCTCTCCCTTTACACCTCCTCATCTCGTTAACAATCAGGTGCATGAAGAAGGAGCCGCCCTTTTTGCACGTTATCAACAAGCCCTTTCACAGGAGGCGCTCAAACTCAGTCTCATCCTCGATACACGGCTTCTCTATGTAGAAGATTTGAAGGCGCATGTCATTGAACCGACCCGAAAACGAGGAGGAAAAGCTTATCTGATCGATATGGACGCTCCTCTTCTTACTTCTATTCATCGCATGCTTATCCGAGACCCGTTTGGGAAAGATCCTTGCGTTGTATTAGAGGCTGTCATTCAAGGAGCCGTTCGGATGAGAGAGAACCGCCTTTCTATTATCGAAGAGGTCAAGAAAGAATCGCTGATTAAACGCTATCAATTATACCACTCAGGAGCAACCGGATCCACACAACTCGTTGCAGAGAAGAAAAAAGGGACGTTTAAAATCCTCATGAAAGAGTCATTTAAGGAATGTGTGCGTCCCCCCTCTAAAGAGGAAATTCAACAACAAATTCAGCAAATCATCTCAACTGAACACATCGATCTAGCCATTGCCAGACTTGATATTCCATGCCATCAAAGACCTTTGCTTGAGAAATGGAAAGGAAAGACAATTGAAGAGGCGATGCAGAAACATGCTGGAATGATACATGATCAAAGCCCCGCCATTGAGGCTGGGGCTTTGAATTAGAAGGGGAAAACCTAAATAGAAGTCTTACTTACACCCCTTTACAGGTTCTACAATCACCTTAAAGATATAGGCAGAAGCATCCGAATCAGATTCTGTTTGTGTCTCAGCCAATGTGCTTTGGATTCCTCCGACAATATAGCCAACCAGGGTAGGTTTCCGGATTTTATCCAACATAAGAACCTTATTTGAATATTGGATCTCTTTGACTTTTTCGGAGGAGATGAAAAGAGCATCTGCTCCAAATAAGAGAGGGTTGCCCCGATTCGATTGGGTCGATCGAATAAGGGGATACGCTGTATCTAATAAATATTGTGTATAGTGGCCTTGTCGATCAATTTTTATGGTTGTCACTTGATTGGTGAAGGGAAGGTCTGGATCTGTCTGGAAGACCCCATCTTGGAAGAATCCATACGTAATTCCTCCACAAAAGACGGTATACATTTCTTTTCTTTTTTCAGAGAATAGTCCTAAATTAGCGCAAACATAATTATTCATGGCCTGCTTAAAGGTAATAGGATCAGAAGGATCCGGCATCAATGAATTCCCCTTGGCGTCAATGTAAACAGGGACTGTCCAAGCTCCTACAGTGGGAGTGAAAACGCCTCCGTAAGCCACCACTCCGGGAACTAAGCGAGCCTGAGCCAGAGCATGAGGGCAGCCGCAATTGCAAGAAGCAGAAAGAGTGCGTCCTAAGAGTAAATCTTGTTGATGATGCGTGAGCATGACAGGAACCGTATTCAAATCACGGCGACGATAGTTGGGATCAGGGAGAGGAGGTTTGGGAGATTTGACTTCAACAGATAATTCTTCGTTGTTTGTTTGATGTTTTCTTGCATGATGGCGGCCTTGATTTAGAATATTAAATCTTCGGATTTGCTCGCTATAGACTTGGGTTCCACCGAAACCATAGGCCCCTTCAAAATCGTTTCCGAAAACCAGTAAGAAAGGGGCTTTCTTTTCGAGTTTAAACAGATCTCCACCGGTAATTTGGAAAACGGGATTAGAAATTTGTTGGATATGTTGAGCAAGTGTTTCTCCTGGGCGACCCTTCTTTACCCATCGGATCACACCGGGAATATCAAGAGTGGTTAAAAGATCAAAGGTGACGAAATTATTGACAGAGTTTTTAAACCCATATCCTCCTATGAGATATAACGTCTTTCCAGATTGATGAAACTGGGAGGCGGTCACAGCAAGGCTATCCACTTGATCTTGTGTCAACCCTGCATCAGGGCTGTTTAGGGAGCGGGAGTATACTTTTTTCTTCTTTACATCCACAACATAGATTCGATAATTTTGTGTTTCTGGGGGAAAATTATTGGGACTGTTGTTGAATCCATGTAAACCGTTGGTGCGTCCTGCTAAAAGAAGCCATTGTCCCTGATAAGTCCCGACCACATAGGATTGCAATCCATTGGGAAGAGAAAAGTCTGCTAATTCGATTCGTACGCGGAAAGGGAGCTGGCCATTCGTGATCACAGGAGAGACATCGGGCGTTTGGTTATCCCCCAAAAGGGAAGAGGCGACCCCTATAAAGAGGGATAGACAGAAAAACACAAAACAGCGAAAGGGCTTGAGCTGCATAGATTTCTCCTTGTTCTCTTTTTCTCCGTTTTAAGGTTACCTGTAATCAAGCGGGCTTGATTTTGTCAAAGTGTTTTTGATAAACTGTTGTTAGTGAGCGGATTTCGCATATAAATTGAGTGATGAAAAAATGAAAAAATGACGGGATGTGCGAGAGAAGGAGTGATTAATAGTGAGACCATGCTAAAATATAAAGGTTATACAGGTTTTATCCAATTTGATGATGAAGCCAAGACTCTTCATGGAGAAGTTCTTGGACTTCGAGATGTAATCACATTTAGGGGAACAACTCCTGAGGAAATAAAAAAGGAATTTAAGAGATCCATTAACGGTTATCTCGAATGGTGTCGAGAACTGGACCAAGCGCCAGAAAAACCTGTTATACGCCATGTGCGACTTTTTTTCCGTTCGAGTCCGGGCCCGAGACTGGGCCCGCGCCCGAACGCGAGATTCCGAGCTTCGTTAAATAGTTTAGCAAAGCTCGGAATCTCGGTTCGGGCACGGGCCCGGACTCGAACGGAAAAAAAGTCGCACATGGCGTTGTTATCGTAGGGAGTAGCATGCCTTCGACTGGTCTATGGAAAAAGATGCCTATTTGAAAATGGCAAAATAGGGGTTGATGATGATACGCTACATACTGGCTTTAGTTCCCCAAAAAAAATCTATGCTCCCTTTTATTCAAGTCGCTCAAAGCATGTTTATTCCACTAAATGATGGGTATCTTTTAAATCAAGAAAATAGCCTACCACACATAACCATATGTGCTTTTGAATGTGACGATTCTGAGAAAATTGAAAAGCTATGTGAAGATCTACGAAATTGCAAAGTTGATCCCTGCCCCATCAGGATTCTTGGGTTAATGTTGAAAAAAGGAAAAAACCCTCCCTATCACTATTCTGTCGGCTTATCGATCGCCAGAGACGATCCCATTTTGCAGTTGCATGATAAAATACGATCTCTCCTCATAGCAAATCAACTCTTGCCGACAAATCCATGTTTGGAACTATTTCAGCCACATATTACTCTTGCTGGAATTGCTTGGAAATCATCTACAAACGTCATATTGGACTCAAAAATTGACGATTTGATTTCTATGCCAATAGAAGAATTCCATTTGACTTTGGGTAGGAGCGATGAAATGGGTCAGTATCGACAAATGTTATACGAATTTTAAGCGCATGCTATTTTGTCGCTTCCACTTGCAAGCGGTCTACAATAAAACTGACTCTGCCCTGCTCATCAGCAGGAAGAACATTTAAATAATCATTAAGAAGATTGTGAGAAAAGCATCTTTTTGGTCTTCAGGAAGTGGCGTTAAATAAGGAAACCACTGCACTCATTAAAAATTAATTTTTTGATAAATTCAAAAATTTTCATTTCTTTTAAAAAACCCGCAATCTTATAATTATTAATTTGTTAAGGTGCTTAAGTTTGGTTATCAAGTGATCATCCGGTAAGCGATTGAATATTCCTTGCAGTTTTAGGTTCTAAAATTGTCGAAAGTCCAGATAAAAACAAATTAAATTTTAATGAAGGTTATTTATGTTTCCTCAACATCAACATATCGGCTCCGGCGGCTCGCAGGTGATAACGCTTTCAAGTTCGGCTTTGTCTCGTGTCATCATCCCTGCTTCGAATTATTCTAGACAAATATCTGTAAAAGAGATCGAAATAACTATAAAGACTGTTAGAATAATTGAGGATCTAAGGAAATTCTTTTTCGGCTCTGTTCTCAGCACGATGCATCATTTTTCTGAGCATGTTCTACCGATATTCGCAAATGCAAAGCTGCTGATGGGACTACCAAGGATCCAGTATTTGCAAAGAGAAGTGGCGCGCAGAACGTATAGACTGACTTATCTGAGTGATTATGATGTCGCAAAAAAATATGTAGAAAAATTAAACCAAAATCGAATCGAATATCACACACGTTTGTGGGAGCCCCTGCATCAATTGAAGGCCAAATTGGGGGATTTGCATCAAAAAGCTTACCACCTAAACGCAAGAATAAATGATCAAAAACAACTCGACAAACAAGCCAAACATGTTTTTAAACTGGCACAAAGATATTGCCCTATTCTTATTTCTGATTGTTCGCTTCCAAGTGATTTGTTGTGTTCTTCGATACCACTGGCAAAAAGAGTGAAAGAGGGTCTCGTTCATTTAACTAATGAAGAGAGAGTCTTGAATGGAAAAGAAGTATTACTTGAGAGACAGATTCATCAATTTCATGAGCATCAAAAATCGATCACTCTTTTAAAAGAAAAATTAACTTCTCCTCAATATCAAAATTTACCTGTCTCTCTTAAGGAAATGAAGGTGTCTCCTCTTTTGCTTTGGCAAGCGGGTCACAAATTTCTAATTTTCTCTCTTGAAAAATTAAGAATTAAAATAAATTTTTTCCCTTCCATCCACTTATGTTTTGATCCCACAGCTCTTCCACAAACCCCCCAAGAGCAAGATCAGGTGATCGAACAAATAGCACATGCTCTAACACTCGCTCCGGATGCGTTGAAGAAAGAAATTGAAGTCAAAGGATGGCAACTATTTTTAGAAGAAAGAATCTTACCTACCAGCAAACTTGATTTCCAATCGCAATCTGTATTAGAAAAATTGGTGAAGGGAAAAGAGCTTCCAATCGACACACTCTTACAAAGGACCGATGTACAAGATGTCGTGAGTTTATCCCCATTTAAAAACCCAATCACATTAGCATGTGGCCATACCTTTTCTTTCGCCTCTCTGCATGAGCAAAATAATTGTCCTTGTTGCAGGGCAAAAATTGATTATGATCGGTTGACTCCTAATCCTTTTCTTTCCCAAGTCTCTCTCGTATTCAGAAAAAAACGATTAGTCGAGAAAGTTCGCTCAATCAAAATAGAAGAGTCATCGCTTAAGCAGATTCAAGATGACTTAGGCGAAATAAAAGGAAGGAAAATGAAAGTTCAACAAGAAAGAGCTCTTTTTGATAATCTCCTTCCTATCTATCCAGCTTCTCAATCCGATGTCGATGCTCTCTCACGACAATTAGAAGAAGTGGAGAGAGAGATCTCTATGACTCAAGCGGCACACGATCAAATGAAAGAAGAATATAATGCCTTCCAATCTCTCTCAAAGGCCAAATTAAATCAAATGGCCCAGCAACTTGTTGCTTCTTTTCATCAAGGTGATCTAACAGCGACTATTTCTATGGATCTGACAAGAAAAGAATATGAGAAAGAATTAGAGCAAGAATTGAATGATGCCAAAAAAGATTTAGCCGCAGCGGAATTTGTCCAGCTTTCCTGTCCTAATCTTGATCTTCTTCAACTCGAAAACATTTTTGATTTGGGACAAAAGATTTTAGCAGTGGTCCCGGAATTCAACATTCTTTCGTTCTTCTCTGAAAAAGAACAAGAAAAATTACACTTGTTTAATTCTTAACTTGAGATATTATGATTTTAGAAGTCTAAAGAGTTTGAATTGATAGATGCCTATGCGAGATCAAAGATTGGATAAATGGGCAGAGGTATTAGCCGGTTTTTCGCTAGGCGTAAAAAAAAATCAAACAGTTTTTCTTTTGGCCGACCTCAATGCCACGCCGCTTCTAGAGGCTGTCTATGAACGACTGATCCTAATGGGAGCCAAAGTAGAGGTCATGGTATTACACCGTGCGCTCAACGAGTTTTTGTTGAAAAATGGCTCGGAAGAGCAAATCTCATTCACTCCGTTCGCTAGGCTTGCAGGTGTGAAAACATATGATCACTACCTCTTTTTAGGGGCAATTAGCAATTCAAAAATGCTATCTGGAATCGCTCCTAAACGACAGAGTCTTGCTGCTGCGGGTAATAAACCGATTGTAGATACCATTCTTGGGCGTTCTGCAAAAGGGGAGATGAGATGGTGCGTGACGATGTATCCTACACCAGCCGCAGCTCAAGATGCAGAGATGGGAAACATCGAGTATGAAAACTTTGTACTCAACGCAGGATTTCTCTGCGATGAATCCCCACCGTCTTCTTGGCAGGCCCTAGAGCGACAACAGGAAAATTTGATTAGCGTCCTGGAAAACAAAAAGGAGGTTAGGTTTCAAACCTGTGATGGAACTGATCTTAGAGTGAATGTGGAACATATGAAGTGGGTGAACTGCTGTGGGAGAATCAACTTTCCCGATGGCGAAGTCTATACGGGCCCAAATCTAAAGGCTTCAGATGGCGGTGTAAATGGGGTTGTCCGTTATTCCTTACCTACGATTTATCGCCATGTGGAAATTCATGATATTGAGCTAGTTTTTGAGAAAGGGGCTGTCAAGCATGCTAAGGCCTCGAAAAACGAAGAGTTTCTTTTAGAAATGATCTCTCAAGATCCCGGAGCAAAATTTGTTGGAGAAATTGCGATAGGGACGAACTATCGGATCAATAAAGGAGTCAAAGATATCCTTTTTGATGAAAAGATTGGGGGCACATTTCACTTAGCACTTGGGAAAGGTTACCCGGAGACAGGTAATACAAATGAATCGGCATTGCACTGGGACATCATCTTCGATATGCGTCGAGGGGGAACCATTCATGCAGATGGCGAGTTGATTAGCGAGAATGGGAAGTTTACCCGTTCAGACTGGCCGCGTGGCTTATGATTTGTGCTTGAAATATTGGATTTCCCATTCCTGTTTCACAGCCTCTTCCCTTGTGAGTGGTCACACATCTTGCTTACTCGATTCTTTGAGCTGTACTGAGAGATGAGAAGCTCATGCATGAGAAAGAATTTCAAATTTGGTTTTCAGAAAGTGCATTTTGAATAAATTTAAGCAACTTTTTATAACGTCCAAAACGGGGCTGCCAATAAGCGATGATTAAGCCAAGCTAACTTTAGCGTGCTTTACATTCCGTTTCGTTTGGCAACTCCTTTTAATCTGGTTTTCTGTTTCTTTTCTTCCCAAACCTCTATTAGACCTCACACCTATGTTATGCCTTGAATGCAATCTCCTCTTAATAGGAACAAATCTAATTTCTACCCGCTTATCAAGTGCAGTAGCAATACGATTAAGCATAGCTAATGAATGTCCCTCATAATCCGCATCTTCTAAACGGCAAATAGCAGAAGCTGTGGTTCCAACTAACTTAGCAAATGCTCTTTGAGAAAGTCCTGCTTTCGTACGAAGGTCGTAGATCTTTCTTGCTACATCATTATCAGCTTGAATTTTGTCCAGTTCAGCAAGAGTCTCCGGATCATTTTTAACATAACGGCGATGCAAGATTTCAACTGCATCGTCTATTGGTTTATGTTTTTTTTTATCCATTTTATTCCTCCTCATATGTATGTGCTACAGAAAACGGAAAATATAGCACGCCAAGGAATTTAGTAAATGGTCTTACTATTTTGAGATTAGAATTCAAAACAGGTTTTTGAATTTTTTCTCTATCTTATTAAAATTTAATTACATATATTCATTAGCGTGCTATATTTTCCGTTTCCTGATGTGACCCCTATTCTGTTAAAACAAGATAGAAATGACTAGCGTGCCGATAATTTCAAAAGATGGCTGCCGAGGAAGTGGCGTATCTTCATGCTGATTTCACCTACATGCGTTTCAAGTGCGAAGTGGCCTGTATTGTAGAAATGCCGCTTGCGACCCTGCATATCTTGTTAAAATCATTTAAAAGAAACAGGATATGCAGGATCGCAAGCGGCAGGATATTAAGGATTTATAGATTGTTAAATCTTTTTAGTGAAAACACCCTGGCTCTGGCTGCCTAATTGCTATCTCCTGTTAAAGAGCTCATTTTAAGAATTGCACAATTTTGTTCGAATACGGCCAACTTTCCTCGAATACGGCCACAATACGGCCAAAATAACTGGAAAAGTGGCCGTATTTATGGTAGTATTGGCCTTATTGACTGTATGATAGAGGCGCCCATGAACACCCAAGATAAAAAAATGGCTGTATTGCACCAGTTGAGCCAAGAATCAGAACCCATCAGCCTACCTGAACTTCTCGATAAATTGGGAAATGAATATCGGGAAAGAAGTGTTAGAAGGTGGTTATCTGAAATGATAACCAAAGGACTGGTAGATAAAACTGGCCATAAAAAAGCCACAAAATACCAGGTGCTAAAGCGTGCTAGCCGAGAAAATAATAAAGCTGTGAGTTGTTTTGGATTAGAAAGCATAAAAATTGTTGAACAGATACGGCGTCCGATTTATGAAAGGACTCCAACTGCGTATGCTGATCATTGGGTGGAAGCGTATCAACCAAATGTCACCTTCTACATTCCACCAGAGAGCCAAATTCAATTAGAAAAAGCAGGGCGACGTTCTAGACGAGAAGATCCAGCAGGAACCTATGCTCATCAAATCTTCAATCGCTTACTCATCGATCTTTCCTATAATTCTTCGCGATTAGAAGGCAACACCTATTCTTTACTAGATACTCAGCGGCTTCTTCTCGAAGGATCTAGTGCTGAAGGGAAGTTAGAGGAAGAAAAAGTGATGATTCTTAATCATAAAGAGGCGATCCGCTATATAGTAGATAATGCTTCTAGGCTCACAATATCGGAAGAGACGATTTGCACTTTGCATTATCTTCTTTCAGATGGATTGGTTGAAGCGCGCTATGCAGGGAAAATTAGAGACCATGAAGTACGCATTGGGGGTTCAACCTATGTTCCCTTTAAAGACAAAAAACAATTGCAGCGTCGACTTAATCGCATCATTGAAAAAGCTGCTCTAATTCAAAATCCCTATGAACAAAGTTTATTTTTGCTCGTCCATACGACCTATTTACAAGCGTTTTCAGACGTCAATAAGCGCACCGCGAGGCTTAGCGCAAATATTCCATTGATCAAATCTAATCTCGTTCCTTTATCTTTTAATGATGTCGAAAGAGAGGATTATATTTCTGCCATCATTGCCATTTATGAACTTCAAGACGTTCGCCCACTCTTGGATTTATATTTATTTTCATACATGCGCACCTGTGCGATGTACGATTCGACAGTGAAAGCGATGGGATTCGATGAAATCCGCGTACGATATCGTCAACAAAGACGAGACATCATTCGTCATATTATCCTGAATCAATTGACAGGTGCATCCATCAAAGAATACATTTCTAGTCAAAATATAAAATTTATAAAAAAAGAAGATCAGGCTTCATTTTTTGAGGATGTGATGGAAGATCTTAGAGAGATGGATTTAAGTCGAATTGCCGGCCTCGGGATTACGCCTGATCAGATGAACGCGTGGATTGCTGCTCAAAAAATCTAATCGGAAAATGACGACAACAGGAAATCCTCAGTAAAAAATTTTCTTGTCAAATTAAGTCTAATAACCTAGAATTGCCTTTCCATCCCCTTGAAGAGCTTCTCAACTCAAGAAAAGAAGGCCTCATGTTTGCTTCTCTTCGTCTTCTCTCTTTTTCCTTCATGCTCTCTTCCTCCTTATTTCCTTTAGTTGCAGAAGAAGCCTCTTTGCCGTGTTCGTCTAAAGAGGCATCAAAGAAGGAGAAGTTTTCTTTTGTTCCCGATCTTGCCTTTAAAGGAGGACATCACCACCGCCGTCCACACCGAAGGGCAGCCCCTCATCCTCCTAATAAGGCTCCCCACAAACATAAGCAGGAAGCAAAGAAACATGCCGAGCCTGTCGATACTGATCATGATATCAGCGATCTCGATTTCTCTTTGTCTGCTGAGTGCGAGCCCCTTTTGACAGTAGCCGGCTGTGTGAATGCCGTCTCCGGCCATTTCTTCCAAATGGAGAAAGATTTGGTTGATCCATCGATCGATCCTCTGCCTCTATTTCGCTTCTATGATAGCCATAACGAAACAGAGTCGATGCTGGGATTGGGGTATGGGACGCAGTTTCCCCTTTGGGCCTCTGATCTGGAAAAAGGATCTCGCCATTCTTATGCGCTGATTAGCGAAAGAGAAGGGGTCTTGCTTCCCTATCGCAACCAAGAAAAGGACAGAGCGCATTATCATATCGATCCTCGCCTATTAAAGAAGGGATACACGAATTTAAGCCGAGCCGCTTTAAGTGGGCAGTCTAACTTTATCAATTGGACGGCTGTCTTTTATACCACAAATAAGTTTCCCGGCCATGAATGGACGGTTCGAACAGGGAACGGAGGTGTTCGGATTTATGGCGTAGGGATGGCCATCGATAAGGAAAGAAGGAAGAAATTAAACATCCCGACAAGGAATGCTTTTCTTTTGACAGAAGAGCGAAAGCCCAATGGCAACCGCTTGCTTTTTTCCTATGAACACATCCATGGCCTTCCCCGCTTAGTAAAAGTAAGAACGGTTGGGCGGGAAAAGGACGATGAGATCAATTCCCTGCACTTTGAGTATAGCCCCCATCACCGCTTGGCGAAAAATGATTGCGGCGCAAAAGTTGAGTATAAATTGGAAGAGCTCGCTCTTGGCAACCCCCATGGTGAGGGAGCACACAAAATGGAGTGCAAGATCCTGAAAAAAGTCCGCTCAAGCGACCGGGGTGAAACGAGCTTTCACACCATTCCTTTTGACTTGCATAAGGTCAGACGCATCGATCGCCCGGAAGGCCGTTTCCTAGAAATTGAGTATGATAGAGAAGGCAAAGTCCATCAGCTCTTCCAGCCAGTGGGGAAAGAAGGAGAGCGCATTTGCACCCATAAGTTTTTGTATAACTCGAGTCAGACACTCGTCATGGATGCTTTGCATAATGGCGCTTTCTATCATTTTGATGATCACTCCCGCCTTGTCTGCTTGGATCATTTAGACAGCCATGGTCATCTCCTCTTCCAGAAACGATTTGAATGGAGCAAACGAGAAGGACAAGAAGGGTGGCTACGCGCAAAATCGATGGGAAAGGAAGACAATCTCGTCTACTTAAAAACCTATCGCTATGACACACACGGCAATATCACAAGAGAGACAACCTATGGGAACTTGACCGGAGAGAGAGAAGAGAGCTTTACAAACAAGAACGCGACCGATTCGACTTATATTGAATACAGCTACACACCCGACGAGCGGCATTTGATCAAGGAAAAAAGAATGCCCGGTGGGTGGACCATTCGCTATGATTATTTACCCAAAACAAACCTCTGCACGAAAGTCTTGCATATTTACGACGGCTCTGTCCAAGAGCGCTTCTTTTATACCTATGGAGACTTTGGAGAGCTCAAAACAACAATCGAAGATGATGGGCAAAGAGAAGAAGAAGGAGATCTCTCAGGCATCACCTATCGCCGCTTAAAAGTCATTGAACCCGTGCAGACAAAAGGACCTTCCTTTGGAAGGCCGCAAGAAGAAAAGCACTACTGCCACTCTTGGCAAGGCTGGCAATTCTTGAAGCGAATCGAGTACTCTTACGATGAAAGAGGCAATGAGACGAAAAGGCGCTGCTACAACAAAGACGCCTTTTGCTACGAGACGACCAAGCAATACGACTCGCAAAGAAGAGTCGTCGAAGAAAGTGATGAAGCGGGAAGAGTCAAACGGACCACTTATGATGGCAATGGAAATACAACCCAAGAAGAAGTCGTCGGATCAGGTTTGGTCACCTGCTACACTTATGACCTGGCGAATCGCTGCACAAAACAAGAGGAAAAGCATGCAAACGGCGAGTGCTTAACGACCACTTATACTTATAATGCTTTAAACGAGCTGACGGCAGTCATTGACCCTTATGGTAGTGAAACGGCTTACCTTTACGATCCTCTGGGAAGAGAGACAACTTGCCTCAAGCCCCCTCTTAAAGACTGGAATAATCGCCCAAGCGTTAGCAAAGAGTACAACCTTTTAAACCGGATGACGAAAAGAACAGACGAAGAGGGACAGAGCACACTTTTCCGCTATAACCTCTACGGCAGCCCCACTTGCCTCACTCATCCGGATGGATCGACTCTATCCTTCACTTACTATCCAAACGGAAAGCTGAAACAAAAAAGGCTCGCTGACGGAACTTCACTTCGTTATGCCTATAACCCAAGAGGGCAGCTCACTTTAATCGAGTGGTTTGACTCTTCAGGCAATCTCGTTGCAAATGAAAAACGCAGCTATAAGGGCCCTCTCTTGATGGAGAGGAAAGACAGAAATGGCGTTGTAACCCGCTATACTTACGATGGAGCAGGCAGAAAAACATGGGAAGTGGTCGCCGGCGGCACCAAAATCACTTGTTACTCTTACGATGGGTTAGATCGCCTAATCGAAACCTTTTATAAGCTCAACGACGTCGAAGGACAGCTCGAGCGTCTCTCTTACGATGGCTTAAGCCGCCTCACCTCTAAAACCTGGTGGGATGTACACAGCCATCTCTTTGGAGAAGAGCGCTACTCCTACGACATCCAGGGGAATGTATCGACGATCGCCATCCGGCAAAACGATCAAGAAACAGCCCATCATCATTTCCATTACAACAGCGATGGGACGCTCCATCAAGAGATCGACCCTCTTAGGAATATCACGGAATGGGGATATGATCGCCACCATGTAAATGGCCTGGGTCAAAGAGTCATGCGGCGCTTAACGAAAGATCCTTTAGGACGCATGCTGCATGAAGTGGAAGACCCCTGGCATCGCTTGGTACGAAGAGATTTAAGGATAGGAGAGACGACCTTTTCCTCTAATCACTTTTATCATGACAACGTAGGCAACTTGATCAAAGAGCATGCCCTCGTCATGAAAGAGGGACAGCCCTTAAGAGAGTATTTCATTGAGAGACGCTACAATTCCAAAGGCGAGCTCCTAGCCGAGATAGAGCAACCGGAGGGAAGAGCGACCCACTTTGCCTATGACAACCGTGGCCACTTAATCGAAAAGAAAAAGCCGGACGGAGTTTCTATTTATTATACTTATGATTGCCTCTCCAGGCTCATTGAAAAGCGCTCCTCCGATGGAAGTGTCTGGTATCAGTATCATTATGCCGCTTTTGATCACCCAACCGCAATTGTCGATCGCCTCTCCGGAATGGTCCAAAGAAGAAGCTATAACTCCCTTGGAAATCTCATCGAAGAAGAGCTCTCCCCCAACCTCATCATCAAATACTCTTATGACGCACTAGAGCGCCTCACACACCTGACTTTGCCGGATGGCTCCTCCATCCAATACTCTTACGATGCCTTCCATTTGCGCCAAGCCAAGCGTCTAAACAACCAAGGAGAGGTGCTATTTGAATGCCGCCTCGACTCTTACGACTCCTTTGGCAATGCAAGAGAAGAGACCACCCCCGCCGGAAAAGTACGAACCACTTATGATACCCTCGGAAGAGCCCTGCACATTGACGCCGAGAAATGGCAAGAAAAGCAAGAAGGCTTTGATGCCAAAGGAAACTTACTCAGAAGCTGGCAAAAAGACCCTTCCGGAGAAGCCATCGGAGAGTTTGCCTACGACGTGTTTGATCATTTAACCAAAGACTTTGAAGACACTTACCTCTACGACTCTTTGGGCAATTGTCTCCATAAAAACGGACAAGAAGAAACCGTCAATGGACTCAACCACACCCTGACCTCCCAAGGAAACTACTCATACGACTCCAACGGCAACTTGATAAGCCAATCACACCCTCCCTCCCATTACGCTTATGATGCCCTCAATCGACTCATCTATTCCAACAGGGAAGGTCGAGAAACCTCCTATGTTTACGACTCCTCCAACCGCTGCCTGCAAATCAAGGGACCTTCCGGCACCCAGCAGCTCCTTTATCAGTATGACCAAGAAATCGGCAGTTTCTCAGAAGGACGTTTGCAGCAGTTTCGCTTGATTCATCCCACTAAAGAGCGCACCTTTGCCATCGAACTGCAAGGAGAGCCTTTCTTTGCCATCCAAGACTTTAGAGGCAACATCTCTGCCTTGCAAAGAAAAGACGGTAGCCTTGCAGAATGGACGCGCTACTCAGCCTTTGGGGGGAAAAGAGCGGGAAGTCATGTGGCTGACTCTCTCTTCAATCCCTGGCGCTTTGCCAACCGACAGGAAGTAGAGGGGTTATCGCTCTTCACGCATCGTTTCTACCATCCCTCTTTAAGACGCTGGATGACGGCCGATCCATTGGGATTTCAGGAAGGACTGAATCTTTACCTCTATACCTATAATAACCCTTTCTATTATAAAGATCTTGATGGGCAGTTTGCCATTGCGCTTCCTATTTTCTACTGCACCATTGGGACGACATTAGGACCACTTATTTTTCCCGCGGTTGCAACTATGGCTACAACAGTACTAATTGCCTATAGTGTAAATCGATTAGTCACCTACATGGATGCACGCTTAAATCAGATACGGGCGGATGAAGAAGCAAGAGCAGAAGAGAGGGAACGAGAAAATCTTACTCCGACCAATGAAAAAAATGGGAGGAAACCGCCTTACTCTGGAATAGAATTAGGCAAAGATCCAACAAAACGTCCTACTGAAGGATTTAAATGGAAAGGTAAGGGGGAGCCAGGAACTAAACAAGGTAGTTGGCATAATGCAGAAACAGGAGAGAGCTTGCATCCTGATTTAGATCATCCAGCTCCTAAAAAACCACAATGGGATTATGATGGAGCAAATGGAGAAAAAGCTAGGCTAAATACAGATGGGATATGGGAATGGAAATAATAATGAGAAGAATTAAGAACTATCCTCTTGATTTTGATAAAACCTTGCCTTATTTCTTAGAACAGCTTAAAGCTGGGAATAGTTTGTCTAATCAAGTAAAAAATGAATTAAATTTAAAAAACGGCTCTTTTTTTACGTTGCTACCGAATGATATTGAGATCAATAAACTTTATGAATTTTCTTTAGGAGGAATTATTTCTCCAATTCCTTATGGCGATCAAGCTTATTTTATTGAAAATTCGTCTCAATTTTTTTATCCACAACAAGTTATCACTATGGATCATGAACTAAGCAAATTTATTGCTGATTTTATATCCAAAAAGATTAGTCATTATGCCATAGTTGAAAATGTCATATCTGAACTATATGATCCTCATATAAATGTGGATAATGTACATATACGCCATTATAAAAATGAGGTCTATTATCTTCTAAATAAAACTAATTCTGTTGATGAAATTTATAAAGTCATAAGAAAATCTTCTCTATCTTGGTATTTTTTTGCTATTTTAACCAATATAAAGAAAACATTGTCTTCGAATTTGCCATGGACAAAAGATGATTTTGACCAAATTTGTGAGAATGTACAATTCCTTGTATTAGGAGCATATGATGGAGAAGGTTACGTTTTTTGGGAAAAAACTCTCACAACCAACAGCAGAAATCTGTGAGGAAAATCTGCTCTTGAATAACTCAGGAATTCCCCGCTTTTAGACGGGGGAGGATGTCAAAATTTTCATCTATCAACTGGTCTAAACAGTGCAAAAAGTCGTCCACAACCCATTTTGAATGATCTTCATTGAGGATTTAATAGTGAATGATAAATGGACTCTTATTACTACTGATGATCCTGCTTTTTTAGCTGGTACAAGCATTTCTGAGATCATCCATATTATACTACAAATTATTGAATTTAAATTTATTGTTCTGCACGATATTCAGGGAGCTGCAGAAGCTGTTTCATTATTGGAAGAAAAGGAAAATCAAGTAATGCTATTATCTGATTTCATGAAAATTGTGCCAGAGGTTATTCAATTTGATTGGGGGGATTTCTTCTTATTTCAAAAATATCCTATACACTGGAACGATGTTAGAGAAGGGCCTTATTCATCTATTATTGCTCAAACAGATACCACAATAAGAGCAGTAGATGATCAATATATTTATGTTTATACACCTTGCAAGAAGATTGTAGAGGTAATTAAAGAGAAATATGAAATAGAAAGTATTAAAACAGATATATTGGAAAACCTTGATTATCCCTATTAATTTAAATCAGAAGATACAAAAACAACCCTAACATCCTCATTTTCATCATAAAAATCTTGCCTATTAAAAATCTTGTCTATAAAATCTCTATCAACTATAATAGATGTAAGAGATAAGGAGAATTCTATGCTAAAAAAAATAGGTACAGGTGACATGAGAAAAAAAATGGGAGAGATCCTTGATTGCGTAAATCTTCGCGGCGATGAATTCATCATTGAAAGAAAAAATAAACCAATTGCAGGATTAATACCCGTGCAAAAAATGCTCTCTTTGCAAGCAATGGCAAGAAGCTATTTGCTCGACTTTCTTGATACAAGTGCTACCCACATAAGTGACGAAGAGGTGGAAAAAATTGCAGACCAAGCCAAGCATCGTACGAGAAAACAACAAAAAAAAGATTGATTCATGCAAAAACGAGTGGTCCTTGATGCGAACATCTACATAAGTGCTTTAATAAAGCCAACAAGCCATCCAGGAGTTGTACTTAGGTCTCTTATAGAACATCAGAATTTTGAGATCGTGTTGTCGCAAGACATTCTTGATGAATTGAAGCGAGCTATTTTTTATCCAAAGGTCCGCAAATATATAAAAAAGAATGACCAAGAGATTGTTGTGCGGCTTGATGCTTTGGTTGTGCACGCTTTTTTTCCAGTGTGTTTGTTTTCATACGACCAGATTGTTGAAGAAGATCCCGATGATGATAAATATATCATAGCTGCTCTAGAAAGTTGCGCTACCTACCTTATCAGCGGAGACAAACACCTCCTCAATTTGAAAAAATATCAAAACATAAAAATTATAACAGCTATTGAATTTCTTCGGTGAAGACTAACTCCAGTAATCAGGAGGGTCATCCCTTTCAGGTTCATAAGCTGGCTGGCGGATTTGGGTTTGTGGCAACACATGAACTCGGACGGAACCTGATGAATCAATTATTGTATAAGTTCCTTTGTCTCTATCAGCTGTGACACGGGCTTGGGGGTCATGAAGTGGGTTACAAAGTAAGCGACGAGCAGGGATACTTGGTTCAAGTTGCTCAGTAGAACCATTGCACGGTTTCACGGTTTTTTGTAAATGAGGGTTTGTTGGATTTGTTGTAAAAGTACCAAGAGGATACCCAAAACTACTCACTGGTGCGCCTAAAGTAGATCTAGTATTTAACATAGGTCCCCTTGTATTCAATGCGACTCCACTTGTATTCAATGGAATTCCACTAGTAAACATATACACCTCCTTTCTTCCGATTATGGAGAAGACCCAATCTTTGGCCCAATCATTAAACGCATCTTATTTTTTTTCAACTTATTTTTTAATCTTGCCTTGGAATCGTCTTAGCAAGCCTTCAGTTAGTGATCCCAAAATTCCCTCCCCATAGTAGTTTAAATGCGATTTTAGGAGGCTCAATACACGGCCTACCGTGTCTCCATAATCGTGAAACTTCAATTCATTAAAGAGCTACTCTAAGTGGAATATTATACTTTCCAAATATTACATTTTCCTAAGGCTTCATTCTCAGTTAAAGGACTCTTCGTCTTATTCTTACCGCTTCCTTCTACCAATATTGTTTCTTCCGTATCTATTTTTTCTCTTGAAAAATAGGAAAATCCATGTGAACAGATTCTTTTTGTATTTATAGATTCAAGTTCTATGGAGGCTTTTTGTTGATTTTCATCAATATTAATTTTAAATACCGTATTAATTTGATGAACAGTTTTTATCCAACTTAGAGATTCTGCTATACATTCTTTTCTGCAAATCCTGTTACTAGAACCAACAACTGTACGGACCTCAGTCGTGGATTCAAATCGGACGGGTCCAACGAGATTTTTAGGGAATTCATATTGCATTTTCCAATCAGCATTAAAAGAAGATGTAGCGGCGTCGGGAGGAGTATTAAGCTCTCTCCAGTAACCGGTTCCAAACTGGTTAGTGTTTTTTTGCAAAGTCGAAATTTTGTTCACATCATATGGCAGGGGAGAATTTTCATAATAACATTTATTCAAAAAGAAGATTAAAACTCTTTTCTCGCCCTGGTCGCCACGTGAGTATACTTTTTGTTTAAATTCTAGTTGCTCGGTCTCAACAGAACTTCCACTTGACATTGAGGCATTTAAACCTGAACCAATATTAGTTACAGGCTGAAGACCATGGTGGCCCATGACAGCGGAAAAATTAATTCCCAAAGATTGATTTTGTTGTTGTACTTCTCTAAAGGTTTTTACCGTTGTTCCACCAGAAGAATCAAAACTGACAAACGGACCTTCAGAGAGGGGTTTCAATGAATAGCTCATAATATCTATATACGGTCCTTTATTGAAGCGATCCGTTACTTGTGCACCCTCTACCTCTGGACCATTAAGGCTTGCTAGCGGCTGTCCTCTCATTGTGAGAGAAACAATGTTCTTATCGTTTTTAACCTCATTTAGTTCCACTTTTATAGTTTGAGGAATTGTAATTTGATCTGCTATTTTACTGCGTTTTTTATCCCATAAAAAATATTTTAGTGTGTCCCACTGAGGTTGATGTACTCGTTTAGCGATGGGTTTACCTATATTACCAAGTGCCTTACAGGGTGCTAATCTGCGATCATCCGGAGTTTCACACCAGTTAGAATAGTCAACTTTTTCCTCGCCCGTCTTCGGTTTATCCCATAAATCGTATTCAACAGCAGGTTCGTGGTAATTATAATACAATGTATCAGTAAGCATATAACACATCCTCCTTTGTAGGAAATTGCAGGTTTTTCGATTATGGAGAAGAAGCGATCTCCTGCTCGATCATGAAACAGGCATGATTTTTTTTCATTATTTTTTTAATCTTGCCTTGAAAACTGGACTTTGCAAATTTAGCCTTTTTCAGTTTTTCTGGCCTGGTTCAATGTCAGGTAACAATTTTTTTCGTGTCCGAGTCCGAGTTCTGATCGTGTTCCCCTCTTCCGCGTTTCCAATCGGAACTCCGACACGGACTCGGACTCGGACAAATCTTGTTTAACTGCGACTTTCTTGCTTCCCCAACCTATCAATGGCTTCATGATAAGCCTCTGTTCTTTCTGTCTTGTACTGATAAGGATTTAATTCATCGAAGGTATAGTAACTTACTTTCCCTCTTGAAGCTGAAACCGTTCCAATCCAGGGATCAAACATTTCCCGTCGATCTTCTTTAAAACTAAAAATTGCCATATCTACATTTTCTGCCTGAAAGGGATAATTTTTTAAAAAAGGACGCAAATCCTCATCCAGGTTGGCCGCCTCAAGAAAATCACACAGACAGTTTATAATGAGCTGTCTTGCTTCTTCTTCCGTGAATGACGAACCATAACGTTGAAAACTTAGTGACATTAACCATATTCCCTGATCAACACCTGCTCCAACCCCACAGGGAGATAAATGGTATTTCTTTCCTAAAATTTTACCGATGTCATTGATAAACCCATAACAGGCCTGTGCTTCATCCGATAGCGCTTGATCCCTTGTCATTGAACAGCCCCATGGTATAAATCCCATACTTATAAGAAAAGCAACGAATAAGCACTTGACTAAATTATTCATTAATAAAATTACCTCTTGTCATATTCACTTATCTCTTCCTTAAGAGAACGTTGATAAGTCGGACTCCTCATCCCATGATCAAACCAAGACCACGCATCTGGATGAGGCCGCAGCGAAATAATCGTCCTTCTAAAGCGCTCTCGCCCTGCCATATCTAAAAGAGGGATGAAATCTCCCTGGCTCACATAATGCTTGATACTCCGGCATATAGAGGGATCAATATACCCTCCCGGCGCCACAGCAATGACCTCAATCCGCTTTCTTAAATCCTCCGGAAAATCCATCAGCGCATTCCTGACATACACAACCCCTCGACTATGGCAAATCATCAAAAAAATCGCTTGCGGTGAACTGCGAAGAAAGAACTCATCCCACATCTTATGCAGCTCTCTCACCCCTTCGTAAGCCACATAGTTTCGCACCGCTTGCCAATAACACCACGCATCAGGCAAAAACCCAAAAGAGGCACTATGCACCCCTTGAATATTCAGGTTTGATAATAACCCCAGATGACAAAAATTTCGCTCAAATTCTCTATAGCCCGTTAAAATACCCGTGATAAATCCAATCCCCTTGTTTAATTGCTCAAGCAAATCAAAGGGCTGATGCGTGAGAGGATTTGAAAACCCTTCATTTAAACGATAGATCGCCGTCCGCTCAAATTCAAATCCTCTTTCCTCCGGGTAATTAAACGGGTAATTAAACCCCATTCCCTGTGTTTTCTCATACTGCCTCTCCAAGACATTTTCTATTTCTTGATGCTTGATAATCGGCTCTGGGGGACCAAAAAATCGCTCATCCAAAGAACTAAACGTATGATAGACTTTACTGATTGCCTCATAGACAAAATCAAAGAGAAAATTCCCATACAGCCCAAATAGGTCTTGATAGAGAAGGGGATGATTATGCACATACACATAAAGATTCGAACCATCAATAAATCCCGCCGGATCAGGGGTCAGCCAACGGGCTAAGAGGGGGTCGTAATCACGCCACCCAAAAGCGACGAGGCCCGTCTCCTCTTCTACCCTCTTGCCCCGGTACTGCCAAGGATTGCCGACGGCTGATCGAGATAACTTCTCCCCTTGCGGGGAATAAATCTCCCTTTCCCCAAAAACTGTATAGCGATAACGCTCTGCCACCTGCCCAGCATGGGTCAAGAGACAAACGACATCTCCGGTTATATCATGAATCGGAACAAACCGCTCTCCCTTTATTTCTATTGCCACAGAAAGGGCAAACCGCCTTGGACTTAATAGACGCCACTCGTGAAATCCTTCTCCCGGCCGCCACCTCCCAATCTCTTGCTGCCCCTGATAGACAAACCACTCTTCCTCTTGCCCTCCCTGCCCCTCTTCCCCTTCTTCTTTTTTTATTAATCGGCGATGAAAAGAGTCGTAAAAATAGCGAATACATTTCTCTCCATGCTTGACTGCCACTAGACGGTCCAACGCATCGTAAGAGTATTCCACCACTAAATTTCCTTGCGAGCGACGAATTAGATTACCATTGAGATCGTAAATAAAGGTCTCTTGCCCCGCACGAATTAACTGATGCAGTCCATTATGCTCTGCTTTCTCCCCCTCTTTCTCTTTGCGATTTCCCAAAGAATCGAACGCATAGGCATGAGAAAAGACCCCTTCCTCTCCTTTTAGTTGATACAAATCATCATAAGTAAATCGGGAAAGCTCCCCCTGTGCATAGAGAAACTGTAAATTTCCGGCAGCATCAAAGCCCTCTTCGGGAATAGACTGATGAAAGGCCTCCCCCTTTAACTCCCTGCAACGTCCCATCGAATCATAGGTATAGTGCACTCTCCCGTTTTCTCCGGCCAGATGGGAGACTAAGACTTGCCCCTCTAATGTATGACTCTCTTCTCGATAAGAATACACCCGGCTGCCGCCGATCAGACGATGCATGTCCTTCACATTGGCGGCATCGTAGACATATTCCACGCCCGTTTGATCGGGAAGACCCATCTCTCGCACCCGTCCAAGTCGGTCATAAATAAAGAAAAGTCTTAACCCATGCCCTAATTTCTCTCCAATGAGTTCTCCGTAAAGATTATACTCCCTTTCTGTGGTTTGAGTGTGTCCCCCCTCATCTACTTCTTCCACACGGGTCACCTGATCTCGCAAGTTGTACGCATAAGTATAGGCAATGGACCCTCGAGATGTTTTTAACTGTTTTAGACGTGCTAAATCATCATAGGTATAAGACAAAAGCGTGCCATCCGGCTTGATGACCCCTTCCTTTTGACCAAACGCGTTATAGAACGTTCTTCTAATTTTTTGCTCAGCCGTTCCCGCAGCCTCTATGAGGCAAGTCTCTTGATGGCCTGGAGAATAGTCATAAAGAGTTTCGATTGTGCTTTTTACTTCCCCCGCTTCCCTCACCTCGTCGATGACTCGGCAACAATTGCCGCAAAGATCATAATAAATCGTTTGGAGAGAGAGACACCTCCCAAAAGGATTAAAGTGGGCAATTTCCACCAAACGATTCGCTGTATCATAGGTATGAGAGATTTGACTCCCCAAAGGATCTGTCGTGATGGCCTGCAAAACCCGTTGGCCGTGAGCATTGAGATGTTGGGTGTTGTAAACCACCCTTGTCACCTGGCCCGTTCCATTCGTGATCTTGATCGGCTGGCTATAGGGGTTATACTCCGTTTCAGTCTTCTGATCTCCTGATTGAACAAACGTCCGATTTCCATGAGCGTCATAACGATAGCGGGAAAGATGTAAAAGCGTCCCATCGGAAGAGTGTAGACGTTCCTCTATCACCCGATTTAACAGGTCATAGCCTTTCATGGTCGATCGATAATCATGGGACTGAGCGCTAAACCATTCCCGCTCTTCCGATACTCGTCCTAAAGAATCGTAAACGTTTTGTTTTAGACGCTCCCCCTTTTGAATCCACTCCAGATGGCCCGCTTGATCATAGCGATAAGCAGTCACCAGTCCTTCTGCATCGACTGATTTTAGCAAATGAAAGGCGTTATAGATATGTTCCATTTTCTTAAGAAGCTTCCCATCCGGGGCATAGAGGGCCTCTTGAAGGACTCTTCCTTGACTATCCTTTGTGTAAACCGTTCGAATCCCCGTTTTCCCTATCTTCTGAATGAGCTGCCCATCTAACTGGTAAATCAATTGCTCGGATGTCTGGTCCGGATAAACAATTTTAATGGGCTGTCCTCGACTGTTATAGTCCGTATAAGTGGCATTTCCTTTGGCATCGACCCAACAAACAGGCGATCCTGCAAGATCATAATTTTCCTTAACAGCAGGAGAGACGAGGGTTCCTTTCTCATCTAAAATAGGAGGATAATGGATGGAAACAAGATGCCCCCATTCATCGAAAGCATAACGAGTCTCGTGCCCATAAGGATCGACCGTTGCGATGCAGTTTCCTAAGTCATCGTAAGAGTGGGTGGTCACAAAGCGCTGACCATCCGCAAATACCTCTTCTTGGCGGATTAAGCGATTAGAAAAATCATAGGTATTTTCGAGATGGTGATTAAAGTCCGGACCTTGTTGAAAGATCAAATTGTCATTGTCATCATATTCTCTGAGGATGCTCTCCCCTAACGCATTCGTCTCTTTTGTCACATTGCCATGCGCATCATATTCCCAACTTAAACAATAGGCAAACTGATGATTCGCATCATAAATGTCTTTCTTTAAGAGCCATCCTTGAGGCGAATAATGAAAGCAAATCGTCTGGAGAGATTTTTCCGGCTCTTCAGGAGAATGAAAATAACACTCTTCCACCCGCTCAAGGGATCCAAAGGGAGGCTCTCTTCTTGGATAAAAACGGGTGATGTGCCGTTCTGTCATGTGAGTCAAATCATCCGGATCATTCCCTTGGCCATCATCCACAATCTTTTTGATCAGGACATGATCATCATCATAAAAATAAAATTCCCTTGCTTTGGAGTGAAGAAGAGAAGGAAATAGAAAAAAAAGAGAAAATAATAGAAGATAAGGCATAGGAGAATCTCTTGCTCTTAGATGGTAAGAGATAATTCTTATTTTTTTGTCATTTGTCAAATCTTTTATTTAATTTTAGTTGTTTCTTGTCCCATGACCAAACTTCCCTATCGTGAGTTTCATCTCTTCTCTCTCCTAGAGGCTTATGACAGGCAATCGCTCCCTCTCGATCGATTCATCAATCACTATTTTCGGCAACACCCCGCTCTTGGATCAAAAGATCGCCCCTTTATTGCAGAAACGGTTTATGCCTTAATTCGTTGGCAAGGACTCCTGGATGCCCTCATCGATGCTCCCACTTGGCAAAAGCGATATGCGGCCTTCCTCACCACCGATCTAGAGAAAATGTGTCAACAACAAGAGATTCCTTTAGCAAAAAAAGTCAGTTTTCCTGAAGAACTTTTTAACTTACTCGTTCATGACTATGGAGTCGAAAAGGGCACAGAATTATGCTTAGCAAGCAATCAGCCCGCCCCAACAACCGTGCGAGTGAACCGCCTAAAAATTAGCCAAGAGGCGTTATTTGAGCGATGGAAAGATAAATATGAGATCTCTTTGACCCCTCTCTCCTCTGATGGGATCATTTTCCATAAGAAGATGAACTTCTTCCAACTCCCGGAATTTAAAGAAGGCCTTTTCGAGATACAAGATGAAGGAAGCCAGCTTATCGCCCATCTCGTACAGGCAAAACCGGGACAGCAAATTCTCGATTATTGCGCCGGCTCAGGGGGAAAAACACTTGCCTTTGCTCCTGCCTTGCAAGGGACAGGACAAATTTATCTCCATGATATCCGTCCCTTCGCTTTGCAAGAGGCGCGCAAGCGCCTGCGCCGAGCAGGAATTCAAAATAGCCAAATCATTCTTCCAACTAGCCCTCATCTTCATCGGTTAAAAAAGAAGATGGATTGGGTCCTCGTCGATGCCCCTTGCTCCGGCACGGGAACACTCAGACGCAATCCCGATATGAAATGGAAATTTAACTTGGAGATGCTCGCTCGACTCGTGGGACAACAACGGATGATTTTCGAAAAGGCTCTGAGCTTCCTTGTCCCAGAAGGACGAATTGTCTATGCCACTTGCAGCATGCTCAAAGCAGAAAACCAGTCTCAAGTTGAGCACTTTCTAAAAACATATGGCCTGCAGATAGAGGGGGAACCTTTTCAAAGTTTTCCGACTCCCGGGAGAATGGATGGGTTTTTTGGAGTGATTTTTTGTTGTCGTTAAACCAAACACCCTCTATGATAAGGTTGTCAAAGAGTATTTAATGATTCATACCCAATTTATTATGAAAAATAAAATTTTAGTTTGCTTTTTTTTACTCAGCCTATTTAGACAATTGTCTTTGGAAGCCTTAAAGAATGACGATTGGCTCAGCTATTCCCAAGCAGAACCTCGCCTTTTTATTAATAATCGCATTCTAGCAAAAGTGAATGGCAAGCCCATCTCGACCTTTGATTTAATGAAAAAAATGGATTTATCCTTTTATCGGCAATATCCCGAGTATGCGTCCTTCCTTTCTGCTCGCTATGAGTATTACCAGGTAAGCTGGAGATATCTCTTAGAGGAAATAATAGACAAAGAGCTCATCTTAGCCGATGCCCAAGAGAATAAAGTGGAAATAAGCAGCGGAGATGTCCGCCAGGAAATGGAATCTTCTTTTGGTCCGCATATTATTGCGAACTTAGATAAGATCGGACTGGGCTTCGATGAAGCCTCCAAGCTGATGCATGAAGAACTCATCATTCGACGCATGATAGCAGGAAGAGTGCACACAAAAGCCTTCCGCATGGTGACTCCAACTAAGGTACGGCAAGCGTATGAAGCATTCATTCAAGACCCTGCCAATGCTCGCTTAACACAGTGGACCTACCGCATGATCACAATCAAAGATCAGCGCCTTCCCAAAACAGAGACCGCAGCTAAAGCCGCTTATCATCTCTTGAAGGAGGGGTTCGCTCCAGAGGAGCTTGACACGATGCTGCAAGAAAGAAAAGAGATGACGAGACGAGGAAAAGTGACGATTTCTAATCCGATCACCCAAAACGAATTGGAGCTTTCAAAAGATTATCTCGAAGTCCTCTCCAGCTTAGAGGCAGATACGTATAGTGAACCTTTCATCCATAAAAGCCGCAGCAATCAAACAAAAGTCTGCCGCATCCTTCAGGTTCAAAACAAAATTCCCGGTGGCCTCCCCTCTTTTAAAGAGATGGAAACGACCCTTAAAGACAAATTACTAGATGAGACAATCAATCAAGAAACAGATAATTATCTAAAAAAATTGCGTCAGCATTATCACATTCGAATAAGTGATCTAGAAGCTTCTCTTCCTTCTGATTACCAACCCTTTTTGTTAACGGGTCGATAACTTGCGTTCTCCTTCCTTCCAAGAGCCCATGTATAGACCAAAAGAGTTGCGGGCCTTTCTCCAGGAGCTTGGAGCTTTTCCAAAAAAGGGACTTTCTCAAAATTTTTTAATTGATGGCAATATCATTCGAAAAACTGTGGCTGTTTCGGAAGTAAAACCCCATGATCTTGTCTTGGAAATTGGTCCGGGGCCCGGGTCTTTGACTCAAAGTCTATTAGAAGCAGGGGCTTATGTCATCGCTGTCGAAAAAGATTGTCTCTTTGCAAAAGCCCTGGAAAGGCTTCAGACACCGGCTAAGCAACTCCATGTTTTTTGCGAGGATATCTTGACCTTTTCCTTTGAAGCAGGACTGGCTCGTCTAAAACAAACCCACCCTGATCTAAAGGGGAAAATGAAGGTCATTGCCAATCTGCCTTATCATTTAACAACCCCCATTTTAATTCGTCTTGTGCCAAGGCAAGACCTTTTTTCTTCCTTGACAATCATGGTCCAAGAGGAGGTGGCCGTCCGTTTGACTGCCCGGCCAGGAACAGCCGCTTACAGCTCTCTCACCGTTTTCCTTCGTTTTTATAGCGATCCTTATTATGCTTTTTCCGTGAGCCGCTCTTGCTTTTACCCCATCCCAAAAGTGGATTCTGCCGTGGTTGTATTGCCTCTTCATCTGCCCCCTTTGCCAGAAGAGGAAGCCGTGAATTTCTTTAAGTTAACGCGAACTGCCTTTGAGCAGCGGCGAAAAATGCTTCGGGCTTCTTTAAAATCGCTGTTTGCCCCGCAAACAATTGAGGAGGCATTAACC
The DNA here is from genome assembly GCA_963801825.1 of Parachlamydiales bacterium. Classification (GTDB taxonomy): domain Bacteria; phylum Chlamydiota; class Chlamydiia; order Chlamydiales; family Parachlamydiaceae; genus CAWDGI01. The sequence goes on from CAWDGI010000003.1 coordinate 900,569, forward strand.
ATGATTGGACAGGACCCTTTGGCTAGACCGGAGAGACTTTCGCTGGAAGATTTTTTAAGGCTTTATGTACTCTTAAAGCCTACATCCTAAAATCTTTCCCTAAATACGTTCGCCGCACCTCATCATTATTTAAAAGCTCGTTCACTGTCCCTTCAAAAGCCACTTTCCCCTCTTGAACCAAGTAGCTTTTATCCACAACGGAAAAAATTTCCCGTGCATTATGATCTGTAATTAAAATGCTGATTTTTTTCCTCGCTAGAAGGCGGATGAGATGAATGACATCCTGAATAGACAGGGGATCGATGTTGGCAAAAGGCTCATCGAGAAGCAAGAAAGAGGGCTGAGTGACTAAGGCACGTGTGATTTCGACTCGACGTCTTTCCCCTCCCGATAAAGTCATCGCCCTTTTCTTGGCAAGAGGCTCGAGATGCAACTCTCCCAATAATTGCTCGAGACGTTGAAAACGCTCTTGTTTGGAGAGAGGAAGGGTTTCTAGAATACAAAGAATATTTTCCTCTACAGTCAGCTGACGAAACACTGAAGGCTCTTGAGCAAGATACCCCATCCCCATCTTGGCTCGTCGATGCATGGGAAAACGAGTGACATCCACTCCTTGAAAAAAGACTTGCCCTTCATCCGGGCGAATTAATCCAATCGTCATGTAAAAGGCGGTCGTTTTTCCTGCCCCATTCGGCCCTAGCAGCCCCACAATCTCTCCTGGGCGTACCTGAAAAGAGAGTCCATTCACCACAAGGCGGCCACCATAACTCTTGGCCAGATGTTGAACAGATAAGCAAAGAGAGGAGAGGTTCATGGGGGGGTCTTCACGGCATTTGAAGATTCGTTTAAGCGAAAATGCTTTTGAAATTCTTTCCATTCTTTTTCAAGAAAGGTAAAACGGACATCTCCCCTTCCTTGAATGGAGTCTTTATTTGTCACAGGATCTCTTTTCACGTTTAAAGACACAGCACTCATCTGCATATGATTGACCTTATCAAAAAAAAGCACGCGATTGTCTCCCTCGGAAAAAAGAAACATTTCTTGTTTTTCCGGGAAATAATGGACCCGGTCCGCCAAAGCATAATGGAGAATGGACCCAGACTCTTGTAAATGGCCGCTAAAGCGATTCTTGAGGCAAACATGCCCTTCCAGTATCAATTTTTCCGGAAGGAGGCGCTCTTTCTCCCATGTATATTTTAAAATGGCACGGTCTGCATACACTTCTCCCAAAAGCCCTTCTAGATAAACTTGCCGCTCCTCTTCGCTTAAGCCGGGGGCGTTCGAGAGGCTAAATAGAGTCATTTCTTGATGTTCATGATCAATGATCACTCCTCCCGGAGCCGTCATGTCATGGGTGTGTCCACTTTTCGCCTCAAGATAAGAGAGATGAGTCGTTTTAGGGGAATGAATATGGCAAACCCCTTTCTTTCCATTCACCACTCCTTGTTGAATAGAGACTTCATGGTCGGTTGAAACGCAAAGGGTTTGGTTCTGCTTAATCTTGACCTTTCCTTTCAAACAAATGCTCTTTCCATCATAGTGCACTTCTTCTGATTCAATCGTGAAGGACTCTGGGGTTTCTTCCTCTGAGAATAAGAGAGCAATCGCAAAAGCAAATTTAAAGAAAAGGAAAAGAGAGAGCGATCTTATCATTTGTTCCCCTCTTGCAGAGTCATATAAAAATCGTGTGCTTTAAAACAGGGGTTCTTATTTTTATACAGGACCCATTCCATTTCTTTGGCTTCTCCTTCTAATAAAGAGGGGGAATTTTCAGAAAGAGAAGGCCAAGAATGGCCAGGAAGAAGGTAGCGGGTGAATTGTACCTGATTGGCTTTGAGTTCTCCTGTCTGATAGGAGTAGATTCCTCCCTCTGCTTTCAGACGGCGCATATATTGTTTTGGCTCATCAGAGACATGAATGAGTTTCTCTTGCATCAAGCAAGTGAGAGGGCGAAAGTATTCTATTAATTCTTGCTCCTTTCCTTCCTGATTAAAAATAAGATCGGAATGATCACCGAGCAAGCGCAACTGAACGCGTTGTTCATCTTGCATAAAAACAAGCTGCTTACTGATCTGTTCTCTTGCTTGTTGGAGGCATCTTTTCTCTTGGGGTGTTTCTTCTTTTTGCTTACTTCTTTCTTTTCTTTGCATGAGATCTTGATAAGCTTGCAAAGCTGCCGGAGAGGGATAATAAAAGAGTTGAATGTAAACAAAAAGAAGAAAGACCCAAAGAGAAATGCCAATAAAAATTTGTCTTTTGAACATACACCCTGATGGGGACTTATCTACACATTTCCAAACATTCCAAACTCTTTGTCTTCTGCTCCTGGATTAGCAAGTAAAGCTGTTTAAATTCCGGCAAAAGACGCTCGAGTTCTTTAAAATCCATGACCGTTTCCGCATCGCTTTTCGCCTGGGCAGGGTGAGGATGAGACTCCATAAATAAACAGTCGGCTCCGGCCGCCAATGCGGCCTTAGCTAAAAGGGGGATAAATTCTCTTTCTCCCCCTGATTGATGCCCGAGTCCCCCCGGCTTTTGGACAGAATGGGTGGCATCGTAGCAAACGGGGTAATTTAGACGTTGCATAAGGGGGATGCTTCGCATATCACTGATAAGCTGGTTATACCCAAACGTGGTTCCTCGGTCGGTGAGAATGATCTTGTCATTTCCTGCGGCTGTTATTTTATCCACCACATTTTTCATGTCCCAAGGGGCTAAAAATTGCCCTTTTTTGATGTTAATTATCGCTCCCGTTTGAGCTGCCGCCACCACGAGATCGGTTTGTCGGCATAAAAAGGCGGGAATTTGCAAAATCTCGCAGACTTCTCCTGCGAGCGCTGCCTCTTCCGGAGAATGGACATCTGTGATCACGGGGAGATCTAGCTCTTGTTGCACCCTTTGAAGAATCCGAAGGCCTTCCTGGATACCGGGACCTCGAAAAGAATGGTAAGAGGAGCGATTGGCTTTATCATAACTCGATTTAAAGATGAGATCGACGCCATGCTTGGTAAACATTTGTTTTAAAGTTTCAGCCGCTTCGAGACAATGCTCTTCGCTTTCGATTACACAGGGACCCGACATCATGATTAAAGATTGGCCCGATCCAATCTTAAAATTTTTAATGGGAATAGAGCGCATTCCGCCCTCCTAATTTGGGGATCGATGCGACCTATGTTACTGGAAGTGAGGAATTTTTCTCTAGGAAGAAATGCGAAGTGCAAGGGTTTAGTCTTGCACTCCGAAATTTTCTAGTGGGAACGTCGAGAACTTTTACTAGAATAAGAACGCTCACTAGAATGAGAGCATTTACTAGAATGATCAAAAAAGCTAGATGAAAAGCAAGGGTTTGATCTGGATGAAGAATGAGATGAAGAGCTGCTACAGTCATGCGAAAAATCGAAATCAGATAAGCAAACGGAACGAGCACGAGGACCTGAACTGTGGCGGCAGCAACTGTCTTCGTCACACCAGTTCCATAACCAACAACATTCTTTATCTGCAACAATGATTCCATTTCGCTCAACAGGTTGTATTGCAATCTGGTTGAGCAAGCAAGGAGAAGAACATTGGCAGCAAGATTGAGAGGCCTGAGAGCAACATTTTTTCTCACATTGATTGAATATTTTCCCCATGCAATCAAAAGGAATTGCAACGGTGATTTGCCCTTGCACCCTCGTATGCCAAACACGATCGTAAGTCGCAATGACAGACAAATCAACGAAATCCCAAACTCTGGCTAAAAGACGGATCCGTCCCCCAAATGCGTCATCACGCCGGTGATGGCGATTGTCGTCATCGGAGCCGTGATGATGGAAACGACGCTCGCGATCATAGTAATAAGGACCGATCGCCGCATAAATCCCGAGCCAATCACACGCATATTTCCTCTTCAGCCAAGCTCCTATCTCTGCATCGACTCCATACCAAGCAGAGACACGCTCTTTGCGGACAGCGAAATACCCCCCGGAAAAATCAAATAATGTTCCTCTGCGAGATCGAGATCTGCCGGCAGGAATATAGCCATTAATTCGGACGTCCCATAGGGGCCCTAATAACTCAAGACCCACACCGATTTGATTTAAATCACAACGAGAAAACCTTCTGTAATCATAATAAAGATTATAGCCTAAGACAAAACAGCTTTCGGTAAGGATTTGCCGAACGCCTACACCGACGCTCGCTCCCCATCTATTATTGTCACGATGATGACCATGATGACCGTTATGACCGTTATGACCATTATGACCATGATCATCACGATTATTATTATCCTCAAAGCAATATCCCTTTAGATCAATAAAAGGTTTCCAGTTTGTCGTAGACAAGTACGTAGGAGCAAAAAAGGCTCCAAGCGTGCCATATCCCCTTCGATAACTAATCCCTCTTCCTCCTGTATATCCCACATAGAGATACGAAGGATAAATCCAGATGTCCCATGGCTCTCCACAACATGAATTGCAGGCGACACATGGGTCGGAGGCGGCACATGGGTCGCAAGTGCCGCATGGATCAGAGGTCACACATGGCTGACATGAATCACAGGTATCTAATCCCTTCTCACACTCACCCCCCTCTTCATAGCGGACCGGGAGAGATTCCTCCCTCCCAGTCTCATATGCCACCTGAGAATCCGGCTGATCAAGACCATCAGAACCGGATGCTCCGGGAAGAGAAGAAAAAAGAAAGAGAGAGCCTAAGATAAAAAGATAAATCTTATTCATTTTCCATCCTTTCATTTTTTCTTTATCTTCCTTTGAGGTTCCCATTTACACAGCTTGGACAAGATGTTCCTTGAAGGTTCCCATCTCCAGAGCTTGAACAAGTATTGCTTAAAAGCTCAACTATGAGCCCAGCTGTAACCGTGTTGTTTGGTGAGCAGGGGTTAGTTTGTAATTTCACACTGCTATTATCAACGTTCACTATCGAGTAAATAACGGGAGTGCCAGGGGGACCAGGAATGAGGTGAAAAATCCCTTGCAGCATAATCTCGCTCGTTCGTGTTCCTTGTATACCAGCACCAAATGTGAAAGGATTAAAAAATGATAACACAGCTGTTGTATTTCCAATTTCCAGAGTTGTAATTTCACCAAATTCCACTAAATCAAACGTACTATGATCCTGATAAGTCGTTCCAAAAAGAGTAATCTGATAATCCCCTTCAAATGATACACTGAAACCCCTTATCAGGCTACCATCATCATTGGTGATCGGTGTAATGCACCCTGTTGGATTGGTGCTGTCAAGAGTTTGAAACTCAATAATACCACCTGTTGCACCACTTGTACTTCCCGACCGAATCTCCCATTCTTCCGTTGTATAACAGAAGAAGTAACAACTACAACACATACAAGAGCCTGTTGGTCCAGTTACACCCTGCACTCCCGTTGCCCCTGTGGCTCCCGTTAGCCCTGTCGCTCCTGTTGCCCCCGTTAGCCCTGTTGCCCCCGTCGCTCCCGTTAGCCCTGTTGCCCCAGTTGCTCCCGTTAGCCCTGTTGCCCCAGTTGCTCCCGTTAGTCCAGTTGCTCCTGTCGCTCCCGTTAGCCCTGTCGCTCCTGTTGCCCCCGTTAGTCCAGTTGCTCCTGTCGCTCCCGTTAGCCCTGTTGCTCCTGTCGCTCCCGTTAGTCCGGTTGCTCCTGTCGCTCCCGTTGGTCCAGTTGCTCCTGTCGCTCCCGTTAGTCCAGTTGCTCCTGTCGCTCCCGTTAGTCCAGTTGCTCCTGTCGCTCCCGTTAGTCCAGTTGCTCCTGTCGCTCCCGTTAGTCCAGTTGCTCCTGTCGCTCCCGTTAGTCCGGTTGCGCCAGTTGCGCCTGCGGGCCCCGTGGGTCCTGGACAACAAGGCCCAGTTGCCCCTGTGGCCCCACTTCCTCCTGTGGCTCCCGTTGTTCCTGTTGGTCCCTCACGCCCCCTTGGCCCTCTCCTCGGGACTTTACAATCATTACACTTGAATTCTTGATCTGTTGAATCAATTAATTCCGTCCACAAGGAATCTAGATCATTCCGATCATCCGCATAAGCAAATGACGTTTGAGATAGGATCCCTAGCACAAACAGCCCCAAAAAATACTGCTGAACTCTCATATAGACACCCTTTTGTTTTTACGTTGAGATCTCTGCCCACAGACAGCATTGATGCTGATCTTCAATAAAATTGTGACCATAAAGAAAAATAGATTTATGTAAAATAAAAAAAAAATTAATGTTTTTTCAAAGACTCTAGCATGAGGTAAAATGCTAAGTTAAAATCTCGAATAATCAACAACTTAAGGAAAAACTTATGGGAAATTTTCAATATTTTCGCTCAACATTAATGGCTCTTCTATGCGTTTCTTGCACATGGGTGAGTCAAGCCTCTGCGACTTTTGCAGGTAATGAACAAATAGGGATGGATGCAAACGGTACTTTGGCTGCCATCTGGAAAGATCATGATGCCGTTACTTCTCATCATAAAATAGAGGGAACCGTAGGCAACAGCTCCCCTTGGACTATTATTGATATCACCGACCCTACCCTCTTTGGGGTCTATAATCCTGTTCTCGCTATTGCGGCAGGCCCAGTTAATGGAGATGCAGGAGGTAGCAGAGCTGCTGCTGCTTGGTTGGCTCATGATCTGACTACTGGGAATTATGTCATTCAAGCCACCTACTTGCCATTTGGATCGGGAAACTGGTTCGCCACTCCTAATCCTGCAACGCAAACCATATCATTAAATCCACCAATTGGTCCCGCTGAAGAAATTCCTTATCCTGATTATCGGATTGTCATTTCTGATGATGGCACTACAATCGTTGTTACATGGGTCGCAGTCGTGATGAGTGATGGGGCGACACATGTACGAATTAATACTTCAACAGACGGGGGAGTAACTTGGGCGGGTCCTCAAACTTTATCCCCTTTGTAAGTGTAAGAGATACCACCAACAAACGTGCCTTAAAACTAAGGCACGTTTTTAGACTGTCTACGGACTTGTAAACATACTCTAGATAACGCTAAACCGCGCTCTTGCACTATTCGAATCATTTCTTTCAAAACATAACAGCACTCTCCTAATGACTCTTGAACCGTTATGCTATCTACTAAATCGGCAAGGGGAACCAAAACAAACAAGCGCTCTTTCCAGCGTGGATGGGGGATTTGTAACTCGCCATCCTGGTAAATTCTTGAGTCATAAAACAAGAGATCGATATCAATTACCCGACTGGCTCTCTTATCCTTAGGTACTTTCCCTAATTCTCTTTCAATCGATTGAGTGAAGTGAAAGACCTCTGAGGGGCTTAAGAAGGTCTCAAAAGAACAGACAGCATTCAGAAACCACTCCTCTGTATCCGCTTCAAAAGGAGCAGTGCGATAAAAAGGGGAAATTTTTAAATGATAAATGACGGGATGGGAAGATAAACATTCAAGAACCTTTTGAAAACGCTCTGCCACTGCCCCCTCATTCCCTCCCAGACTCAAGTAAACAAGCGCTTTCTTCATGTTCCCCCTGCCATTTTTCTATCTTATTATAATGATCTGAAAAATTAGGACCAACCTGATGTGATAAGTGTTTTAAGATCTGGAGTTAGGAAGTGCGAATTAGTTTTTCTTTTTCAAAATTTTTTTTTTCTTTATTGTTGGCTTAAAAATTTCTACCCAACTTTATTTATGCTACACTCCTACAAATATCGACTCTTTCTCTCCTTTTGGCTCCTTTTCTCTCTATGTGCTTTATCCACTTCCTCCACGAAGATAAGCGCAGAGAAAAACCCTTCCGTCTTTATGGGTGTCATTATCAAAGAGAATGATCCATTGGTCCCCTTTTTTTTGCGATCCCTCAAGAACTTCGATTACGAAAAAAAACTCCTCTCCCTTCAAGTTCATCTCTGTAATACAACAGAGAAAACAAAAGAAATTGTCTTAGACTGGATCAAGGAAAATGAAGCCGATTACCAAGGCATGACCTTTATTGATCATTCTCCCCTGCTAAAAGACAACCAAGCCACCTGTGATAGAAGTAGAATCTATGCAGAAATTCAAGATGGCTATTTGGACACAAGTGCAAAAATGAAATGTGATTATTGCTTCATTTTTTCTTCTGAAGTCTTTCTCCTTCCCGGAACACTCAAACAGTTAATAGAGAAAAATAAGCCGATTATCTCGCCTCTTCTTTTACCATTTCCTTACTCAAATGCCCTACTTCGTAATTTTTTTGCCGATACCACTTCAAATGGCTATTACAAAGACCATCCTGATTATTTGGCTATTTCTTATCATCAAAAAATAGGAACTTTTGCTGTCCCTTGCATCAGTACGGCCTATCTCATTCGCTCTATTTATAACCCCCAATTGAGTTTTTGTAAAAATTTCGCTGGGGGGGGGAATGATCTCCTTTTCAAATAATGCCAGAGAAAACCAAGTCGAACAGTTTATTTGTAATGATCATAGGTTTGGATTTTTTCTCCATTTCTCAGATGAAGTCAATCAGCAAGAGAAGGAGGCCTTTTCAATCGTTGGCTCTTCCTTTCATCCCCTTCCTTGCAATATTCAACACCTCCTCTCTTCCCATCTTTCTAAAGATTCAGATCTTCGAAATCATCTAGAAAAGACTCAATTTAGTGACTATTCTCTCTTTCATCTAGAAAATAAGCAGCTTCTTTATCTCAAAAGGAGCGAGGAGACTGAGCGGTCTGATCTTCAACTTCATAAACTAGAAGAGGAGATAAAAGAGATATTTACAAGATATGCTAAACCCGGCACCCATGTTTTAAACATTGAGGGGGATATCGGAATCAACGTCATCGAACTCTCCGCAAATGTTCAAGATCACGGAACCGTCCATCTCTTTGAACCTAATTTGGAAATCTTTTGTCTCTCTGCCATCAACGCTTTTTTGCATGATTGTAAGAATGTAAAATTATCCCGCCAAACGATCGGACTTCAATCCGGAATGACTAAACTAGATGATTTGGGGATTCAGCCCATTTCTTTGATTCGAATAGGAGGAAAAACAGGTCAAGAGGTGATTCAAAGTGGCATTGCCACAATTAAGCGCGATCATCCTGTCTTACTTGTCAAAATTTTAGAGAAAAGCGAGAAGCTTAGAACGATAAAAGAGATCGAAGACCTTGGATACTTTTCTATTGAAAAAAGCCAAGGCTACACCCTTTTTATTCCGATGTCTATGGTTGGCATCACCCCTTCCTCGGATGGGGAAGAGAGCTTTCATGCAGACGAAAAATCGACATTGCAACCAGAAGAAAAGTCCACCTTACAAGTGGAAGGAGAACTAGATCAAAAACCCATCCAAGTCTCATGGGAAGGGACTTTTTTAGATGTGCGTAGTTTATCTGTTGTTAACCGTTTTATGACTGAACAGCTTTTTGAGTTGCCTGGCATACAGCTGCGCTGTATTGCAAGTGATCGATTAGGAGGGAGATTCTTTCATCTTCCTGAATTACGTAAAATGTTAGGTCGTCTTTCTCCGACTTCCTCTAACGACACTCAGGTGACTGTTCGTCATGATTATGAACCAAATTGGAAAGCTCCGGCAAAAGGCAAATGGGTGTTGATACAGCCTTGGGAATGGGGGGCGCTTCTTACAGAGTGGGTCACAAATTCCCCTCGCATCGATGAGTTTTGGGTTCCCAGTCATATTAATAAACGGATGTACGTAGAATCAGGAATTCCTCCCGAAAAAGTCTTCGTGATTCCAAATGGAATTGATCCCTCACTCTTTCATCCTGGTGTTAAACCCTACACGTTACCGACAAAGAAAAAGTTTAAATTTTTATTTATTGGAGCGCTGGTTTGGCGAAAAGGGCCCGATATTTTGCTGGATAGTTATTTAAAAACATTCACCTCTTCTGATGATGTCTGTCTAGTGATTAAAGATTTAGGGACATGGACAAATGAAAATGATCCTCATCGTACCGTGAGAAAAGCGCAAAGCGATCCCGATGCGCCTGAAATTATCTATTTGAATCAAGAAACTTCCATCGATGAAATTGCCTCTATTTATGCAGCATGCGATTGTTTAGTTCAACCCTACCGTGGAGAAGGATTTGCCATGCCCGTCCTTGAGGCCATGGCTTGTGGGATTCCCGTTGTCACGACAGCTCAAGGAGCCACAGATGATTTTGTAGATGAGACGGTTGGTTGGAAAATTCCCTCTAAAGTTCTTTCAATTGGAGATAAAGTGTATGAACAAGACTTAATCAAGGAGGGGTGGATCCTCGACGTAGATCGAGATGTCCTGTCTGTCCTTTTGCGCTGGTTAGCCGATCATCCCACCGAGGTCAAGAAAAAAGGATTAATTGCAAGCGAACATGCGAAGAAATGGACGTGGCATAAAGCAGCGGAAAAGGCTGCGGAAAGATTAAAAATTTTATCTAAAGACTAAAAAAATGCAAAGATTTATCTGGTTTCTCACTTCTATTTTACTTCTTTCTACTCACCCTTCTCCCTATCTTAGAGCAGAAGTTAAGGGTCATGAATTAGAAACGATTCACGTTGCATGGGAAGGAACTTTTCTCGATTCCGGCAGTCTTTCCAATGTCAATCGTTCCATCACTGAAGAACTGAGCAAGCGTCCGCAAATCGATCTCTCCTGTGTTAATGGAAACACCATCCATCGAGGCTTCATCCCTCTTCCCGAATTAAAGAAGGTCTTGTCTCGACTTAAAGTTCGCATTCCTGAGAATACAGCGATCACTGTGCGTCATGCTTGGCCTCCTAATTGGACCCCTCCTGCACATGGAAAATGGGTCTTAATGCAGCCCTGGGAATGGGGCGCCCTTCCGGTCGACTGGGTGGAAAACATTAAGCGCGTAGATGAAGTGTGGGTGCCGACCCATTTTGTGAAAAAACAGTTTACTAATTCTGGCGTTCCTGCAAATAAGGTGCAGGTGGTTCCGAATGGATATTCCCCCTCGATCTTTCATCCGGAGGTCAAGCCTTTCAAACTGCCAACAAATAAGAAATTTAAGTTCTTATTCTTAGGAGGAACGATTTATCGGAAGGGGCCTGATTTATTATTAGAGAGCTATCAAAAAGCGTTTAAAGCAAGTGATGATGTGTGTTTGGTGATTAAAGATTTTGGTACTCGAAGCTTCTATGCAGAGACGACACATGGAGAGGAGATCAAAACCGCTCAGAGCCTCTCGGGTGGGGCGGAGATTATTTATTTGGATGAGGAGCTCTCTTCTGATGATATTGCCAGTGTTTATAAAGCGTGTGATTGTTTAGTCTATCCTTATCGAGGGGAAGGATTTGCTCTTCCTGTTCTTGAAGCGATGGCGTGTGGAATACCGGTGATCGTTACGGATGGGGGAGCAACCGATGATTTTGTGACAAAGAAATGTGGTTGGTTTATTCCTTCTAAGGTCAAATCCATTGGGATGCAACTTGGAGATATCAAGTTAATCAAAGAGGGGTGGTTGCTTGAGCCCGATACGGATGTATTGGCCCCTTTACTCTCTTGGTTAGTGAAACATCCCGAGGAAGTGCGTGCCAAGGGGACCATGGCAAGTGAATGTGCGAAGGACTGGACATGGGAGAAGGCGGCAGCGATTGCGGCCGATAGGTTGCGTAGATTGGTTGGAGAAGATTAATTCTCGAATTTGCTCGACTTTGCTCGACTTTACTCTCTTAGGGAGGAGAGAGAACGGCTTTTATTCGTTTCTGTTCTTCTTCCAATGTGACCTTAGTAACAAAATAAACCAAAGTTCCATAGTCTTTTTCATTGCAGATATATTGATCGACTTGATTTTTTCTTGCCAGGCGAGAGAAGATCACAAATTCATAATCCTCCGTTCCATCACTATATCCCAATTGCTCCAGATAAGAGGATTGAATGAGGTAGGTGCAATGAACGACGGGAACTTTAAAAGTTCCAAGGATAGAACGGTCGACAATTTGATGGTATAACGGGTGGGACCTAAAGTAGCCATAATCATCTATATCGTAAAAGAAATTGGCATAAGAGCTCTCATCAGGGATGGAGCGCAAGAGAGGAGCGATGATCGGTTTATTCTTCTTAATCAAATCCGGCAGAGTAAAAGGAGCAATAAAATTATCGCAATCGACAACGAAATAATAATCGGTGTGAAGCTCTTGGGCCTTTTTTAGGCTTTTATTTCGAATAGAGGCCAGTACCTTAAATTTCGTGGCATTCCAATCATGCGAATCTCGAGTAAGTGCGGGATTATCGATCGTATGAGACTCATAAATAATTTTTTGATATTTCTGTTCATTGTTTTTGATCCACGATGTTAAGATTTGCTCTGTGTCATCGCAATTGTTATTTGTATTGATATAAATCGAAAGGAGAGACTTAGGATAATCTTGATTTTCAATGCATTTGAGGAAGTGGGGAAGGACATGCCCCTTATTTCTTGCTAAAATGGCAATTAAGACTGTTTTATCCGGTTTTTCCGGTGTTCCCTCTGCAGAAGCAAAAACGGGAGGAAGAAGGCTAAAGAGAAGGAGGAAGAACCAAGGACGATACAGAAAGAAGAGAATCATAAAAAAACCTTTTGTTCGATTCGCTTATGAGATATTTAAGGCATTTCAGATAAAATGGCAATGGCTATTTTATTGGCCGGGAGCAGCGATTGCGGCCGATAGGTTGCGTAAATTGGTTAGGGATTTTCTTGATGTTCCCAGTCCCATCCTTCTATCTTATTGTTGCCAATCGAACTCCATTCTTTCGCTTCTGCTTCCCGTTCTTTATCTTTGCTCGCTGCTGCATAAGCAGCTTCGAGTTCTTCTTCTCTTTGCTTTTTAAGTTTATCTATAAGGCGAATCTGTCTCATAAAACCTCAAAATTTTACTTACTATACTCAATCAATCTCTATTAAGCAATTCTTCCGAATAGTCTGAGTCCTGAAATTTCTGAGTTGCCCTAACAAAAAAACAAGAAATTCATTGTAATATAATTAATTTTATTTTATAATAACTTTAAATAATAAAAAATGAGATAACTAAAATGAATATAAAAGAATTTTTTAATCCTATTATTGATTGCTTATCAAACAAAAAGGATGAGACATTTGCTTTAAATGCCCTACCCGAAGATATCCTAGTAGAAATTTTCCATTCTTTCTCTTTTAAAGATTTAACAACAACTGTCTGCTTAGTCTCAAAAACATGGAAAAATATTGCTGAACGTCCTTTCTTACATTTAACAGAATTACGCTCTGTCTTTACTTTCCTTAAATTTCATTATCGACCTCGCTTAGAAATGACAAATCAAGCTGTAAATGATAAATTTACAATTGACCATTACTTTTTGAAAGGAATTGAATATGAATTTAGAGATGAATTATATCGTGAATGCTTTTCCTGTCTAAATCCGACAGTTTCAATCAGGGAGAATCAAAATCGAAAGGTCTTTTTGGTGAAATTCGAAAAACATGGACTCTCGATGGAGGAAAGATTAGAAAAAGAGATTAAAGAATTAAATAGAAATTCTTTGAAAGCAGATTTTATCCTACAAGAAAACTTAAAACTCATCAGTAACCATCTTTATCCCTACCCTCGCTTTCTCCTCTTTCCTTTTAATTGGAAAGTGATCCTGATTCATTCAGATTTAAGTCCTTCTCAATTAGATTTTATCCAAAAACTTCAGTCCTTTATTTATTATAAATTTGATCAAAGAAAGAGTAACTTAAAGGCATTGAATCGATTCCTAGAAAGTCACACAAATCTTTAAAAAATTTGGAAGAGGGGAACTTTCCTGTCCCCATCTTCCAAATTTCTTTTTAAACCAACCCATTTTTATTGAAAAAAATTGAGCCATCCTGCAAAGTTTCGTTGCTGAGAATAGTCTCGCATTTAACTATAACCAGGATAATAACAATGCAACTAAAACAATGGAAATGGATAAGATTATACATCTGCTTGCTCGCTGCCCCTGTGGCCGGTGCAACCGCAGAAGAGCTTTCAACTGTTGAGTGCCAACAGGCATGCCCTCTTGAATACCCTCCTCATGAGGATCATTATTATGATGAACATCATGATCACCACCACGAACATTACCGAGAACATCGCCATCCTCCCCACTCCCATGGGATTCACTACCATGTGACAAAGAGCCGCTACACCTTCTCGACGATCTTCGATATGATTGCCGATAATCGATCGATCGGGAGCATCGTGAAAAATCGGTTTCATATCACCACGCATTACGATTTGTACGATAGCTTTGGAGCTTATCAAGGAAAAGGCATTTCCCGCTTTTTTTGCCTTGGTCTTTTTTATGAATGGGCGAGAGAAATTGATGTCTACGATGCACAAGGCAACCGGATCGGAGTCATCGATGGGCAAGTCGTGACAGATGCGCCGGCAAAATTTAGTTTTTATAATTCAGCAGGTCAGCGCGTCGCTATTGCCTATTTAGATCATACGCGCAAAGGCTTCTCCTTGCTTGATTCTGAGGATGAGACCTTTGTCTTGGCTCGTCTAAATCGAAACTTTATTGACGAAGCAATGGATACGTGGGAAGTCAATCTTTACCATCCTGAAAAAATCTCTCCCCAACTCGTCAGAGTTTTTGCTGCATTTGCCTGTGATACACAAGATAAATTTAAAGAAGATCGTTAAAAAGAGGGTCTTGGGTCCGGTGTTGAATTGTCCCGGGTGTGTTCACCCGGGACATAAAAAGAGAGGAGTTAAGCAATTCCTAAACAACGACGAGTCAAAGAGAGATCATCTCTCATCCGGATACTTGTTTTTGCACTCTTAAACTCATCCACACACTTGAGATTTTCCCGCATTTGCTTCACGATATCTGCTAAGAATGTCTCTTGATCTTCCTGAGGAATACTCTCATACTCTTTCACTATCTCCCAAAGCTGCTTTTCCACATCTTCAAAGTGCTTCTGATAATTTTTTGTAAAGTGATCCCATTTTTTGACGCTTTCCAATCCTTGCTTATCGGAATCATGCAATAAAGAAGAAAAATGAGAATAAATAGAGACCTCTCTTAACAGATTTGCAAGCTTAGCCACAATTTTCCCAATGACTCCAACGAGTGCCAAACCGAGAGTCACCGGCAATATTGTCACAACAGAGACAAGGGATAGAGGCCAAGCAATAAGAAGGGATGCACTTAAAATCAGAAGGGAAAGTAAGGAACATTTTAAAGCAGTCCGAGCAACAAAGTCGGAAACATTTTCCAATCCGTTAAAAAATTTAGCCCCTCCCCCATTGATCGCTTGTGTTTGAGCCTTCGCCAATTTGTCCAATGATAATTTAATTGTCGGCAATTGATGTAACTGGGAATACCAGCGATTATTCAGCAGTCCTCGACAACGATCATTGAGCGTCGGCTCAGCTCCCTCTCTCCCCTTAGCAGCACCAGGCAAAGCCTGAGAAGCTGTTGACCCCGACATTGTACTCTCTGTCGAGAATGTAGAAGAAGAGTGAGAAGCAGGATTTGAATCGACATAAACCGGATAAAGCGGCGGCGTAGGCGTGCAAACCTGCTGCCAGGAAGAACCAGGAATGGGGGTATAACCAACCGGTGCAGAAGCATTAACATGATTCGCATTGAGATTGGATTTGGCATAAATGGATTGTGAATAACCCTGTCCCGCCTGTGCATAATAAGTAGGCATATAAGGTTGTCCATAACCGACGTTCTGTGGATACATATTCTCTCCTTTTATTATTTTTTGTGATGAGCTAAAAAGTATCATGAATGTAATAAGAAAATATAAATAAAATGCAATTATTTTGTAAATTATATTTTCGCCTACTTCTCTTCCTTTCTCTTTTTCGCTCTATTTCCTCTCTATTTCCTTTCTGCGATTAAATGATGCAGCCACGCTGAATTCTCATAATCTTCACTCGATGTTTTTCGAGAAACGCTCTCATGATGCGTCCCAACGGCATAAGGCGTATAAAAACATTTTAAACCCATTGCTTGGAGTTTGACAGCTAAGTGGGTATCGCTATATCCAATGGGATACCACACCTCGTCAAAACCTCCGATTTTTAAAAACACCTCACGCTTGATCAGGGCGCAAGCAGCCGTGACGGCATCCACAAAGCCCAATTGCTTTGTCTTTTCCATTTGCTCAAAAGGATAAAACTTCTCTCTATGCTCCCATCGCATCACTTGCTCTCTTTGTTCATCCATCTGTACGCTCCTCTGTACCCCCCCATGTTGCAAGCGGCCATCGGGGTAATGGAGACGACAGCCCACCAAGCCTACCGGAGGCTGATCGATCCATCGCAACATTTCACTCAACGCACGGGGTTCTAACTCTACATCGTTATTCAAAAAAAGCAAACAATCACAGTGAGCAGCAATTCGCGTCTGTTTCACCGCTAGATTATTCAAGCGAGAATAATTAAACGGCTCGTTCACCTCAATCACCTCTGCACCCAGCACACGAAGGTCTTCCGCAATCGAGGGGTCCTCGCTCCGATTATCGACAGCTGTAAGAATGAGGTCAACTTCTTTTTGCTGCAAAAGACGATGCACACATCGCAATGTTAACTCCTTCTGGTCTTTATACGGAATAATCACTTGAATGCAATGTCCTTGGCAAAGAGGGGGAACGGCCCGCATCGTATGGGGCTGATACCCAAGATACCATCTCCAACCTAACTGTTTTGCATCTGTATAATTTTGCAATGCTTTGAGGCAATTTTCAGGCGATTCTTCCTCTTGGCTCGTGAGCGCGCGCAAGGAATACAAACAAAAAGGAACATGCTGAAAAGTCGCCCCTGCTCGATCGAGCTGGAGGAGCAAATGCAGACACTCAGCCCCTTGAAAGGTGAGATCAAGCCCCCCTTCTTTTCTCCATAAAGAGGTGGGAATTAGCAACCCCTTTTCAGATATCTGTTGAAAGAAAAAAGGGAAGTGCAGAGCATCCGGCTGATGCGACTCGCTAAAAGGGATAAAATAATCTTTGGCATTTAGGCGATTGTGATTGCAAAAGAGAACAACCCGGTGGGGATGGGGAAAAAGACGAAGGGTTTGCTCATACCGGAAAAGAAGATCGGGACGGATCCAATCCTTTTCTCCCATCACGAAGAGAAAGGCTTGTGTCGCTTCCCTCGCGAGCGCATTCACCCAGGCACTCAGGGGTTGATGAGGAGGGAGGAAAAAAAGGGTGATTTTTTTTCGCTCTTGCTCCGGCAGGACAGATAAAATCTTCTCTATGGCTTTGGCTTCTTCTTCTTTTAAACCGATGAGAACCTCAAGAAAAGGGGGACTTTGGTTTAAAACCGATTCTAAACTTTTTTTAAAATAGAGGGGTTGCAAGGAACGAACAGGCAATAAGATCGAATAAGAAAAGCCTTCGCTAGGAGGCATCGGAGGTAATAAAGAGTAGAGTCCTTGAGCCGTCTCCTTCAATTTTTTTATTTCTTCCTCTGCAATATGGCCATGTTGAATGCCTTTGACATAGAGCCCTTGCTGGCGAAAGCGGTTTAAGTAAAACAAGGCCGAAGAAATAAAAGACTTGGTATAAGGGACAAGCTGGCCTGATTGCCACCCTTTACGAAAGTAAAGGGCAAAATCTTTAAAGAGATGCCACCCCTTTTTCCATCCTTTATTCTTCATTACGATCCTCTACATATCTTCTGGAAAGAGCATTTGAGCCCCTTCTCCTTGATTTTGGTCATGATAAATTGGGAGTAGGTCAAGAGCGGATGCCCGCCATGTTTAGATGGGAGTTGCGTTAAGCGAGCAATCATTTCTTTAAGCGGCTCTGTCACAACAGACCAGTAAAAGCGCTCTCGCACTTGAGCGATCCTTTGCTTGATTTGCCGGATCTTGTCGGAATCATCGACAAGGGCAAGGATCGCCTGTACAAGCGCTTCCTCATCTCGTTCAGGAACAATTTTTCCCAATTCGTGTTGATGAATGAGCTCAGCAAATGTATCGCCTTGTGTCGCTACGATAGGGAGAGAAGTCCATAAATAATCTAACAAGCGGGTGCGAAAAGAGAATGTGGTCTCTAAATGAGCAAAGTGAGTGGACACCCCAATATCGGCATCTAAAAGAATGTCGTGCCGCTCCTCATAAGGGACCCATTCAGGGTTAAAAAAAACTAAGTGATCGAGCAGCTTTAACTCCTGAGCCAGCTGGATCGCTTGTCCTGACATAGGCATTTGAGGCAGGGTCGGATCGGGAGGGGTAACCCCCATAAAGACCAGTTTGAGATCGGAGCGCTGTTGGCTGATCCGTTTCATCGCTTGAATCAGAGAAAGAGGATCAAACCAGTTCCAAATGCCTCCTCCCCATAAGAGAATTTTATCTGTCGGGAGAAAACCATATTTTTCTCGTAGTCCTCGTTCTTTTTTTTGAGGAGGAAGGCAATCGGGGAGCCCAAAGGGAACAACGGCGAGGAAAGAGCGAAGGGTCGGATCGTGATCATAATGACTAAGAGAGAGGAGTTTTTGAGAGAGGAGAAACCCCGTCCATAAGGCACGCTGCGTTTCGCTTGCACAGAGAATCCCATCGGCCATTTTAAAACTAAAGATTAAATTGGAAATGGCAGAGGAGAGCTTCTCTTTCCGGATAGCAAGAGGCTCTTCTTTAAAATGCTCCAAAATTTCAAAGGGAGTGGGATTATAGGCATCGATGATTAATTTCACCCCGTGGGAGCGGATGAGCCATGCTAAGGGAAGGGTCAGCCGCTGTGTAATGAGAATATCTGCGTGCTGAAAAGAATGTTTAAAGGAGCGATCTTGGCTGCAAATAATTTTAAATTGATCTGTTTGGATCTTGGTAGGGAGCGGAGAAAACAGGAGAACTTCATGCTCTTTCGCTAAAGCGTGGGCGAATTCCCAAGCGCGAATGGCAGCGCCTGCCATCGAAGGGCCAATGAGGTTGGGGGAGTGAATGAGGATTTTGGCCATGGATTTCAAGTAAAAATTAAGAGGGAGCCATTTAGCTATGCTGCCTTTTCATTTCGGAATATGCCCAATAACAAGTTAGACCACACGCCCAGGCAAAAGAGTAATAGCGCATGTGGCTCATCCAAGGATCACTTATGGGGAGACAATTTAAAATCAAAAAAGGGGAAAAGGCATTCACTGTTGCGATAACCCCTTTCCTCGCCGTATAATTTGCCGTTGGAATGCCTAGCAACATTCCCCATATAAAGAAAGCAAGGAATAAATACGTGAATAACATAAGAACTATTAAGCACTCCTTACAGAGGAGATATTAGGCTATCCGGGCCTTTTGTTGCTAGATTTAAAAAGGTTAAGAGTTTTTTTTCTCCTTGTCTGCTCTTGCATAATTCACCAAAACAAATTAATGTCCGGTTAAATAAAGCTGCAATAGCAAACCTGCATCATCAAGAGAAGGGGATAAAAAAATGAACAATCGAAGTATTTATGTCTATCTAGCAGCGGCCTTTTCCGCTCTAGGCGGGTTATTATTCGGATACGATACAGGGGTTATTTCAGGAGCGATCCTCTTTATCCGCCAAGACTTCCATCTCGACCACGCGCAAATCGAATGGCTCGTGAGCGCCGTGTTAGTGGGCTGCATCATCGGCTCTTCCTTCGGAGGCATGCTAGCCGATCGCTTTGGAAGGCGCCGTATTCTTCTCATTGCTGCAACACTCTTCACCCTTGCCTCTGTATTGACGGCTCTTGCCCCCGATCCGGTTTGGCTCTCCATAGGACGTATTTTTATCGGCATCGCCATTGGATTCTCTTCCATGGTGACTCCCTTGTACATTGCTGAAATCTCTCCCGCGCCCATTCGAGGAGCCCTCGTCTCGCTCAACCAACTTGCCATTACAGTAGGGATCTTAGCCTCTTACTTAATCAACTATGCCTTATCGGGAAGCGGCAGCTGGGAGTGGATGCTAGGACTTGCCGCTGTCCCTTCTATCATCTTTGGAACAGCGATGTTTTTCCTTCCGGAAAGCCCTCGCTGGCTTTACAAAGAAGGAAAAATCGAAGAGGCTCATCATCTCCTCATCCGGATTCATGGCGATAAAGAGGCCGATCATGAGAGGAGAGAGATCGAACAAAGCATCCAACTCGCAAAACAAAAGAATGCAGTTGTCATGACCCCTTGGGTCAAACGAGCCCTGCTCATCGGGATTGGACTCGCCATCTTCCAACAACTCACAGGCATTAATACAGTCATCTATTATGCCCCCCTGATCTTTGAATTCGTCGGATTTACAACGGCCGCTCATGCCCTTTTAGCCACAGGAGTCATTGGAGTCGTCAATGTCTTGGCGACCGTCGTTGCTCTCCGGTTATTAGATAAACTCGGCAGACGGACCCTTCTCTTGGTTGGTTTGGTTGGAATGATTGTCAGCTTAGCCGTCTTAGGATTCTTTATCCGCCTGGCTGGCGCCTCCCACTTCCTTGGCTGGGTGACATTGGGAAGCTTGATCGTCTATATCATCTCTTTTGCCATCAGCTTAGGTCCCATTTTCTGGTTATTGATCGCAGAGATCTATCCTCTCGATATCCGAGGAAAAGCGATGAGCGTCGCAACCGTCTGCAACTGGGCGGCCAACCTCCTCATCAGCTTCACCTTCTTAAAACTCGTCAATCACTTAGGACTCGCAGGGACCTTCTGGTTTTATGGATTCTTAGCCGTCTTGGCTTGGGTCTTTTCCTACTTTCTCGTTCCTGAAACGAAAAATAAAACTCTCGAGGAAATTGAAATGGAGTGGAATGACACGTGAGGGTTCTTGTTCCCTAATAGACCTCTTGCGTATTTTTTTTCAGTTGTCAGTGGGCAGAGAGGACAACTGCCTGAAAACTTTCTGAGAGCTATAGAGGGCAGCATAACGAACGCCAAAAGAAATCATCTGATCTTTCCCATTTTCTTCCGTTATGATTTGAATCTTAGCCGCTAATTTCTCAAATAACTCTAGATCATTCTCTTGAAAAACTCTTTTTAAAAAATCTCCTTTATGGATCACTGCTCGATCGATCACATTTAAGAAGACCTCTAATTTACTTAAGGAATAATGATGGACCAGCTCCTGCAAACACTCCCCCATTGCATCTGATAGGGAATTCCCTCCTTTTTCAATCATCTTAGCAAGAAAAGGAAGCTTATGCGGTAATGTATAAGATAGCGCTGTCCATCCTTCCCCTTGTTTATTTGCCAGATCAAAATTTTTTATTTTAAAATTCACCTCCTTGCGATCAAGAAGCGCGTCTAAAAGGCAAAGATCTTCAGATAGGCAAGCATAATGAAGAGGAGAGTTCAACAAATCCACGGGATTTCTAACATTGACATCTCCCCCCTGCTTAACAAGTTCCTTTATCAGGGGAATATTCCCATTTATGGCCGCCAAAATGACAAAAGAAATTTGACTGAGATTTTTGACATTGGCATCAAATTTCATTTCTCGATAAAGGCTAAGCGCTAAGTCTGGACACTTCATCTCTTCTAATGCCAAAGCAAGCTGAACTCTATCCCCCTCACCGAGAACAGCCTGCCTCATCCTATCCAAAAGACTTTTGGGATCTTTTACCATCGCTTCAAAATCGAGCAGCCATCTCAAAGATTGGGACCCTGCCGGATAGAACTCGTCACTTCTTAACGCCTTTTCAAAATCTTTAATCTCTTCTTGTCCTCCTGTAGATAAACGAAGAGCCTCTGCTTTTGGCTCCGTTCTTCTTTCTACCTCTTTGACATAAAGAGCATGTTGAAAGGGAGTGAGCGGATGAGTGGTTTCTCCCTCTGTGAGATAGTAAATGTCTTTTTTCCGATAAAGGCAACGAGGCTTATTAAAGGGGGAAATATAAATAACGACTTCATTTAATTCATTTTCCTCATCGATTTTAGACTGGAGAGATCCAATAAAAAATCCCTTGCAAACCAGCATTAAAAACTTAGGATGATAAGCCTCACACATCCTCTTTATAAAATCTTCGGTCGTTCCTGAAGAGAGCTTGAGTGATCTCAGTAAATGACGCCCATTTCCCGGAATCATGGAATGCAAAACAAAATTTGTCTGTTCCCATTCTATAGGGACCGAGGTGACCTGAGGATGAAGATGGAGATAAGTCTTATTAATCGATAGCTTGGAAGAACAAAGCTGAGCTCTCCTTGCAACAAGATAAGTTAAGGATTCTCCCTGATCCGACTCTCCAATCGGCTTAAACCCTTCTAAGCTATGGCTTGTATGCATAAAATTCACTTTAGCCAAGTTAAACGGATGTTTCGCTTTCACCCCTTTTTCTACTCGGTTAAAAACATGGCGTAACTTAACAGTTGTCTGATCCCCAGTTTCTAAAAAAGTCGCAAGCTCGTCTAAAAAGAGATCGACTTTTTTCTCGGCCTCTTGCCCCCCATAGATCTCAAAATCTCCAATGGACCCTACAATGATCGGAAAAGAACGTTTACGGCCCCGACATAAGAAAAGAGAAGATTCTCCTCCGGAATTGCAAGAACGAATCACAAAGCCTTTACATCTTCGTCTCTCAAAAAAATCCAGAAGACGGAGACAATTTTCTTTGCTTAATCCCCCGACCTTGGTTTGATGGCCATGTCCTTCTAAATCAAATAAGGTATTAAGCTTGGGAGGACTTGAAGAAAAAAGATGAAAAAAAGCGTCAAGAGACGCTCTTCTTTCCGGCCCCCGAAAAGCTTCTACAACAGAAATGGGCTTTAAAGATCCATCCACAGCGAGGTCTAAAGATTCAAGGCTCCTTCCACTAAATTTTTTTGGCAAAAAAAGAATAAACTCATGACCATAGGTGGGGTCATGCTGTTGATAAATCGACCATTCCTCCTGAGAATCAAAAACAGCTTTTTCTAACTCTTTCCGAATAGCCACTCGATCGTTTTCCTCATCGACATGATGCGCACTTAGAATGGATCGAGTGGTGATAAAAGGGACTTTTCTCTCGAAATAATAAGCAATACTTTTGCAAAGATGGCCCGTATCGTCGGGAAAATCAATATCAAGAAACATCATCCATTTAAAATCAATTTTAAAGCGATAAACAGCCGGATTCTCATGTAAAGGAGCTGCCTCTATCTCTGCTTTGAGCTTAAAGAGCTCTTCGGCGATTTGCGAAACTTGCTGATCGATAGACTTGTATTTTTGAACCCGCTCACCCAAGGCCTCTAAAAGGGGTGATAACTCCTTCGCTAGGTGAATCGTGTAAGGAGAAAGTGTCCCTCTCAGATGATTTAAACTTTCGCCAATTTTAACAAAAATATTTTTTAATACGTCATTATTTGAAGAATTTCTTTCCATGGAAGTAAAAAGATAATCTAATTTTATAAAATTATTGTATGTGTAAGTAATCATTTGATAATTTTCCTTTTTTATTAATTTCATTAATTAAAATTACGCACGCTACCGGAAGGATGCAGATAATCATATTTATGACCCCAAGGAATTAGTGCAGCAAATTGCTGCACAATTTCGAACTAAGCCAACGTAAGCTCAATTTGCTGATACTGCCGCATCCGATCGCGCCACTCGGCTGCCGCTTCAAAGCGCAGCTCTTTCGCTGCCCGGCGCATTTCCTCCTCACATTCCTTCATTTTTTGACGCACCTCTTCGACCGTCCAATAATGATGCGTCTCTTCGGCTGCTTTTAACATTTGCTCTGCGACAGGAGAGGTGTAGGAGACTTGGTCCTCATCGGCTTCTACGAGTACAGAAATCTCCCGTTTCACTGTTTGCGGAGTGATCCCATGCATGCGATTATACTCTTCCTGCTGTACACGACGCCTTTGCGTCACCTCTAAAGTCCGTTTAATCGATTTAGTGATCTGATCCGCATACATCACCACCCGCCCCTCTGCATTGCGTGCGGCTCGTCCACACGTCTGGATTAAAGAAGTCTCGCTACGCAAAAATCCCTCTTTATCGGCATCCAGAATGGCCACTAAAGAGACCTCCGGAATGTCCAGCCCTTCCCTTAAAAGATTAATGCCCACTAAAACATCAAAATTTCCTTGCCGCAAGTCATGAATGATTTGCACCCGCTCAATGGTAACAATATCGGAATGCAAATACTTGGCTTTGACCCCTAAATCGTTCAAATAAGAGGTGAGCTCTTCAGCTAAGCGCTTCGTCAGCGTGGTGACCAACACCCGCCCTCCCTTCTCGACTTGCATCCGAATCTCAGCCAAACAATCATCCACTTGACCGGACGCGGGACGCACCTCAATCAAAGGATCGAGCAAACCGGTCGGACGAATCACCTGCTGCACCACCTCTCCTGCTACCTCTTGAACCTCCCACGCCCCTGGCGTTGCCGAGACATAGATCACTTGATGGATTCTTTGAGAGACCTCTTCGAATTTCAACGGACGGTTATCATAAGCCGAGGGCAATCGAAACCCAAAATCCACTAACGTTTGTTTACGGGCGCGGTCCCCATTGCACATCGCATGCAGTTGGGGCAGGGTCTGATGCGATTCATCGATAAATAAGAGATAATCGGGAGGAAAATAGTCGATTAGGCAAGGAGGAGGATCTCCCGGCTGTCGCATACTGAAGTGACGAGAATAATTTTCAATTCCCTTGCATGTCCCGACTTCCTTGAGCATTTCCAAATCATATAAGGTCCGCTGTTGAATCCGTTCGAGCTCCAACAGCTTATTTTCTTTTTCGAAGAATCGCTTACGCTCTTCCAATTCCGATCGAATCGTCTCAATCGCGCGCCGGCGAACCTCTTCGGGAGTCACGTGGTGAGAGCTCGGATAAATCGTCACGGAAGAGCATTTTCCTCTCACCCGCCCTGTTAAAGGGTCAATCTCGCTGATTTGCTCAATCTCATCACCAAACATCTCAATGCGAAGAGCAAGATCTTCTTCATAAGCGGGAAAAATATCAATCACGTCCCCGCGCACCCGAAAGGTGGCGCGAATAAAATCAAAATCATTCCGTTTATATTGCATTTCCACGAGGTGCAAGAGGAGATCATCCCTCCTTCTTTCCTGCCCGACCGATAACGTTAAATTCATTCCACGATAATATTCGGGCGAACCCAATCCATAAATGCAAGAGACGGAAGCGACAATGATGACATCGGAGCGCTCTAAAAGAGAACGGGTCGCACTCAAGCGCATTTTATCGATCTTATCATTGATCGACATGTCCTTCTCAATATAAGTGTCTGTCCGAGGCACATACGCTTCCGGTTGATAATAGTCATAGTAAGAGACGAAATACTCAACCGCATTCTCGGGAAAAAATGTTTTAAACTCTTGATAGAGCTGAGCCGCTAGGGTCTTATTATGGGCTAAAATCAAGGAAGGGCGCTGGATTTTCGCAATGACATTGGCCATGGTAAAGGTCTTCCCCGATCCTGTAATCCCTAATAAAACCTGCGATCGCTTTCCAAGGAGCACTCCTGTCACTAATTGCTCAATGGCCGCTGGCTGATCCCCTTTAGGCTCAAAGTCGGTGTGTAACTGGAACAACTTTTTCTGATTCACAAAACCTTGAAATAAAATATAATAAGGATGTATACATATTAACTTATTTTCATTTTTAGATCCATTTTATCTTATGCCAAAACCAAAACCCTCTTTCTTTATTCTTGCCTATTATTATTTTACTCCCCTTTCAGATCCTCATGAAGAGGTGGAGGCGCATAAAGAATTTTTGAGGCCACGAACAATCACCTGTCGAATTTACATTTCTGAACAGGGGATTAATGGACAGATGAGTGGGACTCAAGAGGATGTGGAAGCTTATATGCGCTGGATGCAGGCTCACCCTCTTTTTGAGAAGATCTCGTTTAAAATACATCCCTATCATGAGCATGTCTTTCCTCGCCAAACGGTGAAATATCGTGAGCAGCTGGTGGCTTTAGATTTAGATGAAGAGGTGGATCTCTCTTTGGGAGGGGAGCATGTGTCGCCTGCTCAATGGAAAAAGCTTTTAGAGAGGGATGAGCGCCCTTTAGTGTTGGATGTACGCAATGATTATGAATGGGAAGTGGGACGTTTTGCAGAAGCGAAGTGCCCTCCTTGCGAGACTTTTCGCGATTTCAAAGAATACACGCAAACGCTAAAACAGCAAGTGGATCCCGAAACAACACCCGTGATGATGTATTGCACAGGAGGGATTCGTTGTGAATTGTATTCGGCTGTTTTAAGGAAAGAGGGCTTCCAAAAAGTCTACCAACTGGATGGAGGGGTGATTAACTACGGTTTGAAGCAGGGGAGCGATCACTGGCTAGGCAAGCTATTCGTTTTTGATGATCGCCTCACCGTTCCCATTTCGGAGGATCAGACGCCCGTTATTGGGAAGTGTTATCATTGCGGTACTCCGCATGAGTCCTACTACAACTGTGCCAACATGGATTGCAATCGCTTATTTCTCTGCTGCTCTCTTTGCCTGGAGAAACATCAAGGGTGCTGTTCGACAGAGTGTCCAACGGCTCCTCGCGTGCGTCCTTATCATCAGCAAGAGGTGCATAAGCCCTTCCGGAAGTGGTACCACTATTTTAAAGATAAAGAAGAAGGAGAGGCAGAAAAGACCTCTTGAGGCAAGCGAATCAAACGAAAAAAGGCCTATTGATATCAAAAAGCTATTCAAGATTTTATGATCAATTTGCTTAAACTCTCTTGTACGCGAGCTGCCTCTGCATAAAGTGCAGCCGAGACATTGTTTCCATATAAGGCAATGGCTTTGGCATAATAGTCCTTCGCTTGCTCTAATTTGTTTAGCTTGAAATTTATGAACGCTGCACTTGCATACACTTCGGCTGGGACATTATTCCCATTTCCATAGGCGACAATGGCTTTGGCATAATCGTCCTGTGCCTGCTCTAATTTGTTTAACTTGAAACTTATGAATGCTGCACTTGTATACATTTCAGCCGGAACATTGTTTCCATAAGCGGTAATGGCTTTAGTAGAATAATCCTTTGCTTCTTCCCATTTTGCTAACTCTAATTTCACTTGAGATGCATTTGCATATGTTTCAGCCGGAACAGCGTTTCCATAACCAACAATGGCTTTGGCATAATAGTCCTCCGCATCTTTCCATTTATTTAGAGATAATTTTACGCGAGCTGCCTGTGCATATACGTATGCTGAGAGATGATCTTTATAGTAGTCTCCGATGACCTCATCAAATAGAGATTCCGCCTCTTGTAGAGATCTTCCTTCTTGCATTGCCTTCTGACAAGCTGCGGCAACTAGAATAGGAGGATAAGAAATTCCCTTATTGCAAAGTTCTAAAGCCTTTACCGGGAATCTATTGACAAATTAAGGGGTCGCTAAACGCAAGATTTTGAGCTATAACGCGTTAAAATTTTTTCGCCAACCCAAATGAGGGTTGGCGAAAAAATTTTAACGCGTTATAGCTCAAAAGATTGCATTTATCGACCCCTTAAAATGTACAAAGTCGAGTTTATGATCTCTTAGTCGGATTTCCTGGATTTTTTGATTCTCAGCCAATGAAGCTAAAAATAAACCCTGATTGGCTAAATTTTATTTGATTTTTCGGCCAATCAGAGCTAAAATGATAGCTGATTGGCTAGAATTTAAGAAGGGATTATCATGAAAAAATATCAAGTGGTGACAAATAAGAATTTTGTAGGGCGCGAGCTGGAAATCCAACAATTAAATGAAATTTCATTACAGCCTGGAGCAAGGATTTTAGTTGTATATGGGCGACGCCGCATCGGAAAAACGGAATTACTTGAGCAGACTTTTTCCCATAGGAAGCTCCTAAAATTTGAAGGTAGAGAAAATCGAACTCAACTCGAACAGATGCAATTTGTCATGCAACAACTTGCCTCCTATGCAGAAGAGCCACTTTTGACTCGTATTGCTATAGATGACTGGGTGGAGGTGCTAAAAGAAATCGCCTTTCGTACAAAGAAAGGCATCTGGACGATTTATTTTGAAGAGGTGCAATGGCTTGCAGATTATAAAACAGATTTTGTCACAGCTTTAAAGTATGTTTGGGACAATTATTTTCGGCACAACTCCGAATTGATGATCATCCTTTGTGGATCTTCTCCTTCTTTTATGATCAACTCCGTGATTCGCTCTAAAGCTCTTTACAATCGCTCCCAATATCAACTTCCGCTAAAGGAGTTGAATCTCATGGATGCTAAAGCAATGCTTGATACCCATTCTCAGCAGGAAGTTTTTGATGCCTATTTGACAATAGGAGGGATTCCCGAATATCTCAAGCGCTTGAAAACAAAGAAATCCATTTATTTAACTCTTTGTCAGGAATCTTTTTTGCCTGGAGCTTTTTTTGCTTCGGAATATGAACGCATTTTTACGAGCAGTTTAGCAAGCAATAAACATTATAAACAAATAATTGCTTATCTGAGTCGCTGCCGCTTTGCGACTCGAAATGAAATGATGAAACATCTTAAGTTGAGTTCAGGTGGGACCTTATCTAGTGAACTCACGGATTTGGAAATGTGTGGATTTATTGATCAGTATGCCCCTTATCACCTGTCAAAAGGAACCCATCTTACGCGCTACTGTATAACGGACGCCTATATGCAGTTTTATTTCCGATTTATTGCCCCTCATACAAAGGCAATCGAAGAGGGAGATTTTCGTTCTAATCCTCTCAAAGCCTTAAACATGAGTGCTTACCAACAGTGGCTAGGATATGCATTTGAACGCTTCTGTCGCAAATCACATCGACAGATTGCCAGTCTTTTAGGCTTTCAAGCTGTTAATTATAAAACAGGGGCATTCTTCTCCCGTCAAACCCCGGGGTTCCAAATTGATCTTCTCTTTGATCGGGATGATAAAGTGATGACCATTTGTGAAATCAAATACACGCAAACGCCTATTGGAAGACAAGTGATTGGTGAGTTTGAGCGAAAACTACAAGCACTCCCAAATCTTGGTAAAAAAACTATCCAAAAAGTGCTGATTTCAAATCAAGGTGCTGATGGAAGTTTACAAAGAAGCGCCTATTTTGATGCTTTCATCCAAGTGGAGGATTTTTTTACTCCTTATATTTGGAAATGAGCTTTGCCACTTAACTAAAAGGCCTCTTGACGTAAGCGAATCAAACGAAGAAAGGCCTCTTGAGTCTCTTCCCGGACCACCGTCAAGCCCGGTTTAATCCCCTGTTCGGACAATTCGAAGGCTTTCATCGTGTTACAGATCCTGCCATCTAAGCGAACGCCGACTCCTCGAATACCCACCATATTTCCCCAATCTCCAAACATTTCAAGGGTCATTTCACAGGCAGTAATCATAAATAGAATCGTCTTGTCGGGATTTTGATGGACGATCTCAAAGATTTTCCCCCCAATATAGTGGACGGTGGGGATAAACAAAGGGATGGTTTGCTCAGAGGCAGAGGCATGGACGGCCTTCCCTATGAAACACTGTTGACAAACGGGATGATGCTCATCATGGATGCAGGCAGCGGAAAATCGTCCCGATGGACATTCAAACGGCTTATGGCAATAGGAAAACCCGAGAACGAGTAAGGTTTGGGGCTGTTGCAAAAGCGTTTCAAATTCAGAAAGAGAGGAAAGGTTGTATAAAAAGAAATCTCTTTGTCCTTGGCCCTGCTCCTGCCCCTGCCTTTGGTAAGGCTTTGAGCGAATGGCAGATTTCAAAAAGGCCCATGCATATTTCAACGGGTGTTTTAGAATCCCTTTGCGGATTTCTCCTAAATGATCTTTTTGGATCATCCACTTTAAGCTTTTCCATTTTAACCCCTTGGCTGTTTCTTCGGTGATTCCTACCATCTGAGGGAGAATCTTTAACCCTTTTAGAGGAGTGTGTCGAGCGGCTTCTTGCGCTCTTTTGTCCCACGCTTGCTCGGTTTGGTCCCAGTTGGCTTGCCATAAGGGAAGGCGGTTGGATGACATTTTGACCTGAATCTTGTTATTTTTAATAAATAATACGTGATGGGCGATTTTTTTGGATTTCGAATCGCTGCAGTAAATGAAAAAAATGCGACTGAATGAGAATTCGGTTGCAACCGAATGATTTATTGATTATCATTCGGAAATAACCAAATATCCTAAAATGAACCAACTTTTTGAAATCCAAAGAATTCTCCTGGAGCAATTTCAACTCCTTCCTTTTTTTCCAAGACAGGTCTTTGAAGAAATTTCTTTAGATAACAGAATTTGCGGTATTTTAGGAGCTCGAGCCCACATTCCGCACCCCCTATGCCGATGAGTAGATTTTTTCGAAAGAAGGCCCGAGAATCGCCAGTACATGCCTCCTGACTGCTGTTAAGTTGAGTACCAGTTCTCTACACCCGGATACCGTTCGCTGGATCAACAAGTGTACCCCTTCAAATATCTGGAAAATCCAACGCATACTTGGTTTCTGAGTTGGTTTACCCAGCTGATTGGGAACAAATGAATTGCTATGTTGGAGCTTTCCTCGTAAATACCTCTGCGCAATCATGTACACCAATAGACAAAGGCACATGACCATCCCAAGAGCCACTATCCGTTCCGGTGTCTTTAAAAAAACAGAAGAGGTCATAAAAGCCGGCTCTTTTAGAAACCGGAAACCGCGCTCTACCGATTGCTGCCCCTTATAGTTTAAAAGCATCTCTTTGGCAGTCAGCTTGGTTTTATCTAGTTCATTCGTTGCAATAATAAATCGTCCCTTTGTTCTCAAAGCCTGTTCTATATACTCTTTCTTTTCCTCCAAGGTACACTTCAGCCGATAGCTTTTCTTTACTGGCTCATCCGCACGAGGACGTCCTTTCCCTTTTTTCAAACGTTTTTCAGTTACTGTGATACCATCAATAGCATGGTATTTCAATTCCTTGGACAATCTCTCAAGAGCCTCTTTTGCATCTTCTTTGCAATCAAATTCTATCCGAGAAAACTTTTTCAACCTTTTGCTTGTCTCTTCCAGCTCTTTCTTGATATGCCTCTGCAGCGTCTTCTCTTCTCTCTGGTACGCTTGCTCAGAATAGACAATTAACCACCTCTGCTCCACGCCCCCATACTGACTCATTATCTCCTTTCCCTGATAACCCACCTCCAATTCTTCTAAATCCTCTATCGATCGAATTGCTGCTTTGGCTTCTGCTATCTTTTCAGGAACATGAGTAATCCACTTCATATAAGAGGAAATCTCTCCTATTGTCGCTTTTGTGTATAACTCACTATCAGCCACAAAGTAACAATTGTCCCCCTCTCGAATTTGACCCTTTAACTGCTGGAGCTTCTCTTTCTAGAAGTAAATCCAAGGCCATTTATGATCATGAGCTTTAAGCTCTCTCCCCATGTAATTGGCATTTGAGGGCTTGAAGGAATGAGTGCATCGATCTTTTCAACAATTCCAATCTCATCACAAATCTGTGATACAATTCCGAGATGATCAAAATTTTTGCTGCTATATTCTTCGTTCACAGTAACCTCCTTAAAAAACATCAATTTTAAAAGAAGGCTGGAAAAAATTCTCTAAGTATGTGATGATCGCTTTTTATACCGTTGGTGCTCTTGTGTTTTTGCAAGTCGAGCCTTGATTTGAATCTTGAGGTGAACGACCCCTTTATTTTACGCTATGGACGAATTTTCCTTAGAGACTGCTAAAATATTATTCACCGCAGAGAAAGCAGCCGAGAGCGCAGAGTTAAAAAAATTATTTACAATTCTGGTCATGCCATTCTTGAGTATCGCAACATTAAAGTAAATCAACAACCAGGACCAAGAATAGCAAGTGAATTCATTTGCTCTGCGCTCTCGGCTGCTTTCTCTGCGGTGAATTATATTTTAGCAGTCTCTAAGGAAAATTCGCCCATGGCGTTATTTTCTTATTTAGCGCCATGATGAACTAGACAATCAGAAAAATGCATTTTCCTGCTGCACGCTTGCGGAGGGGTGCGGAATGTGGGCTTCAAGACTCGGTATAAAATGAGCTGGGTAGCTCTTGTTTTAGTCGAACTTTCATCGACTAGATAATGTGCGCCTCGTGGCGCACCAGAGAAAGCAGCCGAGAGCGCAGAGCTAATGAATTCACTTGCTATTCTTGGTCCTGATTGTTGATTAACTTTAATGTTGCGATACTCAAGAATGGCATGATCAGAATTGTAAATAATTTTTTAAACTCTGCGCTCTCGGCTGCTTTCTCTGCGGTGAATCATATTTTAGCAGTCTCTAAGACAAATTCGCCCATGGCGTTATTAAAAAAAGTGTTTTAATTGCATGTGCCCTGGCATTATATCTAAATACAAGTGTCTCTACTGTGCAAAAATGGGAGCGCGGCGAAAAACACCCCCGTGGTATTGCTCTTAAAATGCTTAATCTTATAGCTAAAAAAGGACTCCAAACCATTGCCTGATTCGGTGATTCCTACCATTTGTCGAGTCCAAAATTTCAAGATAAGTGTTGACATTTTCTAAAGCCTCTATAAAATAAAGTCCCCCCATTAAATTTTTAACTCAGGAGGTGAATATGAGGACTTGGATTCAAACACTTTTTGTCTCATTGTTTATAGCAGCTCTGCCTACTATGGCCATAGCGATTGAAAGCGGTTCAAAAATTCAATATGAGAATATCGATTTTCTATTCAGTACTTCTTCTATCATTGAAGATAAAGTTTATATTCAACCAGATAGCATCTATTTTTTGCCAAATCAAATTTATGTAAAAATGGCTGATGATTTTATTCCAATTCAACAGTTATCTTGTGATGATAGCGGAATCTTTATTCCCATTCAAAATACTCGAGCAGGCTGTGGTGTAAGAAGATGGGAAACATGGAAATGCCCAAGATGCGATTATGAGAATTACGAAGGGATTAATCGCTGCGGAGTATGTGGACGTGACCGAGAGGCTAGAGATGAGTATACACAAAAACAATAGTCCCGGTCTTTTATGATAACCAATAAATATCATGGTTACAAACATAAGCCACAGCATTTCTTTTTCATTTTGTTCTTGGTATGTAATTTTTATTTAATTGGAAATCAAAGTGTTAGAGACACTCTTGAAGTCATACCTAAAAACGATCAAGAGGTCTTAGCAAAATTTTTTCATGTTCTTTTTAACCCAGGAAATTTTAGCTATACTCTATTTGGTGACAAACCGATGTCGTTAATGGATTATTTAACTACACCCTTCGATAGTGATGGAGTGCCAGCAAGTAGCGGACAGCTAAGATTTAAGAGAGGATGGGAACTATGGAAAAAATATGCACACCTCTTTCCCCTGATTCATTACATTTTAATAGAGAACCCTGTTGAGCATAATAAGTTTAAAAACATCATTCTGATTAATAAGAAATATTTTATTGAGAAGGTCAATGGACATTTATCTTTATTTCAAAAAGTATTTGGAAAAGATATTAGCGGCACTCTTTTGCTAAAGAAAATAGAAGAAAATCCTAAGCTCCTATCTTGTTTTGATCATCACTCTCTCTTATTAGGGATTTTACTTGGTTATGGAGAACATAATGCATGTTTATATGCTACAAGGGATAAGCTGAGTCCTTTTGTTTATAGAACAGAATTTCCCAAAATTCCTGTCAAAATTCCTACCCCATCTGCTAGTTTTTCCTCGTTACAAGAAGAATTTAATTCTTATTTTCCCCTCTTGACTCTTTTTGGAGACGCGGAATACTCTCCATTGATCATTGGTTCTCTTCATTTTGTCGCCGATCACAAACATCCAGAAACGATCGCTCTTCAAAAGAAGTATAGAAAGATGAGGGGAGAGATCTCTGCGATTTATTCTAAAGGAAATTTTTTAGAAGTCACTTTATCGAAATTAACAGAAAATTAAATATACTCCGACGCATCTGCCGACCGCACTTTACAAATTAAAAGAACTGTGGCAAGCAAGGCTTTCTTTGCGCTTCCTTTGCGGACTTAGCGCCTTGAGTGAGCCGAAGGCGAACGGGCGTTGAAAAATGGCCTGGTTCAATGTCAGATAACAAATTTTTTTCGTGTCCGAGTCCATGTCCGAGTTCCGATTGTGTTCCCCTCTTCCGCGTTTCCAATCGGAACTCGGACTCGGACACAATCCTGTCATGTTACCCAAAAACTCTACTTTTTGAACCATGCCTGAAAAATAAAATGAGAGGCATTAAGCCTGAAAGCAGAAAAAATGAATGCTAAAAAAAGAGCATTATTCTAAAATGTGGTCACCTAATAAATTTCTTAAACTTCTAACAGAAGAGGCAAAATCATGCACCCTGCATATTCTCAAAACAGTTCTTTTTCCGTCACTTATAACCCAGAATTAAGTACTTTAGAAGTATTTAATAATAAGCAAGAAAAAATTGGAATCCTGAGGGAAGAGGATTTTAATTTAGTACCGCGATGTTTCTCTTCTCCTTTAATGAGTACAGAAAGCCCCATTGATCAAGAGACAAGCCATGAAATCAAATGTCTGGAAATTAACGAGCAACGTCTTCATTTTGCTAAAAGCTCTCCCCTTGCAAATAGAGCTTTCAGTATAATTTCAGGCACGTGTATAGGATTCCTGGCCATCCCCTGGCTTGCAGGTGGGATGTTGGTGATGGTTGCGACTGCCGGAGCTCCTCTCGCAATCGACAAATATAGCCGATGGACAGAGAAAACATACAATAGGATCAAACCTGTCTTTCTTGAGACCCATTTGCAAAAATCCATTGAACAACAAAGAAGTAAAATGGCTGCTTTAGTTCAGAAAATAGATGAAAAATTCACGGAAAACTACTACAACAATTTAAAATTAACACATCAAAAAAAGAAAGAGGAAGGAAAAAATCTCGAAGATGCGGGTGAAATTCACTGGTATCAGGAAGATATTAAGCAAATCAAAATAATCGCGCAATATGTTCTTAATAAAACACTAGAACAACCAGAATAACTGACTCGTTCATCCAATTGAAAGCACTTTCTTCCACCCATTTATGGGTGGAAGAAAGTGTCGCTCTACTTATTTTTATTTTCTTTGAGAAGAAAATAAATATCTGTAATTTCGTAATAATTATATTTCTTTTAAAATAAATATTTGTTATAATTGTATTTAGTTGAAGATTAATCTTGCTCATATTTTAATTTTCAGTATTAGTTTTAAATAATTATTTTTAATTTATTAGTAATGGTTTTAATTATGGATGCGTCAACAAATAATGTAAATTCATTAATTAGGGTATCAAATACGGAAAATCACAACTCCATTTACAATGAACACTCTAAAACAAATCCGGATCTGGCCAATAATCTTCCCGAGGAAATCATTCGCATTATTTTTCTAACTTTTTCCAAACTAGACTTTCAGAATTGTGCAAGTGTCAGCAAAAACTGGAATTTTGTTACAATCCGGTTAATTTCAAATCACATCACCAATTGTTTTTATAACACTCAAATGATATTTCAAGGGGCGTTTAACAATTTCTCTAATTCAACGACCTTGACAGGAATGAGCTTGACAGGAAGGAGCTTGACAGGAATGACAAACTTTATCAATAAAACAAAAAAGGAAATAGCACAAAAATTGAAATCTATTCCTAATGAGCAGCTTCGGGAACTCAGACCACACTTCAAAAACCAATTCGAAAAAAAAATGGCTCAGCTTGTATATCTTTGCGGAGAAATAGAAGTCATTCGCGACGCAATACCAGCCATCCAGGCACTTAATAGTCTTGTGGAAAAAAATGAGTTATTGGCCGAAAAAGATGGCCAGTTAAAAGAAATAACAAAATCTTTAATAGAACTGGGAACTCTAAATAAGGAACAAGACATCATTCCTTTACTTTCCCATCCAGAGAACAAAAATGAAGTCATTTCAGATCTCTTTCACGCCTATTTGAAGTTGAAAGATTTCCACAACGCAGAAAAAGTGGTCCGGGAAGCTGCCCACCTTCCTCCTCTTCTTGCAAATATAGTACCAACAAAAGACCAACTCTTTAAAGAACTTATCATTGAATTAATAAAAAATGACCACTACGATCAGCCACAAGATATATTCAATCAACTTTCTTCTAAAAACATAAAAATTGAAGTCATGGCAATAATGACCAAAGAGTTGGTAAAAAAGAAAAAATATGATCTAGCCCATCGCATGATTATAACAACAATAAAAGACCATCCTGATCAAAAGGAATATAATCAATCTCACCTTCTCAAAACACTGGCGCTTTATCTATTTGAAAAAAAAGACTTTGAAAATGCAATAAAAACTGCAGAGCTTATTCAAAATAAGAAGATAAAGTCAAAGGTTCTTTCCAAAGTACCCCATTCTCATTAAAACTACCTAATCCACCCATTACAAGCCCATTCGCTTTTGCGTAATCTCCCGCCACTTCTTCACCATTTGCGCCGCCAACGGAGCGGCCTCTTTCCCATAGCCGCCATAGCGAAGATAGACCACGACGATCAACTCCGGCTGCCCAAACTCATCGCGACATAAAAGAATCGCCTTACTCTTCTCTTTCTCTTCATTCTGAAAAGCAATGCTTCCAAACCAAACATGCGTATAAATATTCGTCCCCTCCTCGAAATCCAAATCCATATTCTCAACTGATTCTGAGGTACTCGTCTTTCCTAATAACTGATCCTTCAAATCAGTAAAATGACGAATCGCCTCCGGATGCTCCCGGTAAAGGCGAACCAAACTCGTCAAATTCTCTTGGTGACTTCTGTTCGTGACCGCCCGCAGCCCCTTCAATAAAATCTGACGCACCTCCTCCGGCATGAAAATCTCTCGTTTCACTTCCAGCGGAACCACTTGCACTGCACTCTCCTGCTCCGCGGCCAAGGCGGCCGAAAATAAGGGAAAGTCAAGCCCCACCAAAGAAAGAGACTCCTGGTAAGGAAAGACAGGCAAAGAAAGAATCTCCTCCTCCCCTCCCGCCGGCTGCCTCCCTACCATCAATTTGACCATCTTTGGCCTTAAGCCCTTTCCTCCATTCGCTAATGTCGCTAACATCACCGCCGTCTGCAAAGGGGTCACCACTAACGAATGCTGCCCAATCGCCATCGCATATAACCCTGTCCGATTCGTCTTTAGATCAGTCGGCACCCGTCCTGCAATCTCCCCCGGTAAATCAATTCCCGTCCGCGCCCCATAAGAAAAGAGACGGGCCGCCTCTGCAAGATCTTCCGGATCTTCCAAACATTCGCCCGCTAAAAGAGCAAAATAGGGATTACTAGAAAATTCCAACGCTCGAATCAAATCAACCCGCCCAATTGACTGATGCGCAAGACTCCTCGGCAAACGTCCCCCCTTATAAAGCTGCGGAATCGGTTGCCCTTCCTCCGTCTCCCCTACATAACGGGCCTCCCCTTGCTGATACACCCGGTCCACAATCACAAGAGGGTTCATCTCTCGCATCGAAACTCCCTTTTCTCCCCCTCTTTTAAAACGGTGCACTAAAGCCGCATACGCCGTCACTAACTTGAAAAGAGAGCCCTGAATGGCCGATTGACGATAGGCGTGCGAGCGGCCATAACCAAACCCATAGGCAGGATAAAAGGCGGAAGCTAAATGCTTCTCTAGAGAAGCGTTCCCCGGTCTTAAAGAGCGGTAACGACCCAATAAAGAACGGGTCAGTTCGTCGTAGGGACGAAAACTCTTTAAATAATCCATTCCCCCTTCTCTTGGCAATTTCCGGAGACCCTTCTGCAAGCAATCATATGCCTTTCTCCACTTCACTTTTTGATCCCCTCCTTGTGCCAATTCCTCGTACCAACGCAAGAAATAGAGGGAATAGGGGGAAGAGGGGGTCTGACTCTCTCTTTCTTCTCCGACTAAAAAAGTGAGTAATAAGCCCCAGCGCTCCCTCTTCCAAAACTCTTGAAAGCCTCTTTGCTCTTCTTGATCTAAATAATCTAAATAAGGCTTTGGATAGCTCTTTGCTTGCTTTTCCTCTAAACGCTTTTGTCTTAAGAAATTCTTCTCCTCCTTCTCTCGCCATTTCTTAAAATCATGGTCGTGATATAATTGCTTTGCTGCTTCTTTGACCCATTCTTGCAAGGTCACAAAACTCCCCATCTGATCATGAAAGACCTCCAAAGTCTGGTCGCCGACATGTGCTAAAAGGACATCGGAAAAGCGGCCCTCATCCACTGCCAAACGACAGAGATCAACAAGTAACACCTGATCATAAGAATGAGGAAGAGAAAGAAAATAGCGATCTAGTGACTGCTTCATCGGGAGGATCGCTTCCTCCTTCTCTAGGATCTGCTCCCTTAATGCCTCCCTCTCGCTTGCCTTTAAGGCACGCCCCTCCGGCTCATCCTTCTCATAGAGAACAGAAAAAAGAGCAGAAAGAGGGATCTCAGGAATAATTTTTCGCAAAGCCTCCACTTGCCTCTGGACGTCGATGGCTTGCCTCAATGTCTGGATTTGGCCAATCGCTTCCTTCAAGGGACGATCGGAAGGGAGAATAAAGCGAAGAAATGTTTGCCAGCTCAAGAGACATTTTTCATCATAAAAGCCTCTTTTTTTCTCGTCATAACGCTCTCGCTCCAAAGGCTGCTGCTGATTCCATAGTCGAGCTAAATAACCTTCATTTTCAAACCAGCGATTGATCCCCTGTTTTTTCTGTTTTTGCTGCTCTCTATCGCCAAAAAGAATGAAATCATTCGGGTCAAAACGAGGATAAGAGGCCAAGGCGAGAAGATCGGCTGTCTGCGGATCCATGACGACAATGGCTCCTCCCTTGATCCAAGGCTCTTTCTCAGCCACGACTGTCTTTTTCACAGGTCCTAGCTTCGATTTCCGCACGACGCGGAGTGCTTCATTTTGGGCAAGAAGCTGCTCGGCATATTCTTGTAACTCTGCCGAGAGCGTTAATAAAATCCGTTGGCCGGGAAGAGGGGGCTGCGAACCGGGCAATTCGCGCAAGAAATTTCCTTTTGAATCGGTTAAGAATTTTCTCTTTCCATAAAACCCACGCAAGCGCTCTTCATAGGCCCCTTCAATCCCTGTTTTCCCCACATAATCATGAAGCGTATAGGCCTTTGCCTCTAGATCCCTTAATCTTCTTCGTGCTTGAGCCGTCGTCTTAAATCCCGGTAGCTCTTCCCCTTCTCGTTCATTTTCCCGCTCCTCAATGAACTGCTCCAAGGCGCGCATTTCATGTAAAATTTTTTCATATTCTATCCGCTGAATGGCTCCCATATAGCCAATCACATCCGCTGCGACACGTCCTCTCGGATAATACCGTTTAGGAATGGAGCGTGTATGAATGCCTGGCCACTCTTTCTCTAATCGCCTCAGTCGGTAGTACTCTTTTTCTGTGAGATCTTCCTTTAAGACAAAAGGGACTTGGGAATAGTAAGCTGCTTTTGAATGAATCAAATCTTCGATTCGATCCACTTCCAAACCCAGTTCGCTTGCAAGAAGGGAAGAGAGCTGCCGAATATAGGCCCTTCGCTTCTGGATCTTTGCTCGCTTGCCCGTCACAGGATCTGTCCTCCATTCGAAGGCGGGAATCTCACGCAGTTGAGAATAGAGGATGGTGGCCTCATAGGCCAGTTTGTTGACGGCTAAAGGGAGATTGAAGCGATCTCGAATGGTCGCTCGTGTGGCAGGTTCAATTCTCGTTTTCCGCTGGGGTTTGCGCGATTCTTCTAATCGCTGATCATATTGAATAAAGGATAAATGCCAAAGACGAATCAAAATGAGAAGCATGGCAATGAGAATGAAGTGGAGAATGCGATTGGCTTTAGCCGGAATATCTTGATGGGAACGAAACATGCGTCTTTTCTGACGCATGCTTAATACTTAATAATAGGAAGAAGAAGGCGCGACGCCCTCTTTCCCCCCATATAAATGGTCTGATGGGCTACCTGCTCCTTTCCCTTATTTGCCCCCACTAGCCCAATATTTCGGTTTTTTTCGTAGCGAGGGTAGCTAGAGCTGCTGATCGAAAGGCGAATCGCATGCCCTTTCGCAAATACCAGGCTGGTGGACCATAAATCAATCTCTACTTCCAGGGGCTCCTCTTGTAATTTCGCCTCTTTTTTTTCTTTCCTTAACACTCCCAAACGAGCTCCTCCTTCAGCGATCAAAACGCTTTTCCCATCGGGATAGACGTCAGAGAGGCGGACGACAAGGTCCGTATCTTCTCGATCGGAAGAAAAAAAGAGTTTGGCCAAAAGAGCTCCTGTCACTTCACAATCTTCTTCTAATTTAGGAGAGGTAAAGACGAGCACATCGTCCCGCGTCTCAATCGCTCGTTGATCTTTCGGTCCCGACTCTAAGAAAAGATTGCGCCCTCCCAGGGTAGGAATGGGATGGGCAGGGTCATACCGATAGGAACGCTTCCCTTCTTCCTGGGGAGGAGAGGGGGCTAAAGCAAAATCAGGGGTCAAGTAAAACGAGGTCTCTACCGCAGGGATCGGCCAGACATCAGAGGTGCGCCAGATATTCCCACTTGAGGGAGAGCCATCGAAGGGTCCCATAACATAATAAGTGACAGCAGCCGCCCTGTCCATCCCATTGGAGATCCCTTTTAAGTAGTGATCAAACCAATGTTTAGGGGAAATATCCCAGGGGGGGGATTTTCCTGCCGGAGGCATTTCAAAATCTCCGAAATGCTCGGAGAAGGGCCAAAAATGGGTCCACGGGCCAATCACGAGTTTTTGCTTCCCACGCGCTCCTTCTCCTCCTTGTTCCTGGCGACTTTTGAAAGCGGTCAAGGAGCCCTGCAAGAACGTATCATACCATCCCGCTAAATGAAAGCCGGGAACTTGAATGCGAGGGGCCACTTCAAGAGTATTAAATAGCTTCCAAAAGTCATCATAAAAGGCGCGTTGGGAAAGATAGCCGAGGATTCCCATGTCTCGCGCATAGTAGCCGAGCCACCCTTCCGTTTGGTTTTTTAGGAGCTGCCCACCTGGAAAGAGTCCCTGATGATAGAGGCTAGAGGCCGCGAACATGATATACTGACAACAAAGATGAGGAGGCTGGGTGGGGGCCATGAGAAGTTGGGTAATCCCTAGAGCCGAAAGTCCCCATGTGCCGATTTTTCCATTTGTATAAGGACTTTTTGCTAACCATTCCACCGTATCATAGCCATCTTGCAGCTTGTCCCAGCCATCAGAGAGAAAAGGAAAGGTTTTCCCTTCCGGATCAAGCACATTACGCGTTTCTTGAATGGCAATGACATAACCCGCTTTTGCTAAGGGGAGGAGCCCTTGCCAATAGGGCTGGTGACGGCCGGAAGGGCTTCGGAGCAAGATGCAAGGCAGCCCTCGCGCTTCCGGAGAGGGAAGATAGAGATCGGTGGGAAGCTCGATCCCGTCCCGCATGGGAATTTTAATGGTCAGGTCGGGCTTGATCTCTTGTGCTTCAATCCCTTGCAGGGTCAGGAGGATCAAGAATAGAAAGAGAAGTGAAAGGGGGAGTCGTCTCATTTTTATTCGGAAGGGGAAGGAGAATAGAAATGCTTTTATTTTTTAGCCAAAGCGCGCGCAGCAAGACGAGACTTGGTTCGACTGGCTTTGTTACGCTTAAATATCCCTTTTTGAACACATTTATCTAAGAGGCTATAAGTGTGGTTGAGTTTAACTCCGATTTCAGCAGAATCTCCGCTTACGAGAGAGTCATTTAAAGTACGAATGGCTGTCCGTACCTGCGATTTATACATCCTATTATTCAAGCGCCTTTTTTCGTTTTGCAAATCGCGCTTCTGAGCCGTCGGACGCTTTACTTTTTTTGCTTCTTTTTTATCTGCCGCTTTATCCACCATGGTTTCCTTCCTCTCAAGTTAACTTGACTTTTAATAGAAGAATCTATTATAAAAAGGGGGGGGAATTTCGTCAATGCATAAACAAAACAAAGGAGAGAAAAATGGGGCTTTCACGCATCCACTTTAATAGAGAAATAAATGCTCTCGAATATGAGAGATTTCCAAAAATCAAGCCCTCTCTCTTAGATGTCATCATGTCGTTGATTGGTTATCCGGCAGGCATCTTATTAGGAGCCACTGTGGGGGCAATAGAGAGCTATAAGTATTTTAAATATCAAAGAAAACAAGTTAAATTACTCCGGATTCTAAATGACGCCCCTTCTTTGCAACAATACAAGGCCTCTCGAGTACAAGCGTTAGATGAGAAGATCGCACGATTAAAAAGAAGAGCAGAAGAACATATCCAAATAGTTAGACATACAGGCTGCCTGAAAGAGGGAGAGCTCCCCCTTTCGACTAGAGCTTGGACGAATGAGCATTGGAAAGATTTTGGAACCACAGATATTCTTGCTCTTGCAGGAAAGCAACTCCCTACAAAAGTTAACGCTTTTGCCCTGAATATGGAAAACTTTATCTATTGCGATGCCTATCGACGTCGCATAGGAGCGTTGATGGCTCAAAAAGAGCTTTTTCAAAAATCTCCCCTTGAAGGAGAGGAAGGGATTGCACGAAAAATTGCCGAAATGAGCTATATCAAAACTCTTTTCAAAAAGCAATCTTCTTTAAGTCAATTGCGAAGCTTTAAATGGCTGTTTATTCCCTTCGGTCTCTTATGTGTTCCGACGAGAAGTGCCGCCCCTTACCTTGTCATACGGCATCATGGTTTTCAGGATAAAGAAGTATTTAACAATCGATCTACCGATCTTTCTCTCGTGCCATCACTCAAAGAAAAAGGCCCAGATCTGGTTGACACCCATAACCAGCTGTTAAAAGAAAGTGCTTACCTCATGCCCTACATTCCCTAACAAAAAATGGGCATGGTTCAAAAAGTAGCGTTTTTGGGTAACATGACAGGATCGTGTCCGTGTCCGAGTTCCGATTGGAAACGCGGAAGAACGGAACACGATCGGAACTCGGACTCGGACACGGACTCGGACACGAAAAAAATTGTTACCTGACATTGAACCAGGCCTTTTTTTCTTGTGTAGAACCTCTCTATATTCTGCACTATAATCTCAAAATCTCAAATATAGTGCAAGGTATAAGGCCTCTATATTCCGCACTATAATATGAAATTCGTAAATGTTGTGCGGAATATAAGGGTGCTATATTCTGCACTATCTACGAAGCTTGTGAGTAACGATCAGGCTTAGAGGAGAGAGAAAAGTTGCACATCGGCTGCAAATGCTATACTACAGTATATCTCTGTGGTCTTTTTCTTTTGCTCATAAAATGTTCTTTGGGTTTTTGGGGACCCTGACTCGTCTTGTTTTGTTTTGGTGAATGGCTCTTCGAATGGCTCTTCGAAGGATAATTCCTATTCTTATTTTTAGCTTGGTTAAAACGTCCCCTTCGAATCGGCTCAGCAGCAATAGAAGGATCGGGTTCATAACCCGGTTCAACGACTTGGGGAATTTTTCTTTTCAATAGATTCTCGATACCTCTTAACAATCCATACTCATCAATGCAAACAAGAGAACAAGCAGAGCCTTGATTTCCCGCCCGCCCGGTACGTCCAATGCGATGAATGTAATCTTCCGGAACTTCTGGAAGTTCAAAATTAACAACGTGAGGAAGCTGAACAATATCGAGTCCACGTGCTGCGATGTCTGTTGCAACAAGAACGCGTAATAAGCCCTTTTTAAAGTCGTCCAGCACTTTAGTGCGCGCAGACTGAGTCTTATTGCCATGAATCGCGTCTGCTGCTATTCCCTCTTCGTTTAATTGCCTGGCAAGTTGATTTGCTTTATGTTTGGTGCGAACAAACACGAGAACCTGTTCCCAATTTTGGGAAGAAATCAAGAAAGAAAGAAGTTCCTGTTTACGCTTGTTATCGATCAGATAAATAATTTGGGAAATTAATTCATCCGAAGTATTCTGTGGAGGCGGTTCAATTGTATGAGGCGATTTGAGAAGGCTACAAGTGAGTTTTTTAATCTCTGCTGAGAAAGTCGCCGAAAACAAAAGATTTTGTCGATCTATTGGCAATAAAGTGATAATCCTTCGTATATCATGAATAAAGCCCATATCCATCATCCGGTCCGCTTCATCAATGACAAAAATTTCAATATGGGAAAGATCAATCACTTTTTGAGAAATAAGGTCTAAGAGTCTTCCGGGAGTGGAAATAAGAATATCGGCACCGATTCGCAACTTTTTAATCTGCATGCTTATACTCACTCCACCAAAAATAGCTTGGGCTTTTAGCGGGAGATATTTTCCATATGTTCTAACACTATCAGCGACCTGCGCTGCTAATTCTCGAGTCGGAGTCAAAATAAGCCCTCGTACCGCACGATTTTTTTGATTGCTCATCAAAAGTTGTAAAAGAGGAAGCGTAAAGCTTGCTGTTTTTCCAGTACCTGTCTGGGCACCTGCTAAGATATCTCTCCTTTTAAGAATATGAGGAATGGCTTCTGTTTGAATAGGGGTTGCTTCCACATAGCCTTTTTCATCAATTGCCTGAAGGATTTCTTTTCGAAAACCAAAATTTTTAAATGACATATTTTCCTGTTCTTTAATTTTGAGTGACTGACTGGACTTTTGCAAAAGTCGCGGTTACTTAATATTAACCTGTTTGTGGATTAAATAAATACAAATATTTTTTAATTATTTCTGTAATTCCAAGTATCTTAAATAGTTGGCTTTTATCTCGTCCATCTTTTTAGACAAAAAAAAGCCGGCTAAATAGCCGGCCCTTACTCTCAAAATTAAAGCTTAATCTTCTAATTTAAGCCTTAATCTTAATATCCACCCCGGCAGGCAGCGGTAAATTCTTCAATGCATCGATCGTTTTGCCGGTCGGATTGAAAATATCAATCAACCGACGATGGGTCCGAATCTCAAATTGCTCGCGCGATTTGCGGTCAATGTTCGGGGAGCGCAACACCGTGAATTTCTCACAGCTTGTCGGAA
The DNA here is from genome assembly GCA_963801825.1 of Parachlamydiales bacterium. GTDB lineage: Bacteria > Chlamydiota > Chlamydiia > Chlamydiales > Parachlamydiaceae > CAWDGI01. The sequence continues at coordinate 945,198 of CAWDGI010000003.1, forward strand.
GCGGAATCGGACCCGCAATCGCGGCCCCCGTTCGCTTTGCTGTTTCAACAATGTCTGCGGTCGAACGATCGAGCAAACGCTGATCATACCCCTTCAGCCGAATGCGGATTTTTTGCCTCGCCATTGTTTTAGACTGCTTCTCTTGTTTTGCCATAATCTATAACCTTTAAACTTAAACTCTTACTTCTTAATGATTTCTTCTTGGATCTTCGTGGGAACCCGCTCAAAGTGGCTCGGCTCCATCACATAAGTCGCTCGACCGGACGAAAGAGAACGGAGCAAGGTCGAATATCCAAACATTTCGCTTAAAGGAACTTCAGCGTGAATAATGACCGCCCCTTTATGATTCTCCTGTCCCATAATCTGACCGCGACGACGGTTTAAGTCACCAATCACATCTCCCATGCTCGCTTCAGGAGTGGTCACATCGACTTTCATGATCGGCTCTAGAATGATCGGCTTACACTTGCGAGCCGCTTCTTTCAATGCCATCGATCCGCAAATCTTAAACGCCATTTCACTCGAGTCCACTTCATGGTACGATCCAAAGACGATTTCAACATTGACATCGACGAGGTTATAGCCCGCTAAAACCCCTGTCGCCAGCCCTTCTTCAATCCCTTTGATCGTCGGCGCAATATATTCTTTAGGAATCACACCGCCGACAATCTTGCTGACGACTTCGTTCCCTTTGCCTTTTTCATTTGGACGAATCTCAAGCTCGACGTGCGCATATTGACCACGCCCACCGGATTGCTTGACAAATTTCGTCTGACTGCCTCCAGGGATAGTGATCGTCTCTTTGTAGGCGACCTGCAGGTTTACCCACATTCGCTTCGACATTAAATTCGCGCTTCATCCGATCATGCAGAATCTCCAGATGCAATTCTCCCATTCCCGCGATAATTGTTTGACCTGTCTCTTCGTTTGTCGATACGCGGAAAGTGGGATCTTCATCGATAAAGAAGAGAGCGCCATCGCTAGTTTCTCACGATCTCCTTTCGACTTTGGCTCAATCGCCATCGAAATGACAGGCTCTGGAAATTCCATCTTTTCCAGAAGAATCGGACGTTTCGGAGAACATAGAGTATCGCCTGTTGTGGCCTTCTTTAAGCCGATACAAGCAGCAATATCCCCTGTATAGAACTCATCCCTCTCTTCCCGCTTATTGGCATGCATTTCGAGAAGGCGAGAGACCCGTTCTTCCTCTTCCTTTGTCGTATTGAGCAAGACCGTCCCTTTCGTCAAGGTTCCGCTATAGATGCGAATGTAGGTCAAACGGCCCACATAAGGATCGGTCATGATTTTAAACGCTAAAGCAGCCAATGGCTGAGCATCGTCCGGAGTCAAGAGGATCTCTTCATCTGTCTTGAGATCATGTGCTTTGATGTTCCCACGATCGAGAGGAGAAGGCATCCAAGCGACAACGGCATCCAGGAGTTGTTGAACCCCTTTGTTTTTGAAGGCCGATCCACATAGGACAGGATTAAATTTATTCGTGCACACTCCTTTGCGAATCGCCGCATGGATTTCCTCTTCCGTCAAAGAATCGGGATTTTCCAACACTTTCTGCATGAATGCTTCGTTTTCCTCATCAATGGTTGCAAGCTCTTCCAAGAAGTTCGGAACGCATCTTTTTGCATTTTTCCAGAAGATCGCTGGAATCTCTGTCTCATCCCAATCTGCACCCAAGGTCTCATCGTGGAAGAGATAAGCTTTCATCTTGACGAGATCGACCATTCCTTTGAAATCAGATTCTGCGCCAATTGGACATTGAACCGGGATGGCATTGGCATGGAGCTTTTCGCGCATCGTTTGAATGGCATCAAAGAAGTCGGCTCCCATGCGGTCCATCTTATTGACAAATGCAATCCGTGGAACACCATATTTATCTGCTTGACGCCAGACTGTTTCGGATTGCGGTTCGACGCCGGAGACGGAACAGAACAGGGCGACCGCACCATCGAGAACGCGCAAGAGAACGCTCCACTTCAATGGTAAAGTCGACGTGGCCGGGAGTATCGATGATATTGATTTTTGCCCCTTTCCAGAAAACGGTCGTGGCAGCAGAGGTGATCGTGATGCCTCGCTCTTGTTCTTGCGCCATCCAGTCCATGGTCGCAGCCCCTTCATGCACTTCGCCAATCTTGTGGGAGCGTCCGCTATAGTAGAGGATCCGTTCAGTCGTTGTCGTTTTACCGGCATCGATGTGGGCCATGATGCCGATATTACGGACATTTTTAAGCTTTTCTTTCTCAGGTCTTGCCATGATGCTCCTCCTTTACCACTTGTAGTGGGCAAAGGCTTTGTTTGCTTCTGCCATGCGGTGAGTATCATCTTTTTTCTTGATGGTCGTTCCTTGATTGTTAAAGCAATCGGCTAACTCTCCGGCTAAGGCCTCTTCCATCGAACGGCCTGCTTTTGCGCGAGAATGGTTGATGATCCATCGCATCGCCATCGAAGTGCGGCGATTGGCAGGAATTTCGATAGGAACTTGATAGGTGGCGCCCCCAATACGACGGGATTTCACTTCCAAAGAGGGTTTTGCATTTTCCAAAGCCTGTTCAAAAGCTTCTAGAGGATTTTCTGCTTTCACCCGTTTGCAAATTTTTCAAGGGCATTGTAAACAATGCGGCGGGCGACCGATTTTTTGCCTTGTACCATCACTTTATTAATAAATTTTGCTAAGACTAAGCTCCCGTAAAGAGGATCGGGATCAATCTGTCGTTTTTCTGCACTGTGTCTTCTTGACATGAATTCCTCAATAATGAGTCTTTAAAAAACTTTTTAAATAGAAAAATCTGATCTGATAGGAAAATCTCAAGGATTCACCTGGAATAAGGAGTGCTCCTTATTCACCTGTGCGGGATTGACGCTTTTTCTTGAAAACGCAAATCGCGAACCAGGATATTCATCGAGGAATATCCTAGTGTTACTTCTTAGGACGCTTCGCCCCGTATTTGGATCTTCCTTGTTTACGGTCTTTGACAGCCGCACAGTCTAATGTTCCGCGTACAATGTGGTAACGGACACCGGGTAAGTCTTTCACACGACCTCCTCTGACAAGCACGATGCTGTGTTCTTGCAGGTTATGTCCTTCACCCCCAATGTAGGCGATGACTTCTTGACCGGTCGATAGACGAACCCATGCGACTTTTCGCAAAGCAGAGTTCGGTTTCTTTGGGGTTTTGGTTTTCACTTGCAGGCAAACTCCACGACGCTGTGGACATTTCTGTAGCGCTGGCGATTTGCTCGCTTCGTTTTTTCGGAACGCGTGGTTCACGAACAAGCTGTTGAATGGTCGGCATTTGTGCCTTCTCCTTGTAATCTAAATATCAATACAGAGGTTCTCTTCCTAATAAAGAAGAATAGAATTAAGTATAGGGAAGATAAAGATTTTTGACAAAAGATTTTAAGGGGAGTTAAGCGAAACGATCTCGTTTCATGAGAACCAGCATCACCCACGACCATCCTGCAAGAAGGAGATCGATGCCAATAAACAAGCCAATCACCCATAACCCCGATAAGGGCCAGTCGGCGTAAATCATGATCCCTAAAAGAAAAGTAATCAACCCATTAAAAAAGACCCACCCCCACTCTTTAAAGCGGAGAATCAAGGCCCCAATCATCCGGAGTAAACCGGCAATAAAACAAAATGCAGCAATCCAAAAAGTCAGACTGATCGCTGCAACCTCCGGCTTGGTCACACATAAAAACCCCGTCACTAAATAAAGCAAACCTACAAGCAAGGTTAAGAATAACCCCTTCCACTTGCGTGCTAAACACGCTTGAATGATCTTGATAATCCCTGCACTCAGGAGGAAAACACCGAAGAGAAAAACAGAAAAAATCGTCGCATAATAAGACGTCCCAATGATTGCTGCCCCTAAAACCATTAATAAAATTCCCAGAAAGAGAAACCATTGCCGATTCCTTCTTATTTCACCTGTCACACGCAAATCCGTAGAGAGCTTCTCACTTTCTTTTGCCATTATTCTTCTCCTCTATTTAACTCCCCTTATAGAGGAGCAAAGAATTTATGGCAAATAAAATTTTTAATTTTTTCTCCTAATAAATTGTTGCACAAGTTATTGAATAGGAATATGATAAACATCTATCTTGATAAATATAAACTGAAGAACCATCATAGCATAGTATAATAAGGAGCAGAGAAAGATGAGAGGATGGCGTCCCTTCCTATTCCTATTCATGTTAATTAGCGCTCTCTTGAGAGCGCAAGAACCCGAGCTGCTTAAAACAAGGGATATACATCAGATTATGCAGCAAATTTTAGAGCAGCATGTGAATAAGAAACAACTCACAAGAAAAATTTTGCAAACCGCTCTCCTGAATTATATCAATCAATTCGATCCGGCTCTCCTTTATCTTTTAGAAAGCGAGGTTGATCCTTTTCTCCATTTAACTGATGAGCAGTTGGATCAAATTCTGGAGCAATATAAAGACAATCATTTTGAAATCTTTCACCAGCTCAATCAAACCATTAAAACCGCTATTGCACGGGCGAGGCAGCAACGCCGGAAGATAGAAGAGGAAAATAAAAGCGCCCTTTTTCATTTTCAGCTAAACAAAGATGTTTTAGAAGAGAAAGAGGCTCCTTTTGCGACCACCCTCGATCAACTGAAAGAGCGGCAGCTTGCCGCCCTCAAATTATTTATTTATTCTCAAAAACATCGCTACGGAGACGCTCTCACTGCTAAGCAAAAAGAACACATCTTAAACCGTTATGAAACGCACTTACGCCTCACTGAAGACCCTTATCTGGGTCAAAATGAAAAGGGACTCCCCTTATCCTTGGCCCAACAAGAAAATGTCTTTGCCATTCATGTGCTCAAGGCGTTGGCAAAAAGTTTAGATGCCCATACCTCGTTTTATCAGGCTCAAGAAGCCTTCGATATGCGTGTCCGGCTACAAAAGGAATTTCGAGGGATCGGACTTGTTTTAAAAGAAACTCCTGAAGGAGCCATCGTCACCCATCTCCTCCAAGGAGGACCTGCCGCACAAAGTCAATTGATCCAAGTCGGCGATCTTTTACTAGAAGTCGATGGGACATCCGTCAAAGATCTTTCTTTTGAGACAATTATGGAAAAGCTCCATGGGGATAAAAATACGCAGGTCATACTGACATTCTTACGAAAAGGCAAAGAAGGGTCCCCTCCTCACATGTATACAGTAGAATTAAAGCGAGAACTCATTATCCTGAATAATGATCGGGTCGACATCAATTGGGAGCCTTTTGCGAATGGGATCATTGGCCGTCTGACTCTTCATTCTTTTTACCAAGGAGAAGGGGTATCCAGCGAGCAAGATGTGCGTCAAGCCATTCAAGAGCTGGAAAGAAAAGGGAAATTGCGGGGATTGATCTTAGATTTACGAGAAAATGGGGGAGGATTTCTTTCTCAGGCAGTGAAAGTGGCCAGCCTCTTTATTAACAATGGAATCATTGTCATTTCTAAATATTCCAACGGGGAAGAGCGCTTTTATCGAGATGTCGATGGGAAAATCACTTATGATGGCCCTTTAATTATTCTGACCTCTAAAGCCACTGCATCCGCAGCCGAAATTGTGGCGGAAAGCCTGCAAGATTATGGGGTGGCCCTTATTGTAGGCGATGAGCACACGTATGGGAAAGGGACCATTCAAACCCAAACCATCACGGATGATCACAGCCCCTCTTACTTTAAAGTCACCGTTGGCAAATACTATACGGTCTCCGGGCACACTCCGCAAAAAGAAGGAGTGAAGGCAGATCTTGTGGTTCCCAGTCATTGGAGCCACGAAGAAATTGGAGAGAGTTATTTAAACTCCATAGAAGGAGATACGATTCCCCCTGCTTATGAGGATCCTTTAAGCGATGTTCCGAAAGAGATTCGTCCTTGGTATCTCAAATATTATCTTCCCACTCTTCAGAAGCGGACAAACGTTTGGCGCGCGATGCTCCCCACTTTGCGCAAGAATAGCCAATATCGAATTGAACATAATAAAAACTACCAGTTTTATTTAAAAGGCAAAGTCGATGAGGAAGACCAAGAGGAAGAAGAGGGATGGGATGAAAGAGAGCAGGAGAATAAAAAGTATGGAGAGGATGACCTTCAACTCCAAGAGGCCGTCAATATCTTGAAAGATATGATCTGGCTCCATCATCTGGAAATCAATCAAATTAAACGTTAAAGCTATGCTCACCCTTCCCTCATTGCGCTTACGAAGGCTCAGGCAACATCCCGTTCTTAGAGATCTTGTACGCGAAACAGAGTTAAATCTGAAAGACTTGATCCTTCCTCTCTTTATTAAAGGGAAAGAAGGAAAGAAACAGCCCATTGAATCCATGCCCGGGCATTATCAAATCCCATTAAGTGCGCTCCAAGAAGAGATGGAGGAGATCTTTGCGCTGGGACTCTCATCTGTCCTCTTATTCGGTATACCGTCTCATAAAGATCCTGATGGATCAGACTCTTATCATGAAAAGGGAATCATTCAGGAGGCGATCCGAAAAATTCGAGGAATCTCCCCCGATTTGCTCCTCATTTCCGATAGTTGTTTTTGTGAATATACGGACCATGGGCATTGTGGGTTCTTAAGCCACAAGAATGGCAAAAGGGATGTCGATAATGATAAAACGTTAGAGCTCCTTATCAAACAAGCCATTAGCCATGCTCAGGCGGGGGTAGATGTCATTGCTCCAAGCGGCATGATCGATGGCATGGTCCGAGCCATTCGCCAAGGACTCGATGGAGCGGGTTTTTCCCATCTTCCTATTTTGAGCTATTCGGTGAAGTATCACTCTTCCCTGTATGGCCCCTTTCGTTTTGCAGCCGAAGGAGCTCCAAAAATGGGAGATCGCAGCACCCATCAAATGGATTCTGCCAATGCCCAAGAGGCTTTAAGAGAGGTGCATCTCGATGTGGAAGAGGGGGCAGATATGCTGATGGTGAAGCCGGCGCATAGTTACCTGGATGTCATCTATCGCGTCAAACAGGCGTATCCTTACATTCCTCTTGGCGCTTATCATACAAGCGGAGAGTTTAGCATGCTAAAAGCAGCTGCTGCACGAGGCTGGGTAGACGAAAGACAAGCGACTTTAGAGATTTTAAGAGGGATTCGCCGGGCGGGGGCTGATTTCATCATTACTTATTCTGCAAAAGATGTGGCAAGATGGAAGGCTGCCGAATAACCGAATCGCAATCAAAAAAGATTGCATAAAATCTAAGGTTACACTATCGTTTCCTTCTTAAGCTTGGCCAGATAGCTCAGTCGGTAGAGCAGAGGACTGAAAATCCTTGTGTCGCTGGTTCGATTCCAGTTCTGGCCACTCTCGAGGGAAAAGGCGTTTTGCCTTTCCCTTCTTTTTCTCTTGCCGGAGAAAAACGGAAATCCAACGGAAAAAAGTCGCACATGGCGTCAAGTATTCAAGAAGCAGCAGATTTTCTTGGCGTTTCCACACAAACTCTTAGGCGCTGGGAGCGTGAAGGGAGGGATATTGCAGTCCAAAGAACCAAAATCGAATTGGTTTTGGTGGACGGCTGTTTTCGTCGGAATAAAGCATCCCAAATGCTTCTTCAAATGCTTTCCAATCAATAAGCTCAGATAAAATATAGAGCTCATGGCGAGGATTAAGAAGATCAGAAAGTCTTGGAGTTTTTAAATCCTCGAAAAAATGATTCGTTATTTTTGGCTTCATAAATTTGCAAGAAATTTAAGGGGTTAATTTGATTTCTTGCAAATTTTAACATTTTTTTAAATAAAAAAAAGCCTCTAAAATATTAAATGGACGTGTTTAATAAGCTTTTTCAGGGAAGACTACTATAGATAGAAGTACACTCTGAGAAACTATTCTAATCTTTTCTAATCTTTCCTGTATCTTTTCTCCAAAACACCTTAGGCCAGCCTTTTTTATGATGTTAAGCGGGTCAGACTTTACCAGTATAATTCCGTTTATAAAATAATTTATTATTGACTTTTTTATTATTATCAAATAAAATGAGAATGTAAAAATTTTAATAGGAGATGATGATGTCAATTCCAAGCAACCCATGTCGATTAATTTTCAGCACAATGACAGGAAGGCGATATATGGTTGACGTAGATAAAAATGCGACAACTGATGAGCTTATTAGCAGTATAGCAACAGCGATAAATGTTTCTAAGGATAAAATTATGCTCAACCTAGATTTGTCTTTAGATGTCAAAGGCCACATGGCTACTCAGGAAAATGCTAAGGAGGTAGACGCAAAGGTTCAAGAACAATTTGAATCCAATATCATTTACTTTATAGAGAGCACATCTACTGGCATAGTCGTTGTTAAACGTTGATGGCCTAAGTCAAGGGTGATATGGCTTGTGGAAAAAAGAACTGGGTCCACTCTTTCTTCAGGATGTTAGACCGGCAATCATTTCTGAGTGATTTTCACCATTTCACTAAAAATACTTTACAAACCATAAGTTTCTTATTCTTAATATCCTGCCGCTTGCGATCCTGCATATCTTGTTAAAATCATTTAAAAGAAACAAGATATACAGGATCGCAAGCGGCAGGATATTAAGGATTTATAGATTGTTAAATCTTTTTAGTGAAAACACCCCGCTGCCTAAGCTTGATCAAACAGATTTAAAGAGATCACCCAGTGTAACCTCCTGTGAAATTAATTCATTATAATGCTTTGATGGTTTTAATCCGGCGCTTGTAATCATCACAAGAAATATTTGTTTCTTTGTTCTTGTCTGTTGCTGATACACCTTTACCTTTTTTGCAAGGGCTTGCGCATAAACTTTATCGATGGTAAATGGCTGCATTGAATATTTGATTTCGCAAACAGTGATCGCTTGATCCGGCCGATCAAACAACAAATCCACCTGCGCTCCACCCCTCTCCTTTTCATTTTCAGGATTTTGGCGGGGAACATATCTCCATGATCCGGACTCAGATCCTGGATCGATATTTAATGCTTTTTTGATTTGGGCGATATGCCTACTACAAACAGCTTCAAACGCATATCCCGACCAACTTTTCCAACTAGATGACTGTGATTTTGAAAGCCAATACCCTGGGCTTTGGTCTCGATTGCGTATCGACGTAATTCGTGGCTCCAGCCAGTGGAGATAAAATAATGTGTACTCATCAATAACCTTATAATACAACCCCTTATCAGAGTGTCCATGCGGGAGAAAACTAACAATAAAGCCTGCCTCTTCCAGTTCTTTTAGGCGACGTGTGGAGCCTCCACCACTCGACACCTTAATTTCTCGAATCAATTGAGCTTGACCTATACCGTAGCGGTGGTTAGCGATAATACGGATGATATCTATATACGCTGAAGAGTCTGTGAATAAAGAGGAAAACAGGCGGTCAAACTCATTTACCAAAGCACCATCTCTCCTAAAAAATAATTCTTCGATACATTGTTGGGCGGATAATCCTTTTTCAACCAAGGATAAATAATATGGTATTCCACCCAATACCATATAGAGATCTAAAACTTGGCGATCATTTAATTTATTGCCAAAGTCTGCCAGATACGCTTTGGTATCGTGTAAATTCAAAGGTTCTAATATCATTGTTCTTGTTATGCGATTGTGAAGGCCTCCTTTATTGTTAACAATTTTGTCGATTATCCAAGATGCTGAAGACCCACATATGATTAATTTTAACCTCGGATCGTGAGTCCAATGCCTATTCCAGGAATATTCCAGTGCGCTCAGTAATCCCGAACGTTTTGTCGCCATCCATGGAAACTCATCAAAAAATAGAACAATTTTCTGCCGTTTTGGTACCTTCAACATCGCTGTCGTCAGAGCCTCAAAAGCCTCTGACCAGGATTTGTAGGCAACAATAGATATTCCTTCATAAAAAATGGCACTAATTTGTTTTGTAAATTGTCCTAGCTGTTCCTTCAATTTCCCTTCTTGGATCCCGGTAACATAAAAAAACAGGCATGGTTTCTTTTCAAAAAAATTCCTAATAAGAAACGTTTTTCCCACCCGACGCCGGCCGTATAGCGTCAAAAACTCGGACTTTTCGGTTGCAAAGAGCCGATCCAAAATACGCTGTTCTCTTGCACGTCCACTGATTTTATTTGTTCGTTTTTTTGATGATTTCATAGGAAAAGCACTCTCTATATACATTTAGAGTAGTTTACTGCGCGGAAGCACCATTTATAAGCATTTTATAATTGGCGCGTTAACACAGATGTAACATAAAAATTCAATAGAACGCAATAGAAAAATAGGTTCTTCCAATACTAAAGCGGTCTTAGTTTACATTAAGGCGATTTTCTGTGCTAACGCGCCAATTATATACGTATTATATTTGGCGCGTTAACAAGTGCAGTAAAGTTGCAGCCGTGCTGGATGAGATTAAACCACTAACTGATACTTTGAATTATGTTGTGTAGAAACTTAAATTTGATGAGAATTTACCTGAGAAAGCAGATTGGATAACACATAAGTGGCTACGCCACATAAGAACTCAAGGCGGTTGATTTTAAGCCTGAGTTTGCTGGTAAGATGAACTTTTATTTATCCGCTGTTGATGATCTCATGAAGCATCCTACGGATAACCCAACCATACGCCATGTGCGACTTTGTTCCGTTCGAGTCCGGGCCCGAGACCGGGCCCGTGCCCGAACCGAGATTCCGAGCTTCGTTAAATAGTTTAGCAAAGCTCGGAATCTCGATTCGGGCACGGGCCCGGTCTCGGGCCCGGACTCGAACGGAACAAAGTCGCACATGGCGTCAACCATTGGTATTTTGATTTGCAAAAGCAAAGACAATTTTATTGCAGAATATGCGCTTCGAGATATTCACAAGCCTATGGGAGTAGCTGAATATGAGACAAAAATTGTTTCAACCCTACCTAAAAAGCTAAAAGGACAAGTTCCAACAATTGAATGAAATCGAAGCCGAGCTAAGTGCAATCCCATCTCCAAAGGCAAAAAGAATAAAAAAGATATGAAAAAAGCCCCATCATGCCGTAAAACTTTTAATTTTTGTTAGTCTTCTGCTGACTTTCTCTATGTCTTTAAAGATAGTAGGTGAGTGAGCGTTCAATTTGTTCCCAAAAATGAGAGGGATAACGCAAGTAACGACGATCCCCACGCCATTGTTTGAATTTATCCGCAAAAACTTCTAGATCCTCCACAACTGGCCTCCTACTTAAATTTGAGGCTAACTATCGGATAAATCAACAGATAAAATCATGCACGCTCACCGGAAGGACACCATCAAAAGGTCGATTCCTTTGCTCTGATAGATTCTTTAATCGCTGGCGTATTGATTCGCCAAGATTCTTTCTCGGTTTCTCGATTGCATTACCCACTGACGTGTTTGCTCTTTGTGATAAAAAAATATCAAAAATTTTAATCAAATCTATGGCAATGGGATTTCGTGGTACATGTCATAATGTTGAGCATATCCAGTTCCAGGAGGGGACATTGGACGGGCACCTTTGGAACGTAAGAGATCGGAAATTGATTTATTCTTTTCAGAAATAGCAACCTGATAGGGTGTTAATCCACTTTTATCCGCAGAGTGGATATCAGCTCCTAGGCTAACTAGGCGTTTGACTAGTTCAAGTTTTTTACGTGATTCCAGTTGGGCTTTAATTAATAATTGCAGTGGACGATGCCCATTCCAGGAAGTGTCATTAACATTAGCGCCCGTGTTTAAGATTTTCGTCACGGATTGCACTAATTCATCTCCTCTTTGCTTGATTAGCGCTTCTCCTAGAGAAAGCAAAGGTATTGTGAGGTTGATGCGATGTTCTAGTTCGGACAAGGTGCTCAGTATGTCATCAAAACTTACAGGCTCAGTAAGATACATGTCGCGCATCAACTGGTAATCACGTCGCAATTCAGGCAGTCTTTCAGCTCTAGGAACAAGGCGAAAAGTACCGGGTTTAGCTTCAGTGTAGTTTGCCCATGAGTCACGAAAGAACAGATTTTTCCATGAAACGACTCTGTCTCGGAGGTCATGATGATCAATAGCTTTGATTGCCTCAGGATGATTCGCTAGTGCCGCAGTATCAGCGTAATGACGGGAGAATCTATCTCGCATTGGTTTATCGAGTGGTCGATGATATTCTGCATGTAGAATCGTAGCCTTTTCCCAGAAAGTTCGCTCGATCTCTAGAGCTATGACTTCACATTGCCAATCGGGAAATGCTGTGGGAAAAACCTCGGCAATCCAAGGTCGTATCGTATAGCGTCCAGTTGGTTGCTGATCAGTTAGAGAGCCGAATTCGAGTTTTACAGAACGTTTGATATAGGCAAACCCTGTTGGTAGCGATGATGGGTAGTGAAAAAGAATTACTGGCGATTTGGTTTGAGGGTCTTTTAAAAACTCGAATCTTGCCTGCTCATTTTTTCCTAATACGTCCAATGCTGATGCTTCTAACATCGACATAATCTGAGTTTGAACAGCACTTTCACATGCCTCTTCAGCTTTTTTCCACCATTTGTCAGCTTGACTGCGATTTGCAGCGGTTTCAGGAAGTCCAAGAAAAGTAGGCGACAGCGAAAGATCGATATCTTCAGAAAACCGATTGATTGCGCCAAATATTTTTGATAGGGAAGTGCCCCCTTTGAATACAAGGCTGTCAGCGAACTCCGACTCGAATAGAATACTGAGTAACCAGCACACGAAAAAATCTTTTTCCATGATTACAGGGGATATATTTCTCTGAATGGCAGCTTGTTCAATGTACAGGCGTCGTTCGTCAGAAGATAATTTTAAAAAGTCAAGTTTCACTTAAGCCTCCTCGGCTAATTCCTTGAAAATGGAATGCATCCATTCCGGTGCAAATCGAATATCCTTGAGCAGTTCTTGTCGTGCATCCAGTGGAATAGTCCGCTTTAAATGTTCAAGTCGTTCTGGGGTGACATTTTCTTTGCCTAATTCACGGAGAGCTTGAACTAAAAGTCCACTGAGCCGTCCTGCCATCGCCATATTTTTGGGAGTTGTTCGTCGAAGCTGAATGGTTGTCGTGCCGATTTTTACCGTTCGACTTGGCCCATCTGTCAGAAATACAACTTTAGCAGGAACTTGTTCGGATAGTCCTAGGATATTTGCTGCATAAGCGCCCGTTGGTTGAATACGAGTGCAATCTCTGCCAACTAAGGCCTCTGCTATTTTTTCTGGAGACGGTTGAAGTTTTCCAAGCTTAGGATGTTCTTTAGGAAAATCATATATTCCTCTTGCGAGGCGACGAATGGTTCCTTTTCGAACGAGTCGGTGAAGAACAATATCGACAGTTTGCCGACTGCCAAGGCTCAAAAAGTCCGTTGGAACAAATACAGCGCCATGCCCAAGGGCAGTTATGGCATTAAGTATTTGATGATCAATGCTATTCGATTTTTTTTGATTCTTCTTCATGTAAGAAATATTAGCATGTTTTTCTTACAAATGCAAGCGGTGTCTTCTGATTTTTTTGCTAATATAAATGTTTGCATCTGCAACAGACTTAAAATCAATATTTTACTTGTTTTTTATGTTAGAAATATTACTATGTTTTTCTTACAAAACTAAAAGAATAGGCAGAAAAGTACCGTTCTATGTTTTACATTAACGCCATGTGCGACTTTTTTTTCCGTTCGAGTCCGGGCCCGAGACCGGGCCCGAACCGAGATTCCGAGCTTTGCTAAACTATTTAACGAAGCTCGGAATCTCGGTTCGGGCGCGGGCCCGGTCTCGGGCCCGGACTCGAACGGAACAAAGTCGCACATGGCGTAAGTTTAGTTAATCCTATAGCGAATAAGCGTCATGCCATCCTTTTGTTCTATAGGTAAGATAGAAATATGCCCCACTTCAGAGGTACTGTGAACTTGGGTTCCTCCATCCGCTACACTTCCTACTCCTTGTAAGGTCAAAAGTCTTGGGGCTTGTTTTTTGGTAGCCCAGGTTGAAGATAGATGGCTTCACGCTCTAATTCTTGGTAATCAGCAAAACGGAAAGAGAAAGGCAAATCTTGAGCAACTAGCTCATTCGCTTTCTTCTCAAGTTCTTCCTGAAAGTCTTTTTCTATTGTCCCTTGGTAGTAAATCACCGGTTTTTTCTCATGCTCCCCTTTGAAAGGCATCAGTGGAGAGGGGGAATAGCCTAAAAGATATAAAGCAAAATCAACGATATGACCCGCCGAGTGAAGTCGCATATTGAGATAGCGCCTATTCCAATCCAAAGTTCCTTTAACTAATGTTCCGACGGCTGGAGGTTGATCTCCTTCAACGTAATGAAGAATTTTACCCTCTTTTTGCAAAACCTGGCTCACCTTTCCATTCCAAGTATCTGTGTAAAGGGACCCCTGATCGGTTGCCTGACCGCCTCCTCTAGGATAAAAGATGGTTTTATCTAAGACGAGTAACCACCTTTGTTGCCCATCGGATTCTCTCGTCACTTCAACGATTGTCGCTTCCATTTCTTTGAGATAGGCATTATCGAGATAGAGCAGGATTGTCATATAATCCTTTTATTTTGAATGTTTAGATATTTCGGAAAGGATGGATTGTATCGCTTTGATATCTTGTTCTGAAGTATTCCAAGAAGCAATAAAACGAACTTCATTTTTTTCTGCATCCCAAGGGTAACAAAAGATTTTCTCTTGGATCAAGTGGAATCCATGATGAAGGTGCAGTGAAGAAAATCTGATTAGTTTCAACCGGATAACTCAAGAGAAAGACCGGGAGTGGATGTGATGACAGAGGCAATCTCTTGCGCTTTTTGATTCGCTTGAGTAGCAAGTGTATGCCACAAGTCATTCTTAAAGAATGGAATATATTGCGCAGACAAGATATCGCATCTTCGAAAGTAATTGCAGCATTTGCTTTTGTAAGTGATCACTGCCTTCTTGCAAATGGGGGTTAAAAATCACAAGAGCTTCTGCTCCCATGAATCCATTTTTCGTTCCTCCAAGAGATAGGATATCGACGTGAGCCGCTTCGATAATTTCGTGTAACGATGTCTTTAAACTAACTGCTGCGTTGTATAGGCGGCTTCCATCATATGTGAAGCAGAAGATTTTCATTTTTGCATAGCTTTAGAAAGTGTTTTTAGTTCTTCAAGGGTGTAAACTGTGCCAACTTCGGTGGGTTGAGTAATTGATAACACACGAGGAGAGGTCGAATGTTTTCCAAAAGCTCTTTCTCTCTTTAGCTTTTTTACTATTTCATCGGACGTGACTTTGCCTTCTCTATTTGGAATTGTCAAAAGTTTACATCCAACAAGAGATTCGGCTGCCCCAGATTCTTGATATTGAATATGAGCAATATCTGTACAAATGACCGATTCATAAGCTTTACAGCAAAGTCTAAGAGCTAAAATATTGGCTCCGGTACCAGTAGGAACAATAAAGACTTTGCATTTGCTTTTAAAAACTTTTTGAATAAGGCTCTGCGCTTCTTCAGTCCAAGCATCTGAGCCATAAGAAGGAGCATAGCCTTCGTTTGCTTCAGTGACGGCTTTGATGATCAGAGGATGCGCAGGTGCCCAGTTATCACTAGCAAGGCAAACTTTCGTTTGAGACATTGGAAAACTCTATGCTCGTAATCTTGATAAATGGGAGGATGTTGCAATGATATGCATGCATGGAAGAGTGTTTTTTGTTGTATGAGGTTTTGGTTTGATTTCAATGTCAAAACCAAGAGCCAGAACAAATTTCAATAAACGTTCAATCGAAAACTCTGATAATAGTCCTCGAACAATTTTGGAGACTTTCGGTTGATCGATATTCATCAAGTCAGCGGCTTGCTGCTGCGTCAGATTCTTCTCTTTAATAATCTCAGTGATTAGCATCGCTAACTCAGCTTTAGTTTTCGCTTCTTCCGGATTAGAGAATCCAAAATCAGCGTAGACATTTCCTGATCCAATAGAATACTCGATCTCTTCAGATTTATTTTTTGGATTTCTTTTTGCCATATTGTTTCTTATACAGGGCCTCAGCCCATTTTAACCTCTGTTTGATCAACTCCATATCTTCCTTGGGAGTTGCTATTCCCCTTTTGCTTTTTTTCTGGAAGATGTGAAGCACGTAAATCACTTCCTCAAAGCGGATCGTGTATACTTCTCGAAATGTGTCGCTTCGGTAATCGCTAACAACCTCGATCACACTGCGTCCATGAAAGCCCGTAAGAGGTTTGGCGTCTTCATGTTGGCCCCCTTTTAAGGCAACATCAAGTGCATAAGCAAATAATTCCTGGACTTCCTCTGGGAGTTTGCGAGCATCCTTTTGCGATGATCCGAGATAAACAAGCTGTCGTTTCTGTTCCATTTTCGATCCCTATAAACTTCATTATGCCAGTACAGGCATAAATGATCAAGTAGTTTCTTTAGAGATTTAGACACAACAAATAAATTATTGGGGTTGCTTTTAAACATCCTTTGAGATAAACTTTATTTTTCGTTTATTTTAAAGGAAGAGGTTTCAAATGTACGCCATTGTTAAAACGGGAGGAAAGCAGTACCGCGTTGCTGTGGGCGATATCCTGGATGTAGAGTTGCTCGATTCCGAGGCAGGAAATACGGTTGAATTTAAAGAGGTTCTCTTTGCCTATGACGGTTCCAAAAACCATGTTCATCCCTCCAATCTTGCGAATTTCCCTGTACTAGCAGAAGTCTTAGGAAAAGTTAACGGCAAAAAAGTGACAAGCTTAAAATATAAAGCGAGTCACACGCAGTGTCGTAAATGGGGACACCGTCAGAAATATACGCGGGTCAAAATTACCGCTATTGGCAAAAATCACCAGAATGAGAATCAGGGAGAATAATCATGGCACATAAGAAAGGTCAGGGGTCTACCCGTAACGGGCGAGACTCACACTCAAAACGCTTAGGAATCAAAGTGGGTAGTGGCGAAGTGGTCCGAGCAGGAAATATCCTCGTCAGACAGCGAGGAACAAAATGGCATCCTGCGAAGAATGTCGGCCGTGGAACAGATGATACTTTATTTGCATTAACAGATGGGGTGGTCTCTTTCCGCAAATCAAATAAAACTTACATTTCTGTTGAAGCAAGCGTCTAAGCTTTTTCTATTCTTAATGATAAATGATAAAGGACGAAAAAAGGCAGTGAGTTTTCTGCCCTCTTTCGTCCTTTTGCTTTTGGTTTTTTATGTTTGTTGATCGTGTCATCATCCAATTTTCAGCTGGCAAAGGGGGAAATGGTGTTGTCGCCTGGCGACGAGAAAAATACATTCCCAAAGGAGGCCCTGCCGGAGGGAATGGAGGGCGAGGGGGAGCCATTGTCTTAGAAGCCTCCGCTCAACTTTCTTCTCTCGATTGGTTTCGCCATCGTCGTTTCATCAAAGCTGAAAAAGGGGGAGATGGAGGAGGAAATTGCCGCCAGGGGAGAAATGGCAAAGATCTCATCCTGGAAGTCCCTTGCGGAACATTAGTCAAAGATGCAATCACAGGGGAGATTCTTCACGATTTTACAGAAGAGGGGGATCGATGGATCCTCTGTAAAGGGGGAAGAGGGGGACGGGGAAATGATAGCTTCAAAACTCCGACCAATCGCGCTCCTAACCAGTATACAGAAGGGACTTTTGGCGAAACACGACAAGTCGAGTTAGAGCTCAAGTTGATCGCTGATGTCGGGCTCGTCGGTTTTCCCAATGCCGGTAAGTCCACTTTAATTTCTTCTTTAGCGGGGTTGCGCGTCAAAGTGGCTCCTTATCCCTTTACAACCCTTCAACCTAACTTAGGCTTTATTGAGTTAGAGAATTACCAACGCATTTACATCGCAGATATCCCAGGAATTATTGAAGGGGCCAGTCACAACCGAGGACTGGGATTAGAATTCCTCCGGCATATCGAGCGGACAAAAATCCTCATTTTTATTTTGGATGCCTCGGGAATTGATGGACGAACACCTGGCCATGATTTTTGTGTTTTACGGGAAGAAATTAGGCAGTATAATCCAGAATTGTTGGAGCGCCCCTTTTTAGTGGCTTTGAATAAGATCGACACCGAAGAAGCGACCTTCCATCTCAAGAAATTCCGGCAAGAATATTCTTTTCCTCCACACACTTTATTTGAGATCTCAGCTGCTTATGGAGAGGGATTGAATGTGCTGGTTCGCGAAATAATAAAACGGCTCGTTTCCTAAGCTCGACTTTGTACATTTTAAGGGGTCGCTAAACGAAAGATTTTGAGTTATAGCGAGTTAAAATTTTTTCGCCAACCCAAATGAGGGTTAGCGAAAAAATTTTAACGCGTTATGGCTCAAAAGATTGCATTTATCGACCCCTTAAAAGTTGCAAAGTCGAGCTAAGATGATGTTTCTTTTAAACTTAGCCTTTCGTCAACTTCTTTGGCTTGATCAAGCAATCCGGCATCTAAAAAAGTACGGCGAAGGCTCTTGAGGAGCCAGTTATCTTCATCTTCACTACAATCTTTTAAAGCCAATCTCAAAGCCTGCTTATAATTTTTTATTTGAACGTGGATGCCAATCAACCGATGAAAATTAAAAATATCTTGATCTTTTTCCCATTCTTCAGAATATTTTTCGATTAATTCTCTCGCTCTTTCTGATAGCTTCTCTTTAAGCAGCAGCTCAACTAAATTCATTAAATGACGTCTCTGATTCTTTTGACATATGTATTTTGTAACCATATTTTCAAAGATATCAAATTGCTTCTTTTTTTCAGCATAACTCAAAATACTCTCTAAGGTCCTTTCAAGCTGGGAAAAATGCTCATATTTTAATAATTGCTGAGGACTGAAAGAAGCAAGATGAGTCTCTAAAAATTGAATGGCTTCACTCAGTTGATCATTTCTGCAGAAATCACCAATGATTCTATCAATGATAGGCCAACAACTATCGTTATCCTTTAAAGATGAATTTAAAATTTCCTTAACCGGTTCCAATTGATTTTCTCTTATATATTCAAATGCAATCGATTGCCAAGCTTGATCATCGCCATAACTAGTCTGAAGCTTACCGGCATATTTTTTCATAGAATCAAAATTACTTAATCCAATTCTTCTCAATAAAAGATTTCCACGAAAACCTTCTTTTAATTTTTTACTAATTTCTAATTTTTCACCAACTTCTTCAAGAAGCTGATTAAAAAACTGTTTATCCTCTTCAGAGGGATTTTTTTTGAACATAATCTCATGGGAGGCCATATCAAATTCCAAAGCTGTTTTCACGTGTTTATCTAGTAAGGGCTCTGCTTCCTTAGTCAAGAACCTCTGGCGAACAATCTTCCCAATCGTCAGTTGTTTATTTTGTCCTTGATTGATCTCTTCTTTAGAAATCTCCAAAGCGACAGTCCAAGAACACCACAAGATGTCCTGACTAGCAACCACATTCCAGTGTTGGGAGACCAGACACAGGGTACTGCTTAATGCTAGATGTCCCAGTTCTGCAAAAATTTTTGTCAGAACATCATCTGGTAAATAGCTTTTACAATCTTTAAAATCTTTAAAATTACTTAGAGAAATAAGTTCTTGAGTTTGAAAATTTGAATGAATGTTGTTTGACATAAACACCTTTTATTAAGTTACACGATCAATCCTAACAGAATAAATCAATGATGTAAATATTAAAATTACTTTCGTTATTCACTTTGCGAATCGTCCGAACCAGAATTTCCTCGATAAAGCGAGCATTTTCTCGTCATCTCTGCCACAATCTCTTTAGGTCCAAATAAAACAATCCCATAAAAAGTGATCTCTTCCTGCTTAGAAGCGAGCGTCCTTGCTTTCTGATCTTCCCATGTTCCTCCAGTCATAGTATTGGTAAAAACAGAATATTGAATTTTCGCTTCCTGGGCTTTCATGAGAAGAGCTGCAATCTTATTCGAATTTTTTTCCTGTAAAATAATAAAAGGCATCTTGGAAATACTGGGATAGATGAACCCTTCTGCATTTTGAAAGTCCATCAAATGTAAATCTTGCTCTCCCACATGCGCTCCAAATCCTAAGCACATATGTGCAACAGCGTTCATGAGGACGCCCGTCTCAATCTTTTTATTCACAACGGCGACTAATTTATTTTCAAACATAACCTTCTCCTTTGTTTTATGATTATGATTATGACAAATGCATCTCTGTCGAGAAACAATGGACAGCCTGTGCAAACACCTTCACACGATAGCCTCCTTTCTTCTTAATAAATTCTACTCGGACCACTCCCGGCCTTCCAACGAAATGCCCCTGCTCGACCCGAAAACTTTTTTCCTCTTTGGACAGTAAACCAAACCGATCCACATAAGCAGCTAAACCGCCTAACACAGAACCCGTAAAAGGATCTTCCGGGACGCCCACTAAAGGGGCAAAGCAACGCATGTGAAACTGATTCTCCTTAGCAAAGGTTTCCGGACAAAATAAACATACGACCACTAAATCATGCTGCTTGGAAAACTGTGCCAAGGAACGAGAATCACACGCGATGCTCTTTAAATCCTCCAACGATCGCACAACGGCAAAAAGATCTTTATTGCTCTTTTCAACCATCACAGGAAAAGAAGGATGAAGGAAAGAAGGGTCCAAGCCAGCCGCTTTGGCCAATTCTTCATGAGAAATCTTTGTTTCAGTTAATTCGATTGATGGAGTTTCATAAGCCACCTGGATTTCTTCCTTGTCATTAATCGAGACCTCCATTTTAAGAATCCCACAAAGCGTTTCGACATCAAAGGCATACTTGCCCTCTCTTCTCATTCCAAACCGTCTTTCCTTGGCAATCATATAAAGAGCCCCAACGCTTGAATGTCCGCAAAACAAAACCTCATGCCCCGTTGGAGTAAAATAACGAAGACGAAAATGCCCCTTTTGACTCGGTAAAATAAAAGCTGTTTCAGAAAGATTTAACTCTCGTGCGATCTTGCGCATCATCGCTTCATCCAACTTTTCCGCATCTAAAACAACACCCGCCGGGTTGCCACCAAACTTCTCACTCGTGAAGGCATCCACTTGGTGAATATGGACTTTTTTCAAGTGAGAGGCCGTTTTCAAATAATTGTAAAGAGTCGCCCGAGAAATTTGTAGTTTGGAGGCCACGTAAAGAGAGGACTCTTTCACATCCAGCCACCCTTGACTCTGAATTTTTAAAAGAAGCTCTCTTTTTTCTTTTGCTGTCACTGCCTGCAGACTGATTTTATTCTCCTTAAGATAATCATTGATCATGCGATCCACAGATTCCTTCCAAGAAGGGGCATTTTCTTTTAGGAAAAGGGGCTGAATAAGAATATTCAATTGCTCTTGCAAATTTTTAAAATGTGTCAAGTCGTAGCGAAATCGAACATAATAAGTGATTTTCTTCCCTTGGTAATGGGGATAAATAAGAGTGCGAACCTGTTTTCCCGTCGTGAGTAACTCAAAGAATGGGGTCTCCATTTCAGAGTGTTTGATTTCCCCTGCTTGATCCTCTTTAAGAGAAGAAAACGGATTCAAAATCTCTTGAACTTGTCCTTCCTCATTAAATAACGTCCATTCCACCAAGGGATAAAACAAGTCCACTAATCGGCGCGATAATAAGAGATACTCTTCTCTATTCATTCCAACCTCCATATCTATAATATTATTCTAATTTAGAATATTTGTCTATATCTTTTTAGTGATTGCGAAAAATTTGACAATGAATTGACGAAAATCTTACAGTTCTTATAGAAGAGGAGGAAGATATATGCATAAATACCAATTTATTAAAGAATCCGGACAAATTAGGAATTATCTTGGAATACTAGATACTGTGTATAATCCTAAAAGCTTCTCATCAGAGCCTCTTATGCAAATTTGTTCTAATAAATCCGATTTAGCTAGCTTGCTTGGGGTTCAGCGTACACAGCTGTATCAAAAAAAACTTCCCTTGAAAAAAGGAAGTAAGCTTCGCAATCGTATCATTCATCTTGTTATGGCGACAGATCTAGTTTATGAATTAATGGAACAAAATCAAAAACAGACAATAGAATGGCTAACGGCTCCAAGTACACTCCTTTTTGGAGATTCTCCTTTAGAAGTCATCATGCGCGATGAAGGAGAAGCTATTATTTCTTGGCTGCTAGAAAAACTTGGACGAAAGCCAGGGGCTGCTTTTTGATGAATGAGCGAGATGATATAGAACTTAAAAAATAATTTAGAGTTATAAAAAAATAAAAATTTAGTCTTTCATTTTTATCATTTTAGGTCTTATGTCTTCAGAAACAGTAGTCGTTGGAATGTCAGGAGGGGTTGATTCTTCTGTTTCAGCCTTATTATTAAAGCAACAAGGCTATGAAGTCATTGGCCTCTTCATGAAAAACTGGGAAGAAAAGGAAGAGCAAGGCATTTGCCAAGCGACTTACGACTATGATGACGTCCGACGTGTCTGCGACCAATTGAAGATCCCTCATTACCCCATTAATTTTGTCGAAGAGTATCGCACACAGGTTTTCTCTCAATTTCTTGAAGATCTCGAACAAGGATTGACTCCTAATCCTGATATCCTATGCAACCGAGAAATCAAATTCAAAATTTTCTTGGAAAAGGCTCTCCAACTAGGTGCACGCTATCTAGCCACAGGGCACTATTGTCAAAAAGAAAGAAAAGAAGAAGGCTCTCATCTACTTATTAAAGGGATCGATGCAAACAAAGATCAAACCTATTTCCTCTATACTGTTAATCAATCGATTTTACAGAATGTCTTATTTCCAATTGGCCAATTAGAGAAAAGTGCAGTGCGGCACATCGCCCGTCAACATGGGCTCGCCACCTCAGAGAAAAAAGATAGCACGGGAATTTGTTTCATTGGTGAACGACATTTCCGTTCTTTCTTAAGTCAACATCTCGCCATGCAACCTGGAAACCTGGAGACATTGGAAGGGAAAATTGTCGGCAAACATCAGGGAGTCGCTTATTACACCCTCGGACAAAGAAAAGGACTGGGAATTGGAGGAGCGGGCGACGCCTGGTTTGTCGTCAGCAAGCAGATGGAACGAGGAGTCCTCCTCGTTGCACAAGGAGCCGACCACCCTGCCCTCTACTGCGATGAACTCACCGCCCATCAGCTGAGTTGGATTACCACCCCCCCTTCTACATTCCCTTTCTCCTGCTATTCAAAAGTTCGCTATCGCCAAGCAGACCGGCCCTGCATCATTCATACAATCGAGGAGGGAAAAGCCTGGGTCACTTTTCCTCATCCTCAGCGAGCTGTTACACCCGGACAATCGATCGTCTTTTACCAAGACTCTATCTGTTTGGGAGGAGGGGTGATTAAAGAAGCAGGCCCTTCTTATTATGAACAGGGGAAACTCTTGCCAATACCAATATGAACACCTGCGTTAAATTCTGGAAAAAATTAGGGCCCGGGCTGGTCACGGGAGCCAGCGATGATGATCCTTCCGGAATCGCGACCTATTCACAAGCTGGAGCAGCACTGGGCCTCTCTCTTCTCTGGACCGCTTTTCTCACCTATCCCCTGATGTATGCCATCCAAGAGATGTGCGCCCGCATTGGCATTATCTCCAAAAGCGGACTTGGCAAAATCATTAGAACTCATTATCCCTCTTCTCTCTCTTGGATCTTCATTCTCATCTTCTATCCCGCCATTACTTTTAATATTGCGGCAGATCTGGCGGGAATGGGAGCGGTGGCTCATCTCTTATCCCCTTTTCTCTCGAGTGGAGTTTATATTGTTCTCTCCACTCTCGTCATTCTCATTGGAATCGTTTTTTTCTCTTATCAAAAAATGACTTTCGTTCTTAAATGGCTATCCATGACCCTGTTTCTTTATGCGGCTGTCCCTTTTTTCGTGAAAATCAATTGGTGGGAGGTGCTTTGGGCCACTTTTATTCCCCATTTCGAAAATTCAAAAGAATTTTCTTCCCTGTTTGTCGCTGTTCTTGGAACGACGATTTCCCCCTACCTTTTCTTTTGGCAAACGTCGATGTCCTTGGAAGAAAAAGAGCATCATGCGCACTTAACAGACCCGACGCATATTAAATATATGCGCACCGATGTCAATTTTGGAATGCTCCTCTCTAACCTCATCATGTTTTTTATCATTTTGGCAACGGGAAGTGTCCTATTCCCCGCAGGATTGACCCACATTCAGACCGTGGAAGAAGCCGCCCAAGCCCTCGAACCTGTCGTGGGAGAGCTGGCCTATCTCTTTTTTTCCATCGGCGTGCTGACTGTCGGCCTCTTGGCCATCCCCGTTTTGGCCGGCTCCATGGGCTATTTCTTCGCAGATATTTTTGACTGGGAAAAAGGGATGGATAAAAAACCCAAGGAAGCCGTGGGCTTTTATGCGACCATCCTCTCCTCTGTTTTGATCGGCTGCCTCATGAATCTTTTTCATCTAGATCCTATCCAAGCCCTGATTTATACGGCGATTATTTATGGGATCACGGCTCCTTTACTGATTGCTTTAATTCTTCATATTTGCAATCAGCCTTCCATCATGCATCAATTCACAAATTCTTTCTTTTACAATAGTCTAGGGGTGGTTTCCGTGGTGCTAATGACAGGAGCGGCTATTTTGTTTCTCTATCAACTTTTTAATTAAAATCATTAATGCGATCGATCAACGCACGGAGCAGTCCATAATGGCGGCGATTATGCTGAAAGGCCAAGCGAGGAAGATCTAAATGGTCATCTTCTTCGGGAAGAGAAGGGGTCGAATAAAGACCTCCTTCTTGAATCAGAGGAACAAACTCCCGATTCAACGCTGCAATTTGTTCTTCGCTTAAAGGAGTCAATAAGCGCAAGACCAGGAGATCACGCACATAGCGATTGGAGTGATAGCGTTTATAAAAGTGGAGAATATGCGCTGCCGCTGCTTCAACAGAAGGAGCGCGATAATAGAGACGGCAATCTTCGGGGCTGATGAACCCTTTAGCGAGGAGATGATGAGTGAGATAATGTTCCCATGCAGACCAGTAACCCCCTCCTTCCCCTTCTAATAAAACCAGAGGGACAATGTTGCTCCGTCCTGTCTGCATTAAAGTCAATGCTTCAAAAAGCTCGTCTTGCGTTCCGACGCCGCCTGGAAAAGCAGCTAAAGCATCTGAATAACTCAAAAACATCAGTTTGCGTGTAAAGAAATAGCGAAAATTAATCAGCTTTGGATCCCCTGATAATAAAGTATGGGTCACCTCTTCAAAAGGGAGACGGATGGATAATCCAAAGCTATCTCCCTTAGGAGCTCCTTCTAGTCCCGCTTGCATGATTCCTTGAGCAGCCCCTGTCATGCAAACCCAGTTTTGAGCAGCCATCGCAGCGCTAAATGCTTTAGCTGTTTGATAATCAGGATGCGAGGAGGGGGTCCTGGCCGAACCAAAGAGACTGACACACTTCTTTCCCCGGTATTGATTAAAGATGGAGTAGGCATAACGCATTTCTTTAAAAGCACGGGTCATCAATTTGAGCTGCCCCCTGTCATATCTCTCATCTAACATCTTTAGGCTGCTATAAATGATTTGTTGAATCAAATCTGTGGCTAATTCAGAGGGATTTTTTCCTGCTAGAAGAATCAACTCTTGAATTTTCTGCATGATCGCAAATTGAATGGGCGAAAGCTCTTCTTGATAGGGCATCGGCATGTGGCCTTTTCATTATTCTCTTTTCATTATTCTTTAGATTTAATTTAATTTTGACTAATTTTACAGAAATTTTTATAGTCCGATTTATCTTAAAATCCATTTCAGGAGGTTTGTTATGGCAGATAGAAATCGCGACCGAGAGCGTGGTTTAGTTCCCCGCTCTCTCTTTAATTGGCCTTCGTCTCTTCCTCATTTATGGGAAGATGTCGAAGATCGGATGAGCCAATGGATGGGGGCAGCAACAGATACGGGGATTAGCGTCTCAGAAGATGATAAAAACATTTATGTAGAAGCGCAACTTCCCGGGCTTCAACCGGATGATATTGATATCTCTCTTCATCAAAATACTCTTTGGATTAAAGGGGAAAAGAAAGAGGAAGAAGAAGATAAGGACCGCAAATATTATCGACGGGGACGCCGATCTTTCTTTTATCAGATCGAACTTCCCTCTCAAGCAGAAGAAAATTCTGAACAGGTGAACTTTAAAAATGGGGTCTTGACGCTGACGTTTAAAAAGACTCAGCAATCACAAATCAGAAAAATCGCCGTGGGGGGGCAAGGTCAAAGTCAGACAAAAACGATCTCTCAACAACAGAAAGGGCCTTCCGGAAAAAAATAATCAGGTAGGGGAGACTTCTTGATCCTCTATTTTGGAAATAGAGGATCAAACATCCTCCGACTCAGCGATGAACTTGCTGGCCTCTTCTCGTTGAATGGAGGAAATCTCTGAAGTCTCTATTGTCCGCGCAAGAGTGAGCGCTCTATTCCGAAGCGCTTTGGTTTTTAACTCCGGCTTGATGATTCTAAGAGTAATCAATTTCAATTCATTTGGGATCGGTTGGATCATATCCAAAACTTTATTCATTCTATGAGAGGTCCATGAACCTCGTAAATCTTTAAAAGAGGTGAGAATCCAGCTCAAACGGAGGGCATTTCTCCCCTCGTCGTCACTCAAAAAGACCTTTATGTCTTTATAAATATCGACTAGGTCGAATAATTCTTCAAAAAATTTAGGTTTGTCCTCATTCTCTAAAGAAGTTTTTAATTCTTGTAATTCTTCACTTTCTACCTCTTTTAGAATATTTAAGACAGCTTCTCTGGAAGTAAATAGACTCGCTTGAAGTCGCATGAAATCAATGGCATTAAGAACCCCCACGACAAGCTCCTTAGACTGCATTTGAGAGGAATAGGGCTCTTTGAGATGACCGATTAAAAGTTTCAAAAAATGATTCAAAGAATTATATAAGCGACTTTTTGTCTCTTGTAAACTTTTCGCATACCAATCACGACTGAGTGTATTAGTGGAAGGTTCAAGCTCAGCATAACTAAAGAAGATCACACTAAGAATTTCCTTTGGCAAGTCTGGTCTTTTGTCCACGTTCTCATCTGAAGAAATAAAAGTGAGCCTTTGATTTAATGCAGTAATATTCATTTTTCTCTCTTTTAAATTGTTTACCTTTTTATATTCAATCACAATTTTAGATAAAAGTTCAATTTAAAAGAAATGAAAAATAGAGAGCTCCAATGCTCTCATTTATAATGAGTCTTTTGCGAATTTCTGCAACAGTGCGACTTGTTTCTGAAACTCTTCAACTGCTTTAACTCCTTGTGAATTAGCCATTTTCTCAAATAAACGTTTTTTAAATTCCTCAGAGTTTTGGTCAAGATCATCAGGTGAAGGGGGGAAACGTTTTTCCATTGAGCTTTGCAAGAATTTTTGTGTGACTCGTTGAACGTGTTCTTGTTGCCCCCATGTTCCCTGCATGCGGGATTTGGTATCAATGAAAAGCGTTTGATCAGAGACGACCGCACGCAATTCCCCAACAGCCTCTCGAAACTCTGATAATTTACCCTCGTTCTCCGCATATTCCTTAATGTTTGAGAGATAGACAGTATCAAATTTTATTTGTAATGCCTGAACACTTTGGCAAAGCTTTTGCATTTGCGTTCTATTGAATAAATTGATCGGTTTGAACAAAAAACGCCTTTCTTGAAAGAGACGTTGAATCGTTTTAAATCGCTCAACGGTCGATAACCAGCTATTTCCAGCTTGAACTTCTCGTTCTAAGTTATCGCAATAGATAATGGCAATCTCTCCAGGAGAAGCCCCACATTTTTCAACCCAGAAAAGTCCGGCGTTCCTTTTTAAGGTTTGTATAATGTCCTCCTTCCCGATCTTCTCATTTTGCGCTCGACAAATAACTTCACTCATGAGGGACCAAAACTTTTGAATACGGGCATTGCAATCAATAAAGATAAGATAAGAGAGTTTCTTTGACGGGTCCTGTGACTTCTCTCCACGCATACTGGCGACGTTCAAACCAAAAAACCCGGAAACAGCCAATATCACTTCATGAACAACAGGTTCCCTTTTCATAAGGATATATGTGGTCTCCCATCCCTTCTCATTGCTTGTTAAGTACAAATGATCTTCCGATTCTACCGCCTGATCTGAGATTTGCTTAAATGACTCTCCAAAAACAGGTTGAACGACTTGCTGAGTGATCTCAACAATCGCTGCTTCCTCTCCATCGGCCCGACTTTGGGGATTGGCCACCGTCGAATGACACAGCGACATAGAAATTTGTTGTGCTGATTGCATCTTATTCCTCCAATTCAAAATTAAATTAATATTAAAACTGCTTAAATTTTAACTAATTAAAATTAATTTTTTATTAAAGTTTATTTATGATTAAATAAAGAAAGTGAAAATAAATCAAAATATCAAAAATTTCTGTTCAAACGACCTTGCAAAAAAGAGGCTCAATGGGCATACTAACGACATATATCTATATATTTTCCTTAACTCTTTTATTCTTAAGAAAAATGCCTAAATTTTTTTTCTCATTTCTTCTCTTCTTTTCCTGGTTCATCCCTCCTTCATTTTTTTTAACTGCCACTCCCCCTCCCGCTCCCGCTCCTACCACCGCCGCCCCCTATGTGATCGTCAGTGTGGCACCGCATAAATTTTTTGTCGAAAAAATTGCCCAAAAGACTGTGCAGGTGCATCTCATGGTCCCGGCCGGCGCCAGCTCCCACACCTATGAACCGACTCCTCGCCAAATGTTGGCAGCAGGCCAAGCCGATTTATGGTTTCGGATCGGAGAGCCCTTTGAAACTCGCGCCATGCAAGCCTTAAAAAGTCACCGTCCTTCTTTAGAAATCATCCATCTGCAAGAGGGACTCGATCTGATTTCCACACACGGACGCTGCAAATGCTGCCCCGGCGCAGTCGATCTTCATTTTTGGCTGAGCGCCCGCCAAGCACAGACGCAAGCAAGGACCATTGCTCACACCTTAATGCGCAAATACCCTGAGCATGCAAAAACTTACCTTACCAATCTCCAGGCTTTCGAAAAGGAACTCCAAGAGTTGGATCATGCCATCGAAATCGTCCTAGCTCCGTTAAAGAATCGCCATATTTTTGTTTCCCACCCTGCCTACGGTTACTTTTGCCGAGACTACGGCCTTACTCAACATTCGGTCGAAGTGGAAGGGAAAGATCCCACCCCTCAGCAAATGACCCGTCTCCTTCAAGATGGGCGCACTTTTGGGACACGAAAAATTTTCATTCAAACTCAATATAACAATAAAGGAGCCAAGCTTGTCGCAGAGACATTAAACGCTGAGCTCGTCACTCTAGATCCTTATTCAGAGCACTTCATCGCAAGTATGTGGGAGATCGCGAATGCCTTTGCCTCACAATGACTCCTCTTCTTCGCCCTTGATCGCTTCTCACAATCTCTTTTTTTCCTATCGCCATCAACCTGTTTTAAAAGAAGTGACCTTTCAAATCTACCGGAACGAATTTGTTGGAATCATCGGGCCAAATGGGGGGGGAAAGACCACCTTACTTAAGCTCATCCTCGGATTTCTCAAACCCACACAAGGGTCATTGCATGTCTTTGGAGAGCCTCCTCGCTTGGAGTCCCATCAGACATGCCGTTTGGCTTACGTCCCTCAAACGCTTCGCTTTGATCGTGATTTTCCCATTACCGTGGAAGAGGTGGTCTTATTGGGACGTCTCAGGCGTCTGCCTTGGCATGGATGGTTTCAAAAGAAAGAGCGGCAAACAGCCAAAGAGGCGCTAGAACAAGTAGGACTGGCGCATTTAGCCGCTCTTCGCTTTGGGACTCTTTCCGGAGGCGAAGCCCAACGGGTCTTAATTGCACGCGCCCTGGTTTCTCAACCCGCCATTCTTCTTTTAGACGAACCAACAGCCAGTGTCGATAGCCAAGCGGAAGCGGAGATCTATGCCATTCTCAAGAAATTAAAAGAGAGAATGACCATTCTCATGGTCACCCATGATTTAAATGTCGCTATCGAACAAGTGGAAAGGGTGTTGTGCGTCCAAGGCAATGTGCAATCGCTTCAACCCGAGCAAATCTGTCAACACTTCGCCCTTGGTCTCTATCATCCTCCGATCACTCCGGATAAGAGGAAATCCTGATGCCCTCTTTTTTAGAAGCTCTTCAAACCAATCCTCTCTTATTAGCTGCTCTCCTTGCCGGCATTGCCACTTCTGTTGTCAGCGGAATTATCGGTTCCTACGTCGTTGTCAAAAGAATCGTCTTTATCGGCGGAAGCATCTCACATGCCGTGCTAAGCGGCATTGGATTTTGCATCTGGCTGGAACGGACCAAGGGATCACCTGGATTTCCCCTCTATACGGCGCTCTTAGCAGCTGCCATTTTATCCGCTTTGATTGATTGGATGGATCCATCTTCAATTATCGACAGCGGGAAGATTCGGTCATTGCGGCCATTTGGTCGATTGGAATGGCAGTTGGCATTCTTTTTATTTCGCAAACACCCGGCTTTAATGTCGAGCTGACCAATTTTTTAATTGGAAATATTTTATGGGTTATCCAAGACGTGATTTATATATCCTCATTAGGGCTGGATATCTGTCATTGTTGTGACTGATCCTCTGTCTGCATAAACGCTTTTTGGCCATTTGTTTTGATGAGGAACAGGCTCGGCTGCAAGGACTGCCTGTCAATGCCCTTTATCTGCTTCTTCTGATTTTAATTGCGGTTTCGATCGTTCTGTTGATTCAGGTGGTCGGAATTGTCTTCGTGATGACCATGCTGACCATTCCGGCTGCAATTGCCAATCTATTGACATTCACGGCTTTCTCACATGATGATGATGGCCATTGTGATCAGCAGCTCTATTTTGTCTAGGCGGGAATGCCGACGGCTTATTATCTTGATTGGCCGACGGAGCAACCATTGCTCTAATTGCAGGAATCGCTTATGTCTTGAGTTTAGCGGCTTTTCGCTCAAGCGCCTTATGGATAAAAAAGAGGGCTTTGAAACGAGCGTTCAAAGCCCCGTGCGGAAAGAGAGGGATTTGAACCCTCGATACCCTTTAGGGGTATGCGTCCTTAGCAGGGACGTGCTTTCGGCCACTCAGCCATCTTTCCAAAATGGGAGAAATTAAGAGTAGAATATTTTAGAGTTTCATGCAAATTTTATTTCTTTAGGAGAGGAGACGAGAAAAAGATGGGAAATCCATTTCTTTGGGCAGGGATCGTTGGGATTCTCTTATTGATTTATCTCACTTATACTATCCTATACCCGGAAAAATTTTAAAGAGAGTTCAAGCTAAGCTCTCGGCTAAAGCCGAGAGCTGTATAGAGAGTGTTTAGCTTCCATAACAATCATAATAATCTTCATCATCCCAATAAGAAGGATAGTCTCTTTCATCGGGATCGCCATAATAAGAAGGAGGAGGAGTCCAGTCTTTGCTATCTTCCTCTCGGTCATTGTCGCGATCTTTTTGTTTCCCCCTCTCTTTGTCCTTATCCTGACTCTTCTTTGATTGCTTAAAACTCCCTGAGCTTTTTAGATTGCATTGCAAATCTAAATTATAGTTCGAAGGCCACTCACAATGGCCACATCCATAGTCAAGGGACTTCTCATTCTCATTACGACAGGCCGGACAGGTCCATGTTTCGTTTTTCTCACTCTTTTCGCTCCTTTCACTCCTTTCGTTCTTTTCGCTCCTTTCGTTCTTTTCGCTCCTTTCGTTTTTTTCATTTTTACTAAAATAATAAAGCCCTAAAGCATCTGTCATCAATGCCTTAACAGGAAGAAAGTCTTCTTCGGCTTGAACAAAAATTTGATCATCCGATAAATAAATTTGTTCCGGAAGCACATAGTTTTTAGAAGAAAATTCTTCTATTTCTTCCAAAGATAGAAGCAGACAATCTTCTTCTCCTCGAAGAGATCCAAAATGAGAGCAAACGAAAACAAACAGCAGATATCTAAGCAATTGAGCCATATACAACCTCACTCATCAAATAATTGAAAATAAGAACACCACCCAAGAGATCGATGAAGTCTCCCAGGTGATTTAGAATAAAAAAATGAGTGAAAATTGTCAAAAAATATTTTATTTTTCAAAAAAATGCTAATCCTCAGAAAGATAGACAGAAGAACCTGGAACGACTAGGCCATCATCGTACGCAGGATAGTTATAATAATTATAATAGATAGGAGAAGGAGAGCTATAGTAATAGGCGTCAGGGCTATCCCACCCCCCATAATACCCAGGATAATATCCACCCCAATAGTAACCACCCCAACCACGCCCATGCCCATGCCCATGCCAGCCATGGCCATGCCAGCCGTGGCCATGCCAGCCCCGATGCCCTCCTCCATGGCCATGCCACCCCCCATGGCCTCCTCCATGACCACCATGATGACCTCCTCCCCCATGGCCTCCTCCTCCATGGCCTCCCCCATGGCCTCCTCCCCCTCCATGAGCAAAAAGATCGTAAGGAAGGAGACTCAAGAGCGATACACTTAAAGCAATCCCTAAAAGTTTTAAGACTCTACCCATAACCACCTCCTGGTTCTAAGCATAACACTTATTAGTCCAAAGGACGCATCAACACTCTCCCCTGCCTTCTCCAAAAAAGATAGAGAAACATCCACTGAATCATAACGAGAAGGCGATAGCGAAAACTAATTAAATAAGAAATATGGATGACGCACCAGAGCAACCATGCCATCAAACCGGAAATCTGTAAGCGACGAATCAGTGCCACTGCTTTCCCTCTTCCGATGGTGGCCATCATCCCTTTATCAAAATAGACAAAAGGCTTTCGTTGTGTCAAAGAAAGATCCTTTTTAATGACATGTGCTACATAGCGTGCCTGTTGAATCGCAACCGGAGCAAGAGCAGGAAGAGGATTGCCCTCAGAATTTTTAAAGTGGGCAGCATCT
Organism: Parachlamydiales bacterium; assembly: GCA_963801825.1. Lineage (GTDB taxonomy): Bacteria > Chlamydiota > Chlamydiia > Chlamydiales > Parachlamydiaceae > CAWDGI01. The sequence goes on from CAWDGI010000003.1 coordinate 977,954, forward strand.
CCAATCACAAAGATCTCCGGAAACCCAGGAACAGTTAAATCCGGAGCAACAATCACTCTTCCTTCCTTATCTAAAGGCGTTTCTAGAGTGTTCAGTAAAGCAGAAGCTCGATTCCCGGCCGCCCAAATCATCGTCTGAACCGGTAAAAAGCGGTCTTCCGTCTGAATTCCCTCAGGAGTCACATTCGTCACACGCGTATTCAATAAAACATCTACCCCCAATTTCTTTAAATCTTCTTGTGCCTTCCAAGCTAAACGGAGAGGATAGCCGGGAAGGAGTTGAGAAGTGGCTTCGATCAAGTAGATTTTAGAAATGGCAGGATTAATGCGGCGAAAATTTTTGAAAAGAGTATGATGGACACACTCTGCGAGAGACCCTGCCATCTCTACTCCTGTCGGTCCTCCTCCAATAATGGCAAATTCCAACAATTGCTGCGCCTGTTTAGGATCTTCACTACGTTCGGCCTTTTCAAAAGCAAAGAGAATGTTTTCACGAATCCGAACAGCATCCTCTAATGTCTTTAAACCGGGAGCATCCGCCTCCCATGCATCATGTCCAAAGTAAGAATGGTTGGAGCCGGGAGCGACAACAAGATAATCGTAAGAGAAAATATCTCCACTTTTGGAATAAATTTTTTTTTCGCTTTTTTGAATCTTTTCAATCTCTTCCATCAGGACTTCTACATTCGATTGATTTCGCAGCACCTCTCGAATAGGAGAAGCAATATTCTCAATTCCTAAAGCGGCCGTCGCCACCTGATAAAGAAGGGGCTGGAAAAGATGATGATTGGTGCGGTCGATAAGCAGAACATCTACTGCTGCATGCTTTAAGGCTTTGGTCACATTGAGCCCTCCAAAACCGGCTCCAATGATGACAACTTTTTTCACTTCTCTTCCGTTTGACTTTTGTTCTTTCATGAATTATGCTTACTCTCCAACTTTAAGAGTAGAAATGTCAGAGTCGACCGTTAAAGTCAAAATTGCCCCTCACTCGAAAGAAGCAGAGATGATGGTGCTCGGATGCATGCTCACAAGCATCAATGGGTTAAATATTGCCGCAGACGCCTTAGAAGATTTTGATTTCTATTTTTCTGAGCATAAAATCATTTTCCAGGTCCTAAAAACCGCTTATAAAAAAGACAAACCTGCTGATATTCATTTAGTTGCGGAAGAATTAAAACGTCAAGACAAATTAACCACTATTGGGGGACTGGCCTATCTCACGACTCTTGCTCAATATGCCGGCACCTCAGCCTTTATTGAGGAGTACGTCGAGCTCGTCCATAATAAATCGCTGCTGCGCAAAATGATCTATGCGGCTCAATTGGTTGAGAAAACCGCCCTAGAGGAACCGCCGGATGTTAACACCGCTCTCGATGATGCTCAGCAGCTCTTCTTCAAAATCAGCCAAGCAGCAAACCCAATTGCGGGGACATTGATCACCGATATTTTCTCAGGATTGCGCTCTGAGTCGGGCTTCCCCTATTTAAAAGAGCTGCAAGAGCGACAGGAGCGATATGCGGAGAAGGGAGCGGAAGAGATTCGAATTACAGGCATCCCTTCCCATTTTGTTGATCTCGATAAGATGATCAATGGATTAAATGCGTCTAACCTGATGATCTTAGCTGCTCGTCCGGCAATGGGAAAAACCTCTTTAGCCCTGAATATTGCTGAAAATGTTTGCTTCAAAAGCCATCTTTCTGTCGGCATTTTTTCTTTAGAGATGTCTGCGGAGCAGCTCGTCCACCGCATTGTTTGCTCGCAAGCAGAAGTCCCTTCGGAAAAAATTAAGACAGGTGCGCTCGATGGGGTGGAGTATCAACGCATTGTCACTGCTGTCAGTGAAATGCAAAGACATGTCATGATTATTGATGATCAAGCGGGGTTGAAAATTACCGATTTGCGCGCACGTGCCCGCCGGATGAAGGAAAGTTATGGGGTAGGCTTTATTATCATCGATTACTTGCAGCTCCTTTCAGGTTCCGGATCGAATCGAACGATGGAGAATCGTCAAAATGAGATTTCTGAAATTTCGCGGATGTTAAAAAATCTTGCGCGCGAACTTAATATTCCTATTCTTTGTCTATCGCAGCTGTCCCGTAAGGTGGAAGATCGTCAAGGACACCGCCCGATGATGAGTGATTTAAGAGAGAGCGGCAGCATCGAGCAAGATTCTGATATTGTGATGTTTTTGCTCCGCCGCGAGTACTATGACCCCAATGACAAGCCGGGTATGGCAGAGCTGATTGTCGCCAAAAACCGTCATGGGGGGGTCGGGAGCGTTCAGTTAACATTCAGAAAAGAGTTTGCTCAATTTGTGAATTATACGCCTATGAAATATGAGGCCATGGAGCTCGATCCGGAGAATACGCGAGAATTTAGCCATCTTTCCCCTCAGTGAGACTGGGAAAGAGATTGAAATATAAATCCCCATGTTCTAAAATTTTCCCTTCTTGGAGGGGTGTCCGAGTGGCTTAAGGAGCACGCTTGGAAAGCGTGTGTACGCTAAACACGTACCGTGGGTTCGAATCCCACCTCCTCCGTTTCTTTATCTCGACTTTGTACATTAAAATGTACAAAGTCGAGTTTATAGCATCCAGGCTGGAAGAAATAAAATTTTATCTATTTTTTCAAATCTCATGGGACCACGATACAGATAGATAGCGAAGCTGGCTCTAGAATTATCTTCCAAAAATGCTTTTAGGTTTCGAACTTTTTTGGGAAGTGCTTGCAAAGAGTATGAGACTTCGAAAGGGACGATTTTTTCTCCAACCTGGACGACAAAATCCACTTCCTGCCCACTATGGGTTCTCCAGAAATAAATCTTATGGAAATGTGCCATGGGATCCATGAAGGAACTGAGTTCATTTAAAAACCAATTTTCAAAACGATGTCCTACTAATCCTGTTTGATTGAGGATGGAGAGGTCTTTAATTCCGGTAAAGTAGCTAATCAGTCCATTATTTCTAAGATACACTTTTGGAGACTTTACAAGTCTTTTCAATGTGTTGGTGATGAAAGGCTCGATTTCAACATATTGCCAGGTAGCGCTCAAATATCCTTGGTATTTTTGCACGGTATTCCTAGAGCAATTTAGGGCATTTATCACTTTTTGGTCTTCTCTAATAGATCCTGTTTGCTCAGCCATTACCTTCATCAGACGTTCGTATAAGGTAAGGTCGCCGACACTGGAAATTTCGCGAATATCCTTTTCTAAGTAGTTTTGGAGATAGTTACTTAGGTATTTAAGTCTCCCTTTTTCCGATTCAATTTGTAATACTTCAGGTAACCCTCCCCATACTAGCTGTTGTTCCAGCGCCTCTGTAAGCACTTTTTGATAGGGTCTTAAGGTGGAATAATGTTGTTGTAATGAATCGGCATCTTGTGTGTTGAAAATCAAATGAAATGCACTACTTTCGACAAATGAGAGTTCTTTATTAAGCAGTCGAGCGATTTCCCTTAAGTTGAATTCCCTTAACCTTAAAAGATCAACTCTTCCGGCAAGCGTTTCGGCGGCCAGCATATGTAAGTTGAGATGGGCGGATCCCGTCAGAATGAATTTAATTTTGTCTTTTCCTTTGAATTCATCATAAAGGAGTTTTACTTGATCAAACAGCTCCGGACATTTTTGTGCTTCATCTATCACTACCCAAAGTTTTTCCCTTCCTCCCACATTCTGTAGAGACAATTCTTCAATCATCAGCAATAATTCCCCATTAGAGATCCGCTGCCGTTGTTTTCGTTCATCCATATTGAGCTGCACCCACTTTCTTTTAGGGTGTGCATTGATATAGTGTTCAACGAGAGTTGTTTTTCCAACCCGTCTTGGACCGAGCAAGGCGCTAACAAACATCCCCTCAAATGATTCAAAAAATTCTTTTTCATTTTCTCTGAGAATATACATATCATCGTCCTTTGGATTCAATTTTTCAGTGAAATTATTATACTATCATGTTATTTTTTCAGTGAAATACTGTCAATATAATACGGGAATTTTGCAGAAAAGCATTTCCAGATATGAGACTGGCTGGCCTACCCTTGAGACTTTAGAAAAGCTCGCAAGCGCCCTTAAGAAACCGTTTGGGTATTTTTTAGATTGAGACTTCGAGGATTAGCATTAAAGCACTGCCAAAAAATCTAAGAAACAAGCTCTTAACTATAATCTTCTCTCCAAAATCTCTGAAATTTTACTGTTTATAATAAACAGTAGAATAAATTATAATATAGGTTATAATGATTTTATAAATTTGATAATGAAACTTATCTATTACAGTGGAGTATTTTATGTTTCCATCAAGCCCATCAGATCTTCCTCTTCAAGATAGAATGCACAGTTCGCCTGTGCTTGAATCTCAATCAAAAGTAGTTGAATCCATCAGTAAAAATACTCAAGCAGTTACTCCAATAACGGATATTCTTCAAATTCTTCCTGAACCACCTAAAGTACGTAAACATGAGGATGATCTTTTGATACATCAGGATCGCATCAATGCAGTCGATGATCATCTTGTACGTGTAAGCGATGGAGTTAGCAAAGTATTTGTCGAAATTAATGGGAAAATGCAAAAGATAGCACTAGAAAACGGGAGTCATAAAGAATGGCCTAAGTTAGAGGAAGCTATGAAAAAATTGGTTCAGAATATCGATAAAGCTCGCAGTCAACTCTCTCAGGGGAAATTTGATTTAGCAGAGAAAACATGTAGCGAGGCTTGGGAAGAATTTTCAAAAGTATACGAACCCCTTGAGCAAGAATTGTTTGATTGTATTTATGAAAAGATTTTTGATAAAAAAGCGCTTGTTACTGTTTTTTCGGGTGCAAAGGCAGTTATCGGGGATTCACTAGGGATTGCAAAGGGGCTTTGCGAAGACTGCAATTCCTATATGATTGAGTTGAATAAAGCAGCTAGCGCTCCTATAGTAGAACCAGATAAATTACTAGTTGAAGCTGCCTTTAAGGAATTATTTGAGGCTAGGGCTTTACTTCAGGACATTTTGGATGATAAAAAGCAAGGTAACATTAGAGAGGCAGAAGAAGGTATTAAAAAAGCTTCCGCGAATTATCATGCTTTAACTTGGCCACATGCAAACAACCAAATAAGAAAATTACAAAGGGAAAGAAAAGCAAAATTAGCAGCATCCTTGATACCGAATGCGACAAAGGAAAAAATCATAACCCTTGCGACAAAAACATTTGGTACCATCGCTCAGCCTGCTGAAGTCGAATTAAATGGTAGAAAATACGAAATTGCCCATGACAAAAGCGGGACATTTCAAGTAATTGAATTACCTGCAATGCCAGAAGGATTAGGAGCTGGGTTTTCCAACGTCGTCATGTTAGCTTACAATACTAATAAAGTCAGTCTTCAAGCACTTAGAAAATCTCGAACCCCAGAGGGTCAGGAGATTATGGAAAAATCTCTAGCAATTCATCATGATATTACTGGTCTTGAAGGAACCACAAGTGGTCCTGAAGCAGTTATCAGAAAGGGAAGAGGAGGAGTTTTAAGTTACGTATACGGTGATAATGCAAAAAAATGGCTTGAAAAAACGCCTCCACCTGAGCTGCGCTGGAATGCTTTCAAATCAGCAACTAGAAGTTTTATGGAGTTTGCAAAAAACGGAAACGTTCATGGGGATATCGCTCTTGTGAATTTATCAGTTGATTATGAGCCGGGTAAGAAAGAAATTTATGCGACACCTAAGATTGTAAAATTGGAAGACCTTGATGGTGGTTGTCACATTATAGAGGGAGTGGACGGGGAAGGACTCCCAATTTACAGTGAAAAAGCAATTCCAGCAGGAATGACTCCTGCTTACGGAACTCCAGATGAAATATTGACATGGTTGAAGTGTCTGGAAGAAGGAGATCTAGAGGGAATTGCAAAAGTGCGTTTCCCTCAAGATGTATTATGCATGGGAATTTCATTGTATCAGTTGATAACTGGTGATATTGATTTGCAAAATCTATATATGAATATGGAACGCACATCTAGAAATAACAAGCCAGGAGAAGATGGTGAGTTTTTAAGTGGCATACCAAATACTGAGTCCATCCGCCTTGCTTTAGAAGATTTCGACTTTCTTACATCAAAACAAAAAGTTGCGGTTGTCAAATTTCTTTCTTTCGCTTTGAATTTAGATCCTAAAGAAAGAGCAAAGCAAGAAGATTTTTCAGCTTTAGTATCAGAATTCTAAAGCCTTCATCATCAGATATCTATATTATTAGGGATTTCGATTATTTATGCAAAAGGAAGTAATTCCTTGTGAAGAATACCTCACGCCAGGGAAAAGTTAGAAGACCATCCCGTATCTCCCGTTTCTTTCTCCAAAATCCCCAATTGCCTTAATCAAGGCCTGAGCATTTGAAGAAGACGGTCTTATCCAAATATCCATGTCGCCGGTATATCTTGGATACCCTAGGAAGGCTAAATTGAAAGCACTTACCATGACAAATTCAACATGATTACGATTAAGAGCATCGATAAAATCTGAAAAATCGGGATGGATCTTCACCTATGAGGTGTCCTTATTTGCAGGGCATGGATGAACCTAGGAATACTCTTGCAACCAGATAATGCATAATATTGACTTCTCAAAAATTCAACTGCTTCAATTCGCTCTTGAGAAGTTTTTCCTAACCAAAAGCGCAGATCAGCATTCTTATCAGATTTTCCAATAATATTTACTTGCATGTTACGATCTTTACCCAAAACTTTTCCTTGCTTATAAGCGTTTCAGAACATATATGCTAAACCTAAATTCGTCAGTAGAGGACGTTAAATCGACGCATTTATGAACACTTACTTTTGATCGGGAGCCTTCACTGTTAGGGAGTGTCACCTCCGATCAAAAACGATTCTGTATCAAAATTTTGCATCGCATTATCCATCTTGAACCGCCGAATCTGAGTTAAATGTAACCAATATGCCCGATAAATGCGATTGTTTTTTATTCTGCGAAATAGGCAAGCTATGCAGCAAAAGGCATCAACTCCTCGAGAAAAAAACCGAATTCCCGCCAGGGAAAAGTTCGAAGACCGTCCCATGTCCTCCGACACTTGGGATGATCTGATACTGCTATTAGCCTATCAAACGGTTCACGCAGTGTTATGATCGCTTTTTTGTCCTTCATTTCCAAGTTCGAAAATAGAAAGCTGAATTACTTTGATGCGATAGATTCCTTTATTACATTTTCGAGTACTTTCGGCCAATCTTCTTTAATTCCTAAACTACTCAAAAGATCTTGCTGAGGCATCTTATTCATTTTTTCCAGGGTTCCAATGACTTGGGCAAATCCCTCTGCATTAGTTACTGTAGGAGCCAGATGATTTCTTACAAGAATATCCTCATAGGTTTCATGACCAATTTGAACTGTCGGGATTCCTTCTAAGACAAATTGCGGACCCATACTTGTTTGGTAGTAAAATGCGGCATCTGCTAACACCTGTGCATGATCCGAAGAAAAATCGGATAAAATTACTTGTGGCATTTCTACTTGCCCACCAAACTCTTTTAACCATGCTTCTACTTGCTGACCATCTAGATTTTTTGCTTTGGCTCCTGGATGTTGCTGAATAACTATCACTATATTCTTAAGATCGACTTGTTCTGATGCCTTGGCTAAAAAAGAAAGAAATGCAGGGAATGCTTTTGAAAAATATTCTTCGTTATTCCCACCAAAATATACTAATACTTTTTGACCTCTATCCTCAATCACATTTTTCATTAAAAAGGTTGAGCGGGTAATGGCATGGTCGGTTTTTCTTTTTTCAGCTATCTTTTCTGCTTGACTAACTGGATAATAGCCAATTCCAAAACGCTTTTTGTCAGTAAAATCTACTTCTTTTCCGACTGCACTGTAAATTTTAGCTCTAGTCAACGTTTCATTCGCAAACAATATAACTTCTGCAACTTCCATCACTTCAGCAGCAGTAGAAGAGTACCCTCCAGGCACGAAAGGTTCTGGATTATCGTAATAGGCAAGACGAGGTAATTTAGTTGCATGGATACTCAATGCTTTTTGAATTTTAACATCAAAAACATGTCCAACATCAGTAAGAACTATAGAAGCGGTGGAACAAGTTTTAGCAATTGCTTGAGCTAAACTATCTTCTTCTTCAGAGGTTAAATTATCTAAGGAAAAGGAATATTTAATCTCTACGCCACGCTCTTGAAATTTTTTTAATGCGGGTCCAGTTGCATGGATTTGAACATCATATCCCTGTTTAGTCAATACTTCAGCATATGTTGCAAAATGATCAGCAGGTCCTCCATGGCAAGCAATTAGACATACTGCAGCTGTTGACATCGAAACTGACATATAATAGACCTCTTCTTGGTTTTTAAGGAACTGTTATATTAGAAATCAGCTATTATGAGCAAGGGTAAATTTGGGCCTGGTTCAATGTTCGGCTTTTTTATCATAAGTTGTCAAACATAACATGATTGAAAATGAAAACTTGAAATCTACGCATTGATGTTTTCGAGTCATCATTTTTCTCTAATTAATTTGACTTTAAATCGTCATTATGTTATTTTTAAGTCAAATAAAAAGGTGGATAAAATGTTTGTTGGCCGTGAAGAAGAACTAGCGCAGCTAAAAGAATTCAAAAAGCGAAAGGTTGCAGGTATCATCGTATGCTGTGGACGCCGTCGTATTGGAAAGAGCACTTTAATTGAACATTTTGGCGAACGTACTCGCTTTCTCGAATTTTATGGATTAGCACCGAGAGAACAGCTCACTAATAAGGATCAACTTGATCATTTTGGCGAACTTATGGGGCTGAAATTCAATATACCTGCAATGAAATTTGACAATTGGAATCAGGCTCTTACAACATTAGCCGGGTTGACATCAGAAGGACGTGTGATTATTTTTCTGGATGAGATATCTTGGATGGCAGGTCGGGATCAAGATTTCGCCGCAAAACTAAAAGGAGTCTGGGATACAAAATTCAAGAAGAACAACGAACTGATTCTTGTTCTTTGTGGCTCCGTCTCTTCGTGGATACAGGAAAACATCCTTAATGACAAAGGATTTATGGGCAGGGTCTCGTTAACCATCAATCTGGAGGAAATGCCGCTTTATGATGCCAATAAGTTTTGGGGAAATAGAACGATCTCATCTTACGAAAAATTCAAGATCTTGTGTGTAACAGGCGGGGTTCCCAGGTATTTGGAAGAAATTCAGCCGGAACAAACGGCTGAACAGAATATTAAAAGAATGTGTTTTAGTAAGGGCGGAATTTTAGTAGAGGAATTTGATAAAATCTTTGGAGATATTTTTGGTCGTCGCGCAGACGATTATAAAAGGATTATTCAAGTTCTATCACATGGCAATCTTGATCAAACAGAAATCTGCGAAAGGCTGGGCGTTGCCCAAACAGGTGGATTTAGTAAGATGCTTACTGTATTACAGCAATCCGGTTTTCTTGCTCGGGATTATGTCTGGAATGGAAACCTCAAAAGAGTCAAACTTTATAAATATCGTCTCAAGGACAATTATCTCCGCTTTTACATCAACTATATTGAACCGAAGAAGCAATTGATCGAGCAGGGTGTTTATCGCGATCTACATTTAGAGGAATTGCCTGAATGGCTAACCGTTATGGGATTGCAATTTGAAAACTTAGTCTTGAACAATTTGAGCGCCATCCAACGCATCCTGCAAATCTCTCCCACTTCCGTGCTAAGTATATCTCCCTACTTTCAACATAAAACCCAAAGAACGGAGGCATGCCAAATTGATCTTTTAATTCAAACACGCCACACTTTATATGTCTGTGAAATTAAATTTCGCAAACAAATTCCATTGAGTGTGATTGATGAGGTTAAAGAGAAAATTCGTAAGATAAAAATTCCCAAAACGACATCAGTACGTCCTGTATTGATATATGAGGGCGAATTATCCGGTAATATCAGATCTGAAAACTTCTTTAGTCATCTTATTCCTTTCGAGGATTTGCTCTGACTTATCAACCTATGGGGTTTTCTTTCCAATCTTATTTATCTGGACTTTGGCCATTTTAATCTGCATCTTTGACCATCTCATCAAGCTCAGCTGCGCTTATTATATGACCCCTTCCTTCTTTTGATTGCTGGATTGACTCTTTGAGTCTCTTTTTAAATTTCTCTTCTTTAAGCTCCTTCAGTCCTTTTAAAATCATTGCCATATGCAAAGTCCTTGATAGATAACCTGGCTTGAACACACTCTGTTTTTAGTAAAACGATCGTCTTATAGATAGGTTGCTTCTGAGGAAGCGTTTCTTTCCATTCTATAGTGGCCGATTCAACTTCTGGGTATTTTTTCACGAAGTCCTATCTTTTCATATCTTTTCAAAAAAGTGAAATCTTTTCACGCCTTGATTTTTGTTTTTTCAAAAGCGCTCAATAGGAGTTTAAGCAGCAAAAGGAAACAATTCTTTTAGGAGAATACCAAACTCACACACAAGGAAAAGTTCGAAGACCATCCATGTCTCCCGACAATATCACTCATTCAAACGGGTAGTTCATAAAATGTCTCTAATCAACCTTGGAATTTCTGCGATCATATAAAATGGAACGGAAAGAAGACGACCTTCCAATTCCAAGGGAGCTGCCGAAACTCTCACTCCAATAGGTGATTTCTTTTCTTCCATAAAAATTTTTAATGATTTCAGCTTTCCGCCTGCCCCCGATTTTACTTCCACCGGAATAATTTTACTGTCTACAGTCATGACAAAATCCACTTGTGCACTGCTTCCCTTCTTTTCTCGGTTCCAAAAAAATAAGTTTCCTATCTCTTTACAATCTGAATAGGCTAATAATTCCTGCCCAACAAATTGCTCTGTAAGCATTCCCTGATTGATCAACATGATGTCTTCCTGAAAAATAAGCGCTGTATCTAGAAAACAGGCTCTCTTCACAAGCCCTACATCGAGAAATAAAACTTTAAATTTCTTTTCATTTTGGGTACTTATTAAAGGAAGACCAGAAGCCGATGTATGATGGACTTGATACAAAAGTCCTGCCTGGCAAAGCTGCTGCAGTGCCAACTTAATGTCTCTGGAGTGTCCCTCCTGATCTATTTTTGAATATTTAAACCATTCTCCCACTAGCCCAGGAGCTTTTTCAAATAATAAATTTAAATAATCATGTTTTGTTTTCTTTGCATATTTGCCAAAATCCCTTCTATAGGTAGATAGAATATCTGACTGAACATTTTGTGTGACATTCAGACTTTTCGTCTGAAGAAAGGCGGAAATGACTGCCGGCATTCCCCCTAAAGCCACATATTCTCTCACTAATCTTAATAATTCATCATGGATGACTTTTTGGGGGGGAGCATTTATCGTCACTCCCTTTAAATGTTCGCGTAAGTTTTCCCTGCCAAAAGCACTCAAAAATTCGTAAAATGAAAGAGGGCGCAAATATAAAAACTGCACTCTCCCTACAGGCATGCGAAAATCTTCTTCATTAATGATAAATTCCAATAATGATCCCGCTCCAATCATGTGTAAGTCTGGCTTCTGCTCTTTAAAATATCGCAATGACATGATTGCCTGTGGACATTCCTGAATCTCATCTAAAAATAATAATGTTTTTCCCGGTTGAATTCTAACATTCAGCAATAGCTCAATCGCTGAAATAATCTTTTCCGGAATGAGTGTTTCAAAACAAACACGTGTCTCAGGTCTTTGCTCAAAATTCACGACAACGATATTTTCAAATTGCTCTTTCCCGAATTTCTCCACTATCCAGCTTTTCCCTACCTGTCTTGCTCCACGAAGTAACAGGGGGGATTTAATGATTGAATTTTTCCATGCTAAAAGTTCGTGCTCTATGTCTCTTTTCATAAAAATGGGTTGAATTTTATTTGTATTATCTCGTAATTAAGGAAATTTGTCAATTTGATAGGGTTATTTTTGACAAAATTGTCTATTTTACAGGGTAAAATTTGACATATTTTGTCTGTTTTACAGGGTTATAATCTCACCCTGCCCGAGACCCTGCCCAGTAAAATTGACAATATCCCCCCACTCTGCTGTAATCCGGTTTAACTCGACTTTGCAACTTTTAAGGGGTCGCTAAACGCAAGATTTTGAGCCATAACGCGTTAAAATTTTTTCGCCAACCCTCATTTGGGTTGGCGAAAAAATTTTAACGCGTTATGGCTCAAAAGATTGCATTTATCGACCCCTTAAAAGTTGCAAAGTCGAGTTTAAGAGAATATCTAATTTATTTAAGCTTGGAGGCATTATGTTTAAAACTTTAGATCAAGCAGAAGAGAAAAATCACAAAAAAAAACAACCGCCCGAATTCAAAAAAGAATTCATGCAAAGAGCGATTGAGCTCAGTAGACGCGCCTCAATGATTGAAAAAACAGGGGGAGTTTTCGGCGCCGTCATTGTCAAAGGGGATAAAATCATTGCAGAAGGGTATAACCAAGTGGTTAAACACAAAGATCCCACTTGGCATGCGGAAATGCAAGCGATTCGCGAAGGATGCAAGAAGTTAAATACTCCTCATCTAGAAGGATGTGTCCTCTACACAAGTGCAGAATGCTGCCCCATGTGTTTATGCGCCGCTTATTGGGCCCATATTGATCATATCTTCTATGGCGCCACTGTTGAAGATGCATTAAAGTATGGAGATTTCGAAGATGTCAATTACCTTGAGGAGATCAGAAAAGATCCCAAACAGCGAAAAATGACTTCTACACAAGTGATGCGCCCGGAAGCCGTTGCTGTTTGGAAAGAGTTCTCTGAAATGCCCAATCGTCTCCATTATTAGGCATTAGCCGGGAGTCTACATACATGGCAAGCCTCCTAACGAAAATCGAAGCTTCCCCTGAATCTAAAATAGCCTTTGCAAATTGGCAAGCCCAGCTGCATCAGGCAGTGGTGGGCTTGCCCGGATTTTTAAGCCTTGATATTACCTCTGCAACCTATAACCATGCGCTCGTTTGGACGCTTGTGCAAAGATTTGATACACCTGCCCATCTCTCTCAATGGCGCTCTTCCCCCACTTATCAACACCTATCTGACGAGCTAGGAAAGCTTTTTGAAGATCTCCCTCCTTCCTCTATACAGGAAAAAGAATCCGAAGACTCTCAACTTGAAGGAGGAATCACCGAAGTGTTTATTACAGAGGTCTCCAAAGAGAAAGAAGAGGAATATCGACAATGGATTGCCAAAATGCACGCTGTCGAAGCGCGCTTTCCCGGGTTCAAAGGTGTTTATGTGCAGTCCCCCGGACCTAGCCAAGGGAGGAATTGGATCACTCTTCTGCAATTCGACACAGTCGAAAATTTAGATCGCTGGCTCTTTTCATCCGAACGTCAGCAGGTATTGAACGAATCAAAACCGTTAATTGCCTCATTGGAAAGCCATCGGGTGGCTTCCCCTTATGGAGGATGGTTTCAGTCGCTGGCGCAAGCGGGAGAAGTCCCTCCTGTTTGGAAACAAACCATGATCGTTCTTCTCGTTCTTTTCCCGATCGTCATGCTTGAATTAAAATATCTCACTTTGTTGACAGGAAATCTCAATCCTTCCTTAGGCACTTTTATCGGAAATGCCATTAGCGTCGCTTTAATTGCATGGCCTGTCATGCCAGTGGCCATTTGGTTCTTAGGCTGGTGGCTCTCTCCCTATGGAGAAAAGCAAAGAGAGAAGACCATTCTGGGGACCGGATTTATTTTCGCACTCTATCTGTTAGAAATTCTTCTCTTTTGGCATCTCCTATGAGCTGTTAAGACTGTTTTTTGGAAGATGAATACTAAATGTCGTTCCCTTTCCTAGCTCCGATTGCACTGTGATAGTCCCAAAATGTTTTTCGATAATTGTTTTCACGATGGATAAGCCCAATCCTGAGCCTCCCATTTTCTGAGAGTGCGCCTTATCCACCGTATAGAAACGGTCAAAAATATGCTCTTGATCGGCCAAAGAAATGCCGATTCCTCGATCTGTCACCTGAATCCTCACTTCCTGAGGAGTCTCATCTAAGGTCACGCTCATATGAGCAGGGCGATGGGAGTACTTCGCTGCATTCTCCATGAGATTCATCAACGCTAATTCAAGTAAATCGGTATCGGCTATCAAGGAGATATTCTCTTGTTTCTGAACAATACCCACCTGCGCATCGGGAAAGACCTCTAATAGCATGGTGCGGCAGTAGTCCGCCAAGGCATAGAGATCGCATTCAGATAAGCGAGAAGAGGGAATATTATCAATATCTGCAAGCGTCAGCAAATCCTTAATCAAGGCTGTCATACGGTTGCAGCTCCGTACAATTTTACTGGTCATTTCTTCTTGCGTCTTCATAGGAAGGCCGGGATTATCATGCAAGGCCTCTGCAAATCCCCGAATAACCGTAATGGGTGTTTTAAGTTCGTGAGAAGCATTGGCGATAAAATCACGGCGCATCTCGAAAATTTTATAATGGGCTGTTTTATCTTGCAAAACTAAGATGGCTCCTCCGTTGTCTTTCTTAGGAGTGGCCACAATGTCTAAAAAAAGTTTTTTGCCTTCTTGATAAAGTTCTATGGTATCTGTCAACGGCCTCCTTTCTTCCTGGCATCTCTTCAGGATCTCCTCACAGCGTTGTTGATTCACAAACGAAAAGGGGCGACCGATTAAATCGTCGATATGGGGGTGGAGCAATTTGATCACCATGTGATTTGTATAGGTGATTTTTCTATCATTATCGACTGCCACCACCCCTTCAATCAAAGATTCCAAAATGGTTTCTTTTTCGTTACGTTCTTTAATGAGGCTATCAATATGATTCTGAATTTTTGCTGAAAGGTTATTGAGCGTTGAGGCCAACTTCCCAAAATCATCATCGGGATTAAATTTTCCAATATCCATTGCCGGCAAACTCGCCACTTTCCCCTCTTGATAAGGTTTGACCGCCTGGATAATGCGATGAATCGGGGTCGTTAAGCGATGAATCACAAACCACGTCATCAAAGTAAACATGAGAAGAATAATGCAGGCTAAAGCCAAAAAGCCCATCTCAAAATCATGGGTAATTTCTGCCACGTATTGATAAGGAAAGGCGGTGCGTAAAACATATTTATTCCCCTGGAAATCGAAGGCCTTGGCGAAGTAAGAAAATTTTTGATTCAAAATTTGCGAATAATCTTCGTGGTATCCCTTCCCTTCCCGAAAGGCTTGGAGAACTTCCGGATAATCCACAATATGCTCAGAACTGAACTTAGGACCGAGCACGCGCTTCGTATGAGAGTCATAGAGAAGTTTCGCCTCATGACTAATGATGCTGCAGCGAAAAAACAACAAGCTCTTCTGATCTTTTAAACGCTTGACCAGCGCGTCATTGTTAGGGGCATCCTTAATATTAACAATAATCTCTGACGCCCTCGATTCCATCGCTTGCAACCCAATCCGCTTCACCCAACTCGTAATGAAAGGAAACATCAAAACGAGAAAGATCAAGAAGATCGTCAGATAGCCAATCAATATCTTCTGACGGAAACTAAACATAGGAAATCTTGATAATTTTTAACTTTATTTTATATACATCATAACAAATCTTTTGTTTACACAGAAATTAATTGTTTGCAGAGGGGAGGTTAAGAATGGATTAAGAAAAGATTTTTTAATAAATTAAAATGAATTAATCATACAAATTCCGATACCCATCCCGCGTAATGACAACCATATCTTCTAGGCGAATTCCCCCGACCCCCGGAAGATAAATCCCCGGCTCAATCGTGATCACCATTCCCGGCTGAAGCGGCATCGCATGATACGCCCCCTTCTCCCTGATCGTGGGGGGCTCATGCGTTTCCAATCCAATCCCATGCCCCAGGCTATGGGGGAAGGCTTCTCCATATCCCTTTAAAGTAATAAATCCTCGTGCGGCTTGATCGAGCTCTCCGATTAAAGTCCCCGGACGGCAAAGGGCCAGGGCGCGATTCTTGGCTTCTTCTACAATTGAATAAAGAGTCGCCAAAAGAGGGGGAGGAGAGCCCCAAAAGAGAACACGTGTCATATCCGAGTGATAGTGGGCACGCACCACCCCAATATCCATCAAAACCACTGTATTTTCCTTTAATATTGCTGTCCCCGCTCGATAATGAGGCATCGAACTATTGGCCCCAAAAGCAATAATCGGATCGAATGCGAGATGACTCCCCCCACGCTTCTTCCAGAAGAACTCTAATTGGAGGGCAAGTTCTTCCTCTCTGACCCCCTCACGCAATAAAGAGGCCACAAACTCATACCCTTGATAGCCTAAATGAGCAGCCTCTTGCAACCGAACAATTTCTTTTGGGTCTTTAATCAAACGCAATTGCTGAACAAGAGACCCCACAGGAGCCACCTGCAAAGAATAGGTCGCTCGATGCAGCTCTTCCGCCAGACGCTGCAGATCGAGAAAAACTTGATAAGTCGTCTTCGCAGGATCAAATCCCAAGTGATGAATCTTTTGGGCGGTGAGCCACTCCTTTAAAAGGCCCTCTCGTAATAGAGCGACGGGATAAAGCGTCTGCTCTCCACTTTTCTCAATATAGCGACCATCGACAATCAAAAGGGAATCTTCCTTCGTGACAATCAATTTACCCGTGGAGAGCTCCAAGCCCGTTAAATAAAACAGATCGGTTGGATATTCGATTAATAAGGCCTCGCAAGCTGCCGAATCGAGGAGGCCATGTAAACGCTTTAGGCGGGCAGCATGCGTTGTCATGGCTGCAAATCAAAAGGGATGACTAAACAAACGGCCGCAATGACAAGCAAAGATAAACGAAACATTTGCTGCCCCCACAGCTGATCATTCTCACTTTTAAATCCCTTCACTCCTAAGATCAGCCAAGACGAGCTAATCCCAAGCACTATCCAAAGATAGAAATAACCCGTATAATTGAAAAAAGTGAGCATCATCGCAGTTAAAATAAAGGCAGCAATGTAAAGAACCATGTGGATTTTCGTTCTCCACACCCCCTTTTCAACAGGCAAAACGGGAATCCGTGCCTTCACATAATCGTTAAAATGAAGAAGAGCAATCGAAAAAAAATGGGGCATCTGCCATAGCACTAACATAAAGAATAAAACAAAGGCTCCTCGATCTAAATGTTGGCTGACGGCACAATACCCAATGACAGGAGGCATGGCCCCTGCTAAACTCCCAATCGCTGTGCCATAGATCGTATGGCCCTTCCAGAAACTATAGAGAACGACATAGATAAAAAAACCGGTGGCCGCAAGGGCAAGTGTCAGAAGATTCGTGTAAACAAAAAGAAGCCAAAACCCAAGCATCCCAAGGAGTGTAGCAAAAAGAAGAGCGTCACGCTTAGAAATGCGCCCTTGGGCAAGAGGACGATCTTTCGTCCGCTCCATTTTTTTATCCACTTGCCGATCAATATAATTATTAAAGACGCAGGCGGAAGCCACAATGCCTGCCAACCCGAGCAAAGTCGCTAAAAAGAGAGGGAAATTCATTTCTCCTTTCGACGCAAGTAAGAAACCTGCTGCAACAGTGAACAGATTACCCATGATAATTCCTGGTTTTGTCAATAAATAATAATTAATCATGCGACATCCCTCCCATTACACGATAATTTAAATCGAACATAATCCATAACGAACCCACAGCAATAATGATTAACGCGACAACCATAAAATAAAAGGTAAAACTCTCCCAACGCGGCTTATCCTCTTGGCCAAGATGCAAGAAACAAAGCAGTTGGAAAATAGCCTGGACTAACGCCAGAGCCGCGAGAAGGTAGACTAAAACAGCTTCAGAAAAGGGACGATTCAAAACCAGAAGAAAAGAAGCCCCTGTTAAGACTAAACAGGCGATAAATCCGATTAAATAACCTTTTAATGTTCCATGCCACTCTTTCTTTGTCTCTTTTAAACTCAACTCATGCATCACAACACTCCAATGAGATAAACAATCGTAAAGATAAAAATCCAAACTAAATCGAGGAAATGCCAAAAGAGACTAAAGACGACTAATCGTCGAAAGGTCTCGACAATCACGCCGGAAAAGAAGATTTGGCCTAGCATGACTAGAATCCATAGCAAACCAAGGGAGACGTGAAGACCATGGGTGCCCACCAGACCAAAGAAAGAGGATAGAAAAGCACTCGTCTTCCAGCTATTCCCCTCTTGGATAAACTCATTAAACTCTCTTAATTCTAAAACAAGGAAGGAAGTCCCTAATAAAAATGTGAGTGCCAGCCATGAGAGAATTGCCCCTTTGCGATTCTTAAGAGCAGCAAGCACGCCGAGCCCACAGGTCAAGCTACTAGATAAAAGGATCATCGTTTCTGCAAAAGCAGTGGAAAGGGAGAAAAGATCCTTGGAAGAAGGGCCTCCAAAGGTCTCATATTGATAAGACAACATAGGTAGTAAAAAGACAAGCAAAAAGCAAGCTATCTGTCATCAGATAAATCCAGAACCCTAAAGTGGTTCTAGCAAAGCTATCTTGGTGCGGATCTGGGGTGCGCGTATCAGGGTGAGGCTCCGGTTTATGATGGATGGCTAAGTCGACCATAGGGACCCTGTCTGTTGTTCTTCCATTCTCTCCACTTCCTCTGCTGCGATCTTCTCATGCTCATCTCTCTCAGACAACCGAACAATCAAGCAAACGGCCAACGCGATAAAACTTAAAAGGGCCAGCCAGAAGATATGCCAGGTCATGGCAAAGCCAAAAAAGAAGCTGCTAAACCAATATAAAATCCCATCGGAGTATTTTTGGGAAGATGAATATCTTCATAATCCGCTGCTGAGGTTGGGAGCCTCCCCTCTTTTGATGGCCCATAAAGGATCGATTTGATCTACCGTGGGAATCATCGCAAAATTATAGATGGGAGGAGGAGAGGGAATCGACCATTCTAATGTCCTGCCATTCCAAGGATCTGCCGTAAATCCCCATTTTTCTTCCGATCTTTAATGCTCTCAGAATAAACCATAAAGCTGAATGGATGCTCCACATAGAATGATGAAAGCTCCTATCGCCACAATGATAAACAAAGGATGCCATCCTGTCGATGCTTCATAGTGGTCTAGACGTCTTGTTGCTCCCATAAAGCCAAGCATATAGAGGGGCATAAAAGCGAGTAGGAATCCAATAAACCAACACCAAAAAGCATATTTATTTAAGTTCTCGCTTAAAGAAAAATCCGGTAAATTTGGGAAACCAATAGGTAAAACCGGCGAAAAAGCCAAATAGCACGCCGCCAATGACCATGCCATGGAAGTGGGCGATCAAAAATAAGCTGTTGTGCACTTGGAAGTCGACAGGAGGAGAAGATAAAAGCATTCCTGTCATTCCTGCAACGGTAAAGTTGAGAACAAAAGCAAAAAACCACAACATGGGAGAGGTAAAATGAACGCGTCCCTCGAAATTTTGTAAACAGCCAGTTAAATATTTTGACTCCTGTCGGAATCGCAATCATCATCGTCATAATCCCAAAAAAGGCATTGACATTAGGACTTGCTCCCATCGTAAAGAAGTGATGCAGCCAGACGATGAAAGAGTAGAAAGGCGATGATGATCAAGGCCCATACCATGGAGACATAGCCGAATAATCGTTTTTCAGAGAAGGTGGGAACGACTTCAGAAAAGATCCCAAAAGCAGGCAGGATCAAGATATAAACTTCAGGATGTCCCCAGGCCCAGATGAGGTTGACATACATCATGGGATTGCCTCCACCACCTGCTGTAAAAAAATGCATGCCCAGATAGCGGTCTAAAGTGAGCATATAAAGGGTTGCAGTCAGGATGGGGAAAGCAAAAATGACCAGGATCATGGAACATAGCGCACTCCAAACAAAGATGGGCATTTTAAACCAGCGTCATGCCAGGACAGCGCATTTTTCGAATGGTCACAAAGAAATTAATTCCCGAAAGAGTGCTTCCAACCCCGGCAATCTGCACCATCCATATCCAATAATCGACTCCTTCACGCCTGGACTGTATTCCAACCCTGAGAGGGGAGGATAAGCGAGCCATCCTGTGGCTGCGAAATTCCCCAATCCAAGAGAGATAAAATTCAAAAAAGCACCAGCAGCAAAAAGCCAAAAGCTCGACGGCATTTAAAAAGGGAAAGGCGACATCTCTTGCTCCAATTTGCAAAGGGACGATAAGATTCATGAGGCCAAAGACAACTCCCATGCCGACAAAGAAGATCATGGTGGTGCCATGAGCCGAAAAGACCTCTTGAAAATGCTCGGCAGAAATAAACCCGGGAGAATCTCCAACAGAAAGAGCTTGTTGAAGGCGCATCATGAGGGCATCGGCAAAGCCTTTAAAGAAGCATAAGAGAACAACGACGATATACATAATGCCAATTCTTTTGTGGATCGACAGTCGTCAACCATTCATTCCAGAGCCATTTCCATCGTTTTAGGTAAGTGATCAAAGCGATTAACCCAATTCCGGTCAGGGTCATCATGATCACAGCCAACATTTGACTCGGTTCG
This sequence comes from Parachlamydiales bacterium, assembly GCA_963801825.1. Taxonomy (GTDB): domain Bacteria; phylum Chlamydiota; class Chlamydiia; order Chlamydiales; family Parachlamydiaceae; genus CAWDGI01. The sequence goes on from CAWDGI010000003.1 coordinate 998,381, forward strand.
TGCTTAAGCGCTTTGAGTGTTAATCGACCAAACATGTTTTACTCATGCTTTTGACTGGGGTTTGGAGGGGGCATATATTTCATAATAATTTGATCAAAAAGATTTTGTGTTTGGAGTTGATAAAGTTGCACAGGGGAATTTTGAGTCGGAGCAGCCAGTTGATCATACGCTGCCCAGTCGAGTCGCTTGTCTGATTTTTTCGCAGAGTCGAGCCATTGATGATACTCTTCTTCTGATGTCACCCGTGTGATGAAATGCATCCCTGCAAATCCCTCTCCACTAATATTGGCTGAAGAGCCTCTAAAATCGCCCGGTTCATTTGCAATGAGGTGCAGAAAGGTTCTCATTTTAGGCATGGCATAAATTTGCCCTCCTAAATCAGGAATCCAAAACGAATTCATGGGAGCATCGGCAGTGATTTCAAAGCGAATGGGAGTTTCGATGGGAATTTGTAGAAAGTTCAGGCTTGCGATTTGCTCTTCCGGATAAATAAAGAGCCATTTCCATTGTAGGGCAACCACTTGGATCGTCACAGGCTTCTTGCTTGATTCTAGAGGCTTAAAAGGATCTAATTCATGCGTTCTTGTCCAGGTCAAATAAGAGACAATCAAGGTCATCACAGTGGGGAAGCTCCACCAAATATATTCAGCCAGGCGGCTATCGACTAAATCGGGATCATAGGGGGCTGCCTTGGCAGGTCGGTCTGCGCGATATTTCCAAGAAAAAATGAAAGTGAGAATATAAACGGGAAAAATCACAAAGAGCATGAGGACTTGAATGATTAGCAGTAAATTTCGTTCTTTAAGAGCGATGAGCCCTTTGGGGAATAAAACGGAAATATAGGGGTGAAAGTGGAACACTTGCAAGGGCTGCATGAGTAGGATGAGAAAAAGAATGAAGGCAGAAAAAAGGAGGAGGAAAAAAACGGAGGTTTTCGTTTTGGTCATCGTGAAGAATAGACTCCCTCATGAAAGGAAAGATCAAAAAGAGACTTTAACATAAATTTTTTAATCCAAGTCAAGGGCTTTTTTAATTAGTTTGCGAGCGGATTGCTTAATACCTATGCGTTTAAGGGGAATGTTAAAATCTCGTTCCATTTTTCCCAAACGGGAGAATTAATTTTTATTTCTAAAATAAAAATAGTTGGAATTAATCAAAATACATAATAAAATAGTAAATTATAAAAAATTTCATAAAAATTAAATAGGGTGATCATTCATGTATTCTATTCAAAGAGGTCAGCAACTGTTGGATCAGATGAAGGTAAACAACGGGCAAGCATGTGTTTCATCTGGCGCTTTCTCTTCATTGCCGACAGAAGTTATTGTCCAAATTTTTCAAAAAATGGTTAATTTCAAAGATTTCTGCTCGCTCGCTTTAAGTTGCAAGTTTTTCTATCTCATTGCCAGCCAAAATCCACAAGCTGCCAGTCTTTCTGAACTGGTTCCTTCTTATTTTAAACATCATGCCAATGCTTCCCTTCATCATTTGCCTTTTTGGGAACAAGTCGAATTGGCAACTCAAATTGAAAACAAACTTGTGTCCTCCAAAACGCTGGAGCCCATTTTTAAGAAAACTCTTCTCTTGGACAATTCTAATTTCTTTTTTCCCTTCATCACCACAATCATTGGTGATTATTTAGTTTTAGCCTCTCTATCTCTTCCAGAGTATGGAGCGGTTTATGTTTATAACTTCAAAAAAGACTCTCCTCCTTTTGTCTTTCATCTAGATGATTGCTCGATTCCTCTCTGCATGGCGATTCATGCACCCTCTCCACTCTTGGTCACTGCTACCTACAGTGGTTTTAAAATATGGGATTTCGAAAGTCTGCTCAAACTAGAGAATCACAAAGACGCTCTTCTCTTGGAGAAGAAAGATCCTCCTTCTTATTCTGAATTCAACCCTAGCACGGGTACATTAGAAGATAAAAATAGCCCTGTGATTGCTGTTTCCAATCACTTATTAGGAGTAGGGTATGCCAACCATGTTCTCATTTTAGATAGTCATCGACTATCTGAACTCCCTCTGCATATTGACTTTAAAAATGTCATACAAATCGAATTTTTTGAAGACTATCTCTTGCTTGTCTCTGATAATCAAATTGCTATGTGGGCATACTCTGCTATTTTAGCTGCTCTAGAGCAACAAACAGAAGAAAAAACTCTCTCATTAGAATCAGCCATATTTACCTATACCCTAAACGCTTGTAGTTATTATGGTGAATCTATCAAAATTGCTTTTTCCAAGATCCATCGAGAGAAAATTGTAATTGCCTATCAAAAAGGATATTTCACTGACAATTCGTATTTCCAATCGTATTTCCAAATAGGAGAAGTGCTAAATTGGAAAACGAATCAAAAAATCAGGCCTTTAGCTTATGAACCTAACGTTAGTCGTACAAGCGAATTTGAATCAATGGATTTTCAAGACAATTTCGTGTTTACTGCCTCAAATTATCTATGTAAATGGGATTTGGATCACACTCAAAGCCCTTTTCAACAATCTTGGCATACTACATATTGTCTCTCAGGTCGTGCTTCTAAAGTCTATTCTATCGGAGTCCATACTCTTTTTGTCCTTCCACGGTGCCTTTTAATTCAAAAAACTAAAGTCTTTTCTACAAAAGTTGAAAAAGATGCGACACTTCTTCCCCTTCCAAATCCAGAAGTAGGTAGCTCTCTAAGGGTCTTAACTTTCGATTTGAAAGGGAAGTATTTAATCACCATCATCAAAGATTACAAGACTCCTCCGGTGGTCACCCTGAGCAAGAGAATCCCCCCATCCTCAACGTCTACGACTTATCTTCCACACCTGATCCAATCAAAGATGAGTAAATTCTTTCTTTTTTACGTGGGACGGAATCTGTCCTTTTTTTGCCGCCATTTATGCCTCCATGTTAGAGGCTGAGAGTATACCACGGTTAATCAAAAATTTGTTCTAATTTCCTGTGCCCTGACAAATTATTGGCTACTATTGCTTATTTGGAAAATTTATGGTAAAATCAAGGAAAATATAAGAGTGGTTCAAGAACTGATAATGGCCTAGAGGGGTCAAATTGATCTCTTGTCAGGAAGGAAAATAATCTCAAATATAGGCCATTAGCAGTTTTTGAACACACTCTAAGGCTGATAGGTGCAAAATGAGAATGCAAAACCGCGAATTATTTTCCAGCATACCCAAAAAAGATTATCTTTTTTTATTTAATAAAGGAGAAGCTAACGCTTCCAAATTAGCTGATTTTGTAGGTTTTAAGAAAATGGAAATTGCGCAAGCAACAGGTATTCCAACCAGTTTGATTCGTTATGATGAGAAAATGCCTCAAATTCTTAAAGACAAATTAAGAGAGATTGCTACATTATTTAATTTGGTTGCTCAATTCTTTGATGGAGATGCTGAAAAAACAATCCTTTGGTTTAAGACTCCAAATCCAATCTTAGGGCATATCTCTCCTCGTGATATGATCCGTTTTGGCCGTTATAAGAAGCTGCTAAAATTCATCCAAAATGCTTTTTTAGAAAACCAAATGTGAACTTCTTTCCATGCATGAATCTCTATTCTCCCGCTTATTCGATTTTTCGGAAAATTTTACAGATTTTGAAATTCAAAAAGACAGGATTCTTAGATACTATTGGAATTTTTACAATGATCTTGCTTACCAAAGACATAAGATAGCTGACCAGTTATATCAGGCACTTTTAGAAACAACTACAAGGCCTTATGAGTTCAAGGAATGGCAAAGACAAGTCAGATATAAATATAGTCTCACGCCGCTTTCTCCAAAGGGAAGTTTGATTGAACCTGGAGGAAGATTTAATATTCCAACCATGAATCCAGAGCAAATTCCTCCCTTCCCAGCCCTTTATATTGCGGAAAATAAAGAAACAGTTCTACAAGAAGCAGGCCAGAAAGAGAAAGCTCCTAAAGGACTTTCAGCTTTAGACTTAGCATTGGTGAAAAAAGAATCGATTAGCATTGTGGCTGTCAACGGAAGATTAGAGTCTATTATTGATTTGCATGAACCTAAGAGGCTACAACCTTTTTTGAATTTAATTAAAAAATTCTCTATTTCACAAGAAATCGTTCGAGCGGCAAAAGAAATAGAGATAGCGCCACCTAAAATTGCACGCAGTCTTCATTCATTCATTGATAGCCTATTAGAACCTAATTGGCGGGCTTGGTGTATGCAATTTGATATCCCTGCTAATTGTCAGATTTTTGGCCAGTTAGTAGCAAATGCGGGAATAGAAGGCATTCTTTATCCCTCCAAATTTACAAAGAAAAAGTGCTTAGCCATTTATCCTCAGAATTTTGATTTAGATTCTTTTGTTGCTATAGAAGGTGAAAGACCTGAAGGTGCTGACGCAAGATTAGACGTAAAGACTTATCTCCCACACCCGATCCCATAAATAGCCAAATTTAGTCATTCCTTACCCATTTCCTCCGTTTCCCCCATCTCCACCTCTTAGAAAACCGAATCCTCCATTGCCGCCATCCGCTCTCCAAAACTTGTTCAAACTTAATCAAAATTGATTAAATGAACAACTTTTGGCTGAAAGCAACCATGCTTTCAATTTAATTTCCTGACGCTGCGACTAATCGCTGTTCTGACCCCCGCAAAGCATTTTGCACTCCACTAGGTAGAACACGCCAGGCCCATCGCTCTATTACAGAGACGAGGCCCGAGCCGGGCACTAACGAAACCAATGTTTCGTTTTTTTTTATCAGGTCTCGCAAGACCCGCTTCAGACCATTCTGCGCGGCATTTTCGTCGCGTATATGATTGATCCGGCAATCGGGGCATTCCCATGTTCGAATGGAAGGACAAAGGCCTTCAGACGTTCTACATACTCACAGCAATGGCATGTCCGCGTTGTTCCTTTCTCGTTGTATTCTATACAGGTTTTTCCCGATTTTAACGCCACCCACTTGAGAGCTTCTTTAAAACGACCGATTAGTGATCGGTTATTCATGGCGCGTCTCATAGGTGTTGTGATTCCATTTCCATCCGGAGTGTAATCACCAATTCCAATGCAATCGTACTGCCGGCACAACCGGTGAGCAAGCGTGTATACAAAGGTCTTTGTCTGTTCTTGACGTTTGTAAAGTGCTTTCTCTAATGTGCGATGATATTTCTGCCATCTTTTTGATGGTAAATGAATTTCTTTTCCGGTAGGTTTGCCTTGCTGATCTGTGACGATCACTTTTTTTGCGCGTTTATCACATCGATCTCTTTTGCTTTTTAATTCGTCAATTCGTTTGTCATAGGGTTTCAACCAATGCGGAGCCGCAATTTCAACCGCATGCCCTTCGGTGTCGACTCCGTAGGCCATGTTTTTATGATTAGGATCAAGAGCTATAACGCGCTTGATTGACTTTGATTTTACTAATAAAATGCGAACTGTAAAAACGGCATAATAAATGCCGGCTTGTTTTACTAGGCGTAAATTACGTACATCTTGATTTTTTAAAAGATGGGCTTCTTTAAGAGTTAATAAGAGGGATTGTTGTTTGCATTCACCTCCCATTCCTAGGGAAAGTTGAATTGTATCTCCTGAAATCTTAAATCCCTTGTTGGGTTCATCGAAAAGGAGGGAGAACCAGCTTGCTTGCCAGGAACGAAATCGGGGCCAGCCGACCTCTTTCCCTCGTCTTTTTCCTTTCTTCGATTGTTGGCGCGCTTGAATGGCTTGACTTAAGCGAAGGGTCGCATTTTTTAAGGGCGAGGAGTGAACCGATTTAAGAAACGGATACTCTTTTTTGAGAGCTGGGAGAAGATTTCTGAGTCCTCTCTTGGTATACAAGGTTTTAGCAAGCTCGGTATTTCCGGTTTGAATGAATTCCTGCCTTAATGCATTAGCCTTTTCCAAAAGCTGATTATAAAGCCAATTGCAAATTCTTGATTGGCCATCAAGCGATCTGAAAATCTCCGCCGTAGCTTCTAACTGTAATTTTATGACTTTAGTGGCTTCAAGCGACATCTTGAGTGGCTTTTTCTAAGTTTTCAATAAGTTTTTTATTTTTCCGACTTCTCGAGCCATACAACCGAGCAGAAAAGACGGTAATGATTTCTAAAATATCCGAAGCAAGCTCCTCTTCAAACGAAGGTTCGCTCCCTTTATTAACCAAAATCACTTCAATTCCTCTAGCTTCGCATAAAGCAAAAACCAGTTCTGCTCCAAACCGCAATAACCTATCCTTGTGAGTGAGCCAGGGCGTTTTAACTAAAAATACTTTACAATCGATAAATCCTTCTTATCCTGACACTTGCGATCTTGTCTATCCTGTTCCTTCTTTCAAAGAAAAACAGGATAGACAAGATCGAAAGCGGTAAGATGCACAGGATGAGTTAGTTGCAATATGTAAAGTATTTTTAGTTAAAACACCCTGCATTGAACCAGGCCGAAATGTTTAATAAATTTGCAGCCTCTTGAGTAGTCAGCTCAGCACGAAGCGGATCTTCCATTAGGAAAATTCTCTCATCGCGCTAATTTTAGTGAGATTTAGTAGCTCTTTACCCATTTCCTCCGTCTCATTCCCCCATTTCCGCCTCCTTAGAAAACCGAATCCACCATTCCCTCCATTCCCTCCATTTCCACCCGCACCACCGTTTCCTCCATTGCCGCCATCCCCTCCATTTCCCCAGTCCGCTATTTCCACCATCTCCTCCATTACCTCCATCTTGTCCACACCTACCTTTTCTTCCATGCCCACCATTTTGGCCATTTATACCTTGATAGCCATCAGCTCCACGCTCTCCATCTTGGGCACGATCAGACGAAGGAGCGCTTGTTCCCCTCCTATCACGAGCTTCAATATAGAATGAGAAAATAGCAAACCCAAAAAATGCAAATATAACCATTTTATTTTTCATTTACAAATCTCCGTAATCTTCGGAATTTTCAACACCATTCCCGGCTGAAGCGCATCAGAAGTCAAACCATTTGCCCCCTTGAGCGCCTCTACGTTCACTTTAAAGCGCCGCGAAATCTTCCAAAGACTATCCCCTTCCTGCACGGTATAAGTCTGCAAAGCGCTCACTTCACTCGCTTCTTCCTTTTTCTTCCTGCCTAAAAGCTGTTTATTCGCAATAGCGGAAGAAAGATTTAGAGAAGGACTAGCCGGCTGGCTTTTCTTCGGCTTTACCTCGTCTTTAGGTTTAGTAGAAGCCATCCCTTCTTTAGGCTTCGCTGCTGGCAAAGCCGAGCCCGAGGCAGGCAAGCGGGCCAAGGTTTCTCCTCCTCCTCCCTTCCCCTTCAATTTCTCTGGCAAAAAACGGGCTAAAACCAATGGGTAATTCCACTCTTTCGGCATCGCCTCTTGCGCATGCGCATAGAGCCGGCGAGCCGCTTGCTTCCAGACATTCGTACTGCGTGGACTTACCAGCATCTCCTTGGCAAATCGCTCTCCTTCCGGGAGTGCAGGGGGAAGGAGTTGTAGCAGGTGAATCACCTGCCCATCCTCCAATTTCTTCACGCAAAAATTCCATTCCGTTTTTAACAATAAAGCCGCCGCAGAAGGCGAGTGGAGTTTGACATAGTCCAATAAAAACTTCTGCCTCCGCGCATCAGAAGAGTCCTGCGCCGCTTTTTGCTGATCGGCAAACTGCTTTAACCCCTTCCAACTCCCTTCCAGCAGAGTCATCAAAAGCTCCCCTCTCTCTGCTTTGACCTCAGATCGATTGAACAGCCACTCCACCGCCCAAAATTCAGGTGTGAGCATGAACGTCTCTATCAAGGCCGGATCTAAAATCTTATCTTTAGTCTGGTCTTTAGTCTGCTCTTTCTGTTTTTGCAACGCCAGAAAAAGCCCCTCCGCCGTCAAGGGCCACCGCTCATTCTTGGCAAACTGGACCAAGCGATCAAACTGCCCCTCTGTCAGACCCGGATAAAGCAATAAAGAAACCGGCGAATGCTCGAGAGTTTCCCTCCACCTGAACAATCGCTTTTGCTGCGGCAACTCCTCTTGCCCTAACCCACGCGATAAATCAAAATAATGAAACGTAACTAAGGAGGCCAAAGCCAAATCTCGCTCAGCATAACCATTCTCAATGAGCTGCGCATGAGAAAGAGCACTCACTAACTCAGTAAAAGATAACCGAGAAAGGTGCGCAAGAACCTCTCCGCTCTCTCGAAGATCTGCTAAGGGAATCTGCTGCTGCTCTTCACTCGCCGGTTTTTGCACACAATAAGGGGTCGGAGGATGCTCTCTCAGCATCCAATAGAGCCAAAAAGAAAGAATTAAAACATTTAACACCCCGCTCAACAATAAGGCTTGGCTGAGCTGGCGAATCTTTTTATGAAACAAGGAAGAATCAGTTGTCATGCTGTTGTAAGGGCAAATCGTTTTTCTAAATGATTGATCTCTTCATTAAATTCTTTGGGTAAATGGGAACCAAATAAACCAAAATAGCGACGAATCTCCTCTAACTCCTTCAGCCAGGCTTCCCGATCGATCTCAAATAATTGCTCCATTGCCCGAGGCGCCAAAGAAAGCCCTCGGAGATCAATCGCTCCGGGCTTCGGGAGAATCCCAATCGGACTCTCCATCGCCTCTCCCTTTCCGGAGACGCGCTCAAAAATCCATTTCAAGACCCGGCTATTTTCCCCAAACCCGGGCCATAAATACTCTCCCGATGCCCCCTTTCTAAACCAATTCACAGAATAGACACGGGGGAGCGAACGCAAATCATGCAAACGCCCCAGCTGGAACCAATGGGCAAAATAGTCTCCCATGTGATAGCCGCAAAAAGGAAGCATCGCAAAGGGGTCATGCCGCACTCTACCCACTTCTCCTGTGACCGCTGCTGTCGTCTCTGAAGAGATCGATGCCCCTAAAAAGATCCCATGCTGCCAATCGAACGCTTCATACACTAAGGGGACAGTGGTGGCCCTCCTCCCTCCAAACAAAATCGCTGAAATCGGCACCCCGTGCGGATCTTCCCACGCCGGATCAATCTCAGGCAGCTGAGAGGTCGCAACAGTAAAACGGGCATTGGGATGGGCCGCTGTCCCAGAAGAGAGTGGCGTCCAATCGGCCCCCAGCCAACTGATCGCATGCGAAGGGGGAGTGTAGGTCATCCCCTCCCACCATACATCCCCTTCATCTGTCAAAGCAACATTGGTAAAAATCGTTCCATGGCTGATGGCAGCCATCGCATTTGGATTTGACTTCCAGGAAGTTCCAGGAGCCACTCCAAAAATCCCCGCTTCCGGATTGATGGCATAAAGTTGACCATCCGTCCCAAATTTCATCCAAGCAATATCATCTCCCACTGTCTCCACTTTCCATCCGGGCAAAGTGGGAGTCAGCATGGCCAAATTGGTTTTCCCACACACGCTGGGAAAGGCCGCTGCAAAGTATTTTTTTTCCCCCTCCGGATTCGTGATCCCCAAGATTAACATATGCTCGGCAAGCCACCCTTCCTCACGCGCCATCACAGAAGCGATCCGAAGAGCAAAACATTTTTTCCCAAGAAGCGCATTGCCTCCATACCCACTCCCATACGACCAAATCTCTCTTGTTTCAGGAAAATGGACAATGTATTGCTCTTGAGGATGACAAGGCCAGGGAACATCGGCAGCGCCCTCTTCAAGAGGACTTCCCACTGAATGCATGCAAGGGATAAATCCTCGCTTTTTAATTTCTTCCCAAGCGGCTTTTCCCATGCGAGTCATGAGACGCATGTTGCAGACTACATAAGGAGAATCGGTGAGCTGAATCCCAAGGACCGAAAGAGGAGAGCCAACAGGTCCCATGCTAAAGGGAATCACGTAAAGGGTCCGCCCTCGCATGCATCCCTTAAATAACCCCTTCAAGCGTTGTCTCATTTCTACAGGATCGCGCCAATGATTGGTCGGACCAGCCTCTTCGATGGACCCTGAGCAAATGAAGGTGTACTCTTCCACTCGAGCCACATCTCTGGGATCGGATCTGCATAAAAAACTATGGGGACGTTTCTCGGGATTCAAAGGGATCAACGTCCCCTGCTTGACCATCCGTTGAATGAGCCTCTCATTCTCTTCTTCCGAGCCATCACAATAATGAATGGCCTTAGGGCGGCATAGGGAGATCTTCTCTTGGATCCACGAATCGACATCTTGAGGTTGCATGGGATCAAAGCGTCTTTCGCTTTTTAAATTTATCCAAATATTCTAATGCCTTTCCTGTTCCTAAACAAACGGCCAAAAGAGGATTGGGAGCAATAATGACAGGCAAGCCCGTCTCTTTGATCAGAGCCTTATCCAATCCTTTAATCAACGCCCCTCCTCCCGCCAACACCATGCCACACTCCACAAGATCGGCAGCAAGTTCAGGAGGGCATTTTTCTAAGGTCAGCTTGACACTTTCGACAATCTGTTGGATCGGTTCTGCTAAACATTCCCGTATTTCGACGGAGTTGATTCGTTTCGTGACAGGAAGGCCTGCGACCTGGTCCCGCCCTCTCACTTCCATTTCCAGTTCGCCTCCTCCCAAAGGATAGGCAGAGCCAATCGTCATCTTGATTTCTTCCGCTGTTCGCGGACCAATCATCAGATTATACGTACGACGCATGTAATTGATGATGCATTCATCAAATTCATCCCCTGCAATACGCAGCGAACGAGATTCTACAATCCCTCCTAAAGAGAGAATGGCAATTTCTGTCGTTCCCCCTCCAATATCAATAATCATGCTCGCAGAGGCTTCATGCACAGGAAGATCGACACCAATCGCTGCCGCCATCGGCTCTTCAATCAAAAAGACCTCTTGAGCCCCCGCATGCAATGCCGAATCTTCGACAGCACGCTTTTCTACTCCTGTAATGCCGGAGGGAACGGCAATAAGAATTTTTGGACGAAATAAACTGCGCGAAGGAGTGACACGTTTGATGAGCGCTTTCAACATCCCTTCAGCAATTTCAAAATCGGCAATCACCCCATCTTTCATGGGACGGACAGCATGGATTTTTCGAGGCGTTTTTCCAAGCATCGCCTTGGCTTTATGGCCAACGGCTAAGACCTCATTCGTCATCGAATCGACAGCGACAACGGAGGGTTCAGCAAGAACAATGCCCTTCCCCTTAACAAAGACCAGGGTATTGGCTGTTCCCAAGTCAATGCCAATATCATTAGAAAAAACCCCACGAAAACGATTTAACTGCCCAAACGCAGAACGGGCAAATTGTTTTGCCAGCGCTTTAAAATTCAACTGCGGCTTTTTAGTCATGTTTGCAATAATTCCAACACTTCTTCCCATGTCAATTTAGTCATCATCTCTTCATCTCTTTCAATCACTGCTTTGTCATACCCTTTTTTACGCGCATGAAGCTCAACAATTTTTTCTTCAATCGTATTCAAAGTAATCAGCTTATAGGAAGAGACAGAGTTTTTCTGCCCTAACCGATGGACACGATCGGTTGCTTGATTTTCAACTGCTGGATTCCACCACATATCATAGTGAATGACTGTATCGGCTCCAACAAGATTAAGACCCGAGCCTCCTGCTTTCAAAGAGACTAGGAAGATGGGAATATTCTGATCTTCATTGAATTTTTTGACAATGCTTAAACGATTTTTACTCGATCCATCGAGATACTCAAAGCGAATTCCCTGCTTCTGAAGATCTTCCCGCATAATCTGTAACATCCGGGTATATTGGCTAAAAATCACCGTCTTATGCTTCCCTTCAATCAAGGTCTGCAAAAGCTCCAGCAACATATCATATTTGGCAGAATCGCCCACTTCCGCTTGGTCTTTGGCAAAAATCGCCGGATGGCAACAAATTTGCTTTAACCGAGTCAGGGTTGCCAACACATGAATCTGAACACGATCAAATCCTTCTTTCTTGACAAGCTGCGACAACTCTTCCCGTGCCGAAGCCGCATACGAGCGATACAGCTCTTGTCTGAACATCGGAAAGATGGCAATGATAGACAATCTCGGAAACTGGAGGAAGATCATCCAACACATCTTTTTTCATGCGACGCAAGATAAAAGGAGCCACTTTGCGTCGAAGAGCATCCAAACTTTTACCTGAATGCGGCAAGGAGGACTGACGAATATATTTTTCGACAAACCGATCGTAAGTGCTCAACAAACCAGGCATTAAGAAATCAAATAAACTCCAGAGTTCATCGAGGGAATTTTCAATGGGAGTTCCGGTTAAGATCAAACGATGGGCGGCTTGGATCATTTTCACCGATTGCGCATTTCGTGTCCCTCGATTCTTAATATGCTGCGCTTCATCTAAAATGGCATATCCGAATAGAAATGTTTTATAGAATTCGATATCTTTTTGCAGAAGGGTGTAAGAGGTAATAATGACATCGTACGCTTCAATCTCGATCAGGAGCTTCTTGCGCTGATTGGGATTGCCATCGACAGCGAGGGCTTTGATCTGAGGATTAAACTTGTGAAACTCTTCTTTCCAGTTATAAACTAAAGAGGTGGGACAGACAACAATGGAGCGTTGATCGGGGTGCTCTTGCTGATATTGGGTTAATGTGGTAATGGCTTGGAGCGTTTTTCCAAGTCCCATATCATCCGCCAAGATTCCATTCAGATGCATGCGACGCAGGCGATCGAGCCAACCAATCCCTTCAATTTGATAATTGCGAAGAGAAGCTTGAATGGCCTTTGGGATCTCCGGAACCTCATAAGGAATTTGGCCGAGCATCTGCTGATGAATCTCTTGCAGCTTGGGGGAGATGGAAAAGTGAATGGGCAATCCCACAAATTGCTCCACATCCAAACTGGCCAAACTCCATAATGGTCTTTGTTCGACATGGTCATCTAAGCGGTTAATGCCCATTTCATCAAAAATTTGAACCACCGGAGCGATTTTCTCTAAATCGAGCACGAGAATTTTATGGAGTGTTTTCGACTCCTCGCTTTTCTTTTTCCCTTTTTTGGGTTTTTTCGCGGACAACTCAATGAACGCCCGTTTGGAAGATAAACAATCCCACAGGAGATCGATTGTCGTTCCCTGCAGATAGCCATGCACCTTCACTTCTACCTCATAAAGATCAATGCGGTTGGTCTCTCTTAAACAGAGTTCAAAGGTGGAGTCGTCATAGATAAATTGATCCAAGAGGTTTTCCGGACAATTGAAAGTGACCCGATGCTGATAAGTGGGGATGACTTCTGTCATGAATTCGACAATCTTCTTTTCATTTTTTGCTATGTAAACCCCTTGAACAGGGTCATAGATAAAGTCTTGAAAAAGATGGTTAATGATTTTTTGCTCTTCGGTCAAGTTGCGCGCCAAGATCCCTTGAGGGGTCACAAAAGGAGAGAGATGATCGACAGTTAGCTGAGCGGTGGAAGCAGGGACTTTTAAATCTCCATAAACAAAATAAAGAGAGGCCTCCAATTCTCCATTCAAATAATGAATTTGGCATTCTGCGTTCACGGGCTCGACGAAAGGAAGGGTGACAAATCGCTCAATCCTCTCTTTATTGCCGACTTCCGAAAAGCGAACGAGTTCGGGGAGAGCATTTTCAACAAAGGTCCCAAAGAGGGGCTCTGGAATGGTCATATCTCGAATAGCTGTTAAATTGCGTAGGTGCTTGCGCTTGATATTGGGCTGGAAGCTATAGTAGACGTTTTGATAAATCATCCCCGGCTTTGTCGACTCAAATAGCCATGCTTCTTCGCAAGAGATCGCTGTTTGATTTTGGAGGACAATACGTGGTTTAAGCAAAATTTTAGGGGCATGGACTTCCAAGTAATCTAATTCAAAGCGCAAAAGGGCGGGTGTGATTGACATGCGTAGAGGCTCTTCAATGGTCGCACAATACAGGCAGGGCAAGGAGAGTAGTTCTGCTTCTTGCTCGCTGAAGGAAGAAGACAATTTTTTTTCAGCAATGGTATGGGCCGTCGCCAGTAAAGTTCCAAACGCTTCTGAGTCAAGATAAACGGTCCGCTGCTGTTTATCATTTTTGAGATCGGGAAAGCGGGCAAAGTCGATGAGAAGCTTAAGGATTTCAGAGCTTGCCTCATCAAAAGATTGAAGAGAGAAGAAGTAGCGTTTGCTTCCGAGATAGACAGCCTCGTGGTAGCGAACGGCATCTAAAAAGGATTTGACCTGTAAAATATTCAGGGATTTAGAGCGAGAGGGGAGGCGTAGAGCCAGTTGGATTTCTACCTGGGGAGACTCTCCTCCTTTGAGTGGAGGGGCGATGAAGAGAAGGGCCAATTCCGCTTTATCTTCGGTGAGTTCTTCTTCCGGCAAGAAAAAAGGAGGATTGTCCAAGGAGCTGGGAGGCGTAGATATATTCTTGGAGAAGTTCTTTTTGAAATTTTTTATCTTGCCGCGCATGTTCTTTTGATTCTGCCTCTTTGAAGGTTTGCAGAAGGTGGGCTTTTTCCTTGTCATCGACATGGAGATCTTGATCGAGATCGGTTTCTTTTGAGTAGGCCACGACCAGCTCGTTATAATGAGATTCTAAGTGGAAGAGGACAGCAGCTAAATGTTGGCAGTCATACTTATAGGGACAATCGCAATCCGAATCTAGAAGGGTCGATTCATGGCGATCGATCTCGATTTCTGACTCATAACAATGATCGAAATTTCCCAGAACTCGACAACTAAAACGGATGATATCGGGTTTTAACTGGACGATTTTAGTCGAAACCACCATTTTTTTGTCATATAAAGCTTTGCCATCTTTTAGAATGGCAGGAGAAAAGTCTTGTTTTAATTTGCGAAAATTTAACATGGGTTCTCTCGAGTAATCATGAAAAATAGTGAAGTTATCGCCTCCTCGATTGTTCGAGAAGGTGAAAAACAGCAAAAATTAGGGACTTGCTCAATGCAAATTCCCTTTTACTCTTTTCGTTGGAATAAAGACAATAAAAACTATCAAAAAGAAGAAGGGAGGGGGAGCAATGAGGAATTTTTTGCTCCTAACTCTCTCTTATTCCGGTGCCGTGACGAGACATGCGGCTATTTAGGAAGGGGTTAAACTTCTTCTTTGTTTTTAACGTTCCAATGACTTATCTTAAATTTGCTACCGGAAGATGGCTTAGCACAGGTAAAGGTCTTCTGTCTTCTGGTATAAACAAATCAGGAGAAATTAAACATGTTCAATACAAACGATGCATTAAGCGAACGATCTTCAGTTAGAGGATCAAATTGGGAAACTGCTTTCGATCAAAATTTGTCTGCATTTTCTAACAAATTAGCAGAAGGAATTGCAAAGGAAGTTTTCTTGAAATTGGCCAACACTCTGAAGGATCCCTACATAGAATTGCCAAGTAAGCAAAGTCCCTTATCCACTTATTTCTCTTTTAGAATTATGAAACCTGAAGCTGCATTAATCTTAAAACAAATGGCTCAAGAGGCTGCTGAATTGCCCCCTTTCAAAGAGTGGTTTGAAAGATTTTGTCGTTCAAATCAAAAACTGAGTAAGGAAAATGATAGTATAGATATCTCCATTGCTTCTTCCCCTTTACCTTCAAGCAAGATATTTGTTACCCCGGAAAACGAGAAGGGAATTGATCGCTATTACTTTCTAGATATGATGGCTGTCGTTGGCCACCAGGTGGAAACTCAGTTAAAAACTTCATTTAGACAGTCTTTATTCTTAAAAGAGAATTCGAATTTAAAAATCGAAGTGACATGGTATCAGAAATCTAATCAATTCATAGAGACGTCTCGTTTTCATGATCATGCAATCGAAATCAGAGCTTGGATTGAAGGGGATCAAACAAAGAATGCGAAATCAACGAAGAATCTGGAATCAATGAGCTCGACTGCATCCTTCGCTAGTCTTGCATTTGAAACGCAGAAAAAGGATAGACAACAAGCAGAGTCTAGAAAATTGGTGCTAAAAATAGCGTTTGTGTTTGCTGCAGTTGTCGCTATAATATTTGGAATGATGATGAGGCCTCTTCAGGCTAACAAAAGCTAAGAAAAAGCGATTAGCGTTCAATCCACTAAACGGAAGAGGTTGAGCGCTAATTTCTCTTTTTGTTTGGGTAGGAATTCAAATGCGGTTTAGAAAAATTCCTTTTATCACATTTGTGACTCAAATGGGAGAAAAAGGACTGGAAACAGAAAAGCAGAAGCTTGCTAGAGAGTTCCGAGAGGCTAATCAAGATAGCGAAAGAAATGCTGAAATTGAAATTTGGAACACCATAAACGAATTAGATGAAGAACGGTAGGATGGGATAAGCCTTCAATCACTGTCCCCTTAGGCTTAATTTGCTACCGGCACAAATAATTATGGAACAATCATCTTTTTTGGTCGCTGGAACACATAGTGGGGTAGGAAAAACAACTGTTAGGATCTGAAAAATATTAACTTTTACAACCTATTGACTTTAAAATTTGTTTCTGCATTATCAGAAGAATTTTCTTTTTTTTCAAAAACATGTTCACATATACGCTTAAGAGGCTTTATCGTATAATTCCATTGGCTATTAACAAATTGATTAAAATCTACGTGTGACCATTCCTTAGGAAATGCATAATTCAGAGGCCGCTAGTAATTTCCTCTGAAGATTTTTTCCGAGGAGAATTAGCTCTAAAGAGAGATTATTTTAATATAATATACTTACCATGAATATCTTGCGTGGTAAAAATCACTCAGAATCGGCCACTTGGCGGTTTCGTTGGCTCACCAAGCGGATGATCACTCAGAATCAGCCACTCTTTTCATTAAGTTAAATCTCATATTTTTCATTACAGATTTTATTTGCCCTTTCGTAGTGTTTTTTTTGCTCCACGCATTTGGTATGGAGTAAGTCAAAATCTAACCAGAGGGAAAACAATGACAAAAGGAAAGTGCAAAACTATGCTTGATATCAGAGAAGTTATTCATCGTCTCAGAGAAGGATATTCCGACCGCCATATTCGGCGAGAAATTGGAATTGATCGCTCGATTAGGGGTCAGCTCAGAATTCGGATTATAAAGCACGTTAAGGATTCTATTTCTGGATAGGCCAAAATTCGCATTAAACTGTGGGGCGGTGATTTTTTTCGTTTTTGAAGGGGATTCCGGCACCCCGGCTGGACGATAACGCGCTGGGGGTTGTATTTGATTAATACTACCCCCAGCGCGTTATCGTCCAGACGGGGTGCCGGAATCCCCTTCAAAAACGAAAAAAATCACCGCCCCACAGTATATAAGGCTCGCGGGGAGGATTTTGTGTTTCAAAGACATTTCCGATAGATGTTGTCACTATGTGGCTGCAAATGCGTTGATGTTTTTCCATAAGCGTAAATAGTGGTTGATTTTCTTAACACACTTACATTAAGATGATACTTGTATCAAAATATCACTCTTGTTATAATGAGATTATCCAAGGAGATTTATATGACAGATACAGTCCGTGTCAGCTTCGATGTTCCAGTCGAAGAACACACCTTTTTAAAATCCGAATGTGCAAAAAATCGAATAGCTTTGAGGGATTTACTAAAAAATGTATTTCATAAAACAGTAGAAGAACTCAAAAAGAAGCAGTTACATGAAATGCTAGATCAGGGGTTTCAAAATGCGTATGAAGGAAAAACAACACGCTTAACGAAAGAGCAATTAAACAAATGGAATGAGATGTTAAGCGATGAGTAATTTCGATATTGATCTTTCGGAGTTAGCAAAAGGACAATTAAATTTTTTAATCAATGATTCTTCTAAGAGAGCCGTCGCCAAAGCGGTTATTAAAAGATTAGAATATATGCGCACAAATCTAAGACATCCTTCATTGAATACTCATAAATACGATGATATGACAGGTCCTAGAGGTGAAGAAGTTTTTGAATCATATGCGCAAAATAATACCCCTGGCGCTTACCGAATTTTCTGGTTTTATGGTCCAGGTAAATCGGTTGTTACAATTCTTGCTATTACAGCTCATCCATAAGTTAGCCTCTCATTCACAGAGGGCTTGATATTTGGGATCAGCTCAGAATTCGGAAGATAGAGTATGTTAAGGATTTGATTACTCCTACAATGGCTCAATTTCGAATTTGGGGTTTAGGGAGCAACGGAACAGTTATGTAAAGCTTTACATAACTGTTCCGTTGCTCCC
Organism: Parachlamydiales bacterium; assembly: GCA_963801825.1. GTDB lineage: Bacteria > Chlamydiota > Chlamydiia > Chlamydiales > Parachlamydiaceae > CAWDGI01. The sequence goes on from CAWDGI010000003.1 coordinate 1,016,395, forward strand.
TAAACCCCAATTCTGAGGCGACCCCAAAAAAGGCGGGGACAATTTTTCCCACTCCTTTATTCAAATGGCGGCTGGTGGCAAGAACATTTGGTCTATGCCTATTTTGAAGTCGTTTTCTTCAGCATGTAAAGAACAAAAGGCAAAAAATAAAAATAAGATAACGGAAGAGATGTTTTTTGTTTTGAGAGAATTCATGAGATACTTTATGGGTATATAGCCATCTTGATCCTAAGAACACAAAAATAACTGAGATCAAAAAAATCAGTCAATGAAATTTCGGCTGTGTTCACTTCTTCGGTCGAAAAAGTAGACATGGTTCAAAAAGTAGAGTTTTTGGGTAACATGACAGGATCGTGTCCGAGTCCGAGTGCGAGTTCCGATTGGAAACGCGGAAGAACGGAACTCGGACACGAAAAAAATTGTTACCTGACATTGAACCAGGCCAAAAAGTAGGATGGAATGAGCTCTAAATTAATTCTTCCTGGATTTGATCATTTCTATAAAATACTGATGAACCAAAGCACTCTCCGTCAACTCAGGATGAAAAGTCGCCCCCAAGTGATGCCCCTGGCGCACTAAGACCGGCTCTCCCTCGAAAGTCGCCAGCACCTGCACTCCTCCTTCACACTGCCGAATGCGTGGTGCCCGAATGAAAAATGCCGGAATGGCCTGGGGATGCCCTGGAGAAAACTCAGCCGTCAGGAAAGTGTGAAAAGAGTCGATCTGCCTCCCAAATGCATTGCGCTCCACCGTGATATCCAATAACCCTAAAGGGGAAAAAGCCCCTTCCTGCCCCTGGATGGCCTTGGACATCAAAATAATTCCCGCACACGTGCCAAACAAAGACTTCTCACGCGCAAAAGCTAAAAGAGGCTCCCGCATCCGAATAAAATCGATCTGACGGATCATCACCGTCGACTCCCCACCCGGGAGAATTAATCCCTCACATCCTGCTAAGTCCTCCGCTTTACGCACCTCTTTTGCCTCTTCTCCCAACGCCTGCACCCTTTCCACATGCTTGGCAAAATCTCCCTGCAAAGCTAAGACCCCAATCCGCATGGACCATCCTTCCTTTCTCTTCCTCTTCCTTCCTATTCTTTCCTATTCCTTCCTACCATCGGGTGCCGAACCGAGATTCCGAGCTTCGTTAAATAGTTTAGTAAAGCTCGGAATCTCGGTTCGGGCACCGGGCCCTCGAACGGAAAAAAGTCGCCATGGCGTCTACCATCCTCGTAAAGCTAAGAGATCCTCTCTTTTGATCCGGCGGATATCCAACCCCCGCATCGGAGCTAAAAGCCCCATGGAAATCTGTTTTAAAATCTCAGGATCTTGATAGTAAGTCACCGCAGCCACAATGGCACGGGCCCGTTTAGCCGGATCTTCCGATTTAAAAATCCCCGATCCAACAAACACTGTTTGGGCTCCGAGCTGCATCATCAGGGCAGCATCTGCCGGAGTCGCAATGCCCCCTGCCGCGAAGTTAGGGACTGGCAACACCCCCGCTCGTGCCACTTGCTGCACTAACTCAAAAGGGGCTCCTAATCGCTTCGCTTCTGCCATTAACTCACTTGGGTCTCTTCCCATTAAGGCACGTACCTCTCGATTGACCGCACGCATGTGGCGCACCGCCTCGACAATATTCCCAGTGCCCGCTTCTCCTTTAGTCCGAATCATCGCCGCCCCTTCCCCAATCCGCCGAAGAGCCTCCCCTAAGTCACGACAACCGCAAACAAAAGGGACTTTGAAAAGATGCTTATCAATGTGGTTTTCTTCATCTGCCGGAGTTAACACTTCGCTCTCATCAATAAAATCCACTTCCAGCGCTTCCAAAATTTGTGCCTCCACAAAATGACCAATTCGGCATTTTGCCATCACAGGAATCGTGACCGCCTCTTGGATCTTTTGGATCAGATCCGGAGGCGACATCCGCGCAATCCCCCCTTCTGAGCGAATATCCGAAGGAATTCTCTCCAAGGCCATGACAGCCACTGCGCCTGCCTCTTCGGCAATCTTTGCCTGCTCCGGGTTGGTCACATCCATGATGACCCCTCCCTTTAGCATCTCCGCCAAAGCCACCTTCACTTCAAAAGAGCCTTTTTCAGTCGTTTGTCGTTTGTTCATACATTCACTTCTCTTTTTTCCTTAAAGATTCATGAAAGGGTTCCCTGCCTGCTGGAATAAATTCCCCTTCTTTCGTCGCTTGAGTTCTGTGCGCACAGAATAAAGAAGATCCAGATCAAAATAATCTTTGTTTGCGACCCATTGAAGATATTGCAGAGGGATTTCTTTCATGGGTCGTCCTTTATGCTTCCCTAAAGGCATTGTAGCCATGAGAATGGGCTTAGAGAGGGCCTCAAATAATTGTTCGGTTGTTTTAAACCCTTTAGCTAAATGCTGAAAGACCTCTCGGTTTACAACAACATCGCTCATGGCTCGATGAGCCCCCTCTAGAGGGATGTTAAAGTGCTTCCGCAAGGACTCCAAGGAGTTAACAGGAGACTCTCCATATAGGCGCGCCATGCGCAACGTATCTAACTGCCGATTCTGACGGATTCTACAGGGAATACCATGCCGATCAGCCGCAGCAGCCAAAATCTCTACATCAAACCCAACCCCATGCCCAATAATAATATGATTGCCAATGAGTTCCAAGATTTGAGGCAAGACCTCTGCAATCGTTGGCTTATCTTTGACCATCTCAGGAGTAATGTGGTGAATGGCAATCGAGGTCTCCGGAATCTCACATTCCGGATTCACCAATGTTTCCATCTGGGCATACACTTGCTGACCATCAAAGGACATGACCGCCACTTCGATGATCCGATCCTTCTGAGCATCTAATCCTGTTGTCTCACAATCCAAACAAATAAATTTCTGTTTTTCCAACTCTGGCATGACGCTCTCTCACTCGAATGTTAGCTCTTCTGCGAGCGCTTCTTTGATCATCGCGATTAATTCCCGCCGCCCCTGATTTTTCGTCACAGAATAATGAACCCACTGAATCGGCTCAACACCCAAAGTCTCCACAATCTCTTTTGTGTTTTCTTGGCGCTCATTGCGATTCACCTTATCCACTTTCGTCAAGATGAGAATCATCGCTTTTTGATGATAAAGAATCCAATCTAATAATTGAAGATCTTCTTGATTGGGACGGCGACGAATATCGATTAAAAATAAAATTAATTTTAAGGTCTCTCGTTTTTCCAAATAAGAGCGGACCATGGGTCCCCATTGCTTTTTGACCTTGAGAGGCACCTCTGCATAGCCATATCCCGGCAGATCTGCAAATGCCCATCGATCTTCTAAGGTGAAAAAATTCAGTGCCTGGGTTTTTCCCGGAGTACACGACGTCTTGACCAAGTGTTTTGTGTGAAAGAGATGATTGAGCAAACTGGACTTTCCGACATTCGAGCGACCCACAACGGCGATCTCAGGGAGGATGTGCCCCTTAAGATCTCGGATGATCGGATAATCTTTCGCCCATAAAGCCGTCTTAATAAATTTAGCCTGTCCAATCATCGAATATTCCTCCAAAAGTATACTGTATAAGCCGTTCCTCCTCTTTATCTGTATGACGGAAAAAAATAGAAAGGGCCTGAGGAGGGAGGAGGGAGGCAATCCTCTCCGACCATTCAATGCAACAGATCCCCTCTGCCTCAAAATACTCATCAAACCCCATCCTTAAAAAGTCTTCCGCCTCTCTTAAACGGTAAAGATCGAAATGATAAATGGGTGGACTTCCCTCATAAATATTCAGGTAGGTAAAGGTCGGACTTTGTACGAGCGAGGGATCGATTTGAGCCGCTCCTTGGACCAAGCCCTTAATAAAGGTCGTTTTGCCGCCCCCTAGCTCTCCAAATAAGCAGATCACAACAGGGGGCGAAAGGACCTCTCCTAATCGACGCCCCCATTCAAAGGTCTCACTTGCCGAGGAAGAAAGAAGGGGACCTTTCTCTTGTATTTCCTTAATCTTCTGCTTCCACCCAGCGTTCGACATACGGAAGAAACTCCTCATACTCCGCGAGTGCTTCCACAAAAGCAGTCACTTTGTCTTCGACCAGTTGTTTTTGAATAAAGGCCAAAAAGTGCTCTTCAATTTGGTATTTATTTTGGTTTTGGACTTCTACAAGAGAGAATTTTTTGAGATAATGACGCTTAAAGTCCTCGACAACAGCTTCCTTACTGTTGAATAGCTTGCCACTTAAGACAGAGGAATAAACCACCTTCTTAATGGTCTCTTTTCTTGTTCTTGTTTTATCCATATAATTTTTGATGACGTCGGGATCTTCCGAAACGAAAAAGCGCTTGACACGCAGTCCTCCCATCCGTTCCGTATTTTCCGGGCATTTGGAGACCCAATCATAAATCGCATCTTGCGGGTTTGGATGGGTATTATCCCCAAAGACTTTCCCTGTAAAAGGGCAAATGTAAATTTTTTTTGTCTCTGCATTGACGCTCGCTTGGCCAAATCCAATTTTAATCTCTGTTTCATGCCAAAGTTGCCCCTCTTTTTCGAGGTGTTGCACCACATCTTCGGTATTCTGATAAATGGTTTTTTCTTTTGCGAACAGGACAGGCTGCAAGTTAAACTTACGCTGGATAAAGTATAAATAGGTATTGATCAGTTCTGCGGGACGATTTTCTAGCAGGAACCGCTCCAATCCTTTTTTTTGTTCTTCTGTGATGACAACTTTTGTCATTGAAACCCCTTGTATTCTGTAGAATTAAAATTGGGTTTAAAGGAAAATACTAGAAGCAGAATAGCAATGTAAAACATTATTCTTCAATAGAAACCTGAGTTTTTAATGAAAAGTTTAGTTTCCCTTCTCCATGCCTCTTTCGAGGCCGCCGCAAAAAAGGCTTTTCCTGAGCTCTTAGACTTCCCTCAACCGATTCCCACAGAAGTGACGCCGAGTACGCAGGAGAAGTTTGGCCATTATCAATATAATACTGCTCTCAAATTAGCAAAGCCCCTGAAACAGCCTCCCCGTCAGATTGCTGAAAAAATTCTGGCGGCTTTGGATCCAAGAGAAGAATGGAGAGGCAAAGTAGACATTGCGGGAGCGGGGTTTATTAATATTTGGCTTGACATCCCGTTTTTATCAAAATCTTTAGATGGCATTTTAAGAGATACGCATCTAGGAATTGACCCTCCTTCGCCTGCTCAGCGCATCATTATTGATTTTTCTTCTCCCAATGTTGCCAAAGAAATGCATGTGGGGCACCTCCGTTCGACGATTATTGGCGATGCGCTTGCTCGTTTATTTGAATTTTTGGGGCATGATGTGCTGCGGCTGAATCATATTGGGGATTGGGGAACAGCCTTTGGAATGTTAATTGCCTATCTCAAAGAAGAGGCGCCTCGTGTGTTAACGGGAGAACAAAAGACCGATTCGACCCATTTGGTGCAATGGTATCGCGCCTCTAAAAAGCGATTTGATGAAGACGCTGCCTTTAAACGGCGCTCTCAATTAGAAGTTGTCGCTCTCCAGCAGGGAGAGGCTCAAGCACGCCAAGCGTGGATGACCATTTGCGAGATTTCTCGGCAGGATTATCAAGAGATTTATGATTTATTAGGGATCAAGCTCATCGAAAGAGGGGAATCTTACTATAATCCCTATTTACCGGAAATTGTGGCTGACCTTGAAAAGAAAGGGTTGGTTCAACTATCAGAGGGAGCAAAATGTATTTTCCTAGAGGGATTTCAAAATAAAGAGGGAAAGCCCCTGCCTTTGATGATCCAGAAGTCAGATGGGGGATATAATTACGATACGACAGATATGGCGGCCCTTTATCATCGCATTAAGATGGAAGGGGCGGATCGCCTGATTTATGTGACGGATGCTGGACAAAGCACCCATTTCCAGATGATTTTCAAGGCGGGAGAAAAAGCAGGCTACCTGAATCCCAAAAAGGTGCGAGTCGATCATGTTCCCTTTGGGCTGGTGCTAGGAGCCGATGGGAAAAAGTTTCGTACACGGGCGGGCGAGACAGAGCGATTGATCGATCTTGTAGAGGCAGCGATTCAGCAAGCCGATCAGATTTTAAAGGAGCGTAGCCCTCAAATGGAGGAAGGAGAGCGGCATCGATTGGCACACGCCTTAGGGATCGGAGCGATTAAATATGCTGATCTTTCGAATCACCGCCTCAGTGATTATACGTTTAGTTATGACCGGATGCTCCGTTTTGAAGGCAATACTGCCGCTTTTCTCATGTATGCTTATGTCCGTATTGCAGGGATTAAGCGGAAGGTGGGGGGTGATATTTATTCTCTTTTGGATCAGACGAGAATCCAACTGGAGCATGCGTCTGAAATTGATTTGGGACTCCACTTGCTTCGCTTTCATGAAACATTGGATATCATGGCAGAGGAGCTCTTGCCGAGCCGCTTAACCGATTATTTATATCTCTTAGCAGAGAAATTTAATGCTTTTTTCCGAGATTGCCGGGTGGAAGGAAGCCCTCAGCAAAACCCACGGTTACTCTTATGCGAGGTGACCGCACGTATTCTGAAGCAGGGGTTGGATATTTTGGGGGTTCCGACTGTGGAGAGGATGTAGAGTTTTTCTTTTTCTCCTCCCTTTTCTCACATTTAAAATTTATCTTGCTAAAAATTATTTAAAATTTTCCCGGCAAAGCTGGGATTTTTTTACAAAGGACAAAATACAAAAAATCAAAGGCCTAATCAAAAAAACCAAGTATTCAAGTTCCAAAGGACTTCCTCGCGCAAACGAAACCAACTTCGTCGTAGGCAGCGGCATCGAAGCCGTCGGAGTTGTCGTCGACGTAGAGGCCGGAAGGAGCGACGCCAACATTTATTGACCTCTCCTTATCTCTAACTTTTATTGTACTTTTAACGCGTATAAGTCCATACTTATTAGAAACTTGGATCCCAAGTAACTTCACGCTCACCTAAAATAGCTTCTGCCATGAACTTGCCTAGAACGTGATCATTTACATTTGATATGATGACTATTTGTTTCGGCTTGCTTACTTTAGGCTTATCTTCGGAACCTACTGCAACTGAATTTTCTTCAATGGCTTGATATCGTTCCGGATTGAGTGCTTTATCTTCCTTTTTAGCCATTTCTTGTTGCTCTGCATAGGTCTTATTGAAACCGCGAACCTTAGCTTCTTCCCATACCCAATGTGAAGCTTCCTCTTTTCTTATTTCTTCGAGCGCTGGTTTCCATGAATCAGTAAAACGGGTTTTGAGATTGGGGTTCGGGAATAGACTAGCTATAGCCTCCAGGCTATTTAACACCACTAATTTATATTCCCCATCAGCTATCTTCAATTTGACTCTGCCGGGATTGAAAAAACATAATCCCCCTTTCATTGCATATTCTTTATAAAACTTTCTTGGCAAAGGGTGTTCTTTACCTTCGAAGATAATGTTTGGATTTTGCATGATCAATTGTTTGATCCCCATCACTCGGGGAGGGCGGATCATTTCGCGAAACATTTTGCTATCCACTATCTCTTTCCATATTTTACACACTAATGCCACTATGTCCGTTTCTAAGCTTAAATTTTCGAAAATAATAGGGAGTACATCCACCGAAATAGTGTTGAATGCACTGTGATCAGTATTTATTGACATTAAAAACCATACTAGTTGTTATTAAAATATATATTAATAAATATATTCTGGACTTTGTACAATTTTAGGATCTAAAACTGCATAGAAATGTCCAATCATTTGCCAGGTTATCGCTCGATAACCCAACTTAAACGCTTAAACTATTAATAATTATAAAGATGGAAGAATTAAAAACTAGGAAAATTTTTCAATATTGGGGATGGAGGGTTTGCCTCAGGCGAGCTGGCTTGGATGTGCATCAAATATAAGATTTCTCTCATTTGCAGGCTGAAGATCAATGCGCATTTGTATGATTTTCCCCCTCCTGCAGAGTCCGGTAAAAGAGGAAGAAAGAAAACAAGGGGAGATAAATTGATCAGCTTTAAAGAGATGGTCGTGGTTTCTTCTATTTTGTTCCTCGATTAGGATCGGATCAAAAAAACTTTCCCCATGGTGAAATTTATTATTTATCTTCTAAAAAGTAAAGGTAGTTGTTGACAATAGTGTTACATTATTGCATACTTATTTATAGACAGGAGGAAATTTATGGCGCTTACAGCACGAATTTCACGACAAAGTGATGCAATTATTCAAGAACTTATTTCACAGACAGGAAAAACAAAAGTCGAAATTATAGAAGAAGCTCTTGAATCTTATCGCTATCATGAGAGAATGCGGATTCTGAACGAGCAATATGAACGTTTACGATCTGATGAAAAGGCATGGGAACAAGAACTAAGAGAAAGAAAAGAGTTAGAAGGAACTTTGTGGGATGGTTTGGAAAATGAATCATAATCCTCTACAGGGAGAAATCTGGCTGTTTGATCCCGATCCCATCATAGGAAATGAGATTGGCAAGAAAATTAGGCCCTGCTTAATTATATCCAATAACCATTGGAATAAAATTCGGTCAGGTTTAGTGATTATTATTCCTCTGACTAGCATCGATAAGAACATTCTAACTCATGTTAGAATTGATCCCCCAGAAGGAGGACTAAGTATGGTCAGTTTTGCTTTATGTGAACAAATTAGATCGATTAGCAAAGAAAGATTAAAGAAAAAACTTGGAGTTGTTAAATCCCAAACACTGATGAGTGAAATCCGATCTTGGATCTTAGATTTGACTCGCTTTGATTAATTTGAAGAAAGAAGATTAAGATGAGCGCCGTTAAAGAAACAGAATTAAAAAAGCAAGTAGAGATTGCTTTAGCAGAAATAGGAGAAATTAAACCTTGGTATGAGCAATCTACAAAAAAATTAAGCCATTGGTTTAAATATGAGAGTTAAAAAATTCGAATACTTTAATGCTTATAAATTAAAGTTGTTGTTCAGCGATAAGAAGACTAAAATCGTTGATATTGAGCCAATAATAAAGAAAAGTAAAGGGCTATTCCACCCACTTAAAGACATAGAGTACTTTAAAAAAGTTTCACTTGATGATAGTGAATATCCTATGAGTATCTGCTGGCCTAATGGAGCCGATATATGCCCTGATTATTTATATGAACTTGGAGTAGACGTTGAAGAGAAGGAAACGCCGACAAAATCTTTATCAAAACGTCATAAACAAAATACTGTTAGAAGAGTTCAAATCACAGCAAGTGCCATGATAAAAAAACGCCAAAAAAAATAGGGTGAGTTAAAATTCCACGGTTGCCCATCCAGATAGAACTATTTCACGTCTCCTTCACAAGCTAGTAAGCCGATGTGCAACTTTTTCTCCTCTGAAAAGAAGGATAAAAACCTTGAAACTTTTCATGAGAGATATCGTAAACCACTTGGAATCCATATGTTTAACACAGAGACACCGAGACACAGAGGCACGGAGGGAATTTCTCTCTGTGCCTCTGTGTCTCGGTGTCTCTGTGTTAAACATATGGATTCCAAGTGGTTTGCGACATCATTTCTGGAAAGTCTCAAGGTTTTTTTACTCTTCTACTGAGAGGAGAAAAAGTTGCACATCGGCTTGGATTAGAAAAAATTAACATATCGGGGGGTCAGACTTTACCTAAATTGCCCCAAGATACAAAATTTTTAAGTTGTCATATGACAAACTTTATGCTATACTAGAATTAAGCAGGTGAAAAACGTGATTGAACTTTGGAACGCTGATCTATCAAAAGACGCCAAGAAGCAGTACATCAAATTGAAGCGCAGCGGAGACAACAGAAAACCATCAGTTATCGACCTTATAGATGCTCTAGTAATGGATTTGAAGCATCACGGACCTGTTATGAGAAATTGGCCAAATTATAGCACTATAAACAAAGATAGAAGTTCGTTTCACCACTGCCATTTAAGAAAAGGTAAACCTACATATGTAGCCTGTTGGTGTCCTTGCGGTGAGCGTGCTTAATAAATAATCAACGAATCTTGCAAAGTCTTTTACAAATTAGGGAAAGACTTGCAATGAAAACCATCCACACATAGTTCAGAGAACTGTGCGTAGTATGCCTCAACTTTTTGAGGCGAGCAACCGTGACGAAGTTGCTGCAGTAAACTCAGCTTTTGGGTACCATATCCGCATGGATTTATTCGAAAAGATTAGGAAAATTGAGGCGCTTATTGCAAGCAGCAAGAGCGATAGGGAAAGGCAGGCTGCCGAGCCTGCTAAAAACCGCCTTTTGGAACGACAGCAGCAAGAAGTTGCTGCAAAGCCAGTCGAATATAAGGTTTCGGGCCATTTTAAGTTTTGTTGACATGGTATTGTGGCCTGAATTTAAAAAATATGCAGATTTACTCAAAGGCTTAGTGTAAGATATCGTGACCGATCTGATTGATCAGATTCACAAGGTCAAGGAGAACGAAGTGATGATTGCTGGAGAGTTGGCTGCAACTCTTTAAGACGAGCCTCATAAATCCAAGGAAGCCACAGTTGCGGGTTTTTTCGAACGTCGGATTGGTACTGCTGAACTGCAAGCAAATAATCGTAGGGATTTGCTTTATTCAAAATGCAGGTTTCCATAAAACTCATGAGGATATCCGCAATTTTGGCACCAGTTTCATTTTTGAAAAAATAAGCATTTTTCCGATTTAATACTGACCTCTTGATTAGCTGCTCTGCATCATTGTTCGTGAGGGGCACTCCTGGAATACGCAAAAATAGGGTAAATGCTTCCCAGTGATTGTTAAGATATGCAATTGCTTTGCCTAGGCTGCTATTTGGCTCCACCCTCTTCTGATAGACAAGGTCAGTACAATATTTCTTGATCTGATCCATTACCGGCGTACTTTTTTCCTGATGCCATTTAAGCCTTTCTTGCTGATCTTCTGGGGCCTTATGATCATTTGTAAACACGCAAGCTAATAAGCCGATGATTTTTACGACCTCTTTAGGCCATACATCCACAAGTTCATAAAATTTTCTGCGAAGATGAGCCAGACAGTTGGCAAGCTCAGTCTCGTGATTTTCAGGAACATTGCGCGATAATGCGTCGCACTGTTGAGTGGGCTTTGGAAGATCTGCCGGACGCTTTCCCAGTAAATCATCAAGATTTTCTCCAGCATGCTTCCAACCGGTAAAAAATAACGCGATTTTTACAACTTTATTCAAAACAGCTAAAATGCAAGTCGTCACGGTTCCTGTTCTTTCAGGTTCCTCCTCAGCCTCCTTCAGCTCCTTCATTCGAGATAGAATCTTAGCCTTAGTATCATCATTGTGGACAAGATCCGCCTCTGCCGCTTCTGTGAGTAGAACGGAATAGATAGGCTGAAGAGCATCTGTAACATCTTCTGTCATCTGCCAAATTTCAGAAGCTGAAATAGGGGCTCCTAAGGCTTCTTGGACTTGCCCTTGTCGGTAAAATGGAACACCTCCTCGATACTTGAGTAGGGTGACAATAGCTTTTGCTGAATAGTCAGATCTTGATCCTGTATTGCATTCTGATGGAAGATTCGCTGTAAAAACCCTGCCGCAAAGAGAGCATCTTAGCCGCGCGGGTTTATAGATTTCTACTTGGAGCCAGGGCTGACCTACGATGCGAATGACAGTTCCGGATTTAAGTTGAAATAACCGCCCCTTTAGACATTCTGGGCAGGTGTCTCCCTTTTTCAAAGTTTGATGGGCGATATCGATAACGCTAGCCTGAGTGTAGTCCGACGATGGTCGATGGCCATGATTTTTTGGCCGCTCTTCTTTTTCGGATTCGCTTTGCTTTTTACCTTCCTCATTTGCATGACCTTCGTCTTTATTTGAATGATCTTCGCCTTCATTTGCATGATCTTCGTCAAGATCGCTATTTGCAGTATTTTGGCCTTCAGCATTTTCTCCTTTGGATTTTTTACCACGAGCAAGCTCTAACAATTTCTTTGCACTCTCCGTTTTAATCCCAAAGATGCTTCGTAGACGTTTAATAGTCAACTCTTTCTCTTGTAAAGAAAAGCTAAGCCAGATCATGGCCCTAAGAACTTCCGTAAGAAGGGCGTAGTCCTTCTCCTCCAAGCATTTATTATCCAATCGATAAACAAGAGCCTCGATCTCTTCCGGAGTGAAATCGAGGCGAGTCGGTGTTTTCATGAATCCTTCCACAAGCTATTGACAAGCAAGATAACTAAACTAAAAATTTAATTCTCTATATTTCTCCAATTTTTAGAAAATTTTGCAAGATTTGGGTTGCCGTTCCAGAGCAGTGTCTGAACCTGCCTTGCGTCAATAACAGATTCTTCAGGCCACCATTGGAATTTTCCATTAGATAACCGCTTTGTGCATAGCCAAAAACCCTGACCGTCATAGGCAAGAATTCGAATAGAGGAGCGCGTTCGATTTCGGAATACAAAGAGAGCCCCTTGATATGGATCTTGGTCCAGTTTATTCCTGCAAACAGCGGCCAATCCATCGATTCCTTTGCGAAAGTCCACAAATTGGTTACAGACAAAAATGCGGGTAGATGGGCTAATTTGCAACATTATTTACCTCCAAACAATGAGGAAAGACAATTGAGGCAAGTGGAGGGGCCTTGAATTCTAGCTCTAAGACCGGAATCGGATATCAACTCAATGACAACGACATCAGTAAAATGAGTGCCCTGGATACCGTAAGAGATCTCTTGGAAATCGATGGTATCCAAAGGGATATTTTGCGATTGTTGCATTTTACGTTTGAGATAGGCGGGCTGGATTTCAAGCTGCCGACAAAGCTCTTGAAAAGGAAGAACCTTGGTAAGTTCGATAATAGAATCCCATAGTTTCTTCGGAAATCTATTGCGAAAGCTGGGACTCCCGCGCAAGGTTTTCAAGGTTGTGTGAATTTCTTCTAGTGTTTTTGGTTGGTTACTCATGCAAGTCTCCTTATTTGGGGTTTTGAGAAGACTTTGCAATATCTGTTGATTACTTATTAAGCACACTCACCGCAAGGACACGCACTATAAACAAAGATAGAAGTTCGTTTCACCACTGCCATTTAAGAAAAGGTAAACCTACATATGTAGCCTGTTGGAGAATTACAAATGAAAGTGAAGCTCCGCGAAGCTAAAGACTTAGGGGCTTCTGGGAAACTGGAAGCCTACTTCACCAGAGCACAAACAGAAGGATGCTAAAATGTTTGTAAACGATAGAGCAAGAATAATAGGCACTTCGGAATGCCGACTCAGTTCCGAACTCTGCGAATTACAGTTAAATAGTCGTGAGGAAGCAACAGTGCTATAGTCGTTAAACCTGTGTTATATCAGCTCGAGAGTAAGTCGGATTGTGAGATTGATCCTTACAATTTATGATACGCATGACTCGTGTTCAGCGAGGTACACTTTATGTTAGTGTATGTTCTGAATTCAGATGGAGTCTCCTCTGATGCCGTGCTCGCCAGGCAAGGCAAGAAGACTTCTAAATAGCGGGACGTGCCAAAGTGATGAGCCGCACTCCGCTCGTGATTAAGTTATTGCATGGCTCATCCGGATACAAACAGCCGATAACTTTGAGTGTCGATTCAGGTTCTAAAGTCATTGGAGTTGCAGCGACGGGAAATGGAAAAACGTATTATGCGAGTCAGGTTAAAACTCGCACTGATGTTCATGTGAAAATAAGTCAAAGATTATCGTATCGTAGAACTCGAAGAGGAAGAAAGCTTCGCTATCGCAAAGCAAGATGGTTGAATAGAAGGAGGGCTGAGGGATGGCTTACGCCAACGATGCGTTCAAAAGTCCAATCGCATTTATAGAAATTTACTTTGTGAAGTCCATTTTGCCTGTCAGCCGACTTGTCATAGAAACAGCCTCTTTTGACATTCACAAAATTGTTAATCCGGATGTCAGTGGACAAGATTATCAAAATGGAAGACAAAAAGATTTTTATAATGTTAAGCAGTTTATTTTGTTTCGGGATGAATATTCATGTCAAAAATGTTCCGGCAAGAAAAAAGATAAGAGACTTCACGTCCATCATATTGTTTTTAGATCCAAGGGCGGAACAAACTCACCGGATAATCTCGTAACGCTTTGCGAGATATGCCACGAGAATCTTCATGCGACATGAAAATGAAGAACAAGAGTCTTTGAAGTTGCAAAAGAAACGCCGAGCTAATACCACTGATGCAGTTCAAGTGTCGACTATTACAGCCTATTTGAAGAAAAATTTAGTATTTGAAGAGACTTTCGGATATGAAACAAAATTTAAAAGAGAAATGTTGGGTTTAAAAAAAGATCATTATGTTGACGCCATTTGTGCAGGCCTTGCTGATGGTGAAGTCATTAAATTTCCGAACGTGGTTTATCAGAAAGTTTGTGTTGCTCCCGGAGATTATCAACAAACTTCCGGAAGCCGTTCGGAGAAATCAATGCCGACAGGGAAAATTATGGGTTTTAGAAAATTCGACAAGGTGGAGTGGCTAGGACAGGAATTGTTTATCAAGGGGAGAATGTCTTCCGGATATGCGGTTTTAATGGACATCAATGGAAAAACTGTAGATCTAAAGCCAATACCAAAGCTGAAATCAATGAAGAGAATCTCTGCGAGGAAATCATGTCTTATATCTCCGATTCACATAGAAAATTCTCGATCAAATACCACATCATTTTTGTCTGCAAATATAGAAAACAACTGCTTGCTAGACAGGAAATTGGGGAGTTTATGAAATCGGAAATGAATCGTATATCCAAAACCTCAAAATTCAAAATACAGACAATCGAAGTCGACAAAGATCACATGCATCTACTTATCGATGCTGTGCCGGATATTAGCTCTACACAAATAGTTCGCAAGCTTAAGCAGGAATCTACAATTTCCGTTTGGAAGCAGTTTCCACAGATACTTAACAAACAGTTTTGGAAAGAACGAACTTTTTGGAGTGACGGCTATTTTGTTTCAAGCACTGGACAAGCTTCCGAAGAGACAATAAGGAAATATATTGAAAACCAAGGCTAAAGGCCATTCATCCGCTGGACTGAAGATCCAGCGGTTTTCTGGCCAAGCAAAGATAAAATAGAGGTTTTTTATGTCGGCACACATGAGAGAGCACCGTACTGATACACAAAAAAACTTTTGTGTAATTATTAAGCTCCATAATTCAAAAACAACTTACAGCATTCCGTTGTCTCATCAAAAAGAATTAGAAAAAGTTTTAGAGAAGTATTTAGAAGATGATGACACTCCGGTTGCATGGGAAGTTTTAGCGAGAGATAGAATCGAGAAATATAAGAAATCTGGCCTAGTGCTGCGCGGTATGCGTTATCGTGAGGGGTTTTCTCAAAAACAATTAGCAGAGGCAAGTGGTATAACGCAAAATGAAATATCGAACATCGAAAATGGCAAAAGAACTGTTGGAAAGAAAGTAGCTGAGAAGATGGCTAAAGTACTTAACTTTGACTATCGGATGCTCTTAGAATAAGGAGAGAATTTCAGGCATGGTTCAGAGCAGAGTAACACTTTTTAGCCTTTGTCGTCGAGACCTGGCCAAAAAGTGTTACCTTTCAAGGAAACGCCGATAAAATCTTTATCGAAACGTCATAAACAAAATACTGTTAGAAGAGTTCAAATCACAGCAAGTGCCATGATAAAAAAACGCCCCAAAAAAATAGGGTGAGTTAAAATTCCACGGTTGCCCATCAGGGTGTTTTCACTAAAAAGATTTAACAATTTATAAATCCTTAATATCCTGTCGCTTGCGATCCTGCATATCCTGTTTCTTTTAAATGATTTTAACAAGATATGCAGGATCGCAAGCGACAGGATATTAAGAATAAGAAACTTATGGTTTGTAAAGTATTTTTAGTGAAAACGCCCTGGGTTGCCCATCCAGATAGAACTATTTCACATCTCCTTCACAAGCTAGTAGGCTCTGACTAATAAAGAATCGACTTATGCTCCTCCCCCGGAATCTCCCTCACATACTTAGGAACCGCAAATCCGGGCAACCCCTTAGCCATTTCGCGAACTAAAAACCGCCCTCGCTCCTCTTCCACCTCAAAATGGGCCGCCCCTTGGACACGGTCTAGTTGATGCAAGTAATAAAAGAGGACCCCGTGATTGGCCAGCTGTTCCCCAAGCTGTCTCAGCACTCCAACCTCATCATTCACCCCTTTTAAAAGGACAGCTTGATTGAGAAGCACACATCCAAGCTGCTGCAACGCCTTTAGACGATCGAGAATATCTTGGTCTAATTCTCGCGCATGATTGCAATGCAAGACAATATAGATCTGCTGAGGAACATCGGCCAGAAGAGAAAGAAAATTCTCATCAATCCGCTCAGGAATCCCGATGGGAAATCGAGTGTGAAAGCGAATTCTCCTAATATGAGGAAACGTCGCTAACCGCTCCAGCAAGGAAGAGAGCACGTCGTCTGAAAGAGAGAGAGGATCTCCGCCACTTAAAATCACTTCATGAATCGATAAATCTTGCTCAATCCAGTCGAGCTCTTTCTCAAATGTTTTAGAGCTCTGGTAAGAGAAATACTGCCTAAAACAATAGCGGCAATGCATCGCGCAAGCACTCGTACAGACAAGTAGCACGCGGCCCTGATATTTCGATAATAACTTCTCCTCCTGGCGAAAGCCGGCATCACAAACAGGATCGCTTGTAAAGCTTTGATGTTTGATCCCCTCCTCTTCAAGAGGAAGAAATTGCCGTACAAGAGGATCTTCCAGCGTCCCTTTCATCATCTTCTGAGCTAAACGTAAAGGAACCTGAACAGGAAAATCGGGACGCTGAATTAATCGACTACGTTGCTGCTCAGTCAATTCTAGAAAATCGGCTAATAAGTCCAGACGTGTAAAACTCATCCTTAAAACAGAACGCCACGAAGGAACAGGATTTGCTTTTATTAGGGGGAGAGAGGTCATTTTACTTATGGCTCTAATTGTGAAATATAACCAACGGTTAAAAATTTAGATCATTTGCAAGAACAGCTTGGCTCACGAGTCGGAAGGCCCATAAACTTATGTTAAGGAGCATTAATGCCCCATTGCATTAGGCCTGTGTGGGCGCAGCACTTGGTGCGTAAGGTGAGTATTTAATATCGAATGGCATTCAATCCCTTATGGCGAACAATATTGAGCAATACGAGAACTGCTCCAGTTGGTTGTTTTAAGCCTCGCTCCAATTGTGAAATATAACCAACGGTTAAATTTAGATAATTTGCGAAAACAGCTTGGCTTATATGCTCTCGCTCCCTTATGGCGCGAATCTCATCGCTTGTTATGGGTTCCATTTTATGAATTTTCTTTTCTTTCTTCAAAAGGCGCATAGTGATTTTCTCATATGTTTCTTCATCAAGAAGACCAAGATCTTTCAAATCTTTACCCATCTCAATAAGATTCTTTGTTAATCGATTAGGTTTTTTTTTCATATTTAACCTCTATCAATTTACCCATTTTAAGAGTGGATTCTATAATCTCGACTTTGTACATTTTAAGGGGTCGATAAATGCAATCTTTTGAGCTATAACGCGTTAAAATTTTTTCGCCAACCCAAATGAGGGTTGGCGAAAAAATTTTAACGCGTTATAGCTCAAAATCTTGCGTTTAGCGACCCCTTAGAATGTACAAAGTCGAGATAATTTTCTCATCTGCATTTAGCCAAGCTGATCCGTACCTCTTCATCACAATTAATTCATCATCGGTAATATTGTCTTTTTCATTTTTTGCAAAACCATCCATGAATACATACCGTTTTTTTAATCGAACAGCAATGAGAACCCGATATCCACCGGATCGTCCTTGTCCTTTTCTGCCTATTCTTTGTTTGATGATGTATCCACCTAATCAGCATCAATTAGGCCATTTTCTGTTCTCTCCACAGCTTCGCACAACGTGGAATCATTTATCCGTTCTTTTTTCGTAAACTTGGCGAATACTCTCGTTTTAAAAATCCGCAAGCAGCTCTCCATCAGTAATTAAAATATAACACTATAAACTATAATTTGCAAGACTGATTTTTATATGAGAAATTCTCCCAAAAAATTCATGGCATTTCCCTGTAATTTTACCAAAGCTTTCCTTTTAATCCAACAAAACAACAGAACAAAAACCGGACCTCCCAGCATGAGGGAAACAAAGGGAAAATGAAAAGAAAAGACCTCTTTTGCCTCCTCTAAAACATAAAATTGGATTAATTTCCCCTCCTCATCATAAAGAGGGGCAATCTTGAAAATTCCCTCTACCGTGACCACCTTTTGAGGAGGCAAAGAACCTACTTCTCCTTTAACAAGAATCTGCTGCCCCCTTTTAGCGGGAGAGGACAAACAACAACTCTTTAAATCCGGGTAGGCAGCCAAAATCCCTTTTTCGGCAGTCTGGGGGTACCAAAATCCCCGCATACGAACGACTTGTTGATCGTAAATCCCCAAAGAATGGCCCTCAGAAGGGGAGGGAAGATCCTGAATGGCTAAAGAAGAGAAAGCAGAAAAGAGACAAAAACTCCCCGGAAAGATCACAAGCTTGATGAAACGATTGCCAAATGACATCCTCTTCTCTATACTCCACTTTATCTTATTTATCTCGACTTATAAGAGCATACCGATGACCCATTTTCTTTTCACCTCCGAATCTGTCTCGATCGGACATCCCGATAAAATCGCCGACCAAATTTCCGACGCCATCCTAGATGCCTGTCTTGCCCTTGACCCCAACGCTAGAGTCGCTTGCGAAACTCTCGTCACCCGTGGATTAGTGGTTTTGGCAGGGGAAATCTCGACCTTCGCTACCTTCGATTACGAGACAATCGTCCGCACAACCCTCCGTGAAATCGGTTACGACCGCTCCCAGCTAGGATTTGATGCCGAATCGTGTGGGATTATTTATGCCATCCACCAGCAATCCCCCGATATCGCACGAGCGGTCAATGAATGGCAAAGCATCTACAAAGAGCAAGGAGCGGGCGATCAAGGGATCATGTTTGGCTACGCCTGCGACGAGACACCTGCACTCATGCCATTGCCGATTATGCTCGCTCATCAGATCATGCGCACACTACGAGAAAAAAGAGAGCAAAAAATTTTTCCCTATTTGGGCCCTGATGCAAAAACGCAAGTCACCATTGAATATGATGAACAATATCGTCCCGTTCGCCTGCATACGGTCGTCCTTTCAACCCAGCATACGGAAGAGACCGATCTAGAAAAACTTTCAAAAGAGATGCACGCCCTCATCAAAGAGATCGCTCCCCCCCATTTTATCGATGAAAACACCCTATTTTATATCAATCCCACCGGCCGCTTTGTCATTGGCGGACCGACCGCTGACAGTGGATTGACAGGGAGAAAAATCATCGTGGATACTTATGGGGGAATGGGGAGACACGGAGGAGGAGCCTTTTCAGGAAAGGACCCTTCCAAAGTGGATCGCTCCGCAAGTTATACCGCTCGTTATATTGCTAAAAATATCGTCGCCGCCAAACTAGCAAAACGGTGTGAGGTCCAGCTTTCTTATGCGATCGGTGTGCCCTATCCGATTTCTATTAAAGTGGATACCTTCGGAACAAGCTCCTTACATGAAGAATTCTTAAGCCGTCTGATCCCCTTAGTCTTTCAGCTCTCTCCAAAAGGAATGATTCAAATGCTCGATCTCAAACGCCCAATCTATCGCCAAACCGCTTTTGAAGGCCATTTTGGACGCTCAGAACCTGATTTTACCTGGGAAAAAACGGATCGGGTCGAGGCCCTTCTGCAAGCAGTCAAACAAGAATCTTTTTTAACTTCCAATTATTTGAAAAAAGATGAGATCCCCTAATCTCATCACTCTGCGCTGCCAAGAACTAAACCAATGGGTGGCCTCTCTCTTTATCGAACTGCAAAAAAGAGAAGAAGAGAGAAAAAAGAAAAAAAGATTTGATCAAGAGAAGCAAGCGCTCCTCCGTCAACTCACAAAACACATTCAAAAGCTGCAAAAAAAAGAGCTGTATTTCCTAGAAGCGATCGACCAATGTAAAAAATGGGAAGAGGTCCGGCATGAGGGAGAGCTCATCAAGGCCCATTTTTCCGCCATCCGAAAAGGGAGTCCTTTTGTAGAGGTTTGGAACTGGTTAACCAATCAATCGATTCGCTTGGCCTTAGATCCGCTCAAAAGCCCCCAAGAAGAAATGGCCAAGCGGTTCAAACGTGCACAAAAATTAAAACGGGGGATCACCCCTCTTCTTGAGCAATTAGAACGAACGCAAAAACAGCGGCAAGAACACGAGGAAATGCAAAAAAAAGTCGTCCACTTGGAGTCTGTGGAAGAACTGGCCCAGGTGCAAGCCAAGATGGCTCCCTCCTCTCTTGGCCAAGTCTTACGTCAGAAAATTGGCCCCCCTTCGATTTATCGAGAGTATCAATCTGCGACAGGGATAAAAATTTGGGTGGGAAAGAGCGCGAAAGCTAACGATCAGCTCACCTTTCAACTGGCCAATGGACGCGACGTTTGGCTGCACGTGAAGGGATGTCCGGGCTCCCATGTCCTCATCCGAATGCCTAAAGAGGAGAATCCTGATCCCGAGACCCTAGAGGATG
Organism: Parachlamydiales bacterium; assembly: GCA_963801825.1. Classification (GTDB taxonomy): domain Bacteria; phylum Chlamydiota; class Chlamydiia; order Chlamydiales; family Parachlamydiaceae; genus CAWDGI01. Next base: position 1,036,887 of record CAWDGI010000003.1, read on the forward strand.
CCATGCAACTGGCCCTCTATTATAGCAAGGCCCGCTCTCAAGGGGAAGGAGAGATTTGCTGGACTCAACGAAAATACGTCTCTCGTTTAGGAAAACAACGAAAGGCTGGACAGGTGCAGATCTCCAAACACCATATACAATGGATTCGTCTTGACCTCACCCGTTATCAAGCTTTGAAAGAAAGAATTAATTGTTAATCTTCATCCTTGAAGCGATAACCCACTCCTCGCACCGTCTCAATCCCGTCAAAACTCGGCCCTAATTTCTTACGCAAAGAAGCAATATGGACGTCAATATTACGATCGATAATAAAAGCTTCGTCGTTTTGGACATCATCTAAAAGCTGATTGCGCGTTAAGACCTTTCCACGATTTAATAATAAGCGACGGAGAATGCAAAACTCCGACAAAGTCAAGGCAATCTGCTTATCTTTTTTCTTGAGTAAGTAACGATCAATTTCTAAGTTAAAATCGCCAAATACCACCGATTTTGCCTCTTCTACTTCTGATTCTTTGCCACGCCGCAAAACCGCTTTTACCCGAGAGAATAAAACCTTCAAGGAAAAAGGCTTGGCCACATAATCATCTGCTCCGAGCTCCAGCCCCAAAACAACATCCAATTCCTCGCTTTTCGCTGAAATGATAATGATCGGAGTATTATTAAAGGCCGCATTGCTTCGAATTTTCCGACAAACATCGAGCCCATTTAAGCCCGGCAACATGATATCTAAAATAATGAGATCGGGTTTCTCCCTCTCCACCGCCAAAAAGCCATTTAACCCATCTGATTCGACATGCATCTTATAACCGGCTAACTCGGCTTGCAATTTGATTAACGAGGCGATATCTTCCTCATCCTCAATTAATAAAATCTTAGTCTTTTGCATTTAGACTCCTTTGAATATCTTTAAAATCATCTTTATCTTCTTCTATTATACATGAATTCAGGAAATTAAACAAAAAAAATATTTATTTTTTGTTACAAGAAAATTAATTTTTATTTAAACTGGATTTTCAGCGAGAGAAGACTTGAGAGGAATAAATAAATCCTTTACACTCAGATCTTAATTTTTGGATGGAATGTTTATGTTATATGTTCTTCTCCTCTATGGATTATTCGCTAGCGTCTTTACCGTTGCGAAGATTGGATTGACGGTTGCCGAGCCTTTTTTCCTGATTGGGGTCCGGATGTTATGGGGGGGAGCGGCGCTTTTGGGATATCAATTCTTCATCCATCGACAATCCTTTGTATTTAACAGGAAGACGTGGTTGCATTTGATCTTATTGGCGATTTTTAATATTTACCTGACGAATGTCTTTGAGTTTTGGGGCCTTCAATATTTGACTTCTTTTAAGACCTGTTTTATTTACAGCCTGTCCCCCTTTCTTTCCGCCCTTTTTTCTTATTTTCTTTTTTCTGAGCATTTGACAAGCAAAAAATGGATGGGTCTGATGGTGGGATTTATTGGGTTCCTCCCTCTCTTATTGAGTCAAACCTCCAGTGAAGCTGAAGTCGGTCAGCTCTTCTTGTTTTCCTGGCCGGAGTTATCGGTCATGATGGCCGCTATTTGTAGCGTCTATGGATGGATTGTTTTGAAACAACTCGTCCATACCCATCAACTCTCTCCTTTAACGGCAAATGGGATGAGCATGTTGATGGGAGGACTCTTGGCGTTGAGTCATTCCATTGCTGTGGAATCTTGGGATCCCCTTCCGGTGACTGATTGGACGATTTTTCTAGAATGCACCCTTGTTCTCATTGTGGTCTCCAATCTCATCTGTTATAATTTATATGGCCATTTGTTGAAGCGTTACTCCGCAACGTTTATGTCTTTCGCAGGATTTACGACCCCCCTTTTCACGGCCTTGTTGGGATGGCTATTTTTAGATGAGACAATCCCTCTTTCTTTCTACTTATCTTTGGCGATTGTCTTTGGAGGGCTTCTCTTATTTGATCAAGAAGAGCTTAAAACAGCCCTATCGCTTCAAAAAAGTGAAGCTTCGGCGAAAAGAGTTTAGAAAGCGACTAAAAATTTATGGCAACCTCTCTCCTAGAACAAGAAAGAATCATTGAGTTTGATAAAGAGCCTTACCAAGATCAAATTAACAGTTTTATTCTTGCAGGTCATCTTCAATTCAAGAAAATTCTAAAGTCCTATGCGTGGTTTAATCTATTCTTCCTTCTTTTAATGGGGGGAGAAATTTTTTATTTCTTCATTCACTTGACCTTTCTTTTGCAGCATCTTGTCTTGGCGATTCACGTGGGGCTAATTTTTGCCACCCTTTTTTCTTACTTTACCCTAAGGATGTATGCACAAACGCGTAAGCTCGAGCATTTGATCGCGCTTCAACACAGATTTCGATCCAACTGTGAACAAGCGATCAAGGGAGAAAAAGAAAGTAAGGGCCCCATCTTGATTGCTCAGGCCTGTTGTAAATTCGCTGCGCAGCTTCATGGAGAGGAATATCGGATTTATCGGAGTCCTTCTTGGTTTTTATTTTTGAATTCTTCCTTAGAGAAATTAAATTGCTCCTTATTTTGGAAAGATATTCATACGATGAAGGAATTGCTTCTTCAAGCAGGGGTGGAGGAGCATATTAAGTTAGTGCGCATCGAACCCACCGATTTAGAGGCCCACACGGGGCTAGCGAATGCCTATGTGATGCTATCCGGAATTTATGTGGACCCAAGAACAGTGGAGGGGTTATTAGAGGATGATCGCTGGATTCCTCCCAATAAATATACGGAAATGTCTAAACAAAGATTTCGATTGATTGCGGAAAGGGCAATTGAAGAGTTTAAAATCCTCAATGATTATGCCCCTGATGATCCGTGGGTGCATGCGCAGCTTGCTTATAGCTACCGTGATTTGCAAATGCCAAAAGAAGAAATTCAAGAGTATGAGACCATCCTTCGGCTTTGTCCGGAAGATAAGGAAACATTATTTAAGTTAGGAAAGCTTTATTTTGAGCAGGGCTATAATGCAAAGGGACTTCAAGTCTATGAAAGGCTCAAACGCTCTCATTATAGTAAAGTGGAAAATCTCATTCATTTTTATGGAGTGTATTCCTCCCTTTAAAAAAGGAAATATATGTTTTGTTCTCGCTGTGGAACCCAAGTTGATCCCCAACATAAATATTGTCCCTCTTGCGGGGCTCTCCTTTCTCCCCCTCTGATCAAGCAAAAGGGGAACAGAAAAAACGGATGCCCTTCTGGTTTAAATTGCTCACTTCTTTAGCTGTCTTGGCCTTGATAGCCGTCATTGCAGGCATTTTATTTACAGAGAGCTGGGTTGATGTCGTCGATCATCAGTTGGAAGCACTCCGTCAAAATAATATTTCTAAAGCCTATTATGCTTACACCTCTAAAGAGTTCCAAAAGGCGACCTCTTTGGCACAATTTCAAGATTTTGTAGACAAGCATCCTGTGTTTCTCCATAACCAATCGGCTCATTTTACTCAGCGTGCAATTAAAAATCAGATTGGAACTCTTAAGGGAAATCTCACAGGAAGCGATCATACGCAAGTTTCAGTCGAATATCGATTAATTAAGGAAAAGGGGAAATGGAAGATTCTCAGTGTGCGCCTTTTGAATCCCGAGCCCATCCTTTCTCCTTCTCATCAAAAACAAGGGGAGGCGGAGCAGCTGATTGAAACCATTAAAGAGCAGTTGAAAGACATTCAAGATCACCAATGGATGGACGCCTATCAAAACAGTTCTCACGAATTTAAAGAAGTCACAACAGAGAAAGCGTTTAGAAATTTTATTCAACGTTATCCTATTTTAACAGATTATCATGTCGTTTCTTTTCACAAGCCAATGATTCGGCAGGGACTCGGCAGTGTTTCTGTGATTTTACAATCTAATGAAGCAGCGGCTTACTTGAAATATTATCTCGTTTTTGAAGGGGGAAAATGGAAGATTGCGAGCATGCGCATTCTTTCTCCTTCGGAACAAAAGAAAGAGGTGGAACAGACCTCTCCCATGCAAGAGGAACCTCCTTCGGACAAGGAGCAGGCCTCCACTCAGTTTGGAGCGATTGTCCTAGGAGATCAGCTCAATGAGCAAGGAGAAGTGCGAGAGTCCAAAACGGCTTTCCCTTCCTCGCTAAAAGATTTGTATGTCGAGATTGAGATTCATCAGGGGGAAAAGGGACAGACGGTTTATTTAAGTTTACAGCATGAGGAGACGGGCTCTTCTATTCCTGCTAAAGCGATGATTGAAGAGAAGGGAGAGACGACTCTCCTCTCTGTTTTTTCTCCTCCGAAAACGGGATGGCCAAAGGGGGAGTATAAGCTCATTGTGACCACTTCTTCCGGTTTAAGCCATGTCTTAGATTTTCAAATTCAGTGATGGGATCAGGTGTTCATTATCGCAGGTCTTTATCGTCGTCAACGCCTTGTCTCTCCCAAGGGAATGTCGACACGCCCAACAGCCAGTCGTTTAAGAGAGGCTGTCTTTAATATTTGCCAGCAGGAGATTGAAGGAGCCCGCTTTTTGGATCTCTTCGCCGGATCGGGAGCCATGGGATTTGAGGCGCTTAGCCGAGGGGCGCAATCAGTGACCTTTGTGGAGGCAAACAAAGAGACGATTCAATGTATACGCGAGAATGCAGCCCATTTAAAGGTGGAGTCGCAATGCCGCATTTTCAAAGGAGAAGTTTTTGCCACTCTTGAATGGCTGGAAAGGCAGGGGGAGTCGTTTGATCTGATTTATGCAGATCCTCCTTATCACACGCTCTCTTCTTCTTTCTCTTATAGTACACAGGTCATCCAATGGATGGATGAGCATGCGTTATTGAAGACGGGGGGATTTCTCTTTATGGAAGAAGATTTTCGTTATCCCCCTTCGCTCGATGGGCTTCGCCATCTTGAGCTAAAGAGCAGCCGGCGGATGGGGCAGGCACTATTGCAGCAATATCAAAAACCTGTTTTAGCCTGAGTCTGAAATCTCAGCCATACCGCTATGTGATTCAACAACGTCTCTAACAGCTAACTGGAATATGCCCATATTTTTTGTTTCAAAACTTGCCTCTAAGCATGCATTTAAATAAGCAGATGCATACTCTGGGTTTTTAAGTTTTTCTATTAAATGTTCTTTGTAGCCTTTGTACCTTTTCATTTTTGCCTCTTTTCTTTTGAGGCTGTATTATAGTACACATATCAAGGAAGGTAAATGATGAAATTGCGTGATTATCTAAATTCCCAAAATCTATCCATCAGTGAGTTAGCAAGACAACTAGATTACGAGAGAGCCCATATCAGCCGAGTAGTCAATGGAAGTCAGAGACCCAGCCCTAAATTAGCTCGAGCTATAGAAAAGATGACTAATGGCAAAGTGACAGCAAAAGAACTTTTAGGTGAATAAACGTAGAATGGGGCAAGCACCTTTTTATCCTCTGCTTCCAAAGACCTTACTTTTAATGAAATTAAAGCCACTATCCCCAATCCACCTGCTGACCGCACATTACGTGATGATTTTCAGCATCTTAAACGATTAGGTTTGATGCAGATTTCAGGAAAAGGAAAAGGAGCTAAGTGGAGCTTGAGTTCAATAAGATCATAAAATAAAAAATTCCGCCTCATTCCGCCTCATTCCGCCTTATTCCACCTCAGCCGATGTGCAACTTTTTCTCCTCTCAGTAGAAGAGTAAAAAACCTTGAGACTTTCCAGAAATGATGTCGCAAACCACTTGGAATCCATATGTTTAACACAGAGACACCGAGACACAGAGGCACGGAGGGAATTTCTCTCTGTGCCTCTGTGTCTCGGTGTCTCTGTGTTAAACATATGGATTCCAAGTGGTTTGCGATATCTCTCATGAAAAGTTTCAAGGTTTTTATTCTTCTTTTCAGAGGAGAAAAAGTTGCACATCGGCTACCTCATTAGATTGCATTTATCGCCCCCTAAAATGGCCAAAGTCCAGCAGTTAAAATGCTACTGGATTTTAACAAACTATAATGACACAATACGTCATTCATTGCTCTACTCAAGAATATTAAGAACTGATATGCCTTTGAAGCCCATCATGATTTTAGGAACAAGCTCACATGCAGGTAAAACGACTCTTGTAGCAGGATTTTGTCGTCTTTTTACCAATAAAGGAATTAAAACAACTCCTTTCAAATCACAAAATATGTCTCTTAATAGTTTTGCTACTTTAAATGGAGAAGAAATCTCGCGTTCAACAGCCGTGCAAGCCTTCGCTGCTCGACAAGAACCTTCCATTCACATGAATCCAATTCTTCTAAAACCCAGAAATGAAACTGAGTCGCAAGTGATTTTTCATGGAAAAGTTGTAGGCAATGCCAATGCTAAAGAGTATTTTTTTTCCGTTGAATGGTATCAAAGAAAACTTCAAGTCATCCAAACATCCATAAAAGCTCTTCATCAATCTTATGATTTAATTATTGCAGAAGGGGCAGGGAGTTGCGCTGAACCAAATTTTCGATCAAATGATCTTGTCAATATGGGAATGGCTCATTTGTTAGATGCGGATGTTTACTTAGCTGTCGATATCGATAAAGGAGGAGTCTTCGCTGACATTTTAGGAACTTTGCGTATTTTAGAGCTGACAGCGCCTGAGGATAGAAAACGAATTAAAGGGATTCTGATAAATAAATTTCGAGGAGATAGGGAAATTCTTCAATCTGCGATCGATTTTATTTTTGAACATACGCGCATTCCCGTTATAGGAGTGATTCCTTACATCCCTGACCTCCATTTAGAAGAAGAGGATCGGATGAAAGCTTATCCTTGCCTAAATCCTGAAATTGACATTGCGGTTGTTTATCTTCCTCATATTTCCAACACAAGTGATTTTAATCCTCTGAGTACTGAAACAAATGTGCGCGTCCGCTTTGTTCGTTCCCCAGATGCTTTAGGGTCTCCAGATTTGATCATTCTTCCGGGAACAAAAAATACGATTTGGGATTTATCCTATATTCGAAAAATCGGCTGGGAAGAACTAATCCGAACCCTTCTTCCTACAACACCTGTGATGGGAATTTGTGGAGGATTTGAGATGATGGGAAGATCTCTGCATGATCCGAACTGCATCGAATCAGATCTTACAGAAACTTCCGGTTTTGGTTTTTTTGATTTCGTTGTGCGATTCAAAAAGAATAAAAGAGTCAGTCAGGTCAGCTACTTTCCTCGCTTAAACAATCTTTTTAGAAATGCTGGGGAGATCTCAGGTTATGAAATTCACTGCGGAGAAGTGGAATATGGAAGGAATGATTCTCCTCTGTTTGTTTCAGACCATGGCTTTGATGGAGCGATTTCTCACAAACCTTTTGTTTTTGGAACATTTATCCATGATATTTTTAAAAACTCTTTATTTACTCGCTCTCTTGTGAATTATTTGAGAGGGAAGAAAAATCTTTCTCCTCTGATATCTCCTTTAATTGATACAAAGGATGATTTCGAAAAACAATACAACGATCTAGCAAATATCCTTGAAAAGAATTGTTCTATTAAACTACAACCTGAAGAGGTTTCGATTTTATGCCGAGATGCAACAGCGAGATGCAACAGAGCGAGTTCCAAATTTTTCAAAAAACTCTTTATTTTTTCTGGCTTTTAAGAGACAATCCATCAAATCCAGGAGCCATCATTGAATGATTGATAGGCAAGAGCATCTTTTATATCTTACAAATCGAATATTTCAACGTGATCTCGAACCATCCAATAAACTGAGAGGCATAAGAGCTTTATGGCGAGAAAAAGATCATACAGCGTGCTTATCTTTCTATTTTAATGGTCCTATTAGAGAAGACGATTTGGAAGAAATTTATGATCTTGCCGGTGGCGTAATTGCTCATTTCCCAAATGGTCTATTAGAAGAGCAATATATCAGGTGGGATTATCCTAGACCATTACCAGAACAATTTCTGGCCTACAAACGCCAAGGATAAACTTATTTGAAAGAAACGATGGACATGCAAGAGCACCTTCTTTACATAACAGAGCTAATAATTAATGATTTACATTTACAAAAAATGAGAGCCGTAACGGCTGAATGGATAGAAATTGAAAATACAGCTTCCATGTCTTTCTACTTTGATGATCAAGCAACTGAGGAAGAGATTGAAGAAGCAGCTATCGCTTGTGTGGAAATCATCGCCCATTGCTCAAACGGTCTGCTAGAAGAACATTTTATTAGATGGGATTATCCTAAACCATTACCGGAAAAGTTTCTAGCTTACAAGCGCAAAGAATAGAAATCAACTCAAAGGAGCCCAACACATATGCCTAAATGGTTTTTCTCCTCCCTTAATCTCATCACTCTCACCCTTACCCTTACTGTTACCCTTGCCCTTGCCCTTCCCTTCACCCTTCTCAATCCCTTCTTCTCTTCCTCCCTCTCTGCCTATTGCCAACAAAGCGCCGATATTTCCCTCGGCTGGAGGCGAGATGCGTTGCACTGGAAAATGAGAGGACTCGAGTCAAGCTATGTTTCCGGGCGAGCCGATTCAAAGATCTTGTTCAAAAAGATGGATAGCTACACCATAAGTGGAAACGCGAAATGGGCAGATCACTTTTACTATATCCGTCTTTCCGGAGAATATGGATCAAGCTATAAGGGACGCGCTCTAGAACATTTCCGCATCAACAGTCCTTTACTCTGTTGCCCCATTGAGGTAAATACCAGCGACCCGATCAAACGCCGCAGCGAAGTCTACGACTTTAATATTGCAGCAGGCTACCCCTTTTGTTTTTGCTGCTCCCGCTTGACTGTCGTTCCCTTGATCGGGTTTTCCTTTCACCGGCAACACTTGCGCGTGAAACATGATAAAAACAAATATTGCTGCTGTTGCTGTTGCGGTTCCTATTGCTGTTCCTCTTCTTCTTGCTATCCTCCCTGCTCCTCTTCTCGATGCCCTCGTTGCTTTCATCGCCCTGATTATCCCTCTTCTCGATGCTGCTGCCCTCGTCGCTCTTCTTCCTCTTCTTCTTGCTCTTCTCTCTCCTCGTTTTTTTCTTCTCTTTCCTCGTTTTCTCCCTTCTCAAGTGATTTCTGGACCTCTTCTAATTCTAATCGTTCACGTCCTCGTTGTTCTAGCTACAGAAACTCTTCTCTCTGCAAACGCTCCTATCACAGCAGCTCGCACTTCTCCCTCGATTCCTCTAATCCTTTCGCTCATTCTCCCTCTTCCAACCCTTTTCAGAGCTCTTCGGATCCAAACATTGCAAACGCCTTAGGACTCAGCAATCCTCACCGCAACGATAACTACCGCTTCACCTGGTATGGGTTTTATTTAGGAACCGATCTCTCTTACGCTCTCGACCCTTGCTGGTCCCTCTTCTCTGAGCTCGAGTTCCATTTCCTGGATTACACCCATCGCAAGCGCAAATCTTGGACAGGTGTCTACTTCGTCGATGACCACCATAAAAAAGATTACTCTTACGGATTTAACACTGTCCTGGGCCTCACCTATACGTTTTGTAGCTGTTGGTACTCGATGATCAGTGTCGATTTTAGGTGGTGGAAGTCCCCTTCTTCGCATGATGAGCTCACATGGAAAATGGCGGGAGTTAAAGCAGGATTAGGCTATTTATTCTAACTCTACTACCTGCTGCCTTGGAATCCAGCAACAAATCGGACAAAGCGCAGGAGTATGATTGCGCGCTTGGCAGTACTCCCGTCCGAAATAAATCATCTGTAAATGCAAGCGGTTCCACTCTTTCTCCGGAAAGAGGGCTTTTAGATCACGCTCTGTTTGCTTCACACTTTTGCCTGAGCTTAACCCCCACCGCTTGGCACAGCGATGAATATGTGTATCGACGGGAAAGGCTGCATGATGAAACGCTTGCGACATCACGACAGAAGCTGTTTTATGCCCAACCCCCGGGAAAGACTCCAGCGCTTCGAAACTCTCCGGTACCTCTCCGTTATACTTTTCAATGAGCTGGCGTGAAAGCCCCCAAATCGCTTGAGCTTTGCGCGGACCCAATCCACAAGAGTGGACAATTCTTTCAATCTCCTCAATAGAAAGCTTCACCATTTGCTCCGGAGTCGAAGCCTTGGCAAATAATAGGGGAGTGACTTTATTGACACGCGCATCTGTACAATGCGCAGAAAGCAGCACAGCAATCAGGAGCGTATAAGGATCGTGATGGGTTAAAGGAATGGGAGGCTTTGGGTAAAGCTGATTGAGAATTCGCTGAATTTTACGAGCGATCTCTTGTTTAGATAAGTTTTTCATTTCCCAATACAAAATTTAGAAAAGATAGCAGATAAAATATCTTCTGAGATATTTGTTCCAATGATTTTCCCAAGCTCATGTAAAGCCTGCCGCATATCCAGGGTCACAAATTCAGGAGAAACTAATTGACGCAATCCCTCTTGCACCCGACGGATAGCTTGAGCAGAGGAGACTAAGGCCTCTTTGTGCCGCACATTCGTAATCACAATCTCCTCTTTTGAAGGAGGGCCCTTTTGCCAAATCAACCGATCAATGGCAGCATGCAACTCATCCAAGCCTTTCCGCTGCTTGGCAGAAAGATGCGTGACAAAAGGAAAGGGAACAGAAGGGAGCGGCCCATGCGGCAAATCCATTTTATTCCAAACCACAATTGTTTTAGAAGGAGGAACTAGATGAAGCAGCGCTTCCTCTTCTTGTGTGATTCCCTTTTGGACATCTAAAAGAAGTAAAATCAGGTCTGCTTGCTGCATCGCTTGCATGGAGCGGCGAATGCCCTCTTGCTCAATCCCCTCTTCAGTCGCTCGAATCCCCGCCGTATCACTCAATTTGAGGTGAAATCCATTCAGACGTAAGTGGTCTTCTAATACATCTCGAGTTGTCCCTGGGAGGGGGGAAACAATGGCACGGTCTTTATCCAATAACGCATTCATTAAAGAAGACTTTCCCACATTGGGACAGCCAAGCAAACATAAAGAGAGTCCCTCATGCAAGATTTTTCCCTGATGAAAGGTGGCAGCCAATTTTTCCATCCGTTGATAAAGGCTCTCTAAAATCTCACAAGTGTCCTCCATAGTTGCAAATTCAAGTCCTTCTTCAGGAAAATCAACCCATGCCTCCAAGATCGCAGCCACTTCTGTTAGTCCCTTTTGGAATTGACCGATCGATTCTGAGAAAGCTCCTTGCAAGTGTTGCTCGGCTGCATCTAAAGCACGCTCGCTTTTGGCGCAAATCAGCGCTTGGACCGCCTCCGCTTGAGCAAGATCCATCTTTCCATTTAGGAAAGCGCGGAAAGTAAATTCTCCAGGGAGAGCCGCCCGCGCTCCCGCTTCTAAGACGCTCTCTAAAACACGGCGTGTGATGAGGCTCCCTCCGTGGCAATGAATTTCGACCGTTGTTTCTCCCGTATAGGAACGGGGAGCGAGTAGAACAAGAAGCAGAACATCATCGACATGCTCTCCTTTGAGATTGTGCAATCTGCCAAAGTGGGCCGTATGACTTTTATATTGGTGCAGGGGACCATCAAATAAGCGGGCAGCAATCTCTAGGGAACGATCTCCCGAAAGACGAATGATGGCAACTCCCCCTTCCCCCGGCGGCGTGGCAATCGCAGCAATCGTTTCGCCCGGATGATAACTTTGATGCACAAATTCCATATCTTTAATCTTTTAGATTATTTATAATCTTAGAATGATACAAAATTAATTCTTTTTTTTCATTCATTATTCTTATGGGTATTATTTACATTGATCGGCAAACAAGTCAAAAGTGTGAAGAAAAGATTTACAAAGAATCTGCCCTGCAGCTGCTGTACGGAGACTCTTGGTTGCCCCGTTGGATCCGGCCGTGGATTTTATCTGCTTTTGTGAAGTGGCCGTTTTTTTCTGCCTTTTATGGGTATCTTCAGAAATGTCCTGCAAGTGCGAAAAAAATCGCCCCTTTTATGAAGACTTTTGATGTCGATGCCGGAGAATTTTTAGAGCCGGTTTCTAGTTTTCGTTCTTTTAACGATTTTTTTATTCGCCGCCTTAAGGCCGAGGTGCGTCCTTTTCCGAGAGAAGAGGGGGTCGCTGTGATCCCGGCAGATGCCCGTTACTATTTTTATCAAAACATAGAGACATGCGATGGGTTTATCATCAAAGGGCAAAAGTTCAATTTAGCGGAGCTTTTGCAGTGTGATTCTCTTGCAGAGGGGTACCGGCAAGGAAGCATGGTCTTGGCTCGACTATGTCCTTCGGATTACCATCGCTTTCACTTTCCTTGCAATTGTTTACCCGGGCCGACACAGGAGCTGGCGGGAGTGCTTTATTCTGTGAATCCGTTAGCTGTCCGAAAAAATATTCAAATTTTTACTCGTAACAAGCGGACGCTTTGCAAGCTTCAAACATCTTCCTTTGGACAGGTGTTGTATATGGAGGTGGGAGCGACGAATGTGGGGAGCATCCGACAAATATCCCCTCCCAACCAATGGCAAAAGAGAGGAGCAGAAAAGGGATATTTTGAATTTGGGGGCTCTGCTTTAGTTTTATTATTTCCTCCTCGCTGCATTCAATTCGATGAGGATCTTTTGGCAGCAACGGCTCAAGGAATTGAAATACGCTGTTTGATGGGACAGTCGATGGGAAGTTCTTCTTCTAAATAGCCTTTTTTTAACATGAGCTCGGCATTGAGAAGGGCACATCCTGCGGCTCCTCTCACAGTATTATGAGAAAGAAGGACGAACTTCCAATCAAAGAGAGGGCATTCACGCAGTCTTCCAATGGAGACTGCCATGCCTCCTTCTAAAGAGCGGTGCAATTTAGGTTGAGGATATCTCTCCTCTTCTAGATAGAGGAGAGGGCGTTTAGGCGCTGTTGGTAATTTTAAATGCTGAGGCTCTCCTTCGAATGCTTTCCAAGCTGCAAGAATATCCTCAGCTTTTGCTTTTTCCTTTAACTTGACTGATAGGCAGGCTAAGTGCCCATCCGCAACGGAGACACGGGTGCATTGAGCACTCAGACGCATGGGATAGGGAATAATCGCTCCCTGATGATAAGTTCCCATGATTTTTAATGGCTCTTGTTCCACTTTTGCTTCCTCTCCTTTAATGAAAGGAATCACATTATCCAAAATATCCATGCTAGGAACTCCAGGATATCCTGCTCCTGATAAGGCTTGCAGGGTGACGACATGGGTTTTTTCGATGCCCCATTTATCCAAGAGAGGCTTTAAAGCCATCGTGATGCCAATGACAGAACAATTTGGATTGGTTACAATGAGCCCTCCACCGAAGCGTTGATGAGAGAGGAGTTCTAGATGCTCGCTATTGATTTCTGGAATGAGAAGAGGAACATCTGCATCCATGCGATGAGGACTTGAATTCGAAATGACTCGGTAACCCGCTCTCGCAAAACTTTGCTCAATGTCTCCGGCAATGCTAGAGTCCAATCCTGAAAAGACAAGCGAGCAAGATAATAGATCAGGTTGACAGGCTACGACAGGCATATCTGCAATTTTCTGTGGGAGTGGGGTGGCCATGGACCATCTCACTACCTCTTCATATCGCTTCCCACTTGAGCGATCAGAGGCTGCAAGAGCCACAATTTCAAACCAAGGATGGGAAGAAAGCAGCTCAATAAACTTTTGTCCCACCATTCCGGTTGCACCAAGAATTCCGACTGGAATTTTTTTCATAATTAACCTCTAGATAATAATACGGAAATAGCTCCCAAATTTTGGGCATGGTTCAAAAAGTAGAGTTTTTGGGTAACATGACAGGATCGTGTCCGAGTCCGAGTTCCGATTGGAAACGCGGAAGAACGGAACACGATCGGAACTCGGACTCGGACACAGACTCGGACACGAAAAAAATTGTTACCTGACATTGAACCGGGCCAAATTTTAAGAATCAATTTGGGTGAATTTAATTAATGACCTTTAGCAGCCATTGGCACTGTAGAGCGATTTCCGCTAACAGAGTGGTAGACACTAACACGAGCTTTACTGCGGTTGCGAGGTTTAGCTTTAACGACAATATCAACATCCTGTCCAAGTTCATTGAGAAAGTGAATTAACCGTTCGACAGAATATCCTCTAAATCGCCCGCTTAGTAATTCAGATAATTTAGGTTGAGAAATGCCAATCGTTTCAGCAGCTTGTGTTTGAGTGAGCTTTCTTTTTTTTATAACCTTACTAATTTCCATGACAAGGTTGGATTTAGTTTCCATTTCTTCATGGTTTTTTAGACCGAGGTCAGCATAGATACTCCCTACTCCTATCTCAACTCTTGTATCTGCTATTTCTTCTTCAAAAATTCTTTTCTTTTTCATAATTGCCTCTGCATTCATTATCCCGATATTAGGGATAATTTCAAGAGAAATTTTTTCAGTAAGGAAGCTTTTTACATCTACTCGGGTTTTTATATTCAAAAATCCTCTCTTCGTTTAGCATCTATCTATTTACAGCACAGCTGCGTGCAGTTTATCACAAAAAAATTGACTAAAACAAAGGAATTGTTATGAACACTGAAGTGCTAACTGGAACCTCTAATCATATAGAGACAACAGGAAAAATTGGAAATATGATCGGAAGCGAATTTCCAAAAGATGCAGAAGGACGTGTCTATCACTTACAGATCAAAAAAGGAGAAGTGGCTAATCGAGTTCTGCTTGTAGGGGATCTAGAGCGGGCAAAAATCATTAAAGAATGCTTTGACACCAATACCTGCACTGAATATTCCTCTACACGAGGCTTTACAACCTATACAGGAAAGAGAAAAGGGATCGACGTGACTGTCATGGGGATGGGAATGGGGTATCCCATGATGGAGTTTGCGGTTAAGGAAATCCGTGGCATTACAGAGGGACCCTTAGAGATTATTCGACTGGGCTCTTGTGGCACACCTCGAGAAGATATTTCAATTGGGACTGTGGTTGTTGCAAAAGAATCATACATGATTCAAACAAATTATTCAGCGTACCAAGACAATGCAGACTTTGAAGACAATTGCTTTATAATCACAAAGCCCATCGCTCCCGATAGTGCCTTGCATGCCACTTTGGTGAAGACATTAAAAATTCAAGCTAAAACAGCTTTTCCTATCATTGAAGCTAGCGATGCAACAGCTGACACTTTCTATGCAGCTCAAGGAAGAGTGGATCCGGCATTCGATGATCGAAATCAAGACTTAATTGAGAGGATCAACTCCCTCCATCCAAATACAGGATCTCTCCAAATGGAGACCTTTCATCTTTTTCATTTAGCACGCCTCAATCAACAAGCAATGGATAAACAAAATCTTCGCAATCAGGGGATCCGAGCTGCTGCCTGCGCAATTATTTTGGCAAATCGGCAGACCGGTGAGTTTCTCTCTAATGAAGACAAACACAAAATTGAGAGAGTAGCAGGAGAAGCTTGCCTAGATGCTCTGATCGCAAGCAAAGCTTAAACATAGCCTTCTCAATTAAGGATGACGGTTTAGCGAGTGGGAAGTATCGAGCTATTGGCTCCTCTTTACCCACTCCCTAATTGATTCCATTGCAAAGTACATTTGTTCTCCAGTAGGTGCTAGAGCTGCTGCCGTGTATACGCCATCGTTAACCTGTTTGATTGGACCTATCTGTCCGGTGGTCAGGTTCTCAAACTGATTTATATTTATAGCATGCATTAGCTTCTCTCCTTTGAATCAAAATTATATAGTCCTTCCACTTGAAAGTTGGACCTCTGGACTGCATCAAAGCCCCGGGGTTGAGAGATTGCACAAGGGCTTGTATTTCCCTCAATACTAGCCCTTGTGCAATCTCTCAACCGCAGGAGCTTTCATGCAGTCCAGAGGTCCAACTTTCAACTGGAAGGGGTATAGCTTACCTCCTGAATAATGAAACAATATGGCATGGTTCAGAACAGGGTAACACTTTTTTAGCGTTTCTCGTCGAGACCTGGCAAAAAAGTGTTACCTTCCCTCGAGGAATTTTGAACCATGCCGAATTCTGAGCTGACCCCAACATCGCCAAGAATGGATTAAATAAAAATCCTATGAAACTTTCGTGTCGTTTGTTGAAATTTACCCATAGTCGTGGAACTAGCCGTCACTTAGATTATAATCAATAAAGTCTCAATAACTTATCACCAGCTCCTCTATTAGGGGTGGAAAAAATTTACGTCGAATGGGGGTTTGAAGTCCAACAGAACCGAATCAGGGTACCAGTAAGATTCAAGCGGAAATACACGATAAGGAATTTACGGCATGGTTCAAAACTCTCCGAGGGAAGGTAACACTTTTTGGCCTGCTTTCGAGGAGAAACGCGAAAAAAGTGTTATCCTCCTCTGAACCATGCCGAATTTACTTGATAAGCATACTATCTGACACATATTTGTGGAAAAGCTGTGCCTTCAAATTAAACACATACAGTACAGGAAAAATTAATAATGAACGTTGTAACCCATTTTAAAAATTCGTCCAAAAAGTGAATTTTGCCTTGCTTCATTATAGGCTGATTTTTTTTCGTTGAGGATTGCATCAGCTCTATCAAAATTAACGTAGACCCCTGATTTTACACACATACTTTTCTTTTTTGGATCAAAGTCAAAAGTCGTTTCAGGGTTAATACCTTGCTGAATGCAAGTTCCACGACCTTTCAGATAGGCGTTCACTTGTTGTGCAAGCAAAGTAATGTCGCGTTCTTTGTCTAACAAAGATTTTGCCTTGTTGGTTTCATAATATAGAGTTGCTAATACAGCTACTGCTCCTATCGGTAACATACTTATCTCCTTTTTATGGGATATACCAAACTTCGTAAATTTTCGATAAATCCAGTTGGTTTATCGAAAGCAAATTTATTCTTTTTGTAACTTTCTGTTAACTTTAAATAAGTTATAGACAAGCTGGACTTTGTACAATTTTACCTAAAACTGCACAGAAGAGTCCAATTTGTTGCCAGGTTATCGTTCGATAACCCAACTTAAACGCTTAACATATTAACGATTATAAAGATGGAGGAATTTAAAAACCAGGAAAAATTTTCAATCTATCAAAAAATTAGTTTTTCAAGAGAAGAATAAAAATCTTGGCCTGGTTCAATGTCAGGTAACAAACAAACATATTTTGTCGTGTCCGAGTCCGTGTCCGAGTCCGAGTTCCGATCGTGCTCCGTTCTTCCGTGTTTCCAATCGGCTCTCGGACTCGGACTCGGACTCGACCCTGTCAATCTCGCTTAGCTTGTATTCGTATACCCAGTCTCTGCCCGCCCCATTTTGGTGAGCATGGCTACAATCCGCAATAACAATGTTCTGCCTTCTGCATATCGATTTTCATCGAGCAACCGCAATCGATGACAGACATCAAGAATGCTGGCACACTCAGTCGCAGATCGTCTTGCCATCCGATAAAATCGCGCCTTTTCATTGATCGCATCTTCTCCTGCTCCTTCTGCTATGTTCAGCGGTACTGATGTGCCCGCTCTTTGCAGTTGATCGGCCAAATATGCCTTCCCCCTTGGTAATTGCTCTACAATGTCGCTGATCAGGATCACCAACTCTAAAGCTGCCTGATATACATCCCATCTTTCGTGATCAAAATATCCCACCTTGGCCTTCTCGGCCACATCGCTTTTCAGCATAGAATCCTACAAAAAATTAAGGCGAGTTCAAGTGCAGGCAACACTTTAGCTAAAGTGTTGCCTGCACTTGAACCTAAAAATAAAGACATAGCAATCAATTTTTCTGTAAGATGTTTCTTCCACAAACCTTTACAGGATTAAACTGCTATGTCGATCTTCATTGATACCTTATCCTCACAAAAATTGAAAGTCTCTTGTGCAGCTCACTTCCTTACCTCATCTCAACGTCAAAACATTGGAATCCAAGCCCTCAAGGGCAATACCCCAATTGCTAATGTTGCAGAACATTATGGAGTAAGCCGTAAATTTGTGTATCAACAAAAAGAAAAAGCTCTCGAGGGAATCTCTAAAGCCTTCGAAAAGCAGCCCTCTAACGACAAGATTCTCTTTTATATCCCGGTTACCAAATCATGGCTCTTCCAAGTTGTACTGGCTCCCATTTTTATATGTCGGGCATCTTACCAGGGTGTATCTGAATTTTTACGAGACATATTTGATTGTCACATCTCCAAAGGAACTATCCATAATATTGTCCATGAACACCTCGAGACAGCGAAAAAAATTAATGCTCAACAAGATCTTAGCTGTGTACAGCAAGGACTTCACGATGAAATTTATCAGGGCGGTGATCCTGTCTTGGTTGGTTGTTGTGCTCGTTCAACATATTGTTATCTTCTTAGCAGAGAAGATACATGTGATGCCAATATTTGGGGAGTACACCTCCTTGATTTAAGGGAAAAACAGGGGCTTGACCCTGAGTTTACTGTAATCGATGGTGGAAAGGCCGCTCGATGTGGACAAAAAGAAGCTTGGCCGGAACCCCCCCCTCATGGAGTGGTGATTCGAATGTTTGTCACCCAGGAAAAATTAGTTTCCTTGCCCTTAGCGTCTGTTTGTCTATACCCCTTCCACTTGAAAGCTGGAAAAAAATAAAGATAACACTTGATATATTTTATAGAAATGCTATAATTAACATATTAAATAACAACAAGATAAAATTAAATGAATCTTTTCCTGAACATTTAGCGACTCTTTTACATATCAAAGTTGGTCGGGGCCGAATGAGTAAATTTGTTACTCGAGCCTTATGGGAAGCCTTAAGGAAAGAAGATGAAGCATTATTGCAGCAATTTCTTGAAGCGGATAAAGATCCGGGAAACATTGAAGTCAAACAAAGCTTTTCTGACATTGAAGGCGAAGATTTTATTATTGATTTAGATATAGCTCCGCCTCAAAGCGCTTCTCCAGAGACAGAGTAATATGCAAGCTTTCTTTATACTTTAAATAAACTTTCCAAGCCCCTTCCCTCTGGTAAGGCTGAGCACGCCTCACAGCGCGAATAAGTAAATTTTTTGGCGTATGCTCCGCTTCAATAAACTCTAAAACTTGCGTCTGATAGCCCAGCACCTCCAGCAATTGTGCTCGCGCCGCATCTGTCACCAAAGCAGAAAAGCGCTCTTTCAAAATCCCATGCTTCAGCAAAGGCTTTAACGCCTCTTGTTGAATCTGTGAGACTAATTCATGCTGACAACAGGGCACAGCTAAAATCGCTTTCGCCTGCCAGCGCACCGCTTTTTCCAATGCGGCATCTGTCGCAGTATCACAGGCATGCAGGGCGATGACTAAATCAACCGTCCCTTGCTGTTCAAATGCATTGATATCACCCCATCTAAATTCCCAATCTCCTTCTTCCCCTAACTTTTTGGCTAATGCCCGGCACGATTCAATCACCTCTTTTTTTAAATCTAACCCGATCATTATGACAAGGTGCTAACCATTTGCGTAGGCCTCCGTTGCTGCAAGAATGAACTCCAGCAGCTTTGGATGGTGCGTATCAAACACCTTTTTCCAATCAGGATGACCGAGATAGAAATTCGCTTTTTCAACGAGTTCTTCTTTTTTAGTCTCGATCCCAAATCTTTTCAAATACTGAAGGTGGCGTTTCACGCAAGCGAGAGCTTCAGGAGAATTCGGCCCTTTCTCAATAGCACTGACGTAATTTTCAAGCAGGGCTTCCCATTCCACCTGTACCTTTTCCCAATCTTCAGGCCGCCATTTCTCTAGCCGTTCGCGCCCAGCTTCGAGTTCTTCAGCTGTGTGTCTTCCGCTATCGACGAGGTACTTTTCGTATTCTTTCTGTTTTGGGGAATTCAATCCCTTAAAGAACTGATTGTCTTTCATTTTTTTCTTACCTTGTAAGTGTTCGATTGTGTTATCAATGGTCTCAATCAGTTCGCGCGTCTTTTCCAACTCTTTCATCAACATTTTTCGATGAGAATGAAGAGCTGCAATTCTGTCAAAATCGCTTTTCTTCACGATCTCGCGGATCTTTTTCAACTCGAATCCTAGATTGCGAAAGAAAAGGATCTGCTGTAGAAGTAACAGCTGTTCTTCCCCATAGTATCGATACCCGTTTCCGCCGATATAAGCCGGTTTCAAGAGCCCGATCTCATCATAATGATGGAGAGTGCGAACGCTCACTCCTGAAAGTGAAGCTAATTTTTGAACTGTGTAAGCCACCTTTTTCTCTCTTTAAATTCCTATGATTTTAAAGAATGGCTCCATTCTAATCTATCACGCAACGTGAGAGTCAATCGGCTTTTTATTTAGGCCTAGACCCAACAGTCGTGTCACCAGCCGCCACTTGGAGTGCAACATTTAAAACTACAACGAGTTAGATCAAAGAGTAACCATGATTAGTTTCCAAATAAAAATTTTTATTGGATATAAATAACAAAAAAGCTCACATATTCAGATTGGTTAAGCATTAAGCTAAAATTAAAATATTGAATGCAAGCAAATTCTTGATGTGTGAGCTGATCAATTAAAAAAATTTTCATCTAGAAATTTTTAATCCGACTCTCAACTAATATAATAATTCGCATGAAAATAAAAGTTATTGTTATCAAAAGTGGCCATTTAATTATTGAATCATATCTTTCTGTGAATTTATAAATTGGTCCTGCTGCAAATACAGACCAAATAACCATATATAAAAATATACGATAAGGTCGGTTCATTTCTGAACTAGCTAAGGATTTAATTTGCTTGATTAATCGTACGTCTCGGGAACAAAAATGTCCATCCCTTCCTACATCAAACATAATCGAACAACCCCGAATCGTTGTTTCAATATGAGTGTTATCTATCTCAACATCATTCTCTATAGAATCAACTTTTGGATGTTCTTTTAGCTTCTTCGTGGAAAAACAAATTTTTAAAGCCAATTTTGATGTTTTATTTTCTAAATCAATATACTTGTTTGTAGGATCTAATCTTCCTTTGAAATAAGAGGAAAACACTCCATCTCTTTGACTTCGACTTAATATATATGGTGAGATTTTACTATGATCGTATTTAAATCCATCGCTATGATTATTAAAGAAGTTTGTACGTCCATCAGGATTCCATTTAATAGCAAGAAAAGCAGGAATCTCGCTATCAAGAATGGATACAGAAGTGTTGAAAGGAAAAAGACAAATAAAAACAGCTTTTTCATTTTCCACTTGTTCAAAAAATTGCTGAATCCTTTCTTTAAGTTCTTTAGTTGATCCTACACAATATTTGCTCGGATATGTTTCTAAATTTTCTCCTGACGGAACATATTCGGAAAAAAAATATTTATGAAGCACGTTTTTTACTGCAATTTTCCATTTAGAATTTACCTTCATAAGAGGGAGAAGCGCTTGAGCACTATGAGGTAAAATAAACGAATGAAGATCTTCCGGCAAAATGGTGATAGGATCCATAAAACCTTTTATGAAATATATTTAAAAAATTTTTAATCTTTCCAAAAATTCCGATTTTAACAAAATTAAATTTGTCAATTTAGGGTATACCCTATCCTGATGTCAGGGCGCCCCTTTCATTCCTGTCAGAATAAACTATATATTTTTATTAATTGACAGTCAATTGTTAATTTCTCAGACTTCAAATTGACAAATTTTAAATTGGATTGATTTTATGGCTGTAGGCAAGACCGTTGGATACATTAGAGTGAGTACAGAAGAACAAAATCCAGAAAGACAGCTGGAAGGCTTACAGCGATTCCCGCTGGCACTCAAGGTCAAGAAGTGCTAAATGGCCAAAACCTACCCCCAGACAATTCCTCTGAGGTGCTATTGAGAAACTCGAATGAGAATAGTCAAAAAATCGACAAAAAATCTACGAATGATATTACCTCAAATTATTGTCATTCAAATATTTATGCCTCAGCGGGAATAGCTGGAAGGCTTAACACTAGACAAGGTTTTTATTGATAAAGTGTCCGGCTCTGCAGCCTCGCCTTTTGCTTTGTTTGCATGGGCTTGGAACGGCTGATACAGAAGCTATCTTGCGTCGTTTTACTCGAAATAATATTCAACACCCGACCTATAAGGCCCTAGCTGAATTGGGGAAAGCGATAAAAACAATTTTTTTATGCCGCTATTTGCATGATGAAGCCTTGCGTCGAGAGATTCATGAAGGGCTAAATGTGATTGAACAATGGAATAGTGCTACCGATTTTGTGTTCTTTGCCAGAAAAGGCGAGCTTAGCAGTAATCGTCGAGAGGATCATGAAGTGAGCATGCTATCCCTACACTTAATCCAAAACTGCATGGTTTATATCAACACATTGATGCTGCAACAGATACTTGCAGAGCCTCATTGGACCGACAGGCTTACAACGAGAGACTTGAAGGCGCTAACACCATTAATTTGGGAACATGTGAATCCATACGGTCGATTTGATCTAGATATGACTGCCCGAATTCCTCTCAATTGATTTAAAAAATATTATACTGTTATAAACTGTTGAATATTTATTAGTTACACTCCAAGTGGCGGCTGGTGACACGACTGTTGGGTCTAGGCCATTTAAAAGAAGTTCTAGGGGTCAACTCACAAATACGTTATTGTCCTCATAAATAACTCACCTTACGCACCAGGAAGGGCATTAGGGCTCAGCGAAAGTCCCGCCATTGAGAGTTGGTGAGCAACCCAATGCGAGGATTTTATTAGTGATTTAGATATAGCTCCGCCTCAAAGCGCTTCTCCAGAGATGGAGTAATATGCAAGCTTTCTTTATACTTCAAATAAGCACGCCAAGCCCCTTCCCTCCGGTAAGGCTGAGAACGCCTCACAGCGCGAATAAGTAAATTTTTTGGCGTATGCTCCGCTTCAATAAACTCTAAAACTTGTGTTTGATAGCCCAGCACCTCCAACAATTGCGCTCGCGCCGCATCTGTCACCAAAGCAGAAAAGCGCTCTTTCAAAATCCCATGCTTCAGCAAAGGCTTTAACGCCTCTTGTTGAATCTGTGAGAATAATTCATGCTGACAACAGGGCGCAGCTAAAATCACTTTCGCCTGCCAGCGCACCGCTTTTTCCAACGCCGCATCCGTTGCAGTATCACAGGCATGCAGGGCGACGACTAAATCAACCGTCCCTTGCTGTTCAAATGCATTGATATCACCCCATCTAAATTCCAGATCTCCTTCTTCCCCTAACTTTTTGGCTAATGCCTGGCACGATTCAATGACCTCTTTTTTTAGATCTAACCCAATCATGTGGACAGAATACCCCTTTGTCTTCTTTAAAAAATGATACAAGGCAAACGTGAGATACGCTTTTCCACATCCAAAATCAATGATCTTTACAGGACGTGAAGAGGGAAAGTGAGGCAACACATCTGCAATCATTTCTAAAAAACGATTGATTTGCCGAAATTTATCCCTTTTGGCTGCAATGACACGCCCATCGGCGTTCATTACTCCTAAATGCACCAGAAAGGGGATGGGTGTTCCTTCTTGCCATTCATACTCTTTCTTTCGATTGTGCAAAAGCGTTGACAAAGCCTTAGAAGGAGCTTTTTTCAATAGAGTCACCCGGTCTTTCTTTCCGATCAAGAGATGATAATCATGCTTCTCCGTATAGAGAATCGCCTGCTTAAACTCTCTTAAATGCTCTTCCATCCAATCGAGCGCTTCTTGCATAGATAAATTGCGATGAAAGGCTTGCTGTCGACGCTGCTCCGTCAATTGGTACTGCCTCTCTTTTTTGAGAAAAAAGGGGCGAAGAGTCACCTTAGAAGGTCCTCCTTTTTCCTTTGGAGAACTCAAGATCGCAAAAATCAACTCTTGAGAATGAAAAATCGCTGATAATTCTTCTGAAAGGCTCAAACTTCCTCGCTCGCCAATTCCACTAAATCAGAATGATAATACTTGCGCTCGTCCAGTTCCCCCTCCTGCTTCGCAATCATCAGGGTCACCGCCGCATCCCCTAAGATATTGAGGACGGTTGTAGACATATCGCGCAAGCGATCGATCCCGGCTAAAATGGCGAGCCCTTCGATGGGAAGCCCCGCCGCCGATAAAACAGCCGATAGCATGATCAATCCGCCACCCGGAATCCCCGCTGTTCCAATCGCAGAAAAGATCGTTGTTAAAATAAGAGCAATATAACTATATAAATCTAAGGGAATGTCATACGCTTCTGCGACAAAAACCGCAGCCATCGCCTGGAAAATCGCCCCTCCATTCATATTCATGGTCAGTCCCAACGGTAAGACAAAGTTGGAAATA
This sequence comes from Parachlamydiales bacterium, assembly GCA_963801825.1. Taxonomy (GTDB): domain Bacteria; phylum Chlamydiota; class Chlamydiia; order Chlamydiales; family Parachlamydiaceae; genus CAWDGI01. The sequence continues at coordinate 1,060,971 of CAWDGI010000003.1, forward strand.
TTCTTTGAAACCCCTAAATTCTCTTGCACGCAATGCATGGCCACAGGCAAAGTCGCTGCACTGCTGCACGTCGAAAAAGCCATGACGATCGCATCCCCCATCCCCTTTAAAAAGGTCCAGACACGAAGACGAGCAATAAACTTGAGAAGCCCTCCATAAATAAGAAATAATTGCAAGGCGCAAGCCAAATAATAGACTCCTAAAAACTTGAAAAGAGGGCCAAGTAGCGCAAATCCAAACGTTCCAACCACCCAAGCCATAATTCCAAAGACGCCAATCGGAGAAAATTCCATGATCAGGGAGGTTAACCGATACATCACGTCTGCTAAAGCTTCCATCACATCAAGCAAAGGTTTTCCTTTAGGACCAGAAAAATTAATCGCAAGGCCTAAGAAAACGGAAAAAACAATAATTTGTAAAATATTCCCCGTGACAAGGGCTTCAATAGGATTTTTGGGAATAATCGATAAAATAATTTGTGAAATTGTCAACGCTTCGGTGGGGAGCTCTTTGGAGGTCACTTGTAAATGGAGACCTGTTCCCACTTGAAAAAGATGTGCCAACAGGAGGGCCATCGCAATGGCAATTAAAGTGGTCGTCAAATAAATGCCGGTTGTTTTTCCTCCCACCCGTCCCAATTTTTTTGGATCGTGAATACTGGCGACTCCCACTGTCATCGAGGAAAGAATCAGGAGGACGATGATCATATTAATCAAGTTGAGAAAAAGAGTCCCCAACGGTCTAATATATTCCGCTTTTTCTCCTAAAAGGAGACCGGCGACTGCTCCTAGTATTAAGCCAATAAAAATTTTTAACCAAAGTTTCATCTATTTATTGAATAGTCAGCCTATTACTCGACTTTGTACATTTTAAGGGGTCGCTAAACGCAAGATTTTGAGTTATAGCGAGTTAAAAATTTTTCGCCATATTGAGTTAAATATGGCGAAAAATTTTTAACTCGCTATAACTCAAAAGATTGCATTTATCGACCCCTTAAAATGTACAAAGTCGAGTATTACTAACCGACTGTTCCTCCTTTTAATTTTGCTTCTGCTTTTCGCAAGAAATGCTCCCAGTTTTCTTGACCCGCTATTAACTGCAGCTCCATTTGCACCCAAAAAATCGGCAAAGAAAGAGAGCTCCACTCTTGCAATTTCACATGATCCTTTTCTGTACACAACAAACATTTCGCTCCTTGCTCTAAGCTCGCTTCTGCTGCTTTCTTTAACTTCTCTTCTGAGAAGGAGTCATGGTCAGCAAAAATAAACTCCGCGACCACTTTAAACCCTTCTTGCTCCAAGGTTCTTCGAAAATACTCCGGATGAGCAATCGCACAAAACAGACCAACACGCATTCCCGGAAACGGATCCAATCTCTTTCCACAAAAACCTTGAATAGAGGTGATTCTGGCTCGTGCTCCTACTAAAGGGGCGGAGGTGTAATTTTTTAATAACTCTTGAGTGGAGCTCCATTGCTCTATATTCTCCAGATGATTCACAAAAATTAAGTCCGCTCGTTTTAAGGCATGAACTTCCTCTCGCAAAAATCCTCTGGGAAGAAAATACCCATTTCCAAAGGGGTTTCCCGCATCCACCACGACCACTTCAAAATCTTTGACTAAACGACGGTGTTGCATCCCATCATCGAGCAAAATCATGTCTGCCCCTGCTTTAGCCGCTAACACCGAGGCCTTTCTTCTGTTTTTTCCGACAAGGATGAGCGCTTTTGGTAATCGTTTAGCAAATAAATAAGGCTCATCTCCACAATAACTCGCCGGAAAAAGAGGCCCTTCTCCTTCGCACAAGAAAACCGGAAGAGCCAATTTCTCCACTTTTGAGCGATATCCCCGTGACAAAATAGCCGGTTTGTAACGTCCATAAAACGCTTCTGCCAATTTCAACGTCACCGGGGTCTTGCCCGTCCCCCCTGCTACGATATTCCCTACGCTAATCACCAAGGGGACAGGAGGAACGTATCGCCGCATCCAGCCGTGGTCATACAGCCAATTGCGGCAATAAACACCGCAGCGATAGAAGAGACTTAAGGGAAAGAGAAGCATTTTGATGCAAAAAGGCAAACCCCCTCTCCGCCGGCCACTTATCACTTGTTTCAAATAAAGCTCAACCCTTTTGACGACCATCCAACGTCTCTCTGTGCGAAAATTCGCCTATTAGAGTGATCGTAAACTGCTTTATTAATTATAGACAAGTGAATTCAAAAAGCGATCCCTTGGGTGATTAAAATATAATATCAAAAATTAAGTTAAGTTAATAACTATAATATTTATAAATATAATATTTACATTATAATAAATCAATAAAAATAATATAAGAAGCTTAATACTTAACATTTATTTAATTAAACAGGGATTCGACGATATCTTATCTGATTGCAAAAACCAATGATTGTTTTGATGATTTGTTCATTTTTTGGAACTTCTCTTTTAAATTCCAATAAGGCTGACTCCGGTTCCGGATAACGAAAGATAGTCATTTTATTTGCCTCATTTGCCTCATTTTCTCCTCATTTTACCTCAAATGAGGCAAATGAGGCAAATAAAATGAAATTTTTCTTGATTTTTCGCCTCATTCGCCTCAAGGGGTCGTTCAATGGCGAGGCTTTGACGCAGCCCAAATTCCAGGTTTGAAGTGGAAGGGGTATAGACAGCTTGAGGTAACTATTCACTTTTTCTCTTGCTTGACCACCTCTTGCGCTTTCTGATAGCTCTCGATCAGCGCTGCGTAGTTCGGTGCTACCATGGTATACAACTTAGCTATCTCAGCAGCTTCGGGATGGTTCCAAGTGCGGTGAACTTCGCACAGAACCGCGTTGGCCGAGGTTGGGATAATTCCAGCTTGTGCAAAACGCGCCACTGTTACTCGGGATGCCTCTTCGCTTGGGTCGCCGGATGCATCGATAACCGCGTACACTTTGAAGCCTGCTGCTTTGGCATCAAGTGCCGGAAACATGACGCAAACGCTCGTCCAGACGCCAGCCATAATCAAAGTCTTTTTACCGGTTTCGCGCACCGTCTGGACGAAAAGTTGATTGTCCCATGCATTGACTTCTCCCTTACGCGGCACAAAGACCGCGTGTGGCGCTGACGCGTGAATCTCCGGCATGAGCGGACCGTTGGGTCCGTTGGGCTCCGAGGCAGTCGTTATGAGCGGCAATTTCATCAGAGCCGCGAGCTTCGCAAGCATGGTTGCGTTAGCCCGCAATTGAGCTACGCTGATATCTTTCACCGTTTGAAACAGGCCTGTCTGATGATCCACTAACAACAAGGCTGTATCGGTGGGATCGAGCAGAGCTTTGCCTCCGCCAGGTTCGTGTTTGATTCCATCGTGAATCTCGTTTTTGCCGTCCGGTTCGAAGATAGCCATAAAACCTCCTTTAAAGCATCCTTTGCTAATCCCCAAAAAGTAACTTAGTCGTTTGAATGTGTCAAATAAATTAATTGCAGATATTTTCGTCCGTTGTTATATCTGCAATTATTTACAAGGGGGATAGAGTGAAATTCATTTTTAAATGCTTGATTATAATTGGAATGACACTATGGATTCCTATAAATGGGATTGCTGCTAACCCTGCTCTTGGAACAAGGGAGAATTTAGGGAAGGTTGCAGGAGGCGTTGATATCGAACTTTTGGTGCAGAGCCCTGCAGCACAAGCGACTCCATTGCAAATCGTATGTGCCTTCGAATATACAGAAGGAGATATTACGACTTCACCTCCAGCTTTGCCAAAAGAACTTAACGGTATGCTTCATGTTGATGAAGCATTGCACGGATTAATTACTGAGCTGCGTAAATCTAATAAGTTTGGTGGGAATTTACTTGAAACTCTTCTAATCATCCCTCCGGCCAATACAATTCCTGCTGAAAAATTGTTGATCATTGGTCTTGGGAATCGAAATGATTTCAAGCCCGAGATGATGAAATTGGTGGGTCTCACAGGAATGAGAGAAGCATTGAGGCTTGGCGTTTCAAGTTATTCCCATGCCAGCGATCTAAAAGATGCCGGTTTTGATTCTCCGTCGGGGGAAGTGGGAGGTTATGTCGTCAGTGGGGCGGTTGAAGCTTATCAAACACAGATGTATCTCTATAAACAACACGCAAGCTCGCCGCTTACGGTCAAAAAGGTGACATTACTTTCTGGACCTGCATTTTTCGAGGATGCAAAGACTGGAATTAAAAAAGTCATCCCTTCTGAATCAAAATAAATGGGAAGAAAAACATGAACAAAAAACAAATCGCCATTGTCACAGGCGCCTCCGGTGGCATGGGACTTGGCATCACCCAGGCGCTTCTTGAACATGGCTACGGCGTCGTCGCTAATTCGCGCACAATAAGTCAATCAAAGGAATTAAAACCTTCCCCGGACCTCATCTTGGTGGATGGTGATATTGGCAAAAAGGAAACAGCAATAAAAGTGGTTGAAGCCGCTGTGAAACAGTTTGGCCGCATTGATCTTCTGGTTAACAACGCAGGCATCTATATAACTAAGCCGTTCACGGAATATACACCGGAAGACTTTGAAGCGATGATCCACACAAATGTGGCTGGATACTTTTTCATCACGCAGCAGGTGGTTGCGCAAATGCATAAACAAAAATCCGGCCATATCGTGAGCATTGCGACGACATTGGTGGACCAGCCACTGGCCGGCGCGCCAATCTCTCTCCCGGTCATCACCAAATCCACTCTTCCGGCGTTCAGCCGCGCGCTAGCGATGGAATACGTGGCAGACGGAATCCGAGCCAATACAATTTCTCCGGGTGTTGTGGATACACCGATGCACGCCAACGAAGACCATGAGTTATTGAAAAAGCTAAATCCCCTTCACCAGTTGGTTCAAATCTCGGAAATCGTGGACGCATTGTTATATTTGCAATCCGCTCCCAACGTGAATGGCGAAAATATCCGAGTGGATGGAGGAGCACATGCTGGCGCCAAATGGTAAAAAATGATTAAGGCGTATCTCCGTACACTTCCTTAAGGCGGGTATGCGCGATGGCGAGACCTTTAGGCATGTCCATTCGTCCACCAATGATCTCAATATATGCGCCCGATTGACTCTCGCGGGCCGCCTTCATTGCAGCATCGAGCTCGCCAAGCGTTTCAACGCGAGCGGTCATCCAGTCAGCACATCCCAACGCCCCTGGCAAATCTGCATAACGCCATTTTGCTAGATCGTTGTAGGACATATCCGGATTGAGTTCCAACGCTCGTTCCACCATATAGCCGTCGTTGTTAAGAACAAAGATAATAGGATTTGCCCCATAGCGACCCATATTTCCGATCTCATTGGCGGTGAGTTGATGAGAGCCTTCGCCGGTGATGAGGATCGTTCTCCGATTGGGATCAGCGAGTGCTATCCCAAAGGTGGCTCCCGTGGCCCATCCAATCGACCCCCATAACATTTGTATGTGTACCTGCACATCATCGGCAAGCGTCATGGGTGGAACTCCGAAGCTCGAACTCCCACTTTCAAGAACAACGCTATCGCCAGGTCGGATAAACTCCGCGTAACGAGAATAGAGTGCCTCCACGGTGATCTTATCGGTCGATTTTCCCTTTACTTTTGGAGCCTGTTTTGGTGTTCTCTTGTATAAAGGTGCAGGCAATTTAAGTTTTGCCAACTCCACGAGCACGTCGGCAAGGCGTACATTCGTAAATACCTGATTTCCAATACGACCATCATTCAGTCCGATGGTGACGAACCGCGTGGGATCAAGCCGTCCGGAGAAGGCGACGGTGGTTTCGTCGTTGAGGCTAACTCCGCCGAGGTCGAGTACTAAGTCGGCCTCCTCGACAATTTGCCGTGTCTTTTCTTCGGACAGTGCTCCCATGTACATCCCAGCAAATAACGGATGGCTTTCATCAATCATGGACTTTTCCATTAAGGTGGTCGCAAACGGATAGCCCAGCGCCTCGATTGCTTGCCTGGCTTCCTTTTGTAAGCCCAGACGCGAGAGTGTGAACGCCGGCAACACGACAACAGTTTTCGCACCTTTTAGCCGTTCAGCTAGGGTGGTGACGGCCTTTTTCAAGGACGCTTCATTCGACTTAAAGGTCACCGGCTTCACCTCGGTCAGAGTGACGGGTGCCAGAGCATAGTCCGAAGGAACCACGATGTAGGCAGGTTGATGATGGCGACGTGCCTCTGCAATCAAGCGTTCCATTTCAATCATGCAGTTATCGGGATTGATCACGGCGTGGCAGCAGGCAGCTTTAGCAGAAATATCGATGAAGTTCCCAAAAACTCCGTCACCAAACGTGTGATGCATGACTTTATGCAAGCGCTGATCCTGATAGGACGGCATGCCAACGATATGGTAGACGAGTGAGCGCTCCGCTTTCGCCCCCATGACTCCATTGATCGCAGACAACTCGCCCACAGCGTAGGTTGTCGATAACAACCCTACGCCTCGCACGCGGGCATAACCATCGGCAGCATAGGATGCATTCAATTCATTCGAACAGCCGACCCATCTAATGTCCGGGTGGCGATCGATTGCATCACAGATCGGGAACGCATAGTCGCCCGGTACCCCGAAACAGTCAGTAATGCCCTCATTAGCAAGTCGCTGGATGATATAGTCAATGACCGTTGTTGCTTTTCCTGCCGAAGATTCTGCTTTTTTCTTTTTTGTGTTTTTCATCGGATCGTCATTTTTTACCTAATAGCTTCATTCTTAAGAAACGGGAATATTTCTTCTATTTTCCATGGACATTCTTTAGGAAAAGTTTTTATGTCTAGTTGCGTTTCAACTGCGGCATCTTGCCTAGCAGCTTCATATGCCTTTGGATAAATTCTAATTAATTCGTTTTTTAAAGATGGGCTATCTTCTAGTACAAATCTAATTTCTCGCATCGCATTTAAGATAGAGCTACTCCAAGAATTAGAATTTCCTTTTCCTTCAGGTTGATACTTTTGTTTTAATAAATGCAAGAGTAAAACAACTGCATGACTTCGTAATGTTCTCTTGTCACTTCTTCCCAAAGATTCAATCTCCTCTATCAAGTTATGGATATCCACTTTTGCAAAGCTTCCTTTCTTTAATAAATTCGCCTGAGTTTTCGTCCATTTGAAAAAATCTTTCTCGTATTCCAATTCTTTCTCTTCAGGAAGAGAGACAACAAGTTTTTTAGATCTCGCTCTAATGATTTTTTTATTCATAAGTCCCTTAACTAAACCTTCTTTTTTAGGAGATATACGCCATGTGCGACTTTTTTTTCCGTTCGAGTCCGGGCCCGAGACCGGGCCCGCGCCCGAACCGAGACTACGAGCTTTGCTAAACTACTCAAAATTGATTCGTGAATTACTTAGACGATCCATCAAAGTCTTGTACAGACTTTTTACCGAAGCTCGGAGTTTCGGTTCGGGCACGGGCCCGGTCTCGGGCCCGGACTCGAACGGAAAAAAGTCGCACATGGCGTTAATAAATAATTTAACACAAGAAGATCATTACCACTCAACAAAATCTGCTCGCTGATTCACACTCTAAGACTTTCTCTTCATAAAAAAGCAGATTTTCCACCTGCTCAATGATCAGGTGAATCGCCGCCATATGTGCCTCTTGAATGCGATCTGAAGTCGAAAACCCTTCAATGATTAACTCAAAATCGGCCACCCCTCTTAGTTTCCCTCCCCCCTTGCCAAGAAAGGCCACCGTCTGCAACTCTCTCTGCAGCGCCTCTTGAAAAGCAGTCACCATATTCGGAGAATTTCCGCTTGTTGTGAGTCCCACAAAAATATCGCCAGGCTGTCCGTAAGCTTCCACTCCTCTTGCAAACACACGCTCAAACCCTAGGTCATTTGCCACACAGGTCAAATGGCCAGCCTCTGATAACACAATCGCAGGCAAAGCACGCCTCTCTTGACGAAACACTCCCGTGAGCTCTTCAGCAAAATGGGCAGCATCGCATAAGCTTCCCCCATTGCCCGCTAAAATGAGTTTGTGCCCCTCTTTAAAGCAAGTCGCCAAAGCTTCTGAGACGTGCTGGATAAAATCTAGGGATGATGGAAGTTTTAACTGTTCGATCGCTCTTGTACAGTTTTCAATTGCTTCTAATATTTTTTTATGCATAAATAGACCCAGGTCCTTGCAAATGAAAGAGGATCTATTCTTATTTAGTTAAATTTAAGAAGCAAGCTCATTTTTAATCTAGGAGATTATCTATGGACAAACCCTTCACGCTCCCCCTAAACTCTATTCCCCCCAATTTCCGCCTAAAAGCCACCGATGGCCAATATTATGCTCTTAATCATTTTGAAAACGCCTCCGCCTTAGTCCTCTTTTTTACCTGCAACCATTGCCCCTATGTTCAAAACTCCGACCCCATCACAGCCAAAACGGCAAAAAAATATCAGCCAAAAGGAGTCTCCTTTGTCGCCATTAATTCAAATAGCGATGCCAGCTACCCGGAAGATTCCTATGAAAAAATGGTCGAGCGAATGAAACAATATCAATTCCCCTGGCTCTACTTGCATGATCCCACTCAAGAAGTGGCCCTTGCTTACGGCGCTTTACGCACTCCCCATTTTTTTGTGTTCGATGAAAACTTTCACCTCATTTATACAGGACGTGGCATTGACTCTCCTCGCGATCCGTCTAAAATGACTGTCAATGATTTAGAAAATGCTTTAGAAGATTATTTTCATCATCGCCTCGTTAGAACCCCCCTCACAAACCCCATTGGATGCACAATCAAATGGAGAGGCAAGGACAAACATTGGATGCCACCGGAAGCTTGTGATCTTGTATAACCGATAAAGAATCAATCAAATTGAAGAATTGAAAGAAAATATTGATTGAATACTATCAATCCTGGTGTGATTGAACATGTGTTGGTAACGGAAGGAGTCATGGAAGTTTTTCTTGAATGATTCCTGGAAGCCATTAAAAAATAGTGTGTCTAATAACTCAACTCATTAGGCTTGAGTTGTCAGAATTGACCCAAAACTTGGGTCAATCGTTTCTCATTCCTAGACGCACTTAAGAGGTGATTTCGAAATTAATTAGGCTAAAACTTAGGTCAATCTTGGGTTAAACTTGGGTCAAAATCCAAGTTATTTGTTTGGACCAGGAAACCAAGCGCTGGCGCTAGTCTTTCCTTGAAGGTGGATTAGCTCTTGAGTTTTTAATTCTTTCAGTAGTTGCTTTATTTGATCACGAGAAAGCGCTGGTAAAACTTGGTGAATCTCATTGAATTTAGACCCTATTTTCGCACATGATTTGATATGTTTAAGAAGTAATGCCTTATTTGTTTCTTTATCTAGCCCACTTTTTCTTGTGTACATTCCACTTTTGCCTGCAAGAGCGTAATACTGCTGACAAAGCATATATCGTGCACCTCGACCTTTTCCTATCCGCTCAACGATACCCAAATCAATCAAATGATTGAGTCGAGTTTTCAACTCTGGTGGTGACGAAGGAATGGGAGATTCTCTATGAACTAGGTCCAGAACCAAAAAGTCTTCGGTATTGAATGAAGCCAATCGTTCTTGGCCAATTTTTTCTAAAAACCGCAAAAAGCTTTCGTCTTGAATTTGCCCATCTAAAGTTATTACCACTTCATGTTCATCGGTATGAGCAAAATCGGGTAAGGACTTCCCTTGTCTGATACTTTCTTCAAAAATCCTATCAGCTCCTTGCCCTGCACGTTCGACAAGCCCGCATTTGTTAAAAATATCAGCAATCCTTCGATTCCGAGGTTGCTGCTTCCAAAGCATGTTAGACGGAGTAATTCCCGAAGGAAACCCACCGGGACTAGCGATAATAATTTTACGTGGATATTGTTTTACCCAAATTGAACCGGCTTCTCTATAATCGCGATGGCTTACAGCATTTAAGATGCATTCTCGAATGGCTTTTTCATTAAATGTGGGAATATCCCAAATAAATAATCCATCCTGAAAGTGCTGGAGATCGTTTCTTAGGTTTATCTTTTCCCACAATTCATCATAAAACGAGAAGAACCCTTGTGTATATTCAACTCGTTGTTGAGCAGGCCCTGTAACTCTGCTAGAACGATATTCAAAAATGACCTCTGACTGCGCGAGGAACTTTCTAAGTGCTAGTGGCTTTCCAAAAAGGATAAGGGCAGCATAAGTTATTTTCTTATCTTCCACCGCTCCTACATCTTTAAGCAATTGTTGGTCTGATAGGCGTTTCAGATTATGATTGCCTGATTTGCGCAACCACATTTCTCGAAAGACATTGATAGATTCTCTATCTAAATCTTCGAATTTGGCATGTGGACAAATTTGCGCAGAAAAATCAGGCTCCCCTTCGTTAAAAATACGCTTTAGCATATCTGGGGTCATTGCTACCAACTCTTCCCCTCTTCGCATCCAGTAAATTTTGTTATATTGAATTGGGACACCAATTGGTCTGGAAGGAACTGTGAAGATAAGAACACGCCCACTATCTGTTTGCAATTCCTCCACATCAATGCGAATTTGCAGTCTTTGGATTAGCTTTGACTTAATGTCTTCCAAATTCATGAAAGCGTAAGTACTAACAATCCGTCTGGGAAGTTTATCAGTCACTCCTAAAATGACATGTCCGCCGCATTCATTGGCTAGAGCGCAGCAGTACTGGGTCAGCTTATCGGTGTCATAACCGGACTTAGCTTCTTTAAATTCAAGATGTTCATTTTCTTTTCCAGCCATCCAAAAGCGAAGTTGATCTATCGTAACATTCATCATTTACCTCTCTGGGATAGATCTTAAGGCTTTGTCGATCAAAACGCTACTGGAATTTAACGATGCATTGTGGAGCGAAATGCTTTAAGAGGAATTTTAATAGATTGCTGACGAAAGCATATGACTATCCTGATCCCCGCTAACAAATGATAACCCCACAGTGTCCGTTGGTGAAGTTATTTATAAGTCGAGATGATGTCAAAGCAAGCCTTTTTGTGTTTTTTTCTAATAGAGCGAAAAATATCGATTGAATATTATCAATATTTATGATAGTATTCGAAAAAGCAATGAAAAATTAAATGATTAATTTAATTAAAAATATTTACAACTCATCCGATTTAATGGAGATTTTTTAACTCAGCCATTAAAATTATATCATAATTTTTTTGCTAAAAAGATAAAGCAAAGCCCTGATTTAGCAAAGATAGCCTGGATAACAGCAAATGTCGTTACTGGTATTTTTGCCTACCCTCTTTTTGGCTTATTAGCCGGAATAGGAATACTTATTAAGTTAACAGGTGTTCCAAATCTCAGAAAACATAATCAATCTCAAAAGTCCGTTGTTGAAGGTATTTGTATATCAGTTACATCCTGTAAAAAATATGTAACTCATACTTCACATTCAATTATCCAAATTGGATGGAAAATGAATGTCATTCGAGAATTTACAGTTACCAAAGAAAATATAGCTCTTCTTTCTCCAGCTATTAAACAAGAAATAGACTCTCTTTCCAATCAATTCAAAAGAGTATACATCGCTTCTAAAGGATTTACAACTGATGGTACCGGAGAAATCAGCATACGGTTAAGAGTTAGCGAACAGATATAAGGCCTCTTTAAAATCATGCCAATTGTTGTGGCGATGTGTCCCTTTTTCTGTTATAGTCCGTCGCTAGTTGAACTTCTGTGGTTTCTAAAATGTCAGTCAAATTCATTTTCTCTCCTTCAAATCGTACAAATATCTCTACAAGATCTTTCTTAACATGAACATTTTTGAATTTTTCTCGTAACCTTCTCTGGTGAATTCAATCGAATATCCAAGCTTTTTATAGAAGGGAAGAGCCTCCCAGTCCATTGTGTGAACAGTAACAAATGATGCTCCATGTTTTCTCCCAACGTTTTCTGCCTCATGCATGAGTTTTGTTCCCCATTTTTGATGACGCAATGTTTCGTCTATCCAAAGTGAATCAACATAGAGAGATCCATAGAATAACGTTCCAGAAATTCCTCCAACAACCTTATCCTTTTGGTCTTTAATAAAAATGCTAAAGGGATGAATAGGAGAAAGTCCTTTTGCCTGGAAAGCTCCTTCGCTGATTCCATGATAAAGAACTTCTTCGTATTCTTTAGGGATAGTATCATGATGCTCTAAGTGATAAGCATCTTTATTAAAATGGCCAAAGTCCGGCATTAGCGTCCGATCTTTTAATGTTGTGTTAGAAGTTGACTGAAATCAATAATATGCGAAAAAAATTCCTGTTCCTCGACTTCCTCTCTGACTCCATTAACATGAATTAGCACTGTTCGTACCGAAAAGCCTCGCGGTAGACTGAGTGAGTTGAGTTTGTCTTGCATCTCTCTAATGATCTCTAGACCAATTCGTTCCTTGTAAAACTTTATTTCACACAGGTAGAGTGTGTTAAAGCGCGTCTGGATCATATAATCAATTTGTACCCCCGGTTTTTTATTTGTAGGCCGTTGAAAATAGGGGTTGTCGATCTTGATATCCGCTTGGGGAATGCTTAGTAGTCTCTGAATGACCTGTCGATTATTGAGCACAAGGTTTTCGAATTGCAAACCCATGATTGTTGTCCAGCCCACTGGTAACAAATCACGGTTTTGTAAAATGTTGGGCTGGTTGGGTTCTATATAGCGCAGATAGAACCTCAGATAATTATCACACAGACGATAGTGGCTTAGCTTGGAAAATTTGCCGGATTTCAAGCTCCATGTGTAATCTCGAGCAAGATAGCCCGTTTTCACCAACTCATCTAGATAATCGCTATAGACCCCACTTTTCTCGGAGCCTATTCTCTCTAATATAGAGGCCTGGTCTTTGGGACCTTGAGCCAAGCTCGAAACGATTTTTTTATACATAGGAGCTCTTTTTCCAAATACATCGGAGAAAATACGATCAAATTCCAAAAATAAAAGGCCTTCTTTGCGAAAACACAAGCGACGAATATTTTCTTCGGCAGAGATTTTTGGATTGATGGATTCAAGATAAAGCGGCACTCCGCCTATGACACTTAGAACCTTGAATTTTTCCAAAGGAGTAATTTTGTTTTCATAGGATCGCCAAAAATGTGAACATTGATAGAGAGGGAGCTCTTGCAGAACGATATCCAATGCAATTCTGCCAAAAAATCCGGTGCTCCGTAAGATGTGTTTTTCGATCCATGCCGACATGGAACCACTCAGGAGGAGGATGAGGTTAGGGTTTTTCTTAAAATGCACATCCCAAGCTGTTTTGAGTTTGCCGAGGAACGCAGGATCGAGTGACCCCATCCAATTAATTTCGTCCAAAACGACTAAGATCTTGCCTTGTTGGACTGCCCGACCAAGACTATCGAAAAGATAATCCCAGTCATCAAAACGCAAAGAAAACTGATTTGTTTGTTTTTCTAATTCATTCGCAAAATGACGACGCTGGATTTCATCCGTTACCCCCTCTTCCGGTGGAAGTCCCACAAATGTCAAATGTTTGGTGAAAAATTTCCCAAACTGTTCTGCAAGACGACTTTTGCCGATACGCCGACGTCCTCGCAAAACGACCAAGCGAGCAATATTCGAATCGAGAAGTTCTTTTAATATTTCTAGCTCTCTCTCACGACCATAAAACGGACCTATCATAAATTCACCAAATCAGATTTTTTCCTTTTAGTGTAGTGGATATAATCTTACTAGATTTCACCAAATCATACAAGTACTATTTGGTGAAATATGAAAAAATTGGGGCTCAACGAAAGCCTGTGATCTTGTATAACCGATTAAGAATCAATCAAATTGAAAAATTCTCATTGCCGATTATTCCGACTTTAAGTAAACTCAAAAACGTCAATTATTAATTGCTTGTTATCTTTTAACTGTTCGTATTGAGGTCCGTTATGAAATTCCTTAAGTTTTCTTGTCTTTTTCTCTTTTCTTTTTTATTTATGTGGGTATGCACCCATAAATTAAGTGCTGGAAATCATCATTCCTACAAATCCTATAAATATCATAATCATAACCATAAACATCGACACAAATATACCTCTCGCTCATCCAAGCTTGCTTTAAATTTAAATCTCAATCCTGTTCCTAACTATGTCGCCTACAATTATCTTTATCCGACTCCCTCTTATGTCGTGGCTCCAGTTCCAGCTCCCGCTCCTGCACCCGTGATTGAGCAGCGTTATTATTACCCTTATTACGCTCCTCATTACGCCCCTCAACCTGTTGTTGTTCAGCCTTATTATTCTTATTGGAGATATTAATGCCATTCTGGCAAGATGAGAGGAACAAAAGACAGGTGAATGATGCCTCTGACTATTTGTTCCCTCATCGCAGCCCTTTTGGTCGGCTTTTTTGCTCCCGCTCCTGAACTCTTTTATGGAGCCCCTCTTTTTTTTATTCTTACTCTAGGAGGAGCCCTTCTCTTACTCGCGACTTTATTTCTCAATCTTTTTCCTTTTACCTCTTTCGTACGCTTGGAGCAAACGCTCATTCCCAATCTCATCCATGTTCTAAGAGATGATTTTGTCATTCGATGGAGCTCTTTAGGACTCTTTCTATTTTGCTTTCTCTACTTCGTTTTTGCTGTTTTAGGGCTGGATTTTCCTCCGACCTATCAAAAAGGAGTGCTTTTGGGATGGATCCTCTCTTTTGGTTTTTGCTTAGACCTTCTCCGGATCCAATGGCGTCGTCTTGCTCGCTTGCTCACTCCTTCTTACATGGTCGACTACTTGGCGAATGAAGTCAAAAAAGGGATTCAGAATGAACAAGACCCCCTCGTTTGGACTCGCCTGGATAACCTCGCTGAAATGGGACTCCGTGCAGTCGAAAATAGCCAGCTGGCCCTCAGTACGCAAGTGTTACAAACTTTTCCTTCAATCATGCAAGTCTTCTTGACCTCTGCAAAAGGAATTGGCCATCTCGAACATGATTTTAAAATGGAAAGAAAAATGGGAACGGATGAGGGAAGCTATGCCATTTTTTATCTTTTGCAGCGCCTGGAATTGATTGAGGATCGTGCCCTACAAAATCGTTTGGAGACTGTTTGCCGCCAAATGATTATGACGATGGGAAAAATCATTATCGCCGGCGCTCGCTATGATTTATCCCTTGTTCCTTTCCCCACTCACTTCTTAACGAAATTTGGCTTGAAAGCTCAACAGCATCATTTTGATGAGGTGGGAGAATTGACGACCAGTACGCTCTTGGAAATCGCTAAAACTATCTTCACAGAGATTGATCTTACCTATATGGAACTAATAGAGCCCTTTCAAACCATTCTAAATGGCTTGGATGCGTTAGCAAAGGCGACTTTTAAAAAGAATAAACAGATGAGAATAAAAACGCTGATTCAACCCTTCCTCGATATGAAGGACTTCTTCGAAACCGAAAAAATGGCGACTCACCCTGATACACCGGCAATCATGGGAGAAATAAATCGGCTTTTAGAAGAGTATGCAATTCTGGAGGAGGTTATGAAAACTCTTCCTCAGGTAACGGCAGAATCGGGCGACCGGAGGGAAGAATAGGGGCAGGTGTTTGAGGTTTCATCTCTTTTCTAAATCGGTGAATGCCAGGAAGATTGATCCCTGCTTGAATAATTTGTTCGGCATCCTTTGTTAAACGCTGCTGAGCAAACCAGCTTACATAAGCACCACAATGATGACAATCCCACTGAATGATGCGGGCATTTTCATTAACCTGAACCGAGGGAGAGGAGGTGAGTTTAGCGATAATGGGCTCTAACACCTTCTGCCTCATGCTCCCTCCGGCAATAAGTTGCCGGTGATCGCTTGTGATCCCTTTCGCATCAAAATAATCTATCGTGTTTTTGTTTTTATCGATAAAAATTATCACCATATGTTTTTCTTCTAGAAAAGAGGAAGGGGGCAAGATTAAAGGAATGGCGAGTTTGCTTACATTCTCGTTGTGATCAAATTTTTCAACGGCCTCCATGATCGTTGTCATATCAGCCTCGTCTCCATGAAAATCCCAGGAGGCAAAGGCTGGCAAATAGTCAAACTTCTCCTCTTCATTTTTCAGATTTGTCAAATAATCGATCACTTGCGAACTTCTTAATTGGCGCCCCTGATTTCCCATCACATCTGATCGATTTCCTATCCCTGTAATCAAATCACAAATCGTATTCCAAACGGCAATAATCTTCCCCAAGATGCCGCTCCCTTTTCCCTCTTGAGGGACAATAAAGGAACTCTCTCCCCGAAGGATGTGAAAAGAGGAGGATGAAACCATTTTTTTTCCTAAATAATATTAATTTAATTAGATAATAGAATTATAACATTTATTTTATATTTTTTTATTAAAATATTAATTAAGAAATTATTTTTTAATAATCGGGAAAAGAATCGGGAAGAGGGGCCTCGAAAGTCATCCGGGCGCGAGAAATCGGGTGAGGAAGCTGCAACCGACGATGATGGAGGGCAATCGCCTCGGGAACATAAATGTGGCGACTCCCATATTTGACATCTCCCCAAATGGGATGCCCCTGTGCAGCCAATTGCGCCCGAATTTGATGATAACGCCCTGTCTCTAATTCGATCTCTAGTAAGGTCCTTCTTTCGTGCTGCACGAGAACGCGATAGACCAAGCGAGCTCTTTTCCCTTCCGAATGAGAAGCGGGCACAACCCGTGCCTGAAAGTCATCATGGATAAGAAAATGCTCGAGCACTCCCTGCAAAGGAAGAGACTCTCCTTCGACCCAAGTCCAATAGATCTTTTTCATCTCTTTTGCCCGGATAGACAGATTTAGACGGCTTAATGCTTTACCGGTTTTCCCAAACACCACCACTCCACTGACGGGTTTATCCAGCCGGTGAACCGCTTCTAAAAAGACATTTCCCGGTTTATGATAAACCGCTTTCAACCAAGCTTTTGCTTGCCCTTCTAGACTCTCTTGACTCTTCCCACTCGGTTGGGTCAATAAACCGGGAGGCTTGTTGAGAACGAGCAAATGGTTGTCTTCAAATAGAGGAACGAGATCACCCATTTTTCTTCCTTTGACGAAGCACTTCATAAAGCAGTAGGGTCGTTGCCATCGCCACATTCAAGGAATCGGCCACCCCTTTCATGGGGATACGTACCTGTAAGTCCGCTTCCTTCATCCAACGCTCTGAGAGCCCTAATTGCTCCGTTCCCACTGCAATGGCAAGAGGACGCACAAGATCAATCTCTGTGAACTCTTTCTCTGCTTGAGGAGTCGCTGCTAAAAGGGCGATTCCTTCCTTTCTCAACCATTGGAGGGTCTCTTCTCCTGCTGCTTCGGCAGTGGGAACGGTAAACAAAGTTCCCACACTTGCTCGCACAACGTTTGGGTTATAAATATCTGTACAGGGGTCGCAAACAATCAACCCCGTCACCCCAACAGCATCTGAACTGCGTAAAATTGTTCCCAAGTTTCCGGGTTTTTCAATCGCCTCCGCCACGACAAAAAAGGGGAGGGATGAGGGAGAAACAAAGTGTCTCAAGTGATCTAAAGTCAAATGTCTTTGAGGAGCAAGCGCTAACAACCCATCCGGACGATCTCGATAGGCCATCTTTTGGAAAACCTTCTCAGAACAACTAAAAATTTGCGCTCCACGCCCTTTCACGCGTGCGATTAAAGCCGATTCATTAGAGCCTAAAAATCGCTCCGGACAAATAAACAGTTGATCGATCTTCCATCCTTGATCCGTCGCCCGTAAAATCTCCCGATATCCTTCAATTAAAAAAAGCTGGGTGCGATCGCGAAAAGGTTTATCGCGTAAATGTAACACCTGCTTGACTTTTGGGTTTTGCACACTCGTGATTTTCCACTCATTCATCGTCTATATTCCATTCCCATCGCGCATAGGTGCCACTCGGCACATCTAAGGCCTTTCCCTCTCCCGATAACACCATTTCTCCCCCCTCAATCGTTCCCGGGATTCCTTCCATGAGCTGATCGATCAAGTGCTTCATAACAAGAGGAGTAAACCCGGGAGTGTGACAAGAGAATAATAAAAAAAGAGGGGTCTCGCTTAATAAGGCACGGCAATCTTGGAGGAGATCGACCACATCCTCTTCAATTTTGAATAACTCCCCTTTAGACCCTCTTCCAAAACTGGGAGGGTCTAAAATGATCGCTTCATACTTTGAACCGCGACGACGCTCGCGCATGAGAAATTTCTTGACATCTTCTACGATCCATCGAATGGGAGCTGTTTCAAGCCGATTGAGGAGCGCATTCTCCCTCGCCCATGTCACCATCCCTTTAGAGGCATCCAAATGACAAACAGCTGCGCCCGCCTTGGCCGCAGCGAGAGTCGCTCCTCCCGAATAGGCAAATAGATTGAGAACACGAGGTTTAAAATGAGGAGTGAGCACCGAATGGATTTTCTTTTGAATCCATTCCCAAAAGGGCTTCTGCTCGGGAAAAAGGCCAAGATGACCAAAATCAGTCGGGACAATTTTAAAGCGTAAAGCCCCGAGTTCCACTTCCCAAGAGGAGGGAAGAAGAGAGACTTGCGTCCACTTGTTTTCATGCTCTCTGGAAAAACTGGCATCGGCTTTTTCCCATGCTGTTTCAGGAAGCTGAGGCAGCCACACTGCTTGAGAGCAGGGACGTGATAAAAGATAAGGGCCATAACGCTCTAACTTACGCCCTCCTCCGCTATCTAGGAGCCTGTATTTTTTTTCTGAAGACATCTCTTCTCTTCTATCCAGTCAAAACATCTTTAAAATATAAACACAAAGACACTAAGACGCAAAGAAAATTTCATTTACTTAATATATTATTTAATTTAAAATAGTATAAAAGCTAATTCTAATAATTATTTTTTTTGTAAAAATTAATTGTATTGAATTTGCATATAAAATCTAAATTTAAAGTGTTGTTTAATAGGAGAAATTATGACTAAACCGCGGCTATTTATTTTATTTCTTGTGGTGCTTGGAATCTTACTTCTCTTATTTTCCCTTCCTCAGTATCCTTCTTTCTCTTTCTCTTCCAATGAGGAAGTACGCGCAGCGATTGATATTGGCTCGGGAGCAACAAACCTAAAAGTGGCAAAGGTCGATCCAAAAACAAATAAAATCACTGAGCTTCTTTTTGAGAAATCGATTCCGGTGGCTTATCAAAAACATTTAGAGCAATCTTCTGATAACACTTTGGATTCCGAAGTGATGAATCAAGGGACGCGTGCCGTCAATACACTAAAAAAACTTGCAGATGGGTACCATGCGAAAAAAGTGGTGGCGGTCGCAACCGCAGCCTTCCGCAAAGCGTCCAATGCACAAGCGTTTGCTAAACAGATTGAAGAGGTCACAGGTGTTTCCGTTCGCATTATTAATCAAGATGAAGAAGGGATTTTAGCCTTTAGAGGGGCTCTCGCCGTCACTCGTTTCAAACCGGAACAAATCGTGACGTGGGATATTGGAGGAGGAAGCATGCAGCTGACCACTCTTTCTCCTGAAGGCACTTACTTGGTTGAAAAAGGGGCAACCGCCTCTATTCCCTTTAAAAATGAAGTGATCCAAGAGATCAAACACGGCGATCTTAAAACTATTCAATCTCCTAATCCCATGACTCTAGAACAGATCCAGGCCGGAATTGCCTTATCAGCAAAAAATGCTCAAAGCACTCCTCCCTTTATTAAAACGAAAATCCAGACCTCTCATCAGACGATCATTGGAGTGGGTAGCCTTTTTAATTATGCCATTCGCCCTCTCATCCACGGTTCCCTTGTGCAACCCGATGCATTAGAGAAAGCGATCAAAGAAATGGCTAATAAAACGGATGAGCAACTGCCGGGGGGAGCTTTAGCAGAAGTGGCCGTCACTAACCCTCTTCTTGTTTTGGGTTATATGAAAGAGTTGGGCATTCCTCAAGTGGAGATTGTTCAGGTGAATAATGCCGATGGGGCATTAACTTATCCTCCTTATTGGGAGTAAGAATGACTTACAACCAATCCTCTCTCCCTTAACGGCGGATAAGTATTAATCCAGCTCACGCATCTTTTTCCCAAACGAATCGAGAGGTTCACTCTTCTTTGGTCCCTCCTTTCAAAAGAAGTGGGAATGGTATGGGCCCGCACCCACCTTTGGAGCCGCTTAAAAAGAGCTGTATTGGGAAATTCATCCCCTTCTCTCACTTTAAAAATTTGAAAGTTTGCGTCTTGATAAAGAGAGGGATAGCTGAATTGAATCCCCCAATCTATGCTCTTTTCCCCAAAAACTTGAGAACGAAATGTCCCATCTGCCTCTGAATAATCAACACGATGTCTTTGCAACTGAATCACGGGCCGCTCAATTTTTACAAGCCCTTTGCTTTGATCTAGGGGGACAGAATAAACAGACGTTAAATCCACCGTCCAAATAGAGGAAAAGAGGGAACGCCAATTGTTTTCGAAAGAAAGAGCTCCCCCCTTTAAAGACTGAATATAAGAGGCATATCCGTCCAAAAAATCTTGTTGATCAATCCTTTCTTGACCCAGAGGAATCACTCCCGCAATTTTTATCATCCAAAAATCTTGCAAAGCGGTCAGGAGAGCCTCCATTTCATCCCCATCAATTAAAAGCGCACACTTTTGCCATTGAGAGGCCTGGAAGGCTGAACCCACTTGAGATCTTTTAGGAAGAGAGAAAGAGATCATCTGCATGATTTAAGATTACACCAATTGAAGAGGAATAATGCCCCAATACCGATCGAAATGGCACTATCGGCGACATTAAAAATGGGAAAATCGATTCCCCAGAAAACAAAATGAAACATATCCACCACATGTCCATAAATAAAAAAATCGAGAACATTGCCGATGGCTCCAACGAGGACAAGCATCAGGGGAACCTGCCATAAGAGAGGGGGATGAAAATAAAATAAATAAATCAAAAGACCGACAATCAACCCCATTCTTAAAATAATCAAAGGAAGCTGATAATGACTCAAGACTCCCCAAGCAGCGCCTGTATTCGTCATGTGATTAATCGAAAATTCAATCCCCATAAAATCTTTAAAGACCCCAATCCCTCCATAAGGATACCAATAAAGAAAGGCGTCCAAAATAGGCAAATAACGATCCACAAAGGCTTTCGATAATTGATCTAATCCCAAAACAAATAGACCCATGACGATGATCCAATAAGAAACAGAGGCCTGAAGAGAAGTCCGTTTGGTGTCACTCTCATTCATTTAATCAAAGGAGTCCCTTCTCCAATTTTTCTTGCGCTTTCACGGTCATCGTTGCATAAGGAATGGCATCTAAACGAGGAAGAGGAATGTCTTCCCCGGTGATATCGCACACTCCATACGTATTTTCTTCTATCTTCTGCAAGGCCCTTTCAACTTGCCTCAAAATGCCATACTCTTTGCTCGTCACTTCTAGACTAATCGTCCGATCAAAGTCATCCGTCCCTTGATCCGCTTGATGCTGAGAGTACCCCGTTGCCTCATCGGGAGTTTTGACTTCTGCCGTTGATCCCTTTAAGGATTGAGTCAGTTGCCCGCGCATCTCCTCTAAGCGCTTTCTAAATCTTACAATATCCGCTTTTTTTAATGCCATATGAAGCCTCCTCCTAATCTGACGCTCATCCTTTTCCTTTTCTCCCCTATTCACAAATTATAAAGAAAAGTAAATATTTTTTCACTCATTAACGCGCTTAAAATCAATCCGTTAATTCTATGAGAAGATTTTCTTGCTCTGCCGAAAAAGGGGGTGAAATTCCCTTTTCGGACAATTCGGTGAACATATAGAAGAGTTCTATTAAGAGTCTACAGAAATCTTGAGGGCTTGAGATAGGTTCTTTACCGGATATTCCAGTACAAGGCTCCTCCATTGACATCCTCTACCTCTTGGCAATAATGCGTGCGATAGTACGCGTGGTAGCAACGGTTAGAATAAGAAAAACGGCTGCTGTTTATCGCATCATTTCCATACCAATCTTCACGTCCTCCTCCCCACCACCCTCCGTTTCCTCCCCAAGCGGGACGTTCCGCATCATTTCCACATCCTCTTGCGAAACAGAGGGCAGAGAGGGAATGTTCCTCGATCCATCCAATCACGAGGAGAAGACTAAATAGACACAAGCCCAATTTTAGAGATTTTAGAGTATGAGACATTTTCTCCCTCCTTGTTTAAAATGAGACACTTAGGCTATAAGGTTCTATTTTCGTCTTATCTGATTAAAGAATAAAATTCAAAGATTCAGGAGAAATTTCCTAGAAAGCTTTTGATCAGGATGACAATCGCTGACCAAATACGCTGAATGATGGGATTGATTTGCAGAAAAAAAGCGAAGGGGAAAAAACTCCACTTAGGAGATCCCTTTTTCGTTGTTTGGATAGAAGAAAGAGAGAGATTCTCTTGAAGATTTTGGTCCTTTATCTGAATCTGAGTCTGATAAATTTGCTGCTGCATCAAGCGGCATTGAATCAATTTTTGACGGATCTCTTCTTCGTTTTTTCTCACGTCTTCTACCTCGTCACTCTTCGTGGATTGGATTTCCGTTACAACAGAAGGAGAAGAAGGGGAGGAGGAGCTAAACATGAAAGGAGTTTGCATTTGTAGAAGAGGGGATTTGGGATCCTCAGCGGGAAGAGAGGGAGTTTGCCATTTCAAGCTGCGCTTTCTAGACTTTTCAATTTTTTGAGTCAAGTTTGTGCAATCAGCGGAAATCGATCGATTCCCCTTGAAAGGAGAAGGGCAAACAGTCGATAAGTAATTTTGGCGGCAATTTAAACCCTTTGGTTTGAAAGAGTGATCAAAGAATGGTTCTCTATTGCTTAGGTCGCAAGGATGTAAAACATCTACAGCTGCCATAGTTTCTCCTTAGAACGGAAAAGAAGGGTATAAACGACGCAAACACATTTTTTGAGATAACCTGGGATTAGCTTTTGAATAGATCCTCAAATGATTTTCTAATTCCTCTCGAACGTTTTTCTTTGACCATTGGTAATAAAGAATTAACGTCCCGCCGGCAAGCAAGGCAACAGAAAGAGTCCCAAATATTGCAAATGCGGTTAAGGAGACCATTAAACTTGTGAGATAAGCAAAGCGATCCAATTGGTTCACAAATTTGACTTTCCCTTCTTCTATTTCTTTTTTTTCTAATTCCAATTGTAATTTCTCTTTTTCCTCGTCATTCTTTTTGAAAAGCTGTTGAAGTTTTTGCATTTCGCTTACGACTTGGGTCATTTCTCCATTCAATTGACAAAACGATTCTTGAAATTGCTTTAAATCTATTTTTAGCTTCTTATTTTCTTCCAAAAGCTTATTCCCTGCGGTCAACTGAGCAACCTTGCGATGCAACTCTTGGTTCTCTTGCTCAATCGTCTCTTTTTGTTGTGCCAAAACAATGAATTGCTGCGTCAACCCCTCTAGCCTCTGACTGCACCAATGCTGATAGCTCATTAATTTCTCATGTTCATCTTCCAATTGCTCAACATATTGCTGAAGCTCAAGCACTTGTGTACACTCTTGAGAAGAAGGGGGCCATGAAGGAGACAAGGGGGACATAGACAGAACAGCCATGTTTGCTCTCCTGAGAAACCGATTCGTATAGCGTCCTTATCACTGAGCCTGGATATTTGGAGGCATCAGGTGAGAGGGAGAGATCCAATAAAATTAAATTTTTAACTTTAAGTTAAACGCTAGAAGAGATAAAAGCAAGAAATTATTTTGAAATGGTGCATCGACCCATCAGAAATCTAGCTCTTGAAAAAAGAGCTATTTTTGATAAAATTGTGAAAGTAGCTAAATTTTCCTGGTTTTTAAACTCCCTTATCTTTACAATTCTTGATAGTTTAAATATTCAATAAATAGAGATAATTATGATAAATTTAATTAATTTTGGCTCAGAATTTAAAGTTTTGAATTATAAAGAGCCTTTTCATTTACGATCGGCTCTCTGGTTGGCCTATTATAAAGCTCACAATCAATGTCCGCGAGAAGGTGAAGACGCACGTTGGGCAGAACGGTATCAAGATTTTATGGGTCAATTAGTTCAAGAGGTTAAAGCTGTTAACCAAAAAAAGGTTGATATCCTTCGAATTGATCTAGAAAAATATGCATTTCATCCTGCAGATTATAATCTCAGAGTTTTAGCCCAGGCTCTATACCTCTCTTATGGAATCGAACTTAAACAAGTTGATCAATTGTCTCACCCTCTCGTGATGTTGCTTTCTTGGAATAGAGATAATCCCCTCTTCAATTCCTCATCCAACCAATTTCAAGATTTTCGTCAACGGGGATTTCTCGTCGATTATCAGATTAAATGTGGAGAGAAAAGCTTCCCTGTGCACAAAGTGGTGCTAGCGGCCAAGTCTCCTTATTTTCAAAGTCAGTTTGAAAGAGGGTTTAAAATTTCTGAGGAGCATCAAATTCCGTTTGAAGATGTGAAAGCAGCCAGTGTTGCAGCTTGGCTCGATTATCTTTACATGGATGACGTCAAAATCACTGAGGAAACGATCTCTGATCTTATCAGGTTTGCACAATATTACGAGCTGGGTCACCTTCAGCAAAAATGTTGCAATTACCTATGTAAGACCGTTAATATCACCAATCTCATTCAATTCATCAGTTATGGTCTTACCTATGAATTAGAAGGGCTTGAAAAGGCTCTTGTAGCAAGTGTCCAAAACGCAATCTCTTTGAAAAATCTGGAGACTTGCCTCACACTCATCCATGACTACGAGATTAAAAATTTAGAAACTGTTTGTTTGGCGCAAATTAAGGATGA
The DNA here is from genome assembly GCA_963801825.1 of Parachlamydiales bacterium. Lineage (GTDB taxonomy): Bacteria > Chlamydiota > Chlamydiia > Chlamydiales > Parachlamydiaceae > CAWDGI01. Next base: position 1,085,607 of record CAWDGI010000003.1, read on the forward strand.
ATTTAATATCAGCTATTTACGTTTAGATGAAACGCGTGAGCTTTTAGAAATTGCCGATAAGTTTTCTTATCCGGAAATTAAATCCATTTGTAATAAGAAATTTGAAAGATGTGGAATCCACGAACCCGCCTTTGAGGTTGTGATAAAATGGCTCTCTTTGGCTTGCGAGCATAAGCTCACTAACGTTAGTGAGTATTGTACAAGAATAATTCCGGACCTCCTGAAACAGTCGAAAGATCTTTTAGACGAGATCAAGCAACTCTTGCAACTGGTGGATCAATACAATCTTGCACCCATGAAAGAGACTTGCATCGATCTCTTAATGAAAAAAATTAAGGAAGACGATGATAAAGTCTTTGTCCTCGCCAATAAATTCAATCTGGACCGTTTAAAGCAGGCTTGCCTGGCATTCAAAAACCAGCAAGCACAATAAAAACAACACTCAACGGCATGTGCGGTTTTTTTTCCGTTCGAGCATAGGCCCAGACTCGAAGGGAAAAAAGTCACACATGCCGTCAAAAAAATAATTCCACGAAAATCCCCAATAGACTATTCTCGTTGCCGTACGCCTTGCAAAGATGGTTGGTTGTTATTGATGCTGTCCGACAACGACGTTAAAGAAGAGTTGAGTTATCTATACACTCATGCAGCGGCTACACATAACGCCTATTCAACAGAAAGAACCTATAAAGACCGTGATAGTGTTGACCTTGTAATATGCGCTAAAGCTCGACTTTGCAACTTTTAAGGGGTCGCTAAACGCAAGATTTTGAGCCATAACGCGTTAAAATTTTTTCGCCAACCCTCATTTGGGTTGGCGAAAAAATTTTAACGCGTTATGGCTCAAAAGATTGCATTTATCGACCCCTTAAAAGTTGCAAAGTCGAGCTAAAGGTAAAATAGATTCCTCATCTCTTCTCATTTCCCCTAGAATTGAGTTACAGCTGAAAGGGACATCTCAAGAAATAACTGGAGATGAATTTCCTTTCCCATTATCAATAAAAAATTACAATGATCTTAGAGCAAACTCTATGGTTCCCCGGGTATTAGTTGTTTTTATGCTTCCCCAATTCCACCAGAAAAGAGTGAGCTTTACACCGAACCAGGCCAGAATTTGACGAGTTTTCTTTTGCAAGATATAGACAATAAATCTGCTTATTGCTATTGCAAACTTTAAAGGGAATATTGCTCCCGACTTTGACACCTGTAAACTTGCTAAAAAGGAGAAAAAGATGAAAAAATTCTTACTGTTAATGTCTATCGGGATGATGACTTGCAGCAGTGCATACTCATTTGCGCCTGACTACGAGCAGAAATTAATGGCTCCACTCCAAAAAGAGGATAAAGCCGAAATCGCAAAACAGCTAAGCATACTGCAGGCAACGATCGATGCCTTGTGCATTAAATCTCGCGGCTTTACGGCGAACATTGTTAGTCCTGATTTCTACGAGTACCACTCATTTCTCAACTTGACGATCAAGTATCTGCAAGATTCATCTTATGAGGTCGCGGAACGAATCAGATCTATCGATGGTTGGGCCAACATATCGGTTGCGGATATACAAAACAAAACCAAAATTCAGGACGCTCAGTCCGTAATTACCCTTCCTGAAGAGATGATAGCAGAGCTTTTGAAAGATTATGTGATAGCGAGCAACTTGACACGTGGCATATTCAGGATGGCTGCGTCAGTTGGAGATGGTGGCACTATTGCGCTCATGGTCAATACCACAAAGCAGTTAGAACACTTTCAGTGGGAATTACGCGCCATGTCTGAAAAAGGGTCTAAGAAATACAGTTCAAAAAGCCCTTTTTAAGAAGCTTGCTTTATTGCCTAAAACAGGAGTCGAACCTGCGACCTTCGCATTACGAATGATGATGGTTGGGCTTGCTATGGCTTACCCTTCTGCAACGACTATCGTCTCCAATCGAGCGAGTGTTGATCAACAAGGAGAAATTCTTGGTGTTTATCAATCCATTGGAGCTGCAGCGCTCGGTTTGAGTCCGGTTTTAGTAGGATTTGCAGTTGGAGCCCACCCTACTCTTGCTGCATGGGGCGGTGCATTTTCTTTAATTTTATCTAGTTTCTTTTTCTGGCTGGAAAGAAGTAACATCAAGTCCAAAACCCTCCATCTAGCGTCAGACTAGTCAATGATAAGATCAGCTTCAGGGCTGATAGATGGGCAGCCAATCCTGTTGACAATAACGCTCTTTCCTACGCTGTTTCTAAACCGGTGCGACAAAGGGAGCATCTCGATCCCAATCCAACGCCAAGTACTCAGATCTTCAGGTTTTTTAACCTTGGCCTGTTTTTCAAAAAAATAAAGGGGAACAGATTTAAAGCGAAAACTTGTTGAAAATGAAGGGTTTAGTCAACTGTACGATAAAATCGTACAGTTGAATTGAGTGCAAATGACGGAAAGATGAGGGAAACAGGATTCGAAAATTAAGGACGGGCGTTATTTTTCAGCCGCTACCCAATTATCGACTTTCAAGTGTGGAATTCGACGAAACTCTTTATCGTTATTCGTCACGAGCACCACACCTATAGCTAAAGCATGAGCCGCAATCCAAAGGTCGTTGTTGCCGATTGGCATCCCTTTTTTTTCCAATTTACTGCGGATTTCACCATAAAGTTTCCCCGTTTCTATAGGCATCGGGAGAGGAGGGATCAAACTTATCAGCTCTTCTAGCACTTTCATAGTTTTGTGAGGATGATGACTTTTTTGTGCTCCGAATTGGAGTTCGCCATAAGTGATCGTCGACATGGCTACTTGCCCAACAACAAGCTGCTCAAACTTTTTCAGTACAGAAAGAGGCTTTTGCTTGGCAATGTAGATGCAAATATTTGTATCTAGCAAGAATTGAGGCAACATTAAAATTTCTCCCTTTCTTGCGGGGGAAGATCTTGCCTACCTTTTGAAAAGAAATCATCAGGTAGGCTGGTCAATAAATTGAAAGCATTAGAGAGGTTTTCAGGAGTTTCCCACAAAATTATTTTCCCCCCCTTTTTTTCAATCGATACTTCGCTGCTGTTAAATTGAAAATCTCGCGGCAGCCTAACAGCTTGAGAATTGCCTGACATGAAAACTTTTGCCTTTCTAGGATGGCTTTCTTTTCTCATAACACCTCCAGATGTATATACCTTAAGTATATATATTTTAGAGATATTTCACAATAAAAAAAGAGAAAATCAGAAAATCATCGCTTTAGGCATCTTACTCATTATTCCTCCCCAGCAGCTCCTTATTTGGTATGGCTACACATAAGTGGTATAGAAGTTTTGTCGTTGGCACAGTGTTCAGCGACAATTATGATTGTCGCTGAACATATGCACCATTTTTGCACCGAGTATCAATCTTTTAGGCAGATTGTATCTAATTGTCCTTTTGCTTGAGTACCAGCAAAGCTGTAGGGGTGGTGTATTTATCTTTGCACCATAAGTATTTTGTTAAAATCTCTTTTGGAGCGTGGTCGAGATCAACACATTGGATAAATCCAAATGTATGATAGAACGAAGCCAAGTGTTGAAAGGGAATGCAGTAGATATTTTGTTTTGATTTTGACCATTTTAAGAGAAACTCAACAATTTTTTTTGCTACTCCTTGGCCACGAAAATCCTCAAAAACATACATCCCACCAAGTTCAAGATTATTTTCATCAATTGTTACTAAACGACCTACGCCAATCTTTTGATCGTTTAGTTCAGCAATAGCAATGACTTCTTTATCAAAAGTTGAGTGAACAAACTCCACCTCATCATACTTATTGTTAATCCATTCTATTTCTGACTTCCTAGCAACTCTTACTTCAATCATGGTGTTATTAATCCGGCAATTAAATATACCGTAATTTAAAAATTTTATTCCATAGTCGGCAAATTCTTGCTTTGCATTCCTGAGCCATCCTAGTTTTTGAAAAAAACATCAGCAATTAGAGGGAAGTGATCAGAAGGAAATTCGCCATTGACTCGTGCTGTATCAATTCCATGAGTAAATACGTCTACTTGATCGTTAACAAAAATATGATCAAGGATAAATCCTGTAAGCTCAGGACCGACAAAAGGAGCAAGGTTTTTTCTAGAATTAGTAATGGAGCAAAGAGGACCAAAATGGCCAAATATGGAAATGTTCTTCGCCTCCCTTAAGTTATTTTCTGTTAAAACACTTTCAATGAATGTTCCATCAAAAAAGAGGTTGTTTTTATGTTCTAAGAAAGGGAATAAATTAAAATCACCTATCACTAAAATTGGCTCATCAGTGGGTAAAAGAGAAGCAAATTGACTAAGCTGAGAAGCTTCAGCCAGTCTTCTTTCTGTATTTCCCCACGTCAATTTAGTATTGATAACGGAAAAATTCTTATTTAAAATCTTATCCTTGAAGCGGCAATAGGTAAAGGCATTATCTCCAGCCCTATTCCCATAAGCAATTGTTTTTGAATCAATTAGTTCAAGTCTCTTTGGATTAAAGAAGATAGCATTAGTATCCGTCCTGCCTTCATTTATGCGAGTTTTCTCACCATAGTACAGGTAATCATTTTTTAAAGCATTCATTACTTCTTGTACTTGATCTTCCTGTAATTCTTGGCTTCCAATCACATCGGCTTTTGCAAAAGCTAAATATTCTAACAAACGAGGTTTGCGGGCATTCCATCGATGGTTTTCAGGCAAGAGATTTTCTGCAGATTTCTCATTGTAGAGCATATTATAGGTCATTACGCGGAGCTTTTGATTTTGATGTTGCGCAGCATTATACATGCTTTCTCTTTGCCTAGTATTAACTTTTTTTCCAAAATCTTGGACATAGACAGCACCCATCTGGGGAAGACAAGAATCCATTACTTCTCCATATAGCTGAAACGAAAGAGACAAAATAGCTAGGATGGCTAATCTGTAAAGCATGAAAGTATCCTCCAAAAATAAAATGTGGGCTCATTGTATCATTTATTGAATTTTTTTCTATATGACTATAGTCATTAAATGCCAAACTTTTTCAAGGATTTCGGGCCGAAATCCTGTTGTAGTTGCTTCTTTATGAAGCTGTTCTTTAGATATTTTCATTAGGTTCTTCCCAATTACGATCGATAAGTTCTGCTGGAACAATCGGATTCCATTTTTTAAGTAACTTCTGATGTCGCTTCTGGCTCCGTTCCAAATAATGGGGTTTACTTGGGCAGTGGCTGTGAAGCTCTTCAAGATAACGATCCTGCACCATAAGTTGCTCTCGGTGGATTTCTAAAAAGAATCCTAGCTTTGCAGTGGTGGTTGCATTGTTTTGAATCACTTTTTGATAGCACTCGCTGTCTAGCTTGTGTTTGAATCTCACCTTACGCAAGCTCCGTAAACGTTTGGTCGCGGTAGGGATGACGGTTACCCGTCACCCCCCGCACAGATCCGTACGTGCAATATTAGTGCATACGGCTCTTCCCTCAGATAATGACACCAAATCGTTCAGCCGGATATTTATGACATATTTGCGGTTGTGGTATCCACCGATCAATTAGCTTTCCCATTTTCTCCCATGTCATATTTCCTTTCTGGCCTCTTCGCCTAAGCGAATGCATCCATCTTTGACTTATTAAATGTCTAAAATCGTTCATCGCTTCATAGTTTCCAGGCACACCATAATATCTATAATGTCCCGTAACTACTGCTTTGAGCCATTGACCGTAGCTTGGATAGAGTCATGCATGCGTTTCTTGAGTTCATCTTTGATCTCTTTTACCTTCTTTTGCATTCTTTTCTTTATCGTGTGCCTCCAGATTGTAAATTTTCCATTCTTTCTCGTCTTTCCACAAATATGTGTGAAACCAAGAAATGTAAATGTATCTGGTTTTCCTTCGTTCCGCTTCTTTCTATTTTCCGCCGCAAATCGTCCGAATTCAATCAGTCGCGTCTTCTCAGGATGCAATTCCAGTCCAAATTTCTGAAGACGTTCCTTCAGTTCTTCTTGAAACTGCTTGGCATCCGATTCGTACTGGAATCCAACAACGGTATCATCTGCAAAGCGTATGACAATCACATCGCCGCGTGCTTTTTGTTTCCTCCATTGTTGGACCCATAAATCATATACATAGTGCAAAAACACGTTTGCAAGTAGCGGTGAGGCTGACGAGCCTTGCGGTGTTCCTTGTTCATTGTATATGATCTTTCCCTCTTCCAATATTCCTGCGTTCAGCCATTTCTGGATGAGCCGCACTACTCGTTTGTCCGCAATACGGTGTTCGATAAATTTAACTAGCCATTCTCGATTTATCTTGTTGAAGAAATCTCGAATGTCTGCATCGAACACATAATTCACCTTTCTTGTGTATATTCCAACATATAATGCGTCCAAGTTTCTAAAAATGGACCTTGAGACACTGGTGTGCCTGAAATAAATGCCACATCAACACTTTGAGTAGTAATTAATCCCTTAATTGAAGCAAGGACTTGAGGATCGATGTCACCTTCGGTACTGTTCCTGATAACTCCATCAACGTCGCAAATAAGAATAATAGACATCTTGCATAACCTCAATTCCTTGCCCCTGCCCCTGCCCTTGCCCTTGCCCTATTAGCATAGAATTGCGTGCCAGAACTTTTTCGGGCAAGGGCAGGGGCACGGGCACGGGCAAGGAATTGTGAGGTTATGCAAGATGTCTAATATTGCTGACAAAGCATATATCTCGTACCTCGACCTTCAAGGCATTTCAAGAAAAAGGATGGAAAGTGTGGGCTGGCTTTCGTCAACCCACGGCAGTGGTTTAGCCGTTGCATCCAAAAGTAAAGGATCAAATGAATCGCCTTCTAACATACCTCTCAACAAATAAAAGTGAATTGCCCAAAGCCAGAATCGAACTGACGACCTTCGCATTACGAATGCCACGCATCTCTAAACTGACAGCAAAGAACAATATTTAACAGTCTTGTTCTCTGTGAGATGGGATTGTAGAGATGCTGTGGATTGTTGTCCATACATGATCTTTATTTCACATTGCTGTGACAAAAGTGTGAAATTTCACAAAAACGCCATGAATTTTACCTCTGCAAGAAAATCGTTTGAAACAATCTGGCAGAATCTGGCAGAATCTGGAACAATCTGGCAGAATCTGGAATAGGATTATAGTGCCAGAAATAAGGAATGGACAAATGGTAAATGTTCGAGAAATTTTATCTTTACCAGAGGGTAAAACTATAGAATTTAAGCGAGACCTTTCTTCTATGAGACCCATTTTGAAAACACTTGTTGCCTTTGCAAATACCGCAGGAGGAACATTATTAATTGGAAGAGATGATAGTGGTGCCATCATTGGAGTGGATGATGTTTTCGATACGGAAGAAAAAATTGCTAGTGCAATAGCAGACAACATTCATCCGCCCTTAATGCCGGAGATTGAAATAACCTCTTTGGAAGGAAAAGCTGTAATTATTATCCGTGTAGCACATTGGAGAGGCCCATTCTATTTAAAAAATCGAGGACCTGAAGAGGGCGTCTATATCCGACTGGGTTCTACGAACCGAGTTGCAGGACCAGAACTTATAGCTGAATTAAAGCGTTCTATATCCAATACTTCATTTGACCAGTTACCTTGTCCAGATATAGATATAAGCGGTCTAGATATGAATCGGATTAAACAGGCTTTTTCAAATGTAGGTCGAAGAGTCGATCAAAAGAAACTAGAAACTTTGGGTATCTTGATCCCTTATTCAGGCAAACTTGTCTGTTCGAATGGAGGTCTAATTCTCTTTGGTCAAAATCAATTACGAGAAAAATATTTCCCGAATGCTAAAGTCCGATGTGCTAGGTTTCAGGGCAGCGACAAAGTGGATTTCATTGATCAGTACGATAGTGAAGGAACAATCGTAGAGGCGATGAGAGACATACCTAATTTTATTAGACGAAATACGCGATTAGGGGCACAAATTGATCAGATCCAACGTAAAGATATTTCAGAATACTCTCTTATAGCTATTCGTGAAGTGCTAACTAATGCATTAGTCCACGCGGATTATTCAATTCATGGCATGAATCCAAGAGTGGCCATTTTTTCAGACCGACTAGAGATAGAAAATCCTGGGATGTTGCCTTTCGGATACACATTAGAGGAATTCATTGCAGGTGTGAGTCATATCCGAAATAAAGTTATTGCCCGTGTATTCCGTGAACTCCATTTGATGGAAGAATGGGGAACAGGTTATAGGCGTATAACCGAGGCTTGTCATGCCGGTGGTTATCCAAATCCTGTTTGGGAAGAACTCGGAACTGCGATTCGCGTCGTATTCCGTCCCCACCTTGCAACTCAAGAGAAAATTGAGTCATTCACCCATCGCGAAATAGAAGAGTTAACTTTGCGACAACAAAAAATTATCAATTTTATGCATAAGAAAGAGCCCTTAAGTGCTAAGAAAATTTATGAGGGATTAAGAGAAAGAATTTCAGAAAGAGCATTTAGAAAAGATCTTTTGGATCTAAAAGCTCGAGGACAGCTTAAAATGATGGGTAAAGGACCAAATACCTTATGGGTTCTTTTTGAATGAAAACAAGGAAGCTTCATTCCTAGAAAGGATTAAAGATGGATAGAAAAAATATATCTTCGGGTTCACCTATGGAGGAGCCTATTGGCTTTTCACGGGCGAGCAGAGTTGGCAACGTAATAGCTGTAGCCGGTACGGCTGCAATCGGCCCGGATGGCCAAACGGTAGGCATCAATAATGTCTATGAGCAGACCAAATATTGTATCGAGATTATGAAAAAGGCAATCGAAGAAGCGGGCGGTTCGCTTCAGGATGTCGTCCGAACCCGAATAATGCTCGTGGATATGAGCTCTTGGAAAGAAGCTGCTAAGGCGCATGGCGAATTCTTTTCTGATATTCGCCCCGCCTGTACGTTCGTTGAAGTAAAGGGCTTCATCAGTAAAGAGTGGCTTGTAGAGATAGAGGCCGATTGCGTGGTAAGCGAAGAATAGTTTATCGCACGGGATATCGATGACATTAGGAAATCGCTTAACTTTGATAAAGTAATCCTTTTAGGACACTCTTGGGGTGGTTTGTTAGCCTTGCAATATGCTATTCAACATCCTGACCCCGTCCAAAAGCTGGTTTCACTCGACACTATGCCTACGTCACAGGAGGAATTTACTCTCTTCTCAGTGGCTTTAAAACTTTCGAGCTCTTATGTCAGGAGATTTTTATGAAGCCTTATGACATCTTCGATGACTTGTCGACCATCAAATGCCCTACGTTAATCCTGCATGGCGATTCTGACCCTATTTCCTATCAAATGGCAGAACATATTCACCAGTCAATTCCTAATTCTACCTTCATCAAGATCGACCAGTGCGGTCATTTCCCTTTTGCAGAGCAGCCTCAAGCCCTGTTCACTCCCATCAAAGGCTTTCTAAAATGAGAATATTTCTCTTACTTACGTTTTTATGGATGGCCTCTGGAATTGCTGTCGAACAGAAAGTGGTGCTGATTTCTGGCGCGACGAGTGATATCGGTCTCGAGACACTTGAGATACGGGTTAAAAACGATCTTTTGAAGATCAACATCCCATCTCTTCCGTGGATTATAAATTCCACCGACAATTCAGATGTTCTAGATGTAGCAATCATAGGCGGAGGTATGGCTGGAATGTCTGCCAGCTTTGCATTAATTAAGGAAGGCATTTCAAACATTAAAATTTTCGATGAAAATCCTCAGGATCAAGAAGGTCCTTGGATAAAATATGCGCGGATGAATGTGCTCCGATCAGGTAAAAGATACATGGGGCCAGCCCTAGTACGGCATGTCAATTAAATTGCCGGATATAGTTTTCTTAATTTTACTCTTGCATCCACTTTAAAAAATTGAGAGGATACCTATAAAAACATTTTCTATCAATTCAATTGACATGCCGTACTAGGTATTTACACCACATAATCGCCTTCCTAGCAGATGCCATATTGATCGATAAGAAACTTGCTCTTTGATCCATACATTCAATCAAATAAAAGATTAATGCTAAACTTGGCATCAAAGAACGATATTTTGCTAGATGGCTTTCTAAAGCAGGGAAAAGCTCTCCTCCTCTTAATTTCAGCTCCAATTCGTTACGCCATTCATCAAATAAAGATTGAGCGTTATCATCAAAATGAAGTTCGATAGATTTTTGATTTTTATCATCAAATGGCAAATTATCCAATTCCTGGTAAATTCGACAGGCTTTCATTTTGGCATCATTATTTGGAAAACGATCGACATTTATCCAAGTTTTAGGAGCATCTGGCCACGCTAAAAGCTGGAACCTCTGCAATAATCCATCATCTCCCATTCCCCCTCTACAGGCCTGATAAACATAAGAGGATAAGGGGCCAGGCTGAATTCCTCCCAGAATGGAAAGACAAAGGGCAGGGATATGCAACGTTCCTCTACCGATTCTATCAACTGTGAAACTTCCAGTCCCATTCCATGCCTCCAAATAAAAAGATCGATCGCCTTCATGGCCGTGTTTATCTAGACTTTTTAACCAACCGGATAGCTCATCACGATGAATGAGGATGCCCTGAGGATTTTCTCTCAAGATTTCCCCAATCTTCTCAATCGTACTATCTTCTGTTTTATATCTTTTCAAAACAGGTCTTTCAGATAGTTCTAAACGATGGTACTCTTGATGAAATTCTTCTATATTAAAGGATAAGCCATGTTTTACGGCCTTTTTTGTCGATTGTTTTAGAAGATCTTTCATGGCAGATCGCTTTACATCCATTAGCAATAGCTCTTGCTCATAAATGGCTATTTTACCTCCATATTGATTGAAAGCACGGTCAAGAAGGCCATCTAAAGGCTTCATCATTTCTGCTATAGCGGCACTTTTAAGAAGTGAAGGACGGCCAACAATGGCTCCCCATAAATTTGGGATAACAAGCCAATCATCCTTGCGTTTAGGGTAAATACCTGCCTTTCGACCAATCAAAGAGGCAAGAATAACCATGCAAGAAACAGCTGAAAAATCAGGTGGGATTTGCATTCTCTCAGCAATATCCATGATCCAGGCTTTTAATGCCTCTGGCAGCATCTCCTCTTGAAAAGCTTCAACGCTTGGCAATCCCTCAGGCAATGGTAAAGGCTTTTCCCAGCCCGCTTCTTGAGCAACAGTGCGTTGATAGCTTAACTCTCGATTAATGATTTCTATTTCTTCTTCTACATTCTCATATTCTGCTAAAAGATGTCTTAGAATAGGATCTGGATGGCCTTTACCTCCACTCATTTTAATGCCCAATTGCAGGCATCTTTTATTGATTTCTAAAAATCTCAATCTCTGATCATCTTTTTTCCAGCCTCTCAAAGAAAGCAGCTTTCGAATATGCAAAGGCTCATCCAAAATGGAATCGTAGACTAATTCATAAGAAAATCGGTCTTGGTACTTCTCTAATATTTCTGGATGAGTGATGGGCACAAGGTACCCATCACGTTCATGAGATCGGACAAGAACGGGATCCCGCTCTTCTTTCTTAAGATATTGGCTGTGCCTTAAGTAATAAGCATTTGGCTTTAGATTCGAATGCTTGCCTTCAGATAAAGCTTGAGTATTCTCAATTTCTCTTCTGTCAATATTTTCTGATGTGTTAGAATTATCCACAGCACTCCTTTTAATGTTAGACTGTTAGGGGGATGCTTTGGGTTGATTAAGGTTCCAACTTGATCGACCCGCTTTGCTTTGTCATATCTTTTCATTGATTTCCCTGTGATTGGTTTTGCTTTTCTATCCATTTGAAGAACGCTTGTTCATCAATTAAAATTCTTCGACCGGCACGACTAATGACACTGTTAAATCCGTTATAGCGTGCATTAAAAATCAAATGCCTCAATCCACCAATGGGTGGCCATTGATGAAATTTATTCCATAAAGGAACAGGAATCAAACGTGTTGATGTGTTTTTCTCTTTATCTTTTTCATTGATCGTAGACATTTTCACTCTCCTTATTTTAGAGATTTCTTAAAAGCCACTTCATGCTATACCAAAATGGCAATATACGAAATGACGTTACTTAACTTCACGTTAATAGTCAACAATATATTTTAAATATTCTTAAGTGATTGAGCTATTTGAGTTTTAGCTTGAGAAGATCACGTGGTGTAATCTTGGAATGTATGCTCTTGGACGCTCGACCAAAGCTCTGATTCAGGTGGGTTCGGGCAATTTGGTTCCCTTTATAGTTTATAAAAACCAATTCTTTTTGCTTTTTCTTTCCGCTAAAATTTGCCAGTTCTGCCATCAGATGCTTAGGATGCCTGATCGATTGCTTTGAAAAGTTTATCGTGCGATTGTCAAAATCCAGTTGTCCATATCTTAGAAAAAGAACTTCTTCGACAGTAGGCCCTCCAAAGTAAAGGAGCTTTGCTATGAGAGCATCTCTCTCGGATAAAAATTGAACAAATTTTGTAAATTGATCGTAATTAACGGCCTTATGCGAGGCATAAAATTGATCGGGATCTTGTGCTTTAGGGAGAATCCCAAGCGTGCTTTGATATAAGTGATCACAAAATTCGATATAGCATTTTACCAATTCTTCTTTTCTAGCTATTGGCCAATCTTGCGCACACCTAATCTCTTCGAGGATTTTGTTATGATATTTTTCTCCTTGCTCCTGAAGTTCGCCTAAACTGCATAATTGCCCTTTCTCATTCTTAAGAGGAAGAATTTTCTTTTCTATTAATTCCAGAATTTGCTTGCGGCTTAGCTGAGAAGGGGAACTATTTAACCAATGTTGTACTCCCACTACTAATGGGATATCCTTTAAATTAGAGGCTAATTTTGAATGAAATTTCTGCGTTTCGTTAATTAATGAGGAATATTGCGAAAGCTGCTTGTCTCCATCAATTATTTTAGAGCCATTCAAGAAATATTTTTTGCATTCTTCCAATAGAGATTTCTCAGCCATATTTAACCAAAGATTTTTTCATTCATATTTGCCACAACATTAGCAGTATGAGCTTCTGATAGATGCGCATACCTTTTTACCATTTGCAACGTTTTGTGGCCAAGGACATCTGCTATTTCTGCAAGGCTTGCTCCATTCATTGCCAAATAAGAGGCTGTGGAGTGCCTTAAATCATGAAAGCGAAAATTTTCTATCTCAGCTTGTTTTAAAGCTCTTTCCCAAGGAAAGCGTAAATCCATTGGCTTGATTCCTTTTTCGGAAGGAAATAACGCCATGTGCGACTTTTTTCCGTTCGAGTCCGGGCCCGAGACCGGGCCCGTGCCCGAACCGAGATTCCGAGCTTCGTTAAATAGTTTAGCAAAGCTCGGAATCTCGATTCGGGCACGGGCCCGGTCTCGAACGGAAAAAAGTCGCACATGGCGTAAGCTCTTTTGAAACCTTTTTCTTTTTTTGAATCTGGTCTAACGCCAAAACTTCTGGCAAAGATAAATCCTCGCGTTCCATTAAGAGACGACTATAATTCTCGTCGATCAGTTTCCCATAAATTGTAAGCCGAACATGGTTCTTATCAGAAAAATCGAAATCAGGAAGAGGAAAAAATCTTTTCCGTTGTTCTTGAAACATGCGCCTGATTCCTTCACCCATTGTGTCAATCATGTTAAGGTTGACCATTGCTTGCACGAGGAAGGGATTGCGATAGCGATCAGGAGTTCGTTTTTGCAGGAGATAATCTTCTATATTTCCTTCGTAAAACTCTCCAATATTTTGTAACACGAGCCGATCCGCATATTCCTCAATAATGATTCGCGCGTTTTGAGTGTAGTCTTGGTGGGCCACGCAATTATTTAGACCTTCCAGAACAACTTTTGGGTCATACTTGGTCAATTCAATGGGGATAAGTTGATTACGTGGTTGGATTCGAAAGTTGATGTTGCGAATATTTCTAAAGACATCCTCAACGCTTAAAAGAAATGGAGAGCCAAAATGCTGATATCCTTTTTCTTCGGCATCCAGCTTCCAAGTAATTTGTGCAAGGTGAGGGTTGAGGAAATGTGAAGATTCCGGCTTACCAAGTAAAAGAATGGTTGTTTTTGTGATTCGTCCATTCTTTGTCAATTTGGCTTTTTCTAAGAACGTAGCATCATCCCATTTCTCAATGTCTTTGTCGAGCCTGGTTTCGTACTTCTTGTGAAACTTTGCGCGGGCAATGGAAAGAGCTCTTTTATCCAAGTGGCTCAAATCAGCTCCAGGGCAGATTTCAATGCTCCAGTCAAACTGTCCACTTTGGGTCCTTATGGTTTCTCGCTTATTTATGGACAATGGTCCTAATGATTCGCCCTCCCGGCCGTAGTAATGTCCTTTCCAACTTGTCGGCATACCCGCAGGGGCGGCTGGAATTTGAAACATCAATACTCTTCTTTGCAACAACATGAGCCGTATGTGCTTCTGATAGATGCGCATACCTTTTTACCATTTGCAGTGTTTTATGACCAAAGACATCTGCGATTTCGGCAAGGCTCGCCCCATTCGTAGCCAGATAAGAGGCTGTAGAGTGCCTTAGATCATGGAAATGAAAATTTTCTATTTTGGATTGCTTTAAGGCCTTTTCTCAAGGAAAACGTAAATCCATCGGTTTGATTCCTTTTATTGAATTTTTCTCCTTGCATAAAGTATGCTTATTTGGGCATAATAAGATTAGAAAGACATAGGAACTAACTAATGAAACGACTTTTTTGGATTGGATCGAGCCGTGAAGATCTCAAGCAATTTCCCGATGAAGTTCAAGATGAAATGGGACATGGCTTATATCTTGCGCAAATGGGCGATAGACATAATCATGCGAAAACCCTTAGCGGATTGGGAAATGCCAAGGTGATTGAACTTCGGGAAAACGACAGATCAGGAACCTATCGAGTTGTTTATACCGTTGAAATGGCTGAATTTATTTTTGTGCTGCATGCTTTTCAGAAAAAATCAAAAAGTGGCATTGCAACACCAAAACAAGAAATTGATTTAATTAAACGTCGTTTAAAAGAGGCCGAGTCCCTATACAAAGAATTAAAAGGGGAGAAATAGTTATGAAGAAAAAGATCGTATACGAAGAAAGCTCCGGAAACGTCTTTGCCGATTTAGGCATTGAAAATCCAGAAGAAGCTTTAGCAAAGTCCGAGCTAGCTCGGCAAATAGCCAAACTTATCAAAAAGAAAAAACTCACTCAAAAACAAGCTGCTGAAATTTTAGGTATTGATCAACCAAAAATTTCTGCTTTGATTCGTGGAAGATTAAGAAGCTTTTCTTTAGAGCGTCTTATTCGTTTTCTAAATGAATTAGGTCAAGATGTTAGCATTATGATCAGTCCAGCAAAATCACAGTCTGAACGTGGTAGTACTTGGATTGGTGAATCTCATTCAAATACTCGTATAGCTGCTTTAGGAAGATAAATTAACCGTAATTGCCCAATGACAGCATTGGAAATTTTCCAATTTGAATTATATAAAATTTCCTTGATCGTCCCATCTAGAACTATTGATTGTTAATAGTTTTAATGGCTTTGTGATAATTGGCAAAATTTGGTCAATGACATTTTTATTAAACTTTCTTGTTACTATATACTCACCTTCATTTTTCCCACTTGCCCCCTTCTTCAAGGCATCTCTTTTCACTTTTAAAACTACATGAATTGTTGCAGCGAAGTGTGCCTTTTTTGTGCCTTTTTCTGTTAACAGAAGAGTCTAAGAAAAGAAGCAAGCTTCTTAAATCATTCGATTTAAGAAGCTTAATTGATTGCCTAAAACAGGAGTCGAACCTGCGACCTTCGCATTACGAATGCGCTGCTCTACCAGCTGAGCTATTTAGGCAAGAATAAGAGTATGTCATGAGAGCGATTTCTTAACAAGCGGGCTTGCGCACATGTATGCGCGCATGTCAATAGACTGCCGCTTGAGTTGATAATTTATGAGCCTTGGGTAAAAGCGCATAGCTTTCCTCTTGAATGACGCTCACTTGGGCTCCTAAAGTCTCAAGCTTCGGAACTAAAGATTCATATCCCCTCTCCAGAAAACTCAATCCGGAAATCATGCTTGTTCCTGAAGCAATCAAAGAGGCCATCACATAGGCAAAACCTGCTCGCAGATCGGGAATTTGAATCTCCCGCCCTATTAGAGGACTGGGACCTTTCACAATAATGCTATGACAGAAACTTTGAGAAGCAAAACGACATAGTTTTCCCCCCAGACATTGTCGAAACAGGGTAATATCCGCTCCCATTTCTCGCAGTGTCTCCGTATACCCAAAACGATTTTCATAGACCGTTTCATGGATGACCGATGAGCCAGACGCTTGCGTCAACAAAACAACAAAAGGCTGCTGCCAATCTGTCATAAAACCCGGATGCACATCTGTTTCCAGATGCAACCCTCCTTGCAAAGGACCATCATAAAAGAATTCAATCCCATTGCTCTTGATCTCAAATCCCCCTCCCACTTCCCTAATCTTGTTGAGAAAAGTGACCATGTTGACATGCTGAGCCCCTTCCACAAAAACACGCCCCCTTGTACTAATCGCCGCCATCCCCCAAGAAGCTGCCTCAATGCGATCTGGAATCACCGTATGCTCCACCTCGTAAAAACGACGGGTCCCTTGAATGCGAATCGTACGGTCCACATCAATCGCTATCATCGCCCCCAGCTTTTGTAAAAATAGGACCAGCTCAATCACTTCCGGCTCCATCGCCGCATTCTTGATAATGGTCGTTCCACGCGCTGTCACAGCGGCTAAAATCGTATTTTCTGTCGCACCCACTGAAGGATAAGGAAGAGTAATCAACGTGCCCTTCAAACCGTGATGCGCACGAGCAAAATAGGCCCCATCTCGCTTCATCCCTCGATATTCAATGACTGCTCCCAGTTGTTCTAACGCTTGAATATGAAAATCCACAGGACGCGGCCCAATCGAACACCCCCCCGTCGTCGGAACAATAATATCTTGATCGGTTCTTCCTAATAAGGCTCCAATCATGAGAATGGGAATTCGATTCGCTCCGGAAAAACTTTGAGGAATGTAGGAGTTCTCAAGAACGGGTGTAATGACCTCCATCTTCCCCTTCTCACGATCCCACTCAACCTCCATTCCAATCTCTTGACAAAGAGCCACTGTGACTTCAACGTCTCCAATATTGGGAACATTGTAAAAGATGCATTTTTTATCTGATAAAAGAGAGGCCACCAAAAGCTTGGTCATTGCGTTTTTCGCACCAGCAGCTCGAATCGCTCCTTTTAAAGGAATCCCACCAGTTATTTTTAATAAAGTCATATGCGTTTTGCCTTAGTCTAAGAGAGTGTTTGAAAAAGAATCGGGAAGGGGTATATTCCCTATAAATAAATTTATCCTTTTTGTGAGAAATTTTTAAACATAAAAATTAAAATGATAAATCTTGACGCAGCCTTCCGACCAATTTTTTCCTAAAGCGAATGGTTTTCCCATTTCTTCCCTTAATGTGAGCAGGCAAAAGAGAAGGCAGAGAAGAATCTGCTATAAAGCCAAGATGGAAAATTTGATCGGGATAAAGGCGTTTTTGAAGGCGTAGAGCCACAAGAGAGAGCGTTTGTCTCGCATTAATTTCAACAATGGGATAAAGAGAAGGCTCTTTTGTCTTCTCATCTTGATAAACAAGCGCATCGATGCCGACATGGCCAAAAAATCCTTTCTCAGCCATTTCTTGGAGAGGCCACTTAGCAAATTGGCAATGGCGATGTAAAAAAGGGAGCTGGGAAGAAAACAGAGAAAGCTCCGGTCCAGCTAATGTCCCCTGGTATTGCCCGGATTCATCTGTTTCAAATCGCGTGGCTCCAAGAAATTCGATCTGTTGATGAGGATGGATCAACCATTGGGTACTAAAATCAAAAAGACGGGTTAACCATGGCTCACCAATAAGAGGACGCTTCTTTTGCCATTCTCTTTGGCAAAATTTCAAAACCTCTTCAGAAGGCTCCTTGCCCTCTATTTTTCGATGCCCTTGACCGGATAGTCCAAAACAAGTTTTCAGAAGCTTTGTCCCCTGAACATTTTCTAACCAAGCACGCAGCTGTGCCTCATCAAATAACAAAGCGGCCTCAAGCAAAGAGGTATATTTAAAACTAAAAGCCTTGCTATTGACTTCTCGAATCATTTGCCAATCCTTTGGCATCTCATAATAAAGATGATGAATGTCTGCCCAACGTTTGACCGCCAAAGAAAACCCCCAAGAAAGACAGTCCGCCTCATAAGAAAAATCTGCATCTTCCAAAGAAATCAACCGAGGAAGATCTTGAAAACTGCTGCCTAAATTCTTTGAAAGAGTATTTAAGTAATCAGAATCAGGGAGAGCTGTCACCGTAACAAAATCTTGCGGATTTGCATAGAGAAGAGGAAGAAATTGAAGCTGCTGGCAAAAGGGATGACGAGCCCAGCTTTTTTCAAGAGAAAAGGACTCATCCTCCAAAGAGGCCCATTCAAACTCAACATCTGTATTCGCAAGATGAACACTTTTTCTCATCTTTTTCTTTTATTTTAAACAGTTTTCTCGGTATAACTCAGCTGAGTTAAGTCATGTTTCCTATGATAAAATGTAAAGTTCGTACAGGGATTGGACAAGATAGCCATCGCTTTCTTTCTCCTGATTCTTCTAAACCTTGCGTCATCGGTGGGATCGCCTTTGAAGAGGTCCCGGGGTTTAATGCCAATTCAGATGGAGATGTCGTTTTGCATGCCATTTGTAATGCCATCAGCTCGTTAACCGGCATCTTAATTTTAGGAAATATCGCAGATGATCTTTGTTTAAAAGATGGCATCACAGATAGTGAAGTCTATTTAATTGAAGCGATGAAAACATTGGGCAATCAAAAAATCTCCCATGTCGCCCTTACAATTGAAGGGAAAAAACCCAAACTAAAAGATCGACTAGGAGAGATGCGGCACAATATTGCTCGAATTATGTCGCTTGATGTCTCGCAAGTCGGTATTACTGCAACCTCCGGTGAGGGACTCACCGACTTCGGCTGCGGAGATGGAATTCAAGCTTTTGCTATTGTCACTTCTGTCGAAGAATTTGAAGAATTAACTGGCGCAACACTCAGTTAACCATCCCGCCTGTGTCCAATCGCTGAGCCATTCCTGCAAGTGAGCCATCGCCTCTTCGCAAAGAACGGCTCCTTTTCTTTCTACATACTCACATGCCGCTTCAATCGTCGTCCCCGCTTTAAATTGCTCAAGTAATAAAAAAGCCGCTAAACTGATCTCACGCCAAGCAATGAGATGATTGACATTTCGATAGAGAATAAAATGATAAGACTTTCCTTTCTGAAGCTTAGGAAAACGATGCTCCGTCCAATAATCCACATCGTGTTTAAGAAATTCTTCTCTAAAAGCAAAAAGATGATACTTCCATGAAAAAAGATGAAGATGAGGCTGAAGATAAAGAAGAGCCGTAGAAATGATTCTTTCAATTGCTTCTTGAGACTTCTGGTAAAGACCAAGAGGAGGATACTGCGCAGCAATAGAGCTTGCTGTAAAGGCTCTGTCTAATTGGGCTGCATGGGAAATTAACGATCGATCAGCCTCCTTGTAATATTCTGTCACCCACTGAGGTAAATGCTCCCCCAATAATGTCAACGACCAATGATTAGGAGGATATCTGAGAAGATAAGGAATCCCAATTTTCTCATTAAAAGCCTGATAACCAAATAAACGGGTCACTAAAGGAAAATTCACATGCAACTTATTCAATAACCGCCACCAATACTGCTGGTTATAGATTTGCATCCGTTGATGAGGTTTTAAAGCCGCACTCGCCGCAATATAACGAGAGGCTTCCTCCTCCATTGTGACTCCACTCGTGGAGTATTCCTGAATTGTATTATCTTGCTCTAAACGCTCAGTAATCACACTCGCAAACCATTCTTGAGTTATTTTTAGGGAAGAGGGAATCCCTGTTTCTTGTTTATTAAAAAGAGAATTTTTCATGAAATCTTTCACTCAAAAGAAGATAAAGAGGGTAAAGAATGCTGTTGATGAATCTCTTGCTGAAATCTTTTTGCTTTTAATGCTTCTTCCCACGTCTCCTGAAAAGAGATGAAATGATCATCCCATTCAAGAAGAGTCGAGACCCCTCCCGTTAAAGGATAAATTTCCCCATATAACTGCCAAACGTCGTCACACACCCGCTCATCATGCGTATCCAGAAGATACCCTTCCATTTTTCTATGACCGGCAAGATGGCATTGAAGGACTCTCTCCATGGGAATATTCCGGTAATACGTTCTCGGATCAAACCCATGGTTTTTGCTAGACACATAAATATTATTCACATCTAACATCATATAGATATTCGCTTGCTCAACAACAGCGGTATAGAATTCCCATTCAGTCATTTCATCTTGCTTAAACGTCACATAGGAAGAGAGATTCTCAAGAGCAAAAGGGAGCTCCAGATAATCCTGAATAATGCGCGCTCGCTGCGCAACATATTGAATCACTTCTCGCGTATAAGGCAGAGGAAGTAAATCGTGATAATGGGCATGAGGAAGCCGTCCCCAACAAAGATGATCGGAAACCCAGGGAGTCTTGGTTTTCTTTGTTAAATCTTTCAGTTTTTTTAAATAATTAAAATCTAATGCATCCGGACTCCCAATCGCTAAAGAAACCCCATGCTGAACAACGGGATAACGCTCAAGAATTCGCTCTAACGTTTCAATCGCTTTCCCCCCCTCCACCATAAAATTTTCACTAATAATTTCAAACCAATCTATGGCGGGCTGAAGCCGGAAAATCTCTTCATAATGGGGAGTGCGCAGTCCAATTCCAATGCCTAAATTTGGGATTTTTTTCTCATTCATTAGCGACCCCTTATCATGATCCCACGGCGTTCATCCATCCGCCATTTCGCTTCTTTGATAGCTAAATTTTTATTTCGATAAGAGTCTTGACTTGCTAGCTGAATCGCCAAAGCCTTTGCTTCAGGATCTAAGTTAAGATACAGGGATCGTCCTTGAGGACTAAGCATGGAGAGGAGCTGGACCTCTGTCAGTGTCCCAGAAGAGGTGACCGTTGTCATTGCCGTGCGATTAAAATCATAATCGCTCACTGTATTGTACTCCCGATTAAGATTAGTCATCGCATTATCGGGCCAATAATAGGGTGCAGATCTCACCTCTGCTGCCGCCTCTCGCTCCGTATCCACATAAGTCGGACTCATGGGACCCGTCCGATTTGCATTAAAGCTATCATAATAATAAGAATCCCGCTCTCCTTGTGTCGTATAGCCCGGATTATTCGGAACCAAGCTCGATTGTGTCGGCCAATGATTGATCCGGTAGGAATAGGGATAATTAAATGCATTTTCCCCTCCTATCATGGGATCAGTCAGGTAATAGCCGCCGGCAGGAGAAGGGCTTCCCTCCATATAACGATCTTCTAATTCACGCATTTCATAAGCGTCCCCAACCATTGGACCTGCTGAGAGCAAAATATAGGCAACAACAATCTTTTTGCGATATACCATGGGGGTCCTAATTCTTTTGAACTCCCTTCGGCAGTGAGCCGAAGGGAGCAACGACTAAAAGATTTTACTATCGTCGAGATGTGCTTGGATAAGAATCATCATAGTTGGCAGTTGCGTCTGATGAGGATGATCCGGATCGGTAGCTTGAGCTAGATCCATAGCCTCCTGTCGGACCTTGGTTTATGACTCGGTTAGTCTTATTACGATTCATCTCTTCATCCATCATGCCATCTGCTTGATTTTGGCTCCCATAATATTTTGAGCGAGGAGCAGAATTTGTAGGAGCAGAATTTGTAGAAGATGTTGACCCCATGCCATTACTGCCTGATGAAGTGGCGCCACATGAACCACAACTTCCACAGCTTCCACAGCTTCCAGCTGCTAATACGACATTTTCTCCTCCTACATCTGCAACCGCAGCCATGGGAGCGCTAGAAACCAATAATAAGGCTGCCAAAGCTTGTTTGATTAATTTCTTCTTTGCCATAGATCCTCCAAAATTTAGGGTTGTTATTCCATAATAGATTCAACCTCAACATAAGATGTAAAAGAATTTTTTGTCTATCACAAATAACTTTCTTTTTCTCTCTCTTCAAAAATGAGGACGAGTGGAGGGATCCATGTTCACATTGTAAGACCCCCTTGGGCTTCCGGGATAACCTCCATTCGGCCCAGGACCTGTCGTTGTCCCTTGATAGGAAGACATCCCAGAGAAGCTGGGATCATAATAACCCTGATAACCCTGAACGCCTGAGCGATCATCCCCCCCACATCGAAATCGATCCTGATTCCTCTCTCGGGAAGATTCTAAGTAATAGAAATTGTCCTCAGCTGTATAGCAGGGGGGAGAACTCAGCTCCTGCTCTTGTCCATAACAAGAGAAAACAGAAGGAAGAATGAATATAAAAAGCATGACTCGCATAGTTTTTCTCTCTTACTACTTCTTACCCATCCCAAGGTCTTGGGATAGGTAAGAAGTCCAAAAATCTAAGTTAATGAGAGAAAAATCTTATTGCAAGTAAATTTTCACGAATCTTTCATCGAAAGAAGGAATTCGACGTTGCTGTTGGTCTTTTTCAGACGGCCCAAAAGAGATTCATCGCATCTATGGAGCCAAGTCGGCAACAGCTTGACGTAGAAGATAGATCTTTTCCAGTTCATTAGGATGATAGCAGGAGCTCTTCTTTACGCGTACCGCTCTTGATGAGGTCGATGGCAGGATAGATGCGGCGATCGGCCAGACGGCGATCAAGGACAAGCTCCATATTGCCTGTTCCTTTGAACTCTTCAAAGATCACCTCATCCATGCGCGATCCGGTATCGATCAAGGCTGTGGCAATGATCGTCAGGGATCCTCCTTGCTCAATATTGCGTGCAGCTCCAAAGAAACGTTTAGGCTTATGCAGAGCATTGGCATCGATACCACCTGTCAGGATCTTGCCTGAATGGGGCTGAATCGTGTTATAAGCGCGGGCAAGACGAGTAATAGAGTCAAGCAGAATGACGACATCATTGCCATGCTCGACAAGACGACGCGCTTTTTCAATGGCCATTTCAGCCACTTGAACGTGTCTTTCAGGCGGTTCATCAAAGGTTGAAGCGATCACCTCTCCCTTGACGATCCGCTGCATGTCGGTGACTTCTTCAGGACGCTCATCGATCAGCAGGACGATCAGGATGATTTCAGGATTGTTGATTGCAATCGCATTGGCAATATTTTGCAGGAGAATTGTTTTACCTGTGCGAGGAGGAGCAACGATTAGGCCCCGCTGACCTTTTCCAATGGGAGCTGCAAGATCGAGGACACGGGTCGATAGCTTATCTTTCGTTGTCTCCATGACAATCCGCTCATTGGGATAAAGAGGAGTCAGGTTTTCAAATAGAATGCGCTCTTTGGCTTTTTCAGGCGATTTGCCATTGATTTTATCGACTTTAAGCAAGGCAAAGTATTTTTCTTTGTCTTTAGGAGGACGAATGGTTCCGCATAGGGTATCGCCTTTTTTCAGGTCAAAGCGGCGGATTTGAGCGGGAGATACATAGATATCTTCTGCAGAAGGAAGATAATTATAGTTGGGAGAACGAAGAAAGCCAAAGCCATCGGGAAGGATTTCGAGAACACCTTCGCCATACAGCACTTCATTGGGATTTTCAGAGATGGCTTTGACGATTTCAAAGACCATTTGGGATTTTGTTAAAGAACCTAGATGCTTAAGACCAATTTTTTTGCCATATTGATTGAGCTGATCAATATTCATCCGCTGAATATCAGCGATTTTAGTGATGACTTCAGGTTGAGGATGTTGTTCAATGGTCTGATGCATTGTTGATGATGACTGGGCTTTTCAGGCATTATCCTCAATCATTGAGGTTTCTAAAGATGTGTTTTCTGGATCCATTTAAAAGGAAGACTCCAATTGTAAAGGTTATTGTTTAGATAAGACTGAATATGAGATTCAATCTATCAACTTTGATATAGTTTTTTAGTTGTTTCTGAAGATCTGACTAACGTGCCATTATTCATGATGACATAATCTGCTTGTTTAGCTTTTTCTAACAGAGGAATTGTCGAGCCATACGGTTTTTAAATTCATTGTTGATCACTCGCCTGTTGCTTGTTGAAAGCGTTTAAAGCAAACTTCCGGATCGGCAACCACAGCAACTGTTGTCATCAAAATCTCTTTTTCCTCCCGCTTTCAAACAGCAAGGGAATTTCTGCTACAAAAAGAGAAGGAGGATTGAAGAAGCTTCTGCTGCTTTTGATATTCTTTATCAATTTCCCTATAAACTGCTGGATGTAGCAGCTTTTCCAGAGCATTCAAAAGCTCGAATCTTGAAAGACAATACGGGCGATGCGAGATCGATCGAGTTTCTCGTTAACCAATATTTCAGGACCCAATAAGATGAACGATCTTTTGACCAAGGTTTGTATCGGAGGACAATAACTGATGAACGATTTCATCGGCGCTTACGACGTAAGCTCCAAGTTCCTTTAAGATACGACAAACCGAGGATTTGCCACAAGAAAGACCGCCTGTTATGGCTACTTTTCTTAATTTTAACATTCTTTCCAATTTTTGCCAATATTGATATCAACAATCAAGGGGAATTTTAAAGACATCACTCCTACCATCGCCTCACGAACAAGCTGCTTGCACCTCTTCAAGTTCTTAATCAGGAATTTCAAAAAGCAATTCATCATGAATTTGCAAGATCATATACGCCTGCAATTTTCTTTTCTGTAATCTTTCGTCAATTTCCAACATCGCCATTTTAATCAGATCTGCTGGTGTTCCTTGAAGGGGCGTATTGACGGCCAGTCGTTCAGCCTGGCGCGAATGATGCACATTTGGACTTTTAATTTCAGGAATTAAGCCGTTCCGTCCCAGTAAAGGTCACAGCTTTTCCTGTTTTGCGGGCATGTTCCTTGCATTCTTCTAGAATTCTTTCACCTTTGCATATCGTTAAAATACATTGAATAAAAGCAGCTGCTGTTTTGGGATCAATTCCCAATTCTTGAGAAAATCCAAAGGCTTGCTGCCCATACATGATCCCAAAATTGACAGTTTTGGCTTGATAGCGTTGTTCTTTTGTCACCTGTTCAAGCGGAATATTAAAAATTTGCGAGGCTGTAAAGGTATGAATATCTTCATTTGCATTGAAAAGCCTCATTAAAATCGGATCTTCGCTCAAATGGGCCAGCAAACGCAGTTCAATTTGGGAATAGTCAGCAGCAAGATAGCTCCATCCTTCTTTTTGGGGACGAAAAGCTTCGCGAATTTTTCTTCCCACTTCTGTGCGTACCGGAATATTTTGTAAGATTGGGATCTTGACAGGAGAGCCTTCCTGTTGCAGCGACAGATTGATTAAAGTGACAATGAATGCGGTGGTCTTGGGATGGACTTCCGGGGAAGAGTTTCAACATACGTGGAACGCAGTTTTTCTAAGGAGCGATATTCCAGGAGTTTGGCTGCAATCGGATAATCATCTTTCAGGATTTCCAAAACATCGGCATTGGTGGAATGGCCTGTTGCTGTTTTTTTCGGAGGCTGAATTCCCAATTTTTCAAAGAGAATTTGGCTCAGCTGCTTGGGAGAATTTAAATTAAAGCTTCACCTGCCATCTGATAGATCGTCTTCGGCAAGTTTGCAATCTCCTTGCTCAATTCAGCCGAGAGCTGCTTCAAATAAGTGGATATCGACAAAAATTCCATGCCTTTCCATTTTGGCCAAAATCGGAAGAAGGGGAAGTTCCAAATCATAAAATAAGTGAGTAGAGTCCTCTTTCTTCGAGTTGAGGAGCAAAGCACTTCTTTGAGCCGAATGTATAGTCGACATCTTCGCAGCAATAGGTGCAAACTTATCTAGAGGGACCTCCGCATGCTGATTTGCTTTTTTCCCTTTCCGATTAACTCTTGAATGGAAATTTTGACTTTTCCAAAGAATTCCAAGAGTAAGGTGATCGAGGGAATGCTGTCGGCTATGAGAATTGAGGAGATAGGAGGCCAAAATAGTATCAAAGCAAGATGTTAGCAAGTGTGATGCCGTAATTGACGCAGAACATGAAAGTCATATTTGAGATTGTGTCCATAAAAGCCGATCTTGGGATTTTCAAATAAGGGCTTGAGAGCTTGAACAACGGTTTTAAGTCCTAATTGTCCATTGACAGGAATATACCAGGCCTTTTTCGGCTCACCCCCAAGCCAATGCCCACAAGCTCAGCATGCATGGGTGAATGTCCGGTTGTTTCTGTATCGATGCAAATGTTCGGTTTGGTGCGATAGATCTGCACGAGTTTTTGTAAAGCTTGGCAGATCATCCACAAGCTGATAGGAAACTTCCTCAGGAATTTTAATGCGGTGTTGCTCGGACGCGTGCTTGTATTTCCAGCTCACGCAAAAGGGAGGAAAAATTCATATAGGCATAAAATTCTCTCAAGGACTCAAATCAGGGGATTCCTCAACTTAAAAAAATTCTTCTCTTTGGTGAAAGGAACCTTCAGTATCAATGGTCACCAGACGCCGGCTTAATAAGACTTTCTCTTTTTCTTGAATCAGAGTTTCTTGTTTTTTCTTTCCGGGAATTTGCTCAGGATGATCGAGGAGATAATCAAGGGTTCCAAATTGTTGAAGCAAGATCGGCCGCTGTTTTAGGGCCAAATCCAGTCAGATCCGGGAACATTATCGGAGCATCGCCTGTGATGGCCAAAAAATCGATCATTTGGGAAGGAGCGAACGCCAAATTGCTCTTCGACTTCTTGGGGGCCTAAGATTTGATTTTCTTTAAAGGAATTGAGAATGAAAATGTGGTCTGACAAGCTGGCACATATCTTTATCGCTTGTGCAAAGATAAGCAGTCGCCCCTTGCTCGGCTGCCCAATTGGCGACGCTCCCCATCGTATCATCGGCTTCTACTTCTGGGACCATGAGTTCCGGAATTCCCATCAGTTGGCAAAATTGTTGCGCCCAAAAAATTTGATAAAGGAGATCTTTGGGCATTGCTTTGCGATGGGCTTTATAGTCAGCATAAAGGGCCGTTCGCGAGCGGCATTCGAAGGGCCATCAAAGACCGAGACAATATGGGTCGGCTGAAAATCTTTCATCAACTTTAAAACAGAACGGATAAAGCCAAATAAGGCATTTGTCGATTCTCCTTTTGCATTCGTCATCTGACGAATGGCAAAATAAGAACGGTAGAGATAGCCCGAGGCATCTAAGATATATAATCTTGTCCATAAGAAATGATCTTATGGAGAATAAAAATAAAGATATTTTTGCTTAAACAGCAAATCTACTTCCGGAGAAATTGTCAGCTGATGCTGAACTTTCCCTTTCCAGAGGGAATTTGCGTGGCTGGAAAAAAGATTTCTCCACCATTGTTTGTTCTCTAGGCGCACGACCTGATAATAATTACTCGTGATGCCCACTTGTTTCAAGAGATCTTTCAGCGTCTCAGATAAAGAGGCTTCAGCCACATCAATAAACCCTTTTTGATGGGCTTCTGGGGCAGGAAATAAGGCAGCGCCATAGTCTTTAACAAGCAACTCTTTATTTACCTCCGGTCGGTGAGTCGTCACAAGATCTACAAAACGATGATAGTAAAAATCGATAATTTGCTTGTAATTATCTTCTTCTCCCGGTTTCCAAGGGCGCAAAGGATTGAGCGCATCTTTTCCCTTTCCCGCTGAAATACTCAACGTCTCTACCCCTATTTTATCTAATAATTTCGTAACATTGGCAAAAGTGGGAGCGAGGACTCCAACACTTCCAATGAGACTAATAGGAGTCGCATAGATTTTATCTGCTGCTAAAGACACATAGAC
This sequence comes from Parachlamydiales bacterium, assembly GCA_963801825.1. Lineage (GTDB taxonomy): Bacteria > Chlamydiota > Chlamydiia > Chlamydiales > Parachlamydiaceae > CAWDGI01. Next base: position 1,113,364 of record CAWDGI010000003.1, read on the forward strand.
CCCTCCGGAGGCGCATAATCCATCCACATAAGCATAAATGGGAATTTGATATTTCTGCTTATAGTCGAGCAAAGCCCGAAGAATTCCATCTGCATCATCTACTGTCCCTCCGGGGTATTAATATAAAGAAGAATTCCCTTAATGCGCCCATCTTTTAAATTTCCCTCTTGCGATTCAACGAGTATTTGACGAATGGCGTGTGTGGTCAGATCTTCTAATCCAATAATTCCATCAATATTGATTTGCAAAATCACGGGAGCATCACTAGAAAGGGCCTCCCTCTCTCCATTTGCATTCGGAAGAATCTCCTCCGTATGTACAGTCGTCAATTGGGCCTGACCTGTTGTTCCTCCCATAAATAAAGTCCCCACTAAAACGGAAAAGAAAACAAATCCCAGACAAAGACCAATGACCACGCAAAACGCAACAAATAAGGCACGAATGGCCGAATAGAGAATGGAATCACGCATAATGCCCACCTTGAACAGATTAAAGATCTTTTATAATATAGTGGAGGTTTTTAGAAAAGAGCTATCTTTAAATGACTTAAATTGTTAATATTAAAGAAATTTTGAATAGGAGGGAACAACATGCGTTCAAAACATTTAAGCGGGCCTATTTTTCTATTTTTGGGATGGATCTTTTCTGTTTTCCTTTACGGGGAACAGGGGACATTACAGACATTACAGACAACCGAAGTCCCCCTTATTCCAAGGCAACTTCTGTTTGGGAATCCTGAAAAAACATCTCCTCAGCTTTCTCCGGATGGCACTCAACTCGCTTATCTTGCTCCTAATGCCCAAGGAGTGCTCAATATTTGGGTTCGCCATTTGCAATCTCCGCAACCCGACCGCCAAATCACTCATGAGACAAAGCGAGGGATTCACTCTTTCTTATGGCAATTCGATTCTGCCTCTCTTCTTTATCCACAGGATAAAGAGGGGGATGAAAATGAGCATCTCTATCAAGTGCGGCTTCAAACAGGGACGATCAAAGATCTGACCCCATACGAGGGAGTGAGGGTGAGTGTGATCGCGTATGAGCCTCATTCTCTAAATGAAATGCTCATCCAAATGAATCAGCGAGACTCTCGCTTGTTTGATGTCTATCGCTTAAACCTCCAAACGGGAGAGTTAAAGTTAGAAGTCGAAAACCCCGGAGACGTCATCCAATGGGTCGCCGACCATCACCTTCAGGTGCGGGCTGCCGGATCTTACACCTCGGATGGATCTACCCTCATTCGTGTGCGAGAACAATCCCATCTTCCCTGGCGCGATCGTTTGATCGTCCCTCCCACAGAGACATGTGTGGTCGAAGGGTTTTCTGCTGATGAACATTCTCTCTATGTGATGACCAACTTGGAAGCAAATACAATTCGTTTATTCACTCTTCCCTTGGCTAATGAAGAGCGGCACCTCATTTTTGAAGACCCTCATTACGATCTTTCCGAGCTGTTTATCCATCCCAAGACCCATGTCCTTCAAGCGATTGGCATTGAGCGGGAATATGAGGAATGGGAAATTTTAGATCCTCAATTCGCAGCAGACTTTCGGTCTCTTGCCCGCACCCTCAAAGGACCTTTTAGAGTGGCGAGTACCGATTTAGCCAACCAAACGTGGGTCATTGCTTCGCAATCTGATCAGCGCCCTTTGCATTTTTATCTCTATCAGCGCGACTCAAAAAAATTGACGTTTCTCTTTAGCAGGCAGCCTGAGCTAGAAAAATATTCTTTAAGTCCCATGCAGCCCATTTCCTTCCAAGCGCGCGATGGGATGACATTATATGGCTATTTAACCCTTCCTATTGGATTAGAAAGGGGGCAATACCCCGCTGTTTTGCTCGTGCATGGAGGACCTTGGTCACGCGATAGCTGGGGAATGCATCCGACTGTCCAATGGTTAGCGAATCGGGGCTATGCCGTGTTGCAAATCAATTATCGTGGATCGACCGGGTATGGAAAAGCCTATCTGAATGCAGGCAATCGGGAATGGTCGGCTAAAATGCAGAGCGATTTATTAGATGGGAAAAATTGGCTCATTGAAAAAGGGATTGCTGACCTCAATCGCGTCGCCATTTACGGAGGAAGCTATGGAGGATATGCCACCCTTGTTGGGCTGACCTTTACTCCCGATGCGTTCTGTTGTGGGGTCGATTTGGTGGGTCCTTCCAATCTGGTGACGCTTCTAAAAACGTTTCCTCCTTATTGGCTTCCCTTGAAGAGCAGCATGGATTTGAGAATAGGAAAATTAGAGACCGAGGAAGAGTTCCTCAAGGCCTGTTCGCCTTTATTCAAAGTGGAACAAATTAAGAAGCCCTTGCTGATCGGTCAAGGGGCAAATGATCCCCGTGTGAAGCAGGCAGAAAGCGACCAGATTGTCCAGGCGATGCGTCAAAAGGGGCTTCCGGTCGAATATTTACTCTTTACGGACGAAGGGCATGGATTTGCTCGCCCGGAAAATCGCTTAAAATTTCAAGCTGCTGTAGAAGCCTTTTTAGCACGGCATCTGGGGGGCCGCTCTGAGCCTTGTAGCCAAGAAGAAAATTGGGAAAGCGTGAGGCGTTAAGAGCCATGTATCATCGGCAACATCCCTTTATTGCCTCTATTAAAGAGCGTTATCTCTTATCGCAAGTATCGCAAGTCCCTTCCAATGAAAGAGCTTATGAAAAGATCTACCACCTGACGCTAGATCTGAAAGGGGCAAAGATGAGCTACCAACCGGGAGATAGCGTGGGTGTTTTTCCTTCTTATGATCGAGAGATGGTGGAGCGTACCTTAAGTGCTTTAGGAGCGACGGGAGAAGAGCTTGTTAAAACCAAACAAGGAGAAACATTCCGGTTGGCTGATTTCTTGACGAACAAGGGCAATCTCACGACAGTTTCTCCGAAGCTTTTGCAAGAGGTTACGCTCCGCCAACCGGATGGAGAAAAGAAAGGGGATTTAGAAGAATTGCAGCAGGAGAGCGAACGTGATCGCTTAAAGGCTTATTTAGGGCAATATGAGGTCTGGGACTTTTTACTAGTCCATGCGGAAGTCACTTTTACTCCGCAAGAATTTGTCGATTTACTCATGCCTCTTTTGCCTCGTTTCTATTCGATCTCTTCTTCACAGAGGCATGTGGGCGATGAGATGCATTTGACGGTCGCTTCTTTTGAGTATCTATCAAACGGGTATCAGCGGCGTGGAGTTTGTACGCATTATCTTTGCGAAGGAGTCGAGCTGCATCAACCGGTTGTCCCGGTTTTTGTGCAGCCTTCGCATGGATTTGGCCTTCCGACAGATGCTCATAACACCTCTTTGGTGATGGTCGGGCCGGGAACCGGCGTGGCCCCTTTTCGTGCTTTTCTACAGGAGCGATTGCTTCACGCCCAATCTAGAGGGAAACATTGGCTTTTTTTTGGCGAGAAGTATCGCTCTTCTCATTTTTTCTATGAGCAAGATTGGCGAGAATTTAGCCAAAAGGGGCATCTTCGCCTGGATGTTGCCTTTTCGCGCGATCAGGAGGCAAAAATGTATGTCCAACACAAAATGTGGGAGGAAGGGCAGGAGCTCTACGGATGGTTGGAGGAGGGGGCGTATTTGTATGTCTGCGGCGATGCGGAGCAGATGGCGAAAGATGTGGAGGGGACGTTGCAGAGGATTGTGCAAGAGTTTGGGCGGAAGTCAGAGGGAGCAGCTAAAGAGTATATTAAGAATCTTAGGAAACAGAAGCGCTATTTGCGTGATGTGTACTAAAATTTGGACTCTAAGTAGAGGGGCTCAAAAAATGTGCAAAGTCGAGTTAAAAATTGCTAGAAATAAATTGTTAAATCATCAATGATAGATTATAGTTATTTAATTGAAATTTTATTAATTATGAGGTTTTCTGATGAATAATACAGGTTATATTTTTCAAAATCCAGTTAGGCAGGATCCAGTTAGCTGGTCGGAATTAAATCGAGTACAAAAACTTCCACAAAACTTTGATAGACTGGAGTCTTGTTTACAAAAAAAGGACTTTGAAACAATTATAAGAGATTCGGAGTTATTTTGGCTGGCATATTGTAAGGCTCTATTGCCTTTTCAAGATGAAAGAAAATCTGATGAGTTTTTAATTTCTAATGAAGGAAAAAATATTATTGTTTCTGGAATTAGAAATACTATTAAAGAAATAAATAATGTTATTAAAGAAATAAGAGAATTTTTTATAGAATGTTTAAACAGAAAAGTCATATTCAACATTGTTGTAATAAACGAGACAAATGATATCTATATTAGAAAAGAAAGTCCTTTAATTAGTCTTGTCGATAATAATCAGCGCAGTTGTTTTCAGCCTTTGTATTATGACTTTGTTAAGCCTGCTTTACAAAAACTTGCCGAATTTTGTGGTGCTTGTTACACAGAAGATCAAAAAAGCCTAAATATCCAACCCATATTAGATGATTTTGCTCCTCAAATGAAAAATTGCGAAATTATCCATATTAGTTGGAAAGAGGATATCCATTGCGTTTATCCCATCCTGCCTAAAACTATTCCTGCACGACAAGACGCAAATGAAGCTCTCTATCTTTTGTATCAAAAACAGGAATTTTGTGATTTTTGCTTAGTTTCCAAAGAGAATCAAACGCTTAAAATTCATTCTGCCCTTTTATATGTACATGGAGGCCCCATTCTTCAAAATCTGTTAACAAGTGGAATGAAAGAAACAGCCAATAAGACGATTATTTTCCCAGATTACTCTCAAAATGCAATTCGCGCTTTTATAGAATTTATTTACTTAGGGGGGCAAGCATTTTCTGAAAAAATGAGCTCGACTGAGGAAGGAAAAGAGCTAGATTTACTCGAGTTATTCGAAATGGCTCACACTTATCAGATAAACACGCTGATTGATTGCTGCACAAATTTAATGAGTTTGAGTGCGACGAAAGAAAATTTAGAAATTATCAAGAAATATGCAGCCCTCTATAAGAACGAGCACCTAACTTCTCTTTGTGAATATCTTTCACCGGAAAAACAGGTCAATCAAATTAAAGTTTAACAGTGAATGGCCTCACAAAGTCGAGCTGAGGCGACCCCAATTGCTGCATAGAAAAAGATCTGGCCATAAAATAATTGATTTTTATGGCTATATATTCCATAATATGATCATATCTGGCCTTGAAATCATAGGAGCGGTCGATGCCAATAGAAAAACAACAGCCTCTTACCCATCCTACTCGTTTTATAGGGAGAAGAGAGGAAATAAAATCTATTATGGACGCCGCTACAACCCAAGAAGCAAGTATCCTTGTTGTTTATGGAAGACGACGCGTGGGTAAAACGGAATTGATTGAACACACTTTGCATAACCGAAACCTAGTAAAACTAGAAGGAGTGGAAGACGGTGACACCCAAGCCCAAATGTATCGGGTTCTGTATCAACTTTCAAAGACATTTAACGATCCCTATATCACTCGTATGCAGTTTCGAACATGGTTGGAATTGTTCGATTTTATTGCGAGCAAAATCTCCACTGGAAGGTGGACTCTTTATCTCGAAGAGGTTCAATGGCTAGCAGAATATAAAAATGAGCTTATTTCCGATTTGAAATATGTGTGGGATAATAGTTTGCGACACAATCCGGACCTCTTACTTGTCTTATGTGGATCTTCTCCTTCTTTTATGCTCAATCAGGTGGTTCATTCAAAGGCGCTTTATAATCGCTCTATTTATGAAATAAATTTGCGAGAATTCTCGCTCAATGAAGCTCAAGAATATTTAGGACAGAGATCTCATCGTGAGGTGATGGATGCTTATCTCACAGTCGGAGGCATAGCTGAATACTTGAAACGACTAAAAGAGCATTCCTCTATCCAGATAGGGATTTGCAAAGAAAGCTTTAAAAAAAATGGCTACTTCACCAACGAAAAAAACAAAATATTCATCAGTAGTTTTGCAACCAATGTACACTATGAGCAGATCGTCGATTATTTAAGCCAAGTCAAATTTGCCGGTAAACAAGATATAGAAAAGTGGCTCCACACTAAGGGAGGAGGTAATTTGACAGCAGTTTTAAAGGATCTTGAACTATGCGGCTTTATTGAAAGATACATGCCATTTCAATCAGATAGTCATAGCAACCTCGTTAGATACTGCATTGCCGATAGCTATTTGAGATTTTATTTTAAATTTATTGCCCCTTTATCGGACAGAATTAGTAAAGGAGATTATAACCATCATCCCATGCTAGCCCTTAATATGGAGTCCTATCAAAAATGGTTGGGACTTTCATTCGAACGTTTTTGTCGAAATCATAGTCAATTAATTGCTGCGATTATTGGCTTTTCAGCAGTTCGTTATAAAAGTGGAGCTTTCTTCAATCGTAAAACGATCAAAGGCGAGACAGGATATCAGATAGACCTCATTTTTGATCGTGCAGATCATGTTTTAACCATCTGTGAAATCAAATATACACAATCAAAAACGGGAGTTGAAATCATTGATGAATTCGAAAAAAAATTACGCCTGATGTCTCTGCGAGGGGATAAAACAATTGAAAAGGTGTTGATTAGTGCAAGCGGTGCAACAGAGGGATTACTTGCCAGAGCCTATTTTGATCGCGTCATAACTTTAGAAGATATTTTCCAAGCTATAGAGTTCTTTCCTCTTTTAAGTAGCCGGTAGGAAAACATTGGCTTTTTTTTTGGCGAGAAGTATCGCTCTTCTCATTAGCATGAGAAGGAAAAATTGTGGTTGATCAAAAAAATTATTTATTCTAAAATCCCGACTCCCTTTTAACCTTCAAGGAGATTCCTATGAGAATCACTCAAGCTTTATGCATGTCTTTCTTTATCTTTCTCTCAAGTTTTTGCTTAGCCAATCAAGCCTTTGGTTGTAACCCAGCAGAAATGACAGAGAAAATTTATGTTTCCCGTGATCAAATTTTACTGACAGAATCTGAAATATTTGTAGCCGTAGGAGACATTCTCCTACCGGTCAATCAAATAAATTGTGACAGTGGCGGAATTTATATCACACCTTATATGGCTTGGACAAAACAAAAATGTCCTGAAGGACATAATATTCGCTGCCGGCGATGTTATGGTTGTGATTGGAGACGATGCAAATATGCATGTAAGTGTAGATGATGCTAAGATCATTATTAATCATCTCTTTGTTCCTATCAAATTTTTGCTTCAGTAACCAGAAAGAGCGATTACAAGCAGAAGACACCGCTATCCTTAACATTTTTTTTCACACTCTATTTGATCGAGAAGGGGGAGGGTATGTCTTCTTCGATCAGAAACCTGTTTGCTGGTCTGGTTTTGAAGCATTTGATCACATGATGCCAGAGACACTTCTGCATAAAGATTCTGTCGCATTGAAGGAGGGGATGCGCGTATGGAGGCGTTTAACATTAAACTCAAAATTAAAAAACAAAAATATTTGTCTTCAATGCTACGACACACATAATTCTGATGGAGCAGTAGATCTTCTCTTAATTAATAAACCTTTATGTTTAAAAAGTATTCGAGATAATCTCTCCTTGTTCCAATATATATTGGGCCCTAAAGTGACTCCTGAATCATTGCTTGATGCTCTTTTATCAGCGAAGAACTTCAATTCTATTCTTAAAAACGATCGTGTGCTGATTGGCATTCTGCTTGGTTTTGGTTCGGCTAATGCAATCATGGCAGGTCGAAGTGAAAACATCAAAGAGACTCTCCTCTCCTCCCCAGATATTCCTCCTTTTGAGAGCATGTTGATGCAAGCTCCCCAATTAACCCAAAATGAAAAAATTTTCTTATTTTTCTCACCTAGCGCCCCTCTTTTAAAGCACAGCGATTTACAACCCAGTTTTGGGTTTAGCACTTTAGAAAAAGAGTTTTATGCTCTTGAAGATAGCATGGATGTCTCTCCTGATAGCCTTCAACAAAGGCCTGCTTTTATTTTTGGTTATGTGAAAAACGATCCTCCCACACAGGAGCTCATTAAGAAGTTGAAAGAAGTACAGCCTAAAGTGCGTGTTTGGATGAATTCTCCTACATTTCTTGCTGAAGTTTTAAAAATGCTATCTGGGAAAGATGCTGAAATAGGGGTTCCAAAACAAATTGAGCTCAAATTAAATGACTCCCTCATCCCTCAGATGAATTTTATTATTGCTAAAAATATTTGGAATCAAATTAAAAGTAGTGACGAAGATTATATAAATGAATTTTTAATAGGCTTTCAAGCACCTGACTCTCAAGCAGATATTAGGAGTGGTTTCTTCCCTGATCACTATAAAGACCGCCTCCAAGAAGCAAGAAAAAACATTATCGAATCCTGTTGCGTCTTCGAAACCTTAGATAAAAACTCAGATTTTACCTCTATTGTGCCAAAACAGCTTTATTATAAAGTGCTTAAGAAGGGAGAAGGGAAACAAATGAATCATCCTAGAGTTGTTAAGCTCAACTATCAAATCACAAACCCGGATGATGCTTGCCTGGTCACCGAATGGGAGAAAATCATTGATCCAAGTCAAACAATCCCAGGATTTGCACATGGAATAAAGGGGATGGCCAAAGGAGAAACAAGAGAAATCTATATTGCTCCCAGTCTTGCCTATGGTGTGCATACTCTTCTGGATAAAGGAATTTATCTTAAAGCAAGAGTGACCTTATTAGATATTCTTTCCGATAAGTTAGCTAAAAATTATCCCGATTTAATCCCTGTAGATCTCACTTTTGTTTTCGATCCAACCTTTGAACGAAAGATATCCGAAGAAAATAAACAAGTGGCCAGATTTGAAGGAGCACGTGTCGCTAAACATTATGCTAAAAGTAAAATAATTAATATTAAAGAAGTCTATTCCACTATTGTAAATCTAAAAAATAATAAATACTCATTAAATATGTCTGACGAGGAATTAGAAATGATAAATAAATTTCATTGGAATATTTACTATGGAAGGTGAGTCGGTGTTTGCCGGTGAATTTTTAACACCTCACTCTTTCCCTGACAACACATAAAAAATTCTAGATTTCCCTGAATTTTTTTCCCATATATGCCCCTCTTATGTTAAACTGCGCTTTCCATCAACAAATCAGTTTGAATGCTTTTTTATTTCCAAGGAGTGTGAGGAACATTATATGATTATGAGCCGCAAGAACCCCTTTCCCTTTTTATTTTTGATCGCTCTTTTAGGAGCCCTTTGTGCCTTGCCAAGCTGCACACGAACAAGCAATGACGTCTGGGAAGACACAAAATCTGCCGGGCGACATGTGCAACGGGGAATTCGCGCCTTAGCAGGATATCCCGCAGACTCGCGCCAAATTCACTCTAGAAATGAATTTGAGTGCGTGGAAGATAACAATTTCGACGACCCCTTTTCTCCCTTCCAAGACTTTCAAGACTTTGAAGATCCGCAATCTAATCCCTCTAATCCCTACTCACAAGATCCTGACTTTATCCCCTTAGCGGACCCCACTCATGAGCTCTCTACAAATGAGGTTATCACCCGCCCTCCTCGAGAAACACCCGGAGAGACAGGCAGCAGCATCCCCGGCATTGAAGCCTTCCGCGATCCTAGCACAATTCCTCAACTCGCTGCCATTTTTAGACCCCTCTATTTTGACTATGACAGCAGCCTCGTCAAAGGAGCGCAAAACCTACAAACCATCCACATGATCGCTGATTTCCTTCGCTATCATCCCAACGTCTATCTTTTTATTGAAGGACACACTGATGAAAGAGGCCCCCAAGCCTATAACCTGGCTTTGGGATCGCGCCGCAGCAATGCTGTCCGAAACTTACTCATCAGCGAAGGGATTAACCCCGATCACCTCTTTACCATTTCGTACGGAAAAGAGCGACCTGTCATCTTAGAGCGTCATGAAGAGGGATGGGCGAAAAACCGCCGTGCAGAGTTCAAAGTGTATGAGCGCTAATCTCTCTCTTCTTATCCTGCTCATCGCCCTTTTTATTCCTGGAATAGGAAGGGCTGCTCCCTCCTATTCTCCCTCTCCTTCGCGCTCTTCTCCCGATCGCTCTTCAAAAGAGGAGCTTAGCAACGCTCTTCGCCAAACAAAAGTGGCCCTGAATGATCTCAAGCATGAAATATTAAATCATGAAAAAGAAATTCGCACCTTCGAGAATCGCTTAGAGAGTCAAGAGGCCTCTTTGGAAACCTTAAGGGAAGAATTAACAAATGACCTACAAGCTAAGCACGAGCAAACTCAAGCTGCCAAGGTCAACATGGAAGGCAAAATCGAGAGTTTAACACAATCAATCCAGCGCTTAGAAACACTCTCAAGCGGTTTTTCCAGTGATTTGCGACAACTCAAAACACAAGGCAATGAATCGGTCGCTCTTCTGGGACAGTATAAACAAAAAATCCAAGAACTGGAAAAAGTGATCGAAGCTCAACATCAACATATGAAAAACCTCGAAACGGCTTTGCACTCGGTCGTTGAATTAATTCAGGCTAAAGAGGCAACAAAAGAGATTGCCTTGCGCTCCGGTCGTGCTAGCACCTATCAGGTTCAATCAGGCGATACCTTAGAGAAAATTGCGAGAAATCACAAAGTCTCTCTGCAAGCTTTACGCGAGGCAAATCAACTGACAAGTGATCGCATTCTTGTTGGACAAACGCTTAACATTCCTTGACTATGCTTTCTCCTCTTTCTCATCCCATTGGAATCTTTGATTCAGGCGTCGGAGGATTAACCGTCTTACAAGAACTCATCCGCAAGCTTCCCCGCGAACGCTTTATTTATTTTGGCGACACCGCACGCGTCCCTTACGGAAATAAAGCCAAAGAAACCATCCTGCGCTATGCGATCGAAAGCACCCTGGCTTTACTGGAAAAAGAGATTAAACTCCTCGTCATCGCTTGTAACACGGTCTCCGCTTTAGCCCTTCCAAAGTTGCGCTCCCTCTTCAAAATTCCGATCATCGGTGTGATCGAACCGGGAGCACAAAAAGCAGTTGACGTGACGAAAAACCAACGGATTGCGGTGATCGGAACGAGAGCGACGATTCAGTCAGGTGCCTATCAAATGGCCATCCGAAGGCAGGCTCCGCATGCCCATGTCATTCCTGTGGCGTGCCCCTTGTTTGTTCCCTTGGTAGAAGAGAAATGGCTGGATCACCCGGCCACTCTTTTGATCTCGCAAGATTATCTTTGCTCTTTACGCGATCAAGGGATTGATACCCTTTTACTAGGCTGCACCCATTATCCTTTGCTTCAAGCTGCCATTCAAGAAGCCGTTGGAGAGGAGGTTTCTTTGGTCGATTCCGCTTCGACATGTGCGGATCAAACGGCCCTTCTTCTGGAGAAGCAAGGACTGCTTTCTCCTCTCTTTCAAGGAAAGCATGAGTACTATACATCAGATGATCCGGAAAAATTTTCTGCTCTTGGGGAACACCTCTTTGGCACGTCTTTCGAGAGAGTGGAACGTCTTTCTATCGAGCAGGTGAGCCGATGACGACTGCCATCTTATACATCAATGGCTTGATCACTGTGACTGAAAATGTGTTGAATGTTTTAGGTTATTTCCCCAAACACCATTTTCCTCGGCTCAATGCACATGCCACCCTTTGGCGACAACGTTTAGGACTCTTACAAGTGATCATTGGGGTTGCTCTTGCTATTTTAGGATTAATCCTGGATTGGTTTGATCCGCAAGCCAAAGCCCACCGCACCCTTTCTTTTTACCAGAAAATGATTGCATTGGGGCTGACACATCTTAATCACGGCCTCTTTAACGTTCTTAGAAGCTTTTTTGAAAGACTGGAATTGGGGTTTTTAACATTTGCGTATGATTTTTATGGGAGAAAATTTCTCCCTGCCTTGGCTCCCCTCTTTGATTTGCAGGGACGTTTTTTTACCTATATTCGCTTTCAGCTTGATTGCATCCAAGTGGTGACTTTTTTTCCTCCTCAATTTTTATTTAAACAATAAAGTAGGTCCTCTATGTCATTCTTTCAAGAACTCCCTCAACTCCCCCCGGATCCGATCCTTGGAATTCCCCAGCTCTTTGCCGCTGATCCTCGTTCGCATAAAATCAATCTTGGCATTGGGGCGTATAAAACGGCAGACGACCTTCCCTTTGTCTTGACAAGTGTTGAGGAAGCAGAAAAACTTTTGCTTCAGAAGCCCCTTCATAAAGAGTATCTTCCTATTGAAGGAAGCAAAGCCTTGAGAGAGGAAGGAGTGCGTCTATTGATGGGGGATGAGCTCTCTGCTCGTCTCTCCGAGCGACTCTTTGCTGCTCAGACTGTTGGAGGAGCAAGTGCGTTGCGTGTTGCAGGAGAGCTGCTCACCAAGCTTAAAAAAACAGTTATTTTTATCCCTGATCCTTCCTGGTTAAATCATCTTCCCACCTTTGAACAGGCCCATCTTCGAGTAGAGACCTATCCTTATATTAATACCGGCACTTGTTTGCTCGATTATGCCTCCTTATGCCAAGCCATTCAACGGATGCCTTCCGGCAGTCCGATTCTTTTGCATGCCTGTTGCCATAACCCGACGGGGGTGGATCCCACATTTGAACAATGGAAAGAGTTATCGGCCTTAATTAAAAAACAAGGGCTTCTCCCTGTGTTTGATATGGCTTATCAAGGCTTTGGAGAAGGTCTAGAGGAAGATGCCAAGGCCATTCGCTATTTCGCCAAAGAGGGGCATGAAATGTTGGTGGCCTATTCTTTTTCAAAAAATTTTGGCCTCTATGGAGAGCGCGTCGGATTTCTCATGATTCTTGGTTCAGAAGCGAGTGTAATTCCTAAGATTGAGAGCCAAGTGAAAAGATTGATCCGTTCCAATTATTCTAATCCTCCCTTGCATGGGGCTCAGCTTGTTGCGACAATTCTTTCTTCTCCCGAATTGACAAAGAGATGGAAGGGCGAGCTTCATAATATGTGTCAGCGAATAATAGAGATGCGCAAAGCGCTCGTCGCGAGCTTATTTGTTTATGCTAGCAATAAAGACTTTTATCCGCTTGCCCAGCAAAAGGGGTTTTTCTCTTTTGTTGGCCTCTCTTTGGAACAAGTGCATCGTTTAAGGGAAGAAAAGGCCATTTATATCCCCGATAATGGCCGTCTTAATGTTGCCGGCCTCAACACAAGAAATTTAGATGAGGTCGCTCGATCGATTGCGCAAGTCCTGGGAAAATAAGGGCGAATTGGTAACAGCTCAGATTTTTTCGTTTTTCAAGGGGTTGCGGCGCCCCGTCTGGACGATACGCGCTGGGGGTAGTATTTGATTAATACTACCCCCAGCGCGTTATCGTCCAGACAAGGTGCCGGAATCCCCTTCGAAAACGAAAAAAATCACCGCCCCACAGTATAATCCCAAGAGAGCAAAGATGTGTGAGTTTCCCTATCGTTCTTATCGTTAATTACCCATGAAAAATTCAATAAAAAATATCTAGACATTTTGCAGAAAATATGCAAAAATTAAGCAAACATGATAAATATATAGGAGAAAAATCCTTGTTATTGCAATTTTCAGTTAAGAATTTTCGGTCTTTCGAGAAAGGAGAAGTGTTGGATCTATCCGCAGGTAAAGGATCAGAACTGCGAGAATCAAATACGTTTGAATTCTCCAAAAATCAGCGGCTTGTGCGCTCTGCTGTGATTTATGGTCCTAATGCCGGCGGAAAAAGCAATCTGATCAAAGCCATCTACTTTTTACAGCAATTTGTCCTTTTGTCTTCGACAGCTTATCAGGAAAAGCAAAAAATCCCTCTTCAGCCATTTCGACTTAATGCAAAATCTGCAAAATGAGCCAAGTGAATTTTCTATCGACTTTGTTTGCAATGATATTCGTTTTACTTATCATGTGGCTCTCACTGAAGATCAAGTCATAAGCGAAGAGCTTTATGCATATCCTAAAAACTATCGTCAGACTTGGTTTACAAGAAAATGGAATCCATCTTCAAAAGGCTATGATTGGTATCAAGGGCCAAGTTTTAAAGGAGAACATAAAGTTTGGGAGCAAATGACAAGAGCAAATGCTCTATATCTTTCAACGGCGGTGCAATTCAATAGCGAGCAGCTAAAACCCATTTTTCTTTGGTTTAGAGATCAGCTTGTCATTTTGTTGAAAAATGGCCCAGCGCACGAAATTTATTTTAATCCAGATCTTGACTTTTCAATTTCTAAAAGACCCTAAAACGGCTCCTTGGATTCATAAGTTCATGGAATGTGCGGATATTGGGATTGAAAATTTTCACCTAATTGAGGAAGAATCCCCTCCTATAAAAAAAGTTGCTGTAAGAACGCAACATAAAATGATTGATTCTGATCAAAAAGTATTCTTTGACCTATTTTTGGATGAATCAGATGGAACACAAAGGCTTTTTTCGCAAGCAGGAGGGTGGTTAAAAGCCTTACGTGAAGGATTAGTGCTTTTTGTGGATGAACTTGATCTTCATCTCCATCCAAACATTGTTAGATACTTGATAGAGCTTTTTCATAGTCCTAAAACTAACCAGAAGAATGCTCAGCTTGTTTTTACCACTCATGACACCTCTTTGCTAGATAGTGATCTATTTAGAAGAGACCAAGTTTGGTTTGTACAAAAAGACGATAATCAAGGATCTCGTCTCTATTCTCTTCTAGATTTTAAGCCACGTAAAGGAGAAGCGATTGGAAAAGGTTATCTACAAGGTCGCTATGGAGCACTTCCATTTATAGGAAAATTTCGTTTCTCATGACAAAAAGACTCTCTATCAGATCGTATCGAAAGCCTGATAATCGCTATTCTCCTCTTGACTTAGTGGTCTGTGAAGGAGAAACGGAAGTGGATTATTTTTGTGAGCTTGCAAGAAGTTTGCGTGTCCATGTTCATATATGCAAAGGCGATGGAACCGATCCAAAAAGCATTGTAAATACAGCTAAACGAAAAACAAAAGAAGATGGGGTAAAATACGATAAAATATTTTGTGTATTCGATCGAGACAATGACTCTTCAGCATTTCTTGAGGCTATTGAGTTGTGTAAATCTAAAAAATTTATTCCAATTGTCTCCAATCCTTGTTTTGAGTTGTGGCCTTATCTCCATTTTCAAATGCGTGAATCTGGTTTTGGAAGCCCTCAACAAATGTTGAAAGCATTAAAAAAATTGCCAGGATTTCTGAAATACGATAAAGATGGTGTTCATGTTTTTAATTCGACTTATCATCTTATTGAAGTCGCATGCAAACATGCAGCCTCATTGGCTTCAAAACAGCGAAATGACCCAAAAGAAGATCCTTTTACAAGCATTTTTATACTTGTCAAACGATTTCAAGTTCTTAAAGAAGAGCAAAATTATTATGGATACGAAAGATAACATTGACGCCATGTGCAACTTTTTCGAAATTGCCAATTAGTCCAGCGTGCTGATGGTTATGCCTATCAATTCAAAAACACTAACCCAAATAAGGAGCGGCGCTTCCTCTAAGCGACTCAAGTTGCAGGTTTCTGCGCCGTCAATTCTATGAATACTCAACCAAAATGGCAGCAAGAAGCGAAGTCATTATCTATTTATCAATGGACAGATTATTTGCACATGGAAGCACAACGCTTATTTGACAAAGATAAAACGCATGGCAACATGTTATTTTGTTTTAATGAAGAAGATGGACTGATTGCAGTAAATCCAGTTCCACCAGGAGTTGATCATGACCTTTTGAATGCCTCTGTTAGAAATGCCGCCATAGAACACAACCTTTATGGTGTCGTTTTGATTTGTGAATCTTGGGCATATTTTATAAGAAAAGAGAACGACCATACTGTTTTTCAGTTGCTAAGAGGTGAAATGAAGGTTTCTGAATTAAATGATAAAGATAGAAAGGAAGTCTTACTAGTTAGAATGGAAAACTGCGATAGGGACTGCGTCATCTATTGGAATGAAATTATGAGAAATAAAGATGGTATTGCTCTGAGTGATGTTAAAAAGATCCACAATGGAGAACGCCATTGGTTTGGGTTTGGGGGATGTGACTAGTTACGCGAATTGTTAAAATGCAAAAGAAACTGTTTATCAGCTATCTCTGCATTGTTGCCTTCATTTTCATCATGATGAGCCTTTCTCGCCAAGCGAGTGATAAAATACGAGGCCGCTCTGCTTCTTTCTTGGCTCCTTTTGCTGAAAAAATTCTCTCTTTTAAAGCTTTTCTTAAACACCCCTTGCAACCCTCTCCCCGGGAAGTTCTTTCTCCGGAAGAAGAAAAAGAACGACTGCAAATGGAGAACCAGCTCCTTAAACTCGAGCGCGCCTCTCTTCAAAAAATCATTTCTGAGCAAGGGGCTCTTTTTTCCCAGCTCTCCTCTCTCTCTCCTGTCTCTCTATCCTCTGACTCGCCTCACGAGGGGGCTTGGTTAGCTTCTGATTCCCAAAAAGCCTTGGAGCGGTTGATCACCCGGTTTAAATGGCACCTACAAGCGACTCCGGCACGGGTTATTTTCCGCTCTTTCGATCTCTCGAATCCGACTTTATGGATTAATATCGGGGAGGCAACGAATCGGGAGCATGACAGCTGCTTAATTGGGAAAAATAGCCCTGTTCTTTTAGGAGATGCGATTGTGGGATGGGTGGAAGAGGTAGGAGAGCATCACTCTCGCGTTTGTCTGATTACAGACAACCGCCTTTCTCTCTCTGTGCGTGCAGCGCGAGGAGGAGAACAAGAGTGGCTTTTAGCTGAGCAGCTGGACAGCGTACTTCGAGAGATGAATGTTAGTAAGGGAGGAGGATTGGGATTATCGCCGGAGGAACAGAAACAGCTTTCCACTCTCTTGAAGAAATGGAAACAGCAGCTGCAGCCTTTTAAAAAATCGTGGTACTTGGCGAAGGGGGAATTGAGGGGGTGCTCTCCCTTGTCACGAAGAGGGGAGGAGCCCCTTTTGCAAGGGACAGGTTTTAATTATGACTTTGCAGATGAAGAAGGGGAGGGGCGTGACTTGCGCACGGGAAGACCTCTCAAGAATACGCAAGGGGGGGCTATCCCCCTTTTAAAAACAGGGGATCTTTTGGTGACAACGGGGCTGGATGGGCTTTTTCCTCCCGGATTTCCTGTTGCTTACGTGACAAAAGTACAGACGCTCAAAGAAGGGGATTATTTTTATCATCTGGAAGCCCGGCCAGTCGCGGGCTCCCTGGAAGAGCTCTCTCTTCTTTTTGTGTTGCCGCCTCTGGAAATCTAAAATTGTGGATCTGATTAAAGAGAGACTAAAGGAAGCGCACCGAATACACGAGAAAGAGGGAAATATATGAAAAAAAAGAAGACAGTTGAACAAGACATGGATTATGAAGTTGGCAGCGACAATATCTTTTCTGATTTGGGGTTAGAAAATGCTGAGGAAGAGCTTTTAAAATCGGATCTAACAGCAGAAATTTCTAGTCTCATCAAGAGAAAAAAATTAACACAAGCTCAAACAGCAAAAATTTTGGGTGTTGATCAACCTCGAATATCTTCTCTGCTAAGAGGAAGATTTGATTTGTTCTCAATCGAAATGCTTATGCATTTCCTTACATTTCTGGGACAAGATATTCAGATTGTTGTTAAACCAAAACCACGCAATCGAAAACGCGCTCATTTAAGCGTTTGTACGCCATCATCTATCTCCAGAGATGAAGAGGTATAGAAGAAGGGATTGCAAATTTGAAAGAGCTCTCCCTTCTTTTTGTGCAGCCTCCCCTTCCCCTGGAAGGCTAAAATTCAGTTAGGCTTCAAGGAAATGTTGTTCCGGCTGTCATTGCTGCTTTTCGAGGAAGATGGGGAGAGTACTGCTTATCTTTAACCGTGACGGGATAACCCAATTTCTCATTATTATAAACCTTTTGAACCATCTCTTGAAAATCTGAAACTCCTACGTAAGTCATAAAATCTAGTCCTTGAGGCATACGTGAGGACAGAATTAAGCGATCGCGAGAGGAAATGGCGCGGCACTCCATCGCTCCTGCAAGCAGGCTAAACTTTTGTTGAGGAGTATGCGTTGGATCAAGCATCATGCGGAGATAGAGATACAACATATTCGCCATGGCTCCGCGATCAATATTTTCTTTGCAGAGATTGTATAAGACTGCGAGAACGTTTTCTGTGACGCCTCTTTGCTGCAAGATCCTAATCGGTTCTACTTCTGAGTGAGCCATCATTAATGCGTAGACAAGTTCTTGATAGGCACCCTGCAGAGCTGCTCTCAATTTGATATCTTGTAAATTATGATTCCCTCCCTTCAGTTGTTGCTCAACCCTTTCGAAATGATCAGTGGCTGCATCAAGGATTGTATTAAAAACAGGCTCCCAGTCTTTAGCCGTTCCGGGAAAATAAAACCCATGCCCCTTTTCTTTTAGATCAAAGCTTCTATTCATCTGATCTAACATCACTTGTCTAAATTGCTGAGCATTGCCCCACTTCACCCACTTGGGATCTAACTGACCTGAATGATCACGCATGAGATAGAGCTTAGAATCTTTTGATAAAGTCATCCCCCTAAAAGAGAGGGGATACTTAAGCTGAAGAAGCATCAGCAACCGAGAGCGTACTCCTTCTCCGTGCTTATGATCGAGGTTTTGGAAATTATGATAAGTAAAGATAGAAGGAATTTTAGGATGACGCAGTCCCTCAGGTGCAAGCTGATTATTTTCTGTTGCTTGAAGCATGGCCTTAAATTCAGGAGTAATGCGATGGTTTCCAATCGTCGGAGAGCCCCCATAACAATTATGAATAGTGACAGGGTTTCCCTCGTACTCTATCTTGGTGACCCCCTGCAGAGAGGGATTATTGGACAAAGTGCCATGCCCATCATATTGCATCCCCGGAACCATCCCTTCACTTGCCAATCCTCCAATGGTTTGTTCAACGTGGCTGATGGCATAAGCAAACATGGGGAATAGCCCTTTTGCTGGATAATGAAGCTTTCCGAGTTTCTCATGAGATTCTTTCAGTTTTTCAGCAATGACAGGCCCTGTTAGTACTTCCCCTTCTACTGGAGTCGTCCCCGTCGCCTTTGCAATGTTTTCCCCAACCTTCATATAAGCATCCATGGAAGGGGCTTCATTCCAAATCGCAACCGCTAAGCGATGCAGAAACTGGATCGATAATAAAGATGAATTCTCTTTGAATTGGCGATAAATAGAGGTTCCCAACACACCGCGGAAAGCAGCAATAAACTCTCGATTCGCTGTAGTCGCATCAAAATCTTTTGATTTTGGATCTCTATCCAATATCTTTAGTAAACGCTCGAATTTAGATTCAAATTGCGCCAATTCCGCTTGGTGCTTTTCTTGAGCGATCAATTTAGCGTTCACTTTTTGCTCGACTTGTTGCCACACCGCATCTTCAAGCACTGGTAAATCGTACTCTTTAATTTTTCCTTTTATATTTTCTAAAGAAATTTCCCCTGATTCCAAGATTGATCGATGGAAAGCAACAAAACGGGCCATTGCATTCAAATCTAAAGAATTCTTTTTATTCAGTTCTTTCAAAAGCTCATGCATGATTTTTTTGCGAGGATCAAATTCTCTAAGTTCTGCCTTGAGTTGGTTTATCCATGTCACTATTTGGCTAGGGTTTAGATTTATCTCCTTTATACCAACTTTGTTCATCACATTCTGCATCGTCTGAAATTTATCCAACTCTTCCGTCTGCTTCATCTCCCGAATTCCTTTCAAAGGATGCTTGGGAAACCATTTAATGATACATTGCTCTCTCAAATAAAGTCCAAACTTAACAAGAGCGAGAATAGGAGTAAGAGGAATCAATAGAATCGAGAGGGCAACAAAACCAACCTTCATCCCTAAGCAAGGATCTCGAAGAGGATTGTAATCATGCTTTCTAAATTTATGCTCCGCCTGCCACGCAGGAAGAGGAGAGGCTGAAGAAGAAGACACTTGAGGTGAACTCATAAAAATCCTTTATATGCAATTATTTAAGCTATTTTTTAAGCCAATTATACAGAGAAGATTGTTAAATTACAACTCAATTTGCTTTAATTTTAAATAAAGAAAAATTAGATTATAGAGATGATGCGAAAAAGCGACAAGAGCGACATCGGAATTGTCATCCCCACGTTCCAAGCGGCAAAGCATCTTCCCCAGTGCCTGCCTCCACTCATCCAATCCTCTTTAAAGCCTCGTCTTTTAATCCTCGATTCTTCTTCAACAGATGAAACAATCCCCCTTGCAAGGTCAATGGGGGCAGAAACGCTCATCATCCCCCAAAAAGAATTCAATCATGGGACAACGCGAGAGCGAGGGCGGCGCTACTTAAATACTTCAATTGTTGTCATGATGACGCAAGATGCCTATCCCACCTCTTCAGAGATGCTTGAGCATCTTGTACGCCCCCTGATAGAGAAAAAGGCCTCGATTGCGTATGCCAGACAGCTCCCGCATGCGGGAGCTTCTCGTTTTGCTGCTTTTGCTCGCGCTTTCAACTATCCGGCAACAAGCCACATGAGAAGTCTTGTCGATTGCCCCACTTATGGGGTCTATACATTTTTTTGCTCAAACTCTTGCGCCGCCTACTGCAATGCCGCCTTAGAAGAAATTGATGGTTTTCCTCCTGTTCTATTCGGAGAAGACACAGCCGTGGTCGCCAAACTCCTGCATCGCCAACATCACATTGCTTATGTGGCAGAAGCAGAAGTCTATCATTCCCATGATTACACGCTAAAACAAGAGTTTTGCCGCCACTTTGACATTGGACTCGCTCGCCAAGCTTATGACGCTCTTTTATCCATTGCCGGGACCGACTCTCAGCGAGGAAAAAGCTATGTGAACGCTTTAATGAGAGAATTATGGGAAAAAGATCCCAAAATCATTCCCCATGCTCTCTTACAAACAGCGGCAAAATACCTAGGGTATCGCTTAGGAAAAATGAGCGTGAAAGCCCCCGTATGGTTTAAAAAGACCATGAGCAGTCAGAAGTTTTATTGGAAATGAGAGAGGAGGGGATTTATCCCCTCCTCTCTCTACTCTTCCTAAAAATAATAAGCCACCCCTAATTTCGCCCCCTTCCCCCTTAACCCATGCTTCTCTTTAGATAAGGTAATATTATAGCCCACCCCCAACGTAATAGACCAGTGGCGATTTAAGCTATAATCCACCCCTAAAGCATAGTTAGGACCACAAGAATGACTTTTAAACGTGCCCAGCTCCGTCAGCTTCGTATGCGTGCGGCTCCATGCATATTGATAAACCCCAATCAATGTCCATTTTTCAGTGAGAGAGTAGCAAAACTCTAACCCAACAAAACCACTGGTTGAACGGAAACGCTCCCGCACATCTTCGATTTTGATCTGCGATATCCCAAACGCTTGGACCGCTTCCGGAGGAGCAGGAACTTCGACATCCAGATGGGCACGCAAATAACTCCACGTCACCCCAATATTTGGCACAATCGTCAACTTCTCAAGGAGCGGAAAACAATAGCCCACCGGCAAACAATAGCCCACCCCAATTGTCCCCGAAGCCACCTCGGCTCTTCCTTTCTGGGCCCACAAGAACCCCGGTTTAACACAAAAGCCTTGATACAGAAGAATCGTCGCATCTCCCTTTATTCCAGGCATATCCAATGTTTTTTCTGTTTTCCCCGACTTCAAAATGTCAATCTCTACCCACGCAGGCCCAACATCGATTTTTCCACAACACTTCCCGTAAACAGAAAAAGAAATCCAACAAAACACTGTAGTTAAAAAACGGGTCATCAAACAACTGTTCATATAATAAATTCCTGGGTTTACCATTTAACAAGAGGAGGCATCGAACAAAGAATCGCCTCCGGATTGCCTCCTGATTGAAATCCAAAGCGCGTTCCGCGGTCATAAAGAAGATTATACTCCACATAATGCGCTCGCACATGCAACTGCCTCTCCTTCTCTTCAAAAGTATAAGGCTGATCGATGCGCCTACGATAAATCGGCAATAAAGCCTCTAAAAAAGAGCGGCCAACGCTCTTCCATAATGCAACATCCCTTTCAAAATCCTCCGTACAAAGATGATCAAAAAAAATTCCCCCCACTCCCCTCTCTTTCTTCCGATGCGGAATATAGAAATACTCCCTGGCCTGCTGAGAAAAGAGAGGATACACCTCCTCTCCAAAAGGAACCAAGGCTTTTTGCGCCGTCCGATGAAAATGCTCGGTATCTTCCTCGTAAGGAAAACCCATCGGAGTCAGATCATATCCTCCCCCAAACCAATGCTTTTCCTCCGTTTCAATAAAACGAATATTAAAATGGGCCGTCGGCGCATGCGGATTTGTCATGTGTGTAATTAAACTCACCCCCGTCGCAAAAAAAGAGCCCTTGCCATCGGATAAAGGAAAAGAGGCTCCCCCCACTCCCGACCAATTGACCGCCCCCTTTTCAAAAACAGCCCCTCGTAAAAGGGCAATCTCCCCCCCTCCTTCTTGATGATAAGACCAAGCCTCCCTCTTAAAGACTGCACTCAACTCAAAAGCCTGAAAAGCCTCGATCATCTCTTCACGTAATGTCTTAAGAAAAACAATACACTCCGCTCGCCGAGGATGAGAAAATTCCATCACCAAATCTCTCTAAAAAGAGACAGTCTAAAAAGGATGACCTTTTAAGGCTAGCAAAAAATTTATCTTTTCTCTTCTTAAATAAAAAAATTAATTTTATATTTAATAAAACATAAAATTATTATTAATTTTTATAAAAAATGAACTATATTATTCGTGTTAAATATGACTTGTAATATAATATAGGTAGAGAAACCCAGATGGGCTGGGTTTGCAACAATGTGAGGAAATATGTTAGTTGAAAAAGAGATAGAGAAGATCTTAAATCAATTAGCAAGGGGGTATCCGATGGAAATTGCCTGCGGTCGTTCGGATATTATGATTCGTTTCCTTGATGACGCTTCTAAGCTTTCTCTAAAAACACTTGTCTATCAAGGGGGAAATTATATCCCTTCAAGCGTCAGAAGATGTGTCTCTACAAAGACCCCATCTCCTCACGCTTCTATACGCACGTTTTTGACGATCGATGAACCCAATTATCGTATCTACTTGAACTACTTAGGCCATCCCGATGCCCTCACGCAAGAAAATTTCAAAGATCTGTTAGAAGAATTTGGCTCCGTAGCAGAAAAATGGCGTGTTTACTTAGATGAACACGACAAAAATGACTTAATCTACGTTCGGGTCAAATAAAGCAAGGGGAAGGGGATGTTTACCATCCCCCTTCCTCTAAGTTGTTATTTTTTCAGAAATTTCTCGGAGCAAGTTATTTAGCTCTTCCAAGGCTTGTATTCTTCTTAAGGATTCCTCAACACTGATCCGTTCCTTTGGATCAGACGTTAATAAATCACAAATGACATGTCCAACCGAATTAGGATCTTGAGGCCGTGGGAGCCAGCCTTCCTCTAGATTGAGAAAGAAGTCCTCTAATTCCTCAAAACTTTGAGCCACAAACCAAGGAGGATCATCAGGGAGAGAGTCCCATTCTGTGATCTCTTTTTTGAAAAGTTGATAAAGAATGACCCCTGCTCCCCATCTATCCTGTGGGAAATCATTGGCTTTTAACTCTCCTCGTTTAGAAAAGGCAGCCAAGAAATATTCAGGCGCCATGTTGAAAGGCGTCCCCGGCGTTCCCAATCTCGCTTGTTTATCACTCATTTTACACGCATACCCAAAATCAGCGACCACACAATCGATGACTCGATGCGTCACAGGATCTCGACTCAAGAGAAGATTTGCTGCTTTTAAATCTCGATGCAGGATCCCCGCTTGATGCACCTGCTCAAGGCCAGAAAGGAAATATTTCGCAATGAGAAATTTTTCTTTTGGTTGAAGAGTGGGATAGTTTGTTTTCCCAAGCAGCTCCTTGTCCAAATCTCCTCCATTATAATACTTCAGCATATACCCGACTTTTATTTCCTTCTCACTGGGACAACCGGAGTAAAGAAGAAGGGTCGCCGAACGTATTTGAATAATTCCTAGACAGTTTTTAAACTGGTTGATGATTTCTATTTCCTTGAGATCTTTAATCCATTCGGTCGCTCTTACGTCTATCTCCCCCTTTGTTAACTCAATGGCGAGCTTGGCTCTTTTAGACGCCCCCTCCCCTAATAGGAGATCTCCTTGCTCCACTTTATTGAAAAGAAGATGAACCGTCCCGTCCTCATTATATTGAAGCGTCCTCGGAATCTGAGCGGAATAATCTGCTTGCCTGATATAAACCGGCCGCTTCTCTGTGAGGACCTGGTGCTCCCAATTCTCTTTATTATCTTTAATAAATAGAAAAAGTCGCCGAATTTCTTTTAGTTTAAATTTTTTTTCTAATTCGCTAATCAACTGATTTGCTTTCAGACCCCCTTGATTCAAAGCCTCCACATAATCAAGAACAACTTCCCCTTTCTCGGTTGAACAGCCCAGTAAAGAGCAATAAGAAGAAATCTGTTGATCTCTCCTCGCCTTAAAGACATCGATGGCCTCTCTAAATCCACATTGTCTTTCCTTTCGAACCTGTTTAATTTGATTAAAAAAATTAATTTGTTTAAACCCCTGTTCATTTGCAATCTTTTTAAATAAATGTTTTTCTGCAAAAGCAATGAAATTTGCTTGACTTCTCGTACTCAAATGACAGGTCCATTGCATTCTGCCTAGAAGCTTAGAATCCAAAGAGACAAGCCGCATGATTTCAGATTCCCAGCTTCTCTTTTGTTCATTCACCATGATCCATTCTTCTCTTTTATTTATTTCATTTTTAAAAGAAATATTTGCCATACAATTAGATACTTCATGCATAATATCACCAAACTTATTGTTAGATTTTTTATAATTTGAAATATTAACAGTATTTCACTTTTTTTGTTAATGATTTTTTATTTAAAAAAGTTTTACTATAATTATAATAAATAAAAAAATTTTAATTTTACAAAAGAGTCATGGGGGTTTTCTTTCTTTTTCCACACAGCTTGAAGAAGAAGAAGTTTAAGTAAAGAATTTCTTCTTCTTTAGTTGTTGTGGGTTTGTTCACAACTTTTGAGTTCCTGAGAAACAGACATTTTCACTCTCTTCAAGAGATCCGTCTCATAAATAAGCTTGAAAAGCTTTTTCCTAGATGTTTAAGGGAGAATTTCCCCTTTTTTTTGTCTAAGAAAATTGTTTATAACCTGTTGACAAGCTGTGAAAAAACAGGTCAAACATGAACAGAATCAACAGCTCATAGGAGTTATCGTCAAAAAAAGAACACTTATTCTTCATTTTTTTTCACTTATCATGTAAACTCACCCTCTTAACGCTAAAAGGACATCCCATGCGCATTTATTGTAAAGATCAACCGATTGAACTTCCCGAGGGAAGCAGCGCGAAAGATTTAGCCGATCGCTTGAACTTAAAAGGGCCGCATGAAGCATTGGGCGCTTCGGTCAATGGCAAAACAGTCGATCTTTCCCACCCGTTAAAAACAAATGATCACGTCATTCTTTGGAATTTTAGCGACCCGGAAGGAAAAGAGATTTTTTGGCATACCTCTACCCACGTGCTTGCACAAGCCATTTTACGCCTTTGGCCTGATGCTCAGCCCACGATTGGGCCCCCCATTGACAATGGCTTCTATTATGACTTTGCAAATCTGCACCTGTCAGAAGAAGACTTTGATCGCATTGAGCAAGAAATGCAAGCCATCCTCTCTATGAACTATCTTTCTCAACGAGAAGTCCTTCCCTCTAAAGAAGAGGCATTAAAGCTATTTTCTCACAATCCTTACAAATGCGAACTCATTCAAAGTTTTGATGAAAACAGCCCTCTGACTGCCTACCGACAAGGAGAGTTTTTCGACCTGTGCCGAGGACCTCATCTTTTCAATTTAGGTAAGATTAAAGCCTTTAAAGTCATGAAAACAGCCGGCGCTTACTGGCGAGGAGATGCCAAAAATGAAATGTTGACTCGCATTTATGCCATCTCTTTTCCTGATCGAAAAATGTTAAAAGAATATCTCCACCAACTAGAGGAGGCAAAAAAACGAGACCATAAGATTTTGGGGCCTAAACTCGATCTCTTTTCCATCAAAGAAGAAGCGCCAGGCATGCCTTTTATTCACCCAAAAGGACTAATCATTTGGAATGAGCTCGTCGCTTATATCCGAGAATGCTTAAACCGGAATGACTACATTGAGATCAAAACCCCCACTCTGATGACAAGAGAACTATGGGAAATCTCAGGCCACTGGACCAACTATCGGCAAAACATGTTCACCTCTCAGATTGAAGAACGAGACTTTGCCATTAAACCGATGAATTGCCCCGGCTGTATGCTCTATTATAAGAGCCATACGCATAGCTATCGAGAGCTTCCTTTACGAATTGCTGAAATTGGCCATGTCCATCGCTATGAGCCTTCCGGCTCTTTATCGGGCCTCTTCCGCGTCCGTAGTTTCCATCAAGATGATGCGCACATCTTTATGAAACCCACCGATATTCAGCAAGAGATTGCCTCTATTTTGAAATTGGCCGATGAAATTTATTCCACTTTCGGCCTGACCTACCGTTTAGAGCTCTCGACTCGTCCGGAGAAAAATACCATTGGCACAGATGCAGAATGGGAGACCGCGACAGCAGGTCTAAACGGAGCGTTAGATGAAATGCAGCGCGACTATCGCATTAACGCAGGGGATGGCGCTTTCTATGGACCAAAAATTGACTTTCACATCCGCGATGCCATCAATCGCAGCTGGCAATGCGGCACCATTCAGCTCGATATGGCTTTGCCGGAAAAATTTAACTTCGAGTATACCACAGCAGAGGGGACTCGCCAACGTCCTGTGATGATTCATCGCGCCATGCTCGGATCGATCGAACGCTTCTTTGGGATCTTGATCGAGCACTATGCCGGGAAGTTCCCTCTCTGGATTAGTCCTTCACAAATACGCCTACTGACAGTGGCAGATCGTCATCTCCCTTATGCCGAGCAGCTATCCACCCGTTTTAGAGAGGAAGGATTTCATGTCGAAGTGGATGCCTCGCATGAGTCAGTTAGCAAGAAGATTCGAAATGCTCAGCTCGCTCAGGTCAATTATATTTTAACGATCGGGGATCAAGAAGTGGAACATCAAACCTTAAATTTGCGAACAAGAGATAATGTTGTCCACGGAGAAGTGCAAATGGGTCCCTTCTTGAAAGCCATTCAAGAGGAAAAGAAGCGACGTTTCCTCACTTCTCCCTTCTCAGAAAAAACCCCTTCTTAGGATCTTTTTATGCACACTCTTGCGATTAGCAGCTTTAAGGGAGGAACAGCCAAGACATCGACCACTCTTCACATTGGAGCAGCTTTGTCTAAGTATTATAAAAAAAAGGTGTTGCTGATTGACTTTGACGCCCAAGCCAATTTGACGACGGGATTGGGATTTGATCCCGACGAACATGATAGCCTAGCTCCTGTCTTGCAAGGGGAAAAAACGCTTGCCCAGGTGATCAAATCCACACAGGTTCCCGGATTAGATCTTATCCCTGCTGACACTTGGCTGGAGCGTGTCGAAGTGACCGGAAATTTAGCCGCCGATCGTTATTCTCATGAACGGTTGCGCGATCTCCTCCGTTCTCTGTCTTATGATTTTACGATTATTGACACACCTCCTTCGCTCTGCTGGCTCACAGAATCGGCCCTCATTGCGGCTTGCCATACGCTTGTGTGTGTGACCCCTGAATTTTACAGTATTAAAGGACTCGAGCGGCTTGGGCAATTTATGCATCACATTGGACAGCGGCATCCCTTAAATATTTTGGGTGTCCTTTTATCATTTTGGAATACACGAGGAAAAAGCAATCAGGCGTTTCTGCAGCTGATTGAACAAACCTTCCCTACGAAGCTCTTCCAAAATAAGATTCGACGCGATATCTCAGTCTCTGAGGCCTCCATTCATGGAAAACCTGTTTTTGAAATTGACCCCCATAGCCGTGCAGCGGAAGATTATACGGCTGTGACCCAAGAAATGTTACAACGATTAGAAAAATCTTTATGACAACAACGATCGATTCCCTCCTCTATCAACGGATGAAAAAACCGATGGGCTCCTCGAAAATGGCGGCTTTAGCTGAGCGCTCAGCGACAGGCCATTTAACTAGTTTTTCAGGGGTCTTTAGCTTCATGGAGCTCAGTGTAAAAGAAAAAGAAACGCTAGAAGCTCTCTTGCACACTTACGCCCATCCCACACAAGAGATTCAGCGTGATCTTCAAATGCTCCTTTCTTTGACTTCTGAAGTCAAAGCCATTAACAATCAAGCGGCCCTTCTCCATGGCGAGCGCATTAAAAAAGCGCATCAAATTTTTGTCGGTTATCGAGAAGGGGCATTTACCGCCTGGCTTCTTTCGACTTATGGCAACCGACAGACGCCTTATAATTTTATGCAATACTATGAATTTTGCGAAGCGATGCCAAGGGAGCTCCGTCCCCAGATTGAGGGGATGCCTCGTCAGGCTGTCTACGTGTTAGCTAGCCGCGAAGGGCCGCTCGAAAAAAAACGGGCTATTGTTGAAAATTACCAAGGAGAGACGAAAGGGGAGATGTTGACAAAGATTCGTCAGATTTTCCCTTTGGATCAAGCAGATCAACGACAGCGAAAAACACAGCTCTCTTTCATCGAGGAATTAAGAGCTCTTTACCATCGTTTTAAAGAGAGTCCCGAGAAGTGGAGCAATTCTCAAAAAAAAGAGATGGCGAGCCTCCTTGAACAATTCATGCATGTCATTCAGGAGCACTTATGAGCGATGCATTTTTCCCCTTTGTCTTAGAGCCGAGCTGGCAAGAGGTTTTAAAGGAAGAGTTAAAACAGCCTTATATGGCTCGCCTTGCTGCCTTTGTGGAAAAGGAATATGCCACGGCCCCTGTTCCGATTTACCCCCCTAAAGAGTTGATTTTCAATGCATTTACACAAACCCCTTTTGATCAAGTCAAGGTTCTGTTAATTGGGCAAGATCCTTATCATGGTCCTGGGCAGGCGCATGGGTTAAGTTTTAGTGTTCCGCGGGGGGTTAAGCCTCCCCCCTCTCTTGAAAATATTTTCAAAGAGTTAGAGGCCGATGTGAAAATCCCTCATCCCTCGCATGGTTGTTTGATCCCTTGGGCACAGCAAGGGGTCATGTTGTTGAACGCCATTTTAACAGTGCGTCAAGGGGAGCCCATGTCGCATCATGGAAAGGGGTGGGAGCTGTTTACCGATGCGGTTGTGAGGAAATTAGAAGAGCGGAAAGATCCGGTGATTTTTGTGCTATGGGGCAAAGCAGCGCAAGATAAGTGTCGTTTCTTGCGCGCAGAGGGGATTCCGGCTCGCCATTTTATCCTCACGGCAGCCCATCCTTCGCCTTATTCGGCGAATAATGGCTTTTTTGGTTGCCGTCATTTTTCCAAAGTGAATGCGCTTTTGTTGAAAGAGAAGAAGGAGCCGATTAATTGGTCTTTGGAGACGGCAGACACCAAGGGAGCAGAGTGTGATCTGGTCCGTTAATTTCCGTTGATTATGTTTCTTTTAAATTTAATAAATTTAACCTCTCCTCAACTTCTTTGGCTTCATCGAACAAGTTTGCATCTAGAAAAGCTTTGTGAAGGGTATGCAGAGAGTTTTTGTTTTCGCTACGATCTTGCAAGGCCAATTTCCAAGCCTGCCTGTAATTTTTTGTTTGAACGTAAAGGGGAATCATTCGAGAAGAATAGAGAAACACGGAATCTTCATCGTGATCTTTTAGATTTTTTTTCCACTGTTCAGAATATTTCTCAATTAATTCTTTGGCGTTCTGCTCTTGCTTTTCTTCAAGAAGAGTTTCAATTAAATTGAGCATTTGATTCGTTTGCACCTGTTTGGAGTCGGTCCAATGAGTGTACTTTGTAATCATCTTTTCGCAGATATCAAATCGTTTCTTTTTTTGAGCGTGAGTCAAGAGCGTGTAAATAGGGTCTTTTCCATGATTTACAAAAGTCTGTACGATAAGAAGGTCAAGATTTTGTGGTGAGTTGAGGAAAGCAAGCCGATTTTCTAAAAGTTGGAACGCTCCATCCAAATGATCTTTTGTGCAAAAATAAGTCACGAGTTTATCAAGAATCTGGTAATAGATTTTTTCACCTTCTGAATCATCCAAAATTTTTGCGACTTCATATAATTGATTTTCTCTTATGTGCTCAGATGCGATTGACTCCCAAGCGTCCTGAGATTCATAACTAGACCGAAGCGTATGCGCATAGGCTTGCATTGCCTCCATGCAGCTTAACCCAATCCTCCTTAATAAGAGATGCCCCTTAAACCCCTTTTTTATTTCTTCCATGAATTTTTGTTTTTCCGTAATTTCCGTAGCAAGCAGACTTTTAGATAGTTCGAGGTATTCCTTCGTAAGGCGATGTGCTGTGTTTTGAAGAAGGATGAAGGCAGAAGCGAGTTGTTGTTTCGTTTTGACAGATTTCCTTAATAAAAGATCTCCTTTCTTAATGCAAAGGTTCAGCCGAATTATTTTCCCAATCGTCGCTTTCTTATTGTTTCCTTGATTTCTTTCCTTTTCAGGAATGTCCAAATGGGCAGCCCAAGAACACCATAAAATGTCCTGACTCGCAATAACATTCCACTGCTTGGAAACCAAACAAATGGTATAACTTAAAATTCGATGTCCGAGTTCTGCAAAAATGTTTGTCAGAACCTCCACTGGTAAATGAGTGATGATATCATCTGTAGTTTCAAAATTATTTTGAAAATTAATTTTTTGATCATCTGGAGAGACATTACTTAACATAATGACCTCGTATAATATAAATAATAATTATAATGGAATAGCGGATTATTCAAAACAAAAAATATAAAGTTCTATTTTGTTGAAATAAAAAAAAGAGTGAATTAAATGGGTCTTTTAGAGAGGTAAAACCAGGGATAGAGGATGAGTCAATCCGTTGATTCTTTAGAGAAAAAAAACTCCATTTACGTGTATTATCGAGGAACGAGGGACGATCATTCTCAAGTATCTCTTTCCATACAAATTTCTGAGGAAGAAATCAACCAAGCCATGGCAGAGGCCGAGTGCTCTTATCAGGCTTGGAAAAAGCTGCAGCAGCGGCTGCTGCAGTTTATAGAAAAAGATTTAAAAAGATAAGATAAGAAAGCAAGAAAAACTCCACATCGAATTCCCTTATGTTTCTTTCGAGTTTAGCTTTTCCTCCACTTGTTTGGCCTCATCGAACAATCCGGCATCTAAAAAAGCTTGGTGAAGCTGCAAGAGGGCCTCTTTGCCTGGGATAGAATCTTGCAAGGCCAATTTCCAAGCCTGCCTGTACTTTCCTATTTGGACATAAATAGGAATCATTCGCTTAGAATGAAGAGATAACGCATGATTATCTTGTCGATCTTTTAGGTCTTTTTCCCATTTTTCAGAGTATGTCTCGACCAATTCCTCGGCTTTCTTCCCTTGTTTTTCTTTAAGAAGAGTTTCAATTAAGAATAGCATTTGATTCTTTTGCTCATCTTTGGAATGTGTATACCCGATGAATCTTTTAATGATATTTTCACAGATGTCAAAACGTTTCTTTTGTTGAGCCTGATTTAGGAGAGGGATCACGACAATTTGCCCCCGTTTCCCGATAATGAACTGCGTCTGGTGTTCTAAAAGCTGATAGGCGTCATCTAATTGATCTTTTTTACAATAACTCCCCAGGATTTTATTAAGGAAAGGATAATAGCCTTCTCTACCTACAGAATTAATCAATATTATCTTGACTTCTCCTAATTGATTCTCTCTCATACATTCTAGTGCAGTAGATTCCCAAGCGCTTTTAGTTTCATAGTTGCTTTCAAGCTCTTCAGCATATTTTTTCATTGACTTTAGATTGCTTAACCCAATTCTTCTTAATAAAAGATGACCGTTAAAACCCTTCCATATTTTTTTAGAAAAATTTCTTTTTTCATTTTTTTCTTCGATAAGTTGACCCCAACCTTCTTTAAACTCTGGAGAATCTAATTCGTAACGGGGATCGGAATTACAGTTTAGAGAAAGCCTCGTTAAATTCCGAATTTGACCTTACCTGCTCACCTAATAAGGGTTCTGCTTCCTTAATACAAAGCCTAAGTTCAATAATTTTCTCAATTGTCGCTTGCCTATTTTTTCCGTGAGCCCTCTCTCCTTCTAGAATCTCTAAAGCACAAGCCCAAGATAACCATAAAATATCCTGACTCGCAATGAGCTTCCAACGCCGAGAGACCAAACAGAGTTTGTTTAATTCTTGATGGCTCAGACCAGCAAAAATGTTTGCCGCTACAAGCTCTAGGGGTAGATTGGCCGTATAATCCTCAGAATTGTTTATAGAAATATTTATATTTACAGAAATAACTTCTTGATCTTGAATATTATACAACATAAAAACATTATTGTTAAATTAATAATAAATTTAATTCTAACAAAGACAAATGAATTAAGCAAATTAAAAAATGAAAATTTTAGTCTAAGAACCAAATCGACAGAATTCTCATTCTTCGCAAATCAAAAAAATATTAGAGGAATTAACCAGTGAACAAAACACCAGTAATGGCTCAGAAAAATTTATATGAAAAATCTCTTGAAATACGCAGAAAGTATTTACTTTCCTGAAGAACGGAACAGTTATGTAAAGCTTTACATAACTGTTCCGTTGCTCCCTAAACCCCAAATTCGAAATTGAGCCATTGTAGGAGTAATCAAATCCTTAACATACTCTATCTTCCGAATTCTGAGCTGATCCCAAATATCAAGCCCTCTGTGAATGAGAGGCTAACTTATGGATGAGCTGTAATAGCAAGAATTGTAACAACCGATTTACCTGGACCATAAAACCAGAAAATTCGGTAAGCGCCAGGGGTATTATTTTGCGCATATGATTCAAAAACTTCTTCACCTCTAGGACCTGTCATATCATCGTATTTATGAGTATTCAATGAAGGATGTCTTAGGTTTGTGCGCATATATTCTAATCTTTTAATAACCGCTTTGGCGACGGCTCTCTTAGAACTCGACTTTGTACATTTTAAGGGGTCGATAAATGCAATCTTTTGAGCTATAGCGAGTTAAAATTTTTTCGCCAACCCTCATTTGGGTTGGCGAAAAAATTTTAACTCGCTATAGCTCAAAATCTTGCGTTTAGCGACCCCTTAAAATGTACAAAGTCGAGTTAGAAGGATCATTGATTAAAAAATTTAATTGTCCTTTTGCTAACTCCGAAAGATCAATATCGAAATTACTCATCGCTTAACATCTCATTCCATTTGTTTAATTGCTCTTTCGTTAAGCGTGTTGTTTTTCCTTCATACGCATTTTGAAACCCCTGATCTAGCATTTCATGTAACTGCTTCTTTTTGAGTTCTTCTACTGTTTTATGAAATACATTTTTTAGTAAATCCCTCAAAGCTATTCGATTTTTTGCACATTCGGATTTTAAAAAGGTGTGTTCTTCGACTGGAACATCGAAGCTGACACGGACTGTATCTGTCATATAAATCTCCTTGGATAATCTCATTATAACAAGAGTGATATTTTGATACAAGTATCATCTTAATGTAAGTGTGTTAAGAAAATCAACCACTATTTACGCTTATGGAAAAACATCAACGCATTTGCAGCCACGTAGTGACAACATCTATCGTTTAGACAAGCGGGAAAAATGTCTTTGAAACACAAAATCCTCCCCGCGAGCCTTATAATGCGAATTTTGGCCTATCCAGAAATAGAATCCTTAACGTGCTTTATAATCCGAATTCTGAGCTGACCCCTATTTGGGCTTCATTGGAAAGAGGTGAGCGCAATATTTCCCTGGAGAACATCGTTTCCCTAGCTAAGGCGCTTCGATGCTCTCCTAAAGATTTAATGCCAGATTAATCCTCCTGAGTCGTAAAATAAAAGTCCCTGACATACTCCTAATCTTTTAAGAATTCCTTCTTGAATCCTTTTAGATCTTCCTGAATAGCCAGAAAATCTATCTTGATAAGATCCAAGAAATCTGCTAGTTTTTTGGCTTCTGGCAAGCTCTCAAGCAAACCATAAGCTAAAATATTGCAAAACTCCGAGCTGAAATGCGCCACAATGGAAGACAGTTTTTGAAGGGCCGCTTTTTTTTGTGTGTGCATTTCTTTTTCAACCCATTCATCCATCAGCTCAGACTCGTAGCCCAACCGTGAATCGAAATAAAGCATAGTCAAACTCCCTAGTTGTAGTTTTTAATCTCTGAACCTATCCCGATATTCTAATGGCCTCCATTCGAGTTCTTTTCCCGCAGGTTGCGATGCCCATCCTTGGGCAATATTAAATCAATATGGCCCAAGGATGGGCATCGCAACCTGCGGAGAAAATAATCTCGAATGGAGGCCATTGGATATCGGGATAGGTTCCTGTAAGTTCATTTTTTGTGATGCTTCAATTCTTTACCAAGCACAAATAAGAGACCTTCTTTTAGAAATTTGCGTTCACCATGATCTTCTTAGGCTTCGCTGGAGTCAGAAAGTACAAGATGAATGGATTAACAAGCTTTCTGAACGCAATCCAAAAGTAAAGGAAAGTTTAGAAAAAACCAGAAAACGAATGGAAGAGGCTGTCCCGGAGTGTTTGGTGGACGATTACCATTCAATTGAGGACAGTCTTAAGTTACACGACTCGGATGATCGTCATGTATTAGCGGCAGCCATTCACTCTAAAAGCCATTTTCTTCTTACTGAAAACCAGAGAGATTTCCCGGAGTCAATCTTATCTTACCACTTCCTTATTGCTGTTTCAGTAGAAACGTTCCTGTGCTCTATTCAAGAGCAATATCCATATGTCCTTCTTGGAGCTCTGAGAAACATTCTGAAACGTTTAAGAAATCCACCGATTTCGATAGAAGATTGGTGCCTACGACTGGAACGAATTGGATTTC
This sequence comes from Parachlamydiales bacterium, assembly GCA_963801825.1. Lineage (GTDB taxonomy): Bacteria > Chlamydiota > Chlamydiia > Chlamydiales > Parachlamydiaceae > CAWDGI01. The sequence goes on from CAWDGI010000003.1 coordinate 1,148,156, forward strand.
CAAGATCTTCCAGACTTATTCGTGAATCAAGTCATGATGTACTGATTAACAATCCTTCTAGAATTTTGGGAAGTCCATAAATGGCAGAAAACAGCTTCTGAATCTATTGCGCCATCTTTTTGTCAAAATCCTATGGAACTTTTCGACTTTTTGTTTAAATTCACCCTTTTATGTGAAAAATTCGAAACCACGCTCAACATATTTTTGAATACGTGCTGTGCTTTGTAAACAATGTAAATTTCTAGGAATTCGTTTTTGCAAAATACTTCCCCACATTTTAATAGGTAAGAAAAAATTATATACCTTCCTATCGTCTTTATCAAAATCTACTTCATATAGAACGTGAGCCGGATAATCTAAAATTTTATCTAAAAAATTTGTAAATGAAGGATTGTCAAATTTTTCAAAAAAAACCAATTGTATTTTTTTTTCAAAATCATTATGTTGAAAAGTTAAAACTTGATAAATACTCTCGTGAAATTTTTCTTCCCTTTCCGCGTTCATCTGATCTACGCCTTTGGTCCAACTTTTGGTAAGAGTAGTTAGACCAAGCTGTGCCGCATATTCACGCGTATTCATTTCAGTATAGACCATGATATCAATATCATCATTTTCCCATGTATTGTCAACAGAGGCAAGTTTCAGCGCTGCACTACCACCCACCTTGTAGTCACCAAGCCCGCTATCTTTCATCAATTTTAATTGGCGATAGACTTTTGTCGGAAAAAGATCATTGTCTATCTCTGTTTTACATTCATCATATATAGGAAATTGAGCGATATAATATTTTTTAATAATTAATAGTATCTCTGATGGTATTTTACTCCTCATATAATATTGAAAATAATTAAACGACTGATATAAAGATAACGGCTTAGAATCAGTGTTTATAATAAAATCATTTACAGATCCATAGCTCATTTTTAACACGTTAGCAAACTGTTCGAGCATGCGAAAAGAACTAAATCCGATTCTCCTTAATAGAAGATGAGCGTCAAAACCTGTTCTTAATTTGTCATTCCATTCAGATTTTTTGTTACATTTCTCTGACAGTTCTTTCCTTAGTTCTTGTTGTTTTTCTTTTGTCCAGAGAAAGCCACATTCAACCTCTACCCGTTCCGAATCAATTTCTCTAGCTGTCATCACCTTTTGATTTAATAAAGGATTCGCCTCTCCAACTGCCTTCTTCAGCTGAATCATTTTATTAATAACGACCTCTCTATTCTTTCCTTGATTCCTTTCCGTGTGAGAGATCTCTAAATTAACAGCCCATGCTCCCCATAATAAATCCTGACTTGAAATCACATACCAAAGTTTAGAAACTCCACAAACCGAGCGACTTAACTCTACATTTCCAAGTTGTGCAAAAATTTTCATTAAAAGATCTAAAGGGAGGGAGACCGTATAATTTTTAGATCCAGCGAGAGAAGATAAATCCTGAGGTTGATAGCAGGGAAGAATATTTTCAAATTTTAACATAAAAACACCTCTGTTAAATTAATAATAAATCTAACAATGCCATAACAAATGAAATAAGTCAATTTAAAAAATAAAAATTAAATCAAGAATTTACCCGTGAATAATCCGGAAATCCGGATAGAGGCTCCCGATCGGATGATAGTCCATCTCCACTTCCTCAATAAACTCGGGAAAAGCTTCTCTTTGCAAAAGCTCCATGAGCTTCTCGAGATTTTCCCGCTTTCCCTGCACACAAATTTCCACCCTGCCATCTGGTAAATTACGAACTGTTCCCACGAGTCCCAGCCGGTTGGCATACCGATAAGTTGTCGCCCGAAATCCCACCCCTTGCACGCTTCCTCTGATCAGGGCTCGCAACTCCTCATACATTCGCTTCCTCCCTTTCCTCCTTTTCTTCCTTTTCTTCTTTTTCCTCTTCCGGCTCCCCCTCTCCTAAAGGAAAATGCAAGATGAGATCTTCTATTTCTTGCACACTCCCTGCCCGACTGATCAATTCCCGAAACTGACGCGTTCCCACCGATTTCTTCAAGTACCAACATCCGACACGGCGCATATCCACACACACCCGATGATCGCTATGATAGCGGCGCGTCTCTAAAAAATGCTCATGTAAAACGGATCGGCACTCTTCTAGGCTTTTTTGCCCCACAGCCTCCCCCTGAAAATAGGAAAGAATCTCTTGCACAATCCACGGCTGCCCCATCGTCCCTCGAGCCACTAATACCGCATCGCAGCCTGTCCATTCAAACATCTTTTGCGCAGACGCACCATCTAATACATCCCCATTTCCAATCACCAAAATATGGCGTGCCGCCTCCTTACACCTTTTAATATACTCCCAATTCGCCGGCCCCCGATACCCTTGCTGGCGCGTCCTTCCGTGCACACAAATCGCTTTCGCCCCCGCAGATTCAGCTATTTTAACAATCTCCTCCGCATTAATGGTTCGCTCATCCCAGCCCGCCCGAATCTTCACTGTGACCGGGATCTTTACACGAGCCGTCATCTCCGCCAAAACCTCGCCAATTAAAGCCGGTGTCTTTAACATCCCCGATCCACTCCCATCCTTCGTTATCTTATCCACCGGACACCCACAATTTAAGTCGACCACATCAAATCCTAAGTCCTCTATCATCTTGGCCGCCTTTCCCGCTAAGGACGGCTGACTCCCACAAAGCTGCGCCCCAATCGGATGCATATCGGCCGAGTAATCCAATAAATGAAAGGTTCCTCGGTCATAACGGACCAACGCCTCCATCTTGACCATTTCGCAATACATCAGCCCGGGACGATACTTAGCCGACATCTTCCGAAAAGGAAAATCGGAGCACCCCGCCAATGGGGCATAGAAAATCGGGTAGGGAAGCTGCAAAGCCCCCAACCGAATGGGAGAAAGATCCTTCTTCATCGCAAAAACACAATAAAACGAATCACCAAATTCTGAATAAAACTCAGACAGAGAAAAGCCACAATCGGACTAAAATCAAACATCCCTAAAGGAGGAACAAACCGACGAAAAAGATTCAGGTAAGGATCGGTGTAATAAGCAACAAAGCGCATAAACTTCGTCTGGCTAAATTGAGGAACCCAAGAAGAAAAAACCCGGACCAAAAGCATCAACATATAGATTTGAAACCCCAGGTTAATCCAGTAAATTATTTGAACCATCTTATCCTCAGCTGGCAAGAGACTTGAATAGAATATCATTATCTTACTACAATGAATGATAAAAATAAAAGACTGTTATGCTGATCTCCCCACTCAAAGCCATTGGATTAGAACGCTCCCCGCAAAGGCTAAAAGCCGCGACCTTGACCTCCTCCTCTAAAGGCCCTCTCATTCTTTCCCTCGCCTCATTTAGTCCCGACCTCCCCCATGTCAAGCGGCTTTACATGCACCATCCTGTCCTTGTCACAGGATTGGAAGGAATCGATGTGTTGGTCCGTCCGTTAACTCTCCCCTCCATGAAAGAGAATGACCTAAAAGCGGCTTTGCCCTTTCAGGCGGAGCCCCTCCTCCCCTATCCGGCCGATCAAGCGTTGTTCACCTATCAAATCTTGGAAAAAGAGAAGGAAGAGATCAAACTGTCTCTCCTTGCCACTCCCAAGGAAGTACTTCATAAACACTTGGAGGCCTGGAAAGAGCTCGAGATCGAACCGGAAAGGGTCAGCACTGTCCCAACAGCCCTTTGCCAATTTAGCCAGACCTTTCTACCGATCCCTCAACCGCTTATTATTTTGCACGTGAACCGAGACCAAATGACAGCGGTCCTGATTAAACAGGGAAAACTTCTCGCTTCTTTTGCTCTTCAAGAAGGACTCTCTTCTCTCCTATCTACTCAAAAAGAGGATGAACTTGCCTGTTTGCCTCAGCAAAAAGAGGAGTGGACCCATTTAGATCGCCTAGGGGCTCCTTGTTTAGCTGAAGCAGTGCGAAAACTGCGGCAAACACTCATTAAATTGAGCTATTCTCTCTTAAAGGAACTCAAAGGGGAGAGAATTGAGGGAGTTCTTTTGACGGGAGAGGGGGGGGAGTGGAAAGGGTTAACCGATTTTCTGATGCAAGATTTTCCTTTTCCAGTCCTTCAAATCACCCCCTCTTCTGCCTCTTCCACCTACTCCGTAGAAGAGATCTTGAGCTATGCTCTCCCTATTGGCTTAGCCTTGGAGGCTTTATCGAAAGACTCCCGTATTGATTTTCGCCAACAAGAATTTGCTTATCCTTACCCCTGGTCGCGCCTGAAAAAGCCCTTTGCCGCTTCTTTTGCAGGGTTTGTTTTGTTAGCCTTTAGTTTTTATTTTTTTAGCCAACAATATCTCGCCACCCAAGAGGATCACCTGCGGCAAACCTATGCTGATCTGCTCGGAGGATTAAATCAATCGTTTCATCAAGTGGAGCTTGCTTTTTTAGCAAAAAATCCTTTAGAAAAAGAGCGATTTGGAGGAGAAATGCCGACTCTTAAGCAGTTGAATAAGGAAGATCTCACAGAGCGACTGGCTCTCTTGCAAAAAGATTTACAAGAAAGACCCGATTCTTTCCCTTTGTTTGCCGATATTCCCCGAGTGAGCGATGTGTTGGCTTGGCTCACCCAGCATCCTGCGGTGACTGTTGTCGATGAAGAAGGAAACAAGCAAGCGCGTCTTCAAATTGAGAACTTGAGTTATACTCTTACCAAGCGCCCTCAGCACACGAACAAGCAAGAGAAATATCAAGTCAAAGTGGAATTAGAATTTAGCAGCCCCACGCCGAAATGGGCACGAGAGTTTCATGATGCCTTAATTGCTCCCAATGAGTGGGTCGACCCCAAGGGAGAGGTCAAATGGAATTCTAGCCGGGGAAAATATAAAACCTCTTTTTTCTTAAGAGATAACACCTACTACCCAAGTTAAGTCCATTATGTTAAAAAATATTCCCCTTTCACGAGCCCTTCTCTATTTGATGTGCCTCGGCTCTCTTCCTTTTCTTTTTGTCGTCTTTCTATTTCTTTCTCAGAATAAGGAATTTAAGGAGCTGCGCGAGGCGATGGAAAATATTGAGCATCAGGCCTTTTTAAAAGAGAAAAAGCAGGCGTTAAACCAATTGATTTGCAAACATTTTTGCGAGGCAGATCATTTTTATATTGATAAGTCCTTAGAGACCCTTGTCTTTTTGGAGCCGGAAATAGACACTTTGCAAAAAATCATCGAAGATAAAAACTTTGCCGATAATGAGCAAATTAAAAAGCGGCTGGAACTCCTGACGAGCTCTTCCAATGCTTTATCCTTCTCTGAGGGGGTGGTCCAGACCTTTCCTTTATTTCAAGAAACGTTGGAAACGCTTGTCCATCCTGTCGAGGTCGATGCCATTGACATTCAAAAAATTTTAGCGCGAATTGAAGGAGTCAAAATGGGAGAGTTTACAGCAGGTCCCCATCGTCCTCAGCTCCTCATCACCGATTTTAAACTAGAGAAAAAGAAAATATATGAGAAGAGTGAAGTCTATCTTCTCGATTTAAAACTGATTAAAAGAGAATTTTCATGATCAAAAAATCGATCTTTAAACAAGTATGTCTTGGTTTTCTCCTTTGTCTCCTTCTTTGTACATTTACAGGAGCGAAGCGAGGGCAGCGGAGCAAAACGAAGCTCCGTCCTCTTCCTTTAACAAGCATTCACATTGTGGATCGGAATGGCTTTGCGGAAACGATCGCAAACAAAGAGCGGCTGAAGCAATTTGAAAATGTTAATTTTTTAAGCTCACAGCCTTATCAGAAAGTCTTGCGGATTTACGCGCGTGATTCAAAAGCGAATATTCGTTCGGTTGCCACTACCTATCATGAGAATGGCAATCCCAAGCAATTTTTAGAGATTTTGAATGCCCGTGCCAATGGATATTATTGTGAGTGGCATGAAAATGGGGGGATGAGTGTGATGACCAAGGTCATTGGCGGACAGCCTGATGTCACTCCCAATGCTGAACGCTCTTGGTTGTTTGATGGCATCAGCCATGCCTGGAATGCAGAGGGAGAGCTGATTGCAGAAATTCATTATTCACAAGGTTCTTTGGAAGGGCTATCGACTCAGTATCATCCTTCCGGGCAGATATGGAAACGGATCCCTTATGCAAAAAATCAAATGGAGGGAACGGTAGAAATTTTTAGAAACCAAGGAGAGTTGCTTGAGAGGACCTCTTATCAGGAAGGGAAAAAGCATGGGGAGAGTCGCCGTTATTGGACACCGGATAGGCTAGCTAGCTTAGAAGAATACTACAAAGGGAAATTAGAGAATGGGCAATACTTTGATAAACAAGGGATGTCCATTGCAGAGGTGAAAAAGGGATGTGGCCATCGCGCTGTCTTTGGCAAAGAACATCTCTATGAATTGCAAGAGTACCAGGAGGGGCATTTAGAGGGGGAAGTCAAGGTGTTTAATTCAGAAGGAATGTTGAAGCGTATCTACCATGTGAAGAATGGGATTAAGCATGGGGAAGAAGTGGAGTATTATGATCGTGTGTTTGATTCTTCTCCTCCTCAACCCAAACTCTCCTTTTGTTGGTATGAGGGCAAAATTCAAGGAATGGCTAAAACGTGGTATAGCAATGGAAACTTGGAGAGTCAAAAGGAGATGGCCAGCAATGCCAAGAATGGGATGTTAACCGCTTGGTACCGCGATGGCAACCTGATGATGATTGAACAATACGAAGAAGATCGATTAAAGCGGGGGGACTATTTTAAGAAGGGGGAAAGAGTCCCGACCAGCCAAGTGATGGATGGAAAGGGAGTAACCATAATCTTCGATGCGGATGGGCATTTTGTTCAAAAAGTGAATTATTTGGGAGGGAAGCCTGAAATCTAATCAATAGATTTGGCTGATTATGATTTATGATATCCAGCCAAATCTCACTTGACAAACTAGATTTGGCTGGATATAATAAATTATAAATGGCCAAATCTTAAGTATTTTTTCATGTCAAAGCAAACCAAAGTTTTCGGTCGAGAGGAAGAAATCAAAATTCTCGATCAAATTTGGATGTCCAAAGAAGCAGAGTTTTTAGCAATCTACGGACGGCGTCGTATCGGTAAAACCTTCTTGATAAGAGAGTATTTTTCTAATAAGAAATGCCTCTATTTTGAGATGACAGGGCAAAAAGAAGAAAATTTAGCCGCACAACTTGAAAGTTTTATCAAAATTTTTTCCCAACTCTTTTTCAATGGAATTTTGCTGAAAACTCCAGCAAGTTGGAAGGAGGCTTTTGAGTTATTAACACAAGAAATTCAAAAACGATCTTCCAAAGAAAAAATGGTTCTTTTTTTTGATGAGCTTCCTTGGTTAGCAACAAAAAAATCGGGAATGATTCAAGCTCTCGATTATTACTGGAATAGATTTTGGAGCAGGTATCACAATCTCATTCTCGTTGTTTGCGGATCTGCCGCTTCTTGGATGTTGGATCATTTGATCAATGCCAAAGGGGGTTTATATAACCGCTTAACAAAAACAATCTTGCTAAAGCCATACAATCTAAAAGGAACCCAACAATTTCTTTTAGAACGGGGGATTTCTTTAAATCTCAAACAACTTATCGATCTCTATATGGTGTTTGGAGGAGTTCCTCACTACCTTAAACAAATAGAAAGGGGAAAATCAGCGCTTCAAATCATCAATAAAGTCTGCTTTCAAGCAGCCGGTCTTCTCTATGATGAATTTGATCGTTTATTTCACTCCTTATTTGACGAATCGGAAGAGAGCCTGGTCATTATAAAAGCCATTGCAAAATATCGCTATGGGATTTCTCGAGAAGAGCTCATCAAAACCACAGGCTTATCTTCCGGAGGAACATTGAATAAGCGCCTTTTTGAGCTTACTTCAGCGGGCTTTATTCAAAGCTTTATCCCTTATGGCCGTAAAAGAAAAGATCACTTTTATCGCATCAGTGATGAGTATTGCTTTTTTTATCTCCATTGGATTGAACCGTTCAAGGAAAAACGAGCAGGAGAGATCAAAGAATATTGGCTCACGAAAGGAAAAACTCCTGCTGCAATCACTTGGGCAGGCTATGCGTTTGAAACGATTTGCCTTAAACATATTGATCAAATTCGAGCGGCTCTGGACCTACAAGCGATTTCTTGTGAAGTCGGGAGCTGGCGTTTTATTCCAAAAAATCGAACAAAAGAATCAGGGGCTCAAATTGATCTGCTATTTGACCGCGAAGATGGATGGATCACCCTTTGTGAAATTAAGTATACCGATAAACCTTTTCTTTTGGATAAAGCTTATGCAAAAGAAATTTTAAATAAAATAGAGGTCTTTGAAACACACTTCCCAACACGTAAGCAAATTGCATTTGCACTCATTACAACAGCCGGACTGAAACCCACCCTTTGGTCAAGAGAGCTCGTCCAAAATGTCGTCTCGGTAGAAGATCTTTTGAAATTTTAAATAAAGACGTTCACATAGATTGTGAACGTCTTTTTCTTGTCCTCATTCTTGTTATTCGTGATGACCCCAGTACCCTTCTTCTTCGTGATGATGCCAGTACTCATGACTAGAAAGAAGGATTAACACTCCTGAAACAGCTGCTACTAACCCTAATAGGAAATTTATCACCGGATGAACCTGTAATCCTATTAAATCAATCAATCCGACAAAAATTAAATAGATTGCCAGAAGAATGAGGGAAACGATCTTGACACAACTCATAATCTCTCCTTTTCATTTTTTGAATGATAAGTCTCTCCATGCTTGTGTGGGATGAAACGACCAATTGAAATGAGAATCAGCACGCCAGCAACAATTGCAATCAAATCCACGATATATCTTGCAAGAGGAGCAAGATGTATTTCTGACATGGTGGATAAGCCCGTTAGAATTAAATAGACCGCTAATAAGATCATTGCTATCACCTTAACAACATTCATAGTGTCTCTCCTAAAGTTTGGTGTTTATTGGACTTTTGCAGCTTTAAACCTGCAAAAATCCAGTGTTTACTTTTCAGTTTCCTAAATAAGACAAATCAGAAATTCTAGCAAATCATTTTTCAAAAAAATGCTTTTTCCTGTCCCAACATCTCCCCACATAAGATTAAATCCCCTCTCTGCGATCAGCTATTTTAGGAGAGGAATAGCCAAAGCCTAAATAAAGAGCAATGACTGCAATCACAATGTGCAAAATCACATCTGCAACATTATTGGCAATGAAGCCAAGAATGGGACGATCGACGTAGTAAATGCCAAGCAGGGCAACAATCGCATAAATCACCCCAAAGATTTGGAAAAATAAACGGGAAGATTTTCTGCTTGTGAACCCACAGATCAGAGCAATAATTCCTGTAATAAGATGGATCCAATTGTGTGCAGGATTGACATGAAATAGATCCAGTAAATACCCCTCAGGAGTCACGGCAGGAATAAATCCTAAAATCCCAACAATCAGCAGGATGATCCCAAAAATCACGGCAATTGTCTTCAACATAAGAACCTCCCTTCGAAAACTTGAATATGAATTTAGTCAATGTTTTTGTAAAGACTTTATTTTATTTTTTGCTTTATATTGGATGCCAAAAGATTGCAAAAAAATCGCTTTCTTCTCTGGAATCTTAAGCATGAAAAGGTTATAATCAGCCTGTTCTTTCCATTCAGTTTTTTTAACTTTACAAGGAGTTGTTATGTCTCAACAAACAGCGGACAGCGACCGCAAAAAAGCGCTGGGTCTTGCCGTCAATCAAATTAAAAAACAATTTGGCGAAGGAGCCATTATGGCTTTTGGCAAACATGCGCTTGAAAAAGAAATCAGTGTCATTAAAACAGGGGCACTGGCGTTGGATATTGCTTTAGGAATTGGAGGGGTGCCCCGTGGACGGATTGTAGAAATCTATGGCCCGGAGTCATCTGGGAAATCGACATTAGCCACCCATATTGTTGCCAATGCGCAGCGAAATGGGGGAGTAGCGGCTTATATCGATGCAGAGCATGCCCTCGATCCCACTTACGCAGCCAAAATCGGGGTGAACCTCGATGATCTGCTCATTTCCCAACCCGATAGCGGGGAAGAGGCCTTAAACATTGCTGAAACCTTGGCTCGTTCCAATGCGGTCGATGTCATTGTCATTGACTCTGTTGCTGCCTTGGTCCCTAAGTTGGAGCTAGAAGGGGAGATTGGTGATCAGTTTATGGGCTTGCAAGCTCGTCTGATGTCGCAAGCATTAAGAAAACTCACAGCGGCTTTATCAAAAAGCAACACCTGTGCGATCTTCATTAACCAAATTCGAGATAAAATTGGAGTTGTCTATGGGAATCCGGAGACAACGACAGGAGGGCGCGCCTTGAAGTTCTACTCCTCTGTTCGTCTCGATATTCGACGAACGGCCGGAATCAAAGGACCCGATAACACGGAGATCGGAAATCGCGTCAAAGTGAAAGTGAGCAAAAATAAAATGGCTCCCCCTTTCCAAATCGCAGAGTTTGATATCCTCTTTAACGAAGGAATCTCTCGCACCGGTTCTGCCATCGATATGGCCCTTGAATTTAATGTCATTCAGAAAAAAGGCTCTTGGTTCGGCTACAAAGACCAACGCTTAGGGCAAGGACGAGAAACTGTGAGAGAAGAGTTGAAAAATAACCCAAAATTGTTGGAAGAAATCGAATCTCTGATCATTCAGCGCTATAAAGAGCGGCCATTTGGGGCAAAAGCAGCGGCAACTCCAATTAACGAAGAAGAGCCTGCTTTGGAAGAGGCTTTGCAGTCTTAAAATAAATTTAAATCCCCCCTTCATGGTAGGGGGGGCTTTCTAAAAAGTTTCATCTCTTCTGCTCGACTTGCGAAATGAGTAAAGCAGAGAGTCCCTCTAAATCCCCTTGTTTTAACTTGAGCTCGCTAAGAACCTGGTTAAACGCATCCATTTCTTCATGAAAAATTTCCTTCGCTTTTTCTTGACCGCAATAATTCGCCAAATTCAGAGAAGAGCGTGCGGCATCTTGCTCCTGATCCCCTAAGTCATCTGCAATTTGAAAAGCCAAGCCAAAATGGGCCGCAGATTTCTTGACAAGATCCAGTTGTCTCAAGTCTCCCCCTCCAAAGAGCCGCCCCAAAACAAAAGAAATTTCAAATAAAGTTCCTGTCTTTTTATGAATAATCTCTTTTAACACAGGGAGCGAAAGAGGAGGAGGGACCAAATCTAAAAATTGCCCTCCTGTTGCCCCCCAGGCCCCTGTATTATAGCTGGCATTTTCAATCCCTAAGCGGCATCGCTCCTCCCCTTGTTGTCCAAGGAGGCATGTATTCTTCGCCAAGCAGTCATACCCCGCTGAAATCAAAGCATAAGTCGTCAGAAGAGCAACCGATTCCCCATAGACGCAATGCAAGGTCGGCTGATTCCGCCTTTCTTGATCATTAGACATCTTGCATAACCTCACAATTCCTTGCCCGTGCCCCTGCCCCTGCCCTTGCCCGAAAAAGTTCTGGCACGCAATTCTATGCTAATAGGGCAAGGGCAGGGGCAGGGGCAAGGAATTGAGGTTATGCAAGATGTCTAATGTCAGGTAACAATTTTTTTCGTGTCCGAGTCCGAGTTCCGATCGTGTTCCGTTCTTCCGCGTTTCCAATCGGAACTCGGACTCGGACACGGACTCGGACACGATCCTGTCATGTTACCCAAAAACTCTACTTTTTGAACCATGCCAAAATTTGGAGTGTATATTATAAGATGATTGAAACATTAGACTGGATGCATCCAATATCACAACAGGCGGGCGGTGGTCGGCCAGAGGATCGATTTCGATGGTCAAGGGAAAATGTGTCTTCGAGTTTTTTTAGATAAAGGACGAATCACATTTTTGTGTTTGCGACCGAATTTACTCCTTACATTTTCAACATCTTGACCCATTTCATATAACACATCCGGACATACATCCGCATCATTAGGCCAACAGATGCTTAATGGATATTGCTCATCATCCAATTTAACTTTTTTAAAATATTCAATATCTTTAAGTGGAATAAAATAAATACTCTTACTCTCTGTTATAAGAGTTTTCATATCAACAATTTTCGTTTTATTATCGCCAAACAAAATTTTTAGTTTATAATCTTCAAGATAATCTACTTTTTTTACACGCATGATTACACCAAAGGTTTTATTTTTTTAATTGATTGACTATTTCTTAACCTATTCCAATTTTCGATAAGGGCTTTTTGATGCAAAGCTGCCCACTCAATCACTATTCCCTGTATACGAGGAGGCAATTTGCCTTCAATCATCTCCAATGGTTCTATTGAAAATACGGCTTCATGCTCGTTATAAACAGCGTGAAAATGGGGCGGATTGTGTTCTGATACAAACATTCGTATTATAATCCCTAAAAATCTGCTAATCTCAGGCATTATCTCTCTCTCCTTATATTACCATAAAAGGCTTTATATCTGCTCAACTTGTGAAATGAGTAAAGCTGAAAGCCCCTCTAAATCCCCTTGTTTTAACTTGAGTTCGCTAAGAACACGATTAAATGCTTCCATTTCTTCATGAAAAATTTCCCTCGCTTTTTCTTTACCGCAATAATTAGCCAGATTTAAAGAAGAACGGACCGCATCTTGCTCCTGATCCCCTAAATCATCTGCAATTTGAAAAGCCAAGCCAAAATGGGCCGCAGATTTCTTGACAAGATCCAGTTGTCTCAAATCTCCTCCTCCAAAGAGCCACCCCAAAACAAAAGAAATTTCAAATAAAGTTCCTGTCTTTTTATGAATAATCTCTTTTAACACAGGGAGGGAAAGAGGAGGAGGGACCAAATCTAAAAATTGCCCTCCTGTTGCCCCCCAGGCCCCTGTATTATAGCTGGCATTTTCAATCGCTAGGCGGCATCGCTCCTCCCCTTGTTGTCCAAGGAGGCATGTATTCTTCGCCAAGCAAGCATACCCCGCTGAAATCAAAGCATAAGTCGTCAGAAGAGCAACCGATTCCCCATAGATGCAATGCAAGGTCGGCTGATTCCGCCTTTCTTGATCATTATCCATACAGGGAAGATCATCGGCAATTAAAGAAGCCGTGTGAAAAAATTCAATTCCCAAAGCCGCTTCACTGATATCTCGCCCATGGCCTAAGTCCTTTGCAATCATGAGCACTAAGGCCGGGCGAAACCGCTTTCCTCCATTCAAAAGAGCATACTCACACGCCTCTCGCAAGAGATGATCGGGAAAGAGCTGAGGAACCGATTCTCGAAGCTTCTGTTCAATAAGCTGCTTATAAGGATCTAAAAGAGATGAAAAACCAGGAGATGAATGCATAGGGAACGATTTTAGTCTAAAGGAGCATATCTCACAAGTTTTACTTATGGCGATTGAGGGGGGAAAATGAGCGGCTTTGTCCCCGGTTTAACAAGTGAATGAGAAGGGATAAAGCCTTCTACATTCAGACAGGGGTAGCAGCGCACCCCCTGTCCAATTAAGGTTCCCGGATTGGCCACGCTATTGCATCCCATTTGTGTTTTATCGCCAATGATGGCTCCTAATTTACGGAGGCCGGTGGCAATCGATTGTTGATTGAGGCGAATAAAAACTTCAGAATGATCGAGCTTCACGTTGGCCAGTTTGGTCCCGGCCCCCAAATTCACTTCATTTCCTAAGATTGAATCTCCGACGTAAGCAAAATGAGCAGCATGAGCGTGGTTTAATAAAATTGCTTGCTTAAGCTCAGAGTCATGACCGACGACGCAGTGATCCCCAATGAGGACATTCTCTCGAATATAAGCCCCATGTCGCACAGTGCAATTTTTGCCAATGATGCAGGGTCCACGAATATAGGCCCCCGCTTCTATGATCGATCCCTCCCCAATCGAGATGAGGGTTGGATGAATGAGATGAGCGTGGGGAGAGATTTGTCCTCGATGGCAGCCCAATCCTTGAGATTTCAGGTAATCTCCTAAACGAGAGAGAGCTAGCCAAGGAAAAGAGTCCTTCTCAAAAAGGGCCAAGTGAGAGAAGTGGCTAAGATCAAAGAAATAGGAAGAATTAAACATCGAGGAAGAACTAGTTAGTGATCAAAGACAAAGATAGAGTTTTCCACACCTTTCTCTCAAGAAGAAAATATTTATTAATAAGTTTCATCTTCCTCTTCTAGTGTTGTGGAATTGTTCATAACTCGTCCTTTTCCTTCTTAAATTTATTGTTTATAAGAAATTATTTTTGTGTTGAAAAAAGGAGAATTATAAAAAAATAGGAAGGGATCTTCCCTTTTTTTTCAGGTTTATAAACAAGAAAGATTGCTAATAAAAAGACCAAATGATGTTTAGATTCAGAGCATAATCGAAGCGATGCTGTTTTCCGAACCAGTTTTGAGTGATAGGGAAACTGATTCCAAATTGTGCGATGATGTATTTAGAAGAAATCCAAAAGGAGGGGGTGACATAGAGGACATTTCCTCCGGAATTGGGGTCAATTTCCCCTTTGATTCTATTTTTTTTGTAATATTGGCCATCGACTTCGATCATCCAGGCATAGATCCACCCGGGCGGACTCGGGATGTTTTTTACAAAGCCGAATTGATAGAGGAATTGATCTCCCAGTTTTGTTCCGCGGTCACAGGTGGTCAGGAGGGCTCCTTGGCAGGTAAAGAATGTCCAATTGATTGTGGTATGATAGTAAGTGGCTCCTAAGAAAAAGCTAGGTGAGCCAAATCCTGTGGGGGGGACTTTTTTAACGGATCCGGTCGGGAAAAAGAGACTTCCCAGGACAGTGGCTTCATCGACATAAGTGGAGGTTTTCTTTTCGAAGAAGGCATATTCTAGTTGAACGAAGAAGTCTTCAAATCCGCTGGATCTGTGTTCATCCTCTCTCATAATAGGAGTAAAGGGAAAGTTAAAAAAAATGGAAAAGTCTTCGGTGACTCCGAATAAGACGCCTGGGATGACATCTGTCACAATTCTTTGGCTTCCAACAAATTCGTCAGCAAAAAAATGGATCTGCACTTCTCCTGCGTCGATGATATTCGCTCCAAATGCAAAAAGACCGGAAGGCTGTTGGGAGCCCGGAAGAGAAAAATTCCCGATTTTAGGAGGTTCTTCTTTTTTCTTGTTTTTTTCTTTTTCTGAATGAGAGGAGGCTGCGCCGGCAGACTCCTCTTCCCGTGCGTGCAGAGAAGGAAGGAATACCCTTAGGCTTAAACACAAAAATAAGAGTGAAAGAGATCTCATAAAAAGCTTTTATCAAAATAAAATTATAAGCCATGAGACTTTAGGATGCAGCAGAAATTTTTGAAGTTCTCAAAAAAGCATAATAGGTCATGGCGAGGAGAGATAAGAGGACGGCGACGACAAGGATGAGCTTAGGGGAAAGAAGGAGCAATGCTCCGCCAAAAAGGCAAATGACTGCATCTCCCAATACGCGTAGAGAGATTTGAACGCCCAAGACTTCTCCTTGGATGGCATCTGGGACTGAATTGGAAATTTTTACAGTTAGCAAGGTGACGGCGAGTCCAATGACAAGGCCACTAAGAGTAAATAGAGTGATCATGAGAGGAGGAGAGGGGGCGAGGACGACTCCGATTAGAATCAAACCAAAGGCGCCAATACAAGAAATCACGACCGAGCGGCTTGGAAAACGAGAGGAAACAAGAGGGGGAAGCCATCCATTCCCAATGGCGAGAGCCAGGCAGAGGACCCCATTATAAATGATGAGCTGGGCAGGATCCAATCCCCATTTTACTGTGAGGTAGACAGGGCCAAATTCATAAAAAATATCGACTGCCAGAGTAAAGCAGGTGGAGGTAAGCATGAGAAACTCCAGTCGCTTGTTCGAGAATAAGGCAGAGACTCTTTTAAAAAGGTTGATTCGTTGCAGGAAGGACATTTTTTTGTTTGAGGAGAGAGCCGCTGTTTCCTCAAGTATAAGAATCGACAGACCGGTGAGAAGGAAAAAGAGGGGACAAATGAAATAGAAAGGGGCAGAGGCGGTCAGACCTGCAAATAAGCTCTGATCTGTCAGAGCTCCTCCTAAAAGAGGGCCAATCAGGAAAGCAATGGATGTGCAGGCATTCATTTTTCCAAATGTTTCATGTTTGGAAAGGATTGTGAGTTCAGCTGCCATGGCACGTGCAATGGCAATGTTTCCTTCCATTAGCCCTGCGGCAAATCGGCTGAGAATCAGAAGAATGAGAAAGTGACAGTCAATGGCAAATCCTGTCAATAAATTGCAAATGGCGGAGAGGCCCAAACTTGCTGCTAGCAAGCGCTTGCGTCCATAATCATCGGATAGAGAGCCAAGAATGGGAGAGCCAAGAAATTGGCCGAGAGGATAAGCAGCAAGGGTGACCCCGAGAAAAAGAGCGCGGCTAGATTCGCTCCAGCTTGCTGGTAAAATGGAATAAGTGGGATTTAGAAACAAGGCGGGGAAAATCAGGTAGGGCATCGAGATGCCGATAAACCCCAAGAAGACAATCATCAAGATGACCCCGAATTGTCTTTTTTGTGCTTTTTGATTTATCACAGCAGGTGCCTTACGAGTTGGGAATAGTTTAAAACTTTTGCTCATTTTCCGGCAGTTCAAAATTCGCGATCTTTCTCTTCTTGTTTGTTTATAATTTTATTTAAATTCATTAGAATAGGTGAGAAAGAAGAAAAATGCTGATGAAAAACCAAAATATTTTAATCTCCGGCACAGGTATTGCAGGACTTACCTTAGCTTATTGGCTACATCAACTATGGCTTTTCTCCAACTTTAATCGAACGTGCGCCAGCCTTACGTACAGGAGGATATAGGGTTGATATACGAGGTAAGAGCAAAGCCAACCAGACTCATTTCGAAGTGGGTAGAAAAGTCCGTCAAACCATCAAGGAACTGGGCGGGATGATGCCCGAAGATTTACCGGTTGCTGAGAAAGGAGTTGAACAACTGGAAAAGGAAATCAACAAGAGAGCTTTAGAGTAAGATTTTGGACCTTAATTGAGTAGTAAAAAGGCTCTTTTAAAATAGACATCTTGCATAACCTCACAATTCCTTGCCCCTGCCCCTGCCCTTGCCCGAAAAAGTTCTGGCACGCAATTCTATGCTAATAGGGCAAGGGCAAGGGCAGGGGCACGGGCAAGGAATTGAGGTTATGCAAGATGTCTATTGCAAACACCTGCATCGATCGGATGGTTATTATTATGCTTTTACTAAACAAACATGTCCTTAACAAAGGAGGGGGCACCTCCTCCCGCGATTAAAATCGCGGGTTTCCGTGCAGTCATTTCTATGAAGCCATCATATTTGAATTTATGTACTGAATTTTATGACCTAACGAAACCAGAAGCAGGGCTTAAGGAAGTCGCTTTTTATGAGGCCCTTATACGCGCTTCAAAGGGTCCTGTTCTCGAAGCTATGTGCGGATCTGGAAGGCTTTTGATTCCCTTGCTTAGAGCTGGACTTGTTGTAGATGGCGTCGACAACTCTAGCCATATGCTGAAAAGCTGTCAAAAGCGTTGCGAAGAACAGAGTCTTCATGTTCAGCTCTATAGCCAACCGCTTCAGAGTCTCTCTTTACCGCAAATGTACGATTTGATTTTTATCGCAATGGGATCATTCCAGCTCATTCATGGACAGACAGAACCTCTAAAGATCTTGAAAACCTTAGCCGCGGCGCTACTGCCTGGAGGAAGATTAGTTCTTGAGACATTCATTCCCTGGGATGCGATCAAAGACAACATTAATGGGAGCGTTCTTTCTGATCAATCAAGAGAAATTACAGTTGAAAGAACTGCTAGCTCTCCGGATGGCTTTGAGATTATCAACCAGTCAAAAGTGACCGTTAATTTCAAAGAGCAACTCAAAATCAGCCAAACACGTTATGAAAAATGGGCTGATGGCAAATTGATCCATGCAGAGGAAGAAGAATATGCTGTGAGGTGGTATCACCGATATGAGATGGAGCTTTTTTTAGAAAAGGGAGGATTCTCTTCGGTGAAAATCATCGATGAGTCCTTTGAACAAAATGAACAGGCGGTTGTGTACGTAGCTCTTAAGCCGGAGAGAGAATGATCGCCGATATAGAAGTAATCTTCCCAGATGAAGAAAATCGAATCGTGATCCCCAGTCTTAACTCCCTCCTTTCTATGATCCAGCTTTATCGCATTCCAGGAGTATCGCTGGCGGTGATACAAGGACAGGCCATTACGACTTTTGATTGGGGTGTCAAAAACAGCTCTTTAGCAGATCCGGTCACTTCGTCGACGGTGTTTGAGGCAGCATCCTTAACCAAACCACTCGTAGCTTACCTCGCTTTAAAACTGTGCGAAAGCGGGGTGCTGGAGCTGGACCGCCCACTGCCTCCGTTAGAAGAAAATTTACCACCCATCACTCTGCGTCAGATTTTATCCCACACTGCTGGATTTCCCACAGAAAATCGCAAAGTAGGTGATCCCCTATTCCTTATTTCTCCGCCAGGAAGCTGTTTCGCTTATTCGGGGGAAGGCTTTTGCTATCTAGGCCGTGTGATAGAGCATCTGATCCACACTCCTCTAGCTTCCTTAACGCGAGAGCTTGTTTTCAAACCTCTTCACATGGAGGACAGTAGTCTGATTTGGGAAGAGAAATACAACGCACAAGCGGCCTCTCCCCATAGCAGGATGGAGCAGCCAACAGAAAAATGGAAGCCTACTCAAGCCATCGCCTCATTCAGTTTGCATACGACAGCTTCTGATTTTGCAAAATTTATGATCGAGGTTAAGACATTTCCAGAAATGTCAGTAGTAAGTCACCGAGTAAATGACTCCATCGGTTGGGGCTTGGGATGGGGGATTGAAACGATGTGTGATGGGAACCATGCCATTTGGCACTCGGGCGACAATGGGACCTTTCAATGTTTGGCCTTTCAGAATAAGCAGATCGGTTTTGTCATCATGACAAATAGCGCGAACGGAATGAAGGTTTATAAGCACATTTTCGATCTTTTGATCGGTGGCAATCGTCCCTTGTTCGACTGGGAACAATTCGATTCTCGTGAAGCGGAGAAGCTAGACGAAGAGTTTCTTGCAAATTGGTGGAAAATCTACGGAGTTTAGATATGACAAAAATCATTGGCATCCAAGGAGTTGCTGGCTCCGGAAAGACAACACTGACTCAAGCTCTTGGGAAAGCTCCAAGCACTACAACCCTATTTTGGAATGGGGATTTGGGCGGATATGGTGGAGGAATCAAGAGAAAGGAGTGGCTTTTAAAACATGAAAGAAAATAAAAAAAGATGCTTTGGCTCTGTTCCTGGCAAAGAATTCTATGCAGAATATCATGACAAAGAATGGGGCATTCCAGTGCGTGATGACAGGCATTTATTCGAGATGTTAATCCTTGAAGGAGCTCAAGCGGGATTAAGTTGGGAAACAATTCTCAAAAGACGAGAAGAATATCGGAAATCATTTTATCATTTTGATCCTGTCAAAGTGGCTAAAATGACCGACGATGAATTGAACAACCTTCTTGAAAATCCAGGCATTATTCGGAATCGGTTGAAAATCTATGCTGTACGAAAAAATGCTTTAGTTTTTTTACAAATCCAGAAGGAGTTTGGTTCATTTTCGAACTATGTTTGGAATTTTGTAGACGCAAAGCCCATTGTAATGCGGAGAAAATCTCTCAAAGATATCCCTGTTTCCACCCCTATTAGTGATGCGCTCTCAAAAGACCTCAAAAAAAGAGGGATGGCTTTTGTGGGTTCTACAATCATGTATGCGTTCATGCAAGCAGTTGGCCTTGTAGACGATCATCTTGTCGATTGTTGGTGTTCAAATCGTTAGAAAATAATATGGACTATATATGGTCTATCAAAAATCTTCTACAGTGTTATCAGCAATGGGTGTAATTAAAAGTGGGAGTTTACATTTTCGTCTTAACACCTATCAGCGTTAGGATCAGGTAAACCGCGAAGGCCGCGAAGCAAGCGAAGAAAAACGCGAAGATTTTTCTATAGTCTATAAAGCCTTCTTCGCGCTTCGCGTTTTCTTCGCTAGCTTCGCGGCCTTCGCGGTTAACCTAATATCCTAAACGCTGAAATGTAAACTCCCAGATTTAATTACACCCATCAGCAATAGATAGCTCTTCATCTTTTATGTACTCGGCGCTCTCTATGGTTCAAAAAATCGTTCTAATTTCCTATGCCCTGAGCACTTTCCAAGCAAAATGACCCTTAAAAAATGGTTGTAGAAGATAAAATTATTGCAAACGACTTCTAAAAAAAATGGTTTTAGAGGGGAAAATTATAAGAAAAGGCAGAGGAAGGGGAACATTTTATGAGTTCAAATCTTAACGGCGCGCCCGCAAAATACGGGCGCGCCCGTAATTTCAGAAAACAGGGCAATTTACGAGTGATGTTTTTTACCTCCATGCGCCTTATATCTCCTCCCCATCCCTAAAGGATCGTATATTGTTTCTTATTCTTAAATAGTTGATAAACTCGAAAATTAGCCTTTCATCCGGCAGATAGATCGTGGGAAATATCTTTTATTTTCTGCGTTTAAAATGGCTTGCAATAATCTTTTAGGTGTTTTCATCCCAATGGATAGTCGCCTTCCGTTAGAACATGGAATACCTCTTGACGTGGAGGGTTTAGGAAAAGGCATTTTTTTCGATGAGCCGCAAGAAGCCCAGCTTTTGAGGCGATTGGCAGATGGAATTATTACGAAGGAGGACTTACAAAAGGCAAAAGAAATCCGCGACACAGATTTGGGTGTGAATTTGGAAACTCTTTGTAGAAATTAGTTATCGTGCATTTTGCAATCATGTCAAACGACAACGCGAAAAAATAAATTGTGAACCTACAAGAAGGGTAAAATGATGACAAAAATGCCTTAGCATGCCTCAATCTGAGGCTGTTATAATGCTTTGGTTGGCTTTCCAACTTTTCACCATCATGAGAACCCTTCTACGGTGATGAGCTGTGTGTGCATGATAAAGAGTCCCTTTCAATGTGACTTCTTCTTTCATGTTAGATTTTGAAATAATAGAATCAGAAAAAACGACTTGTAGCTCGCGAACCCCCTTTTCCGGTTCATTAAAATTATCTTCTCCCTTGATCTCAATATTAATCGGATTTTTTAAGGTCAGGATGACTACTTCTTCTGGATGATCTCCCGTCTCAATGCTCATGTACTCGGGAGGCCCAGGATAGATCGCTTTATGTAACAATCCAGACACTTCTACTTCTTCAGGCTCGTAGAAAACAGTTTTCAGCGAATCTATAGGCTGATCACAATCTAGCGCAGTATTTATATGTAGAACGACTTTATTTCCAAAGGAATCGAAGGATTGTCTAAAATTTCCGCAGCATTGTACACGTCTGTCGATAAGAGGCATGAATTCTTCTGGAAGATATACTTCAATATGGGGATATGATATCTCTGTAGAGGCTAATTGTTCTTTTTCTATTGCGATGGAATGAGAAAGAACTAAAGGTTTATCTGTGATCAGAACAATACTTCTTTGGACTTTAGTTTCTTTTTCGCCATCAGGGTTTTTTATGATCGTTCTTTCTGCTCGTTTTAAAACCCCTTCAAGGATGACATTTTGTTCAAATTCCCAAGCTTGGCCAGATATGGAAGCAGAAAAAGATAAAAAAAGAAAACACTGTATGAAATTCTTTAGCATACCAGATCTCTGTAGGGAGTTTCATGTGGGAACGGACGAAGGTATGTCTGTTTTTTATTATGCACAACAACAGCTCGTAGTAATTGCTTTTCCGCTAAATTGATAGCTTCTTCTCTTGTTAACCAATGCTTCTCATGGGGATTTAAAACCAAATAACTGGTGATCTTGTGATTGATCATCTTGACACCAATGATTTTTTGAATGGGTATGTATTCCTCGCCCTCGGGCCAAGGATGCCAACCTTCATAATTTTCCATCTTTTTGATTAAGGTATTGAATTCATCCTCATTTAAAGATTGGATGGTTCTGCTCATATCTAACTTTGTGGCCTTTTTCAAAAAATCACGATAGGCAATAGCTTCCTTAGTGTCTGGTTTTCCATCTTCAACTCCAGTATATTTCCTGGGAAGAATTTCCAGAGTCAGTTTTAAGTATTTGGGCTCTTTAAGCAGAGCAACCATAGCTGTTCGACCAACTGCATAGCTAGGAAAAATCGCAAAGTTAAATTTTTGTTCCTTGCCTTGTTCATTTTTAGTTATGTAAGTTGCCGAACCAATGGAGCCATGTTTGTTTGCATGTGGTCCACTTACCAAATTGCCTGGATTATTATGACGCCATGCCTTGGAACCTTTTAACGAATCAGGCGTGGGATCCTTACGACGAATCAGTTTATTGCCTTCTTTATCATAGTAGACGATAGAAAGTCCGTCGCCTTTTTCAGCCTTGATCCATTCGATATTTGTTGGCGTCTTCATGAGTTGCTATTCCTATTTGCTACCACTGACTTAGAGGATACATGGTAGCAATTGTTCAAATAGTCAGCAATTGCAAATGGAGCCCAAAAAACTGGAAATACATGCCTTGAAGCTTGACTCGCTTCCCGAATTGAGAAATTACTTAAGTCGTTATGATTATATGGAAATTAAGTTGTTAATTATCAAGTTGTTATTGAAATTTTACAATCATGCCAAACGACAACGAGAAAAAAAATAAATGCAGATAGCGACGCTAGCTGCATCTGCATATGAGATGCTATGTCACATAGTAACTTTAAATGAGGCTATGTGATGAAAAATATAACAGCTTTTCTAAGAGACACCGAAGTCGCCATTCGATATGGCGTGAGTCGTCCTACTATATGGCGATGGACTAAAAATGGCAAATTTCCCAAAACCAGTCAAACTTGGAGCTGGCTCAACTCGTTGGCGTTCATCTGATCTAGAGGCTTGGGAACAAATCAAATTCCAGAATGAGTTGTTGCTCAAAGTACGGATTTCTAGTCGGACAGCAAGCAATGTCTAAAATTCCATATGTTTTTCTTGCTATACCACATGAGTTTTTGACAGAGGATTTTTTAAAAGATCCCGTCATGATTCGTTTTGTTGTATGGATGCTTAAGCGTATTTCTCCTAATCCTTCCTTAGTTCCTTTGAAAGGACAGAGCAAGCAATTGCTTCTAGATCCATTTGAATTTATGTTTGGTAGAGAATCGTGTGCCTTAGCTGCGGGAATTTCTCTCAAGAATGCGCGCACAAGGCTAAAACAGCTAATCGGCCTTGGATATATCAAGAAAGTGGCCGGCAAAGGGGCCAGCACTTATTCAGTTTACAGCATAGAGACAAGCGCTTTTCGTCAAAGTAGTGGCCAGCAAAAAGAACAGCAAGTGGAACAGCAAATAGGCCAATCAGACTGGCCACAATCAAGAAACGCAGATCTCAAATTCTAAAATTATAAAAGAGACGCCTAACGTTATCTCCAAAAGTCATCGATAGATCGCCTCTTTCAAATAAGCAGAAAAGCGATCTTGAGGGACTACTTGCCTACTGCCAGGATAAAGAGCTTCGGATTTCAGAACGAGCTTTGAGAAGATGGATTCGTCTCTATGAGTCGCAACGCATAATAGATCATCTTTCATTATTGATAGAGGGTATCAATGGAATTAAAAAACCTGAAGCTTGGATGGAAGTTGCTTTAAAAGAAAATTATTCGGCTCAGAATAGCAATATCAATGAGAATCGAGCTATTCACAGAGGACTTTGTCAGAAGAAATAAATGGAACGGATATTAAAATAACGCAATCCTATTGTACTCATTCGCTTTCAAGCAAAGATTATTCGTTTAGGTTGCCTCCAGAAGAGTTTTCGGAGAATGCTCATTCAGTGTTACGAGCAGTACTGCCAAAATGAGGAAGCAAATGATGACAACAGAGATTAAATCTCCTGAAAATTCAGGAAAAATACAGGCGAAAGGGAAATATAAGAAGGGATTTTCAGGCAATCCAAAAGGAAAGCCCAAAGGAGCTCGAAATAAATCTACTTTGGCAGCAGAGGCTCTTTTAGAAGGCTCTTTAGAAAAAATCTGCAAGAAAGTCGAAGAAGAAGCCTTAAATGGCAACATGCAAGCGGCGAAAATGATCTTAGAGAGGTTTTTACCACCAAGAAAAGATCGATGTATTGAGATCGACCTTCCATCGGTAGCACTCATTCGAAGATGTACTCAATGCCGTTGGATTCATTGTCAATGCAGTAGGAAAAGGCAAAATCACCCCTTCTGAAGGAGAATTGCTCGCTAGAATGGTAGAAAGCTATTCAAAGGCTTTGGAAGCTTACCAATTCGAATCCAGACTGAAAAACTTAGAAGAAAATTTAAACAATAGGAGTAAACATGAAGCCAGCAAATAGAAAACGAGTAGAGCAGTTAGAAAAGGCTTGTAATTTTGAAAAGGGCAAGCCCTCTTACGCTTTGGTGATATACAGCGCGGAAATGGCAGATAAAATTTCTGAGCTTGAAGTAGATGCTGATTTTGTCGTGGCTTTGCCTGATAATGGAAGAGGCGATCTTAGCGAAGAAATACCCAAAGGAGGATACAGGGTGTTCTTTGACTGATGTTAGGAAATCACCTAAAGTTTTTCCATGACCCATTCTTTTCTTTCATGTTTTGTTAGGATATATTAGAATTTCGGCAAGCTATGAATAATCATAAAGGATTTTCAAATGATAGAAGAGTGTGGATTAGATGAGAGATGGCTTTCTGTAGAAGAAATCTCTCAATATCTTGGAGTAAAGCGAGATACAATCTATAAATGGCTTGAAAATAAACGAATGCCAGCCCACAAAGTCGGTCGTCTTTGGAAATTTCAAAAAAAAGAAATAGACACTTGGATTAGATCTGGAGGAGCAAATCAAACAAAAATGGAAGAAACAATTAAAACTGCTTCTGGATGTGAGTAATGGATTCGAAAACACAAAAATTAATGGATATCATCTCGAAGGGTGAAACTCTGAAGGTGGAGTTTAAGAGCGATTTAAAGCAATTGTCTGATCGAGAGCTTGTGGCAACTGTTATGAACTTATCAAATTCAGAAGGCGGTGATTTATTGCTCGGCGTGGAAGATGATGGATTGATTACCGGTTTACATCCTAATCATCTCAACACGATAGGAATCATTGCGTTAATAGCCAATAAGACCAATCCGCCTGTTTCTGTTAAAATCGAAACTTATGATATTGGGGACAAAAAAGTAGCACGCATCCATGTACCGAAGTCTAAGCAGTTAGTTTCGACTTCAGAAGGCCTTCTACAACGTCGTCGATTGATGGCAAATGGGAAACCAGAAGCAGTCCCATTTTACCCTCATGAGTTTATTCAAAGACAATCCGCTTTAGGATTAATCGATCCATCCGCCATGCCCATAATGGAGCTCACTGTAAAGGACTTAAATCCTTTAGAACGTCATCGAATTCGTGAGGCAGTTCAGACTTATCATGGAGATAGCTCATTGTTGCACCTTACTGACGTAGAACTAGATGGTGCTTTAGGATTAGTTGTGAATGTAGATGGTGTTGACCGCCCTACTTTGGCTGGCTTGCTTTTGCTCGGAAGAGAGCAAACTTTGCGACAATACGTTCCTTCGCATGAGGTTGCTTTTCAAGTGCTAGAGGGAACGGCGGTTCGCATGAATGAATTCTTTCGAAAACCCCTTTTACAGGTGTTTGAGGAGGTTGAGCGATTATTTGTCGCTCGGATAAACGAAAAAGAATTAGATTTTGGCATGTTTCGTGTACCAGTGCCAAATTATGATAGGCTCGCGTTCAGGGAGGCTTTCGTAAACAGCTTAGTTCATAGAGACTACGCTCGTCTTGGCGCGATACATGTGCAAATTGATGACAATGGCCTATCTATATCCAATCCTGGCGGCTTTGTGGAAGGAGTAACACTGGACAATCTTCTTGTGACCAAGCCCCATCCTCGCAATCCCCTTTTAGCAGATATTAGCAAGCGTCTTGGCCTTTCTGAGCGCACAGGCAGGGGTATTGATCGTATCTTTGAAGGAACCCTCCGTTATGGACGTCCAGAGCCAGATTACAGCCGATCGAATGTTAGCTCAGTTGTTGTGAATATGAGCAATGTCCAAGCCGATATAGCTTTTCTAGAATTAATATTGGTAGAAGAGAGACGCACAGGTAAGCCCTTGCCACTGGATAGTTTGATCATTCTTTCTCGATTGCGCCAGGAGCGGCGTTTAGTTACGGCTGATCTTGCTCACTCCACTCAAAAACCAGAGCAAGAAACAAGAGTTGTTCTGGAAGAGCTTGTTGAATCAGGGCTGATCGAAGCGCACGGCTCAGGCAAAGGACGCACATATACGTTAAGCGCGCTGCTATACCAAAAGGCCGGTAAGAAGGCTGATTATATTCGGCAAACAGGGTTCGATCCTATACAGCAAGAACAGATGATATTGAGCTATATCAAAGAACATAAAGCGATTAAACGAGCCGAAGCAGCTGATTTGTGCCGTATTGGTCCTCATCAAGCAACACGTGTACTTAAAAAATTGGCCAAAGAAGGAAAAATTATTTTGAAAGGTAGTCGTAAAGGAGCGGTTTATGAGCGCAATATATAAAATATGCGCGCGCTCATAAAATATGCGCGCGCTCATAAAATTATCCGCAATTTATGAATTCTCAAAAAATGTGTAAATAGGGCTGCCTTGATAGAGGGTGTAGCTTTCAACGGATGCATTTGACTTTGAAAGAGACGATTACCCCTAGAAATTAACCTAGAAAAGCCTAGAAATCTTGATTTTCTGGGTTCGCCGAAACGTTAGGAAAATAATGATCAAAAAACCGTACAATAAAATTTTGACATCAGAAAAAGATGTAGAGGAAATTTTAATATATTTCTCAAACGGTATTAAGGAAATTCTTGATAAAAATTTGATAGGTCTATACTTATTCGGCTCTTTAACTTACGGTGACTTTAACCCAGAGAATAGTGATATTGATTTGGTAGCGATTCTAGATAAACCGATTAATCCCCTTCAACTTAGCCGAATCAAGCAGATGCATATCGAAGCAAAAAAACTATATGAAAAATGGGGCAGTAGACTGGAGTGTTCTTACACGCCCATTGACCTATTCAAAAATACATTACCACCAAAAGAACCTCGCCCTTATTATGGAAATGGTTTTTTCTATGAAGAAGCACCTTACGGAAATGAATGGATAATCAATAACTATTTATTGTACCAACATGGCGTCTCTCTCATTGGGTCTGATTTTAGGGATATGTTTGAACCTATCGATATCATTGAAGTTCAAAAAGCTTGCATACGTGATTTATTTCAAGAATGGGAACCTAAAATAACTGACTATGAATGGTTGGAGAACAGTCATTATCAATCATATCTGGTTATGAATTTGTGTCGTATTTTATACACCGTCATATGTGGTTTTGCAGGAACAAAAAAAATTGCTGCGACATGGGTTAAAAATGAATTTAAATCAGCATGGATAAATAATTTGATTGAGGCAGCCGAAAGTTGGAACTACAGCAAAGAAATGTTTTTGAAAGATAAAACCATTGATTTTATTAAGTTCACAATTGACGAAATTAAGAAAACAAAACTTTATCAAGAGATGTATTTTTCAAGCTAGGTTTGGAAAAGCAAAAAAACTTGAAAAAATAGCCTGCATAATACTCACGATCATTCCGTTGATACCAACGAAATGATCGACACTAGTTCTGAAGGGCATCGAAATGTTTGTAAGAGTGGATTGAGGACACTAAACATAAATGAAAATCCACTCATTCATAATCTAGGCAAAGAAATCATATTCGATGCGATTTCTACCTCTTGCATAATCTTATTTGATCGTTCTTCTGCAACCTCTTTAGAGACTTCATCGCGAACAAGAAACGATTCGTTAACCAAGACTCCCAATTTTTGATTGGCTTCAACGAATGGATGTAATAATTCATTATAACGGTTAAATGCTCGATTATAATTGCCGTCTGCTTGTTTTAGTTCTCCGGCAAAAATATAAGCGCCAACCAGTGCTAGATTATTACCTTGACCAGATATTGGAGATGCGGAGTAACCCGCATCACCCAACAAAGCAACTCGCCCTTTAGTCCATGATTTCATTTTCACCTGTGTGACTGAATCAAAATAAAAATCATCACTATCTGACATCAGTTCAAGTATTTTTGACGTTTCCCAGCCAAAATCTTGAAAAGTGTCGCGTAGGAATCTCTGTTGCTCGTTTTCATCGCGAATATTATTCAAGACATTCTGTGTACGAAACAGAATGCGGCTTCAGCCATCTTCGGATTCTTGTCGCTAGTAATAGATATCAGTTTTTGATTGGCCTCACACTGAACTTCGGTGTGGTTCAAATTGAGATAATTCGGAATGCTAAAAACGCTAAAGTACGAACCAAGGTTAGTTAATTTATATTCATCTTTATCAAAAACCATACGTCTCGTTGTCGAGTGTAAGCCATCAGCACCAATGACCAAGTCATAATGTTCGGTCCTACCATCTTTAAATTGAACTTCTACATTATCATCACTCTGTTTAATGCTGTCAATCCATTGATTAAAATGACAGGGAACACCTTCAATAGCATCTATCAGTATTTCGACTAAATCACCGCGGATAATTTCAACGTCTTCACCTTGCCTAAAGCAAAATCTTTCGCCTTTTTCTTCATGCAAGATATTACCTTCGGCGTCAACATACCGTCCGAACTCCACCTGGGTGCGCATATTGCATATTTTCTCATAGATACCCATTCTTTTAACGAGGTCGATCGCAACGCCTCGAACATCCAGTCCCTGCCCTCCTTTTCGTATATTGGCAAGACTTTTCAATTAGAATAGGAGAAAAGCCAAATCTTCTTAACCAATAACAAACCGCAGGTCCAGCAATACCAGCTCCTATTACGAGAATTTTATTTATAGCAGACATTGTTTTTTAAATTTTTGATTAATATTCATGGCCTACGCAGATATATGAACCACGTAGTGGCCTTGGGCTTTTGACACCTTACTTACAATTTCTTCGACATTATAAAGTTCGTAGTCATTAGGACCAGAAACGTAATGAGGTTTCCCTTCTTGACCAAAGGAAAATTTTTTCTCATAGGCTAGATGAGCTTCAATGAAGGAAGAAGGAATTCCATTCCAGCTTGAATGAGGAGCAATATCAATAGCTTTTGCAAAATCCATGGCTCCAAGAATCAGGCTGCGAGCATCTTGATATGAAATAGTCACTAAATCATCACTTCTACTGTAGATTTGAGTTAAGGTCTCTTTTTGAGGTTCCAAACTTTAAAATAGTATCTTTGATACCCAAACACCAAAAATCCACTAGATAGCTTATAAAAACATATGAATCTTTGGTAAGTTCTCTTGAGACGTAAACAGGTGAGATTCCTGTTTCTTCCCAATTTTTAAGAACTTTGCATTCATAAATTGGAAATTTGCAACATTCCGAAGTTGCAGGAATCACGCCTCCTTTTTTCTGAATCCCATAACAGCAAAACTTGAATTTTTTTCCACTTCCGCATAGGCAGGGTGCATAAATATCATTCATAATTATGTTCTCAACTGTATTGTTTACACTTGTGCATTACCTGCCACATACCTGCCACAAATTTGGTTTTTCCTCTAATTTGATCACAATGGCGTTACCCTTAAGTCCTTGAGAAAAAAGAATCTGGGTGAGAGGATTTGAACCTCCGACCCCTTGCACCCCATGCAAGTGCGCTAGCCAAGCTGCGCTACACCCAGATAGAAAGAATATTAAACGTTGATCAATTCCTTCAAATTGCAGCTTTAGTTTCTGACATCCGGACAGCAATGCGCCCACATTCTTCAATGATTTTTTCCAAAGGATCGCCTGCATCAACATTGGCTTGGCCGATATCAACCGAAATCGAAGAGCTAAAGGTGGCCCCTCCCTTCATCCCTTTCACTCTAAAATTGGCAAACATGCCATCTTTCTTTTTCGTAATGCTTATAAAGCGAACGAGATTGTTTTCTGCGATACTCATAAGTCCCCTCTTAAAGGGCTTTAATATAACCTGAGATTCATTTCTCGTCAATGTTGAGTTGCATTTTTTACTCGAATTCGTTGACAAAATCCAACCTCCCTTTTAATATCTGCACTCTCATAAAAAGGATTTTAATTTATGAAAGGAATTGTCTTGGCGGGAGGGAGTGGAACCCGCCTTCATCCGCTGACATTGGGAGTGACCAAGCAGCTTCTTCCTGTTTATAATAAGCCCATGATCTATTATCCCCTCTCTGTTTTGCTCTTAGCTGCCATTCAGGATATTTTAATCATCTCTACGCCTGAAGATCTTCCCCTCTTTCAACGATTGCTTGGAGATGGCTCTCACTTAGGGGTCCGCTTTAGCTATGCCCCTCAGCCTAAGCCCAACGGGCTTGCTGAAGCATTCCTGATCGGTGAAGAATTTATCGGCAAAGAACGGGTTTGCTTGATTTTAGGCGATAATATCTTCTACGGCCATCGCTTAAGCCAACTTCTGCAAAAGGCCCAAGAAAAGACCACCGGAGCCTCTTTATTTGGATATGCGGTCAAAGATCCGGAACGTTATGGGGTTGTCGAATTCGATCGTGAAGAAAATATTCTCTCCATTGAAGAAAAACCCAAACATCCCAAATCCAACATCGCTGTCACTGGTCTTTATTTTTATGATCATGAGGTCATTGAAATTGCCCGTAAATTCAAGCCCTCTGCCCGCGGGGAATTAGAAATTACCGATGTCAATCAAGAGTACTTAAGAAGGGGCAAGCCTCTGTCCATGTGATGGGGAGGGGGTACACCTGGCTCGATGCGGGGACTTACGAGAGCTTAATGCAAGCGAGCCAGTTTGTCCAAGTCATCGAAGAACGGCAGGGCCATTGCATCGCGTCTTTAGAGGAAATTGCTTATTATCAAAATTTTATTACCCGTTCTCAGCTAAAAACCTTGGGTGAAAAGCTAGGCAAAAGCTTATATGGGCGCTACCTGATGGAGTTAGCAAGCAAGGAAGAGAGGCATGGAAGCCATGGAAGTCATTGATTTATCTTTGCCGGGGCTGAAGCTCATCAAACCAAGAGTTTTTAGAGATGCTCGGGGGTTCTTTTTCGAGAGTTTTCAGCAATCTCTCTATGAGAGCCTAGGATTCACCTGTCCTTTTGTACAAGATAATCACTCCTTTTCAGGAAGAGGTTGCATTCGAGGGATGCACTTTCAGTCTTTCCCGGACAAGCAAAGCTCATCCGGGTGGGTGTGGGGACAATCTATGATGTTGCGGTTGATATTCGTCCCGATTCCCCGACTTATCGGCAATGGGAGGCTGTCTATTTAGATGATCAGTTGCATCATCAGCTTTTTATTCCTGTTGGTTTTGCCCATGGTTTTTGTGTCTTGACTCCGGAAGCCCATGTTCTTTATAAAGTCAGTACTCCTTACGATTCCCGATTTGAAAAAGGTTTTCGTTGGGATGATCCGACAGTTAACATTGAGTGGCCGGTTGACTCTCCCCTTGTCTCAGAGCGAGATCAACAAGCTCCTTTTTTTGTGAAATGAGCTCTAAAACCCGAAGCGTCGAAGGGACCTATTCTAAAGAAGCGCAGGAAGGTCTATCTATGAGGAGGAAATAAAATGAAAAAAATTTGGATTAGCGGGGCTTCTGGGATGCTGGGGTCTCATTTTAGACGTTTATTAACAGAGAGAAATATTCCTTTTGTAGCTAACGACTATCAAGAGTTGGATATTACCAATTTAGAGGAAGTGTCTGATTTTGTGCGGGTACAAAAAATCAGCTCATATTATTAACTGTGCGGCTTACACGCAAGTTGACCGTGCGGAAACGGAACAGAAGCAGGCCTATTTGATTAATGCGATCGGCACCTCACTATTTAGGAATTGCAGGCAGACGCCATGGCGCCCGCGTTCTTCATTTTTCAACCGATTATGTTTTTGATGGTAAAGGACGTCGACCGTATACGGAGGAACATTTTTGTTCTCCGATTAGGTGCATATGGAATGAGCAAATGGGCAGGGGAAATGAAATTGCTCGATGAGCATCCGCACTCTTGCGTCATTCGCACCTCTTGGTTGTTTGGGTTTCCTGGAAAGAATTTTGTAGAGACCGTGCTCACTTTGATGAATGAGCGGCAGCAATTACAAGTCGTGGAGGATCAAGTGGGCGTCCCACCTATTGCCAAGATTTAGCGGAGATCAGCTTGGAGTTATTAGAAGAAGCTGGTCTTTTTCATTTTGCCAATGCTTTTGAGACAAACTGGTATTACTTTGCCAAAGAGATTTATCGCCAAGCGAAAGAGCTAGATTTCCCTTTGGTGGCCAAGAGCATTGAACCGATTAAAACTGAAGATTATCCCACTTTGGCTAAGCGTCCCGTTTACTCGACGTTGAGTACAAAGAAAATTGAGCAGCATTTAAAGAAGACACTCCGTCCCTGGCAACAGGCGTTACGCGATTATCTTGTTGCGGTGAAAAATATGAGAAAGCGCAGTTATCTCATGAGAAAAGTCCATCACATTTTGGTGACAGGGGGAGCGGGGTTTATTGGCTCTGCTTTTATTCGTTATTTACTTGCTCCGGAAGTTGACTTTGAGGGGCGATGTGTGAATCTAGATGCTTTGACCTATGCGGGGAATTTGGAAAATTTGCAGTCAGTAGAGGATGATCCTCGCTATTTTTTCCGGCATGGGGATATTCGAAATGCTTCCTTAGTCGAGCATCTCTGTCAAGAGCATGCGATTGACACGATCATTCACTTTGCTGCTGAGAGCCATGTCGATCGCAGTATTTTGGGTCCACAAGCCTTCGTGGAGACCAATGTGATGGGAACATTTCACCTTTTGGAAGTCGTTCGTCGATCTCCTCATATTCATTTTCATCATGTCTCCACAGATGAGGTGTATGGCTCTTTAGGAGAAGCAGGCTTTTTTACTGAAGAGAGTCCGTATCAACCTAGCTCCCCTTATTCGGCCTCTAAGGCGGCCTCGGATCATCTTGTCAGGGCTTATACGCATACTTATGATCTTTCTGTGTGTGTATCGAATTGTAGCAATAATTATGGCCCTCATCAATTCCCCGAGAAGCTGATTCCGGTGGTCATTTTAAATGCACTTGAGCGAAAAAAAATCCCCATTTATGGAGAAGGGAGGAATGTGAGGGATTGGCTTCATGTGGAAGATCATGCCAAAGCCCTTTATCTTTTGTTGAAGAGAGGAAAGAGAGGGGAAACGTATAACATCGGGGGCGAGTCTGAGCGGTCGAATCGAGAGGTGGTAAAAGAGATTCTTCGCTTGATGGCAGAAAGTGGGAAGGTGCCTATTCAAGAATTAGAGTCTTTGATGACTTATGTCAAGGATCGTCCGGGGCATGACTTGCGCTATGCAATTGATTGCTCTAAGATGAAGCGAGAGTTTGGATGGACTCCTCAGCGCTCTTTATCAGAGGGACTGAGGGAGACCATCCTGTGGTACTCTGAAAACCAATCATGGGTACAGAGCGTCCAGACGGGAGCCTATCGCCGGTGGATGGAATTGAATTATGCGATGCGATAGCAGCCGGCCTTAAATAGCAGGCTTTAAGAGATGGTTCGGAAAAAACTCGCCATAGTATCGAATCATGCATTCAACTACTTCATTAATGGCCGTTGTTTCGTCTTGAGCAGTTTTAAGATTTTTACTCGTAGATGAGCATAGGTTAGGACCGATACATATTGCTAAATTCCTTGCATCCATTTTATTAGTGCCGGAATCTTGACTTGTGATCGATAGAATATTCATGAGGTTCTTTAAATCTTTTTGTCTTAAAGAAGATAATTTCTTGATCAAATTAGCGATTTCGTCAAACCCTATTTCTTTCTTTTTCCCTAACTGAATCATTTCATCAGCGTAGGGTTGAAACAGGTTGAAATCTTTATATAAATCTTTTAATAGAGAGGAGACGGTCATTAAATTGCTTACCGATTGAGGATGATTTCCAAAGTAGAGGTCTAAATTGGTAGAGGGCTCTCGGAGTAGTAGAGTTTTTAGGGAGTTTTTTTCTTGGACTGTTGGACTTAGGCGAAAGACACCTTCTTCCTGGGCCAAGCTATCTTGATAAGTCCTTAAATATTGAATTAATGTTTGTGCAGCTAAGCTAGTTGCTCTATGACGATCCCAAAGGAAGGCAAGTCCATTTGCAACCTTTTTGAATAAAAAAAGAACGATTTGGACAAAATTTTGAAGATGTTGATTCATTGCTCTACAAAATTGTGTTGCATAATTTTCTAGAGCTTTAATTCCAAAAGAAGTCACACTGGGCTTCGGTGACTCGAGGTTATCCTCTACGTTATTCTCATCCTCTACAAGCCCTAGTTCTGGCTCAGGCAATAGAAGTTCATCTCTATGTGAATGTATAGGTGTTGGTTGCATAAAAATCCTTTGATTATAAATTTTAATTATTTTACATGCCTATATGATAAATCAGTTAAAAGAAAAAAACAAGGGAAAATAATTAAAAAAGAAAAAATAATGGGATGTTTAAAGGTCAATCGCTCTTTCGGGCTCTTTATTCTTTAGGATCGTTTTGATTCTCAACCGGAAACGTCGTATTTGCCGCAATCTGTAGCTCCCGCCAATAGCCTCGATCAAACCAGCCGCGACTGCCATTCCAGAAATAATATAAGGCCATCAGTCCCCAGATTGGCAAAATAATATAAGTCCAAAAGAGAAATTTTGGCACTTTGGCATCTAAAGAGGCAATACCGGGTTCTCCATACAATTCTATTTCTTCGGGTGAGTCCGCCCTTTCTTTTTCAGTCATCTTTTACCTCCTTTTCTTCCATCATTTGGTATTTTACCTCTTCTTCCATATGAAGAGCCCCTTTTCTCCATAAATGCAGAAAAATTAAAAAGGCACTTCCCACAAAGGCAATCACGCAGGAGTAGTGAAAAAGGCTTCCATAGATCCCAAAACCGTCCACGATCTTCATCCTGTTTTCAACGGAGTGTCCGCTGCCCCTCGATAATTTCTTTTGTTTGGATGGGATCCATCCCTAGCCACCACGCTTGTGTGGGAGGAGTAATTCGCGTTCCCTTTGTCATCATGTATTGATAGACCGCTTCAAATTCCCGGTTGGGAATTCCCATGTGATTTTTATTTATTTCTTGCGAGTCAACATTGCGATCCACATCAAAAAAATGTTGAAACGCCGGCATGATCGATCCCACGCTCGCCGTTTTTGGAGTCCAAAAATGAGAGGCATGCCAATCTCGGCTCGGCCGTTTGACCCCTACGCGCGAAAGATCGGGACCCACCCGACGTGTCCCTGCAAAAGTAATTTTTTGGTAAATATATTCATTCGCCGAAGAAGGAGGAGCGGGATGAGAGTCTGATCCATTCAACACGGTGTCTTGCACTAATGTCCTTGTTTGATCGGTGTGGCAATACCAACATCCTTCAATCGCATAAATATGCTCCCCCAACTCAATCAGCTCTTGGCGTGAGGAGAAACAAAAAAGAGGACTTTTGAGCTCTTCCAGATCTTTAATGGGACGTCCGGCCGGATCATACTGCCACCCCTCTTGCCCTCCCGATTGGCTTAAGCGAATGCGAAATTCTTGGGGATTGTGGACGTAAACCACCCCCACATCTCGATGATAAGGCTCCTCCACGCTCTCCTCTAGAATTTTAAAATTCTCATCCACCCAATTTCCAATAATTCCTCCCGAAGGATCAAAGGAAAAGGCCTCCTTCATTTGCGGGTCATAGAGCTCAAAAATTTGATAATTTGGCTTTTCCCCCTCTTGGACATGCGCTTGCACAAGCTGCTGACGGAGAGCATCCTCTTTTTCTTTCATTTCCTTTTGGGGCTCGCGCAAAAAGAGAAGGTGGGAGGTTAACTTTAATTGCTCCTCTTCATGACGCGTGATGTAGGGTTCTAATTCCGGTGGAGCCACAAAGCGTAAAAGGTTCGATTCTTTAAAAGCCAGCAAAGTAAACCCCGCTTTGAGATGACGCACGTATTGGAGTTCCTTCCCTCCTGTGGCCGCTGTGCTTAAGTAGAAATGAGGATCTTCGATCTCGTACATCTGGACCTGATAAGCACTGGAGGGACTGGTCCAAGTGGAATCGACATAACGAGGAGCGATTAAGGTGATGATAATGGCAAAGGAAAAAAGAAAAACAACTCCTGCCAATGTTAAAATTGCAGAACGATCCAAGCGATGCAGAAAACCGGAATGAGAGGAGAGAGCAGGATTCTCCGATTTTTCTTTTTTCATGCGCTTGGTTCCACCTCAAGAGGAGCTGCAACCTTTTTGGGGTCCACCTCTAAAACGACCGTATTGAAGATATTGACCGCAAATAACAAATTTCCAAGCAGAATGACCACCCCCCCAATGGCGCGCAGAATCCACCAATTTTGCATTTTTACAATGGTTTCAATGAAAGAGACGCGGGCGATGTTATCGTGAAATTCTGCATAAGAAGAACCATCTGCCCAATTCGCCCACATGAGTCCCTGTAAAAATCCTCCCACCCATAAAGAGAATAAAAAAAGGACACTTCCCCATAAGTTGAAAGCAAAATGCCAATCAGCCAATCGAGTGGACCAAAGGGGTTTTTTGACCATTGTCGGAACGGCATAATACACTCCAGCAATGGCAAAAAAGGTAAAAGTCCCATAGAGAGCAATATGAGAATGGCCAATAATCCAATCGGTTTTAGAGGTGATCTCATTCACATTGCGTAACGCTTGGATGGGGCCTTGAATGCAGGTAATGAGATAAAAGACATTCCCCAGCATTAAGAACCGAATGGGAGCACTTTCCAAATATTTCGACCAGTCCTTTCGCAAAGTGGCAAAAATGTTGTAAACAACCGTCCAAACAGGAATAAATAGCCAAATCGAAAAGACAATCGAAGTGGTCTGTAGCCACTGTGAAATGGGACCATGAATCATGTGATGCGTCCCAATCCAAGCATAAATAAAAGCAATTGACCAAAACCCAACCATCGATAAGCGATGACTATAAATGGGAGTGTTGGCAAGTTTCGGGAGAAAGTAATACGCAATGGCGAGTCCCATGGGGGTATAAATCAACCCGACCAGGTTATGCACATAAAACCAGCTTGCATTGACACGAGAAATGCCTTCCGGGAGCCAGTTGATCGCAAAGCTGCCGACAAAAAT
Organism: Parachlamydiales bacterium; assembly: GCA_963801825.1. Taxonomy (GTDB): domain Bacteria; phylum Chlamydiota; class Chlamydiia; order Chlamydiales; family Parachlamydiaceae; genus CAWDGI01. Next base: position 1,185,217 of record CAWDGI010000003.1, read on the forward strand.
CGTGAAAGTCGTCCAGATGAGTGTTCCCATGCTATACCAGAGGGAAACGTAAAGCTTTTCAAAGCGCCGATTGGCTATAGTCATAAAGAAATTATAGACGAGCAAAAGCCAGCTGATCGCAAAGAAGAGCTTGATGGGAATCCAAGAGATCCAGGTGGGCAATTCGGCATACTCCCATCCGAAATTTGTTCCCCAGGGGAATGAGTTCACTCCGATGATTAGAGTCAACCACCACAAGGCTCCTCCCCAGAGGGCAAGCTGGGGATTCCAGAGAGGGACTCCACAGAGGCGGGGGATAAAATAAAGCATCAATCCCACATTGACCGATAGCAGCCATAAAAGCGTTACTGTGCCAACGTGCACAGGGCGGAGACGTCCAAACTGGATATATTTTCCGGAAAAATAATCGGGAAAGACAAAGGCATTAAAGGAAAGGAAAACTCCAATGAACATGCCAACAACGAGGAAGGCAAGAGCGGGGTAGATAAATAGCTTTGCGGGACGATCATCATAGAGGACCATGGGGAAGCTCTTGAGCTAAATAAATGATTTACCCTTTTATAATACTTCCTTCTTTTATGCAATCATTTTGTTGTAATTGGTTTGCCTTGTAGGATTCCATAATAGAATGGATGGTATTAGAATTTTTGATTCTTACAAAGCATCAAAAGTTTCTGATTTCTTCCTGTGGGGAAAAGAAGAATTTCGTTCATTTCCCCCTATAGTCCGAATTGCTGCAGGAAATCCTTAGTAAAAAATTTCCTTGTCAAATTAAGTCTATTGACCTAGAATGGCCTTTCCATCCCCTTGAAGAGTTCTTCAACCCAAAAAAAGGAGGCCTTCATGTTCGCTTCCCTTCGTCTCCTCTCTTTTTTCCCTCATGCTCTCTTCCTCCTTATTTCCTTTAGTTGCAGAGGAAGCCTCCTTGCCGTGTTCGTCTAAAGAAGCATCAAAGGAGAAGCTTTCTTTTGTTCCCGATCTTGCCTTTAAAGGAGGGCATCATCCCCGCCGTCCTCATCGAAGGGCAGCGCCTCGTCCTCCTAATAAGACTCCCCACAAACATAGGCAGGAAGCAAAGAAACATGCCGAGCCTGCGGGCACCGATCATGATATCAGCGATCTCGATTTCTCTTTGTCTGCTGAGTGCGAGCCTCTTTTGACAGTAGCGGGCTGCGTGAATGCCGTCTCCGGCCATTTCTTCCAAATGGAGAAAGATTTGGTTGATCCATCGATCGATCCTCTGCCTCTATTTCGCTTCTATGATAGCCATAACGAAACAGAGTCGATGCTGGGATTGGGGTATGGGACGCAGTTTCCCCTTTGGGCCTCTGATCTGGAAAAAGGATCTCGCCATTCTTATGCGCTGATTAGCGAAAGAGAAGGGGTCTTGCTTCCCTATCGCAACCAAGAAAAGGACAAAGCGCATTATCATATCGACCCTCGCCTATTAAAGAAGGGATACACGAATTTAAGCCGAGCCGCTTTAAGTGGGCAGTCTAACTTTATCAATTGGACGGCTGTCTTTTATACCACAAATAAGTTTCCCGGCCATGAATGGGCCGTTCGAACAGGGAACGGAGGTGTTCGGATTTATGGCGTAGGGATGGCCATCGATAAGGAAAGAAGGAAGAAATTAAACATCCCGACAAGGAATGCTTTTCTTTTGACAGAAGAGCGAAAGCCCAATGGCAACCGCTTGCTTTTTTCCTATGAACACATCCATGGCCTTCCCCGCTTAGTGAAAGTAAGAACAGTGGGACGGGAAAAGGACGATGAGATCAATTCCCTGCACTTTGAGTATAGCCCCCATCACCGCTTGGCGAAAAATGATTGCGGCGCAAAAGTTGAGTATAAATTGGAGGAGCTCGCTCTTGGCAACCCTCATGGCGAGGGAGCACGCAAAATGGAGCGCAAGATCCTCAAAAAAGTCCGCTCAAGCGACCGGGGTGAAACGAGCTTTCACACCATTCCTTTTGACTTGCATAAGGTCAGACGCATCGATCGCCCGGAAGGCCGTTTCCTAGAAATTGAGTATGATAGAGAAGGCAAAGTCCATCAGCTCTTCCAGCCAGTGGGGAAAGAAGGAGAGCGCATTTGCACCCATAAGTTTTTGTATAACTCGAGTCAGACACTCGTCATGGATGCTTTGCATAATGGCGCTTTCTACCATTTTGATGATCACTCCCGCCTTGTTTGCTTAGATCATTTAGACAGCCATGGACAGCTCCTTTTCCAGAAGCGATTTGAATGGAGTAAACGAGAGGGACAAGAAGGGTGGCTACGCGCAAAATCGATGGGAAAAGGAGACAATCTCGTCTACTTGAAAACCTATCGCTATGACGGACACGGCAATATCACAAGAGAGACAACCTATGGGAACTTGACCGGGGAGAGAGAAGAGAGTTTTACAAACAAGAACGCGACCGATTCCACTTATATTGAATACAGCTACACACCCGACGAGCGGCATTTGATCAAGGAAAAAAGAATGCCCGGTGGGTGGACCATTCGCTATGATTATTTACCCAAAACAAACCTCTGCACGAAAGTCTTGCACATTTACGACGGCTCTGTCCAAGAGCGCTTCTTTTATACCTATGGAGACTTTGGAGAGCTCAAAACAGCAATCGAAGATGATGGGCAAAGAGAAGAAGAAGGAGATCTCTCAGGCATCACCTATCGCCGCTTAAAAGTCATTGAACCCGTGCAAACAAAAGGACCTTCCTTTGGAAGGCCGCAAGAAGAAAAGCACTACTTTCACTCTTGGCAAGGCTGGCAATTCTTGAAGCGAATCGAGTACTCTTACGATGAAAGAGGCAATGAGACGAAAAGGCGCTGCTACAACAAAGACACCTTTTGCTACGAGACGACCAAGCAATACGACTCGCAAAGAAGAGTCATCGAAGAAAGTGATGAAGCGGGAAGAGTCAAGCGCTTTGCTTATGATGGCAATGGAAATACAACCCAAGAAGAAGTCGTGGGATCAGGTCTCGTCACCTGCTACACTTATGACCTGGCGAATCGCTGCACAAAACAAGAGGAAAAGCATGCAAACGGCGAGTGCTTAACGACCACTTATACTTATAATGCTTTAAACGAGCTAACGGCAGTCATTGACCCTTATGGTAGTGAAACGGCTTACCTTTACGATCCTCTGGGAAGAGAGACAACTTGCCTCAAGCCCCCTCTTAAAGACTGGAATAATCGCCCAAGCGTTGGCAAAGAGTACAACCTCTTAAACCAGATGACGAAAAGAACAGACGAAGAGGGACAGAGCTCCTTTTTCCGCTATAACCTCTATGGCAGCCCCACTTGCCTCACTCATCCGGATGGCTCGACTCTATCCTTCATTTATTATCCAAACGGAAAGCTGAAACAAAAAAGGCTCGCCGATGGAAGTACGCTTCGTTATGCTTATAACCCCAGAGGGCGGCTCACTTTAATCGAGTGGTTTGACCCCTCAGGCAATCTCGTTGCAAATGAAAAACGCGGCTATAAGGGCCCTCTCTTGATGGAGAGGAAAGACAGAAATGGCGTTGAAACCCGCTATACTTACGATGGAGCAGGCAGAAAAACATGGGAAGTGGTCGCCGGCGGCACCAAAATCACTTGTTACTCTTACGATGGGTTAGATCGCCTAATCGAAACCTTTTATAAGCTCAACGACGTCGAAGGGCAGCTAGAGCGTCTCTCTTACGATGGCTTAAGCCGCCTCACCTCTAAAACCTGGTGGGATGTGCACGGCCATCTCTTTGGAGAAGAGCGCTACTCCTACGACATCCAGGGGAATGTATCGACGATCGCCATCCGCCAAAACGATCAAGAAACAGCCCACCATCATTTCCATTACAACAGCGATGGGACGCTCCATCAAGAGATCGACCCTCTTAGGAATATCACGGAATGGGGATATGATCGCCGCCATGTAAATGGCTTAGGGCAAAGAGTCATGCGCCGCTTAACGAAAGATCCTTTAGGACGCATGCTGCATGAAGTGGAAGACCCCTGGCATCGCTTGGTACGAAGAGACTTAAGAATTGGAGAGACCACCTTTTCCTGTAATCACTTTTATCATGACAATGTAGGCAACTTGATCAAAGAGCATGCCCTCGTCATGAAAGAAGGACAACCCTTAAGAGAGTATTTCATTGAAAGACGCTACAATTCCAAAGGCGAGCTCTTATCCGAGATTGAGCAGCCCGAAGGAAGAGCGACCCACTTTGCCTATGACAACCGTGGCCACCTAATCGAAAAGAAAAAACCCGATGGCATCTCTATTTATTATACTTATGACTGCCTCTCCAGGCTCATTGAAAAGCGCTCTTCCGATGGAACTATCTGGTACCAGTATCATTATGCCGCTTTTGATCGCCCAACCGCAATTGTCGATCGCGTCTCCGGAATCGTCCAAAGAAGAAGCTATAACTGCCTGGGAAATCTCATCGAAGAAGAGCTCTCCCCCAACCTCATCATCAAATACTCTTATGACGCACTAGAGCGCCTCACACACCTGACTTTGTCGGATGGCTCTTCCATCCAATACTCTTACGATGCCTTCCATTTGCGCCAAGCCAAGCGCCTAAACAACCAAGGGGAAGTGCTATTTGAATGCCGCCTTGACTCTTACGACTCCTTTGGCAATGCAAGAGAAGAGATCACGCCTGCCGGAAAAGTACGAACGACTTATGATGCCCTCGGAAGAGCCGTGCACATTGACGCCGAAAAATGGCAAGAAAAGCAAGAAGGCTTTGATGCCAAAGGAAACTTACTCAGAAGCTGGCAAAAAGACCCTTCCGGAGAAGAAACCGGAGAGTTTGCTTACGACGTCTTTGATCATTTAACCAAAGACTTTGAAGACACTTACCTCTACGATTCTTTGGGCAATTGCCTCTATAAAAACGGACAAGAAGAAGCCGTCAATGGACTCAACCACACCCTAACCTCCCAAGGAAGCTACTCATACGACTCCAACGGCAACTTGACAAGCCAATCCCACCCTCCCTCTCATTACGCTTATGATGCCCTCAATCGGCTCATCTATTCCAACAGGGAAGGCCGAGAAACCACCTATGTTTACGATTCCTCCAACCGCTGCCTGCAAATCAAGGGATCTTCCGGTACCCAGCAACTCATTTATCAGTATGACCAAGAAATTGGCAGTTTCTCAGAAGGACGTTTGCAGCAGTTTCGCTTGATTCATCCCACCAAAGAGCGCACTTTTGCCATCGAGCTGCAAGGAGAGCCCTTCTTTGTCATCCAAGACTTTAGAGGCAACATCTCTGCCTTGCAAAGAAAAGACGGCAGCCTTGCAGAATGGACGTGCTACTCGGCCTTTGGGCAGAAAAGAGCAGGCAGTCATGTCGCTCACTCCCTCTTCAATCCCTGGCGCTTTGCCAACCGACGGGAAGTAGAGGGGTTATCGCTCTTCACGCATCGCCTCTATCATCCCTCTCTAAGACGCTGGATGACGGCTGATCCATTGGGATTTCAGGAAGGACTGAATCTTTACCTCTATACCTATAATAACCCTTTCTATTATAAAGATCTTGATGGGCAGTTTGCCATTGCGCTTCCTATTTTCTACTGCACCATTGGGACGACATTAGGACCACTTATTTTTCCCGCGTTCGCAACCGTGGCTACAACAGTACTAATTGCCTATAGTGTAAATCGATTAGTCACCTACATGGATGCACGCTTAAATCAAATACGGGTAGATGAAGAAGCAAAAGCTGAAGAAAGAGAAAAAGAAAGGGATAAAGAGAATTTTAAGTTTCCTGAGAATCTGGATGATTTGCTACCTGAATTGCCAAGAGACAAGAAAGGGCATATTTACCCAGCAGATAATATACGTATAAGACCGGAAAAACATGATATGCAGCCGGGTGAGAAGTATAATCCTCGCCATCATGATTCACATTATCATGTGGAAACAAGACGAAATCCTGCTAAAAAAAGTTGGAAAGACGAAAATAAAGAGATCATCAAACCACCTAACTACGAAGATGGAATGGGAACTGGATTTCTGCCAGGGGAATATTTTCCAGGAGCACCTTAATGAATAAAAGAAAGCTATCTTTAGGCATTAGTTTCGCCGATTCTGAATATAAATCTTTTCAAATGTCAGAAAATTCAGTTCTAACTATTCGCATGCTTTCATGGCAGGCCCAACCCTTTCAAGTTGTATTTTCTCATGCTATTCAATTTCTTTATAGATTAGGAGATGTACCAAAAGATTTATATGAGCTATCAAATTATTCCCCCTTTTTAGAAGATTCATTGTTACAGGAATACGGTTATATTCCCCCTAGTCATCCTTTTAAATTATTTCAAATAGAAGATATAGACGATTTTCCATTCATTCAAGTAGTAGCAGAATCAGCGAGCATTGTTAAGGATTAAAACTAAATTTGGGTAAGTGCTCATAAAGTTGAGGCGTAACCATTTTTTGAGTACCCTCAACCATATTTTCAGGCCTATTGAGCTTTGAGAAATCAGCGTTTACCTCAACTTTATGAGGAAGAGCGACCCACTTTGCCTATGACAACCGTGGCCACTTAATCGAAAAGAAAAAGCCTGACGGAGTTTCTATTTATTATACTTATGATTGCCTCTCCAGGCTCATTGAAAAGCGCTCCTCCGATGGAAGTGTCCGGTACCAGTATCATTATGCCGCTTTTGATCACCCAACTGGAATTGTCGATCGCGTCTCCGGAATGGTCCAAAGAAGAAGTTATAACTCCCTTGGAAATCTCATCGAAGAAGAGCTCTCCCCCAACCTCATCATCAAATACGCTTATGACGCACTAGAGCGCCTCACACACCTGACTTTGCCGGATGGCTCTTCCATCCAATACTCTTACGATGCCTTCCATTTGCACCAAGCCAAACGTCTAAACAACCCAAGGGGAAGTGCTATTTGAATGCCGCCTCGACTCTTACGACTCCTTTGGCAACGCAAGAGAAGAGACCACCCCGGCCGGAAAAGTACGAACCACTTATGATGCCCTCGGAAGAGCCCTGCACATTGACGCCGAAAAATGGCAAGAAAAGCAAGAAGGCTTTGATGGCAAAGGAAACTTACTCAGAAGCTGGCAAAAAGACCCCTCCGGAGAAGCAATCGGAGAGTTCACTTACGACGTCTTTGATCATTTAACCAAAGACTTTGAAGACACTTACCTCTACGATTCTTTGGGCAACTGCCTCTATAAAAACGGACAAGAAGAAGCCGTCAATGGACTCAACCACACCCTGACCTCCCAAGGAAACTACTCCTACGACTCCAACGGCAACTTGATAAGCCAATCCCACCCTCCCTCCCATTACGCTTATGATGCCCTCAATCGACTCATCTATTCCAACAGGGAAGGCCGAGAAACCTCCTATGTTTACGACTCCTCCAACCGCTGCCTGCAAATCAAGGGACCTTCCGGCACCCAACAACTCCTTTATCAGTATGATCAAGAAATTGGCAGTTTCTCAGAAGGACGTTTGCAGCAGTTTCGCTTGATTCATCCCACCAAAGAGCGCACCTTTGCCCTCGAGCTGCAAGGAGAGCCCTTCTTTGCCATCCAAGACTTTAGAGGCAACATCTCTGCCTTGCAAAGAAAAGACGGCAGCCTTGCAGAATGGACGCGCTACTCGGCCTTTGGGGAGAAAAGAGCAGGCAGTCATGTCGCTCACTCCCTCTTCAATCCCTGGCGCTTTGCCAACCGACGGGAAGTAGAGGGGCTGTCGCTCTTCACACATCGCCTCTATCATCCCTCTCTAAGACGCTGGATGACAGCTGATCCATTGGGATTTCAGGAAGGATTGAATCTTTACCTCTATACCTATAATAACCCTTTCTATTATAAAGATCTTGATGGGCAACAGGTAGCGGTGCCATTTCCCATTGTGATTCCTATTGTCAAATTTGCCATTGGTGCGACAGCACTGGGGCCACTCGTCTTTCCTACGGCAATAACCTTGCTGAGTCTTTATGCCACATACCAAGCGGTGACCTACATAAATGCATACTACAATCAAATACAGGCAGATGAAGAAGCAAAAGCTGAAGAAAGAGAAAAAGAAAAGGATAAAGAGAAATTTAAGTTTCCTGAGAATCTGGATGATTTGCTACCTGAATTGCCAAGAGACAAGAGAGGGCATATTTACCCAGCAGATAATATACGTATAAGACCAGAAAAACATGATATGCAGCCAGGAGATCGATATAATCCTCGACATCATGATCCACATTATCATGTTGAAACACGCAGAAATCCACAGGGAAAATGGAAAGAAAATTCTAATGTTGAAATTATTAAACCTGATAACTATGAACCTGGCATGGGAACAGGGTTCTTATCAGGAGAGACTTTTCCAGGAGCCTAAAAATGCAAAAAAAATCTATTCAACAAAACATTGATTTTGCTGATTCTAGCTTTGAATACTTCAAAATGGATTGTAATCACGATTTAGTGGTCTACCTTAATTCATGGGATGCAAAACTAATAAGGTTAACATTTAAAAACCCAATTCAATTTTGCTATGCCCCAGGAGATTTTCCTGCTAATATCTATGAAATAGATGAATCTAATTTATTAGAAAAAGCTTTATCTGACTATTATGAAAAAATCCCAGAAAACACTCCTTTTAAATTATTTCAAATAGAAGATATAGACGATTTTCCGTTTATTCAAGTAGTAGCAGAATCAGTGAGTATTGTTAAGGAGTACAGTTAAATTTGGGGACCGTTTAAGAAGTAAAGAAGCCGATTGCTCAATCTCACTCCTTCTATTATAAAGATCTTGATGGGCAACAGGTCGTGCCATTTGTGGCCGTGTTCACTTCTTCGGTCACAGATTATTCGGTCGGCTGCGAAGGGCCATCTGCCGCGCCTCGCTCCTCGGAAATAGCTAAGGCTATTCCCTCGTCGTGAGCCGCGCCATCTGGCCCTTCTCGCCTGACCGAATCTCTGACCGAAGAAGTGAACACGGCCCATTTTTTCACAGCATCCACATGTTTAGATAAATCATATAAAAGCTGATTGACTTGAGACATAAGGTCTTCTTTTACTTAACAAATGACCCAAAACTCAGGTTACTAATTCATTTTCTTGTAATTGGTTTGTCTTGTAGGATTCCATAATAGAATGGATGGTATTAGAATTTTTGATTTTTACAGAATTGGGATCCTTAACAAATTGTTTGATCCATTCAGCCCCTTCTTCAATATTCTCGACCACTTTATCGCTTAAACCATTCACAAATGGATGAATGAAGTTGGGTACATATGTTCCTAAGACCATCGTAGAGCTCTTATTGTAGTAAGTATCTTTCGGAGCCCAAGAAATGACCGGAATCCCATTTACTTTTGCCCACATCATCTCGGCACCAACTCCTAAGCCGCAAGACCCTCTTGCATCTACAAATATGGCATCACTTGCAAATACGTATTGCATATCACAACCAAATACATTGTCTTGATCAGTAAGATCGCAATCTTTAATAGCTGGATTTAGAAGCACAACATCAAACTCACTGAGATTAGATCGTAGAAGATCAATATGAGGTTTAGTCCAATGTAATTTATCATTAGGGGTTTCATCTCCCTTTGGAATTTTACCAGCAAGATAAATGGTTACTTTGCGCTCTTGGGCTAACTTTTTTATGGTCGTTTCTCCTTGTTCTGAAGTAGAAAATAATGTTTCTTGAGATACTAAAGAGGAAATAGTGGTTAGCTTCTTTTTATCATGGTTTAATTCTGAGTGGGGATTCTCTACTGGATTAAGCGAATGACTTACTCTAGATTCCGTGTTCAACATACTCATCTCCTTTAGGTTGTCTAATAGCTAAAGATAAATACTTAATTCCTTAATTTACGTCAAGGAATTCCACTCTAAATAGAAGTTTTTTTAATCGGGATTTTCTTCTCGAAAAAGTTGATACTTCACAAGCTCATCCTCTTCGAATTGTCCGCGCCGCCAAAAATAGAAATAGAGAGCCAGTCCCCCAAGGGCGGCAAAAAGAGAGGTCGCAATCATCCAAAACATCTTCTTTTACTTTCTTTTATTTTCGAGGATACCTCCTCGACTTTGTACATTTTAAGGGGTCGCTAAACGCAAGATTTTGAGCTATAACGCGTTAAAATTTTTTCGCCAACCCAAATGAGGGTTGGCGAAAAAATTTTAACGCGTTATGGCTCAAAAGATTGCATTTATCGACCCCTTAAAAGTTGCAAAGTCGAGATTATGTCTTATTGGAAAAACTCATTAAAATCCAGCTCTTATCGACCATTCATCCTCAGAAGGTGAACGTCAAGCTGCGGCACTAGCGATGGAGCGTCTCCTTAAACGTCAGGAACAGCAGCCAATTGAGTTTCGCGTTACACTGTCCAGCATTTGGCAAAAAGAGCTTTTTGTTGCTTTATGCCACAAATATAAGTTGAAAACTTATCGTTATCATCGACAAAAATATACGACTACAATGGTACGCATTTCGCGGGCTTCTATGGATGAAATTCTCTGGCCTGAATATAAAAAATATAGTGACATGCTGCAAGATCTAATTCACGATGTTCTTGAATCAGTCATCGCAAAAATCGGAAGTAAGGAAGAAGACGCAGTTATTTGTTGACCGCGAATCAAAAGGATGGTTTGAGGATCTATATCGTAAAGAGTGCCTTTAAGGCAAAGAGGACATTTTTGACCGACATGGAGGCATCCGAATTGCTGTTCGCAGTAAGTCGAAAAAAAAAATGCTTGTAAAATAAATACTACTATCAATATATTCCAAATATCCTTTGATAGATCAAGATTTTTGACTTATGTATTGGCAACTTGTTTCTCCTTACATCTATACGAATCAGCTGATGACTCAAACTCAAAATGAGGTAGAAGCTGTGATTTTTCTTTTAAATCTTCAATCCGGTTCCAAAATTCTTGATGTTGCTTGTGGTAATGGAAGACACTCTTTTTGTCTAGGAAAGAAAGGGTATAAAATGACTGCGATTGATGTGGATCCTGATGTGATCGAAAAGAATAAATCTCGGGGAAAAGAGGAACATATTTCAATTAACTGGTTATGTGAAGATATGCTCGATCATAAGGCTTCCTCATCGTATCACGCGATCATCAGTTTAATGTATTCATTTGGGTGCTATGAAAATGAAAAAGATAATGATCAACTCATCAAGCAACACTTTAAATGGCTGACTCCCGGTGGAAGAATCATTTTACAGGTGTTCAATAGAGAAGCGATAGAAGTTTGGGCCCCCCCTAGAGATTGGTCGCTTGAAGATGATGGCACTTATCTTCTTAACAAGAAAAAAATTGATTATGAAAGTGGATGGATGACGGAAGAGGTCACTCTGATTCGGAATACAGAGGTTTTCACTGCATCAACAGGGATTCGCCTATATTACTTAAGTGAAATCGTTGGAAAACTATATGACAGTGGGTTTCGAGGAATTGCTGCCTATGGTGGATTCAATAAAGAAGAATTTGTGGCGGGATCACCCTATCTCATCCTTCTAGCTGAAAGACCGATTGTTGAAGGAAATATGGTGCGCTGTTAATCAGTTCAAATAGAACTAAATGAGAATAAATATTTTCTTAGAGGAAATTCAAAAAGGAGTAGTAAATATATGGGTACGGGAAATGCGTCCGATCATTCTGAAGGGAGGGAAGTGCATTATAAATATCATGCTTCGGATCATTCCGAAGGTTCGGAGTTAAAAGAAGGCTCAGATGGTAAAGAAACTCCCGAAGGGCCTCTTTTTAATCATCGTTTTGATCCCGATATTGGTCAATCTTTGGGTTCGATTTTTAGATTTTAGAATCTTTTGTTCTAGATTTGAATCATCAGATATTGTGCTGGTAGACGTTTTTTGAAATTGTTGATGGTTTGGAAAAGAGAAAAGAGTGGAAAATCAAGTTATTTTATTAATGAGAAATTTAAAAACTTACCATGGAGGAAGTTGATGTATACGCCAAATTTATCAGGTAGTTGCCGCTCAGGTAATGTTGTTATGGAAAATGAAACTCATCAAGAGCACTTACAAGTGAATGGGCTCTTCAAAGCAACAAACTGCACTTTTAACAAAGGAATGACCATCAATGGCTCTGCAACTGTTAATGATTCCAAATTCCATCAAGAGACCGTAATTAATGGCTTGATAAAATCTTATGGTTGTCATTTTTTTGGGTTGTTATCTATTTCATCTTCAAATTCTCAATTCTATAATTCTAAGGTCAGTAATATCGTCATCAGGCCGATTAGCCAAAATGAAAGGCAAGTCGTTTTTCTATACAATAATACTATTGTCGAGGGAAACATCACTTTTGAAAAGCCCGGTGGTCTTGTGAAGATTATTCAAGGAAGTGAAGTAAAAGGTGGGGTTATTAACGGCGAAATCGTTAGGCAAAATTCGCTCTAACAATATTTTGCTAAATAACACCATGTGCGACTTTATTGCAGCCCTTCAGACTGCAATAAAGTCGCACATGGTGTTATTGTGAAGCCTCCGCGAAGCTAAAGACTTCGCGGCTTCTTGGGCAACCAGGGAGCACTTCACCAGATCACAAGCAAAAAGGAACGAAAGTTAAATGTTTGTAAACGATAGACAAGAATACATAGGCACTTCGGAATGCCGTCTCAGTTCCGAACCCTGCGAACGTATATTAATCAGCCGCGAGAGGAGTGGCAGTGTGTACGTTAACAAACCTTGTCATATCTGATCGAGATAAAGTAAAGGTCCGACCAAGGTGGCAGATCTTAATATTTTTAAAGTAAATTTTTAACTTAACAAGGAGGCCCAAAATGGGACATAACGCATCTGATGGATCCGAAGGATCCGAAGCTAAAGAGGGATCTGATAATATGGCTCGTCTTAGCATGCTTATCAATGGAAATACCGCAGGTATTCTTGAGCACAAAAACGGAAATGCCGGCGTGTACAGCTGTACTGCTATGTATCAAAAAGAGTCCGTTATTTACAGGCCAGGAAATATTTTCTCATTTTAAGAGAGGGAATGATAGATCGGTGGATCTTTGTATCTGCCGATCTTTTTTTATAAATAAACAATTGTTTAAGCCCGCTGGTTTACTATGAATAAAAAAATAAATTCTAATTTAAAAAAATCTTCTTTTATTCCCCAAGATTATTTGCCAAAACTCAAAGGTGAAAAACTTTTAGATATGACATCTGAAAAATCTGAGCTTTCATCATTGTCTTTTAAACCCAAGAAAGTTTTTCGAAAAATCGTATGTTTACATGCATTAGATGATAATTCTCAGGCAAAAGTTCTCAAAAAATTTGAATCTAAGATGAATATAGAATTTCTTTCCTACGACGAAATTGAGACGACTTGGACTTTTTCCTTTGAAAAAGCTCATCTCTTGTTTCATCTAGAAAATTATACGATAGAGCCAATAGGAATTTATAATAGACCCCATGTTCCTGAAGAGTCACACACAAAATTTGAGTCTTGTTTTAATCTTGTTCAAGCTATTCAAGTTTGGGGTGGAAAGAAAGTAGATTGTAATCCGACCCATATTTACAATAGTTCGAAAGCACTTCAGCTTGTCACAACAATTAAAGCAGGAATTGTGGATGATAAGGAAAATCCTGTTATTCAAATTCCAGAAAGTTTTTTTATAAAAGGTTCAGCTGAAAAATTGAGATCTTTGTTGGGTTCCTACGAATCTCTTATTGTTAAGTCTTGTTCCGGGATCCGGTCTAAAGTCGTTGACGAAAAAATTTTTTCATCCTGGGACTGGGACAATCTAAAATATTTGCCCACTTTTTTTCAAAAACATATCAAAGGAAATGACATCCGGGTTCATTGCTTAAACAAAGACAAATGTTGGAGTGTCACTGTTTATGAAAAAGATAGTGTCGATTATAGGTATGCAAAAAAAACGAGTGGTTTTGATCAATATTTAGTGAAGGATAATATTGTGAAATTTTGTCAATTCCTCTCCAAATTAGAAAAAGTGGATTTATCGGGCATTGATCTGATCAAAGATGAATCTATAGATAGATATGTATGTTTGGAATGTAACCCTAATCCGGGTTGGGCAGGTTTTCATCGAAACGCAGGAGAGGAGTTAAATTTAGCAGAATCTCTCCTCAATTACTTATCAGATTCTTGTGATGGTGGACAAGTATAATGAAAAATTTGCTGATTTATAGCGATCCAAACGAGCCGATAACAAAATTTTTAATCGATCATCAGACAGAATTTGATGTCGATATCGTTTTTCTTAAAGACCTTCTCGACCATGGAACAATTTTTGATAAAATTCATTCTCATGATGCCAATATTTCATGGGAAATCTTTGGAAAGTCCATTCAAAGCGGTCAAGTCAATTTGATTAATCGAGTGATCAATGTCCCCATGGCATGGTTTACTGACTTTGATAATCCACAATACTCTCAAATGGAGTTTTACTCTTACGTTCTGTTTGCATTGACTGTATTTGGAGGAAAAGTGGGCACAAATCAAACTTCATCAATTTTATGCAGTATCCCTTCTCTTCCTGTTCAGTGGAAGGAGGTGGGCGATCATTTTCAAAAAATCAAAACCCCTGAGTATTATTTAGGTCATAAGAATTTCATTCCTCAACACTGGAACTTCTCTGAGATTATTATTTCGAATGTCTATCATTTTTATGATTGGAAGCCTAATTTCTTTCCAGATAGGAACAATGAAATAAAAGATTCAGTTTTTATGATTCAACGACCCAAAGGAACTCCACTCCTCTGTTTTTCTTCTCAATTAGAAACTTGTATCCATCTTTTCCCTGATCATTTACTTTCTTTATCAAATTCTTTAAAAGAAATACTTAAACAATTGGCTGGAGAAATGCTTTCTTTTTTCCGATATGATTTTTTAGAAACCCTTTTTTTTATCGATCAAAATGAACAGATAACTTTTGGAATGTCATGTCCTTACTTAGCCAGCGCCCAATATATTGAAGGTTTTAGTGCAATCATTAGTCAATCATTAACTTTACAAAAACAAGAAAAATTAAAGGAGTGTTAATTATGGGAACAGGAAATGCTTCTGATCATTCTGAAGGAAGAGAATATTTTGGAAAGGGAGAAACATCTGATCACTCTGAAGGTTCTGAATTAAAAGAGGGTTCAGATGGACAAGAAAACTCTCAAAAGACTCATCTCGACAGGATGTCTTATTCTATGAATTTATGGGATTCAATTTTTAAATTTTAGAAAATTTTCTCATATTTCATGAAAAAATTTTTGATGTATTACAGCAATTCCCGCTGAAAAAATCTTGCATCTCACAACATGATTAGCGTGGTCTATCGAAAAATTCTTTTCGTAAACTTTTCAAGCAAACATGCCCAGGAGTACCTCTAGGCATTTCTCGATTTTTTAACACGTTCACGAATGATCTAAAAAATACCATAACAGTTTGAGTATTTGCTAAAACAGTATAAATTTTTCCAATTTAGCTTGCGAAAAACAAGTCCAGTTAGAAGTTTTTTAATCGGGATTTTCTTCTCGAAAAAGTTGATACTTCACAAGCTCATCCTCTTCGAATTGGCCGCGCCGCCAAAAATAGAAATAGAGAGCAAGTCCCCCAAGAGCGGCAAAAAGAGAGGTTGCAATCATCCAAAACATCTTTTTTTACTTTCTTTACGCCATATGCGACTTTTTTTATTTTCGAGGATACCAAAACCGAACCAAATCTTGCAGCAGTAGCTGCGCCTGGGGCCCCCATTCACGGACGAGCGCTTCACAGTCTGGAAGAAGATTTTTATTCAACACCCAGCGTAAGTAAGGGTCTTGATAAGCCCCAAACGAAGGACCATACAATTGGCGCATCTTTTCTTGCAAGCCGTGGGCATCTTTATTCAAAATCAAAGAAAGCCAATCGGGAATTAAGGGAGAAAATTGCTTGAGGCAGAGAGAATAATAATGAATAAACTGCTTTAAATAGGGCAGAGGGTCATCAAAGAAGGCTTTTTTGGGATGAACCGCTTGGGCAAAAATGAGTTGAGGCTCCCATGGCTTGGCATGCACTTTCGCCGCATAGCAATAAAGCAAAAACTCGGGCCACACTTTCCATAGATCAGAAAGTCCCCCCTTACTTAAAACAAAAAGCCCCCGTGGGGTCACATGAGAAAGTTTTCCCGTCAAAGAAAGCCGGTCGTTCTTCTCGTACGAGAGGGAAAGAGGAGGGAAGATCCAATGATCCCTCTCGACTTGAGTGGGTCGTAAGCAGCCCGCACAGAATTCAATTTGAAATAATTCTTCCCCTTTTAATCCATATTGATGCAACCGCGCTTCTAAATCGTCGACCTCTTCTTTCAATCGCTTTGTGGCCACCGTTTTGAATAGTCCTAAGGGGAGCTTTCCTTCTTTTTCTGCTCGATGTAAGACCCTTTCGATCGGTTCTTTTAGCGAAGATTGCTTGAGTTGATAGCGATCCAAGGAGGATAAAACCCATTCCTCTTCCTGATTGCTCGAAGACCCTTCTTCCTCAGGTAAGTAAATCTCCAACCTCTTGTTTAAATGAAATTTGATCGGGTGGCGAGCCACTTTAGACAGTTGCTTGATTTCAATGTGGTGATGAGAAGGAAACACCTCCTCCAAAGAAGAATCGCTCCATTTAAATTCTTTTAAGAATTGATGGGCAGATTCTTTTTCTTGGGAGTAGTGGATCTTTGCCACCTGAAAATCAAAGAGAGAAAAATTGGAAAGAGAACTATTTTCTTGGAAATATTGTTTATGAAAAGAATCAAAGGGATGCTTGATCTTCATCCGTTGAGAAATTTTTTCCCCTTTGATACGAAAGAAACGATCGAGATAGGAAAAGAGTTCTTCGACAACAAGGGCTGCTTGCCCCTCTTTCCCCTCCTTTTGATCGTGACTCGGATAGCTCAAAAATAAGTAATCTTGGGCAGCATGCAAAGCCTCTAGAAAGAGATAGCGATCTTCATCTGCTGCGAGAGGCGAATAATCCACACTCTTCTCTTTGAGCATTAAATTAAGCGAGGAAGGGTGCCGAGTCCGAGGAAAAGCCTCTTCTTGCATACCAATCAGGGCGATAACTTTTGCAGGAATAGAGCGTAGAGGGACCAAGGAGCAAAAACGAACGGCTTGCAGATGATTTTCTCGGTAAATGAGATGACGTTGCTGCAAGAGAGAGAGAAGATGGGATTTGACCGAAGCAAAAGGAAAAAGGGCCTCTTTAACAGGGCGAGCCGACGCATTCAAAACTTCGAATGCCTCTTTTAAATTTTTATGCTCCTCCACCGATTGAGGACTTAAAAAATCAGGTTGAAAGTAGCTATCAAGCAAACAAAGGAAGTAATGGGTCCAATCCTCGATGGTCATGGCTGTTCGATCTTGCAAAGGAGAGAGATCATCCTGAAGGGCATGTAATAGCCGTAAGAATTTTTCTAAAAGATCGCTTTGAGACATCTCGATAACCGAACAAGGAGGCTCTTCCAGAGGCATGGAAGAGGGTTTGGGAAGAAGGGTTGTCAATCCTAATAA
Organism: Parachlamydiales bacterium; assembly: GCA_963801825.1. Taxonomy (GTDB): domain Bacteria; phylum Chlamydiota; class Chlamydiia; order Chlamydiales; family Parachlamydiaceae; genus CAWDGI01. The sequence continues at coordinate 1,202,731 of CAWDGI010000003.1, forward strand.
AAGGCGTGTGATGCCATCCTCCCATGTTCCCACAGGAGTTTCTTCTGCCATTCCTTTTTCGCAATGGCGGCGGAGTAATACTTCGTTTCGATGGATCCAATCTTCTCCCCAGCGAATATGAGCATGCTCCACCCATTTCTGAATCAAGACATAATCACTACTTAAGAGTTGGTGGCGCCGCTGAAAGAAGCGATGTTCAAATAATTGGAGAATGTGGCCGGCCTCCCAGCCGCTTTCGCTTAACTCGAGGAGGTGGAGAAATCCTTGGGTGATTTCGCTTTGGGTTTGAAGGCCTAAGTCAAGAATTTGAAAGTCTAATTGGCTCTCTTTTCCTCCAAAAATACTTTGAATATAGGGAATGTATTCTCTAATGTCCGGAGCCATGACAAGGACGTGGCTCGGAAGGATGGAGCGATCTTTTGTCATTAGACCGAGGAGGTAATGAGACAAAATTTGGACTTCTCGTCTTCGATTAGGAGCGATGTGTAATTGAATAGATCCCCTTTCCTCTTCAAAATGAAAGGGAGGTTTGCCTTGTGGGTTGCGCATGAATAATAAATCGGCTTGGACGGCATGTAATAAAGAAAGGGGAGCGGCTGTTTCCACAAAGAAAAGATCTTCGCTGAAAGGAAGATCTGGGTTTAAAGCTTCGGCATGTGAGGGAAGTCGGTAGATCGCATGCGTCTCGGCCTGGCTCTCTTCAATTTGGTATGCCATTTGTCTGCCTAGGCGGCCAAAATTCGCTAAGAGAGGATTTCGATCGCGCAAAAATTCTTCGAGTTGGAGGACATAAGAGGAGAGCGCTCCCATTCTTTGTTGCCAGTAGGTATGGAGATAAGCATTTTCTCGATCGGAGCGAATATCGCTCCAGAAAACGGCGCAAGGAGAGAGCAAGTAATAATAGAGGGGGAGGTGCTTGCCTAAACGATCTAAAAAGGAAAACTCTGTTTTTGAAAGAAAACTGATCGAAAAGAAATGAAGGGTGAAAGGAAGAGGGAGCGAAGGAGAGATCTCTTTTTGAAGGGCGCGGGCGGGATAGTGCCATCCTTTTTTCTCTGAGAAAAGTTGTCGCCATAGGCGGGGTTGCCAGCCTGGGCAAGCGGGAGATTCCCATTTTGCCACCATCTCTTTGCCATACCGTCCATACTCTTGAAAGAGGTGGGCTAAATGCCCGCTCAGGCCAATCAGACGTTTTTCCATTTTGCGCGATAACAAGAGAGGTTTCCCCTCGGAGCGAGGATAAACTTTAAAATAATCGATGAGGGGCTTCCAGTCGCGTTGTTCATCTGGAGAAAGATGATAAAAATTTTGAAGAACGGCAAAGAGAGCTTGTTCAATGGTGAGTGCAAGCTCAAGCGAAGAGGGAAAATAGCAACGGGGAGAAGAGATGGCTTTAAGCAAGTGGTCGAAGGCTTGATTGAGATAGACAAATTCGATGCCGATAGCGATCTGGAGAGTGGGATCTTGTGCTAGGCGAAGCATGAGCCAATTTTTCATGGCAGGGCCATAGACGACGACAATCCTTCGTTCCAGAGGAGAGTGGGGGGTGCCAAATAGCCGCTCTTTTAATTGCTCATAAAGGAGCTCTAGGTGATTGCTTAAAAAAATATTTAAATGACGGGGCATGGGGGTATTTTATCTCTTTAACGGCCTCTTAACTTGATTAATTTTAACAAGATAAAGAGAAGGAAACAAGAACAAATCTTATCATCCATAAAAAGTCATTTGTCAATCTACGGATTATTTTTGTCGAGCAAAAAATAATCCGTAGATTGACTTTTGTTTATTTGCGGATTGATTTTATAGGGGGAAAATAATATCCTATCGTTTAAAAATAGGAGAAAACCAAATGAAGAATCCCCCCTTTATTGGTCGAGAAGCCGAAATGGAGAGGTTGAAAGGACTTCTCGGTAAAAGAAGTGCCAGTCTTATTGTCGTGCGAGGGAGAAGGCGTATTGGGAAAAGCAGGCTTCTTGCAGAGTTTGGGAAAGAAATGAAAAGTTTATTTTTTTTTGGAAACCCTCCAGAGCGTGGGATAACCGCTCAGTCTCAACGAGAGCTCTTTGGTGATCAACTCCGGAGATCCGGGATTCCTGGGATTAAGGCGGATAATTGGGGAGATCTTTTTTGGCATCTCTCCAAACACACCCAAGAAGGACGGATGCTGATTGTATTCGATGAGATTTCATGGATGGGGGGAAAAGATCCTCTTTTCTTAGGTCAGCTGAAAACCTCTTGGGATATGTATTTTAGCAAAAATTCACAGCTCATTATTGCTCTTTGCGGCTCGATCTCTTCATGGATCGAGAAAAATATCCTGAGTAGCACGGGATTTGTGGGCAGGATCACGCTTGATCTTGTTCTTGAAGAGCTCCCCCTACACGCCTGTAATGCCTTCTGGCATCCCAAAGAAAAACGGATTTCTGCCTATGAAAAATTCAAGCTTTTATCGATCACAGGGGGAGTTCCTCTCTATCTAGAACAGATTGAACCCAGCTTGCCTGCTGAGCAAAATATTCGAGATCTCTGCTTTACCAAAGGGGGATTGCTTGTCCGCGAATTTGATGAGCTCTTTTCAGATCTCTTTTCAAGGAGCAAAGGAATTCACAAAAAAATTGTCACCTGTCTTGAAAATGGGCCAAAAGAACTTGTCCAGATTTGTCAAGAGCTTGGAAAGAGCCAAGGGGGATTGTATAGTCGTTACTTGGATGAATTAGTCAAGGCGGGATTTGTAAAAAGGGATTTCATTTGGGATCTAAAAAGTGGGGAGCAGAGAAAGATCAGTCGATATCGTTTAAGTGATAATTATTTGCGTTTCTATTTAAAGTACATTGCATCGAATCGTGTCAAAATCGAAAAGGGGGCTGTATCTGCCTCCCTGTTGAATCACCTTCCTGGCTGGGAAGGGATCATGGGTTTGCAGTTTGAAAATCTAGTTGTGCATAATTTTAAGGCCCTTTGGAAGGTGTTGAATCTATCAGTAGAGGAAATCATCATCGAAGGCCCTTTCTTTCAAACTTCAACGATCAGACAGCCTGGATGTCAAATCGATTACATGATTCAAACGCGTTTTCATAATCTTTATGTCTGTGAAATTAAATTTTCAAAAGATCCTGTGGGGACAAAGGTCATCGAAGAAATGGAGAAGAAAACCAAACGATTAAAAGTTCCAAAACGTTTTTCGATTAGACCTGTTCTGGTCCATGTCAATGGGGTGGAGGATGCCGTTTTAGATCAGGGGTATTTTGATAAGGTCATTGATTTTGGGCAGTTGTTAAGTTGATCTCTTTCAGCAGGGGACACTCTATGAAGCAAGAGAATATTTATTAGAGAAAGGGAACAAGATTTGTTTCTACGCCGGGTAGTCTATGATTGTTACCAACCATAGGCTACTCGGCACAGAATCCTCCCAAGCCTACGACCCCAAGCATTGAGAGAGTGAGATAGAGTAACCGGACCATGCCGCTGCTTCTGCAACCCCTAGACTGCAACATACCATTGAAAGTATATTGTGAAGGCAGAATAAAAGAGATAGGCAAATAAAAAATCAACAGGTAAATGAGTTTACGCGAACAAAAAAGTAGCCGTAGGGCCCACTCTTGAAGTGGCTCCTGGTGAAATTTGAATCGGGAAAATTACCTTAATATCCTGTATTGCTGTCCAAAGTTTGGGTTGCATTTCAAGCGGTTTTATGTCTTTTGTGGTTTATCATCATTAAAAACTTCGTTAAAAATTTCTCGAATTCTTTTTTCAACAACTGCTTCAACGCTATTTGGGACAGGAGGATTATACGAATGAATCTTTCTATGTTTAAGCTCCGAATCAGTTAGAGAAAGACAGCGTTCCAATTGATAGAGCGCATTTTCTTTATCCCTATTACGCAAAATTTCATAAAGCTCATTGGCATACTTTTGTACATCGTCAGAAAGAGTCGGTTTTTTTACAAAAAGAGGTGGGTCTAATTCTGATATTAAACCTAATTTTAGACTCTTTGGCATTAAAGGGACATCTAACGATAAAATATCAGCAGCAAACATGCCATTTGTGCACCTTATCACCTCTTCCAGTACTTTTCTAATATTGCTATCCGCCTCCTCTTTGAGTTGCAAACGAATTTGATCCTCAGTGAGACTAGATAATAGAGTAGGTTGATCTGCATAACAGAAATAAATATCGCGCACACAATAGTCACGAAGATTTTTACTAGCAATTTGTAGCAGATACTCTGTATCATCTCTATTTGTTTTAAGGATTTCCTGAGCTTTCACAGTCATTTTTACCAATCGTTGTTTCATTCCTTCCAAGCCCGCTTGAATAGCCTGGCTCCAGGAGGGAGTCTGATCAATTGAAGAAGCTAACATCTTAAACCTCCAACTTTCAATTTAAAATTTTGCATTCAAAGTCGAGCTGAAGTGTAAAAGTTTTCAACGTTATAAGTCAATAAGAAATCGTGGAAGCAATATCGAAATAAAATTACAGATATAAATACTTTAAAATAATGCATTTATATTTTCATTTGGGTTTGAGATTGACACTATTTGGAGCTTAGAAGATAGTAAAAAATTTAAGTGAAATTTAAAGTTGACCAAAGTTTTCCAGTCTCTTAACAAGGGTTCTGTGAGATCTCAAAATATACAGAGGTGAAGATATGAACATTTTTTCTTTTAATCCTTCTCAGGATACTCCCTATGAGTTTCTTCAACAATCTAGAGAGATTTGCTCTCTTACAAATCAAGCTCTCTCTTCCTTTCCTACACATCACCGAATCCCTCCTGAGATTGACACAAAATTTTTGACTCTTCATCCTCTAAACTTCATCACTCCTGTCCTGGAAAATCCTGATTATTCATCTAAAATTTACACCCAACTATCAAATAGAGAAAATGAATTTGCTTTTTCAAAGTCGGGAATGGCTGAAGAAGCACCGCTATTAGAAGCTGAGAGATTAAATCGAGCAAACGCAATTAATCCCATTGAAAGGATAATAAAAACTGAGACATTCGATTTCAAAAAATTGAACGAGAAATTTCAAAGTCCGGAAGAAAAACATGATGTTCAAACAAATGTAACAGGTCGAGTACAGGCGATTAATCCCATCAAGGAAATGCTAGAAAAAGCTTTCATTGATAGTAAAAAATTAGCGATCATTCAAAAAATCTACCAATACGCCAAGCAATGTTGGGATTTCCTTTCCCAGAAAGCGATCGATTTAGCAAATTTAATGGATAAGATTCGAAAACGTGTTAAGCTTGTGGACATCAAGCTTATAGACATCAAAGTCGCGCTAAACATTCAAAATCTATTCAATTTCTCCTCGGGACCTCGCCAAGTCATTAACCTTCACGTAAATTTACCAGCAGGAACAATGACAAAGGCAGAGTTAATCCAAAGCCTCGCTTCTCTTTCCCTCTCTTCCGGCATCAAAGAGGAGATCATCTGTTCCCAGCTTGAAGCTGATCGCATCAAGCCTGTTGCTGAGCATGTCTTAGCTATTCCTAATCATGCAGCTATTGAGCGGCTTGTGTATAAGCGGAAGCAAAATGAGCAATTAAATCGCTCGCGATTACCCCGTAGGAGGTTCTCCGTTTCTTAGCAATAAATTCGTTTGTAAGGCCGTGGAGATAGACTCCACACTTGAACAAAGAACAAAAGATTCGAGTGTATCTTTCTGTAGATATTGTTGACCTTTTAACTGGAATTTGCAATCTCTCTTGGGAAATCACGCCATGTGCGACTTTTTTTTCCGTTCGAGTCCGGGCCCGAGACCGGGCCCGCGCCCGAACCGAAACTCCGAGCTTCGGTAAAAAGTCTGTACAAGACTTTGATGGATCGTCTAAGTAATTCACGAATCAATTTTGAGTAGTTTAGCAAAGCTCGTAGTCTCGGTTCGGGCGCGGGCCCGGTCTCGGGCCCGGACTCGAACGGAAAAAAAAGTCGCACATGGCGTGAAATCCTTATTTTGTTCTGTTATGACATTCATTAATTGGATGGGCAACATCGAGAAATTATGCACCTTCCTTGAGGTTTTATGGACTTATTTTGTTCAAAAATTTGTTCAATTCAGTAAAAAATTGAGAGGGCTGCTCAATAAAAGGAAAATGATCACAGTGATCTAATATCACTATCTCAGCATGAGGTATGGCGCTTTTAATTTCCTCAGCGGTCCAAACAGGCACAATATCTTGCTTTCCATGAAGAATAAAGGTTGGAACATTTAAAGTTTTTAACTGTGGAAATAGATTAATATTTGGCCGTAACCAGCTTGTCTTTAACATCACCTCCATAACTCTAACACCGCTTTGTGCAGATGCAACATTGAAATTTAGATTTAAATCTTTAACTTTATTTGGATCATAAAAATAAACGGAAAATAACTTCCGGTATAAAGCAGATATTTGAGTTGCGTTTAGCGCTTTGAGATTTTCATATGCAAATAACAGTTTGATATCATCCTGAATATTTTTGGTTCTCTTTTCAAACTCGTCTACAAAAGCTTTTTGTCCTTTTTCATCTGCAGGCGCAGTGTTAAGTAAAACGAATCCCAATAAATGATCTTGATGGGCAATGGCATATTGCATTCCAAGTAGCCCGCCCCATGAGTGTCCCATCAAGATGAATTTTTCAAGCCCAAGTGATACGCGTAAAACTTCTAAATCCTCAACAAATTGATCAATATTAATGTGTTTTTCATCCAATTTTGTATTAAGAGACTTCCCAGAGCCACGCTGATCATAAAAGATCAATCTATGTTCTGCAGCTAGTTGTAATAACTGAGGCTGTAAATATCCCTGATCTAATACACCTGGGCCACCATGAACTATAATAATAGGGATACCACGACCAATTTCATTATAATACAAGGAGCCGTCAGCTATCACAACAAATCCTTGTCTGTGTTGTGATAATGGATGATCGTCTTGTGCAAAACTTGGGGCTACCATCACCGTAAAAAGAAGAAGAGCTGCAAGTATTGATTTTGATAAAATTTTCATAGAATTGACGATGCGGAAACCTGCGACTTCAGTCGCGGGAGGAAGCGCCGCTCCTTTTTATTGTTTTGTGTAAAAATAGGGATCTATAGAAAATCTATAGATCCATAAATGCCCTTACGGGCCTTGTAACGCGCTCTTTTGCAAGAGCACTCCCCTCGGCAATGTTGGATAGCGGCCGTCTGCTTAAGTCTGTTTCGTACTTACCCTAAGCTTGTCTACAACCTAAGCTTCGAGAGGGCAGAACTGAGGAAGCACTCTGCCGTCGGTCTTTTGCCTCTATCCAACGTAGCGGGCTGGTTACCGCTTTCCCTGGTCAATCAGGCTTATGAGTTGCCTCACAAGCCTTTGCCTTTAGGCGAGGGTGATTGACTGGATATAATCCCCAAGCGTTTTGTTATCTTAGCAAATGAAAATCATATCAGCATTTGAGGAAAAATTCCAGAGAAATTCAATGGAGTACCCAAGTACTCTAATCCATCTATTTTCATTGTACTGCAGAAAACCAAGAATTTAGGTATGGTTCAAAATGAACCAAAATTGGGTAACAAAGGGCGATCAGAAACCTACCCTCATTTGAACCACGCCAAAAAAGTATTATGGACCCCAAAAAATAGACAGCTCTTCAAGTTACATTCCGTAGAAAAGAGAACAAAAGGTAAGGGGGGAAAAAGAGAAGGAGCGGGACGGCCTCTTGATCCACACAAAGAACAAAAAATTCGAGTGTATCTTCCTGTAGATATTGCTGACCTTTTAAAAGAACCAGGAGTTTTTGCTCATCTGCGTGGCTTGATAAAGGCTTGTCAATATACGCCATGTGCGACTTTTTTCCGTTCGAGTCCGGGCCCGAGACCGGGCCCGTGCCCGAACCGAGATTCCGAGCTTCGTTAAATAGTTTAGCAAAGCTCGGAATCTCGGTTCGGGCCCGGTCTCGGGCCCGGACTCGAACGGAAAAAAGTCGCACATGGCGTCAATATAAACACTTGTAGTCTGACGTGATCGGCGAGTTTTTTTGCTGAGAGGAAGGAGCAAAGAATAAGCTGCAAAAATGTACGTTCTTGTGTACTTCTCCTTCCTCTCAGCAAAAAAACTCGCCTTGCGAAATCTTGCCAGCTATGTTAAGCAACCATTGATCAAACGCACTTAAATATTTTCCCATATCTCCCTGAAAAGAGGGTGGGGTAAGCTGGAGTTTCTGTAGTTTTCCCTGAAGGCTAATCAAGAGGTTTCGAATCTCAACAACTTGTGTACTTTCGGAGTATTTTTCAATGCCCTGGAGGCAATCACGAATTGGCAATAACACTTCAATGATATGACGCCAAGATGGTGTATACTTAGGCAAGGGGCTTAAAAACTGGATAAGTTGCTCTCTTTTTACTAAGCGATATCGTTGTTGATTTCTTAAAAGAGATTTATCAACAAGCCCACATAGCCATAATTCTTCCAAAATCTCCGCAAGATTTCTTTTCGAATATCCAATTTCGACAGTATCTGAAATTGCAAAGTCAATGTCTTCATGTATCAAAAAGAATGTGATAAGATCAGCCCGAGCGCCTGTTCCGAACAAAGATCTAACCCTTATATTGAGAAGGGCAGGAGATTCCAGCGGACGCAAACAAGATTTACGGCTCAGCATAATCCTTAAGGGAGGAAATTCTTGAAAAATTGGCCAACGGGCGCTCGAAAGAGCATTTAAAGTGGAAGAATATCTTGAAAATGACTCATACAAAGATTCACCAAACTCTTTTATCAAGGATTTTAATCGACTGACAGACAAAAAATGATGGTATTGTGCACACCAATCCAGTGATTCATCACGTAAACGAGGATCCAGTTTGACTAAAGAAACAGTGAGCAAAACAAGCTCTTCTAGAAAAAGCAAACAATTTTGATGTTTTCGTTCATGTCCCAAAACGCCCAGTTCTGTCCAGAGGCTCCAAGCTAGATTGAGAAGGTGTTGATCTAGCTTTTTAAAGAGAACCATGAATGACCTCTAGTGCTTTCCCGAGTTCCCTGGAAAAATTTTCTGATACATCATGGCTTATGCACCAACTTCTCGCTTGCTCAAGTTCCGTGATGGTTGGCTTCAAAGCTATTAAATCTGCAAAATGTTTGCTGTCTGGACCTTGATCAACGGTTGCATATAGTTTAAAGCAAATTTGGTCAAAGCGATCGGCAAGATGTACAATCAGACCTTTATAGTTTCTCGTATGTATACGGTTCACGAATCCTTGTGGCAATCCTCCTTCTAGCAGGGATGCAGGCCCAGTATTTAACCAATCTTTTTCAAAGTTTAAGGCTTTTCCTACATCCTCTGCGGCTTGCAGTAAGGCAGAAGGCAAAGGATCTGCCGGCATCAGTTCCCCATTTTTTAGAAGAGCGACGAGATCTAAATCTTTTGTCGTCCTTTCGATTAGTTTCAAAAGCAATAAGCTTCCACCTCCAATAGCGACAATCTCATAATGATAACCTCGGTCTGCTAACAACTGACCAAGAATGGTTAAGGCGCCTTCTAGGCTATTGGAGTCAATTTTCATATTGAGATTTGAGTGATAAGTTAAACTTCTTGATTCAAGCGGTTAAAACTCACGATACATGACTGAGATTTATTATGCAATCTCTCTTTCAGCTCACTTAAAGTGGGAATGGATCACTGGTTCAATGTGGATAAATGGGTAAAATTAGCATGATTCCAGTCTATCTTCTTAAAAATAGGCTGTCGTTGACGACTTGACATCCTCCTCCGCATAAATGCGGAGGAGGATGTCAATCTTTTTTTCTTCCGCTTAAATTAAAAACTGATGGGTGATGAGGTTCTGAGAACTATACATTTTGGGATTGATTTTTTTATCCTTCTTTAATATAATAAAGTTATGGATTGGAAATTTCCGATCGGCGATTAGACCTCGGCGTATGCCGGGGTTTTTCGCTTTTTAAGGGCATGGTTCAATGTCAGGTAACAATTTTTTTCGTGTCCGAGTCCGAGTTCCGATCGTGCTCCGTTCTTCTGTGTTCCAATCGGAACTCGGACTCGGACACGATCCTGTCATGTGACCCAAAAACTCTACTTTTTGAACCATGCCTTTTTAAGACCTTGGAAATATTTTCAACCCATAACCATCTTTTTTCCCATTCCTTCCAATGATTTTCTTTTCTAAAATATTAAAGCTTCTGTTATCTTGTCCAGGATCGATTATATATCGTCCAATAGGATGGGCAATCAGATCGGCTATTTGTAAGCCGCAACTGTTAGTCTTCTTATTAGCAAGAATCAATTCAAATGGAAGCCTGGTCCGATGCCAGTTCCCCCTATCCGCAATGCGCCTAAAAACCAATTCTAAATCTTTATCCTCGTTAAGACCTCTTTGTTCTACTACCACGTTTGTCGAGAAATTCGCCACATCCCTATCTTGTAAAAATGAATAAGCTCTCTCTAAGCAGAATTTCAAAGCTGTTTCATATGGACTATGAGGCTGAACATATTTTTCTTTTAGGCGTCGTTTATCAATGACTGTCGCTATAATTGAAAACGGCAATTCTTCCATTATCTGATTGAGCTGGTAGAAAAATTGTTCTCTGACTTCAGCAAGCTGAAGAAATGCGAAGCCTTTCTCTGGCCTTCTAATCTCCCTATTATGAAGAATTGCAAGATCATGCCCCCAGAAATTGAATTTAAATCGATTTATCTTTGGAAGCACAATTTCTGTATAATCGGACTTTTTAAAAATGCAGAAAGCAAGGACAAAAACAGGATGTTGTTCATTTACTGCTGTTAAAGAGTGGTCGCCACTTTCATCCGCATATATGATATATTCGCTAAATTTGTTTTCCATAAATACCTTACTCATCTTACGCACCAGGAAGGGCATTGGGACTCAAGCCAAAGCCCTTTCTGGTGCGTAAGGTGAGTACTAACGGTATAAAAAGCGATCATCACATACTTAGAGAATTTTTTCCAGCCTTCTTTTAACTCTGGACTTCGGACATTTGCAAACTAAGCTGCCATACCAATACCCTCGAAGATTTGTAGCAATTCTGTAGGAGGACGAATATTTTTGAGTATTGGATGCGCTCCCCACACTTGGGATAATTGTTGTTCTCGAACCATTCTCCTGATAAAAGATAGCAAATCACTGAAGGCTAGTCCTTGTTTCTGATACCATACAGTTTGAGCTGGAGTAATCCTGGTGTAAAAGCGATTAGCGATTACGAAAATCAAGCTATAGCACGCAAATAGCAATGGTGTTGTTCGCTCAATCGAACGATCTGACCATTGACGCTGAGTCTGCATACCAAGATGTTCGCGTACTTCTCTATGAGTGACTTCTTGGCTCCAGCGCATAATATAACCACCAACAATTTGTGCCGGAGAAATCCGAGGTGCCAAAGTAATCAAACAAAAAACCGGCGAGTTGATGTCAACATCTGAATCCTTAACGAATACAAGTTGTACATGAATTGGTCCTCCGCCTTCGGCTGGATCCCATAGACACTCTTTTGTCGCAGCGAAACATATCTTATCGGTGCCTCCATATCCCTCTACCAATATTTGTGTCCATTTCAGAGCAGGATCCTCTCTCATTTCTTTAACTGAAGGCAGGCGCTCTCCCTTTGTGCGTGGACGGCCTTTTTTCCCAGTTCTCTGTGGAGCAAGTTTAAAAAAGCGAATATTGGACTTGGCGCGTGTAATGAGTTGTATATCGAGCTTTTGACAAGCTCGAAATAGCCCTTTGGTTGCGTATCCTGCATCAGCGACCAATAAAATTAAACGACTTGGAAACCAACGTCGTAGCACATGACAAACCTGTTCTGCAATTCTCTGAGGGCTTTTATGACGACGCTTCATTTTTTTACAAGTATTTTCTGACGGGCTTAAAATCACCATAAATGGTAGGGCCACTGTTCGTTTCATGAATGGGACTTGTATCAATAACATAATTGGAACCCACCGCAGTCCACTGCAAGTCACCGTTTTACCAGATCCAGTGCCAAGCTCGACTTTGTACATTTTAAGGGGTCGATAAATGCAATCTTTTGAGCTATAACGCGTTAAAATTTTTTCGCCAACCCTCATTTGGGTTGGCGAAAAAATTTTAACGCGTTATAGCTCAAAATCTTGCGTTTAGCGACCCCTTAAAATGTACAAAGTCGAGCCAAGAGGATCTTTAAAGATTCCTTTTGCTTTAATCTTTCTCCCTCTTCTCCTTTCAATGGTATCATCAATTGAAAACGTCAATGTTATTGGACAAAAAGTGTCTACCAATAGCTTTAGCAAAATTCGAGAAGCGAGCCACATATTCCAATGATCACGATTAAGCAAATTATGGAAACGCGAACAATCAGCATTGAAACCAAGAGAGCGAAGAGCACCACACACTGTCACTCCTCCCACACAAAGAATCATGCCGATAAACAGAGTAATCGCCTTCTCAAAAACTCTGTATTGTTGAAATGTGTTTGCAAATGGCAACAAAATTGTTATAATCTCTGTTGGCAGCGTAATCATAATAAATCTCTCCTTCGTAAGATAGATTTATTATATCACCTGCCACCTTTGTTTTTTTAGCTCAAATGTGTGAAATCCAGAGAGGTATGAGCATTTTGAACAAAATAATCACCGCGGAGAAAGCAGCCGAGAGCGCAGAGCAAATGAATGCACTCACTGGTATAATTATCGGTGCAGCAATAGAAGTGCATCGATTTCTTGGTCCCGGATTGCTCGAATCAGCTTATGAAGCATGTTTAGCATTTGAGTTAAAGGAGAGGGGGCTGAAAATTGAGAGACAGGTAGAATTGCCTTTGTGTTATAAAGAGATGCACCTTGATTGCGGGGCTAGACTTGCTCGTAAACGAGGCTGTGATCATAGAAGTCAAGCCCGCCAACACAATAGCCCCGATTCATCATGCTCAACTTACATCTTACCTCAAACTTTCTGGTTGCAGAGTGGGATTGTTGATTAACTTTAATGTTATGATGCTCAAGGATAGCATCATTAGAATTGTAAATAATTTTTAAACTCTGCGATCTCTGTCGCTTTCTCTGCGGTGAATAATATTTTTAGAAATCGCTAAGAAAAAATTCGCCCATGGTTAAAACTACCAAAAATTTATTTTGTGAAACTTGATCAAATGTCCGAAGTCCAGTTATGATAGAACTCAGAAAAAATGATCAATATTCCATTATCATGAGTATAAAATGAGCGATCTTCTTACCATACTGAATAAATTAGAATCTCCAGGCACTTTTTCAGCGCACGGCACCATGCAATCATTGCTGCCGGGCCTCTATATTAATAATATTGGAGAAATTTCCTTGCCCTTGCGTCCAGAACAAGCTGAACAGATTATGGCCCAATGTGAGCAAGCCCCTTACGGACTTAAAGAGGAAACTCTCGTCGATACTAATGTCCGCAATGTGTGGCAGCTGTCCCCTTCTGCCTTTCGATTCCAGAATCCCGATTGGCAAGAAGCTCTTAAAAAGATATGTATAAGCATAGCTCAACAATTAGGTTTGGGTGATGTTAAAATCGAATGCGAGTTATATAAGTTGCTCCTCTATGGCAAAGGCTGTTTCTTTTTGCCCCATCGAGATACCGAGAAGATGGACAATATGTTTGCTACCCTCGTCATTAGCTTACCATCTCCACATGAAGGCGGTGAATTGATCGTCAGTCATGCTGGTGAGAGCTTTTCCTATAGCTTTGCTGGCAATGATAAATTTTCTCCAGAGTACGCTGTCTTCTATGCTGATTGTTTTCATGAGGTCAAACCAGTGCTTTCTGGCTATCGCCTCTGCTTAGTCTACAATTTAGCCATTGCAGGCCGAAGCACACAGCCTCAACTGTCAAAGAATGACGAGATTATCGAACATGTCGATAGCTATATCCAAAAATGGGGCCAAGAGCAACATCAGTTTCCTTTCCTCACCTATTTACTCGATCATTCTTATACAGAAAAAAATCTATGTCTAAGCAACTTAAAAAGTAGTGATTATTCCAAAGCATCAATTTTGCTTAAAGCTGCTGCTAAACATCAGTGCAAAGCCTTTTTATGTCTCGTCAGTTATTATGAAGAAAGCTATGGAGATTACTATGGGGATGGGGATGGATACAAGCGCAACAGATACCGTGATGATGAAGAGAGTGAAGATTACTACACTGAGTATGGCATTAATACGACTGAGATATATGCTCACCACTTTTTGGGGGATGATGGCAATAGAATAAAAATCACAAAAATTCTGCTCAGTGAAGATGCCTTATTAGCGAATGAGCCCTTGATCGGAGGTCCTGGGCGAGAGGTTCTCAATTTCGGAAGCAACCGGAAACTCAGGGGCAACTAAAGAACTCTGGTACCATCGTGGTGCTGTGATCATTTGGCCTGAAAGTTCGGATGTTGAAGTGATGGGTTATAGCGATTTAGAATATGGAGTCCATTACTTAGAAACTCTTCTTACATCTTCCTCATGGCAAGAACGGTTCAATCGTGAGAAAGTGTTAAAGTTGGCACGCCACATCCTCGATCGCTGTACTAGCATGCAGTTCCATAAGATCAATATTTTAGATTCCTTGATCACCTTGGCCGATGTCGATTTGCTTAAGTATTATTTACAGCGCTACCAGAAATATTCATTTTCTTTTTCTCTTGATGCGATGAGCGTTGCGCGATTGATTAAGCTTTTTTCTTTGGCAGCATTTAAGTTAGAAATCGACGCTATTGCAGCAAAATCAAGAGGATCCCTGTTCTCCTGGCTTCACGAACTTTTCATTGCCTTGAAAGGCGACTCCGAACAACATTCGATTGTTGCAGGATATTTTGTTGCAGAATGGCAATCCCGTTGTCGACAAAAATTAAAAAGTTTTGGTAGCGAGACTTTAACGGAGATCTTTCGATTGCTAGCTCTTCTAAATGATCAAGAACGGTTAGCTGAAGCCGTTGCTGAGTTAAACAGCTGTGAAGATCCAAAATTTATTGTCCAGGTTTTTGCCCCAGCCCTTTTAAGGGCACTGGAAACTTCATCTCCTGATTATGATTATCAGCATGCTGTTTTCCAAGTTCTGAGTAAGGTTTATTTCGATAAATTCAAAAAGCATTTCGGTATTGAACCAGAAAGACCGATAACATGGGCGCGCGCAGGGAACTCAGCATGTTCTTGTGAATTTTGTCAGCAATTAAATCACTTTCTTAAAGATCCTGAGCGAGCGACCTTCTCTATTGAAAAAACTCTAAAGGGCAATTTGCTACACATCCAAGAAATGATTGATAATAAACAGCTTGATGTCGTAGTGGAAATAGTCAGTGAAAAGGGTAAGTTCAGTGGACATTTTGCTAAAAATGAGGGATCTTATCTTAAGGCGTTGAAACTGTTTCAAATAGCCCACAGTCAGCAAAAACAAATCATAGCCGCTTTTGAGCCTTTGAAGGTGGCTCTTCTCTAAGAAATTTATGCACCCCTCTCCATTCTCTCATGAAGCTCTTTCGTTGGAAGGAAAGAAAAAGCTCGTTTACACAGCTATGTCGAAGCATTATTTCTATTTTCGAATGCACATCTCGAAATATGTGTTAGAGCAGGAAAAAGTTCCTCTGAATCCCTTTATGCTTTTCGATTATTTTCTCTTAGATAGCCTCGATAGAGATCTTGTCCGAGATGCTAATAATTCTCTTGTATTAAGAGCAGATGAAATTTGGGTGTTTGGACCGATTTCAAATGGAGTGCTTGCTGAAATTACGCTTGCACAAAGGGCCGAGAAGCCCATTTTCTACTTCAAAATTGAAAAGCCTCATAAAATCATCAAGATCCAAGAAGACGCTGTTGAAATGGAAGAAGAAGTCCATGCCTTTAAATCTCTCATATTGGCAGTAAAAAATTCTTGTGGCTAAACAGCCAACCCCCCATACTTAGAATTTCTACTAAAAATGGACGACATGAAGGAATGAAAACCCCCATTTTCTCGCTTTTCACACGCTTCTCCTCTTTTACTTACTTGAATGTCACCCAATTTTTGGGAGCACTCAATGATAATATCTATAAGCTCTTGATCGTTTATTTCTTTATCCAGCTAGAGGGGATCGAATATAGCCATCAAATTCTAGCCACCACAGGGGCGATCTTTGTCATCCCTTTCTTGTTATTTTCTGCCATTTCAGGGACGATGGCCGACCGCCTCAGCAAGCGAGACATCATTGTTACGACTAAAATTTTGGAATTAGTGATTATCGGACTTGGCGTCTGCGCGTTTGCCTTTCAAAGCAAGTTTGGATCGTATGCCGTTCTTTTTCTCCTAGCCACTCAAAGCGCAATTTTTAGCCCTTCTAAATATGGAATTGTTCCGGAGCTCGTCGAAACAGAGAAAATTTCAAAAGCCAATGGCTTGATGACCTCCTTTACCTTTTTAGCCATTATTCTCGGAACATTTTTGGCCTCTTTTCTCACTCAAATCACCGGGCGCAATTTCATTATCTCTTCGATTTTTTGTACGTTTATTGCTTTACTCGGCTTGGTCACGAGCTTTGGAATTGAGCCTACTCCCCCTTCAGGCTCTTCTAAGCGCTTCCAACTTTTTTTCTTAAAGCAAATCTACCAAACATTGAAACTCGCTTGCCAATATGTCTCCCTTCTCCCTGCTATTTTGGGAGGGGCCTACTTTCTCTTTGTTGGCGCTTTTGTCCAACTGAATATCATCCCCTTTGCTGTCCGCTCTCTCCATCTTTCCGATATTCAAGGGGGATATCTCTTTTTCTTGACTTCTCTGGGCATTGGGGGAGGGTCTTTGATTGCCGGAAAGATTTCAGGACGGATTGTGGAATTGGGGCTTGTCCCCATCGGAGCCTTTGGAATTGCGGGATGCGCCCTTTTACTCGATGTCTTTTCCTCTTCTCTCTTTGTCGTCATTCCTTTAGTCATTCTCGTTGGAATTTTTGGAGGAATTTTTGAAATTCCCCTCGATTCTTATATTCAGGTGGCAAGTCCGAAACAGTCGCGTGGTCAAATGGTTGCTGCTTCCAATTTTTTAAGTTTTTGTGGCGTCTTATTTGCTTCAGGATTTATTTACTTAAATTCAGAAATTCTAAACATTGAATCAGATCAAGGATTTGCCCTCGTGGGATGGCTCACCTTGGGTGTCGCAGTTGCTTATACCTTTCAATTTTTTGATTACCTCACCCGTTTTATTGGCTCTTGTCTCTCTAAGCTTCATTTTAGGACCCTTTTCAAGGGGCAAGAAAATATCCCTGATTGTCCGGCTCTTTATGTCTGCACCCATACGGCTTGGAATGATACGTTGCTCTTATTAGGCTCGCAAAGGCGGCGTGTTCGATTTTTTATTGAGGAAGAGCAGCAGCATTCGCCTTGGATGAGACAGCTCTATCATTGCTTACGGGTCGTTTTTATTCCCTCCATTGAGCCTCTTGAGAAAAATAAAGAATGTTTAGAAGCCATTCAGAATACCCTTAAGAAAGGGATCTCCGTCTGCATTTTTATTAGTCGCTGCGATGTCTATTCCGAGGTGGAAAAGCTCTACTCCTCTTCCCCCTTTAATCAAATTTTGGAAGGGGCGAACTACCCGATGATCCCCGTTCATATTGAGAAAGGAGAACGAGAGCGCCGCTCTTCTTTTTTAAGTCGCTTGCTAAGAAAATTTCATGTGCCTGCAATGGTCACTTTTGGGAAGATGGTGTATACGGGTCATGAAGAGCTTCTTCAGACCCGCCATGAGCATGAGCTTTGTTTTGATTAGGATTAACGCCTGAGCTCAACAAAGTCGAGCTGAGGCTTATAACTTAGCTGGCAGCTCTCTGCCAATTGCCGGATAGTAATAAGCCGAACAAGTAATGGCCAAGGTGCCAATCATATACTCTTTTTGATCAAAAAGGGCGATGGCTTGATATTCTCTTATGGGCCAATCTTCACGGACAAAATCAAAAAGTGTGGGAAGAGTATGAGAAGCCTCAAAAGTCAGCTCGACTTTTTTTCCGGCCGGAATTTCAGTGAGTGCTTTTTTCTCTGTTTCAAAGAGGACACTTCCCTTTTCTTGATGTAAGGGAGGGGCAAAGGCATAGCGCACATACAGCTGGCCGACTGGACTTGGATGCTCTCCTTTATTTTCTACAATGGCTCTAATCTTGATAGATGTTCCCGGCTGAATTTTATCTTTTTGATCGCCGGCAAGAGGCTGGAGAGGGTGCACATGAAGGGCCCCTTCCAGAATGGCTCCTTTTACAGCCTCCTTGGGTTGCATTTGCATGTGTCCATAGGCAATGCGAGCCAAGAGAAGGGACCCCAAGAGGACGACGAGGGAGCCTCTAATAAAAAGAGGGCTTGATACCGATCGAGGAGATTTAGACATATTTTCCTCCAAATATCATTTGAATAGGATAGAACAAGAGAATTGCCAGCCCGGCTCCTAAAGGCACGGTGACAACCCAAGAAATGAGGATATCGCGTGTTGTATTCAGATTAATGGCTTCCAATCCCCTTGCAAAGCCGACACCTAATACGGCCCCAACGAGAGTATGGGTCGTTGAAATAGGCATTCCTAAGCGCGAAGCCAACAGAATCGTTGTCGCCGCTCCAAACTCTGCCGCAAATCCTCGGCTTGGAGTCAGTTCTGTGATTTTTTTCCCAATGGTCTCAATCACGCGCCATCCCCATGTGGCTAATCCAATCACAATACCAATTCCTCCTAGCGCTAAAGTCCAAGTGGGCACAGGAGCATCAAGGGCAAAAATGCCTGTCTTTAAAATGGCAATCGCCGCAGAAACGGGGCCAATCGCATTGGCAACATCATTGGCTCCATGGGCAAATGCCATCATACAGGCACTCATAATTTGAAGATAACTGAAAATTTTTTCAACCTGTAAATATTCGGAATGGCTCATTTCCCCTTTTTGTTTCTCTTGAATGGCGGCCGAAAGTTCTTTGATTTCTTCTGAAAGAAGGGAGAGGCGATACTGATGCTCTCCTCCCTTGACTTTATTTTCTGCTTTTTCTAAGTGTTTTTTTGCTTTTTCTAAGGAATGGAGCACTTCGGGATCATAAACAGCCGAGAGAGGTGTATTTTTTAAAGCAGAGGGGGGAAGGGGAATAAGAAAATAACTTAAAGCTGCGCCGGCAAGTCCAATGCCTAGAGAGAGTAACAGCTTTTGCATGAAGCTTAAATAAATATCTAGGTTGCGCAATCCTTCAAAAATAAAAACAAGGGTTAAAATGGAGACCACGGCAAAGACCAGAAGAGGGGTCAAGCGGCGTGTCGCCTCCAAAGGATTCAGGGCGTAGAAAATTTTTTTTCGAATAAGATTAAAAATATAATACCCCAAGATCCCTCCTAAGATGGGCGAAAGAACCCAACTACTGAGGATAAATCCCACCTCTTCCCATTGAATGGCTTCCCATCCTCCAACCACAGCTCCAAAGCCAACAATGGCTCCCACAATGGAATGGGTGGTAGAGACCGGCCAGCCAAAGTAAGAGGCGATCTGGAGCCAAATTCCCGTGGAGGCCAAGGCAGCGAGCATCCCGTAGACAAGAGTATGGGGTTGATGGATAAAAAGGTCTGCCTGGATAATGCCGCTTTGCATGGTTTGTGAGACATGAGAACCGAAAAAAAAGGCGCCCGAGAATTCCAAAATCGCTGCGACAACAACCGCCTGTCTTAAAGTCAAGGCTCCAGATCCGACCGATGTTCCCATGGCATTTGCGACATCATTGGCTCCAATATTCCAGGCCATATAAAAGCCGGTGAGTAAGATCGCGAAGAATAAGATCGTGTCCATTCATTACTCAGGTTTTTGCTTTATTTGAGTTCTAAATTCATTCGTATTCGGTGAGCGAGACTCTCTGCAAGGTTAGAAATGGAGCCAATGCTTTCCCATAACCGCTGCCATTGGTAGAAAGTCATGTAGGTCAATTGTGTCTCTGCACTAAATAATTTTTTTAAAAGATTTCTTTGAATCAAATCCACTTCATGTTCATGGTAAGCGACCTCATCGACCATCGAGCGAACCTTTTCTGCTTCAATTCCTCCAAAAGAAGACTCCACGAGTTCGTGCAATTCTTTGATGATCTGCCACGCTTTATCAAAGGTTTGGATGTTTTTATGCAGGAAGAGTTTAAACTCTTCCTCAAAAATAGGCAAGAGATCTAAATGTTTTAAGGTCGCTAAGACAGCGACATCTTGGGCTTTATCTGCAATGCTATCTTGAATGGATAAAATTTCCAGGAGATGACTCCGGTCGATCGGTAAAAAGAGGCTAGAGGGTAAATGATTGCGAATGTCATTTTTAATGAGGTCGGCCTCATGTTCAAGTCTTGAAATTTCTTCGGAGAGCTCTTCGAGTCGCTCCCATTGTTTTTTTTCCAACGCATCGAATAAAGAAGGCAATAGATGAACGCAGCGTCCGACACTTTCCATGTGGGATTGAATGGGAGCGAAGGGAGAGCGTCCAAAGAGGTTGAGAATGCTTAACATAAGGCTTGTTTAATTTATGGACTCACCTTACAAGAAAACGAATTCTGAATCGAGTTAAAACATCTCATCACCTGTACTCTAACCAAAAGTTTAAGTTTTCTTAATATTTTATAAATTATTATTATTTATAATCCTGCCTTAAATTTAAAGAGGGTTTTTATGAATTTTAATGTTGAAGGTTTAAATAATCATGATATTGCACAGCAGTTTTTTAATAATAATCTCAATCAAGAAGAATTTAGTTTTGTACGCCAGGTGACTAAAGAAATGGCGTTAGCTGTTGGTTTAGAAGAATTAAAAGAGCAGGTCCCATGGGATCGATTCACCCCCGATCAGCAGCTTCAGACACAGAAATTATTGGAAGTCTGTTCACAAGAAGTTGTTTCGGGTATTTATGGGCAGGAACGAGACATTGATAGACTTGTCAAAAGGATTCAAGAACACACAGTAAATGCAGCGAATGAACTTGCCATTTCTGAGCAAGAGGCAAGTCCTGCAAAAGGCTATCTGCGTAAACAGCATCAAGCGCAGATAGAACAAAAAGTAAAAGCGATGAATATACAAGTTCGGATGAAGGCAAAAACCGGAATAAAATCGACCTTAGAGACAGTCGATAAGGTGCATGCTGCACTAGCGATTGCATTCGATCCCTCCATTATTGATCACGTTAGAAATCGAGTCTTAGAGGCAAAAAAATATAATTATCATCCAAAAGAGCTCTCTTCGGAAAAATTAGCTGATCTAAAAATGAAAGCATTGATCGAAGAAGAAGAGAAAGCAAAGAAAAAACCGGCTGCTAAAAAGACGAAGTCTTCCCACTCGCCTCATCCTGTTCAGCAAAACCAAAAAGGCAAAAAGACAGAAAAGCAAAAGAAAGCCATTCAGCTTTCCTCAAATCCGCAAAAAACAGAAAAGTCAGCTGAAAAAAATGCCCCCTCTATTGAAAAGAAAGAAATATTGACATCTGCTCAAACGGCACAAATGGGTTTGAATTTTTTTAAAAACCCAAGAGGCCAACAACTTTCTCGCGTGACCCGTTGGTCCACCGAATCTGTCTGTGAAATACGTCAATTTTCCGATATCGATCCTTCAGGTGAGCAGATATGGAGATATCGCGAACTGAGTGAGGAGGAAGTGCTCATTCAACGTGCCTATCATTATTTGCCGGGAACGGAGCGTTTGTTAACGCGTCCGGATTTTCGAGACACTTATGCTTTTCCGACCGAGCGAGGATACGGAATGGTGGCACAGTTATCTTTAAATAATAAAGATCAACAAGGCCTTCTCTATATTGGAATCGATAAGACAAACACAGTCTTCCATCAATATTTTGAGATCAGAAACTTTCAAAATGAAAATATCTTTATTGAACAGGAACGGGAAGAGAGTGTCTATAAAGAAAAAGATAAAATAGAAGAATGGATGTCTAAAAATGATCCTTTTACGTTAGATGTTTCCGAATCAGGAGTTTTACAATTTACTTATTCTAAAAATCATGCGATAAAAATTTTCCCACTCTTTCCTGAGCGTCTCCCAAACATCGCTCGGAAAGATCAATAAAACTTTCGCCGCTGTTGCATATTCCCAATTTGGAGCAGAAAGCGGTACTTGGCGACCGTCCGTCTGGCACAAGGCATCCCTTGTTCTTTCAAAAGAAAAGAAATTTTTTGATCGGACAAGGGATGTCTTTTATCTTCCTGTTGAATGAGAGCCAACATCGCTTCTTTGACTGTTCGAGAAGAGAGATCCTTTCCTTCTCCTGATAAATATTTATTTGTAAAAAAAGCGCGTAAAGGGAAAATCCCTCGCGGACTGGACAAGTATTTATTAGACACCCCTCGCGCAATCGTCGATTCATGGACTTGCAGCTCTTCCGCTAATGTTTTCATCGTCAAAGGAACCAATTTGCCGTCCGGTTCAGTAAAGAAGGCATATTGCTTCTCAGCGAGCGATTGAGCGATTCGCTCAAGAGTGGAATAACGTTGCTGCAAATTGCGCATCAGCCAACGGGCAGATAATAAGTAACGTTTAATGAACTGTTTATGTTCCCTGGAAAGAGAAGGATCTTCTAATAATTTTAAATAACGGAGATTCAAGCGCAAAGAGGGGGCATAATCTCTCTCTACATCAACGACAAGACGATCTTTCTCTTGTCTTAAAGTGACATCGGGAATGATCGCAGGATTTAAGGAAGGGGAGAATTGGGTTCCGGGGTGTAAATCTAATTTAGCAATCTCTTGAATGGCCGCCTCTATCTCAGCAAAAGAACACCTCAACTTTTTTTGCATCAGGGGGAGTTGATTGCGAAGCAGCTGCTCGTAATGCTCTTTCACAATTCGATAAGCGAGCGTTTTTTCTTTTTGGAGGCAACGAAGTTGAATCAGAAGCGATTCTTGAATGGTGGAGGCCCCCACTCCATAGGGTTCAAACGATTGGATTTCGCTTAAAATCGGTTGACTCTCTTCCTCTCTGAATTGATGAAGAGAATTAATTTCAGAAAGAGGAGTCGTGAGAAACCCCCACTGATCCATGTAGCCAAAGAGAGTGTTCGCAATGTCCAAGTCTCTTGGCGTTTCAAATGAATCTTGCGCTTGTTGACGAAGGCGATCATAGAGACTGGGCTGGAAAGGGAGCGATTGTTCAAGATAGGTCTGCAGTTTATTTTCGTCCGATGTCGGTTTTCTTGGCCGTGTATCCAGATCGGTAAAATATCCTTGCTCTTCCAGATGAGAGAGAAAGGCCAGTTCATCATCGCTTAAAAGCTGTCCCTCTTCTTTTTCCTCTTCAGGGCCGAATTCCTCTTGATTCTCCGTTTCCTCTAATTCTAGGAGAGGATTCAGTGTCATTTGTTCTTCGATAAAAGACTCTAGTTCGACTAAGGGAAGTTGGAGAAGGCGGAGCGCTTGCTTCATTTGAGCAGACATCATCAGCCGTTGTGTCAGCTCTAGCTGCTGCTTGGGAGCTGCTTGCATTTGAATAGAGAGAGGAGAGTCGGTACTCATAATTTCCTTTCGTAAAATCCCCTCTTAACTGATTTGACAGCGCTTGACAATAAAAAAAAAATAAGAGATTTAGGGGGTAATGGGAGAAGGAGGAAAAGCCCATTGCTAAGAATCGCTTGATGACTCAATTCCCTTGTCATGCCGGCCAACTAGAAAGAGTGCGTGATTTTGTGCATGAAATTTGCCTGCAAGCTCCCGGAGATGCAAAACGTCTCTCTATTCAGCTTGAATTGGCCGTTCATGAAATTTTCTGCAATCTTTTGGAACATGGGTTACCAGGTCCATTCAAAAAAGAGGTAAGAATTGAAGGGGAATTAAGCGAAGAAGGGGTTTATTTGACAGTCTCCGATCAGGGGATCTCTTTTGATTCTTCTCAGAGGATCGACTCTTCCCTCGCTAGAGATCAGGAAAGTGGCTTTGGTTTACTGATTATTCAACACATTGTGGATAAGATCTCTTATTTTCCAAAAGATCAAGAGGACTCTTGGAATCATCTCCACCTTTTTAAGTATTATCTCGACTTTGTACATTTTAAGGGGTCGCTAAACGCAAGATTTTGAGCTATAACGCGTTAAAATTTTTTCGCCAACCCTCATTTGGGTTGGCGAAAAAATTTTAACGCGTTATAGCTCAAAAGATTGCATTTATCGACCCCTTAAAATGTACAAAGTCGAGATTATTTGTTTTAAGTTTTTAAAGAGTGTAAAAAATGGAAGTGATGCATCACATTCAAGGAGCCGTTTTGGTTTTTCAGCCGCAGCAAAAGAGTTTGGACGTCACAAATGCCTCTTCTTTTAGGGAAGAAGTGCTGGAGTGCGTGCAGAAAACAGATCTTTCAAATCTCGTCTTCGATTTAGGGGAGTTAAAGTTTATTGATAGTGCAGGACTCGGAACATTTCTTTCTATTCAGCGGGTGTTAAATAGACAAGGGGGGAAACTGAAGCTCGCTCATTTGGGTCCTTCCATTCGGACCATGTTTGAAATTGTCTCTATGCATCGTATTTTTGATATTTTTTCTAGTACAGAAGAGGCTATTCAATCGTTTTAATAGGAGGAAAACTTATGTCTAAATATTTTTTTTGTTATGCAGCAATGGGGTCTTTATTGACAGGGCTTTGTTTCCTTTCCTCTTCTCTTTATGGGAGAGAGGAAATTGCTCAGGGAGATTTCCATGAGCATTATAATGCACGGCATCCTCTACGGATGGGAGATTGGGATTATCATGAGAACTGGCAGTATAGCCGCCATGCCTTTTTTGAGGGAGATACTCAACCGCAGGCTTATCGAAGAACCCATCCTTATGGGCCCGCCGGGATTGGGTATGATGCAGACGAAGACTATTTAGCTTATTTACGAGAATTACGAGGGATGAGGCAGGAAATAAGTCAGGAAAGACAGGAGAGATTGCGCGATCGCTATAGTCATCGCGATCACGTTTCTCAGCAGCAAAGAAATGAACAAAAAAACTCTCGTTATTGAAGTTTTTGTAAGGTGGTCCGGTAACAATCTATTCTCTCCTGCAACTCTCGAGAAGAGAGTGTCATGAGGAAGGGAAACCAAAGTAAAAATAACTGGCGAACCAGAGCAACGATTTTTTGGAGCAACGTCTTGGGAAAAGATTGAATCCCGATCACGTGGATATGCCGATGTTGCACTCCTCGCAATTGAGCTCCATTGCGTTCTAAATAAAGAAGGGTTTCAAAAAGAGGGGGGAGGGAACGCATCACCTTTTGGGCAATCTCTAACATGTCCTTACGCTGATTCAGGGGAACCAAGGAGCCATCGACATGCCCTCTGTTTCCCTGTGGAACAACCAGAAAATGAGGATCGTTTCTTGTCGCTCCCTTAGGAATATGATCAAATAAAACAGTATACCTATACTCTTCATTCCAAGCAGGATAGGTGAGGATTTCTTGCTTTTTAATGACCTCTTCTTTGCAAAAAGGATCGATTCGTTTTTCTTTCTTTGGCTCTTCCCTTTTCTTTTTAGTTGGACTGGGGTGAGGATCTGAGAAAGAGGAATCGCTAAAACACTCTTCATAGAATATTTTAATTTCCTCCATTTGCTGATTCGTCAGAGAAGGAGGGCCAAAGAGAGTATGAAACGTTCCTTGATATTTTTCTATGAAATCACAGCGTGGATAAGGGACGAAGCTCATACTAAACTGTCCGTTTTCTTCCTTTCCAAAGACAAGCGTATTTATGATTCTCTGTCGTTCATGAATCGTTAAAATTTGATGATAGAGTCGAGCCAAGCTCTCAAGGTTTTCAGAACTCCATTTTTGAAACTTCTTCCCTCCCTCTCGATGGCGAATTTCAATTGTTCCGGCCTTTCCTCGAAATCCTCCAATGGGAGAAGAGTTCACAAAGACTTGGAGGTCATCATGGACTAGACTAGGATGGCTAATAGGATACATAGAATCTCCTCATGAAATATGACGCAGAGCCCTTGTAATCATCGCGGCCACATCTGTTGCTTCAGGACATTCTCTTAAAGTTTGCTTGATCGCTTTTTGCGCAGCACTCTGATGATAACCGAGCTGAATCAACGCAAGAATCGCATCCTGCACCTGCTCTGATTTTACTGAATGAGGGAGATTTTTTAAAGCGAGATCGGAAACATTTGTTTGCAGAAAAGCGGGAAGCTTATCTTTCAATTCAACGATTAAACGTTCGGCTGTTTTCTTTCCAATTCCTGGAACACGGCAGAGGGTAGGGAGATCTTGCTCAGAGACCGCAACTTTAAGCTCCTCCAAGGAAAGATGGCCAATTAAACCTAAAGCAAGCTTAGGGCCAATGCCCGTCACGTTAATCAGTCCTTCAAAAACATCCCTCTCGTGACTTTTTAGAAATCCATAGAGAGCATGCGAAAACTCTCTGACAACAAAGGTGGTATAAAGTTGAAGAGACTCTCCAAGGCGGGGAAGTTCTCCAATTAAACGGCAGGGGATATGAACCATATAGCCGACCCCTTGGACATCCAGGATGATAAAGGTCGAATGAGCGGCTGCTAATGTTCCTTTTAAATAGGCATACATGAGATGTTAGATTTCCTTTGCTTCTTGTTTCCGAGAGGTCGCGTGAGCGTGACACAGGGCCAAGGCTAACGCATCCGCCGCATCTTCAGGCTGCGGAAGATGAGAGAGTTTAAGCAGATGCTTCACCATGTTTTGCACCTGCCATTTGCTTGCTCTCCCGTTTCCCGCAACAGCCCGTTTTGCCTCTGTCGGGGCATATTCAAAGACAGGGATCCCCTTTCTCTTGGCAGCAATAATGACTGTTCCCCTTGCCATTCCCAGCTTGAGAGCGCTATTCGGGTTTTTATTCACATATTGCGTCTCCACAACGAGTGCAGCGGGATGATACCTCTCAATCAATTCCTCTATACTATCAAAAATCACTAAATAACGCTCGGATAATTTAAAGGTTGCGGGAGGACGGATACATCCATAATCAAGAGGGAAATAGGAGTGGTCTTGAAAGGCAATCAATCCATATCCAGTCATTCTTGTCCCGGGGTCAATTCCTAATATGCAAGGGGTCTTAAGAGGCATCAGGAGAGGGTTTATCTCTTGAGGAGCGCATTCCAAATAAGTCATATTTTTCTTCCCCAAGGGGTTCATTTAAAGAAGTGTCTAAAGGAAGAGAGCATCGCTCAACGGACTTAAGGGGAGGAGAGCTGAGCGATGTCCCCATCAAATTGCCCAAATGAACGAATAACTGCTGCATTTGATGATATTTCTCTTCAAATGCCTTGAGTTTTTGGACGCAAGCTTCGCTTTCTACCCATTTATCATACATGCGAAAGTACTTATCTTCCCATTTTAACACTTGGCTTTCTGTTCCTTTCAAGGCTTCATGGAGTTGCTCTTGCAGACGTTTTTCCAGGTTTTTGGAAAGGTCTAGGTTAGATTGAAATTGAGTGAGTTGGGACTTTTGGTGTTCAGTGATTTGAAGAAGATCGGCGAGTTGGGCATGCTGCTCTTCCATTTTTTCAGTTAATAAGGCTATTTCTTTCACTTTTTTAGCGAGATGCTGTTGAGCAATTTTTAGACGCGTTTCACTCTGTTCAAGGAGAAGGCTCACCTTTTCCTTTTCTCCTCGCAAGTCCTCTTTTTCCTGATTGATTTTTTCTGTTTGCTCTCGTTGGTCTTGCATCTTTTTTGTTTGCTCTTCTTTCTCTCGATAAAACTCTTGCAACCGTTGCTCAGTTTCTTTGCGCCATTCGAGGGCCTCTTCGAGTCGATTCGAGAAGTCTACCCATTCCTCTTTTAGCTGTTCATATTTTTCTTGAAGTTGTTCCTTCTCTTGCAAAAGAAGAGGATGAGGGGAGTCGCTCTCTTTTTTGTGTTGTTGGTTTTTGGCTTGGAGCTCTTGTTCAAGGGCTTTCGTCTTTTGATGGGCTTGGGCGAGCTCTTCTCTTAATTGTTCTGCTTGTAGATGACCTTTTTCGGTCTGATCTCTTAAATAAGAAATCATTCTTTCTAATTCTTCCACTCGTTGCTGATGAAGAATCGCCTCAGGGGCAATCGAGTTCAAGGCCGCTTCCTTCAATTGTCGCAATTCGTCTTGGGATTTTTTTAATAGATCCCTTAGGGCGACCTGTTGATTGCGCAGAGCCTGTAGTTCCTCTTCATGGATTTTCTGACTATTCGCCAGCTGCAATCGGCTGCGCTCTTCCTCTTTTTGGAGCGTCTCTCTTTGCTGTTTTTCCTGTTGCAATTGACATTGCATCTGGTGAAGCTGCGCTTCATAATGCTGTTTTAGCGTGACTAATAATTGCTTAAGTTGGACAATTTGTTCGGGGTCGCTTGAGCGATGGTTCTCTCCTTGCAAAGAAGGAGGAAGGGGATGTTCTTTAGAAGAGGGAAGCATTACATTAAGATTGCGTTTGAGACTTGTTTACCCAGTAAAAGGAAGAATTCATTAAATGTCAAACCGATTTGTTCCCTCTCGTATGATTGTGCGGATGCCGAACTGGCTAGGGGATTTGGTGATGGCGACTCCCCTTTTAGCAGATTTACGTCGCCATTGGCCTCAGGCAAAGATCACGGCGATGTGCCAAGGAGGGGGAGCTGCCCTTCTTGAAGGGGATCCGCATGTCGATCAGATCTGGGGATTTAAGCGTCCAAAGCATCTCTTTTCTCGAGAGCTAATTTCTCCTTTGCAGCAGGGAAATTATGATTTAGCTCTTTTATTAACAAATTCTTTTTCTTCTGCTTGGTGGTTTTGGCGAGGAGGAGTTCCTCATCGTTTAGGTTATGCGACTCCTAGTCGTCGCTGGTTGTTGAATCTTCCCCTTTCGTTCCCTCCTTCGCTTGCAAATCAGCCCCTTGTGGTCACCTACAAGGGGCTGTTAGAGCCTCTGGGAATTCCCGTTTCAGAAACGCCGCCATGCTTATATCTCACTTCTCTTGAACGTAAAAAAGCGAGGGAGCGTTTAGCCCAATATGGGATTTGTTCGACTGACCGAGTGATTGGGATTAATCCGGGGGCGGCATATGGTTCAGCGAAATGTTGGTTGCCTGAGCGTTTCAAGCAGCTTTGCCAGCTTCTTTTAGAGAAGGAGCAAGGGGTCCGGATTATTTTTTTTGGGGATCAAGCAGGCGCTTCCTTAGTGGATCAGATTTGTGAGGGCCTTCCCTCTTCTGTGATCAATTTGGTGGGTCAAACATCTTTACGTGAGCTTCTGGCACTTATTGAAGCGTGTTCTCTCTTTTTGACGAATGATAGTGGTCCCATGCATGTCGCTGCGGCTCTGGGAGTCCCTTTGATTGCCCTTTTTGGATCGACGAATGATCGCACAACAGGGCCCTATCAAGGGGTTGATCAAGGGAAGCCTATTGTGATTCATAAGCGGGTCCCCTGCTCTCCTTGTTATCGGCGAGAGTGTCCTTTGATCGATTTTCCTTGCATGAGTCAGATTAGTGTAGAAGAGGTTTATCAAGTAATTCGGAGTTTATTTTAAGATGTATTTTTGGTATTTTCTTTTATTTCCCTTGATTTTGTTAGCAAACGAAAACCCCATGATTGCTTCATCTTTAGATTATTTTAGGAAGGAGGAGCCTCAGCTTTTTCGTTTTTGGTTGGAGCTCACACCCGAGCAGCAGCAGGCGTTTGAAAGTCAGCTCCAATTGCTAGATCTTTCTATTTTAGAAAGGCAAAAGGAGGCGATTAGAAAACCTTTATCTCCCCTCGCGGTTTCTTTTGATTCCTTCGACGACTTTTCCTTTTCAGGAAATGCCGAGGATCATTTACGGGGCCAACGCCTCATTGAAGCGGGGCGTGTGGGATGCCTCGTCTTAGCAGGGGGACAAGGGACCCGTCTTCGTTACTCAGGACCTAAGGGCACCTATCCGATTTCTCTCATCAAGCAAAAGACTCTTTTCCAGCTTTGTGCGGAAAAAGTCGTAGCGGCGAGTCGTTTGGCGGGGCGTCCTTTGAATTTAGCGATTATGACATCGCCGGAGAATGATGCAGAAACGCGTCTATTCTTTAAAAATCAGGCTTATTTTGGTCTTTCCCCTTCCCAAGTTTTCTTTTTTATTCAAAGCTCTCTTCCCTTGTTAGATAGAGAGGGGCATTTATTTTTAAAATCTCCGGAGCAGCTTTCGATGGGAGCAGATGGCAATGGGTGTAGTTTACCCTGTTTTGTTCAATCAGGCATTTGGGAAGAGTGGCGTCGCCAAGGGGTTGAATTCCTCAATGTCATTTTGGTTGACAATCCTTTAGCTGACCCTTTTGATGCAGAATTGATTGGTTTCTTAGATCGGCAGGGAGGAGAAGTCGTCATCAAGTGTACGGAAAAAAAAGAAGAAAAGGAAAAAGTCGGCTTATTGGTCAAGCAGGAGGGCCGCTGTAAAATCGTAGAATATTCTGAGATAGAAGAAAAAGAGAAAGGCGCTCGCCGCTCCGATGGCCGTTTAAAGCATTGCTGTGCCAATTTGAGCTTATTTTGCTTCTCGATGTCTTTCATTCGTCAGTTGGCAGATCGTCCTTTCTCTCTTCCTTTACACCAAGCATGGAAGGGGGGGGCTTATGTGGATGAGCAAGGGGAGACCCAACTTTCTTCGGAGCCCTTTTGTTGGAAGTTTGAAACCTTTATTTTTGATTGGCTCCCTCTCGCAAAGAAAGTTTTTGCTCTCCTTTATCCCAGAGAAGAGTGCTTTGCTCCTCTCAAAAATTGGGAAGGGGCCGACTCTCCTGAAAAAGTGAGAGCTGCTTTGCAAAGAAGGGATAAACAAATTTTAGAAGAACTCACAGGGTTGCCAGCTCCCTCTTTTCCTTTTGAGTTAGCGGCTGATTTTTATTATCCCTCTCCTGCTTTGCGAAAGAAGTGGGGAGGGCGTTTTGTGACCTCTCCTTATGTGGAGCCTTGAGTCAGATTAAAACTGGACTTCGGACATTTTAAGGGGTCGATAAATGCAATCTTTTGAGCTATAACGACTTAAAATTTTTTTGCCAACCCTCATTTGGGTTGGCAAAAAAATTTTAAGTCGTTATAGCTCAAAATCTTGCGTTTAGCGACCCCTTAAAATGTCCGAAGTCCAGTTAAAATAATAATTGGTAAAAAGCAGAGACGCAACCGATAGAGCCAAACCCCATCAGCAGAGCTCCAGAAATGCGATTGAGAAAGGGGGAAGAGTGAATTCCCCATCTCTTTGCAACAAAGCTCACTCCACAACTCAGCAACAGCCACCAGATGGCAGCGCCTAACAAGATACCACCGACTAACATTGCTCCCGATAAAAGACCTTCTTCAACCGGAGAAATGCCCAATCCTGCATAAACGGCAGTAAAACAAAGAAGAGTGAAAGGATTAGTCAGAGTCAAAACAAAAGTGGTTAAAAAGATCTTTCGACAACTAAAATCCTCTTGAGTATTTTTTGAGAGATCGACGGCGCGGGACTTAAAAATTCTCATGCCTATATAAAGCAAAACAAGGGCGCCAATGAGCTGTAGCCACATTTGATAATAAAGGAGGGTATGAGAGACTAGACAGATTCCAAATCCAGCCATACATCCATAAAGGGCGTCTGCTAGGGCAGCTCCCAGTCCAGCAGCGATTCCTGCCAATAGACCGCGTCTTAAAGAGTGTTGGACACAGAGCATTCCAACCGGCCCGATTGGAATCGCCATGGAAAATCCAATGAGAGAACCTTTTATAAATAAGCCCGCTAACATGAGTTCCTCGTCATTTAAAGTTTATGATACATGAGACGAGAGAAATTGACCAAGCATCTTTTCTATTGTCTTATTTCGAATTGCCTTATTATGAATAAAATTCTTGTTTTTAATTATTTAATATTATAATCTACTGATTTTAATAATCATGTGAGGGTTAAAAATGGATCCATTAATGAATACTGTAAGCTTAGGGAAAAGAGGGCGTGAAGTTGGACAAGAGGAGGAGCAGCCTCTTCAAAAGAAACTAAAAACTCAAACGCAACATTTAATTTTACAACAACTCCCCGGCGAAATTCTTGGGAGAATTGTGACATTTCTATCTACTGAAAAAGACATTTTAACTTTTGAAAGACTGTTTAAAGGAGCCATGAATGATACGGCTCTTGCCTGGCAAAGACTTGCTAAACAAAATCGTTTACAGTTTGAGTGGTCTTTACCTGCTACAGAACGCTATTGCGAAAGAGCCTCTTATCTGATGGGAAAGGTGCTTTCTGTTTATATTTTTTTTAGAGATCAACTCATTTCAAAGGGAGATGTAAACAAGCAAAATGTGGAAAGAGTTTTCAATCGCTTTGCAGGTTTTATGGAACGCTATCCCTCTTCCCTAGGGGCTTATTTATGGAAAGATCTAAATAGCTTAGCAAAACTTGATTTTGATAAGGGGATAGGTTTCAAGAAAGATCTCATTTTCTCATCGACTCAAGCGTTGAAGGGGGGCGATCTTTTGTTAAAAGCCCTCTCCTATTTGACAGAACATGGGGATGACGACAGAAGTGAGCAAAATGGGATTTTACGCCGCGCCGCTTTTAACGACTTAAAAGAAGCCATTTCTCAAGGGGCGACATGTGCGAGTTATTTAGCAATGCAAATTCTATTTCCTAAATTTTCAGAAAGGAGGGAATGGTATTATGATCTTGCCCTGACTTCAGTAAACAAAGGAGATTATCGTGGATTGGAAATACTATTAGCAAAATTTCCAAATGCAGCCTTAGCATATTATGAACAAGGGATCTGTCATCCCCCTATTTTAGTGGAGATCGCTAAAACCAAGAGGCCTCAACAATCCGAGGGTCTATTCGATGAAGCAATTGCAAATTATCAAGACCATGTCCCAGTTAAAGTCTATCTAATGGCAGCTGATACAAAAACACAACTGAGAAAATGGAAGGAAGCAGGCGAGTATTCTGATAAAGCGATCACCGCCTATGGAGAGAATGTGCCAGCTGCGGTCTATGCAAATGCGGCTGTGATACAAAGGGAGCTAGGAGAGAAGAAAAAAGCAGGCGAGTATTCTGATAAAGCGATGGCCGCCTATGGAGAGAATGTGCCGGCTTTGGTCCATGCAGATGCAGCTTTGATACAAAGGGAGCTAGGAGAGAAGAAAAAAGCAGGCGAGTATTCTGATAAAGCGATCACCGCCTATGGAGAGAATGTGCCAGCTGCGGTCTATGCAAATGCAGCTTTGATAAAAAGGGAGCTAGGAGAGAAGAAAAAAGCAGGCGAGTATTCTGATAAAGCGATGGCCGCCTATGGAGAGAATGTGCCAGCTCGGGTCTATGTAGGTGCAGCTGTAATACAAAATCAGCTAGGAGAGAAGAAAAAAGCAGGCGAGTATTCTGATAAAGCGATCGCTGCCCATGGAGAGAATGTGCCAGCTGGGCTCTATGCAGATGCGGCTATGATGCAAAATCAGCTAGGAGAGAAGAAAAAAGCAGGAGAGTATTATGATAAAGCGATCGCTGCCTATGGGGAGAATGTGCCGGCTGGGGTCTATG
The DNA here is from genome assembly GCA_963801825.1 of Parachlamydiales bacterium. Lineage (GTDB taxonomy): Bacteria > Chlamydiota > Chlamydiia > Chlamydiales > Parachlamydiaceae > CAWDGI01. The sequence goes on from CAWDGI010000003.1 coordinate 1,236,150, forward strand.
TAAATGCGGCTGTGATACAAAGTCATCTAGGAGAGAAGAAAAAAGCAGGCGAGTATTCTGATAAAGCGATCGCTGCCCATGGAGAGAATGTGCCAGCTGTGGTCTATGCAGATGCAGCTTTGATACAAAGTCATCTAGGAGAGAAGAAAAAAGCAGGCGAGTATTCTGATAAAGCGATCGCTGCCCATGGAGAGAATGTGCCAGCTGTGGTCTATGCAAGTGCAGCTGTGATAAAAAATCGTCTCGGAGAGAAGAAAAAAGCAGGCGAGTATTCTGATAAAGCGATCACCGCCTATGGAGAGAATGTGCCGGCTGTGGTCTATAAAAATGCAGCTTTGATAAAAAGGGAGCTAGGAGAGAAGAAAAAAGCAGGCGAGTATTATGATAAAGCGATCATCGCCTATGGAGAGGATGTGCCGGCTGAGGTCTATGCAGATGCAGCTTTGATACAAGATCAGCTAGGAGAGAAGAAAAAAGCAGGCGAGTATTCTGATAAAGCGATCGCTGCCTATGGAGAGAATGTGCCAGCTTTGGTCTATGTAAATGCAGCTTTGATACAAAAGGAGTTAGGAGAAAAGAAAAATATTTAACTTATTTATAATTAGATGTTTGAAGAAATTATGAAAAATAGCCCAATTTTTTCTGACATTCGGCCCTCTTGGAAAGCAGTCCCTTTTTTATTGACGCAATATTGAGTCAATATTATATTGACATGAAAATGAGTCAATGTTATCTTAAGAAGAAAGGGGGTTAAATATGCATATCTCTTGTTGTAAGTGCTTTAAAGAATTGACTCTGAAGATTCATGGTATGGTTTGCACAAAAATTGTTTTAAAGATTGGTTTAATCTACAAGGGATCCATCAGTTTTTGGATCTTGTTGTTAGGTCTCAATCTCAAGCTCCTAAAGAAAACCTTATAGTAAATATCAGTTTTTTTAATGGAGCCTATCGTAAATATTCTGCACGTCTGGGTGAATCCAGTTTTATTTTGAAAGTTCAGCAAAATGAATATCCTGAGCTTCCGGCTACCGAGTTCTTATGCAATCAGATTTATGAACGCCTGAATATAACAATTCCGAATTATTATCTCATGCGATTTCCTGAAGATCAGTTTTGCTTTGTCACTAAAAATTTTATGTCTAGCTTGATTGCTTCAGATCTTGTTCATATTTATCATTTTGTAAAAGATGGAAAAAATCATGATTGCGAAAGCCTTGTTACTATCATTGGTGAACAAACAGGAAGAAGAACTGAACAAGAAAGATTTGTTTATCTAACCTTAGCCGACAGCTTAATTGGAAATCACGATCGCCATGGTCGCAATTTAGGATTTATTCGATCTGTAAAAGGAATGCATTTAGCTCCTTTTTATGATAACCCGACTGCATTAGCGTTAGAGGAACATTCAATGTTAGGAGCTGACTTACAGCCGCGAGGATCTATTTTTACAAAAGGAACGGACAAGCCTACAATGAAAGATTATGTTCATGAATGGAATCGTTTAGGTTATGGTGATGTTGTAGATCGTTTTCGTAAACAATATTCATTAGCAAGGCTTCGGGGATTGATTGAAAAAAGCTTTATAAGTGAAAAAAGACAAAAAGCTCTTTTAAGGCTCATTTCCAAACGTGGTGAGGAGTTATGCGAAAATTAAAAATGATAGGTATGGATGTGTTTTTAGAAAAACGAAGGACAAGACTGCATGTTGGAACTTTAATGAGAAAGAATGGAAAGTTCGTTTTTACATATGATGACCACTATTTTAAAGCTAAAAATGTTATTTCTCTTGGTCCTGAGTTTCCTTTGACTCAAAGAGAGTTTATTTCGGAAGTTCTTTTTCCATCATTTGAAGATCGCATTCCATCCATTCAAAATCCTGCTTATTCAGAATATTGCTTGACAATGGGAGTGGATCCTAAAGAACAAGATCCCATTATTCTTTTATCTACAATTGGTAGAAAAGGCCCCTCTTCGTTCATTTTTTATCCGATTTTTGAACGAAAGATAACTGCCAAAGATGTGATTAAGTTTCGCGAATCATTAGGATTGACGACTCGTGAGTTTTCAGCAATTTTTGAATTTTCACAATCCTCTTTAAATGCATTGGAAAGAAATCGTATCTCAGGCAATGAGATTTTAAAACGTTTAGAAATTATTTTTAATTTTCCCGATGTTGCCTTAGATTTCCTATTAATAAATGGGGGTCACCTAATTAATGAAAAATGGATTAAAGCAACGACTAGACTTAAGGCTATAATGGATCCCGAAAAATAGACAGCTCTTTATGTTGTTCTCTGTGCCCATCATACAAGCATCTTTTCTATTGTCTTATTTCGAATTGCCTTATTATGAATAAAATTCTTGTTTTTAATTATTTAATATTATAATCTACTGATTTTAATAATCATGTGAGGGTTAAAAATGGATCCATTAATGAATACTGTAAGCTTAGGGAAAAGAGGGCGTGAAGTTGGACAAGAGGAGGAGCAGCCTCTTCAAAAGAAACTAAAAACTCAAACGCAACATTTAATTTTACAACAACTCCCCGGCGAAATTCTTGGGAGAATTGTGACATTTCTATCTACTGAAAAAGACATTTTAACTTTTGAAAGACTGTTTAAAGGAGCCATGAATGATACGGCTCTTGCCTGGCAAAGACTTGCTAAACAAAATCGTTTACAGTTTGAGTGGTCTTTACCTGCTACAGAACGCTATTGCGAAAGAGCCTCTTATCTGATGGGAAAAGTGCTTTCTGTTTATATTTTTTTTAGAGATCAACTCATTTCAAAGGGAGATGTAAACAAGCAAAGTGTGGAAAGAGTTTTCAATCGCTTTGCAGGTTTTATGGAACGCTATCCCTCTTCCCTAGGGGCTTATTTATGGAAAGATCTAAATAGCTTAGCAAAACTTGATTTTGATAAGGGGATAGGTTTCAAGAAAGATCTCATTTTCTCATCGACTCAAGCGTTGAAGGGGGGCGATCTTTTGTTAAAAGCTCTCTCCTATTTGACAGAACATGGGGATGACGACAGAAGTGAGCAAAATGGGATTTTACGCCGCGCCGCTTTTAACGACTTAAAAGAAGCCATTTCTCAAGGGGCGACATGTGCGAGTTATTTAGCAATGCAAATTCTATTTCCTAAATTTTCAGAAAAGAGGACGTGGTATTATGATCTTGCCCTGACTTCAGTAAATAAAGGAGATTATCGTGGATTGGAAATGCTATTAGCAAAATTTCCAAATGCAGCCTTAGCATATTATGAACAAGGGATCTGTCATCCCCCTATTTTAGTGGAGATCGCTAAAACCAAGGGGCCTCAACAGTCCGAGGGTCTATTCGATGAAGCAATTGCAAATTATCAAGACCATGTCCCGGTTGAAGTCTATCTAATGGCAGCTGACACAAAAAAACACCTGAGAAAATGGAAGGAAGCAGGCGAGTATACTGATAAAGCAATCACCGTCTATGGAGAGAATGTGCCAGCTTGGGTGTATGAAAATGCAGCTGTGATACAAAGGGAGCTAGGAGAGAAGAAAAAAGCAGGAGAGTATTCTGATAAAGCGATCGCTGCCTATGGGGAGAATGTGCCGGCTGGGGTCTATGCAAATGCGGCTGTGATACAAAGGGAGCTAGGAGAGAAGAAAAAAGCAGGCGAGTATTCTGATAAAGCGATCGCCGCCTATGGAGAGAATGTGCCGGCTTGGGTCTATTCAAATGCAGCTTTGATACAAAGTCATCTAGGAGAGCAGAAAAAAGCAGGGGAGTATTCTGATAAAGCGATCGCCGTCTATGGGGAGAATGTGCCAGCTTGGGTGTATGAAAATGCAGCTGTGATACAAAGGGAGCTAGGAGAGAAGAAAAAAGCAGGCGAGTATTCTGATAAAGCGATCGCTGCCTATGGGGAGAATGTGCCGGCTGGGGTCTATGCAAATGCGGCTGTGATACAAAGGGAGCTAGGAGAGAAGAAAAAAGCAGGAGAGTATTATGATAAAGCGATCGCCGCCTATGGAGAGAATGTGCCGGCTTTGGTCCATGCAGATGCAGCTTTGATACAAAAGGGGCTAGGAGAGAAGAAAAAAGCAGGAGAGTATTATGATAAAGCGATCGCTACCTATGGAGAGAATGTGCCGGCTGGGGTCTATGCAAATGCGGCTGTGATACAAAGGGAGCTAGGAGAGAAGAAAAAAGCAGGCGGGTATTCTGATAAAGCGATCGCCGCCTATGGGGAGAATGTGCCGGCTTTGGTCCATGCAAATGCAGCTTTGATACAAAGTCAGCTAGGAGAGAAGAAAAAAGCAGGAGAGTATTCTGATAAAGCGATCGCTACCTATGGAGAGAATGTGCCAGCTTGGGTCTATGCAGATGCAGCTGCGATACAAAGTCGTCTCGGAGAGAAGAAAAAAGCAGGAGAGTATTCTGATAAAGCGATCGCTGCCTATGGAGAGAATGTGCCAGCTTGGGTCTATGCAAATGCAGCTGTGATACAAAAGGTGTTAGGAGAAAAGAAAAATATTTAACTTATTTATAATTAGATGCTTGAAGAAATTATGAAAAATAGCCCAATTTTTTCTGATTGTGTAAATTAATCTTTAATTTTAAGGTGTCGTTGGAATGTCACAAACCTACTATTCTTTTTCTGTTGGGTTGCAAATACGCTCATTTTTAGGCGATAAAAAATAGTGAGAAAAGTTTCATGAATCAAGCGAATCGAATCGTTAGGCTGATTTTTTTTCTTTTCTTTTATTTTTCTGCAAATGGATGGAGTGCTCCCTCACAGAAATTAGGAGAGTTTGATCCTTTTTTTTCTTATACAGCCGAAGAGTTGCAAACCATTCGCGCTCTTCCTTTGACTCAAGAAAAGCTCACGCAAGACACATTCGTTTTTTGGGATCATAGTCTTTATCTTACCGCTCAAACGAGGCCTGATGGAGAAGCTCTCCGTCTGATGGCCTACCTTTATGTGGCGCAGCGTGATTTTGCACTTCTGATTTATGGGTTGAATCAACAATGGTTAGGAACTCCTGATTCTCTCATTGCCGATGTGATCACTCTCTTTTATCCTCATTTTCATCCTTTGAGGCCTCTCAAGATAGATCCCTATTCTGCTAAAGTCAGCCAAATTGTTTTTAGCAAGGTGAAAGATCGCTTTCAGCGCGAACAAAAGAGGATGAAAGATTATCCGGAAAAAAGAGGCTCTTTCTATTGGAAGGAGGAGCCCCCTCTTTTTGGACAGCGGATCGGTTCTTGTTATCCTTGGCTTTTACATTCTTTAGAAGATTTTCGCGCTCCTCCCCCCCCTCCTCCGGAGAGCATTATTTGGACCTATGGCCTCGATCAAATTCGGTTTGATCAAGGATGTCTGAATAAGGAGGAGAAACGACGGATCTATTATTGGGCAAATGAATTGGGTCCTGAATCGGGTAATTGGTTTGCCATTCTCAATCATGATTTAGAAACTAAGCACCTTCCTTTATCAAAATTTCTTTTTATTCGAGCTGTTTTTGCCATGGGATATTCAGATGCCATGATTGCTGTCTTTGATTCAAAATATCTTTATTGGGTCAGACGTCCTCACATGATGGATCCTCAATTACAGGAGTTAGTCCATCGCCCTAAGCATCCAAGCTATCCTTCTGCGCATTCGACGATCTCTTCAACTGCCGCGACTCTCTTGTCTTATTTTTTCCCAAAAGAGACATTAAAATGGAGGCAAACGGCCATTGAAGCGGGAAATTCGCGCGTGTGGGCGGGATTGCATTTCCCCATCGATAATGAGCAAGGGCTGCTTCAAGGCGAGGAAATAGGGAAAGCTATTTTAGGTCGCCTCTCTCAAGATCATCAACATGAAAATCAGGAATGAGAGCGATGATTATTTATGTGTCTATCTTTGTATTAGGAGTGGTTGGATTTTTCATTCATCTTTTTTTCAGTTCCAAACGCAGAAATTCTTTCAAAATTCTGGAGCTTTTTTTGCTCTATCAGCTCGTCTTTAGCGTGGGATTAAGCAGCTTTTTAGCTGCCTATGGATTTTTTTTTATGACTCAATTTGTGGCAGATTACACGCATTGGCCTTCCTGTCCCTTTGAAATTCAAATGGGAAATGTCAATCTTGGTTATGGAGTGCTTGGCATTCTATGCATTTGGTTTCGCAACGACTTTTGGACCGCGACCATTATCGGACAATCCATTTGGCTGATTGGCGATGGAATCGCCCATCTTTATGATATGGCTGCCAACCAGAATTACTCTCCCGGGAATATTGGTGTGCCCTTATATACGGATTTGATTGTTCCGATTATCCTGCTCATCCTTTTGGCTGTTTATAAATTTTTACAACGCAAGCAAGCCGCGTAAGAGTTTGCCTGTTTTGGAAAATAGATACTCTTCTTTTGGTCGATTGCGTAACACAGAGTTCTCAAAGAAGGAGCGTGCGAATGCGGGGTTCTCTATCGTTCCTAACCATTCTTTTAATGCCTGTTGCCAGAAAGATTGGTCTAAAAGAGACAAGTGGCCAGCAAAAAAGAGCACTTGTGTGAGGAGCCGGCGAATCTCTTGATCTTGCAAAAGCGAGGGCTTGTGATAAGGAGTCGGTCCCGGCCATGCTAAATCTCCTTGCGGCCTTAGCAGCCACATTTTTCTTCCCTTTGGAAGAGGTTCAGGAGTTTCAAATCCTTTTGCAATGCTCTCTGCATCCAAAGAAGACAAAATCAAGGCGCGTGTTTGCTTGGGATTTTCATCTTGGAGGACAAGAACCTGAAAAATTGGTTTCTGCAACTCATCTTGAAGATTCATCCCATTCTCAGCAGTTTCCAAAAAATTTGGAGTCACGAATAGATGAGGAGAGAAAAGCTTGGATTGCCACATTTGGGGGAACTTATTTTCCAAGACTTCATCTAGATTAAAAAGCTTAAAATTAAAGAAAGAGAATAGCTTGTTGTAAGGAGTGATTAATGCCTCCCATGTGGCCTTTTCCTCTCCCTTGCAGCAAAAGGCGATAATATCTATACATATCTTAAATTTTTCGGCTGTTAAATCCGCCATTGAATTTAGATTTTTTTCCTTTACCTTTTCTTCTATTGAAGCAAGAGATTCCGGTGAAAGGAAAGGCTGTATTTTTTCAAAAATTTCCCTTATCGTTTGGCCATAATCGATTTTTTCTTTTCTTTCAAAGCCTTCTTGTGAATGAATGGTGGCAAGATGCATCCCAAATTCAGGTGAATATAAGGTCTCTTTCGTGAGCGGGAATGAAGGGGCCGCAGTTAAATAAGATCCAACATCCTCCTGTATCCATTCTTTCACCTGGAGCTTGTCTAGAACTTTCACCTTTTGCTTTTCTTGCACTTGCAATCTTGTCCCATCAGACATTTGGCTGAATCGGAAAGGCTCGTGAGGATCGAGAGTCGAGGGAGAAGTCCAAACAAAGCGATCGACACTGACAAGAAAACCTTTTTTAATGGCCTGCAAAGTTTCTTTCAGCGTTTTACACTCTTCTGGAGGAAGGTCGATTGCTTTGAGAGGAGCCAAGAGCTTATCAATCACGAGATCGAGATAAGCCTTTTTTTCTGTTCTTATTTTAGGCAGGCCATGATCTCTCACAAAATCAATGCCAATCGTCTCTTTGAATAAATGGCCGCAATGAATAAAGATAGCGGGTTCTCGCTTGCGATCTTCGTAAATTTTATCTAAAAGATATTGTTGCACGGTATTTTGTAAGTTTTGTAGGCAGAAAATTTCGTTTTCTTCTTTTCGCTCAGCTGCCCTTAAGCAATAAGTATACAGGATGACCTCTCTGATAAAATGAGAGTCAGGAACGAACCCTTCGGAAAGCCCTTTAATTTCCGGTTTTTCCAGTGCATGACTCATGGGGATTAAAGCCGCTTTTTGAACAGCCGTAATGACTTCTTGATACTTCTCAATTTGACGGAGTCTGCCATCTCCTTGGATTTTGCTAAAAAACTTCGTATCGGCTGTGACCGTAGAAATGGCGATGGCGTTTTTCATCAGGGGAATGTTTGTGCCGGTGGTTTTATCTTGGTTAAAGTAAACAGCCACCTGATCGACGGGAAGATTTAAGTCTTCAAAGAAAAGGACCTGATTGACTATTTTAGTTTTGAAAGAAGGAACGGGTTTGATAACAGCAGGGTTTTTCTTCAGCATGAAATAAGGGCGGTCTGTCTCCAGGTCATAGAAGATGACTCCTTTAATGGGGACCTCTTTCATCTCTATGCACATCCATTTGGCCACTTCTTCATTACTTATTCCTCTAAAATGGCACCCTGCGTCAATGAGAGCCCGGATATTTTTTCTCTTTTTCTCCGGGAGTTTTCGGTAGACATCTCGAAATAAATCTTGCGGTTCATTGCCCATGACATAAACCGAGGAATGACGTTGAATCAGGAGGTCGATCCGTTGACCAAAGATTCCCTTTTCTTTTGAGACAGCGACTTTGCGTCCTTGATAATCCATCACAGGAGCGAGGGAGGAATCGTCAATCGTTGCGGAAAATCCGCTAATGCTTTTTCCCATGGTTGCTGTGTTCATCGCATGGCAGGAGACTTGCTCGGTCAAGAGGGCTTTCTTTTTTAAAACTTTTGCAGCGACATATTCGGATAAAAGATCAATGAGAATGGGATCATAGCAATTTAACGCCTTTTGCAGTTTTAAAACGAGGGAGCGATCTTTGAGATCGCAATCAAACAAAGAAAGGGTCGGATCGATGCTTTCGACCCACTTTGCAAACTGGCTCCATCCCTTTGTTTCATCCAAGCGAAAGTCGAGTTGGACCTCACTCTTTTCTTCGAATTCTTTTAAGGCCGCTTTTCGAAGGGAATCGATCAGGTCTTTGATTTGCTCTTCGTTTAATCCTTGGACATGATAGGCGATCAATGTATTTAATCCCATGCGGTAAGGATCGCTGAATTCAGAGTTTTTTGAAGGTTTCATATTGGCTGTAAAAGGAATCGAGAGGGGCAAACGGTTTTCCTGATAAACAACTCCATGGTGTTCATACACAGATTTAGCAAAGGAATCAAAGAGCCATCCGCCGGCGATGAGCTGTCTACAAAGAAGGAGATGATCGAGTCCTGTCATCTGATTGCCTGATCTCGAAAATTTTTCCATCCGTTTCTCTAGCCAAATAGGAAGAGGAGTGTTTTTTTGTAATAAAAATTGGCGAAGCTCTTTTAATTCCTCAGAGGAAAGGGAGGCACATTCCCATTTCTTCAACCATTCTTTATTTCCAGTCAGGGAAGTCACAATTTTTTCTGATAGAATGGTTTTCTCTTCCTCGGTTGTCTGAGCTTGCCTATTTCCTTTCAAATCAATTAAAGGTCCTCCCTCTCCTTTCTGCTGCTCCATCCCAAGTTTCAGCATAAGACACATCATTTCAATATGGACGTGATCAAGATAGGTCGATTCTCCCACTCCCTTATTCAAGGTGAATTTTGGATTTTGTGCATCTTGAACTTCATCGAAGGTCAAGCGGCCGCGGAAGCGGATTTTCTCATTCACTTGGCAAACCCATTCTTTCTTTAAAGCAAGAGCAGACTTTTGCTCTTCTGTTAGAGTTGTGGAAGGGTGGTAATATTCCAGAGCAGAATGAATATAGGCCGCTCTTAACGTTCTTAACGTGATAATGGTGGTGTTAAAGTAATCTCCTGCTCGAATGGCTTGGATGATCTCTTGATTGAGTTGCTGTAAATAAGAAACATTGAAATACTCGGGTCGATCATAGAAGACAAGTGCCCTTCCTTTTTGCCCCAACGCTTTTTTAGAGCGATCGCTCATTTCATAAATTTGAGAAGCAAATTGATAGGTCGGGGAGACATGGATAGAAAGGTGGTAGCCATCGGCTTTATAATAAGCCAGAGAATGAGCAAAAACCAGTGTTTTCCCCGCTCCCGTTGCTCTTTGCAAGAAGTGATCTTTGGTAGAATCAATCATTTGATCTAATCCTGCCACTTGATCGGGGTAAAAGTTTAAGTCGATGAAATGCTGAAATGTCAGCTGAACCAAGGGATTGGAATGGTGAACAAGAGAGTAAGGGGTCTCTAAAAGATCTTGGATGGCTCTTAACTGTAAAGGAAGAAAAGCGGCCTCTGTTTTTTCTAATTCCTCTAGAGAAGATAGGAGGGTTTTGGTATGCCTAAGTCGCATTTCAATTTCTAGGTAGCGTCCAATCGATTGAAGGAGTTCTCTCTGTTCTTCTTCTTTTAGACCGGTCACCTGTTTGATTTTCTTGGGGTTGTTTTTTAAGGCAAGGAGGAGAAGAGCATCCAGGGTCAAGAGTTTCCTTTTTGCGTTTCCAATTTTAGTTCGTTCTTTTATGGATTGTTTGAGAGTTTTATTGCCTGTTTGGATGATTTTCTGAGAAAGGGTCTGGAGAGTCTTTTCATCTTCTTCCTTTTGCAACTTAAGGAAGTCTCGTTCTTCTCCCACTAGTTTTTGTTTCACTTCTAGAGGATCTTGTTTGGTCTTAACAGCTTTTTTCGATAAGTTTTGCTGATAGCCTGCCACATATTCTTCATTTAACTCTTGGATGATTTCATCTTTTCCTTCAAACAGCTCTTTTGGCTGCTCTTGCCCCTCTTCTCCCTTCTTAAAATATTTTTCTGCAATTGTTTGGAAGGAGTGAAAAAGTTTAGGATCGATTGAGTAAGTGAGAGAAAGGAGTGGAGGGCTCTGGGGCAATTCTAAAATAGCGTTATTCTCTTTAGATAGGGCAAGAATGAGACCTGCTAAGGAAGAAAAATCAACGTGTTCTTGGGATTTCTCGGTTTTCAAATAAATGTTCCGGAATGTTGCATAGGCTTCGTTTAATGTCTCTTGATTTTCATGAAATTCGTGGGAATAAACATGAAGCTTTGAAGTCGAAACTGCCTTTAATTTCTCTAAACAATTATTAGCTGCTAAATGGGCGGGACTTTGAGGATCATGTGCTTCTAAAGCGATTCTGAGAACAGCAAAAAATTGTTTATTTTCTTCGCATGCCTCAAACCGTGCTTTTTCTAAAAAATTAGAGACGAGATAGCGTTTTTTTGGATCAGGAGAGCACGCAAGCTGATAGAGAGAGGGAAAATAGTGACGAAATTTTTCTCCCGATCGTGTTGAGAAAGGAGGAAGGTCCTCACTATGATAGAAATTGGAAGTAAGATACTTAGTCACTTCTTGATATCTTAGAAAATGAACTAAAGGAAGAGGGTGAGTGGGTGGAAGGGGAATTTGAGAATGTTGAGAGGCTTGAGAGGATAAACTTAAGAATCCCCACCGCTCTAAATCGTCATGAGGGAGTAATTTTTCAATTTTTAACTCATTAGAGAGTTGATTTTGTTTTTTTAAATAGGAAGAAACAATATTTCTTAGATGTTCTTCTCCGAGGGTGTTTGGGAAATTTCTTTGTACATACTGTACATACTGCGACCAAACAAGAGGGGAATCATTTGCTTCTGGAGGTTGGATTGCTTTAAGATCAGCTGACTGATTTTTTTCTCTTGGATAATGAGTCAAATTATCATAGAGCAGATAAGCAGCATACAGGCGTATGGCAAAGGCTTCTGGATCATCATTTTTTTTCTCTTTGTCAGAGAAAACAATCAAGCCCAACATTTTTAACTCTTTATCTTCATAAGGACGAAACTCTTGCGTCCCTTGGAGATAGTGGAGGACGACCAAATAATCCTGCGGCTTTTTAGCTTGCATAAGCAGATGGTAAGCCAAAAAACTATTTTTATAAGGAGATGTTTGTACGGTGATTTCTTGCTCTTTTGAGAGGGCGATCATCAAGCAAGAGAAAGGGGCTTCTTGAGGAGAGGAGAGATCCCTATCCATTAATTGTGTGTGTGAGAGCTCTGGTAAAAGTGCCCATTTTTCTCCTCGGTTATTTTCCAAAATCAGATAACGTTGATGGAATTTTATCCCGACAATTTTTTGATCTTGAGCGATGAAATAGCTAGGTTCTTGCTTAAGATGCCAATGATTTTTCTTTTTCACCCATTCGAGGGTTTCTCCTTTTTCATCCTTTAAGTTCAATCTGATTTCTTCTCCACTCCCCTTGTCCTTATCCTTTCTTTCAGAAATCAGAAAAGGCTTGGCAAGATGGATAAATGGAGAGGCCCATTCATTGGAATTTGCATAGCGGAAATGGCAAGAAGTTAGATGTTCCAGTTCAATGACCCCCTTTTCAAGAATAGATCCAAGATGCTGTTTTCCCGTTTTGTCATAGATCAGAATCGTCGAAGAATTTTTTTCTATGTTGAGCCAAAGCTGCCATTCTTGGGCAACAGGAAGAAAATCTAAATGAATTTCTTCAGGAGAGAGGAGAAAGTGTCGCTTCCCTTCTATTGTTTTTTCAATATTTTCAAGAGAGTCGCGATGGAAAAAATCGGAAGAGAACCAAATTTTATATTCGCCGCCTTGGTTTTGAACTCGGTAAAAACGATCTCCTTGTTTTTCAGCAGGAACTCTTTTTTGTCCAAACAAGAGTTGATATTTCTTTGATGAAAGAAACCATTCAGGCACAAGTCCCAGCTGTGTGGGATCGCTAAGATTTTCCCCACTGAAAAGGTGGAAAAGTTGGGGGCCCTTCTCTGTTTGAATAGATAAGAGAGGAAAATCGATCATTTTCCATGAAAGGACTTGTTGACCGGGCACTAATGATTCAATCCAGGAGCGACTCTCCTCCGACTGGATAAAATCCATGATTTCTCTTAAATGGTCGAGAAGGGTTCTAGCAGCCCTGAAATAAGAAGCAAGACCTATTTTTTTCGGTTGATCAGAGATCATTAGGCTTTGCATCGCTTTTTGAAAATGAAAGAGAGAGTCTGCGCATTTGATTTTTTCTAATGCAGAAGGGCCACAGGTTCCGATGAGAGCAAAAAGGAGCCGTCCTTTGATCTCGAACTCTTGTTCTTCTCCTTCCTTCTCAAGAAACGCTTCAATTTCTTTTCTTGTTTCAATCAATCCTTTGGCTGCTTTTGCATCCTCTAAAGCTTGCGCTTGATAAATCCTGACCTTTTGCTCCAAAAGAAAGGTTTGGAGGAAAGAGATCTCTTTTTTATTGGCGAATTTGAGGCTTTTTGAAAGAATTTGCTTTTTCATTTCCTCGAAGAAATGAAGGAGCTCTTCTCTCAAAAAGGGATTTTTTTTCAAGGCTTGAGTCAGTTTATGAGGAGGGAATAAAATAGATTCAAAAAAGACTTGATGTTCGGATTGTCCCAATAATTCAGGAGATTGACGATAATAATCGAGAAGCATAGTGAGGTGAACGGGATGGGAAAGGGAGGTCATGGCAATGATTTCTTTATATTGAGAACGAAACTGACAAATGCCTTCATTTTGCGGAAAAGAATAAACAGGCATTTGATGAGAAGAAGAATCTTTGGTATAGTCTACTTTGCTCTCTTCCGGAATTAAGGCTTTGCTATTTCGAAGGTGTAAAGCACTCGCTTTGAAAGAGTAGGAATTAAAAATAGAAATCCATAATTCTCCCTCTTTTGTTCTTGTTATTGAATAGTTTGGAATTATTTCAATGTGCATTTCATTCAAAGAAACAGGAACAAGATCAGAAAGCGGAGAATGAAAATAAAGAATAAGAGAAGTATTAAAAAGAGTTTGATAGGCACGGGGAAGTTTTTGATGGGTGAGAATCCAGTAAATGAGCCAATTTTCTTCTTTTATCTGGGTGCTGGATTGGTTTTTGATGAACTCTTGCAAGTAGTCTTGATGGGCTTTTTCCAATTCTTCTGGACTGAGAGTAGAAACAAAATGAGAGGCATATTGAAAATCAGGAGTTAACTGATAATTAAAGCGAAAATAGCCGGCTTGAAGATTTATCCTGTTTAAGTGGCATAACCTCTCTTTTTGTTCAGAGAATCGCTCCTGGTAAGCCTGCTTGATTTTTTCCATCTCTTTTTCGGCTTGTGGAGAATGAAAAGTAAAAGAGGTCAGCATCAGCGATTCTAAAGACAGGCTAAATTGGAGAGCGTAATGATCCAATCGTTGGGCTCCGAGGTAGCCTAACTGATCATCTTGTAGCACCCCTAAATCAAAAATGGCGAGCCGAAGTCCTTCTAATGCCAATAAATGGGAAAGATCAATAGAAAATAGCGCGTTGTTTCCTGCTTTCTCAATTAAAATGGATAATTCTTCTATTAATTGATTTAGCAGGGTAGGTTGATTTTTTAATTTTTCTAGAAAAGATGTTTTTTGTTTATTGTAAATAGGATCGATAAAGAAAAGAGAAATTTGACGGCAATTTTCAATAAAGAAAAAATCTCGAGGAATATTATGGCTAAGGGAACTCCATCCTTGCCCTTCCATCCGTTCTTTCTCTTCATAAAAGCGATTTCTTTCTTGGAGTAAAGCAATGATTTCTGCCGTCTCGAGCTGGTTCAGCGAGCTTGCAAATAAGGGAGAAGGATAGGCCTTTTCTTGTTTGATCTGCTCGATTTTTTTATCTTTTTTTCCTTCTTCACGTATTTTGGTGTTTTCTTCAGCAGCATAAGAGTTCAAAAATGTCTTTTTAAGAGTCGCCATTTGCAATTCGATATCTGGGTCGGTCCAATGCGGCTGTGCGTCCAAAGGCAAAGAGGGATTGCTCTCTTGCACTTGCTTGGCTAAAGCCTCGATCTCTTTTTTTTGTCTTTCAAAGCGATCTAATAAAGCGATGCTTTTCTCTTCCGCTAACCCCCCTTTTTGCAATTTTTCTAGATGACGAAATAGGCTGAGATTCAATCGATTTAAGTAGACTTCGTAGAGGGGGTCCATCTTTAAGAAGAGATCTTTATACTCTAGCAAGAGAGTGGCTGCTTCTTGTTCCCAAAGAAATTTCAATTCTTTCTCTAAACCAGGAGCAGTTTTTCCCGTAAAGGCAAGCATGCATTGAAAAGAGCAGGTGCCACTTTGCTGCTCTTTTTTCATCCATTCTCCTTTAACAACGGTCTGGCGATAAGGTTCAAGCATGAGATAGAGTTCTTCGGCGCTGTAGCGGGCATTCATGTACATGGGGGTGTTGACTCCTTCCAATCCACCTAAAATGAGAGGCTCAAAGAGGGCTTGCAGAGTATCTGCATAGAACGCTTGGCGCTGACTTGCAGGAATGCGATAATGGGAACACGTATTGGCTTGATTGCGTTTGGGAGGAGGAGGCTGTGAGTGATACTGAATTCCTTCTCCCGTATTAAAGACCGTAAAGACCAAATCTCCTGCTTTTTGAGTGGCTGAAAGGAGCATCCCATGTCCAATTCCTGTGGGATTCCGACCATCCCCATGGCAAAAGAAGGATCTCCCCTTCTTGCATCGTTTCCAATTTTCTCTTGATCTCCCTCACAAAAGTTCGCATGTGCTCTGCTTTAATCGAGAGATCTTCTTCTTCCATCATGGCTCTTCCTAAAAGAGAAAAAATTTCAAGAGATTGATGGAAAAGGCTTTTCAATTGAGAGATCTCTTCTTTTCGTTCTTTGAAAGCGTCGGGATATTTAGAAGGAAGATAATCCAAGGCAGCCAAGAAGAATTTGAGGACCTGTGAAGGACTATTCCCTTCTACAGGGATTCCCCATTGGTCGACCATGCCTAAAATAAAAGAATCGCCAAAAAGATGTCCTAAATTTTTAGGAGTCAAAGATCTAATAAAATTTTTCTCTTCTGGAGAGGCATTTTTGTAATTAGGATGAGAAAGGAGAAGATGATCGAGAATTTCTGAAGAAAAAAAATGGAGAGAGGGCAGAGGGGAAAGAGAATCTGAAGAATCGATCGATCTGTTATTAAGGAGAAAGATCAATTGATTAAATAGCTGGACGGTCTCTTTCGTCTCTTCGTTGCTTGCCCCTAATCGTCTTCCTTCAATAATTTCTTCTCTCTTCTTCTTAAGCTCCTCCGTGTAAGTTTTTATTTGTGCAAATGTGGTGAGTATGATTTGAGCTTCATTGATTTTTTTTAAAGATTCTCTTATTCTCTGAAGCGAAAGATTTGCCTGATTCGTCTGATCCTGATTAAATGGACGATGAATAGGGGAAGATTGCATAAGTAAGTTCCTAGTTAAACAACAATTTACTATTATATCACGCTCAATTTAATTTTACGAATTTTTAAATAATTTCTTTTGTGAAAAATACAATGCTAGATTTCTTTCAATTAAAGGCTTGGTTTCAAACTAAAAAGCGCGATTTACCTTGGCGTCAGATGGAAGACCCCTACGCGGTTTGGGTGTCTGAGGTGATGTTGCAGCAGACGCAAGTGGCGGTTGTCATTCCCTATTTTTTGCATTGGATGGAACGTTTTCCGACGATTCGTCATCTTGCGCAAGCGCAGTTAGATGAAGTGATTAAAGCCTGGGAGGGCTTAGGGTATTATTCCCGTGCCCGTTATCTTCATGAGGGGGCAAAATATGTTGTCGAGCATTTTCAGGGAAAATTGCCGGATGAGGAGGAAAAATTAAAAGAAATCAAAGGATTAGGCCCTTATACGATTGGAGCAATCTTGAGTTTTGCTTTTCACCAGAGAAAAGCGGCTGTCGACGGAAATGTGTTACGTGTGTTAGCCCGTTATTTTGGGATTGAAGAGGACATTGCCAAAGCAGCGACTGTGAAGAAACTCACGCAATTATTGCAAGCTCTTCTTCCGGAGGAGGAACCCTGGGTCATCAATGAAGCCTTAATTGAGCTAGGAGCGACTGTTTGTCAGCGCAACGCTCAGTGTTCCTTTTGTCCCCTTCAAAGTCAGTGCGTGGCCTTTAGAGAAGACAAAGTGGATTCTCTCCCTGTAAAGTCGAAAGGAGCAGTCACGACTTATTTATATCGGGCGGTTGCGATTATCCAAACAGGAGATCTCTACTTGATCAAGCGAGGAAAAAAGGGAGAGATCATGTCTGATCTTTACGAGTTTCCTTATTTTGAAGTGTCAAAAGAAGGTCTTTCTCCTCAAGAGTTTCAGGTTATGCTGTCGCAGCACTATTCCCTCTCTTTAAGGTTTAAGCAAACACTTTCAACAGTGAATCAGGGGTTTACACGTTATCAAGCATCCTTGAATCCTGTTTGGTTTGTTTGCCAGCAGCCTTTAGAGATAGAAGGGCTGAGTTGGCTCCCTATTGATGCGCTCAAGCAATTGGCATTTTCTTCGGGGCATCGGCGTATTTTTCGAGAAGTTTTGACATTACTGGATTTGGGTCCATTTCTGCTTGTTTAGTAATACCAAAATTTAGTACTATTAAAGTATGAACAAGAAACACCAGCGCACACTTGAAGCGATTTTTAAACAGCCTGTTCAGTCTAATGTTGTTTGGAAAGATATTGAGGCTTTATTACGTCATCTTGATGCCGAAATGACACAAGGTGCGGGATCACGTGTGAGATTTGCTTTGAATGGTGTACGTGCGACTTTTCACCGTCCCCATCCTAAAAAGGAAACAGATAAAGGAGCTCTTGTTTCAATGCGCCGTTTCTTAGAAAGTGCAGGAGTAAAACCACGATGAAATATAAAGAATATACAGGTCATGTGATCTATGATGATGAAGCCAAAATTTTTCATGGAGAAGTTCTTGGAATCAAGGATGTTATTACATTTCAAGGAACAACTGTCGAGGAACTAGAACAAGCTTTTAAAGATTCAGTTGAAGATTATCTCGCCTTTTGTGCAGAACGGGGAGAAAAACCTGAAAAACCTTTCTCCGGAAAATTTAACCTGCGAATTCCGCCAGAATTGCATGCCAAACTTTCTATTGTTGCTCAAACTCATGGAGAAAGTTTAAATCGCTTTATTACAAAGACTCTTAGAAGAGCTCTCTACTAATCGCTGTATTTTAATCAAATTTTTATTATTAAATTAATTTTTATAATTAATTTTGTGTTACAATAAGATTGATCGTTAAAAAAGAGGATATATGACTCAAAAGTTTTCTAAGTCCCCAAAATCTTCTCGCTCTTCAGAATCGTCTTTGAAGAAGGCCCCTCTTCCCCCCTTTCCGTTTGCCCCTCATGTGAAAAATGCAGCGAAGGAAAAGAGAGGGGCAGATTCCGGTCTAGAAGAGGCTTTTAAAATGATTGATGAATATAAGAAAAAACATGCTGAAATAGAGAGAGAGTTAGATGAGATTTATCGAAATGCAGGAATGACCCCGCGAGAGCTTAGGACTTATTTGGAGAATCCCGCTAATTTCTCCAAAGAAGAATGGGAGCGGATGGAAAGGGAGCGCCAATCACTGATTTATTCTCTTATCTCTGAAAAAGAGCCCAGCAAAAGCGAACAAAAACTCAAGACGGCTTTGACCCCTTCTCCTCAAGTGGCTTCTTCTTCCGAGACGAAAGGGCGTCGAAAAATGCAGGGTGCTCGCCGAAATTGGATTCCCATGAAATAAAATTAAATCCTAAATCTTTTCTTTGGTTTTATCTGTCAAAACCCGATTCGCTTCCGCCAACTTAAGATATTTGTAAAAAGCCGTATTCGCCTGATAAAAAGAAATCTCAAAGCCTTCCCTCCCCCCTAGAAAGCCTTTCTTAAGAAGATAACTCTTCAAAAAAGCATACCCCCCATGTAAAACGGCTTTACTTAGTGAAGCCTTTTTTTTCCCTTGGTTTTCGAGAGCAAAAAGAGAAGAGTAGAGCTGCATCTTATGTAAGAATTCAGACACATCTTGGTAAGAGTAATGACGCAAAGGAGAATGAAGAGGGATTTCTTTCAAATGGTCAGACTCAATCGATTCATGCACTTGCGCCTCTGTAAACTGCGTATCCAGGCGATGATAAAGACGAATTTGCCGATCGGGATACCAGCCACACCAGCGAATCCATTTTCCTCGATACTCATTGTGCCTTGGAAAGGAATAGACATGCCCCCGCGTTAAATTTAAGAATTGAATTTCATTCGCTAAGGCCGGTGTCACAATTTCATCGCTATCAATGGATAAAATCCAATCATGGCGGGCACAAAGAGAGGCTTCGTTATGGGTGGGACCGAATCCAATAAAAGGCCCCTCATACAGACAAACATTGGGAAATTGGCGGGCAATTTCTAGGGTGCGATCTTCCGATCCTGTGTCGTAAACAACAATTTCATCAAAGAGCTGTAAAACAGAGAGAACTTCTCCTAAATATTTTTGGCTATTTTTGGTTAAAATCGTGACACTTAATGGCATTTTCATGGGATAAAGTTTTAACAATTTTCTCATTTTTATGCTATGATATTTTCTATATCTCTCCGGGAAAGATAGAAAGATATGCAAAAATTTAATGTTTTAGACCGCTCACTAAATCTTCATCGGCACTATTTATTAGAAGCCTCTGCCGGAACGGGGAAAACCTTCTCGATTCAAAATATTGTTGTCCGATTATTGATCGAGTCGCATGGCAAAGACGAGCCGCTCCTTCTTCCCCAAATTCTTGTGGTGACCTTCACTCGAGCGGCCGTGCGCGATCTGAAATTTCGGATTCGATCAAATATCGAGCAAGCGCTCCTTCATTTGCAAGAATGGCTCTCTCAAGGAACGGTGAATGATTCAGCACCCGATTATTTAAGAGCTTACATGGAGCAAGGAGAAGAAGCCGTTCAGCGGGTGCGTCAATCTCTTTTGCAAGCGTTGTTTGCCTTCGATCAAGGACAGATCTTGACCATTCATGCCTTTTGCGGACGGTTGCTCAAGCAGTTTGCTTTGGAGAGCGATTGGGGGTTTCATTCCTTTTCCAATGAAGAGCTGCTTCCGGAGTCGGAAGTCTTTGCCATCATTCGAGATTTTTTTCGCTCCGAAATCCGTCTTGAGAAATATAGCCCCTCTCAGTTAGAGATTCTCCTCAAGGGAGATCCTGACCAAAGGAAATTATTAAGACTCCTTCAAAGGAACGCAGTTTTCCCTTCCCTTCCTTCCTTTAAAGCAAGCTACCACGCCTTTATTGAAAGCATGGCTCGTCTCAAAAGCTGCTTTTCTTTAAACTCCGAAAAGATGCTCGCTGATTTTCAAAACCAAGCGGCTGCTTATCGCAACTTTAAGTCAGGAGAAACGAAGGAAAAAACCCTGAATAAAGTGAGCCGTTTTGCGAGATTATTTGATCAAGAGGAATGGAGCATTGAAGCGTTTGATGCCCTTTTAGAAGAAGGGCTCGTTTGGACACAGGCATTGAATCCCACACTTCTTAAAGGGACTTCCCCCTCTCCCTCTGAGCTCCATTATCCTTCGTTCACTCAAGAACTAGAAAAAGAGCTTAAACCCATTTTAAGAGGAGCGAGTGACTTTTCCGTTTTACTCGCTCGCCTCGCTGCCGATTGCCAGAAATTACTCAAGCGTTATCAGCGGGAAGAGGAAAAGCTCTCTCCGGATGATCTTCTTGTTAAAATGAAGGACACATTAGACCGACCTGATTTTTTACTTCAGGTGCAAAGTCATTATCGAGCGGTGATGATTGATGAATTTCAAGATACCGATCCCCTGCAATGGCAAATTTTTCAGCGCCTTTTTCTTTCAGATTGCTATCCCTGGAAGGGATATCTCTACTTAGTGGGGGATCCAAAACAATCGATCTACTCTTTTCGGCAGGCAGATGTGTATACTTACTTAGCTGCTGCTCAATTCCTCGGAGAAAAGCATTGCTTTTCTTTAGATGTGAACTATCGCTCTCAGCCCCGCTTGGTGCGTGCTCTCAATCTTCTCTTTTCTTCCGAGTCTCTTCCTCAGTTTATTTCTTTGCCAAGACACTCTTCTCATTTGCCTTACCAGCCTGTGTTGGCCGGACAAGTAGGCCTGGAGCAAGGAGAGGAAGGAAGAGGGGCCATTCATTTCTTTTTGGCCGATGGCCAAGCCTTTAAGAAAGGGAACTTTTCCGATCTAGAGACCCATCTCTTTTTTCCTTTTATTGCTCAAGAGATCACGGAGCTGCGGGCCAAAAAAGGAGGGACCTTTCGACAATTTGCCGTGTTGGTTCGTGATCGCCATCAAGCCTTGAGGCTGGCGCAATTCTTTGATCAATGCCACATCCCCTATCTTAATCAGCGGGGGATGAGCCTGATCGATTCCCCTGTTTTTCAAGGATTGAAAGATATCTTACGCGCCATTTTGCATCCCTATTCTCGAGGGGCCATTTGTACGGCTTTAGGAAGCCCGTTAATGGGGTGGACGCAAGAGGAATTGAGGCAATGGGAAGAAAAAGACTTTGTTCTGATGGCCATTCAACACCTCAGGTTTTGCTTATTTGAGAAAGGGTTTGCCTTTTTTTTTGATGAGATGCTGCGCACCTCTTTTCGGCCGGATGGGAAGCGTCTCCTTGAATCTCTTTTCTCTCGGCAAGAAGGGAGCGATCTTTATCGCGACTTGCAACAAATGGCCGATTTGATTATCGATCATCAATACCGAGGGTGGAATAGTCCGGAAGGGATCCTTCCTTTTCTTCATCAGCTATCGATTTGGGATACAAACGACGATGAACGGATCAAACGTTTTCAAGATCCTTCGATCGATGGTGTCAAAATTTTGACCCTTCACTTTAGCAAAGGATTGGAATTTGATATTGTCTTTGCCCTTGGACTCGCCAATCGGATCTCTTTAAAGGAAGAATTAATTCCTGTCGAATCAGAGGGGCAGCGGATATGGACTCCTTTGGAAGAGGATTCAGAAGACTATCAACGGTTCTATGAGGAAAGCGATGCGGAGAAAATGCGGCAACTCTATGTGGCGTTGACCCGTGCGAAAGAGCGGCTCTATCTTCCTCTTCCTCTTCACCTTCCTTCCGATCATCTAAAAAAGGGGGAAGCCTCTCCAATGGATCTCTTTCTTGCTCGGTTTGCTCGACCGCCCGCTGTTTGGGAAGAGCTTTATCAGCGAGTGAGAAGCGAGACGGGTCAATCTCTGATTAAGTGGATAGAGGAGAGGGGAAGGGAGGGAGGAGAGATTAGCTATTCTCTTTGTTCTCCGATTTCTTTTGAGCGACCGGTAGGAGAAGAGGGGACCTTTTCGGAGGCCTTGTTCGCTCCTCCGGTTGTTTCGTTATCTTATTCTCCTCTATGGATGGCCTCGTTTTCGACGTTGAGCTATCATGTTGAGCATGCTGCGAACGAACGTTTTTCTTTGACCGGTTCTTTTCCAAAAGATTTTGATTGCTCTTTAAAGACAGGACATACGCTCCCTGCCAATCGAGAGACGGGTCTTTTTATCCATGGGATTTTAGAAAAAATTTCATTTCAAGATTTTAACTCTTTAGAAACCCCTGAAGAGGCTCTGCCACTGATTCGTCCATTTATTCGAAAGACACTTTTTGAAGAGTGGGAGGGGGTGATTGCCCATTTAATTTTTACTGCTCTTAGAATCCCTCTTCCCTCCCTGCCGGAGTCTTTTTGTCTGGCTTCTCTCTCTCCTCTGCATTTCTATCGGGAGATGTCCTTTCTCTTTCCTTGTAAGAGAGGGGAAGAGCTAGAGGGAGTGGAATTTCAAGAAGGGTTTGTGAAGGGAGTGATTGATCTCCTTTTTTACCATGAAGGAATGTATTATTTAGTCGATTGGAAAACGAATTGGCTCGGGGGAGCGTTGGAAACTTACGCCGCTCCTTTTTTACATGCAGCGATGCAAGAGAATGCCTATTTTTTGCAAGCAGCGATCTATATGGAAGCAGTGAAGCGCTATCTTCGGTTGATTGAATCGCGTCCCTTTGAAGAGTGTTTTGGGGGGGCATTTTATCTCTTTTTGCGAGGTCTCTCCCCTGGACAAGAAACAGGCATTTATCACTTTTTGCCTGTGTTCAGTTTTGCTTCTTGATAAAAAATCAATTTTAATTTATCTCTCTCCCTCCAATCATATCGAAGGGAGAGAGAGATGCGACAACTGGGATTGGCAAAAAAAGCGTTTGTAGATGCTTATCAAAGGGCCCCTTGGTTGCCTCTTCCTGAGAACAGATTGCAAAAATTTCCCTGGCCTCTCTTAAATCTTTATCTAAAAGAAAGAAGATTGGCTTATCTTGATTACATTTTGATCCATCGTTTGCTTCGTCGTCATTTGGATATTAAGCAAGAAGTCGCTTTATTTTTAACCCATGTCACGTTAGCTGCTAAAGAGGGACACTTGTGTGTGTCTATTGAAGAGGAGGGGTTGAATCCTTCTGTCCAGCAGTTATGGAAGAATGAGGAGGGAGTCCCTTTAACAAATGAAGAGGCGGGAATTCTCACTCAGCTGATGAGGCAAGGGAGTACTTGTATTCCTGAGGGTTTATTAACACCCCTCGATGCTCCATCGAGCCGGAGCCAGATCCCTCTTACGCCTCTTTGTCGGCAGGGAAAGAATGTGTACTTACAAAGACATTGGATGTTTGAAACCTTATTTATCCATTATTTCCATCAGCACGCTCAAACATCCCCTTGTTTAAGAGTCGATGAGGAAAAGATTAAGAGGTATGCCCACCGGTTGGTTCAAGAGAAGGTTTTATTCGAGGAGCAGGCGGAAGCCATCATCCAGGGATGTAAAAATGCTTTAACCCTTGTGACGGGAGGGCCGGGAACGGGGAAAACCTATACAGCGGGTTATTTGATTAAAGTGTTTTGGGAGCATCTTTCCGAAGAAGAAAAGTCGACCTGCCAAATCATCTTAGCGGCTCCAACAGGCAAGGCGGCAGCCAACTTGCAGCGAAGTTTGAGTCAAGCAGTCGCTTCTTTAGAGGGGTTTCCCCCTTTGCAAGCCAAAACACTACATGCCTTATTAAACATTCGGCCGTTTTCTTATCAAATGGACCCCCAGCATTTGTCTGCTGATTTTGTTGTGGTAGATGAAAGTTCCATGATTGATATTCGTCTGATGGCGGCCTTATTTGCTTCCCTAAAAAAAGGGTCAAGGATCGTTTTGTTGGGAGATTCCCATCAGCTTCCCTCTGTTGAGGCGGGAAGTGTGTTTCTGGATTTGATTCGATCGCGGGAGAAAAATCCTTCTTTGCCCTTTTCCTGCATTTCCCTGAACGTTTGTGTGCGTGCTGAACTAAGATCGCTGATTGATTTTGCACAGTGCATTCATCGGAAGCAAAGCCAAGAGGTCTTACACATTTTGAATGGATCAAAATTATTAGGGGTGAAGCGTTTAAATTTTTCTGCCGATGAGAAAGAGGCGCAATCAGAGTTGATCGAGTATGTGCGAAAAGACTTTCCCACGGTCGTCAAGCCGAAGCAAGAGGCAGAGGAGCTTTTAGAATTATTCCAGGGGATTCGTTTACTCTCTCCGATACGGCAAGGGTTATTTGGGGTGGAGGCCATCAACCAAGCGATTTGGCAATCGATTTGCCAGGAAGTTTCCAATGGAAGGAGGATCGGTTGGTTAGCGATCCCCATTCTGATTGTGATGAATGACTATCGCCAAGACCTATTTAATGGTGAAACAGGGGTATTGATGCGTCGTCTTCCTTTGCAGCATTTAGGGGGGGAAGATTACGCTCTTTTTCCTTCTCGAGCAGGCGACGGCAAGATGAGGCGTTTATCAGTTTTATTACTGCCAAAGTATGAATATGGCTATTGTTTGTCTGTGCATAAGAGCCAAGGGAGTGAATTTAATCGAGTGATTTTTGTTTTGCCGGAAGGGACGGAGAGGTTTGGCTGCGAGCTCTTTTACACAGCGGTGACACGTGCGCGCAAGACAATTGAGATTTATGGCGCGGATCACACAATTCTTAAAACGGTGTCGCAGCAAGGGGGACGCTTATCGGGAATTGGGGAGCGGTTGAGAGATTGCGATAGGAAAATGTAAATCTTGCTAGCAGGGTGTATAGTCAAACAGTTGGGAGGGAAAACGGGCTATTTTCACAGTTTGGTCGAAGGTCATCAGTCTGTCCTTAACATCTGACGTCTTATTTTTCAACGCCCGTTCGCCTTCGGCTCACTCAAGGCGCAAAGTGCGCAGAGGAAACGCAGAGGAAGCTCTGCTCTTCGCAGTTCTTTTAAGTTGAGTGGATGAATGAAACCTCCTCTGCGTTTCCTCTGCGCACTTTGCGCCTTGAGTGAGCCGAAGGCGAACGGGCGTTGAAAAATAAGACGTCAGATGTTAAGGACAGACTGATGACCTTCGACCAAACTGTGAAAATAGCCCGTTTTCCCTCCCAACTGTTTGACTATACACCCTTCTCTACCCTCTCGGTCTTCGCGGTTAACCCTTAAGTCTAAAGCTTAACTGTGTATTAACCCTATCAGTTATTTGTAAACTCCCAGATTTAATTACACCCCGAAGCATGGATGTTAATGACCCAAATTGTCTGTTGTGGAATAATCCTGGTAGTCTGCTAGTATGGTGAATTTAGGAAAAAATTATGAGACTGAAATCAGTCAGCTACAAAGAAAATTTTAACAATTCCAGCCAGAATCCTTGGGAATTAGAAGAGCTAACTTTAGGGGAGCACAATCTCATTGTTGGTCGAAACGCTACAGGAAAAAGCCGAATTGTTGGAATCATTCATCATTTGGCAGGCTTAATCCAATCCTCCATAGCCGTACAAAATGGAGAATGGTCAACATGCTTTATTGATGACAATCAAGAAATACAGTTTTGCATTGGCTATCAAGAAGGGAAAATAGTTAAAGAAAAGATTGTGATAAATGGTGTTGAGCGGCTTGATCGCGACCCTTCTACTGCTAAAATATACTCACAAGTCACTCAACAAAATCAAATTATTTCTCCTCCTAATGATCGAATGGTTCTACATGTGCGGAGAGATAAAAATGAATTTCCTTTTTTGGAAAGCCTAGTTTCATGGGCTAATAGTGTAAAAGGTTTTGCTTTTGCAAATACATCGCCAAATCTTGTTGAAATTCCAGGGCATCCTTATCGATTAACAAGTTTAAATGCGGTCCCAACAGTCCTTGAAAATCTAGATGAAGTTCAACGAAAGAAAATTCTAAAACAACTGGAATTTCTGGGATATAATGTTGAAAACGCATCTACGAGCCTTGTTGAAGGTTTGCACCCCATCTTTAAAATGATTCTTTTGAAAGAAAGAGGAATCGCTTTCCCTCTTAAACAGTCACAGATTTCTCAAGGAATGTTTCGAGCTTTCTCTCTTCTTGCTATTATAGAATTTTTGCGTTCACAGGGAAAAATCATGACAATTTTAATTGATGATTTTGGTGAAGGACTTGATTTTGATCGTAGTAGGAAATTAGCAGAGATCATTTTTGATAAAACAATTAATCCGAAAATTCACCTCATTGCAACTTCCAATGATTCTTTTTTGATGAATTCCGTATTGTTAGCAGAATTGACCATTTGCTATAGAGATCTTTATACGGTTAAGTGTTTAAATTATTCAAATTCTAAAGATAAGTTCGAAGAATGGAAGCAACTTGGATTGAATAATTTTGATTTATTTTCCTCTGATTATCTCTTAAGTTGACAAATGAATAAAAAAAAAGTTGCCCTTTATGTTGAGGGGCAGAGCGAACAGATTTTCATCAATCATTTTCTCTTAACGTGGTGGTATTACTCTGATATTCGCATTGATAACATCAAATTGGTCAACAATTTAAAAAATCCGGTTCCCAATTTTAATGAAACAGAAAATTATAAAACTTATTTTTTGATTATTAATGTAGAAGGCAGTGGGTCGATTATTTCCGCTCTTTGTCAAAGATTGGATAAACAAGTAGAGAAAGGATTTGAGGTCATTGGCCTTCGCGACTTAGATTTTGAGAACTCTAGTCCGATAGTCGATGCTGTAAATGAAATCCCTAAAAAATTAAAAAAATATTTATCATCAAAGGGAGTCAAATACTTTGAAAAAATGAATTTATATTTTGCAATTATGACTATAGAATCTTGGATGCTTGCATTTAATGATGCGATAGCTAAGTGGGCAAGCATTTCAAAAGACGAATTAATAGAAAAAATAAAAGAGAGTCGTTCAGATTTAAATTTAGAAAAAATTAGAAACCCTAAAAAGCTATTAAGCGGTATTGGAAACAGAGGAAGAGATCTTAACTCATATCATGAAATGAAGTCTCTTGTGAAACATATTTCCTATGACGATATTCAACAAGTTTATCATTCGTACATGATCCCGAGTTTCTCAAAGTTTTGGGAAAAACTCCTTTCAATAGCACATTTACCATAGCAGGCTTGTTTGTTGCGAAATACCTTAACCATTCTTCTATGCCCCACAGTATAACACCTTTTTTTGTATGACCCATATAAAAGTATTTCAAGGTGAAGCCTTTGTCTGAACCTATCCCGATATTCTAATGGCCTCCATTCGAGATTATTTTCTCCGCAGGTTGCGATGCCCATCCTTGGGCAATATTGATTTAATATTGCCCAAGGATGGGCATCGCAACCTGCGGGAAAAGAACTCGAATGGAGGCCATTAGAATATCGGGATAGGTTCTTGGAAGCAGAGCCAAGATTCTGAAATTATCAAGGTTGTGATATAGCTTTTAAGGCTTCTTCGTAGCTTTCTTCAAATTCATTTTTATATTTAAAACTATCTTCTGGATCTATTGTAGAATAATTTAGAACTCCTTGCAATATTTGGGCATTTGATATCTCAGGATCTCGTAAACTTCTACCATTTTTATCGTGGTTATAAATGATAATTTGTATATTTTTTATAGTAAATGGTTTTGTTTTAATAAAATCTTGAATCTCTTTATTTTCATTAACTTGATAAAGCAGTTCTTGGGCTGATTTTATTATTAATTCTCTCAATTGCTCTTTATTATGTGGATATTTTGTGTCAAAACATAATGTCAATTCTTGAATGGATCCCCCTGGCATAGCAACTCCTTCACCGCAGGGTTTAAGATTGTATTTATCTTTAATGATTTTAGCTGTTTTGGCTAAGGTACTATTTACAAGTTGTTCCCCTTTGGATGGATGATATTCTTGCTGTTTATTCTTCATAACAAAACCTGTAAAAATCAATAAAGTAATTAATAAAAAGGAAGTAAGTTTCATAACATTTTACCTTGTGTATTCAAGTAGTTTCTGATATGTCGTTGTAGTCTTTCTTCATATGTAGGACTCATAAATTTATGATCAAAGGGAGAAGCATCTGGATGGGAGCTAAGATTGACAATTGTCCCTTTTTCTCGTTTAGCGCCAATGCTATCTAATCTCGGCACAAAATCTCTCCATAATTCTGCTCTATAGTGGATAACTTGGGTTCACCGTAAAAATATTCGTCAAATTTATTTTGGGAATTTGTTTCGGTTGCAAGGCCAAAGCGGTCCAAATGATTGAATGGATTATTGTGAAGATAAGCATAGAAATTAGGACCATCAATAAAACCCGCAGGGTCTTGGCTTATCCATCTCCCGGCGCTCGGATCGTAAAACCGCAAACCGAATCGAATAAGGCCAGACTTTTCGTCGATTCGCTTTTCAGCAAATCTCCAGGGATTATCCACTAGTGAATTTTGTTCTACATCCCCGTAAGGATTATAGATCGTCTCCTCGCCAAAAGCCGTATACTGATAACTTTCAATTGATTCATGGGTTTGGGGATCAATCAAACGGATGACATTTCCTGCGATATCGTGCAGGGGAGCATAGGTTTCGTCTTTGATCTCAAAAGCAATACTGACCGGAGCGAGTTCATCCCCCTGCAAGCCTGGAATTTTGAGAGTCTCAATATTTCCTGTCTCTGAGAGGGTGCCGATTTCTTGATGACCAAGATAAAGATAACGTGTAGTGGACAGGGTTTTCTTATTCTTGCCTTTAATGTCTAGATGTTTTTCTACTAAAAGCCTGCCAAAGGGATCATAGGAAAAAGTCAGCATTGTTTGATCTGCCTTTTCTATAGAAGTGAGCTCTAAAAGAAAATTATTTTCGAACCGTGTTTCCTCTCCATCTAGGACTTTTCTCAAAAGATTGCCATGTGGGTCGTATGAGAATTCGGCTTGTGAATAAGAGATCAGTTGATTAAGAGCGTTATAAAGGAGCTTTTCATTGTCTGTTTGAATACGATTATCCAGTGAATCGTAAAAGTGCGTTTGAGTTGTTCCCTTTTTTTCTGAGGTCAGTTGGGAGAGAAAATCATAAGCATATTCTTCTTGGCCGGTGCCTTTCACTTCTAATAAGCGTCCTAAAGCATCTCGGTTGTACTGCTCAGCAAAGAAATCATTTTTGGTTGAGATTTTTTTACCGTTAAGGTCGTAAATGTATTCAGTCGATCCCACATAGCCAATGTGACTTTCCTTAAGTAACTTTCCTTGGCTATCATAGTGGTCATAAGTATGGGTATAGAGGATTTTCCCTTCAGCCGAGAGACGTTTTACCTCTCGCCCAAAGACGGCATCATAGGTATAGGCAATTTTGGAATGATCCGGAAGAGTGATCTCCTTCAGGCGTCCTTTTCTGTCGTAAGGGTATTGCAGCGTGTAGGTCCCTTCTCCATCTTTGATGGTTTCCTTGGTCACTTGATTAAAGGTGTTGTAAGTTTTTTGAACAGATTTGCCATGGAGAGAGTAGGCTGAAAGGATATTGCCTTTTCGGTCATAGGAATAGCTATTGGAAATCTGTAGCTCTTTTTTGCTATTCTGCGCTTCGATTTTGTGGAGTTTTCCATCTTTGTTGTAAGTATAGGTGATGGGTGTTGCAATTCCTGAAGTTGTCTTGCTAGTCATTTTCCCCAAAGAATTATAACTGTATTGCGTCCGTTTCTCTACAGGAGAGCCGACCGCTTCCACTTCTTCTTCCAAACGACCCATTGGCCCATAGATCCATCGAAATGTTTGGGATCTCAGAATTTTGCCCTCTACAATTTGATCATGAGTTTCGCAAGCTTTGTTTCCGAGTGAGTCGTATAGGGTCTTTTGAGAGGATAGGAGAACACCAAAAGGATCTTTTTTGAAAATGGAATAAACGCGGCTAAGAGCATCAAATTCGATTTCTGTTTGTACTCCGATAGGATTCACCAAAGTTTTCTTTAGGACTGTTTGACCCAGTTCATTTTGATGGGAAGTGTCGATGATGACTTTAGTTTCTTGATCAAGCCCATCGAGATAGCCGATAGGCTCTCCTTCAGTAGTTATAAAAAGTTTTAATTAAAGAGGTTTTCATGCCATTGTCAAGGCTGTATTCTTCGATACAATGGCCTTGCGCATCGTAGGAATATCCTCTTCTAAGTAGAATGACCCCTTGAGCATTTTCCATTTTCTTTTCTATGATATTTCCAGAGAGATCGTACTCGAAGCATTCTAGGGAATAATCTTGTGATCCAGTATCAAACCAGACACGTCTTTGATGGAGGCGGCCAAGCGGATCGTACAAGATTTCTGTGAGGCGAGATTCAGGGTCTTTTTCATTTTGGTTGTTTGCATGTTCAATAAGAGAGGTCAATCTTCCTGCCGGATCATAATAATAATGCTTAATGTGGTCGTCTTCTTTCTCATATGTGCATCGAAATCCGTTATATTGACGGGAGCGACTCATTAAAAAGGAAGAGCCCCCCGTTTCACCCACAGTGAAGCTTTCTTCATAAATCGATCTTCCTAAGTAATCATATTCATAGACAGTGAGGATTTGTTCGCGAGTCAAAGAGCGGTGTAGACTCCCTTCCGTGTCATACTTAAACTGTTCAAAAGAACCATCCGGATAGTTGATTTTTGTGGGACTTCCATGCAAGTTATAGGATTTTGTTATGATAAAGCCTTTAGGATCTTGAACCGTTAGCACATTGCCAAAAAGATCGTAGGTATAACTAAAGGTTGGGCGGATGACTTGATGATTTTCATCTAACACTTCGGGATGGATGACTTTTGTCAATCGATGAAAGGGATCATATTCATAGGAGGTCGCATTGCCAAAGCGGTCGCTAGAAGCTATTTTTCTGTCTAAAGAGTCATAAGTATTTCTAATGATGAATGATCCCTCTGCGTTTATTTCGGTTTTTCAATGGGTTGGTTATGAAGGTCATAGGTGACTGTCATGAACCTGTTTTCTTGCGGGATAGAAACCGAAATTTGATTGCCAACTCCATCATAGGTATAGCTTGTTTCTTTTCCTGTGCGATCGATTTGTGAAGTCACTTGCCCAATCGCATTGTATGTTCTTTTTTCTGTAAAGGCATATTGGTCATTTGCATCGTAGGTACTGCAAGAAAGAAGATTTGACTGGTCGTCATACGTATTCACTTGTTTTCTGACCAGAATCTCTTGGTTGTTTTTGAGATCTAACGCCTTTTCTTCGATGATTTCAGGAAGCCCAACTCCGGGAAGAGTTTCTTTAGGTTTGATCTCTTTGATATGTCTTTCGCTCGTGTTGTAGATATAAGTTTGAGACTCTTCTTCGTGTGATCCATCATCTTCAATGATTTTAATGCATGCTGCATCCTCATTGTAAGATTGAAAGGTTCTTTTTTTGATGTTTCCTTTGTCAAAGATGAGTTTTTTAATGAGAAGATTCGTCCCTGGCTTATAGGTATAAAGCGTTTGATTTCCTTTGCAATCTCCCATTTTGGTCAGCAAATTCAATCCATCTGTTGAGTAACCAAAGGTTTTTATGTGACATTCTTCTTCGTCGGGATTCAGTAGTTTGCCATCGGCGGAAACTTGTAATGAGATCTCTTGTTTTCCGGTTAAATTCCCGTAAAGTCTTTCTTCAGTGACATTGCCTGATTTATCATATTGAAATGAGCGGTAGGAAAAGGATGCGTCCGTTTCCATCTCCAATTGTTTTCGCTAGAAGAAGTCCTGCATCTGCTTTTGTTTTCCCCCAGAATTTCCGTTCGATGCGATAGAGACGATCTTCGTCATCATATCGTTCAATAGATGTTAACTGAAAACGTTTGTCGTAAGAGATACCGTGTTTTAATGCCCATCGCATTAAAGACATCGGTGTAATCTTTCCCGTAAGCAAAAGAATAAACAGGAGTTTGCTTTTCCTGACTGTGCATGAGGTCTTTTTAAGAATTTGACTTTACCTTGTTCATATTCGATTTCAACGAAACGTCCTTCGGGAAGCATTTTTTTGACTAAGGCACCCTTATAGTCACAATATTCATAAGAGACAGGGAGGCAATGAGAGCCATGGACCTTGATCAACTGATAAGAACCATCCGCCCATGCCAAATGATAAGTCAGTTGCCGAGAATCACTCGTTTCTATATTCACTTGGCCTATAGCCTCTTGAAGATCATAATTGAAATGAATCCAGGAAAATGTTTTGTTTCCTGACTTGTTTTTCATTTCGATGGAAATAAGATGCCCATCTGTATCGTAGGAGAAAAAGATCTGGTTGCCGCTTGGCAGAATTTCTTGAGTAAGAAGAAAATAGTCGGGGTCAATGACTTGCTTCCCCATCAATGGAGTAAGCTCCTCTCCAAGAACAAGCGATGGCAACTGGGGGACTTTTTGATATGTTCGTTTTGTTCCATCGCCTAAGATCAGTTCACATGTGGGTCCCTTGCAATGAAGAAGATGATTTTGATGGTTCGTCTGCCCGTTGATTTCTCCTGCATAAGTATTGACCATGCCAAGCGCACGATTCAGGATATCGATCTTCAGGGGGTCTTTCGTTGACCCATTTGTATTTCTCCAGCCACAATAAGGAAGAATTCCGCCAGATCGCTCTCCTATAAAAGCAACCGTCCATTCAAACCGATCTTTTCCAACCGTACACGATTTGCTGGGAGCACCCTTGCCAATCACGAGAAATCTTTGAGGGAGCATTCTCCAGCCACCCGTTTGGGTGTCCGTTATCGCATTTTTTGTGCTATAAAATCGCTGTAAAATCAAAGCATCTGGTCCTGAAATCACCAAATCTGTCGCTGATTCACAATAATCGCCGTCGATGACATTGACGCTATTTTCAATGAAGGCCTCAGGGTCGGATTCTGTGGAGACAAGTGCTGAACCGGCTAAGAGAGGGTGTAAATAAAGATGTAAAGCAAAGATGACTAGAAGCCAGGGATGGGAATACATCGTAGGAAATGATATTTGAATCGTTTTTCCATGAAGATAAGGCAAAAGCTCTTTCCTGACAATTTAAAATTTTTCTTTGTCGTTTTGCACCAAGCATGGATGTTAATGACCCAAATTGTCTGTTTAGGCTCCTATTACCTCAATCCATTCTGTTTCGATCCTCTATAAATTTTGTGTTTAATTAATGTCTGCAATTCTATACGATAAGTCTTATAAAGGCTTATATTATGGACATTAAATATGGAAATTAAAAATAATACCCCTTTTCCAGTCAGAAGAGCTTTAAAAAAGTTAGGCCAAGATCTTTGTGAGGCACGGAAAAGGCGGCGCATTCCCATGAAGCTGGCTGCAGAACGCGCAGGGATAAGTCGATCCACTCTAAGCAAGATCGAGAGGGGGGATGAAGGGGTTTCATTGGGAGCATATGCGAAAGTTTTATTTATTTTAGGGATGATTGAAAGGTTAGTGGAGTTAGCGGATCCTTCCTTTGACCGGTTAGGGTTAGACTTGGAGGCAGAGAAGTTACCTAAGCGCATTCGAATTCCCCGAAAAAAGAACTTTTAGATTTAAGGATGCGGATGTGGAACAGGCGATTTTAGTATATGTTGATTTAATGGGAGTCCCGATCAAGGTGGGACAACTTTGGGGACGTTATCGCCATGGAAGAGAAAGTTTATCTTTTGAGTATGATTCTGCTTGGCTGAACCATCCTGAACGATTTTCCCTAGATCCAGCATTAGAATTGGTTCCAGGTTCTTTTCACGCATCGCCGGATAAACCTCTTTTTGGAGCAATTGATGATTCTGCTCCTGATCGTTGGGGCCGCCTATTGATGCGCCGTGCGGAAAGAAAAAAAGCGGAGCTGGAAAAACGAACGCCACGCATTTTGAAAGAATTAGATTTTCTTTTGCTTGTTGATGATGAAGGAAGGCAGGGAGCTTTACGTTTTAAAAGAGAAGAAAAGGGCTCTTTTTTAACAACGTATGAGAAAAATTCAATTCCTCCGCTGGTTTCAGTTGGCCAGTTACTCTATGCGGCAAATCACGTTTTACAAGAGTCAGAGACAGAAGAAGATTTACGGTTGTTGCTTGCTCCCGGATCTTCTTTGGGAGGGGCGCGTCCCAAGGCCTCTGTGAAAGATAAAGAAGGCCATTTAACAATTGCCAAATTTCCCCGTAAAGATGATGAGATGGATATCATTGCATGGGAAGCGGTGGCGTTGACATTAGCAAACAAGGCGGGGATTGAAGTGCCCAAATGGCGTGTGGAGCCATTCGGTCATCAGAGGATACTTTTATCTCAAAGATTCGATCGATTAAAGAATAGGCGCATTCCCTTCCTATCGGCAATGAGTGCTTTAAGTGCAAAAGATAATGAAATGCATAGTTATCTTGAGATTGCAGATGCGATTCGGCGCCTCAGTGCTTCACCGAAAGAAGATTTAGAGGCGCTATGGCGACGTATTATTTTTAATGTTTTGATTTCTAATGTGGATGATCACCTGCGTAATCATGCTTTTCTCTACACAGGTTTGGCTGGTTGGCGCCTCTCTCCCGCTTATGATTTAAATCCTATGCCGACCGATATCAAGCCTAGAGTGCTATCTACAGCAATAGATCTCATTGATCCCACCGCTTCTCTTGATTTAGCTTTTGATGTGGCTACTTATTTTGATCTTGATCAGGCACAAGCTAAAAGAATCATTAAAGAAGTAGGAATAGAGACAGCGTTATGGCGCGAAGAAGCTGCAAAACTTAAGATTAAAAAAAGGGAAATCGACCGGATGGCTTCCTCTTTTGAGCATGAAGATCTAAGAAAGGCTTTGCGATAATAAGAGATGGTCCAAGCTTTCGAATATCTAAATGTCTTAAATCATAAAGCCCTGCATGCCAGATGATCGACAAGTCGTAGATCTTCAATTCTTGCTTTCTTTAAATCCCACTTGTTAACAAATCGAGGGCCTCTCGCAGATAATTATCTGCGTTCTTTGAGACATTTTGCTTGGCGATTTCAGCTGCTTCCTTATCGGATAGAAACTTCTCTCCATGAGATTGAATAAAAACATAAAGCTGAATATTTGCAAGCAAGGGGTTGAATGTTTTCGCTTTCTCACTGATTGCCGTATAGTAATAACACTCATGTTCAATCCCCAACTCGGCTAATGCCTTTGCGACAGATTCCACTTGGGTTTGCTTATCATCGACGAAAATCACTTTCTTGGGACGATCGGCTCTATTTTGAAATAAACGCAAGATATATTCCCCTTTTGAATCCGTATCAACAAAAAAAGTCCCTCGAAAATATCCAGAGTCTTGTGTGAATGAAGGATAGTTACTTTCAAGGCTTCCCTTATTAAAATCAACCTTTACAGAAAGCAACTGTTGTGTCGTTAAAAGATCGATCCCTGCTTCATCTGTCTCATACCATCTGTTGCGCTCTCTTGCTGTCAAACCACCTACAGCGTGATTTTCCTGCATTCCATGCACCCATTCGTTCGTCATCAGCTCAACCGTTTGTAAAGGATGTTTTTGAGCTAAAAGGTAAGAGAGACGATCATGCCAGTTGTTTCCGTTATCTAATCTCTTTGTTGCTGCCACAATATATCGTCTCCAAGCCTGAGACCCTAACATATACGGAAAATCAAATAGCGTATCATCAAGATCTAAAAGCACAAGCGTCCGATCAGGCTGAACATGAGAAATTTCCTTGATAGATTTAATCTCAATGATATTAGGAACCTTTTTCTCTGTAACAACCTCTGTTTGAATAGAAACAGTTCCATCTGCTCGAAGAGGAGCTGTTGCCATTAAAGCTGCTGATAAAGATAAATTTGTTAAATTCATAATCCCTCGGAATTTTTTAATAAACATAATATAATTATGTTCAAAAAAACTTTAAATTACAATAACTGATTTTTTACAACGTCTTTTTTTGAAACGAGTGTCGCCTGAACCAATTACAGGAAGCGTGCACCATTATGTATGAGTCAACATTATTTGTTGAGGCGACTAAGAAACCTAAATTTTAATGCGATAGGCTTCTATTCCCTCCATCCGTTCTGTTTTGGTTCTCTATAATTTTTTTTGTAAAAGTGTATGTTTAATTAATGTCTGCAATTCTATACGATAAGGCTTATAAAGACTTATATTATAGACATTAAATAGGGAAATTAAAAATAATACCCATTTTCCAGTCAAAAGAGCTTTAAAAAAGTTAGGCCAAGATCTTTGTGAGGCACGGAAAAGGCGACGCATTCCCATAGCAAGCAAGGCGGGGATTGAAGTATCCAAATGGCGTGAGGAGCCATTCGATATTACTAATCTTCTTCTCGATATCCTGGCTCGGCAATGAGTTTCTCAACCAAAATATGGATGGTTGTTGATGGATTGCAGTCTGCGGGAGATTCGTCTAATTTGGATAGTTTTGCCGCACGCCTTAACGCAACCGACCGAAAGGGCTTAATTTCTTTATATAAGTCGAGCGGTTTTTCATATTTTTCATTTCTATGCGTTGACAGCATTTTATAAAGCTGGTCTCGATGCGTAGCTGTCCATAAATCTTGGTAATGCAACAAAGGCCATAATTCGAAAGCATCGTTGGAGTAAGCAACATGAATATTATTGACTTTTGCAAGTTCTAAGGCCTTATTAAAATGAGCTTTATCTACCCTGTTAAGGGGATTAGCATCACGATCTAGTACAACCCAAGCTTCATCTATTTCCTCATCAAATTCGCCAGCTTGTATTCTTATATTTCTTTCTTCAATCGTTTTTTTGACCAAGCTAACTTTATGGTCTGATTTATCTAATGCCACGACAAGGGGCCCTGTAGAACTTCTATAGTGCCCAAAATAAATTGCTTCGGTTTTGCCTTCTGTGCAAATCAAATAGCGTTTTCGGTAGGAGACGACATGCTTTTTGCGTTTCCTTTCCTCCCGAAGATGCCAAGGCTCTATTTTTTGTTTTCGTTTAGGCATTTCGGATTTATCTCATTAAGACCAAATTACAGGAACTGCCCCGAAGCGTCCTTGACGATAGTTTTTTTCAAATTCGCATTCACTTCTCATATTGTATTCTAAAAGTGAACGCAGAACCGTTTCTTCTTGCGCATTTTTATCTGTGAACCAAATCTGATCCTGTCTTAAGCCTACCTGATTTGAAAGCAAATAAGTTTCATGACTACAGAAAATTAATTGTGCTCCTTTAGGATTGGTCTCATGATTTTGAAATAGAGAAATGATTTCTCTACTCATAAAAGGATGAATGCTAGATCCAAGTTCATCAAGAACAAAAATTCCCCCTATATCCAAAATCTGTACCATTAAGGTCATAAGAACAAACAAGCGCCGAGTTCCAAACGATTCGTGATTATTGAAATCAAATTCGACATGAGGGATTCTTTTCCAAAGATCCATACATTTTATGAAGAGTGACCGCTCGAAATAGATCGCTTGGCTGATTGAAAAGAGACTTTAACTCATTAGGAATGACTTTTAAATGAGCTTCAGTAAATGGCTCTCGAATAACTTTGAGATCTTGAATGCTTAAATCCAATTTCTTTAACAATTTTAATACTTTAAAGGCTAACTCAGGATTTTCATGGTATTGTTGTAGAGCATATCCCATCAGGTCTACAGAACCCCCATCAAATATCATAAAATTAGGGCGATTGACGAGTTTTATGACTTGTGAAGAAATGGGATCGGCAAATTGAGCAAAAACTGTTAAAGCCAATGCTGTTGGTCTTACATTGCTAATCAAATGACCAACACTGTTTTTAACGCTATCGTCTACTTCAGGAAATTCTTGACATTTCCTAAGAAAAATCATTCGGCGACGACGATTTTTTTTAACCTTAGTTGTTGTTTCCAACCATTCACTTACAACTTTTTCTGAATTGATTTCAAATCCATATCTATATTCTGTTTTGTTTTCTGGATCCCAAAGAATAATTTGAAAAAAAGAAGGCTCATTATAACTTTCAACATTTAAAAGAAAAGGTTGTAAGAAGGGGGATTTGGTTGTGGGTTGATTAAGATAGTCTGAGTTAAGCATAGCCCATTGCATGTAAGCGAGAGCTTTGATGAGATTACTTTTGCCACTTGCATTATGTCCAAAAATTCCAATTGCAGGGAGGAGATTTATCTTAAATTCGGTTGAAATGAGGCCCTCTTTTCCCGTTTTAAGGGACTCAGCCTCAAGCGAAAGAGTAGCAAGCTCTTTGAAGGATCGGAAATTTTTTGTAGAAAATTCAATAATCATAGCTAAATTTTACTCAAAAACAGGATATTTTTCAATAAAATACGAAAATTTCTCTTAAATTAACAAAATCTCATATCTTTATCCTGCATTTTTATCTGCTTTTTTGTAAATACATTTGGAGTTGCTGAAGTGTGACGACAAAGGGTATATCTGGCTAACAGAACCGACGCATTAAAATTCTCCAAGTAAACTATCCCTCATACCTAATATTCAAAACAATTTCAACGCAACCGGTAAGAGAAATTCTCATTCCTAAGGAAGGCAAACCAGGGGCTACTCGGCCGCTAGGTATCAGTAATTTTGAGGATAAGATCATACAAAGTATGACCAAGAAGATAATTGAGAGTATCTATGAACCGACGTTCAAAGATTGCTCTTATGGATTCAGACCGGGAAGAGGATGCCACGATGCGATTAGAGATCTACAACACTATCTACATAAAAGTATGATAGAGACTGTAATCGACATCGATCTAGGGAACTTCTTTGGTACTATTGACCACTCAATCCTGCTCAAAATGCTGGAAGAACGAATAAAGGACTTTCGTTTATACAGATACATAGCACGGATGTTTAAAGCAGGAGTGCTAAGTGAAGGAGATCTTAGGCTCTCCGATGAAGGAGTCCAGCAAGGAAGCATATGCAGCCCTGTCTTAGCCAACATTTATGCACATCATGTGATAGATGAATGGGTATGCGATCAAATTAAACCTTATCTTAAAGGCGAAGTGCGCCTCTTTAGATACGCAGACGATGCCATCATTTGCTGCCAACGGGAAGAAGATGCAACTCGGATAAGAAAGGCACTAGCTGAAAGGCTGGCCCGTTTCAACCTGCGACTCAACGAGGAGAAGACTAAATTAGTACCATTCTCGAAGAAGAAAGCAAGTCACGGGGAAAGGCAAGGCACCTTCGACTTTTTAGGCTTCACCTTCTATTGGGGGAAAAGCCGAGGAGGTTTCATGGTACCGAAGCTGAAGACAGTACGTAAGCGTCTTAGGAGGAAACTTACCAAAGTAAAAGAATGGATGGCCGAAAACCGCAATAGGATGAAGCTAGTCCCTCTATGGAAAAGATTTTGTAGTAAGCTAGCGGGACACTGCAACTACTATGGAGTCTCACATAACTTTGAGGAAGTATCCCTATTCTTCATGGAAGCAAAACGTATATTTTGGAAATGGATCAACAGAAGAAGCCAGAAACACAGCTTTACATGGGAACAGTTCCAAAGATTCATGGAGAAGTATCCTCCACCCAAGCCATGTATCATACATAAACTCTTCTGAAGATAAACCAGTGAATGTGAATGTCTTGAGCCCATTGCCTTAATAGGGCACGATGGGTTCTAACGAGGGGGAGGGTGGGAAACCACTCCTCTCTATTCACTGATGAAGGAAGGCATTCACCGAGTTGTGAATGGTCTATAAATTCTTTGCGAGCCTTTGCGCTCTTTGGGCCTTTGCGTTGAAATTGTTTTGAAATGTGAGTGTGATGGCGTTTTGATTGTGGCCGCTAAACTGCCTCCTGATGAAGGCATTTATTATATTTTATTGGCAAGCAAATTTTAATGCGTCGGTTCTGATCCGGCTAACCAGCGGGATTGACAGAAAAGCCGCTCAGGAAATATAAAAGCATTTTAGTCATTATTAGAAGCCTCTCGCTTTGATTGAGAGGCTATTTTTCTGCGCTGTGAATTTGATTTTATAAAATCCATTGTTATTGTGCATGAAACGCATGGAGTGGTTTATGTTAAGAAGCATTTTTTTTATAATGATGATGATTTTCTCATCTAGCCTTGTAGCTGCAGATCAGGGTAAAGTAGGACCTCCTCAAACCTCTTTGAAAGAGATTGGCGATCTTAAGAAAGCCCCTGCGAAATGTGCTTCAAAAGAGGCTTGCCTTAATGATCATAATTGTCTTTGCTGGTGCTCGCAGATATGTGGATGGAGAAAAAAGCAAGTGGACGATCGTCCTTATTATGTAGAGAATGATCCCTATGGCAAATTTTGTTATTGCAAGAAATGGGATTATGAACATTATGTTGCTAACTGCATTGAAGGAAAAGGGATTAAAGAGCCTCCAGGAGCTGAATAAGCTGCCTTAAAATGGCCAAAGTCCAGTGTCAAAGAAATTTAGTTAAAATGCCCTGCCAACTTCCTGTTCCGCAGAATGGCCCATTAGATGGCAGATTTAGCAGGAATTCCTGTGGCTAGATCTAGATATTCCTAATGCTCGAAGATGTGAGATCATTCCTGGACTGGTAATCCATTCGGCAATATCTACCGGCAAAGAAACGCGTCTTGTGGGCTCTTTTATTGTGCCTTCAGGTCTACCAGCTCCCTTTCTTTTTCCCCCTCTTCCGCTCGTTTTCATTTCTGTCAGGGGGCTTAAATTATCATTGAGTCTTTCTTCGATAAAATCTTGAAGATAGAGGGGGTAATTTTTAATGACTTCTTCTTTCGAATCTCCTGAATATTCCACAGGATAGGCGGGATGGCTGAAAACCCAGCTTGTATAATTCTTATCAAACCAAGGGGTAATAGTTCCAACCTCTTCCAAGGCTATTTTTA
Organism: Parachlamydiales bacterium; assembly: GCA_963801825.1. Taxonomy (GTDB): domain Bacteria; phylum Chlamydiota; class Chlamydiia; order Chlamydiales; family Parachlamydiaceae; genus CAWDGI01. Next base: position 1,276,829 of record CAWDGI010000003.1, read on the forward strand.
AATGCTCTTTTATTTCTTTTTTGGTGGCCATACTAGTCCTCTTTCTCTAAAGGCTCTCGCCGTTTTTTGAATACTCATGGCGACTATTTCTTCTTTGCTTTTTTTGCCATGACTTCTTTTGATTGTACAGACAAAATGATCCTTCTCATCATATAGCTTATGATCGATTTTTCCTTTTTTCAAGCTCCAACCAGCAAGTTTTAAATAATGCAGATAAGTCTTCTCATCAAGCGGCTTGTATACCATAAATGATTCCTTTGCCTTCCAATTTTAGATTAATCTGGCAAAATAATCAAATGAATAATGATGGTTTGCTATCATGATTGCCTTGTTGCCAGAGACCTTTCCAGTTTTCAATCATGGGATGCTTGGTCCAAACTTCTCCTTTCATCAATGCCTCTACTGCTTTTGCACGAGCATTAAAATCATCTGGTTTGGATTCTGCTAATGTTTTTTGCGACCCATGTGGCAAGAAGACAGAATCGAACCCAAAACCTGCCATCCCTCTAGGTAGGACGATTTTTCCAGAGATGGCACCTTTATAAATGAAAATTTGCTGTCCTTGACGAAATGCTAATAGGACTGTCCATTCTGCTTGGCGCCCAATATACTGCAATAAATGATCCAATAACCAACGAATGTGAATCCCAATAGAAGTGCCTTCGATCTCTAAAGAGGTATCTTCCACGAGAATATTTTCGCCAAGTTGGCTTGCCTTATGGACGATCACCTGGATGAGATCCGCATCAATTTCCTTTAAATCAAAATGAGAACCCTCAAGCGTATATCCATATTTAGCAAATAGGCGTTTGAATTCTTCGAATTTATTCAAATTACTTGTGTTCAATTTCCAGTGGGGATTTTTTGTCGAATCCATAACCAAAATTATTTACCGGTTAAATTCTTTTTGGCGTTCTATTATGCGATGAGCAGGATGGTTAGGCTACACTCAAAAAGGTTACCCGGCTCTCTCATTTTTTTCTATTCATCAATCTTAAAAATTATTACGATATGTGTATCCTTCATGAATCCTAATTAGGCTATTAAACGGAGGCACTTATGGATCCTAGAGTTAATCGATGCACAAGTTCTGTCTATTCTGAAGTAGGGGAAGACTACGGTCTTTTTAATGCACAGATGTCTGATGTAGAGAGAAAACGTTTATCAAGCGATCCTGCTATTCGGATATCTTCTTATTCTGTTGCAACCCAAGATTGCGTGTCGCCTGCTTCTTCTGTGACTTTATATGCATGGAAAAAGATTACCCAATACCGAGAAAAACGGCCCGGAAGTGTCACAGGCAAGTGCGTTGCAGAGGTTGGATACTTGGGAGCCGGCCTATTTGGAATTATAGAAACGGTGACTAGAGGAACTTTCACTTTTCTCTTAGGAAACCGTATAGTTGTGGATTGCTTCACCTCTTGCGATAGGGATGCTTATCCTATAGGAGTGGGTTTAATGAATACTTCTGTTGATCAGTGCGTTCAGGGGACTGCTCAATGCTTTGTCAGCTTAGGTACCAATCTTATTTCTCATCCCACAAATATCCAGACTGCCAAACAGGTAAAAGATTGCATTGCTGGTGGGGGGGCTAAGGTCATTGAAACTCTTGAGGGAAATTGTGGGCTAGATGATCGGATCAGGCATTTTAGCTAAAATTAAGGGAGAGAAAATAAACTTTAATTTCTGTCACGTAAGTTTATTGGGTGAATTTAAACAAACGTCACTAAAGTCCCATAGGAATTTTCGGTATCCTTTCTAATCATAGACCCAAAATTAATCAGATGATCAAAATGCGCATTGAAATTGATTGAAGGCTATACTTTTTTCTTAACGTGGGATTTTTTCCGTTTTCCCACTTGACCCCTATCAGCATGCACAGCAATTTACAAGTTTTGCCAAAGTCTTAATTGTGGGATTTTTCCCTCTTAATGCCTTGTACATTGTTGCCCGCGGGAGCTTATTTTCTTCCGCTGCTTTAACTTTATTGACGGCTTCCAAATATGTAGAAATCACTTCCATTAATCCATCAGGATCATTATTTTTTAGGCAATCAAAGATAGCTTCCCCAATGAATTTTTCATCGGTTAAACGTTGAGCTGCGTCAATCTCGGTAACGTTTGCGTTTTTTTTGAGTTTAAATTTATGAGTCATCTTGTGTGTACTCCCTAAGGATTTTCTTCGCCTGGTTGATAGCATAGCTTTGACCATTTTTATTACCTCCCAATAAAAGCAAGACATCTTTATCTTGCAGGTAAACATAATAAACCCTACGACCATCCTTCCATTTCAATTCGAAAACGCCGTCTTCTACACCATTTATCGTTCCAAAATGCCCATTATGTTGAATGCGCATAATGCGTTTTTCAATTTGAGTTTTAGATTTCGGTGGTTGAGTCTCAAGCCAATCGCTAAATTCTTCGGTTCTGAATACTCTATACTTCATATCTCTCTAACCTGAATTGTATCATAAAGTAGACATTTAAGCAAAAACAAACATAAAAAGCACGTAAAAAAAGCACCATTTGTATTTGTGAAATACTGTATTAGGGGTTTAGGGGGTTTGAAGTCCAATGGAACGAAAACGTACGCTAAGGGGATTTATCCGAGTCAGATGATTAAAATAAAATCAACTTTATGTACCAGCTACCATTTTTCAGATGCACGAATGGTCGATTCGATGGGTTTGGCTTTTTCCAAAAATTTTGAGTTTGAACTGGTCTAAAATTGGGAAATTGGAAGAGGGCACAAAACGACTTGAGACGTAATTGCTAAAAAGGATCCCGAAAATTCCTATGGGACTTTAGTGACGTTTGTCTAAATTCACCCTTTATTATGCGCTTTGGGCGACGTCAAAGTGCATAAACCTATGTGAAGGAGTGCAAGGAGTCCTATGATAGAAATTTCCTTATCCAAATTTTTTAATCATAATCTGTCTTATCGGATTCAGTAATACTAAAATCAAGGAAATCATTATCAAGACCCTCTCTTCGCTGCTCATTAAATTCAGTTTTAAAGATTTTTGTTACAGCTGACTTCTGTCCTTTAACGGCTGATAGTTCCCGCCGTTTCGTGCAAATGGCATCAACCACTTCATCTTTCAAGAAAATGGCTTTGAGCACTTCTTTAGAGCAGCGTTGAACCACAATTGGTTGGTCGCAATTATGGATGAAAGTGAACAAAGAGGGATAAGCTTTCTCTTTAATGTCAGGATCATTAGGCAACGTTTTTAAGTCTTTCCTCCGCCCTGTTCCCTTGAGCATGTGATAAAAGACCTTCTGCAGCTCTGGATCGCCCAAATTTAACCGAGCAATATCTTCGATTCGTTTACACAGTTCAGAGGGACCTCGGTCAATCGCCTCCTCAATCGCCTGAAACAACTCCTCTAAAAACTGAGGCCGCTTTTTCTCCATTTCTTTGAAGAAAGCCGCTTCTCCATATACAATTTTCATGAGGTCAATAATTAATAACCGGTATTGCTTCGCTTTACTGGCTGCATTGTCTCTTTTTTCTTTTTTTATGAGATAAACGAAGCTGATCTGACGATGGGTTGGTTCATTTTTATTCGCTAACCGCCTCTGCCGAAGATTAAACATGTAGCGCTCACCCTCTTTAAGAAACAGTTGATACTTGCGATGCACAATCAGCTGGTTCTTCACTTTCTCGAACTGTTCAATTGTCACAACTGACAACACAAGAATTAAAGCTAAAATTAAAGGGAGGACATTCATATGATTTTATTAACGGAGATAGTGCACAGGGTTTTTGCTGCTAGAAAGAACGAAGCTAAATAAGATATCTTTTGTCTCTATTTTCGTTCCCGGGGTGAAATGCTCCAAATCTTTCGGATTTTTTGTAACCGAAACGTTCAACTTCACAATCCCTGGCATTTGTTTATAGTCCTTCAGCCACTCTGTGTGCCATTTATCTTTTTCCGGCTCTTTTGGATCGACCGTTTTGTTTTGAGTTGCCTTTTGGTCTGGAGGCACATAAAACTCGTAAACCATATTGGCGACATTCTCTAAAAGAATCTCTTCGCGCATCCAGTGATGAGGCTGAGGAAGACGCAAAGGCCAGACCGCCAAGCAAAGGCGATAATCATGATCGATATATAAGCGGCCTAAGACATCCCCTGAAAAATGAGGATCTAGCCGCGGCTCATTGTAAAATGTAAAAATCAAGCTGCTAAACGAAGAGAAATCATTTGGAGGAGAGAGGTAGAAACGGAAAGTTCGTGCGCTTTCATTCTCATTCACAATCCGCTCAAAAATAAACGCAAGGCGAGACTCTAAATAGCGCGTCTGAAAGCTCTCTTTCTGCTGCCGCTCCATCTCAGCGCTGATTCCAGAAAGTTCGCGAAAAAAGCCAAACACAATCGTCAGCAAAATCGAGAGTAATGCAATGGCAATCAACGTCTCTAAGAGACTGATATAGCTCCTTCGCTTAATCACGAAAGGCTGACGGTGTGAGTATGAATTAGTCGCTTCCATCGAGCACATCTTGGGGTGGTGTTTCTTCGAGGTCCTCTTCATCATTGGATCCAATACGGTTGGATTGAATATAGATAAAATATATATAAGGGGACTCTTCCTCCTTCTTGTCCTTGGCCTCTGTCTCTTTTGTTGGTTTCTTCCAAAGATCTTCCATTTTGATGACCAGTTCACAGAGGTACCTAGTTATCTCTTCTTTTTTCTTACTCGGAGTTTTGGTCGCCTTTAAAGTATAAGTACATCCAAACCCCAACGGATCAAGCTCCTTTTTTAACTCTCCATCGACCTGAATACCGGATTTGCCTTGTAAAAGATCTTCGAAGGGAATTTGCCTTTTATACATCTGCTCCGTGATTTTCGCATGAATCAAATGGACCCAATGATCTTGCTGATAGGTGCGCAGAAGGGCCTGTTGCTCTTTAAAAAGATACGTATAAATATGAAGCATGGGAGCCGCACAAACGAGAAGAAGAAATATCGCCACCATGATCTCCAGCAGCTGGAAAGGAGATTTCCTAAGTATTTTGATTTTTCTTGTACAACTCTTCATAAATCTCCGGTGGATACAGTGACTGGCTTTTCTCCAAAGGATTCGCCTCCCTCTCCCTTCCCCTCCCCCTTCCCTCATTATTAATCAAAGAAGAGGTCCCCAAAGGAGCCGGATATCCCGGTAATTCAATCTTAAACTCTTGTTTTTGCGAACGACTCCCCTCTTCTTTGGTCGCAGCAGAGAGGAGAAGCGTCCCTTGACTCATCTGTCCCCAAATAAAAGAGAGCGTTAAGGGATCCTCCTCTCTTTCCCCCCATTGAAAAGAACGGATCGCCGATAAGGAGAGCCGCCGCTCAATCAAGCGCTTCCAAGGCTCTTCAATCGGTTTTTCAACCTCCATCCAACAGATCACCTCTTTTGTCTTCCTGTCATAGGTGAGCTTGACCTCCACATCAGCATCCATGATGAGCATCAAGTCTTGCGCCATCCCCAAATGGCTCAAGACCTGCTGCGCCTCTGATAAAAAGCGCTGTTCAAGGTAGAGATCTTTGACCTTCACTCCTGTCAAGATCGCCCCAAAAGAGAGAATCAACATCACGATAAGCATTTCCAGGAGGGTGAAAAAAGACTTTCGGGTCCACATTAGGCACATTAGGAGCCTTTGCTGTTAAATAAACTTCCCCTTCCTTTGGAGGTCTGGTAGAGGCCGTATTTCTCTGATTTGATATCAAGATCGCCATTTTGACCTCTGGTGACTTGATAATCCGCTCCCCACCCATCTTTGGTCACTTCTTTCCCATTTTTGACCAGCGGAGAATTCTCCACGATCTCTTTCCATTTGGTTTCAAGATGCTCCCGCTCTTCCGGATGGGTGGCGACATAAAGATCTAAGATCGTATGAATCTTATCTATCCCATTCTTGGTTTTAAAAGCCTTTCCTTCCTCCAAACTGCCCGTATAATTATAGGCAATCACCCCCGTGATCATCGCAATCAAGAACATCACAATCATCATTTCGATGAGCGTGATAAAGCGTTTTTTTAATGCATACACTTTCATTTTTTTTCCTCTTAAGTTAACCAATTGTAAAAGAACTGACATCTGTCAAGGGGAGAAGGATGGCAAGCAACACAGTTCCAATCATCATCCCCATCACAATCAAAATCACAGGCTGAGACAAGGCCATGATCCGATCCAGTGTTTTTTCGATTTCCTGCTCATACATGTCGGCAATGCGATTTAACATCGCCACCGTCGTTCCCGATTCCTCTCCCACCGCTAACATGCGCGAAACAATGCGAGGCATGTAAGCAGACCGCCCAAGCTCATGACTGAGCGAATGTCCTTCGATGATTTTTGCTTCCGCCGCTTGAATCTCCTTTTCCAGCACAATATTTCGCATCACGCCCCTTGAAATGCGAAGCGCCTCCATCATGCTCAACCCTCCCTGTAGCAAGGTTCCCATGGTGCGGCAAAAACGGGCGATCGCTGTTTGAATCACTAAAGTCTTCAAAAGAGGGACTCTCACACTGTTCTTTTCTAGCCATAAGCGCCCCTTTGGAGAACGGATCTGCCAAATCAACCAAGAACCCCCCCCAACCAGCATCGGAAAATAGAGCCACCAATAGCCGCGAAAGAAATGGCTGATCGAAAGAACGGCTTTGGTAAAGCTGTTGAGCTGCCGGTCGACAAACATTCCTTCCAAGGCAGGGATCACAAAACCCAATAACACTCCAATAATAAGAACAGAAAACCCTCCTAAAATCGCCGGATAAATCATCGCAGTGATGATCTGCTTTTTCAGCTTCATCTGACGCGAAAGAAAGAGATGCAGTTTTTCCAGAACCGCTCCCAAAACACCCACCGCTTCTCCCGCCGCAACCATCCCACAGTAAAGCCGATCAAAGCTATCGGGATAAGTGTGCATCGCCTGGGAGAGCGATGTTCCCGTACGAATTTGTTCGCAAAGGCTCAAGATAATCCGGTGAGAAGGCTCCCCACGAGCTTGCTCTTCAATCGCTAATAAACTCTCATAGAGAGGAACCCCTGCATTGATCAGCTGCGAGAGCTGGATCGTAAAGGCAATCAACTGATCTCCTCTTAAATTCTGTCTTCTGCTCACTCTCTCTTTGACTTTAAGCTGGAGCACTAACAGCCCTTGCTCGCGGAGCTTCTCCTTGGCTTCTCGATCCCCTTGCGCTTCGATCACTCCTGAGCGTTTTCGCCTCTGAGCGTCGACATATTGATATTGATAAAGAGGCATGCAAATTTACCCTTGCTCTTCAATTCCTCTTGCGACACGCAAGACCTCTGCGACAGTCGAGCTTCCCTCTCGCACAAGTTTAGCTCCATGCCCCAGCAAACTCACCATTCCTTGAGAAAGGGCAAGGTGGCGGAGCTCCACGGCATCGGGAGAATGCACAATCTGCTTGCTAATGGCGTGATTCACCGGCATCAGCTCGTACACCCCTTGACGTCCTTTAAATCCTGTTTGGTAACAGTAGGAACATCCGTTTCCCCGAAAAAGAGATTCTTGGATTAACTCCTCTCGTTTCAACCCCAAACTTTGCAGCTCTCTCTCATTTGGAACATAGGAAGCTTTGCATTCGGGGCAAATGCGGCGGACAAGCCGCTGCGCAAGGACGCCGACCAAGCAAGAGGAGAGGAGATAGGGCTCAATCCCCATATCGACCAAGCGCGTAATCGCAGAAGGAGCGTCATTCGTATGGAGCGTGCTCAAAACAAGATGGCCTGTCAAGGCGGCCTGAATGGCAATTTCTGCCGTTTCTTTATCGCGAATTTCTCCCACCATGATGACATCGGGGTCTTGGCGCAAAATGTGGCGCAGCCCCATGGCAAAATCTAACTTGATTTTATGATGAACGCTGATCTGGGCAATCCCCTTCAAATTATACTCCACCGGATCTTCGATCGTCATGATATTGATCTCATCATTCGCCATTTCGCAAATGGCACTATATAAGGTGGTGGTCTTCCCACTTCCTGTCGGACCTGTCACTAGGACGATCCCTTCGGGAAGATCGATGAGTCGCTTAAACTGCTCAAAGACATCAGGGAGCATCCCAATTTTATCCATCCCAAAAAGGACATTCCCTTTATCGAGAATCCGGAGGACGATCCGCTCCCCTCCGGATACAGGGACGGTGCTCACCCGAAAGTCAATTTCACGACGCCCCATCTGCAGCTTGATCCGTCCGTCTTGGGGAAGGCGATGCTCAGCAATATCTAGCTTTGCCATCACTTTGATGCGGGTCAGCAATTGGATCTGGTAATCTTGCGCCGGGGCATGTCGATTCTGCAAGACGCCGTCGATGCGATAGCGGACCCGCATCCCCGTCTCAGAAGGCTCAAAGTGGATATCAGAGGCCCCTTGCTGAATGGCTTCTGTTAAAATGAGATTCAACAGCTGAATAATCGGAGAGTGCTGACGGTTCTGGTCGAGGAGATCGTACATCTCCCCCTCTTCTCCTTTTCCCTCTCCATTTTTATCGGTTAAGTCGGCAATTAACTGGGAGGCCGCTCCATCTTCTGTATTATAGCAATCATGGATGGCAGAGAGGATTGTCTCTCTTGGGCTATAAACGGTTTCAATCTCACATTTCAAAAGAAAGCGAAGCTCTTCGAGAGGACTGAGGTTCAGGGGATCGGCTGTGGCAACGACGATACACTCTTTTTTCTCTTCGATGGGCAAAATCACATGCTTTTTAGCAAATGCATAAGGAACCTGCTTATAACATTCTTTGCTGACATGGAGTCTGGAGAGGTCATGGAGAATCGGCATGCCAAATTGCTCCGCGAGCTGGGCATGATGATCTCCCCCCAGCATTCCCTGTAGAACGAGTTCCTCATTTAAAAGAGAGCCTTTCTTTTCTTTATCTTCCGTCATACTCTCCACACTCTTTTGTATCGGAGGAGCAGGCATCGAGCATGAAATAACGCTCTCGTGGGCGGCCAAATAGCCACATCAGGCTTCCTTCCATTAACTTGCTTTTCTCATACTGATGCGCCTCTTCCACGCACTCGAGAAAATAGGGGACATCTCCCGGGCGCAAACAAAGGAGCTGCTGACGCAGACATGTCAATTCTTCATTCGCATCTTTGATGATATGAGGGGTGATGAAAATAAACATCTCCGTATTGCTATCTCGAATGGTATTAATACTAAATAATTTCCCAAGGCCCGGAAGCTCTCCAATGAAAGGAAGAGCCTCGCGGCTATCGTCCGATACCTTGCGACGCAGGCCCCCCAAGATGACCGTATTGCCATCGGGAACTTGCACTTGGTTAGTCAGGTGACGCCGAGTGACGTTGGGACGGTTCGGGTTGCCTCCCGCCTGAATGGTATCGAAGGTGATATCTGTTTCAAGGGTGACATAGTCATAATCTAAATCCTCCTCCTCATGCTGGCTGAGATGGATGGTCGGTTTGATGCTGATGGTAATCCCATATTGGGCCCGGGTAAACGCATCTTTTAGCGTGACTCCTTTTGCCGTTTCGACTTCAAAGACTCCTGTATTAATAGAGAGATCTTCATTAATCGCAATGGTGGCAGGCACTTGGTTGACAGTCAGCAAAGAGGGGGTCGAGTTGATTTGAACGTCATCTTGATTTAATAAGAAACGGTAAGCGAGGTCGAAAGCAGGGATTCCGCTATGCGTTCTTTTGCGGCTGAAGAAAAATTCAAAGACTCCTACATTGGCAGCGGCATGGGCGGCGTCTTCTTTATCCCTGGGGGCGATGTTATTAAAGACAAATCCGCTTCGATTATGAATATGACCGCACGCCGCTTCTCCGATTTTAAAGAGGTTTAATCCAACGCTGTTTTCCCGATTGAGAATTTTTTCAAATAGCAACGTTTCAATTTGCACCATCTTTTTGGGAACATCGAGCTTGCGGATCAACTCTTTTAGTTTGGGAAGGACCGCTGCTTCCACAACCATGACGATGGCTCCCGTCTTCAGATCGACAATAAAGTTATCTCGATTATTATTGACCTTGGTTGGGGTTAAAGCCCGTGGCTCTGCGGGGGCGGGATTGACGACGAATCCCCCCTCTTGGTAAAACCCTTCCTCCCCGTACAATGAAGCGGGCGGCTCTTTTTGAGGAAGGTTAGGAGGAGGTCCTTCAGACCCGGGAAATGGCCCCCCTTCCCCTTCTGGTTTTTCTGCTCCTGTTCCCGATTGGATCATCAAAGAGTAAATTTTATAAAGGACATCGGCGAGCTCTTCTGCTTCCGAGTGTTTGACAGTATACCAGAAGACTGTCTTATCGCGTACCCCTCCGATTTGCCCTTCGACATTTAGAACAATTTCTTCGGCTTTTCGAATTTCTTCGCGCGTGCCGACGACAAAGAGCGCTTGTGCCATATTTTCTAAGACGATAATTTTGAGTCCTTGGATCTCAGCTTGAGAAGAGGAGGGATTTTCTCCGGAGGGGAGAGGAGCTGTTTCTGATTGATCAAAAAGGGTGGTGAGGATTTTTGCCATTTCCTCTGCTTTGGTTTTAAAGACAGGAAGGAGGCGATATTCCTTTTCTCCCCGGTTGCTTGCGATGAATCCATAGAGTTTGAGCAAGTCTTGAATCTCTCCGACAGGGCCAATGAGGAGGAGATCTCTCCCCAACGCTTGGAGAACGGTTGTTTGGGGGTTAATGAATTTTTCCAAAAAGAGATAGGCCCGTTTCACGTCGGAGGGCTCCGGGGAGAGGACAAATCCGATGCGCGCATCGCTCGGTAGCACATCCAAATCTCTTCGTTGATTTGTCATTAAGCGCAAATAAGCGAGGTTTTGTTTTAAAAGGTAAAGCTGGCGTAAGTAGGGGTTTAAGGAGCGGATTCCCACTCCATTTTGTGTCAAAATTAGCTCTAGCATTTGGCTCCAAGCGGCCCTTGGGATGGGGAGGTTGGAATCGATGCTCAACCGGATTTCTCCCACTTCAGGAGGAATCAGATAGACATAATCTTGGGAGCCATAATCGATGATGAGCTGTTCAAGGGAGGTTTCCGGAGCATGCCACAGGCCATATCCTTCAGGACGATTGCTGCGCGAGATGAGTTCTCTCCATTGATTTTCGAGTTGCTTTAGGTGATTTTTATGTTGCTGAATTTGGAGGAGGAGAGCTTGGTACTCCTCGAGAGGGGCCCCTTGTTGGTATAACTGGCCGGCCGTTTCATATAAATGGCGAATTTTTCCCTGAATCCGCATGGTCTCTTCGTTAATCTGGTCTAAAAATTGCCCTGCTTCTTCGTCGAAATCACACTCTTCCGAAGAAAGATGGGCTTTTTTCTCAGCAATGGACTGGCCGAGAAGGGATAAAGGGAGGGAGAGAGTGAGTAGGGGAGGGAGTAGAAGGAAGCGGAGTAAGCGGATAGATTTGCTGATCATTTTATTTCCTCAATTCAAGATTTAGAAGTATTTGCCTGTTTGATTTCAGCCAGGCGTCTTAAGCGGGCCTTGATTTCTTCTTCCTTGCCGTCCTCTTCGTCGTCGTCCTCGTCGTCATCTGGATCTTTTGTTTCTCTTTTTGCCATAAAAGGAGATTTTCGTCCTCCTGCTTGGAGGGGAATTTCGATGGCCTGAAAGTCTTGACGATTTGGGCTATAAAGAGATCCTTTCATGACCTGCTTTTCTTCCTTTCGGGTCAGGCCTTCAAAAACAAATAAGGTTCCCGAGAGTTTACGTTTAACATATTGATCGATTTCCTGTTCCGATTCGAGTTTTTTCCAGCCTTTAGGGGTCAATAATAACCAATCGGATGGTTTTAAGACCATCCGTTCGCGATTCACTTCGAAGACGCATTGGGAGCGTGTGCGGGCGCCGACAAATTTAAACATATGTTGGAGGTGTTGGGCATTTTGCATGATCCAAGGTTCGGAAGATTTTAGGAGAGTTAAGAGCAATTTGCCTTTTCCTTCGGCATCCCATAGTTCAAAGGTCATTAAGCGATCTTCGATTTTTTTGACAACAAGCAAGGGATGGGTGAGAGAGTCTTTTCCGGGGGTGGCTGTTTGCCATCGATTTTGGTTCCAAATGAAGCAGTCACCGACTCCACCGAAGAGGGAATAGATCTCATCTCCTTCTCCAAAATCGACCCGTTGTTTTCCAACGGCAAATTGGTACTCTGCTCCTCCATGCCGTTCTAAGAAGCGATCGGGTCCAAACCATCGGGCCCGCTGTCTGGCTAAAAGAGTGCTATCGACGCGGAAAGAGCCAACTTCCCATGAGGCTCCGCCATAACGGGCAAATTCTTTTTCGGTTAAATTAAACTTGGCGTAAGAGTCAGGTTCGGTGATCTTTTCTCCTTTATCATTTTCTAGAGTCACTTTAATTTGCACTTCATTAGAATTTTCTAGAAGCGTGGGCTCAATCCATAAAGACGTTTTTTGATTTTGGGGACTAAACGTATAACGAGGAGGGGTGGTTTTGCGATCGAAGAGGAGGTAGACGTTTTCTTTGGGAGGGGTAGAAATAAAGGATTTTTGCGTGGTCCCTAAAGAGAAATGCAACAGGGAGGCCCCTGTCTGGGCATCGGGCCGCCCATTTTTCCCGTAATAGATTAGCTGCTGTCTTAAGTCGGGGAGTTGCAGGGTGGGGGGGAGCTGGTTTAAGGCGAATACAGGGCCGCTAATATCTAGGTAAGCCGTCTCGGCTAATTCAAACGATCCTTTTGGCAGACGATTTTCTTTTGAGTGGGAAGACAGGGGGATAATTTCCTCCGCCCGTTTCCACCAAAGAAAAAGGGCTCCTAATCCAAAGAGAAGGATAAGGCCTGCGAGAAGATAATTAAAACCAATCAACCATTGACGAATCATAAACCAATGAGTACGAATGAATAAAAGAGAACGAACTGGATTATAGCGGGGCATTTAAAAAAGGTAAAGGACCAAGCGAGGTAAAATAAAGGTTGCATCCTTGAACGGGGGGGATTATAAGGAGAATTTCAATGAATGGGAGAAAAATCATGAATAATAATCGCTCTAATAAAAATTCGAATTCAAATGGGGCGAACTCTTCTCAATCTAATCAATCTAAGGAGCCAAGAGAGCCAGGGGCGGAGCAGCCGGCAGAAGAAAGTCGTCCAACGCCTCCTCCTTTAGGGGCTCCTCAAGAGCCTTCGCACGCGTCTCTTTCCGACTCTTCCAAATATACGTCCCTCCCGAAAAATGGGGAGGCTGGGCCAAAGCCTGGGCCGAATGCCAACTACACAACGGAGTCGACCGATCGAGCGAAGATAAGCGAAGAGCCGAGACTGGGAAGTCATCAATTTCAGCAAGAAGATTATCAAGGCAAATACGAACGCGAAGAGAAGGAAGAAACCTCACGTAAAGGGCGAGAGCGAGAGTGGCAAAAAGAGGGATTTACGGAGAGCTCTCGTTATAGCAAAGAGCAGGTGATCACTTATGCGGCGCTGATTATCGGCTTGATCATTCTCTTTTTTAATGGGATTTTAGGGGGATTTATTGTTGGCTTGGTCGTGGGGTATCACTTTGCGGACGAGATTATGTATTATCTTCGCCATCTTGGGGCGCTGCTTAGAGGGGCAAATCACCTCCGTATGATTACGTTAAGTGGTTTGGGATTGGCAATTCTGATTGCCATCCCGAGTCTTGTGATTGGGGCGGTGCTCGTAGCGGTCTTTAAACAGGTTTTGGGGGGGAAGGGGCAGTATTCGAAAGATAATCGGCCGCCTTATTCTTGAAAAATTTTTGGGATAGTGCTGAAATTTGTCATTAAGTCTTTTTTCTATTTAAATATTTTTTCTTAAGAAAAGTGTCTGTAAACATGCATTTGCAGGTTTTCAGATCACTTTTTTTCTCTAAAAATTCAGCCGTAAACATGCAAATGCATGTTTACGGCCGCTTTCAGCGACCACAAAAAACAGCCGTAAACATGCATTTGCATATTTACGGCTTGATTTTATTATAGAGGATGCTCTATGATGGCCTTTAAAAAGGAAACTTTTATGCACCAGTTACCATTTATAGGTCGAGAAGCCGAGATGGAAAGACTAAAGGGGCTTTTAAAGAAGAGAAGCGCCAGTTTGATAGTGGTTCGTGGGCGTCGAAGAATTGGAAAAAGTAGGCTGCTTGCAGAGTTCGGTAAAGGCATGAAGAGCTTCTTTTTTACAGGGACTCCACCAAGTCGCAAGACCACAGCTCAGCTGCAGCGCGATGAGTTTGTTCGTCAATTATCAAGAGCAGGTATCCCGAGCGTTTATCCTGATGATTGGGGTAATATGTTCTGGCATCTTTCAAAGCATACAGGTCAAGGGCGTACTCTCATTGTATTTGATGAAATTTCTTGGATGGGAAGTAAAGATTCGGAATTTTTAGGAAAACTCAAAAATTCATGGGATATGTACTTCAGTAAAAACCCACAATTAATCCTCATTTTATGCGGATCTATTTCTTCCTGGATTGAAGAGAATATTCTAAGCAGCACAGGGTTTGTTGGGAGAGTCACGATTGATTTAGTCCTCGAAGAGCTTCCTTTAGATGTTTGCAATGCCTTTTGGCATCCTAAAGAGAAGAGGATTTCTTCTTATGAAAAATTCAAGCTGCTATCCATTACTGGAGGCGTCCCTCTCTATTTAGAGCAAATCCGACCAGATTTACCAGCTGAACAAAATATACGGGAATTATGCTTTACAAAAGGAGGACTGCTTGTTAAAGAATTCGAAGAAATATTTTCTGATATTTTTTCTCGCAGTGTCGCTACTCATCGTAAAATCATCGATTGTCTGGCAGATGGTCCTAAAGAGCTGATACAAATTTGTAAAGATTTAGGAAAAAATCAAGGAGGCACATACAGCAAACACTTAGATGAATTAGTTAAAGCAGGATTTGTACAGAGAGATTTCGCTTGGCATTTGAAGAGTGAAAAAGAGAGCAGATTGAGTAGATATCGGCTCAGTGACAACTACCTTCGGTTTTACTTAAAGTACATCGCTCCCAATCACGCGAAAATTGATCGAGGAGGGTTTTTGAGTTTAATGTTAGCTAATTTACCAGGATGGGACGGAGTCATGGGGTTGCAATTCGAGAATTTAGTCACTCATAACCGTAAGATTCTTTGGAAAATGATGGGAATACCTCCCGAAGAGATCGTGATGGATGGACCTTTTTTTCAAAATGCAGCTGCAAGACAAGCCGGATGTCAAATCGACTACATGGTTCAGACACGTTTTAATACTCTTTATATTTGTGAGGTAAAATTCGCTAAAAATTCGATAAGTCCTCATGTCATTGAAGAGATGGAAGAGAAAATTCAACGACTCGCCGTTCCGAAAAGGTTTTCAATCAGACCTGTGTTGATCCATGTGAATGGGGTAGAAGATAGCGTATTAGATAGAGGATACTTTGATAAGGTCATCGATTTTGGACAGCTTTTAGAATAGCTCTTTCGAAAAATAATCGGCCGTCTTATTCTTGAGAAATTTCCGGAGTGGGCGAATTTCCTCGATTTCTCTTTATAGATTTGAAAGCCCTTTGCTGAATTTTGCCGTTCACTCTTTTTCCTATTTAAATATTTTTTCTTAAGAGTTCATCAATAGTCACTTCTCCATTAGTGGCTTGTTCAATATCTTCTGCCAATCTCGCTGATGGCTTTAATTTCCCATTGACAATTCGTGATAGATGGTCTCTGCTACATTTTAATCGTCGGCTAAAATCTGCAATGCTCATGCGCTTATGAAATAGGTAAGTCCTTAAATCCATATCCCCTCTAATTTTCAACTTATCCTACCCAAGGTTGTCTATCTTGATCAAGATCATTTCACTTGATTTAAATGCGATTTTATGTCATATTTAAGATATTTAGTCATAGTCTCCCTGGTGACTGAGTCGGCAAGCCCAGCAGCTTGAGCAGCTAAGAGAGGGTTGTTTAAGAGGAGGATAAAGTATGAATGAGGAAGAATTCTATTTTGCATTAGTGAGATTCGTCACAAAGGCTCTTTTAGATTATACGAAGAATCAGTCTGAGGCACTAAAGATCCTTGTCATTAGTATTAATTCGGTTTTGGACTCACGTAGAGGAGGGGGAAAACGATGAAAGACTTATAAGCGTTCATAGAAATAGCTCAGAGTCAGAGGTCGACTTATTTTCACTCAATGCTTCAAGAGCAATTTTCTTGATGAATAGAAAATTTAGAGTATGCGCAATTCATCGGTAAGAAAAAATTTGTTCAGGCGGATTTTTCTAAAGGAAAAATCTGCCCATGGGGTAAATTTGAAATTGAATATTAGCAATGATTCGTTCATTCAATGGAAAAAGGAGCGATTATGAGACACCTATTAGCCGTATTATCGATATTGTTAAATATCAGTGGATTTGCCTCCGAAGAAAAGAGAGATTGGATTGACCATTATGTTTTAGCAGAACAAGCAGTCAATCGCAAAGATGGCAGCACAGCGATCGAAGAGTTCTCCAAAGCGATTGAATTAAGCCCAGAAAAAATATTTCTCTATTTACAGAGAGGGCAGATATTTGAAAAAAAACATCAATGGGAAAATGCCATTCAAGATTTCACATCTGTCATAGAGAATCCTAATACACATGTGAGCCTCCTTTTGCCTGCTCTTTATTCACGAGCCCAGTGCTATCTCCGTCTTGACGGAATGGATAACTATCTGGCAGACAGAACAGGTTCTACCCGATTTGAGAAAGATTACAAATTGGCACAATCTTTAGATACAAGCTTAATGCACACAGAAAAAAATGAGAATTATAGCATTGAATTTAACATTCCAGAAGGAGATCTCCATCATCTAGAATATCGAAAGCAATATGCCGAAATGATGGTAGAAATAGATTTTTGCGATTCTGAAGAAGATGTGATGTTTTTTGATAATGGAGTGGTCATTACAAAACTGAAGAAAAAAGAGTTGCGTAATCAAAAAGGTATCAATATCGATAGGTTGGTAAATCTAACTTTATCAAGGCCAAAAAGAGACTAAATGAAAAAGCCATCTATTTTTTTTCTATTAGGATTTTCTGCGCTTTTTCTTCTTTCTTTATCTGGACAAGTGCCCAAGGCGGAAGAGATCCCCCTCCCCTCTTCTTTAGTTCGATCGCTTCAAAACCAGTTAGAAGAGGCCTTTTCTGTAAAAGGATCTGCTTCTTCTTCCCGAACGAGCATTTGGGATCGCCTCGCTTATTATCACATCCCCTCCGTGAGCCTTGCCATCATTCATGAAGGAAAAGTCGCCTGGGTGAAGGCTTATGGCTTGAGCGATAAAGAAAAAGACCTCTCTGCCAACGAAAATACATTATATCAAGCAGCGTCCATCAGTAAATTCATCTCTGCGATCGCCGCTTTAGAGCTCGTTGAGGAGGGAAAACTCCATCTCGACCAGCCGGTTAATGAGCAGTTAATTTCTTGGAAGATTCCGGAAAATGAATGGACAAAACAAAGAAAAGTGATTTTAAGAGATCTCTTGAGCCACCAAGGGGGACTCACTGTCAGCGGTTTTCCTGGCTACCTGGTGAATTCTCATCTTCCCACAATTTACCAGAGCTTAGAGGGAATAAAACCCGCTAACACAGTTCCCATCAGAGTAGAAAATCGCCCAGGCGTGCAATGGAAGTACTCAGGAGGGGGATATCTCATCTTACAACTTCTGATGACGGATATCACCCATCTTCCTTTTAACACTCTCATGCAAAAAAAGTTGTTTGAGCCCTTGAGAATGGCCCGTAGTACATTTGCCCAGCCTTTGCCTCAAAGGCTAGAAGGAGAAGCGGCCACAGGCTATTTAGAGGATGGCTCTCCGGTTAAGGGACGATGGCATGTTTACCCGGAATTAGCAGCAGCCGGGTTATGGTCCACTCCCACTGATCTCGCGAAATGCGCCATTGCCATTCAAGAGTGTTATCAAGGGAAAAGGGCTTCTCCTCTCAGCCAAAAAATGACTCGAGAGATGCTGACCCCTCAGATCAATCAGTGGGGATTGGGGCCAAAAGTGGAGGGAAAGGGAGAAAACCTTCGCTTTCTTCATGCGGGAAATAATGAGGGGTTTACTGCATTGCTGATGGCGTATGCGAATCGAGGAGAGGGGGTCGTTATTATGACAAATGGACATCAGAAGGGGGCCTTTATTCAAGAAGTTCTTGAAAATATCGCCTTGTTTTACCAATGGCCCGATCTTTCATCCAATCAAGAGTAGGACGGGAGAGTGCAAAACATCTCTCCCGTTCCGTTCCCGCTCTTTACTGAATTTGATATGCTACAGAGTCAGGATGCTGGATAGCGTCAGCGTCATCCTGGCCATCATCATCCGTGTTATTCCGTTCACCCAGATCAATACGACATGATCTAGCAAAGTCTCTAACACGCTCTCTCAAATAGCCCGATGTGAAGTATGAACGAGGCGTATTAGCAATTGTTATCAAATTATCAAAGAAAAATCGATAAAGAGCCCTATCTGTTAGTTCTCCCCCCTCTTGTTTAATAAGCGTTTGAGCATCTTGTCTCTCTAATGTGTTGGCTGTTTTCATGATAAGAGCATTCAGATCATGTTCTTTCCTGTTCAATAAGCTTATTGCACCTCGTCTGCGCATTTCAAAATAAACGGACCCCGCCAAAGAAACAACAGATAAGGCAAGTCCCCCGAATACAACTGCCCCTGGGGCAAATAAAAGCCCCAAGAGACTTAAAGCAGCTAAACCCAGTCCATTGATCAGCAAAGCTGTCATTCTTGCGTTTTGTTCGTTGTGATTTACACGTGCCTCAGCGACTTCTTTTGTCTCCGGATGCTCGTATCTTGCCAAAACAGAAATGTTATGCAGAAAGGCTCCGCTGTCTGTAGATAAATAATTTCCCATGATAATTCCTCCTATAATAAATAAATCTCTATCACGAATAGAGAAGCCGATTATAAGTTAAAGAAAGATAATAAGGCAAATTCATTTTCTCGAATTTTCTCGGATCTCAGAAATAGACCCCAATCCCCGCCCCCAGCTTAAACCCGCTACAATTCAGATGCTCTTTAAATATATAGCGGTGGGCATGGCTTTCTCTGCCTCTGCGAGGAAAGCGAAATTGTTGGGAGAGGTAATCAGCAAAGCAATCAAGAAAAACTGTTTCTGAGAGCGTGTAGTGAAACCCTGTTTGAACAATGGCTCCCACGTCGTTTCTATGAATATCTCGCTTGAAAGGAGAGCGAGAAAGGCCCTCATGCGAGTAATCTTCTCGACAATGGTTTCGCACATGCAAAAAAGAATAGCAAATCCCCGCCCCGACATAAAACTCAATGGATCCAAAAAGAGAATAAATCCCTTTGACTCCTACACTCAAGGGAACAATAGATAAGCGGGTATCATCTTTAAATTCTCTATCGTAGGAGCGGGCATGACCCCGTTTGTTTGCCCAGCTGACCCCTCCCCAAACATCGAAATGCTCCCAAAGCCTTTTAGAGGTTTCGATCTGGTAGTCTAGCCAACCGCTTGAGTAAATCTTTCGGACTTTCTTAGCAGAAGGATAGTAATAAGCCGTACGGAGCTCTAAGGTCCAGCCTGTTTGGCAGCCTTCTAAGTCGTCGCAAGGGGCTGCCGGCAGCCAAAGGGGAAGAATGAAGAACAAAAGAAAAGAGAGAAAACGCATTGTTTTTTTGTGAAAAGTTTGAATTTACAATTTAAACTTTATGGATAATAATAATCAAATCTTTTATATGAGAAGACACCAACACAACCAAATTGAATGGCTAGAATTCGAGCTTTTAGCCGACTTTCCCCGCGTTAAGCACGCCATTTTTTTGCGCCACGGCGGCTTTAGTCAAGGCCCTTTTGCCAGCCTGAATGCAGGCTTGCATGTGGGTGATTGCACTGAGCATGTTCAATCTAACCTACAGGCCATTGAGGAGCAGCTGAAAAAGCACGTTCCCGGGTGGAAACGGCTTGTTTTCGGAAGAGGTGCCCACGGAAAAGCCATCGCAGCAGTCCATGATCCTTCTCGCTACTCTCCCTACTCTCCCTTTCCTCTCGTTGATTTCGATGGGTTGATGACATCCACTCCGGGTCTTTCTTTAATGATGACACATGCCGATTGCCAAGCGGCTTTGTTCTATGATCCGCTGCTTCATGTCGCTGCGAATATTCATGCAGGTTGGCGGGGAAGTGTCACAAACATCTATGCAGAGGCTGTGAAGCGTATGCAGGAGACTTTTGGTTCTCATCCTGCAAACCTTCTCGTTTGCATTTCCCCTAGCTTAGGGCCGGATGAAGCGGAGTTTATTCATTATCGCTCAGAACTTCCTGAAGAGTTCTGGAGCTTCCAAGTGCGCCCCACCTACTTTGATTTTTGGGCCATTAGCGAATACCAACTCCAGGCCGCCGGCATCTTGCCCCATCATATTGAGGTCGCACGCCTCAGTACCTATGCGAATGCTCATGATTTTTTCTCTTACCGCCGAGATAAAGTGACGGGGCGTCATGCGGCTTGTATGACTTTGATTTGAAGAGATCTATTCATTATCTCGATCTAAACGATCGCGCTGACTTTCATAATACTTCTTTGCCTCTGCATCTATAGGAGGCAATACGAGGGAAGAAGGGGTTTCGAAAAAATAATGAGCGATCACTTGTTCTTTAAAAGAAGGAGAAAAATAAGCCGCAGTCGGGGAAGCCTCATAAACAGACTTGAGAGATTCGAACAGCTTATCTTCTACATCCTCTTTGAGGATTTTGATAGAAGAATAGAGCCCTTGTTCTCTTAAACGAGCAATAATAATACGCAGGCACTCTTGGTGCAATTTCTTCGCTTCTTCGCACACACTGTCGACAAACGTATTTTCTTGAGTATCTGTTTCCCAGGTTTCTTTAACCAGAGTACGGTAATCAAGAGCCTTTTGATGCTGATAAAGCTTAGACACTTGAAGGAGAAAGCACAACACGAATAGATTTCCCTTCGCAATCTCAATACAAAGTCTTTCCCACTCTTTGTAATCTCCCTTTTCTTTTCCTTTCTTTAGCAGACGTGTCGACTTCAATTTGCCCGTTTGATCCTGCATCACATAAGACAAAGAGAAGTCGCAAATCGAAGTTTCTGTTCGGCGAAGAAAGGCCAAGTACTTGGCAAGAACAAAGGCCATGCCTTCTTCTTGTTTCTCCAATTTTATCGTACGGCTTTTCCAGGTACAGGGATTTGTTTTCAATAGAGGATTCAGACGCTCCAGAACAACACAACGTCCTTCCTCATCTAGACCGGAGCCAAAGCCGGCATCTTTCTTGATTTCCGCACAGCGGATCTCGCTCTCGCAATGAGCATTTGGATCTTTTGCTTTCTCACTTTCCAGGAGTAATAAGAACCGATTACAGGCGATTTTGACCACTTTATCGGGATGGCCAGGCAAAGCAAAAATTTTATAGCGATCTTTTTCGCCCGCCGCTTTCTGAGGACTCAATAACCCCCCTAAAACCAGCTCACTCCCATTGCATGTGATTTTTGATTCCGGTTTTAATCTCTCTCGCCCATTCATATGGGAATCATCCTCCTCCTCAAGAAGAGGGCATTCCGCTTTATCTAGCCAGAGCAATAAATCAGAGAGGGTCACAGAAGAAGAGCCTTGAATGCGTAAAAGAGAAATGACATCTGTTAAAACATGAAGAAGCTGCCGAGGGGTCACTTGGCGATGGCAGCGATTTAACGCATTCACCCAATTTTTTAACGTCATCTTGTCTTTCAGACTTAAAGAAGAGGGATCTCCCCTTTTCGCCAATTTCGCCCATTCGTTAACAGGAATGGGCTCCTCCAAAATTCCCTCCAGCTCCACCCAACTCTTCTCTCTTTTTAATGCTTTGAATAGGGGTAAGTCCAAGAGGCGGGGTTTATCCCCACCCGCTCCTTGAAGAAAGGGATCGACAGCGGCTCGAAAAGAGAGCTGTCCGGGGCGTTCTTTTACGACGAGAGGCCAAAAAAAATCGGTCGATTGGAAAAATTGGAGGATCAAATGACGAGAGGCACTCTTTTCTTTTTCGCTCAATGGCTGACTTTTCTGATCAAAATCTTTTAAATAATGCTCCCAGGGTTCAACCGAATCTTTTAGCTCTCTTTTTAGCCTTTCTTCGTACAGGCTCCGTTGCCTGTTTCTATCACTCTCCTCTAAATTTTTCTTTAAAGCTGCATTAAGCTGCCAGAGATGATCGTGTATGCGGAATTGACGTGCATCGTAAGCGGAAGAGACGGCCTGATTAAAGAGCGGAACTAATGTATGACGGATTATTTGCAGAAGATGAGCTTGGAGATCTTGAGGGAACAAATGATTCGATGCATGATTGCATGTCTTCCAGAAATATCCCATGAGGCTCTTTTGATAACACATCCCCCAAGGAGTCAAAACCACAGATAAAGCAGGTTGTGTGGGAGAGTTTTGAATGGCTTGTGTCAAGGCTAATAAATGCAAGGATAAGGTCTCCAAAGGAGCAGTCATATCATTAGCTCCAGCCCTTCTAGAGACTGATGGATAAACTCCGCTCGCCGATGAGGGAGCTGCTCAGCAGTGATTTTCTTTTCCTCTTGATGGCAAAGCAAATGAGCGCGACGGCAAGCAAAGAGCAAACGATTCAAAATGGTTTGAGAACTTCCTTTGACCCACTCTAGATCTAACCCTAGTTTAACCAGGCTGAGGGCTTTTAGCGCTTCAATGGATTCAATTTGATAAGAATGTAATAAAATTGCATAGGCACGGCTGACTTTATCTTTAATCGTAGCGACTTCTATTTCACTTTCTTTTTTGAAATGTTCACGCATGCTTTTTTCTTCGCCCACGACCTTCATTGCCAAGGTTCTCAAAGAAGAGAGAATATTTTCTTCGGTTAATCCCAGTGTATAGAGATTATGAAAGACTGCAATATCTCCAACGAATTCATGCGGATCTCCTTGCAGGCCGGTTAATGCAAATCCCTCTTCTTGGTATTTTTTCAAAATCTCTTCGAATCGGTTTGTACAAAAGAGGGCGGGAAGATGAAGAAAGATATAACCCACCATTCCTGTTCCACATTGAGTAGAATCTGCTGTGAGAAAGCCAAATTTGGGCGAAAAAGCAAAGTTAAGACTTTTACTGAGCTGGAGCTCCACTTTTACTAAACGATCCCATGTTTTTTCCAGCTCTTCTTGGAAATCGAGCATTTGTAAAAGAAGATGATCATTTAAATTGAGGACAGCAAGAAATTCGCCTGTTTCATCCCAAACAAATCCTTCGCCTGCATAGGCTTGATGAAAACTATGGTGAGAGAGAAAATGCTCGACGAGGAATTCTTTTTGAATGGGGGACATCTCTTCTGCGGGAAAGAATTTGGGATTTTTAAGGGGTTCGCTTGTTAATAAAGAATGGATGAGGAGAGAGAGAATTTGTTTGCGCTTATCTGTAGGAAGTTTATGAGGGAACTTAAATTTCTCTAAATTACGATTTAAGGTTAAGCTAGATCCGAGCCAAATGGGGTTGGGATTATGATCCCACGGTTTTTTTAAGCAAATTAACGGGGGATTTTCACTTGGCAGATTCATCCGTTTTTTCCTTTTTATCTTTATCCTTATCCTTTTGGAGGTTTTTTTGGGAGGAGGAATCCATCTCTGTCAGGGCTTTAATTTGGTCTCTTAAGAAAGCCGCTTGTTCGTAGTCCTCTCGGCTGAGGGTTTCTTTCAAGGCTTCGTTGAGAGCGATTAAACGAGAGGAAGGGCTGATGACTAAGCTTTCTCCGGGAGTGCGTCCGACATGAAAAGAGACATTTTTTTTATTCACCGTGCTCATTCTAGGGAGTAAGCGATGGGAGGCTTGCATTTCTCCCAAGAGGATATCTTCAAAAACAGTATAACAATCTGGACATCCTAGACGATGACCTCGCTTAATTTCTTCTAATGTCGTTCCGCAGCTGCCACATGCCAATCCGGTGATCATGCCTGTTTGATTGGCAACAAGTTCCTGGGGGCTTGTTCCATGCAAGCGCCGTTGCAGCTCGGGGCAATCGGCACACATGCTCGTGTGGGTGATTTGATTCCCAATGATTTCTGTGTAACGAACGGCAATGGGTTTTTTACACTCTCCGCATTCGAGTGGACGATCGGGAAAAGGGGGGGGAGGATCGCTTTCTTTATCGAACATAGGGGGGGGTGGTGGCGATTTGGGTGGGATGGGTCCCCACACGGATTGCTAGCATGATCTCTCCATTCTCAGGTTAATTTAATCACTTACCTGATGCACTTTGAGTTATAGCGAGTAAAAATTTTTTCGCCAACCCAAATCTGGACTTTGGCCATTTTAAGGGGTCGCTAAACGCAAGATTTTGAGCTATAGCGAGTAAAAATTTTTTCGCCAACCCAAATGAGGGTTGGCGAAAAAATTTTAACTCGCTATAGCTCAAAAGATTGCATTTATCGACCCCTTAAAATGGCCAAAGTCCAGATAAATAAGAGTTTAAAGGCAAAATTCCCTCTTGCACAAAAAAAAATAATCGTTAATAATGTTACTCATTCTAACCCAAATAGCGGGTTTTTACGCGCCTGTAGTTCAATGGTAGAACAGTAGCCTTCCAAGCTACGAGTGTCAGTTCGATTCTGATCAGGCGCTTAAGAGGGTAGCTCTAAATTATTTATTAACCAAGACCGAAATCTTGCATTAAAGCAAGATGCCGTCGTCAACATAAAGGGACAAGGCTTGGCACAAGAAACAAGAACAACGACCAAACTATTTCTGTATCTATTAAGGATCTATTAGAAGCAGGTGCCCATTTTGGCCACCAAACCAGTCGTTGGAATCCAAAAATGAAGCGTTTCATTTTTGAAGAGCGCAACGGACTTTACATCATTGACTTAGCAAAAACATTGCAGCAAATTCGCAATGCGGTTGAAGTCGTGCGCGATGTCATTGCAAAACACAAATCCATTCTTTTTGTCGGCACAAAAAAACAAGCCAAAGCAGTCCTCCGCGAATTAGCCGAAAAGTGCGGCGAATTTTACGTGTGCGAACGTTGGTTAGGAGGGATGTTGACCAATTTATCCACCATCCGTCAATCCATCAAAAAACTCGAACGCATCGAAAAAAGAATTATCTACGGGTGGAGAAGGACTCACCAAGAAAGAGCTCTCTCTTGCTTGACCAAAGATCAAATCAAACTGGAGAGAAACCTGTCAGGTGTCCGAGCCATGCGCAAACCTCCCGGACTTGTCGATCGTCGTCGATCCAAGCAAAGAACACTTAGCTGTTGCAGAAGCCAATAAATTGGGCATTCCTGTCATGGGACTTGTCGATACGAATTGCGATCCCGATCCCATTGAATATGTCATTGCTTGCAATGACGATGCATTAAAAAGCATCAAATTGATTCTTAGAAGCACTTGCCAAGGCCATTATTGATAAGAAAAATGACATCAAAGTGTACGCAACGCAAAGAAGAGCAGAATCGAAGGAGGATAAAGAAGCGAAGAAGAAGCATCCACATCCACAGTATCGAAGAGAAGATTTTGAAGAATCAAAAGCGTCTAGAGGAGAAATAATCATGGCAGTCATCACTCCTGCAATGATTAAAGAGCTCCGTGAGCGAACAGGCGTCGGAATGGGCAAATGCAAAGAAGCTTTAGAAGAAGCCAACGGAGACATGGAATTGGCCATTGCGAATTTACGTAAAGCCGGAATGGCTACAGCAGTCAAAAAAGAAGGACGAGAGACCAAAGAAGGAATGATCGGCATTGCAGAAAGCAGACCAAACCATTGGCGATTGTCGAAGTCAATGCCGAAACCGATTTTGTTGTCAAAAATGATCGCTTCAAAGAGTTCTTGAAGAATATTGCCGAGGAAGTCGCCAAGACAAATCCTTCTTCTTTAGAAGACTTTCTCAAGCAAAAATACTCGAAAGATCCTGCATTTGACCATCGATCAGTATCGAGCGACTGTTGTCCAAGCCATTGGAGAAAATATCCAGATCAGACGAATTTTAGCTCTCCATAAAGGCGAACGATCGCTCTTTAGGCGTTTATTCTCATTTAGGGGGGAAAATTCTGACGGTCGTTGAGATTTCCGGCAGCAACCAAGAACAAGGATTGGCAAAAGATATTGCCATGCATACGGCAGCTGCTGCGCCTGAATATCTTTCTCCTGAAAAAGTCCCTCAGGCGGTCATCGAGCATGAGAAGGAGATTGCAAGAGGTCAAATTCAGGGGAAGCCCGCTAATATTGTCGATAAGATCGTGGAAGGAAAAATCAATGCTTATTACGATGCGAGCTGTTTAGTCCGTCAAAAATATATCAAGGATGATCAATTGACGATTTTAGATCTTGTCAATAAACGGGCAAAAGAGATCGGTCGTCCTTTAACAGTGACCCATTTCATTCGTTGGATGGTCGGTCAATAAGTGTTAAGTGTTAGGTTTTGATGCGCCTCCTTCTTTCTTGGCTCAAAGAATTTATTTCGCTTCCCCCCTCTCCAGATGAGCTGGCTCAAATCTTGACGATGGCAGGCTTAGAAGTCGATCATCAGGAGAGCGATTCTCAAGGAGAGACCCTATTTGATCTCTCCTTGACGCCGAATCTCAGCCACTGTGGAAGTGTCGTTGGAGTGGCCCGCGAGCTTTCTGCTTTGACGGGAGAGCCTTTTCATTTTCCAAAATCAGAAGTGTGGGAAGAAGGGGAGGCGATCGAGAAAAGTCTCTTTGTTGAGGTGCGCGACCCCTTAGCCTGTCCTCGCTATGCTTGCCGTCTCATCAAAGGAGTGCAAGTGGAGCCTTCTCCTGATTGGCTGAAAGAGCGGTTGGAGAAATCAGGGGTGCGCAGCATCAATAATGTGGTCGATGCGACCAATTATGTTTTGTTAGAGACAGGACAGCCTCTCCATGCATTCGATTACCACCAGTTAGCAGGCAAAAAAATCCTTATCAGACGGGCGGAAGCGGGGGAAAAACTTCTAACTTTAGATGGCAAAGAACAAACCCTGGACGAAACCCTCTTACTCATTTGTGATCAAGAAAAACCAGTCGCCCTTGCAGGGATCATGGGAGGGATGGAGAGTGAGATTAAGGCAGACACTTGTGATGTTGTTTTAGAGTGTGCCTATTTTGACCCTCTCACCATTCGCAAGGGAAGTAAAAAATTAGCTCTTCAGACAGATGCCTCTAAGCGCTTTGAGAGAGGCACAGACCCCAATCAAGTCCCCTTGTCTTTAGATCAGGCGGCACTCCTCATTCAGCAACTGGCGGGAGGGGACATTCAAAAGGGCATTCTGAATATTCAAGCAAGTGAATTCAAAGAGAAGGAGGTCCGTTGCCGGTTAAGCCGCATCCATCGGGTCCTTGGGATGGCCTTTAGTCGGGGAGAGGTGGAAGAGATCTTCACCCGTTTGAAATTTCCTTTTCAATGGGATGGGGAGGATCAATTTACCATTCGCATTCCCCCTTATCGCCATGATATTCAAGCGGAAATTGATTTGATTGAGGAGGTCGCTCGCTTATATGGATATGATCACATTGAGCGTCGAGGGCGGGGGGCGCAGGCCTCCTCTTTGCCCTCTACTCCTCTCTATGCTTTTGAGAAGCTCATTCGGCGGCGATTGATCGGAGAAGGGTTGCAAGAGTTTGTCACCTGTGATCTGATTGGTCCTTCGCTTTTGCAAATTATCCCCGATCAGCCCCTTCCCTTGAAATCCATGGTCCATGTGTTGAACCCCACATCCATTGAGCAGTCGATTCTCCGAACGACCCTTCTTCCCAACCTCTTGAAAGTGGCCAAGGATAATTTTGATCACCAGACGCATGACGTCCGAGGATTTGAGATTGGGCGGATTCATTTTCGAGAGGGAGAAGAGTATAAAGAACCGTTTGTCGTTGCGATTCTTCTCACGGGAAAATCGACCCCCTTTCACTGGGATAGAAAAGGGGAGGAGGAAGATTTTTTTGATTTAAAGGGAATCGTGGAGAATCTTTTAAAGGAGTTGGGAATTTCTCAAGTCACTTTTAAAAATTTGGGATTAAAGAGCTTTCATTCCGGCCGCCAAGCGTCTGTTTTTATTGATTCTCTTGAAATTGGTTCTTTGGGGGAGGTGCATCCAGCGGTTTTACGCCGGCTCGATGTGTCTCAGCGGATTTTGTTTGCAGAATTTAATTTGCAAGATTTGATGCAAGTGGCAAAACCCCTTGAGAAAGTGGCGTCGCTCCCTCTTTATCCCGCTTCTGCAAGAGATTGGACTTTTACCGTTAAAAGATCGGTTCCTTTTTCGCACATTCTTGATGCGATTCAAAGGGAGCGTTCTCCTTTATTGGAGGAGCTTTCTCTCAAAGATATTTATCGAGGAGAGAAAGTCTCTCCAGATGAGGAGAATATGACTTTGCATTTTATTTATCGAGATTCTTCTAAAACGGTGGAGCAAGCAGAGGTCGAAGCGGAGCATCATCGTTTAACAACTGCTGTCTTGAAACAGTTATCTTAATTTCGGAGTGAGCTTATGAACCCTGCCTTTTTATTCCCCTTTTTGATTCTTTTAGGAGTTACTGTGAGTTGTCGAACAGGTCCGACGGCCTCTGATGAGGTAGTGTGTGAGACCTATATCCATCGTTATGGGGTCCCTTTGGATGCGGAGGAGTGGTCGCAGCGAGGGCAAGATGGCCAGGTGACTTCCGTGTTGAAGGATGGGGTCGCTGTGACCCGTTCTTATGAGGGTGGGGTGTTGGAGGGAGAGACGTTTTATACGTTTCCTTATCGCGAGATGGTTCAAAAAAGGGAGAGGTATCAAGAAGGGCAGTTAGTTTTAGAGTGCAGCCATGATTCGAATGGGCTTCCTGTTGAGCAGAGGGAGTATCACGCTCCTGGAAGTTATCAATTGACGAGATGGTATGAAAGTGGAGCTCCACAGTGCCGAGAAGCGTATGAGGGGGAGAGACTTTTGGAAGGGGAGTACTACGATGTCGATTATCAGCTTGAATCCCGGGTGGAGAAAGGAGAGGGAGAAAGACTGGATCGCAATGGAGGGGGAGAGTTGCAAGCGAGAGAAAAGATTCAGGGAGGAGAGAGAGTGCAACGAGTCGCCTATCATCCCAATGGGGTTCCGGCGGCGGTGAATTTTTATGAGAATCAAAAAATAGAAGGAGAGCGCCACACGTTCCTTCCGGACGGGGAGCCTGCGACGATTGAGCACTGGACGCAAGATGCTCAGCATGGAGAGACCACTCTTTTTGAGTATGGAGAAAAACGGGCTGAGGTTCCTTATGTGAAGGGAAAACGACAGGGAGTGGAGCGTCGCTATCGGGGAGACGAGGTGGTCCAAGAGATCCATTGGGTGGACGGGCAAAGACAGGGCCCCACTTATACTTATGGGGACTTGGGGGACTCTCCGAAAGTAGACTGGTATTTTAAAGATCAAAGAGTGGCGAATAAGGCGACTTATGATGTTCTGTGCAATCAATAAAGATTAAACGGGCACTTTTTTTGCATACAATCATGCAGTGAGGCAAAAGGACCTCTATTCCTTTGGAGGAGAGCATGAATAAGACTCAGCTGCAAAAAAAAGTCGCCTATTTAGAGTTTGTTCACGATCAACTCGAATCTGAATTCGGTTATCTTGATGAATTATTGAAATCGGTCGGTTTCCCTCGAGGGGTGGCTTCCATCAAAGAAGTTGCCATTGACTTATTGCAGGAAGAACAAGAAGAAAATGATTCGTTTGGGAAAGGCAAAAGAAAATTTTAATTTTACGGAAGATTGACCAAATCTTTATCTTTTTTTAACACAATAAGTGTTTGATAGGGACATATAAAAATAATCCCTTCCTCCGAGACCCTGTGATCCATTTGTAATCCATAATTAGCAACTGATCACAGGGTTTTTTATTTTACCTCGTTTGAGGAGATGCGTGAGGCAATATTTTTATTGAACAATGCGAAGCCCTTGCAGTTGTACACGCTGATTTATCTCTTCTGGCAAACTTGTTAGTTGGTTACCAGTTAAGGAAAGTATTTGCAATTGTGCAAGCTGTCCGATCTCTCCTGGCAAACTTGTCAGTTATACCCAAGGAAAGAGAAAAGGGATTCCAGATGAAGGAGAGATAATCGCAATTTTATCGCCCGGTTTTAATGAGGATGGATATTGGAATTTCTTCAGTTTATTCATCTCTATGATCCGATTTTTTGATTCGATAAAGCACATGTCTTCTAAGAGGATGATCTTCCGGCAGTTTAGGATGATCGAAATCGTCTTTTGGGTAGCTGCTAACCTTGCTAATTTGCTACGGTTCGCAGAGCACCGCCATTGCACCACAAATAGACATTGGAAACACTAATTAATACACGCGAAAGTTACTAGGAGATGTTAGATATAAAAATTTCTTGCCTTTTTCCGGAGTACCATGAATAGAAACAGTCTTTTCGTCTCTATGAGCATCACAAGCAAGTCTATATTCATCAGGGCTTAAAACAACTCGAATAGCAGCATGTTTGCCTTTTTTTATTTGCCAATCAATTACAATCTGAGGTGTATCACTATCCGGAAAACTCGTATCGTCAAGATCTTCTTCGTCTAGAGGGCCTTTAGCTTGAAGTTGTATTATTTTTCCCGTTACAGTAACTGGCTCCGATTCAGAAAGCTTTCTTAGCGATTTTGCAGCAGTTTCAAGAAATGGCGCCAGTTCTGATGATACAAACCTAATGGGAGAAATTCGATAAAGATCGGGTGCTGGTTGATATTCATCCGACCATGTAAAGGAAAATTCCATTTGGGAATCAGGAATCACTTCTAAACACTTTTTAAGAGCTTCATATTGATTTGCGTTGAAGCCTTGTCTGTAGTTATCTATTAGCAGCCTTGCATCTGCCTCTTGTATGGCCTCTCGAATGACGTTGAAGCCTCTTGCAATCCTCTCCATTACACGCCGTTCAAAGGGAATTTGTTTGGAATTTTCTTCTAGAGAAGGAGGAATCGGCATTTCGATAGAAAGTCCGAAACTACCCACAAAGGTTTGACCAAAACGGCATTTGTCAACTAAGACTTTTCCACTGGTACTGCTCTTTGCGAAGAATGGTTGCGCATCTTCTTCCATACGCGCGGAATATTTTATCAAACTGGTAAGACTGGCAATAAGATGGTTCATATCACCGAGAGGTAAAGAAGAACTATTAGTAGGAGTCATTATGCGTTGTCTTAGAAAATCACACCCAAAATTTATAATCTCTTCTGTAATTTCTGCAATACTCCGTTTTAAAAGAGCCGCAATTAATTCAATCGCTTGTTGAACTATTTGTTTTGTATCTTCAAGTTCTACAGAGGAAGGCAGACCGATTTTTATTGGCCTTCCCAAGTCATCATCTGGTCCTTGATATAATAACAAGTTGCTGTTCTTAGATTCCAGACGTTTCCATCCGTGAATACGCAAGTATCTCTTAATTAAGTCCAATCGGTCTATCAAAATGTAGTTATTCATATTCCCTTCAAAAATTATCCCAATCATCCTTTATTTCAATATTATCTAATAATTGAATAAGGGATTCCGGTGAAAGCAAGCGACTAGTTGGAATACTAATAGTGATTGAGGAAGAGTTCAAAGTTTTTGGTGAATTTATTCTGCTCCAATAGCAACAATTTTTAAGGATCAAGTTTTTCTCTGAAAGACTAAACCATTCATCCGATTGCGGAGGCAGACACAATATAATGAGTATTGCCGGAGTAGCACGAGGCCGCCTTGATCTTTCTGAAAGCATGTTATGAGTGGAAGCCTCCAATTCATACCTGATGCAATCTTTTTGATAATTAAATTTAGTCGTTGCTTTTGTCTGAAAATCCAAATTGATCCCCGTTTCATGAAATTTTCCATTTATAATAGACACTTTATGAAATTGGCCATCTATACCATAATCATGGCTTCGTCCATTGATCGTTACTGTCATTCCTGCTTTCGCAGCTATGGCTTGAACAAAAGCACGACTTAAATCTTCCTTACGATGCTCTTCTGTCGTCATTTTCTTTATGTATCTTTACTCTTGCATTGGAGTCAAAATACCATGTTCTCGGTATTGATTCAATGTAATTCATTTCTCAGAAGTGCTCATACTCTACCATAAATGAGTTTCTGTGCCTCCAGAGTCAGATTTTTGATGAATCAATGCGACATATGAAAATCGCCTTATTTTACATTTCATATTTCACAAATAAAGCTTTACGATTAAGTCCATTATGATATAATGAGATCCTAATAAAATTTACCTGGAGTCTTACTTATGGAGATGCAAGCCAATCTTTTCAAATCTTTAAATGAGCAAATTAAGCTCGAATTTTATTCTTCTTTCCTCTACTTATCCATGGCCTCTTATTTTGAAAACATTCCCTTGGAAGGGTTTGCAAAATGGTTTAAGAAGCAGGCCAAAGAAGAGCATGAACATGGAATGAAAATCTATGATTACTTGATTGATCGAAATTTACATGTGGATCTTCAAGCGATTGATAAGCCCACTGTGAAGTTCAATTCAATTGAAGAGATTTTCCAAATGGCTCTCGATCACGAAAGAAAAGTGACGAAGTCCATTCACAACTTATATGAGCTCGCTTTTCAGGAGAAAGATCATGCAACGCATGTTTTCCTGCAATGGTTTATTACCGAGCAAGTGGAAGAAGAGAAAAATGCCCAAGATAACCTGGACCAAATTCAATTTGCTGGGGACAATAAAGCAGCCATTCTTGTTCTTGACCAAAATTTTAGCGAAAAAGCGAGCTGAAAACCTGAAGTTGAAGTGCGGTCGTTTGTCACCGCACTTCAACTGCTATATCAAAAATTTTAAAATGAAGCATCCCCCCCGTCATTTCCTTTTTCTCTGTCGCAAACTTTAAATTTAATAAGATCTCTTCAGTCAAATCATCGATTTCTTTTCGCCCGCTTGATTCCTTTCGCTCATACCAAAAAATCTCTCCCGATCGCTCATCCCTCTCAACTTGATAAGAGACAAGTAAAGGAGAGCGAAAAGAAAGAGGCTGCCTCTCCAAAAGGCGGGAGTCTGTTTGAATGAGCTTTTCCTCGGCCAGATCTCCCGACACACTCAGCTCAATCTTGTGCTCTTCCAAAGGAAGAGAAAGAGGAGCGTACTCAATCGGCCACATCCGCTCCTCCACATGCTGAAAAGCATGAAGATCCAAAGGCCGATCTGAATGCAAAGAAACCCCTTCCCATGGCAAATCAGGAACAAAAGAAAGAACCGGAAAAACCGGAAAAAGAAAATCTTCTTCTTCCTGAACCCCTTCAGCTGCCCCTCCCACATTTGTAAAGGAAGAAAGAGGATCTAACTCCACTTGCACAGGAGGAAAAAGAAAAGAAGAAGAATGAAAAAAAGGATGGATACGGAAAAGCAGAAAAAATCCCGCATGAAATAAGGCAGCCATCCCAAACGCTTTGAGAAATTGGGATCCAAACCACCCCTCTCTTTCCCTAAAGCGATAACGGAGAGGAGAAAAAGGAGAGGATTTTTCTAGTTTAAGCATCTTGCGACGTTGAAGGTTGATAGACAAGCCTAAGACGGGAACAACACTCCTGGGCAATGGCAAAGAGTTGCAAAAAAAGGCCATAGTGGACATGACGATCGACACTCAGCACAATCGTTGGTTCAGAAGCCCCTTGTTGTTTTAAGGCTCCCATTTCTTTTTGAAGCATTTCTTTTAAACTGCCTAAATCGACGATCTTCTTTTTGGACCCCACATAGATCACATGCTGCGCATCCATGACCAACAAAAGCTGCGTTGTCAACGGGGCAGAGTCCTTCTCAAGCGAAGGATTTTCAATTCGCAAAGATTTTAGCGGTAAAATATCCGAAGTGACAATAAAGAAAATGAGCATGAGGAAGATCACATCCACGAGCGGAGTTAAATTAATTAAATGGGTGGATGTCTTCAGCCGTGTTTTAAACTTCATAAGAATGTTGAAACTCTTCCCTGTTGAGAAGCAAATCGACAATCTCCGCAGAGGTCGTCTGAATTTCTAGAACAAACCCTTCGATGCGGCTCACTAAATAATTATACGCCAGGATGGAAGGGATCGCGACGACAAGACCGGCTGCCGTTGTGACAAGGGCATATTCCATCGCTTCGCCAATTCGAGTCGCGGAAATATCGACTAAGCCGCTCAACCGCATCTCAGAAAAAGCTTGAATAAAGCCGAGTACTGTTCCAAGGAGCCCAATCAAGGGAGCAATATGAGCAATGATGGATAAAATTTTGGCATTTTTTTCTAAACGCGCAATCTCCACCATTCCCGCAATTTCCATCGCTGACTCCATCTGCTCTTTCTCTCGATGATGCTTCAAGAGTCCAGCTTTTGTAATGGCTGCAATCGTCCCCCCTGTTTTTTCGCAGAGCTGAATGGCTGCGACGAGATTCCCTTCTTTGACGGCTTGCCGGATCCCAAGGATAAATTGATTTGTGTCAATTTCGGAGCGGTGAAGCTGCATCAGCCGTTCAATAAAAATGGTGCAGCTAATGACTGAACAGCCGATGAGGACAAATAAAAGAATATTGCCGCTCGCTCCATAGCTAAAAAGATTTCCCAAAAGAAGAATCATATAATTTTTCCATTTTATTTTGTGCTTCTTGCGCCCATTTCCCCCCTTGGCGGGAAATGGCTTCTAATTGTTTAAGAGCAAGCTCGTGTCTCCCTTGCCGTTCATAGCTTTCCGCACGTAAAAACATGGCTTGAATGCGTAAAGGGGAGATGACATCGGCATTGATGACTTTAGAGAGCAGCCGCATGCTTGCATCCCATTGCTCAAGGGCTTGATGACAATGGCTTTCTTCAATCCAGAGAGCGAGCCGCTCTTCCGGATGAATCCCTTTGCCATGCATTGCTTTTTCTCCTTCGTCAAAACAAGCCAAAGCTGTCGCGTAATCTTGTTTTTGATAGGCCATTTTCCCCTTCTCTATCCATACGTGCGCTAGCCTACTCCCTTCTTGAATATTTCCTTGCTTAAAATGGGCGAGCGCTTGATTGAGTTGCTTTCCTGCTTTTTCTTCTTTTCCTTGTTCCCTGTAAATTTTTGCCAATTGAAATTCGGCTTCTGCCCATCTGTTTGGATAAGAAGAGGGGGGAATGGAAGAGAGAAAATGTTGAATCAAATTTTTGAAGACCTGTTCTGCGTAATTCAAATAAATCAATCTCTTGCCTCCAGAGGATTCTTGAGCAATGGCGAAATTGAGTTTTCCTCTCTCCAACTGCGCCTGCTCTCTCACTTGAATAAAATAAGGAATTTCTAAAGCAGGAATCAACTGTTTTTCCAAAAGCTCTTCAAAAGTCGATTCTGCCTGTTGAAAAGCATCAATCGCTCCTAGCCAATTACGCCGCCGTAAAAGCTCTCCTTCTTCCGAAAGATGATCTTTTTTACGATCCATTCCGATTAAATAGTAAGCAGAAGACTAAGAGGGGATGGAAAGGAAAAAGCTTCGGCATCTCCTGTAAATGTTTAATGGCTTTCCGCTCCCCTCGCATATAGTCGCGAGAAGAGTAGAGGTGGAAATAGGCGAGCGGGGCATAAGGGCTTTGAGGCTCTTTTTGATAGACCTGTTTTAAATAGTGACTTTTTAGCGCATCCTTGTTTTGCGCTCCTGCGCTATAAGCCAGCCAAAATAGCGCCTCTGCCTCTTCCTCCCCTCCTCCTTGGGCAAGGGAGATAAAAGAGCGTTCTCCCTCTTCCCAGTTCTCTCCTTGCAAGGAGAGGAGAGCTTGGAGTTTAAGGCAACTTTTTCCCCAGAAACTATCTGGATTTAACTCTCTACCTTCTACGAGAAAGCGTTGAGCCTGACTGAAGATCTCTCGATCAGGTCGCTGAAGGGCAATCCATCCGGCGAGTGCATAGATCTCTTGGGGTGATTTTAAAAGAGATAAAAGAGAAGGAGAGTGCAGAAGAGAGACAGCAGTTTCCCATGCTTGTTCGTTCCGGTTCTTTTCCGGTTGATAAGCATGAGAGAGGGCTAAATACTTTAAGGCTGTCGCTTGATACAAGAGAGCCTCCTTGTCTTGCAATGTTTGTCCTAATTTAATCACCTGATTAAAGGCATCGATCGCTTGCTCGAATTTTTGGCTGCGTCTTCCTTCCTCAAACTCATTCAATCCTTGAAGCAACCAAGCTTTCATCCCAAAAAGAGAGGAGGGACTCTCCAGAGTAATTTGTCGATAGAGAGCTTGCCGTTCCAAATAAGAAGGGGCCGCCTCTGCTTGTTTGAGTAACACCTCTTTTATCCCCTCAGGAGTTTTTGTGAAGGGGGATTGAGCAAGAAGTGTTTTCCCTTTTTCGTACAATTCCCTCTTAGAGAAATGCTTGCCGGTGAGGAGATAAAAATCGGCCGCTAAAAGGATGTGCGGCCCGCTTGTTGACCATTCAAGCAGCTGTTTCACTCTCTTTTCCCCATTTTCAAGTAAGGGAAGACTCTCTTTAGATAGAGGGGGCAGAGAAAGGATCTGTTGCAGACGACTGACAATCAGATTTTCCAAGACAAGAGAGCTCTTGCTCAAAGAAGAGGGCGAAAGCAAGGATTCAAAGCAGGGGGCAGCTTGAGCCGGTTCTCCGGTTTTGAGAAAGAATAACCCTTTCAAATAGCTCTCGACACGCTTCAATGGATGAGCATCTGGAAGAAAGAGGTCTAAATGTAAGAAAGTCTCCTCGGCTTTTTTCCATTGCTGACTCATGAGGTGAATTTTGGCGAGATTGAGCTGAGCGAAATAATAGAGGGAGGGATCAGAAAGGTCCCAAGAAATCGATTCAAAGAAAAAAACAGCCTGGGGAAAAAGGCTCAATTGGAGGAGATGAAATCCTTTTTCTAAGGCAATGAGAGAGGGTTTTGGATAAGAGGTAGAGAAAACAGAGCATTGATTTAACAAAGTCAGTGCTTGAATGGATTCCCTTCTCTTTTTATGGACGAGGCTTAAAAGATAGAGGCGTTCATTGACATCCGCGTCATCTAAAAGAGTAAAAGCCTCTTCGAGCGATCCTTCTTCCAAATGGCAAGCAGCAAGGCGTAGAGTGAGTTCTGCTCTCAGATTGCCCTCCTCGGCTGTTGAAAGGAGGAGAGTGTAGAAGGGGAGGGCATCGCCGTAGAGCTTTTCGGAAAAGAGACGTTCGGCTTTTTGGAGGATCACAGGGGAGCCTGAAAGCATTTTAGGGAGGAAAAAAAATAGGAAAACAAGGGCGATTTTGTAAAAAATCACCCTTTGTAAGAAAAATTTTTGAGAAAAATGTTGCACAATATGTTGAAAGAGGATATCTAATTTATGTATCATTTTAATCTATAACTCTAAAGGAGGAGTATTAGATATGTCAATAAAAGAGACTTATAAACAATTGAGAGACCTCTTAACGCATATTACCATAGATCTTGAAAAATCAGAGAATGGAAATAAGGCAGCCTCTCAGCGTGTCCGTACAGGAACTGTTAAATTAGAAAAAATGGCTAAACTTTTCCGCAAAGAATCCATTGCGACAGAAAAGAAAACTAGGGGGCAAAGGAAACCAGCTAAGGCAAAAGTTCCTGTGGGAGCCGGAGTGTCTGCTTCCAAGGCAAAAGGAGCGAAGAAATCTTCTGCTGCCGTGAAAGCAAGACCAAAAGCGGCTCAAGCAAGAGCGACGGCAAAACTTCCTTCTAGATAGCCGAAGGGAAAAATAAAGGTAAAGGGAGGATTTCCTCCCTTTTTTTTGAAATGAACGCCAAAAATCCCCGCTTTATTGATTTATCAATTTCTTCCTTTGCTGAGAATGGAAATGGAGTCGGCATTTGGCATCGCTCTCCTGATTCTTCTGTTAAAGTGCAAGTCCCTTTTTCTAGTCCTGGGGATGAAGTCCGGTTGCATTTGAAGCGAAAAAAAGGTATCTACCAGGGGATCCCTCTGGAATGGCTTCAACGGGCTTCAGATCATGTCATTCCTCGCTGTAAGCATTTTGGAGCCTGTGGGGGGTGCCAATGGCAGCATCGCCCTTATGAGGCCCAATTAAGGGATAAAGAAGAAAGAGTGCGTCAGCTCTTTACACCCTATCTTGACCAGAGTGTTGAATGGCATCCCATTCTCCCTTGCCCTTCTCCTTGGTATTATCGGAATAAAATGGAGTTGAGCTTTTCAAGCGATCGGAGGGGCAATCGCTACCTTGGACTCATTCTCTATGGAACGCGGGGTCATGTGTTCCAAATGGAAGAATGTCATTTAATTTCTCCTTGGGTGGCCGCCACTGCTCGTTGCGTTCGTCAGTGGTGGGAAAAGGAGGGGTTAGAGGCCTATCATCCCGGAAGAGAGAAGGGCTCTTTGAGGACATTAACTTTACGAGAAGGGAAACGGACAGGAGATCGTTTAGTGATGTTGACGGTCTCAGGTAATCCACAGGATGCTCTTTCACAAAGACAGATCCACAGTTTCGTTGCGACTTTAAGAGAGAACATTGAGCCGGCATCTCCTCATCAAACACTTTCCATTTTTTTGCGGATTCAACAGGTTGCAAAAGGGGAAGTGACGCAATTTTATGAAATGCTTCTTTATGGACCTGATTTTCTTCGAGAGGTTTTGGAAATGAAGAGAGGGGGAGAGAAAAGTGATTCTTTGCAATTTAAAATCAGTCCGACTGCTTTTTTCCAACCGAATACGAGCCAATCAGAGCAGCTCTACTCTCGGGTGATTGAATTGACGGGGCTTTCTAAAGAGTCGGTGGTCTACGATCTCTATTGTGGGACAGGGACGTTGGGAATTTCTTTAGCCAAGCAGGTGAAAGAGGTGATTGGGATTGAGATTAGCCCGGCGTCCGTTTTAGATGCGCGTGAGAATGGCAAGTTGAATCATTTAGATAATCTGACGATTCACCAAGGAGATGTAGCTGAGATCTTTCCGGAGCTTTTACAGAAGAGAGCTGTTTCCATGGAGGATGTCGTCATGGTGGATCCTCCGCGTGCGGGCTTGAGTCCCAAGGCATTGAAAGTGCTGCTTGAGTTAAAAGCGCCCAAATTGACGTATATCTCTTGCAATCCAATCACACAAGCCGCTAATCTGGAGATTTTATTAAACCAGGGATATCGTTTGAAGGCGGTCCAACCGATCGATTCGTTTCCGCAGACCATTCATGTGGAAAATATCGCTGTTTTACAACTTTAATGTTTTTAAGAGGATTTGAAATCATGAAAAACAAGTCTTATGCTCTATTCACCTTTTTTTCTTTGATGCTTGCTAGGAGTTTAGGGGCGCAGGAGCAAACCGCTCCGCCCGCTGCCCCCGATCAAGGTTTTATCCAGACCTTAGTCATGATTGCCATTGCCGTTGTTTTCTTCTACTTTATTTTGTGGAGACCGGAGCAAAAGAGGCGCAAAGTGATTGAAACCCAGCGCAATCAGTTAAAGAAAGGAGACCGCGTCGCTGCCATGGGCATTCTTGGAACGGTGGTGCGTGTTGGAGATCAGACGGTGATTTTAAAAATGTATGATGGGACGAAGCTGGAGTTCTATAAGGCTGCGATTACAGAGGTCCTTCCCGAAACGGAAGAAGGGACGAAGAAGGTGGAACCGATCGGAGAGGAGTCTCAACGGGGGACATGAGAAAGACTCAACCAGTATAGTTCCTTCAAAATTCCTAGAAAGTGAGAATTAGGACTTTTTAAAAACTAGGGAATTTGGTACAATGAAGTTGTAACCAAGGAGGTATAATATGGGTGCTCACTCTCAAGCCCAACATCATGATAGAGCAAAAGTAACTATTGATTGCAGTGTCGATGAAAGAGCTTACATTAAAATGTTAGCTGCTAAAGCTCATATGAATTTAAGCGAGTTCATTCTTTCATATCTTAGAAAGGATTTCCCTCAAGAAAAGAAGCCTAACAAGACGACTCTTGATGCTATGCGGGAAAGTAAAGAAGGAAAAGGCATAAAGTGCGATTCAATGGAAGATTTCTGGGATAAGATGGGGATGAATCCGAATGCTTAAACCCGACCCAACGCGCCGTTTCAAAAAAGACTTCAAGAAATACGAGCACAACAAACCGGTAAAAAAAGAACTAGAAACGGTATTGGGTTTTCTTTTGGAAGAAAAGAAATTACCTGAGAAATATTTGGATCATGCCTTAACTGGGAGCTATGTTGGTTTCAGGGAATGCCATGTCAAACCAGATACTTTGCTCATTTATTGGACAGATGAAGAATATGTCCATATGGTTCGTATCGGCTCTCACTCTGAGCTGTTTTAACATAAAGTTCATAAGTTCTCTTGTTTTTTTTCTTGCTTCCTTGCCAGAATAAAAAGAGGCAAAGAAAGAAGTTGCAGCGCCACGGAAAAAGCCACCAGTAAGAATAATGACTGGGCATAGAGGAGGCCGGTGATTGTGCTTCCGATCAACCAGCCGCTCCCATATCCGACATAAAATAAGCCGAAGGCAAGATTTCGCTTCCCTTTTGGCAAGATACCGGCAATGAGAGCTTTCAACAGAGTATCTTGGGCGCCAAATCCGATTCCCCAAAGAAACATCCCGACAAAAGCGAGGGAGGCTCCTCCTAAAAAGACAAAAGGAGCAAAGAAAGAAGAGAGAAAGAAAGCGGCAATCACGCTAGGCAATCCCACCCGGTCAAATAACCGTCCAAAAAAAAGACTGGCAAGTGCATCGGTTGCCATGGCGAAGGCAAACAAAAGAGGAATCCAATGAGCAGGGACCACTTTCCCGTTTGAAAAATGATAAGAGATCAGCTCAAAGCTCACGAGACCTGCTGCCACGCAAGCACCGCCTGCCATATAAAGCCAATAAGAAAGCCCAAACCCTTTGATTTTAGCTAAAGGAATCGTCTCAAAACTGGAAGGAGTGGGAAAAACATGACGAGCAACAGCTAAAATGAGAAGAGCGAGCACAGCCGGAATGAGAAGAAGAGCATATCCTGTTGTATAGCTTCCTTTAAGGAAGAGAACAAGGGCCATTAATAAAGGACCGATCGTGGCTCCAATCTGATCCAACGCTGTATTGAGGGCATACACCTGCCCCTTTCCCAGATCACCGGCGGTATAGGAGAGCATGGCTTCGACGGTGGGTTTTCGGATCGCTCTTCCCACTCGCTCGGCAATAATAAAAAAGGCCGCTGTCGGCCAGTTTCCCACTAAAGCCAATGCGGGGACGGCAAGCAGATTGATGCTATATCCAATAAAGGTGATCAGCCAGTATTTTCCTGTTTTATCAGCAAGAAATCCGGAAAGAAAACGGAGACTATATCCAAAGAATTCGGCTACACCGGCAATTATCCCGACTGCCGTGGCACTTGCTCCGAGGAGTCTTAAGAAAGGGCCATTAATGCTGCTTGCCCCTTCATAGGTTGTATCCGCAAAGAGGTTGACAAGACCAAGAATCACGACGAATTGAAAGGCTCTTAATTTTGTGAGAGGGGCGTGGGGCATGTTTGTCTTAAATGGGTTTAAAGGACCCTATGGAGCGTACCTGAAGGTGTTCTTTTTGTCAAAATTTTGCTTTGTAAAATTCCCCTTATTTCTTTATTTTACATGTTATGAATTACAGCGGTTATCAATCTCCCCCCTTCCCTTGCGCATTCATTTGGCGGCGCTTGCATTCGCTCACCGGCTTATGGCTCGTTTTATTTTTAATTGAGCATCTTCTGACAAATTCGCAAGCGGCCTTGTTTATGGGAGAGGATGGAAGTGGATTTGTCAGGGCCGTGAATTTTTTGAAAAACCTTCCCTATCTTCCTGTCCTTGAAATTTTCCTTTTAGGTCTTCCTTTTCTCATTCATGGGTTCTTTGGGGTTCGTTATCTCTTTACAGGAGAGTATAACTCTTTTCCCACGGATGGTTCGACCCCCTCTCTTCCGCAATATTCACGCAACCATGCTTATACCTGGCAGCGCCTCACCTCCTGGATTCTTTTCTTTGGTGTCATTGCGCATGTGCTTCACATGCGCTTTGTCGACTATCCGACTTCTGCTCAGCTAGGGACGCAGCACTTATATATCGTCCGCTTAAATGGCGATCCCGGTTTATACACTCTCTCAAAAAGACTTGGGTTTGATCTGTACGACTCTAAGCAAGTCGGGGAAATCAAGGAAAGCCCTCTCACGGAGCAAACCAAAAGCCCAGGAGAAGAACCTCCCATTCAAGAGGGGTTGGAAGCACAAAAAAGACAACAGAACCGGCAATGGCTGAAGGCATTGGAGAAATGGCCTTTAAACGAAAGTCAGCTCATCGCTGTTTCTCCCTCCTTTGGGATTGCCGAGCTCCTGATTGTCCGTGATTCTTTTAAAAGCCCCCTCATGATTTTCCTTTACTCTAGCTTTGTTTTGGCCGCTTGCTTCCATGCATTCAATGGTCTGTGGACTTTTATGATCAGCTGGGGCATTACCTTAACAGCTCGCTCCCAATATTGGATGCGCAAATTATCCACTTTTTTGATGATTTTGCTTAGCTTTTTAGGTCTAGTCGCCATTTGGGGCAGTTATTGGTTAAATTTAAAGGATTAGTCCCGCTCATGGCAAATCACCAAAAAAAGAAAGAGGTTATTGTTGTTGGAGGAGGGTTATCAGGTCTTTCTGCTGCCATGCGGCTGGCAGAGAGAGGATGCCATGTCAAACTTGTTTCAGTCACGAAAGTGAAACGCTCCCACTCTGTTTGTGCACAAGGGGGAATCAATGCTGCCATGGGATTTAAGGGAGAAGAAGACTCTCCTTGGATTCATGCCTACGACACCATGAAAGGAGGCGACTTTCTTGCCAACCAGCCTCCCATCATCGAAATGTGCTTATCTGCTCCTAAAATAATTGCGATGATGGATCGCTTCGGATGTCCTTTTAATCGCACCTCAGAAGGCAATCTCGATTTTCGACGCTTTGGAGGAACCCTTTATAATCGCACAGCCTTTTGCGGAGCGTCTACAGGGCAACAACTCCTCTACGCCCTTGATGAGCAGGTCAGAAAATATGAAACATTAGGCAAAGTGGAAAAATTTGAGTCGCATGAATTTATGCGCTTAGTGATGGATGAAAATGGAATGGCACGT
The DNA here is from genome assembly GCA_963801825.1 of Parachlamydiales bacterium. Taxonomy (GTDB): domain Bacteria; phylum Chlamydiota; class Chlamydiia; order Chlamydiales; family Parachlamydiaceae; genus CAWDGI01. The sequence continues at coordinate 1,319,774 of CAWDGI010000003.1, forward strand.
GGAATTATTCTCATGGATCTCTTCACTATGCAATTGCATGCCCTCAAGGGAGACGCTGTCGTGATGGCGACGGGAGGGATCGGGGTGATCTTTAAAAAATCGACCAATTCCACTTTTTGCACAGGAGCTGCCAATGGAAGATTGTTTAAGCAAGGGATGATGTATGCTAATGGCGAATTCATTCAGGTCCATCCTACGGCCATTCCGGGAACAGACAAGATGCGGCTGATGTCAGAATCAGCCCGTGGAGAAGGGGGACGAATTTGGGTCTATGGAGATGCCTCGAAAATGATCGAAGCGCCGGATGGACGCCTCGTCCCTTGTGGAAAGACAGGAGAGCCTTGGTATTTTCTGGAAGAGTTCTACCCGGTGTTTGGCAACCTCGTTCCTCGCGATATTGGCTCAAGAGAAATCTTGAGGATTTGCGAGAGGGGACTAGGAATTGATGGTAAAATGCAAGTTTATTTAGATGTTTCCCATCTCCCTGAGGATAAGAAAGATAAGCTTCATGCTATTTTAGAAATTTACCAGAAATTCACAGGAGAAGATCCGCGCAAAGTGCCCATGAAAATCTTCCCTGCCATGCATTATACGATGGGAGGAGCGTGGGTCGATTGGCCGGCAGCCGATGATCCTGATCGTTGGCAACGCTTTCGCCAAATGACAAATTTACAGGGATGTTTCAGCATTGGAGAGGCCGATTACCAGTACCATGGGGCCAATCGCTTAGGGGCCAATGCCCTGTTGGCTTGCCTCTTTAGTGGCTTAGTCGCGGGGCAAGAGGTCGATCGTTATCTTGAAGAGCTTCCCTCTTCCTATCATGAGACCTCCGGTAAAGTCTATGAGGAGGCTTTGCATTTAGAGGAAGAATTGAAAAGAGATCTCTTATCAAGAGAGGGGGCGGAGAATATCTACCAACTACACGATGAGTTGGCCGACTGGATGGTGCGCTATGTGACCGTGAAGCGGGATAATGCTGACCTGCTGCGGGCGTTAGACAAATTTAAGGAGCTGAGGGAGCGTTATAAAAGGATTTCTTTAGCGGATCGAGGCTCTCTTGTTAATCAGACCTATGCCTTTGCCAACCAATTTGGAGCCATGCTAGAGTTGGCAATGGTGATCACAAAAGGGGCCTTGCTTAGAAATGAATCGCGAGGAGCGCATTATAAACCGGAATTTCCAAAACGCGACGATGAAAAATGGTTGAAGACGACTTTAGGGACCTACTCGGGGGATGAAGGAGAGCCGAAGATCACCTATGAGGCTGTGGATTTGCGTCATTTGAAACCGAGTGCGAGAGATTATACAAAGGCGAAAAAAGTGATCCCTACCTTTGAAAATATTCCTGCTTCTATTACTCTTCCGATTTAGCTGGAGAGGCAGGGGGGAACAATCATGAGTCAAAGTTATATTCTAAAGATTTATCGTGGGCATTCGGGTCATCAGTACTGGGAAGAGTTTGAGTTAGAGCGCCTTCCTTTTGGCAATCTGATCACTTCTTTGATGCAAATTCAGCGCTCTCCCATAAATAGAAAGGGGGAGAAAGTGACTCCTGTCGTCTGGGAATCAGGATGTTTGGAAGAAGTGTGTGGCTCTTGCTCTGTTTTGGTGAATGGGTATCCTCGCCAAGCGTGCACAGCCATGGTGGACGTCATTTTGGAAGAGACCCATCATGCAGCGATTCGGTTAGCTCCTTTATCGAAATTCCCTCTGATTCGAGATTTAATTGTCGATCGAAATCGGATGTTTGAAGATCTGAAAAGGGTGCATGCATGGATAGATGTCGATGGGAGTTATAGCCAGGCGCCAGGACCCAAGATAAGTCCGGCAAAGCAAAAAATTCTTTATTCTTTATCGACCTGCATGACGTGTGGCTGTTGCTTGGAGGCTTGTCCCCAGGTGAATAACCAGTCTAAGTTTATTGGCCCCGCAGCCGTTTCCCAGGCGCGCTTGTTTAATGCCAATCCGTTAGGGCAGACGCAAAAGGCGCAGCGCTTGCGTCCTTTGATGGGGGAGGGAGGGATTAGCGACTGTGGCAATGACCAGAATTGCGTTAGGGTCTGCCCGAGAAAGATTCCTTTGGCGGATTCGATTGCGGCGATTAGTCGGGATGTGACGCTTCAGGCTTTTAGGGATTTGTTTAGTTTTCCGGAGAGAGAGGCTTAAATGCGATTTGATTCACGCTGCATCCTCGAATTCTGAAGCGACCCCCTTCTTAACCTAAAGAAATACGAAGAGGCTTGCCTATTGCTACAGCAGCCTTATGGAAAGATCTTAAAGTAGATGGTTTGTTAGGGTCTAAGATCCGATAGACAGCAGATCTACTTGTGTTCATTCGAGAAGCTAACTCTTCCTTACTAATTTTTTGTTTTTCCATTTCATCTTTAAGCTGCATAGTAAAAGCGTATTTTGAACCCACTTCTTCACAATGTTCTAAAATTCCTTCCTCTTTCAGAAAGTCGTCTAAACTAGAACCAATGTAATTATGCTTTTTTTTTCTTTTCATTTTGATTCCTTAATATTTTTAGATCTTTTCTTAGCTAGGTCTAAATCTTGTTTAGGTGTTTCCTCTGTCTTTTTTATAAATCCATGTAATAAAAGTATTTTATTTTTATTTACTATAAAAATAATTCGAGCGATTCCATTGGGGATGGTGCTCCTTAACTCAAAAAGTCCGTCTGTGAGGAATCCAACTAAAGGCTTCCCTACCGGCCATCTATGTTGAACTCTCTTTAAATCCTCGCCAATTATCAACCTAATATTTTTATCTAAATCTTTAAGCCATTTCCTAACAGGTTCATTTCCATTGCGCTCTTGATAAAAATCCACTTCTATTTTTGTGCTCATACTTGAAGTGTACCAAATTTGATTTAAAAAAGCACTATCTTTCTATCAGCAAAGGAAGGACACCAACAATCAGACATCGGACGAAACAGATAAAAGGGTGTGGGTCTTAGGATTTGTACCCTCACGATGGTTTATAAGCTTGCCATAACTGCTGAGAAACATTGGAGAAAGCTTAAAGGACATGAATTAATAGAAAAAGTTATCCGAGGAGTCAAATTTAAGGATGGCGAAGAAATTAATGAAAAACAACAAGTAGCCTAAAGGATTTCAAAGAATTGAGGGGACGCTCATCCACAACATTTGACAATATCTCTAAATTGAGGGAATGCATGAAATGAAATTAGAAGAGTGGATCGGGGAAACCCACTCTTTTTTGAATTTATTTTTTGTTATAGGTTAGTTTGATTTGAGGCTTAAATGCACTCATTAAGGCTGACATTGCGTCTAAATCACTCATTCCCCTAGAAGATTTTTGGTTGTCCATTTGATCATATTCGGACATAAAAACCCGTTCTAGAATGTATGAAAGGCTTTTTATACCAAACCGTTTATTTGACAACTTCTACCGTTATATCCTCGCACTCACCTTTCTTGCTAATAAATTGGTCCAACATGAATTGAAAGGAACCGTTTGCCAATCCCTCTACTTTGCACACAACATTCAATAGAGCTTCAGCTTTGTCGCTGACTTCTTCAATAGGTTGGGGAACGCCTGAATTAATCTGACCAGCGAAGTAACTTCTTCCAAATTGACCAAATTGGGGAATTGTGTTTGTTTTGAAGTAATCAAAATTATCTTTAATAAAGCTAGCTCGAATTTCCCCCTCTACTCTTAGGGTTCCTGGTCCGTATGCACAAACTAACACTTTGTGGAATACACGAGACCCTTTTAAAGTCCAACTATGGGCGTCCACGTTAATAACAGTCTTTGAACATACAATTTTTGAACCTGGTTCCATCTCGCAAGGTTCTCTATAGCTAGGAGAGGGGGTTCCCTGTAAATTATAATATTCGTTTTTATCCACATTAACCAACGGATTCATGATATAAATCTCCTTCCTTATTTTTCGATAAATTTATTTACAGCAGTTCCCGCTAATTCTCGAGGGAGTCCCAGGGAAGAGTTTACGAAAAAACCAGCATTTCCCAGTCATTTGGCTTCTCTCGAGAAAGAGCAATTTTTCGTAAACTCTTCCGTGGGCCTCCTTCGAGAATTAGCGGGAACTGCTGTAAATAAATTGAGTTTATATTGTATTTTATTAATAATCAACGGCTTTAAATTAAAATAATATTTTCACATGCAAAATTATTTTATAGGACGCCCTGTTTTAAGTTCGTCTTTTCTTTTAGAAAATGGAGCTTCTCTTTCTTTTTCTAACGCATCAAGAGCTTTAGAGAAAGCTTCGTACACTACTCTACCTTGTATTTGAAGCAGGATATTGTGAATTTACTCGTAAATTTACACATAAATACTCATAATCCATCTACATGCAAAGCACTCTACATTAAGTGTGAGCAAGAATATTGTGAATTTACTCGTAATTTACTCGTAAATTTACACATAAATACTCGTAAATGTACAACCTATGCTCTGCCTGTTCATTTAGATTTCTTGTGAACCCAGTACGGACCCGCTCATGGCAACCAAAATCTCTCTCTTGCCTACGTGAGGGGTTTTTCCATGCATAGTAGTGACATTATCTAAAATCATGAGATCACCTTGCCTCCAATCTCGTCCCTGCTGATGTTGTTCCAGAATCGTAAGCAGTTGGCTGGCATCCTTTGAGCGAATGGGGGTGCCACCATCAAATTGAACATCAAATTGCATAAATCGAGAGGTGGGACACAAAAGAATGCTGGCTAAAATATAATTCATCCAACCTCCACAGAGTTTTGGATTAAGCTTATCCACATGAATTTGGTTGCAAAACAAATTCTTGCCATTCACGTTAATTGTGGCGGGCACTCCAGTGCGAGAAACAACAGCCCATCCATTATCCCATTGGCAGGTTAATCCCTCTTGCTGGCATATTTTCTCCACTTCCCTTGGATTTTCCGTTCCAAATCGTTGTTGAATCGTTCCAAATGATGGATTTAACCACCTGATCCATTTTGTCAGCCAACTATTCGTCGGCAAATATCGTGCTGTGTATGTCAATGTCCGAGTCAACATTAATGCCCATAAATGAGGCATTAAACTTTGAATTTTTTTCGATATCTCTTTCACATTTCCCACTAGGGTCTGCCCTGTTCCTGGTTTTGGAGGAGTGACACAAAAGAAAGCAATATACGTTGGCATCTCTTTGCGGGAACCGACTGAAACTTCTTGGTGGAGAGGAACCAAGTGAGCATTGGCGACTGCGGTTGACTTATAAATATTGGATATGATCTCTTGGCGAGGGGTGTCTCCTTTGTATGGCTCGGGAGAATTTCCCGTGATAGCTGTAAAAGCTTGGCCAAAATCTTCTTTGGTCGCTAGATTGAATTCAGTAAAAACGATCGCTCCAAATTCTTTTATTGCCTGGGAGATTCGTGCCTGATTATCTTTCGCCCAGTCGATAAGATTAATCTTTTTCTGAGGAAGAGGAGCAACGACAAGGGGGAAATGAGAGCCTGGTTCAGAGTAGCATTGAAACATATCCTTGGGAAAGTAGTTTTGTTCTACACCAATCATATTTGCCTCCTTATGATGTTATTTGATCATGCTATCGTAGAATAGCAGTCAATTTTGCAAATGTCAAAAAAGAACTTCGCCTTATTATGACTCGCCTCACAAAAATTGTGTTAGGGTCTGCCCGAGAAAGATTTCTTTAACGGATTCGATTGCGGCGATCAGCAGGGATGTGACGCTTCAGGCTTTTAGGGATCTGTTTAGTTTTCCGGAAGAGAGGCTTAAATCCAATTCTGTGAGTTTTAAGAGGTCGATAAACACTCTAAATTGACCATTTAAAACCAATAGTGGATTCGGGTAAATTAAGCGCTTTAGCGATTTTATATAACGTTGTGCGTCGAGGCATAGAACTTGAAGAGAAAAAACGACTGAGAGAAGGTTGAGGGATACCTGTTCTTCTGGCAAGCTCACTAATGCCTCCATGACGGTCTACCTCTTCTCGCAAGTACTGTTTAAATTGCATGACATTCTTTCTAATCTCATTCAAATCTTCTGTTTGAAGGGAAGGCTTTTGTTTTTTTTCTGAGTGGTAAGGAGTATTATTAATATCATCAAGACAGTCTTGCAAATCGGCAATGATCTTATGACGTTCTTTTGGTATTGATTCGTTAAACCAGATTGCCATTAAATCACGAATACCTTCGTATTTCTGACAATTTTCCATTAATGCAAAAATAAAGGCACTTTCAAGTCCCGCATGATGCATTTCATTAAAAATATCTAAAAGATGGAAATCATTTTCCTGATTTCCAGGGTCCGCATATGCATGATTCATATTAACCTTTTAACCTTCCTCGAAAGATAAACCTATCTTCATTGATGAGCTGAATTTTAATTTTTAACTTAGCCATCTCTCGAAAATCCGTATTCTCATTATCTTTAACATAAGCATTACACAAATAAGCAGTTTCATTCATAATAACGATGAGTAAGCGAAGCTGTATGCGCCCGGCGCCAATGTTATACCACTTCATTTTATAGCCATTACGAATAATTCTTCCGCTTTTGTCTTTACAAGGTCCCCAAAATTTAGGATTTCCAAATTTGGGATGACTTGGATATTCGTTTAAGAGTCTGGCATCAGGTCTAAGAATTTCTTGATAGTCACGCTCCGTAAAAACATCTTTCAATTCTAAATAAGATTGGAGAGCCCAATCCGTAATGATGGTTTGCATTCGCTGGCCTTATATAACTGATGATAACATTTTATAACATTTCATATCAATTAAATTGCTACTGGATTTTACTGAATTTTGATGGTGCAATACGCAAGTCGTTGTACCGTTTTTGCACCGCAGAATACGAGATAGGAATTTTTTTGAATTAAAAGGGTTTACATAAATATTCGCCATTTTCTCGTAAAATATTCGTCATTTAATTAGGACTTATTTAAACGAAAAACGCTCTACATTAGATGTGGATGAAAAAATTGGGAATTTATTCGTTAGGCTTTCTCGTCATTTCACATAAATTACTCGTCATTTTTTCAAGGAATTGGAATTAGCTGTGACAGGAGAAGGCATTTAGAATTATGAGTCTTGATGGACTCGAACCATCGACCCCCTCATTAAAAGTGAGGTGCTCTAACCAACTGAGCTAAAGACTCGTATTTGACCCCAAGGGGATTCGAACCCCTGTTATCGGAATGAAAATCCGGTGTCCTAGACCTGACTAGACGATGGGGCCAGATGCTCTTGAAGATAATTTTCTGACATGCTTCAAACTTTCTTATCAACTTGAAGTTGATAGAGAGGATTTATCTTATCCAAATTCTCCATTTTTCAGGCAAGCGTCTTAAATTGTGGAAATTTCTTTTTCTTTCTTTTCAGACAACTCATCCGCTTCTTTACAAAATTTATCTGTTAATTCTTGAATGTTTTTCTCCGATTTTTTCATCATATCCTCAGCAATTTCTCCATCTGTTTTCTGTTTGCGGACAGTCTCATTGGCATCTCGGCGGATGTTTCGGATGCTCACTTTTGTCTTTTCTCGCTCCTCATGACAGATTTTGGCCATTTTTTTTCGTAGCTCTTCTGTCATGGGAGGAATTTTAATCCGTATCACATGCCCATCCACAATCGGCATCAACCCAATATTGGCTTTTTCAATGCGCTTTGCCAATCAAGGAGGCATTTTGCGGATCAAAAGGAGTGATCATCAATTGACGCGCTTCCGGCGTGGTAATCGAAGCGATATCTTTCAGCCGCATCGAACTGCCATAGACTTCAACCATGACGTGCTCAACGAGGCCTGGATTGGCCCGTCCGGTACGAATATTTTTCAAATCGTTCTTAAAATGTTCAATGGCCGTTGCCATTTTTGCCTTGGTTTGATCAAGAATGCTCATTTTTCCCTCCTAAAATTCAGGGACTAATCTCCACTGACCCACGTCCCTCGCTCTTTGTGGGCCAAAATCTCTTCCACAGATTCTGATTTTAAACGATGCATATTAAAAACAAAAATAGGAATTTGATTGCTTCGACATAAAGCCACGGCCGTCGCATCCATCACTTGCAATTTTTCGGCAAGAATCTGAGAATAAGAAAGCGTCTCATATTTTATTGCTTCTTTATATTTCAGAGGATCTTTATTGTAAATCCCCTCCACTTTGGTCGCTTTCATCAAGAGATCCACCCCCATTTCACTCGCTCGGAGCGCAGCAGCCGTATCTGTTGTGAAATAGGGATTGCCCGTCCCTCCGACAAAGAGAACCACTTTCTTTTCTTTCAAGTAGGCCAGAGCCCTGCCCCAGTGATACGGCTCTGCCACTTGAGGACATTCGATCGCGCTCATTAAGGAAACAGGAATCTCTAAAGAAGCAAGGGCCTGCTGAAGGGCAATGCCATTCAGGAGGGTCGCGAGCATCCCCATGTGATCGGCAGGGGTGCGCGGCATCGCAGCAGATTTTATGTCCAAGCCACGAAAAATATTGCCTCCCCCAATCACAATCGCACATTCTATTTGGGCTTGATGAAAACCAGCCAACTGGTGAGCCAAGGCCAAACAGGCCTTCTGATCAATTCCAAAGGGCTGCTCGCCGATTAACACCTCACCCGATAATTTAAGTAATACCCTTCGGGACATCCACTGCTCCTGTTAGATTAAAAAATCTTCGCCCATTTTCCGTTGTCGCTTGTGCAACTTCTTCAATGGAAAGGCCTTTCAAATCGGCAATACAAGCCGCGGTTTCGACTAAGAAGGCCGGTTCATTGGGTTGCCCTCGATATTTTTCCGGGGCTAAATAAGGTGTATCCGTTTCAATGAATAGTTGAGAGAGCGGAACTTCCAAGGCCACTTGCCGGAGCTCCACGCTTTTCTTAAAGGTGACAATTCCGCTAAGAGAGAGCATCCATCCTCTTTTTAAGACCTCTTCCGCTTCCTTTTTCGTTCCTGTAAAGCAGTGGAGTACACCCGGCCCCCAACTCCCCTGACAACGATATTCTTCATCGATGATCGTGAAGAGGTCGGCAAAGGCCTCTCGGCAATGGATAATGACGGGCAGGCGGCATTCAAGGGCCAGATGGAGATAGCGGCGTAAAAATGTCTGCTGTATTTCCTTAGAAGAATACCCATAATGGTAATCAAGCCCTGTCTCACCGACGGCTTTTAAATCCCCTTGCCGAGCATGGGCGGCCATGAGCGGGAAAACGGTTTCTCCCTCTTTCTCGACATCGTGCGGATGGGTTGCCGCTGCTTGATAAATCCAAGGATGCTGTTGAGAAAGCGCAAGCCCCCGCTCTAAAGATAAGGGATCGGTGCAAATGTTTATGATCTGTTTTATTCCCCCTTTTTGAGCCCTTGCCAAGATCTCCGGAAGCTGATCAAATACCCTGGGATTCGTCAGATGAGCGTGCGAGTCGATCATTTTAAAGCGATCTCCTCCTCAGGAGGCAGAACCTGTTTCAAATGATCAGAGACGACCTCATGCGTCAAGACTTGAGGCAAAAGAAGGGGCTCTGATTTATCTTTCCCTCCATAAAGAACATAAAGAGGGACGCTATTGCGGCCAAATTTGCTCAGTTCCTTCGTGATGACAGGATCGTTCTTCGTCCAATCTGCCTTTAATTTTACCACTCCCGCGTCTGCCAATTTTTTTTCCATTTCCTCAGTTGAAAGAACCATGTGGTTGGCCTGGCAAATCAAACACCATTTGGCAGTGAAATCAATGAGAATAGGTGTTCCCTCTTTTCGGAGTTGTTCGACCCGTTCGGGAGAAAACTCTTCCCATCCTGCCCACACCTCTTTCTTAGCACCAAAAGAAGAGGAATTCTCTTCAAGGGACCAGCTGGCGCGAGGGAAGAGGATCACTTGGCATCCGACAAAGGCAAAAAAGAGGACAAACACGTAAGCCCCTGCCCGTCTTAGACGGCTGACGATGGGGGAACACCCTCTTCCGTAAATCCAAGCGGCAACGGAAAAACAAAGAAAACCTGTTAATAAACAAAGAAGGGAAAAGGAATCTGTTTGCGCACTAAAGACCCATAAGAGCCAAAGGACAGTGGCGGAGTAAGAAGAATCCCATGAGCTGCTTAAATGTTTCCATCCAAGGACCTGGCCTGGGCATGAATCGCAAGTAGGAGGGAAAGGCGGCCAGGAGAAGGTAAGGGAAACACATGCCCAGCCCCAAAGAAGTAAAAATGAGGAGGGCTTGCCAAGCGGGAAGTGTCACGGCAAAACCGACGGCCGATCCCAAGAAAGGTCCTGTACAAGGGGTAGCCACAGCTGTGGCTAAGACACCGCTGAAAAAAGAGCCCATGTAACCGGAAGAGGCTTGTTATTTTTTCGGCCTCTCTCTGCCCCGCCCAGGAGGAAAAAACATCCCCCATTCAAACACTCCAAAGAGGCTCAAGGTGAAGATAAATAACAAGGAAGCTAAAAAGACAACAAAGAGAGGCTCTTGAAGTTGAAATCCCCATCCCACCGCTTGCCCATAGGCACGTAAAAAGAGCATAAAGGAAGCGAGGATCCAAAAGGAGAGGAGGACGCCTAAAGAAAACATCAGTCCATGCTTGAAGATCAAGGTACGACTTTGTCCAGCCATCTTGATAAAGCTCATCACTTTAAAGGAGAGGACAGGTAAGACACAGGGCATTAAGTTGAGAATCATCCCACCTAGAAAAGCGAAGAATAAGGCCACGATCCATCCTCCGGAAAAAGAAAAGGAAGAATCGGGAGGAGAGGGATCGTCCAAAGAGCCGGTTAAATCTAAAAGATCTCCTGTGCTCGCTTCTTGAATGGGACTTTGAATATCGATCGCTTGTACCCCTCCCTGTGTATGGAGAACCAAGACCCCTTTTAACATATGACTTTCTGCTCCGATTTCATCCGATCCTTTCAAGTTCACTAAATATCGATTGTCATGAGAAGGGCTGATCGTCACTTTGGGTGCGATGGAGGGGTCGATGATATCTTTATCTTCCGGGAAGAAATAGGCCTTTTGGATGGTCTCTTTGTGGCTAGAAGTCCTTTCTTTAGGCACTTCCAGCTGGACGATTCCCTTGTTTCGCCGTGTTTTCACTTCGATATGAGTGTGTGGAATCTTTGCTCGCGCCTCTTCAAATAGCTGAGTGACCTCTGGATTTGGCTGAGAAAACGTCTCTTTGACGACTAATGGTAAAGAAAGAGAAACCGATCCGGGTTGGCAGGCGGAAGAGGAACAAACAAGCCAATTGACTTGTCCCTGTAGAGTCGCTTCAGTCTCAGGCTGAAGATGAGGAGAGGGGAGAATTTCAGTTAAGAGGATCACTTCCTCTTTATAACCAAAGCCCACCATATCGGCCGTGTTAAATTTTTCAGGGAACGGCCACTGCAAAGGGCCGGCTGTAAAACCAGGGGGCAGCTTCCATTCAACTTGCAGCGGCATTCCTGCATCGCCCGGATTTTTCCAGTAGACATGCCATCCTTCCTCTAATTTCAAGCGTAAAGCCACCCAAAAGGAGCGGTGGGGGTGAATGGTCTTTTCTTCTTGAATCAGTTCTACCTTGACGGGGGACGCGTCTTCAAAAGCAAAGGTATGGACCGGAAAAACCCCTACTATCCAGATTAAAAAGAGGCAAATGTACTTGAGCATGCAAAATCCTCTCTTAAGTCTTGACAAATAGCTCTTCATCAGGTATTTAATTTTACTAATAATATAAATAAAATTAATTTTTACCGTAAATTAACATTATAAAGGATCTGTCAATGAATGTAAATCTTATTGTCTTGAATGGTAACCCTTTTTTTGAATCTTACTCGCAATCCGACTTATTAGGTAAAGGAATTTTTTTAGCCCTTTATGCCCTTTCCATTTGTAGTTGGAGTCTTTTGATTTATAAAGTTTGGGTGACGCATCAAGCAAAGAAGCAATCTCTTCGGTTTTATGAAGCGTTTCAATTGCATAAATCCAATCCTTTGAATTTGGAGTGTGAGCATTTAAGAAAACAGCAAACGTATAATCCTTTTTTGGATCTTTATCGCGTTTTAAAGAAACAATGTGTGGATGTGTTGGCAAAAAATCGTCATTCTTCTTCTTTATCGTTGAGTGATATTGATTTTGTGGCCTCTCATTTATCGACTCAAGTGGCGTATCAGGTGAAGCAGCTCGAAAAAAACCTCTATCTTTTATCAACAACGGTAAGTTTGGCCCCCTTTTTGGGGTTATTGGGAACGGTATGGGGCATTTTAGCCACGTTTTCTCAGTTGCATATGCAAAGTGGAGGGGGCAATCAGATGGTATTGGGAGGTCTTTCGATGGCTTTAGCGACGACTGTATTAGGGCTGGTCGATGCCATTCCTGCTTTAATTGGGTATAATTATCTTAAAAACAGCGTGCGTGATTTTACGACAGAGATGGAGGGGTTTTCCAATGAAATTTTGGCAGCGGTTGAGCTTCAGTACCGGAAAGTGGATGTTTTATGAGAAGAGCCTCTTTTTCTTCCAAAGCGTTATCTATTGAAGAGCCGACAGTCAATTTAACTCCTTTGATTGATGTCGTTTTCGTGATTTTGATCATGTTTATTGTGATCGCTCCCTTATTAGAGAGGGACCAGGTGGAGATTGCAGAGGGGCCTTCTGCCTCTCATTTGACTGCTTCGGTGCAAGAAACGAGTCCAATCACGCTCTATGTGCATCAGGACAACACGATTTGGTTTAATAAACAGAAAGTGCCTCCTGCCGAGTTAGCGGCTCAATTAAAGTTAGCAAGACAAAGGTTTCCGGAGGCCCGTCCGCAAGTTTTTCATGATAAGAGAGCGCACTTTGGAACGTATCAGTCGGTGAAAAATGCGGCTGAAGAGGCAGGATTTTCCCAGATAGATATTATTCTGAAACCTGCTTGAGGAAATCATGGGTGACTCCTCTTTTCTTTCCCCTTTTTTTCCCCTTATGATCAAAAGTTGAGAAAGAAGGGCATTCTTATCTTTTTGGGAGTGTTTTTTCTTCATCTTATTTTATCGACTCTCTCTTTTTATCGCTCTCTCCCCTCCCCCCGCGAAGAAACCTGCTAAGGTGAGGGTGCAGACTGTTCGCCTTGCTCCTTTGCAACCGGCCCTTCCTCCTGCTCCTCCTGTTCCCTCTTCCTCTCTTTCTTTCGCTCCTCTCCCTGCTCCCAAAAAAGAGGAGAAAAAGCCCCCACCTGTTGCTAAGACATCTTCTTCCCCCTCTTCTAAAACAGTTGCTCCGGTTAAAAAAACAGAAGAGGGAAACAAGAAGAAAGAAGAACAAGAGAAAGAGAAGATAAAGAGAGAAAAGGAAAAAAGGGAGCAGCGAGAGAAGCAGGAGAAATTAGAGAAGAAAGAGAAGAGGAGAGAGGAAAAAAAGGAGAGGGAAAAAAAGCAAAGAGAGCAAAAAGAATTAGCCGCCGCGCAAGCAATTGCCCAGGAGAAAGAGCGTGCTTTGAAAGAAGAGCTTGCTAAAATTCGAGAAACAAGCGATAAAATAAATCTCTCCTCTTCCTCAGTGAACTTAAGGGACCTTTCTCTTCCTAAAGAATTGAATTTACAGATCGATGCTTTATTTATCGATCCGGAGGGAGACAAGGGGCAATGGAGCGGGGAAGAGATCAGCTACCGCGACGAGGTGGCTTATCGATTAAAACGTTCCCTTAAACTCCCTGAGTATGGAGCGGTCAAGATTAAGCTGACGTTAGATCGCCTTGGCAAGGTGCTAAAGATGGAGACGATGGAGAGTGAGAGTAAGAAGAATAAAGCCTATGTGGAAAAAGACATTCCAAAAATTCTTTTTAGTCCCTTTGGTTCTCGTTTTCGAGCCGCTTCAGATTATACTTTTTTAATTATTCTTCACAACGAGTCTTGAGATTTATGCATCCAACATTTTTTTATTTATTTTTCTTTATGGCCTCTTTTCTCTCTCTTTGGAAAAGAAGAGGAAAATGATTCTTTAATTGTCCAGTTAGCGACAGACACCTCTCTGACCCCTCTTTATTTAGTCCCTTTAGAGGCAAGTGCCTCTGATTTAGGAGAGTCCTATATTCGTCGAATTAGAAGAGATTCTCGCGTTTGATTTGCATCATAATGGCTCTTCCTTTGTTGTTAAACACGTCCAAGGAGATAACCAGAGCCAGCTGGGAAGAGACTCTTTGCAAGGCCCTGGGGACCTAGAGCGATGGAAAAATGCAAATATGCATTATGTGGTGAAAGGAGAAGTCCGGGGCGCGCTTTGAAAGCTTTCGTGCTGGATGTGCAAAAAGGAGTTATGCGGCGTGTAGAAGGGGGAGATTTAGAAGGAGAGCTTGGGAAAGATCGTCGGCAGATTCATCAGCTTGCTGACCGCATTCACGCTCTGCTTTTTGGAATGGAAGGGATTGCTTCGACCCATCTTCTTTATACGGTGAGAACCCAAGACTCTTCAAATCATCGTCAGTGGGTGTCTGAAGTCTGGGAATGTGATTATGATGGCGCCAATGGTCGGCAATTGACGGATGAGGGTTTTTATTGTGTCACGCCGGTTTATCTTCCTCCCAAACCGGGGTATAAAACGGGGGGATTTTTTTATGTCTCTTATCAGATCGGCCAGCCTAAAATTTATCTTTCTTCCTTAAAAGAGAGAAAAAAAACCCGTTTTAGCTCTCTAAAGGGGAATCAGTTGATGCCGGCGGTCTCTCGGCAGCGGGATAAAGTCGCTTTTATTTGCGATATTACCGGCAACCCTGATTTGTTTTTGCAAATGTTCACTCCAGAGACCGGACCTGTGGGGAAGCCCCAGCAAATTTTTTCTGCTCCTCAGGCGACGCAAGGCTCTCCTTCTTTTAGTCCGGATGGAAAACGAATTGCTTTTGTTTCGAATAAGGAGGGGGCTCCAAAAATTTACGTGATGGAGATTCCGGAGCCGGGGACGAATTTTAAAGAGGTGAAAGCGACGTTAATTTCGAAGAGAAATCGGGAAAATTCGGCCCCTGCTTGGTCTCCCGATGGAAAGAAGATCGCGTATTGTGCAAGGGGGACGGGAGAGCGTCAGATTTGGGTGTATGATTTTGAGACAAATCAGGAGAGGCAGATTACCCAAGGAGCAGGCCATAAGGAGAATCCTTCTTGGGCGCCTAATAGCTTGCATTTAGTGTTCAATGCGTCAGATGCTCAGGCGCAGGATCCCACGCAGCATTCCAGCCAGCTTTATTTCATTCACTTGAATGGCTCAGAAGCAATTCTCGTTACTTCTGGGGAGGGGAGTAAGCAGTTTCCGAGTTGGGAGTCTCGGCCGGTAGATTAAACGTTAATTGCGCGATTTTGATTTAAACCGGTTTTTTTTCTGTTGCTGCCAAATCCCCTTCTTCTATTTTCTGCCTATTTTTGTAAGTTTTCATTAAGTCTTTTAATGTAACTTTCCCTTCCGTTTCTTTTTCTATAAGGATGGTCATCTTCTTTGATGGTTTTATATGACCGTGTACCAAAAGACTTAATCGAGTTCTAGTATAATGCATTCTATCCGCTAAAGCCTGAATCGTAAGATTATTTCTAAATAAATATTCTTTAAGTTCCATAAAACGCTCGACCCTCAAATAGGTTTATATGGTAATGGTACGTAATTTTTTTACAAGCGTTAAATTTTTCTATTGCGTTAAAATAATAACGTTTGTTATGTTTATATTTATCAAAGCAAGCTCCCTGGTGACTGGGTCACCAAGCCCAGCAGGTTGAGCAGCTAGGAGAATCGGCCTTCAAAGGGAGGATAGAATATGAACGAGGAAGAATTCTATGTTGAATTAGTGAGATTTGTCACAAAAGCCATTGTAGATCATAAGAAAAACCAATCTGAGGCACTGAAGCTCATCGTGGTTGGTGTCAATTCAGCTTTAAAAGTACAGAACAAAAAGGAGAAACGGTCTTGATAAATTTGGAAGAACTCATTCAAACAGCACAGAGGTTGAGCCAGTGTTAGAAATAGCTGCTAATGTAAAATTAGCTTTACGCGATCTTCTCGATTATTCAAACAATGCTTCTCCCCTTCAATTTTCCAATAAGTGACATTGTGATGTCCCGCCATTTCTAGCCTGGAAATCATGTTATAACCTTGCTCTTTTGGTTTCGGCTGGACTCGAACAGAAAAAGTCGCATACAGCGTTATTTTTTAAGTTCTAAAGGACCGCTTTGAATTTTCTTGCGCGGTCTCTAAGTGTTCTAGATGTTTTATATAAAGGCCTAATAGGCTGATGATTTCTTGCATTTTCTTCTATCCAAAGATCATAATTCTGTTGGAGATTAAGCCAAAGATGAGGCGTTGTGCTAAAAGTTTCTGATAAACGAATAGCTAAGCTTGGCGTAATGTTGGCCCTTGCCGTTCTTATTTTAAAAAGTTGATTTCTCGATATCCCTAGATTTTCAGCCAACTCTTGCAAATTTAAATTAAGCGGTTTAATATAAAGCTCGTCCAGGATGATACCTGGATGATGAGGCTTTCTTTTACTTTCTGACATATATGCATCCTATTTATATTTAATGATAATCAACCAAATCTACTTCATAAGCATCCCCATTTTTAAACTTAAAAATGATTCGCCAGTTACCTGTCACACTTACTGAATAAAACTCTCTCAGATTTCCTTTTAAAGAATGAAAATTTGAACCAGGGAAATCCATGTCTTGCGCTATTGTCGCACCATTTAATAAATCTAATATTAAACTTATTTTTGAGATGTAGGTAGGTTGAATGCCAGATTTATCTCCATTTACGAAAAATTTCTTTAATCCCTTGTGGCGAAAAGTTTGAATTGTCATCCCGTTCTCCTACTCTAAATGTAAACCAAGAGATTACATAAAAACAAGAATAAAATCTCACATGACTTTCGCAATGGCTACACATGGCATTATATTAAAATTTTTCTTTATCATTAATTTTCATTTCCGTAGTCTGGTTGACCAGGGAAAGCGGTAGCCAATCCGCTACGTTGGATAGAGGCAAAAGACCGACGGCAGAGTGCTTCCTCAGTTCTGCCCTCTTGAAGCTTAGGTTGTAGACAAGCTTAGGGTAAGCACGAAATAGACTTAAAGCAACGGCCGTTATCCAACATTCCCGAGGGGAGTGCTCTTGTAAAAGAGCGCGTTACAAGGCCCTTACGAGCATTTTGGGATCTATAGGTTTTCTATAGATCCCCATTGTTACACAAAACAACAAAAAGGAGCGGCGTTTCCTCCCGCGACTTCAAGTCGCAGGTTTCCGCGCCGTCAATTTTATGAAAATTTTTAGATTTGCATTCATGATGTTGGCAATTTTTGCCTTACAACTAGCTGAGGGAACTTCCTTTCGGCTTTCAGAGTTGAGCAATAATGTTGCCTCAACTTGTGCTCAAGAAGCGATTTATACAGAACTATCATCAATGGGTGAGCTTATTGAAGATACTCTGTATACAGAATATGCCAATATAAACTTTACCTCTAATGGGGCATTTTTAAATCTCAAGAGTGGCTCTGTTCCTATTGAAGGACTTTCTTTTGATGGGATGCTCTATTCTCTGAAATTAGCAATGACTCCTGGGGGTTACGACTATCAACCATACTATGATAATGATTGGAAATGTTATAATTGTAAAGAATGGAATCCTTATTATATAGATTGGCAATGTGCAAATTGTGGTCATGGCAAAACTCTGAACCCAAAGCGTTGGAAGGATGTAAAGAAAAAACGCTATTAACCTAAGAATTGCAAAGCTTACGTCATGTGCGGCTTTTTTCGCGTTTGAAGCCGGGTCCGAATTCGGACGCGCATGGCGTAAGCTCCTTACCAAAAAAGGTTTTGGACATGACTAAGACTATTGGTTGTTTGAGAACTCCAAAATGGGTTATATATAACACTTATCAAAAATTTTGTTTGTCATTAAATTTTTCCTGTGTGTTCTTTGAGTTAAAATCTTAATAGGAATGAAATTGCGGGTAACAAATGTCTAAGATTAATAAAATATGCTTTTTTCTTTCAATTCTTTGTGGATTTAGTAGCGATCAAAGTTTTTCGGCCGTGTTCACTTCTTCGGTCACAGATTCAGTCGGCTGCGAAGGGCCATCTGCCGCGCCTCGCTCCTCGGAAATAGCTAAGGTTATTCCCTCGTCACGAGTCGCGCCATCTGGCCCTTCTCGCCTGGCCGAATCTGTGACCGAAGAAGTGAACATGGCCAGTTTTTCCTCACAAAAGAAATTCAATTTTAAAGCCTGCTTGGATAGTATTTCTTACCAAGATAAAGAGGGGTTGGAAGGATTCTTTAAATATTTTATTTGCCAAGAATCTTTTGGATATGTTATTTTTGGATCTAAACCAATGATTTATGCAGGTTTCGATCTAAATATTTCAAATTTAGGGTTGGCCGGATTGTGCAAAATTGGACCTATTAAGTATGCTCCAATTGTGTTCTATTTTAAATATTGGCAGAAATACCAGCATTTTTTTTCTATAACAAACTATTTTTTTAATATATCTAAATCTTTGGATTCTTCTTATTATAGAGTTGTTTTTATTAATAAAAAGGCTTTTCTGAGTGCAGTTGTTAAATATCTTGATTTTTTCAAAAAAGTCTTGGGAGAGCAAATTACTCCAGAAATTTTATTAGAACAAATTTCGAACAATCCCGATGATATATTAGATAATGTTTTAAAAGGGCATCATGAATTATTGGGAATCCTTCTCGGATATGGATTACATAATTCACTCCAGTTTCAAAGGCGAAGAGATCTTTCCCGTTCATTAAAATTAAATTATAAGCCTCCCTATGACTTGAACATTATTTACGCTAAATATCCACTAGAAATGACATTTTTTTATGGTTCTGACCGTCGGCTTTTTTATATTCAGCCTCCTTATTTTTGTGAAGACCTAAAAAACCCGGAGAGTCGCCAAGTTCGCACAGAATATCTTAAAAAATGGAAAGAGCTGCACGAGCTATATTCTAAAAATTCTTTTCTAGAAGTGACTCTCAAAGCGCTAATGAGCCAATAGTCATTCTTTGTGGCTTATCGAGATAGTGTCGCCGCTTTCGAGTGAAGAGCAAACTGCTCGACTTCCCTGAGTGTTAAAGGATCGCTTTGGATAAGTTTTTCAAAGACATCCTCCTTCACGGTCACCCCAAAAACGCCAACCTCACCACATTTCATCACATATTCAACACTAGGAAGCGAAGCAGCCAAAATGTTAGTTTTTAAGCGATATGTTTGAAAGAGATGCAAGATCTCTCGCAACAAACTCCAAGGATCTCCTCCTTCCTTTTCCAAGCGTCCCAGGTAGGGAGCCACATAATTGGCCCCTGCTAAAGCAGCCAATAAAGCTTGCCGGGAATGAAAAATCGCTGTCGCCATTGTCACAATGCCTTGCCTGGTTAATAAATGAATGGCTTCCAGCCCTTCTTTTGTGACCGGAACTTTTATAATTAACCGATTCGATTGCTCATGCAGCATTTGACCTTGCTGAACCATATCCCCTGTCTTGGTCCCCGTCACTTGGACCGCGACAGGCCCCTCTTGATGATGGAGAAGATCTTCAATGATCTCTTCCAAGTCTTTTTTAGAAGCTCCAATTAATGTTGGGTTCGTCGTCACTCCTGATAATAGCCCAAAGCGGGCAGCTGTTTGAATGGGACGAATTTGAGTGGTATCTAGCCAAATTTCCATAAATAAAACTCAAGTTTTTAAGAAGAATTCTCTTCATTGAATAGAATAGATCTTGACAGATCTAAAGTACAACTTTATATTTGTCAATATGATCCCTCGGCATCTCACCAAGTCTATTTTAAAATATTCGAAGGAATATCCCATTTTGGCTCTTGTCGGTCCACGTCAAAGTGGGAAAACCACCTTAGCAAAAGCCCTTTTTCCCTCTTACACTTATATTTCCCTGGAAAACTTGGATCTTCGGCAACGAGCGGCAGAAGATCCGCGAGGATTTTTCCAAGATTTTGGGCAATATTTAATTCTTGACGAAGTGCAGCGTGTTCCTGAGTTATTTCCCTATTTACAAGAGCTTGTCGATACAAGACAAGACCCTGCTCAATATATTCTCACAGGGTCCTCGCAGTTTTTATTGATCGAAAGCATCACTCAGTCCCTTGCGGGCCGTATCGTTACCTTTAAGCTATTTCCTTTGACCTACCTAGAGCTCTATGAATATCCAGCAGACTCTCATTTTGAATCCGTTTTCCGCGTCAGACATTCCCAGCGAGCTAAAATGGATCAAGATAAACTTTATCAGATGATTTGGCAAGGATTTTATCCCCGCATTCACGATAAGCAGATAGACAGTTACAGATGGTACGAAAATTATCTCCTCACTTATGTCGAAAGAGATGTACGTAATTTGTTAAGAATAAAAAATTTACACTTATTTTCTGCTTTCCTAAAAATGGTTGCAGCTCAAGCGGGTCAATTAATGAACTATGCCAATATTGGCAATGCGATTGGTGTTTCTCTTCCGACCATTAAAGAATGGGTATCCATCTTAGAGACAAGTGGTTTGATTTATATTTTACCTCCTTATTTTGAGAATTTTTCAAAACGAATCATCAAAACACCAAAAATTTATTTTGTCGATACAGGATTGCTCTGTCATCTTCTCTCCATTAGACATGTCGAACATTTAAAAGTTCATCCCTTATTAGGGTTTATCTTCGAAAATTTTATGATCAGCGAATGTTTTAAACGTTTTTATAATTTAGGAGAAACCCCTCCCCTTTATTTTTGGAAGGATCAATCCGGAAATGAAGTCGATCTTTTGATTTATGAGGGAGTCAGTAGTTTTCCTCTCGAATTTAAACTCTCTCGCTCTTATCATTCTGATTTTAAAAAAGGAATTGAGCGGTGGTTAGCGATGGATGATAACCCGGCAAAATCGGGTCTTGTCGTTTATTGTGGAGAACATTCTCTCCAGACACAAACTCCAGTGCCGGCTGTTCCTTGGTATGTTCTTTAGAAAATTAGCTTGGATTTAGGTTTATTAGGTTTATTAGGTTTTTATGTCAGAAAACAGCTCTTCTCTTCTCCCTCAAATTCAGCAAGCGCGAGAGCAGCTCAGAAAGGTGAAAGAAGAAATTCATCGGGTGATAGTTGGGCAAGAGCGGCTGATTGAGTGTTTGCTGATTGGACTGTTATCAGATGGGCATCTTTTATTAGAGGGCGTTCCTGGAATTGCCAAGACGTTGTCTGCAACGACATTAGCCCGTGTCATTCATTGTGATTTCAAACGGATTCAGTTTACTCCCGATCTTCTTCCTGCCGATTTGATTGGAACCTCGATTTATCATCCTAAAGAGGGGACCTTTGAAGTGAAGAAGGGACCTATTTTTACTAACATTCTTTTGGCAGATGAAATTAATCGCGCCCCTGCGAAGGTGCAATCGGCTTTACTGGAAGTCATGCAGGAGAAACAAGTGACGATGGGGGGAGAGACGTTTACCGCCCCTTCTCCTTTTTTTGTTTTAGCCACCCAAAACCCGATCGAACAAGAGGGGACCTATCCTTTAGCAGAAGCCCAGGCCGATCGCTTTATGATGAAAGTAAAAATAACCTATCCTACACGTGCAGAGGAAAAATTAATTATGGAACGCATGGGAAAGAGTGGTCCCTTGCCTCAAGCTCATCCTGTCTTAGAGATTGAAGCGCTTCTCCATTTGCGTCAACTTGCAGATGCCCTCTATTTAGATGAGCGCATTGGGGACTATTTGCTTGATGTGGTGCAAGCGACAAGAGAGCCTGATCTTTTTAATATTCCCCTAAAGAGACTCTTAGAGTATGGAGCCTCTCCTCGAGCGGCCCTTGCTCTGAAAAAAGGGGCAAAGGCACGGGCGCTTCTAGCGGGAAGAGACTTTGTCCTCCCGCAAGATATCAAAGAAATTGCTCCCGATATTCTCAGACACCGCCTGCGCCTCTCTTATGAGGCGGAGGCGGAAAACTTAACGGCTGATGATCTCATTCGGGAGATATTGGATCGCTTACCTGTGCCTTAAAAAAGCGAGGGCACATTCATCTTCTTGACTGCCCATGGATTAATGAAAAGAATAGACAAGAAGAATGATTTCTTTGATGATCACAGCAGATTCTAAATTGTTAAAGGCTAAATTATTGAGAGGTTTGAATCTCCCAAGAAAACAAATAGATAAAGCTGCGCATCCAACTCCAAAGGCTAACTTAGCAAGATGCTTAATGGTCTCAACAATCAAACGGATAGGAACACCCACTACTCGTGTGAAAACGTGACATACCAAAAAGTGGTTTGCGTCTGCGCCATATAACTTAGGGGTCTTATGCTTAGAGGGTTCGTCATCTAAAATATAAGTAGGAACATCTGCCCCAGGGTTTAGAAATTTAATGACGCAAGCATACGGCCGAGTCAACAGGCGTCGACAAGTGGAGTCAAAATCCTGAAAAACTTTGATATTAAAATCTCGCATTAACCCTAATGTGCCCGCTACGGCTGCTACACGAACGGTGTCTCGAATTAACACCACAGCCTCTTTAACTAGAAAGGCAGGAAGAGCGGCTGTATAAAGTGCTCGAGAGATGACGAATTCATGAAAAAAAGACTCACCATAAGCAAAATTATTCCCCGCACAAACCAACCTCTCAGGGGCAGTTGGAAGGACTTGTAGACTGGATGACATATTTTTCTCCTTTTTTAAATTATTCAAGTTTCCAACATCATATACTATTCAATTTTATTGCTCAATCTATTTTTATTTAAGTTTTTCTTAAAGATTATTCTCTTTTAATATAAATTTTTGTCGTTTACACTAGAAATTTTAAAACGGAGTGATCGATGTTTCCCTCTCCGGACGCTTTGCACGAGATTCGCCGCTTGCAGATTCGAGCGTTGCACGATGTAGATGATCTTTTTTCAGGTCTTTATCGCTCCGTTTTTAAAGGGCAAGGGCTGGAATTTGAAGAGCTTCGTCCCTATCAGCCGGGCGATGAGATTCGAGCGATTGATTGGAATGTGACTGCCCGCTCGCTTCATCCTTTTGTAAAAACGTTTAGGGAAGAGCGAGAGCTCACTCTTTTTTTAATCGTTGATCTTTCTGCCTCTTCTCGGTTTAGCCATACCTCCCGTTTGAAGAGTGAATGCCTCGCGGAAATCGCCGCTCTCCTTGCTTTTTCTGCCATTAAGAACCAAGACAAAGTAGGTTTGCTCCTTTTTTCGAGCGAGGTTGAGCTTTATTTAAGGCCGAAGAAGGGGGTCCGGCATGTGTTGCGAGTGATTCGAGAGCTCCTGTATTTTTCTCCTAAGCAAAAAGGAACGAACATCGAAAAGGCCCTCGCCTTTTTGGCTCGTGTCCAAAAGAAGCATGCCATTTGTTTTCTTCTTTCTGACTTTTTAGCAGAGGACTTCAGCCGCCCGGCAACCCTGATTGCGAAGCGGCATGAGCTCATCGCTTTTCATTTGTATGATACACATGAGCAAGCGTTTATTCCCCCGGGACTTTTTCGTTTACGAGATTTAGAAACAGGGGAAGATAGATTAGTCGATACGGCCGATGCCGCTGTTCGCGAGCATTTTAGACAGCAGGCGAAAGAGGAACAGGCGACATGGCAGCCCCTCTTTCATCGTTTAGATGTTCCCGTCCTCTCTATGCATACGGGGGAATCTGCCGCTGACGCTTTACGTCGCTTTTTTAGAAAAATTTTAAGGAAAAGGAAAAGCCGTTGATGGACTGGATATGCGGGCTCCTGCTTGTGGTTGTCATTCCTATTTGGGGAGGGGAGCTGGTTTGGAAGGGGGATCTCCCTCCTCCTTTTGAAATGACCCTTCAAGTGAATAAAGAGAGAGTGGCATTAGATGAGACGTTTCAAGTTCGGGCAACTTTCCAGTACCCTCCCTCCTATCAAGTGGATGAACAGGCATTCATTGACCAACTGATTTGGTCAGCCAATCCTTTTGCTCCCCAAGTGGCTTTAGGAGAGGTTGGGGTGCACTCCTTTTTCGGAGATGCTGTGCAACGCTTATCGTTACAAGCCACTCTTTATCCCATGAAGGAAGGAGAGCTCAAGCTATCTTTTTTAACGGTGGCCTTTGAGCCGAAAAAAGAGGGAGATAAGGTCATTCGCATTCAGACGCCGATCTTTTCTTTGGAGGTTCTTCCTTCTTCCTTGGATCCCTCTTTGCTTCGATTGGCTCCCTTAGCTCCGTTGGAGCCGCAATTTCCTTTAGGTTTAACGGAAGAGAATCGGTGGTTATTTCTTGAGAATCCTGCTCTAATCAAGGAGGAAATCGCTCGCAATCGCGCTCTTTGGCAAAAAAAACGTCTCCCTTGGTTCATTCTTCTTCTCTTAGCTTGTTTAGGAGGGCTCGGAGGGGTGATTTATTGGCAGCGAGATCGTTTATTTCCTCCTAAGCCTCCCTCTCCATGGGATCCAAGGCAGGAAGCAGAGGCGGCTTTAAAAGCTGTGGAGAAGAGACAAGGGGACTCCCAAGCTGTGAAAAATTATTATCATGCATTGGCGGCTCTTGTCTATCGCCTCTTGCAAGAATCCAAGGGGTTGCCTAGGAGAGCCATGACAACAATTGAGTTGGGTCAAAGTCTGGCTTCTCTTTCTCTCTCTTCTGAAACCAAAGAGGAGATTCTCTCTTTTTTGCTAGACACCGATCGCATCAGATTTGCGGCTGAGTATGCTTCAGCTGGCAAGATCCATGCGGCTTATGAGCAAGTTCTCAAGCTGATAGGAGAGCTTTATAGCGGAGGTTCGTCTCTTTAATTACTCATTTCTTGCCTCCTTTGCCTCCTTTTTTATGTGAATCTAAAGCCGAATGAACACCCACTACGATGATCTTCAGTGCCTCAGATTGGTTTTTCGTATAATCTAAAAGGGCTTTCATGACGAATTTCACTAAATTAAAATAGAATTCTTCCTCGTTCATAGTTAATCCTTTAATTGACAATTTTTGCTCAATCCCTGTAGCATAAGTGCAATAAATATAAACAGCTTAATAAATTAAGCATTTTTGCACAACATAAAAAGCAAAATATGGATTTAGACATATGAAACTTAGGGAATATTTTGACAAATATGGAATAAAAATTAGCGCTTTTGCGGATCGTATTGGAGTAAGCAGAAATACCATTACTCGTGCTTTAGCAGGTAAACCCATATCGTTAGAAGTCGCCATGAAAATTGAGAAGGGAACGGAAAAAAAAGTAAAATGTCAGGAGCTATTGGAAAGCGATAATGAGTAATATTAACAAGCTATTTTATTGGCATCTATTTCTAGTGGATTTTCTTCATCTTCAGCATTAGCCAAGTATTTAGGATTTATTTTTGAAAACTGATTTCTGAATTCGTGATCGGTGACTTTTAAATAATCAAGAATATATAAGCGTAAGAATGCTTCTGTACTTGGATTCATTTTAGATTTTTCTTTTTCCCATTTGATCACTGCAGCATGAGAGACACCAAATGTTTTCGCGAAGTCTCTATAGGACATTTCAAAATAATCGATGATGAATCTAAGTTCACGCCCTGTTAAGCAGGTCTGTTTTGTTGCAAGTAGATACAAAACAGCTTTTTGAAGATTGTTAAAATTTACGTCTATCGCCCATTCCCCAAATACTTTTCTCATTGGGACATCGACTAATCGGATTGGAAAACCTAATCCTTCGTAGACAAAAGTTTCTGTTTTTCTTAATTTATTCATAGATTACCTATTCGTGCCACCACTGGTGGCACTATTTGTCGCACCACTAGTGCGACAAATTTATACTCTTTATAAAAAGCCTCATTCACGCCATGGGCGAATTTTCCTTAGAGACTGCTAAAATATTATTCACCGCAGAGAAAGCAGCCGAGAGCGCAGAGTTTAAAAAATTATTTACAATTCTGGTCATGCCATTCTCGAGTATCGCAACATTAAAGTAAATCAACAATCAGGACCAAGAATAGCAAGTGAATTCATTAGCTCTGCGCTCTCGGCTGCTTTCTCTGGTGCGCCACGAGGCGCACATTATCTAGTCGATGAAAGTTCGACTAAAACAAGAGCTACCCAGCTCATTTTATACCGAGTCTTGAAGCCAGGAGGTAACGATATGGTTTAAGCGTAGACAGGGAAAGTGCAGGCCGTAAGGTGAAAACCGAGTGATTGAGCCTCGAAAAGCAGTAAAATTGAGAGTAAGCCGATGGTATCAGAGATGCAGAAGGTTACATCATCTAAATCGTCATGGGAAGAAATAGATGACTCTCCGGGGTCGAAGAGCACGGCATGTAATGAAAGATGATGTGTGAACGTGGGATACCCTAACAGCCCTTTGGCTCACGACTAACAGTGGGGAAGTATTAGAGGACAAGCTGAAAAAGTAAGGAATCTGAAAAGGCTTTTAGTTAGGGAGTCAGATGGATCGTAGTACTGATGAAGTGAATGTAACGTTCATGGAGGGAAGGATCCTGGATAAATATTGACCTAAGTAAAGGAGACGTTATGGGAGCGGCCGAGTCCCTATCAATAACGAAAACAAAAATGAACAGGATAGCCTTGCTATCGAAACAAGATCCAAGAAGAAGCTATGAAAGCTTAATGCATCACTTCAACGAGGAGTCCTTGAAAGAATGCTTCCATGAGCTGGATGGAAAGAAGGCAGTAGGAGCAGATGGTATAGATAAAGAGACCTACGGAAAGGATTTGGACCAAAACATTCCAAAACTGATTGCAAGAATGAAGGCCATGGCTTACAGGCCCGGACCGGTAAAGAGAAGTTCTCATACCCAAGGAAGGGAAACCAGGAGCTACCAGACCTCTTGGGATCAGTGGATTCGAAGATAAGATAGTACAGAAAATGATGCAGCAAATTCTTGAGAGCATATATGACCCAATTTTCCTGGACTGTTCCTACGGATTCAGACCTGGATTAGGGTGCCATAATGCGATAAAGGATCTGCAACAATATCTGTATGAAAGCAAAATTCAAATTTTTGTTTCTAAAGGAATTGAGAGGTAGATTATGCAATTTTCCTTTGGCTATTAATTTTCCATAAGATATATTTAAACTTATATAAACCCCCATTTTTCGGGGGTTAACAAAAGTTTGAAAAGCATTTATGAAAATCAAAGATTTTATAAATAATCTATCTGCCAATGGTAACCGATGCTTTACCATATCGGAAATTAAGGAATCCTTGGGTTCATCTGATAAAGCGGTATGGAATGCAATCGAGCGTTTGAAAGTAGCGGGTGAATTGGCAAGTCCTGCAAAAGGGTTTTACCTTATCATTCCTCCAGAGTATCGGATTTTGCAGTGTTTACCTCCTGAATTTTTCATCCCCCAACTTATGGCATATTGGGAAATGCAATATTACGTTTGTCTACAGAGTGCTGCCATGTATTACGGTGCAACCCACCAACAAACGCAAATTTTCTATGTGATGGTTCCTAAAAATAGACCCATGATTCAGTGTGGTAAGGTCCGAATTGAATTTATTGCGAAAAAACAACTTTTGAGAACTCCTGCACAAGCTATTAAGACAGCCACCGGCTACATCAATGTCTCCACACCTGAGTCTACGGCGATGGATATCATCTGTTATGTACGAAAATGTGGTGGATTGAATAGCGTGTTCACTATCTTAGAGGAATTAGCAGAGAGAATGGAAAGTAAACCACTAAGAGCATTGGCTGATGCTAGCCACGAAAAGTATTGGATCCAGCGACTTGGTTTTTTATTGGAGAAACTTGGACATTTAAAATTATCTGAAACCTTGTATGAAAACTTGAGACATCATTCTACAAATATTATCCCACTGGCACCCTATCTTCCCATGAAAGGCTCTAAAAGGAATTTAAAATGGAGAATTGCTATTAATACTAATTTAGAGAGTGATCTATGATCCCAAAAGATTTTATCAAAAACTGGCGACAAAAAGTGAATTGGCTTTTTGATCGACAGGTAGAACAAGACTTAGTGATTAGCCGTGCGTTAGTAGCGCTATACAATCATCCCGGAATTGTGGCTTCCCTTGCCTTTAGAGGTGGAACGGCTCTAAATAAACTATTTTTTAGTCCGGCAACTCGGTATAGTGAAGACCTTGATTTTGTCCAAATAAACGATGAGCCAATCGGGAAGACCCTTTCGAATATTAGATCCGTATTGGATCCATGGTTAGGAGAAGCAAGATGGTCGCAAAAACAGCGTTCCGTGAAGCTTGTTTATCGTTTCGACTCAGAAGACACCCCATCATTCCCCATGAGGCTTAAAATTGAAATCAATTCCGTAGAACCATTTTCGGTGTATGGTTTTACGACAAGAAATCATGTAGTCGATTCGCCATGGTTTTCGGGAAGTTCAGAAATAGGCACATATTGTTTGGATGAACTGATGGCGACAAAATTAAGAGCATTATTCCAACGATCAAAAGGACGTGATTTATTTGATCTTTGGATTGGGATAAAGAAGTACCAAATTGACTGTGATAGAGTGATAAAAGGTTTTAAAAAATACAATGAATATCATGGTACCATTATCCTGCCTAAACATTTTGAAGAAAATATATCCAATAAGATGGTCGACCCAACTTTTTTGAACGATATTGTGCCTTTACTTGCCGAAGGTGTGAATTGGAATGAGAACGATGCCTGGCAGACTGTAATAAATGAACTTCTTAGTCGTTTGTAGGGAAGAAAAAAGTCAGGGTAGTAAATTTAAGGCTCCAATAGAGGCTGATGAGTTGCTTATTAACAGCAACAGCTTCTTAATTTATTCATAAATTACTCACTTTTGATAGCAAGCTTTCATAAGCCGAACCAAACTGAGCAATTAAATCCGTCGCCATCATGCCATAAGAGGTCCGTCGCTCTTTCGCAGCCAATTCGCCTGCAAGGCCATGCAGATACACTCCCAAAAGAGCCGCTTTGTGGCAATCTAAGCCTTGAGAAAGGAGAGAAGCGAGCAACCCCGTCAGGACATCGCCACTTCCCGCTGTTGCCATCCCTGGATCACCCGTGGGATTCACAAAAGGGCGTTTTTTGGGATGGAAAATAAACGTGGGCGCCCCCTTGAGAATTAAAGTCACCCGGTGTTCTTCTGCATACTTCTGGCAAGTCTCTAATAACTCTAGATCTAAGCTCAAAGAGGAAGAAGATCCTAATAATTTTTGCATCTCCCCCGTATGGGGAGATAAAATCGTTTGGGAAGGGAGAGAAAAAGGATGCTCTGCAAATAAGGTCAACGCATCTGCGTCGATCACACAAGGTTGACTCAAAAAAGGCAACACCTGCTTCAAAACCTGCAACACTTGTTCGCTTCTTCCCAGTCCCGGCCCGACAAACGTCGCTTTGGCTTTCTGCATGGTCTCTAAAACTTCTTGGGGCTGATCATAAGAATAAGGAAGCTTAATTAATTCATAAGGGCTCCCCGCGAGCTCCGCCTCCATTCCTTTAGGATAGAACAAGCGGACCATCCCGCTTCCCCCTCGAAGAGCGGCTAAAGAAGAAAGAAGGGCCGCACCCGGCATGGTCAAAGAGCCGGCAAGACCAATGACATATCCCGCCTGATATTTGTGGCGATTCCGTTTGATGGGGGGCAGCCATGCAGAGACCTCTTCTTGAGAGAGGAGCTCAAAAGGAGCCGCAGCTTGTTCGCTAAAAGAGAGGGGAAGACCAAAATCGATGTGTCTCAGCTTGCCCACAAAATTCCATCCCTCTTTCAGAAAAAAGCCGATTTTAGGAAGACCTAAGAAAAAAGTCTCCGTCGCACGAATCGCCGGCCCCGACACCTCCCCTGTTGAGCCGTCTAGCCCGGAGGGAATATCAATGGCTAAAAGGGGACATTTGCTTTTGTTGGCTTTCTCAATGAGAGAGGCATAGGGACCTTGAATGGTTCCTCTAAAACCTGTTCCAAAGATTCCATCTAAGAGAACCCCTGAATCTAACTCAGGAATATCCTTGAGAAGGTGCCCTCCTTGATCTGTAAAACGTTCTTGATTTCTTCGACAAAGAGGAGAGCACTCACCAGGCGCAGCTAATAGAAGGGCTGTCACAAAATAGCCCGCTCTCAACAAGTAACGCCCTGCGACAAAGGCATCTCCTCCATTATTCCCTTTTCCGCATAGAAGCCAAATGCGGCGAGGCAGACGATGCTCTTGAACGAACGCTTGCGTGGCAAAGGCAATCCCTTCTCCTGCCTTTTCCATGAAGTCTTCCTCTTGATACCCTTCCTGGTAAGCACGAGACTCTATTTCAGCCATTGTGGAGGCAGAGACAACCTTCATAAGTGCTCCTCTTTGATCGCTCGTTGCATCAACGTAGCCACGGCATCTTGCGGTTTTAAACCCCGGTAAATGATTTGGTAGGCCGCTTCTGCAATGGGTAAGGGGATTTGGTGCTGCTTGCTCAATTGCAGGGCGGAAACACACGTATAAGCCCCTTCAACGACCATTCCAATCCGTTTTTGCGCCTCTTCAGAAGAGGCCCCTTGTGCCAGTAGCATGCCGAAGCGAAAGTTGCGGCTCATCGAGGAGTTGCAGGTGAGGCATAAATCGCCCATCCCGGCGAGTCCATTGATGGTCTCCGGTTTACATCCCGATGCAACAGCCAATTTGCGAATTTCATGCAGCCCTCGAGTCATCAGAGCGGCCTTTGAGCTATTTCCTAAAGCTAAGCCGTCTGAAATTCCACAGGCGATCGCAATAATATTCTTGAGCGCTCCTCCGAAAGAGACCCCCTGAATATCTGTATTTGGGTAGATGCGGAAGCTGGGGGTGGTAAAGGCTTGACAGAGCATTTGGATGGTCTCTATCGCGTATCCTGTTCCGACAACAGAGGTGGGGAGCCCACGAATGACCTCTTGGGCGAAGCTAGGGCCGCTTAAAGCACCGATAAGCGGGCGGAAAGACTCTCCCAAGACTTGAATCATCACTTCGGGCAAAATCATCCCTGTTCCTTGCTCGATCCCTTTGGAGGTGATGACAATGGGGCAAGCGGGGGGCTTTAAGCGGCGCATCTGCTCAGAGACGGGACGAATTCCGGCAGAAGTGACTGATTCGACAATGAGGTCGACATCAGATAGAGCGTCCTCCATTTTTGTTGTAAAAATCATCTGTCCGATCGATCGGTGGCCGGGCAGCAAGGGATGTTCGCGGGTGTCTGTCAGCTGCTCCGCTAATGAAGCTTTTGTTGTCCAGCAGATGACTGCGTAATCTTGCTTGGCTGCGAGTAAAGAGGCTAGGCAATACCCCCATGCGCCCATGCCGAGGTAGCCGATCCTTCTGATTTCTTTCATCCTGCTACCAGTGTTTGACAAGACATTTTTCCATATATTCTTTTGGCATTTCTTTAAGAAAGCGGCTGGGGCGCTGCATGCGAAGGGACCCCCATAAGTATCTCGTATAGCAATAGCTGAGGTAAAGATATTGCTTGGCGCGAGTAATGCCCACATAACAGAGGCGTCGCTCTTCTTCGATCTGTTCGACACTCCCTTTTGAATTGATATGAGGAAAGAGATCTTCTTCTAAGCCCACTAGGAAAGTGGTTCTAAATTCTAACCCTTTGCCATTGTGAATGGTCATCAAACTTAAGCGATCTTGGGTTTGATCCGCCTCATCTAAACTGGATTTTAAAGAGAGTTCTTCTAAGAAGGAGGTGAGGGAAGGGTCAGGAGCGGAGGTCTCCCATTCGATGGCTTTAGCGACCAATTCATCTAAGTTTTCCCGTCGCTCTTCATAGGTTTCCTTATCTTCCCTTAAGTAGTCTTTATAACGGGTTTTCTCAATCGCTGCTAAGACGAGATCTTGAATCGATCCTTGCTTGCTTAAATGTTGTAGTTCTTGGATGATCCGCACATACTCTTTCAACCCTTCTTTTTGCTTCACGGTCAGACGTAAAGTCGTTTGTAGGGGACGCTCTTCGCTTAAGGCTTCGCAATAGTCCAAGATGGCAAGCTCCTCTTGATCTGCAAGGTGGCGCATCTTCTCTACCGTTGTGTCTCCCAATCCTCGCTTTGGTAAATTAATCGTTCGAGCAAAAGAAATATAATCGGCGGTTGATTGCGAGAGTCGTAAAAAAGCTAAGATGTCTTTGATTTCTCGTCTTTGGTAAAAGGAAATGCCGCCAACGATGACATACGGAATGCCTCGATAAATCAAGTGATCTTCAAAGGGGCGCGACTGGGCATTGGTGCGATAAAAAACGACCATTTCATTTAAGGGCATCCCTTGTTGGGAGTGATGATAATCAATCTGGGAGGCGACAAAATGGGCTTCTGCTCGTTCATCCTGTCCGACAAATAATTTGATTTTTTCCCCTCCCTTGAGCTGGCTCCAGAGTCTCTTTTCATAGCGTCCGGTGTTATGGCGAATCAAATGATTGGCGATTTCAAGGATGGGCATTTGGCTGCGATAGTTTTGTTCAAGGCGGATGACTTTTGCTCCGGGATAGTCTTTTTCGAAATTGAGGATATTGTGGATGTTGGCCCCTCTCCAGGAGTAGATCGATTGATCGGGATCTCCCACGACAAAAAGGTTGCAGCGGTTGCCAACGAGCAGTTTGGTGAGCATATACTGCGCTGCATTGGTATCTTGGTATTCGTCGATCAAAACAAAAGGCCAGCGCTCTTGATAGCGGATCATCAAGGAGGGATGTTCGCGGAAGAGCTTGACCGGGAGAAATAAAAGGTCGTCGAAGTCGACTGCTTGGTAATCTTTTAGTTTTTGTTGATACAAGGCGTAGACACTCGGGAAAGCTTGATCGATTTCGTCGTCTGTCTCTGTTGTCTCGCCTCTCTCGATTTGATCGGGGAGGATGAGCGCATTTTTCGCTTGGGAAATCCGATGGCGAAAAGGTTTGGCGTCGAGCTTTTTATCTTTGAGATTTAACTCGATTAAGCACACTTTGACGAGTTTCTCCACGTCCTCTTCATCATAAATGGTGAAGTCGCGCGGATAATCGAGCGCATAAATGGACTCGCGCAAAATGCGGGCTCCTAAGCTATGGAATGTGCAGATGAGGACCTGATGCCTTGTCATCTTATGCACGCGATCGCGCATTTCTCCGGCGGCTTTATTGGTAAAAGTGACCCCTAGAATGCGGGAAGGGGGAATACCATTTTCGATTAAATAGACAATCCGAGAAGTGACTACTTTCGTTTTCCCCGATCCGGCACCTGCTAAGACGAGGGCAGGGCCTTCCACGATTTGAATGGCTTCTCGTTGCTGGGGGTTTAATTCGTTCCAATCATTCATATGAGAGTATTGTAGGGGCAGGCGTCTTTTTATTCAAAAGATAACTTCAGATCACGGTACTTTGCACGGGATGAATTTAAAATGTACAAAGTCGAGATAAACACGAGAGACGATTCCTTAATAAGGAAGGGTTTTCTTATGTAGCAGATAGCCAAGCGATTGGCCTCTATCAAGAAAATTTTTCTTGAAATTTGAGGTTATTGATTGCTAGAGTGGAAGCTATAACAACCGGAGTAAAAATGATGAAAACTACTATGCAGTCTTTGAAAGCATGCTTGCTGTTTATTCTTATCTGTCGTTCATTTTTTGTTGATGCACAAGTCACCTTTCAACCTGTTCCAGGGTCGCCATTTGCAGCAGGGACTAATTCTGTTTCCGTCGCATTTTCACCGGAAGTGTCGGGGAAATTATTTGCCGCTGTTGCGAACATTAGTGATAACGATGTTTCTGTCTATTCAGTCGACGAGACGACAGGTATATTTACGCCGGTTTCGGGCTCACCATTTTCAGCAGGTAGAGGTCCTGTTTCCGTCGCATTTTCACCGGAAGTGTCGGGGAAATTATTTGCCGCTGTTGCGAACATTAGTGATAACGATGTTTCTGTCTATTCAGTCGACGAAACGACAGGTATATTTACGCCGGTTTTGGGTTCGCCATTTCCAGCAGGTAGAGTTCCTCAGTCTGTCGCATTTTCGCCGGATGTATCGGGGAAATTATTTGCCGCTGTGGCAAATCTTGCTGATGGCAATGTTTCTGTCTATTCAGTCGACGAAACGACAGGTATATTTACGCCGGTTTTGGGTTCGCCATTTTCTAGTGGGATTTTTCCGATTTCTGTCGCATTTTCGCCGGACATATCGGGGAAATTATTTGCCGCTGTTGCGAATCTTAACGATAGCAATGTTTCTGTCTATTCAGTCGACGAGACGACAGGTATATTTACGCCGGTTTCGGGCTCGCCATTTTCTAGTGGGAATAGTCCTGTTTCTGTCGCATTTTCGCCGGACATATCGGGGAAATTATTTGCTGCTGTTGCGAATATTAATGATAGCGATGTTTCTGTCTATTCAGTCGACGAGACGACAGGTCTATTTACGCCGGTTTCGGGCTCGCCATTTTCTAGTGGGACTAATCCTAGTTCTGTCGCATTTTCGCCGGACTTGTTGGGGAATTTATTTGCCGCTGTAACAAATCTTTCTGATGACAATGTCTCTATCTATTTAGTCGACCAGACGACAGGCGCCTTTACGCAGGTTCTGGGTTCGCCATTTGCTACAGGTAGTATTCCTGAGTCTGTCGCATTTTCGCCGGATGTGTCGGGAAATTTATTTGCCGCAGTGGCAAATGAGACTAGTAACAATGTCTCCGTATTTCAAGTTCTGCTTCCTCCAACGGTTACTGGAGTATCTCCCAATATGGGACCTTTTAGCGGTGGCACATCAGTGATGATTACCGGGACTAGCTTTACCCCCTCTGCAACTGTGCAGTTTGGCAGCACTCCTTCCACTTCGGTGATGTTTGTCTCATCGACAGAACTCATTGCCATCTCGCCTGCCGGAAGTGGAATGGTTGATGTAACCGTCACAACAGCTGGAGGCACTTCCCTTACCTCTCCTGCTGATCAATTCACTTATATTCCTTCCCCAACGGTCACCGGAGTATCTCCCAATATGGGACCTTCTAGCGGTGGCACATCAGTGATGATTACTGGGACGAACTTTATCCCCTCTGCGACTGTGCAGTTTGGCAGCACTCCTTCTCCTTCAGTGACCTTTGTCTCATCGACAGAACTCATCGCCATTTCGCCAGCCGGAAGCGGAACGGTCGACGTGACGGTGACAACAGCCGGCGGTACTTCTGCGACGTCTCCTGCCGATCAATTCACTTACATTTCTGCTCCCACGGTCACTGGAGTGTCTCCCACTACAGGGCCTTCTAGCGGCGGCACGTCAGTGACGATTACCGGGACGAATTTTACTCCCTCTGCGACTGTCAAGTTTGGCGCGACTCCTTCTCCTTCAGTGACCTTTGTCTCATCGACAGAACTCATCGCCATTTCGCCTGCCGGAAGCGGGACGGTCGACGTGAAGGTGACAACAGCCGGCGGCACTTCTGCGACGTCTCCTGCCGATCAATTCACTTATCTACAACCTGTTCCTCCTCCTAAGCATGTGAGAGGACATCAAGTGAGAAATCAATTCGCTACACAAGAAGATATCATCAACGTGATCACTTGGCGTGCTTCCTCTCAAGGAGTTCCTCTAGTTCCTGTTGCTTACAAAATTTTTAAAAATGTTGACTTAACTCAACTGATTGGAGTCGTAGGGGCTCATCCTCATCAAGATAAATTCAGGTTTAATATCCATCATCGCAAGAAAGACCACATTTATACGTACTACCTGGTTTCCGTTGATGAGATGGGTCGGTTATCTGTTCCGGTTAAGGTCAAGATCAAATCTAAATGATGCAGGGCAGGCACCTCTGTATTTCGCAGGGGAAGAACCAAACCCAAAC
Source organism: Parachlamydiales bacterium (assembly GCA_963801825.1). Lineage (GTDB taxonomy): Bacteria > Chlamydiota > Chlamydiia > Chlamydiales > Parachlamydiaceae > CAWDGI01. The sequence continues at coordinate 1,355,426 of CAWDGI010000003.1, forward strand.
CTAAACCCAAAACTCAGATTAATAACAACTTATAATTGAATCGAAGAGGTTTGGCTAATCTTTTGGCGACTTTTTCACCTACCGTACGCTTACCATTTTCAATTTTTGAAATCTCATTGATCTTAAATCAAATATCTTTTATAGTTACTTATGTAGATTGAAAATTAAAAATATAAAATTATGGTGAATTATGTTTAATGATATCATAGGGGCTTTAAATAATTTTTTGTTTAATACCAACAATACGAATACTGCTAACGCTAATGCGAATAATCATACAAATAATACTCATACGCCATCCGCTGATTTTTCTCATCTTCCTCCCGAAATTTTGACTGATATTTTTAAAATGTTGTCCTTTCCACAGGGCTGTGTCCGCTTTGCTTTGGTTTGTCGTCAATTTTCTCAAATTGCAGCCGCGAATATGAGCCCGGTTCATGGTCTAGTGCATGAAATTTACAAGAGCATTGAGTTCACTCAAAAAAATCGCATCTTTACTTTTTTAACTCTGGGTTCCCCTAAAAATAAACCTGAAATTGTGATCACTGGAGATAACGCAGAATATCAAGGTGATCCACAAGTGACTCTGTGGGAGCATGGGAAATCTCCTTTGTGCACAACCTCCTCTTTTCCTTTTCACACCTTTTTTTACAAACCTATTCAGTGGTTAACAATAGGAGGTCAATCGAATGATTATCTTGCTGCGGCTCAGTATAATAGAGATGGGCTCATTCAGATTTATAAGATAAAAGAGGGAAAGGTATTGGAAAAAGAAATAGGAAAAGAAATTTCCTGTTTAAATGCAGATAAAGATCAACTTTTGATCGGATTTGAAGATGGCACGCTACAAATATTGAATTTTTCCGATTTATCTCTATTACAGGAGTGGCAGGCTTGCTATGGCTCCATAAGCAAGATTTTTGTAGATTCTTCTATGCAAAGGATATTTACTTTCTCCTATGAAGGGTTAAAAATCAGGGATATTGAGAGTCGTGAATGTCTCAAGGAATTCAATCACATGGATGGGGTCTATTCTATCTATGACTCTAAATCTCAATATTTAATCTGTCAGAATAAAGAACAGAATAAACGAAGCGTGACTATTCTCTCCCATGATGGAACTGAAATAGCAACATTTACGGACTCAGATGAATCTGCTTCTTTAAGGGGAATTCATTTCAACGCTGAATCTGGATTGCTTTTTGCATCATTTGAAACAAAAATATCTTGGAATAACCAGGACTTGGGTCGTGCAAAAATGGTTGTTTGGGATGTAAAAACAAAACAATTGGTGACTTCATTTCTCACTATTACAACTCCTCAACCGGAACCTGGTATTTGTGATATTGCCTCTCACATTGATTTCGACCCACACTCTCGATTAATTTTGACTGGAGGGTACTGTATTAGCCTTTGGGATCTGGATACAGGCACTCTTATCAAGAAGCTGCCATTAATAGGCCGTATAAAAGAAATGATATGGGAGAAAGAATCTCAGAGGCTTTTTGTGTTAATTGACGGTAAACTCCATCTCTTCGATTATTCACGTTCTCCTTTTAAGATCGGAGAATAACTTGAACCTGAATATTGGTTTTTTGCCTTCCTTGTGGCAAAGTCGAGGTAACCATACCGATGATAATTGCGGCTAAGAGAAACCTCTCTTAATAAATGCAAGAGCTCTAAACGCCCATTTGCCACGACCTTACCAAGATTCAAACGACAAGCCCCCTCCGCTAAGGCAATCTGGACCTCCTCCGGAAAGGGAGAGATCGCCCGGACCCGTGTTATCTCCCTTAAGCGGGCTCTCTGGGCAAAAAGAACATTTGATTCTTGTTTGAGGACGATCCATTGATCGATTCCCCCTTCTTTCCATTTATTGAATAAAGAAGACTCCTCCAAACTAACTTCCAGGTGCGCTTCGCAAGCTAAAGCCGCGGCAATAATTCGCAAAAGGTCAAGCGGAGAGTCTCCCGTTTGCCCTCTTAAGACAATATGAGGATGGGGGCGGTATAACTGAAAATTCTCCTGCCCTCGGATCTGACTGCGATCGTGACGCTGCGAAAATTCACTTTGCCAGTAAAAGGCATCGCTCCCAATGCTCGCCTTCCAAAATTCCCATGCCCATGCCCATTCGCCCTCTTCTTCAAGGAAAGGCTGAATGATCTTAGAAAGGGCCTTGATCTGCTCATTCGGCTCCGCTTGCTCAGTCGGCCACCCGATTTGCTTGGCTTGCATGAACGCAACAAGATAATTCGGCCCTCCCGCTTTGGCCCCTTTCCCAAAGCTGCTCTCTTTGCAGCCACCAAAAGGCTGCCGCTCAACAATCGCTCCAGTGATGGTCCGGTTAATGTAGCAATTCCCCGCTTCAATGCGATCAAACCACGCTTGCTGCTCCCTCTCATCTAACGTATGAATGCCGGCCGTTAACCCATAGATCGTTTGGTTCATGAGAGCAAATGCCTCATCGATTGTCTCTGTTCGAACAAGCCCCAGAACGGGGCCAAAGAGTTCATTTTGAAAGGTAAAGCTAGCAGGAGTCACCCCTAACTTAATGCCCGGACTCCAAAGAGAAGAATTTTCCGGATCTTGCCGGGGCTCCAGCAACCATTCCTCCCCCGGCTCTAGCTGGGTGAGTCCACGCATCAGTGTCGACTGAGGAGGACGGATTAAAGGATTCACCTTCGTCTTTAAATCCCACGGAGAGCCAACCGGAAGGCTGGCAGCGGCATCGCGCAGCTGCCTGCGAAAATGGGGATCGTCATACACCTCTGCTTCCAAAATGGCAAGGCTGCATGCGCTACACTTTTGCCCGGAATAACTGAACGCAGAATGAATTAAATCTTTGATGGCCAGATCCCGATCAGCTAAAGAGGTGATCACCATCGTGTTCTTTCCCCCTGTTTCTGCAATTAAGTCTAAATCGGGTCGCAATCGCAAGAATAATTTGGCCGTCGCTGTGCCACCAGTCAAAACAACCGCATCCAGGCGACGATCTTGAATCAAGCGGCTTCCGATTGGGTCATCTTCGCAAGTCAAAAACTGAAGGACCTCTTTGCTGACTCCTGCCTGCCAGAAAAGTTGGACGAGCGTCCATCCCACCAAAATGGCCTCTGTTGCGGGCTTGAAAATCACACAGTTGCCCGTTGCTAAAGCGGCTAATATCCCTCCGGCCGGAATCGAGCAAGGAAAATTCCAAGGAGGAGCCACTAAGAGTGTTCCCTTCGCTTGCCATTCAATATCGGGGAGGCGGTGCCATTCTTCCAAGTTAAAACGGTAATAGTTGGCAAAATCGATCGCCTCAGAGACTTCACTATCAGCTTCTGTGACCGTTTTACCCGTATCGGCCACCATGGCTCCAATGAGCTCTCCCCGGTGTTGGTAAAGCTGCTCAGCGATGCGGGATAAGAGGCGAGCTCGCTCTTGCCAGGGGGTTTGAGACCATTCTTTTTCTGATCGCTTCGCGCAATTGAGAGCTTGATTCACTTGTTCTTCTGAGGCTTGAGAATAAAGATAAAAAATCTCATGAGGATAAGAGGGATCAACCCCTTGTCCTCTTCCCTCGTAAAGGGTTTGGTTGTCGATGACTAAGGGAATGGGAGCCTGTGTTTTTCCCTTCCATTTTTCCACTATTTGTTTGATCCATCGGCGATTAGGCGCAAGAGACCAATCGGTATCGGGTACATTCTCAAAGTGATCGATCGGCCAAAGTAGCAGGGTCTCGTTCAATCGGTCTTGTGTTCTTCGTGGAACAGAGGAGGGAGGAGGAGCCAGGCAAGCTTCCCTAAATCGTTGTGCTTGCCGCTCCCACTCGGTCGATCCAGGGGTTAAATCAAAGAGATGGCGCAAGAAATTTTCAGGTGCTGTATTTTCGTCGAGGCGACGGACCAAGTAGGCCACTGCATTTTGAAATTCTTTTTTTTTCGCAACTGGGCAATAGAGGAGCATGCCTCCGGCAACTTTTTGAACCACTCGGCGGAGCGGCTCCGCCATTCCTTCCAACATTTCGAAAGAGACCTCCTCTTCGACCCCGTTTTCTGCTCGCAAAAGGAGTGCATAGGCGGCATCAAAGAGGTTATGGGTCGCGACTCCGAGATGAACCGCATGGGCATGTTCTTTTTGACAGCCGTAAAGAAGCATGTGCTTATATTGGGCGTCGACCTCTTCCTTGGATAGGTAGGGAACTTGCGGCCATCCATGCAAGGAGGCATCGACTTTTTCCATGGCTAAATTTGCCCCTTTGACGAGCCGGATCTTGATGGGAGCGCCTCCTTGAGCCACTCTTTGCATCGCCCACTCGGTGAGCTGTTTCTGAAAGGAAAAAGAAGGAGGAAGATAGCTTTGTAGAACGATCCCTGCGGAGTAATTTAAAAATTCCGCCTCATCGAGAATTTTTTGAAAGAGAGCGACCGTGAGTTCTACATCGTGGGATTCTTCCATATCTAGATTGACAAATTTTGGCTCTTTTTTACCATTAAAAGAGAGGCGGGGATGGGCAATCGCTGCGCGATAGAGAAGGCGTAAGCGTGAGGCGAGTGAATCGAGAGAGGATTCCCAAGCGGGTAAATGAATTTGGCTGTACAGGGTGGAGATTTTGACGGAAATATAATCGACTTCCGGTTTAGCAAGATCTTCTAGATAGATCTGTAGGCGACTCTCCGCTTCTTCCTCCCCTAAGATCGCTTCCCCCAGATGATTGAGGTTTGTGCGTACGCCCTCAGACTGTCTACGGCGAAGGTGCTCTGCTAAGGGGGTGGCTTCTCCAGGTAGAATCACCGAGGCTGTTTTCTTTCGGATCATCCTTTTGATCAGAGGGGCGATCGCAGGAGCAAGCGGTTTGCCGATCGTTGGAAGCACTTGTAGGGCCAAGCGTTGATAAAAAGGGAGAAAAGAGGGAACCCCCATTTGGTGGATGAGGAAGGAGAGCTGGTCGACAAGGCGTGCCGAGCGGTTGCTTCGAAAACATTGGTCCGTGAGGGCAATCAAGAAAGGCAAACCGATGAGATCATTCATCATACCAGCGAGGAAGGCTTGTTGGTTTCTATCGGTCGATGTTTCGGTTTGCCGGGCTGCTTCCATGAGAAGGGCGGCTAAGGCGATCGCTCGTTCCGCTCTTTCTTGGACGGGGATCACTTTTTTTCCCATGCCACCCATTTGGTTTTACTTCGCATTTTCAAATAACCATTATTTCCTCGCAAGAAAAATACTTTGAAAGTATCATGAAAGTTGAGCGTTGAATGCTCAACTTTCATGGAATATCCAATGGATCGCAAAGAATTTGAACAGGCCATTCGAAATCTTTTTACGATTAATCCTGTTGTGGCCATTCTTGGACCTCGACAATGTGGAAAAACAACGTTGGCCAGAAATTTCATGGCAAAGAATGAGGGTCGGTTTTCTTTCCATTATTTTGATTTAGAAAATCCCACAGATTTAGCCGCTCTGGACACTCCGATGCCTGTTCTACAAAAATTAACAGGGATCATTATTATTGACGAGATTCAGCGGCGTCCTGAATTATTCTCTGTTCTTAGAGTTCTTGTGGACGAACCTGTTAAGCGAAAATTCTTGATTTTAGGAAGCGCTTCCAGAGATTTAATCCATCAATCCTCTGAGTCTTTAGCCGGAAGGATTAGTTATTTAGAACTCACTCCCTTCACTCTTTATGAAGTCGACCATGTTGAACGTCTCTGGTTAAGGGGAGGCTTTCCGAAATCTTATCTTGCGAAAACAGAAAAACAGAGCTTTGAATGGAGAGAGGATTATATCATTACATTCTTAGAAAGAGACATCCCTAATTTAGGAATCAACATTCCTGCTAAGACAATGCGTCGGTTTTGGATGATGCTCGCCCATTATCATGGAAATCTTTTTAATTCTTCAGACATTGGGACTTCTATGGGGGTAGCGCATACAACCGCTCGTCGCTATCTCGATATTTTGACAGGGACATTTATGATTCGTGAACTCCAGCCTTGGCATGAGAATATTGGGAAACGTCAAGTGAAGTTGCCAAAAATTTACTTTCGGGATAGTGGAATTTTTCATACCTTACTAGGAATTGCAGACGATAAAGAGCTGATCCACCATCCTAAAATGGGGGCTTCATGGGAAGGGTTCGCTTTGGAAGAAGTCATCCGTCATTTCCAGGCAAAACCGGAAGAAGTTTATTTTTGGGGTGTGCATGGACAGGCAGAGCTGGACTTGCTCATCGTGAAAAGAGGGAAACGGTTGGGTTTTGAAATAAAATTCACAGATCAACCTGAAGTCACATCCTCCATGTTGAAGGCAAAAGAACTTCTGCAATTAGATAATCTTGTCCTCGTCTTTCCCGGTAATAAAATCTTTGCAATGAATAGGGGAATACATGCCATTGGGTTGGAAGCACTTAATAAATAACATCCTACTAAGGATGATTCTTCTTCTAGATATCTCCCTTTGCCCTCTGGAAGGAAAAGTCGAATTAGGAATCGATCATCTCTTTTCTCCCGAATCTGAATTCCGCTCCCTTTTGAAGGGAAAAAAAATCGGTTTAATCACAAACCATACGGCAATTAACTGTAACGGCATTTCCACTCTCGATCTTTTAAAAGAGCGAGCGGCAGAAGAAGGCTATACCCTTCAGGCTATTTTTGCTCCTGAGCATGGGTTAAAGGGAGTACAATACGCCGATGAGTTTGTCGAAGATCAAACAGATCAGGGTGGTATTCCCGTGTATAGTCTGCATGGATCGACGAGGCGGTTGACGCCGACGATGCTCTGTGGGATCGATTTATTAATCTATGATATTCAAGATCTAGGGTCCCGTTCCTATACGTATAGTTCCACGCTGTTTTATGCGATGGAAGAAGCTGCCAAGGCAGCCATTCCTGTCCTTGTTTTAGATCGTCCAAATCCCCTTGGAGGATGGCTTGTGGATGGGCCGCATGCTTGAAGAAAAATGGCGTTCATTTGTTGGCTATCTCAATGTCCCCTATTGCCATGGATTAACCATCGGAGAATTCGCCCATTATTTTAATGGGGAGTATCGAGTGGGCATGCCATTTAACTGTCATCCCCATGAAAGGATGGCAGCGAAGCATGACATTTGAAGAGACGGGACTCAGCTGGATTCCGACAAGTCCCCATGTTCCGGAAGCGCGAACCGCTTTTTATTATCCCACAACGGGACTTCTCGGAGAGCTGCAAATCGTCAATATTGGGGTGGGCTATACACTCCCTTTTAAAGTGGTCGGAGCTCCTTGGATTGATGCCGAAACGTTTGCTCACCATTTAAATGCCCAGAAATTTCCGGGCGTTCATTTTCATCCTTTTCATTATCGCCCTTTTTTTGGTCGCTTTGCTCATCAGACCTGCCATGGCGTCTTTATTCATGATCACCGATCCTCATCGTTATTTGCCGGTGACGCACCCAATATTTACTGATTGGGATGTTAAAAAATTGTATCCTGTCCCAGTTTCGAGAAGGCCTTAGAATCTTCGGCTCATCGCCAGGAAATGTTTAATAAAGTGAATGGGACGGCAGAAGTCTATCGGATTCTCAAAGAAGAGAGTTATGTCATTTGGAAATTCCGCTCTTTGCATCAAAAAGAACGAGACGATTATCTTCATCAAGCGAAAGCCCTATTTAATTTCAACTTATGCAGACCGATAAATCTGGCACTCTAAGATTGTTATCTGCTAAAATTCAAGTTGCTGATTCATCTTGACATAAATCATCCTTCCTTTCTACAATTCTTAGTAAAATAGACTCTAAAAAGATAGGAGAACGAAGATGGCATTAAAATTAAACCTTTAGGCAACCGAGTTTTAGTTCAACGTTCAAAAGCCCAAACCTCTAAAGGGGGGATTTTATTGCCCGATTCAGCTCAAGAAAGACCACGCGAAGGGCAAGTTATTGGCAGCAGGTCCGGGCAAAACAAATGAAAAGGGCCAAGTTGAACCATTTCGGTGAAGGTCGGCGATCGTATTTTATTTGGTTCTTACGCCGGCACTGAAGTGATCAACACGATGAAGAAGAGTATTTGATTTTATCAGAAGATGATATTCTTGGAATTTTAAATTCAAACCCATGAGTAAGGATTGACCATGGCAAAAATGTTACAATTTAATGAAGAAGCTCTTAAGTCGATTTTAAAAGGGGTCAGAACCTTGGCTAAAGCGGTGAAAGTGACACTGGGTCCTAAAGGGCGCAATGTCGTCATTAACAAAGGATTTGGGTCTCCTCTTTCGACAAAAGATGGTGTGACTGTGGCCAAAGAAGTGGCGCTGAAAGATAAGTTTGAAAATATGGGCGCTCAGCTTGTCAATCAAGTGGCCGCTAAAACCTCTGATATCGCAGGAGATGGAACGACAACGGCAATTGTTCTCGCAGAAGCCATTTATTCGGCAGGCATGAAAAATGTCACTGCCGGAGCCAATCCGATGAGTCTTAAACATGGAATCGATAAGGCTGTTGAACGATGATGCAGGGCTTTAGATGCGTTGGCAACTCCCATTAATACTGCTCAGGAAATTCAGCAAATTGCGACAATTTCTGCCAATAATGATGCGAGAAATTGGACGTATCATTGGCGAAGCGATGGAACGGGTGGGAAAAGATGGGATTATTAGCTGTAGCTGAAGCAAAGGGATTGAAACTCATGTCGATTATGTAGAAGGGATGCAGTTTGATAAAGGTTATGTTTCTCCTTATTTTATCACCAATCCGGAGCACATGACCGTTGAATTATCCAATGCTCTAATTTTGATTACAGATAAAAAACTTTCTGACGCAAAAGATCATTGTGCCCTCTTTTGGAAAAGGTGATAGGCAAAAGGGGCTCGTCCTTTATTGATCATTGCAGAAGATGATCGATGGAGAAGCTTTAGCAACGCTTGTGGTGAATAAAATCAAAGCGGGCATGCAAGTGTGTGCGGTGAAAGCACCGGGTTTTGGCGATCGACGCAAAGCGATGTTGCAAGATATTGCCATCTTGACGGGGGGAAAAGTTGTTTCAGAAGAAGTGGGATTGAAATTAGATGAAGTGGGCCTAGAAGTCTTAGGCCGAGCGAAGACAATTAAAGTCTCCAAAGAAGAGACGACTATTGATTGATGGGGCAGGCCATCCTAAAGAAGTGAAAGAGCGGATTGCTCAAATTAAAGCGAGAGCTCAGCAATCCTTCCACTTCTAAATATGATCGAGAAAAATTGGAAGAGCGTTTAGCTAAGCTTGTCGGCGGCGTTGCTGTTGTCAATGTGGGAGCGGCAACAGAAACAGAGCTAAAAGAGAAAAAAGCACGTGTCGAAGATGCCCTCCATGCCACACGAGCGGCTGTTGCTGAAGGGATTGTTCCTGGAGGGGGCGTGGCCTTGTTGCGTGCGGTCAAAAGTTTAGAAAAGTTGAAACTCACCGGCGATGAGGCCATTGGTGCTTCGATCATCCGAGAAGCTGCGTTTGCTCCGGCAACAGCAATTGCCAATAACTGTGGCAAGCAAGGAAATCTCATTGCTGAGAAAATCTATGAGGCAGAAGGGGCTTATGGCTATGATGGCTTGACAGATGAATTTAAAGATTTGTTGAAAGCAGGAGTCATTGATCCGGTCTTGGTGACCAAAAGTGCGTTAATCAATGCAGCTTCGATTGCAGGGACTGTTGCTGACGACCTGCTGCCATGATTACCGATAAACCTCAAGCCTAAATCCAAAGCACATGCCTGCGATGGATGGGATGGGAGGCATGGGTGGAATGGGAGGAATGGGCGGAATGGGAATGGGCGGTATGGGAGGAATGGGAATGTAAATTCTTCCCCTTTTTATTCCGAATATCCTCCCTCCCTACCCTGTTATGTAGGAAAATAACAGGGTAGGGAAGAATTTTTATGCTGGAGTGTTGAAAATGCCACATTATGATTATCGATGTGACCGTTGCGGGCATCAAGAAGAAGTCTTTCAAAAGATCACGGCCTGCCCGTTGGAGAGTTGTCCAAACTGCCAACAAGCGACTTTTAGAAGGAAAACAAGCGGGGGGATTGGGTTGCAATTCCAAGGCTCAGGCTTTTATATTAATGATTATGATCCTCAGCGCTCTTCCGAGAAACCGTCTCCGTCTTCCGGCGGCTGTGGATGTGGGAAAACGGCCTGCGAGACTTCTTAATACTATATCGTAAGGTCAATAAAAGAAAAAAACTTTTATGACTTCAGGAAGATCATAAGTTTCTATAGCTATGCTCATCTTCCTCTGATTCCCATTCATTCAGTGTGGTATTAAGAGCTTCTAGATAATCTAAATCTAAAAGTGAGATTTTTCTAATGATGACGGCCTTATCAGGAAGGCGCTCATAGGAGATCTCATCCCCACTTTTAAGATGAAGATGCTCTCTAATTTCCTTGGGTATTTTGACTTGATATTTTGATGTTAAACGAGAGGAATACTTAGAATTCCTCATTAGATCTTTTTTAGCCTGTGGGGTCATAAGAGGTCCTCCTTTATCTATCTCTCATTGTAATGCTATTACTTTTAGATTAGCAAATTTTTGAGTCTGCTTGAGAGACCTGAAGAAAAATTTATTTTTATTCCTAGATTTTTATTTTTAGATAACTTATAAAAACTCATTCATAACCAAAAAGCTATAAATAAAATTAGGAGGAATTAAAATGCAACCATACGGTGAGAATGGGAATCCGAACATCCCAACAGCTGCTGCATACGGCTATGGAAATGCAGCGCAAACAGATAATGCTAATGATTACGCAATCCTACTGAAGGACAAGCGTGAAGTACAGGAGGAGAAGAATCAAAGAATTAAAAAGATTTTTGCATTTAACATCAAAATATCAAGAGTGGTTGAAGCTCTTCTCGTGGTAGGAACATTAACAGGTTCGTGGGTGTTTTTAGGACCCCCTGCTACTCTTACTTTCGCGATTATTTATCTTCTAGGATTCCTTATAGCCAATAAAATACTATAGAATACATAAACTCGATGAAGGAACTTCAGCAGCAATTCGGACTATAGGGGGAAATGAACGAAATTCTTCTTTTTCCCAGAGGAAGAAATCAGAAATTTTGGCATGGTTCAAAATTCCTCGAGGGAAGGTAACACTTTTTTCCAGCTCTCGACGAGAAACGCTAAAAAAGTGTTACCCTGCTCTGAACCATGCCTCTTAGCTTCACTTCATTCACCTCTCTCCCCTCTTAACGAACCGGACACGCCCCTGTCGCACAGCTTTCCACAAAGCCATCATCCCGAATATCGATGCCGGAATAATCAATTTCGCGCAGCTTAGAAACGTAAAAGTCGTACTCTTCTTTTGTCACAACTTCTTGGGGAAGATAAGCATAGCCAAGATCTTCTGCATTTTTGGTCGGATCGTTGCGATAAAGGAAGGAAACGCCAACATAATTCTCCCAGTTCTTCAACAACCAATCGATAATCGCCGGCACTTCCGAAGGCTCATAAGAGACGGTATTAGACACGTTTTGCTCGCACCAGGTGGTCTGGAGCAACCCATACCACTCTAGCTGAGTGACAGCCGACTCCGTGTTCACATCCACCTCTTCGACCTTCCCATTTTTTCTAGTCACGCTCATGCGGGTGAAAGGGACGGTCTCATATTTAGCAGGAAACTTCACAAGAACCGATTCGGGCTCATAAGGCTTCTCAACGACCTGATATCCCGCCGCACGGAGTTTGGCAACAAGAGGATCATGTTTAGAATAAGTAATATTATTAAAAATATAACGCCCGAGCGGCATGTGAATCCCTTCCGGGACCTCTCCCCACTCCTTTGTCCCCATAATCTTACTAATCGTTCCACTCGGCTTAATACAAGTCACATTTTTGGGAAGGGGAGCATTTAATTCATTCGCCATACTATAAGCCGCACTCACCGTGATGTTGCGCATCCGCTTGTAATCATAAGCCGTTAAATCGGGACGGGCCCGCACTCCCGTTAAACCCACTCCACAAAGATGAAGAAAGTCATTATTGAGATGCCAAGCCTCTTGCAAAATCTCATCCCGCAAATTAACCATCGTTTGGCGATAATTCATCCGCCCCGCCCAATAAAGAGCCCGCTCTAGACCCACTTTATCCCCCTTAAAGGCGAGGACGTTCACTTCTGTTAAATTACAGAAGCTTTTATTTCCAAGTAGAATTTCTGCGCATGGATTGCACCCTTTAAACCAAGGGGCCCTCCTTTCCGCTTCCGTCGCATTAATAAATCCCGGCTCTGACCCCCCGGATTCCATCATAATATTGAAAAGATGCTCCAACTCTTGGCGGGTCGGCTTATTGTGAAAGAGTAAACTATTATTTGATTGCTGCCGATGGGCATTTCCTTTGATCCACCATTCCTTTTTCGCGATGGCAAAGTCTTCCCATTCAGGTTGGCCATATTCAAACAAGGCAATTTGAGCCGATCGCCGGCTGGAAAGAATTGTTCCGAGCCAGTTGACAATGTCGAGGATATCCATGCGAGTGAGTAACTGGTCTGCACGATCTGATAAAATCTTTGCAATGGCTTTAAACGCCTTCGCAATTTGCTCATCTCCGGAGGAAATCCATCCATACCCTTTCAAACGGGTGCCGGCAGGACGAATTTCAGAAAAATCGAGAACTAAAGTAGCCGCAGGAAATTTCCCAGCGACGAGTTTACCGACCGCCTTGGCCCACGCAATCGCCGAATCACCCACTTTGATCGTCCACACTTTTGTTTCAGAATCAAACGTTTCGACGTTATGCTGCATTCCCCCTTTTTCTGTTCGATTGGATCGAATGACCTTGATTTCCTTTAAAGGACGGCGAAAGCCATTCAATGTTCCTGTAATGGGACTAAAACCAACCCCACATCCTTGGAGGAGGAGCCATAACACGTCGACCATATCATAAACCGTTTCAACATGCGTATAAGAGCAATTAAACATGCTCGACTCACGGGTGCGGCTGAGCTCCGTTCCCCCTAACCATAAGGTTCTCCCGGCAGGAGCAATATAACGATTGAAAATCAGATGACGGAGTTCTTCCAATTCATCTTCTTGCACTTCATTTAAGCTCCGCCCCAAGGCACGCTCCCACAACCAACGTTGGTGCGAAATCACGCGCTCGACAACTTGGTCCCAAGTTTCTAGTTGGGTGTCTCCATCCTTCATCGGACGATGATATGTTCTCAGAGCGGTGGCCATCGCTCGGGCTGTCGGTGTTGTCATGAACTTTTTCTCCTTAATAAAGGTCTTCCCTTCTATTCCCTTGATTTTCCATTGGTATCTCTCTTTTTTCCATTAAAGTCAACCTTGAAGAAATTTGTTAATGTTTGCTCACAATCCCTTGTGAGCAATTTTTAACCTCTTAAGATTAAGAGATTTCAACGGAAAAAGGGTTTTAAAGTAGAAGGTTCATAATCAATGAATTAGAAAAATTAAGGGGGACTTAAAATTTGAGCAGCAGTATTCAGGTCAGGATCATTGGGTGAAATCTCTTGTTCAAGAGGAAAGGAGGAACGCTTCTCTAGAATCCATTCTAACTGGGTGGCTTGATCGTCCCGTTTTGAGTGGCGGAAATAATCAACGCTAATGGCGAGAAGATCACGGAGTTGCTCTTCTTGTTTAACCCGAGAAAGGAGTTTTTCACTTAACAAAGAGAAGTGGAAGGGATCCTCTAATTCTCCGAGAACTGATAAAAATTCTAAATCAAAGTCGATCTCTTGATCCGAGGAGGATTCCTCTAGAAGCTGATCGATTAAGCTTTGTGCCATTTTACTATGCGCATAGCCAAATAATCGCAAGCGGAGCAGTTTAAACCAATCATTTTTTCCTAAATAGAGATCAAAGGCCTCTAAGAGTTCGTGAGCATACGATTCGTGTTCTTCATCAATTTGATCCGAAATAAAATCATAGAGAAATGTCTCGATATCATTGGCACAATACGCAGAAATCAATTTCAAAGCCTCCGGGGGAGAGATGCCTTCATCCACATTCTTATCTAAAATTTTTATAAATTGTTCCAAAGCCTCTTGCAAGGCGAGCGGATCCCGTCCGAGCTCCTGATCATACAGATGGATTTGATAATCCAGTTCATTGCATAAAATCGATAACGAGGGCTTTTCGGCCATTAAGCGACGCCAGAGTTCAAAGATCATTAAATAGACTTGATCTTCTAGGGGGGTGGTGAGAGAATCAGAGCCAATTAAATGTTCTGTTAAATCTTCGGGAGAGTCACAAACATCTGCATGAGCGATAAAGCTTGCCCGATTGAGGGAGAGTCCAAAGCTTCTCAACCGTTCAAATAAGCTAGTTAAGGGAAGGGAGCGATAGTCCTCCACTTGCCAAGGCTCGATCGATAAATGGGGCTCTTGAAGCCAATTCATCCTTAATAAATGATAAAGAGCACGTTTTTCTATTGAGATCATAATTCCTTTTTCTACTCTTATTTTAACATTTTTTCAGATTAAATGACACGGATTGGTTCCGCGAGGATATAGCCAATCTTTCCTTCTTGAGAGCGAATTTTCAACCAGCTTCCCCCTTGGATGATTTGCAGGACGTTGACTTTCGAGCCAGCCATCAGGGGGGAAGAGGTCAATTGAGGCTGTTGTCGGTCGGGGGTGCGATATAAACCGGTTGGCTCGACTAAAATCCCTTCGATAGGGGTGGAAAAATCACTTACTAAAAGAAAAAAGATAAAAAAAGCAAATAAAATCATCCCCGTTTTTGAAAATTTTCGAAAAATGAGGAAATAAAGCACCAAGAAAACGGCAACAAAAACGATAAAGAAAGAGAGTAAAGAAAAAGAAAGGAAAGAGGAAGCAGGAAGAAAAAGCGGAAGGCCAAGGGCCTCTTGGGCTTTTTTTAAATGAGAAAGGGCGAGAGAAGAGGCAGGATTGCTCTTTAAAGCCCGTTCGTAAAACAAAAGAGCCCAAGGAAGCTCTCCTAATTGAAAATAGGTATCTCCTAATCCCCGGTAAAGATCAGAAGACTCTCTCTCCTTTGTTGCAAGATGATAAAGTTGCAAGGCTTGGTTAAAGAGCCCTTTTCTTTCTTCGAATGTTGTCGCTCTTCCCCCTTTTTCATAAAGAGCATTGGCTTTTTCGAAGAGCTCTCCTGTTTCTTTGACGGGATCGATGGGCAACTTTAAGGGAGGTAAAGGGGGGGTGGGCCATGTCTCAAAAGAAGGAAGAGGAAAGGGTTTTTCTAGAGGAGAAGAGTGCAACGAAAGAGAAGGGGAGGAAGAGAGGAGAAAAGGAAGAGGAGCGGTTCGGGCAATAGAATAATCTCCTTTTTCAGGATCAAAGGAGGCGACTTCGATGGAGGGAATTTGATCCACTAAAGAGGTCAGGACTCTGCATTCGATCTGGAAGATTTTTTCTGTCCCTCTCACCTCTGCTTGGGGAGGAAGATCGCTCATCTCAAAAAAGCCGCTGAAGCCAGGTTGACAGCCAAGCGAAGGAAGGGTGAATTCATCCAAGGGATGGACGTCGCTAATTCGGATTTGTAGGAGAAGGCGATCGCCCACTTGGACAGAACCGGAAGAGAGCAGCTTTACTTGAATCTGGATGCGGCCTAGGGCTCCCGTGAAGGAAGGAGGTTGTTTGGAGTGAGGAAAAGGGTGGACGTCCAAAGGAATGGCGGGGGCCTCAGCATGTAGAAGGGGGGAGAGTAAATTTTTTGCTCTCCTTGCAGAGTATAAGCATATCCCTCAATGGAGGCAGGTCCAAAAGAGACAGGGCCGATTTGGGAGGCTTCGACCTCTTGGCTTAATTCTTGGATCGTCACCTCTCCTTGTTGAAAGTCTCGAATCTGGACATCTCCAATCTTTTGAAAGGGGGGAAAAGGAAGAGAGGAGCGAGTGAGATCAATGCTGCGATTGAAGGAGATTTGATAGGTCAATGTTGTGCGCTGTCCCGGATAAAGAACAGAGGGTCCCTTGACTTTTGCCTCCAGCCGAAAGAGAGAGGGGGAAGAGGAGGGAGGTGCGAGGCGCCCTTCCTCTTCTCCTCGAACAGAATAGGGAGAGGGAAGGCTTTGATACGTTTGGTTTCCCACTTTCACGGAAATAGCAGGGAGAAGATAGCTCCCTTTCTCTTGGGCAGGAAGTTCAAATTGATAAAGAGAAACAACGGTTTGGGAAGAGACGGTCATGGGGGTTTCTTTAAGTAGAGAAACAGGCAAAGGGCGACCTTCTAGGCGGACCGACTGAGGATCGACCCTGTCCTTTTGAGGATGGGTAATGGTGAGGAGTCCGATGATGGGAAAATGGGCCTGTGTTTGGGTGGAATCGACGGAAGATTCGACGAGGACTTCTCCCTTTAGAGCAGGACTCCAAAGTTCAAGCAAGAGAAAGAAAAGAAGAAAGAGCTTTACCATGTATGCAGCTCTCTTGAGGGTTGATCTCCTTGGGCTTGATCTTCTTGGTACATCTCTTGAAGAAGCCTGATCGTCTCTCTTATAGGCGAAGGAGAAGGGGTTTTTTCAGGGGCAAGGGGAGGATGAAGCAGGAGAGAGAGCGCTTTTTCCCAGTTTTGAATGGTTTGTTCTTGCTCCCCAATGAGGGAGGAGAAGTGAAAAGAAGGGTCTTCAAGCTTTTTTGCTGCCAGCTGGGCGGCTTGATAGCCGCGGTCAAAAAGAGGGATGACTTCCTCCCAAGGGGATTGCTGGCAGAGAGAATGGGAAAAGTGTTCTTTTTGTTCTTTTAATGCGGCGGGAATAAAAGGTTTTGCCCGGTTCAGCACCTCTTCTTGTTCCCCCTTTAGGATTTTTTCTCCATTTGATGGGCGGCGATCTTTTTTTTCAAGCAGTTCCGCGAAAGAGGCAAGCTGGAGCGCTCGTTTTGCTTGGTCGATCGTTTTTTTTAATCGATCAGCCGTCCCAATCTCCCTTTGGGGAAGGAGATTTTCTCCCTTGCTAAAGCCCGCTAGAAGAAAGAATTGTGCCTCTAAAAGCGCGTGTGAGTCAAGAGCGTCTCTGCTCTTTTTAAGAAGAGCCTGAAGGGAGTGAAGAGTCTCTGTTTGCTCTTTTGGAACGGTTAATTTATCCACCCTTTGTTGCAGCGCATAAAAAGAAGAGGCTGATAGGGAGGGGGAAAGAAGAAGGATCTCATAATGCAGGAGGGCATTTTGCAAGGGGACATCTTGTTGAAAACCGAGAGGAGCTAAAGCTTTTTGGGCAGCTTCTAAATCATTCAGGAGTTGTTTTTGATCTGTCTCTTGCAAGCTTGCGGCATAAGAGGCGATCGCTTGGTTGAGAGACGTTTTTTGTTCAAGAGAAATGGGTTGACTTTGGAGTTCTTCCCAAAGAGGCCTTAGAGAGTCGATTTGGTCATGAAAATAAGAGAGAAAGGAAGAGTCGGAAGAGTAAATAGAGGCCACGGAGATCTCTTTTTTTAAGCGTTCGCTGATTTGCCGGAGCTGTTGATCAAGCAAAGTGGCCAATGGCTCTTGCTCTTTGTTTGCTTGCCTTGTCTTTAGCCAGGTCTGTTGTTTTTTTTGGATTGTCTCTTGAAAGAGATGGTGAGTTTGCTTGGTCCATGCCTCTAAGAGTGGGTCTTGCAAGCACATAAAAGAGGAGGAGTCTGCAAGTTGTTCTTGTTTTTGAATGTCGCAATTAATTCTTTGCGCCTGCGCAAAGGCTTCTCGCGCTTGTTGGATGAGAAGAGGGGCCAATCCAAAGGAGTCTTGGGAGGTGATTTGCTGTAGATGCCCAATGCCTTCATTGATGAGAAGATGCTTTCCAAATTGCGGGAGGGAAAGATGCGTAGGAACAACTTTTTTGAAGAAGGTAAAGGCCTCAAGAGGGCGATGCTGGGCTAAGCGAATCGTGCCTAAGTTATAGTAGAGGCGGGCTTGCTGCCAATCTGCAAGAGGCTGTTTGAGGAGCTTTTCGTATAAACGGCTGGCTTCTCTGTAATCTTGGACGGCCCATTGGGCTTGTCCTTGGCGGCTGATGGAGGCGAGATCTGGGGACGTGGTGGTGGGGGAGGCTGGTAGGGGGGGAGTAAGAGAAGCTGAGAGGAATAAGAGAAGGGAGAGATGGCGAATGAAAGCAGAGGATTTCCTTTCCGGGCGAGAGTCTAATAACAACAAGTTCACCAAATAAAAAACCAATGCCACTCCCAAGGGAATTTGATAATACAAGTCGGTCAAGATCTCTTCTGGCCTAACAAAAGCCACTTTTCTCTCTGCCTCCCAGTTTTCCAGCGACGTCAGAGAAGCCTGATTGATCTGCCTCATCAATTCTTGTGCTAATTCCCAGGAAGTCCACTCTTGCGCTTGGTAGTACTTCCCTTCTCCCTTTTGGGCGAGCTGCTTTAAAATATCAGGCTCAAGGGCCGATGAAACTGCATGTTCCTTAAAGGTGACATGGGGAATGGGCTCTGCTTTAAGAGTTCCTAATCCAATAGAAAACAAACGAAAATGGGCTTGCTCCGGATCGGGAAGTGCATTCAAAATCGCTTCTCTTTCTCTCTCTTTTGCTTCGCCTTGCAATTCCTCTAGTGCGTTATCTCCCCCATCCGAAAATAAAAAGAGTGTGTAATGTTTAGAAGAAGAGGGGGAAGAGGAAGAAGAAGGAGAAGAGGGAGAAAAAATTTGCTCTCGAAGAGTCCTTAAAACAGGAGCAAAGCGGGTCCCTCCGACCTCTCCGGTATCGATTGTCAGATTTTTGATTGCCAAGCGCAAGAAAAGATAGTCAAGTGTAGAGGGGACCACAGGAGTCAATTCAGAAGTAAAGGCATCCAAAGAAGCCCATTGCCCCTTTAGCTGGCGAACAAGATCTTCCATGATCTCTTTTGCTTGATCCAAACGGCTCCTTCCTTGATATCCATCGGGGACTCGCATGGAAGCAGAGGTGTCGACTAAAAAAAGGACTTCTTGGGGAGGGGGTTCGACAGAGGAATTTTTTAAAGACGAGGGAGAATAATGAATATTGCCAAAAGGGGCCATTAGGGCGAAACAAGCCGCTGTCCAAACCAGGAGCCATCCGAGATGGCTCAGTTGTGTGAGACGAAAAGAACGGGGAGAAAGGAGGCGAGGTAAAACGGGAAGAGATGCATAAGCCTGCGTTTGTTTTTTCCGGTAGCGTGCCAAAGAGATTTGTGCATAAAGCAAGGGGAAAAGGAGAAGGAAAAGCCAGGCGGCTTTTGGGAAAGAAAAGTAAAGTTCACTGAACATATTACTATTTCACGTTATGTGGGATTTTTCCGTTCGAGTCCGGGCCCGAGACTGGGCCCGGACTCGAACGGAAAAAAAGTCGCACATGGTGTCTTTTCGGGTTTTTTAACGAGATCTAACGAGAGAAGACTTCTCCGGGACCAAAGAAAAATGAAATTTCTTCTCGTGCTGTTTGAGGGCTATCTGACCCATGGATCGCATTTTCACTCACAGATTGCGCAAAATCGGCTCGAATTGTCCCTTTCTCTGCTTTGCTTGGATCAGTCGCTCCCATTAACTGCCTGTTCTTGTTAATTGCTTCATTGCCTTCTAGCACCATGACGACCACCGGTCCTGAGGACATGAACCGAACTAAATCGCGGTAAAAGGGGCGTTGCTGATGAACACGGTAGAATTGGGATGCTTGTTCGGGAGTCAGCCAGACCATCTTAATAGCTGCAATCCGTAAGTTTGCATGCTCAAAGCGGGAGATAATATCGCCGATATGGTTTTGACGAACCGCATCAGGTTTGATCATTGAAAGAGTTCGCTCTTGATTAGCTACAGGGCGATCTCTCTGTTGTTGATCGCTATCATTTTGCGTTTGCGTTTGTGTTTGAAGAGCGGAAGGGGAAAGGGCTGTTTGCGCTGCGACTTGTGTTCCAAGCACACATAGAAAAGCGAATAATAGGAAAAAAGATCTCATCATAAAAGTTTTACCTCACTAATGCATTTCCCAAAAATTATCCCAACTTTTTCTGGATTGTCAAGACATTTAAAGGATGTGGCTCTTTTAAAACAATGCTCATCTAGGGCGTGGTATAGGGGTAATGGGTTTTAAGTGCCCCCTCTATACACGCCCTAAACATGCCCTAGATGGGCATTGTTTTAAAAGGGCCGCACCAAAATTATTTTTACTAATTCAATATGACAGTGCTTGTTCCCAATGGAGTGAGTTTAGAGCGCTCAATTGGTGAGCAGATATCGCGTACTCCGCATGGTTCGCCTTTAACTAAACGACCAATATATTCTATCGTTTTAGAAAAATCATTCCCCATCCCATCAGCATATGGAAACCGTGTTGGCCACCCACCCACCTCACCGCCTGAAATTAATCTCCAAGTAGGATTATCGCCAAAAATTACTCTGTGCTTAGAATTTTTTGATATCCCTATTAGTTCCAGTTTTTCTTTTGTAATCCATACATTTACATCTTTGTCTTCGCATCGTGGATCAAACTCTCGATTAATAAACCTAATTGCCAAAAAGGTGTATCGACTGATACTAATATCAGAAGGATCAATTGGTTGATCTTTTTTATTCATTGGATAATAGGTTAAGACACGCCCAACAGTCAATGGTGAATTTAATTCGGAAAGTTGAATAAGTCCGCTTGATGAAACTCTAGGTTCATTAAAGCTTAAATAAGGTAAGTTTTTTACTTTTTCCATTCCCCCAAGAGCATCAATTAATTCTTCAGGGAAAACACGAAAAAATCTAGCTTTACTTAAATTAATAAAAACTTGTTTGCGTGTTAATTCTAAATCAACAGATTTTTGTGTTTCTGTTAGAAACTTTGCCCAAAACGTTTTTTGATCGGCTACCTGTTGCCAGGCCTTACAAACACATGCGCAGATTCCAAGTTCTGTTGAATGAAATAATGTAAAAATGGCGTCTAGCATCTCATAGGGCAAGTTAACAGTGGATGCAGCATTGTTATTAATAAACATTTTTTTCTCCTTAATAGATAGGTTAGTGTAATTTTCCTAAATAACGCCATGGGCGAGTTTGTTCTTAGCGATTTCTAAAAATATTATTCACCGCAGAGAAAGCAGCCGAGAGCGCAGAGCTAATGAATTCACTTGCTATTCTTGGTCCTGGTTGTTGATTTACTTTAATGTTGCGATACTCAAGAATGGCATAACCAGAATTGTAAATAATTTTTTTAAACTCTGCGCTCTCGGCTGCTTTCTCTGCGGTGAATAATATTTTAGCAGTCTCTAAGAACAAACTCGCCCATGGCGTTAAATACCACTTTTGAGTGGAAGAGAAATTTTACTTTAACTTGTTTATTTACACAATAAAAAAGAATTGATGGGGGAATGAGAGCTTGGCAGGACTCATGCAATTAACTTGCACGGACGTTAGAAGAAGTGAGAGTGGAGCGAGTAATTGTCGTTCGTGTCGCCCTATTTTCTATCTCTGCGGTGTTAGCAGAGCAAAGAGTATGTTAGTTCAAGAAAAAATCTTAATTAAATTTTAATCTGAGTCTTGATCTTACCCATTCATATGTGTATAATAAAGGGTGAAACGGAGAGAAAAATATGCCTAGCAATTTAAATTCTAATGAGAATCTTTTGGCTGAAGCACAAAAAATCGGCGGCTTTAAGTATAAAAAAGATGCTGTCAATGCTGCCTTGCAAGAATATGTTGATAGACATAAACAATTGAATATTATATCTCTCTTTGGAAAAATAAAATATGTACCTGGTCACGATCATAAAACAGGTAGAAAAAAACCATGCATGTCTTGATCGATACGACGATCTTTATTAAACTCTTATCTCTGCGTTTAAATTGATAGGTGGTAAGGCCCTGGTAAGATTTTGACCTTGGCTACCTAAAAATACTTGTTTTATTTAATAGTTCTTGCTTTATAATCTATCATAAATACACTTTTGCAAAATAGGGTTAAATTTTTTAAATTTCATTTATAAACAAAAAAATAAAGCGAGTATTTATATGATTTACAACAATTTTTCATCAACAGCCTCTGAAGATAAGTGTCCGATATGCTTGGATTGGATGAAAGGGAAGGATGCTGTGGCTCATGAAAACGGTGGAGATAAACATCCCCTGTGTCGGGAGTGTGCAAAAACAGCTGCCTTGGTCAATCGTCTTTGTCCATTTTGTAGGGCTCCAATTGATCCAACTTCTCTGTGTACTTGGCAAGAAACATGTATCATTGAATTAAAGGAGATGGGGAAAGATGCGTTATATGGGCTAGGTTATGGAATATCTCTTGCAGGACTTTGGGGACCAATATTTGCATCAGTATCAGGATCATCGACAATGGGAGGATTAGCACTAGATGGAGTATTTGGAGGGGAAGAAGGAATAAGAGTTGCGAAATTTGCAAGAACATTAGAGGAAATAAGAATACCGGCACCCGTAGAAGGAATCATAAGACCGATAGGCATGGTTGGAGCTCTGGCAGCAGGAGCAGCAGGAGCAGCAGTCGGATTAACAGCCTCAGCAATAGGAAGAAGAACAGGAGCAATGGCAGAAGAAAGAAGAACAAGGGTAATGATAGCAGGAGCACGAGTATTCTTAATAGCAGTTCGAGCAATAGAAGCAGGAGCGACGGGAGCAGCAGCAGGAGCAGCGGTAGGATCAGCAGTAGCAGTAGGAGCCATGGCAGGTGGAACGGTAGGAGCAATCGCCGCACTAGGAGCAGTCGGTTTAGGGGCAATAGCAGCAGGACAGACAGGAACAATAGCAGTAGGAGCAACAACAGTCATCGCAGTATCAGTATCAAACTTCTTACAATTGATACAAGGTGACGAAACTGCCGTGGCAACAATGAGCGGGGCCATAGCAGCCAGTGCAGCCGGCGCTATCATCGGCGGATTTCTCCAAAGAAAATTTGCCCACTTATCACCCGATCCTAACAGATCTTAAGATAGCCGCAAAACAAGAGGCAGAATATCAACAATCGAGGGAGACCAATCCAGCCCTTTCTTATACACCATTGAAGAAGCAAGAGAGCAAGCAATAATGGCCTTTTTGTGGTGCTCGGGAATCTCCTTCATGAGCTCCCTAGAAAAGTGCTCCCTTAAAGTCGGAGGGCAGTAATTAAGAAAGCATTGAATCATGGGATGATCCAAAGGAGTCGACTCAGGAAGGGGAGAGAGATCCAAATAATCGAGGAGTTGATACGTATACTGATTAATGCGTTCCGAAAGACGATCGGAAAGCGAAGTCAAAAATTCCCTCGTCTCCTCATGGGTACGCAAAAGAAGATCCGCTTCATTTTGGGCACATCGTTTCACCGCCTCCAAGATTTCTTTCACGAGAGCGGGCTTATTCGCGATGAAGGTCTCTTCATTCAAAGCCAGCCCACATAACACTTCAAAAGAAGAGCAAATGACCCCTCCTTTATTAGCAGAGCTATCTTGAATAATCAGCACCCCTTTCTCTTCAAGAAAACGGCGTGCCTTTGGATTGAGATAAAGATTTGCCCCTTCTATGATAATACGTGAGGTTGGTTTTCCCGTCGCATCAAGAAACTCTTCAATATTGCTCTCATTCAAGGTGCGAGGACGTCCTCCTGCCGGAATAAAAACATCTGTTTTGGTCTGATGGACATTAAAATGCAATAAATGGTTCGTATCACTCCCGGAAAGCCAATCCTCCACAATTTGATTTCCCACGTTACGCCAGCAGAGCGTCTCTTGCAAATAAGTGGAAGGATAGCGCTGATATCCTTTGTTGACCAGAAATCCACCCGAAGAGAGCTTGTCCGGAGGATAAAAAGCAATTCCCTTGGATTGATGAAATAAATCTTTTAATACAGCCAAATCCAACCCTCTTTCATCGTGAATGGTCCCTGTCCCATCTGTCAGGGCAATGACTTTTGCCGTTTGAGGATAGAAACGGTAAAGATTAAGAAGCTGATTGCCGGCAACATCTCCGTCGGTCCCTCCCGTCATTTTGACGGTAAAAATATCTTTTTCAGGATGGATGCCAATCGACTCCAGCGTCCGATGCATATAGACATTGATGCCTGAAGAGGTGACTCCATAGTGCTTGTGATTAATCCCTGCGACAGGTTTGCCTGAAATAAAGGCTCCTCCCGGTTTATAATGGTATTTTTTGCTGAACTCGGCAATCCATTCAATCATCGAATTATGCATATTCTCATCGGGTCCCAAATAGAGATATTCTGGTTTTTTCCAGTAATCGACAATAAAGCGGGCGCGTATCTTCCCTTCCGCATCGCAGTTGATGATCGTGAGCAAACTCTCAATAAAGGAGCGCTGAGAATGGTATAAATATTCCATTTGCTGTTCTTGCCGAAAAGAATGAATCCGTCGATCAATCTCACCGGGGTCGATTTTTAGCCATTCTAATTCTTTTCGTAAAATGGGAGACTCCGAATCAATGGCGGAGAACGGTTGTAATAAAAGAACCCCTTTGGCTCCTCCCTCCGGAATATCTTTATTTTTTTTATGCTGTGTCCAAGCCAGATTGTAGCATTCTGTAAAGACTTGATTGCGCTCGGCAATGAATTGTTCGAGCTGTGTGGGATAGATGGTGCGCAATCCCCCCCGCGAGAGATCTTTAAACCGAATATGAAAGCCAAAAAAATGCATGCCGCGGATAAAAAAAATGGCATAGGGAAGATGAGGAAATTTTTTGGGACGATCAAAAGGGATTTCATCGAGATATTTCGGATCCAAGCGAAAGCTTAAAGCCGTATAATTAAAGCGATAGAAATTCGTTTTTAAGGTATGTGTAATAAAATTCATTCCTTGCCGGAGCACGGTTTTGCGCCGCATATCATGGCTTGCCTGTCCCGTATCGAGTTGCGTGACATCTTTTAAAAAATTCTGCCGCCTCTCCAAAAAAGCGGCTTCATTGTAATGGTGAGGATCGAAGCGGAGCTTGAAGGCGTCGCACAGTTGCAGGGTGAGTTCAGGATGGCGGCACAAGGCTTCTTCAATATTTTCAGTGGTATAAAGATTGCGATCGACATGGACAAGAGTCTGATGAATAAAGTTGACCATCGCTCGGAGGAGATTTCCCATGTTTCCCGAGATGATGCCTTGATCGACTAAGACTTTATCAATGGCATCTCTACTTTCAAAGTATTTCAATGTTGTGATTTCTCTTAAGAAATCGGGAATATCGGCGACATCCCAGACGGCTTGTCCATTACTGCCATGTAAGCTGAGAGCCATCACCAAGACACTATTTTTGCTATAAGGGTCCGTATAGGTGGCATGCACACGCTTCATGCTGAGGCCATGCCGATGGACAACCCTCGCGAGGCGATAGAGAAAATTGTATTTAGGACTATTGCGCCAAGCCAGCACAATGAACAGAGAAGGAAGTCCTTTTTCTTGCCAATTCTTCTCATAACGCACTTCGTATTGGCAACTATCTCTTGTTTGTGCGCGAAATAAAAGATGCAAGGCCAAGCTTAAGCGATCTAAGGGAAGAGTGAGAAGAAAACGAGTGCTCATCTTACTCAAGAGGAGATCGACCTTTTCTTCCGAAAGGCCTCGGTTTTCTTTTTTTAATAAATGGAGCAACGTCTGACGGCTTTCTTCCGGAAAAGTCTTCTCACTGGTTTCCATCGCTTCTGTAAAATCAATCATCGCAATGCGCAAAAGCGAGGTCATTCCGGGAAAGGGAAGAGGAAGGGTCGAGACATAGGCTTGATAATTTTTAATTCCATAATCAGTCAGATGCTCGAGAAGGCGCAAATCGGCATCCGGACTGTCGAGACAGAGGCCAATGGCAGCATTTTTTCGATTAATCATGAGGAAATATTCTTGCAGATCGAACCGCATGAGACTATGCGTAATCAGCATGAGATTTTCTAGGCTGACCTCTTCAAAAAAGACGTGTGGCATCGCCTTTTCCAACCAAAGGTAGTATTCGCGAAACTTCTCTCCTTCTCGCTTCACCGCCTCTTCGAGATTAAAAGAAGAAATGTTCGAAGATTCTTGCCCCATAAATTTTCTCTATTGCAAAGGGGAACAAAAAAAACAAGATGAATTTTAGAGAATTCCTGAAAAATAATTTTGATTTAATTTATTTTTAATTTATATTAAGAACAATTTAAGATTAATAGGTCAGGAGAAAAAATATGTTTAGTTTATTAGATTGCCTCTTCTTTTATGAGAGTCCTTGCATGGGGAAAGATCGAGGGGTGTCTCATCCACCGGTGGATGAGACTTGCCTTCATCGCGATGTCATCCTTGTGATTTTCAAGAATCTTTCTTTGACTGAGCTTGGAAAATGTGCGTTTGTTTCTAAGAAGTGGTTGGATATCGCTTTGCATCCCGCTTTAAAAGTCAAAGAGATCGGGGCATTTAGCCATCTTTTAAGAAGGCCGGAGCTTCTCAATGATCAGCCGGTCCGGGGGGAGATTGCTCATCATAAGGGAAACTTCTTTGCTCAAGAGTCTTTTGAAATGAATGGAAAAATTTATAAAAAACCTCGCTCAGGAAGAGACATTCAAGTGAACGGAGATAAAGCGATGAAACACTTTCTTGTTGATCTCTCCTTAAATCTAAAACAAGTAGAGGCAAAAGCCCTTTCTCCCGAACAAGAGGCACAAGCCTTATGCATATTAGAAAGGGCAGTCATTCTGCTCAGCACACAAGGGAAAGTCCAATCGGATTTTGCTTATCTCCCGATTCAATGGACCTTCCACTCTTCCAAACATTCTCTAAATGAAGAAGGGCTCGCTCTCGTCAATAAAATAAAATTAGAGATAGAAGATTTTAACAAAAAATCGCACTAATTAAAAGAAGCCAACTGCTCAGGAGAAAGCAAGGCCTGCACATTTTCGCTGCTTAAAAACTCAAAAAATTCCGTATGAGAAGGATCTGTCTCCCACTCAAACCAGTTTTTGAGTTGATTAAACAAGAGCGTTTGTCTAATCCCTCTTTGCATCTCTGTTTCTTCTTTGAGGGGTAAGGCAAATAGCGCCATCAACATTTTTCGAATCTCCCCATTTTCCTGTCGATTTGGAATTTTTGCCACGACATCCAGAGTCTTTTTCAAAGCGGTATAAATGAGTAACGCTGCCGGCGGATATTTTTGATGAATGAGGGAGCAAAAACCGGCAAACGCTTTGGCTATCGGGAGGCAATCTTCTTTTTCAGATTCCATCCCTTTATAATACCACTTAAGAAATAAGTTGATCGATTGCTTGGCGAGGGCATCCCTTGTTTCATGGGGGAGGGCTTGGAATAGGAGATGAGAAAACAGCAACCGATCAGAAAGAACGACTAATTTTTTTTCAATAAGAGAGCGGAGCTCTTTTTTTACTTGCCTCATCTTCTCAGGAGAAGTCTTTTCAAGAAATTGCTCAAATAAGAGAAAGGTGTCTGGGTTGATGAGAAGGCGTCCAGGAGCAAGATTTAAGATTTGCTCGAAGACTTCTGTCAAATAGAGGAGATCTTCTCCCTCGATCTTCTCCCACTTGTCAAACTGATTTAAAATTCTTTCGAAAGCCTCCCAACTACACTTATCGATATTCTCTATCTTTTCAAGAGGGAAATCATCTTTAACAAACAAAACCCAAGAGAGATAATCCACTAAGGAAAAGAGCTGAAATTTATACAGCCGATAACGAGATAAATAAGAACAAATGATGGGTTTATTTCGTTGAAATTCAGGATGCGAGGGAGGGAAAGCAAAAACAAAATAGTTAATAATGAGATGAGTTTTTATGAATAAAGACACATCCACATTTGAATACAGTCTTGTCGTCATCCAAATAAGAGGATGATCGAGAACGCCCTTCAAAACCTTCTCGAAATGAGTAAAGGCTCTCCGTTGAAGAGAGGGATCCAAGAGGTTTCTAGAGGCGATGAAAAAAATCCCATTGGTATACTTTGCGACTTCATCGGCACACTCTAAGTCAAAAAGCTTGGTCTCAAGCGCTTTATCCATTAAATCGAGATAGCAGGGAAGAATGTGGTGAAACTGCGCATCGCTTGTGCGCTTAGGAAGCATTTTGCTGACGAAGAGAAACATCACCGTTTGAAGGGGCAAGACGAGATCTCTTTGAGATCTTACTCCCATTAAATTGAATAATTTCTCTCGGAAGAGTGGAATCATCTTTAAAGAGAAAGCTTCCTCGCATGAGTCAGGTATCTCATCCAATAAAGCTCTTGTAAAGAAAAGCGAAGCTTTATAGATGTTTTGTTCTTTTGATAAAGCGGCCAGCTGTTGATACAAGCTCTTCTTGAGGGAGTAATATCGGGAGAGATCTTTCGTTTCAAAGAGACATTTTGCACTTTGTTTGGCGAGCAAAACCACTGTTTGCTTAAGCCAGGACGAGTCGCGAATGTGAGCAAAGCGAAATAAGTCCACGACTAATTCAAGGGAGGACATCTCCTGTTGTTTAAGCATTTCCAACAAGAAATCTCCATAGACTTTTTTTAGTCGGATCTCTTCTGACCAAGACTGGAGGGCATCCATTTGCAACACTTTCTTTAAGAGAGTCCATTGTTTTGTTTGGACGACACGTTCCAATGTCTCTAGACATTTTAATTTATGCTTCTCGTCTATTTTTCCCTCCTCTAAAGTCAACTGAAGAGCAAAGGCTCTTAATCCCAAATGGGAGCTTTCTTTGAGGCGATCTATGAAGAAAGGAAGGGAGAGCAATCGAGTCCCCGGTCGGAGGAATTGCAAGAGCAGTTGGCCCCCTTCTTCAAGCCAAAAGGAAGGCTCCTTCTCACTTAAATCAATCAGAGTGCCGAGCATGAGTTTTTGTAAACGCTTATCCTGTTTAGACAAAGGGAAAGAGAGAAGCTTTCGAAGGGTTTTCTGTTTTTTGGAACTTTCTTCGAAAAGGAGAGTCAATGCATCAGCCAGTGGGGAGTCAGGACTGTAAAAAGAGGTGAGGACAGAAAGGAGGAGTTGTTCATCCGCAGAATAAGCTTTCTCGTTTTGGGGGAGGGGGAGACACGAGAGAAGATGAGAGAAAAAAGACTTTTGTTTTTGAGGATCGATCAAGTTTTCCATTTTCGCGCAAGAGATGAGCAAAGAAGCAGCTAAAGGATGCTCGTTCATCCCAAGGGTATGAACCATCTGATCCAGGGCATCGAATCCTTTCTTATCCTCTAAGATGTCCTTCAGAAGAGAAGGAGCTTTCTCAAGCAATTGAGAGAGGATCCAAGAATAAGAAGAGGGCTCCCCCTCAGAAGCACACTGAAAGAGGTGTTTCCACATTTCAGCCGTAAATGTAAATTTAAGTTTAAGAAGAGAAAGAGATTGATAAAAATTTAAGGAAGAACAAGGAAGTTGAGAAGCAAGAGAGGGGCGAAAAGGACTTCTTGGATCTATTAAGAGGGCGAATCTTTTTTGACTCTCCTGCTCTTTGGCTGCGTCCCACATTTTTTCCCATTCTGCTTCCGGCCATCGGGCAAGAGAGTAAAACAAGGAAGCGCGTAAAGTAAAACTTAAAGGGAGTCCGGCAAGAATACTGAGTTTCTCTTCATCGCTTTTCCATCGCCTTTGTTGATGGAGCCATTGAAGGGCTTGTCCCTGATTTTGCTGGATCCACAAAAGGAGAAAGCGGGTTTCCCCTAAGGCATGACTCAAGAGAAAGTCGTGGGGAAAAGAGGCTTTTTGTAACACAAATTTCCATATTTCTAATCGATCAGATTCAGATAAGGAAGATTTCTCTTCTTGATAGAGAAGGGGAATGAAATTTTTTTTCAATCGGAGGTGGAGGCGATGGGCTCGAAAATGCACGGTCAATTCCCTGAGCTCTTTCCAAAGCCCTTTTCTGAACGCAACGCAAAAAAGAGAAGAGAGAAGCGCTTTATTTTTTTCAGAAAGAGAATGTTGTTTCAACGAAAGATGGGCAAGGAGAAAAGAGAGAAAAAGGAGATCTTGAGAGGAGACTGTTTCTCCCTTCTCCTTTAAGAAAAAACGAAAGAATCGCTCGACCTCAAGAGGGGAGAGGCAAGAGAGATTTTTTTGGATGAGCTCTTGGAGGAGAAGGAGAGTCGATTGCTCGAGTGTGAGCGAAGAAGAC
Organism: Parachlamydiales bacterium; assembly: GCA_963801825.1. GTDB lineage: Bacteria > Chlamydiota > Chlamydiia > Chlamydiales > Parachlamydiaceae > CAWDGI01. Next base: position 1,385,332 of record CAWDGI010000003.1, read on the forward strand.
TCTTGGAGGAGCCATTTTTTAAAAGGTTCCTCGATTTTTCCCGTTTGACAGAGTGTATGAATGAGTGTGTGTTTATGCTTTGCGAATAAAGCAGAGTCAGGATTGTTTTCTTTCCAAAGGGAAAATAGTTCTAAGAGGCGAGGCAAAGGAAGGTGAAGAGCGAGATCTGAAAACAGCGTGTCTGCCCACGCCAACTCAAAACGGAAGTGAGGGGAAGAGGTTTTGATTTTTTCCAATGCCTGCTCGCTTTTCCCTTGAGCCTGGAGGGTACGGATCTCTTGTTGTAATTGTTCCCGTTTTTTGTCATAGTCATCCAAGCAAAGAGGCGTTCCTTGCAAAAGATTATCTTTTAATTCGGGAAATTTTTGATTAATTTTACTGTAGTACTCAAGAAAATCTGCTGGGTGCTTCTTCTCAATAAAATAAGAGAGGATGAGGTTGTGAATATCGGCTTTATTAAAACAAGCGGCGAGATCAATACTTAAGCCCACATTCCCTAAAAGGAGAAACTTGTTTATCCACGCTTTAGGCTTTTTTAATTGCCTGTAAAAATTGTTTCGAGAGGAAAGGGAGGTGTTGAGGAGATAATCTCTGTAAGAGGATGTTCAACCCTTCCTGCTGCTGAGGGGGAGTCAGAAAGGGAAGAGCGTGGATAAACCAGCGGATCTCTAGCGAAGGAGGAGTCATTGTTCCTTTCTTTATTTCCTCGTGTATCATGGAGTAGAATGCGGGCTTTTCTTTTTCACTTAAGAGAGCTTCTATCCAAATCAAGGCCTCAATCGGAGGAAAAGGAAGAAGGGATTGTCCGTGCTGAAGAATGAAAGTGGCCAGAAAAAGGGGAAAGGATTTTTTACTTCCAAGAAGTTGTTGAATCTCCCCCGGTAAGGAAGGGGGAGACTCTAAAAAAAAGCGCCACTCTTCCGGCTGGATTATTAAGGGAAGAGAGGGAAAAATCATGCAGCTAAGACATAAGACCTCTCGAATGGAGAAAGGGGAGTTTGAATCGAGAAGATTTTTCAAGCAGGCTTGCACAAAGCGGCCGCTTTTTGTTTGACTTCCTTCTAGGGACTGGAATAAGAACAACCATTCGTAAGGTTGAGTGTCAGGGAGAAGCAAAAGAAAAACATGCAAGAGGAAGTCTTCCCATTCTTCTGGATTTCGAATATGGTTGAGTTTGACTTTATCTAAGATCTCTTTAAATCCTTTCCAACAGCGGCGATGATGATCCAAAAAGGTCCGCTTGAGAATGGGGAGAGCCTCCGGATTTTGTAAAGTGTAGCCGCGGGCGAGATAAAGGCAGAGGTAGACAAAGCCATAATGATTGATTGTTTCAGGGTGATCCACAGTTAATTTCTTCATTAACCGTTGGTCGATTGGGATCCAAGGATCGGAGAGATCGGTGGCCCAAAAGAGGGAGGGCTCTCCTTTAAAAAGGGGGAGGAAATCGACGCGGAGAGCATCTCTTCCAAATAGATGCTCTCTTGGTTGACGCCTCGTTAAAAAGGCGAGATCCATCCAGAATTTTTTTTTATCCCCGATGGATAAAGACTGGATGGCCATCTGATCGTTGACCTTGCAGTAATCGCGAAAAAAGACAAGGGAGAGGAGTTCTTGATGGGAGCCTTGGATCCCGCTTCGCTTTAACGCTTCGACCACGAGAAAAGGGATCTCGTTGTGGATGAGAGATGGATAGTCTAATAAATCGATGGCGAGATCAATATCTTTTAAATGGGCATGGTTCAAGAAGTAGAGTTTTTGGGTAACATGACAGGATCGTGTCCGAGTCCGTGTCCGAGTCCGAGTTCCGATTGGAAACGCGGAAGAGGGGAACACGATCGGAACTCGGACTCGGACACGGACTCGGACACGAAAAAAATTGTTACCTGACATTGAACCAAGCCTTTAAATGGTTAAATTCATCCAGATTTGCGCCCGTTAAGTGTAATTTTTTTGCTCTTGTTTTTGCCAGATCGGGCCCAATCAACCAAGCAGCAGAGCCTCCGATGCAATCCATGCGATGGGGAAAAATGCCATTTTCTTGAAAGCAAAGAAGGAGAAAATAAAAGAAGTCTTTCAGGAAGATGATTTTTCCCAAATAAACAGTGCCATCAGAGGAATAAAGAGGGAGTTCGGTGTTTATTAAAAGCTGATCGAGGCGGTCGGAGGGGAGGGGGGTGGAAGAATAGCGATAAGGGGGTGGAGGGGGAGAGAGGGGTTGAGGGGGATAGGTAAGAGAAAAAGAGGGGACTTGAGACAGGGGAAAAGAAGAAGAAGCTATTTGGATGTTTGGATGCATATTTAGCCTTTTTTGCGTTATTCCCCCCTTAACAAGGCTAAAGTGAAGTTAGCGAGTTCTCGCGTAAATTTCTTCCGGTTTGAAGAAAAAGGCAATTTCCATTTTTGCATTTTCGGTACTATCGGAGCCATGAACGGCATTTTCATCGATTGTTTTAGCAAAATCTGCACGGATGGTGCCTGGGTCGGCTTTTTTAGGATCGGTGGCGCCCATGATTTCGCGGTTTTTGGTGATCGCCCCTTCCCCTTCTAAGACAGCAATTAAGACGGGGCCTGTGATCATGAAGCTGACAAGGTCTTGAAAGAAAGGACGCCCTTTGTGCACAGCATAGAAGCCTTCGGCTTCTTTTAAAGAAAGATGTTTCATTTTAGCGGCGACGAGGCGAAGACCTGCTTTTTCAAAACGGGTGAGGATTTCTCCAATCTGATTTTTGCCAACGGCGTCGGGTTTAATAATGGATAATGTCTGTTCTTGTGTCATTTTAATTCTCCTGTAAAAATATGTTTGGAGGTGATCTTAGCACAACACAAGATAAAAGGGATAGTTAAAAAAAGGGGGGGTGCGCCCATACGCCCACGCTAGGAAGATAAGTTAATAGTGTTTCTTTTCGGAAATGATTTGATCATGCAAAACATAAGGATCTAAATCCAGATCTTCACTCCAGGCGACTGTATCTGTTTTCTTATCGATATAAACAGAGTTGAAAAATTCAACGGAATTCCAAGCCGAAAATACACCTTTACCGACAAGCTTTTTCAAGTCTACTTCTCCACAAATGCCGTCATCAAAAAGCAGCCATAATTTATAATTTTCTTGAGGCTGACATTTGATAATCCTCGCTCTGCGAAATTCCATAAGATTCCTTTTTATTCAAGAGGCGCGATTTTTTTCGGTTTTTCAAAATTTTTAGCAAGTTCCCAATCGTTCATTAATTCCTTTTGATGTAATGCTGCCCATTCCATGACCAGACTCAATGCCTTTGGGGGAAGATGTCCTTGGAGGATGCCTAATGGGTCAATTCGTATCAATTGTTATTTTTATTCATAATTCTTTTTCAAACAAAAAATATTGAATGAATATCTTTGTTAGTTTATAATTAATTTTAGATAATTTAATTTAAATCAGGAAAATTAATGATGAATGACATTAAATTCGACTATCAGCCCGTTTGGACAGGGTCGTACAGGGAAGCTCAGCAAAGAAACTTTCAATATCTTCCGGATCGCTGTTGCATTTGTTTGGGAGATTATCTCCCTAAGGATCAAGTGAAAGTTTTTCCCTGTTCACATGCCCTCCATTTCGCTTGTGCCGAAAGCCTAGATAAACAACGTCAAATCTGTCCGTTTGATGGTCATTCGATCCTATCTGCAAAAATAACGTATATTGGAAAGAGTGTTCTTTTTAATTACGAGGAGAATCTCCTTCTTTTTCATCTTTTCAAAAAATACAAAGATCTCTTCATTGCTTACTTTGAACAAGAAGCGCAACGAAGGGGTGCTTTCTCTCCTGAAGAGAAAGAGGGGGTAAAAAGAGAGATGATGGAGGCTCTACAGAAGTTTGTAGAAGACTATGCTAAGGGTCATCAAGCACATAACTGGATTTTGCCTTTATCTTGGGAGAATCTCGAACGGATTTTGCTTTTTTTACAAGAAAAAGGAGAAGTCGATCTCAGTTGTGATGAGCACAGGAGTTGGATTGTCTGTGCTACTTTACGTGGAGAAGAGGGAATAATGGATAAATCAATGAAACGCTTATTAAATGGCATTCCTTCTCCTTCTCCTTTGCAAGAGAGAGTCGAGATTCTTAAGTGGAGTATTGACTGTTCGCTATGGCATTGGCATTTCGAGCCTACTGTAGGCCATATTCGCTTGGAGTCTTTTGCACAGCGAATAAATCAACTATTTTATCAATCGCATTGTCAAGCTCTGGAAAAGCTCTCCAGTCCTGAAGAGTGCAAAGCCTATCTCAATAAAATGGATTTCTCTCGTGCTAGCCGTTTAAAAGAGCTTTCTTTAGCGAATCATACCCCTGTGAAAATACAAGAGAAAGTGAACGCAGTTTTCAAGGATGTCGAAGCTAGGGTAGCCAGGGAAAAAAAATTGCTATTCATCTCTATTCTGTTTGTGATGGTTATTGTGCAAGTCTTATACAGTCACTTCTTTCCAACACCTCACCAGAGCTAATCACCTGATCTGAAATCATTTTGTTTGGGACAATTAAATCTTCGCTTCGTATTGCCTCATTTTCTTATAAAGGTAAGCAGATCTTGGTTCACTTGGTCTTTGTGCGTTGAGCACATTCCGTGAGGCGCGCCTTTATAAATTTTTAACTCGGCATTTTTGATTAATTTAGCTGAAAGAAAAGCTGAGTCTTCAATGGGCACAATTTGGTCATCATCGCCATGAAGAATTAGCGTTGGCACATCAAATGTCTTGAGGTCTTCTGTCAGATCTGTTTCAGAGAATGCTTTAATGCAGTCATAGATCGCCTTAAATCCTCCTAGCATCCCTTGAAGCCAAAAAAAATCTCGTAATCCTTGTGACACTTGATTTTGCGATCTGTTTGCCCCATAAAAAGGGGCACTCAGCTCTTTAAAGAATTGGGAGCGATCTTTAAGAACTCCTTGCCGAATTTGATCAAACACTTCGATAGGTGACCCTTTTGGGTTGGCAGCTGTTTTCAACATGAGTGGAGTCACTGATCCAATTAGCACGGCCTTATCGACCCTTTTTGTTCCATAGCGAGCAATATAACGTGCCACCTCTCCTCCTCCTGTTGAGTGGCCGATATGGATGGCATTTTTCAAATTTAGCCTTTCGACAAGCTTTGCCATGTCGTCCGCATATGTATTCATCTCATTGCCATTCCAGGGTTGACTCGATCGTCCATTACCGCGGCGGTCGTGTGCGATGCAGCGATATCCTCGTGAGGCCAAAAAGAGCATTTGATCTTCCCATGCATCTGCTATGAGTGGCCAGCCATGGCTGAAAACAATGGGTTGTCCACTGCCCCAGTCTTTGTAATAGAGTTGTATGTCTTCCCCGTTCTCTTGATCAACAGTGATGTAGGCCATCTAGATTCTCCTTTTTAATTAACCGGAAGTTAGCATGATCTTATCGAGAGTGTCAATAGAAAGGAAGAGAGCCGGTATCGAAAAATTGGACGGGTGACTTAGTTATGAAAATCTGCTATATTTGGCTCAGAAAATATTTTTTCCTCGGTGCAAATATGACCAAATTTTCCATTGACTACATTCGTAGAAAGTGATAATTATATAGGTTATAAATGAAATAAACCTATGTATTTATCACCATGACTGTTACTCATAAATTTGCTAAAGCTAAGGATATCTTCAGGACGCATGGGGGAATGCTTAATACAGCTAAAGCCATTAGGTTAGGAATTCATCCTAAGACTCTTTACAACATGCGAGACCAAGGCGTATTAGAGCTTTTATCTCGAGGTCTTTATCGTCTTTCGGAATGTACTGAAATTTCTCAACCAGATTTAATCATTATTTCTCAAAAAATTCCTCATAGCGTTATCTGCTTAATTTCTGCATTATCTTTTCATGAAATCACGACACAAATCCCTCATAAGGTTGATATAGCTATTCCTTTGAAGGCACACAAGCCAATAATCGATTACCCACCTGTTCGTCTCTTTTGGTATTCTAAAAAAAATTTTTTGGCTGGGATTGAGATACATAAAATTGACGGAGTTGATGTTCGTATTTATTCAGCTGAAAAAACTCTTGCAGACTGTTTTAAATATCGAAATAAAATTGGTTTGGATATTTCTATGGAAGCTTTAAGACTTTACTGGCAAAGAAAAAAAACGAACATTAGCAAACTATTAGAGTATGCTAAAATCTGTCGCTGTGAAAAAATTATAAAACCCTACATTGAAATGATCGCTCATGAATAAAGAGAAAAAGAATTTAGCTGAATCAGTCCTCCATCGTCTAAAAAACCAAGCTAAAAGCACTCATCGAAGAACAGATGAACTTTTGAGATATTATGCAATCGAACGTTTTTTATATCGCTTAAGTCTCTCGCCGCATGTGGATAAGTTCTTTTTGAAAGGAGGATTGATGCTTAAGGCATGGGCTATTAGCAATCATCGAGCAACACTTGATATTGACCTGCTTGGAAAGACCAAGAATAGCATTCAAAATCTAAAAGAGATCATCAATGATATATCTAAAAATGAGGTAGTCGCTGATGGCATTCATTATGAGACAACATCATTGAAACTGAAAGAAATGCAGGTGAATGGAGAATATCACGGCTTGCGTGCACTTTTTAATGCAAACATGCATTCAGCAAAAATTCCTATGCAACTTGATATTGGGTTTAGCGATGTGATTTTCCCCGAACCAATGATCATTGCCTATCCCACAATTTTGGAATTTCCTCCTCCAAAGTTGCGAGGATATACTCCAGAAAGCGTGATTGCTGAAAAGTTTGAAGCAATGATGAAATTAGGCCTAGTCAACACGCGCATGAAAGATTTTTTTGACATCTGGATATTATCACAACAACTTTTATTGAACGGTGAATCTTTGCAAAACGCTATAAAAACGACATTTGAAAAAAGGCAAACCCTGTTAAACGCACTCCCCGACTCCTTAAGCGAAATATTTTATGCTGATCCTGTGCATCAAATGCGTTGGAAGCAATTTTTACAAAATATTGAAAATGAAGAAAAGGATATTGAACTGTCAAAAGTGATCAGTGAAATTAAAGAATTTTTACAGCCTATTGTTTTAGCTTCAATGAATAAGCATTTATTTAGCAAGACATGGAGTTATATGAAGAAATGGGCTTAAAAAATATAAGGAGGTTAATATGAGGCAAGCTCATCATATGATTCGCTTGAGTTTAGATATCCCGGCCGAACAACATATGCATTTAAAGATGATGTCGACTAGAAGAGGCATATCTATGCGAGAATATATTTTAGAAGCCCTTGCTTTTAAAGAGGCAGCTGAAGAGGAAGAAGGTGTTGATATGGATAATACGACATTTAGAAAGGGATTACAAAGAATACGCAAAGAACGCTATCAACTCGCAAGAAATCTCTCTAAAGGACGAGAAAGATAATTTTCTTATTTCAAATCACTTCACTTTGTTGGCTATTTCATAAGTTCGTCAAGCCACTAACTCCAAAGGGGTTAAATCACTTGCCAAGTGACCCATTTTTACCTCCATCTTACACCGTCTTACACCGTTTATATTAACTGTTGGTTAGCATCATCTTGTCGCAAGCGTCAAATGATAATTTTGAAAAATAAGTCTTTTTTTAAATAAAAATATTGAGAAAATACATTTATTAATTTATGATTAACTTTAGATAATTTAATTTAAATCAAGGAAATTAGAGATCAATGATATTAAATTCGACTATCAGCCCGTTTGGACAGGGCCGTACAGGGAAGCTCAGCAAAAAAACTTTCAACATCTTCCGGATCGCTGTTGCATTTGTTTTGAAGATTATATCCCTGAAGATCAAGTGAAAGTTTTTCCCTGTTCACATGCCATTCACCTCATTTGTGTCGAGAGGCTAGACAAACAGAGTCAAATTTGTCCGTTTGATCGTCGTTCGATAATATCTGCAAAAATCACATATGTAGGGGAGACAATTTTTTTTAATTACAAAGAGAATCTTTTTTTCTTTCATCTTTTCGAAAAATACAAAAGCCTTTTCATTACGTACTTTGAACGGGAGGCAAAGCGAAGAGAAGCTTTCTCTGCTGAAGGGGAGAAGGAGGTAAAAAGAGGGATGATGGGGGCTCTACGAACTTTTGTAGACGACTATGCCAGGGGGCATCAAGAAAACAAGAGAATTTTGCCTTTATCTTGGGATAATTTCGAACGAATCCTTCTTTTTTTACAAGAAAAAGGAGAAATCGATCTCAGTTGTAATAATCCCGAATTTTGGTTCGTTGATGCGATCTGTGGTGGAGGTGGAGATATTGGAGAGGACGGAATGGTCGATCAATCACTGAAACGCTTATTAAATGGCATTTCCTCTTCTTCGCGAGAGGGAGTCAGGCATCTTGAGAGGAGTATTGACAGTTCCCTGAGGAATTGGCGTTTGGAGCCTATTGAAGGCTCTACTCGCTTTAAGCCTTTTGCAGAGCGAATCAATCAATTATTTTATCAGTCCCATTGTCAATCTCTAGAAAAGCTCTCCACTCCTGAAGAATACAAAGCCTATCTCAATAAAATGTATTTCTATCGTGCTAGCCGTTTAAAAGAGCTTTCTTTAGCGAATCATACTCCTGTGAAAATACAAGAGAAAGTGAACGCAATTTTCAATGATTGCGTAGCTAGGAGAGCCAGGCAACAGAGATTAATAGTGGCCTCTTTTCTATTTATAGTAGTTGTAATGACATTCCTAGACTTCTTTCCAGACTTCTCTCCAGTGCCTCACCAGAGCTAATCACCTGATCTGAAAATCATTTCTTAGAGAGGAATCCAATTCGCATCCCCCCCTAGAGGCTTGAAGAGTTTCTTGCGCTCTTTCATACCGGAAGATCTCTTCCTGAATTTTTTTTGCCGCCCTTGCCTCATCTCTCTAGATAGAATCAGCTGAAGATTACGTGCATCTGACGCGATTCTATTGGCCCGCTGCAAAAGATTTTTTTCTTCCGAAGGGACGTCTAGGGATTCAAGCTTTTCCGTTTTTAGACGCTCCCTATCGACCCCCGCCTCTTCAAAGGCTTGCTTGTTGATTTCTTCAAAAATTGCAAGCGCCTGCTCTAAATCCTCAATCTTCTTTAATACCTGAGGAGTAATATTAGCAGAAATGGTTCCTCGATGATTTTGGATCAATTGAATCATCTCTGCCATTTCCGTCAATAAATGATCCAGCCGATTTTGATTTTCCATAGCATCCTAGCCAATCATGAAACTTTTTCTCTTCTTACTCTTTATTTTAACATTTTGTCCACCCTTAATCAAAAAATGAGGTAAAACTGATATGTGTTAAGACCTATGTCGCTTGTTGGAGAGCAAATAAGAAAGAAAAATAATAGAGGTGTATTATGTTGGCACGCATGAGAAAGCGCCATACTGAAGAAATCATACATAGAAAAAATGAGATCTTCAAGGAAGCCGATAACCCCCTGTCTTATCAAGAAGCAATGGATATTTTGCTTCAGGGGGAACCACAAGCCGCTGTTATGCTACGCGGGTTGCGCAATCGCGAGGGAATGACTCAAGCTGAATTAGGAATGGTGTTAGGAATTAATCAAGCGAATATTTCCAAAATGGAACTTGGAAAACGCTCTATTGGTAAAACGATTGCAAAACGGATCGCTAAACTCTTTAAAACAGATTACAGATTATTTTTATAGAATATTAACACATTAACGCCATGTGCGACTTTTTGATGAGTCAATGCGGGAAAGGATGGAGAAGAGAAAGTAATTTCTCATAAGAAGGAAATCCCGTTTCTATAGAAACATCCGGACATACAGAGGAAGAAGAGGGAGCCCAGTAAAGGCAAGTCTCGTTGACAGCAGCAATAAAATAAGCTTTGATGAATTGATTATAACTTTTCAACTGTTGAAGGGTTTTACGAGTTAAGGGAACCGCTTTACATTCAACGAGGAGTAAAGGATAGAGAGGCTCTTGGGGGTGAATGTTTTTCCCAAAGACAATCAAGTCTGCACGCCGTTTGGGAAAGTGGGTTGAGGGGGAAAGATGGGGCAACTGGGATAAGCTTTTTTCCAATGCAAAATATCCCAACGGATACCCGAGACGATCAATCATTTCTCGAAGGAGAGCCTGCCTGACTCTTTCTTCCGGTAAATCAGCCACGTGAAGTTGACGAATGGGGCAAAAAAGAGACACCCTATTAACGACTACTCCTAATTCTTGCCCTCTTAACAAGGCTCAATGACCCCATAATTCCCCTCTGGGCGGCGATAAAGAATCGTAAGCTTTTGATTCGCCTGATTTTTGAAGATTAAAACCGGATCGTTTGAAAATTCCATTTTCATAATGGCCGACTCATACGAGAGTGTATGCACCTCTTGCATCTCTTGTTTGACCACTTCGTGAGGCTTAAAAAGACTTGCCTCTCGATTGATTTGTTCGACTTCAAATTCCTCTTCCGTGAGAGGGCTAATCACATTGACAAGCATTTGAAGGTCCGCATGATTGATCGCATGATGATCTTGCATTTTTGATTTATAGCGCTGAACTTGATGCTCCAGTTTGCCCACTGCTTTATCAATGGACGCGTACATATCTGTGCTGGAGGCATGGCTTGTGAGTCTCAAATTTCCTGCCTTAAGAATAAGTTCTACGCGGTGTTGCAGCTTTTGAATATCCATAATCACAGCAATATCGATAATGCGATTCATGATGCGCTCGATCTTGGAGGCTTTCTCCATGGCATAATCCTTCATCGAATCTGTCACTGCGATGTGACGTCCTGTAATTTGAATATCATATCCCGCATTGGCAAATTCTAAGGCTTTTGTTTTACGACTCATAAAATGATCCCTCAATAGTTTTTTCGAGGATGATTGAAAAAATCGCACCGAAGAGGGCTCGAACCTCTAACCACCCGGTTCGAAGCCGGGTACTCTATCCATTGAGCTATCGGTGCATTTCGATTGCTCGTAGATTTTAAATTCATCGAACATTAATATATAAAGGGAAGAATTATTAGTCAAAAGCTATTGCTCTCGACTTTGCACATTTTTTGAGCCCCTCTGCTTAGAGAGGCTCCATCCCCATAAATTTTTTCTCATGACACAAGCCTTTCAGCAGACAGAAGGAATTATTCTCAAAGCCATTCCCTTTCGAGAGGAAGATGCGATCCTTTCTCTCTTTACACAAGAGGCAGGAGTCATTAAACTTTTCTGCCGTGGGGCGAGAAGCCCTCGGAAAGGAAGCGCTCTCTCGGTTCCTCTCACACAAGTGGAGGTGATTTACAAAGAAAGAGCGAGCGATCTCTTTAGTTGCCAAGAGATGAGAATGATCCATTCTTTCTTTGAATTAAGAGGGCATCTTCTCCATTTAGAAGTTGCTAGCGACTTTCTGCGGGTGATTTTATCCTCTCAGTTGATCGGTAAGCCGGCCCCTCAACTCTATGCGCTTCTTTGCTATTATTTGCGCAAAATTCCTCAGATTGCTGACCCTTGGGTATTAGCCACGAGTTTCCGTCTCAAACTCATCAAACATGAAGGGTTAGCCCCGTTTCCTTTGGGATGTGGAGAATGTCTCGCTCTATTAGAAGAGGGGGGGGTTCAATATGGAGAGAATTGGCGTTGTCAAAAACATCCTCTCCCGGGAGGAATCTTAGGAATCTTCTGGACCAAAGAAGAGCTTGACCAGGTGTACCGCTGGGCAAATTGTCAGCATTACAGAGAGATTTGCTCCGATGGGATTTCCTTGGAGCTCCGTCAAAAATTAGTTCTTTTCTTTGAGGATTTGCTATAAATCGGCGAAAGTGCTATTCTCTCTTTTCAACCTAACTAAAGCGAAAGTGGCGGAATTGGTATACGCGCTACTTTGAGGTGGTAGTGAGGGTTTCCTCGTAGGGGTTCAAGTCCCCTCTTTCGCATCATTTAAATACATTTTCTGTCATGGATTGTCGAGCTTATTGTACAGCTTCTGCTTACTCCATTAAGCTTCTTTACGACCATTTCAAGCAAGTCGGGGCGAATGTCACCTTTATCGAGATGTCATTCATTTCGTCCTTGTCACCCCTCTCTGGGGGGTAGGAGATGTTTTTTATTTTCCCTATGGCGCAACTTGTTTTTTGGGGATTAACCCTTGAACAATGCCATTCCTATCTTGAACAAATCAAAGAATTTGAAGAACACCCCTTAGAAGAAATGGAGATGGATGAATTTACTTTTGTTTTAGGAGAAGCTCCAAAGATTGTGGAAGATGAGATTATTCTTCCGGCAATTGAGTGTTTTAGGCCGTTTAGCAGTTTCTCATGGATTGGCTCAATCGGTCAAATTAGGCACATTTGAAAGCGCTCTTCTGCAAAACATTTAATCATACAAAACATATTCCTGAAGATCTTGCTAAGCATGGTCGTATCTTCCTTATCTCGTCGAGAAATTAGACGAAAAATGGGAGAGTTATTTATCGAAAGAAACTCCATTAATTTGCATGTTGATGTTTTAGACGTCCCTGAATTTTTCTGGGAGTATTCTGAGTTAGAGCCTCTTTATGCCATGACGGCAAATTATTTCGATCTAGAAACACGAGTAGAAGTGCTCAATCAACGACTCGATGTGATTCATGAATTATTTGAAATGCTTGGGAATGAATTAAATCATCAACATTCTAGTCGTCTCGAGTGGACGATTATTATTCTCATTATTGTAGAAGTCGTCCTGACTTTATTAAGAGATGTCTTCCGTGTCCTTTAGGAGCTCTAATAAACACGAAGAGGATTTTCCGGGATCTTTTTGAATACACTCTCTGTAAGAGTTTTAATTTCCCCTGTAAAGCGCGTCTCTTTAAGTTGTTGTCCGGGCTGAGAAGAAAGTTGCGGGGTCTCGTATCCAAGCTTAACAATGGGTTTTTGACGTTCAAAATAGTAAACAGTAAATTCTTTGGTATCTCCCACTGTCCTTAGTGTGCCAGGATAGATCGCAACGGCTTTTACGACGGGTGTATTTACGTATTTTATAGCTGTTTGTTCGATACGCTCTTGGGAGTGATCCTCTGGCGCATTCAGGCAGACAGGAATGAGTTTTGCCTCATCAAGACTGACTAGCGTCGGATCGATTTCGATCGCTGTGTTAAAAGGGATCTGGAAGTGAGCGGTCCAGGTTTTTATTAATTTATGAAGATGATCATATTTTTTCTTTTCCTCTCCAGGGAAAGTTCCCTTTTCTTCTGAGGAAGAAATGCTCTCCCATAAATTTTTTTGCAATTCGACGAGCTGAACCCTCGTCTGCTGGATTGTTGCCCTGCAATCTTTAATCTCTCTTTCAAGATTTGTTCTTTCAATCTCTTGTTCCTGTAAGATCTTGTCTCGATTGAGGAGAAAATCTGGGTTGAAATGGAGAGCTTGATAATTGGGTTGTTCCATGATCATCAAAGCGAGCTCTTTATCTTTTAGCTCTTTGTATTCTGTCTGCAACTGCTTATAAGTCGTTCTTATGGTTTGAATTTGTTTTTTCCAATCATCAATCGTCTCAATTTTGATATTCTTCACTGCCTGTTCGATGATATTGGAAGAGGGCCTAGAGGAAACAAGTGCAAACAGCGAATCGATCTCGTTATCAATTAATTTCCACGATTCGGTTCTAAAAAAAAGAACAAGACCAAATTTATGGTCATAGCTAGGCTTGTTATTTTCGGCCTCGAAGCAACCCTTTAAAAACTCCAACATGGTTTGGATGTATCTCTCCCTATCGGGATTCATCCATGCGTTGAACGTGTTGTATAGATAATTATAAACTTTATGGATGGGAAATGCGTCTGCAATTGCGTCTGTTAAATTCATAATAATTCCTAGCTCCTCTTATTTATTAAACAGACAGAATAAAAGTTAGAGAAGTTCCTGTCAAGAGGTAACTTTGTCAACTTCTCGACTTTGCAACTTTTAAGGGGTCGCTAAATGCAATCTTTTGAGTTATAATGCGTTAAAATTTTTTCGCCAACCCAAATGAGGGTTGGCGAAAAAATTTTAACGCGTTATGGCTCAAAATCTTGCATTTAGCGACCCCTTAAAAGTTGCAAAGTCGAGAACTTGTCAATAACCATTTCTCTTGTTAGAATGCGTCCATTCTTACTAGCTGGTCTAAAAATGGCAAAACACGAAAAGTTATTAATCGGGGCCCATACATCCACTTCTGGAGGCCTTTCTTGTGCTTTATTAGAGGGACAGGAGATTGGGGCGACAACCGTTCAGTTATTTACGAGCAATCAGAAGCAATGGAAGGGGCGTTCTCTTACCTCAGAGATGATTGAGGAGTGGGAGCGCACGTTGCAAGAGACAGGGCTGACTCAGCTGATGAGCCATGATAGTTATTTGATTAACCTAGGAGGGCCCAGGCTGGATGTTTTAGAAAAGAGTCGTCAAGCCTTTCAAGAAGAGATTATTCGCTGTATCCAATTAGGCATTTCTTACTTAAATTTTCATCCGGGAGCGGCTTTAGAAGGGGAAGAACAGGAATGTTTAGATCGGATCATCGAGAGTCTTTTGTTAGTTGAGCCTTTGGTTGAGGGAGGAAAGATCCGTCTATTGTTGGAAACAACGGCCGGCCAAGGGTCGACGGTGGGGCATCGTTTTGAGCATCTTGCCTATATTATTCACGCTCTTAAAGAGAGAATTCCTTTAGGAGTTTGCATGGATACTTGCCATCTTTTTGTTTCTGGTTACGATGTGAGGACTTTTGCAGGTTGGGAAAATATTTTGGCTGAATTTGATCGCCTCATTGGGTTATCTTTTCTTAATGCTTTTCATTTGAATGATTCGATGAGGGAGTTTGGTTCGCGGGTGGATCGTCATCAGCCTTTAGGAGGGGGGCAGATTGGGTGGGAGTGTTTTCGCTTTTTAATGACTGATCGGCGGACCCGGTATTTACCCAAATATTTAGAGACACCCGGCAGGACAGAGTTATGGAAAGTAGAAATTCAACGGCTTAAAGACATATCATAGAGGATGCATGCGAACGAAAATCAAAGAATTAAAAGAGACAAAAAAAGATCTCTCTTCCCTTATTGGGCAGGAGAGAACCTTGAAAGGCTGGATTCGCACGGTTCGTCATCAAAAAACTTTTTGCTTTATTGAGATAAATGATGGGTCGACTCTTTCGAATTTTCAAGTGATCGTGACTCCTCAAGTGGCGGGAGGTGAGAAGGGGATCTCTCAGCTATCAACGGGAGCCTCTGTCTCAGTGATAGGAATCATTGTGGCAAGTCCTGGGAAAGGGCAATCTTTGGAGATGCAAGCGAAAGAAATCACGGTGATTGGAGGGTGCGATCCAGATAGCTATCCTCTTCAAAAAAAGCGTCATAGTTTTGAGTTTTTGCGAACGATTGCCCATCTGAGAGGCCGTACCAACACCTTTGGAGCCATCATGCGGGTGAGAAGTGCGTTAGCTTTTGCTACCCATCAATTTTTGCAAAGCCGGGGGTTTATTTATCTTCAGACGCCGATTATTACCAGTTCAGATTGCGAAGGAGCGGGGAAGTTGTTTCGAGTGACAACGTTGGATCTCGAGAACATCCCTAAAAATAAAGAAAATCAGGTGGATTATAGCCAGGATTTCTTTGCCAAGCCCACCTATCTGACGGTCTCTGGGCAGCTAAATGGAGAAATCTATGCGTCTGCCTTATCGGATATTTACACCTTTGGTCCGACTTTTCGCGCAGAAAATTCGAATACTTCTCGCCATTTGGCTGAGTTTTGGATGATTGAGCCTGAAATGGCTTTTGCCGATCTTAAAGATAATATGGATTGTGCAGAGGCTTATTTGAAGGAGATTTTAAAGCATGCCCTTGAGGCTTGCGAAGAGGATATGCATTTTTTTAATCAATATATTTCTCCCGGGTTGATTGAACGGTTGGAGCATGTGGTGACCACTCCCTTTGAGAGGCTCACTTATACAGAGGCCATTAAAATTCTGGAAAAAGCAGATAAAGCCTTTGAATTTCCCGTCAAGTGGGGACTTGATTTGCAGTCGGAGCATGAGCGTTATTTAGCGGAAGAGTTCTTTCACAAACCTGTGATTTTGATCGATTATCCAAAGGAAATTAAGGCGTTCTACATGCGGGCGAATGACGACCAACGCACGGTCGCTGCGATGGATGTGCTTGTGCCCAAAATCGGAGAGCTCATTGGAGGAAGTCAGCGGGAAGAGAGGCTAGAAGTTTTAGAAGCGAAATTCAAGGAAGTGGGGCTTCCGATCGAAGAGTACTGGTGGTACTTAGAGCTTCGAAAATACGGCACGGTCCCTCATGCAGGCTTTGGGGTGGGGTTTGAGCGGCTTATTCAATTTACGACGGGGATGGAAAATATTCGTGATGTCATTCCTTTTCCTCGTTATCCGGGGAGGGTGGATTTCTGAGATCAACCTTATATTAAGCTATCGCAGCAAAAAGAGAAAGAGGAGAGCGATTTCTCTCGATATAACGGCAGGCATGCTGCATGGTGGCTTGTGCCACCTGCTTTTCTGCTTCTGCAAGAATATGCTTCATGCGATGATGCCGCATATTTAATAGACGATTGATCTGGTCAATGTTGAGCAGGGTGATATGGGCCTCTTGCCCGACCTTTGGTTCGACGTTGCGGGGGACAGAGAGATCCATGACTAATTTATGGCTGAGAGCTTGTTTCTGAATACTTTTACGTGTGACTAAATAATCGGGCGATTTTGTTCCAAAGATGACCCAATCATAATTCTGCCATTCATTCAAGTGCATCCAAGGCAAATAGTCAATGCCATGCGAAGCACTTAATAAACAGGCTTGCTCATCTGAGCGATTGCAGAGGGTGATCGATTGGAATTGCTTTCTTTTTAAAAAGGCTAAGATCTTTTGATTGATCTCAGAGGCCCCGACAAGAAGGAGGCGAGCCTTTTCAGGGGTTTTTAGGACATTTCTTGCTGCTTGCAAGAGGGCTTGTTCTAAGTTGGGCATCCCCCGCCCAAGATCAAGCTCCGATCGCACTTTTTTGGCAATGCTTAGCGCTTTTTGAAATAAAAAATGAAGCTCTTTAGGAAGGGAATGACACTCGGCAATACTTTCGTATGCCGACTTGACTTGTCCTTGAATCTCCGTTTCGGCAAGAATTGCGCTATCTAAACCGGCTGTCACCCTTGCCAAGTGGCAAAAACAATCGACTCCGAAGTAAGAGTAAAGTTTATGTTCGAATTCTTCATTGACTTCTATGCGGAGGGTGTTTAAGAGGAAACTATGTGTGGAGGGGAGATTATCTGAGCTGAAATAAATTTCAGTGCGATTGCAGGTGGAAAGCAAGATAAAAGCATTGTCTTCATACACGGCATGCAAAGGACCAAAACGCCGCTGACAGGCCTTTGCTAATTGCTCTCTTAGTTTTAGATCGGCTAATTTGTGATTAATGCCGACCACTCCAATGCGTAACATAAAGGGCTCCTTTTCTTTGCTGAAGAGGTCATGGCCGCTTCAGTGTAGGATGGAGCTCTTTGTTATAAGAAAATTAGCAATTCTTGCCAAATTATAACTTTAATGATTTGAGAAATTTATCTGGATTGAAGGAAGCTAAAGCTCTTTGTCATGAGGCAACACGGCCGAATTTTAATTGTCGCCAAACGCAGCAATTATTTGTGAGTATTCTTCCCTTGGGAAGAATACTCACAAATAATTGCTGCGCCAAACAAGCCCGTTGCAAAGAAAAAGCCTATTGCTTATAATGAGGTTTCATCCCGCATGGTTTATCCATGCGAATGCCACGGGTTCCGGCTCGTGGTTTCTTTTTGTACAAGGACTTCATGGATCAAGAGCGTGTTATCTGTTTTGTCGATCAGACAGCACGTGTTTTCTAATGAATAAATGAGTTAACCATTGCTATAGCTGATTAAAGATTTCTTGCACTATTGTATTTGGTGCTGTTATATTGCGATGCTTGCTCTCCACGCTTTTCATATCTTTACTTAGACCGCAATTTCCACTACTTGAATATTTACTTCCAAGGTCTGCACTTTTCTTTCCTCGAATTTGATAAATACAAATCGCCTTTTTTTCCATATCATCAAAATTACCCAAAAAAAAGTCAAAATGAAAAATGGAAAATTTTACCATAAAAATTTTCAAATAGGCCTCAGGGATACTATCAGAGGTATAATTAATCCCCGTGATCTCACCAAATTTCGTAAACCTGCAAATCATTTCAATTCTATCAAAAAGTTCTTTTTTTGTTTCTACTAGGGGATTTAAATGAAGATAAAGTTGTTTTTTACATTCTAGCGTGATTCGCTCTTCAGATTTGAAAGGAAAGGCAATAGGATAGTGTTTTGCCACGGTTTCCCAAAGCATAGATGAATTTACCAATCTATTCCATTTTCGACAAACGCGTGGGGCTGTTGCTATCCATGTCAAAGGAGAAAGTTGCAGTAACACCAGCTTAGTCATTTCATCTGGTAAGCGATCTCCGGCTTCCGGTTTATCAACCTTACCAAGTACACCATTAAAAAAATTATGAATAGCATCCATGAAATTCTCCTTATAATTTATTTCTTTGAAAAGATATTGGTATTAATAAAAATTGATTATATTAAATTTGTTTTTTTTGTCGCAACTATTTTTTATTTTTTTTGGAAATATACTAGATCTGGAATTCAATATTCGCTATAATTCGCTCGTTCCTAATCAATCATCATCATGGGACATATGCCAAAACAGTACGATGAAAGCACCGTAAAAACCCTCGATGCCTTCGCGCATATTCGTTTGCGTTCAGGAATGTACATCGGACGTTTGGGAGACGGGTCGAATCCGGATGACGGCATTTACGTGATGCTCAAAGAAGTCGTTGATAATAGCGTTGATGAGTTCATCATGAAGGAGGGGAAGAAGATTCTCATTCAAGTCGATGAAGCGACGAATCGCGTCTCTGTGCGTGACTATGGACGGGGAATCCCTCTGGGCAAGGTGATTGAATGCGTCAGCCAAATTAACACAGGGGCGAAATACAATGACGATGTCTTCCAATTCTCTGTCGGATTAAACGGCGTCGGAACAAAGGCCGTCAATGCCCTCTCCAGCCATTTTCTTGTTCGCAGCTACCGGGACGGGGAGTCGATGGAGGCTTATTTCAGCCAAGGGCGTTTAAAAAGCAAAAGAAAGAGAAAACCCAGGAGCCAAATGGGACCTATGTCGAATTTATCCCTGATCCAGAAATTTTCAAAAAATATCATTTCCAAAAAGAATACATCCTCAAGCGCCTCTGGCATTATGCCTATTTAAATACAGGTTTAACCCTCGAATTTAATGGAGAAAAAATTGCCTCTTCCAATGGCCTTCTTGATCTTCTAAACGCTGAGGTGACCGAAGATAAGCTTTATGAGCCCCTCCATTATCGGGGAAAACATTTAGAATTTGCCTTTCTTCATACCCACAGTTATGGGGAAAGCTATTTTTCTTTTGTCAATGGACAATACACAGCAGATGGGGGCACTCACCTCTCGGCTTTCCGAGAAGGAATCCTCAAGGGAGTTAATGAATTTTCCAAAAAAAACTTTCAAGGGATTGATGTTCGAGAAGGGATTGTGGGAACGATTCTAGTCAAAGTAAAAGACCCGATTTTCGAATCGCAGACCAAAAATAAATTGGGAAACACCGATCTCCGGGGCCCCGTTGTACAAGAGGTGAAGGAAGCTGTTGCGACTCTTCTCCATCAATATCCAGAAACAGCGAAACGATTGATTGAACGGATTGTCTTCAACGAAAAGCTGCGGCGTGAATTAGCCGCCGTTAAGAAAGAGGCAAAGGAAAAGCAAAAGAAGATTTCTTTTAAAATCCCGAAGTTGCGCGACTGCAAATATCACTATCAAGATGACTCTTCTTTGGGTCAGCAGACGATGATTTTTCTGACCGAGGGGGATTCTGCAAGCGCTTCGATTGTTGCTTCACGCGATCCCCTAACTCAAGCAGTCTTCTCTTTGAGAGGAAAGCCCCTCAATGTTTTTGGAATGAAGCTCGATCAGCTCTATAAGAATGAAGAGATGTTCAATTTAATGAATGCACTCAATATCGAGGAAGACATTGGGCAACTCCGTTACAACAAAGTGATTTTGGCGACCGATGCCGATGTCGATGGGATGCATATTCGCAATCTCCTCATGACCTTCTTTTTAACCTATTTTGAGGGATTAGTCTTGAATGGACATCTCTACATTTTAGAAACTCCTCTCTTTAAAGTGCGAAATAAAGAGCAAACGCTATACTGTTACTCCGAAGAAGAGCGCGATCAAGCGATCGCGAAATTAAAGAAAGGATTGGAAGTGACTCGTTTCAAAGGGCTCGGAGAAATCTCTCCAAATGAGTTTAAGCAGTTTATTGGAAAAGAGATTCGATTGATTCCCGTGGTCATTCATTCTTTTTCCGATATTAAGACGACCTTGCAATTTTATATGGGAAAAAATACACCGGAGAGGAAGCAATTCATTATGCAAAACTTCGTGAATGAAGAAGGCATTCTTGTGAGGGGTTAGGATGTTAGACGATATCAAGCAGTTAATGCAACATCATTATATTAAGTATGCCTCTTACGTTATTTTGGACCGTGCCATTCCCCATGTCATTGATGGACTCAAGCCGGTGCAGCGGCGGATCCTCTATATGCTTTGGCTCATGCATGATGGGAAGTTGCATAAAGTCGCAAATGCTGCCGGGCAGACAATGGCCCTTCACCCACATGGAGACGCTCCGATTATCGAAGCCCTTGTTAACCTGGCAAATAAAGGCTACTTGCTCGATACCCAAGGAAATTTTGGGAACATGCTGACGGGAGATCCGGCAGCCGCCGCCCGTTATATCGAAACCCGCCTCAGCCCGTTAGCCAAAGAGACGTTATTTAATCCCGACTTGACCCCCCTGAGCTCTTCCTATGATGGTCGTCATCAAGAGCCCCTCCATTTGCCCGCGAAGATTCCCTTGGTCCTCTTGCAAGGAGCCGATGGGATTGCGGTTGGCATGGCGACTCATATTTTCCCTCATCATTTCCAAGAGCTTTTAGAAGCAGAGATTGCTTTACTAGAAGAAAAGTCTTTTACTCTTTTGCCTGATTTCCCCACCGGGGGCATTATGGATGCTTCTCAGTATGATAAAGGACGGGGAAAGGTCAAGTTGAGAGCGAAGATCGAAATACGCGATCCAAAAACGTTAGTCATTAAAGAAATTTGTTATGGAACCACGACGGAATCTTTAATTCGCTCCATTGAGGAGGCGGCGAAGAAGGGAAAAATTAAGATTGATGCCATTGAAGATTACACGGCAGAAAAGGTCGAAATTGAAATCAAGATGCCCCGCGGGCATTATGCGCAAGATTTACTCGATGCGCTTTATGCTTACACAGAGTGTGAAGTGACTCTTTCTTCTCAAATTTTGGTCATTAAAGATAATTTTCCTTGGGAAACAACAGTAGACGAGATTCTTAAAGTTCATGTTGACCGGCTCCAAAAGTATTTGAGAGAAGAACTGGAAATTGAAAGCATGCGTTTAAAAGAGAAAATTTTTGAGAAAACGCTTGAGCAAATCTTCATTGAAAATCGCCTCTATAAGCAGATTGAGAGCCTTGATTCTTATGAAGCGATCCATCAAACCATGACAGCGAGTTTGATTCCCTTTCATTCTAACCTTCTTCGTGAGCCCACTCAAGAAGACCGGGAACGTTTATTGAGCATTCCGATTCGCCGAATCTCTCTATTTGATCTCGCGAAGAATAAAGAAGAGATCGCCGCTTATCAAGAGCAGTTGGAGCGAGTAGAGAAAGAGCTAAAAAATATCAAGAAGGTGACGATTCGCTATTTGCAAATGCTCATTAAAAAATATGGCAAGGACTATCCTCGCCGCACAGAAGTGCAGGCGATTGCCGAACTGGATTTACGGGCCATGGAAACGAGGGCCGTCAAAGTGGAGTACGATCCGGAGAGTGGTTTCTTGGGAACAAAAGTCACGGGGAGTTTCGCCGTGGAGTGCACCAATTTTGATAAATTGTTGATGGTATTCAAGGATGGCTCTTATCTTGTCATTTCGATTCCTGAAAAGCAGTATGCCCATCTTCAAGGCAATCCGCTTGTCTATTTGGGAGTAGCCGATAAAAAGACGATCTTTAATGTGGCTTATCGAGATCCAAACAGTCGTCTTGGGTTTGCAAAGCGATTTATCATTGATAAGTTTATTCTGGATAAGTCCTATCGCTATATAGAAGAAGGAATGACATTAGAGTTTATTTCCACTGACCCTTCTCCCGTCTTAGAGCTTCAGCTCGTTCCCAAACCTCGGCAAACGAGAAGCGAAATAGAGTTTCGATTTGAGTCGGTTCTGGTGAAGGGAGTGGCCGCCAAGGGGGTGCGGATGACGCCGCGTGAAGTGAAGAAAATAGTTTTAAGAAAAAAATCTTAAAAACCATGAAGATCTCTTGGAAAGTCAAGCCAGGAAATCCCCATTATTGGGAGATCTGGGTAGAGGAAGAGAAATGGCGGGAAGGGCATCGTTCGATTTTTGGCCGAAAGCCTGCGTTTCCTTCTTGTTCTTCTCCGGAAGAGTTGCCGGCTGTTTTTGATGCCTTTGAATATCGTCGGGTCAAGGGGTATGTGCTTTGGCGTCTTTCTCAGCAAAGTTATCACTCCGAGCAGCTCCGGAAGCTTTTGCAGGGGCGTTTCGTTCAGCCGCCGACCATTGAAAAAGTGATACAGGAATTGAAAGGCAGCGGTTACTTAGATGATCGAGCTTGGCTACAAGGGTTTATGCGGGGTCAGGAAAGGCGTTATGGACTGCCTTTGATTTTACTTAAGTTGCGGGCGAAGGGACTCTCTTCTTCCACTCTACAAACGCTCGCTGCGGAATGGGAAAGAGATCCTCAGCAAGAGATCGAGGCCATTCAACACTTGTTAAAGACCCGTTATCGTTCCAAGGATTTGACTCAATATAAAGAAAAACAAAAGGTTGTGGCGGCTTTATTACGTAAAGGATATTCCTTCGAGCAAATTCATCAGGCTTTTATTTCGCTTAATAATTATTAAAATTTATGTTAAAATAGTAAGTAAGATAAAGATCAAGAAGGAGGAGAGGTATGTCCAGTATAGAAAACCCCTCCCTAAAAGGGGAAGGGACGGCTCCTATAGGGGGCGACACACCGGTTACACCCCAGCCGATTTCGGGTGGTAGATTCAAGAATTTGGAGGAGTTCAAAACAAAATTTCCTGAAGAGTTTCAAAAGTTTGTAGAGTCCTATGCCATCGAGTGTGTCATGAAACTAAAACGCGAAGCAGATAAGTTTAGACAAAGACAAAAGGAGCGGGAACGGGAAAGTCGAGGATAATGTTGTGTTAGATCACCAACTATTCTTAGGCTTCCCCCTTTCAGCCGATTATCAACACGCACTCGATCCCCTTCCTTCCTCCTTAAAAAAGATGTTTATTCAGATGACTCCCTCTCCTTATTTACAACAAATTGAATATGAGAGAATCTCTTATTTGGGAAAATTTTTAGGGCCCTGTTTTGAGCTCTCCTCCTTGAATGAAATGGAGTCTCACATTTATAGTCTTTTGAAGCGGCTTCTTCCCGCTTATCCATACCAGGAAGGGGCGCTTGTCTTTGTCCCCATTCCTTTTCCCTAATTTCTCTTATGCAATCTGAAGAACAAGATCTTCTAATCGTGACAGAAGAAGAAGCGGGAGAACGCTTAGATAAATTACTTGCCAAGCGTTTTCAAGATGTTTACTCCCGCGCCTATTTTCAGCGCTTAATTGATGATCATCTTGTTTTACTCAATGGAATGGCGGTCAAAAAACGGGTGAAACCCGAGTCTGGGGATGAGATTGAAGTGGAATTCGCCGCTCTTCCCGAGGCTCAGCTGCTCCCCGAGGCAATCCCTCTATCGATCATTTATGAAGATGAGAACTTATTAGCCATCAACAAACCTGCCGGAATGGTGGTGCATCCAGCTCCCGGACATTGGTCGGGAACATTTGTTCATGCGTTGCTGTATCATTGCCAAGGTCAGGGACAGGGATTGGAGCAAGAGAAAGAGAAAGCAAATTTACGCCCGGGCATTGTCCATCGATTAGACAAAGAGACCTCCGGCTTATTAGTTGCAGCGAAGACATTAGACATGCAACAAAAACTGACCGCTCTTTTTGCCTCCCGTCAAGTGTACAAAGAGTATTGGGCGATCTGTGTGGGCCATCCCCCGCCAGGAGAGATCCAGGCCCCGATTGGCCGTCACCCCATTCATCGAAAGCAAATGGCTGTTGTCCCCTCTGGACGTCCTGCGGTCAGCATGTGCAAGATCCTTCGATCCAATGATAAGCTGAGTCTTGTTCAAGTCGTCATCACAACGGGAAGGACACATCAAATTCGAGTCCATTTAAAGTATAAAGGGACCCCCGTTCTGGGAGATGCTCTTTATGGGATTCCTTCTTTCAATCATGCCTATGGAGTGGAAAGGCAGCTTTTACATGCCAGAATTCTGGCATTTGATCATCCTCTGAGTGGTAAACGATTGGAGTTGGAGGCTCCTTTGCCCGAAGATTTTTTGCGAGTGATGAAAAAAATCTCTTAGTCGTCTCTTTATTCACGCCATGTGCGACTTTGTTCCGTTCGAGTCCGGGCCCGAGACCGGGCCCGTGCCCGAATCGAGATTCCGAGCTTTGCTAAACTATTTAACGAAGCTCGGAATCTCGGTTCGGGCGCGGGCCCGGTCTCGGGCCCGGACTCGAACGGAAAAAAAAGTCGCACATGGCGTATTTTTCTAGAAAATTATATGATGATTCGCTATGGTCAAATATACCTGGACTTTGGCCATTTTAAGGGGTCGATAAACGCAATCTTTTGAGCTATAGCGAGTTAAAATTTTTTCGCCAACCCAAATGAGGGTTGGCAAAAAAATTTTAACTCGCTATAGCTCAAAATCTTGCATTTAGCGACCCCTTAAAATGCCCAAAGTCCAGGTTACACATCAGAACCCCGAAAAAGGATCGAGTTATGAAGGAATTTGTCGCTTACATTGTAAAGAACTTAGTAGATCATCCTGATAAAGTCAAAATCAATGAGATTGGCGGAACGCAGACGTTGATCATTGAATTAGCTGTTGAGAAATCAGATATCGGGAAGATTATCGGTAAAAAAGGAAAGACAATCAATGCCATTCGCACGCTGCTCATGTCAGTCGCAAGTCGGAATGGGATTCGGGTCAATCTTGAAATTTTAGAAGAAAATTCCGGTTCAGAAGGAATTTAAAATTTACCGAGCCCGTTCAACGCGGAAGATCTGAAAGGGCAAAGATTTTTTCCTATCTTTGCCCTTTCAGATCTTCCGCGTTGAATTTTAGGAAACTTTAACGGGAGCCAGCGGACTTCCCGTTTCAGGCGCCTCTTCCGTCGGAGCAGTAACTTCTCCTTCTCCAACCTCTCCAATTTCTTCCCGTCCTTTCTTCCCAACGAGAGCAGCAAACTGATTGCCTAAAGAACGGACACCCAAAATCCAGCAAATAATCGCGAGAAGTAAAATGGCTGCAACATAAGGGGCGCTGCCGATAATGGTTCCAAAAATCATCAACAACCCTTGATGGATCACAGATCCTCCCGATTTTCCAAGGCGAGAAGCAACCCCGTCAATCGCTGCTTTTCCCTTCAGTTTGCTCTCATGTTCAAGCGGGATAAACGCCATTTCTTTTGTCGAATCAAACACCGAATATTTACACGCCTTGCTCAAAGAGACTTGAGCGGCTCCAAAAAAGACGGCGATCGTAAGAGGGGTCGTCCCTGTTAAGAATAAAACAAGATCGGCAAGAGAATAACGGAAGAACATAAAAGAAAAAAATCCTGCACTCGTCACCAACATAATCCAAGGAGTCAGTGAGGCCGTAAAGGTCCATCCAAAGCGAGAGATCAGCTGAGGCATAAAGAGAGAGGCGACTGTCGCAATGAGTCCGACAGTAGCGGTCACGTCATTCATGTAGCGGCTATATTCAACCGTAGAAGGATGAAGCTGACGGAGCTGGTCTTTCCAGACAATTTCAACTAAATTAATGACCAAGTTATAACAAACCACGACGATCGCAATGTAAATTAAATACTTAGAATTGGAGAGATAAGAAAAACTCTCTCGCATGGATAATTTCTTTTTTAGCTGTAATTCTCTCTTGGGTTTATGCAGTTCATCAAAGCTTGCATCATTCAGAACATTTTTATTCATCCAATAAAAGGTGATCATTGCCAAACATCCACAGCCAATAATGGCCCACATTAACACTTGCAACGTTTGTTCCCAGCTTTGATCATTGGTTAAATAATTCGCTCCAAGACCGGCGACTGTCGCAGCTAGACTGGAGATAACGCCTAACATGCTGTAGAAACGGCGCGCTTCGGTGATTTTTGTAATTTCATTGGCGAATCCCCAGAAAAGAACGGATAACACCATACTTCCCCAAAGCTCTGAGACGACATAGAAAATGGTCAGACCCCAATTTCGAAACATGGCAATCAAGCCGTGAAAGCCTGAGGGCAATATCTTTTCTAAATAATCAGCCGATTGATGAGGATGAAAAAAATCTTGGTAAGGATAAAAGATGAAAGTAAAGAACCCAAAAAAGAGAAGAAAACCTGAAATAATGATATAAAAGACCTTCTCTTGACTCAATCGGTTAGATAAATGGGTAAAGGCAACAGTCAATAAAATGGCCGAGGGAAGTAATACCCAGACCTTAATGAAGGGAATGACTTCTGCTCCTGAAGATTTTGCAGTGATGACAACTGCATCCTTCACACTTTTTAAAATACTGTAATCGAAACAGATCAAAAAGGCCATTAACATCATGGGGAGCACTTTTTTGATCTCATGCCGATAAATCGGCCAAAAAAAGGAGCGAAGGGCCCCAAACTCTGTGTCGGGAAAAGGCATGTAAAAAAAACCCTTTAGGAAAAAATATACCTCTACTATACAGGAAGAGAAGATAGTTTTCAATAGAATTGGTTCGTACCCGCGTCCGGGTACGAACTCAATTAAACAGCCCGAGGCTCTTTTAGCAACGAGTGATCGGTGAGCAGCTCAATGCGCGATGAGCGTGGAGAAAGAACAGGTTCGATGGGAACAATAGAGACCGCCGATTCCGGTTTAGATGTTAATTCATTAAACTGTTTTCCTAAGAGACGGATCGCCCCGATCCAGACCCCGATAATCCCTACCAAGACAAAAGAGGCGTAAGGGGCGCAGGCGGGAAGAGAGGAGCACAGGAGGAGGAGTCCCTGATAAATGATCGATCCTCCCGATTTTCCTAAGCGAGAGCAGACCCCATCAATGGCCGCTTTACCAATTAATTTGCTGTCGGAGCTGAGGGGCACAAAGGCCATCTCTTTTGTTGCATCAAAGACAGAATATTTGGCCCCTCGGCTCAACACATTTTGTAGAGATCCGAGGAAAACGACGAAAGCAACAGGTGTCAGTCCCATCCAAAGCACATTCCAGCTAGGAAAATACTCTTTAAGGAAGAAAGCACCAAAGAACCCTAAGCTCGTTAACAATAGGATGAAGGGGGTGATGAGAGCGGTGGCAGTCCAGCCAAATTTGCGAACAGCGCTTCCGGAAATAAAGAGAGAGGCCAACGTCGAGACTCCGCCAATAATGGAAACAATCTCGTTCATATACATGGTATAATCATTCGGATCTGGATAAAGAAGTTTTGCTTCATGTTTCCAAAGCACTTCTGTCAGATTGATGACAACATTATAAGAGAGAACAATCAGCGTAATATAAAGAAGATAAGGAGAGCGGGTAAGGTAGGAAAGACTGTCTTTTAGAGAAAGCTTCTTTTGCTCTCTTTGTCCCATTTGGACACTCGAAGAGGAAGGCACATCGATGAGGGCTTTTAAGTGCATCCAGCGGAAGAGTAATAAACTGATGAGACCCGCCCCTAGGATGAGCGAAATCATCAAAATCAGCGATTGATGCCATGCATCCTCTCCAATCGGCAACACTCCTCCTTGCCGCGTATAGCTGCAGCAAAAAACGGAGAGTTGACCCGCAAAAATCCCCGAAAAGTTTGCTCCCACCCCAAATAATCCATAAAACCGCTTGGCATCCTGCATCTGGGTGACTTGATTCGCAAATCCCCAGAATAAAACAGATAAAACAGCGCTCGACCATAACTCCGACATCACATAAAAAAGGGTAAAAGTCCAGTAGCGAAACATGGCAATTAACCCTTTACAGCCTAAAGGAAGCATTTTTTCTAAAGAATCGGATAAAGCATGCGGATGGATCAAATCTCGAATCGGATAAAGAATAAAAGTAAAAACGGCAAAATAAATCAGAAAAAAAGAGATAATGATATAGAAAACTTTCTCTTGCGACAGGCGATTAGAGAGCCAAGCAAAAAAGAAAGTCATTAAAACAGCCCCGGGAAAAACCCCCCACACTTTCACAAAGGGGATCACTTCTGCACCGGACGATTCTGCTGTTACAAGGAGAGAGTCTTTCAACGTTCGGAGGATGTTATAATTAAAAGAAATGAAGAAGAAGATAAACAGCATGGGAATGAGCTTTTTAAGCTCATAAGAATGGACAGGCCATAAATAGGCCCTCCATGCACTAAATTCAGAGGACCCGATTGGTGTCGCTTTGGACATGCAAACCTTTCCTGTGAGATAGGTAAAACACTATGACCTTTATAAATTCTTTCACTTATTTAATCAAGGCTTTTCTAAAGGCTTAATTTTTAATGTTTTTTAAAATTATACTCTTTTTTCTCCCTCTTTGCAATGCATTTTTAAATTTTTATTAAATTTAGGAGAAAGGGCGTCAATTCCAGGTAACGTCCCCTGCTCAATCAATTCTAGAGCGGCTCCCCCTCCTGTTGAAAGGTGGCTGAAGCGATCGGCCACTTTGGCTTGTTGGATGGCAGCCACGGAATCTCCTCCTCCGACAATGGTGAGGGTGGATGGGCAATTTGCCAGTATGTGTGCAAGGGAGCGTGTTCCTTGATCAAAAGGGGGAGTTTCAAAGACACCCATGGGACCGTTCCAGAAAATTGTCGATGCTTTTTGAAGCACTTCTCCATATTTTTGAATGGTTTTTGGGCCGATGTCGACCCCTTCAAATCCTTCCGGAATGCCCTCCTCTGTTCGGACGACCTTTCTTTCTGCTTGGGGATCAATTCTCTTAGCCACGACAAGGTCAAGAGGGAGGAAAAGGCGGCAGTGTACTTGAGAGCTGTGATCAAGCAGTTCCTTTGCGGCCTCTAAGAATTGATCTTCGACAAGGGAATGGCCGATGGGAATTTCTTGGGCTTTAAAGAAGGTGTAGGCCATTGCTCCCCCGATGAGGAGAGTATCGGCTTGTTTCATGAATCCCCGGATAATTTTAAATTTGGTCGAGATTTTTGCTCCTCCGAGAAGGACACAAAAAGGGCGCTTGGGATGCTGAAGAGCCTCTTGGAGGTAAACCAACTCTTTTTCAAGCAAAAAGCCCATGGCCGCTTGATTTGGAAAAAAATGAGCGATGAGGGTGGTAGAGGCGTGGGGGCGATGAGCGGTGCCAAAGGCGTCGTTGACGTAGAGATCCCCCAGATGGGCCAAGGTTTGGACAAACCTAAGTTCTTTTTCGGGATGTTCTTCTCCCGGATGAAAACGGAGGTTTTCGAGCAAGAGGATCTCACCCGGTTTAAGAGAGCGGGCCAAGTTTTCAGTCTTTGCCCCTACACAATCGGGGGCCATTTGCACAGGTCTTTGGAGGAGTTCTGATAAGCGTTTCGCGCAAGGAGATAAAGAGAATGCGGGATCCGGTTTTCCCTTTGGCCGTCCCAGGTGGCTCATTAAGATAAGAGATCCTCCTTGGTCTAGGACATACTGAATAGTGGGGAGAGAGGCGCGAATGCGGGTGTCATCCGTGATTTGTCCGTTCTCGATCGGGACATTAAAATCGACACGGAGGAGAACTCTTCTGTTTTTTAGGTCTAAATCTCGAATGGAAAGTTTAGCAGGTGCCATCAAACTTTACCTTCGCTGGACTTTGGCCATTTTAAGGGGTCGCTAAACGCAAGATTTTGAGCCATAACGCGTTAAAATTTTTTCGCCAACCTTCATTTAGGTTGGCGAAAAAATTTTAACGCGTTATGGCTCAAAAGATTGCATTTATCGACCCCTTAAAATGGCCAAAGTCCAGCCTTCAGTTATCCTTGTCATATTTGACGAGGGATTGGGTGTCAAGAATTATTCTTTGGCAAGGAGCTGAGTTCGTTGGACCTCTCGTTCGATGAAGTAGAGTTCGAATAGAGCCAATAGGCCGAGCACAATAAAGCACCAAAAAAGATAAAGGGGAATGGCAATGTGAAAGGTGAGGCCTAGCAGGACAAAAAATTGCAAGCTCGTGGTCACTTTTCCACTCCAAATGGCTCGAAATTGGAAATTAGACCAGCTTCCTTGAAAGATGAGGAAGCAGCCAAAGATTAACACGGCAAAGTCGCGAGAAATCAGAGCAAGTGCTTCCCACATGGCGAGTTTTTCTTCTGAGAGGAGAACGCCGACGATAAAGAAAACAAAAAATTTATCCATCAGAGGATCCAAAAAGGCTCCCAATGGGCTGGTGGAACGAAATCGACGGGCCAAATAGCCATCTAAAGCATCGGTCACCATGGCAAGCACGATGGCAAAGCCACGGAAAAAGAGACTGTCCGAAAGAAAGACGAAAGCGAGAGGCGCTCGGAGGAAAGAAATAAAATTAGACAGAGTGAGAATCATGAGACTATATTAATAACGAAAAAATCATCATCCCACAGTATAACTCATGGGGATAAAAAGATCATCCGTTTTTTCTTCTTTTAAAAAGCCAGTAGAGCAACCCGATTCCCCCTAAAACAAGGGCAAAAATCAGGAGCCCCATTTTATAACGATTAAAATAAAGCATAAAAAGATCTAAATTTTGTCCGAAGCGATATCCCAAATAAAAAAACACAGAGGTGGAGATCAGGCAGGCCACCCCATCTCTTAGCATGTAGAGAGGAAAGGGCATGCGAATAAATCCGGAAGAAAGAAAGAGGGAATTGCGAATGCCTCCTGGGCAGAAACGGCCGACAATAAAAGTGAACACTCCGAACTTGGCATAATAGTGGCGAAGAAAAGCGAGGCGCGAGGAAGTGACGATGGAACGGAAGAAGGGGATATGGTAAAGACGGGGGCCTAACAAGCGGCCAATCCAGTAGGACTGCCAGGCGGAGAGGTAACACCCGAAAAACGTCCACGTATAAAGGCGCCACGTGTGTTCTGCTAGGCAGCCGCTGGCAATGGCCCCGGCTCCAATCACAATGATATCTTCGCTAATGGGGACACCGAGGCCGGTTAAAAGCAAAAGGAAGAATATAATCCAGGGGGCCTCATAAACATGCTTGCAAATATAAGAGAAGATCTCTTCCATTAGACCTCTTGTATCACTCTTTCATCATGAGAGCCTCTCCCTTGCGTTCTCCCCACGCTTTTTTAAGCTCGTGCATCCGTTTATTCGAGAGGCCGCCTAGGAATTCCATTGCTTTGAGCAAGCGAGCGCGGGTGCGATCTTTTCCTAAAAGATCGACAGAGTCAAAGAGGGGGGGACCTTGTGTTTTTCCCATCAAGCTGGCGAAGAGGAGGGGCATCACGACTTTTTTATGATTCACCCCGAACACTCCTGCAACCTCGCGAGAAGCTTGATTAATGCCTGTGCTTCCCCAATTCTCTAATTCATCCATCTTCCAGATGAGGGCTTGAATGAGGGAGCAGCCTTGCTCTTTAGAGAGTTCTTTGATGTGAAATAAGGATTCGTGGTAGTGCAGATGGTTGATGAAGAGAAAATGAAACAAATCCATAAAATCCCCGAACGTTTTAATGCGCGAATGGCAAAGAGGCATGAGTCGTTCCATGAAGGCATCATTAAAACTCCATTCCTTGAGGCGAGACCAGAGTTGCTCGACAGGGATATTTTTAATCAAATACTGTTGATTCATCCAATCCAATTTTTGCACATCGAAGATGGCGCCGGAGACCCCAATGCGCTTGTAATCAAATTCTTTCACAATCTCTTCGAAGGGATAAATTTCGCGATCTCCTGTCATGCTATAGCCCATCAAAGTCAAGAAATTGATGAAAGCTTCGGGAAGATAGCCACTATCGCGGTAGAAAAAGATAGAGGTGGGATTTTTTCGTTTTGAGAGCTTTTTCCCATCTTTTCCTAAGAGAAGGGGCATATGCATGAAAGTGGGGGGTGTCCATCCGAACGCTTCATAGAGCAGAAGATGTGTTTAGGAGTAGAGCTCATCCATTCATCTCCTCGGATGACATGGGAGATATACATGAGATGGTCGTCGACGACATTCGCCAAGTGGTAGGTGGGGAAGCCATCCGATTTTAATAGGACCTGGTCATCAATATCTGCCCAGGGAAAGGTCATGCGCCCTTTAATGGCATCTTCGTAGACACATTCGCCTGTGAGGGGCATTTTGAGGCGGATGACGAAGGGGAGGCCGGCGGCCTCTTTTTCGTTGGACTTCTCCTTTGGACAAAGTGCGGCAGCGGCGATCGTACCCTTGACGTCCTCCTTGTTTAGCGGCCATTTCACGCATTTCGTCGAGCTCTTCAGATGTGCAAAAGCATTTATAGGCTTTCTCCTTTTGTAAGAGGATCTTGGCATAGTCTTTGTAAATTTCAAAGCGCTCTGATTGGCGGTAGGGGCCATACGGTCCTCCCACATCGGGTCCTTCATCCCATTGAATATTGCACCATTTAAGAGCGGTGTAAATGTTCTGTTCATATTCAGGACGGCTACGGGTCCGATCGGTATCTTCGATCCGTAAGATAAATTGTCCTTGATGGTGGCGGGCAAAAATCATGTTAAAAAGAGCCATGTAGGCAGTGCCAACATGGGGATCGCCCGTTGGAGAAGGGGCAATGCGTACACGGACGGACATAGTATGAAACCCTAAGTTAAAAATAAGGCTTATTTTCTACGATTGGGAGATAGATTTCAAGGGGGATTAAAGGACTCCCTTTTCTTTCATCATTAAAAGGAGATCTTTCATAATGGCATACGCCTCTTCTAGCTGTAAATCATTGTGTCCGAAGTTCTCTAGGGTTTCTTTCTCTTTTCCCTCTTTTTTCTTGACCTCTTTAAGAAGGTTTTGATGATTAGCATTCTTATCCAAGCGCTGCTTGGAATGGGCCTTTAAGATCTCAAGATAGGGAGCGTAAATCTCTTGTTTTTCTTGTAAATTAAATTTATAAAGTTTGCGAATGCGATCGCGCTGCAAAAAGGGGACATCTGATAAGTCATCATTAAAATTGGGTTTTATAGAATCATT
The DNA here is from genome assembly GCA_963801825.1 of Parachlamydiales bacterium. Classification (GTDB taxonomy): domain Bacteria; phylum Chlamydiota; class Chlamydiia; order Chlamydiales; family Parachlamydiaceae; genus CAWDGI01. The sequence continues at coordinate 1,418,648 of CAWDGI010000003.1, forward strand.
TGTGAGGGGATATTTTGCGAAACGTTCTCCAATTTCTGACTCAGAGAGAGGACCTGGAACCTCTACATGGGGAATGACTCCTTTCAGCTGTGGGGTATCTCCTGAGACCGTGTAATAACATCCTCTCGTCACTTTATACTCTCCCTGTGGATTGACTTGTTCAGGGTTGGTCGTATTTAAGGTAAAGGTTTGATAGGATCCCTTCCCAAAAGTATGGTCGTCTCCAACGATCAGGGCCCGTCCATAGTCTTGTAAGGTTTGGGCGACAATCTCAGAGGCAGAAGCGCTCATGCGATTGACCAAGACAATGAGAGGACCATCCCAAGCTGTTGTCCCGCCGAGGGCCCGGAGGTGCTGAATTTTCCCATTCTCATCTTTGATTGAAACGACAACGCCTTTTGTAATGAAAAGACCTGTGACAGCAACGGCTTGGGAAAGCAGTCCTCCCGAATTATAGCGCAAGTCTAAGACGAGACCTAAAGGAGAGTGATTTTTTTTAAGTTTTTCAATCTCTTCCTCCAAATCTGAAGCAGAGGAATTATCAGGATCTTGGTAAAAAGAGTGAAGTTTTAAATATCCGATGACCCCCTCTCCATAAGGCTCATAAGTACTCTTAAAGCGGGCCTCCTTGATGACGACCTCTCCCCTTAAAACAGTCAGGTCTAATTTTTCTTGCTTGAGAGAATGATCAGGAAGGGGGGTTTCTCGGATCACGGTCAGAATAACAGGGCTATTGGTTTCCCCTCGGATCAAATCAACTGCATCTGAGATATCGAGTCCGACAATCGGTTCTCCATTGACGGCAACAATGCGATCTTTGATTTTCAGTTGTTTGCCAACGGCTGCCGGTCCCCCTTCGATGATCTTGATAATGGTCAAGCCATTGATATCATCTCTTAATTGGGCTCCAATGCCGCACAGGCGCTGCTGAACATTAATCATAAACTGTGTCGCTTCGCCCGGCGTAAAATACACGGTATGGGCATCCAAGGCAGAGGCCATGGCTTTGAGAATATTGGAGAGAATGAGCTGTTCTCTTTCTTTAGGCTCTTTGACAAGTAGATTCTCTTCAATTTTAAGTTGTCGTTTTTGGATGCGCTGGAGGGATTTCGTTTGCATTTCTTCATTAAATTTCGCTGTTGTCTCCAGCTGCAAGGCACGAATGCGTTTCAGACGATTGAGTAGCTCCTCTTCCGATTTTGCCCAGGGCATCTCTTTAAACTCTTTTGCCTGCACGTTGGAGGGGAGTGATTGATCATCTATTTGTTTCTCCAGTAAACGACGTCGCTCAATGGCCCCTGTGAAGGAGTGATGAATCTCTTCAAAGGCGGAAAAGCGATGATTTTGGTAATGATGAAGGGTCTCTTGAAGGAACTCCTCGGAAGGGTGAATCCATTCTTGGAGATCAGATTCAATAAAGTACGTTTTGAGGGGATCCAAATGCTCAATATAGTTGTTCAAGATTCGTTGCGTTAAAGAAGGAGTCAATTCCTTGTGAGAGGCATGCGCTTTCATCATTTCCTCTGTCTTCAAGACGACATCCTGAGGACCGATCAGAGAAGGCTTGGCTTCGCAGATCGAGGTAAATAAACAAACGATTAAGAGTAAGTATTTTAAGTGTTTGTGCATAAGGAACTTAAAGGGATTTAATTTTCCTAATTGAACTGAGCTGATCTTACTTGAAATGTCTTTATTTGAGAAGAATTATTTTTATCTTTAAGAAATTTAAATATAAATTTTTAAAAATAAATTTATAATTATACTAAATATATTAATCTACATATTAGTTTATTTTATTTTTAATTTAATTAAACTTTGTTTATTAAAATTTTTTGCAAAAAAATGCTTGATTTAAATTTGAAATTTGGTACAATGTATATTTCACTACGCTAAATAATTAAATTTATAACAATAATCCATGATGGAAAAAACATAAAATTAATAGGAGGTAAAAATGTCTCAGGAGCATCTATCCGAAGAGAAGAAGGTGGTTTCGATCACCGAAGCGGCCAAGTTAAATAAGGTCACGCGGCAAGCGATTTATGTGGCGATCAAGTTGAATAAGTTGAAAGCCACAAAGGAGACGACCCGCTGGACCATCTATTTGAAAGATTTAGAGGACTATAAGAGGCAAAAATATTCTCGTTCAAAATCGATTCATAATGGGGAATTGATCTTTGATTCTTCGAAAGGGTTTCTTTCGATTAATCAAGTGGCGAAGATGTTAAGTGTTCCCACACAGAAAATTTATTATGCGACACGCATTGGATTGCTGAAAGCACACCGTAAAGGGGCTGCTTGGGTGATTCATAAAGATGATTTGAAGGAATACCAAGAGAAGCATCTTCAGAAGAAGAGTCGACGCCGTCAGGTGGTTTAAGTCAGTGTTTGCGTGTGTGCATTAGACCTGAGAGTACAGGTTAACGTGCATGCATTGTGATTACGATGCCCATGGTTCCGAGATTGGAATCATGGGTATGATTAAGGGCCGGGGATTCCTAGCCGGCGATCATGCCTCGGGTTTCCCGAGGCTTTTCGCTTTTTAGGGTCTAAACGCCATGTGCGACTTTTTTCCGTTCGAGTCCGGGCCCGAGACCGGGCCCGAACCGAAACTCCGAGCTTCGGTAAAAAGTCTGTACAAGACTTTGATGGATCGTCTAAGTAATTCACGAATCAATTTTGAGTAGTTTAGCAAAGCTCGTAGTTTCGGTTCGGGCGCGGGCCCGGTCTCGGGCCCGGACTCGAACGGAAAAAAAAGTCGCACATGGCGTTAAGACCTTTGCCCATATAATCCGGGTATCCATAAAATTTTTTCTCCAAACCAAAGCAAAGCTTAAGAAGACCTTGATTATGCTGAATAGAAATCCTTGACATTTTTTCTCTATCATTTAAAATAGATGAGAATAAATTTTTATGAGGAGACAAAAATGGATGCAATTAACTCAACTACTACTTTTTCTGTTTTTGAGAGCAAAGAACAAATGTATCAAGTATTTGTTTGTCAATCTATTTCTGCTATAAAAGAAATTTGTAAAGATCATTTCTATCGAATGGCAAATTGCAAGAAAGATCTCACCTTATTAGATAATGGGGTTTTTTATGGAAATGATTATTATTTAAAACTAAAAGAACAAGGTCAGACAAAGAGATTAGAATTTCTAAAAAATAAAGATGCTTTTTACCATGGCTATCTTCCAGGCAAGATGTTTAAGCAAGTCGTAAACTCTAATTCCATTTCTGGTTACGAATTTAATCATTATGTGATCCAACCAGGCAAGGCACCTTCCAAGGCTTTGGATGTTTTATTCGGAAGAGAAAATTTAGTCTTAACAGGGTGTGGAGAGGTTTGCGAGTCTGCGTATAATAGGGCCTTACTGTATGTATTAGGGGAGGAAAAGTTTAATTATATTTTTTCTGCAGATGGGGATACGCCATTGAGTACAGGGGCGAATTTTAAGACAAGCCTTCAACCTCTCTTTAAGAAATCAACTGTTTCTGATATGCAAGAAGGCGATCAAATTTATTTTAGTAACGTTCCCTTTTATGGACAGCGACACATAAACGGTGAGGCAAAAGGATTTAACACTTTTTATATAGGAGGAGAGGTTCCAAAATTTTTGGGGTTTGGCTTAAATCCGGAAGGAGCCGCACAAAAAGAGATAAGAGAGACTTTAAGGAAAGAATACAATCGCAAACCTATTGGAATGGAGATTGTCACAAATCAAATTGCTCAAAAAATCTGGGCATCCTGTGACAAAGGCTATATGCAGACCCTGAAACAATTAGAAGCTCATCTTATGGATTCGGAAGAGTTTAGCCAGTATGAAGGAGGCAAAATGGTTGATGGAATTGTCAGAATTGATTCAGATAAGGTTTGGTCCTTATACCAAGCAGATTTGCCAGAAGCTCGTCGTTTAATGAAAGTATGGATGAATGCAACAGAATAAATCGAGATTCACTCATCGCATAAGACTCATTGTGATTACGATACCCATGGTTCCGAGATTGGAACCATGGGAACGATCACGGAAATCATCAGATAACGCCATGTGCGACTTTTTTTCCCGTTCGAGTCCGGGCCCGAGACCGGGCCCGCGCCCGAACCGAGACTACGAGCTTTGCTAAACTACTCAAAATTGATTCGTGAATTACTTAGACGATCCATCAAAGTCTTGTACAGACTTTTTACCGAAGCTCGGAGTTTCGGTTCGGGCGCGGGCCCGGTCTCGGGCCCGGACTCGAACGGAAAAAAAAGTCGCACATGGCGTCAGATATTAAATTGCTGCCTTAAAGGTCTGGGAGGGACTTCTTATTCTTCTATTACCAAGAGCATTCATTTTAATCCGTCTTGGAATTCCCCTCTTGCGAGTGCGATTCTCTAAAATAAGGTTATAGCCTAAAGCATCTACTAAACTGGTAAATGTCTTGAGTGTCAAATTATCTCGCTTTCCGCTTCTTATATCTTGAATAATGGAGGGGGAGATTCCTGCTTGTTTTGCTAAACTGCGAATAGAAATATGATCTTCTGCCATAATCGCTAATAAAAGCTCTGATAAAACTAGCTCACGATAAGATTCCTCATGCTTTTTTTTGAATTCGGGATCTTGCATAAGCTCATCGTAAGTTGAGAGCGGTTCTTCTTTATTTTTTTTCATAGTACTTTCCTGTGTTAAACCTTTTTTCATAATCGGCTTGGTACTTTAAGGCTCTTGCCTTTTCTCCAGCTGGTAAGTCATCTTTCTTTTTCACAAAGCCATTTGTGATGATGATCTTTTGTCCAACAAAAAAGAAGCACATAAACCGGTGTGGTTTTGGTTTAAAGGCATAGATCTGATCTTGTTCATAACGAAATTTCTGTTGATTGTAAATTTTACCTTCAGTCGCCATCAATTTGAATAGATCCAATGTTTTTATCCTGTCATCTTCGTCCAGACTATTAAAGTATTCAAGCGCTGGGAGTTTTCCATTCTCTGTATAATACCATTCGATAGTAAACTTAGGACCTGCGTACGCAATAAAATTTTTTGGGGCTGTCATTATCTTCTCGCTTCCCATAATTTCAATATACTAAATTCACCTTTCTATTGCAACAATATATTAGTACGATACATGAAAACTCATTTTTCCAAATAAACCAACGTTTCCACATGAGCCGTTTGAGGGAACATGTCATAGACAGTTCCCTCTTTTATTTCATACCCCTCTTGGCAAAGCAGCTTTAAATCCCGTGCTAGGGTAGGTGGCATGCAAGAGACATAAATCATAGAGTCTGGGCGCGCCTTCAAAACTCTATGAATAATCGCTTTGGTCAAACCCCGGCGGGGAGGATTCATCAAAATAAGAGAAGGCTTATTTGTTTTGAGCCAATGAGGAAGAATTTTCTCCACATCCCCTTGAATAAAATTCACCTGCTTTGCATTTACATGATTGGCCTGCGCATTCTCCCGGGCAAATTGGATGGCCGCAGGATTATACTCAATTCCCGTGACTTGGTTTCCTTGATGGGCTTGATGGGCATGGGCTAGCAGTAAAGAAGTCATCCCAAAGCCACAGTATAGATCCAGTATGGGGCCAGGAGTCTTTCCTCCTAAATCACAAATGCGCCGATAAATATTCAAACTCTGTTTTGCGTGATTTTGAATAAACGTTTGAGGGGAAAAGCGAAAGGTGAGCCCCTCGACTGTCTCCTCGCAATAGATATCTCCTAATTGCATTTCCTGTTCGGGTGTTTGGATAAGCATGCCTGCAAAGAGAGGAGAGTGCTGCAAAGCCTCTTGAAAGAGTTTGAGCTCTATTTTCCAGTTAGGAGGAAAAGAAAAAGAAAGAATAAATTGTCCTCGCTGGTTTTTTAATACCATTAATCTTCCCTCTTGATTGAGGGGAGGACCGCTATTAACAATCTTTCCAACCAGAGATTGAATCTCTCTAAGAATAGAATCCTCAGGCGAATTAAAAATAGGGCAAGTCCGGACCTGGACAAAGGAGTAATGATCTGCCCCAATATAACCTGCTCTAAGCCTTCCTTCTTCCATTCTTAGATGTAAAGTAATATGACGACGATAGCTCCAATTCACAGGGGCAGGGACAATAGAGAGAGGAGGAAAAGAGAGATGCCCCATCCGTTTAAGACTTTCCCTCACCGCATTTAATTTATATTGTAGCTGAGCATCTTGCTGTAAATGCTGCAATTGACACCCCCCGCAAGTCCCAAAGTAAGGGCAGAGAGGAGAGGTGCGAGAGGCGCTCGCACGCGTGAGCTCTACCAAAAACCCTCTCGCAAAGGAGCGCTTTTTTTCTATGATTTGGCAAAGAAGGCGATCTCCAATAGCAGTAAAGGGAACAAAGACCACGAACCCGCGATAACGGAGGATTCCTTCTCCTCCAAAGGCGATTCCTTCAATTTCGCCTTCTATGACATCGCCAATATTTAACAAATTTTTACCCCGATTCTTCTAGGGGGGCAGGGGTGGGGGCCATCCCCTCTAACACTTTAAATTCTCGAATCAGCAGCTGAACAGATTTATTAATCTGGGGAGTGAAGGCCACCCGTAATTTTAAATGTTTCTTTCGCAAGGGAATGCTGTAAGCTGCCTTTCCTAAGGCCACCCCCTCTAATACCCGATCTCCTTGCTCTAAATAAAGCTTGAGATGTGTTTTGCCTACAATCTTCGGGGGCCATGTTTGCCATGCATCGCCATACAAAATGGGGGGAGGGTTTTCATTCCCATACGGCTCCAAGAGCTTGATCGATTCCATAAAGTCAAAGTTTAAGTCGGTAAACTTTACCTCCGCATCTAAAAGAAGTTTATTCATCACATCAAAATCTTGTAGCTGTTGGTTCGCCGCTTCGATAAAGCGCTTTTTAAATGCCTCGATATGTTCTTCTTTAATGGTTAATCCAGCTGCAAAATCATGTCCTCCAAAATTGAGCAGCAAATCAGAGCATCCTTTCAAAGTCGGGAGAATGGGAAACTCTCTAATGGAGCGAACAGACCCTTTGCCAATTCCTTTATCGACGGCAATCATCACCGTCGGACGATTATATCGTTTGGAAATCCACGTTGAAATAATGGCGATGACCCCCGGATGCCATTTATCCGACATCATCACAATCGCTTTATTTTTTAAGATCTCGGGATTTTCTTCCAAGGCAGCATCCACATCCATCGACATCATCCGCTCGATTTTCTGCCTTTCAATATTATTGAGATCGAGCTCTAAAGCCATTTTTTCTGCCAGATCAGCATTTTTAACCAATAAGATTTGGACTCCTTTACGAGGATCATCAATGCGTCCTAGGCTATTGAGGCGAGGGGCGATTTTAGAAGCAATGGTAAACGTATTGAGATCGTTTAAGTCCTTGATCTCGCAAATGGAGAATAATTTCGCGAGTCCCATCCGCTTTCCTTTTCGCAATTGGCGGAGTCCATAGCGAACAAGAATGCGATTCTCCGTATTAAGGAGCGATCCCATATCGGAGATCGTTCCCAAAGCGACGAGATCTAAATAGCGTTTAAGATCAATTTTTTTAGGAGGGAGCTTTCCTTCTGCCGTCAATTGATTGGTCACTCCATGCACTAATTTGAAGGCAACCCCGACGCCGGTTAAATGTTTATTGGGATAGGGATTATTCACCAACTTAGGATTTAAGGTGGCAACGCAGTGAGGAATTTTGTCTGTCGGTTCATGATGGTCCGTGATAATGACATCGACATTTTGAGCAGCGACTTTTGCAATTTCAGCGGCGGCTGTAATGCCACAATCGACGGTAATGAGGAGTTTGCACTCATTCATCAGCGCATATTCCAGGGCCTCCACAATGAGACTTTGCCGGAGAGTTCCTCGGTTGGAGACATAGAAAAAAACATTAGCTCCAATATCTTGCAAAAACTCGGTCAACAGGGTGGTTCCCGTCATTCCATCGACATCATTATCGCCATAAATTAAAATATTTTCTTTGTTTTTAAGCGCTTGGCAAACGCGATGGACTGCTTGCGGCATTTCTGCCAGGAGACAAGGATCATGCAGATCGGGGAGTTTGGCGTAGAGATAATCGTGAATTTGCTTGAAGGAGTGGAAGCCGCGAGAAACAAGAATCTGTGCCATGACAGGGTGGAGTTTGAACTCTTTGATGATGCTTTCCTTGAGTGCTTCGTCGCTTTTTGGATAGATCCAAATCGGTTCTTCGGGGGGCGGACTGGAGGAAGGCATTAAGATGACTCTCAGTTTGCAGTTGTTTCATGGATCAAAGACCTTTATATAGATTTTATCGTTCGCGCAGGCAAAGTCAAGTCAAATAATTTGTTAGGAAAAGTCTTTCCCTTTATTCCACTCTAAAGGTCGCAAGAGGAGGCTCATAACCCAAAGAGGCATGAGGGGGTAGGTGAAACTCTAGCCGTTCGACAGGAGAGCCATTCAACAGTACTTCAAAATGACCCGCTTGAACTTGAGAGGGCGCCTCAATTCCTTCTTCGACGCGGATTCCAAAGGTATAGGTCCCTGATTGGGAGCAAGGGCCGAACGAACAAAGAGAAGAGGGAGGCTGGCAAAGGGAAATATGGCCTAAAGAATGGGTATTTCCATCAGGTGTTTGGACAAAGACGGTAAAACGTCCTTTTGCCTGATCAGGAAAAGAGAAAGAGGGAGAAAAAGTGGCCGATAAAGAAGAAGAAGGGGCCATTTTATAGCGTCCTCCTTGGCCGGTGATCGCTTGTTTTGCGTGATGATGGGAGGAGTGATGGCTTTTGCTACGGTTTCCGGAACCGGAATAGCTAGGACTGAAGTGGCGAGAATAATTTGAGCCCCTAGAGCGCGAACCCCGAGAAGAGTTGTCACTCGAGTAGGAATAACTTGAGTAGCAGGAGCTGGAAGAACAACTCGAACTTGAGCAATGCCCTCTTCTTCCTCCTGCGCAGGCAACCACATAGATAATTCCGGCCGTGAGTCCGGCAATCGTTGCCCCCGCTGTTACAGCGGCTAAGCGCGAGCGTTGCTGGCGATCTTCTGATTCAATGAAAGTCGGAGAACAACAAGGAGCGGGGCATTCGATCTCTTCAACAGGTTCTACCTCTACAGAAAAAAGGGGGGAGGGGGAGGTGGGTAAAAGGAGAGAGAGGAATAAATAAAAGGAAAGAATGAATTTAGGCCCCGGTTTTTTGAGAAAAGAAGAAAGCATAGTGCCCCTAATTATTGATATGGAGGGATTGTCGTCAAATTACTCTTTTTTTTAAAGAATTTTTTTTCTTATACTCGATTTTTTCTCTTGCTTTTTAATAAATTCTCTTATACAATTTAGATTTTAGAAATGTTTTCCTTTTGGAAAAAATCCATTGATTAACACTTGATAAACTTAAACAACTAGAGGTTTTAATATGTCGCAAGGGGCCAAACAAGAATTTGGTAAATGGCGGTCTTTTTTATGGCCGGTATATGGGTATGAGTTGAAGAAACTCCTCCCCATGTTTTTTATGTTCTTCTGTATTTCATTCAATTATACCATCTTAAGAGATACAAAAGATGCGTTGGTGGTCACAGCAGCGGGTGCTGAGGCGATTCCCTTCCTCAAATCTTTTGGCGTGGTTCCTGCGGCGATTCTATTTATGGTCGCCTATGCCAAATTGAGTAATATTCTCAGTCGGGAAAATTTATTTTACGTGACCTTGGTCCCCTTTATCCTCTTTTTTGGGTTATTCGCCTATATTTTGTACCCGATTCGAGAGTCTTTGATTCCGGCAGAAAGTGCCGATGCTTTACGCGCTTATTTGCCAGGCGGTTGGGTGGGACTTGCGGAAGCTTATCGTCATTGGATGTATTCCCTTTTTTATATTCTCGCTGAGCTTTGGGGGAGCGTGGTCCTCTCCTTGTTATTCTGGGGGTTTGCAAACCAAATTACTCGTGTGACAGAGGCGAAGCGTTTTTATACCTTATTTGGTCTAGGAGCGAACATCGCGCTTTTGGTTTCCGGACCTGCCATTGTGTATGTCTCTGATATTCGTCGATACCTGCCAGTTGGCGTGGATGCTTGGCAAGTGTCTCTGAATTATTTGATGTCGATGGTTGTTTTAGCAGGACTGGGGGTCATTGCCACTTATTGGTGGATTAATCGTTATATTTTGACAGATTCCCGCTTCTATGACCCGACCCAAGTGTCTACTAAGAAAAAGAAATCAAAGATGGCATTGGGAGAGAGCTTTAAGTTTATCTTTAGTTCTAAATATCTTCTTTGCTTGGCGATTCTTGTGATTGCTTATGGAATTGCTATTAACCTTGTTGAAGTCACATGGAAAAGTCAATTGAAACTCCAATATCCCAATGAAAATGATTATAGCACGTTCATGGGGAAATTCTCCTTCTGCACCGGTTTTGTGACCATTCTCATGATGTTATTTGTGGGAGGGAACCTCATTCGTCAAAAAGGATGGGGATTTGCGGCAGCCGTCACTCCTGTCGTCTTATTGATTACAGGGGCGGGATTTTTCTCCTTCGTCATTTTTAGAGATTCTCTTGGTGGCTTTATTGCGGCCTTGGGAAGCACCCCCCTCTTTCTAGCAGTTTTCTTTGGGGCGGCTCAGAATATCATGAGTAAATCCTCGAAATATTCTTTATTTGATCCAACCAAGGAAATGGCTTATATTCCTCTAGATGAAGAATCTAAAGTGAAAGGAAAAGCAGCCGTTGACGTGGTCGGGGCCCGTTTAGGAAAATCGGGTGGATCCATGATTCAATTGGGCCTTTTGACCTTAGGCTCTTTAGCTGTCATTACGCCTTATATTGCAGCCGTCTTATTTGTCATCATTGCTGTTTGGCTCTGGGCAATTGGGGCGTTGAATAAACAGTTTGTGAAGCTGACTACTGACCAAGAAGTGGCTAAAGATAAAGGAGAGATCAATCCAGCAATCGCTGCCCCTTCTGCGGGTTAATTCCGAGAGATTTGTGCAAAGCTTCTGAAAAGAAGCTTTGCACAGAATCAAAAAAATCTGCTATTCTTCTCTTTTCTTATTCTTTCCAAGGAAACAGGATATTTATGGATAAACAGAAGCGTTGGCAGTTTTATTTGATCATTGCCGTCTTAGTTCTTACGCTTTATAACATCTTACCGACTCTTTTCTTCTATTCCAAGCCTTTGCAAGACCCCATTGATGCTCCAAAAGCGCAAAAAGTCGCTTCAGGGATCATGGATCGCGTGAATCAGTTAGAAGGGGATTCCAAAGAGTGGCTTCACTCTTTCTCCCACTTATTAGGAATCGCCCCCCTTTCTATTGATTTGGTTCCGACGAACACTGCGCTATTTGATCTTGCCTTTAAAAATGAACAAGAGGCCACCCTCTTTAAGCGGTTCTTACCAAGAGCGGGGGCGTTAATTCCATTTGTTCCCGCTCAGCTTGAGTTAGCAGGAGGAGGGGGATTAGAGGACCCCACCCATGTGTTAGTCCAGCGCAATGTCGCTTTTCAGCTCGATCCAGCAGATAGAGAGGAGCTCTTTCAATTCACTCCTAAATATGCCGAAGAGAACAAAATCGCTCCTTTATACCGAGAACTCATCAACGATCGCGTCGAAAGGATTGCTTTAGCCATCGGGGGACCCAGCAAAGCAGCTCTGCAAATGGCCGCCATCGTCAATCATCCTCAAGATCCTCAATATGAAGAGGAAGCCCTCCTCTTGGCCAAAGAAATTGTCGATGTCGATACGGTTTTTGGCGCTCATCACCCCATCGCAAAGCGGTACTATGCCACCCTTTCTCAACTCGAGTCACAAGGGGAAAACGTTCCCAAAAGATTTTTAGCTAAACTAGAAGAGTTAACGAAAAAGAAAAAAGCAGAAAAAGAGACACTTGAGCAAAAACAGGGAAGCAAAGAATTAGACCCAACAGAGGGGCAAGAATTAGCCGTCCTGAATCATCAACTTCAGGCATTGGAAGCGAGTGTCCATCTTTTGCGTAAACAAGCCCCGGAGTTAAAGCAGACGGCCCCTCTTTCCCCGGAAAAAATTCAACAACTTCTTTCTCAACTTCCCTCCCAGCCCCTCGTTCAGGCGCTGAATTTAGAGGGATATCATCCTTTCATTAAAGGATTGACGATTAATTGGGACAGCGCCCAAGTGGCTCTAGATTTGTATGAAGATGTCCAACAACTTCGTTTCGAAGACACACACACAGAAAAAGAGTCTTTTGTCAAAGAGAAGTTAAATCAATTTTTGATTAATGATATCGCCCGCCTCTCTCAATTAACAGATGAGAATTTTAGACCGAGCGATGAGTCCTTTGCCGTTCATTTAGATGCCCTTAACAATAGTCAGAGTTATTTAGCCCTCAATTTGGGTTACTTGGCAAAGAAACGAACCGAGCAGGTGAAAAATCAGCTTCTCCTTTCTTGGCTCCCTCAAGAAACCGATCTCGTGCGCGAATCTTATCCCATCCAATCTTATGAAGAGTATCGGCAAGGGAGAGCGGAAAACCAGAAATTAGGCCTTGTCATCTATGCTCCTGCCCTCTATTCCACCCCTCCTCTTCCCGGTTTTCGCAGTGGCTCCCTTTATGTCATTGCAAAAAGCTTAAATACGATCTTGCGTAGCAAGGGAGAAGCGGTAAGCACAGATGTGAATCAGTTAAATCAAGTCCTGCAACAAATGGGATTTATTGGATATTCAGGAGCGGCTTTTGATCTTCCTCAAGAATTTAGCCAAGATTACATCTTTGAGTTAAACGATTATTATAGTGCCTTATTAAAGGGCACGCGAGAAGAGTTCCAAGTGAAGGGAAGTAAACGTTATGCCGTTCTTGACTTTTCCAATGTGGAACAGCGCCTGTTGACTTTAAATAAGATTGAAGATCGCATCCAAGAAGATCTCTTAAAATCGAGAGAAGCGTATCATGCGGCACAAGTGGACTTAAATGCCACCAGCCGTTATACCGTTCCTCCCCCCACAAAAAATGTCTACTGGGAAAATTTAAAATTAAGCGCCAAGAAATATTTCCGAGGAGATGATCGCAAAATCTTGAAATGGGGTCTTGATCTTTCAGGAGGAAAAACAGTCCGCATTGGGTTGTTAGACCAAAATAATCGTCCTGTGACAAATCCCGATGATTTAAAGCAGGCGGTGAATGAGCTTTACAACCGGATCAATAAAATGGGGGTGGCAGAAAGGACCATTCGAATTGAAAATTCTCATATTTTGTTGGATTTTCCCGGTTCTCAAAATTTATCTGCTGCCGATCTTGTGAAAGCATCTGCCATGTATTTTCATGTGGTCAATGAGAAATTTGGAACCCGTCATCCCACTCTCTCTTCTGCGGTCAATCAATTTTTGCAAGAGGTCTGGAATGAAGCGGTTGTCACGAATCGAAAAGAGAGTGACAGTATCAATGAAATCGCCTGGCAGCATTTGGGGGGCGATGTATTAACTCCGGGAAGCTTAAAGCCACGGAGCGACACGGCCAAATTACTCTATGATCATGGCCTGCGCTTAGCCGATCCAAAAGAGCGAGCGATCAACTCTGCGTTTGATGAGACCTTCTCTTCAGTCGCCATTTTTAGAGGGGAAGAGCCCTCTGAATGGGAAGGGCAAACCCATCCTCTTCTTTTTGTTTTCCACAATTTTGCTTTAGAAGGGGCGAATTTGGAAAATATTCATGCAGGATATGAAACGACCCAGGGCAATGTGTTGACCTTTGGCGTGAAGCGCTCTTATGAGGGGGGAAAAGGATCAGGTAGTCCAAGAGATGATTTTTATACATGGACATCGCAGTTTGCCGAAGATCGCATTGCGGGGACCCCTAAAGAGGCCTATTCGCAAGGAAGAGGCTGGCGCATGGCGGTGATTCTCAATGGGAGCGTGATTACGGCTCCTTCTTTAAATGCCGCTTTGCGTGACGGGGGAACGATTAGTGGTCGTTTTTCTCAAAGAGAGGTGAATCAGTTAGCGGCCGATTTGAAAGCCGGTTCGTTGAGTTTTACTCCTCGTATTCTCTCAGAGGAGAATGTCAGTCCTGAGCTAGGGTATGAAGAGCGTTTGAAAGGGATGATCGCTTCTTTCGTCTCTCTCATTCTCGTCGTGATCGCCATGGTGGGTTACTATCGTTTCGCCGGGCTTGTGGCCTCCTGTGCGGTGCTCCTTAACATTTTTATCATGTGGGGAGTGTTGCAGAACTTGGGAGCGGCGTTGACGCTTCCCGGGATTGCCGGAATTGTCTTGACGATTGGGATGGCGGTTGATGCAAATGTCCTTGTTTTTGAGAGAATTCGTGAAGAATTTAAGGCATCGGGACGCATTGGAGCAGCGATTCAGGCAGGTTATCGGAAGGCGTTTAGTGCGATTATTGATTCTAATGTGACCACCCTGATTGCCGCCTTGATTTTGATTCAGTTTGATTCGGGGCCGATTAAAGGGTTTGCAGTGACATTGATCATTGGGATTCTTTCTTCGATGTTTACGGCGTTATTTATGACTCGTTATTTCTTTGCAGGCTGGGTGCAAAACCCGAAGCATAAGCAGTTGCCGATGGCGCAGTTTCTTAAAGAGACGCATATTAATTTCTTGGGTTATGCGAAGAAGGGGCTGATTCTTTCTTTGGTTGTGATGGCAGTGGGGACCTATTTCTTAATCGAAGAAAGAAAGACCATTTTTGGAATGGATTTTACAGGGGGATACTCTTTAACGGTCGATTTAGAAGAGCAGCCCCATCGTCCGAATTATCGCTTAGAGGCGATGCAAGCCTTTTTGGCTGGGGGGGCTTCTTTGCGCGATGTTGAGGTACGCGAACTCAGCCGACCCAATCAGTTGCGCATTCAATTTGGGACCAGCATGGATGAGAAGGGGCATCCTTTTTATCAGATGTCTGAAGTGAATAAGGGGGAAGGGAAGTACTCTTACGATTATCAGCGAGATCCTCGCCTGAACTGGGTGGTGGAGACCTTGCAAAATCATGGAGTGCCCATTGAGGCTTCGGAGCTGGCCCATTTGCAGAAGAATTGGACGATTATGAGTGGTCAGTTTTCTGATGCGATGAGAAATAATGCGATTTTTGCATTGGCAGCGGCTTTAGTGGCGATTTTGATCTATATTACCTTCCGTTTTGAGTTTAAGTATGCGGTGGGTGCAGTGGCGGGGCTTGTGCATGATGTTGTGATTACGTTAGGCATTCTTGCGATGTTCCATGCCTTAGGGTTACCTGTGCAAATTGACTTACAAGTCATTGGGGCGATCATGACGATTATTGGGTATTCTTTAAATGACACGATTATTGTCTTTGATCGCATTCGAGAAGATGTGCGGCTTTTGAAGCGGATGAAATTCCCGGACGTCGTCAACCATGCTTTGAATGTCACCTTAAGTCGTACGATCATGACATCGGGTACGACATTATTAGTCCTTTTAGCGTTGGTGTTATTAGGGGGGGCGTCCATCTTTTCCTTCTCGCTGGTGATGACCATTGGGGTTGTGGTGGGGACTCTTTCTTCCCTCTTTATTGCTTCTCCGGTCATGTTGTACTTCCATCATCGGGAGGTGGAGCATAATGGAGAAGATCGCCTGAAAGTCCCCTCTTAAGGGAATTAAAGAAATGAGAACTCAAAATAAATCAACAAATAGAAGAAGGGCTCTTTGCCCTTCTTTTTATGAGAAGGATTTCTCTAAGTGGGCGAATACGCAAGCAAGATTATTGAAAAAAGGGGAGTATTCAAAGTTGGATATCGATAACCTGATAGAGGAGATCGAAGACTTGAGCAAGCGCGAAAAGCAAAGATTGATCAGTCATTTAGAGATTTTACTCATGCATTTGTTAAAAGTAAAATTTCAACCTGAAATGCATACGGTGTCTTGGGATCTCTCGATCAAAGAGGCGCGTCATAAAGCAAATAAAGCATTAAGAGAGAATCCTAGCTTAAAATCTAAGCTAAAAGAGATCCTAGAAGACGCTTATTTTACTGCTCGCCTCAAGGCGGCATTAGAAACGAAGATGCCGGAAAAGACTTTTCCTGAGATATGTCCGTGGGATCCGAAAGAGCTGTTTATAGATCTTGAGAAGAAATATCATTAGTCTCAATCTTCCCCCGTTTCTGGTTCCACAGCAAAGTACTCCTCGATAATCTCATAAATCACCTGTTTAGGTGTTTGCCGGCTTTGTAATAATTGGCACGAGGGGATGAGAATGTCTGCCGATTGATAGCTTCCTTGTGCCAGAAGATAATCGTGAAGTCTATTTGGGTGAAGCCGCTCGAAGCGTCCTAAAGTCACATGAGGGTGAAAGGGGCGAGGGTCGCTTGGCAAAGATAAATCCCTCAACAGAAGGTCCATATTTTTCTTTAAGGAAGAGACGAACGTATTCTCCCTGATGCCCACCCAAATCACTCCATGGCGCCCTTTCCCCTGAAAATGACCGACTCCTTCTAATTTCAGAGAGAACGGATGAAAAAACAACCCTTTTAAACGCTCTTGGACCTCTTCGACTTGTGAAGAGGAAAGAGGGCCTAAATAACGTAAAGTTAAGTGTAAATTTTCTTCCGGGACCCAACGGACCTGAGGAAGTCCATAACAAAAGCGAGCGAGCTCTGAGCGAATAGAAGAGGGGAGAGGGAGAGCTAAAAAATGAGGAGACAAAAATGACCTCCTATGAAAAGAGAAAATCAGCCTTAATTCAAAATTAAGGCTGATGTTAAGACTTATTTGCTTATTTGCTAGACAGTCACTGCCATTCCATTAAGCACAGGGCTGCTGAGGAGGCTCGTTTGATTGGACATCGCCTCGACATACATATTCCAAAGTTCAGGTTCCACTCGACCATGACGGATCGAAGAGATCAGTTCTCGTTTAGTGGTTCTCAAATCTTTCTTTGGTGTGAGCTTGCGAATCATCTCTTTATCTCCTGCCGAGCGAGCCATGTTCAACATTTTCTCTAACTCTTGTTTAGAGAAGGTGAAAAGATCTCGCCGCTTTCTCGATCCTCTCGCCGCACGCTGCTTCGGTTTCACCTCTTGCGGGTGGCTGACATTCATGATATACTCTAGAATCATATCCCCCAGTTGTTGAGGATTTTCCGTTTTCATTTTACGCATCGTAAAATGGTGGATATATCCCCCCGTTGCAACGGGTAAATAATGACAGATATCATTTTCTTTTCGGCCCCCAACTTTTTTGACAGCCGCCTGAATCAATTGTTCAAGTTGTTTATTATCCATTTGTTAATTCCTCTTATCCATTAGTTTAGTGTTTTCGGTTTTTTCAAAACCTTTAAAACTGTTCTCAAACAAGCCATCCGAGGCCTGTCTTTCTTTTATCTATAAGAAGGCCTTTCCTACAGATTCATCAATGCACTCATTTCAGGACCTCTTAGAACTTGCAAGAAGTCCCTTAATTTATTAAGAAAAATTTAAGAAATTATAGTTTTTCTTGCAAGATAAAAATAGCAGAAGCCTCTATTTCGCTCGATTTTGTAACTTTTAAGGGGTCGCTAAACGCAAAATTGCATTTATCGACCCCTTAAAAGTTACAAAGTCGAGCTTTCGTTATTTTCAGGTCGATTTTAATTGCGCTCGTTTATCTAGCTGGGTAAACTAGTGTTTGTTCAACATGATAAATAGTTTAGATTATGCCTTTACCTCTTTATTCAGAAAAAAAAGCCCCTGTTATCCCTGACCCTTTGATGACAATCAAAACAATCATAGCGGTTGCGGCAGGAAAGGGGGGCGTCGGCAAATCCTCTGTGACTGTTCATTTGGGATGGGCCCTTCAGTCGTTAGGATATCACGTCGGGATTTTGGATGCCGATCTTTATGGCCCCTCCATCCGTAAAATGATGCCAGAAGATCATTTACCGGTACCGGATCAAAAAGAGGGAGGACTGGAGCCGGCTCGATGTAAAGGGGTAAAGATCATTTCGATGGCTTATTTTCGAAAAAACCAAGAAGCCGCGGCTGTGCGTGCGCCCATTGCGAACCAGTTCATTTCTTATTTTATCAAGAATGTGCAATGGGGAGAGCTCGATTTCTTGCTGATCGATTTTCCTCCGGGCACAGGAGATATTCCCCTCACTTTGAGCCAACATGCCCTTTTGACGGGGGCCTTGATCGTGACGACTCCTCAAGAGGTCGCTCTTTTAGATGTCCGAAAAACGATTGCTCTTTTTGAACAGGTTAAAGTTCCCATTATGGGAGTTGTAGAAAATATGAGCTATTATTGTTCTCCTCAGTCCCCCGAAGAGCCCCTTTATTTATTTGGGAAAGGGGGAGGAGAGCGTGTGGCTCAAGAGACAGGTTATCCTCTTTTAGGTCAGATTCCTTTAGATCCTTTAATTGGCACGTGCGGGGATGAAGGACATTCTTTGTTAAGCATTGATTACGATCGGCATCGTCCTGCCACCCAAGCCTTTCAGACCTTGGCCCAAGAGGTGGCCACGCGCGCTTTCTCCCTGCTGAAGGCCCCTTCTTCGATTGATCAGCTTTGGCAAAAAAATCCTTATACGTTTTCCATTAAATGGAGAGATGGAAAGGAACGAGATTTCCGTTTGTCTGAGGTGCAAAGGAGTTGCCCTTGCGCAAATTGTGCAGATCAGAAAGAGCCTTTTAAGGTTTCTGAGGAGGTCAGGGCAACGGTCATTCAGAGGATGGGGCGATATGGGTTGCGCATTCATTTTACTTCGGGATGTTCAGCCGGTATTTATTCTTTTGATGATTTATACTCTTTCGAGGCACAGCATGTTTAAAACCCTTTTATCCCTGATCGCCCTCTTGTTTTGCACCAGTTGCTCCGATCAACATCGGCAACATCAGCAAGAGTTTGAAAAGTGGATTGCGCCAAATGGAAAGGTGAAAGTATTAAGCACCACGGGAGTGATTCACGACCTTGTCAAGCAAGTGGGAGGAGACCATGTCGATAGCATTGCGCTGATTCAAGGAGAGCTCGATCCACACTCTTACCAACTTGTGAAAGGGGATGACGAGAAATTGAGCTTCGCTCACCTCATTTTTTATAATGGATTGGGATTAGAGCATGGCCCGAGTTTGCAAAGCTATCTTCTCCATCATCAGAAGGCCTACTCTTTAGGGGATCATCTTTTTCAAAAAGAGCCTACTTGGGTGATAGAAGTCAATCGGCAAAAAGATCCCCATATTTGGATGGATATTTCCCTCTGGGCAGAAACGGTTCCCTTGATTGTCCAAGCGCTTCAGTCGCAAGACCCTTCCCATGCCGCACTTTATCAAGCAAAGGGGGAAAAATTAGTGGCTGAAATGAAGAAAGCTCATGAAGAAGTCAAAGAGATCATGCATCGGGTTTCTCCGGCTAAACGTTACTTAGTGACGAGTCATGATGCGTTCAACTATTTTGCCCGCGCTTATTTATCTGAAGAGGGAGAGAGAGAATCAGGAGAGTGGCAGAAACGATTTGCTGCGCCTGAGGGACTGGCTCCGGAGAGTCAGCTCAGCACAACGCAGATTAGAGCCATTATTGATTATCTTAAAGAGCATCAGATCCACCGTCTTTTCCCTGAATCCAACGTGAGTCAAGACTCCATTAGAAAAATTATTCAAGCGGGGCGTGAGCAGGGGTTAGAAATTTCTATTGCCTGTTGTGCATTGTATGCGGATGCCTTGGGAGCTCCCGGCTCGGAAGGAGATTCTTATTTGAAGATGCTCCTTTATGACGCTAAAATCCTATCTCAGCATATGGCCCCATGAAAGAATGCCCTCAAAAATATAGTTTAGAAGTGCATGAGTTGAGTGTCAATTATGGTCAGACTCCTGTTTTATGGGATCTAACGCTCGCCCTTCCTCCCGGTCTTTTAGTCGGAATTATTGGACCGAATGGGGCAGGGAAAAGCACCCTCTTAAAGGCTGCTTTGGGGCTGGTTAAACCCCTCTCCGGAAAAGTAGAATTTTTTGGGCAAGCGCTCAAGCGAGTGCGTCAGCGCGTCGCTTATGTTCCCCAGCGTGAATCTGTCGATTGGGATTTTCCCGTCACCGTCAAAGACTTAGTATTGATGGGACGTTATGGTCGTTTGGGACTTTTTCGTTTCCCGCGGGCGGCCGATTGGGCGGCTGTTGAGCATTATTTGAACCTCGTTGGCATGAAAGAATACAGGAACCGTCAGATTAGCCAGCTATCCGGGGGACAGCAGCAGCGGGCCTTTTTGGCTCGTGCCTTGCTGCAAGAGGCCGATATCTATTTTATGGATGAGCCTTTTACCGGGATTGATTTGGGGACGGAAGCGATGATTATTCAGCTGCTCCGGGAGCTCTGTTCTCAAGGGAAGACCATTTTTGTTGTCCATCATGATTTGAATACGGTTGAGCGTTATTTTGATTGGGTGATTCTTCTCAATATGCGGCTCATTGCCTATGGGAAAACAAGCGAAGTCTTTAATGCTTCCTCTCTTCAGGCCGCTTATGGGAAAAGCTTTGCTTTATTTGATGAAGCACTCAAGCTTTCTCAAGAGAAGCAAGCGGGAATGTAAAAAGATGTTCCTGCAAACCCTCTTTTCTTTTTTTACCGATCCGGTTTTACGCGCTCCAACGATTGGGTGCATGTTGATGTGTTTAGCGGCCAGTCTGATTGGAGTGGTTCTTTTTTTAAGGAAGCAATCTCTTGTGGGGGAGGCCTTATCGCATGCCGCTTATCCGGGGGTCATTTTAGGCGTTTTATTGGCAGGAGCCTGGGGCTTGCCCACTCAAGCAGAGCTCTGGCTCTCTCTCTTTACTCTCGGGGGGGCGTTTTTGACGGCTCTCTTTGGTTTCTGGATGATTCAGGCCTTAGGCAAATGGTTTCACATTCCCAGTGATGCGGCCCTTTGTTTTGTGTTATCCACGTTTTTTGGAGTGGGATTAACGATGGCCAGCGAGGTGCAGTTTATCTATCCGGGTCTTTATAAGCAGGTGATGAGTTATCTCTATGGGCAAGCGGCGACGATGACCGATCTCCATATTGGGATTTATGGATGTTTAGCATTCTTCATTTTAGTGACCGTGGTTCTCTTATACAAAGAGTTGCAAGTCATGACCTTTGATTGTGCCTATGCCAAGAGTTTAGGCATTCCTGTGAGAGAAATTGATGCCTTGACTCTCTTTCTCGTGGCTCTGGCCGTTGTGATTGGCATTCGTTCGGTTGGAGTGGTATTGATGTCGGCGATGTTGATTGCTCCGGTCGTGGCCGCTCGCCAATTTACTCATCGTCTTTCTCTTCTCTTTTGGCTTGCTGCTTTTTTTGGAATCGCCAGTGGGTTTCTAGGCAATTATTTTTCTGTTCAAGGGACAGATCTCCTGATGTGGGCGTACCCTTCTTCTCGGCTGATTTTGCCCACAGGACCCATGATTGTGGCCGTGGCCTCTGCGATCTGTTTGGGTGCGTTGGTTTTTGCTCCGGAAAGAGGGCTGCTCAGTCGTTGTTTGCGCATTGCCCGTTTTCGTTATGTTTCTGTTTGTGAAAATTTGCTGAAGAGCTTCTGGAGAAGGGGTCCGGATGCAAGCCCCACTTTAAGCGAGGTGAGGAAGTTCCAGGGAATTTCCAAACTATACTTGAGACTTCTTCTTTGGGGGCTGGTGAGAAAGGGGTGGCTGGAAAAGCATTCTCCTCATCGCTACCGGTTAACGGCAGATGGCGAGTATCGAGCTGCTAAGATTGTTCGTTTGCATCGTTTATGGGAGGTTTACTTAGCCCACTACTTAGAGGTGGGGGGGGAGCGGGTGCATCGGAATGCGGAGGAGATGGAGCATATTTTGACTCCCGAACTAGAAAGGGAGTTGACTTTACTCCTCAAAGATCCGAAGAAAGACCCCCATCAGCAAGCGATCCCTCCGGCGAAGGAGGCTTATGGGGGGCATTAGCAATCCTTACTATGGGCAGACCTTTTGGGGGTTTCTCCTTCTCTTTTTTCGCCGTTTAGGGGCCCTGTTGACAGGTGAGCTCTCGTGGGAGCAGCTTGCTTCTGATGAAATTCAGGTCTTGGTTTTGATTGGAGTTGCGATTTCTTCTGCGCTTGTGGGGACTTTTTTGGTGTTGCGCCGCATGACGATGTTGGCAAACGCTTTATCTCATACGATTTTGATGGGGATTGTTCTGGCCTATTTCTTCATGCGTTTGAGTGGCCCCTTGGAGGAGACGGGGCATTCTTTTGTGCCGATCGAGGCGATGCTGGTGGCTTCCTTACTCATGGGTTTTTTGACTACATTTTTGACCGAGTTTTTAACAAAGACAATGAAGCTGCAGGAAGAGGCGAGTGTGGGGCTGGTCTTTACGAGTTTATTTGCACTTGGAGTGATTTTGGTGACGATTCTCTCGCGCGATGCGCACATTGGAACAGAGGCGGTGATGGGGAATGCCGATGCGTTGCATGTGCAAGATTTAAAGTGGGTGTATGTGATTGTTGCTCTCAATCTTCTTCTCTTTATCGGTTTTTTTAAAGAGTTTCAGTTAACGACGTTTGATCCCGGCCTTGCTCAAGCTCTGGGATTTTCTTCTTTTTTCTTTAATTATTTATTGATGGCGCAGGTATCGGCAACGACCATGGTCTCTTTTCGGGCGGTGGGGGTGTTGCTGGTATTGGCCTTTATGACGGGGCCTCCTTTGGCTGCTCGTTTATTGACTCAGCGTTTGAAGACTTTATTGGTTTGGGCGGTAGGGCTTGGAGGGCTCTCTTGCCTTTTAGGGGTGGCTTTGACCCGTCATCTCTTGACGGTGTATGGGGTGGCTTTATCGACTTCCGGGGTGGTGGTGTGCACCCTTTTTGCGATTAATTTAGGTGTTTTCTTGGCAGCGCCTGAGCGAGGGTTATTGGCGAGGGGGTGGTTTAAGCAAAGGAGGGAGAAGAGGTTGAAAACGATGGCTGACTGGGCGGCATTAGAAAGAAAAAAATCAAGTCAATAAAATTCATTTGCAGAATATTATAAATTTTGATAGATTTTAGTTATAAAATTTAATTAACAAGGAAATAATATTTTATGATTAGCTCTTCTATTAGCTCTTCTATTAGCTCTTCTACAGATAATCACTTAAAATACGCCTCTGGTAGCAAGCGCTCTTATGGGGCGATGAATCAAGAGGGGTCTTCAGGAGAAATTTTTCAAGTCTTGCCTTCTGAATGTCTTAATCACATTTTATCCTTTCTTTCAAGAAAACAACTTTTCATATTTGAACAACTGAATACACAAACGAGTGCAGGTTTTTACACACAGCATCAATGGAAAATCATTTGTCTGCAAAAGAAGCTTAATTTTGATTGGGAGGATTTGAAAAATTATGGTGAGTGGAAACACGATAAAATACGTTTTATGATGGGGCGAGGACTTTGTGATTATGCTCTTTCTAGAATTGCCTTCATGAATCAGAGCGCGAATTGCCAGGCAAGAAGCGCGGAAGGATCTCAGGCTTTTGCTAATCGTTATCATCGTTTTGCCTACCTGCATCAATTTCCTTCTTTAAAGGCTCATATTTTTCAAGATATTAAAATTCAAGCGGAACAGATGAATCAGAGCTTTCCCTTGGAAGGAGGAATCCCAAGAACCTTCTTTTTCAGAAGAGTTAAAAGCAGGGGATCAATTATTAACGGGGCTTTATCATTTAAGCAAAGCGGCAGGACTCGAACGAGTAGATAATCAGGTGAGGGGATTTACTATGCCCGAGGAATTCAAGAAAGCAGAAGAGTGTTTAGAAAGCGCCATTCAGAAGGGAGCAATAGTGGCGAGTTTTATAGCTATTAAATACGCATGGGTGAACACTCCAAGTCACTTTGCCAGTTTTGCTAAGATAGCCGATTTATCGATAGAAAAACACCCTATAGAAAACCACCCTATTAAGGATTATAACGGATTGCGTTCATTTCTTTTCAGTTTGCCCCCAGCCCTGCTAAATAATCATTTTAAAGATAGAAGAGATCCTCCTCTTTTGGAATATCGGGGGAATAAGGCATTTCAAGCTGCTCTTCTAGATCCCCAAAAGGAACATTTGGAAGCAGCGGATAAGGGCTATAAAGAGGTCATTGAGGCCTATGGGGAACATGTTCTTCCTCAAACATGGCTAAACTATTCTTTGTTTAAACGTCAATGGAGTTTAAAGGAAAAAGATGAGCTGAAATCTCAAGCCTATGAAGAAGAATCACTTGAGTATTTAAATCGAGCGATTGCTGCTTATGGAGAGGATGTCCCTTTTACCGCCGCACTTCAAGAAATGCTTTTATGCGAAAACTTACAGACAGAAGAATATGCCAAAAAATTTATCCAAGCTTATCCCCATCCCAAGCAAAAAGAAGAATTTCGAAAAAAATGGTTAGAAGAATATCGAGAAAAATGGTTAGAAGAATATCGCTTGGAAAAGTTGAATAATAGGTGCCGTAATAAGTACCTTGAGTTTGCTTTATTAGCCTATGATAGGAAAGAGGTCCCTCTTCCATTGCTATTTACGCAGGTTTACATCCAAGCAAGATATCTCGCTAACGATGAAGAAATAAAGACATTATTTAATAATGCCCTTGCTATTTACAAAGAAAGGCAAACACCCCCTTCGCTTGAAGTTTTGTTCGTTACTGCTTATATGTACTTTGAAGAGGGCAACTCAGAATCTGTGCCACTCAAAGAGCTCTACTTCTACGGCAAAGCAAGCTCTTTTCTTCAGGAAGCAGATTATGCTATTGCAAAAGAGAGACGAGAGGATTACTTTTTAACGATGAACGAAGATATACTGATAGAAGAAATAACAGGCCTTAGGGAGAGCATTACAGAGAATATTCATAACGTCATAAATCACATGAAGCGAGAAGAGTTTGAGGATCCATTTAATACACAAGATATTTTACCGAATTAATTATTAAGGAATGATTTTAGCGGCATATCCCCAGGAAGGTATTCTGCACGTGGGGGCCAGCCGCTGCATTAGAGGGAGAACGAAATATTTATGATGCTCAAAATTGACAAATGTCAATTTTGGGCATCATCACTTGAGTTAAATGAGCTGCTCATTTTATCTAGCTTTGATAAAGTTCCTAGCGTAAGTTTTCGTTTCATTGGACTTCAACTTCGAGTTTGCTGCAAATATAATATATACATAGACAATATATATTATATCCAATACAATGAAGTTGGAGGTGCATAAAATGAAGACTATAAACGTTACATTCTCTATTCCTGAGAATATCAATATTCTCCTTCATTCTTTCGTAGAGAGAAGGGGGTTAAGTAAATTCGTGAGCAAAGCAATCGAAAAAGCTTTGGAAGAAGAGAGAAATAAGCTTAAAGCTGCTTTTAAAGAGGCTGAAAACGATCCAGACTTAAAAGAAACGATGGCTGACTGGGCTGCATTAGATGGAGAGGATTGGGGTGAGTAAATTTCCAAAAAGAGGGGATGTATATTGGGCAAGTTTAGATCCGACTGTAGGAACAGAAATTAACAAGAAGAGGCCTTGTTTAATCATTTCTAGCGATGAGGGAAATGAAGTAAGTTCAAGGGTTACTGTAGCGGCTATTACATCTTCCGTTAAAACCGTTCATCCCTTTCAAGTAAAAATTCACATGAAGAATAAAGATGGAAAAGTTCTACTCAATCAAATTCGAACTATTGATAAGCAGCGGTTAGATGGGAAGATTTATTCCTTGGATAAAGAAGCCATGGCTCAGGTTGATAAGGCTTTAAAAATAGCTTTGTCATTGACTTAATCAATGAGCTGCTCATTAATGCAAACTCTTGTCCGAACTTGATTTTTTTCTTGAAAAATACCAATAAAATTACAGCGTTCCCGCTGATTCTCGAGGGAGTCCTAGGGAAGAGTTTACGAAAATTGCTCTTTCTCGAGAGAAGCCAAATGGCTGGGAAATACTGGTTTTTTCGTAAACTTTTCCCTCGGACTCCCTCGAGAATCAGCGGGAACTGCTGACAAGACGCCATGGGCGAATTCAGCATCTAAATCTAAAACGATAAAAATTTCATTTGAATAATATTATATATTTTGTTACGATCTTATTTCTCCATTAACTTTATTTAATAAGGAAATAATATTTTATGATTGGCTCTTCTACAGATAATCACTTAAAATACGTCTCCGGCAGCAAGCGCCCTTATGAGGCAATGAATCAAGAGGGGTCTTCAGGAGAAATTTTTCAAGTCTTGCCTTTAGAATGTCTTAATCACATTTTGTCCTTTCTTTCAAGAGAACAACTTTTAGTATTTGAACAACTGAATAGGCAAACGAGTGCAGGTTTTTACACACAGTATCAATGGAAAATCATTTGTCTGCAAAAGAAGTTTAATTTTGATTGGGAGGATTTAAAAAATTATAATGAGTGCAAACACGATAAAATACGTTTTATGATGGGGCAAGGACTTTGCCATTATGCTTTTTCTAGACTTGCCTCTAGACTTGCCTTCATGGATCAGAGCGTGAATTGGAAGGAAAGAAGCCCGGAAGGATCACAGGCTTTTGCTAGTCGTTATCATCGTTTTGCCTACCTTCATAAATTTCCTTCTTTAAAAGCCTATAT
Source organism: Parachlamydiales bacterium (assembly GCA_963801825.1). Taxonomy (GTDB): domain Bacteria; phylum Chlamydiota; class Chlamydiia; order Chlamydiales; family Parachlamydiaceae; genus CAWDGI01. The sequence continues at coordinate 1,445,099 of CAWDGI010000003.1, forward strand.
TGCTCAAGATATTAAAACTCAAGCAGAAGAGATAGATCAAAACTTCTCCTCAGAAGGATTTGACCAAAAGCTTTCCCTTTCAAAGGAGTTAAAAGCAGGAGATCAATTATTAAGAGGTCTTTATCATTTAGGCAAAGGTGGTCATGGCATGCGAGGAAACCGTCCGATAAAGACATCTTTTTCCAATGAGCCATTCAAGAGAGCAGAAGAGGATTTAGGAGGCGCAATTCAGAAGGGAGCCCTATTGGCTAGTTTTATAGCGATTAGATCGGGATTGATAGGGTCGAATTTTGAATTTGTCGGTTTTGCTAAGTTAGCCGATTTATCAATAGAAAAACAACATATTAAGGATTATAGTGGATTGCATCTACTTGTTTTCAATTCATCCCCACAAAAGATAAATAATTATTTTAAAGATAGAACAGATCCTCCTATTTTAGAGTTTCGCGCGATGGAATTGCAAAAGCAAGGGGCATCGGAAAGAGGGGATAAAGTTTTTAAAGAGGCCATTGAGGCCTATGGGGAACATATTCTTCCTCAAACATGGGTAAACTATTCTCGTTTTAAACATCAATGGAGTTTAAAACAAAAGAACGACCAATGGAGTTTAAAACAAAAGAACGAGCTGCTCGCTCAAGCTTATGGAGCAGAAGCACTTGAGTATATAAATCGAGCGATTGCTGCTTATGGAGAAGATGTTCCTTGTGCTGTTTTATTACTAAGAATGTTTCTATGCAAAAACTTACAAACAGAAGAATATGCCAAAGAATTAATTCAGACTTATCCCAATCAAAAGGCAGAATTTCGACAACGATGGTTAGAAGAATATAAGAATAATCCATATGAAGAGTTTTGTAATAAGTGGCTTAAGTTCGCCTTGTTAACCTATGATAAGAAAGAGGCCCCTCTTCCCTTGCTATTTGCACAAGTTTTCAACCAAGTAAAAAAGTATGACAATGAAGAAACAAAGACATTATTTAAAAATGCTCTTGCTATTTATAAAGAAAGAAAATCAACCCCTTCGGTTGAAGTTTTGTTCACTACTGCTTATATGTACTTTAAAGAGGGTGTTGACTTTCCGGACTCTCTGCCACTCAATAGCCTTTGGTTATACAGAAAAGCAACGCTTTTTCTTGATCAAGCAAACAATAGGCTTGCAGAAGAGAATCGAGCAGATTACTTTCTAACTATGACCCGAGTCGAGATGTTAAGTAAAATAAAGGAACTCAAGGAAGATATTAGCTGCGATATCAATGACTTAATAGATGATAGCTTGAAACAAGTTGAAGATCCATTTGATGCTCTAGATTTGTTACCGGATGAGTAATTGATGGTTTTTCCTCTCGGCGGTGCATTTATATTATAAATAGTTAAATAAAATAATTTCATTAAAATAGGAGAAAATGATGTAAATTAATTCTGCTTACATTCCTGAAGAACTTCATGTTCGTGTGTTAGATTTTATCATACCAGACATAGAAAAAGCGATGGCTTGCGAAATTGTCTGTACATTATGGAACGAAATCCTAACAGATAATAAGAGCTATCAAAAAGATAAAGAATTTCATGTATACAAATGGGCAATTCCTGGATTTGATCTCATTCCTAAGAATATTGTCGAAGCATTTGGTGGGCCGAAGAAATTGTATCGTTATCCTTGCTTAGATCTAGGAGACAAAATAAGAGACTACATTGACTTTATTAAGGCAGATCAAATGAATGCTCCTATTATGAGAGGGATCGATGCTTGGAAGCGTCCTTTCATTTGTATTAAAATAGTTGAGAGTGGATTCAAAAATTGTCCACCCTTCGTCGTGACATTTTTTAATCGTTATAATAACTGCCAATCCTTCAGCTGTGCTCCAAGCCGAGCACCTGACGATGTATTTGGCGAATCCAGGGGCATATCAGAAAAAGAAGTCTTAAATATTAAAAAATTAGTCGAGCAAAGAAAAATAGAAGGCTATAGCAATTGTTATGAAGCCAATTATTCCTATCGCCTCTCAGATTAATCGCCTCTTCCCTCAAGCAACCGGCTTAAGATTCTGAATTAAAAAACTTAACGAATTAATAAAGCGATACACCTGACGCAGCGTCTCCTCATTATACAAATGCCACCCCATAAACACGACCACAATCGCAAGAAATGACTTCAACGGCATCCCCCAGGAAGGTAATCTGCACCTGGGGGGCCAGCCGGTTATCGAGGTTATGCAAGATGTCTAATTTATAAATTCATGATGCTCAAAATTGACAAATGTCCATTTTGAGCATCATCACTTGAGTTAAATGAGCTGCTCATTTAATCTCACCTGTATGAAGCCATTTGTTGGAAGAGAGAAAGAATTAGAAAGACTGGAAGATCTTTTGAAACTTGGCCGAGCCTCTCTTGCTGTCATTAAAGGACGCCGGCGAATCGGGAAGAGTCGCCTAGCAGAAGAGTTTGGAAGGGGCAAAGTTTTTCTTCCTTTCAGTGGATTAGCTCCTGTAAAAACGCGCTATGGGTGACTTTTCCGTTCGAGTCCAGCCCGAGATCGAGCCCTGGACTCGCACTCGCTTTTTCACTCTCCTTCCGCCTTTTTCAAGTTTTTATCATGTTGCAAAACGCAGCATTCTTTCATATGTAGAATTGTTTCCACTCCATAAATGCGCTTATCAATCTCGGATACTTTGTTTGATAAAATTTCTATTTTTTCATCGAGTTTATCAAATTTTGCAGTGAATTTATCATCCATAGCTTTAAATTTTTCATCGATCGATTTGAATCGCTCATCAATCGATTTGAATCGCTCATCAATCGATTTGAATCGCTCATCGAATGATTTGAATCGCTCATCTATAAACTTAAATTGATCGACGATCGATTTGAATCGTTCGTCCATTAATCTAAAATTGTTTTCAACTCTCTCTTGATTTCTTCCAAACTGATAGACAAGAGTTAATATAGACGTCAGTATCCCAGAGCTTACAACTGCCATGAAGATTTCAAACCAGTTCATAAAATTGACAGCGCGGAAACCTGCGACTTGAAGTCGCGGGAGGAAGCGCCGCTCCTTTTTGTTGTTTTGTGTAAAAATAGGGATCTATAGAAAATCTATAGATCCCTAAATGCCCTTACGGGCCTTGTAACGCGTTCTTTTGCAAGAGCACTCCCCTCGGGAATGTTGGATAGCGGCCGTCTGCTTAAGTTTGTTTCGTACTTACCTTAAGGCTTGTCTACAACCTAAGCTTCAAGAGGGCAGAGCTAAGGAAGCACTCTGCCCGTCGGTCTTTTGCCTCTATCCAACGCAAGCGGGCTGGTTACCGCTTTCCTTAGGTCAACCAGACTAATGAGTTTCCTCACAAGCCTTCGCCTTCAGGAGAGGGTGGTTGACTTCAATTCTATCCTTTTATGAGTCTGAGCCAATGTGCAACTTTTTCTCTTCCCCAGAGAAATAAGCATAATTCCCATTGGATGAGCCCATTTAACTCATCTCAGAGGAGAAAAAGTTGCACATTGGCTCAGTGTGCCATTTTTCTCTTCAACTTCTACAAACTTCCTACTCACTATCATTTTGTCGAAACTCAATATATTAGGCAATATGTAAATTCGTGAGCAAAGCAATCGAAAAAGCTTTGGAAGAAGAGACAAATAAGCTTAAAGCTGCTTTTAAAGAGGCTGAAAACGATCCAGACTTAAAAGAAACGATGGCTGACTGGGCTGCATTAGATGAAGAAGGAAATAATAAAAATTTCGCTTGAATGATATTATATATTTTGTTATGATCTTGTTTATATTTTAACTTTATTTAAAAGAGCCGCAAAAAAATAATTTCATTTAGATAGGAGAAAATGATGCAAATTAATTCTGCTTACATTCCTGAAGAACTTCATGTTCGTGTGTTAGATTTTATCATACCAGACATAGAAAAAGCGATGGCTTGCGAAATTGTCTGTACATTATGGAATAAAATCCTAGCAGATAATAAGAGCTATCAAAAAGATAAAGAATTTCATGTATACAAATGGGCAATTCCTGGATTTGATCTCATTCCTAAGAATATTGTCGAAGCATTTGGTGGGCCGAAGAAATTGTATCGTTATCCTTGCTTAGATCTAGGAGACAAAATAAGAGACTACATTGACTTTATTAAGGCAGATCAAATGAATGCTCCTATTATGAGAGGGATCGATGCTTGGAAGCGTCCTTTCATTTGTATTAAAATAGTTGAGACTGACAACAGCAATTATCTACCCTTCGTCGTGACATTTTTTAGTCGTTATAGGGACGAGCTAGACTTCAGGTGTGTTCCAGGGCGAGCACCTGGCGATGTATTTGGCGATTCCCCGGGCATATCAGAAAAACATGTCTTAAATATTAAAAAATTAGTCGAGCAAAGAAAAATAGAAGGCTATAGCAATTGTTATAAAGCCAATTATTCCTATCGCCTCTCAGATTAATCGCCTCTTCCCTCAAGCAACCGGCTTAAGATTCTGAATTAAAAAACTTAACGAATTAATAAAGCGATACACCTGACGCAGCGTCTCCTCATTATACAAATGCCACCCCATAAACACGACCACAATCGCAAGAAATGACTTCAACGGCATCCCCAGGAAGGTAATCTGCACTTGGGGGGCCAGCCGGTTAGCGATTCCCAAAAAGAAATCTGCCATTAAAATCATAATCAAGGCAGGGGCTGCCAGCTGGGTGCTCAGAATCATCACATTCCCCAAAATGCCTATCACATAGGTCATGACATCAGACTCTCGATTAAAAAAATCGGGATTGAGAAATTGATCCGGAGGAAGTAAGTTGTACGATTTAGAAAGAATATCCAAGATCAAAAAAGGTCCCTCAATCATAAAAAATAAATAAATCAAAACAAAATCAAAGAGCGTTCCCGTAGGAGAAGATTGGTTTTGAAGCGCCGGATCATTGGTCATCAAACTCGACGCCCCTCTCTGGTGATCAATCAAGATCCCCACGTTTTGCACAATCATGAAGGGAAGGCTAATGATAAATCCTAACAGCAACCCAATAAAGGCCTCTTTCCCTAAATAAAGCAACAGATCGAGATTGAAGTCCAGCGGAGCTTCGACCCGGGTCGTCAATTGAGGAATAAAAACAGCAAATAAAGCGAGTGCAAGCCCCATTTTTGCCGGACGAGGCGCTAAGCGAGCACCTAAAAAGGGTGCTAAGGCGACAATGGGCAAGACCCTCGCCAGAAATAAAAACAACAAGGCTAAGAAAAAACTGGGATTTTTCCCGGCAAACGCCGTGTGCATGTAAAAAGTCACGTAATCATTCGTCATATTTTACGAACGGCTACTCATGATTGTCCATTGAGGAAAATGAGTAAAAATATCACTGGCAAACGCCATAATCTGAGCGCCCAGCCAACTTCCCAAAAACATAAGCGTTAATGTCACCGCCACTAATTTAATGGTGAATGACAACGTTTGCTCCTGAATCTGCGTCGCTGCCTGGAAAATCGCTACAATAATCCCCAAAAACATGCTCACCAAAATGGGAGGAGCAGAGAGAATCAAGATTAACAGCAACCCCTGATAAGCCAGCTGAATGACTTGGTTCTGATACATACTTAAACCCCCTCTCCTTCGTCCCTATTGGAACGTTTTGACAAGTCCCTCAATTAAAATCGTCCACCCATCTAACATCACCAGCAAGAAGAGCTTCAAAGGCATCGAAATCGTGACCGGAGAAAGCATCATCATCCCCATCGCCAGCAGAATGTTCGATGTGACCAGGTCGATCACAAAGAAAGGAATATAAATGAGCACCCCAATCTCAAACGCATCTTTTAATTGTCCGGTGATGTAAGAGGGAACTAAGATAATAAAATCATCCGGTTTGAGGTCTTCTCGAAAGTCCTCCGGCAACCCCCGATAAATTAAGCGATAAAAGAGCGCCTGATGCCGCCCTGAGCTGTTTCGTTTTAAAAAATCTCTTAAAGGTTCAGCCGCAGCCTTTGCAACGCTAATGACATACGTGGAAGAGGTCGGACTCAAAAAAGAACTCGGCACAGGTGTCTGCCCCATGACGGATTGGGCCGCTTCATACATTTTCACCCCTGTCGGATACATAATAAAGAGGCTGAGCAAAAAGGCCACTCCGTTAATGACCTGGTTGGGAGGCGCTTGCTGCACACCTAATGCACTTCTTAAAAGAGACAGCACGACCACAATCTTTAAAAACGAAGTCAAGATCATGATGATGAAGGGCAAGAGAGAAAGAAGCGATAATAAGATCGCTTGGGTCACCAGGGAAGGGCGCTCCACATCGTTTAACCCTAAAATTTCAGCGGCTTGTCCTCCCGTTGTCTCCCCCTCTCCGGTGCTCTCTTTCGTTTGAGCAGCAGTCGCCCCGGCGGGCGGGACGCTTGTGGTGATGCGAGGATTGGAAGGAGCTCCCGTGGGAGTCCCATGCGTTTGCGAGTAGAGAGAAGGGGGAAGCATCCAGAGCCCTGCTAATAAAAGAAAAGCGAGGAGCATCGATTTAAAAGAGAGAAGACGAGCAAGCACCCTCATGACTGTTCTCCCTTACGCACTCGGTTTTGTTTGAAGTTTTTCAAAGGCTTTTTCTAAGATCTGCCAACGATGGTCCATCTGCGCATTGATAATCCCCACTTCCGTTTCAATCATACATCCTCCCGGTTGAACATCCTCGCGCGGACGGATCGATAAGCTTTCTAAATGCTCAAACAATTCGCGTAAGCGGGATTTATGTTGCTCTAAAAGAGCCACATCCTTTTTATTGACATAGATGGTAATTCTTTTATGTTGAGCCACGGCCTTTAAATTAGAAGCGACAATGTCGACAATGGTGGCTTCAGATAACTCGAGTTCCCGTCCCACCATTTTCTTTGCTGCTGTCAAGGCAACGGGGATAATCATCTGTTGCGTCTCTTTTTGCATTTTCTTAATCTGAGTCTCAAATGCAACAAGATGGGCAGCCCATTGTTCAAATCCTTCTTCATACCCTGCCTTAAAAGCATTTTCTTTGATTTGTTCACATTCTTTGATGACTTGCAGACGATAGGCTTCTGCCTCTTTCTTGATTCTTTCTAAAATTTCCGCTCCTTCTTGTAAAAGAGAAAATTCGCGTTGGGGAAGGATCTTTTTATTGGGAGCCAGATGAATGGCCCCGTCCTGAATTAAGCTAAAAAATTTTTTGCTCACGTCTGACCTAAGAAATGGATTAAATGAATCACTTGTTGTTTGAGCAGAGCCTTGATTTTAGGGGGAGTGGGAAGGGAGGCTTCTCGGAGTAAAAATTCTCCTCTGTTTTTGTCGAAACGATGGGCCAAGTGCCAAACAAAATCGAGATGTTCGCCATGGAGCGCCTTTCCTAAGCGAATCAACCCTCTTCGATGGAGCACTTTTTTCAGGTGGGGGCAGTCTTGCTTGGTCGGATCGATGCCTAACTTGGGAGAAGACATTTTTTCTTTTTGGTGGAGGCATATTTTTAAATAGGCCCTTTCTTGATCGGTTAAGCAAGAGTAAATATTATTTAAATATTGGCGATTCACAATATGGCGAATGTCAGTGGCCAAGTCCTGAAGACCTAAAAAATTGACCACTTGCAGCCGCTTTTCTTTTTGCTCATTTATTAAAGGAGCAAGCTCGTTTGTAGGAAGATAGTCCGGAGGAAGGTGCTCCTCTAACTTTAATAAGTGGGAAAAGTGATGAAATAGAAAGGTTTGAACAGGGGAAGAAAGGGGAAAAATCGAGGAAAGGGAAAACTCTTCCTTATTTTCTTTAGAAAAAGAAAGAAGGAGGGTCCGAACAGACGGAGGAAAGGTATCAACCAAAGGTTTCATCCAGGAGGGATGGACTTTTCTGACAAGCGACTCTCTCTGAAGAAGAGGGGCAGGATCTCTCGCTTGAATCTCTTGAGCGAGAACAGCCTTTTTTTCTCCCGGCGGTAAACACTCCACCCATTCTTTAATAGAATGAGGGTGATAGCGATTGATTAAGATGCGTAGCATGAGTGGATGTTGACGGTTCACACACTTCCTAAGGTTCTTCTTTATTTTCCGGAGGCTGGGAGCCCTCTGTTTCGCCTTTTTGTTCTTCTGTTGAGGATTTTAGGGGAAGGGGCTTTAAGGAAAAAAGCTGTTTGATTCCTCCAACTTTTTTAAGAAGGGGAGAAATTTTCCATAGCGTCCAGATGAGAAGCAATAGCAAAAGGAGAAGAAGGATCACAAAAGATAGAAAGAGCGTCTGGAAGCGACTGACAGAGTCTGTTGCCACAGCAACGGACCAGATCGTGACAAAGGCAGGGGCCTGTTCTCCTAAATTGCCTGCCCATCCCCCCAAAGCAGTCTCGCTGAAATTGGCTCGGTTGGGAATCACGGTGACTTTATCAAAGTCTAATCCGGGGACACTTCCGGCAACCAACCGTTTAAGCCCTGTAATCAAGTGAGAATTCGGATTATCTAACACCCCATTATGTTTGATGTAGACGGAAGCGGTGACTCCTTCTTTATTGGCATTGGGATTGAGGGGATCTTCTTCAGGAAACGAGATGGTCACGTCGGCATCCAATACTCCATCAATTTTACGAATGGTAGAGGCAATTTGTTCTCCTAGGCCGACTTGGTAGCGGATTTTATCTTGCATTCCTGTGGGAACCAAACCGACGTTAGAAAAAAGATTTAACAAGTTCTGCCCATGGCGGCGTGGCAGGCCCACTTGATTGAGGAGAGCCATCGCTTCATTGGCGCGGTCTTCTTGGACACTAATGTTCCATGAGACGGTTTTCCCTCCCCCTGCGGGTCCCTCAGCGGCGGCTTGCACTTTACTGGCATTAATTCCCTTTGTTGCAAGAAAGACTAAAATTTCATTGGCCTCTTTTTCTTGCAGGCTATGCACAATGATTCGTTGCGAAGTGCAGCCGGATAGTAAGCTCATCAGCAAGAGAAATAAAAAAGAGCGGTAGAGGGAACAATCCTTGATTAGCCTGAAGCCTGCGTGCATAGATCTATACTTTGTTTAACCTGATCATCTTTTATGCTAACAGAAGAGAGATTTTTTCAGCTCGACTTTGTACATTTTAAGGGGTCGCTAAATGCAAGATTTTGAGCTATAACGCGTTAAAATTTTTTCGCCAACCCTCATTCGGGTTGGCAAAAAAATTTTAACGCGTTATAGCTCAAAAGATTGCGTTTAGCGACCCCTTAAAATGTACAAAGTCGAGCCGAGGACTTCCTTTTTAATTCTAAATCGGTTAAGTTTTCCTATCTTTACGCCATGTGCGACTTTTTTCCGTTCGAGTCCGGGCCCGAGACCGGGCCTGTGCCCGAACCGAGATTCCGAGCTTTGCTAAACTATTTAACGAAGCTCGGAATCTCGGTTCGGGCACGGGCCCGGTCTCGGGCCCGGACTCGAACGGAAAAAAGTCGCACATGACGTTATCTTTCTTATAATATGGGCGCTCATGAAGGACTCTCCTTTCTTTTGGCTTCTCCTTTGTCTTTCCCTTTGTCTTGGCCTTGGCCTCTCTTCATGTAGTCGGCCCTGTCAGCGCTATGACATTTTTTGTGCCGATGAATTTGTCATGGACTCTTATAAAATTCGGCAAGGAAAGCTCGCCATTTTAGATATGGAGGGAATTGATCTTGGAGAAATCGACTGCGAGATGATGGAAGAATACTTGGATGTGATTGCAGAAGATGATATTTTAAACATTGCCATCTATCATCCCAAACGATCTGATCTCATGGATGCCATTCAAGCCATCAATGAAAGAGTGGGCTTTCGGGTTTCACATGGCCAAATCGATTTTCCTGACATTCCTCCCGTTGCTGTTGCGGGACTCACTTTAGAAGATGCCCGGCAAGCGATCCAGGCTTGCTACCGCCAATGGATTCAAGAGGTCGAAGTGTTTTTAAATTACCGAGATCGCCTCTCAAGAAAAGTTGAATTGACAGGCGCTGTCTCGACTCCCGTCATCCCCGTCGATGGAAAAATTCGCCTTTATGAAGTCTTAGCTATTGCAAAAGTCCCCAATAATGCAAATTTTTTTAAAAGTTATGTTGTTCGAGAGGGGGTGCAGCTGCCGATCGATTTATATAAGCTGATGAATCAAGGGGATATGTCGCAAAATATTGTGATGCGTGGCGGCGACCGCATTTTTATTGCCAACCCCAGCGATACGACGGTCATGGTGATGGGAGAAGTGGGCAGTCCAAAAGCGGTCAATCTTCCCTATGGGTTTATGTCGCTGCGCGAGGCACTCGTCGCGGCAGGGGGCATTCCTTTTACCGGAAATCGAGACTGCATTCAAGTCATTCGAGGAAATCTCCAAGATCCCAAGATCTATGTGCTTTCTTGGGACCATATTATTCATTTACCTAACGACAGCTTATTGCTCATGCCGGGAGATACCGTCTATGTCTCTGAGAAACCCATTACCCAATGGAATCGCTTCATCGATCAGCTCTTGCCAAGTTGCCTCGGGTTGCAAACAGCTTATGGAACATATCGCCTTTTAAAGGATTAACTCTCTTATGACCTCTCACGCTTATTCTCACCAAGAAGAGAAGTTTCCTTTAAGCTTCTCTGATCTGTTCTTTGTTCTCCGTCACTCCAAAAGAACGATTTATTACTGGGCCCTTGCCATAGGGATGGTCTCCCTTCTCTTTGCTTTGACACGGCCGATTTATTACCAGGCAGAGGCGACCTTTCGAGAAAAGAGCATGAAGAGTGTAGAAGGAGGAGCCTCCGGTTCCCTCCTCCAGCTCCTCAGCAGTGGTTCTCTTAACGGCGATCAGGAAGCTCTTTCTGTCTTTTCCTCTTACAAGCTCTTAAGCAAGGTGATTGAGCAATTGGGGCTGCAAGCTCGCTTGGAGGCCCAAGCAGATCGAGAAGGGGTATGGAGATTGATAAAGAATAATGCCAAGTTAGCGTGGGCCGCTTGCCGACGTCAGCGCCGCCCTGTTTTAGAGGACTTCTCTTGCCCTCTTAAAATCTCAGAGCTCGTTTACAAAGGAGAAATTCCGTTAGCTTTTCTTCTCAAAATGAAAGAGAAGGGGAGTTATGAGCTCTTCGACTTATTTCAGGCCAAGCGATCGATTGGAGAGGGAAAATGGGGAGAGGTTTTTGAATGGGAAGGGCTCTCTTTTATTTTGGATCCGCCCCCTTCGCCCCCTTCTTCTCCTTTGCCAGAGACCTTTTATTTAACGATCTCTTCTCTGCCGGAGAGTGTCAAAGAGCTCATCAAACATCTCGAACTGGACATTTCCAAGAGCGATAAAAATTTGGTTAAATTAAAGTATAAACACCGCGATCGACATCTGGCAAGTGCCGTGTTAAATACGGCGATGAGCCGTTATCAAGACTTCATCAAGAGTCATCACGATCGTTTAGCGATCCAGCAGCTCGATTATTTGAGTGTGCGAAGGGGGCAACTTAAGGAGAACTTAACCGAAGCGATGCAGCAGCATGCCCATTTTTTAACGCACGATCTCTATAGCGCAGGTTTTATTGAGACAGATAAAGAAATGGAGTTTCTCGCAAAGAGTCAGCATGAATACAAACAACGGCTCTTAGATAAGGACCTAGAAATCAAACGACTGGAACAAGTCCATCCGGGTCATTTTGTCCATTATGATCATTATCAGAACGAGGGAGATCCCACCGTCATTAATACAATATTAGGAGAGTTGCGCACGCTCAAACAGCAAAAAGAGGGGGTTGAAATCGAGCTGCTGCAAAAATCAACAGCATTATCTGCTCTGACGGAGAGAGCCTCTTCAGAAGATTATCGAGGGATGACTTTAGAGGGAGCGACAGAGCTGTATCATGACTACTCCAAACAGCACATTCAAATGGAGTCGACCGTTCGCCAGATGCTTTTTTTTATTCATCAAATGGAAGACCCCTCCTTTGAAATCAGTTCTTTGAGTGCGGGTTTGACCGATCCGATTAGCTTAGAGATCATTCGAAAGGCAGGGGAGCTGGTGTTGAATTTGAAAGATCAAAATAATCAAAGTCCACGTGAGCAAGAGCGCATTAAAGAGGAGCTCAGCCAAGAGAGGATTTTTTTAAGTGCCCATCTCCAACAGATGGTCCAACTCATGAAACTCAATCAAGCCCTCTTGAATGAGAAAATTGTGGCTTTGCAACAGGTGAGCTTAGATCTGATTCGACAACGGATGACTTTACTGGAGAAGAATCTGCAAGAGTATCTTCAATCGCGCCTTCATAATTTGCATCAAGAGCGGGAGTTGATCAAGGCGCATCTAGAAAATATTCACAGCCAGATGATGGGACTTCCCAAAAAGTGGGCAGCGGAGAAATTAATCGAGCAAGAGGTCGAAACCAACGAGCTGATTGTCGAAGAGATTGCGAAATTAGTGGAATCGAAAAATATTTCCCATCATTTAGAGGTCATTCAATCGGCTCCCTTAGATTTCGCCTTTCCTCCTCTCCATCCTTTTGTCCCTAAAGCCCTCTTATGGAGTGTGCTGGGAGGCCTCTTAGGGACTTTTTTCGGGTTTGGGGCGGCTCTTGTGTTTGCCTTGAGGGAAGGGATTCCTGTTTCGGCGGCCCATTTGGAGGAAAGAGGCTATCATGTGTCCGGAACATTGGTTTCTCCTTTGGAAGCTTCCCATTCTCTTTTGCACAATCAAGACCTCGAGACGCTCCGTCGTTTGCAAGCTTCTTTCGATTTCCAGACTAAAACAGTCCCCTTATTGCTTTTATTGGAAGGGGAAGGACCCCACTATGCCTCCCATTTAGCCCTGTTATTTTTGAAAAGGGGCAAGCGAGTCTTAATTTTGGATTTAGATTTTACGGATCGAAGAAATGAATCTTCGGCGGGATTGTTACAATATCTTTTAGGAGAGATCTCTTATCCGTGCATTGAGCATACTCCAAATGGGGATCGTCTTGCCGCCGGGGGGTATCATCCCTTTGCGAACGAGATGGTGGCGTCCCCTTTGTTTCAGCAATTGGTGGAGCAACTTAAACAGGAGTATGATCTGATCTTAGCGGTCTCTCGGGTGCTTCCTTGTTCGGTTGAGGCGGAAACACTTCTTCCGTTATTTCATCGCGCGGTGGTGACCATCAGCCGGGAGAAAACGAACGATCTTGCGTTCTATGATCGCTTTCTTGCGGCCCATCCTCAAGATCAATGGAGCTTTATTCTCGCCGTCGAAAAAGAACATAGGCGAACAAAAGAAGGGAAGGGAGATGTCTTACGCCGTTATTATCGTGACTTACAACAGTCCACGCGATTTGCCCAGGTGCTTAAATTCTTTAAAGGCTCAAAGCAAACGTCCTAGCCAAATCATTGTGGTGGATAGTGGATCCAAAGAGACGACCTATTTAGAGTCCTATCGAAAAGACCCCTTGATCTTTCTGCATTTGGCTAAAGATAATATTGGGTTTTGCCAGGGGAATAATCTGGGACTCTCTTATCTTCGTTTTCCTTGCGAATATGTGTTATTTTTAAATCCTGACGCTTTTCTCACCCCTTCTTTTGCCGAGCAGGCAATCGCTGGGATGGAGGAGGCTGCTTCCCAACGAGTGGGGGCTTTGACGGGTGTTTTATTGGGATATGATGGTGAGAGGGAGGAACCCACGGGAAAGATTGATTCGACGGGGATTTTTCGCACGTGGTATGGGCGCTGGTATGATCGGGGGCAGGGAGATTCCGCTGCTTCTATCTCGGCAGGCAAGAGAGAGGAGGTCCCTGCCTTATGTGGGGCGTTGATGTTTTGTCGGTGGCAGGCTCTACAAAGCGTCGTTCTGGCCCCTTGCACCGTGATGGATCCTTCCTTTTATATGTATAAGGAGGATATCGACTTATCGCTCCGCTTTCGCCGGCAAGGATGGAAGGTGGTCTTTCATTCCGACCTCGTGGCTTATCACTGCCGAGGATGGAAGAAGGAGCGGAAAGAAATTCCCCGCTCGCTTCGCTTGCTTTCTGCGCGCAATGAGATGCGGCTGCATGCGCGTGGCAAGTCTCCTTGCTATTTTTACTCTTTTTTAAAATATTGCGCGGTCAAAGTGTTGGGTTTCTGACTTGTTAAAAGGAGTTGTTCGATCAGGTCGTTGGCGTGTGAGCCCTTCTGTATGATCACTTGCAAAAGGGTTTTTTTCTCAGCCTTGAGCTGATGCAATAGGACTTCCTGAGCCTTGAGCTGAACGAGTAGTTTTTTCTCGTTTAAGAGGAGGGGTAGAAAATCGAGATTTTTTAGGTAGAATCCCTGTCTTTTCCATTCCCGGTTTGCAGCAAGATAGCCTTGCGTATCTTCTAAATTAATATGGGTGAGTTGAAGGAGATTCCTAAAGTATTCCGCTCCTTCTTGATCTTTGATTTCCCCTTTAATTGCGATGGTCCATTCGATTAATGTTTGAAATTCTTCATTTTGGAAGGCATCCATAGAATCCATTTCCCATCTTCGGTTGTTGGAACCCACAAAAATATATTCATGCCACTCTTGTTTGTTCCAATATTTCATTAGATAAGTATGCACCTTATCATAGTTTTTTAATTGAACGTACGCTTCGCTTATTTTAATGAGTAAATCTAGATTACTTTTAACAGGGGTAGTGCCCTTCTTTTTGGAAAGGTAATCATAAAGATCGGTCGCTTCTTTGTATTTTCCAAGATGGATTTTAAGTTGAATGGCAAGCAAAAGGATCTTTGGTTCCAATTTATTCTTTTGTGAGAATATGTGATGATCGAAGATCGTTTCTGCTGTGAGATATTCTTCTGCTTCAATGAACAATTCAAAATTCTTGGTGCTGGTATACCGCATATGCGCCCACCAATCTGGAGTCCCTAACCCTTCTTTTAATTGATTTAGGTTTACTGTGCAGATTTGCTTTTCATTTTCTGATAAATTTCTGTAAAATTTTGTACAAAGCAAATATTCACATCTTTCTATAAGATTAGTTGGACTAGGAAGAGGGCATTGTTGGAGGATATATTGAAAGAGTCTTTCTCGACCCGAAGAATCGTGGTGAGCCTCCGCTTTTAAAGCTAAAACGTGAAGGAAGGGGCGATATTTTCGAAAACCGTGATCACAGTATGCATGGCGAAAGGGGCGATGACGTTGAATCAAGGTAATCGCTAATCGGCTAATAAATGTCGCTCCTTTTGAAATGACCTCAGAGGCAAGATTTAAAATTTCGGTGGGGGCTGTTTCCGGGACCTCATCCTTTACGTGCATATCGCTCTTTATAAAATTGTAAATCTTGAAAAGAGCGTAAAAAATGCGTTCCTCTTTTTTATATTGAGGACAAGGTTCTGCAGAGCAACCCAAAACCCTCTTGACTCCATTAATTTCCTTTACAGAGGCCATTTTTTGGGAAAGAGTAGAGATCTCTTCAGTGAATGCGTGAAAAATAGGATATTTTTCGAAAAAGTGGCGCAATTTCTGAGAAGTCTGTACGATATCTTGCTTTTTAGGAAGAGCGCTCATGAGCTTTTCTAAAGATTGGCATAAAAAATAATTTCTTTTCTCTTTCACACAAGAAAAATTCCCTTGAAAAGGAGGAGAGATCCAATCATATAAAAACCCTTTCTCTGCTTGAAAGAGATGCCAAGCATGAGAAGTGGATTGACGATGGCTGCGGCAGACCAATTCAAAATTGCCGAGATCTTGCAGAGAAAGATAATGGAAAATTTGCTGAACAAGATCGGTTATTTTGAATGGCTCCGGAGTCTCAGAAAGAGCTCTCACCTGAGGAGGGGGAGAGCTAATACTGTTTGTACTAATAGCAGATGAATACATAATAAATTCCTTTTATTTTATATATTTCATTTATTTTTTATTGAAATAATGAAATAATTAGAATTTATTGTCAATAGAATTTAAAAAATTGAGGTAATCAATCTTGAATTTTCACACACCCATCCTGATAGCCGACAATGACACGCCCTGCGATATCAAAAAACAAACCTGTTTCAAGCACTCCCACAATATTTTTTAACCTAACGTGTTCTTTTTTGGGATCTTGAATAAGAGTCGCATATTGAATATCGAAGATGTAATGCCCATTATCGGTGACAAAGGGGGCAAGATCTCGGCCAAGGCGTAAAGTACCTGCGTAGCCTTCCTGATTGAGTCGCTGAAGAGTTGACCCCTCCATAAAAGGGGCAATTTCCACCGGAACGGGAGCGATTCCTAAGCGATCGACTAATTTTGTCTCATCAATAATCACGATCATTTCTTGACTTGAATGAGCGATGATCTTCTCTCTGAGTAAGGCCCCTCCCCCCCCTTTAATCATGTTTTTATGGGGGTCGATTTCATCTGCCCCATCGACTGTTAAATCCAGGAAACAGATTTTTGCCGGATCGAGGAGCGGAATTCCAAGGCGCTCTGCTTGATGAGCTGATTGTTGAGAGGTGGCAACGGCCGAGATGTTCAAACCTGCTTGGCATCGCATGCCGAGTGCTTCAATGAAAAAAGCCACCGTGGATCCTGTCCCCAGTCCGACGACCATCCTCTCTTTAATAAGATCGGCGGCGGCTTGGCCGGCCGCCTTTTTCGCTAATAAGAGGGGATTTGAATCCATCTTGGTCACGTTTGCAGTTAAATATTAAGCGATTTTCTGATCGGAGCGCCTAATGAGAGGAGGTTTATTCTGAGTAATCATCTCTTGTTCAATCAAGATTTCTGAGATTCCCTCATCTGAAGGAACTTCAAACATCAGTTCGCGCAGTAAATTTTCTAGAATCAATCGGAGCGCCCGAGCTCCCGTTCCTGCCTCTATGGCTTTTTGAGCAATCGCATGCGAGAGCCTCATCAGTAAATTGCAGTTTGACTCCTTCCATGTCAAACATGGCGATAAATTGCTTAATGACCGCATTTTTAGGTTCGGTTAAAATCGTCACGAGATCATCTAGCGTCAATTCATTGCAATTGGCAATGCTGTTAAAGCGACCGACAAATTCAGGAATCATTCCAAATTGAATCAAATCTTCCGGTTCTACTTTTGAGAGAAGCAAGCTTTTCTGTTTGAGGTCGATGACTTCTCTTTCTCCGGACGATCAAATCCAATCGTCCCTCTTCCCAGCCGTTTGGCAATGATTTTATCGAGGTTGACAAAAGCTCCTCCGACAATAAAGAGAATATTTTCCGTATTGACTTTGATATATTCTTGATTGGGATGCTTGCGTCCGCCTTTTGGAGGAACATTGGCAATCGTCCCTTCGACAATTTTGAGCAAGGCTTGTTGCACTCCTTCTCCTGAAACATCGCGGGTGATTGAGACATTTGCCGTTGTGCGGTTAATTTTATCGATTTCATCAATATAAATGATCCCATGTTCCGCTTTGGCAACGTCGTAGTCGGCGGCTTGTACCAGGCGCAAAATGATGTTTTCCACATCTTCTCCCACATAGCCCGCTTCTGTCAAAGTGGTGGCATCGGCAATTGTAAAGGGGACATCTAGAATCGTAGCCAGTGTTTTTGCGATTAACGTCTTTCCCGATCCTGTTGGACCAAAAAGAAGACATTCGATTTGCTGAATTCGACTGGCCGGGATCTTTCTGCTTAGAGCGAATCCGTTTATAGTGGTTATAGACAGCCACAGAAATCGTTTTTTTGGCATTTTCTTGCCCAATGATATATTCGTCGAGTTTTTGCTTGATTTCTTTTGGTTTAAGAGATTTTAAATTCCTGCTGAATGGAAGACTTTTTGTCGAGAATGCCCATGCAGAGACGGACACATTTGTCGCAAATGTAGACATTCGGGCCGGAAATCAGTTTTTCCACAGCTTCTTCGGTTCGTCCGCAGAAGGAGCAGCTGGCTAACTCTTTACTTGGGTTTTTTTTTGTCATGCATTATCCCATTTATTTAACATAGGTATTCCCTTATTTTATCAGATCGCTCTTTTTTTTGGGGATAATGACTTCATCGATGAGGCCATAGTCTTTTGCTTCTTGGGGACTCATATAGAAATCTCTTTCGGAATCTGCGGCGATTTTTTCGACAGGCTGCCCTGTACATTCAGCCATGATTTGATTTAGATATTCTTTTTAATTCTAAAATTTCCTTGGCTTGCAGGGCGACATCTGCGGAGGTCCCCCCAACGCCTCCGTAAGGCTGGTGGATCATCATCCGGCTATTGGGAAGGGCAAAGCGCTTCCCTTTTGTTCCGGCAGCTAATAAGAGGGCGCCCATTGAGGCTGCTTGTCCGATGCAATAGGTGTTGATGGGGCATCCTAGGTATTGCATGGTATCGAAATGGCGAGTCCAGCAGGTGATGTAGCCTCCGAGCGAGTTGATGTAGATGTGAATATCTTTTTTGGGATCTTCCATTTTGAGGAAGAGAAGCTGAGCGACGACCACGTTGGCCACATGGTCAGTAATTTCCGTTCCGATAAAGATAATGCGGTCTTTCAGTAAACGAGAATAGATGTCCATGGAGCGTTCACCCCGCCCTGTGTCTTCAATGACATAAGGGGTGAGCGAGAGTTGAGGGCGGTGAGAAGAAGAAGACATAACGCTCCTTTTTTTAACAAGGGTGAAGGTCAAGGTCAAGCTGTTTGTTCACTAGAATAAAGAAAAGGGAGGAATTTAGCAAGCTGGACTTTGGCCATTTTTTTTGTTCTCTTTTAATTTTATTTATTTTAAAATAACGCCATATATAATTTAGACAAGCATTTAATAAAATAATATCAAACATAAATTAACTAAGAAAAGATTATGGCTACGAATAACATTAACATGAATTCAGCTTATCCTCCTGCAATTTTTGAAGGTTGGATTTCAAGAGCGGAAGATATTCCGCTTTTAAGAGTGATCAGCGTTAGCACTTTAGTTTGTCCCCTTTCAAAAAAGTTTTTTTCCGATCCTGTTCGATTGCCCTGTGGGCATGTTTTTGACCGTTCTGCAATGACTGAATGGTATAGAAACAATGCAGTGAAAATTTGTCCCATGACCCTCTGTCAAAAGCCTTATGATCAAGAGGAAGCAGATCCGTTGCGTAAAGAGTTAGCCCAATCTTTTAACAAAGAACTGCATCGGCCGAATGAGGGACTAAGAAAGATCATTCATGAATTATACAGCGTGCTTGCAGATTCTCAAGAGAAACAACAAATCAAAGCAGCCATCGATTTTTTTGTTTCAGGCGAGCTCAGTCAGGGAATTAATCAGATGACTGTAATGGGGATGAGATCTGCAAATGGCCAGCTCTATTTGCCTATTTTACATTTCATGAAAATGCACATGCAGAGTGTTTCAAATCAAATCAATCATTTGATTCAACAAGCAGGGATTCCTCCGATCGGACATCGCCAAATTCAAGGTCTTCCTTCCCCTATCCCTGTAATAGGAACCGGAATGTCTCTGAGTCAGAGCCTATCAGCCCCTTCCGGATCGTCTGGGATGGGATTGGAGCTGTCCCTCGCTTCTAATCCTCCTCTGTCTTTGGAAGAATTGAAGGTTAGACTTGCCAATTCGATGATGGAGAAGATTCAAGGAAGCAAAGGGACTGTGACAAGTGAAGTGATCCTAACCTCTGATGAGGAGTGCTTTATCAAGACAATAAAAACAGGAGGTCTTTCCGATTTAAGAAAATATAAAACCCTTATTAGCAAGACCGATCTTGTGATCGATGAGAATGGAAATACCCCTTTGCTTTGGATAATTAGGAATCACCCACACCCAACAACATTCGTAGAAACCCTTCTAAAGTGGGGGGCTGACCCAAATGCTCAGAATAACGACGGTCAAACAGCTCTTCACCTCGCTTTACAAAAGGGGACTGTGCAGAGAAAGCAATCCATGGATAAGATAGTAGAAAAGCTTATAGAGCGGGGTGCAAGGGTTGATAGCAGAGATAAACGAGGTCTAACGCCTCTTCAATCAGCGACAGCAAACAGTGGCATTTCCGTGCTAGAATCCTATCTCGCTAATGAACCCGCTAATCAGAGTCGATCGCTCAAACGTCCTTTGGAGAATGCTTTTGATCTGTCTGAAGCTAAACGTTTGCGTTCCGAACGGAGCATTAGCGAGGAAGCTGAAGACTCAAGTGCTAAAACAAAGAGAGATAGAGGAGAGAAGAGCATCGAAGCAGAAAATGAGGATTCCCTACTTAAGGAAAAGATTCAAGAAAAAAAAGGCGACGTGACTAGTCAAGTGCTTCTCCTCTCTCCTTCTGAGCAACTCTTTATCGATACAATAAAAAGCTACATAGAAAGCGGCCGTTATCAATCCGTTGATCAGTGTGCGAAATGGATTAAGAATATAGATATTGTGATGGATGAAAAGGGAAATACTCCTTTGCTTTGGGTTGTTGAGAATTACAAGAGGCCAAAAAAAGTAGTAGAAGTCCTTCTAAAGTGGAGGGCGAATCCAAATGCTCAGAATGACCAAGGTGAAACAGCTCTTCACCTCGTTTCAAAAAGAAAGCAACGGGACAGGACATCCATGTCTGGTGTACTAGAAAAGCTTGTAGAGTTTGGCGCATGTGTTGATAGCAAAGATAAGCAAGGTCAAACGCCTCTTCATTTAGCCGCAAAAACAAATAGAAGTCATATAGTAATAGATCTTCTAAAGAGAGGTGCAAAGGATGATATCACAGATCACAGAGGTCAACGTCCGATCGACATTGCAAAAAGGAAGGTCAAATGGGTTTTGCAGCATTCTACAGAAGTAAAAAAGGGTGAAGGGATCCCAATCTCTAATACGGGTCAGTCCCTCACGTTCGAAAATGGAGAGAATGACGATTTTGAAGCGAGAGAAGCTGGAAATGAAAGTGTGGCAGAAAGACTTTCAGCAAAGAATGATGAGAAGTCTCTGGAAGAAGATATTGAAAGACTCTTCGCTTCAACAGACGGAGAGGAAGAATTCTTTCCAACCGGGATAAACGAGGAGAAAGGATTTTTTACAGATACAATATAAATTAACTATAAATTAACTAAATAAATTAACTAAGGAATAACCATGGCTACAAATCACATCAGTATGAATTTCCCTTATCCTCCTCCTAATACTACTACTCCCCATCCTCCTCCAACTTTTGAAGGTGGGATTTCAAGAGCGGAAGATATTCCGCTTTTAAGAGTGATCAGCATTAGCACTTTAGTCTGTCCCCTTTCAAAAAAAATTTTTTCCGATCCTGTTCGATTGCCCTGTGGGCATGTTTTTGACCGTTCTGCAATGACCGAATGGTATAGAAACAATGCAGTGAAAATTTGTCCCATGATCCTCTGTCAAAAGCCTTATGACTCTCTGAAAAATCAAGAGGAAGAAGATCCGTTGCGTAAAGAGTTAGCTCAATCTTTTAACAGAGAACTCCATCGCCCGAATGAGGGACTAAGAAATAAAATCTATGAACTATACAACATGTTTGCAGATTCTCAAGAGAAACAAGAAATCAAAGCAGCCATCGATTTTTTTGTCTCAGGCGAGCTCAGTCAGGGAATTGATCGAATGACTGGAATAATGATGAGATTTGCAAATGGCCAGCTCTATTTGCCTATTTTAAATTTAATGAAAATGCAGATGCAGACGGTTTCGAATCAAATCAACCATTTGGTTCAACAAGCAGGGATTCCTCCAGTCGGGCATTTCCAAATTCAGCCCTTTTCTTCTCCTATGGCAGCAGCAGGAGTTGGAATGCCTCAAAGTCTATCCACCCCTTTTTGGAATGGGACAGGAGGGGGGTGGCCAGGCAATTTTTATGTTACGCATAACCAGATCCAACAAATCCATTCACCCGAAGCAGAAAATAGCCAAATTCAAGGCTTTTCTGCCTCTGTCCCTGTAATAAGAACTGGAATGCCTCAGAGTCAAAGTCTATTGGTATCTTCCAGATCACATGGGATGGGATTGCAGCAGCCTATCGCTTTTAATTCCCCCCTGTCTTTGGGAGAAATAAGGGCTGGATTGGGGGAAAAGACTCTAACCTTTTATAATCAGCGCTTTATAGATGCAATAAAAAAAGGGACTAATCGCGCTCTTGAGGAGTGTTTAAGGCCTACTGATGTCGATGTTGTGATGGATGCAAATGGAAATACCCCTTTGCTTTGGATTATTAGGAATCACCCACACCCAACAAGAGTAGTAGAAACCCTTCTTCAGTGGGGAGCTAACCCAAATGCTCAGAATAACGACGGTCAAACAGCTCTTCATCTCGCTTTACAAAGTGGGACTGTAATAAGAAAGGAATCTATGCAGGGTATAATAGAAAAGCTTTTAGAGTGGGGTGCACGGGCTGATAGCAGAGATAAACTCGGTCGAACGCCTTTTGAATCAGCGACAACACAAGCCGGCATCTCCGTGCTAAATTTATGTCTCGCTAAGGCAACCTCTAATCAGAGTCAATCGCTCAAACGTCCTTTGGAGAATTCTTTTGATCCATCTAAAGCTAAACGTTCGCGTTCTGAACCGAGCATGAGAGAAGGGGGTGTAACGGGTGAAGTTGTTCCAATTTCTGAGCAACGTTTTATCAGTGCAATAAAAGCACATAGGCCTAGTCATGAGATTTTTAGTTCTATGAGGGATATTAAGAATGTAGATATTGTTATGGATGAAGAAAGAAATACTCCTTTGCTTTGGGTTGTTGCGAATTACAAGAACCCAAAAAAAGTAGTAGAAACCCTTCTTGAGCGGGGGGCTAACCCAAATGTTCAGAATCACCAAGGTCAAACAGCTCTTCACTTAGCAATAGAACGTGGTGCTGTAGCTACAGCTGGAGCCGTAGCTAGGTATATTCTTAGTATAATAGAAGAGCTTGTAAAGAGAGGCGCATGGGTTGATAGCAGAAATCAGCGCGGTCAAACAGCTCTTCACTTAGCTGCAGAAAGAGGAAAAATAAATATAGTAAACTTGCTTCTAGAGAAGGGTGCATCGGTTAATATCAAAGATAATAACGATCAACTTCCTGTAGACGTTGCAACAGGACAGGCTAAATCGGTTTTACAGGATATTAAAGAAAAAAAAGAGACTGAAGGGACTCCAACTTCCCATACTGATTTGCCCCCCACGTTCGAAAATAGAGAGGATGACGATTCTGAAGTTAGAGAAGAGGAAAAAGAAAATGAAAGCGTGAAAGAAGAAAGGCTCCCGGTAAAGAATGATGAGAATTCTCAGAAAGAGGACTTTGAGGACTTTGACAAACTCTTCGCTTCAACCAGAACGGAGGAGGAAGAGCTCTTTCCAACCGGGATAGACCAGGAGCAAGAGCTCTTTCCAACAGGGATAGACCAGGAGGAAGGATTTTTTACAGATTTATAGACATGGTACATGTTTGGCGACAATTCAATCTCTGCTTCGTGTTGCTTCTGAGAAAATCTGGTTTTCCTAGAAGTGTTGCCTCAAATAAAACCTGAGCCGCTGTATTGATTCATTGTTAAAATGATTTTGCTCACGTTAGCGGAAATTTAATTGTCGCCAAACATCGTGAACTTGCGTAGATTTTTCTTTATTTTTATTATTCTAAAATATTATAATTAATTTATGTATTAAATTAATAATATTTTAAATAAATTTGCGAAAATTAATATTTAATTTAAAATTAAATAATATTAAAACAAAATTTATAATAAAAATAAAAATAATATAACAAAATAAACTTATCATGGCCATACCTAACATTAACATGGATTCATGTAATTTTCTTCCAAATCCTCCTCTTTTAAAACTTGTCGGAATTAAAAAGTTCGTATGTCCGCTCTCAAAAGAGTTTTTTTTAAATCCAATTCGATTTCCCTGCGGGCATATTTTTAACGAGAATGCAATCACTGAATGGTATCACAACAATCAGACGAGAGTCTGTCCTATTATCACCTGTCAAAAGCCTTATGAGGCTCTGAAAGGTCAAGAGGACGAGGATCCCTTGCGTAAAGAGTTGGCGCAATCTCTTAAAAAAGAAATGTATTGCCCAAATGAGATGGTCAAAGCTAAAATTTTCTATCTATACAGCGCGCTTCAAGGTTCTGCGTTTGAAAGTTCTCAACAGAAAGAACAAATCGAAAAGGCAATTCGGTGTTTTTTATCAGGCGACGTAAGTGAGGGAGTTAATCAGATGACTCAAATCAGTCAAATCAGTCTGCACTCTGCAAACAGTCGGTCCTATTCGCTTATTTTAAATTTAATGAAAATGCACATGCAGACTGTTTCAAATCAAATCAATGATTTGATTCAAAAATCAGGGGGGCTCCCTCCGGTTGCACAGAGCCAAACTCAGGGCTTTCCTGCCTCTATGCAAGAAGCTAGAATGGCTCAAAGTCTATCCCTATCAGCCGCACCAGCCGCTCTTTGGAATGGGATGGGATCGGCAGGGTCAAGCAATTTTCATCCTGCGCATCTTCTGATTTCACAAGCCCCTCCTTTACCGGGATCCGGAAATAGCCAAATTCAAGGCCCTCCTGCCCCTATAATAGGAACTGGCACTAGAATGCCTGAGAGTCTATTAACTTCTTCTGAATCATCTGGAATGGGACTGCGGGAACCCATCGCTTCTACTCCTCAAACGTCTTTTGAAAGTGGGAATGCTGCATTGGGGGCCAAGAAGGCTCAAGAAAGCAACGGGGGTGGGATGAGTAAAGAAATCACCTATGATGAGCAAGTCTTTATCGGTGCAATCAAGAATAAGAGACGGGGAGGGTTTGAGACTATTTGCCACTGCATGCAGGGGATTGAGAATGTAGATATTGTGATGGATGAAGAGGGAAATACTCCTTTACTTTGGGTGATTAAGAACAACGAAAAAACAGAAGAATTACTAAAATTAGTAAAAGCTCTTCTTGATAAAAAGGCTAACCCAAATGCTAAGAATAACAAAGGTGAAACAGCTCTTCATCTCCTTGCAAATCAACGCCTGCAAGGAAAGAAGACAAAAAAAGAGGAAATCAGAAAGCTTGTATGTAATGAACTTATCGAGCATGGCGCATGTGTTGATAGCCAAGATTCGCGAGGTCAAACGCCTCTTAACTTAGCTACAAGAGTAGGGAACAACGAAATGAAATGGTATTTTTCAGACAAAACTCCAAACGAACGGACCACAGATGACAGAGCTCAACTTCAGGAAATAAATGATGAAGAAGATCTTCAGTTTCTAGGAGAAGTGAATAGAAACTCTAATCAGGGGCAATTGCTCAACCGTTTTTCGGAGCATTCTCCTGGTGATCAGCCTCCAGCTAAACGCTTGCATTCTGATACTCAAACAGAAAGAAATGAGGCAGAAGATTTTGTCGAATCAGTTTTTTTATTTTCTCAGCCGACTAAAGAAACGAAAGAGAATCAGGTAGAGGTAGAGAGTAACGAGAATTTTCAGGTTCAGGATAATAACCTTGAGAACATCTTTGCTTCAAGCGAAACAGGCGGGGATGAGCGTCTAATTGCACAAGTCCCTGTACCTGGAGCAGGAAGCCAAATTCAAGGCTCTTCTCGAAAGATCTCCTATAGTGAGCAAACCTTTATCAATGCAATCAAGCATGAGAATAAGGAATCGAAATGGTTTTTTAGTGTTTCTCAGTGCATGGCGTGGATTAAGAATGTAGATATTGTGATGGATGAAGAGGGAAATACTCCTTTGCTTTGGGTGATTAAGAACAGCAGCAGACAAACACATAAATTAGTAGAATCAGAAAAAATAGTAAACGCTCTTCTTGCTAAAAAGGCTAACCCAAATGCTCAGAATAACGCCGGTCAAACAGCTCTTCACCTCTATGCAAGTCACCTCTTTGTAAGAAGACAAAGGGGGATGACAAAAAAAGAGGAAGTCATGAGGCGTATATGCGATGCGCTTATCAAGCATGGCGCAGATATTAATATCAAAGATATTCACAGTCAAACGCCTCTTGGTTTAGCTAAAAAGAAAAAGAACGAGATGATGAAACAGTATCTTTTAGAGAAAACTCCAAACAAGCGGGCCACAGATCACAGAGGTCAACTTAAGGAAATAAATGATCAAGGGGATCTTCAGTTTGTAAGGCACGTGAAGGGACGCTCTAATCAGGGGCAGTCGCTCAAACGTCTTGCAGAGCATTCTCCTGAGGATCAGCCTCAAGCGAAACAGGCGCGCTTTGAATCGAGCATGAGCGTTCCCACGCTGAATGAGGTGGAAGGCTCGAGTCCTCAAACAAAGAGAGAAGAGAAGAAGAGCATCGAAACAGAAGATGTTGCCGAATCAGTTAATACTAATACGGATGGGTGGTTCTCCGCGGAGGATGACTATTTTGAAGCGAGAGAAGCTGGAAATGAAGAGGCGACACCTCCTCCTCAGGTAGAGAATAACGAGAATAACAGCAATTCTCAGGTTCAGGATAGCGAGCTTGACAAGATCTTCTCTTCGGACAAAACAGGCTGGGAGGAGGAGGAGGATGGGGGGTGGCTTTGGGAAGAGGAAGGCTAAGAGGTTGTAAACACCCCCTAATCTTCAAGCTCTTGCTCGACTAAAGTCACATGATCAATCAAAAACTGCTCCATTTTACGCTGCAATGCTAAGTGCTCAAGCTCTTTATAGAATTCTTGTTTTTCTTGGCTGAACTTGGATGTGCTGCTTCCAATAGATGTCAGGAAGACCTGGCGAGCAAGCTCTTGTGAGATATCTTGCTGGTTCACTTGAATCTTGTGATCAGCCATCAGCTGATGGACTAAGAAGAAGAGTTGCAAGTGATAGAATGCCGAGTCTCGAAGCATTTCCTCTATTTTTTTTAACTCTTCTTTTGTATAAGACACCCCTTTTTCCTCAAGCTGTTGCAAGTAGCGTTTTAGACGCTCTTCTTTTTCAGACTCTAAGTAACTTAGAGGAATATCAATCGGATATTTCTCAACTAACGCTCTCTCAATTACCTTGATCTGTTGCTTAAAAGCCTCTTCTTGCACATCCGCCCTTAAACGCTCTTCGATTTTCTCCTCTAGCTCTTTGACGGATTGAAGACCGATCCGCTTCGCAAGCTCGTCGTCCAAAGGGGGGAGATGCCCCTTCCAAATCGCATTTACTGTTAAGCGAAACGGACGAGGCTGAAAATCAGGTTGAGCAGGGGCAGAAGGGGCCTCTTGCTCTGTCATCCCTTCTTTGCTTTCTCCGCCTCTTAAGCCAATAATTGTCTCGCAAATCCATTTTGATAGTTGGGACGGATGGAGCTGCAAGCGCTGATTATGAATCACTTCTCTTGGGGGGTTTTCTAAAAGAGTCAGAGTCACATCGACAAAATCACTCTCTTGAGCCGGACGATCCTCAATCAGATCGTAATTGGCAAATTGCAAAATAAGATTATTTAATATATTGCTCTTATCTTGGTCTACAATAGGCTGAGGGGAGATTTTTTTTACTTTCAGCTCTTCCAAGTGGAGGGGTGGAATAGAAAAATGAGATTCAAATTCAATTGTGAAATGGGCCCCTTTTTCCCGCGAGCATTCATGGATGATCGGACGTTTAATAGCTCCCTCTTTCAATGGATGCAGATGAGTGAGCTGGCAGGCTTCGTTAAATCCTAAATGTAAGACAAGATCGACGAACTCCTGCTGAATGTTAGCGTGATATTTTTCTGCAATCAGCGTGACCGGCGCTTTTCCTTTTCGAAACCCGGGAATGGAGACCTCTTTGGTGACATTTTTTATCGCTTTTTGATAGGCTGCTGCTGTCGCTTTTGGCTTGACTTTCACCTCAAATTTCACCTGGCAATGAGACTTTTGGGTGACTGTAACAGCTAAATTCTCATTGCTAAACTCTTGGACATGCACTTGAGAATCTGCCTGGGAACCTGCCTCTGGTTTGGACACGTCGACCTCTTTTGTAAGACCTATTTAGCGGGTGATGAGGCTCGAACTCACGACCCTCACGTTGGCAACGTGATGCTCTACCACTGAGCTACACCCGCATTAAAGACTCTATTCTCGTAGCGGGTGATGAGTCTCGAACTCACGACATTCACCTTGGGAAGGTGACGCTCTACCAACTGAGCTACACCCGCAGCATCTCTAATGAATGTGATAATTGTAATCTCACTAAAAATTTCTAGCAACCGGAAATTTCGGATTTCAAAAAAAAATGAAAAATAGCTGTTGACATTTAATATTCATTTTCTATATTATAGTTTTCATGAACAAGAACTTATATTCTTACATCTATCAACCTTTTTTAAGTTGTCAATGCGATGCATTGAAAACTGTTCGATTTATTTCCCTTCTTTTTATCCTATTTATCCGCTAAGGCGGATAACATCATTTTTTTTCTTACATTTTTTGTCTCATGAAACCAAAACCAGAAGGGTTTTGGAGTAAGTTTTAATTAATTAGATATTAAATATTTTATATTAAAGGATGATTTTATTATGTCTTCATCAAATGGATTATTTTGGGATGCCTGGACTTCCATGCGTCCCTATGTGATTCCTCCGGTTGCAGCAGCCACTGCCATAGTGCCTGTTTTTTATGGCTTTATTGCAAAAAGTGCGCAGCAATTGGGGAAGCCGGCGCCGAGAATGGCGCCGATAGAGGCTCTGAAACAAGGGGTCAAAGCGGCTCCGACCGTTGGAGTGATTGTTGGCACACAAATGGTTGTGCAAACGATTGTAGAGAACCAATTATTTGGGATGAACAAGAGAAAAGCACCGAGCTTTCTCTCTATGTTAGCAAGTTCCATTATTGTTGGGATCATCTCCGCCCCTGCTTTAGCTGTTTTCAATGGCCAAACGATGGGGCGCTCCATCAAAGCCTCTTTGCAGTCTTTGTCAGGAAAGCAAACGATGGCCATCGTGACAAGAGAAACGAGCTTCTTGTTCTCTTTGAGAATTAGCGCTCCTGTCAGCGAAGCCATGAAGCAATCTTGCGGGGATAGCTATGTAGTGGATTATGGCTCCACTTTTATGACCGGAGCAATAGGAAGCCTCATTGGGCATCCTGCTGATACTGCTTTGACCTTATGGCAAAAAAATAAAAGAGTCATGTGGAAGAAGCATTGGAATCAAAAAAGAAAGCTCGCATGTGCTTTGCGTTTGCTGAGAGGAGTCCCTGCTAAAGCTTTAGCGGTTGGAGGCTTTGCCATGGGATATAAATGGGTCAAAGGAAGTTTAGGAGAGTAACTCACGCGCCCGGGTTCACAGCTCATCAAGAGCTGTGAATCTTTATTCTTCTTGCAAAGGGGTAAACCCTTTTTGTCCCTCAAACAAAAAAAGAGAATGCGTTTGCGTCACTTCAAAACTTTGCTCGTTCATCTTTTTCAACAGTTCAAGAATGGCTTGAAAAGCCAAAGGCTGGACCGTCTCTTTGCGCATCCAACGGCAACGCCAACTATCGGAATGAATCGTCTCTGGTAAGGCTAAAGGCCATACCCAGACTCCCCTGTTACTGATTCCCGTCAACTGAAGAGAAGGAACAATCAGAGGCGCTAATTTAGATATCAAGGCATCAAGGGTTGATTCCCACTGAATAAAAATATCTGCTCCAACGAGTTCTTTTTTCTCCCTTCTCTGTTGTCTTGAAGGAGGAGGGACCGTTTTTTTCATTTCTTCATAGTGCACAGGAGAGAGTTGTTCCGGTTTTTGACCTAGTCGATCGATGACGGCCTGAGCAAACTCTTTTGTCCCGACCTTTTTCTTGCTGAGATTTTCTTTGTAAATGTCATAAGTATGGATTCCCTCTTCTAGGGTCCTGAGCCAGGCATTATGAATCTGGGCAGCGACGTCCCGTTGTCCAATATACACTAACATCTGCACCGCTGCCAATAAGAGTCCGGAAGGGTTGGCGACATTTTGTCCGGCATGACGGGGAGCAGAGCCATGAATGGCTTCAAACATTGCTCCCGCGGTTCCAATATTGGCCGATCCTGCCAGTCCAACAGAACCGGCGATTTGTGCAGCGACATCGGAAACAATATCCCCATAAAGATTGGGCAAAACGACCACATCAAAGTCTTCGGGGCGGTCTGCAATCTTTGCCGTTCCAATATCAATAATCCAGTGCTCTTTTTCTAAGTTTGGATACTCTGCTCCCACCTCTTCGAACACTTGATGGAACAGGCCATCCGATAATTTCAAAATATTATCTTTTGTGAAACAACTCACTTTTTTCCTTTGATGGGTCTGTGCATATTCAAAGGCATAACGAATAATTCTTTCACAGCCTGGCCGTGTCATGACTTTTAAGGCTTCATACGTTTGGGGGGTGAGACGGTACTCAATTCCCATGTATAAGTCTTCTTCATTTTCGCGAATAATTACCACGTCCATATGAGGATGTTTTGTTGCAATAAAGGGGGAATAAGAGACGCAAGGACGCACATTGGCATACAGTCCTAGGGTAGTGCGGACCGTCACATTTAAGCTTTTAAATCCTTTTCCTTGAGGAGTGGTAATGGGGGCCTTGAGAAAGGCTTTGGTTTTACGAAGAATTTCCCAAGTGGCAGGAGTGATCCCGGCGAGATCTCCTCGTTGATAGACCTTTTCTCCAATTTCGACTTCGTAAAGTTCTAACAGGGCCCCTGCGGCTTGCAGAATGGAGAGGGTGGCGGCCATAATTTCCGGACCAATTCCATCTCCTCTGGCGACGGCAATGGGAATGCGCTGCTTTGTCATTTCTCTCTCATAAATTTTTGTTTCATCTTGAGCTTAAACTCTCTTCTTGTCTATAGTCATTTCTCTGAAATCAAGCAAGGGCAATATGCTAAAAGAAATCTTTGATAAGCAGCGCAGTTATCTCGATCATTTTTTTGAATCGATCGATCTTCAAGCCATTGAGAGATTAGTGGATGTCTTATTGCAGTGCCGAGGGGTCCTTTTTTTCAGTGGAGTGGGAAAGAGTGGTCTTGTGGCAAAGAAAATTGCTTTTACGATGGTTTCTACAGGAACCCGTGCCTTCTATTTATCTCCTACCGACGCCGTCCATGGCGATTTAGGAATGGTCTCTTCCGAAGATGCGTTTATTATGCTTAGTAAGAGTGGGGAGACCGATGAGTTGATTCATTTAATTCCGGCAATTCGAAATAAGGGAGCGATGTTGATTGGAATTGTTTGTCAGCCGGAGTCTCGTTTATCCCTGGCTTGCGATACGACGTTCACTCTCCCCTTTCAACACGAGCTTTGTCCTTTTGACATGGCTCCCACCATGTCGACAACATCTCAACTGCTTCTCGGGGATTTATTGGCCATTGCTTTAATGCGACATAAAAATTTTAGTTTGAGTGAATATGCGCTTAATCATCCTTCCGGACAAATTGGAAAGAGAATGACGTTGAAAGTGAAAGATTTGATGCTCAAGGGGGGGAAGGTTCCCCTGTGCAAGTCGCATGATAAGTTACGAGAGGTTCTTGTCGAATTATCAAATAAGCGATGTGGCTGTGTTTTAATCGTGGATGAGGCGCTGAAATTAATCGGTATTTTTACAGATGGGGATTTAAGGCGTACCTTGCAGAGAAAAGGAGGGAGTATATTAGAAGCGAGTATGGAGGAAATCATGACGGTTTCGCCTCGCTCAATTGGGCCCGACATTTTAGCGTGGGAGGCGATGAAGGAGATGGAGGCAGATCGGCAGAAGAGAATTATGGTCTTGCCCGTTGTGGACTCTTCCAAGACTCTATTGGGCCTCTTGCATATGCATGATTTAGTACAGAGCGGTCTCTAACTAAATAATTTATTGACACTGTTGCATCGATTTGTTAGGGTCAGGATGAGTGAACAAGGAGGTTTAAGATGGCTGTATGCTGTGTGATTGCCGCCGGTTCCGCAGTGGGAATTGGGGCGTATTTTATCATTGCTGGTGTTGCAGCAGGGCTCACGACCCTTGTCCTTCTTGCTTTAAAGGCGTTATCTCAGCTTCCTTCCTTTTCAGAAAACAAAAAACTGAGGATTTACGTAGATAAAATCGAAGGGATAAAAGAAAAAATGGTAGGTTCTTTGCAAGGGCTTATTGACAAAATGCGCGGTTTATTTTCTTCTTCTTCTCCCTCTTCTTGTTCGAGTTGTCATGGAACAGAGACAAAGGATGGCATTTGATCGAGACTTCCTCTTCTTCCCAGGAAAGCCCTCTTTCGATTGAAGCGCAATTTCAACAAATTTTACGAGGAATAGAGCAGCAAACGTGGACCTTTCAATCTTTGATGGAAGCTCTACAGGGGAAAGGCTATCCTTTGTTGATAGCTTTTCTCAGTCTCCCGTTCTGTTTTCCTCTCCAGATTCCAGGTCTTTCGACTCCTTTTGGCCTCGTCATCTCTTTATTCGGTTTACGGATGGCTTCTGGAAGGGATGTATGGAGCCCCCGCATTCTCAAGAAACAAATTTCGCCAAGAGTATTAAGAGCGTTAATTAATAAAAATTTATGGCTTTTTAAGATTTTAAAACCTTTCTTTAAAAAACGGTGGAGTCGTCTATGTACGGAGCCCCTTCTTTGTCGCTCGCATGGCTGCCTCACCCTTTTCCTTGGCTTAAATCTCGCTCTTCCTCTCCCCATTCCACTGGGAAATTTTTTTTTCGCCTGGCCTTTATTATTTTTAGGACTTGGCTTAACTGAAAATGATGGGCGATGGGTCTGTTTAAGCTACTTCGTGGCCCTTGTGGGAACCTGCTTATTTATCTCTCTTCTTTTTTTATTTTTCTCTTCTTTTGGATAAATTTTTTGTCTGTTAGTCTTATGGGATGACTTTTACTATTTATCATTTTTGGATGACATTAACCTTTGTGATGGGTTATTTTCTTATTACCATCGAGCATGTCACAAAAATTAATAAAACGGCGATTGCTCTTTTGATGGCAATTCTTTGTTGGGTCTTCCAATTTGCTCAACCGCTCACGACGTATGAGAGCAATCTTCATGCTTTATTGGAACATCTTTCTAGTGCGAGCCAGATCATTTTTTTTCTTTTGTGTGCGTTGACAATTGTCGAGATCATTAATGTGCATCATGGGTTTGCCTTTCTCTCCGATCAGATTCGCATTCGTTCTAGACGAACGTTCATCTGGGTGATTGGGCTGCTCGCTTTTTTTCTCTCTTCCGTGTTGGATAATTTAACGACCACGATTATCATGATTACTCTTTTGCAAAAAATCATTCAGGATTGGGAGGAGCGGGCCTTAATGGGGGGGCTGGTGGTCATTGCTGCAAATGCGGGAGGGGCTTGGACCCCGATTGGAGATGTGACGACGACGATGTTATGGATAGGGGGGCAGTTATCGACTTTGGAGGTGATGAGGGTTCTCTTTATTCCAAGTCTTGCTTGTTTGGTTGCTTCCCTCTTTTGCTTTTATAAGGACTTAAAGGGAAATATCTCTTTTCCGCCCCCATCAAAAGAGCAAAAAAGAGAGCCTTTGGGAATCCTCATTTTTTGGTTAGGAGTGGGTTCTTTAATCTTCGTTCCTTTCTTTAAAATAATGACTGGGTTGCCTCCTTTTATGGCTGCCATTTTTGGGTTAGGGGGGATGTGGCTGATTACGGATCTTCTGCATAAGGAGGAAGGGCGTCATCATCTTCGCGTTCCCCATGTATTGGCAAATATTGATATCTCGATCGTCCTCTTTTTTCTTGGCATTCTTCTTGCCGTGTCTGCTTTGCATACG
This sequence comes from Parachlamydiales bacterium, assembly GCA_963801825.1. GTDB lineage: Bacteria > Chlamydiota > Chlamydiia > Chlamydiales > Parachlamydiaceae > CAWDGI01. The sequence continues at coordinate 1,478,569 of CAWDGI010000003.1, forward strand.
GCAGGACTTCTTGCTGCTTTGGCGCAAGGGATGGATCGCCTCATTGGAAGTCCCGAAATTGTGGCGGTGGCAGTTGGGCTAGCGTCTGCCATTGTAGATAATGTTCCTCTTGTGGCTGCGGTGATGGGTATGTATGATTTGAGTCAATTTCCAATCGATTCTTGTTTTTGGCAATTAATTGCTTATTGTGCGGGAACAGGGGGAAGCATTCTCATCATTGGATCGACCGCGGGGGTGGCCTTTATGGGCTTGGAGAAAATTCATTTTTTCTGGTATTTGCGCCACATCGGTTGGGCCGCTTTGATCGGCTATTTTGTGGGGATTGGGGTCTTTATGCTCTTAAGATTATGTTGAGTCTTGGCTTAATCCTAATCTCTAGAAATCTTTTCCTCTTGTTAAGTAAACATATTTAATGAGCATACGGATGAAATAGATCATCAACGAAAGGCAAATAAAAAATAATAAACCATCATAAAGAAGAGAAAGAGGAGAAGATTGAAGGAGCGGCAGAGAATTTTTCCGCCATTTCTCTTGAATCAAGGGCGCTCCTATCCAAACAAATAAAAAATACAACCCAAAAAATGTGCCCCCCAAGCCGCAGGTCATCCAGATCTTTCTTTTAAATTCTCTGAAGAGATTTTTTAGTAAGCGCCCTCTGCCCATTTTCTTCCAACCATAAAAGAGTAAGAAGAGCAAAGCCAGGAGAGTGGAAATAACCAGGATAGAGAGAACTGTAGGCATCATTTCAATTTTTTAATTTGTTTAGACACACATTGCCATATTAACGCCATGGGCGAGTTTGTTCTTAGAGACTGCTAAAATACGCCATGTGCGACTTTTTTCCGTTCGAGTCCGGGCCCGAGACCGGGCCCGTGCCCGAATCGAGATTCCGAGCTTTGCTAAACTATTTAACGAAGCTCGGAATCTCGGTTCGGGCACGGGCCCGGTCTCGGGCCCGGACTCGAACGGAACAAAGTCGCACATGGCGTTAAAATATTATTCACCGCAGAGAAAGCAGCCGAGAGCGCAGAGTTTAAAAAATTATTTACAATTCTGGTTATGCCATTCTTGAGTATCGCAACATTAAAGTAAATCAACAACCAGGACCAAGAATAGCAAGTGAATTCATTTGCTCTGCGCTCTCGGCTGCTTTCTATGCGGTGAATAATATTTTAGCAGTCTCTAAGAACAAACTCGCCCATGGCGTATATTAAGAAATAATTGGCTTGCTTAAATTAGAAACCTTCCTTAAGATTCTTCCTTCAGTCATTTAAGTTTCAGGTTGATGTGGCAACTCCTCATCCTTCTTTAGAAAGAGTGGTACGTAAACAACGGACATTAAAAGAGAGCTCTGCTTTTTCTGGTATTGGGATTCATACGGGAGAAATGTTGGCATGCGTTTTTGTCCGGCGAAAGAGGGGACGGGCATTGTCTTTAAGCGCATTGATCTTCCGGGTCAGCCCATTATTCCAGCCACTGTGGAGTATGTCCAAGACACCTCTCGCAGTACGACAATTGGAATTAAAGAGGTCCGCATTCATACCGTTGAACATGTTTTATCTGCATTAAGGCCTATAACATTGATAATCTCTGCATTGAGATTATCAATATTGAGCCTCCTGTTGGAAATGGGAGCTCCGATGTTTTTGTAGAGATGATTGAAAAAGTGGGAATTGTCGAACAAGAACACTCGTTCCCATTGTCAAAATTCAGCAGCCTGTTTATTGGTCGGAGGGAGATATTCATCTTGTTGCTTTACCTTATGATGGCTATCGCATTAGCTATACGCTCAGTTATCCCGATCCTCCCTTTTTAAGAGGCCAGTTTCATACTGTATTGGTGAATGAAGAGAATTTTAAAAGAGACATCGCTCCTTGTCGCACCTTTTCCCTTTACAAAGAGATTGCTTTTTTGATGGATCGAGGGTTGATCAAAGGAGGAAGTCTTGATAATGCTGTTGTTATCAAAGACGATGTCACGTTTAGCAAAGGAGGGCTTTTTTCTCCGGATGAAATGGCCCGTCATAAAATTTTGGATTTAATCGGAGATCTTTCTCTCGATTGGCTTTGATTTTCATGCCCATATCATTGCCATTCGTTCCGGACATGCTTCTAATTTTGCTTTTGCTCGGAAATTTTAACTCATATTACGATGGAGAATCATTAATGATCTGTTAACCAGCTCATCTCCTTTTCTAAAGAGAAAACCGCCTTAGATATTAAGCAAATTCTCAACATTCTTCCCCATCGTTATCCTTTTCTTCTCGTTGACAGAGTCTTGGAGATTGATTTAGAAAAAGGCTATGTCTTGGCCCAAAAGAATGTCACGATCAATGAGACCTTTTTTCAAGGGCATTTTCCCGGTTCTCCCATCATGCCGGGTGTTTTGATTTTAGAGGCTTTGGCACAAGCAGGAGGCATCTTAGTTCATCTCAAAGGGGTAGAAAACAAGATCGCTATTCTTTTGAGTGTGAATCAAGCCAAATTTCGCCATCCTGTGAAACCGGGAGATGTGTTGCTTTTACGAGGGCAAGGTCTCCATTTTAGTCAAAAGGGGGGGCGCATCAAAGCAGAAGCACTGGTTAATGACAAAATCGCGGCAGAAGCGGAAATTGGCTTTGTCTTTGTGGATAAAAATCAGATTTAGAATTCAAGAACTTTACCCGGTTGATACATGAAAAACTCTTCTCAAATTCATCCGACAGCGATCATTGCACCTGGCGTTCAGATCGGACGCAATGTCGTCATTGAACCTTATGCTGTGATTATCTTCTCCTCATGTGGTTCTTGAGGATGATGTTGTCATTAAATCGCATGCCTATATTGATGGCTATACCACGATTGGATCTGGCACCACGATTTATCCGGGAGCGAGCATTGGGACAAAAACGCAAGATCTCAAATATCGAGGGGAAAAAACCTTAGTGAAGATTGGGAAAAATTGTGACATTCGCGAATTTGTCACGATTAATTCTTCTTGCCAGGAAAATTCAGTTGTGGAAATTGGGGATCATTGCTTGATCATGGCTTATTGTCATGTGGCCCATAATTGCGTTGTTGGCAATCGAGTCATTATGAGTAATAATGCCACTTTAGCGGGTCATGTGATCGTCGAAGATTGTGCCATCATTGGAGGGATGACACCGATTCATCAGTTTGTTCGCATTGGTCGTTATGCCATGGTTGGAGGAATGAGTCGCGTGACCCATGATATTCCTCCTTATACCATTGGAGCAGGGATTCCTTACAAATTTGGGGGACTAAACATCATTGGGTTAAAACGGCATGGTTTTTCTTTTGAGATGCGTCGGGAACTTAGCAAGGCGTTTAAGCTGCTTTATCGCTCTCAGCTGCACATGGATCAAGCCCTTGAGCGGATTCAGCAAGAGTTAAAGCCTTTGCCGGAAATTCAACATTTCATTCAATTTTGCTGTCAAACCAAACGGGGGCTGATGGGATTGCAAGGGATGGAAGAGGAGGTGTTGCAAATGGAAGAAGAAGAGAGTGAACCTGTTTCTGTTTGAGCAAATCATCTAGGTTTAGGTGGATATGTTGAGAGTTATTTTTTTTGGCACCCCTTCATTTTCCGCTCAGGTCTTAGATTATCTCTTCAAACAAGGGGTGCATCTTGTGGCGGTGGTGTCTAAGCCCGATCGTCCCCAAGGGAGATCAGGAGTGCCCGTTCCCACCCCTGTTAAAGTGACGGCATTATCCTACGATCCCTACTTTCCTGTTTATCAGCCGGAAAAAGTGTCTGATCCGGCGTTTGCTCCCACGTTGCAGGCTCATGAGGCAGATCTTTTTGTGGTTGTCGCTTATGGGGAGATTCTTAAATCTCATCTCTTAGAGATGTCTCGTCGAGCCTGTATCAACTTGCATGCGAGTTTGCTTCCTCGCTATCGAGGGGCGGCTCCGATTCAGCGCTGCTTGATGGCGGGGGAAAAAGAGACGGGGGTCACTATTATGCATATGGTGAAGAAAATGGATGCAGGCGATATGTTCGAGAGGGTGGCCGTTCCCATTGGTCCTGACATGACGGCGGGAGAGCTCGAACAACTCCTTTGCGAGGTTGGAAAAGAGGTGCTTTTGCGGGTGATTCGGAGCTTTGAGAAAGGCAACCCGGCAGGTGTCCCCCAAGAGGAATCGCAAGCGACCTTTGCTCCCAAGATTGAGCTGGAAGATTGCGAGATTCACTGGAATCGAGCAGCCATTGAGCTGCATGATTTGGTCCGTGGGGTGAATCCTCATCCGGGCGCTTGGTGTGATGTCTTAGCGAAGGGAGAGAAAAAAAGGCTAAAAGTCCATCGGACCCGTGTGGTTCCTTCGGAGAAGGGAACGCCCGGCACCCTTCTTAACCGGGATGCAGCGAGGGGCAATCTTCTCATCGCAACGGGTGAAGGGGCGCTAGAACTTGTGGAGGTCCAGCTCGAGGGAAAAAAAGCGATGTCGTCGGAGGAGCTATGCCGAGGGCTTGCGCGCGGCTCTTTCCAATTTGTTATCTAATCTTTCCTTGATTATTTCCGACATAGCTGTATTTTCCATTTGTTTATAATTCGCTTATTCTCTTACAATTAGGCGTAATTAATTATTCTTCCTCTTTGCGCAGCAAATCAGGTGACCTGAATAGTTACGATAATAATATGTTTATTTAATGATTTATATAAATTTTTAATAAAAGTTGTCATAACAACAAGGATGGTTTTTAATGTCAATAAATACTGATCACAGTGCATTCAACACTATTCCGGTGGATGTACTCCCTATTATTTTCGAAAATTTAAGCTTAGAAACGGACATAGTGGCATTAGTGTGTAAAATGTGGAAAGAGGTAGTTGATAGCAAAATGTTTCGCGAAATAATCCGCCCTCCCCGAGTGATGGGGATCAAACAATTGATCATGCAAAATCCAAACATTATCTTCGAAGGTAAAGAACACCCTTTGCCAAGAAAGTTTTATAAAGAATATGCAATGACAGGGGGATTGTGTTTTTTCAATCCCGGCAGAGTCAAATTGAAGATAGCTGATGGGGAATATAAATTAGTGGTGTTAAATAGCCTGGAGGCTATAGCTAGTCTATTCCCGAACGCCAATCTCAAAACCCGTTTTACTAATGATTCATGGGAACAAGCGCTCACAGAAATAAGAAAAGAGGAAGTTCCACATTGGGTATGGGAAGAAGCTAAGGTTCGCGGTTTCAATAAGACCTATGCACAGCAACAAGAAATGGCTAAAAAGGAAGATAAAGCACTCTATCCGGAACGATATCAAGCCATCGAAGAAAATTCAGATGTGGGATGTTCAGAAAATGCACCTGAAGCAAGCAAGCCGAAACAAATAGTCATCATGTCAAATGTAAATGATCACGTTCTAGGCAAGTTCATGGCAGAAACTATTTTAGGTGAGCGTGAAGTTACTTGGGATCCAAATTCTGATAAGTATGGACTTATACGCGTTAAAAGTACAATAAAAGTTGGAGATAAGGAGTTGCCAATAACTGTTGGCGTCGCTCCTTCCGGCCTCTACGTCTACTACTACTATGGGGGTGCCATCAACTGCGGTGTTGGTTTCGTTTGCGCGAGGAAGTCCTTTGGTACTTGAATACTTGGTTTTTGATTAGGCCTTTGATTTTTTGTATTTTGTCCTTTGTAAAAAAATCCCGGCTTTGCCGGGAAAATTTTAAATAATTTTTAGGTTGCGACTTTCCAAATTCCAAATTATTACGAACCTTCGCGTATCCAATAGGTATTTTTTAAAGCTTGGGAAAGGGTAAATTGATTGGCATGCGATAAGATTCCCAAATAGGATTGCAGCTGTTGGTCCATTGCGAAACATTCGATTTGATTGTTTAAGAGGTGTTCATAGGTTGTTTTTAGTCTCTTATACATTCGTTTTTTCGTGCAGGATCGCAATAGAGTATGATGAGCAAAAAAAATATAGCCAATAAAATCGATCCCAGTACTCAACTTTCGGAGAATGATTTTTTTAGGATGCAGTTCTAATTGCAAGTGTTTGGATAAAAATTCTCCAGTATAGGCAATCACACATCTTAAAAAGATTGTTCAGTATTCGACAGCTTTTGAATGAAGAAATCAAGATCCTGCGTCTCCCTACCAATATGGATATATTTTGCCAAGAGAGTTCCTCCTTTCAAAATGAATTTCTCCTTGTAGGAAGAGCACGCTAAACGAGTCAAAAATCTTTCCAGAATCAGATTCCTCCAAAGTTCTGAAAAGGTTGCTTCACGCTCCTTGGCTAATGCTTTGATTTTTTCTTTGATTGATTGTTCAATTGCAGATTTCATAGTGTGAATGCCGAAATGTAAGGGATTAAGTCGACTCTAAACTTCTTTGCATATCTTAGAAGCTTATCGAGGTCTGGTTTACTATCTTTACTTGTCTTCAAATAAGCTTGCAGCGCCTTTAAAGCAGTTTCCTTGTCCAAATAGCGGAAAGCATCCACAACGGTCCGCTCCCGGTCGAAAATCTTAAGCTTCTGACTGTCGATTTTGATAGTGATTTGTCCGAAAGAGATGTTCCGCATCCGGACGATATGCGCATTTTCCCTGAGAGGGGAGGTGGTGGCATGTGGGACGGCGATCCAAAATTCTCTCATGATTTCATCCGTCAAGCCGTAATAGCATAGGGCAGAGATGAGGCAGATGACGCCGTTCGGAATGCTCAAAGTAGTTACAGCGAGGTCTTCCCATTCGTATTCTGAATCGAAGTCAAGGTCTTTGATTTTATAGATCCCTCGGCTGATCCGCTCGATCTGCCCTTTTGCGCAAAAATAGGCAAGCATTCTTGGGGGGATTCCCGCTTTCCTTCCTTCCGCCGAAGAAAAAATCGCTTTTTTGAACAGTGTTTCGAACGCAGCTGAGTACTTGGATCTTATCATATCCATAATGTAACAGAAAAACCCATTAATCGCAGTTGGGTTTTTCTGTTACATTTCTATCAAAGACTTTGGCCTGGTTCAATGTCAGGTAACAATTTTTTTCGTGTCGGCGGTTACTTCAACTTTATTTATGAGCAGTTGCATTTTCCATTTGTTTCTAATTTGCTTATTCTCTTATAATTAGGCGTAATTAATTATTCTCCCTCTTTGCGCAGCAAATCAGGTAACCTGAATAGTTACGATAATGATATGTTTGTTAACATATAATGATTTATACAAATATTTAATAAAAATTGTAATAACAACAAAGGTGGTTTTTAATGTCAATAAATACTGATCACAGTGCATTCAACACGATTCCAGTGGATGTACTCCCTATTATTTTCGAAAATTTAAGCTTAGAAACGGACATAGTGGCATTAGTGTGTAAAATGTGGAAAGAGGTAGTTGATAGCAAAATGTTTCGCGAAATAATCCGCCCTCCCCGAGTGATGGGGATCAAACAATTGATCATGCAAAATCCAAACATTATCTTCGAAGGTAAAGAACACCCTTTGCCAAGAAAGTTTTATAAAGAATATGCAATGACAGGGGGATTGTGTTTTTTCAATCCCGGCAGAGTCAAATTGAAGATAGCTGATGGGGAATATAAATTAGTGGTGTTAAATAGCCTGGAGGCTATAGCTAGTCTATTCCCGAACGCCAATCTCAAAACCCGTTTTACTAATGATTCATGGGAACAAGCGCTCACAGAAATAAGAAAAGAGGAAGCTCCACATTGGGTATGGGAAGAAGCTAAGGTTCGCGGTTTCAATAAGACCTATGCACAGCAACAAGAAATGGCTAAAAAGGAAGATAAAGCACTCTATCCGGAACGATATCAAGCCATCGAAGAAAATTCAGATGTGGGATGTTCAGAAAATGCACCTGAAGCAAGCAAGCCGAAACAAATAGTCATCATGTCAAATGTAAATGATCACGTTCTAGGCAAGTTCATGGCAGAAACTATTTTAGGTGAGCGTGAAGTTACTTGGGATCCAAGTTCTGATAAGTATGGACTTATACGCGTTAAAAGTACAATAAAAGTTGGAGATAAGGAGTTGTCAATAACTGTTGGCGTCGCTCCTTCCGGCCTCTACGTCTACGACTACTACGATGACGGTGCCCACTACTATGTTGGTTTCGTTTGCGCGAGGAAGTCCTTTGGTACTTGAATACTTGGTTTTTGATTAGGCCGCGGCTCTGCGGTTATTCCTTAGGACTGATGCATCAAAATTTTTGGCAAGTAAATTTTAATGCGTCGGTTCTGCCCATGGCGTTAATTATGTTTTTCGTAAATCATTCATAGTCTATGATGTTAACTTTACCTATTTGGCAGGGATTCTAACAGGATAAAGTTCTCAAAGCAAGTACTCTAGATGAATCATAAACAAAAGCTCACCATTTTGACTTTGATTTTGCTCTTACTCAGTAGCAAAATTTTTGCTCATCCGCTCTATCCTTCACTGACTCCCTATAATAGCGGAATGTTGCAAGTTAGTGAACAACATTCTATTTATTGGGAAGAAAGCGGAAATCCTGAGGGAGTTCCTGTATTATTTTTGCATGGTGGACCGGGAGCTGGAACAAATGAAAGTCAAAGAAAATTTTTTGATCCCTCATTTTATCGCATCATTTTATTTGACCAAAGAGGATGTGGCAAAAGCATCCCACTCGGATGCTTAGAAGAAAATACGACTTGGAATCTTGTTGAAGATATCAATAAGCTTTTGACTTTTCTATCAGTAGAAAAATGTGTATTATTCGGAGGATCTTGGGGGAGCACCCTTGCACTTACTTATGCAATTGAATATCCGGAAAAAATTCTGGGAATGATTTTAAGAGGAATTTTTCTATGCCAACAAGAGGAACTCGATTGGTTTTATCAGGAAGGAGCGTCTCAATTAGCTCCAGAAGCATGGCAAATCTTGCTCAGTGCTTTGCCAGAGGATAACCGTTCCGATCTTTTAACTGCTTACCATCATGCACTTCATTCTCCCAATTATTGGGAAAGGACATATGCTGCAGCGGCTTGGGTATTATGGGAATTTGCTCATTTACAAAAAGAGCCAGATACACGCCTAGAGGCTCTTATAAGACATCCTATGCTTTTCTATTTTTTTGCGTTTCTTTACGCCAATCAAAATCATATTCAAGCCTCTATTGAAAATCATTATTTCCTTCACCATTCTTTCTTCCCCGCAGATCGATGGATTTTGGAACATTCTGATCAATTGAATGCCATTCCAACCATCATCATACAAGGTGAATGTGATCAAATTTGTCCTTGGAAATATGCAGCTGAGCTGCATGAAAATTTACCTCAATCAACCTTCATCTTACTTCCAGAAACTGGACATTCATCCAATGAACCTAAAACAATAAAAGCTTTAGTAGAGGCTACCGAAACATTCAAATCAATATTTAAATCTGCGAGATCTTGAAGATGTCATGAAACGTCTTATGACTCAGCCGATGTGCAACTTTTTTCTCCTCTGAAAAGAAGGATAAAAACCTTGATACTTTCCAGAAAGGTACCAGGCCAGAACCGACGCATTAAAATTTACTTGCCAAAAATTTTGATACATCAGTCCTAAGGAATAACCGCAGAGCCGCGGGGAGCGCCGAGGAAGCGCAGAGAATTTTTTTGTTCACAAAAGTTAGCGATTAAAATTCTCGGCGCTCCCCGCGGCTCTGCGGTAAACTCACCTAGCCAGCCCGCTCATGCGCCCCTTCCCTAGAGAGAGTTAAATTATTTAATGCGTCGGTTCTGGGTACCAGGCAGGATAAAGCACTCGCTTTTGGTTACGCCTTGGATTCGGAAAATCTGCAAACTCTCCCTTAATGGTATCTGCAAATACAAGAATATCAAATTGTTCTGCAGCTTTTAAAATGCTTGGGTTAATCGCTTTACGTCGTGACATATGGTGTCTCCTGTTAAGAGACACCATTATAGCACACAATCTATCAAATCTTTTTAGTTAAAATACCCTGCGCTCCTTTGGGCCTCTGCGTCGACTTCCACCACTCCTCTGACTTTGCCAGCAGCTCTGTTGGTTTCGTTTGCGCGCGGAAGTCCTTTGATACTTGAATACTTGGTTTTTTTGTGCAACGCTAACTATACAAAAGATGAGGGAGGGCCCCTCGCACTGGCTTTTAGGAGCAGGATGCAAATCACCTTAGCGTGTATTTACGGACGAATCTCGCTGGTACTAGAATTTTATTTTTACCCCTATTGACATATTGTAACTTTTAAGTTACAATTAGGTTTATGGAATACAAGATTGAAATCTATCAGACTGACAATGGTAAACGCCCCTTTAGCCAATGGATTAAAGATGTCAAAGATGATCTCACAAGGGCGAAAATAAGACTTCGATTAGATCGTTTGGAAATGGGTAATTTCGGACAATGTGAACCTGTTGGAGAAGGCGTATTTGAATTAAAAATTGATTTCGGTCCCGGGTATCGAGTGTATTTCGGGAAAATAGGATCCAAATGTGTCTTATTGCTTTGTGGTGGGGATAAAAGCTCGCAAAAAAACGATATCCAGAAAGCTAAATCCTATTTTAAGGATTACCAATCCAGAGGAGACAATTAATGAATAAAAAACATAACCGCAGTGTTGATTATCATGAGGAACTAATCGACTCTTTAAAAGACCATGATGAAGCTGTAGCTTATTTAAATGCTGCTTTAGAAGAGAGCTTGGATGGGGATGAAGAGTCTCAAGAGATTTTGCTAAATGCTTTGCGTAATGTTGCGGAAGCGCAAGGTGGTCTTGGGAAGTTAGCAAAGAAGACTCATGTGCGTCGAGAAGTCTTGTATCGGATTCTATCTTCTGAAGGCAACCCAGAACTTCGGACTTTCACAAACCTGGTCCATGCAATGGGATTAAATTTGAGATTTTGTTAGTAGGGGGATTGAGGCGAAATGGAACAGATTCAAGGACAAAATAAACAACGCACCGCTACGAGAATATCACATCCTCTAGGGGAATTTGTCGGTGTGAGTGTGAGTATGTTTCCTCCTGATGATTCATTCCGTCATATTTATCGCTTGCGAAGTCTTTTCTTAGCATTCGAATATATTTTGCTAAAACAGTTCTCCGCTTCTTGGAAAGAGGTGTGAATTACGACAGCTCAAATACCAGAAAGAGTTTTAATCAAAAAATCTGATGAAGAAGCCATTACCAGCTTAGGGCTAGTAGCTCTGGACTTCGGACATTTGCAAACTAAGCTGCCATACCAATACCCTCGAAGATTTGTAGCAATTCTGTAGGAGGACGAATATTTTTGAGTATTGGATGCGCTCCCCACACTTGGGATAATTGTTGTTCTCGAACCATTCTCCTGATAAAAGATAGCAAATCACTGAAGGCTAGTCCTTGTTTCTGATACCATACAGTTTGAGCTGGAGTAATCCTGGTGTAAAAGCGATTAGCGATTACGAAAATCAAGCTATAGCACGCAAATAGCAATGGTGTTGTTCGCTCAATCGAACGATCTGACCATTGACGCTGAGTCTGCATACCAAGATGTTCGCGTACTTCTCTATGAGTGACTTCTTGGCTCCAGCGCATAATATAACCACCAACAATTTGTGCCGGAGAAATCCGAGGTGCCAAAGTAATCAAACAAAAAACCGGCGAGTTGATGTCAACATCTGAATCCTTAACGAATACAAGTTGTACATGAATTGGTCCTCCGCCTTCGGCTGGATCCCATAGACACTCTTTTGTCGCAGCGAAACATATCTTATCGGTGCCTCCATATCCCTCTACCAATATTTGTGTCCATTTCAGAGCAGGATCCTCTCTCATTTCTTTAACTGAAGGCAGGCGCTCTCCCTTTGTGCGTGGACGGCCTTTTTTCCCGGTTTTCTGTGGAGCAAGTTTAAAAAAGCGAATATTGGACTTGGCGCGTGTAATGAGTTGTATATCGAGCTTTTGACAAGCTCGAAATAGCCCTTTGGTTGCGTATCCTGCATCAGCGACCAATAAAATTAAACGACTTGGAAACCAACGTCGTAGCACATGACAAACCTGTTCTGCAATTCTCTGAGGGCTTTTATGACGACGCTTCATTTTTTTACAAGTATTTTCTGACGGGCTTAAAATCACCATAAATGGTAGGGCCACTGTTCGTTTCATGAATGGGACTTGTATCAATAACATAATTGGAACCCACCGCAGTCCACTGCAAGTCACCGTTTTACCAGATCCAGTGCCAAGCTCGACTTTGTACATTTTAAGGGGTCGATAAATGCAATCTTTTGAGCTATAACGCGTTAAAATTTTTTCGCCAACCCTCATTTGGGTTGGCGAAAAAATTTTAACGCGTTATAGCTCAAAATCTTGCGTTTAGCGACCCCTTAAAATGTACAAAGTCGAGCCAAGAGGATCTTTAAAGATTCCTTTTGCTTTAATCTTTCTCCCTCTTCTCCTTTCAATGGTATCATCAATTGAAAACGTCAATGTTATTGGACAAAAAGTGTCTACCAATAGCTTAAGCAAAATTCGAGAAGCGAGCCACATATTCCAATGATCACGATTAAGCAAATTATGGAAACGCGAACAATCAGCATTGAAACCAAGAGAGCGAAGAGCACCACACACTGTGACTCCTCCCACACAAAGAATCATGCCGATAAACAGAGTAATCGCCTTCTCAAAAACTCTGTATTGTTGAAATGTGTTTGCAAATGGCAACAAAATTGTTATAATCTCTGTTGGCAGCGTAATCATAATAAATCTCTCCTTCGTAAGATAGATTTATTATATCACCTGCCACCTTTGTTTTTTTAGCTCAAATGTGTGAAATCCAGAGAGGTATGAGCATTTTGAACAAAATAGTCACCGCGGAGAAAGCAGCCGAGAGCGCAGAGCAAATGAATGCACTCACCGGTATAATTAAAGGTGGTTTTTAATGTCAATAAATACTGATCACAGTGCATTCAACACTATTCCGGTGGATGTACTCCCTATTATTTTCGAAAATTTAAGCTTAGAAACGGACATAGTGGCATTAGTGTGTAAAACGTGGAAAGAGATAGTGGATAGCAAAATGTTTCGCGAAATGATCCACCCTCCCCGAGTGATGGGGATTAAACAATTGATCATGCAAAATCCAGACATTATCTTCGAAGGTAAAGAACACCCTTTGCCAAGAAAGTTTTATAAAGAATATGCAATGAAAGGGGGATTGTGTTTTTTCAATCCTGGCAGAGTCAAATTGAAGATAGCTGATGGGAAATATAAATTAGTGGTGTTAAATAGCCTGCAGGCTATAGCTAGTCTATTCCCGAACGCCAATCTCAAAACCCGTTTTACTAGTAATTCATGGAAACAAGCACTCAAAGAAATAAGAAAAGAGGAAGCTTCACATTGGGTATGGGAAGAAGCTAAGGCTCGCGGTTTCAATAAGACCTATGAAGAGCAACAAAAAATGGCTAAAAAGGAAGATAAAGCACTCTATCCGGAACGATATCAAGACATGGAAGAAAATTCAGGTGTGGGATGTTCCGAAGATAAGCCTAAAGCAAGCAAGCCGAAACAAATAGTCATCATGTCAAATGCAAATGATCACGTTCTAGGCAAGTTCATGGCAGAAGCTATTTTAGGTGAGCGTGAAGTTACTTGGGATCTAAATTCTGGTAAGCGTGGAGTTATACGCGTTAAAAATACAATAAAAGTTGGAGATAAGTATGCACTTATACGCGTTGCAAAACTTAGAGATAAGGAGAGGTTAAAGGAGAGGTCAATAGCTGTTGGCGTCGAGGCTTCCGGCCTCTCCGTCGACGACGACTACTTCTATGCCCTTGCCCACGGCGATGTTGGTTTCGTTTGCGCGCGGAAGTCCTTTGGTACTTTTGTGAAACGAAGAATTACTGAATGATGAGTAATTCATGCTATTGTGAAAGATGAGAGTAGACCTCTCGGATCGGCATGCAGGTGCGGATTCAAACCACCTTAAGCTGCAAAGGTTAAATGCCTATTGTGGTGAACGTTAAGGAAAAAGTGCGGCAAGATCGCATTAGGTGATTATTAGGAAGATGAACAACAAGTAAGTATCGTAAGAAAGCATCGAGAAGGACTTAAACGACATCAATAACCGGACATGAGTACTATCCAGGAAAAAAAATCAGCGGGAACCTGAACTACTAGCTGAGTGATGTCCGGTGCACAGATACCATGATCCTAATAGAGGCTTACACAATGGAACATTTGAACTTGTCGCTATGATGATAAGGGAAAAGCTGCAAGGAGACCAACTCCAAGAGCGAAATACCAAAGCATAGCACGAGGGCGGAGAGATTCGTAGTAGTGAGGAAGCCCTTGTAATGAGGGTGGAGCGAAGGGATCTCCTGACCCAGCCAATACAAATAGACAACCGAAAGGAAGGATCTAAATGGAACAGGCAAAATCATATCATATTTCCAAACACGTGGTAATCGAAGCTTTTAAACGTGTGAAAGCAAACAGAGGAGTTGCCGGGGTCGACGAGGAATCGATTTTATCAGCCGGAAAAGGTATCTGATCTGGCTTTTGCTCCTACGTTGCAGGCTCATGCGGCAGATCTTTTTGTGGTTGTCGCTTATGGGGAAATACTTAAATCTCATCTCTTAGAGATGCCTCGTCGAGCCTGCATCAACTTGCATGCAAGCTTGCTTCCTCGCTATCGAGGAGCGGCTCCGATTCAACGCTGCTTGATGGCAGGGGAAAAAGAGACGGGGGTCACTATTATGCATATGGTGAAGAAAATGGATGCAGGCGATATGTTCGAGAGGGTGGCCGTTCCCATTGGTCCTGACATGACGGCGGGAGAGCTCGAACAATTCCTTTGCGAGGTTGGAAAAGAGGCGCTTTCGCGGGTGATTCGGAGCTTTGAGAAAGGCAACCCGGCAGGTGTCCCCCAAGAAGAATCGCAAGCGACCTTTGCTCCCAAGATTGAGCCGGAAGATTGCGAGATTCATTGGAGTCGAGCAGCCATCGAGCTGCATAATTTAGTCCGTGGGGTGAATCCTCATCCGGGCGCTTGGTGTGATGTCTTAGCGAAGGGAGAGAAAAAAAGGTTGAAAGTCCATCGCACCCGTGTGGTTCCTTTGGAGAAGGGAACGCCCGGCACTCTTCTTAACCGGGATGCAGGGAGGGGCAATCTTCTCATCGCAACGGGTGAAGGGGCGCTAGAACTTGTGGAGGTCCAGCTCGAGGGAAAAAAAGCGATGTCGTCGGAGGAGTTATGCCGAGGGCTTGCGCGCGGCTCTTTCCAATTTGTTATCTAATCTTTCCTTGATTATTTCCGACATAGCTGTATTTTCCACTTGTTTATAATTCGCTTATTCTCTTACAATTAGGCGTAATTAATTATTCTTCCTCTTTGCGCAGCAAATCAGGTGACCTGAATAGTTACGATAATAATATGTTTATTTAATGATTTATATAAATTTTTAATAAAAGTTGTCATAACAACAAGGATGGTTTTTAATGTCAATAAATACTGATCACAGTGCATTCAACACGATTCCAGTGGATGTACTCCCTATTATTTTCGAAAATTTAAGCTTAGAAACGGACATAGTGGCATTAGTGTGTAAAATGTGGAAAGAGGTAGTTGATAGCAAAATGTTTCGCGAAATAATCCGCCCTCCCCGAGTGATGGGGATCAAACAATTGATCATGCAAAATCCAAACATTATCTTCGAAGGTAAAGAACACCCTTTGCCAAGAAAGTTTTATAAAGAATATGCAATGACAGGGGGATTGTGTTTTTTCAATCCCGGCAGAGTCAAATTGAAGATAGCTGATGGGGAATATAAATTAGTGGTGTTAAATAGCCTGGAGGCTATAGCTAGTCTATTCCCGAACGCCAATCTCAAAACCCGTTTTACTAATGATTCATGGGAACAAGCGCTCACAGAAATAAGAAAAGAGGAAGCTCCACATTGGGTATGGGAAGAAGCTAAGGTTCGCGGTTTCAATAAGACCTATGCACAGCAACAAGAAATGGCTAAAAAGGAAGATAAAGCACTCTATCCGGAACGATATCAAGCCATCGAAGAAAATTCAGATGTGGGATGTTCAGAAAATGCACCTGAAGCAAGCAAGCCGAAACAAATAGTCATCATGTCAAATGTAAATGATCACGTTCTAGGCAAGTTCATGGCAGAAACTATTTTAGGTGAGCGTGAAGTTACTTGGGATCCAAATTCTGATAAGTATGGACTTATACGCGTTAAAAGTACAATAAAAGTTGGAGATCAGGAGTTGCCAATAACTGTTGGCGTCGCTCCTTCCGGCCTCGACGTCTACAGCTGCCGCTGTGACAATGCCTTCAGCAATGTTGGTTTCGTTTGCGCGAGGAAGTCCTTTGGTACTTGAATACTTGGTTTTTGATTAGGCCTTTGATTTTTTGTATTTTGTCCTTTGTAAAAAAATCCCGGCTTTGCCGGGAAAATTTTAAATAATTTTTAGGTTGCGACTTTCCAAATTCCAAATTATTACGAACCTTCGCGTATCCAATAGGCATTTTTTAAAGCTTGGGAAAGGGTAAATTGATTGGCATGCGATAAGATTCCCAAATAGGATTGCAGCTGTTGGTCCATTGCGAAACATTCGATTTGATTGTTTAAGAGGTGTTCATAGGTTGTTTTTAGTCTCTTATACATTCGTTTTTTCGTGCAGGATCGCAATAGAGTATGATGAGCAAAAAAAATATAGCCAATAAAATCGACCCCGGTACTCAACTTTCGGAGAATGATTTTTTTAGGATGCAGTTCTAATTGCAAATGTTTGGATAAAAATTCTCCAGTATCGGCAATCACACATCTTAAATAGTGTTCATCGCTGGATAGGATGATAAAATCGTCGCAGTATCGCAAATAATAGCGTTCACGTAGGGTATGCTTGATAAACATGTCCAATTCATGCAGGTAAATATTGGCAAATAGTTGAGAGGTCACATTCCCTAAAGGAATGCCTTTACCCCTGATTTTCACATGAAAACTGTCAATGATTATGTCTATAATTTTTAATGCCCTTTCATCATGGATATTTTTCCGGATAAGATTTTTAAGAATCTTGTGATCGATGGAATCGAAAAAGCGCTTAACATCCATTTTAAGGGAATAACAATGCCTTGTGCCATTTGCGCTAACTTTTCTAATCATGCGTTGTAGATAGGCAACACCTTTATGGGTTCCTTTGCCTATGCGGCTGGAAAGAGAATGGAAAATAAACTTCTTATCAAATACCTCCGACATGATGCTATAAACGGCCTGATGTACTAAGCGATCCTTAACGGTTGCTTTGCTGATCTGTCGTTGCTTGGGATCATTTACATAAAATTGATCGTAGCGGTCATGTCGGTACCGGAGTGTTACGAGATCGTCTTGAAGATTAAAAATTTGATCTTCCAAATGACGCTCAAAATCTTGAATATCTTTTCTTTTATGTTTGCCGCGTTTAAAATGATTCCAGCTGTGAAAGAGATGGCTTAATGAAGTCATCCTCTCGAATATGTCATATGGGCTGCTCATGACTCAAATGCGCTCTGTTTTAGATATTCCAATTTTTCATAAAATATATGATCTTTATAAATTACTCCATGGCTATCACAACCGCGTTTCAAAGTCACAAAGGTATACCCTCTGGCAAAAGTGTGAAAATACGACGTTAGGGCTTTTAGAAGTTGTCATAGAATCCGGCCACCAAAAAGGTGAGGATAAGATTAAAACGCTATATATCATTAGCAATAAACTCGATTTGCTTAAAGTCTTAATACGTCTGGCTAAAGAAACACATACCATAGATACTAAACAATATATTGCCATTCAGGAAATGCTTCAGGAAATAGGGAGAATGATTGGAGGGTGGATAAAGTCCGTTCCCCACTGAGCATTGGCTCAGAGGGAATATATCTTAGGATTTCCTCGCGCAAACGAAACCAACATTGTTGTTGGCATTGTCATAGTTGTTGTTGACGTAGAGGCCGGAAGGAGCGACGCCTCCAACAACAGCCCGCATGTGCCGATACCCCTCCGTTGGGTTTTTCTGTTACATTGTCTCTGCATTAAATTTGTTATCAAGAAATTTTTTCGTGAAACTTGAGTTATTCGATTATTAAACTGACAGGTGGTAAGTTTTATAAATCTTAATAATTTCTTAATTGATAATTGATTTACAAAATATATATCTAATGGTAAAATAAAGGCAAAATAAATAGTTATAGCATAAAATTGTAGGTTTTATGAATGCTGCTCAGTCAATTTCTAGTTTTATTAATCATAAAGTGGATGATCTTAATAAATTTGTTGATAAGGTGGCAAGATCGCCTGGAATCAGTAAAAAGGTCTTACAAGTAACAACTAAAACTTTTAAAACTTATGATTTATACACATTGAAAAGTCACTTTCCTGAGTTTTATGCGAGTGCCAAGGGAGTTGTTGAGTTTGTTGAGCTTTATAACTTTTTCGGAGAGGTGATTTACTGGATCAATCCTTTTACGAACAGGAGCTTGGATCAGCAAAAATTAATACAATCTTTGGATAAATTTTTAAGTGATAGAAAATCAAAAATTGACGAATTAGAAAATTCTAAATTTCAAGAATTTACTAAAGAAGATTTAATTAAATATTCGAATAGTCTTTATTTAGATCTTGCCAGAGATTATAACTTATCTGAACAAACCAACAAAGAAATAAGAAATTTACTTGGAAAGCTTGCTAATCTAGATAATAATAAAAATTATACCCGAAAAAGTGTATTAGAATTTTTAGAGCTTATAAAAACAACTGTCCTGACTACTTCCCCTCCAAACAGAAAAGCACCAAAAGAAATTGTCAGAGAAATATTAGAAGGGGAAAAGGAGCATTATAGTCGAGAAGAGGTCTTATTGACTTTAAAAGATAAGCTTCTGAGCGATGGCTATTTCTCTCAAGTGGAAGAGGCAACATTTTTTCAAGAGTTGCAAAAAGCGGTCATCATTCAACAAACCTCCCGTCCTCTCACTCAGCGCTTGTACATGTTTTTTTTCACTGTGGCTGATTTTGGAGGGAGTTTACAGACTTTCCAAAAATGGAGATTCATTGATTTAGCGACATTATCTGCAAAGATAGGTTCCCAATCGCCTGTTTTCCGGCTCGTGATCGATTTAGGAGCGGATACCGTTCTCGGAGTCATTGGAAGTGCCGGTTTAGTATTAGCGTTGGGAGAAGCCGTTTGGAATTCAGCCGATCAGGGGTGGAAGTATTTCC
This sequence comes from Parachlamydiales bacterium, assembly GCA_963801825.1. Lineage (GTDB taxonomy): Bacteria > Chlamydiota > Chlamydiia > Chlamydiales > Parachlamydiaceae > CAWDGI01. Next base: position 1,497,754 of record CAWDGI010000003.1, read on the forward strand.
ATTTCACGGATGAAGAAGAAAAAAAAGCAGCGCTTAAAAAATTCACGAAGCATCTCATCGAGGTTGCCGTCGCAGGAACAGATTTGGTCTCGACGGCTGTTCCCATCTTTTTTGTGGTCAGCCCACAGACCGTATTAATTTTGGCGCTGATTGCGAAGGGGACGGCGCTAGTGGCTGTTTTCACAAGATAAATCAATTGACACTGCCTCTCTCTATCCCTTATCATTCCATTATCACTTAAGTTTCAGCAAAAGCATGTAGATAAAAAATGGCGACCTCCACCTTGGCTCATCACTCTTCCGAGTATAAATATGGTTTTATCACCGAAGTAGAAACAGACACCCTTCCAAAGGGACTCAATGAAGAGACCATTCGGGCTCTCTCCGCCAAAAAAGGGGAGCCTCCCTTCTTGCTGGAATTTCGATTAAAAGCCTACCAAAAATGGCTAGAATCCACCCCCCCCACGTGGGGAAATGTGCGCTATCCCCCCATTGACTACCAAAATATCACTTATTATTCCGCTCCGAAAAAGAAACCTCGCCTCAATGATTTGAGTGAAGTCGACCCGGAAGTCTTACGTACCTTCCAGCGACTTGGGATTCCCCTAGAAGAACAAATGCGCCTTACCAATGTCAATGTCGCTGTCGACATGGTCTTTGATTCCGTCTCTATCGGCACCACCTTTAAAAAGAAATTAGAAGACGCCGGGGTTCTCTTATGCCCCCTCTCAGAAGCCGTTCACACCCATGGCGCGCTCATTGAAAAATATCTTGGAAGCGTTGTCCCCATCGGCGATAATTTCTTTGCGACCTTAAACTCAGCCGTGTTTAGCGATGGCTCCTTTGTTTACATCCCAAAAGGGGTCCACTGCCCCATGGAACTGTCCACTTACTTCCGCATCAATGACCGCGAATCGGGCCAGTTTGAGCGCACCCTCATCATTGCCGAGGAAGACTCTTATGTGAGCTACTTGGAAGGGTGTACCGCTCCCGCTTATGACAATAACCAGCTCCATGCCGCTGTCGTTGAACTGGTCGCCCTCGATCATGCCCATATTAAATATGCCACCGTTCAAAACTGGTATGCGGGCAATCCCCAAACCGGTCAAGGAGGCATCTATAATTTTGTCACCAAGCGAGGACGCTGCGCAGGTCCTCACTCCAAAATCTCTTGGACACAGGTCGAAGTGGGAGCCGCAATTACCTGGAAATACCCGAGTTGCATTCTGCAAGGGGACCATTCTGTCGGCGAATTTTATTCGGTCGCATTGACCAATGGACAAATGCAAGCAGATACGGGATCGAAGATGATCCACTTGGGAAAAAATACCCGCTCCACAATTGTTTCAAAGGGCATTTCTGCCGATCTCTCTCATAATAGTTATCGAGGACTTGTCAAAATTGCCCCGCGAGCCACAGGGGCGCGCAACTACACCCAATGTGACTCGATGCTGGTTGGTAACCGCTGCTCGGCCAATACTTTCCCTTCCATCGAAGTGGGAAATGCCTCCAGCCAAATCGAACATGAGGCCTCGACCTCTAAAATGAATGAAGAGCAGCTGTTCTATTTTCAATCGAGAGGCATTTCTAAAGAAAATGCGGTCAGCATGATTGTCAACGGATTTTGCAAAGAGGTCATCCAAGAACTTCCTTTAGAATTTGCCGTGGAAGCACAAAAATTATTAGCGATAAAGCTTGAACACTCAGTGGGTTAAAACATGTTGAAAATTAAAGATTTAACAGCTTCTGTCGAAGGGATTTCTATCCTGAGGGGAGTAGATTTGGAGATTGAAGCGGGAGAAGTTCATGCCATCATGGGATCCAACGGGGCAGGGAAATCGACTTTAGCGAAGGTCTTGGCGGGCCATCCTGCTTATGAAGTGACGGGGGGGGAAGTCTGGTTTAAAGGGCAAAATCTCTTGGAGATGGAACCGGAAGAGCGAGCCCATTTGGGACTTTTTATGAGCTTTCAATATCCGGTGGAAATTCCTGGGGTGAGCAATGCGCAGTTTTTGCACCTCGCATTTAATGCCAAGCAGAAGGCCTTAGGAGAAGAGGAACTCTCTCATGAAGCCTTTAATCAATTACTGAAAGAAAAGATGAAGTTGATGGAGATTCGGGAAGAGTTTCTCTCCCGCAATGTCAATGAGAATTTCTCCGGAGGGGAGAAAAAGCGCAATGAGATTCTTCAATTAGCGGTCTTGAATCCCTCCTTGGCCATTTTGGATGAAACCGACTCCGGGTTGGATATCGATGCCATGCGCATTGTCGCGAAAGGAGTGAATCAAGTGAGGCATGCCGACATGGGGCTCCTGCTCATTACGCATTATGAGCGGTTGCTCCATTATATTCACCCTCATTTTGTCCATGTGATGTTAGAAGGAAAGATCGTTCAATCGGGCGGGTTGGAGTTGGCATTAGAATTAGAAAAAAGAGGATATGATTGGCTTGCTGTCCCCTCAAAAAGCCAAGAGGATGACTCATGATTGCCCAGCTTAATCTAGAGCAAGAGGCATTTAAAGCGCAGCTTGAGTCTTTTCGCGCTCGGTTCTCGTTGGCAGATCCGTTGCATCGGATGCGTCAAAAGGGGTGGGAGCAGTTTTTAGCCCTCGGACTTCCTTCTCGCGAAGAGGAGAGATTTCGTTCGATCAAATGGCGCTCTTTTTTTTCGCATAGTTATTCTCTTGCGCAAGAAGGCGCCTTTCAAAAAGAGGAGATTCTTTCTTGGATCGCTCCTGAATGTCGTCGCTCTTATCTTGTTTTTGGGAATGGGTTCTATCTTCCTGCTCTCTCTTGTCTAGACGCTTTGCCTTCGAACATGGTTGTTTGTCCGTTGGAGGAGGCGATGCAAACCTATGGGACCCTTCTCAATAATTACTGGAATCAAGCTTTAAAGAATGAGCAAGATCCCTTTGCGGCTTTAAATGGGGCTTTACATGCGCGAGGGGCCTTTATTTATCTTCCCCCCAAAACAAGAGCGGAAGTGCCTCTTCAAATTTTAAATGTGATGACTTGCAAAGAGGAGCAAGAAATGGCGATGCCCCGTCTTCAGTTCTTTGTGGGAGCACAAGGAGAGATTCAAGTCATTGACACACGAAAACAGCGCTCTCAAGCTTCTTCCTTTATCAATCAGGTGACAGAGATGATTTTGGAGGAAGGGGCCCATGTGCACTATACCCAAATGCTGGACCAGGAGTCTCCCTTGTCCTGGCATTTCGATGCTTTTCGAGCGACTCTCAAGCGGAGTAGCACATTGAAGAGTGTTTGTGTGACACGAGGGAGCAGGGCGGTTCGTACCGATTACCACATTAATCTGGTGGGAGAAAACGCGGAAGCGCTTCTCAATGGAGTCTGGATGTTGGCGGATAAGCGGGAAGCGCACGTGAATGTTTGGATCGATCATCAAGCCCCTGCTTGCCGCTCCTATCAGCTTTTCAAAGGGGTGCTAAACGATTTTAGCCGCTCCAGCTTTACAGGCAAGATTCTCGTGCGGCCCCTTGCCCAGAAGACCGAAGCCTTTCAATTGAATCGCAATTTGATTCTCGACGATTATGCGTATGCAGATAGCAAACCCAATTTGGAGATTTTTGCCGATGATGTGAAAGCTTCCCATGGGGCGACTGTGGGGCAGCTTGAGGAAGAGCAGTTATTTTATATGAAGACAAGAGGATTGTCTGACGCTAAAGCGAAAAATTTGCTGATTACCGGTTTTTGTGAAGAAGTGCTTGAAAAGCTTCCTCTTCTTTCTTTAAAAGAAGGAGTGTCTCAGCTTCTTCGAAGGGAGGGAGGTGTATGAATCCAAGGGATGTTCAACTTGATGTTGCTCATTTGAGGGAAGATTTTCCCATGCTAAAGAAAACCATGCATGGGCAGCCTCTGATCTATTTAGATTCTGCGGCGACTTCTCAGAAGCCTTCTATTGTGATTGATGCCATTGCTGATTTTTATCGATCCCATTACGGCACGGTGCATCGTGCGGTCTATGAGCTCGCTCTTCGCTCGAGCGAGGAATATGAGAAAAGCCGAGGGAAAGTCCGCCTCTTTTTGAATGCTGCCAAAGAACAAGAGGTGATTTTTACGCGAGGGGCGACAGAGTCGATCAATCTAGTGGCTTATTGTTTTGGGAAGGCGTTTGTCCGGCCGGGCGATGAGATTTTAATTAGTGCCATGGAACATCATTCGAATATTGTGCCTTGGCAGCTGTTATGTGAAGAGCGAGGAGCGGCCCTTAAGGTCATCCCCATGAATGACAGGGGAGAGCTTTTATTAGAGGAGTATGCACGCCTTCTCAATGTGCGGACGCGTCTCGTCGCCGTCACGCATATTTCCAATGCCTTGGGGACAGTGAATCCGATTAAAGAGATGGCAAAGATGGCGCATCGATCAGGTGCGTGCATTTTGGTGGATGGAGCACAAAGTGCGCCCCATTTAAAAGTGGATGTCCAAGATCTCGACGTCGATTTTTTTGTTTTTTCCGGCCATAAGATGATGGGGCCGACGGGGATTGGGGTGTTGTATGGGAAGAGTGAATGGCTTCATCAGATGCCTCCTTATCAAGGAGGGGGTGATATGATCGAGCGAGTGACTTTTGCTCAGACGACCTATCAAGTGCCTCCGCTGAAATTTGAGGCGGGGACCCCTATGATTGCGGAGGTTTTAGGCTTAAGCAAAGCGATTGATTACTTGCATGCTGTAGGTTTGGAGAAGATTCATCGATGGGAGCAGGAGTTATTGAAACATGCCACGGAGCAGTTGCAAGATATCCCCGGGTTAAAAATCATTGGGCAAGCAGCCGAAAAAGGGGGCGTTGATTAGTTTTACCATTCAAGGTGTTCATCCCTTAGATATTGGAACATTCTTAGATTTGAAAGGGATTGCGATTCGGACGGGGCATCATTGTGCGCAGCCGGTGATGGATTTTTTCGCTATTCCAGCGACAGCACGTGCTTCTTTTGCCTGTTATAATACAAAAGAAGAGATTGATCATTTTGCTCTCGCTTTGCGAGAGATTGCCAAGAAGTTATCGGCTTAAGTGGCTCGTCTTTCTCTTTCCGAGGCCGTTCTTGCTTTACAAGAAGGAGAAGTGGTGGCAGTCCCCACAGAAACTGTGTATGGGCTGGCGGCTTCTCTTCGGCATCCTGAGGCGATTGCCCATCTTTTTGCTTTAAAGGGGCGTCCTTTAGCGAATCCTTTGATTATTCATCTTGCAGATGTAAGCGAGCTCGAGGCTTATTTAAGCGATCGCCCACCCGGTTTTACTCCCTTAGCAAAGGCCTTTTGGCCGGGAGCGCTGACGTGCGTTCTTCCTATTCACCCTGAGCGGATTCCTTCGCTTGTGCGGGCGGGACTGCCGACAGCGGGTTTTCGAATTCCTTCTCCTTTATTGACCCGTTCTTTGCTACAGGCGACCGGGCCCCTTGTGATGCCTTCGGCCAATTTATCCGGACGTCCCTCTGCGACTTGTCCGGAGCATGTGGAAGAAGATTTTGGGAGCGATTTTCCTGTATTGGATGGGGGGAGATGTCCAAAAGGGGTGGAATCGACGATTCTCTTTTATCAGGGGGTGGAATGGGTGATTCTTCGTTTGGGAGCGTTATCACCCGAGAGTTTTGAGCCTGTTCTTGGCTATCAGCCGCGGGTGATCACGAAACAACCAGGCATGCCGTTATGTCCTGGTCAATTATTTCGCCATTATGCTCCGCGCGCCCGTTTATGGTTGGGGAAAGAGAGGCCGAAGAGAGAGAACGCTGAGGAGAGAGCCTTTGTTTTAGGGTTTAAAGAGCGAGATTATCCGGGCTGCCGTGTGATTATGCTTGGCTCTTTGAAAGACCCGGGAGAAGTCGCTGAGAATTTATATCGCTGCTTGAGGCAGCTCGATCAAGAGGGAGCAGCTGAGGCATGGGTAGATAGCGATTTTCCCCGAGATGGGTTATGGCAGACGATTCATGAGCGGTTAGAGCGCGCGGGGGAGGGGATAGACACAGATTTCACAAAAACATACTAGATTTTGTGAAATTTGTGATTTTTCTTATTGTTAATTTTCACAAGATCTAGTATGTTTTTGTGAAAAAAGTGGTTGATCAAAAATGCGTCAAAGTATCGAAGCTGCCGTAAAAAATAGGATTACAGGGCATGGTCCCGGTTGGTGCTTCACCCCAATATATTTTAGAGATCTTGGGAATGATACCTCTATTAGAAAGGCATTGTCCCAACTTGAAAAACAACAGTTTATACGGAGGCTTGCACGAGGCCTCTATGATTATCCTAAAAAACATGACATATTAGGCGTTATTCCTCCTGATTCAAATGAGGTAGCAAAAGCAATTGCGGAAAAAGATGGCGTGCAAATTCAACCTGCTGGTGCCCATGCGGCAAACTTAGTAGGCCTTTCTATGCAAGTCCCAGGTCGAATTATATTTTTAACTGAAGGTGCATCTAAAAAAGTCAAAGTCGGTAATCAAGAAATCATTTTTAAAAAGACCACAAAGAAAAACATGCTTTCTGCTGGAACTAGAGAAGGTCTTTTGATTCAAGCATTGAGAAATTTAGGAAAAGATCACATCGACCAAAAAGCACGAATACAAATTTCAAAATTTCTTAAAGACTCAACTAAGGAAGAAATTAAAAAAAACATGAAATTCGCTCCAGCTTGGATACGAACACTTGTTTTTGAAATAATGGAGTTTAAGCCTAAGCCATGAATGAAATCCATCTTTTAGCCCAAAATGAGCGAGAACTTTTCTTTAGAGCAGCTGCCAATATCCAAAACATGCCTTTTGCATTTGCCAGAAGATAAAATACTTCTGCCGCGTATTTCCAGGCACTTTTACGACTTTTTCCGATTACTAAATTCTCCGATAAAGAAAAAAGCGCTTGAAGAAACAGCTTTACTCGAAAGAGTGGCCAATCACAAAAGCATTTACTTTGCATCAGACTGGGCAAGCTACAGTACTGCTAGGAAGGGAACCTTAAAACTTATTCCTCCTCCTCGTGTTTTAAAAGGATTTCAAAAAGATTATGGACTAATGGAGCCTATGCTTTTCAGGGATATTCCCGAGTGGGAATTGATCTTAAAAACAATTGAAGAATTCGAAAGGGAATTTAACAAAGCTAATTAATTTTTATGAGAGGAATATTATGAACAACTATATAATTAAAAATGCAATTATTTTCACGGTCAATTCAAACGATCAAGTGATTTCCAGTGGAGCTGTCGTCATCCAAAAAGGAATGATTACCTATGTGGGACCATCGGAAAGTATTCAGATTCCTTTTAGCGACATGCCAGTGATTGATGTGAAGGGGCTCGTAACTGCTCAATAAAATTTAAGTAAAAATTTGCAAATATAAGAGTTTTTACATATATTTAAAAGTCAAGTTAAGCCTATGATCATGCAAATGCGCACCTATCAAACACGCCTCCATATAGATGACTCTGCCGATCACATCCTCTCTTCTTATGCAGAGCTATTTTCCCAAGTTGAGCATCATCTCTTTAAAGCGAAGGTTCTCCGGACCGATCCAAATACTTGCAAGAGAGAGTTCTTAAAACGTTTTGGAATCACAGGCAGACAATACAATGCCTGTCGGATTACTCTCCAAGGAAAAATAGAGTCTATTAAAGAAAGAAGGCATCTTCAAATCGCAGAGCTTGAAGAAAAGATCAAAGCCTTGGAAATAAAAGTCAAGAAGATCAGAAATCCCTTTACAGCTCACCAAAAAAAGCGCCATCTCATTCGCCTAAAAGACAAGCTGGAGAGCCTTAAAGCCGATAGAGACCAAAATATCATTCGACTATGCTTTGGATCTAAGAAGCTGTTTCATGCTCAGTTTGCTTTAGAAGAAAATGGCTTTTCTCATCATGAAGAATGGAAAACAGCCTGGCAGCAAGAGCGGAAATCGGAGTTCTTTGTGCTCGGATCAAAAGATGAGTTAAATGGCAATCAATCTTGCACAGCATTTCTCCAGCAAGATGGCACCCTCTCTTTAAGGCTTAGACTTCCAAACAGTTTTGCGCTCAATCCTTACCTCCTCCTCCCGGCAGTTAAGTTTGCTTATGGCCATCAGGAGATTTTAGCCGCTCTTTCTTGTGGGCAAGCCCTCTCTTACCGCTTTAAGCGAGATAAGAAGGGATGGCGCCTCTTTGTTAGCACTGAAGTTCCCGCTCCTTCCTTGATCACCAACGAATACTTAGGAAGGATTGGAGTGGATATTAACTCCAACCATTTAAGCTTGGTCGAGACTGATCGTTTTGGTAATCCAATCCGTAAAGAAACAATTCCTCTTTGTTTAACCGGCAAAAATTCAAACCAATCTAAAGCTTTAATTGGAGAAGCAAGCAAGAAAATTGTCGAGATTGCACAAAGAGCTAAAAAACCCATCGTTCTGGAAAAATTAAACTTCAAAGAGAAAAAGCTCTCTTTGAGAGAGAAAACAGCTTCTTATGCACGCATGCTCTCTTCATTTGCCTATAGCAGTATTTTGACTCATATCAAGTCGAGAGCACAAAAACAAGGAGTGGAAATCCAAGAGGTCAATCCCGCTTACACTTCCCTGATTGGCCGAGTGAAGTTTTCCAAACGCTATGGACTATCAATTCATCATGCGGCAGCCCTTGTGATTGCTCGCAGAAGTTTAAGATTTTCTGAAAAGCTGCCCTCAAGCCTGATGGATATTCCGGATGGCAGAGGTGCCCATGTCACTTTGTCCCTACCTGCAAGGAATCGGGGTGAACACGTGTGGGCACTTTGGAGGAAGCTTGGAAAGAAACTCTCAGCGGCGCTTGCAGCGCAGTTTCGGGCGATGAAGAATCGATCCGCGAGCTCTTGTAAAACAGCTCATGCGATGTGAAACCCCCGAAGCTTATCGGTGAAAATCCGATACGCGAATCGTCAGAGAGCTGCTCCTCTGACGTTATTGCTTAAATAGGCTATGCCTATATTTACGTAATATTTTTTGAGCGGCGTATGGCTTTAATCCCTGGCCTCATCGATTTCACGCCGATTCGCGCCGATTCCGGCAAACGCGCATGACTCATCAAAAATCTGACTCTGGAATGAAAAACGGCAATTTTCAGATGTGCTTTGGGCATACCGATAGCTTCTAATATTTTTAAGGCATTTATGACATGTTTATGCATGGCAAATTTCTTGAATTTTCCTATCAATATCTTGTTGATTGATGTTTAGTTGTGATTTGGCCCAGTTTCCAAGATCTATGAGTATTTCCCTACTGGGATATCGCAATGCTCGTAGATCAGTTGCATTGACTTGTGTATGGCCATTAAAAGATCTAAAGTACTCATCTACTAATGAGGAATTAAGGAAAATTGTTAGCCCATAAGCGAGTAACTCATCCAATCCCTTCTTATTCATATGAAACACATTTAAATGATTCTCAAATCCAATTCTATGAGATTTGAAAAAAGAAGGATTAACTAAGCTAGCAACGATACGTCGTTTTTCTTCTTTTGAGGACATCCGTCGAACAACGACATAAAAATCATTGGGCCATAACCATCTTTCCGTTTCTTGCGTTAACTTGATGGCATTTGGCTTTTTGCCTTTTTCCTTGGGCCAAAAAATCTGATTATTTTCAAAATGGGAAGGATATAAAAGTGGCGCACTATCAAATTCCGGTTGGCTTAACAAAAATTCCTTCAACCTAAAATCTACTACCGGACCTGTAGAAACTTCAACGTCTATTTCGGACAAAGTTTTAGTAAAAAAATCGATCCCTTTAATGCCATTTTCCTCATTCTCCGTGGGGATTCTAATAAAGAACTGGTCGTCATTATCTTTCACGACAGATTTGTATGGACATGCATAAGAAAAAAAATCTGAAAAACGATCGTCTTCCGAGAAAGAAAGAAGCACGGGTTCTTGGGAACCCCCTTTAACCAAGTGGATGATGATATTCTCTTGCAAAACGTTGTCTTCTTTAAAGGCCTTGTGACGAGAATGAAACAAATGCAGGTGTTTAATAGTGGAAGTTTCTAACATCCATTTTCTAAATGATTTGTAATAAGATCCATTACAAAAGCTGCGGGGCACGATAGCAACTAATTCACCTCCTTCCACGAGAAGATGAAGGCTTAATGCTAAAAAGGCTGAATAAAGATTAATTGTTTCAATATTCACACGATGCAAAAGTTTCCTATGTTTAGATTCGCTATGCATCTTCTTGTAGGGGGGATTGAGTATCGCGTGTGTGAATTTTGGAGGATGACCTTTTGCGATCTCATTCACTCCATCCCATATAAAATCAGTATTTAGAACCTCATAAGAAAACGAAATATTGCTAGAATGACTTTGAAATAATTCTTCTAAAACATGTTTAAATTCAGAATCTATCTCATAGGCACATATTTTGAATACTTTATTTTCATTAGAGAGTGAATATTTTTGCAAGAAAGCATGACTTAAGGAGCCACAGCCTGCTCCAGGATCAAGCAGATGAATGATTTCAAAATTGGAAAAATCATCAAAAAGGTCCGCCATGAACTGCGCTATTCTAGGCGGAGTCATGAATTGACCTAATTCTGTTTTTTTTTCGTCTTTAACTATTGCAACTTGTTCATGAATGATAGGACTTATTATTTCTATAGCATGAGTAACTAGAAGCATTTGGTCAAAGCCTTTTTTGTGCCTTGTTTACTTCTCCAGTCACAGATTCGGTCGGTGGCGATGGCTATCTGCCGCGTCGCCTTGCTGTTCGGAAATAGCTAAGGCAAGGCTATTTCTTCTTCGCGAGTCACACCATCTAGCCTTTCTCGCCTGATCGAATCTGTGGCTGGAGAAGTAAACAAGGCCGTTTTTTAAAAAACTATATACACAAAGGATTTTTTTGTCTCCCCAGAATCGTTCCTGAAACTGAATTTTCCAAATTTTCTTTGGATATTAGTAAGATAGCGTGCTATACTCATTTTTTCTGGAATGTGTGTTCAAGACCTATTCTAAGCAACTTGTGAGTTAAAAGGAAAATAATTCAATGGCGACCTATTTGGCAACAGGAATTGTGCAGAAGATGCACGTCAGAAAGAAAGAGATGGCAAGTAAAAATATTCGCGTAGAACATGTTATAAAATCTCTACAAAACCAACTCAATATCGATAACTATTTTTTCGGTCAAAATGAAGATGAAATTTTTTGGGAAATTAAACCAGAAATGTTTGAAGGGAACTTTGCAGAATTTCTGGAAGTCCAATTTAAAATGTATGAAGATAAAAATGATGTAGATATTCAACAAGTCATTGATAAAATCAAGGAAGAAAAAACGGGGAAGCGTATCATAGAACTAGCAGAAGATAAAATTTTTTCTAATTTCCAAATGGTGAGGCACATCTGTGAACCACTAGAAGTTTGGTATCGAGAAGGTTTTTCAACACATTTATCGGTTTATTATGATCTTGTTGCTTTTTTTATAGATGGAAAAATTATTATGGACAGCTATCAGAATATTTTTCGATATTTTGAAATGAATATTCGTCTTCAAAAAGAAAAATATCCCATTGTGACGTGTCTTAAAATAATGATCAATGGTTAAAAAATATTCACTTGATACCGGACAGTTTATTATTTTAACGCCCGTTCGCCTTTCGGCTCACTCAAGGCGCATTTGCGCCTTGAGTGAGCTGAAGGCGAACGGGCGTTAAAATATAAAATGTCTGAAGTCCAGGTGTTAAGCAGCTTACGAAAAAAGATTCCCAAAAACTCCCTTTTCGTTTAAATTTTCCGTATTTATTTCTCACTCAACCGGAGTTTAACCGATGAATAAACTGTTTATTTCCTTTATTTTTCTTGTCAACCTATTAAAGTCTTTTTATGTTTATGCTTCTCAGCCTCTTGCACAAAATACGGCTCAAATGGAGTCCTCTCCTTATCATGTTTTAGGTATCGGTGCTTCATGCATCGATCTTTTGCTCTCTGTGGAAGAAGATTTTCTTTTGCATGTTCCTGGGACTAAGGGAGGATGTTGCCTGATTGAGCAGGAAGAGTTGAATCAATTGATTCAACTTAGGGGAGCGATCCCTAAAATTGTCACCGGAGGAAGCTGTGCGAACACGATTAAAGGATTGGCCAATCTAGGGGAATCGTGTGGATTTGTGAGTCGTCTCGGGCACGATCATTTAGGAGAACATTTTGCTCGCTACATAAAAAGTTTAGGAGTCATCGGTCTATTTTCTCGTTCGTTACTGCCAACGGCGCAGGTTTTATGTTTAGTGACTCCAGATGGGATGAGGACCATGCGGACTTTTCTTGGTTGTGCCCAGGAAATGAACGAGCATTTTTTATCTCCAAATGACTTTAAAGCCGTCCAACTCGTTCATCTTGATGCCTACACATTATATAACGGACATCTAACCGAACAAGCCATGAAGATGGCAAAAGAAGCGGGAGCTCAAGTTTCGATTGATCTCTCGAGTTTTGAAGTAGCCACTTGCTATAGAGAGGTACTGATGGATCTTTTGCCGAAATATGTGGATATTGTCTTTGGCAATGAAGAGGAAGTCAAAGCCTTCACGGGGCTTTCCCCTCAGGAAGGGTGCTTTAAATTACAGGAAATGTGCCCCCTCGCTGTTGTGTTAATGGGAAGTCAGGGATGTTTAGTGGGTCATCAAGGAAAATGTTTCCATTCTCCCGCATTTCCTGTCCATTTAGTCGATTCCACAGGAGCGGGTGATTTATTTGCGAGTGGATTCCTCTATGGTTATTTACGCCACTATCCTCTTTCTCTATGCGCCCGATTGGGGAATCGCTTAGGAGGAGCAATTGTTGAAGTGCAGGGGACAGAACTGCCAAGAGAGCGTTGGGAGATCATACAGGCCTTTTTGCAGGAATCTTTGAAAGAGGAAAATTAGGCTATTTTCGTAAATTGCTGCCGATAGTATAGATTTTATTTTTTTCTTTTGCATTTTTTTGTAACTTAAAGTTACATTTTCTTCTTCTTATCAAGGAGATTATCATGATTAGTACGGAACAGGTGCAAGTAGAACATTTGGTCAGACGATTGGGAGGATATCCCGATTATCCTACAGCACTGGGTCAGCTAAATAGTATCATGTTAGCTTATGAAAATGAAATGGATGAACTTTCTGATGATCTATTTAATTGGTGTGAGGAAGTCCTTACCCATGTTGAAGAACATCCAGGAGAAGGGGTGCCAGCCATTCATGCATTTGCACAGGAAAAACTTCGAGAATTAAGATATCAAATTTTAATCAATGATTATGATGTTACAAATCCTGATCCTCGAATGACAAAGACATTAGTGTGTCCGATGATCGATCGGGAATGGATTTGGGAGAAGAAGGTATTGGACCTTTATCTTGCATTATCCCCTTTGTCACCCTTCGACGAGCAACCGATCCAAGCGAGGGCACACAATTTTGCTCTCGCAATGCTTGATTGGTCAGAGGATCTTTATGTCAATCCAGGGAAAAAACTGGGGACAGAGCACGATCGAGAGATTATCCCAGCGGGGTTTCAAGCGACACCCATATTGAAAAATCCATTTATGAACCAGATAAAGCTGCGGTTATATCAGGAAGTTGCAAAAAACATACTGACCCAAAAAAAATTGAAAAACATCAGGAGAAACAATGCTCAAGAGCTTGCAATAATGAGACGCGAATTGCAAGACATTAGTGCAGCAGAAGTCAGAAGAGCGCAACGGTGTGCGCAAGAGGCTGTTGATATTATCACAAATAATATTAAAGGATTAAAACTAGCACACCAACAAGAGGTAAAAGCTCTACAAGATATCCAAAACATTGTCGAAACAAAGATAGAGGCGCAAGAAAGGCAACTTTCAGTCCAGCAAAACCTCATTCACCAACTTGGGCAAAAACTTACTCATATGGAACGGGTGCGAGCCGAGCAAAACCAAAAACTCGCTGATGCTCAAAGAAGATCAAACAAAAGAAAACGTGGGATTCATATACGAGTATGATAAGCACTCAAGTTAATCAAACTGTTTCCGATTTGGTAGTCCGCTTGCACTATTCACTGGAGGCCAAATCTCCTAAACCTCTAAAGGATAGAATAGTTCTTATTTTGCAAGAAATCGAGAAAAATTTCAATCTGGGCTCTTGGAAACAACTCTACTTGTCCTTGCTTGACGAGCCACCTTCTGATTCAGTGAATGAAAAATTGTCCTACGGCCTTTCTGACTTAAGGACAGAAGTAATCTGGCCTAAGATGGAGGAGTTGGCTGAAGAGGATCCGCAGCAGCAGCAATTGCAAAGGCTGGACATCGACCTAGCGAAGTTGTTAGAAGAAGTTGTCCCCTTTGGATGGGACGTGGACACCTTTACTTTGGAGAATTTGTGTCTCAATGATGAGGTCAATGAGATCTTGAAGCTCGATCTTTCCAAAATCGATGATTTTTTTGAAGAAGTGTCTGCAATGCTAGATGCTAAAGAAAAGGAAGCGATGGATCTGCTTATCAAAAAATGTGAGGAAATAAAAAAGCAACTTTTAGCCTTGATAAAGGGGAGAGAAAATCAAACAGAACAAATTCATAAAAATACCGAACACTTGATCTCTACAGGGGAAGCACTCCTTAACAAAATGCGGAACCACCTCCTCCATACGCAACATATGGGACAACGCTTACAAGAGGAGCAGAGCCAACTCCAAACAATTTGTAAAGAATTTTCCATTTTATTGAGGAAATTACAATGACTGTCAATTTTTCTGATTTGCTCCTCTATAAGCAATTGCGCAGGAGAGGCCTAGACCCTGAACAGGCCAAGCAAATGAAGATCGACTCAACAAAAGCGCATTTAGTCGAAAAAGCCAACCAAATCAGGCAAAACCTCTTGGTAGAAAAAGAAAAATTGCAGCCTCCACCCAATATAGTGAAAGTGGATTTCCTGACTCCAGAGCGGAAATTAAATTCTGCCCTAATGGGCATGCTGACCGATGTACAAAAAGAACAACTGAAATTGCAGGATGCTAGGGAAGAAAAAGAAAAGCAGCTTGCCTTGCTATCTGTAAGAAAAAATGAGGCCCTGCAAAAAATAGAACAGCTCAAGCAGATTCTCAAACATGCTCCACTGAACCCAAATATTAAAAATATTTATTTGGCTGCGGCAGGAAGCAATAAGAAAAAGAAAAACAGGATATGAATGTACAACAAATTTTTCCACCACAAAATAACCCTCATTTGATAACGGCACTAAGAAATCCCCGCATTACAATACGCCGAATCGTCAACGCCGAACTGTTGCAAATCCAAGATACTTTTCAGGATATCGGATTTGGGGATCCCTTTTCTTTTGTGATTTTGGAATGGGTGAGAACCTTTCGGACCCACCATTTAGCACATCCGGATGCTGAGAGGGTATTTCAACGGTATGCCGCTCTCTTGCAAGAGGCTCTCGTATTGCAAATGGCCATGTATATCGACAACCCTCCAAGCGAATCTAAAGAGCCCTTTCTTTTAGTGTGTTACATGAAGGAATGGTTGGATAAGCACCATTTGGCGGATGGTTTAAACGATTTATGGACTCAATACAACCGCCTCTATAATCAACGAATGCGGGCACCTGCCTCGGGATTGGAGATCGTTCAGCGACGAAGAGCTATACAAGCCGAGCGAAGAAGACAGAGGCAAGACCGAGAGTATGAGCGGGTCCGAGAGATTATACCCTCAATCCGCAATGACTTTATACAAGCGGTTGTTCCACATGTTGAACTAGTCATACAGGAAATAAACGCAGCTGCAAGTCAAGTTCTGGCCAATATTGAAGAGGCTCGTGTTGCAGATGATGCAGCCCTCAATCAATTAAGACAAGCCCAGGAGCAATTGAAAGCGGATATTATGCGATTAGAAGGAGAAAACCTTAATATTGATCTGGACCTCCAAAGACTCCAAGACAGGATCGATGTTGCAGAAAAAGAGGATAAGCAATTTCAAAAGGATCTTAATAATCTGGAAACGCAAATCAAGAAAAATAAGAAGAAATGGATTAAGGATTTGTTGAAGGCTGGTGGTGGGGTTCTTGTCAGTTTTGGAGTAGGTGCCGTTTTTGGATCAATGGGTATAGGTTTCATCCCACTAGAAGACGGTGGACAATTGAACGTATTATTTAAAGTGTAAATGGAGGATTTATGTTACATCTAGTCGCTGATCAAAGAGATACCGCCCTGACAGAGACACAACAACAAGAAATAACTGCACTCTTGTCTCAAAAAAATGGAAAAGCTGTTTACCTATATAAACAGGTGATAGAGTCAGGTGAAATGCGGATCGTGTTGATTCCTTCTGATCTTGCTATGCAAGAAGTTATGCAAATGTTGAATGGCTCTATTACTGTTTTGACTTCTACAAATGAGCAAGTCCGTACAGAAGCGCAGGAGACCGTCCGTGTGATCAAGGAAGATTGCCAAAGGACTATAAACGAGCAAGCTCAGACCATTACTGAGTTAAGAGCAAGAATTGCACAGCTTGAGGGACTCCAAGCTCAAATGACTACAACTTATCAGGAAAAACTCCAGGCTATAACCGATGCAGCAGAACAAAGAAAAAATGCATTAGAAGCACAGATGAAGCAAATCGAAGCATCGACAAAAAGCTCTGGGATGATAGATGGTCTAATAAATCACACTAATTCCATGCTTAACTCTACTCGAGGTATGCTTAATACTGTGATCAATCCTTATCCGCAAGGCGGTCACAGACGAGATGCACTCGAGCGATTTATAGCAGAAACAACAAAACAAAATTATAATAGTGTTATAAACAGCTTAACAGTTGCCGTAGATGGATTAGTTAAACTTAAAGCAGAGATTAATAATTAAATATGACAATACCTACACTTACAATGGATGACTATGCTAAAGTGATCAGCGAAAAGAAAGAGGCATGTCTAAAAAAAGGAAGAGAAGAACTTTCCGATGCCGAATATGCTGAGTTTGAGCAGAGAATTAGTGGAGTAGTTCAAGAGATTTTTAAGGAAATAGGGACCATAACCTTTACTTCTCGCTCGATGACCGATATAGGCACCATAGTCAATGGTTCCCTTTCCAAAATTGATGCTTGCGCCAATGATTTTTTTTCCCATCGAAACGTCTATCAGAAAGATCATTTGGAACGAACAAAGCAGTTTAGTGAATCAAAAGATAAAATCAATAAAATGGACATCCCACCAAAAGGTGAAAAGAAAGAAGAACATTCTCTTGGTAAAAGCTTGGAGTCGTTCCTAGAGGACCAAGGGTTTAAAATGGGCTCAAGCATAGTGAAAAAAAATTTAGGAAAGCCTGTAGGGCTATCTTATGATATGATTATTAAGGCTATCAAAGCAGATATTCCCGAAGATAGCACCAGCCCCTGGAGGGATCGGATACTTTCTGCTGGAGTTCATATAGCCATCGCTGAAGGTATAGCGAAATGCATACCTCCAAGGCTCTCCTCCTACATGCTTATATCTGGTATCCATGGAGTTGGGAAAATAGCCAAAAATATGGAAGATATGCTTGGTAATCATCCTCCTAATCCCGAGATTACCTCTTGGTGGAACAAATATGCAGCGCAATCCAAAGGCGTTTCCGCTGAAGAGACTATAGAGAGCGCTCGTTCTCATTTACGAGCTATTCATCTGCCGAGCGTGATAATTAAAACAGTACACCGAGAATGTACTGATATTTTGGGAAAGATTGGGAATTATTTAGGTTTAACTGATCAAAACATGGCTTTGCTGGCAAAGAATTTCTTTGAATTCCTAGCAAAAAATAGCCCTGATGCAATGGAGCAGAAGATGTGGGAATTGGTGTGGGAAGACTACAGAAACTCTTCCCAGTGATTTTTCAAGAAAGGGAAAACGAGGTTTGAAAACTGCTCTGGCTGCTGCCAAGGAACGCGATGTCCCGCCTCTTCGATTTCCACCCAACGGGAGTGAGGATGATGCAAAATTAAGGACGCGGCCAACTGACCATATTGCCGATTGAAAGACTGTTGGAGAATGAGGCAACTAACTTTTACAATAGAGACTCTATATTGCTGCTATCCCTTAACCATGAGAAAATATTATGAGCTAACAACGTCCATGACCCACAGTATTATTTGAAAGTCTCATGAGTTTATCACTTTTACCTGACTTCCCTCTTTAATTCGATTCGATGGATTGGCGATGATCCGATCTTTCTCCTTCAATCCCGAAGTGATTTCTACCTCTTTACCATAATCCAGTCCGATTTGCACGCTCTTCAAATGCACCCTGCTTTGTTTATCGACAACAGCGACGTGAGGGAGGCCGGAGTGAATGATAATCGCTTCTCGGGGAATAATAAATTGAACAGTGTCCGGGGAGAAAATAAA
Source organism: Parachlamydiales bacterium (assembly GCA_963801825.1). GTDB lineage: Bacteria > Chlamydiota > Chlamydiia > Chlamydiales > Parachlamydiaceae > CAWDGI01. Next base: position 1,516,074 of record CAWDGI010000003.1, read on the forward strand.
TTTCACCTGTCCAAAGACCCCGGCAAATAAGAGCCCTTCTTTATTTTCGACATCGACCTCTGTCAATAAAGTGCGAGCCACCGGATCTAAGGCCTTGGCATAACGGGTGACGACTCCCGGAAAGATTTTATCCGGAAATTCCTGGATGATCACTTCTGCTTGCAGCCCCTCCTTGATTTGTCTGAAGTAGTTTTGAGGCACCTCCACAAAAAAACGGATCAAGTGAATATCCGTTAACTGAAAGAGCTCTTGTGTCGCCCCATTGACAGTGCCATAAATCAAAGAGCCGATATCGATGAGACGCTGAGTAATCACCCCATCAAAGGGAGCATAGAGATATTTGAATTGTTGCTGATAAACCAGCCGGGAGACATTTTTTTCATTCGCGATCACCAACGCTTCTGTCGATTGATAATTGGCATTGTACTGATCCACTTCTTGTTTTGAAACCGCTTCGCGGTTTTTATCCCACAGCCCTTGCCAACGGTCGCTGGTAATTTTGGCAATGTCCCTTTCCACCCGCGCATTTTTCAAGTCGGCGTACGCTTGCGCAAGCTGCTGGTCTGTTTCCGGTGTGTCAATCTCCGCGAGGAGATCTCCTTTCTTGACAATGTCCCCAATGTCCACCAAATAGCGAATCAAGTATCCATTCACCCGAGACCAAATGGGGGTCACATGCCAAGCCTGGGCAGAGCTGGGGAGGATGAATTCAATCGGGGTGGTATTTGGCTTAATCTCTTCGACCCTCACCTCCAGTACATTTTCTGGTTGAGACGGAGGAGGATCCATCGAGCGTGTCTTTAATAAAACCCCCATGACGAGACAGCCAATTAGCCCTAAACTAAACAGCACCCAGAAAAAAGGAAATCGCTTCTGCTTCGAGGAAGAAAGTTCCATTACTCGATTCCTTTTTCTTCAAGATTTTGGTGCTCCGGCGGCGTATACACATGAGGTTGCGCATGCAAATAGAGATTTTCTTTATGACGTAAAAAGGTAAAGACTACCGGAACAAAAAATAGGGTCGTGAATGTCGCCACAGAAAGCCCGCCGATCACAGCAATCCCAAGAGGAGCATTTTGCTCTCCCCCTTCTCCAATGGCAAGAGCCATCGGAATCATTCCGACAATCATTGCTAAAGCTGTCATTAAGATGGGCCTTAAACGGGCAATCGCCGCCGCGTGAATGGCTTGAAAGTTGGTTTTCCCTTCTTTCAACTGAAAATTTGCAAACGTAATCAATAAAATACTATTTGCTGTGACCACGCCGATGCTCATGATCGCCCCCATCAATGAAGGAATATTGAACGTTGTTCCCGTGAGAAAGAGACTCCACATAATCCCAGCGCACGCACCAGGAATTGCCATCACGATGACAAAGGGGTCTAACCAAGATTGGAAATTAATGACCATGATGAAGTAGACCAGAAGAAGGGCAAAGATAAACCCCATTTTAAGCTTACTAAAAGCAAGTCGCATACTGGACACTAAGCCACTTAAAGTGATAAAATTGCCCGGTTTCATTTTTGGACGATAGCTGTCGACTACCTTCTCAATATCAGCAGCAAGGCCACCAAGATCCCTCCCTTCCACATTGGCATAAATGTTATAGAGGGGTTGAATATTCAGATGGTTGATGACGCCGGGAGTTGATCGATGCTGCAATGTACACAGATTGCATAGAAGAGGAGAATAGCGCGTTTTTGTACTAGAAACGGGAATGTGCAACAACTCTTCTATCGTGTTGATCCGGTATTTAGGGTTTTGCACGGCAATCAAATAAGGAATCCCATTTTTTCGATCCAACCAAAAATTGGGAGTTAAGGTGGTGCTATCACTGAAATTGATCAGAATATCATTGATCGCATCCAATTGATTGAGTCCGGATTGAGCCATTTCTATCCGATCCATTTCTAAAAAGAGTTCAGGGAAATCAACCACTTGATGGAGATGCACATCAGCGGCTCCAGGAAGAAGAGAGATTTGATCGACAAGCTCTTGAGCAATTTTTAAGTTATTTTCCTGATCATATCCTGCCACTTGCACATTAATGGGAGTGGGTAAACCAAGGTTCAAGATTTGGTTCACCATATCGGCCGGTTGGAAAAAGAAGAGAAGATCGGGAAATTTCTTCTTTAAATGGCGGCGTAGCTTTCTCTTGTACTCTTCTGTTGATTCTGGATGGTCAGGGGTCAGAGCAATCAAAATTTCCCCCTCATACCCTCCCAGTGTCGCATTATCTCCAAAAGCAAGGGTGTAAGGAACAGGGTTGAGCCCAATATTATCAATGACCATTTCAATCTTTTGAGGAGAGATCAGTTCTTTAATTTCTTTTTCCACTTCGTAAAAAATTTCCGAGGTGACCTCAATTCTCGTGCCAGAGGGAGCCCGGACATGGAGTCTCAGCTGGCCTGCATCGATACTGGGAAAGAAGTCCTCTCCAATAAAGGGAGAGAGAAGAAAGGCACTGGCAAAGAGAATGCCAAACAAAAGGAGAGTCAGGAGACGGTGCTCTAACGCCGATTGGAGAGCCGATCCATACGAACGACGAAAACGATCAAAGAGAGAGGCGAATTTCAGATGATAGCGATCCAGGGCTGTTCGAGGGCCTTGTCCTGTATAGAGATACATTTCAGCAGGAAGAATAAATTTAATCATGACAGGGACAAGGGTACGCGATAAGACATAAGAGCTCGCGATGGCAAAGACAACAGCTAAAGCAAATGGAGTAAATAAGAACTTAGCGGGGCCAACGAGCAAAAGGACGGGCAAGAAGACAATGCAAATGGAGAGAGTCGAAACAAAAGCAGGGATGGCGATTTCATAAGATCCATCCAAAATGGCTTGATCCAACGGTTTACCCATGTTCATATTTCGATGGATGTTTTCAATGGCGACGGTGGCATCATCCACTAAAATTCCAATGGCTAAAGCCAGTCCTCCTAATGTCATCAGATTCAAGGTTTCTCCGATCAAACTTAAGAAAATGATGGAAGCCATGATCGAGAGAGGAATAGAAGTCAGCACGATCAGGGTGCTCCGCCAGCTTCCCAGAAAAATCAGGACGAGCGTTCCTGTCAATCCGGCAGCCAGGAGCCCTTCTGTTAAGACTCCCCCAATGGCTTTCTTAATGAAGATCGACTGGTCAAAGGCTAAATCGATCTGCATCCCTTTCGGAGCGGCGGCCTGAATCGTGGGAAGAAGATTCTTCACTTGATTGATAATATCCAGAGTAGAAGTGGCCCCATTTTTTAACACTTGCAGCATGACAGACTTTTCCCCATTGCGATGGACAATATTGGTTTGAGGAGTAAATCCATCATGAGCAAACGCGACATCTCGCAAAAAAATGGGGGTGTTATTGACCGAAGCAATGGGAATGGAATTAAACGACTCAGGTTCCACGGGAGTATTGTTCACATTGACGCGGTAATCCAGCGTTCCAATTCTTGCATCCCCTAAAGGGGTAGTCAAGACCTGATTGAGCAAAGCGTTGTTGACATCGCGGGCGGAGAGCCCTCTGGATTGGAGCGCTTCTGTGTCGATATCGACCATGAGTTCGCGCACTTTTCCGCCATAGGGAGTGGGCAGGGTGGCTCCTTGGATTGTGGCGATTGCTTGCCTGATTCTCCAGTTGCCATAGTCATAAAGCTCTTGTTCTGTCTTGCCGGATAAAATCATTTGGACGACAGGGACGGTGTTAATATAGTAGCGCAAAATTGTTGGAGGAAGCATGCCGGGGGGCATTCGTCTTAAAATCGCCTGAGAGGCGGCGGTCGACTCAGCAATGGAAGAAGGAATATTGGCATTCGGATGGAAGTAAAGGCGAATGAGTCCGATCCCATCTAAGGTTTGGGATTCCATTCTTTCAATATCATTCACATTATTAGAAAGGGTGTATTCACTATAAGTGGTGACTCGCTGGGCAAACTCTTCTGCGGGAAGGCCTTGGTAGGACCAAATGATGCTGACGATCGGAATATCGATGTTGGGGAAGATATCTTTAGGGGTGGAGAGCATGAAAGAAAAGCTTAGAAGAGCGATCAGCAGGGCGATGACAACAAAGGTATAGGGGCGTCTGAGAGCAAGTTCAACAATCCACATGACGAAAAGTTCAATGATTTTAAAGCCAGACTATATTTTTAAAATTTGATTTTGTAAATAGAGTCTGATGATTTCACTGTTTTTAGTTATGATGTATCATACTCTGTTTTTCTGGCTGGTTGTTTTGTTTTTGGCGAGCAGCTGCTCTTTAGGACCTCCCTATCGTTTTCCTTTTATGGACATTCCTAGCAAATGGAAAAACAAACAAGCGTGCTCTGGCTCTGGCTCCGGCTCCTGCTTTGCTGATGCAGAGCAGGTCTATCTGGATCACTGGTGGGATGTTTTTGGAGACGAAAAGCTAAGCGAGCTGGAGCAGCTCGTGATTGAAAACAATCGCGATCTTTTTATGGCTTATCAAAGGATTCAGGAGGCGCGTGATCGAATGGGGATTGCAGCGGCGAACTTTTATCCCCAAATCACCTTGAATCCCCTGACGACAAATACGGTTGAGTTAATCAAGAACTATGTCAATCCAAATGCAGCGAATTCTCTTTCGAGCAGCAGTATGAATGGGGGGGCTCCCGTTCCTCCCGTTCCCATGACCCCTTCGCCAAAGCCTTTTCGTGCGCATGAGATGCTTTATTTGTTTCCCTTGAATATGAGTTATGAGGTGGATTTGTGGGGAAAAATTCGAGATCAATATCAGGCGGCTAAATATACGTGGTTGGCCACAAAAAAAGATTATGAGGCTTTAATGTTAAGTCTCACTGCGACTCTTGCCACTTTTTATTATCAGCTGAGAGTGGCAGATGCGCAGATGGAGTTCTTAGAGAAAATTCTCCATACGCGCCAAAAGGCATTGGAGATCAATCAGGCACGCTATGAGGAGGGGGTTTCTTTTTATGCGGATGTTACTCTTGTCGCAGAAGAATTAGATACGATTTTAAATCAGTATCGTGAGGTCTATCGTCAAAGGAAAGAGTGGGAGGATGCAATCGCTGTTTTAATTGCAGTTCCCGCCTCTGATTTTTGTTTGGAGTCGATGCCTTTGGTCGGGCAGCCTCCTTGCATTCCGGCCGGAGTCCCCTCAGAGGTGATTTTAAGGCGTCCTGATATTGCGGAGGCGGAAGATCAGACGCGGTCGCAACATGCCTTAGTGAAAGAAGCGTATACCCATTTTTTCCCTTCTTTGGTTTTAACGGCGGCAGCGGGTTTTGAGAGTCCGACATTGAAAGATTTCTTAACATGGATCAGTCGTTATTGGTCTGATAGCGTCCAAATAGATCAGTTGGTTTTTGATGGGTGGAAGAGTTATTATGATTTGAAGTTACAAATCGATCGTTTTCTTGAAACGGGTGGGAATTATCAGCAGCAAGTGCTTGTGGCATTTCAAGAGGTGGAAGATGCGTTAGAAAACCTGGACTCTTATGCGAGAGAATATGAGGTGGCGCTTCTCATCACTCAATGGGGGGAAAAGACACACCGGCTCTATTCTGATCGTTATGAGTCGGGGGTGGGCTATTACATTGACGTGGCGAATACAGAACGAGATTTGTTAAACCAGCAACTGAATGTCAACGTGCTTCTGGGGTTTCGATATGTGGCGACTGTGCAGTTGATCAAAGCGCTGGGAGGGGGGTGGGAATAATCACGAATTATTATTGCCTCGCGCAGCGATTGAGCAGAAGAGCATCGACCAAGACAAAAGCAACCATCGCTTCGACCACAGGAACAGCATGAACGGCCACGCAAGGATCATGCCAAGGACTCAAAGGAAGTTGAAAGATAGCCTTCTCTTTTGATGAGGGGGTGCTCTCTTGGATCTGCATCAAGCTTGAAGCCGGCTTAAAAGCCACTCGTCCAATAATGGGCATACCTGTTGAAATACCCCCCAAGATTCCCCCCGCATAATTGGTTTTCGTTTCGATTTGACCTTGGTCATCAAGAATAAATAAATCGTTATGGGTCGATCCCTGCATTTTTACCGAGTCAAACCCTGACCCAATTTCAAAGCCTTTCGTGGCAGGTAAAGTCATTAAAGCATGGGCTAAATTGGCCTCCAGCTTCTCATAAATGGGATCTCCAAGTCCGGAGGGAACCGAAGAAGCAATAAATTCGACGATTCCTCCGACAGAGTCCCCTTCTTTTTGCATTTTCTCGATTAATTTCAGCATGGCAGAAGAAGCCTTAGGGTCAGGACAGAACACAGGGCTCTGTTGAATTTGCTCCACCAGCTGTTTGAGATCTTTGCCCTCCCTCTCTGCTTCAAGTGTCCCCATTTGTTTGATGTAAGCGATGATTTCGATGCCGGCCCCTTTTAAGAACTTCTTAGCAACCGCTCCGGCAGCCACTCGACAAGTGGTTTCCCTTCCTGAGGTCCGTCCTCCTCTTTGAGAATGAGGAAGACCGGAAGGAGATGAAGATTCATCGGTCTTTGGGTTTGGAATAAAAAGGCAAATCGGTGCTCCTGTCGTTTTCCCTTCAAAAACACCCGAAAGGATTTGCGCGTGCTCCTCTTCCTCTTGAGAAAAAGGAACATGGCGTGGCGTGCAAGAGGCTAAAGCCATGCCTATTTCCTCTTCTTTGATCTCTACACCGGCGGGACATCCATCAATGACCGCGCCGACAGCAGGTCCATGGGCCTCTCCCCATGTCGTGATTTTAAAGATTTTTCCGAAAGTATGACTCGCCATCGCATGATCCTTTTTTGAGAAAGCTATCAAATTTCAAGATTAATTTAAATTTGATTTGATCTTTATTGGGGGTTAACACGAGAGGAGTCTAATAGGGTTACATCAATGCCAAAATAGTTTAATAAGCCCTAATCACTCTCCCAAGTCCCGGGTTTTTAATAGATAATCACTTGGGGTCCCCCCGGGACTTGAATAGTTAAAAGGGCTATGGCATAAAAGATGCATCCTTCTATCAGTTGTCCTACTACTTTGGAGGTCAGTATGACTAAAAAAGATTTACTTAAAAAAGTGGCTTATCTCGAGTCTATAAACGATCATTTATTAACAGAACTTGGCTATCTCGACCATCTCATGCGCCTCGTCGGTTTTTCCGAGGGACTCGAAACAGTGAAATTAACAGCTGAAGAACTCGTCGAATCCGAAAAAGAAGGTTAATTCAATAGAAACTCTAAGTCTTCTAAAGTTAAGGAGTCTGGGACGCGATCGGATGTAAATAGATCTGCCATCGCGCCCCTTTTCACTTCCTTTAAGCGCATCATCTTCTCTTCAATGCTCTCCCGAATCACTAATCGTTTGGCCACCACTGTTTTTTCTCGTCCGATTCGATGCGCGCGGTGAATGGCTTGTTCTTCAACCGCTTCGTTCCACCAAGGATCATAGAGGTACACATCGTCCGCAGCAGTGAGATTGAGCCCAACGCCTCCCGCTTTTAAGCTAATAAAAAATAAGCGGCAATGGGGATCGTCTTGGAATTGCCTCACTTTCTCTTCTCGATTTGTGGTCGCTCCATCCAAATAGCTGTAAGACCATTCTCGCTGATGCGCCTCTTGTGTCATCCATTTTAGCATAGAAGTAAACTGGCTATACACCAAGACTTTATGGTCATCCTCTAAGAGCGTTTCTAAATCTTGAAATAAGGCTGTAAATTTGGCACTTTTTTCTACCGGTTTTTCTCCTAGAGAGGCAACGAGCAGAGGATGGCAACAGATTTGTCTTAAGCGCAAGATTGCTTGTAAGATCTCTAGCCGATGTTTTTTCACTCCTTCTAATTCTACTTTTTTTAGTAATCCCTTTTTAAATCCTGCTAGGACCTGGTCGTATAGCTCTCGTTGCTCCTCTTCCATTTCAATCCAGACCGTTTGATCCAGACGTGCAGGAAGATCTTTTGCCACTTCTTTTTTGCAGCGGCGAAGAAGGAAAGGAAACACCTTTCTTTTCATGCGCTCGAGGTGCCGCCGGTCGGCTTGGGCAGCCTGGAGAGTCGCATCAAAGCTTTCACGCGAGCCGAGCAACTCCGGAATTAAAAAGCGAAAATGAGACCATAGCTCTTGCAAACGATTTTCAATCGGGGTTCCTGTCAAAGAGAGTTTCATCTGGGCTTGAAGCCGGCAAACACAGTGGGCAATTTGGGTGTCAGCATTTTTAATGATTTGTGCTTCATCTAAGATCAAGCAAGAGTAAGAAAGGGACTGAAATAAGGGCAGATCCAGCCGTAAGGTCGTGTAAGAGGTCAAAATAAGAGCAGCTTTTTGAAGAGAAGAGAGGTCGCGGCTTCGATCGGGTCCATGGTGCAGAGTCAAGGGGAGAGAAGGAAGAAAGCAAGAGAGTTCATGTCGCCAGTTAAACAATAACGAGGTTGGCATCACAATCAGGTGAGGGTGCGGCTGGGGAGAAAGGCGGGAGAGGAAAGCAAGCACTTGGATGGTTTTTCCCAGTCCCATCTCATCTGCTAACATGCCATGAAAGCCATAGTCATATAAAAAGGAGAGCCAGTTCACCCCCTCTTGTTGGTAAGGACGAAGCGTTCCTTGAAAAGCAGGGGAGGGGAGAGCTTCTTGAATCCCTTTGAAGTTCTGCCATCGATCTCTTAAGGCAACAAGAGAAGGAGAGGAAGAAGGGGGGATCTCTTCCCATAACGCTCCCAAGGTTCCAAATTGAGATTTTTTGAGCAGGGCTCCTTCTTGGACCCATTCGCTTTCTTCAGCCAACTCTTTTAACAGTTCAGAGGGGCCTTCTGTTGGGAGAAGTCCGACTATATCAGGGGAAAGTTGAATAAATCGCTCTCGTCGATTAAAGGCTCCCACCACGGATTGAAGGTCTACTTGGTGATCTTGATAGCGAAGGCTCCCCTTCAAAAGAAGGGAGTTTGAGCGCTCTTCTAGGTCGAGTGCCCATCCTGTCTCTTTTAGAAGGCGACGTCCTTGCCCATCTTGAATCTGCCAGCCAATCTCCAACAAAAAGGTGAGGCTTTTTGCGACGCGATCTAGGGGACAATAATAATGGGTTGTTTCTACTTTTTTTTTGATGAAGTCGGTTTCTAGGAGGTCTTTCTCCCATTTGGCTTCTTCTTCAAGCAAGCGTTTAAAAAGCGCTCTTCCTTGGGAGTCGCGAATGGAGGGATCGCGATCATGAAAGGCAATCCGATATCCTTGGCCATAGTCCATTTCTAGATTGGCGAAGGCGCCCCAAGGGTCTTTGAGGAGAAGGCGAGGGGAAGGGGAAAAGGAAAGGGAAGGGGAGGAGGAGATCCAAATGAGTTGAGGGGTGTCAGGGTCTTGTGGGTCGATCTTTTCCAGAAAACGGTGTGTCTCGATCCCTTCTAGAATGGAAGGGGAGGAGCGATAGGGACGAAGCGTTTTCCAGCTGATGGAGGTGCCGATCATTTTGAGTTGAATGCCTCGTACAAACCAAGGGGGGTGACCCGGCCCCAGGGCGGTGCATTCGGAAAGAGGGAAATCGCTGTCTCGCCACCGCACTTTTCCGGTAATCTCGAGTTGATTGTTGTTGGCAAGCAAGGCCGCTTCATAATAAAATTCAGCCCGTCCGAAAAGATCGATCACTAAGGCTTTTCCTTGGCAAAATAGCTTTTGAGAGGGGGAAAGAAGCTGGAAAGCTGCCAGGGTTTGGGGAGGGGAAATATGGAGTTGCTGGAGCAGAAAGGTCTCCATAGAAGGGGATCTTCCCGAGACTTTTTGTTGAAAGGCGAGCTCTTCTTTTAAGAGAAATTGAAAGAGTTCTTGGTCGGTCCCCGGACGCGTCAGTCCTCGCCAATAAGAAGCGGAGCGGGGAGGAGAGGCAGGGAGAATTTGAAAAGAAAAGCCTTCTTTTTTGACTTCAAGAAGATCGAGAACTAAACACTGATGATCCAGGGTGGCTTGGGGATTGATTTGATAGGCGAGTTCATTCATCTTTAAGGTTTACACTACTCGAAGAGCGTTCGAAACAACTTCTTCCCTAAAATACTGACTTAAGTCATTTGGTGTTCGTAAATCTACATTTCGATTAAAGAATTTTTCTAATTCGAACTGCATATCTGCTAAATCCAAAAATGAGGGAATATGATCGGGATCAAATTCGACTAGAACATCGATGTCACTTTTTTTATTGAAGCGATCAGTGAGCACTGAGCCAAACAAAGAAAATTTGACAATATGGCGCAATTTACAAAATCTCTTAATTTCTTTAAGAGGGACTTTGACTTTTGGTTTCATCGTAGCCTAAATATCGTTCAATATTACAGATTGATACACCTCACGCTTTGGCACCCCTCGCAACTCTGCCACTAATTTGATTGCCTCCTTGTGACTGAGAGAATAGATCTTTTCCATCCACTGCACATGCTCAGCAGGAGTCCAAGCTGTCCAATCAGGCGCAGCTTCCGAGGAAGGAGGGGAGATTAAAAGCACAATTTCTCCTTTAATCGGAGAATTTTCCCAATGTGCTAGTAATTCCAAAGCATTTCCACGCACAACTTCTTCAAACTTTTTTGTTAACTCTCGTGCAACCACCAAAAGACGCTCAGGATTTAGCACTTGAATCCTTTCTAATGTCTTTAACAACCGATGGGGTGATTCATAGCAAATCGTTGTGCCCGGATAAGTGAAAATTAATCGCAACTCTTCCGCTAATTCCTTCTCTTTACGGGCCAAAAATCCCCAAAACTGAAAACGCTGCGTGGGCAAACCCGAACAACTGAGCCCCTGCACTAAAGCACAAGGACCAGGAATGGCTGTAAAAGGGAGGTTTTCCTCTACACAATGCTCCACCAAACGCATTCCCGGATCGGAAATCCCGGGAGTGCCTGCATCTGAAATGAGCGAGATGTGCTTACCTGCTCGGAGATCCTCTAAAATGGAAGTGGTTTGAGAAGCTTCATTGAATTTATGATAGCTCTTCAAAGGCTTCTGAATTTCATAGTGGCGCAAAAGATAGAGACTGTGGCGAGTGTCTTCGCAAAGAATATAATCAGAAGATTTGAGCACTTCTAGGGCCCGAAGCGTGATATCTCCAAGATTTCCAATCGGCGTTGCAACAAGATATAACATAATGGATCTATTGAGGTTTATACACAAAAACCGGAAATCTCGTCAAGGATTGAAAGTTTCTTAAAATTCAGCAATTCGGACCGATAAAGAATTTTTCCTAATACCGCCAATATCAAAGAACTTCCGCGCGCAAACAAAACCAACATTGCCGCGGGCAATGCCATAGTCGTGGTGGACGCAGAGGCCGGAACGAGTGAGGCCAACAGTTAACCACTTCCCTTCAAGTTTTATTGTACTTTTAACGCGTATAAGTCCATACTTATCAGAACGTGAATCCCAAGTAACTTCACGCTCACCCAAAATAGCTTCTGCCATGAACTTGCCTAGAACGTGATCTTTTTCATTTGACATGATGACTATTTGTTTCGGCTTGTTTTCTGCAGTAATCAGATATTTGAATAAATTGGCTATAGCCTTCAGGCTACTCAATATCCCTGTTGAAATATTGAATCTTTGATTAAGCTCGCTTGATTTAGGTGCATTTTGTGAACATCCCATGCCTGGATTTTCTTCGATGGCTTGATATCGTTCCGGATAGAGCGCTTTATCTTCCTCTTTAGCCATTTCTTGTTGCTTTGCATAGGTCTTATTGAAACCGCGAACCTTAGCTTCTTCCCATACCCAATGTGGAGCTTCCTCTTTTCTTATTTCTTTGAGCACTTCTTCCCATGAACTACTAGTAAAACGGGTTTTGAGTTTGGCGTTCGGGAATAGACTAGCTATAGCCTCCAGGCTATTTAACACCACTAATTTATATTCCCCATCAGCTATCTTCAATTTGACTCTGCCGGGATTGAAAAAACATAATCCCCCTTTCATTGCATATTCTTTATAAAACTTTCTTGGCAAAGGGTGTTCTTTACCTTCGAAGATAATGTTTGGATTTTGCATGATCAATTGTTTGATCCCCATCACTCGGGGAGGGCGGATTATTTCGCAAAACATTTCGCTATCAACTATCTCTTTCCACTTTTTACACACTAATGCCACTATGTCCGTTTCTAAGCTTAAATTTTCGAAAATAATAGGGAGTACATCCACTGGAGTAGTGTTGAATACACTGTGATCAGTATTTATTGACATTAAAAACCAGCCTTGTTTATTACAGGTGTTATTACAATTTTTATTTAACATTTGTATAAATCATTTTATTTTAATGAATGTATTATTATCAAGTAAATATTCACCTGTTGTCAGAACCTTAACACCTATCAGTTTTAAAAATCAGGACTTGCGCAAATGGGAGTAATTAACCGCGAAGGCCGCGAAGACCCGTGAGCAGCATGCTTTTTTCAGGGCGTTTTCGCTTAATTCGCCGCATTAAAACACGAGCATCTTCTAGAATAGGATCTCTACCGACCAGCTCTGGCGGGGTGCACCAGCCCCAGGTGAAAATGGGGTTTTGGGTTCTATCCATAGTTTTACTCCTGTTCTAAGTTATCCTAAGTTATGCATGAAATCAACAATAACTATCCATAACTAACAATTTCTAAGCAAGCCGATGTGCAACTTTTTTCTCCTCAGAGGAGAAGAGTAGATAACCTTGAAACTTTCCAGGAATGATGTCGCAAACCACTTAGAATTACTTGTTTAACATAGAAAAAACTGAAAACGCTGCGTGTGGTTAATCCGAACAACAGAGCCACTGCACTAATGCACAAGGACTAGGAATGGTTGTAAAAGGGAGGCTTTCCTCAACCGGAAATCTCGTCAAGGATTGAAAGTTTCTTAAAATCCAGCAATTCGGACCGATAAAGAATTTTTCCTATACCCCCAACAGGCCTGATTTTTGAAGAAAAGAATTAACTTAACAGTTTATGTTTATAGCTCTTCAAATCTAGAGTAGATCAAATAACCTGAATGAGTGATTTTTTGGGGAAAAGAATTAATGATTCTTTCACAAGCTATCATAAAAGGTTCTGGGAAATCTGCAATGACTTCTGTAGCAGCATCTTCGGATAACTCTATTTCTTTTTCTAATGGCTCTTTATCATAATAAAAATATAATGTAATTACATTATTCTCCTCTTTAATATAGACTTTTCTTACATTAGGAGTAACGACTCCCCATAAGGCTCTCATAGCAGAAAGACGAAGTGCCACTATATCCATCATATTTTACGAAATTTTATTTTCCATCAGGATGAGAAGGAGAAGGTACAATATGGGCGCCTTTTTTACTATAATGAATAATCCCCTTTGTAGTTGTCAATTTTATCATTTCTTGGCCAGAAAACCGCTGGATCTTTAGTCCAGCGGATGAATGGCGCTGTTAAAAATTGCCCCAGTATGACTGCTAAAATAAAACAGTCCCCCTGAGGCGCAGGTAATGCGTATGAAAACTTGTGGGATCAGGTTCTCAATCCGGCTTACTCTCGACCGGATATCAACAGGTTTGACGATTATGGCACTATCGCTCCTCTCACTTTGTTTAACCATAATCCGCAGAGTTCGGAACTGAGTCGGCATTCCGAAGTGCCTATTTCTGTCGTATCGTCTATAGATATTTTAAATCCCTTATCCATAGTCTGGTGAAGTGCTTCCTAGTTACCTAGGAAGCCGCGAAGTCTTTAGCTTCGCGGAGGCTTCACCCTTCCAAATTCCTATTCTTTCTTCAAAATTAACCCATTCTTTGTATCACTTCATGGTCGCACAGCCTTCGCCTTCAGGCGAGGGTGATTGACAACATGACGCTCCTACATTCTTGGGTGGCAAAAACGTACAGTTCTATTTATTGCGAATATCACTCTAGTACGGCATGTCAATTGAATTGATAGAAAATGTTTTTATAGGTATCCTCTTAATCTTTTAAAGAGGTGACCTATGACTCAGAAATACATTGTTAGATTATCGACAGATGAAAGAGAAATACTTTTTCAACTACTCAAGGAAGGAAGTGCCAGTAAAGAAAAACAGAATAGAGCTCGTATCTTGTTAAAAACGGATTGCGGAGAAGAAGGTGAAAACTGGAAAGATCCTCAAATCGCAGAAGCATTTTATGTTAGTGTTAAAACGGTAGAAAGAGTTCGTAAGTCACTAATTGAAGAGGGTTTTGAAGATACTATAAATAGAAAATTACTCCCACATGGCAATAGAGAGAAGATTATAAAAGGAGAGGAAGAGGCATATTTAATTGCTCTTACTTGCAGTGAACCGCCAGAGGGGCATGCGAAATGGACATTAAGCCTATTGGCAGATAGGATGGTAGAGTGTAAGTATGTTGAATCGGTTTCAACTAACACCATAGGTAGGGCTTTAAAAAAAACGAACTTAAGCCTTGGCAAAAAAAAGAATGGTGCATAGCTCCTGCAAGAAATGCTGAATTTGTTTGCCAAATGGAAGAAGTCTTGGATATTTACAAGCAGGCTTATGATCCTAAGCATCCGGTAATATGCATGGATGAATCAAGCAAGCAATTGATAAAGGAAATCAGGCAACCATTACCGATGAAACCAGGGGATGTGGAGAAATTTGACACAGAGTATGAGCGTAATGGAACAGCCAGTATTTTTATGGCCTTCGAGCCGTTGCAGGGATTGCGTTTCACAAAAATAACTGAGCAGAGAACCAGAACTGACTGGGCTTATTATATGAGGGAAATAGTAGACAACGAACAGTATCAGGATGCGGAAAAAATAATATTTGTAATGGACAATCTAAATACCCATCACAAATCCTCTCTTTATGAAACATTTGAACCATCTGAAGCTAAGAGGATTGCAGATAGATTTGACATCCATTACACGCCAAAGCATGGTAGTTGGTTGAATATGGCCGAAATAGAATTAAGTCATTTAAGTCGTCAATGTTTAGACCAAAGGCTTGGTGAAAAGGCGATCCTTGATGAAGAAGTAAAAGCTTGGACTAAGGCAAGAAACGAGAAAAAAGTAATAGCGAATTGGCAGTTTACAACGGTGGATGCAAGAGTAAAATTAAGAAAATTATATCCGACAATTTAATTGACATGCCGTACTAGTGATTATTCCAATATTTTTCTATGATTTTCAGCTTAAAGTGGATCTTTCGCGGAAGAAATAGCCCTTTTTCGGCTATAACTCATTGATTTTTAATTTGTTTTCGCTTGCTTGAAATTTTTTCCTAGTGGGTAAAAAACCTTGAAATTTTCCAAGAAATATGTTGCAAATCACTTATAGTTATACGTTTAACACATAAACACCGAGACACAGACTCAACTTTGCACATTTTTTGAGCCCCTCTGCTTAGAGAGACAAAATCCAGCGTATTAAAAATCGAGAAGCGATGGACACTTTAGGCCAAAAACAGCGAATCCTGACATGAGATGGTCTACAACGGGGATGTCCGATTTCTTAACCGAGCGAGGATCTGGAATTTTTGAGAATAAGCTGTGTATGCGGGCGATAAGACTGGGAATGCCGAAATCTTTTCTGAAGCATGACATGATAGTTGCCTTTGGGTCCGGTTACCCAAAAGTTTACGAAATCAATTTTTTTCTCTCAGGAAAAAATGCCCAGCGGGAATCGCTGCATTATTTATTGCTTATTAAAATAAGAAGGAATCCCTTTAGGCATGTGTCAAAAACTCACATATCAGTTGTTTTTCTCTTATTCTGTCCCAAAATTGGATAAATGTCAATTTGGGGACGAAATTAACAGGTTAAATTCGTCCCGAAATTGAATTTTTGCGAATTCGGGACAACAATTCATTCCAACATTCCTTAAAATGGGCAAAGTCCGGTTCTAATTTTCTTGTCTATAAATCTCCTAAATTGCCAAAATAAAGCCATTTTTCATACTTAGGACAAAATGCGCAAATCTCCAAAAAGACTTTTTTATTTATGCACGGCCTTTCTTGTTTTATTTGGTCTCGCCCGTCTTTATTATCGCCTGACCGATGATTTTCGCCTCAGTAATATGACTTACTCTCTTCCGTTCAAAGCGCCTTGGGAAAGTCCCTCCTTAACTCCCGAGCAGCATCGGGAGCTTGCCCAGATTTTAAACCAAAAGTTTTTTTATATTGGCAAGGGAGCGCAATGCTATGCCTTTGCAAGCGATGATCAGCAATATGTCTTAAAATTCTTCAAATTTAAACACCTCAAGCCTAGTTTTTGGGTCGATTGCCTTCCTTCTATCTCCCCCTTTAAAGCTTATAAAGAGAACTTGATTGAGCGAAAAAAACGAAAGCTCATTGGTGTCTTCAATGGATATGACTTAGCTTATCGAGAAAACCGTGAAGCCTCCGAGCTTGTTTACTTGCATTTAGTGCCGACCCGGCAATTGAATTTGCAGGCGACCGTTGTAGATAAGATTGGCCTGACAAGAAGAATTCCCTTGGATGATGTGGTCTTTCTTCTCCAAAAGAAAGGGGAGACATTAAGAACCCGTCTTCAACGATTGCTCCAAAAAGATCACCTCGAAGAGGCAAAAGAAGCCCTGTCTAGCATTATAAACATGTATCTATCAGAGTATCAGAAAGGAATCTATGACCGCGACCACGGGGTCATGCACAACACGGGGTTTGTGGGCGACCATCCCTTTCATTTAGATGTCGGCAAACTTAGCAAAGAAGAAGCGATGCGGCAGGTCGACGTCTATAAAAAAGATCTCGAACATGTGATATGGAAAATCGATAGCTGGGTCAAAAGGACGTATCCCCAACATTATTCCTCCCTTTCTCATTTTTTGGTTCAAGAATATGGACACTGGACCGGCGAATCTCTTGATATTCAAACGATCGATCCCAAACGCTTTCAAAAGAGGCGTCATTGAGTGTTGCGGTTGTTGCCAAAACCTTTTGGTCCTCTTTAAAGCACTCTTTTCTTCACCTCGCTTATCCTGCCAAGTGTTTGCATTGCTCGATTTCCCTCTCTCCCACTTCTCCTTTTCTTTGCGAGGCGTGCGGAGCGTTGCTAGAAGGGTTGGACCCGCGAGAGCATTGCCCGGTTTGTTTTAATCCCTTAGGAGAAGAGAACAGCTTAATTTGTGAAGCCTGTTTCCATGATCCCTCTTCGTATGTCCATCGGGCAGCGGTTTTTCCTTACGAAGGGGTCGCAGCGACATTAGTTAAAAGATTGAAAGAGGGCAACCAGCCCTACTTAGCAAAAGGGATGGCGGCGTACCTTTATTTGCAATGGGACCGCTTGGGGTGGCCCACTCCCGATGGGATTATTCTTAAGCCCCTCTCTTTTTTGAAGAGGTTGGAGCGAGGCTATAACCAAAGTGCTTTGCTTGCAGAGGAGCTCGGGAAACTATTGCAATGTCCCGTGTGGCATGCCATCAAGCCTTGCAGCGGCGATTCTCCACACGTTTCCCTCCCTCAAGGGAAACGCTTTCAGCTGAAAGCTCGCTACTCTTTGGTAAATAAGAAAGTATTAGTCATTGATGACGTGATAACCTCAGATTTAACTTTAGAACACTGTGCAGAGGCATTAAAGGAAGGCTCCCCCTCTGCCCTTTATGCTCTTACCTTTTGCAAAACTCTCAAGATATAAAACTTACTTTAAATGACCTTCGCAAGGCTAATCGCCCCTTGGTATCCGCAGCTGGCCATAATATCCCCGATTTGTTGGCGGAGAGCCGGATCTTTTGCCACTTTTTTCTCAATATTCTTGCATGCATGGAGAATCGTCGAGTGGGTCTTGCCAAAAGAGGCTCCTAGCATGACGAGCGATTCATTAATCATCTCTTTGGCCAAATACATGGCCACTTGACGAGGGAGAACAATTTCCTTCAGCCGTTTCGCCCCTTTTAAATCACTCACTTTCACTTTAAAAAATGCAGCGACACTCTTAAGAATCTCTTCCACAGAGATTTTTTCCCTTGGAGCCTGCTGAAAAATTTCCCTCAGCGCTTTCATGACAAGCTCTTCTGTGATGTTCAAGTCCATTAAACGGCAATGGGCACTTAGACGATTGACGGCTCCTTCCAATTGCCGCACATTGTGGTAAATATGCTCTGCAATGAAAAAGGCCACCTTATGAGGTATATGCAATCCTCTTTGCTCTGCTTTATGCTGTAAAATGGCCACCCGCGTTTCTAACTCAGGGATTCCCATATGGGCCACCAATCCCCCTTCCATTTTTCCAATCGTTCTTTCCGATAGCTTGAGCAAAGAAGGAGGCTTATCACTCGTAATGACAATTTGCGCTCCCTTATTTTTTAAGGCCTCAAACGTAAAGGCCAGCTCCTCTTCAAAATTCAGCCGATGTTGCAAAAACTGAATGTCATCGACAAGTAATACATCGAGCTCGCGATAAAACTTTTTCATCCGATCGACGGACTTATTGCGGAGATGATAGACGAGATCGTTGATAAACCCTTCTGTTGTAATGCACTGAATGCGCAGCTTCTTGTGATGCTCAGTGATAGAGTAACCAATACTATGTAAAATATGGGTTTTGCCAAGACCAACCCCTCCATGGATAAACAAAGGATTGAACGATTGCCCAGGACGAAGCGCTGCTCCCATGGCAGCCGATTTGACAAATTGATTCGCCGGCCCTTCAATAAAAGTTTCAAAACGATAATGGGGATTTAATTTGCACTCAGGCTGAGATAATCTTTCTCCCTGAGAAGTCTCTTTAGGAATAGAAGAGGAAGAGGGGCAAGGAGAGGAGGAGAAAGACGCAGGGACGCTCTTTTTAGGAGGAGCAATCACAAATTGAATCGCAGGCTCTCCTGCCGCTGTCATCGGTAAAAACGCACAAAGATCTTTTTTATAGTTAGCAAGAAGATACTCCTGAACAAAAATATTCGGAACTTCTAAGGAGATCTCCTCCCCCGTCGCTTTTAAAATGCGAATGGGGGCCAGCCAGTTACCAAAAGCCGCCGGCGAGCATCGCGTTTTTACGAATTGAAGAAACTGAATCCAGGCCTCTTCCGTGTCACATGCTAACATAATTTTTGATCCTTGAAGTTATAAACAACGTTTCCACAATACAACTTGGGGCTGTTTTAACAAAGAATCTAACATGACTGATCATAGCTGGCAAGCACTTTCATTATCCCACTTTTTGCATGGCATGGTAACTCGCTGATTATCAAAATGGCCATTCACAAATAAAAAAAATCTTCCCCTATTTTTGCCAATTTTCACTAAAATTATTTATGTAAATGACTTATTTTAAATTATTTATAAAATTTTCTTTAAAACGGGGGAAGTTGTTATGGGTTCATAATCAATTAGATATAGGAAAAACTTTTTTTGAATTTTGAGAAGGAATGAAGCTCGATTTTCTCATCGTGAAGAAAGTTAGAGTCTGTTATAATTTCCTCTTGGTAATTTATTAATTATGAGGATTTTATGAGTATAGGAATCACGGCTCCTCTTTTTTTTCGATGGACGCAAGAGCGGGTGCATCAGGTCGTGGTCTTTTTACAAGAGGCCATAGAAATTCCGGGGATGGTTCTAAAAGTGATCGATGTGAGTGTCGCCATTTTTTCTTTTCATGCCCCTTGGGCTATTCCTTTACAAGGGTGCAAGCAGGCGTTTAGAGAGATCAAAAGTTTCTTGAATTGGGTGAAGGGGTTGCAATCGATCGATGGGTTTTTGAATGGTCCTTACTCTTGGAAAGCGGTGATTCGAAATCTTTCCAGTTTTGTTTTATTGATTTTGAGTACAATCAGCTTGGCAGATGGGCTTCGTTTATTAGATACCTCGGCTTTAAAAGTGGCCTTTGCATCCCTTCCCGTTTTTGGGATTTTGCCCTTTGGAGGGCTTCTTCCTTTAGCTTTCTTAGGGTTATTTGGGATGATGCTATTATTGGCATGGGAGAAAAAGGAAAGGATTGCGCAAGAGCTTCAAGAAGTAAAAAATAAAAATCATGAAGAGATTGAAAAGATACGAGAGAAGGTCTTATCTATGCCCGATTTAGCTTTCGATCAGAAAGCATTTCGCTTAAAAAAACTCCAAATGGAAGAGAAGATCACGAATCAAGCGATAATTGGGCATATTATTCTAATTTCGAAACAGATTCTTGGCGTAGCGGCAGCTTTTTCAGGCTGGGGCGTGCTGGGGATAATCGGAGTTGGGTTAGAAGGGATAGACGGGGTGTTGACTTGCAAGCAATTTTTTGAGAAGAGAGCATTAAGAGTCTTAGGAGTAAGCAAGAATTAACGCCTTCGCAATATTAGAAACTTTCCCATCGGGATTCTCTTTAAGAACATGGGCAATTTTCAACCCTTCTGTTTTTCTTCCCATGATGAGAAGGGCTTTGGCCACATTGAGAAGAGTGGGGCCGTGATCTTTTTCCAGCTTTAGGGCACGATCGAAATATTGCAACGCTTTGGCGGGTTGATTCATTTCAAGATAAAGGGCGCCTAAAGTTTGCATATCATAAGGCTGATGAGGATCTAAGATCGTTAAAGCTTCAAAAAAAGTTAAGGCAATTTCATATTTTCCCTGTCTAATGTAAGAATAACCGGTGTGGCGTAAGTCTTCGATGTGCTCTTCTGTCCAGCCTAGTTTTTCCATCCAATTCATTGTGCCCGTCATTCTTAAGCCTTTTTAACCTTAACCTTAACCTTGTAAAAATTGACCCACACGACCAACGATATAACTCAGCCAACTATTGATTTTACCGATTTGTTTGAAACAAGATTTTAGAATTTTTTTCTCTTTTTCTTCCTCCTCGGTTTCGCACTCCATGTCGTCTAATTCTCGTTCGTTTTCTTCCTCTTCCTCAAAAGAGCCGAGGCTAGGAGCAACGCGAAAAAAACCAAAGGGGGACCGACGTTGGGAACGATATTTGGCAGGAGCAAAAAAAAGGGCCCATGGTGTTTGAATTGTCCCCGTTCCGAGGAGAATATCAATTTCAGACAGCTTGGGGTGGAGGTCCAACACCCGAATCTGAGGAGGAATACTCGCTGCATCCGCTAAATGATACTCCTGATTAATCTGCTCTATCATTTGCGTGCGGCGGGCATATTGGATGTAAATCCCAATATCCAGTTTATCAATCGTCGTCATGCTTTCCTCTTAAAGTCTTCATTTTTCATATACTTATATTAACAGTTTTATTATTTTTAGTAAAATTAAGATTTTACGGAAATGATTGACTTAATAGGGGATTATTTGACAAAATTCACTCATGAATCTTCCTCTCCCCCACTCTTCTGTTTTACTTGCTGAAGTGCTTCATGCATTTTCCCCTCTGTCTCTAACAGTCATGGTGGATGGAACACTGGGTGCAGGAGGGCATGCCGAGGCTTTATTAGAGCATCATCCTGAAATTCAACATTATGTGGGAATTGACAGCGATCCGTATGCCCTGGAGTTCGCCCAAAAGCGTTTAAAAGCGTGGGAGCATAAAATGCATTTCAAACAAGGGAATTTCGCCGATTTTCCCTCTTTTTTAAAAGAAGCGCATCTTCCTTCTCCAAATGGCATTTTACTTGATTTAGGCGTCTCTTCCATGCAACTGGATGAGCCTTCAAGAGGATTTAGTTTTCGCTATGATGCGCCGCTTGATATGCGGATGAATCCTTCTCAAGGAGAGACGGCTGCCGATATCGTGAATACTTATTCGGAGAAAGAATTAGGAGTTCTTTTCCGAGAATATGGAGAAGAGAAAAAATGGCGCGCGGCCGCTCATGCGATTGTCAAAGCGAGAGAACACAAAGAGATCCGGACGACCTTTGATCTCAAAGAGATTTTAATCCCTCCCCTTGCTCCCGCCTATCGAAAGCAAAGCATTCACCCTTGCACCCTTGTTTTTCAAGCTTTGCGCATTTGCGTCAATCAAGAATTAGAGGCGCTTCGCTCTACGCTTCCCCAGGCCATCGAGGCTCTAGCTCCGGGCGGACGACTCGCCGTGATTAGCTTTCATCGCTTAGAAGATCGTCTCGTCAAGAAAGAAATGCGTCTGGCCGCGAGTGATAAATGGGAAACAGCGGGACTAGGAGGGAGTGGACTCTTCCTAGATAAAGAGCCTTCCATTAAACTGATCACTCGAAAACCCATCGAACCGAGCGAAGAAGAAATCAAAAGAAATCCACGCAGCCGAAGTGCGAAATTGCGTGTCGCTGAAAAAATATCTCCCCCTTTGTGAGCCTCTCATGGGACTATTTATCCGTTTGCTCGTCTGCATTTTTTTTGCCGGCCTTATGCTCTATAAAGCCATTGATAAACGGAATGAATTGACGCAGCTACGCCTTTCCATCCCCCTTTTAGCGGAAGGAGTCAAGGACATTCAGGAGCAAAATCTTGAGTATCGCTATGCCATTAAACAATTTGAAAGTCCCCCTCACCTGATTGAACTTTCTCGCCAACCTGAGTTTGGCCATCTAAAATATCTTCCGACTGATCAAATCCTTCTTCTCCCTGAAAGAGAAGTTTACTCAGAAAAGAGAGGCCATTTTAATGGCGCGGATTGAGCAAAAACAAAAACATCGGCTCCTCTGGATGTTTCTGGGACTCATTTTTCTTTTTTCTCTTTTGATCATTCAATTTTATCGCATTCAAATTCTAGAAGGAGAGAAATGGGCCGCTCAAGCCTATAAGCAACATTTTTTTGTCATTAAAGAACCCTTTGTTCGTGGCACTTTCTATTCCAATCCTTTTATCAAGACAGGGCATCTTGCTCAGCCTAAAGAATTTGTCATTGATATTCCCAAATTTCACCTTTACGCAGATCCCTCTTCCCTTCCTCTTGAGCTTAAAGGGCAAATTGCAAAGGAGTTAGCCACTCAGCTCTCTTTATCTGATGAGGAAAAAATAAAGATCGGGCAGCAGCTCTATAAAGCGAGTCGTCGCCGTCGGTTGGCAAAATGGCTCGATAAGAAGAACTATCAGAAGATTTTACAATGGTGGCACTCTTATGCGCGTCAGCATAAAATTCCACGCAATGCCCTTTTTTTTGTGAAAGATTACCAACGCTCTTATCCTTATGGCAAGTTGCTGGGTCAAGTGCTTCATACCATTCAAAATCAAAAAGAGGAGACGACCGATCAAGCGTTACCAACAGGGGGATTGGAGCTCTATTTTAATTCATACTTAAAGGGAAAGATGGGAAAGAGGCGGCTGATGCGCTCTCCTCGCCACGCTCTAGAGACGGGAGAGGTCATTGCCCCTCCTGAACATGGGGCAGACATTTATTTAACGATCCATCCCTATCTTCAAGCCATCGCAGAAGAAGAAATCGAAAAAGGGGTCAAAAGAAGTAAGGCAAAAAAGGGCTGGGCAGTGATGATGGACCCTTATACAGGAGAGGTGCTGGCTTTGGCTCAATATCCTTTTTTTTATCCCCCTGATTATCCCCATTATTTTAATGATCCGCGGTTGATTGAGCATACAAAGGTCAAAGCGATCACGGATGCGAATGAACCGGGCTCTGTGTTCAAGCCATTTACCGTTGCCATTGCTTTATGTGCAAATGAAGAATTGAAAAAGAGAGGAGAAAAAGAGCTTTTTTCTGATGAAGAGAAGATGAACACAAGCAATGGGCGTTTTCCCGGGCGTTCTAAGCCCATTACTGACACGAGACTGCACCATTATCTCAATTTGGATATGGCGATGCAAAAATCTTCGAATATTTACATGGCTCGTTTGGCTGAACGGATGGTAGCTCGCTTGGGAAATGAGTGGTATCGCCGCCAACTGCTCCGATTTGGGTTTGGGCAAAAGACAAATATTGAGCTTCCGGCAGAAAGTGCAGGGGTGCTCCCAACACCGGGTAAATTGCATCCGAATGGGGCCTTGGAATGGTCGATTGCGACCCCTTTTTCTTTAGCCTTTGGCCATAATATTCAAGTGACGACTTTTCAGCTTTTGCGCGCGTATGCTGCTTTGGCGAATGGGGGATTTCTCGTTCAGCCTACATTGATTCGCTGCATTGCAAAGAAGGATGAGAAGGGATGTTTGCATGAGATGAGGGATCCTCTCTCTGAAGAGAAGAAAAGACAATTCCCCCGCATTTTAGAGCCGTTGGTTTTAAAGCGGGTCTTAAAATCCATGCGCTATGTGACGAAGCCGGGAGGTTCTGCGGCGCGCGCCGATGTGCCTGGCTATAGCGAAGTGGGGAAAACGAGCACGCCAAAAAAAATTGTTGGAGGAAGGTATTCGGAAACTTTATATTGTCCGACATTTGCGGGGTTTACTCCTGTGGATCATCCCGCTTTTGTTTTAGTCATCACAATTGATGAGCCGGAATATGGGTATATTCGAGGGATTGGAAAAAATCATCATGGGGGGAATTGCACCTCACGGGTTTTTTGCGAAATTGCCACCCGCTCCTTAAAATATTTAGGGATTCCTCCCGATGATCCTTCTGGCTATCCTCCCGGGGATCCTCGCTATGATCCCGATAAGGCTAATTGGATGAGGGAGGCAAAGCAGTTACAAGAGCAATATGAAAGATGGAATAAAATATGACCTTGATTCACTTAAAAGAGTTATTGAGCGTTCTTTCTCACTATGAACGACGAGGATCGGCCGATCTTTGGTTGACGGGAATGAGTGCAAACTCTAAAGAAATTCTTCCTGGCAATCTTTTTATTGCTAAAAAGGGGAAGACCCATGATGGAGGCCATTATCGGAAGGAAGCGGTGGTCGCCGGGGCTTCAGCCATCCTGACGGATTTATTCGATCCGACTCTCAGTGAAGTGACACAGATTATTCATCCTCACGTCGCTTCGATTGAGGGAGTCGTGGCCGATCAAGGCTATCGCCAACCCTCCCAAGAGCTATTCATGGTGGGGGTGACGGGAACGAACGGAAAAACGACTACTTCTTTTATTATCCGGCATCTTTTAGAAACCTTAAAAGGGCTTTGTGGGTTAATTGGGACGATTCAATATTGCAGGGGTGCGCTCTCCCATCCAGCGACCCGTACGACACCCGATGTTGTGACGAATCATCAGATGCTCCGTGAGATGGTGAATCAGGGGTGCTCTGCGGCAGTTATGGAAGTGACCTCCCATGCCCTTGATCAGGGGAGAGTTGATCACATTGATTTTGATGTGGCCCTTTTCTCTAATTTAACGCTTGATCATCTGGATTATCATGGATCGATGGAGCGGTATGCAGCGGCTAAAAATCTTCTCTTTCGCCATTTGGGGAAGCAAGAAAGCAAGAAAAAAAACGAGAAGTGGGCGATTGTTAATCAAGATGATCCTTGGACTCCGCTCATTTTAGACGGGTGTAGCGGTTGCCTATTGACTTATGGTATCGATCGGGAGGCCGATTTACGAGCCTCTCATATTCGCTTCGAAAAGCAACGCACATTTGCCTCAATTCATTATCAAGGGCAAAAGGAGGAAGGGGAATGGCCCCTTATCGGACGTTTCAATGTGTATAATTGCTTGGGGGCGATGGCTGTGGCATTGACACAGGGGATGCCTCTTCCTCAAATTTTAAATGCGATGAAAAAAATTCCCCCCGTACCTGGGAGATTACAATTTGTTGAGAATGAGAGGCAGTTGAAGATCTATGTGGATTTTGCTCATACGGATGATGCCTTGAAGAATGTGCTCAAGACACTACGGGAAATCCAAACAGGGGGACGTCTTCTTGTTGTTTTTGGCTGCGGAGGGGATCGGGACCGCACAAAGCGTCCAAAGATGGCGCAAGTTTGTGAGAAATATGCGGATTTCTCCTTTGTGACCTCGGACAACCCTCGTTCGGAAGATCCGGAGGAGATCTGCAAAGAGATTGCCTCAGGATTTACTCGTAGGGGTCTATTTCTTATTGAGGTCGATCGGCAAGCAGCGATCCAGCGGGCGATTGAAGAGGCTCGCTTGGAGGATATCCTCTTGATTGCTGGAAGAGGGCATGAAAAGATGCAAGAATTTGCCCATCAAAAGATTTATTTTGATGATTGTGAAGTGGCCCGTTTGCTTTGTGCGGGAAACAGTTAGGAAAAATTATGTTATATTGGATTCACGTTTGGCTGACCCTTAGTTGTTTTGTGGGTGTTTCTTTATTTGCTGGGAAGAGCCCTCGTTCTTCTTCTTCTTCTCTTAATTTATCAAAAATTTCTATGGGTCGCGCTTGGCAGGGGAAACAAGGGCAAAAAGAGGGAGGTTCTCTTTCGCTTGCGATGCCCCCTTTGGTGATGCGTAATCAGGTGGTGATTTTAGATCCTGGTCATGGAGGGCAAGACGTAGGGACGCAATCTATCTCGAAGCCTCGTTACCAAGAAAAATCGCTGAACTTGGTGACGGCCCAATTTGTCAAAGGCTATCTTGAGCAATTTGGTTATCAGGTTTTAATGACACGTGAGAAGGATGTCTTTATTTCGTTAGAAAAGCGTGCTCAATTTGCTAACCAGTATCCGTCTGCTCTATTTGTGAGTCTTCATTATAATGCGGCTCCCAGTGCTGAAGCAAAGG
Organism: Parachlamydiales bacterium; assembly: GCA_963801825.1. Taxonomy (GTDB): domain Bacteria; phylum Chlamydiota; class Chlamydiia; order Chlamydiales; family Parachlamydiaceae; genus CAWDGI01. The sequence goes on from CAWDGI010000003.1 coordinate 1,542,437, forward strand.
GGGTGGAGGTCTTTTTTTATGACTCTAAGGCCGATAAAGAGAGGACTTTGCAATCAAAGCGTCTTGCTTCTGCAGTCTTAAAGCATGTTCTTAAGCAGACGAAGGCAAAATCGAGAGGAGTGAAGCATGGAAATTTTCTTGTGATTCGAGAGACGACCCTCCCTGCCGTTTTAGTTGAGGGGGGGTTTGTGACCAACGAAGAGGAGCTCAATCGACTTAAAGATCCCCAGTATCTTAAGCGATTAGCTTGGGGAGTGACTTGTGGCATTCATGATTATTTGACTCGACTTTGTACATTTTAAATTATTGTTTGACAAAAAAACGAAATATGCACGACGCTGTTTCTTTTTAACTCCCTCATCTTATCGTCATCAAAGTTCTTAAAATGAAATTAATACGCCTGCTCCTCTCTCTCTTTCTTCTATTCCCTTTTTTAATCTATGCCAAAGATAAAGGCGCCCGGATGGAAAGGGCGCATGAAAAATATACAAAGGCTCAAGAACAGATTCAAGAGGCTAATAGGCATTCGGATGACAAGGAACGATCGCTCAAGTGCCTGAAAAGGGCAATTGAATATGACGAACGGGCGATCGATTATTATAAAGAGTATATCAAGCGAGCCCGTCATGAAGTCTCCGATAAGGAATTCAAACATAACAGCAAAATATGCAAGAAAAACATTAGAATTTGCAAAAAACAGATCGATGAGCTGAAGGACGCGGTTAATAATATTAAGTGGAGCCTTCAATTTAGAGAGATTGAAAAATCAAAACTTCGAGAAATCGACGATTTGACAAAGAAGATCCATGCGAAGCTCCAGGAACCGGGCGGCCAGCAAGGAGCGGAAAGGATCAACCGCTTGAACGAAGCGATCGATTTAATCAATAAGGTCCTTTCAGTCTATGAAGAGCTCACTAAAGAGACATCACATATTGGCAACTCCGCTTTCAGAGACTCTCTAAAAAATTACCATGAGCAGATTCAAACTGTTCGAGCCGGCCACAAGAAATCAATTGATCATCTGAAAGAACAGATTGAAGCCATCACCCGGCAAGAGCGTGCCGTTCAACTTTTTAATGAAAGCTGTAAAAAAGCTGAACTTGCCGGCCCCAAGGAAAATTTTTCCCCCGGACATCTTAAAGAAATTTCCGGGGCGATTGCATCCCTGAATGAAATCGCACAAATCTACGACCAAGCAACGAGTGGCTGCAAGGAGGCGCTCGAACTCATACTCCCTTATGCCATGGAGGCAGATCAATCCGTACTAAAAAGCCAGATTATCCATTTTGAAAATGCAGCTGCCAACTGTCGCAAGCAGGCGGCAGAGTGGTCTGAAAAAGAACGGTCTCAAAAACGCGCTTTAAGTGAACATTTGGCCTGCTTGAAAAACGAGCTCGCCTCGCTTGAGGCTCAAAGGCTGTCCAGGAGTTGCTGGAATGTGCAAAAAAGGATGATCCCCATCCTTCAAGAACTCATTGACTGTGGCGAGGTAAATGCCAAAGAGCTGACGATCCTTCAGCAAAACATCGCCGCATTTGAAATGCAGGCAGATGCACGACGCTTGACAGAAACGACTCGTACTCTAACTGAAGAAGAGTTTTGGCAAAGAGAAAAAAAACGGGTGGATCTTCTTTTTAATAAAATCCCTTTCTACACTGAAGAAGATCCCCTCATTAAGCTTGGGTACTTATTCCACTCATCAGACCCCCTCGTGATTCCCTTAGATGGGCAAAAAAAAATAGATCCGGATGTCGACTTCACCCTTTATACAGAACAGTTTTATCGTTTCCTGATTCAAAGCACGTCGCAAGCGGCGCACCTCTGCGTCAAAGTCTACAAAGATAAAAAGATGGTTCACGCGGAAAAAATCGCCCTTCCTCGCAAAGGGGATCTGGAATGGGACCGTTATCTTGCCGTGGAAGGAATGACACTGATTCCCGAGACACTACTGAAAACTGAATTCGGACTTGACCTGCGACTCAGCTTCGTTCTGGATACAAGAAAAAATTTCTCGCTTCTCATTGCCCAAAAAAGTTCTGGGAATGATTATTCGTTCTCTTTCTCTGTAAATGAAACTCCCGCCTATACATTTAACTTTAACGATCCGCCGCCATGGCAGCTGGCAGCACTGCGAAAGCCCGCATTGCCAGCCATCCATCAGCCTTTAATAAAACAAAACATGTATCAGACCTATCTTGAATTTGGATTAGAAGGCAAATACAACGAAGCAAGTCCGGAACTCGAGTCCCACCCTCTTCTGGACCATTTTGTAGAAGAGATGAAGCACGATCCGCTGGCCATTGCCCAATACGTCCAGAATGAGATAGAGCTTGTGGATACATTCCACATGATCAAAGACAATATGTTTCAGGCCCCCGCCATTCATAGAAATGCCTATGGAACATTTCTGGAAAAACAAGGCTCGCCCTGGGAGCAATGTACCCTTCTCGTCTATCTTTTGAGGAAGGCAGGCTACACGGCCGTCTATGCAGAAACTGAGGCCGCTTTTTTCCCTAAAAAATTCTCTGAAAACATGCTATTGACAAGCTTCGCACATGAGGATCAAATTCCGTTTAATTATCCGGGCGTTTTTTTTCATGATGGGACCCATTGGATTTCCCTTTTTCCCTGGGCAAAAGAAATGCAAGTGTCTGAAGGATATGAATTATACGGGCTGATGCCGGAGGAGTACTCCACACCTGAGCGTTGGATTAAGCGCTATTTGATGAACGATGAAAAAATAATGAAGCACATCGGACCAGATGGCGATGACACTGCCGGCGTTCTATTCGTCCGCTTCGTTGAAGAAGAGTTGAGGAAGCAAGGACTCTCCCTACAAGACGTTGGAATTCATAGGAAGATCCTTAAAAAACAATTTTTCTCCTGGGAAGATTTTCCCCGTCCGATCACTCAAAAGCCTTTTAGGCCCATACAAAGTTTAACCGGCAGACCGGAACTCTTCGCAAAAATGAAGCTCGAATTTTCATCCCGCGAGAATCCGGAAAAACAGCTCGCAACCTCATGGATCCCCCTCATAGAGCTGAATTCCCGTACTTTTTCCCTTCATTTTACCCCATGCGAGGGGAATGGCCATTTATTTCATTTAGGACTTCCCGGCAAGTGGAAAGAGGAACTTCTGCTAAACCTCGATCCAACAGATCTCTACCTGGATGTCAAAATAAGCTATGATGGGTCGATGATGGGACTGCCAATCGAGCCCCGCACCCTTTCATTTGCCAAAGGAACCTCTGCTGCGCTATGCCATCACTTTGGTGCCTCCAGTGCAAAAATCACCTCGCTCTTCGGACAGCAATTTGCAGAGCAAAATGAACCAAAAGAAAAACTCCACTCCCTCCTTTCCTTTATTGGAGCCGCCTATTTTGAAAAATGCAACAGATCGGAAAAAAAGCTTGCCGCTCTTCATAAATCGACCCCTCAAACATTTTTCGGTTTTGGACTTGTAAAACTCTCTCCTGATCTTTCTCAAGGGCCTGTCGTAGGGGAGCCTGATTTAAAATTTCCACAAGTCGACATGATTCAATTCTCTCACGCACCCTTCCATATGTATCCCTTTGTATGGCATCAAGAAAATAATATGGTGAACCGCCAGCTATTAGCCCTGACATGCGTCGATAGCTCTTCAAATGAACACCAAGTCTTGCGCGAAATTTTCCAGGACCCTTATGCCATTTCCACAGTCAAGCTTCTACAGATCGCGCATCTGGAACACCAAAGCCAAGGGTTGGCAGGTCCCGGATTTCTCACCTTTACCAATCGAAGCTTTCGAGAGGCGGATCAAACCCAGGAAGCCGCGCAAATTATCCATTTTTCCCATCTTAAAAACCCTAACCTTCGAAAAATTAAAGCATTCTTCAAAGGACAGTGGGAGGCAACAAGAAAATATTTAAATGGAAATAGCGACAGTGAATACACTTATGCCTACATGACCCCTTATCTAGTATCAAGCCAGGACGGCAGCCATTTGCGATCTCCCTCCTATACGGGCATGGGCACCCTGATCATTCATCCCTCCACATGCGCAGCGTTAATCTCGGATAATCAAACGATCATGAATGGAGGATTTGGATCGCGTTTGCGCGACGGATGTCTGGAAGGGATCAAAAACGGACATGGGAAATCAAGGCAAATAACAACTCCTACGCATTGCAGCCGGCTGTATTGCCGCCTTCGCACCGTAGCCTCGCCCCTGCATGCAGAGTTCCCACAGGGCCTCCAAAAACAGACGTCAGACCGGAGCACAAATCTGTATTCGACCACGTCGCCGACCCGGTCGACGTCGTCACAGGCGCTTTTTATTTAGATGAATTAGACCTTCACCTGCCCGGACCTTTTCCCCTGGAGGTGCGCCGCAATTATAACAGCCAAAACCCCTCCCATTCAGCATTGGGACACGGCTGGAAACTGGGATTTAACCCGGAACTCATTGAAGAAGGAGATAAGCTCTACGCATCCGAAGAAGACGGGACGGTCATCGCCTATCGATACGCACCGGAGCGCACCCGCTGGGAAATCTTTGCCGAAGACAACCCCGATCTTCGCAATTTTAACACACAAGGCATTGGAGGCGCAGCCAATCCCTTTCATGCTTATATTGTCAAAGAGCCCTGCACGATTCTTTATGGAACAGATGGATCCCGTAGACTCTATGAAGGGCGGCTTCTTAAAAAATGGATAGACTCAGCCGGCAACAGCCTGAATTTCACCTATTTGGAAGAACATTTGATACGGATCGAGAGCTCTACTAGCAGCTTCATTGGTTTCAAGTACAATCATGATGGCAGGATTGCAGAGGCTTTTGTAAAAGATGGACGCAGAATCTATTACGCGTACAGCCACCAAGGCGATTTAAGCGAAGTGACTTTGCCAAACGGCGCCGTCATCACTTATGAATACGACCGCTTCCATCGCCTCATTCGGGAAACCAAACCACATGGACATGTGTTAGAGAATATATATGATAAACGAGGCAGAGTAGCAGAGCAACGCTCCCCCATTGGCCCCGGCCAGATCATGATGCCGAGCGCCAGATTTTCCTATGGCAAAGGAATCACCACAGTCGAAGATGCGGATGGATTCCGGACAGAATACCGCTTTAGTCAAAATCAGATCTATAAAATCACCGACCCGGCAGGGCATCAAACCCTGCAATCGTGGTTTATCGATCAAGAGACCTGGTTTGATGCGCAAACAGAAAGCATACACCCTTGGGGCAAACCCGGCTGGTGGCAGCGCAGCCTCAAATCAACAAAAGATAAACGAGGACTCATCACAGAATATTTATACGACGAGCGGGGCAATCCAGGTGAAATCTCTCTCTTTGGAGACGATTTAACAGGAAACGGAGAGACTCAGGTTTCGAAGCAAGTCAGCTATAATGCCCTCAATCTTTGTACACAAGAAAAAACACTCGATAAAAAGACACTCACCACTTATGACCCCACCTTTCCCCACTTGCCCAAACGAACAGAGCAATATGCAGCAGAGACACTCCTCTCCTACGTAGAGCTGGAATATAACCCCCGTGGCCAAATCCAAAAAGAAGACCACTCAGGAGCTGTGACACTTTGGGAACACGACACCCGCGGCTTCCCCGTCCGAAGGATTCAAAAGACAGGAACAGCAGACCCCGACGTCGTCACTGAGTATGCCTATAATAACCAGGGACAATGTGTAAAGACCATCACCGCGGATGCCATCCAATACAACTCCTATGACATCATGGAAATAAAGTACACACCCGGCTCACTTCGCCTTCCGATCAATTAATATTCTCCATGCATGCAGAATATAACCTCAACAACCAGCTCATTCTCACCCGAGAAGCCGACCCTCAAAATAATCAATATTTTGAATATACCGCAGACGGCCGCCTTAAAATCTCTAGAAAATCCTTAACAAAAGCAACAGAAACAGGCATTGCCTATTTAGGAGATGCCTATAGGCTCTATGACTATGATAAAAGAGGCAACCTCATCCGGGAAATCGATCCACGCGGCTATTGCACCACCCGCGAATACGACCCACTCGGCAGGGTCTCGCGCCAAACAAAAGAAGGCTTGACCCACGCATTCTCCTATGAACCAGGCAGCCTGATCGCAAGAACCCTTTCCCCCAACAGTGCTGCTACGACCTATCACTATACCACCAATGGCCTCCTGAGGAAAAAAATCCATCCGGATGGCACGGAAAGCTCCTTTATCTATGACTTTTTTGGCCGCCCCATCAAAGAAACAGAAAACGGAGTCACCTGGGAAATCCACGACGATCCCGCCCGTCAGATCACCCACTTGCAAAAAGAAACAGGCATCACTGAAATCAAGCAGTTTGATGCAAGAGGCAACTGCATCCTCACCATCGATGGAACAGGGTCTCGTACCATTACAGCAACAAGATGACCGATCTGATCGGCCCTGTACGAAAATCTCAGCTAAAAGGTCTACGAACCACCTGGAGCTACCAAAACGATACCATTATTTGCGGACTTCCCGACTACGAAACAACCATTCAACGTTTTGAAGCCGGAAAATGTGTTGAAAGCCTCATCTTGGGATGGAAAAAAGACCTCATTTCTTACACACGCTTTGAAACCTATCCGGAAATAAGCGCCGCGCAAGAAATAAAAGAAGGCATCACCACGAAGACATACTTCAATACGCTCGGACAACCCCTCCGCATTGAAACAGGGCAGGTGATCACTCATTATCACTATGACGCCTGCGGCAATCCCATTGCCACCATCGATGGCAAACAAC
>CAWDGI010000004.1:0-145268 GCA_963801825.1 Parachlamydiales bacterium
CAGGCAGTCGTCCGCGACGCTCACGAGCCGGACCCCCAGGGTCACCGGCGGGTCCCACCGCGCGTCGACGACCCGATCGAGGTCGCTGGCCGTCAGGGTCGTGAGCCACGCGACGGAGTGGGCGTGCACCTCGTCGAAGTAGCCCGTGAGGTCCGCGGGGCTCGCCGGGCGCACGGCGAGCACCTGGGCGGCGGTGTGGCCGTAGCCGGTGTCGGAGGGATCCGGCTCGAGCCCGAACCTCGCGGGCCAGATGCCCTCGGACCAGAGCTGCTCGGTGCCCATGACGTCGCCGACGTGGTCGTCGAGCACCCTCGCGGAGTGCCACACGAGCCAGGCGATCGTGTTGGCATCGGGCGCGGGCGGCGTGGTGAGCTCGTCGAGGCTCGCGCCGTCGATGGCCTCATGGGCGAGGTGCGGCAGCCTGCCGTAGACCTCGACGAGGAGGGCGTCAACGTCCATGGGGCCATTCCAGCACGGCACGCCCCGTCGCGCTCGCGCCGCAGGCGCTCGGTCCCTCAGTCCGTCGCGTCCACGCGCTGGTAGGTGTTCGCGAGCTCGTCCTGGATGACGGTGGCGACGCCGTCGGCGTCGCTCAAGAGCCGCAGCGCGGTGCGCTGGGTGCGCGTGGCGAAGGCCCAGCCGCTGGGCACCGCCAGGTGGTCGGCGAGGGAGCGGAGGGACTCGAGGGTCTGGGTGGGCTCGACGGCGAGGCTGAAGGCCTGCATCACGTAGACGAAGCCGTCCGGCGAGCGCAGCTCGTGCAGCGGCGTCGCGGGCGCCCACTCGAACACCGTGTCACGGGCGACGTGGCGCTCGACGTACCCGCCGGGGTCCGGCAGCTCGGACCCGAAGTCGATGGTCGCGGCGAGGAACATCTCGAGCGTCCCGAACTTGGCGGTCGGCGCCGACGCGCGCAGGGAGGCCTCGATCGCGTCCAGCACCCAATGGCGCGGACCGTTCATGAGCGCGAGCAGAGCCGCGTGCTCGCTCGCGATCGCCGGGCCGTCGAGCTCGGCGAAGGCCTCCGGCGGGCAGTCGTTGAGGCCCATCGTGTTCCAGACGTCGGCGCGGTACGTCGAGCCGTCCGTGTGCAGCAGGAGGACCTCGCCGTAGCGGACGCCGCGCAGGCCCTCGATGCGATTGCGCTGTGGCTCGGTCATCTCAGCCTCCCGATGCGCGGTCTCGTGGCGACGGCGACCGCCTCAGTCTTGCCGGTCCCTGCGGCGTGCTCCACTTCGTGCCCGGTCGCGCCCGAGCGGTCCACCCCAGCGGCGCGAAGGAGGAGACTTAGAGTCTCCACGCATGACCGAGGGCCGCCCGGCCGCACACGGTGCCGCGGCGGTCTGGCAGGTCCTGATCGGGGCGCCGCTGCGCGCCCAGCAGGCCGCCGACGAGCAGATCACCCCGGTCGAGGGGCTGTCGGCGCTCTCGCTCGACGCGCTCACCTCGGTCGCCTACGGACCCGAGGCGATCATCGTCGTCCTCGCGGTCGCCGGCGCCGGTGCGCTCCATCTCGTGCTGCCGATCACGATCGTGATCGTCGTGCTGCTCGCGGTCCTCGTCTTCTCCTACCGCCAGGTGATCGACGCCTACCCCGGCGGCGGCGGCGCGTACGCGGTCTCGCGCGCGAACCTCGGCGCCGAGCGTCAGCCTCGTCGCCGGCGCGTCGCTCATCGTCGACTACACCCTCACCGTCGCGGTGTCGATCGCCGCCGGCGTCGGGGCGCTCACCTCGGCGTTCCCGAGCCTCTCTTCGGCCACCGTGCCGATCTGTCTCGGGATCCTCGCCGTCGTCACGCTGCTCAACCTGCGCGGCCTCGGCGAGACGGCTCGGGCCTTCCTGCTCCCGACGATGGTCTTCATCGTCGGCCTGCTCGCGATCATCGCGGTCGGCCTGATCCACCCGCTCGCGCTGCACGCGCCCCAACCCGGCCGCTCGCTGCTCGCCGACCCACGGGCTGCGAGACGGTCAGCGTGCTGCTCGTGCTTGAAGGCCTTCTCCGCCGGGTGCAGCGCGCTCACCGGCGTCGAGGCGATCGCGAACGGCGTGCCGCTGTTCAAAGAGCCGCGCGCGCGTGCGCGCCAAGCGGACCGAGCTGCTGCTCGGCGTGATCCTCGGCGCGATGCTGCTCGGGCTCGCGGTGCTCGCCAGCCGCTGGCACGTCGGGCCGCGCTCGGGCCAGACGGTGCTCAGCCAGATCATGGCGACGCCGTCGGTCGCCACTGGGCCTACTACGTCGTCTCGCTCACGATCACGCTCGTCCTCGCGCTCGCCGCGAACACCTCCTTCGGCGGACTTCCGGTGCTCGCGAGCCTGCTCGCGCGCGACAACTACCTGCCGCACCTCTTCGCGCTCCGCGGCGATCGACAGGTGTTCGCGAACGGGATCTGGGCGCTCGCGATCCTGTCCGGCGCGCTCCTCATCGCCGTCGGCGGCAACACGAACAGCCTGATCCCGCTCTTCGCGATCGGGGTCTTCACCGGCTTCACGCTCGCCCAGAGCGGACTCGTCGTCCACTGGTGGCGCACCCGGCCCGCGGGCTGGCGACACCGCGCCGCGATCAACGGGCTCGGCGCGACGATGACCGGCGATCGCGACCGTCGTCTTCCTCTTCTCGAAGTTCCTCGAGGGCGCCTGGGTCGTCGTCGTCGGCGTCCCGACGTTCGTGTTCGCTCTTCGTGCGGATCCACGCCTACTACGCGACGCGTCGGCGCGACGCTCGGCTTCGGCACGTGCCGCCCAAGCCGCACGTCGCCAAGCGATCCCTCGTGATCGTGCCGGTGACCGGCGTCTCGCGGCTCACGGTGCACGCGATCTCCGAGGCGCTCGTCGCTCGAGCACGAGGTGGTCGCGGTCACCGTGGTCTCGACGGCGGGACGACGGCGAGGCCGACGCCGAGGCGCTCGCAGGCGGAGTGGGCCCGCTGGGACCCGGGCGTGCCGCTGCGGGTCCTGCACACCGACTACGCGTCGGTCGTGGAGCCGATCGTCTCGTTCATCGACGAGCTCCGCGAGCGCCACGACGAGCAGATCGTCGTGCTCATCCCGGTCGTCATCCCCGACCAGCTTCGCTACCGCTTCCTGCACAACCAGATCGACCTCGTGCTCTCCGCCGCGCTGCGATCACGCCCCGACGTCGTCGTCGCACGTGTGCCCTTCGCCATCGGCGAGGCGGCCCCCACGGAGCCGCACCCCTCGACGTGACGCCGCCGGCTCGGCGCGCGCGATGCGCGGTCCGCCGTGCCGTACGGGGTCGGTGCAACACTGCCCGCATGCCGTCAAAGGGCTTCGAGACGCACTGGCACAAGCATCCCGGGGTTCGGTCCGGCGACCAGCTCACGAGGGGGGAGCGGGCGGCCGACCGGATGCGCAACCTGATGGGGTCGTGGCCGTTCGTCTTCTCGTTCTTCGGGGTGATGGCGGGCTGGGTCATCCTCAACACGTTCGTGCTCGCGAAGCTCCTCGACCACAAGTCGTTCGACCCGTATCCGTACATCCTCCTCAACCTGTTCCTGTCCATGCTCGCGGGCGTGCAGGCTGCCGCCCTCCTGATCGCCGCGAAGCGCGCCGACGCGATCTCGTCGGAGATCGCGCTGCACACCGTGCACAACACGGACGACATCAAGACGCTGATCGCCGAGAACACCGCGCTCACCCAGGAGGTGAAGGCAGGCGACCGACCTGCTCGACGAGATCCACCTGCACGTGGCGAACATCGGGAAGGCCGTCGGCGCCGAGCTCGGGCGGTTCCCTCCGGGCGCGACCCCGCCATCCGGGACCTGAGCTGAGCCGTCGGCGACGGCAGGCGCAGCGCCCTAGGGAGCGGCGGGGACCTCGCTCGCGGACGGTCCCGCCGCACGCGCCTTGGCCCTGCGACCGTGCTCCAGGATCTGGGCGTGGGTCGCGCCGCCACTGGGCACGTCGGGGTGGTGGTGCGCGCACAGGTGGTACGGGGTGCCCTCGAGCGGATGGTGCCCGATGCGCCAGCACCCCTTCGTGTGGCAGTTCGCCCTGCGCACCCCGGTGTACACGCCGAGTCCGACGGTCGTGATGAGCGTGGCCTCGCCGAGGTCGCTGCCGAAGCCGGACCAGAAGTTGTAGTACACGGGGTTCGGGTGCACCGTCGTCGTCCCGGTGTAGAACGAGAACCAGTGCTGTAGGGGGTGGAACTCCGCGATGACGACGGCAACGACCGTCACCACGACGACGAGCCCGAGGAGCCACCACAGACCGCGGAGGGACATCGCGGAGATCTTGGCATCGCGGGACCCAGGACACGAGGATTCGGCTCGCGTCGCGCGGCGCGGCCGTGGCGCCCAGCCTCAGGCGCCGCTCGCCCGCGCCTTCGCTCTCGCCGCGACGTCGGGGCGGCGCAGCGGCGGCACGGTCGTCGGTGGCTGGCGCCGCGGCGGCAGCGTCGCGAGCAGCTCGGCCGTCGCGTCGGCGCGATCGGACGACCGCGGCTCGAACGCCGTCTTGGGTCGCCGCGGTCGGCTTTTGGACGCCGCTCACCTTGCGGACGTACTGGCGCGCGGCCGCCGTCGTCTCCTCCTCGGTCGCCGGTGGCTCGAGCCCCCGGAGGGTCGTGATGTTCCTGCACACGAGACCCTCCTTGTCGCTGGGACGACCCTGGCCGGGCGGGTCGACAGCGCGGGCAGCTCGGGACGTCGCGGTCGTCCGCGTCGTCGGAGGACATGCCGTCCGCCGCGTGCCCCGCGCCCGAGGTGCCGTTGTGCCCGGGGCTGCGCGTCGCGCTCGGGCTTGCCGCGGTGGCGACGAAGGCGGTCGTGCGCAGCGGCGTCTCCTTCAGGAGCCAGCACAAGAGGAACGCCACGATCGCGAACGGCACGGCGACGAGGTAGACGATCTCGAGCGCGTGGCTGAACCCCGCGATGATCAGCGTCCCGCTCGAGGAGGCGGCAGGTGGTGGATCTGCGACGGGGTTCGCGGTGATCGACCCGCTCTTCGATCAGCTTCAGCTCGGCCGGCGTCGCCTTCGTCCGCAGGTCGTCGAGCAGCCGGTTGTCGAACACCGCGCCGAGCACCGCGACGCCGAAGGCACCGCCGATCGTGCGGAAGAAGGTGGCGGTCGACGTCGCGGTGCCGAGCTGCGCGTGCGGGCACCGTGTTCTGGACCGCGACGACGAGCACCTGCATCACGAGGCCGAGGCCGAGGCCGACCACGAACATGTCGAGCGCGGTGACGCCGTAGGGGGTGTGGGCGCCGTGAGCGTGGACGAGCAGCGCAAGCCCGACGGCCGTGACCGCGCGTGCCGATGATCGGGAAGATCTTGTAGCGCCCCGTCCGCGAGACCAGCCGACCGCTCACGATGAACGTGATCAGCATCCCGGCCATCAGGGGGAGCAGCTCGAGGCCCGAGCTGGTCGGCGAGGCGCCGTGGACGACCTGGAGGTACAGCGGCAGGAAGATGATCGCCCCGAACATCGTGAAGCCGATGACGAAGGACGACGGCCGTGGCGACGGAGAACGTCCGGATCCTGAAGAGGCTCGAGCGGGATGATCGGCTCTTGGACCTTGCGTCTCGACGATGCAGAACGCGACGAGCAGGGCGGCCGAGCGCGATCGGCCATGCCGATGATCGTCGACGAGCCCCACGCGTACTGCGGTGCCCCCCCACGTCGTGAGCAGGATGATCGCGGTCACCGCCTGCGCCGAGCAGCGTGAGGCCGAGCGAAGTCGATCTTGTGGGGGATCCGGTGACGGGGACGTGCAGCACCGTCGCGATCGCGAACGAGCGCGAGGATGCCGATCGGGCACGTTGATGTAGAAGATCCAGCGCCACGAGCAGGTGCTGGGTGAACAAGCCGCCCGCGAGCGGCCCGAGCACGCTCGAGAGCCCGAAGACCGCCCCGAAGTACGCCCATGTAGCGGCCCCGCTCGCGCGGCGGAGATCACGTCGCCGATGATCGCCTGGGCGCCGACGATGAGCCCGCCGGCGCCGATGCCCTGGATGGCGCGGCAGGCGATCAGCTCGAGCATCGTCTGGGAGAGCCCCGAGAGCATCGAGCCGACGAGGAAGATGACGATCGCGAGCTGGAAGAAGCACCTTGCGGCCGTAGAGGTCGCCGAGCTTGCCCCACAGGGGCGTCGAGATCGTCGAGGCGAGCAGGTACGCCGTCACCACCCACGAGAGGTGGTTGAGGCCGTGCAGGTCGCCGGCGATGGTCGGCAGCGCCGTCGACACGATGGTCTGGTCGAGCGACGCGAGGAACATCCCCATCATGAGGGCGCCGAGGATGACGAGGATGCCGGCGGTGCTCGGCCTGGGGAAGCGTCGTGCTCGACCGGTGGCGCCGAGGCGGCGGTGACGTCAGTCGCCACGTGCACCGTCCACGTCCATCGTGGAGCCGGTCGGCGAAGCGTCCCGAGCAGCCGTGCGAAGGTCGCCCGGTCCGACGCGGACCATCCCTCGAGGAGGGACGCGACCCAGCGGCGCTTCGCCGCGGTCAGCCGGCGAGGGTCTCGCGCCCGTCGGCGTGAGCCGGATGCGGTGCGCGCGCCGGTCGTCAGGATCGGCGTCGCGCGCGACGAGGCCCAGCCGCTCGAGCTGTTGGACCTTGCGGGTGACCGTCGGCGTGTCGACGCCGAGCCGGTCCGCGAGCGAGGTCACGCGCAGGGAGCCGTCGGCGCTCGCCTCGAGCTTGCTCAGCAGCGCCGCGCCGGCGCGGTCGAGCACGGACGCCGGCGTCGTGCAGGAGCCGTTCGTGGAGCCGGACCTGGTTCACCGACCTCGAGATGGAGGACAGCCCCGCCAAGAGGCGCTCGGAGGCCGCCTCCTCGGTGCGCCGCCGTGCCGCGGGGCGAATGATTGCTTGCGACATGCAACCATTTTAGCGGGCCGCGGCGCCGTCGTGACCTCGGGCTCATCGGCGGGCCTCGTCGCGGGCGCGGACGAGCGCCGCCGGCGGCCTGCGGCGCCACGCCGACTCCAAGAGCTCGGCGACGAGCGGAGCCGGCACGGTGCGCAGCTCGACGACGACGCCGGCGAGCCGTGCCCCCCAGCGCAGCTGCTCGCAGGCACCGGACGCCTCGACGCAGGCGGCGAGCACGTCCTCTTCGCCCACCATGAGCCGCACGTGGCGGGCGTCGGGCACGGTCCCGAAGATCCGACCCCGCACGCGGAACGACGCCATGCCGTGGTGGTCCTCCTCGGTCGCCTCGGGCAGCGCGAGGGCGAGGGCACGCACGTCTCTGAGCGTCACCACGCCGGACCGTCGGTCCCGCGCCGTTCGCGACGCTCGAGGAGTGCCATCGGGTCCTCAGGCCGCGGTGAGCTTCTCCAGCCGGGCGAGGATGGAGGAGATCTCCTTGTCCTGGGCGGCGAGGTGCGCCTGGATCTGGGTCGACTCGAGCAGGACGGCCTCGGCGTCCTGGTAGGTCTCCTCGGCGCGCTTGTCAGCAGCCTTGGCCTGGATGTTCTGGCCCACGATGATGATCGGAAGGAGCACCAGCTGCAGGAAGCTCGACGAGAGCCAGACGACGATGAAGTACGTGCCCTGCTTGATGGCGTCGGGCAGCGCGAAGAGCGCGATGACCGTGAACAGGTACGCGGCCCACATCGTCCCCACCACGATCGTGATCCACAGCCCGAACCGCGCGTTGAACCTGACGATGGGGTTCGGGTGGTCGAGCCGGCGCTGGTCACGGACCCTCACGGGCTTGGCCGCGCGGTGCTCCTCGATCCTCGGGTGCGGGACGTAGTGGAAGATCTCGGGCATGGCCGCAAGTCTCGTGCCGCGATCCCGGCCGTCGGCGGACCCTCGGACGCCACGCCCGTGGCGGCTCTCTTACACTTCGCCTCGCCGGACGAGGAGAGGGGCCAGATGGCGTTCGTGCAGATCATGTCGTACACCACGACCAAGCGCGACGAGATGGACGCCGCCCTGGTCCAGTGGCTGGAGGACACCCGCGACGTGCGGCGCGCCCGGAAGCGCCTCTTGCTGAGGGACCGCGGTGTCGCGGACCGCTACGTGGAGATCGTCTTCTTCGACTCCTTCGAGGACGCGATGCACAACTCCAAGCTGCCCGCGACCGAGGCGCTGTCGCGCGCCTTCACCGAGCTGTCCGAGGACGGCTTCCACTTCGAGGACTTCGAGGTCGTCACCGACGAGCGGGAGCAGTGGTAGGGACGTGGCCACCGCGACCGCACCGTTCACGCTCGACGTCTTCGAGACCGACGATCCCTACGCGACGGTCGACGGCATCGCCTACTCGCGGACGAGGATCGACAAGACCTTCCACGGCGACCTCGAGGCGACCAGCCACGTCGAGATGCTCTCGGTCCGCGGGGAGGCCGACGGCGCGGGCTACGTCGCGCTCGAGACCGTCCGGGGCTCGCTGCAGGGGAAGACCGGGACCTTCGCGCTCCTGCACGCCGGCACGATGACCTCCGACGGCATGTGGGCGAGGTGGCCGATCTCGCCCGGCTCGGGCACGGGCGAGCTCGAGGGCATTCGCGGCGAGGCGCGCATCGAGATCGCACCCGACGGCGCGCACACGCTCCACCTCGACTACGAGCTCTCGCTCGCGGCCACCGACTAGGTCGTCGGAGGCTCCGGCAGGGCGCGGTCGGCGCCCCCCTTGCTCAGCTTCGGCGCCTTGCGCCGGACCTCGGTCGCGCCGAACACCGAGAACCCGCGGAGGCGGAGCGTGACGGTGGGCTCGGACGAGGACGGCCCGGCCTCCTCGCGGGCGCCGAAGATCGCCGTGCCCTCGTCGACGACGCGGACCCAGTCCGGGACGGTGATCTCGACGGCGCCGAAGACGCAGTTCGCGGTGCACACCACCTCGGGCGCGTCGAAGCGGGCCTCTCGGAAGTCGAGCTCCACGGCGCCGAAGACGGCCGTCGCGGAGAACTCCGCGGGCACGTGCCAGCCGCCCTTGCGCGTCTTCGCCCCGAAGACCGCGAGGAACCCCCGCTTGGGCGCGGGGGCGAGGGGGGCGGGCGCCGGTGCCGGCGCCGTCCGGGGCCCGAGGTCCTGGGTGAGGACGTCGAGCTCGCCGATCGTCCTCGCGTGCAGGGCCTTGTCGATGAGGTCGCTGTGCTCGTCGACGGTCAGGCGCCCGTCGGCCGTCGCCGTCGCGAGCACCTGGAGCACGTGGTCGCGGTCGGCGTCAGACGCCCGGGTCGTCGGTGTGGGCTGCGGCACCACGTCGGACATGACGCGAGCCTACCCATGGGCACTTCGCGCTGCTGGCCCCGACGGGGGACGGCGCGTGCCGTCGACGGTCAGGGGCCGTCGGCGACCACGGTCACCGTCGTGGCGCCCGTGAGCGCTCGCAGCTCCTCGAAGGTGGTCGGGAACACGGCGTTCGGCGTGCCCGCGGCCGACCACACCTCTCCGAAGCGCTCGAGCAACGCATCCAGCAGCACGCGCGGCGACGTCGGCCAGTTCACGGGGGCCACGCCACCGATGGGCTGACCGGTCACCGAGCGCACCTCTTTGGCGTCAGCCTGCCGGACGCCCGCGACGTCGATCGCGCGCGCGAGGTGCTCGAGGTCGATGCGGTGCGCCCCGCTCTTGATGACGACGATCGGCTCCTCGTCCGCCACGAGGACGAGGCACATCGCGATCGCCCCGAGCTCGCAACCGAGCGCGGCGGCGGCCTCCGCGGACGTCCTGGTCGGCGCCGTGAACTCCCGGACCTGCCCCTGCACGCCTGCCGCCGCGAGCGCGTCCGCGACGCGCTGGGCGCTCGGGTGCAGGACGCCCGGGTCGGTCACGTCCCGTCGGCCGCCGTCTCGCCCAGGTACGCCTCGCGGATCCTCCGGTCGCCGAGGAGCGCGGACGCGCGGTCCTCGATCGTGATCGTGGCCGGTCTCCATGACGTAGCCGCGGTCGGCGAGCCGCAGCGCCTGGTGCGCGTTCTGCTCGACGAGCAGGATCGTCGTCCCCTGCGTCGTCGGATCGTCGCGATGATCTCGAAGATCTGCTCGACGATGATCGGTGCCAGCCCGAGCGACGGCTCGTCGAGCAGCAGGAGCTTCGGCTCGGCCATCAGCGCGCGTCCGATCGCGCAGCATCTGCTGCTCGCCGCCCGACAGCGTGCCGCCATCTGCTTGCGGCGCTCGCTGCAGGATCGGGAAGAGCTCGAAGACGTGCTCGAAGTCCGTCGCGAGGCTGCCGCGTGCGCGCTGGAACGCGCCCATCTCGAGGTTCTCGATCACCGACATCGCGGGAAAGATGCGCCGGCCCTCGGGCGACGTGGCCGATCCCGAGGCGCGACGATCTCGTGGGCCGGGCATGTGCGTGATGTCGCTGCCCGTCGAAGCGGATCGGTGCCCGCGGCGGGCGGTTGAGCCCGGAGATCGATCCGCAGCGTCGTCGATCTTGCCGGCGCCGTTGGCGCCGAGCAGCGCGACGATCTCACCCTCGTCGACGTCGAGCGACAGCCCTCGAGCGCGTGGATCGCGCCGTAGCGGACCTCGACGTCGTGGACCTCGAGGAGCGCGGTCACGGCGCTGCGCCTCTGCCGCGATCGTCGGTCCGGCGGCGGCCGACCGCGGCGTCGCTCCGTGGTCGATCGTCCCGAGGTACGCCTCGACCACCGCGGGGTTCTGCTGGATCTCCGCGGGGCTGCCCTCGGCGATGACCTCGCCGAAGTTGAGCACGTAGATCCGCTCGGCGATCGACATCACGAGGCGCATGTCGTGCTCGATGAGCAGGACGCTCACGCTCGAGCTCGTTGTTCACGCGCGCGGATCAGGTTCGGCCAGCTCGACCTTCTCCGACGGGTTCGTCCCGGCCGCCGGCTCGTCGAGCAGGAGCACCTCGGGCTTGGTGCCCGAGCGCACGCGCGATCTCGAGGCGACGCCGGTCGCCGTAGGGGAGGGAGCTCGGCCAGGTCGTTCGGCCGCGCGGTCGAGGCCGACGAATTCGAGCAGCTCGAGAGCCTGCGTGATCGGCCTCGCTCTTCGCTGACGCGTGACGGGGCAGGTGGAGCATCGCCCCGATCGGACCGGTCGTCTGACCGCGCCTCGACGCCGATCTTCACGTTCTCGAAGGTCGTGAGGGCGTTGAAGAGCCGAGCTCGTCTGGAAGGTGCGCGCGACCCCCAGCGTGATTGATGCGGTGCGGCTTCTTGCCGACGATCGAGGCTACTTCGGCCGTGCGTCGGCGTGAAGTGTGATGGCGCCCTCTTGGGGGACGTAGACGCCGGTCAGGCAGTTGAACAGCGACGTCTTGCCGGCGCCGTTCGGTCCGATGACCGCGAGGATCTCGCCGCGCCGCTGGTCGCAGCGACACGTCGGCGAGGCTCGTCACGCCGCCGAAGCGCAGGGTCACGTGGTCGACCTCGATGATCGGATCTGACCCGCGGGGACCGCTGCGGCGGCCGTCACGCGAACTGTCAGTGCCCTGGACCGACCTCGCCGCCGACGTGCCGCGCCTCCGAACTGATCGCGTCTCCTCGCGCTCGGCGCCCATCGGGTCCGAGAATCCCACGCCGGTCTCGGCGAAGCTGGAGCTCACGTTCGCGCCGGCTGGGAGGGGAAGATGCCCTGTGGCCGGAAGATCATCATCGAGCACGAGCAGCGCGCCGAGGTAGATGTAGAGGTCCTGGCATCTGGAAGCCGAAGGAGCGGGTGGACTCGCAAGCAACAGCGGCAACCATTGCAGCAACGCCGCTCCGGCGATGCACCGACGATCGAGCCCATGCCGCCGAAGATGACGAGGACGAGGATGAGGATCGAGAACTGCACGGTGAAGGAACTCGGGTTGCGATGTAGCTGACCTTGCTCGCGGTGAGCACTCCGGCGAAGCCCGAGGTCGACGCGCCGATCGCGAACGCCATCACCTTGTACTTCAGCGGATTGACGCCAATCGACGCTGCAGCGACCTCGTCCTCGCGAATCGCGGCCCAGCGCCGCCCGACCCTGGAGTGCTTGAGGGAGTGGAAGAGCGAAGATTGCTATCACGATGAAGGCAAGGAGCACGTAGTAGTACGGCAGAGTTGGGCGGTGGTCCAGGTGTAGTGGATGCCGAAGAGGTTGATGGAGAAGTGCGGGATGCGACGCCAGTCGGTCCCTGGGCCGTTAGTCACGCTCGTCCAATTGTTGAGGACGATCTCGATGATCTCACCGAAACCGAGCGTCACGATCGCCAGATAGTCGCCTCGCAATCGAAGCGTCGGAGTCCGATCAGGACTGCAACGACCATCGTCGCGCGCGATCGCGAGGGGGATGACGAAGAACTGATTCAGCACGAATGGTGTGTGTATGGGCAGGTGCCGGTGAAGTAAGCCGACGTGTAGGCGCCGACCGCCCAGAACGCGACATAACCAAGGTCGAGCAGCCCAGTGAAGCCGACCACCACGTTGAGCCCCAGCGCGAGCAGGGCGTACGAGCCGATCTCGGTGGTGATGTTGCTCTGCCAAT
Source organism: Parachlamydiales bacterium (assembly GCA_963801825.1). Taxonomy (GTDB): domain Bacteria; phylum Chlamydiota; class Chlamydiia; order Chlamydiales; family Parachlamydiaceae; genus CAWDGI01. The sequence goes on from CAWDGI010000004.1 coordinate 12,399, forward strand.
AGGGTGCGAGGAACTTCGGCCACTCGATGGCGACAAACAGGATCGCGACATACATCGCGAGCGAGATCTGCGGAGTCGCAAAGCGCCGGGTCGTGCCTCTCGCCGCCGAGCCGGCGCGGCGCCGCTCGTTGCGAAGAGCCATCACGGCCACGACGAGGCCACCGATGAGGTACAGGTACGTCGGCCACTGCCCCCAGATCGAAGGATGTCCGCCAATGCGCAAGTACGACCACTGGAAGTGTGGGTCGAGCCAAGGGTTCGCTGCGACCGCGAGCACGAGGGCACCAGCGAGGCATCCAAGCACGACAAGGACGCCGCGGAGCGGCCCGGGCCGCAGTGGCTTCTGCTGACGAAGTCCGTGACGCTCGAGCACGCGGAGCGAACAGAGCCGCCACAGCACGATGCCGAGCAGCAGGTAGCCGTAGGTGTAGGCGAAATGAAGCTGGTGGACGAGGCCGGACTCCGACACCTTGTCCGGCGTTTCAGGTCCGGTCAACGCCGCGACGAGGACTGCCGCAAGGACGGCCGCGCCGAACGAGAGCACACCGAGAACGCGTCGGTCGCGCGTCGAGGCGAGCCATCGGCCCCAAGTAGATCGGGCGCTGATCGCGAGACCGCTCCGGCGTGCAGCCAGCCGGACGAACTCGCCGCTCCTGGTCTTTTGCACCACGACGATCAGGAGCCACAGCACGAGTCCGAAGAGGAGGAAGTAGATGACGCGTGGTGGCTGCAGGGAGGAGGTGATGCCCGAGGTCGGTTGCGCCGTACTTCCGTCCGGCCCGGTCATCATGGCGAGCAGGAGGGCTCCCGCGAGGCAGCACCCGAGGAGTCGCCCCGTCGGACGGAGGGCGAAGCGGATCACGATGAGGACGATCCAGACGATCGCGCGCGCGGGCGGGCGCAGCACCGGTCCCAGCACGCGCCATAGGAGCCGCCCCACTGGACGAAGGATCGGGCCAAGGGCGCCCCACACGAGTCGCGCGATGGACGCGAGCATTCGCTGCACCACGCTGACGACAGATCGTGCCGCCCGTTGCAGCGGATGGGTCGGGACGACCGGGGGCGTCACGCCGTCCGACCCAGTCGCTCGCCGAGCAGTCCCGTGGGCCGGAAGATGAGGATCACGATGAGGATCCCGAAGGCGATGACCTCCTCCAGCCAGATCGGGTTGCCAGGAATGAAGTAGATCGGAAGCGTCTCGGCCACGCCCAGCACGAGGCCCCCGAGCATCGCGCCGCGGACGTTGCCGATTCCGCCGAGGACAGCGGCGGTGAAGGCATAGAGCGCTGGGATGAACCCCATGTTCGGGGACACCTCGGCGACCATCGCATAGAGGAAGCCTGCGGCGCCACCGAGTACGCCGCCGAGGGCGAAGGTCGTGGCGATGGTCCGGTCAATGTTGACGCCCATGAGGCTCGCCGCTTGGGAGTCCTGCGCGACGGCGCGGATGCCCCTCCCCATCTTGGTGCGATTAACGGTGAAGTCGAGCCCGACGAACATGACGATCGCAGCGATCATCACGATGATGTTGTAGGAGGTAATCACCGCTCCGAAGGGCCGTCCGACGATGTGGTTGTTGAAGGTCAGTGGAAGCGGTGTCGTATAGCGGCCGAACTCCTTGCCGACGAAGTTGATGAGGAAGTACGAGGCGCCGATGGCCGAGATCAGGTAGGTCAGTGGCGGGGCGTTGCGCCGACGCAGTGGTCGGTAGGCGAAGCGTTCGAGGAGGATGGCCACGATGCCGCCGACCGCCCCTGAGGCGAGTAGTCCTGTGACGATCCAGAAGATGGAAGCCGTACCGGTGGGCACGACGTTGGGGTTGACGAATGCCCGCAGATAGAAGTAGCCCCCAAATGCTCCGCACATGAAGACTTCGCTGTGGGCGAAGTTGATGAGCCGAAGCGTGCCGTAGACGAGCGTGTATCCGAGGGCGACGAGCGAGTAGATGAAGCCGGTGAAGAGCCCGATCGCAATGAAGTTGGCCACCTACGGCGCACCTTTCTCCCCAGGACGTGCTGCCGCCACCGCCCGACCCGCTGGCGAATGTCGCTCATTATGCAACGAAGCCGGGTGCCCGATGGGCACCCGGCTTCGTTGGACGAGCTGTGAGGAACTTGCTTACTCGAGTCCGAGCTGGACGATCTTCCCGCCCTTGACCTGGTTGACGTAGATCGCAGTTCCGGCGATGTTGCCATCGGCGAGGAAGTGGATCTTCTTGGTCAGGCCGTTGAAGGTGATCTTGTGGAGCTCAGCCACGATGTTCGAACGCGTCAGGGCCTTGTGGGCCTTGCCGACTGCCACCATCGCGGCGATGATCGTGTTTGTCGCGTCGTAGGACTCCGGCGAGTACGTGCCAGGGGCAACGCCCTTGGAGTAGTGCTTGAAGCCTGCGGTGAACGCCTTGTCGGCGGCCGTGGTCCCAACCTGGGCGCACGCGCACGTCAGGTACGTGCCGTTCGCGTCCGACTTGGGGGATGTCTCTGAGACGTAGTGCGGGTCGTCACTGCCGTCACCGCTCATCAGCTTGCCGGTGTAGCCGGCCGTGCGGAGCGCCGCGGTGAACAGGGCGAAGTCGCAGTAGTAGCCGCCGTAGAAGACGAGCTTGGGGTTCTTCGACGCGATCGTCGCTGCGAGCGGCGGATACTCCGTCGGAGAGCCCGAACCGGCGGTGCAACCGGTCGTACCATCCGCCGTGTTCGTGGTCACCGTCGCGCCGTCGTGCTGGGCGGTGGTGGCGAACTGCGAGGCGAGGCCCGAGCCGTACTGGCCCGCGTCGTTCACCACGTACACGCTCTTCAGCTTGAGCTTCTTCACGACGTAGTTGGCGTCAGCCGGCCCCTGCACGCTGTCGTCCGCGACCACGCGGAAGAAGTTGTGGAAGGGGTTCTCGAGGGGAGTGACCAACAGCGGGTTCGTCGCAGACGGGCTGACGAGCGGCATGTGCGCCGGGCCGTAGATGGCCTGGGCATTCTTGGCCGCGCCGGAGAAGGCCGGACCGACAACCGCGAGCGTCTTCACGCTCGACACGCCGAGCGTCGCCTGACCCGCTGCCTTCGTCTGGTCACCCTGGTCGTCCAGCTTCTGGATCGCGAGGTGGAATGGGTCGCCCTTCTTGGCGTTCCACTGGGCGATGGCGAGCTCAACGGAGTAGACCATGTTCAGGCCGAGCTGCGCGTTGCCGCCAGAGAGCGGGCCTTGGTACGCGATCTTGTACGTAGGAATGGCCTTGTGTGCCTGGGTCGAGGCGCCGGCGAGCGACGCCCCTGCAACACCGGAAAGCACGAGGCCCCCGACGGCGAGCGGGACCCCTGCCTTCATGAGCAACTTCCTCATGAGGTTCCTTCTTTCTTGGGTGGGCGAAGGGAGACGCACGAAGAGTGCCCCCCCGATCTGACGGTTAGAAGTTGATGAACCTAGTGGCGGCGAGGGGTCCCAGCAACCGCACCCCCCCACATTGCGAAGAAAGTTAGCCACTTGACCAGCTGCTTTCGTCACCTGCGCGCCGGGTGGCCGCTGGAGGGTCCGCCAGTGCATGGACCCTCTATGTGACGGGTCCGGGACCGGTCACACGCGCTCGTAGGATCACCTCACACGGTCCGAAGAGCGAGGAGCCTCGAGTGGAACGAGTCGGCGTCGTGGGCTGCGGCCTGATGGGATCTGGGATCGCCGAGGTCTGCGCTCGGGCGGGCGCCGACGTCGTCGTCGTGGAGCGCGACGACGACGCGCTCAAGGCCGGCCAGGCCCGCGTCGAGCGATCGCTGTCACGGGCGGTTACCTCGGGCAAGCTCACGGAGGAGGACGCGGGGTTGGCACGGTCGAACCTGACCTTCGCGGGCACGTTCGAGGCGCTCGGGGATCGGGACCTGGTGGTGGAGGCCGTGCTCGAAGAGGAGCGCGCCAAAGAGGAGATCTTTCGGCACCTCGACGCGGTCGTCGAGCGCGAGGACGCGATCCTCGCCACGAACACCTCGTCGATCCCGATCATCAAGCTCGCCATGGCGACGAAGCGGCCCGAGCAGGTGATCGGGATGCACTTCTTCAACCCGGTGCCGGTCCTCAAGCTCGTGGAGGTCATCTCGTCGCTGCTCACGAGCCCCGAGACGGCGACGCGGGTGCGGACCTTCGCGACGGATCGACTGGGCAAGCGCGTCATCGCCTCGCCGGACCGCGCGGGGTTCGTCGTCAACGCCCTGCTCATCCCGTACCTGCTCTCGGCGATCCGGATGCTCGAGTCGGGGTTCGCGAGCGCCGAGGACATCGACACGGGGATGGTGATCGGCTGCGCGCACCCGCTCGGACCGCTCGCCCTCACGGACCTCATCGGGCTCGACACGACCCAGGCGGTCGCCGAGTCGCTCTACGAGGAGTTCAAAGAGCCCCACCTCGCGCCGCCGCCGCTGCTCTCGAGGATGACCCAGGCAGGCCTCCTCGGCCGCAAGAGCGGCCAGGGCTTCTTCGCCTACAAGTCCTGAGCGAGGCTTCGGCGCGCCCGCGGCACAGGTGCCGGCCGCAGCGCTTGCTCGATCGCCGCCCCGATCAGTTGCAGGTCTGTGGAACCGGCACGATGCCCGGGGCACCTGTCGGCACGTAGGGGTCGGGGTTGGCACCGCCGGCGAACCGGTCAGCGATCCACTGGACCATGTCGTTGAACGACGGGGCGATCACGCCCGCGTGGGACTGGCCGGGGTAGATCCACCGCTGGGCGACCTGACCGAGCGAGCACAGGTGGTTGTAGAGCAAGAGCGTGGACACGACCGGGATCTGCTCGTCCGAACCACCCTGGACGATGAGGAGCGGCACCGACGACTTCGCCTTGAACTGTCCCGGATCGTTCTCGTTGAGCAGCTTCTTCCAGGCCGGGACCGTGTAGGGGTCGGCCTTTTGGAGCTCGGAGATCTCTTTGGCGTTCACGTACGTCGCGACCGCCGAGGCGATGATGCTGGTGCACTCGCTCGCGTCCTTCACCTTCGTCGTGACGTCGGCGAGGAGTTTCTGACCCGCCTTGGTGAGCACGGGGTTGAGCGGGGCGAGCGAGCCGTAGTACGAGTGGAACCCGAACGCGACCATGAGGATGTAGAAGGCGTACGGGCTCGACTTGAGGAACGAGTCGATGAGGGCGAACTGTGACGGAGGGGCACCGGCCACGAATTTTTGAATGATTATGGATATAGTTTTGCAGATTTGGCTTATTTATTGGGACAACCTGACTATTTTCTTAAGGCATTAGAATTATTCAACCAAGCGATTCAGAGAAATCCTCTCTCTTTTGATTCTTGGTATCATCAAGCCTGTTGTTTACAGTCGCTCGGGGAACTGAACGGGCAAGAAAAACTGTTAGAAGAAGCCGATCAGAGTTTTGCAGCGGCCGCCGATCTGGATCCCACGGAAGCCTTTGTCTGGTTCAGGTGGGCGCAGCTTGATCTTGTTTTGGGCAAAATCAAACGGGATTCTCAAAAGCTACGAAGCGGTTTAGACAAATTTGCGAAGGCCTATCAACTAGAGCCTGAGCATGGGCTGATTTTGGCGGAGTGGGCAGAGGGGGAACTTTTCCTCGGGGCACAAGAAGAGCAATTAGAACTTTTGCGTTCTGCTCAATCAAAAGTCTTGCATTGTTTAGAGACACAGCAGGAGAATCCCGATCTTTGGTATTTATACGGTTCTTGCTTACATGAGCTGGGCCATTATTTTGAAGAGGAGAGTTATTTCATCCAAGCCATTGAGAAATTTCAGTATGGTCTCTCTTTGAATGGAAGGCGGCCTCTTCTATGGTATGGGTTATTTCTCTCTCATTTTGCTTTAGGAGAATTAAAGGACGATCATGAGTGGGTTGAAAAGGGGCTTCAGTTTTGTTCCCATGTGGTCGAGTATGGGGGGGCCTTTTGCCAGTTTTGGAATGATTGGGGATTAGCGCTTCTCAAGTTAGGGGAGATGACTGGAAATGCCTCTTATGTTGAGCGGGCCATTGAAAAATTTGAGAGAGCGCTCAAGCAACCCCTGCAAGCGATGGATCCCGCCCAGATTGATATCGAATGGATTTATAATTATGGCTGTGCTTTTGATTTATTAGGCGATCTAAGAGAAGAGTCGCGCTATTTAGAAAAGGCGAGTCATATTTTTAGTCAGGTCTTGGAGCTGAACCCAGAGCTGGCTCATGCCCGTTATCATTTAGCCCTTACTCTCTTTCATTTAGGAGAAGCCTTGAGCGAGGTGGAGCTCTATCAGAAGGCCATTGAGCATTTTCAGTATTTAGTTGAGCGGGAGATAGAAGAGGAGAGGATCCATCTTGATTTTGGCATTCTATTGATTCATTTTGGCCTTTTGATTCATGATCCCAATCATCCGGACGTCTCTCATGCGATCTACTGCCAGGCGGAAAATCAGTTGATGCAGGCGGCTGCATTGGGTCAAACGCAAGTCTATTATTCATTAGCAGGGTTGTATTCGATTACGGGGTGTTATGATCTTGCCATGCATCAATTGGAGCGCGCCCAAGGGGCGAATACATTGCCGAGCATTGAAGATCTTTTGCATGATGAGTGGCTGGAGGGTGTGAGGCGGACAGCTTCCTTTAGGCAATTGATTCATGAATTATCCAGTCGGAAGTCCTCGCATGACTCGTTAGATTAGTTCAGAGGCGACGGTATCATAAAAGAGAATGCCTCGTTTGCTGAGGAATATTCTCTCTTTATCTTGGTGGATGAAGCCTTCAGAAATCAATTTTTCTAAGCGAAGAGAGGCTGCCCGGTCCAGAGGCCCATGCTGGCGGGTAAAAGAGGGGAGAAAAAGCCCTGCCTTTAAGCGAAGGGCAAGGACAAACCGTTCTCTAAGTCGCGCGTCCGGCTCCAGCTTTTCTTTAAAATCGACAGGGGACTCTTTTTTTTCTAGCGCTCGACAATATTTTCCTAAATGGGCAACATTTCGAAAGCGCTCCCCCTCCCAATCACTAAACGCCGAAGGGCCTAGCCCTAAAAAGGGGCGTCCCACCCAGTAGCCCATATTATGCTGAGAAATAAAACCTGGCCGGGCAAAAGCAGAAATCTCATACTGGGCAAATCCTCTTTTTTCTAATTGCTCGATTGCCATCTCATACATCGCCAAGCTCGTCTCCTCATCGGGTAGTAAGGGACGCAGTTGCCGTTGCTTCTTAAAAAAGAGCGTCTGGGGCTCTAGAGTCAAATTATAGAGGGAGAGGTGAGAAAGGGGCAAGTGTTCAATCTGGTGGAGTGTTTCCTTCCAATGCCGGAGAGTTTGGGTCGGTAAATCATACATTAAATCAATCGAAATATTTGAAATCCCTGCTTGGTAGATCGTTTCTACTGCTTGAAGGGCTGTTTTTGGTTGATGCAGCCGTCCTAATAATTGGAGTAGACCCCCATCCAGCGTTTGGATGCCTAAGCTGACTCGATTGATCCCTGCCTCTGCATAGGCTTGCATCTGCCCATGCGTGATATTTTCCGGGTTGGCTTCAAGGGTGATTTCCGCATGAGGAGCGATCTCTAGTTGGGTACGAAGGAGTTCCAACAAAGAGGCGAGGCGAAAGGGGCCAAAGAGAGAAGGGGTTCCTCCCCCAAAATAGAGGGTGAGAATTCTTTTTCCTTTTAATTGGGGAGTGACAAGGGTTAGCTCTTTTTTAAATCCCTCTAATAATTGCTCTTTTTCTTCTTCTTGATCGGGCAAGACGAAGAAATGGCAATAATCGCATTTCCGTGTACAGAAGGGAATATGAAAGTAGAGGCTGACGTCGCGAGGAAGTTCACTTACCATTCATCGGCATCGGGGTCAATAATCCCCCCTCTACGCCAGCGGTTACGGTCGCTGAAGTAGGATTCATCATTTTCTTCTTCCTCTTCTTCTGCGGCTTCTTCCTCTTCTCCTCCTCGCTCTTCTGCTGTTTGTTCAGCTTCTGCCGCGTTTGTATCCATGTCAAAGCCCGTCTCTGTGCCGCCTATGGTTTCTCCCACATCAATATCGGGAATGGTGGGCATTTCATTATAACCCGGGCGATTGGTAGGGCGCTTAGGGGTGATGTATTCTTCCATCTCTCCACTGTCTTTAAGAGATTGGAGCCTTTCTTTCTCTTCTTCAATTTTTTCTTTAGTGGCTGAAATCTCTGTCTTATGTTTCTCGATATCTTTTTTGGGGACAAGCCCCAGCTTCAACCATTGCTCAAGATCAATGAGCTCACTCTCTAATTTTTTCAGTCTCTCACTTTTAATATGTTTCATGATACTCCATCTTTGCTTTTATCCCGAACGGGTATAGATCGTACCGACTTTTTTTTCAATCCTTTTCAATAGAAAATGAGGCAATTAAAATAAAGCTCAATGTGAAAAATGTACAAAGTCGAGCAGAGGAAAAGAAGGGACTTAAGAAATGACTAATCTTTATTTTAAAAACTCTTTCTTCATCAATTTAACATATAAATAATTGTTAGTAAATGATTTAAGTCTAAATTTTTGTGATAAAACAAGAGTTAAAAATACTCCTTCTCCTCCTAGGAAAAGGAAATAAGGATAAGTCCCTCCCTCTCCAAACCCGTAGCTATGTAATCCGGTTCCTAGAAGATAATTCACTCCATACCATGTAAAGCTAATGGTTAAGGCTCCCAAAACAGCCCCGATGCTTAAGCCAAAGGAGGAGAGGCGAGAAAAGCGGTAAGCATGAATGAATAAGAGATAGACGCATAGGGAGATAAATGCCCAAGATTCTTTTGGATCCCAGTCCCAAAAGCGGCCCCAGCTTTGGGCGGCCCAAATTCCGCCGAGGATTGTTCCTGAGAGGAGGAGAGCGGTCCCTCCATAGAGGGTCTGCAAGATCAAGGGGGGGAGGGGGTGCATCCAGGCCCGCTCTTCTTTGTAAAGGAGGAAGCCGCCCAGATAGAAGTGGCCAAGGGCGGCCCCTAAAATAAATAGTCCGTAGCTTCCCACGACAAGTAGAACATGGACCATGAGCCAAACTTGAGAATCTAAGACCGCTTGCACTTGGCTGAAATAGGGGTTCAGATCTGCCGCCTCAGTGATCAGCAGGAGGAAGAGGGAGACGAGGCAGGTGGAGAGTAAAGCAAGAGGTTGGCGCCTAAACGAAGAGAAAGAAGACTTAAGGAAACAGCGACCCAAGGAACATAAAGGAGGGTTTCTCCCATATTCGCCACAGGGGGGCGCTCAAGAACATAGGAGCGAATCACAAGGAGAAGCGTATGGAAAAAAAAGGCAAGCAAAAGCGTTCCTAAGGCCAAGCTCTTCCCTTTTTTGGTCATTAGCCATAAGGCGCTTAAGAGATAGAGTGCCATCACTCCTTTTATCCAGGGATAATGAACGTAGAGGGCTTCGACTTGTAATTGTTTGAGAGAAGGATAGAATAGCTGTTTTCCATGAGCCTGTTGGTAGATTTGTCCGGCTAGCGAATCTTCATACGCTTGCTGAATCGCAAGCGATAGCTCTTTTTCTTTCTCTTGAAAAAGAGGAGAATGAAACGAAGTGTCTGTGAAGGCCTGTTCGAGAGCAAGATAGGCCTGTCGAATATTCTCAAATTGCGTGTCAGAAAATAAACTAAAATTTGTCACAGGTTCAAGACCCTGAGAAGAAGGGGAATAACTCTGCACTTTCAGGGCATGCAAAGAGAACCACTCTCCCGCTTGATCCCGTCCGGGTAAGCATTTAAATAACATCCCTGCCTTTTTCAATCGAAGAGGGAGAGGAAATTCTTGCTCTAGGATTTGCTGAATTTTTGCAGGAGAAAGGGGCTCTTTTTGCAAAGCGAGGCAGCGCCTCTCGAAAGCTTGCTCCAGGGGAAGAAAAGGGCCGAGCAGCTGTTCAAAGTGTGTTAACATTAGTAAGAGCGAGGCCATTTTCTCTTTTCTTTCCGGATGGTGTTCGAAAGCCTGCATGAGCTCTTGATAGCTGAAATGGGTGCGAGTGAGAGGAAGGCCCAACTCTTTCTTGTGATGGGCGCTTCCGATCCAAAAAAGGGGAAGAGAGTGATAGGGGAGAGATCCTTTGAAATGGAGAGACCATAAGAGATGCAAAGCAGAGGGGGGATCAAGGCTTTTCAAATGGGACGTATGAGAAATGTCATAGAGCCAAAGGCGGGTATAGGCTTCCTTGGGTCTAAAGCGTCCTTGGTATAAAACGGGGAATTCCTCTCTTGGACCCGCTTCTAGTTCTTCTACGAATAAAGAAAAGAAGAGAAGGAGGAGCAAGAAGGAAGTCTTGATTATTTCCATCATTTGTTTTACCTTGACTTTGGCCATTTTAAGGGGTCGCTAAACGCAAGATTTTGAGCTATAGCGCGTTAAAATTTTTTTGCCAACCCAAATGAGGGTTGGCAAAAAAATTTTAACGCGCTATAGCTCAAAAGATTGCATTTATCGACCCCTTAAAATGGCCAAAGTTAAGGTTTTACTCTCCGCAAAAATAAAAGAATAATTTTTGGAGGATTATCATGAAACAAGAATTTATTTCTTACGAAATAGCAGGCAAGCCTTTTAAAGGCTACTGGGCCTTTCCTGAAGCGAAGGAGAAAGGGGAGAAAGGGATAAAAAGTCCTTTTCCTGCGATTATTGTTGCCCATGCGTGGATGGGGCAAGATCCATTTGCCCGCCAGCAAGCAGAGAGGATGGCTCGATTAGGCTATATCGGTTTTGCTGCCGATCTTTATGGTGAGGGAAAAGTGGCTGCTAATGAGAAGGAGGCCACAGAACTCATGCTCCCTTTGTTTCAAGATCGCGCTCTTTTGCAAAAAAGGATTCAAGCGGCTTTTGAGGTTGTGCGTCGTCATCCTGACGTCGATCGCTCTAAAATAGGAGGGATTGGTTTTTGCTTTGGGGGGTTGACAATCATCGAATTGCTTCGGAGCGGAGCAGATGTAAGAGCGGTTGTGAGTTTCCATGGCGTATTAGGACGTCAGATGTGGCACATTCAAGCAAAGGAGGTGTCAATCGCTCAATCGATTAAAGGCTCTTTGCTCATTTTACATGGTTATGAGGACCCTTTAGTTTCAGCTGAGGATATTGCAGCCACGCAAAAAGAGTTCAATGAAGCGGGAGTGGATTGGCAAATGAATATTTATGGGCATACCGCCCATGCGTTTACGAATCCGGAGATGCATCATCAAGAGAAAGGATTGGTTTTCCAGCCTCTGTCGGCTAAGAGGGCTTGGAGGGCAATGGAGAATTTTTTCGAGGAATGTTTTAGCTAATGCAACGAGGCAAGAGTTGAAGCAATTTTTTCGTGTATTTTTTGAGGCTATTTGATATTATCTTTGACAAGATAACACTGGACAGCAATAAGCTTCAAAGTCACTTATGAATCATAATCTGAGCACGAAACCTAACTTAAAGGCGCAATTAGACAGTCTAAGAACATTGGAAAACGGTTGGCTTGAGGGGGAAGGAAGACAGTTCAAGCAATCAGATATTGATCTAGTTCAAAATTGGTTTGATCAACTTTTAAAACTAGGGGATATTCCAACGCCTTTTATTTATCCAGCAGATAATGAAGCGATAGAATGCGAATGGTCTTTCGGTCATTGGGAGATCTCTTTCTCATTTCCTAAATCATGTGCAGTGGTTATTCTCCATGCGACTGATGTGGATTCAAAAGAAGTACGCGAAATTCAATTAAATTTAAAAGATGAAGAATCCATGGAAAAAGCTAAACGGTTTTTGATAACTCTTTCTTGAGATCTCTTTATATCCATATAGTGTGAGTGGTTTTTCCAGCCAAGTGTGTGGTAGCTAGTGCTCTATTTGCCTAAGAGTCCTTTAACCGTTACTTCACCGTTAGTGGTCATCTCTATGAGTTTTGCCAAGTTTTTCCCCGGTCTTTTGCCATTAACAATTTGGGAAATATAAGACCTATCGCATTCCAAAATGCGGCTAAATTCTACCACGCTTATTCTGTTTTTAAAAAGGTATTCCCTTAGCTCCATGTGATCCTCTCTTTATGGTTTAAATATACAGATAGTTGAATTGTGCATCAAATATTGAATTTTCTTGTTGTTTAAAAAACCAACTTCTGTTATATTTTTCAACAACCAAGCAAGCTCCCTGGTGACTGGGTCACCAAGCCCAGCAGGTTGAGCAGCTAGGGGAATCGGCCTTCAAACGGAGGATAAAACATGAACGAGAATGAGGAAGAATTCTATGTTGCATTAGTCAGGTTTGTTACGAAAGCCCTTTTAGACTACACTAAAAACCAATCTGAGGCACTGAAGCTCATCGTGGTTGGTGTCAATTCAGCTCTAAAAGTACAAAACAAAAAGGAGAAACGGTGATGACCCATTTGAAAGAGCTCATTTAAATAGCGCAGCGGTTGAGCCAGCATTTAGAAACGGCAGCTGTGGAAGAGAAGAGATTTTGTGTTGATATCTGCATGCGTTTAGAGTGGATCGTGGTAGGGAAATTAATCGATTGATGCCCCCACATAGATCCTTACGCACAGATTATTGCTGCATCAGAGGATCCAAGAATGGTTTTACCATCTCGCATCCTGAGTAATTAGACAATACCACTGCAGTAATGGGGGGATCTGTCTTCCAGACATTGAAAAAAGAGGACATTCCAGCCCCTCCTCCTGGATGTCCATATCCCAAAACAGAACCGGTTCGTGGATCGTGGTCTTTCCAAAACCCCAGCCATCCTGGATATTCCATCATGGTTTTAAATGAACTTTCTTTGATGAGCACATGATGTTTTCGAATAGTGGACCCAAAGCCAAGCAAATCGGCGGCTGTCATTCGCCAACAGCCGTTTCCATGAGGATAGGGATGGGGGGATTCGACTCGTTTAGCGACGCCATGTTCAGAAATTTCAAAGCAATCAAGCCGATGTTTTGAAGGAGAATGGATCTCGCGAATCGCTCCCTCCATTCTAGCTGGCTTGAAGATTCTTTCTTCAATGTGTAAGCGGAACTTTTCTTCATGATCTGTCAATAGAATCCCGGAGTTCGTGTGCTTTCCGATGATTCTAGCCAGAAGCTGATATCCATAGTTGGAATAGCAGTATGTGCCGATGTGTTCGAGGTCCCAACTTTCTCTAGGGGCAATCTCATCGCTTTCCGGTCCAGGCCTTTCAACAAATCCTGCTGTATGAGACAAAAGATGCGCGAGTGTAATTTTTGAGCAGTGATTTTTAAGATGCTTCAGAGATTTTGCATCGGGCTTGTGTGCTAAATAGGGGGGATTGAGAGGCAGGTCGAGTTCATCTTTTTCAAGAAGCTCGCTTAAGGGAGTATCCAGAGCAAATTTCCCATCTTTCATCTCTTCGATCAATTGCAGCACCGCCGTTGCAGTAAATAACTTCCCTACAGAAAGCACATTGAAAACTTGGTCTTCTGTGAATTCGGCTTGGTTTGGGCAGTGGCATGCTTGGATCATTGGCCCGTCTCCAGCTTGCATGGCGATCACGCCGGAAAAAGGGAAGGGAAGCATTTTTGGCAGATTTTGCACGAGATAAATAAGCCGCCCCTCAAGACAAAGATGTTGGGATTCAAACAGTGCAATTTCAAGAAAATGCCGAATTGCTTTGTCAGCTACATCTTCGAAATGTGCCTTTAGAGAAATATGTGGCAGAGTCGGATCATAAGGAATAAGAGCAGTGGATATAGAAGGGATGGGATGAGGAGATGCCATTATTAATTCCCTCCCTGAAGCATTTTGTCAACAGAATCTTTGCTTGAAAAATCCACTACCTCAAGCTGCCATTTCCTTGCATCTTGTTTTGAGAGCTTAAGTTGATAGAGGGGGACTTTCATAAAATTCCCGATAAGCCATAATTCCCTCAATTGCCCATCGACCCCTTTTTTGCTGCTCGATATCGTCATAACGCCATGTGCGACTTTTTTCCGTTCGAGTCCGGGCCCGAGACCGGGCCCGCGCCCGAACCGAAGCTCCGAGTTTCGCTAAAAAGTCTGCACAAGACTATCTAACTGCAATGGTTCATTTTTTTGAATTAAGTTAATTTTTATGCACACAGTATGTGCTAATAGTTTCCTCCAAAATCGAGACGCTTGATGCCATAGATCTCGAGCTCTAATTTTCTCGATATGAAATCGTTCTGACAATTGACCGATCACTGTTTCAATCAATCTCCGTGCTGACATCATCCATTTTACGAAATTAGAAGGTCGGTCTTCCTGCATATTATTACGAACGGGAGTTTGCAAATGAAGATGGGAGACTTTAAGCTCTTCTTTTAGGCAAGGGCGAATATATCCTTTGTCCCCCAATAGAAGTCCTCTAAGATTTCTAACCAAACCGGGACATACGTCTCGCTCATCAATATTCGCTGAAGCAAAAGTGGCAGATGTGATTACTCCTGTGGAACTAATGACAATATGACCTCGAAATCCATAGAAATGTTCCCGTTTAGAGGCGCAATATCCATATGCAGCCTCGCCCTTGAAATTAACGTCATGTGCGACTTTTTTCCGTTCGAGTCCGGGCCCGAGACCGGGCCCGTGCCCGAACCGAGATTCCGAGCTTCGTTAAATAGTTTAGCAAAGCTCGGAATCTCGGTTCGGGCACGGGCCGGTCTCGGGCCCGGACTCGAACGGAAAAAAAGTCGCACATGGCGTGAATTATGGCTAAAGTATGCCCGCGCAAACTTGCAGATCGGAATAGGTAGTCCATCGATGATATGTAATTGATCTTGATATGCCCCTAAAAGCCCTGCTAATTTCTCTTGTAGCATTCGTTTGATAACATGCAGATTTGCCGCTTGCCTTGCGAAATTTGTACGATCAGGCATTTCCGGAAAAAAGTGGCTCCAATGCTGCTTAAAATATTGCCAAATGGCTTTATCCTGATCAAATCCCAAAAATTCGCCAACAATTTCCATTCCAATTAAGCCACTTGGGTTCGTTGGAATTCATTCCAATTATTCTCCCTTCCTCCATAGAAAAAGACATCGCAGCGATGCAAAGGAAGGCTTTCGAATGATGAATAGGATTCCCAGATCCGAGAGCTGCAAAAGAAGAGTGTGTAGTCAAACAGTTGGGAGAGGAAATCGTTGTTTTTATGATTGTATTTTCGCAGCCTCTATGGAGGTGCTGAGCGGCTTGATACCTGGAATTTTTTGAGCTTACAAATTTGCCCTGGGGAATAACAAAAAGTGAGATGATAAAAATGGCAGTTTCCTCTCCCAATTCTTTGACTATACACCCCATTTTTTAGCAAAAAAAATCGCATTAAACCTATGGAATCCAGTGCACTAAGTAACTAACTCTGTTGGGAAAACCCTGGAAGATCCGTTACAGCAATCCCGGAATTGCTCAAGCTCCTTAAAATTAAAGGAAATACGATTATTATAGACGCTATGGATAGATTTTTCTTGAATAAAAAAAATAATTACTTACAATGGAAGAATATTCCAAATTTTAGGGTCTATGTATTCATTAAGTTTGGAATTGGAATATGGTGATTCAGTACAGCAAAGGAGCTAAATGTCAGATGCGAATTTTAAGACAGGCGCTTAGATTATTATCGACAAGGTTGGATCGATCAGCTCAAAAACCCATAGAAAAGAAAAGCAAGATTCAAACCGTAGGTTTGAGATTATTACAAGAAAGATCTTATTCTATTTTAAGTAAACCGAAAGCCATTGGAACGATTTTTACGTTACCAAATATTCCCAAGCAAAGAGGTTGTTGTTGTGAATCCTCATTTTGATCGTTTAATAACAGATTATCCTTCCGGATTATTTCGAGTACAAGCAACACCTGATCTTCAACTTGGTGAGGATAAGACGGTTTCTGGGATAATAAGAAGTTTTCACAATTTTTTTCTGAATAAAGGCTATGCTTTTTATCATTCTTTGCCTTTAAAAACTGATGATGAAACTCTGTTGTTAATGAATTCCACCTTTGCAATGTTCAAAAACGAAATGCTCAGTGATACTCCTTTGGGCAAACGCGCAATGTCTCAGTTATGTTTTAGGGATAAAGAGAGCAAAGATTATCTTTATTCATTTAATATGCTTGGGATTTCTGCAGATATTGTCTATTTGCCAGCAGTATATACTGACCTCATTGCGTTTTTAGAAAAAATTCGTATTCCCTTAAGCGATCTTCATGTTGTTGTGAATGCGGAAGATCACCAACTTGTCGAATACACTCAGCAAGTTTTCTCTTCAACACAAATTCACTATTTATCTCAAAATAATGAGAAATATGATGTCTCTTGGAAATTTGGACATTCTCAACTTAGAGGAAAGGGATTAACAATCGTTGGAAGAATTCAGGCGAGCGATCAAAATAATGATATCATGGGCAAGAACTTTGTCCCTTTAGGAAATATCATTTTGGTAGATAACGGATACGGCCTAAAGTACATTGATGTAGGATTTGGTGTAGAATGTTTGTTGTCTTTTTTTTATGAAGGGACAATTTTTTCTATTCCCTTTTATCAAAACCAGGAACAATACATTCAAGCCAATGGTTTTTCCGATGCTCCCTCTCTGCTGAAAAATTTGCTCGCCATTACAACCCTTTTTTCTGAGAGTATTTTACCAGGCAATAAAAAAGAGTCTTATATTGCTACAAAAATTGAAAATAGAATTTTCCATATTCTTCGGCAATCTCAGAATCAAAACTCAGATTTAAACAGAGTATTAGAAAAAATTTCTCCTCTTTATTCGGAATATGAAATGATAATTTTGAGACAGACTTTCGAGTCTTTGTCCTCAAGGTTGAGGCAATTTAATCAAAAAAAAGTAAAAAATACCGTTAAAGCTAAAAATTTAGCTTTAAAATTATTGAAAAGTGGATTTTCGACTTCTACTATCAGTCAGAGACTCTGGACTACTTTTGGTTTATCTAATGAAAACAGCAAGGAGGTTATCATGCAAACTCAGTATCCAACCATAAATTTGACACAAACTCCCCAAACAGTTTGGTCGCAAAACGATTTTTCCAATGTTAAAGAGGTCCATTTTCGAGAGGGAATAATTCTTGCCAATCAAATTGTTTCGCGGTTTTTGAATTATTTTGTTGGCCAATCTTCCCCTTTAAATCATCAAATCATCAAAGGAGCTTCTGTTCTAACAAAAAATGATCCGACTCTGTTGTTTATTAATTCTGGAATGGCTGCAATCAAACCTTACTTTACTGGTGAAGAAACACCTGCTACTCCAAGATTATGTAATGTCCAACCTTGTATCAGGACAAATGATATTGATGACATAGGAGACATGCATCATCTTTCTTTCTTTCATATGATGGGAAGCTGGTCAATTGGCGATTATTATAAAAAAGAGGCTGTGAATCTTGCTTATAATTTATTAATTAATACCCTCAAATTTCCAAAAGAGAAACTTTATGTGACCGTGTTTGGAGGGGATGAAAAACTGCACATCGAACGAGATGATGTCACAGCTAACTATTGGAGAGCAGTTGGTTTTACTGATGATCACATTGTATTTTTACCTGCTGAGGATAACTTTTGGGGTCCTGCTGGAGACACAGGTCCTTGTGGTCCTTGTACAGAGATCTTTTATGATATGGGGGATGGCTTTGCCCCCGCCTATATTCCTGGACGTGGAGAGACTTTTGACACCAAACGTCGCTATGTCGAAATTTGGAATGGAGGAGTCTTCATGCAATATTTTATGCATGCAGATAAAAGTCTTACTTCTTTGAAGCTAAAAAGTGTAGATACAGGATCAGGGTTAGAGAGAATGACCATGACAATGAATGGCTATGATTCTGTGTATGAAACAGATTTACTCAAGCCCATTTATGATCTCGTGGATCAAAATTTTCCCATGTTAGATATTCATAAAAAAAGAATGCTGACAGATCATTTTAGAACAGCCATTTATCTTATTTCCGAGGGAATTTCTCCTGGTGCTACAGGAAGAGAATATATTGTGCGAAAATTAATTAGAAAATGTGTGGCTGTGATATCCGCCACTTCTGCTGAAGATTTGAGCAATTCTCAAAGGCCCTTAGCAGGACTAACGACAACTTTAGAAACAACAGCAACGAAGAAAACGACAACGACAACCTTAACATCTATTGCATTAGCATCTTCTACAGCAGTGAAGAATGACTTGAAATCTATTCTTGAAAAAATTATTCCTCCTGCTATTGCATTTTTAGCTAAAAATTATTTACATTTTGCCGGGAATGAGAAGACAATAGAAACAATCATCAATCTAGAAGCAGAAGAATTCTTAAAGGTGATTAAGAAAGGAAAAGAATGGATTCAAAAAAATAAGCCACAAGGAAGCAATCAATTTTCGCCAAAAGTCGCTCATCATATTGTCACAACAATAGGACTTCCGTTTGATATCTTGGTGCAAACTCTTAACGATGAAGAATTAAAGTTAGATACCACTGCCTACCAAGAGTTTGAAAAACAACATAAGCTTGCTTCTAAAGGAGCGGAGAAAACTGAATCCAATTTTGAGTTCTCTGAGCAGATTAAAGAAAAATTAAAGAAATTGTCTTCGACTAACTTTGTTGGATACGGGGAAGATTCGGTCGCTAGCTCTCAAATCAATATGTTAATACAAAATGATTACTTAGTTGAAGAAATTTCAAATTCTGACATTTTCTATTTTGTCACTTCGGAAACTTCTTTTTATGCTGAGGGAGGAGGACAAGTAGGGGATAAGGGGATCGCTTCTACACATGGATGCCAAATCCAGGTTTTAGATACCAAGTTAGTTGGACATGTTTATGTCCATGCTGCAAAAATTCAGACAGGGGTTTTGCATAATGCAGAAGAGATCTTGTTAACAGTTGATTCAGAGCATCGCTTGGGAGTAAAGAGAAATCATAGTGCAACGCATTTGTTACATTATGCTTTATGTCAAACGATTGGCGCTAAAGCAATTCAAAGAGGATCTTTAGTCGATTCTGGAAAGTTAAGATTTGATTTTAATTGCTCTCATTCTCTTTCAAATGAGCAACAAGAAAGAATTGAAAAAACGGTCAATGAGCTCATTATTAAAAACTTGCCAATTACGACCAGCATTCGTTCATATGAAGAGGCACAAAAACAAGGTGCGATTGCCATGTTTGGAGAGAAGTATCAAAATTCTGTTCGAGTTGTTCAAATGGGACCTTCAATGGAGCTATGTGGAGGGACCCACGCTTCTAGGACTGGAGATTTAGGTTTATTTCTTATTGAATCTGAAAAAAGCATTTCTAAGGGAGTTAGACGTATTGTTGCTTTGACAGGGCCTGAGGCTTTAAAAGTTGTCATGGCTAGAAGTAAGTTATTGCAAGAAATTTCATCAACATTAGGAACCTCTTCTTTGGATGAGATTCCGGCAAGATTGGAGCAGATCACAAAACAGGCAAGTCAATTTAAACAAGAAAAGGAAATTTCTTTTACTCAATTACACACCATTTCTTTAGCGGACCAACAAGAGTTGCGAATTTTAAAATACGGTGAAGTGCCTGAAAAGAAACACCTTGCCTCTATTTTTAAAAAACATGGTTCTTGCGTTGCAACGATTGTATTTACAAATACTGAAAAGGGATTACACCTGCAGTGTGTTGTAAAAGATGGAGTCAAAACAATCGATGCTAAAAAAATTGTGACTCATTTAATCAAAGAGCACGGAGCAAAAGGGGGAGGGAATGGGCAATTAGCGACATGTACATGTACTCAGTCGGAACAAGAGGTTCTCTCAATACTTAGGGATTTTAATTTTTTAACTCTTTAATGCATAATTTTCTGATGATGGCAAAAGCCATCATCAGAATCGGTTCATAAGAAGAAAAAACACTTATTTTTGGAAGTATTTAGTTATGTGGCAAAAAGAATATTGGTTTCGTCCCCCAATTATCAATTATAGCACTTATGAAGATGAGGCTTT
The DNA here is from genome assembly GCA_963801825.1 of Parachlamydiales bacterium. Classification (GTDB taxonomy): domain Bacteria; phylum Chlamydiota; class Chlamydiia; order Chlamydiales; family Parachlamydiaceae; genus CAWDGI01. Next base: position 32,224 of record CAWDGI010000004.1, read on the forward strand.
GTTAGATGTTTCACTTCGTAAAGCCCTAAAGGAAGAAAAGAGAAAGCGTAGTCTTGAGCAATTACATCAAGATATTGATTTAATTATCTTTCCTCTCTCTAACCAGTCGGATAATTCTTATCGTCCGATGACCATTATCGGCATAAAAATTGTCGGAATTGCGGCTTCTTATCTTGCTTCTTATCCTTTTATTAAACCAGCAGAAGAGGTCACAGATAACGATGCTCTGAAAAAATGCTTTGCTGCTGGAGAATTTCTCGCTTGGGGAACCTTAACAGCTTGGTCTGCTTGTAAGTTAATCGATCGCATTTCAAAAACTAATAACAATCAAAAAGGGACATGTCGCTCTGCGGCTGCTTATTGGGTCCCTCTCTACTGCCTAGGAATTGCTTCGGAAATTCCATCTGCTTATGTGAGCTATCAATATAATCAGAGTGTATTTTGGATGATTTATACCCCTCTTCTGAATTCTCTTTTTGGCACACAATCGATGGATCTTCTGATCCAAAAAATGGCTCATTCAAATAATTTCTTAACACGTTGTTTATACAGGAATACAGCCAAACCAAACATTTTTAAGGCTAAAGATAAATTTGTTAATATTTTACAAAAATTTCTTTCAGATGTCATTTCCAAACAAGACCCTTCGTTCAAAGATAAGGTATTAAAAATAGGTTTTTCTCAACAGATCGAAAAAAATGATAGGTGTGCTTTTGCTGTGCTTCACATGCTAAAAGTGGGTCTAGAAATCAAGATGAAAACAATAGAATCTCAATCTGTCCATGTAAAATTTGGAAATCGTGTTGTACAAGTCGTAGGCAGTGCAGGTTCTTTGGCTATGTCCGGAGTAGATGGCTACTTGGTTTATAAAGGCTGTGATTTATTCATTGAAAGTCGAATATTGATTGGGTTGATTGTTTTTATCTCCATTGCTCCTAGCGCCTATTTGAGCTTGGATATCAATCGTAAGAATTATAGCAATGTTTTTCTTTCTATCATTAATCTTAAAAATAGTTCAACAGCTCAATTGCCAAATAGGTTTGGAAATGCATTATCTCTTCTAATAACTTGCTTTGGATTAGGTTCTCTATTCACAATATTAAGGGATACAATAAGCTTCGATAATTTTTGGGCGATATTATCAATTTCTGTTTTAGTGGCTTCTGGGGTTTTGGCTGCAAATGCTTTAAATGAGTTTTTTGATTTTGTAATAGATGAAGTTCGTTTTTTAAGAATGGATGCTGATCAAAAAAAGTTGGCTGAATTTAATCGTCGTTTGCAAAATTTGATTGACCATTTCAAAACGGTTCCAGCAACGGCATTCCAAGATTTCTTAACTGCTTTAAAGACAGAAGATCTAGGGGTTTCAGAGTTTAATAACTTTTTTGAAAAATTACAATCAAGCCCTGATGGACAGAATTTAATTCAAAATATTGAGAATAAGCTTAAAAGTTTCGAATCAAATTCATCTCAAGAAAATTTGGGTTTAGTTGAAACATGAATTTAACAACGAAATATGTATTTAGAATAGAAAAAGTCTGCGAAAACAATCGAGATGGAATGATTGCTTTTTTAAAACGTCATGAGGATTATTCCCTTTTTATTCTTGGAAACTTTGAAGCGCATGGTTTTAACATGGGACAAGCGCCAAACTCTGGAAATTTTCAGCTCATTCGTAGATTAGAAGATATTGTGGGAGTTTTTTGTTTAACTAAGAGAGGAACTTTACTCGTACAATCAGACCTGCAATCTCCCGTTTTTAATGTGATTGCAGAATCTTGCGCAGAAGAGAGTGTCCCTTTAAATGGTGTCATTGGAGAGTGGAGTTTTTGCTCGAAGTTTTGGGAGTTTTTAAAAGAAATCCATAAAATCCAACGTGAAACTTTTGCCGTTAAAGAAGTCTTATATCATCTCGATTTAGCAGACGCTCATTATCAAAAAGAAGAACGGGTAAGGCTATTAAATTCGTCTGATTATCCAGAGTGGCGAATACTCAATCATGAGTACATTACCGAGCAAAAACTGCCGAGTGAATTAGGAGAGGAAGAACTTCATCGTCAATTTTTATGGAAAGTTTCGCAAAAGATTATATGGGGCTTATTTATCGATAAAAAATTGGTCGTGATTGCTGAATTGAATGCTAAAGCACTTGATCTTGGCCAAGTAGGGGGTGTTTACACCTCTCAGACTTTTCGCAAACAAGGATTAGCTAAAGCTTTGATGAAGCAGCTGATTATGGATGCGAAGAAGGTTCATCACATTCGCAAGCTAATGATCTTTACTGGAGAGAGCAACACTCCTGCAAGGCGAGTTTATGAATCCTTAGGAGTTAAGCAAGTTGGATATTTTGGATTGTTTTTCGGACAATAATCATTAACCCAAGTTCAGATAATCTCGACTTTGTACATTTTAAGGGGTCGATAAATGCAATCTTTTGAGCTATAACGCGTTAAAATTTTTTCGCCAACCCCAAATGAGGGTTGGCGAAAAAATTTTAACGCGTTATAGCTCAAAATCTTGCGTTTAGCGACCCCTTAAAATGTACAAAGTCGAGATAATGGATAATCAGAAGTAGGAGACAACACCCGCCTCTTCGAAATAAATTTCTACCGGTAGCTGATTAGCACAGACAGTAATTATCATTTCCTGTGCTAAATTAATCATGGGAAATGTGTGTCCACAATCAAAATTGGAAACAATCGGATAATCTCGTTGTTCAACAATTTCCAAAATTAACTGCTCATGTGTAAATGGCGCACCTTCATTGTTAATTTCACTTGGTTTGCTTAAAATTAATCCTTTGATTTGATTGAAAACTCCCATTCTTTCGAGTTGTCTAAAATGTCTCTCTGTTTTATTAAAAATGGCTGCTGTTTCTTCAAGGATGAGAATTTTATCTTTCACTACGGGAAAATAGGAAGTCCCTGCACTTGTGACTAGTGTTTCTAGATTGACTACAACAATAGGAGCAGTCACTTGACCTGGGCAAAGAATTTTCCATCCGTCATTAAGATGCGTCTCTCTTACTATTGTTTTCCAGTTTGGGTTTTGAGCATCAATAAAGTGCCGACTCCAAAAGCTAGGCGGATCAATTTTAAGCTTTTCTACTTGCGTTTGGGTGGAAATTAATAAAAAAGAATCCAAAGAGTATTTCATGATAGAAGGATATTCCCCAAAACTTGGGACAAGAGCAACGCCATAAATAGTAGATAATCCGCTATAAGCTAAGATGCTGAGATGTAAAGAAGTCATATCGCTATATCCACAGATGACCTTGCGGCTCTCTCGAATTTTATTAAAATCCAAAAAAGGAATCATGCTTGCAGAGTTAGCTCCTCCAATCGTGGCAATAAGACCATGCACTTGAGGATTTGAAATCAGTTCCATAAATTCAGCAGCCCTCTCTTGAGGAGAGGCTGAACGATAGCCTTGGCTCATCATTTGACGGGTGACACTTCCCTCTATATAATTAAAACCTACTTCTTTTAAAACTTGAAGAGCATGAAGATATTTAGCTGTAATCAAAACATTTGCTGGCCAAGACGGAGTAAAAATTCCCAATGTATCTCCAATTTTAAGCGCCTTAGGTTTAATTATTTTTTCAGAATTTAATGTAGGAAAATGAGAACGATGAAGTTGTGTGCTAATTTTAGTCTGAGCTAAAGAGTCAATTTTAAGATAATGATCAGAATGTGGATTTATTGATTTTTGCATTAAAAGATGCGATCCTTGTGAAATTGGGTCTAATTTTCCCGTATCCATTTTTTCCCTTAAATTGAAGACGTTTTTGGTTTTTGCACGATAAAAAAACTTAAAAACGAAAATGGTTTTAGTTTGAAATAACGATCTAAAAATTTCACTAAAAAAATAGGCGCTCCAACCCATAAAGGACTTCCACCATATTGAATACGAACTGGCGCACCTGTTACTGATCGAATGCATGCTTGAATGAAGCGATTGCTATATAAAATTTCTGAAGAGTTTCGATAGCCTTTTACCCAACTCAAATAGCGTTCTCCAAAAGTTGATCCAAGTAAAGCAGCTTTTATTACGGTAAGAGATTTTCGATTAGGAATTCCGATAACCAAAAACCCCCCAGGTGATACGGCAGAATACATTTGTGAAATAATTTGCCGTATTTCTTCGACTGAATAGTGCTCAATCAACCCGATGTTCCAGACTAAATCAAACTGCTTTGAAAAGAGTGATAAATCAAAAATATTGCCTTCAATATATTTGACTTTCCCAAATAAGCCACGATCCTCTTGATTTTGTGCAAATTTCAGAGCGTTAGAAGCAATATCTAACAATACTAACTCATTTATTTGTATCTGCTTGGAAAGATTAAAAGAGGTCGCCCCGGATCCACATCCTGGCTCTAATACTTTTATTCCTTCTTGTCTATCTTTAAATAACTCTTTAACTAACTGGGCCGCATCTCGATCAGCAATAAGCCACCAAGGAGTTGTTTCATCCTGAATCCCTTTATCTTGAAGAATATCTTCGTAATAGGCATTCCATAGTTGTTTCTCATAATCGACTGTCATAAAATAATATGTTGGTTGGTGATAGATTTATATATTCCTTTTTCAACTGGAAGGGGTATAAACTGAACAAGCAATACCCTGATGCTTGAGTTCTTCAAAGTTCTTTTGCCATCTTCGCACGTCTTGACTTGTTTGGCTTGCCCTTAAAACACAAAGCTTACCATCCATAATCCCTAAAATTTGAGGTAATGGTCTTGTCCAAGCATTAGCACTGCAAATATCATATCCGCCCGATGAACCAACCACTATTAAATCGCCTATTCCAAAATCTTCATTACTTTCAAAATGATTAACAAATACATCGCTTTCAAAACAATTCGATCCAAAAACCTGATAAGAACAAGGATGATTTAATTTTGAGAAAGAATTTTGCTTGAAGATTTTAATTGGGTGATGCCAAGTACTTAATGATCTCGTAAGATGAATTCCTGCATCGACTACTAATAAATGATGATCTTCTCTCTGTTTTTTATTGCAAATAGAGGTAATTAAATATCCATAATCTTCTACTAAACATCTTCCCGGCTCTGTAATAAGTTCAACTTGATTAAGATCAATAGAATTCTCCTTGAAAAAATGAGAGACATGCTGAATAAAATCTTCTAAAGGCACAGGCTCTATTTGTTTATTCACACTTCTTGCAGGAAATCCCCCTCCTATATCTAACCAAATTCTTTTGTCTTTTTGGGATAGCAATCGCTTGAAAATATCTGCATATTCGCATAAGGTATGATAAAATAAATGAGGCTCTGTTAAATTTGATCCTAAATGAATATGCAGCCCGCTTAGATCCCCTCCTTCTTGATTAAGTCGTTGCACTGCCTGTGTGGCCTCTTCAAAAGTAAAACCAAAACGTGATTTTTTTGATGAACGATAATCAATAGATAATCTTATAGAAATTTTTGTAAATTTGCGATATTTCTTAGATAGAAAAAACAATTGATTTAATTCTTCCAATGAATCTAATTGGATATTAACTCCATGTTGCAAGGCAAGATCGAGCTCTTCTAATTTTTTAAGAGGCCCATCAAAAAAAATTTGATTTGCTTCAAAACCATCCTCTAATGCCCACTCCAACTCTGTACCGGAAACAACTTCTGCACAACTTCCTAATAAACGAAATTGTTGAGTGATGGCTTTTAAAGCATTCGATTTGTACGAATAAGCAACTTTAAAATGACTAAATTTCGATTTCCAAGCAGATTCGAACTGAAGAAAAGAAGATCTTATTTGATCTAAATCGATTAAATAAAAAGGAGTATCAAACTGGCTTATAGCTAGTTCTGAAAAAAATTTAACGTCATCCCCCATCTTTTATCCCCAAATTGAAATACTAAAATTTTGATATCTGCGATGTTCATTTAAAATTCTTCTGATTTTGAATAATTTTTCTGCGCATGCTTTTTTAATTTCTAAAGAAGCATCATGAAGATAAGGAGATTTATCAAACACAAAACATTGAATTTCAGTTTTTAATGTTCCTTCATCCGTAACAGGCAAAGCTTTAATTTCCTCTTTTATTAAAGAGAACTCGTGAGTGAAAAATTGATTCCACCAATCATAATTCCAAAAAGCTTGAGGGCGAAATCCTATCGATTCCTGTACACTATCTAAAAGTATTTCTGAAGGAGGTTGTGTATAATAGAAATTAGCCACACATAGCTTACCGTCTAGTTGCAATGTTCGGCGGCAATGAAACAAAGCTTGTTCTCGATTTTCTATAAAACTGAAGTTACATCCACCTAAGATATGAGAAAAAAATTGATCTTGAAATGATAGATTCGCGGCATCTCCAACTTGATAATGCAATAAATGGCTTAACCCCGCTTGCTCAGCTTCTTGAATAGCAACAGAAATAGCAGCTCCGGAAATATCAATCCCAATTCCCGAACATTGAGTCATCTTTGCTGCTTCCCGAGAAGAAAATCCATTACTGCAAGCTAAATCTAATACTCGACTTTGTTTTGAAATTCCCGCTAAATCTATCCACCTTTTAACGCTATGCAAACCTCCTGGAGGAGTATTTTTTTGACCTAAAAAAGCAACAAAATCAGGATAGGTCATTTTATCAATATCTTCTGGTATAATTGTAGAAATCATAAATCCTTAAGATTAGATTCTCTAGATTGTTTTTGGCATATTTTGCATGCATGATTTAATTCGTATTTCTTTTTATCTATTTTTAAATTTAATGGATCAATAAACAAACGATGCCCTATTGTTTCACATTGTCCAAAATTTAAAAAATACTTCACGATTTCATAAACTGCAATACACGAGACTAATGAGTTTAAACAAGTAAATGAAGGAGCTTGATAATGTCTTATTAAAGGAGACAAATCAATCTGTAGATTTTCAATAAACTGATCGTTCCTTAAATTGGAAGCATTTTCTAGAAAATTATCACAAGCTAAGCACGCTGTTTTATGAGGCACAACTAACGGTCCAATAATTCCGGTCCCATCCGAATAACCCACATTAAAAAAAGGAATATTTTGATGAATGCATGCGTTATTTACCCATTTTTGAATCAAATAAGGAGGAGAATCTGCTGATAAAACAACAAAATCAGCGCCCTGAATAAACTTCTCTATATTATCTTCGCTCACTTCTGTATCAACAGCCTCTATTACTGTTGATGAATTTTTACTCTCAAGAATCTCTTTTGCAACTTGAACTTTCTTCTTACCGATATGCGATTCAGAAAATAAAATCTGCCTACAAAGATTCGATTGTTCGACGATGTCATGGTCCACTAACTTTAATTTTTTTAATCCTAATCCAATCAAATTCAAACTTACCCAATTCCCAATTCCTCCCATTCCTATCAAAGAAATGACAATTTGGGATAATTGTTTCTGAGCATGAATAGGTTCTATGCCATTTAAAGAATAGTAAAGTAAATTGCGATCATAGCGTTTCAATTCCGCTGGAGAGGGTTGATACTTGCAAAGAAGCTTTTGACTAAAAAAAATTTGACATGCACAAACAACATCTTCAAGAGGTATATTTGACTCAGTTGCAACCTGATAGGGTGTTTTTGGATGAATAAAATTCAAGTAAATCTTAAAAGCTTCTGCTCCTAAGTTCAATTGAAAATAAGAAACATTTGCTCCTAAGTTTAAAATATAACGGGAGTCAATCTTAGAGCAACCACGAAAAAGCAAATACCTAGGAATTTGTAGGACGTCTGAATCTAAGACCAACGATTCTTGATTATGCATATTCATTTAGAATTCTCTATTTGATTAGCCATACCAACGATACAAGATTGTATCGTTGGATCGTTTGGTTTTTTAATCAAATTAATTAAAAACACCAATTTCATTAGCAGATTCACTGCTTTCTACTGTTATGATGATATCCATAATAAAACTCCTTTAAAAATTTCTGCCTGAGAAATCGTCTACGGATTTATGTACATTTACAAGTCTTCTACAAAATACAGAAGACTTGCAAATGTACATAAACCCGTAGACGATAACCAGGTGACTGGGATTCTAATTAAAATTTAAATTTTATGTCAATAAGAAAATTTTAATTCGCTTGAGCGCTTAGCCTTATTCACTTCGGTTGAGTTCACTTCTTCGGTCACAGATTCAGTCGGCGGCGATTAGCCATCTACCTACCGCGCCTCGATCCTCGGAAATAGCTAAGGCTATTCCCTCGTCGCTCTGTCACGCCATGTGGCTTGTCTCGCCTGACCGCATCTGTGACCGAAGAAGTGAATAAGGAGGAAGGGGTTTCTTTGGGAGCAGAGGAAGAATTCTATGTTGCATTAGTGAGGTTTGTCACAAAAGCCCTTTTAGACTATACTAAAAACCAATCTGAAGTACTGAAGCTCATCGTGGTTGGTGTCAGCTCTAAAAGTATAAAATAAAAAGGAGAAGCGGTGATGACCAATATTGTAGTAACAACAAGGATGATTTTTAATGTCAATAAATACTGATCACAGTGGATTTAACACTACTCCAGTGGAAGTACTCCCTGTTATTTTCGAAAATTTAAGCTTAGAAACGGACATAGTGGCATTAGTGTGTAAAAAGTGGAAAGAGATAGTGGATAGCAAAATGTTTCGCGAAATGATCCGCCCTTTCCGAGTGATGGGGATCAAGCAATTGATCATGCAAAATCTAAACATTATCTTCGAAGGTAAAGAACACTCTTTGCCAAGAAAGTTTTATAAAGAATATGCAATGAAAGGGGGATTGTGTTTTTTCAATCCTGGCAAAATCAAATTGAAGATAGCTAAGGGGAAATATAAATTAGTGGTGTTAAATAGCCTGGAGGCTATAGCTTGTCTATTCCCGAACGCCAATCTCAAAACCCGTTTTACTAGTGATTCATGGAAACAAGCGCGCAAAGAAATAAGAAAAGAGGAAGCTCCACATTGGGTATGGGAAGAAGCTAAGGTTCGCGGTTTCAGTAACACCTATGTAGAGCAACAAGAAATGACTGAAGAGGAAGATAAAGCACTCTATCCGGAACGATATCAAGCCATCGAAGAAAATTCAGTTGTAGTAGGTTCTGAAGATAAGCCTAAAGCAAGCAAGCCGAAACAAATAGTCATCATGTCAAATGCGAATGATCACGTTTTAGGCAAGTTCATGGCAGAAGCTATTTTAGGTGAGCGTAAAGTTACTTGGGATCCAAGTTCTAATAAGTATGGACTTATACGCGTTAAAAATACAATAAAAGTTGGAGATAAGGAGTTGCCAATAACTGTTGGCGTCGCTCCTTCCGGCCTCTACGTCTACTTCAGCTATGGCCATGCCTACCACACTGGCCGTGCCTACCACACTATTGGTTTTGTTTGCGCGCGGAAGTCCTTTGGTACTTTTGTGACCTGAACTACTAGCTGAGTGATGTCCGCCGCACAGATACCATGATCCTAATAAACGCCATGTGCGACTTTTTTTTCCGTTCGAGTCCGGGCCCGAGACCGGGCCCGCGCCCGAACCGAGACTACGAGCTTTGCTAAACTACTCAAAATTGATTCGTGAATTACTTAGACGATCCATCAAAGTCTTGTACAGACTTTTTACCGAAGCTCGGAGTTTCGGTTCGGGCGCGGGCCCGGTCTCGGGCCCGGACTCGAACGGAAAAAAAAGTCGCACATGGCGTTAATAAAGGCTTACACAATGGAACGTTTGAACTTGTCGCTATGATGATAAGGGAAAAGCTGTAAGGAGACCAACTCCAAGAGCGAAATACCAAAGCATAGCACGAGGGCGGAGAGATTCATAGTAGTGAGGAAGCCCTTGTAATGAGGGTGGAGCGAAGGGATCTCCTGACCCAGCCAATACAAATAGACACCGAAAGGAAGGATCTAAATGGAACAGGCAAAATCATATCATATTTCCAAACACGTGGTAATGGAAGCTATAAGTAGTCGTCCCTGAAAATGTCCAGTTTCTTCTCTGCGATCTCTGCGCGTTCTGCGGTTTATTATTTTAGTTATACTGTGGGGCCTACTCATGAGCATCAAAAAATTATAAACCGCAGAGCGCGCAGAGATCGCAGAGAAGAAATTTGCAAGAAGTAAGCAATAAGCCTTCAAAAACCTGCAAATTTTTCAGTATAATTTTTATTTTAAATCGATTCTATAATATATCCTAGATCAATTTTAGGGATTAATTCAGCAACGACTAAGTACCATCGATCCCGAAGATAGTTTTAAATATAAAAATGAATATGAAGAAAGTTACGAAGAAGCTTTAAAAGCTCTATCAGCTCCTAGTTCCCGCTGACATCACTCTAAAAGTTGACCGAAATCGATGACTTTATCAAAATATCTCTCATCCAAAACACTCTCCTCAACCCCATTCACATGAATCAGAACAGGTCTAATGGAGCAGTTTCTAGGAATCTTTAAATTCTTTCTTTTATTTTCCATTTCCTCGATGATTTTGTTGCCGACCCGACTCTTAGAAAATTTAATCTCGCACATATATAGATTAAGAAAGCGAGTTTGGATCATATAGTCAATTTGGCATCCAGCTTGCTTGGTCGTATGACTTTGAAAAAATGGGCCTTCCATTATTATTTCCTCTGGAGAGATCCCTAACATCTTCCAGAGAGTCTTTCTATTATGGACAACAAGATTCTCAAACTGTAATCCCATAATACCTTCCCACCCAGGAAGTTGCGTTATTAAAGTGGAAAAACTTTCTTTTTCGATGTTAGAACGATTAGGAGCTATATATTTCAAATAAAAACGCAAATAATTGTCACTTAATCGATAACGGCTCAGTTTTCCTTCCTTTCCATTTTTTAGATTCCATGTAAAGTCTCTTTTTACAAAGCCTGCCTTTACTAATTCATCTAAATGTTTACTGAATATCCCTCCCAGACTTTTCCCTAATTCGTTGCAAATTTGGACAAGCTCCTTTGGACCGTTGGCAAGACAAAGGACAATTTCTTTATGTCTAGTTTTAGTACGAGAAAAAAGATCTGAGAATATTTCATCGAATTCTCGCACAAGTAATCCTCCTTTAGTAAAACAGAGGTCTTGGATATTTCGTTCTGCCGGAAGATTTGGTTTGATTTGTTCCAAATAAAGCGGGACACCTCCAATTACAGATAACAGCTTGAATTTTTCATAAGGAGTTATACGCTTTTCTTTTGGATGCCAGAAGGCATTACAAACTTCTAATGGAAGCTCTTCAAGCACAAGATCGAAGGTAATTCTTCCAAGAAATCCCGTGCTACTTAGGATATTCTTTTCAATCCATGAAGATACGGATCCACAAAGCGCAATAATTAAGTGTGGATTTTTGCTAAAATACATATCCCAAGCAGTTTTCAAGTGCCCTAAAAAATGAGGATCTTTTCCTCCCATCCATGAGATTTCATCAAATACAATAAGAATTCGACCTTTTTTAGTTTTCTTGGAAAGATACCAGAAGAGATTGCTCCAATCATCTGACTTAACACCAGGTATACGAGCTCTCTCAAGCTGACGTGCAAAGTCATTACGCTGAGTTTGGGCTGTTGTCTTGCGAACGGGAGGATTTCCTGAAAAGAAGTAGCTTTTCATTTCTTTTCCAAATTCTGCAAGGAGCCTGCTTTTCCCAATACGTCTTCTACCCCTGACAACAATAAGGCTCGCGCTTTTTTTGTCTAAAAGGCCATTAAGCCTAGCCATTTCAGCTTCACGTCCTATAAACTGAGATGGTTTCATTTTTACTCCTAATTTCTATGGCATGAGCATACGCGCAATAGAAATAAAAATCAAGCAGCAAACAGCGAATTTGACGATTTGCTGCTCGATTTTTGAGTTCGAAAAATTAGCAGCAAACAGTAAAATAGGCTGTTTCATGCTCGATTTTATTCCTTGGAATTTGTTTGATGTAATTATAGATGCTCGCACGTGAAGTATTCAATTTCTGGGCAATGAAAGGAGCTGCGTTTTTAAAATTGAATATTCCTTTCCGATAAAGCTGCTGCACGAGTTCTCTTTTTTGAGCTCGATTTAAACGATTTAAGGTCATTCGGTTATCATCTAAATATTGCTGAATGATGGGCCTTGCCTGTTCTTCGCACCCATTTCCAAACATTTCTATTGGATTTGAAGCGTCTTTTGTAATTTTTAGAAAGGACTCTATGATTTTTTGACTCTCTTGAAAAGCACTGACATCTACATTTAAACAGATTAATCCGATTGGATCTCCTTTCTTATTTCTCATTGTTATGGAAGTACATTTAAGAGCTCTTCCGTCCCAATTTGTTTTGTAATAAGGGGAAAAATAGTCAGGAAAGTCTTTGATTTCTATTTTCAATTCTTTCAAAGGCGAAGTCTCTCCAACCTTCCTGTGGGAAATATTGTGGTAAATAGCAACGATTTTTCCTTGTTCGAGATCATGAACTGCAGCCTCGACAAAAGGCTGCAAAAGTTCAACGATGGCTTTGATCAAAGGTTCGTATTGTTTCCATAAGACAGCGAATTCCCTTTCTTGCATGTTTCATCCTCCAAATTTTGGCCTTCATTGTACTAAGATATGGACATATTGTCAAATTTATACAAATTGACAAAAACCTAATTCATCCATATCATGTCAATAGTTAAGACGGAGGCTGAGAATGGTTAGGTTGCTAAAAGTATCTAGATTAGCGCATGTTCCAGGCATTGGAGTAGACCGCATGGGAAACGCTGCTGATGCAGCTCATGATCCTGAAATTTTAAGGCTTGAAAACCTGGATACGGATATTCCCCCTCCTGCAATTGCTATTGAGGTGACAAAGCAAAGTGTTGGGTTAGATGAGAACAATAGCTACCTTCCCTTTCTTGGCCAAGACGAGCCAAGGAAAGCGGCAACGGAGAGAGTCTCTAGAATGTGCAATGGCCATGTGGAATATGATTGGCGCAGCGAGTGCATTATTAGCGCAGGAGGGATGTCTGGGATTCTGAATTGCCTTCTTGCGATGATTGAACCGGGAGATGAAGTCATCGTCACAGATCCAACCTATGCGGGCATTATCAACCGGATTTGGATTGCCGGAGGAGTTCCGATCTTTGTTCCGTTGATTCCCTCTTCAGTCGGATGGCGTCTAGATATCCAGGCGCTGGAGAAAGCGTCATCCCCTCGAACGCGTATGATCGTGATCAGCCCTGGAATGCCTACCGGCCATGTATTAACCCAAGAAGAATGGGAAGCCGTCGCACGCGTAAGCATCCAAACAGATGCGTGGCTTTTGTACGATGCCGCGATGGAGAGAATACTCTATGATCAGAGGTCTGTGATTCATCCGGCTTCTTTTCCTGGGATGAAAGAGCGCACGATCACCGTAGGAGCTGCTTCAAAAGAACTGCGGATGATTGGGTGGCGCATTGGCTGGATAGTTGGCCCAAATGCCATTATGAATAGCATTGGACTTGTGAGTATATCAAACGTCGTGTGCCAAACGGGCATCAGCATGGCTGGAGTTGCAGCTGCATTAAATTCTAAAGAGGATGGATTAACATCTGCTCTCAAAATATGGGAAGAGAGACGCAACACTCTTTTGAATGAGCTTAGCGGACTTCCAGCGATTCCTCCTCATGGGGGATGGTCTCTGCTGCTTGATGCTTCCCCTTTTGGAATCACTTCTCAGCATCTTTGTGAAAGGCTTCTTAAAGAAGCCAAAATTGCTGCAACTCCCATGGTTGGATGGGGAGATGCAGCAGGAAAATATGTGCGGTTTGTTTTTTCGAATGAACCGAAAGAACGGCTTATCGGGCTGGGCAAGAAAGTCAAAAGGATTTTGGGGGTTTAAGATGCGAAAGGTCTTTTGGGACAATCCTTATCAGGAGACTCTAGTGACAAAAATCTCTAAAGTTTCCGATCATGAGCTTTTATTTGAAGAAACCATCGCTTATTCGTTTTCAGGGGGACAGGAAAGCGATCGGGCGTATATTAATCATCTAAACATCGTTGGCTCGCGGATGGAAGGGAATCTGATTTATTATACCCTTCCTGAAGGGCACAGCCTTTCAGTCGGCCAAGAGGTGACAATGCGCATCGATTGGCCACGAAGATACCGTCTTATGAGATTGCATTTTGCAGCAGAGCTGGTCCTTGAAATTGTGACTCAAAAATTTCATTTAGAAAAAGTCGGAGCGCACATTGCGGAAAACAAGGCTAGAATAGATTTCATTTTTCCTGAGCACATCTCTTCTCTGTTTGAGAGCATTTTGGATGAATATAATAAGATCATTTGTGCTGACAAGAAAATTGAAACAGGATTTTCCGATATCGAGAATCAAAGGCGATTCTGGAAGATCGATGGATTTGCACAGGTTCCTTGCGGAGGAACGCATGTAAAATCTACAAAAGAGGTGGGATTTATTACCTTAAAAAGATCCAGATCAGGAAAAGGAATTGAACGCATTGAAATTAAGCCGGTCAATGAATGATAAATTTGGCTATTTCTATGCTATTCATAAGACTTCTATTTTTGTGATTGTTTTCTTCTTTCGAGCGATCATGGCGATGCCGGAGGGCAGATTTAGAGCAGCAGAGAATCCCGCTTTGGCATAGGCTTTGATAGCTGCTGCATTGCTTTTCTCGGGATCTGCAAGGCAGGCGTCGAAGTTTGGGAATACATGCCTGGAAAGGAATTCTCGGAGCGCTTCCGGTCCTATCCCAATGCCAATGCAATCCGGCTCGCCGATATAAAAATCTATAGCAGCAAGGGATTCGGATCGGTCGGGCCATGCGTCTTCAACTTTGAATCCCTCTCTTGGAAAATCAAAGGCATTGTACATTTGAATGAACCCGATCGGGCGTTTTTGCCGGAGTATGATGAATGCAGAGATTGGCTTTCTTATTCCCTGCTCTATTTTGTAGCCGAGCGTATAGGAACGGTATTTTTCGATAAGCTGGTCGAATGTCCATTCCTTTCCTTCCCCCCACCATTGCTTGACATGAGGCTCATGCATCCATTTGTACAAAAGAGAAATATGCTCAAAGGAGAGAGGTTCAAATAGGAAGCTGCTCATGAAGATGTCCCCATGAGAGCCTTCCATTCATAACTCTCGGCTGAAATTCTCTTTTATTATTACTTTTCCCAGTCAGTCAAGCGCCCCTCTTTTGATAAGCTCGGCTTTCACTTGCGGTTCGGATTCGAAAAGAATCGCATCGATGCCCATCGCTTTTGCAGCTTCGATGTTTTCGATTTTATCATCGATGAAAACGATCTGTTCAGGGGAAAGCTTTATTGTTTTAATCAAAAGATCATAAGCTTTGGGATCTGGTTTTTTGAGGCCCATTTCGCAAGATAAAAGGCAAGGTTCGAAAGGCTCGTAAAAGCCGAAATCGCGGATCAGCTTCATGTATCGATCGTCGATATTGGACAGCATGCCGACTCGAATGCCGCTTTCTTTCAGCTGATCAATCAGCTCATACATATTCGGGTCCGCTCCAACGCTTTTCTGTAGAGTAGCCGTATATTTTTGTGCCCAGCCTTCCGGCAGGCGAATGCTATTTTTCTGCGCATACTCGATCCAGAAGTCGATATCCGATTTTCCTGATTTCAGGGCTTTTCTTTTTTCAAGGTTGGCTGCTTCGAATTCGGATTCGGAAAATTGAAAAGAATCGCACATGAAATTTACAACAACGGACCGATCGTCGAATCCGATTACGTTGCCCCAGTCGAAAACCACGGCTTGCGGAGCTGAGATGAGAGAAGCGGCCGTTGATAAAGATGCTAGGATTGAAAACACTGCTTTTTTCATAGTTTTCCTAAATTTACGCCATGTGCGACTTTGTTCCGTTCGAGTCCGGGCCCGAGACCGGGCCCGTGCCCGAACCGAGATTCCGAGCTTTGCTAAACTATTTAACGAAGCTCGGAATCTCGGTTCGGGCACGGGCCCGGTCTCGGGCCCGGACTCGAACGGAACAAAGTCGCACATGGCGTAAATTATTGAACGTTGAAAGCGAGAAAGCAATCATGCCAGCTAATTGATTTTTAGTCAATTAGTAATAAATTCTTTAGTTTCATGGTGCAATGAGGTAAAATGTCACGAATTTGAGCGAAAACTGTGACAAAATATATATTTTGTCACAATTTTAATCTAAATATGTGACAAAAATTTCTGAAAAATGTCATCATATAATCATGAAAGTAATGGAAGAAATTAGAAAATATATTCAGAGCATTGAGGAAGGACAGTCCTTTAAAGTGAAATCTCTTTACCATTTAGCGTTCACTGATAACGTGCGACAGATATTGACAAGATTGGTTCGGGCAGGGGAAATTCAGAGAGTGTCTCGTGGTGTTTACGTGAAGCCTAAATACTCTCCTCGAATTGGTATAACATTCCCCTCAGCAAGAGAAATTACCAAGTTGATTGCAGAGACAACAGGAGAGACTATCGGAATTCACGGTGCCGAAGCTGCAAGGCAATTGCAATTAACTACGCAAGTTCCCATGCGTCTGATCTTCTACACAACTGGCTACACAAGAGAAATTAAGATAAGAAATCAAACAGTTCTGCTAAAACATGTCAATCCAAGTAAATTGATTGCCCCTGGGACGGTTGCTGGAACAGTCATCTCCGCTCTCTTGTATCTCGGAAGCGAGCAGATTTCCGAAAAGACAGTGCAAAAGATAAAAGATCAAATAACAGTAGAAGAATTTGAGACAGTCCTTAAAGAAATAAACCGTATGCCAGCTTGGATGGCAAATGTATTTTACCACTTTCAAAAAAGGAGGGCTGATGTCTGAAAAGTTCTTTGATTTGCCTAAAGAAGAGCAAAAAGCCCTTTTAGCTGCTGCAGAAGATCGCCTAGGACTTCCAGACCACATCATTTAGGATAAATTATGATTCGAGTCAAACATGTAGAATATGTCAGCAACTACAAGCTCAAAATATTATTTAGTGATGGAAAAACGAAAATCGTTGATTTCGAAAACTGGATAAATCAAGGAGGTTTTTATGTCATTCCTATGAAAGATATAGAGTACTTCAAGAAGGTGGAGATGGATGAATCTAACTATTCAATTTGCTGGCCAAATGGAGCTGACTTTTCTCCGGATGCTTTATATGAAATAGGAAGGGATATAAAACAAACTGTGAAAAAAGCACCCTTTACAAGAAAAAGACAAGTTTCCTCAATCTCAAGAAAACTCAAAAGCGGTGTTGCTGCTAAGCCTAAACATTAAACTGCAGAAGAAAATAACCAGAAATGAGCACAGCAAAAATCTTAGTTAGAGTATACTTTGAATTGACCTATTCCAAGCAAAATATCTTTGAAAGGAAACGCGATCGCGATGACAGCACCCCTTGAGATTATTCCAAGCCTTGCACATATCTCCGATAGATTCAATGGCATATTGCTTGACGCTTATGGTGTTTTTTGGGGAGGGAACGATTATGGTTTATTGCCAGGCTCTAAAGAGCTTATGGAAAAATTAGTTTTGAATGGTAAGATCGTTGGTATTCTTTCTAACTCTACTCAGTTGGCCTCTAAAGAAATAAATAAATTGCATCTCCACGGTCTTCTTCAAGGCAAACATTTTCATTTTTTAATGACCTCTGGTGAAGTGGCGAGATCTATTTTCTTAAGCGAAAAATTGCCTTTTGAAACCTCCGGAAATAAATTCTGGCTCTTTGGTGGTGTACACCCTAAATTTTCCTCGCATGAGGCTATTTTTAAAGATACGATCTATCAGGAAACCCAAGATATTAATGAAGCTGATTTCATTTATCTATCTATCCCGCATATCCATGGAGAAGATCAAATAGATCCCGAATTGTTCCGGGAAGAACTCGAAAAAATAAAGTCCAAAAATCTCCCCATGATTTGTCCCAATCCAGACCAATTTGCCCATGAAGGCAAACCGCCCAGAGCCGTGGTGAGGCAGGGAAGTATTGCCAAAATGTATGAGGAAATGGGTGGGCGGATATTTTATATAGGCAAACCACATAATAAAGCCTATTCCATTGCCTTAGATCAATTTCGCCAGTATAAAGTGATAGATCCTATGAAAATTCTCATGATTGGAGATACTCCTGAAACGGATATTCGTGGTGCCCGCCGTTTTGGTATGCCTTCTGCACTTGTTACCCAAACGGGCATGATGGCTGATAGAATTTCTCATAAGGGTATTGAAAAAGCTTTAGAGGAACTACAGATCGATGATACTCCAAATTACCTGATTAAACGGTTTGCAGATGGACTTTTTTCTTAACTCTAATCTCGAGCAGAAATTATTTATTACCGATTTGCCTCTTTGCCGAGTCCTCCTTGAGGATGATAAATATTATCCATGGCTTTTTCTTGTACCCCGTCAGCCCGAGATTTCACGGATGATGGATTTATCTTTATCAGACCAATTCCAGCTCATTCAAGAACTCGATTTCGCGCAAAAAATCATGTGGGCAGAATTTAAACCATTTCAACTTAATGTGGCGGTAATTGGGAATAAAACGCCACAGCTGCATATTCACGTTATTGCTAGATATGAAAACGATCCTGCTTGGCCTAATACTGTTTGGGATCATCCCATTCGTTCTAAGTACGATGAAGATTTAAAAAATTCAAGAGTACTAAAGCTTAAGCAACTCTTTTCTAATTATTCCTTAAAATATTCGGAAAAACAATTAATCTCTTAGAGGAAAACATGAAAATTTTAAAATTTACTTTCATCTTTTTATTAGTCACTTTATCAGTCTATGCTGAGCAAAAAGTTGTCCTAATCTCCGGAGCTTCAAGTGGGATTGGATTAGCAACAGCTAAAGCTTTCGAGGAAAAAGGCTGGAAAGTATGGGCAGGCGTTCGTGAAAATATTCCGGAAGAATTAAAGCAAAATAAAAATATTAAACTTACCAAGCTTGATGTAACGGATGATCGTCTTATTCAAGCCACCATTGAAGCGATCTTAAAAGAAGAGGGAAGAATTGATGCTTTAATCAACAATGCTGGCTATGGGCTTATAGGAGCAGAAGAATGTGTCACGATTGAGGAAGCTCAACATCTTTTTGATGTTAATTTTTTTGGTGTATTAAAGCTCATTCAAGCAGTTCTTCCAGCCATGAGACAACAAAAATCAGGTCATATTCTAAATATCAGCAGTGGCGTTGGTGTACAATCGCTACCAGGACTTGGTCTTTATTCTGCTTCAAAATTTGCCTTAGAAGGGCTATGTGAATCATTGGCAGCAACTCTTTCTCAATGGAATATTAAAGTCTCAATAATCGAGCCTGGTTTTGTTAAAAATAATTGGGGTCAGCATTGCAAGATTGGTTCTCGAGAATGCCATGAAGAGTTTTATAAAAAAATAACCAAAGGCATATGCAAAATGCTTTTCACTCCTAGAGGACAGCCATGTGAAGAGGTTGCAGAATTATTGGTTAAAATCACGGAAACATCTAATCCAAATGTGCGTTACCAGACAACGCTCGGAATGACAGAGTATATTCAAGAAAAATTAATCGATCCAACGGGGAATGAAATGAATGAAGGAAACATACAATTCTTAAATCGCATAGTTGCGGAATAAAACATCATTCTGGTAACCTTTTACAAGGTCAACCCACAAAGCCCTCAAGGACTTTATATTATCTTAACAAAAGAGGAAATTTTTAGAAATGGTAAACATAGAAAAAATTATTAACGTTGTCGATGCTGTTTGCGATTGCATACCGGTTGTTAGCTCCTTTACCAATGGGACTCAATTGTTATACAAGCTAGCACGTAAAGTCGATGCGACGGCAAACCCGGTTAATACAACTTGGAGAGATGATGTCAAAATTCATGTGATTAATAAATCTAAGTTCGAGTGCTTGATAGCGATGATACCTATAATTGGAAATCTAACAAACCTTATTGCTTTCATAATTATTGGTTTAAGGGATCAATTAATGTACTCAGTAGTAAGTAGTAACACTGAGTCAATTAAATTACATCTTGCAAGACATCCATTAAATGACAACCAAAAAGCCAAACGCATTTTAGGTCAGGCAGCATTTTCTTCTAAACCTGAAGTTTTTGAACTGATTTTTAAATCACGTACATGGGATATCCATTCTGTTATTGAAGCTCTAAGAAGCTGTTGGTGTCCAAATGAGTCCAAAGAAGAAAATGCAAATCTAATTCTAGATTATTACGATAAGCACTTAAATAATTCTGACATTCTTGAAGATCACACATATGCCATAACCAGCATTTTGAAAGATTTTATAAAAGCTGGTAGGGCACAGACGGCTAGTAGGATCTTGAATATTCTTCCTCAGTGTGATTTTGCAAGATTTGAAGAGATTCTCGCGATACATTCATATCGTTCATATAGTAGTTTTAGATCCAAAGAAGGCGTATTAACAGAAGATCAAATTGAGGGGATTATTAGTCGCTGCAAACCATGTACACTGAAAAAATTTACTGAGTACTGCAGAAAAGTCCACAATGAAGCAGAAAGTCTAGGAAGAGATGTCGATTCTAACAACAACTATAACCAACAATATCATCCCAATCGTGAGAAGCTGAATAAACACGAAATCATGAATGATTTTTATGAAGTTCATAATGGAATTATTCAAAAACTATTAAATCTTGTTACTGAAATTGAACAGTCTTCACTTATCGACTCTTTATCCAGCTTAGCTAATAATGGAGAAATACAACTTCTTGAAATGTTTCTTGTAAAATACGAAAATCAATTAACCTCCGAAGATAAACTGAGCATCATAAGGAAAACACGTCAATCTTTCTTTGAAAATGGATCAGCCTTGAAAGGACTAAAGCATTTTTTTACTAAATATAATCACGACCTTACTGATGAGCAGTGTATGGAACTATTACAGTGGTTTTCAGAGCCTCCATTTAACAATACTCCTATCATAGAAAAAATTATTGAAATTCGTCCAAGTTTAGAGACAAACTTCGGCTCCCAGCTTGAAGAGATAAAAAATAAATGTAAAAAAAACGGATTCGTTATAGCTAACTATACACATCATGAATAAAGAATTGGTTCGTGCCCGCGCGCCCATGCCCATGCCTTTACCCGATCTCTATAGCCATCCGGTTAATTTTCCTGCTTCTTCGGTATAAGTTTTTCTAACTCTGGAATGATATTTGGAATTTCGCTATTGATTGCCTCCCAGACAACATCATAATCGATGTCGAAATAGGCGTGAATTAATCGGTTACGCATACCGACAATAGCTCGCCATGGGATGTGGGGATGTGATTTCTGAAACTTGTTTGATATTTTCGATGCTGCTTCACCAAAAATTTCCAATGCACGAATGATAGCAAATGAGAGCATTCGATCTGTTTCAAGATCGATCCTTACCTTGCCAGCACCAAAGTGCAGACAAATACGAGCAGCTTCCAGCATGTGCTTAAGACGGACGAAATCGCTCTTTTCCATAGAGATGATAGGCTCTGTCTATAACTTCTTCACGAAAAAAACGGCTCAAGTCTTTGGGTGTGCGGAGGTCAACATGTCTCCCAAAAATCTCCCCTAATTCTAATTCAAGTTCTGAAAGGCGAATCAAACCAGGGATATGATGCGAATCAAATTGTACCAGCACATCGACATCGCTCGATTTGCGAAAATGGTTTTGTTAAAACAGAACCAAAAAGAGCAAGCGCTTGGATATGATTCTTCAAGCAAAAGCTCTCAATCTTCTTGCAGAGGAATATCAATTTTCGGAGTGATTTTTTCATGCTTTCTCATACGGAAAATTCAAGATAGGTGATTGGAAAATTTAAAGCAAGCGTGGGTCGGTGTTGCCTGGCCAAAGTCCAGGCATGCGTCAGTCTAGTTAATCCTCTTCAAATCTAATGATCTCTAAAAGCCATCTTCAAGTTTCAGAATTTTTTGTCACATATTTAGATTAAAATTGTGACAAAATATACATGTTATCACGTTGACTCATCAAAGCTAGATCCCCTTTCGAAGAGATTCTGAAAACGGTGGCAGGCCTAAAACTGCGAAGTGAAAAGGCCTGCTTTCGTTCTAATGACCGAAATTTGAAAGAATTTCTTTCGGCAATTTTTGTTCCTTTCTTCTGGTTTTCTCATATGAGACAATCAGCCCAAGAACAACCCCCAGCAAGGCACAGATCACGATGGCCAATGGATAGATCGTCGAATCATACAAACTACCGGTCAATCCAACAACACAAGCAGCAATCAAGAGTCTGCTGCTTGTCAAAAGGCTTGCGGCCGTCCCTTTAAGATCAGGAAATAAATCCATTCCTTCCGGAAAATAAATGCCTTGGACCCAATTGGTGCCTAAGGCATAAACCATCATGGCAGCTGTCACGAAATAGGGATTCTGAGGGGCACTCCAAGCACTTATTGCGAATACAAATCCGGCAAATAAAAACAGAAGCGTGCCGATGGTTTTAACTTTTACAACTCCCCATTTATCGACCAAATATTTAAATAAAAGGTTGGCGCAGAGCCATGCTCCTAATAAAGCCGCTTGATAGAAAGGAAGATGGGATTTGCTCACTCCAAACTCTGCCACAAAAAGAATCGAAATTCCTGAGAGAAAAGCGAGATAACCTGAAAAGAGCAAACTCACAATAAATGTGGTTTGCCAGAAAGGGAAGACTGCAAGTGACTTTTTTAAAGTCCCTCCCAATCTGCTTAAGATTCAAAGGAATTCTTTTCTCCTGAGAAATGGGCTCATCGAAAAATAAGAGACAAATGATAAAGCTGATCAATACGCAAAGAGCAATCGCTGAAAAATTGAAGCGAAATCCGTACATTTGATTTAAATAGCCTCCCAACATCGGCGCGCCGGCCATAATAAAAGGAACAACAGAATTGATTTTGTTCAACGCCTGAATCGCCTTTTCCTTTTGAAAAGAATCAAAAATAATCGCAGTTCCCAATGTAAAACAACCCCCACTCCCAAGGCCTTGTAGAACCCTTCCTAAAAGCATCCAATCAAAATTAGTGGCGAAAAGGGTCGCGATGCTCCCTATCAAAAACAATCCTAGAGCCACCATCAGGGGTTTTTTGCGTCCAAAGACATCCGATAGAGGACCGTATAAAGGACCAGATAAGCAAATCGCAGCAAAATTCCAGGTCAGCAGGCTTTGGATTTCTCCCTCCGAAACGGAGAAAAAATGCATCATATCAATGAAAGCAGGTAAATAAATATCTGTCTCAATACAGGCAGCAATGAAAATGACAATAATTAAACAGAGAATTTTCCATTCATTAAACATAATTATCCTAATAGGGATTTTGTCTGGACTTCGGACATTTTAAGGGGTCGATAAATGCAATCTTTTGAGCTATAACGAGTTAAAATTTTTTTACCAACCCAAATGAGGGTTGGCAAAAAAATTTTAACTCGTTATAGCTCAAAATCTTGCGTTTAGCGACCCCTTAAAATGTCCGAAGTCCAGACTTTGTTAGAGGATCAAGAAAAGAGGAATAAAAAAACAAGAAATGCCGACAAAACGGCTAACGGGTGAGAAGGACCATAGAAAGACCTAATAAAAGTGATAAGTTTATTATAACAATAAAGAAGAGGAAGTGCAAGAAAATTTTAGGTTTTTCTTCTTCATTCTGTTATCATTCCCCTCTATTTCATGGTTAACCAAGATGGATAAGAAGGACTCTTACGACCAACTATGCCAAGAGATTTGGCGTCATAATCGTTTATATTACATTGAGCATGCCCCTGAGATCTCTGATGAGGAATACGACTTCCTATTCAAACGTCTCGAGCAAATGGAAAAGGAGCATCCGGAATGGGTGACCTCTTCTTCTCCGACTCAACGAGTGAATGAGAGCTTGACGCAAGGGTTCAAGACAGTTCTCCATCGCACTCCCATGCTTTCCCTCGCCAATACTTACTCCAAAGAAGAGATTCAAGACTTTATTGAACGGATGCACAAGTGGGTGGGAAAGAAAGAGATCTCTTTTTCAGTGGAGTTGAAAATGGATGGCATTGCCATTTCTGCAACCTTTGAAAAAGGGATTTTTATCCAAGGGGTAACGCGTGGAGATGGAAGAAGAGGGGATGACATCACGGCCAACATGCGTACCATTGCCAATCTCCCTCTTCATTTGTATGGAGAACATGTCCCTGAGTTTATAGATCTCCGAGGAGAGGTCTTTATGCCTCTTCCTATTTTTCAACAGTTGAATGAGCAGAAAATCCAAGAGGGCGAGGAAGGGTGGGCAAATCCAAGAAATGCAGCTGCGGGTTCTTTAAAGTTGCTAGATCCCCAAGAGGTGGCTAAGCGGGGATTATCGATTGTTTTTTATGGCATTGCCGACATCTCCTCCAAGCAATTAACCCATCAATCTCAAGTGGCTCCTTTTTTGCGTTCTCTGGGGTTACCGACATTAGATCAGTATGCGTATTGTCGAGACATCGAAGAGATTTGGGTATTTGCCGAGCAGGTGCGTGCTCAACGCGAACGTCTTCCTTATCACATTGATGGTATTGTCATTAAATTAGATGATTTTAAGGAACAGAGGCGCTTGGGAACGACGGGGAAAAATCCTCGCTGGGCCATTGCTTATAAATTTGCAGCGGAGCAGGCTTTAACGCGCGTGTTGGAGATTACCGTCCAAGCGGGAAGGACAGGCGTTCTCACCCCTGTTGCTGAGTTGGAGCCTGTTTTTTTAGCCGGCAGTACCATCTCCCGAGCGACTCTCCATAATGAGGAAGAGGTGCAGCGCAAAAGTATTCGGGTCGGCGATTTTGTCATGATTGAAAAGGGAGGAGATGTCATCCCCAAGATCGTCGGCGTTGATTTTAGCCGTCGCTCCTCTTCCAGTCTTCCTTGGAACATGCCGGCGAATTGCCCTTCTTGCGGTGCGCCTGTGGTGCGCATACCGGGAGAGGTCGCCGTTCGCTGTCCGAATGAGAGTCAATGTCCTGAACAGCGCGTGAGAAGGCTTCTTTATTTTGCCGGTAAAGAGGCGATGGATATTGAACATATGGGGGAAAAGGTGGTGTTCCAGCTCGTCCAAAAGGGATTTGTGCATGAGCCTTCCGACTTTTATACGTTAACAGAGAAAGAGGTCTCGCAGCTTTCCGGATTTAAGAAAAAATCGATCGACAATTTATTGACGAGCATTGAGAAGTCAAAAGAGGTGAGTCTTGAGCGTTTCGTCATGGCTTTAGGAATTAAATATGTTGGCACAGGAACGGCCGAGCTATTGGCGGCCAGGGCCGGATCGATTGAGGCTTTAAGTCAAATGACAGTTGAGGAGTTCAGGAAAATTGAAGGGGTAGGGGAGAAGGTGGCTTCAGCGGTAGTGGAGTATTTTGCGAAAGACTTCAATCGTCGCGAGATTGAGCGGCTCCTCTCTTTAGGGGTTAGGCCTCAGATGAGAAATGTGCAAAAATTTGCCGATCACTCCTTTCAGTCCAAGCTCTTTGTGTTGACCGGAACACTTGAGCATTATACGCGAGTCGGAGCATCGAGTCTGATCAAAGAGCGTGGAGGAAGGGTGGCGGATGCGGTGACAAAGAAAACAGATTTTGTGCTGGTCGGGAGCGATCCGGGATCGAAGTTAGAGAAAGCCAAACAATTGGGTATTAGAATCCTTAAAGAAGAGGAATTTATCGCTCTTCTTTAAGATGTGTTTCTATTGTAGCAGCGCATTTATGTACCTCAGGAGGGGCCTCCTCCCCGTAGGTGGTGATGGCTTGATGAATAAACTCTTTTGCTTCCTTCCATTGATTTTGGTTTGTTTTTGCTATAGACATATTCCAGAAAACATAAGGAGGGACATGACTTCCATAGGCAAGGATCGCTTGAGTAAAATCCTCCTCTGCTTCTTTGTGTTTATCTAGGCTTCCTGTTATCAGACCAAGCTCGAACCATACCCAAGCAGGAACTTGATTTTTGTGGGTGGCGAGGATGTCATGAAAATCGCTCTCGATAGTCTCAAGAAATCGCTTAGAGAAATGACAGGTACACATTTGAGCTGCTGTCATTTTTATATAATTTTCTTGTGCTTCCTCCCATTTGTTGAATCGCATTTTTATGAAGGCTGTGTGTTTCAATAGCCAAATAGGGATATGGTCTCCATAGGCAGCAAGGGCAAGATTTAGGCAGTTCTCTGCCAAATCATTTTGTTTGAGTTTGAATTTGATGTAAGCCCCCTCTCCCCAAACTTCAGGAGGAACCGTATTTCCATAGGCAGTAAGGCTTTTATTGAGATAAGCATTTGCTTCTTGGTAATCATGTAAGCCCATTTTTGAAATCGCGATGGCCCAAAAAGTACGAGGAGGGATGTGGCTTCCATAGGCCTTGATCGCTTTGGTAAGATAGTGTTCTGCTTCCTCGTACTCGCTTAATTGGGTTTTTACGCAACCTAAATCCTCCCACAATATTGCAGGGACATCGTTCCCGTAGGTGGCACACGCTTTAGTAAAATATTTCGCGGCTTCCTTGTATTTTTTTAAATTATGTTTTACGCGACCGATCTCGTGCCATACCCAAACAGGGGCATGGTCTTGATAGCCTTTGATCGCTTGATCTAATAGAGGTTCTGCCTCTTCGTCTGATTGGAACGAAGCGAGCTTGGCTAGAATAGGAGGATAAGAGATCCCCTCGTGATAAAGTTTTGCAGCGAGTGCATCGTCTTTTTTTAGGATCATTTCTAAACCACGATAGTCATTTTCTTTGGTGATTGAAGAGGTGATAAGCTGAAGATGCCAGATAGGAAATGCAAATTGTTGAAATAGCATTTGTATGCTTAAGTGACTGGCACATGAGGCCCCTTGTAGAATAGCTTGATTTAAAGATTCGAAGGCGAGTCTGCGAAGCTTGGGGTGTTCAGGGAAATTGTTCGTGAAGCTTTGGTGGGAAGATAAATAAGAAAGGCCTCTTAACAAGAAATCTCCGGCAGTTAAGGGAGTGGGAAGATCAAGGGAGAAATCTTTTTGAAATAATTGATTATGAACGGAATAGACTTTCCCTAAGCCATTCAAATCTTGCCATATAAAAGCTCCTAATGAAGACGGATAGCGGAGGGCGACACCTTCAAAACGACGGAAAAGGGTGTTGATCTGCTCACGTAGATGCTCTCCATTTTGTGGATGATTTGCAGCCAATAATTTTTCTCTTGCTGCGATATAGACAGAAAGCACTTTTCCATGCAGGTAGCGAGTTTTTTCAGGATACCACTTCTGATCTAAATCAGATAAAGACCAATTAAAATTTAAATGCTCTTGCTTGGCGAGTCTCTCCCATCCTAGGCCTGTATGTTGCTTGACTCTCCGAAAAAGTCTCTCAAAAGTCAGAAGCTCTTTTGCGTTGGGAAGAAATAACGAAATTGTCTCTAAACACTCATTAGGTAAGTGATCGATGGGGAGGTTGTTCTCCTCTTTGTCCTCGCTTTTGCATTTCTTTGAGGGGGGCTGTTCCTCTGTCAGAAAAGGCTCGCCTCCTCGTTTGCCTGGTCCTGGAAGGGGGGAAATCATAGTTTTTATTTATCCTTTATTTATTAAACTATTTTTTTATTTTAATTTATAATGGTAAATTATATATTAACGTTAATTTAATTAAAACTTATTTATTTTTTATTAAAATATAAAATTAATTTTAAAAGATAACGTCTTCATCCTGCCATCATAAATAAAGTTGCGCGAAAGAAGGATTCGCGCAACTTTAAGCAAAAAATCTTGCGCGAATCCTTCTTTCGCGCAAGTTTTTGGCTCAGCAATAAAATTCTTGTTTTTTTAGAGACAGAGCTCTATACTATAATAAACTTACAAAAAATTTTATTCTTTGAGGAGCTTAGAATAATCATGAAGAAAGAGATTCATCCCCCCTACCAGAAGGTATTATTTGTCGACTCTGCGTCTGGCTTTCGCTTTGTCTGTGGCTCAGCCTTGCAGCCTCAAGCCAAAGAGGTCTTTGAAGGGAAAGAGTACCCCGTTTATTACTTATCGATTTCCTCTGCTTCGCATCCTTTCTTTACAGGAAGCAAGCAGCTGTTAGACTCTGAAGGACGAGTCGAGAAGTTTAAGAGGCGCTTTGAGCGCAAGAAAGAGGCAGCCCCTCAAGAAGAGTCCTCTCCTGAGCAACAAGAAAAGCAAGAGCAACAAGCGGCACCTCAAAAAGAAAAAGCGGCTGTTAAGAAAAAACCGGCTAAACCGGTCAAAGCAGCTAAAACAACCTAATTTTCTTGATTCTTTGTTTTAACTCGCCTTTGTACATTTTAAGGGGTCGATAAATGCAATCTTTTGAGTTATAGCGAATTAAAATTTTTTCGCCAACCCTCATTTGGGTTGGCGAAAAAATTTTAATTCGCTATAACTCAAAATCTTGCGTTTAGCGACCCCTTAAAATGTACAAAGGCGAGTTTTAAATCCCATGGAAAAAAGACTGCATCAATTGTTCGAGCGTTTATCTGAAGTAGAAGAGCTGCTCGGGCAGCCTCAGCTCTATGAGGATCAAAAGAAATATCGTGCTTTAACGCAGGAGCATGCCTATTTAGCCGAATTAAAAGCAGTTTGGAAAGAAAAAACAGAGCTAAGCAAGCAGCTTGCCGATAATCAAGAGCTGTTAAAAAGTGAGAAGGACCCTGAATTTGCAGCGATCTTGAGGGAAGACAGCCGGCAGCTGGAAAGGCGGTTGGAAGAGCTGCAAATGACTCTTGAGAATCTCTTAGTTCCCCCTGATCCTAAGGATCATTCTCCCACGATTATCGAGTTAAGAGCAGGGACGGGAGGGGAAGAGGCCGCCCTATTTGTGGCCGACTGTGTCCGGATGTATAAGCTCTATGCGGATCGTAAAGGCTGGCGCTATGAGCTTTTATCTTGCACCCCCTCTGATTTAGGAGGGTATAAAGAATATGTCATGGTGGTCTCCGGCCCAAATGCCTACCGCTTCTTGCAATATGAAGCGGGGACGCATCGCATCCAGCGGGTTCCTCAAACAGAGGCGCAAGGGCGGGTCCATACCTCGGCCATTACAATTGCCGTCTTGCCTGAGCCGGGTGAAAATGAAGAAATCAAAATCGAAGAAAAAGAGCTCCGGATCGATACCTATCGCTCTTCAGGCGCCGGTGGGCAGCATGTCAATACGACCGATAGTGCCGTCCGCATTACCCATCTTCCCACCGGGATCGTTGTCTATTGCCAAGAAGAGAGAAGCCAACACAAAAATAAAGACAAGGCGATGCGCTTGTTAAAGGCAAAAATGGCGGAAATTGAAGAGCAAAAAAGAAATCAAGAATTGGCAAGCACGCGTGCCTTGCAAGTAGGCTCAGGGGATCGCTCCGAGCGCATCCGGACTTATAATGTTCCACAGAATCGGTTAACGGATCATCGCATTAATTTGACCAAATATAATCTCGAGCAAATCTTAGAGGGAGATCTGGATGAGATTACCACGGCTCTCGTTTCTTACTTCCATCAAGAGAAGCTAAGCGCAGCGTGATACGAACCCTCTTATCCGAAATCACCCGGCAATTTGCCAATGAAGGCTTCCCCCACTCCACACCGCCAAGCGGAAGATCTTCTTTGCGATTTGCTCGGCTGTTCTCGGCAAGAATTGCTCCAACGAACTGAATTCCCTCTCAGTGAAAGAGAGAGAGTCTTAGCTGAAGAATGGGTACAACGTCGTTTGCGAGGAGAGCCTTTGGCCTATCTTTCCGGGCAAGTCTCTTTTTATGGCTGTCTTTTAAAGATCACCCCTCATGTCTTAATTCCTCGTCAGGAAACCGAGATTTTGGTCGATAAAATCGTGCAAGAATTAAAAGGAGAACAGCTCGCTCATAAAATCCTCTGGGATCTTTGTTCAGGTTCCGGTTGTATGGGGATTGCTTTAAAGAAAGCCCTTCCTCCCTTATCCGTCTATTTGTCGGATCTTTCTTCAGAAGCCGTTGCGCTTGCAAAGCATAATGCGGAGAGGAATCAAGTGAGCGTCGCTTGCTTACAAGGGGATCTTTTCGAGCCCTTCCCGGGAAAAAAAGCCCATTACATCGTCTGCAACCCTCCTTATATTTCTGAGGAGGAATACCTCTCTCTCGATCCGGAGGTAAAAAATTATGAGCCTGCAAGCGCATTGATAGGAGGAGTGGACGGATTGGCTTTCTATCGACGTTTGGCCCAAGAGCTTCCCTCCCATCTTTACCCTCATGGAAAAGTATGGTTGGAGATTGGGTATCAACAGGGGGAAGCTGTGCAAAAGATTTTTAGCGAAGGGACAGGAAAGTGGAAGAGCAAGCGATTAGAAAACGATTGGGCCGGTCATTCTCGTTTCTTTTTCCTTGAAAATGAATAATTTTTTAATTATTCTAATTATTCTATTTGTCAAAACTGAAGATTTTAGGGTTTCTCATGTTAGGAGCATTGACAGCAAAATTACAAGGGGTTTTTTCCCGATTAGCCGGTCAAAAACGGTTGACGGAAGAAAACCTCTCTGAGGCGGTCAATGAAGTGCGCTTGGCTTTGTTAGAGGCGGACGTCAACTATGGAGTGACGAAGACTCTTGTGAAGAAGATAAAAGAAAAAGCGCTAGGTGAGCAGATCCTCAAAGGGGTGAGTCCGGGGCAGCAGTTCATCAAAATTGTCCATGATGAGCTTGTGGCCCTCATGGGAGGGCAAGAAGAGGGATTGCAGCTCACCTCTCCTCCGGCGATCCTCATGCTTTGTGGATTGCAGGGCTCCGGGAAGACAACTCAAGCGGCAAAGCTAGCAAAATATTTAAAGAAGAAGGGAGAAGCCAAGCATCCCTTGTTAGTGGCCTGCGACCTCCAACGTCCGGCTGCCGTGGAGCAGCTGAAGACCTTAGGACAACAGATTGGAGTGCCCGTCTTCTCATTGCCGGGAGAAAAAGATCCTCTTCGAGTTGCAAAGGAAGCCTTAAAAGAAGCGAAACAGACTTCCCACGATGTGGTGATTGTCGATACAGCGGGTCGCCTTCATATCGATGAGGAGCTCATGGGGCAGCTCGAAAAGATGAGAGATCTTTTGAAGCCCCAAGAGATCTTATTTGTTGCCAATGCGGCGACGGGGCAAGATGCCGTCCAGGTAGCCCAAGAGTTTAATAAGCGGATGGCCTTGACGGGAACGATCTTGACCATGCTGGATGGAAACACGCGTGGGGGGGCGGCGATTTCGATTCGGGAAGTGACGGGAAAACCTCTCAAGTTTGAGGGGATCGGGGAGCACTTAGATGATTTGCAGATCTTTAATCCGCAATCGATGGCCGATCGCATCTTAGGGATGGGCGACACGGTGAATTTGGTCCGGAAAGCGCAAGAGCATATGGATGAGGAGGAAGCGAAGAAGCTTGAGCAGAAGATTCGCCATGCTTTATTTACCTATGAAGACTACCTGAAGCAGATTCAGATGGTCAAGAAGATGGGGCCGTTGAAGAATTTGCTCGGAATGTTACCGGGGGCGTCGCAGCTGCCGATCGCCGATTTTGATGAGAAAGAGTTCTTCAAAGTGGAGGCAATGATTCTCTCCATGACACAAGAGGAGCGGGAGGAGGGATGTGAAATGATCCCATCGCGGCGCAAGCGCATTGCAAAGGGCAGTGGGACGACATTAGAAGCAGTCAATAAGCTTGTCAAGTCATTTAAGCAAGCAAAACAGTTTTTTAAAAACATGCCCAATATGAAACAACTAGAAAAAATGTTTGGAGGAGGGCCGTTATGGCGTTAAAAATTCGATTGCGGCAACAGGGTCGCACAAACCGTGCTTTTTATCGTTTGGTATTAACAGACGCGCGAGCACCAAGAGATGGGAAGTATTTAGAAGCATTGGGGTGGTATAATCCCATGGAAGTGAAGGAAGACAAGCAGTTCGCGATCGATACGGATCGGGTGCAGTATTGGTTGAAGTCAGGGGCTCAGCTGACGGAGAAGGCGGAGCAGTTGGTTCGTCGAGGGGCTCCTCATGTGATGCAAGAGCAGACGCAAAAAGAGTTGGCCCATCGAGCGAAAATGGCAGCCAAGCGAAGAAAATCTCGAAAAAAAGGTGAAGCGGCAGCGGTGTGAGCCTTAAGGTGCGAATCGATATCCTTTCTCTCTTTCCCGGCTACTTTAAAGGGCCTTTCGATGAAAGCATGATCAAGCAGGCGAAGAAGAAGGGATTCTTAGAGATTAACCTGGTAGATATTCGAGATTTTGCCGATAATCGCTATCGACGGGTCGATGATCGCCCCTTTGGAGGGGGTCCTGGGATGGTGATGATGCCGCAGCCGGTCGTCGGAGCAATTCGTCATGTGAAGAGAGCTGAATCTCATGTGATTTATCTTTCTCCCCAGGGGGAGTTATTGACAGCGGCCAAATCGCGAGAGTTGTCAAAGCGGAGTCATTTGATTCTCTTATGTGGCCATTATGAAGGGGTGGATCAGCGTGTATTGGACCAGGAGGTTGATGAAGAGATTAGTATTGGAGATTATGTTTTAACGAATGGGTGTTTGGCGGCCATTGTTTTGGTAGACAGTCTCATTCGTTTTATACCGGGTGTTCTTGGGCATGCTTTGGCGGCAGAGGAAGAGTCTTTTGAGCAGGGGAGATTGGATTATCCTCATTATACGAGGCCGGTTGAATTTGAAGGGGAGGCTGTTCCTTCTGTTCTGTTGAGTGGCCATCATCAGCAAATTGAGGAGTGGCGGCTGAGCCAAGCGATCAAGAAGACAAGGGAAAGAAGGCCTGATTTATTAAAAAATCAAGAAAACTAAGAAGATCAAGATAAGAGAGAGTGAAGGAGAAAATTATGAGTCAATCGGCTATTATTCAGAAGTTGCAGAAGCAGCAATTGAAGGAGACGGTTCCTTCGTTTCAGATCGGGGATACCGTTCGTGTACATCTTCGCATCATTGAGGGAGATAAAGAGCGGACGCAGATGTTTACCGGCACGGTGATTGCCCGAAAAGGATCGGGGTTATCGGAGACTTTTTCTCTGCATCGGGTGGCTTATGGGGAGGGGATGGAGCGGGTCTTTATGTTGCATAGTCCTCGCATTGCCAAGGTTGAAGTGATGAAAGAGGGGAAAGTGCGTCGCAGCAAGCTTTATTACCTTCGAGGCACATCTGGAAAAGCAGCGAAAGTGAAAGGGCGTCTGGGTGGGCGTCGTCAGGAGAAAGCAGAAGCAAAGGGAGGAGTCGAGCCACCTGTAGAGGAAGAGACTCCAAGCATCGTGGAAGTGCAAAGCTAATGCAAGTCCGGTGACGTTTGGTATTGACACACAAAGATCGCTTGCTTCATTTTGGCGCAGAGCTTATATTTACTCTTTGTGAAGCAAAACAAATTGAGATAGTCCTGATTAATAAAGGAGAAGACATCTCGTTTGAGGAAGAGCTTGCACAAGACGTATTAGAAATTAGCACAGTTTTTTCGGCCAGGCTTTATGGAAGCCGCAGCCGAAAAAATCAAAAACTTGTTGAGGCTGCCAAGGTCCTTCTTGCCGATGACAAATGAAAACACGTTAACTTATCAAACAAGGCTGCAGTTGAATGAAAGGGATGCAAGCATCCTTAATGAATGCGCCTCTTTGCTCAGCCATGTTGAACGCTGCAGAAGAAGCAAAAAAGCCGCTGGTGATAGAGGAGTTGGATTTTCACAAAAAGAAATTGTGCTTGAAAGAAAGTGGAAATCATTCACAAGCGCGCCTTTTATCAAGTTTTGCATATAACTTATTCTTTTCTTTTTTGAAAGCACGAGCCTTTAAACAGGACATTGCCGTCCACTTGCATTGCAAGGCGTTATCAAAAATTTTCTGAATCACCCTGCTTTTCTGAAGGAGAAATTTCCGATGGAAAAGGAGGCCATGTCGCTTTTGTTCTACCCGTGAGGAATCGAACAAAACACGTATGGCATTTCTGGGGCCAAGGTGAAGAAGAAAATAAAAACGGTGCTTGCAGCACACTTTCGGGCGATACGTAATCGATCCTTGAGTCCATTTCATTCGGCTCATGAGACAGGAAAATCCCGATTGTTATTGGTGCAATTCCAATACGTGAATCGTCAGCAAAACTGCTTGGCTGGCGTTCTGTAATTTCTCCTCTATGAGGAGATTTGTATAGATTTTTAGAAGCGGTATGGGACGGCTCAGCATTTGGAAGCGTTGAGGCATTATGGGCCTTGTCCAATTCATCGTCGTTCTTTTAATCTAATTAAAAATACGATCCTGAGGCTCTCTTTAACGTGATTTTTTCTCTTGGGTGACTTCTCACTGAAATTCAATTTGTGGGAAATTCCCACCTTTGATAAAATAAAAATTAGAAGAGGAGGAATTTTATGAGAAAGCAAAAAACTATAGTTAACATGGATAATAAGCAGCGTGTTTGTTTAACTCGAGTCCTATCAAAAGAAGAAAGAAAAAATTATAATAGTTTTCGTTTATATAGAGAAAGTGGAAGAATTATACTTGAACCCGTTTATCAAGTTCCTGAGGAAGATCATTGGATATATAAAAATCCTGAAGCCTTAGCGTCTCTTTTAAAAGGAATTAAGGATGCAGAAGAGGGTAGATTATATGATTTAGGGTCATTTGCAAAATATGCGAACGAAGAGGAATAGAATTAATTAAATGCAGTTCAAATTGCAACTCTCTGAACAAGCTAAACTGAAAATAAATCAGTTAAAAAATGAAAATTCCAAGAAAAGTCTACTGAAGCAACTTAATAAAACTTTAGGATTAATGGAGACAGATCTTAAGCATCCTTCATTGAATACGCATAAGTTTTCAGGAATGATTTGTGAGCTGGGAGATGTCTTTGAATCCTATGTCCAGAATAATACACCAAGAGCATATCGAGTATTTTGGGCATATGGCCCCGCTCGAGGAGAAATCTATGTGTTAGATATACTTCCTCATTCTTGAGGCCTTTCTCCTTAACTTCAATCAGTTGAAAATTATCTTGATAAGAACATAAGCTAGGATTATTCTGCACCTCTCACGAGAGAACGAGAAAAGGGATGAACGGGAGTGATGAAACTAGCGAGTTAGATCCCGAAGAAAGAACACGCTTAACAAAGATGACTCTTTATGAGGAGGAGGCTTATCGGCAAGGCTATCGCATGGTGGCTGGAATCGATGAAGCAGGAAGGGGGCCTCTTGCGGGTCCCGTTGTGGCGGCCATCTGTGTTTTACCACGGGGAAAGTTGATTGCACATGTAGATGACAGCAAGAAGCTGACTCCTAAAAAGAGGCGTCTTTTATTTGATCGTTTAACGCAAGATCCTACTCTTTTTTATGCGATTGGGGTGGTCGATGCTGCTGAGATCGATCGTGTCAATATCTATCAAGCGACTCTCTTAGCCATGGGGGAGGCGTTGAAAAAACTCTCTTGTTCTCCCGATTATTTGCTTGTGGATGGAAGGGGAGTGCCCGCCTCTTCCCTTCCTGCAAGAGGGATTGTCAAAGGAGACCAGCTTTCTTTATCCATTGCGGCGGCTTCTATTCTTGCAAAAGAGACGCGCGATTGTTTAATGAGAGAGTATCACCAACAATGGCCCCTGTATGGGTTTGATCAACATAAAGGATATGGGACCGCTCAGCATTTAGAGGCGGTAGAGCGTTATGGTCCTTGTCCGATTCATCGTCATTCTTTTGATCCGATAAAACATTGGATATATAAAAATCCCGAAGTCTTAGTCTCTCTTATAGAGGGAATTAAGGATGCAGAAGAAGAACTGTTAAAAAATTATCTTGATAAGAACATAAGCTAGGATTATTCTGCTTGATAAAAAGAAAGTGTCCCTACTCTCAAATTTTTATCAGGAGGAAAAATGATGAAGAAGCTGATATCTTTTTTTGTAATGGCAGCTGGCATGAGTCTGCTATTTCCCAATCCCCTTTTTGCGACAACGAGGGGTTATTTGATCTTTAATATGCCTGGAGAGGCAACATTACCTCAAAATTTTCGGATTTTAAATTACCCCTGTGAGGATCTATCTACATGTAATGTTTTAGGATTAAATGAATTAAAGGCTTCCGGTAGTGGGCAATTCTCAGAGAAAAGTTTTAATGAGTTAGTGAGAGTTCTTCCGCTGCAATCAGAGCAATTGATCGTTTGCAATTTAAGAGAAGAGATTCAGGCGGGGATGATTAATGGATTGCCACCTATCACGTTAGAAGATGAGCTCCATAGGCATGGTTTTTTTAACCGGACAATTGAAGAAGTGGAGATGGATGAGTATGGAAACTATAGGTTGGTTTTGGAGTCTGGTGATTTATTGATCGAGCGTA
This sequence comes from Parachlamydiales bacterium, assembly GCA_963801825.1. Classification (GTDB taxonomy): domain Bacteria; phylum Chlamydiota; class Chlamydiia; order Chlamydiales; family Parachlamydiaceae; genus CAWDGI01. Next base: position 68,403 of record CAWDGI010000004.1, read on the forward strand.
ATGGTCAGCTGGCTGAGCTATTCGAGTGGATAGATTCCCGTGCTATGACAGAGGGTGAATTTGTCGCAGACATGGGTCATGTTTATGTTCGATTTTATACGAGAGACGGTCATAGACTGAATGATCGAGTTGTGGATAATTTTGTTCTGTTTATTCATGATTTATCTCCCGATCAATGGATCCATTTTCACTGCCGAGAAGGCAAACAACGGACAGCTCTCTTTCTCCTTTTGATGGATATCATTAAAAATAGCCACCAAGTCAGCTTAGAAGATATTTTGGCAAGGCATCAGCTAATTAGTGGAATTGACTTGGAAGACTTTTATTCTAAAGAAAGAGCGTCAGAGGAAGATGAACAAGAAGATTTCAATTTTCTCTCTGAGTTTTATGTTTACTGCCAACAGGTGCCGGATTTCAGGATTCCTTGGTCAAAATGGATTCAGCAGAGGTTGTTGGTATTAGGAAGTAGCTGTCCATCGGATAGCTCTTTTCAGAGATCTCATATCCTTACAAACAAAAGAGCTTTTCATGAACGGGCGATATCGGATGCAGTTTCTGAGATATCCGAAGTGCTATATTCGTTTAAATGTGGTTATGAAGTTAAAGCAGAGGTGAAATACGAAGGCGGTAGCTGGAGGGACGGTGGTAGGTGGAACAAGGGTAATAGGATGGGGACTATGTAAGAGTTGAACGAGACAGCGATGGAACAACCAAACTATCAGGTGCCGAGGGACGGAGGGATAAGTGAACAAAAGTAGAATATGGCATATCCTTCATTCTCTCCCATCTTTTTGGGTATAGGGATTGGGGGTATGGTATGGTTTTTATCAGAAAATTCCTTTCAAAAAGATAATGATAATATTAGGCCTCTTACAAAAGAAGAGGCCTATTTTTTTCCTTTAAAAATCCATGGATATTCTTCTACCGATATACCCTATTTAGAAGTCATGATTGAAAATAAGAAAAATTCCCACAAAAATAACTTTGGGTGATAATGGAATGTTTTCTCTTCCATTCGACCTTATAAAAGAATTTAGTAAAAAGAAGATAATTGATAGAATCAAAAGTTATGGAATGGAAGGAAAAATATATGAAAATAATGTTTACGAGTTGGAAAAAATTGAAATTGAAGACATTGCTTTTTTTCCTGTCAAAGTGAGAGAGGAAATTCTCGAATATGAAAAAGAAAAAGAAGAACCTATAAAAGAGTGTTTTGGAACGATTGGATGGCATTTATTTCATGAGTCTAAGTTGCTCATCGACTGTAAGAATTCTACATTTGCTCTTTGCGATAGTTTAGAGACGCTAAAACAACAGGGGTATCCAACAGAGTCTTTTACAGAGGCTTCTCTTTTATTATCAAATCTGGGTTTTATTGAAGTTGAAGCTCTGACAGAAGCCGGTCTGCTGCATTGTATGTTAAATACAGGAGCCACACGGAATCTGCTCAATAAGAATATGGAAAATGGAAGTAATGATCACATGATTTTTAATGATAAAGATATTGATCCCTCATTGCTCAATCCCGAAAATAAAGATTTGCTCACTTATGATTCTGAAGATACTTACGAGTTCTCAAGTTTCAAAATCGGAGAGAAAGAATTCGGCCCTCTGATGTTTGATCGGATTAAATCTCCTTTAGCCATTGATGCGATGCTTGGGATGGAATTCTTCCATGATACGCTCGTTTTCATTGATTTTGCTAATCGCAAAATTTATTTTTTTGCCTATCCTCCAGAGGAAAAAGCAGAGAAAGAGAAGCTAAATGAGGAGACTATCCTGACAGTCAAAGCGATCAAGTAGGTTCTTACAACCTTCGTGAAGATCATGAAAGTAAAAAAAACTAAAAAATGGGCGATCTTAATTGCCTTTGTCTTTTTGGCCATTTGCAGTGGGAGTGGGATTTATTTTCTTCTAAAAAATCTCTCTCAAAAAGATCGGTCCTCTTTAAAACTTTTTTCAAAAGAAGAAGGGTATTTTTCTCCTCTAAAAATTCATGGATATTCTTCAACAGAGAAGCCTTATTTGGAGATAACTATCGAAGATCAAGCAATCCCTGCACTCATCGATTTAGGTTATGAGGGGATGCTCTCTCTTCCTTCTGATAGGATAAAAAAGCTCGATAAGAAAAAATTCATTAAACGAGTCCAAAATTGTGGAATGAGAGGAAAAACATATGAAAAAGATAGTTATGAGCTAGAGAAAATGAGCATTGAGGATGTGCACTTTTTCCCTATACAAACGGATGAGAATCATTTAGAATTCCAGAAAGATTCTATTCTAACAGGAAGCGGAGATCTCTTCGAATCTCATTCGGGAAGAATTGGATGGACTTTATTTCAAGCGTTTAACATCCTTGTGGACTTTAAGCATTTTACACTTGCTGTTTGCGATAGCTTAGAAACGTTGAAGCAGCAGGGATATCCTGTTGAGTCTTTTGCTGAAACGCCTCTTTTCTTAGATCGCGGTTTTATTGAATTTGAGGCAATGACAGAAAAGGGGTCGCTCCGTTGTATATTAGATAGTGGAGCGACGGTGAATTTGCTCAATAAAGATTTGGAGAAGGGGTGTAATGATCATATGATCTTTACCGGTAGAGGAGGACCCTCACTAGCCTCTTTGAATCCAGAAAATAAAGATTTACTCATTTTTGATCGTGAAGACACGCAAGAGCTTTCTGTTTTTAAAATTGGAGGAAAGGAATTTGGACCCTTGACGTTCAATCGTGTCAAATGTCCGATCGCCGTTGATGCCATTTTTGGAATGGAATCTTTATACCATACTCTTGTGTTTATTGATTTTGAGAATCGCAAGATCTACTTTTTTCCCCATCCCTCAGATGAAGAAAAAGAAAGAGGGGAAGGGGAGAAGCAGACGCGTATAAAACGTCCTGGTGGCGAAGCCAAGTATGGGCAGATAGGAATCATACAGAGGAACAGAAAATGATGATAAGAAAAGGCTTAGATCACCATGCAAAGGTTTAAAAGGCTTAGAGGATTTTTCACTTTTATTTTTCTTCTTTCCGCTCACCCTTCTTTCTCTCTCAAAAGAGAAGTTGTTAAGGCTGCTGAAAATTGCTTTATCGACCCGGAACGTGAAGTCACGCGCGAAGATCTAGAGGCGTTGCTCTCGCCTTATTACTCAGATCGCAACTGGGGCTTGTAACTGCTCAATAAAATTTAAGTAAAAATTTGAAATATTAGAGTTTTTGCATATATTTAAAAGTCAAGTTAAGCCTATGATCATGCAAATGCGCACCTATCAAACACGCCTCCATATAGATGACTCTGCCGATCACATCCTCTAATGTGTATGTCGGAGAAGGTTTTGGCGGACGGCTCAGGTTGTCCAATCGCCACGATAGCCATCGCAGGCATTTTTCCTATGAGTCTGCTCCCTATATTGGACTATTAGCTGTGGAGAATTTTTAAATCTATGCAATACATTCTTCTTGCGATTTATCTCTGTTTTCTTGTAACCGGCCTTCAGACCCTTCGGGCCGAAAAGTCCATCGGCATTTTTACGTTTTCGCAAAAACCTTGGGATCCCGGCAGCATTCAATCAGGCATCACAGGATCTGAAGAAGCTGTGATCTACATTTCGCAAGAGCTTGCAAAGCTGGGGTATCGCGTGACGGTACTCGGCTATCCTCCAGCAGGCTCTATCCACTCTCTAGAATCTGCCAACCCGCGTTATGTTGTTGGCTCGCATGACACACAATACTTCGACATTGCCATCAGCTGGAGAACCCCTACAAATGCACTGGAGCTCAAAAAAAGGGCAAGCAAAGTCTATTTTTGGCCCCATGATTCCTGTTTTAAGACTGTCTCTCAAGAGCTCATCGACGGCTATGACGATGTGCTGTGGCTATCTCAGTGGCAGCGCGAGCAGTGGAGCAGGACAAATCCGGGATTTGCCAAATTCACACATATTTATGGAAATGGCATCAACCCCGCCCAATTTCAAGAGGTACAGCAGCGGACAAATCCCTATGCCTGCATCTATGGCTCAAATTATGCCTGGGGCCTTGAACATCTTCTCGATATTTGGCCCACAGTACACGAACACTATCCAAAAGCCACTCTCGATATCTATTACGGCTGGCAGCACTGGGGATTTCTCTCAAAAGAACAAGAGAGAAAGATGCGCTCGCAGATCGCCATGTACTCTGTTCTTGGCGTGACTGAACATGGTCTTGTAGGGCATGAAGAGCTGAATCGAGCCTATGCGAAGGCTTCTTTTTGGACCTATCCTTGCCGGGTATCGGAAACCTTTTGCATCACCGCTCTACGTGCACAAACAGCAGGCTGTATCCCTGTCATTGTCGACGGGTCTGCATTAAAAGAGACCGTAAAGCACGGTTTTCGCTGTGATAGCCAGAGCACCTACCTCGAAACGCTGCTTCATGCGATGAGCATGGCAGAGCAGATATCTCTTGAAGAGCGCAAGCAACTGAGCGCGCGTATTCTCAATGAGTACACCTGGCATGATACAGCACGCAAATGGCACGAGCAATTTTGTGCACAAAGTGCTCACAAGAAGCTGCTGATACTGATCATTGCATCCGATAATCATCCGGCATTTGCCAAGTTGCAAGAGATCTGGCGCTCCTATATGCATACTGATAAAGAGCACATTGAAGCCTATTTTTTGAAGGGCGATCCCATGCTCACAACAGACTATGCCATTATAGGCGACACGATCTATACCAACGTCCAGGATAGCTATAAACCCGGCATCATAGAAAAAACCGTCCGCTCGCTGCAATGCATCAAACAAGAAGCAAAACAGTACGACTATATCCTACGAACCAATCTTTCCTCCTTTTATGTGTTTGACAGGCTTCTTGAATTTGCAAATACCCTGCCTAAGACACACTGCTATGCTGCAAGAGCACTTTTCCCCTACTATGCTGACGTGCCTCTGGAATACCTCCATATTCCCTTTGGGTCCGGCACAGGCTTTATTCTTTCGTCGGACCTCGTAGACATGATGCTGGAGCATAAAGAGGAGCTGCTGCAGCGAAGTGCCGAGATACCTGACGATGTACTTGTCGGGGCTTTTTTGCATAAAAGAGGCGTGCCGATTATTGCCACACAGTGGTATCCCTTTGCCACCAGACAAGAGTGGGAAAATCAAAAGAACGCCTTGGCGAAGAATGCCTTTCATTTCCGGGCAAAGAGTCACTATGCCTATCGCCAGTTAACTGATGAGTACGCCGATGAGCTTGCTATCTTGTCAGAGCTAGTAGAAAAATTTTACAATGTGACTCCCACAGTACGTAAAATCACATCGTCGCGGCCCACAATCATGCCTATCTTCTCATCTGCAAAAGAAATTGCACGCAACTGCGCCTTTTTGCCAGTAGGTATTTGCCGCCACGTCCTTCCCCCATCTTCGCTAGGGACAATGATGCCGCGAGAGCCGACAGCCGTTACCTGTGTAGGTGAGGAAAAAGCCCCACCAAATAAATGTGAATAGGGGATATTACTGGCCAATCATGCCATGTCGCCCCACCATCAATGGAATCTTTATACCATACTCTTGTGTTTATTGATTTTGAGAATCGCAAAATCTACTTTTTTCCCCATCCCTCAGATGAAGAAAAAAAAGAGAGGAAGGGGAGAAGTGGGATTGACTTGGAAGACTTTTATTCTAAAGAAAGAGCGTCAGAGGAAGATAAACAAGGAGATTTCAATTTTCTCTCTGAGTTTTATGTTTACTGCCAACAGGTGCCGGATTTCAGGATTCCTTGGTCAAAATGGATTCAGCAGAGGTTGTTGGTATTAGGGGACAGCCGTCCATTGGATAGCTCTTTTCAGACATCTCGTATCCTTAAAAACAAAAGAACTTTTCATGAACGGGCGATATCGGATGCAGTTTCTGAGATATCCGAAGTGCTATATTCGTTTAAATGTGGTTATGAAGTTAAAGCAGAGTTAAAACACGACAAAGATGGCTGGTCACATAAAGAAACCGTGGAGGTGAATAATAAGAATGGGGACTATGGAAGAGCTGAGTTTGAACAAAAAAGCGATGGAACAACCACAATATCAGGTGCCGGGGGACGAAAATAAGTGAACAGAAGTAGAATATGGCATATCTTTATTGCTCCCGTCTTTTTAGGATTGGAGATTGGGGGTATAGCATGGTTTTTATTAAAAAATTCCTCTCAAAAAGATAATGATATTATTAGGCCTCTTACGAAAGAAGAGGCCTATTTTTTTCCTTTAAAAATCCATGGATATTCTTCCGCAAATCTACCCTATTTAGAAGTGGTTATTGAAAATAAGAGATTTTCTGCAGAAATAGTTTTAGGTGACGGTGGAATGATTTCTATTCCCTTCGACATTTCAAAAGAATTTGATAAAAAAAAACTAATTAAGACAGTCCAAAGTTATGGATTGACAGGAAAAATACATGAAAATAATGTTTATGAGCTGGAAAAAATCGAAATTGAAGATATTGCTTTTTTTCCTATCAAAATGGAAGAGCAAATTCTCGATAATACACAAGATACTCCCTTAAAGAAGAATGAGGAATCGATAAAAGAGTTGTTTGGAATAATTGGGTGGCGTTTATTTGACAAGTCTAAGTTACTTATCGACTGTAAGAATTCTCTACTTGCTCTTTGCGATAGTTTAGACACGCTAAAACAACATGGATATCCAACAGAATCTTTTACAGAGGTTTCCCTTTTATTATCAAGTCTGGGTTTTATTGAAGTTGAAGCTCTGACAGAAGCCGGTTTGCTGCATTGTGTGTTAAATACAGGATCTGTACGGAACCTGCTCAATAAGAATATGGAAAATGAAAATAATGATCATATGATTTTCAATGATAAAGATATTGATCCCTCATTGCTCAATCCCGAAAATAAAGATTTGCTCACTTATGATCCTGAAGATACTCACGAGTTTTCAAGTTTCAAAATTGGAGGAAAGGAATTCGGCCCTCTGACGGTTGATCGGATTAAATCTCCTTTAGCCATCGATGTGATGCTTGGGATGGAATTCTTCCATCATACTCTTGTTTTCATGGATTTTGCTAATCGCAAAATCTATTTTTTCCCCTACCCTTCAGAGGAAAAAGCAGAGGAGCGAGATGAGGAAAATATCCTGACAGTCATGGAAAAAGCGATCAAGTAGACCCTAATACCTAGGTATAACTGATGAAAGCAGAAAGAACTAAAAAATGGACGATCTGGATTGCCTTTATCTTTTTGGGCATTTCTAGCGGGAGTGGGATTTATTTTTTTCTAAAGAATGCCTATCAAAAAGATAAGTCAACTGTAAAACTTTTTTCAAAAGAAGAAGGGTATTTTTCTCATCTAAAAATTCATGGATATTCTTTGCTAGAGTCACCTTATTTGGAGATAAATATCGAAAATGAGACAATAAAGGCATTAATAGATTTAGGTTATGACGGAATGCTCTCCCTTCCTTCTGATATTATAAAAAAGCTCGATAAGAAAAAATTTATTAAAAAGACCGAAACTTATGGAATAAGAGGAAAAACATATAAACAAGATCTTTATGAAATAGAGGAAATGGCAATTGAGGACAACGTCTTTTTCCCTATACAAACGAAAGAGCATAATTTAGAGTTCATGAAAGATGCTATTCTAGCAGGAGGAGAAGATCTTGTTGAATCTCATTCAGGAAGAATTGGATGGGGTTTATTTCAAGCGTGTAAGCTTAATGTTCTTGTCGACTTTAAGCATTTTACACTTGCTCTTTGCGATAGCTTAGAAACATTAAAGCAACAGGGATATTCAGTTGAGTCTTTTGTTGAAACCCCTCTCTTGTTAGATCGTGGTTCTATTGAATTTGAGGCAATGACAGAAAAGGGGGCGCTCCGTTGTATGTTAGACAGTGGAGCAACATGGAATCTGCTCAATGAAGATTTGGAAAATAGATGCAATGATCATATGATCGTTACTGATAAAGAAGAAAACCTATCATCCTCTTTGAATCCGGAAAATAAAGACTTACTCGCTTTTAATCTTAAAGACTCTCAAGAACTTTCTGTTTTTAAAATTGAAGGAAAGGAATTTGGCCCTTTCACGTTCAATTGGATTAAATCTCCTTTAGCCATTGATGCCATCTTTGGAATGGAATCTTTATACCATACTCTTGTTTTTATTGATTTTGATAATCGCAAAATTTACTTTTTTGCCTATCCCTCAGATGAAGAAAGAGGAGAAGGAAAGAAGCAGGCTCGTATGAAACGTCCTGATAGCAACGGCAAGTATGGGCAGATAGGAATCATACAGAGGAACAGAAAATGACGATAAGAAAAGGCTTAATCAAAAAGGGAAGGCGGCAGCGATTGCTGCCGACAGATTGCGTGGTTTGGTTAGAGAAGATTAATCAATCATTTTGATTATCAAGAACATTTAGAAAGATAGCATTGCCATAATAAGGAAGATTTGTTCCAGGCTTAATCATTTGATCACCCGCTAAACCTATTTTTTCATCAAAATCAAGGGCGATAAGACAAAAACCATTTTCTTCCATCCACTTTTTGATATCGGGATAAAGATATTGGCCCGCATAGGCTTCAATAAACTCTACTTCAAGATAAATCACTTTTGTTTTTTTTGCTAGTTTGCTAGCTTTTAGCATATTTAACTCAAAACCTTGCATATCCAGCCACATAAAATCAATATGATCAATCCCTGCCTGTGCAGCCCAATCATCTAAAGACATAGCTTCTACCTCTATTGTTCCATTAAAAGTTACCCAATGATCAAATTTAACATGATCTTTTGGAGGGAGAAGAGAGCTTGATCCAGAAGGGGTGCCAGAGTTATTGAAATCAGAGAAATAAAAAGTGAGCCGACCTGTTCGATCAGCTAAGGCAAGCTGATATTTCTTAACATTAGAGTAAGGGTTGGTATTTTGAGATAAGATATTAAAAAGTTCTGGAATAGGTTCGAATGTATGAATGGTTCCCTTAGGCCAAGCACGAGCCATCAAAGCTGTATCATTTCCATTATATCCGCCACATTCTAAGAGAATAGGGTCTTTCGGAATAAAGGGTTTGACAAACCGAAAAATATGTTCTGCATTTGTTGAAATCCTTTGAACAGAGTTAGGAACTTGAGACTTGCATATTCCTTTTGAGGGTAATAATGTCAATCCTAAAAAGATAACCATAAGATGTAAGTAAAACATAAACCTCCTTTTATAGAGTTATTTTGTTGGTTATATCCAAATTTCTTGAAGATTCAGCAAATGGATTGTCATTTGCTGATCCGAAGTGATTACAAGACTACTAGAAAGAAATTCGGTTGGAATTGTGAACTTAAGGGTTTGAGTAGTCAGAATAAGTGGAGTCAGTTCACTTAATCCTTCGCTGACCACATGAGCCTTTTCTCCATCAGAGGTCATGACAATTTCTTTTGATTTTTTCCCAGTCGGAATAGAGGAAGAATCCATCCCTGCTGTGTTTTAAGGTTTATCATTTTGTACATTGCTATTTTTGTGGAGATTTCATAAGAAAAAGACCTGTTTCATATCCTGTCCTGCTGGGTAAGTCAAAACTTTTGTTCCTTTTAGATTAAAAGGAGGTCGAGAAAGATCGAGCGTATGATAGCCCCCTTTAACGATTTGATGGTTAGGACTAGACAAAGTGATTGCATCGACATCATTGGTAATTAAACAATATTTAAATTTATAGCACTGAGCAAGAATTTGGAAAATATCTTCATAAGGAAGATGTTGTAAGACATCTTTACAAATTAATAAGTCTGCACAAGGGAGATCTAAGCAAGCTGCATCTCCATGAATAAATAGGATATTGGGTTTGCCAAACTTTCTTTGATTATTTTCAATGACAGACTGGACCGCATCATATCCCATATAGTGAACACCATCCCAGTTAATCGTTCGGGAAAATTGCCAATCGCCACATCCAACATCCACAACAGAATGGATTTGGAACTCAGCAAGAAAGTTTTGTAAAAACATACGGTACTCTTGAGTCGTTTCTAAGAGAGAGCCGCTTCCAGAGGTCCCCTTACCTTCTTGATTGCATCCCCAAAGTTTATTATCGTAAATATAGGTGAAAATTTCTTCTGTTTGATTTGCATAAATGGACGATAACATGAAATAGGAAAGAAGAGGTCCTAATAAAATCCCATTTTTTATCTGATTGCTTGTGTAAAACATCATAGTGATTGCTCCTTTAATCGACATCTAAGATCTAATAATAATAATACATACGCATCTTAGGGTTAATGTAAATTTTTCCAAAGCCATGAACAGCCATTGAGGCATGAAGCGGGACATGTTCGCAGCAGGTTACAGCAGGATAGTCATCAGAATGTTCTCCATGGTTATTTATTCTAAAAAGGATAGGAATTTTCGATCGCTGCGATAATCTAGCAATCCCGATTAAATCTAAATATCTATTTATATACTCATGATCTTGAGGCAAAGAGCAGAGAATTGCTTTATAATAAGCTCTTAACTCTTCTGTCACAATCCCTGAATAAGAAAAGGGAAATAGACTGGAGGTTTTGTAAATGGCTAATCCTCCAAAAGCGGAATAAACGGGTTGCCAGTATTCTGCTTCAAATCTCATATCTCTTTCAAATCGATGCGTATACCATGCATTTCCCATGATTTCTGGCCCTAATGGAAAAAAGTCGTAGCGGAGAGCATACGTATCATAACAGTGGCCTCCAGGAGCCACCCCATTAGCAGCCACACAATCCCAATCTCCTGCAGTATTAATTGTTGTTAAAATCTCTTGAATCGGCCAGGGACTCATAAAATCGAGATCTGCCATGATTAAATACTTAAAATCTTGATATTGCGGCTCCCTAGCTTTATCTAAAATAACATTTCTGGCCTCAGCTAATCTTTCCGTTCGAGAAGGGCGAAGCTTTTTAGCGGGAATGTTTTCTGAAAGAAAAGTGACATGAGGATTTTTCGTTGCCCATTTTTTAAATAGTTCGGTTGTCTTATCATCAGAATTATTTTCATAAATGATCACGGCATAATCAATAAAATTACTTCCTAAGCTCTCTATATTTCTAACAGTATTATCGACCATCGGAGCCACATTTCTTGCAATCCCACAAATTAAGATCTTTTCAGGATACTGCGCTTGCGAGACTGCTTCAAGAGAGAGAAAAAAGAAAGAAAAAAAGAGAGAAAGATAGGATTTCATGATTTAACGTAGGGTTAGAATTAGAGGTGAGCTTTTTTGTCCATTCTTATCGAATGAAACTAAACTATAAGTTGTTCTTTTTTTAAACCAGCCGTACTGATTGAAGACAAAGAATTTTTTATTGGGAAATTTTTTGATCAGCTGTCTATTCCGATAAAGCTTGTAACCAATGACTCGCGGATCGGGACTACCTTTCCATTTTAAGCGATGATGTTGAAAGGCAGGGGAGCTTTTTTTGCTTTTAATGATTTTCCCCTTGAACTCTGAAGGAGGAAGCGGGGGAGAGGAAAGATTCGCTTGAGGGGGTTCTTCTTCCTTGGCTTTTTCGTTTATTTCTTTACGTTCCTTCGTGCTATTTGGAATTTGAATGGATTTCTTGAATGAGGAGCTTGGGCCTCCATGATGGCTAGGAGTGCGCGAATTAAAAATGGTAAATTGAGAGGTTCCGGCAGAATTGATCACAGTCAAAGTGACATGATAGAGGCCTGGTCGTTGATATGTATGAGAGATGATCGGAGAATAGGTTCTTTGAATTGTTTCATCGCCGAAATCCCAAATGTAATGGGTTAAGAATCCCACAGGAGTCACGGAAGCAGAAGCATCAAACAAAGTAGGCGTTTCTGCTTCTCCGAGCGCGTAGGTATAAGAAGCAATAGGAGCAGGGTCTGGGGTAATCACAAGGCTACTGGCAGGAAATTCGGTGGGAATCGGGGACTCAAGAGTTTGAGTTGCTAAGATAAGCGGGGTGATTTCATGAGAGCCTTCACAGATCACATAGGCCATTTCTCCATCAGGGGTCATGGCAATTTCTTTTGGTTTTTCCCCCACCGGAATAGAAGGAAGAACCGTGTAATCAGGCAAAGAAATAGGGGTGATGCAGTCCATCTCTGTATGGATGACATAAATAAACTCCCCATCTGGAGTGATTGTCAGGCTATCAGATGCCATTTTTAAGGGAATCGGTTTTCCGGGCATGTGAGTGGCAATTGTGATGGGCGTAACCGTGTTTGAGCCTTTATTTAAAACATAGAGCATTTGCCCATTGTAATCGATGATGAGGCTTGTGGGTTCCGTTCCAACGGGAATAGGCTTTCCAGGAGCATTTTTGATCAAATTAATTGGAATCACGCTATTTATTCCATCGCTGACATAGGCTGTTAAGCCATTAAAAGGGATGGCGATATCTTTGGGATGATTGCCAATCAGGATGGAGAGTTTTGAAGTATGAGTGGCAACATCAATCACACTGAGGGTTGCCGATTCTTCATTGATCACATAAATTGTTTTTCCATTCGGATGAATGGCAAGATGGGTCGGGCTCTCATCCACAGGGATCGGCGTTTCTAGCGCATACGTTAATAAATTCATCGGAATGACTGCGTTCAAAGAGGAATCGGTGAGATAAGCCATTTTCCCATTAGGAGCGATGACCATATGGGCCGGAGAACGGCCAATGGGAATAGGAGGTTCTGGAAGATGAGTGATCAGGTTAAGCGGAGTGATGTGATTTGTAGATGGACTGACAAGGTAGGCATACCAGCTTCCTTGATAGGCATAGAAAGCCTCCTCGTTTGTATGAGAGCTTCCTGTGTCAGTGATGACTGAAATTTGCACAGTACCGGCCACATCCATTGGAGCGGTGGCTAAAATTTGATCATCATCAAGAATGGAAAAACTTGCAGGAGTCGACCCAAACTTAATCGCAGTCACTCGATCAGATTTAAAACGAGAACCCTGAATAGCGACTATATTGCCTCCTTCTGTCGGTCCGCAATTTGGGAGAATCCGCGTGATGATTGGATGGCTGGAGAGAATGTTCGTATAAATTAGAAGAAAGAGAATGGCTGTTAGGGTATGTTTAAGGGGCATTTTTTTTCTCCTGAAGGAAGTATTTTGATTCGATCAACAAAAAACTTAATTCAGCAAGAGTTTTTAGTCAATCATAAAGAGAAAAATTTTAATGCGGAAAATTGCCTCTCTCTATAATCTGCCTCTTGTGGTTCTAAACTTTAACTTTGGTTGATTATATGAATGATATCAAGCGATGGCTATGCTTATTGATTATATTTCCTCTGTCTCTCTTCATTCCATTACAAGCTTCGAGTGTGAAAAAAAAAGAAAGGATGATGTCTCCTTTAAGACCTGAAACAGTTCATTTTGTTTATGGGTTATGGGATAAAACTCCGTTGCCTCCTCTTTATGAGCAAACTTATCATTTATGGGAATTGCAAGGATGGAAGGTAAAATTATGGACTCTTAATGATGTGAAAGCTCTATTGAGATTGCCGCAGTATGCTCATTATAAAAAAATCTATGAAAGCCTTCCACGTAATATTCAAAAAGCAGATTTTATTCGTTATCTGATTGTGTATCATGCAGGAGGCTTTTATTTTGATTTAGATTGTCAACCCACCTCTACCTCATTATTACAAGCTTTAAGATCAACTTTGCATACTTCTAAGGACATTTTCTTTCTGGAGACGATTACTTCAGAAGAGTTTGCAAGAGAGATTGCAAAATTATATCCGATTCGAAAGGGGATCCCTGAAGCGACCGTGAGAATTTCTAATTTTGCTTTTGGTTGTCATAAGGGGAGTCCCACACTCAAGAAAATATTAGAGCTAGCGGCCAAGCGATGTAAGCAAAATCCTGTGATAACATGTGAATATGATGTTTTGTATACAACAGGACCAGATTGTGTGACGGAAGTCATTAGCCAGCAATCAAGTTCTGTTAAAATTATAAATGAGACGTATCTTTACATGACCCATCTCGCTTTACATGACTGGTATAATAATAAAGATAAAGGTCAATAGATCATTCGAGTTCTCCCCTTCTAAAATTGAGTAAGCAAGATGTGATCGTACATCTTGTTTACTCGACTTTACGATATGATATTCTCAAATACATAATAAAATATTTATATAACAAATTAATTTCTGTTTTATAAATTATGGCTTTACTTAAACCACTCTAAGATAGATAATGCCTGTTCTTTTTGAGAATTTTTCTCGTTATTAAACCATTAACAAATTTCTTTAATTAAAGGAAGGAGATTTTATGAGACTTATGAAGACAGCGCATGCCTATTTATTAGGGTCTGTGTTAATTTCATTGACAGGGTGTTGCACGATCATGCATGGGACACGGCAATCGATTGGCATTGCAAGTAGTCCTAGTCAAGCGTCCATCTGGGTCGATAGTAATTATGTGGGCCAGACACCGATCATTGTGGAAATGTCTCGCAAGAATAATCATTTTGTTAGAATTGAATTGGAAGGATACCAGCCTTATGAGGCGACATTTTCAAGACATGTGAGCGAATGGGTCTTTGGAAATATCATTTTCGGTGGTGTGATTGGATTGGCTGTCGATGCGATTTCTGGGGGGCTCTACAAACTCACTCCTGATCAGATTCAAGCGGAACTGCGTGCCAATCAGATGATGTACTCTAAGACCTCTCCTGATTCTTGCATTATTGTTGTTTTGCAGCCTAATCCCTCTTGGGAAAAAATTGGGAATTTAGTCGCTGCGAATTAGAGACTGGGTTTAGCTCGACTTTGCTACTTTTAACTGCAAAGTCGAGGTTAGAGGATGAAGAGCGGTGACAAGCGATGGATGACGATGGCTTGCTCACTCTCTTCTTCAAAATTTCAGGCCGTGGCTCGCTTTATTTCTCGCGAGCCATGGCAAATTTGCTAATTGGACTTAACAAAAGCATTATTTGTTGCTTTAGCAAACCAATAACCTGCGGTTTGATCAATAACGTGTCGGAAAATAAGACAAGGCTAAGATCCGATAGGCTCAATGGCAGAGGAGTTGAATGGTGGAGTCAAAGACAGATGTGAGACATTCGATGGAGTTAGAGCTAGGAAAGCAGGTAACCTCATGTTTAGCAAGCAAAAGCAAGTGGGATGGGGAGGAGAGATACCACATGTAGGCAGCCGTGAACGCGGAGATAGCAATCTAAGGAATAATAAGCGATCTTCTTTGACAAGGAATTCAGTAGAAGGCACTTCCTCCTCTGGGGGATATTCAAAGAAATAGATTTTGCGATTGGAAAAATCAATGAAGATAAGCGCATAATCAATAAATTGCATTCCAATAACGGCGTCGACTGCAATAGGAGATTTAATGCGGTTAAACGTTAAGGGGCCGAACTCCTTTCCTCCAACTGTGAAGTGAGTGATCTGTTGGGTATCCTCCAGATCAAAAGTCAGGAGGTCTTTATTTTCCGGATTTAAAAAGGATTGGTCTCCATCTTTCCCGGTAAAAATCATATGCTCATTCCGTCCGGTTTCTAAATCTTTATTAAGCAGATTGAAAGTACATCCGGTATCTAACATACACCGTAGCGGACCTGCTTCTGTTATGGCCTCAAAATCAATACAATCACGATCTAATAAGAGAGAAGTCTCTATAAAAGAATCGACTGGATATCCTTGTTGTTTCAATGTGTCTAAACTATCACAAAGGGCAAAGGTAGAATGCTTGCAATCGACAAGCAAATTAAAATTGTAAAATAAATGCCATCCTATCGACCCTCTATGATTTATTGATGACTCCTTTTTTTCTCCTACTACCAAAAGCTCGCGTTCAAACTCTTCATTTTTTTCCTGTATTTTTACAGGAAAAAAAGTCATGCTTTCCGTAGCAATTTTTTCTACTTCATAAAGGTCATTTTCATATGTTTTTCCTCTAAACCCATAAGTTCGGATCTTTTTAATAAAATTCTTTTTAATAATTTCTTTTATAATATCAGATGAAAGAGAGAGCATGCCACTATAGCCTAAATCTATCTCTGTAGGAACTTTCTGATTTTCAATGGTAACCTCCAAATAGGGAATATTCGCAAAAGTAAATCCTTGAATCTTTAGAGGAACAAAATATCCTTTTTCTTTTATAAGACGTCCTGGGTCGTCAATTTGATCTTGTTTTTGGGGGATATGTCTCAAAAAATATATCACACCACAAAAGCCTAGAAGAATAAATAGGCTAAAGGCATACCATTTTCTATTTCTCGTGGCCTGCATAAACTTCGGCTTCTCCTGTTCCATCGCTTCTTTGTGTGACTCTTCCTCCTACACTATTGCCTTTGCCATCATGAGCTTTTGCCTCTGCATAACCATGCCATGTCACACCTTTATCAGGATCTCCCCATTTGACTCCAACACCAACTGTACCTTCTCCTCCTCCTTTGTCTCCATGACTATGCTTACCCCCATGCTTAAGACATTTACCGGACAATATTTCAGATATATCGGAAACAAGTGTAGAGAGGGTTTGTGTAAGATAAAGTTGTTTGCTTGCAGGGATCTCAGATATTGGAGAGAAAATCGTGTCTGTGCAAAAATTTGACGATTCGTTAGTTTTTTCTTTTTTCCCTATCTCCGATGGATGAATATTAGCGAGTGCCAACTTCTGTCGAATCCATTCTGACCAAGGAATCCTGAAATCTGGCACTTGTTGGCAATAAAGATAAAATTCAGAGAGAAGAAAATCGAATTCTTCTTGTTCGTCCTGCCCTGACGAGTCGTCATTGGGGTAAAGATCCTTCAAGTCAAGTCCACTGATCAGCTCATGCCTTGCTAAAATATCCTCTATGCTGACTTGATGGCTATTTTTGATCATATCCATCAAGAGAAGAAATAGGGTCGTCCTACGCTGACCTACCTGGCAGTGGAAGTGAACCCATTGATCGGGAGATAAACAGTTTATAAACTGAACGAATTGGTCCACAAGTTGATCATTCGGCATCCTGCCGGTTTCTACTGGGAAACGAACATAAATATGACCCATCCCTTCTACAAATGCTCGCTCTGTGGTCACTTGTGAAACTGACAATGCAACTTGTTCGGTTTGTTCAGGGCCTTGGTCAATCCATACATAACCGGTCTGTAGAGCCAATTCTAAGTGTCTGTACTCATCCGGTTCTATTTCTTCTGCTGTTTGATTAAAAGGATCATTGCTATCAAGTTCATCTATCCAACACATTGGCAATCCATTGACCAATCCATGATATTCTGCTCTTAGGTCGCAAATGATCAATTGCTCAGATTGCAGGGGGAGGGCCTTGACTAATTCAGAAAAGCCTTTCTCTGAGAATTGCCCACTACCAGAGACCTTCAATTGATCCAATCCTAGCACATTGCATGTAGATAAATCGGCGGGCGGGTGATTTAAAATTCACGCCATGTGCGACTTTTTTCCGTTCGAGTCCGGGCCCGAGACCGGGCCCGTGCCCGAATCGAGATTCCGAGCTTTGCTAAACTATTTAACGAAGCTCGGAATCTCGGTTCGGGCACGGGCCCGGTCTCGGGCCCGGACTCGAACGGAAACAAAGTCGCACATGGCGTAAATTCGAAAATTCTGGGGGAATGTAACCTCTTCGGGAACATCAAAGAACGAATCATTGATCGTAGAGGATGCGCAAAGGGAACTAAGAAGTAGTAGACTCATGCTAGTTGTCATTGCAAGAAAAGACATTAGCTTCTTCATATTTTTTTCTCCTCATAAAAATTTAGGAACACATAGACTTCCATAAGTCTTTTTTTAAGAGAGGATAAGTTCAACTTATGTTTTTATCAAACAATTTTTTTACGGATCAAAGAAACAACTTAATGTTAACACCCTCTGTAGTTTATTTCAGACGTTTAAGGTTCACCATTAACTCCCTATCAGGATTCATTAGAACGGTTAAATGACGGAGTCAAAGGCAGGCATGAGACATTCTGTGTTGCCAGGGAGGTATGTGAGGCCATGTAAGGAGGCTGTCTCATCTTTAGCAAGCAAGAGCGAGTGGAATAGGGGAAAGGGGAGCCATATGCATGGAGGCATGAGTGTGGCAACAGCAATCTGAGAAACAATAAGCGATTTTCTTTGACAAGGAATTCAGTAGAAGGCACTTCTTCCTCTGGGGGATATTCAAAGAAATAAATTTTGCGATTGGAAAAATCAATGAAGATAAGCGCATAATCAATAAATTCCATTCCGATAACGGCATCGAATGCTATAGGACATTTAATACGGTTAAATGTTAGGGGACCGAATTCTTTTCCTCCAATTTTGAAGCTAGCAATCTCTTGGGTATCCTCGAGATCAAAAGTCAGGAGGTCTCTATTTTCCGGGTTTAAAAAGGATTGATCTCCGTCTTTCCCAGTAAAAATCATATGCTCATTATATCCGTTTTCTAAATCTTTATTAAGCAGATTCCAAGTAGATCCGGAATCTAACAAACAACGGAGTGGACCTACTTCTGTCATCGCTTCAAACTCAATTGAACCACGATCTAATAGAAGAGGAGTCTCTATAAAAGAATCTACCGGATAGTTCTGTTGCTTTAATGTTTCCAAACTATCGCAAAGGGCTAACATAGAATGTTCACAATCGACAAGTAAATTAAAATTATAAAATAGCTTCCATCCAATTGTTCCGAAATTATATTCAGAGGAATCTCTCCCCCCAGCTAGCCAGGCATCATTTGTAAATTCCAGACTTTCTTCCTTTACCTTTACAGGGAAAAAGGAGATGTTTTTTATCTTAATTCGATTTATCTTGTAAACATCGTTTTCATATGTTTTTCCCCTCACTCCATAAGTCCGAGTACGCTTTATAAACTCTTTTGTATGAATCTTTTTTATAATATCCGGTGGAAGAGAAAGCATTCCATCATAACCTAAATCTATTTCTACATTGATTGTCTCATTTTCAATGATCGTTTCTAAATAGGGGATATCTCCTGAAGAATAACCATATATTTTTAAAGGAATAAAATAGGCCTCTTCTTTTGTAAGAGGCCTACTCATTTTCTCATCTCTTTGAGAGCGATTTTTCAATAAAAAATGTATCGTACTAAAAATACCAAAAAGAATAAGAATGCTAAGTAGATATGGTTTTTTATTTCTACCCGCCTTCATGTTCTCCACTAATAATTACTTTTCCTGTTCCATCGCTTCTTTGTGTGACTTCAACTTCTGCATTATTGCCTTTTCCATCGTGAACATCGCCTACAACAGAATATTCCCAAGGAGTACTTTCTTTTCCTCCCCATTCTTTTTTAATTATAATTTTAGCACTGTATCTATGATCATGGCCATGATTTCCTCCTCTATGACCGTGACTATGTCTGTGTCTATGACCATGGCTATGCCTATGTCTATGACCATGACTGTGCCTATGCTTAAACGATTTTTTAGAGAGTGTTTTAGATATTTTAGAGACAAGGTTTGATAGTGATCGTTTGTAAAGAAGTTTATTGTTTTTAGGAGTCTTAAATATAGGAGAGAACATATCTCTGCAAAAATCAGAGGTTTCTTTGGTTTCGTTCTTGCTTATTAAGCAATCCTGAGTATTCTCTTGTATTTGTATGGTTGATTGAATTTCCTTCTCCATTCCTGCATCCGATGGATAGCTCACTAATACCGACTGTTTCTGAATCCATTCTGACCAGGGAGTCTTAAAATCTGGGACTTGTTGGCAATAAAGATAAAATTTAGCAAGGAAATCAAATTTTTCTTGTTCGTCCCGCTCAGATAAGTTGCCTTTTGGATAAAGATCCTTCCAATCAAGTCCGTTGATCAGCTGGTGCCTTGTAAAAATATCTTCTAAGCTGACTTGATGGCTATTTTTAATGATATCTAACAAGATGAGAAACAAGACTGTCCTTTGCTGGCCTGCCTGGCAGTGAAAGTGAAGCCATTGATCGGGAGATAAACAGTTGACAAACTGAACGAATTGGTCCATAAGTTGGTCATTCGGCATCTTGCCGGTTTCTACTGGAAATCGAACATAAATATGGCCCAAGCCTTCTACAAATGCGCGTTCTGTGGTTACTTGTGAAACTGCCCATGCGAATTGCTCGACTTGTTCAGGGCCTTGGTCAATCCATACATAACCGGTCTCTAGAGCCAATTCTAAGCGTCTGTACTCATCCAGTTCTATTTCTTCTGCTGTTTGATTAAAAAAATCATTGCTATCAAGCTTATCTATCCAACACATTGGCAATCCATTAACCAATCCATGATATTCTGCTCTTAGGTCGCAAATGATCAATTGCTCAGATTGCAGGGAGAGGGCCTTGACTAATTCAGAAAAGCCTTTCTCTGAGAATTGCCCGCTACCAGAGGCCTTCAATTGATCCAATCCTAGCACGTTGCATGTCGATAAATCGCCGGGCGGGTAAGTTAAAATCCGAACATTCTGAGGAAATACCGTCTCTTCCGGAATATCAAAGAGCAAACTATCGACCGTAGAGGACGCACAAAGGGAACCAAGAAATAACAGACTCGTGCTAGTTGTCATTGCAAGAAAAGATATCAGTTTCTTCATATTTTTTCTCCTCGTAAAAATTAGGAAACACGTAGACTTCCATAAGTCTTTTTATAAGAGAGGATAAGTCCAGCTTATGTTTTTATCAAAGAATTTTTTTATGGATTAGAGAAACAGGATTTTCCCTTAACTTTCTTATCAGGATTCATCAGAGTGGCCAAATGGCAGAGCCTGGCAAAAGTGCTTAGCATGCTTCCATTTTTTTGAAAACCAATTGCAGGGAAGTATCTCTAGTTTTGCCGTAAAATATTGCCGGGACAATAATCGCATCGTCTTCGCCGTCCGTA
This sequence comes from Parachlamydiales bacterium, assembly GCA_963801825.1. Classification (GTDB taxonomy): domain Bacteria; phylum Chlamydiota; class Chlamydiia; order Chlamydiales; family Parachlamydiaceae; genus CAWDGI01. The sequence goes on from CAWDGI010000004.1 coordinate 89,198, forward strand.
AGAGATAAATTAAGATTGAGGTTGGATGAAAGCTGTTGAATATCAGATTCAAGCTTGGTCGGCCCCCTCTTCATGACCGGGAAGTATTCCATAGACAATGACCCGAAATAAGGACTCTCCCCTGTCACAACAGGAGCCGCGCTCAACCAAGCATTCAAGCCTGACAACCAAAAAAAATACACCCATCCAATTTAAGTTGCGAAGGCTCTCAATTTTAGCTTGCAGAAAACAAGTGTGTTCGTTGTAGTTCTTCAAGAAGCGTTCTTGCTTCCAGTTTTGGCGATTTTGATAATAAGAAGACTAATTCGCTTTGCCAGACAGCTCGAATGGATCGAGTCTTGTTTTCCAACGTTTTTTCTTTGTTGGTTTAAATAATTGATTTTGAACATTGTACGCAGATCGTTCACTAAAGCCTCCTTGTGCCGCTGCGATTTTTTGTGAATTTCCCCCTTGCTTTAATTTCATATATAACCTAATCTGACCAAGTCCAGCTTAGGACAAATAATTTGAAAATTAGGATGCCTATATGATTAAATTTCCTCTATTCTGCATTCTCACTTTGATATTTCTATCGAGTCAAGAAATTTGCTCTGAGTCAAATGTGACTGCTAATTCTTTTGATGGCAATTTGAAAGAACCTAGGATCTACTTTAATCCTGAGTTAATTCATATTTCTCATGATGGTATTTATGTAAACTACGCTGGGGAATGGATTTCACTTTCATCTATTAGCTTTGATGACTTTGGAGTACGTTGTGCATACCAACCGGTTTATGATGATGACTGGAGGTGTTATAGAGGTCATTGGAACTACAAAAACAGTAAATATTGCCTTGAATGTGGAGCCGAGCGTACGAATAGCTCTCCTAGGTGGAGAGACCGTAAGCTCAAAAAATGAATAAGACTTGCGTTTTTGCTTTGATATCTTTTTTTAGCTATTCGTCTGCAATTTCTTTAACACCTGATTCTAAAACACAAAAACAATCTTTATCATTAACTTGTTCTAAAATCAATTCTAGTAATCTTTCCAGCACACCAGATATCATATCTTTATTAGAAAAAATTCCTAAAAAAGATCGAATGAGTTTAGAAAGCTTTTTCAGACACATAATCTCTTACGAATCTTTTGGATATGTAATATTTGGCAACAAACCCATGGTTCTTTGTGGGGCATATCCACGATCAATACACTTAAACTGGAATAAATCAAGCCTATGGGATTATGATTTTCTATGGAAAAACTATTTAGTATGGGAAAAATACCAGCACTTTTTTCCGATGCCTCATTATATTCTGCGAGCTTATCCATCCAATCAATGCCAAGATGTTTATGAAATCATTTTTATCAACAAAAAAAAATGCCTCCAAGCAATCTATCAGCATCTAGCCTTATTTCAAGAAAAGTTAGGCCGAAACATCCATCCTGAAACTATTTTAGATCAATTAGGATCAAAAAATTACACAATAGATCGAGTTTTAAATAAAAATGAAGATTTATTTGGCATTCTGCTAGGATTCGGTCATCATAACTCAGAGTCTTTTCAAAAAAGGCAGAAGTTTTATCATCAAGTCAGAGGGCTTTTGCCATGTTATTTTGATAAATTAACAGGAGAGGATCATGTTTCACTTGTTCCTTCTAATCAAGAAAATAATCTTTTAGTTTTTATTCGCTTTCCTTGTTTTTTAGAAGATAAAAATCACAAGGAAAGTCAACAAATACACGAGGATTATGAAAGAACAAGAAAATTATTATGTGAGACTTATTCTAAAGGCCGTTTTTTAGAAATCACTCTAGAAAAGCTATGCATTAAATGATAAATTGACTATTTAAAATTAAAGCTTCGTATGTAGCACAGGGAAATTGCATGAATTTTTTGAATCTTTTTCTTGGCAAGTAAATTCTTAAATGTGTTTTCTTTATGGATATTTTTATACCATGGAGATACTCATGAGCTTTTCATTACTGGGGCTATGCTTAAACGGCAGCCCCTCACATGATACTATGAACCGGTTCGTTTACTCAATCCGAAGAGCTTTAACGAGTGTTTTATCCAATGGGTTCACACGATTGCGGCTGGTGTTGAAGGCATTCTTGCGATTGATGGAAAAACACTCTGTAATTCGGGGGATAAGTTTAAAAAAACCAATCCATTGCATATCGTGGATGCCTTCGCAACTGAGAATCAGCTACTGTTGGGACAGTTGGCTAAGGTGAGTTTTTAAATGAAACCGCCAAATGGGTCATTCTCAGTGATCGCGGGGTGGGTCATTCTTCATGATTTTTACCGGCGAGACATTCTGCATTAGCCGAGGCCTCACGTTCAGCAAGAAAGAGCGAGTGGTGGGAGGGGAAGGGGAGACACATGCAGGGAGGCATGAATGTGGCAACAGCAATCTGAGGAATAATAAGTGATCTTCTTTGACAAGGAATTCAGTAGAAGAGGCTTTTTCCTCTGGGGGATATTCAAAGAAATAGATTTTGCGATTGGAAAAATCAATGAAGATAAGTGCATAATCAATAAACTCCATTCCAATAACGGCATCGACAGCAATAGGAGATTTAATACGATCAAACGTTAAAGGACCGAATTCTTTTCCTCCAATTTTGAAGCTAACAATCTCCTGGGTATCCTCAGGATCAAAAATCAGTAAGTCTTTGTTTTCCGGGTTTAAAACAGATGGATCAATCTCTTTTCCAGTAAAAATCATGTGCTCATTGCATCCATTTTCTAAATCTTTATTAAGAAGATTCCAAGTAGCTCCAGTATCTAACATGCAACGGAGCGGCCCTGCTTCCGTTATGGCTTCAAACTCAATAAAACCACGATCTAATAGAAGAGGAGTCTCTATAAAGGAGTTCACTGGGTAGTCATGTTGCTTTAATGTTTCTAAACTATCGCAAAGAGCAAATATAGAATGCTCACAATCAACAAGTAAATTAAAATTATAAAATAGATGCCACCCGATTGTTCCGAATTTATAGTCAGAGGGGTTCCTATCCCCAGCTAGCAAGGCATCATTTATAAATTCCAGATTTTGTTCCTTTACCTTTACGGGGAAAAAGGAGAAGTTTTTTATCTTAATTCGATTTACCTTATAAACATCGTTTTCGTATATTTTTCCCCTCATTCCATAAGTCTGAATACGCTTTATAAACTCTTTTGTATGAATTTTTTTTATAATATCTGATGGAAGAGAAAGCATTCCATCATAACCTAAATCTATTTTTGTAGTGATTGTCTCATTTTCAACGATCATTTCTAAATAGGGCATATCTGTAGAAGAATAACCTAATATTTTTAAAGGAATAAAATAAGCCTCTTCTTTTGAAAGAGACTTAATTACTTTCTCACCTTTTTGAGAGCGATTTTTCAGAAAAAAATGCATCGTACTAAAAGTACCAAAGAGAACAAGAATGCTAAGCATATACAGGCGTTTATTTCTAATCGATTTCATGGCATTATTATGATTCCTATCAAGTTTGGAAGAAATCCCTAATGAATTTTTTGTGATTAAATTCTTTGATCATATCGGCTGGAAGACAAACCATGCCTCCGTAGCTCAAGTCTAGTTCCGCACTGACCGTCTTATTCTCAATAGTCATTTCTAGATAGGGAGTATCTCCAGAAGAAAATCCCTGTATTTTTAGAGGAGTAAAATAAATTTTTCTTTTTGTAAGAAGCCTTGCACTGGTCATTTTTTCATTTTTTTGGGAGATATCTCTTAACATAAAACCTGACACACTACAAATGATTAATAAAACAAGAGCAATCAGTGCATACCACTTCCTATTTCTTCTTGCTATCATGGCCTCCATAAGCACGCGCCTCTCCTGTGCCATCACTGCTATGAGTGACCTCTCCTCCTACATAGTTGCCATTTCCATCGTCAGTCTCTCCTCCTACAGAGACATCCCACGTGACGTCTTTATCAGGCCCCCATTTTACTGTAACGGTTCCTTCGGTTTTCCATTCTCTCTCATGATGATGACCATGCTTCTCCGGTTTATGCCCATGACTATGTTTATGTCCGTGTCTAAATGATTTATCAGATGATATTTCAAATAGATCGGAAATCACATCTGATATTGCTCTCTTAGAATCAAGCTTTTTACCTATAGAAATTTCTGGCAGCAAGGGAAAATGGGGATGCATTTGCATGAGCTGTGGAACTTTCCTTTCTTTCCCTTCATCCGATGGATGAATATCAGTTGATACCAACTGATGCTGAATCCATTCCGACCAGGGAATCCTGAAATCTGATACTTGTTGGCAATAAACATAAAATTTAGAGAGAAAATCGAACTTTTCTTGTTCATCCCATCCTGATGAGTTTTCTTTGGAATGAGAGTCCTTCAAGTGAAGTCCACTGATCAGCTGGTGCCTTGCTAAAATATTCTCTAAGCTGACTTGATGGCTATTTTTGATCATATCCATCAAGAGAAGAAATAGGGGTGTCCTTTGCTGGCCTGCCCGGCAGTGAAAGTGAACCCATTGATCGGGAGATAAACAATTTATAAACTGAACGAATTGATCCACAAGCCGGTCATTCGGCATCTCGCCGGTTGTTACTAAAAATCGAACGTAAATATGGCCCAAGCCTTCTACAAGTGCGCGTTCTGTGGTCACTTGTGAAACTACCAATGCAACTTGCTCGGTTTGTTCAGGGTCTTGGTCAACCCATAAATAGCCGGCTTTTAGAGCTACTTCTAAGCGTCTGTACTCATCCAGTTCTATTTCTTCTGCTGTTTGATTAAAAAGATCATTGCTATCAAGCTCGTCTATCCAACACATTGGCAATCCATTAACCAATCCATGATGTTCTGCTCTTAGGTCGCAAATGACCAATTGCTCAGATTCCAGGGGGAGGGCCTTGACTAATTCAGAAAAGCCTTTCTCTGAGAATTGCCCGCTACCAGAGGCCTTCAATTGATCCAATCCTAGCACGTTCCATGTCGATAAATCGCCGGGCGGGTAAGTTAAAATCCGAACATTTTGAGGGAACACCGTCTCTTCAGGAATATCAAGGAGCAAACTATCGACCGTAAAGGACGCACAAAGGGAGCCAAGAAATAACAGACTCGTGCTTGTTGTCGTTGCAAGAAAAGAGATCAGCTTCTTCATATTTTTTCTCCTCATAAAAATTTGCAAACACGTAGACTTCCGTAAGCCTTTTTATAGGAGAAGATAAGCCCAGCGTATGTTTTTATCAAATAATTTTTTTATGGATTAGAGAAACAAGATTTTCCCTTAACTTTCTTATCAGGATTCATCAGAGTGGCCAAATGGCGGAGCCAAAGACAGGCGCGCGACATTCTGCATTAGCCGAGGCCTCATGTTCAGTAAGCAAGAGCGGGTGGAGCAAGGGGAAGGGGGGACACATGCATGGAGGCGTGAGTGTGGCAACAGCAAAATGCGGGTCTGAGTGTTTGAATGTGCAAATTTTTTTCTTCAAAAAAAATTTGCATATCGCGTAAATTCTGAGAGTAGCCAATTTTTTCATCTTCGAAACAACCTATTAAAGGGGGAAAGATGCGACCAAACTCTTGTTTTGCTCCCAAAAATTTTATTTTCCTTTTGCTCTGTTCATTTTTGTTTTTCTTTGCTGTTTCAACGCCTCGTTCTTTAGAGGCCTCTCTTTTTAATCCACTTTTGGCACAAGATCATCCGGGATTTGAAGCTTTTCTCGAAGGAAAAGCTTATTTTGAAGCGGAAAAATGGGAAGAGGCCATTGACTGTTTTAAACGAGTGATTCAAGAGAGCCACAAGCCAGTTTTTGACTGCGGTTGTTTTACACGTGACGAGGGTTACGATAATGCTTGCGGCGTGGAAAGTCTGCTCGAAGACAAAGACGCAATCACTTATTGCACATATATCGACGGGAATGTGGTCGAAGAGAAACTCGAAATCGATGATTTAATGGATTTTGATCTATATTTTGATTGTTCAGGCGAACAAGTCATGTTTGAGGCTCATTATTCTTTATATAGGCATTCTCGTTTTTATTTAGGCCTTATTTTTTTATATCAAGGGAAAAAAAAAGATTAATTTAAGCATTCTTTTTGCAGGAGCGCAGGAAAAGCTATATCCTGTCTATTTTAGATGTATGAATTGTTTGAATCCTGCTTGGATCATTCAAGCCAGTTTAACCAGTCTAGCTTTAGGGGATGTAAATTTAGCCGCGCAATTGTCCGAATTTGCCTTAACCACTAATGAGTTTATTGAACGATATATTAACAGGAAGGGTAATTTAAATTTCGACTGGTGGCGGTTCTATAGCGAATATTTGGAAAAATATCAGGATGATATAAGAAATAGCAAGATGAATCGCAAGTGGCATAGAATCCAAAGAATTCTTATCGATAATGTCCAAAGTTTAGTGGCTCAGGCACACGGAGATTTAAAGGAAGCCATTAGATCGATTTCACGTGCCATTGATTTTAAAGATTATGGAATTAAAGATCGACTGTTAGATGAAAATCCAGAACATGCAGTCCTTTATAGCAACAGAGGGCTTTTCTATCTTGAAATACAGGACTATGCGAATGCTCTGGCTGATTTCACAAAAGCGATCGAGCTAGATCCTTTTCACGCTCAAAACTATGCGAACAGAGGATTTCTCTATTTAATATTAAAAGAATATGTGCGCGCAACAGAAGATTATAATAAGGCATTAGAGCTAGATCCTAGCTATCTTGATTTTTATAGACAGCGAGCTCTCTGTCATTTATGTCAGCACTCTTTAGAGCGTGCCAGCTCCGATCTCCTCCTCGTTGAATCGATTGAAAATCAAAAACGTTATGAATACAACGAAACCGGCGTAGATTTTTTTGGAAAAGGACAATTTCAGCAATCGATTCACTCTTTTGATCATTTAATCCAAGCCCATCCAACAGAGTCTATTGGTTATCAAAATCGAGGAGCCGCCTATTATCAGCTCGGTTCCATCGATCTTGCAATTAATGATTTTGATCATGCCTTGCAACTCGCTCCACAAAAAGGAGAGCTTTATGCGATGCGAGGAGCCGCTTATTTATCGGTTGCCAATTTTGAGGAAGCTCAAACAGATTTGTTAGCGGCTATGCGATTGAATCCTGAACAGACAGCTGTTTATAAAAATCTGGCAGCCCTTTATTATGCCATGGATCACCTTGATGAAGCGCTTGATTATTGCCTGGAGGTTCTCTCCTCTGACCCATCCACAACTGATCCAGAATTATTTAGAGACTTAGCGATCATTTATTTTGTCCAAGAGAATTATGCAGAAGCCTTAACCTATTGCAATAAATTGACTGCATTAGGAGAGACAACAACGACAATTTATTTAATTCAAGGATTATGTCTTTTTGAAAACCATCAATTTGAAGAGGCCGTTAGGAGTTACGATCTTGCCATTCAATCTGATCCCTCTCTTTCTCATGCCTATTTTAATCGAGGGCAAGCCTATTATTGCCTATTGAATCTTGAGAAAGCGCAGGCCGATTTTAATCATGCCATTGAGTTAGATCCGGCGAATCCCGCGTTCTATAAATCTCGTGGACTTGTTCTTCTTAATTTACAAAGAGAAGAGGAGGCCTATCAAGATTTTTTCACTGCAATTAAATTAGCAAACGCAGAGGAATCAGAGAATCAAGGAAACAACCCATCGCCTCTCTCTCTTGGCTTTCTTGAATTGCGTTCTCAGCCCTCTCATATGAGATTTGCACGCGCAAGACCTTTCTTGAATGAGTTGTCGGGTAGTTCTTATTGCTCCACTTTTTTCAATAGTCCTGTTTCCCTTAGTGGATTATTTATAGATTACTCAAAGCTGCTAGGCCCCCATGCGTTTCATCAAGGATTAATCGTGGGGATGGCGGAAGGAGGCATTGAAGGGCTGAAAGAGCTCGGTCCTTTTCTTGCTCAGTTATTATTCCACCCTGTTGATACAGCGCAAGAGTTCTATGAAGCTCTAAAGCTCCTGATGGTTTACATTGCTAAAGAGGAATGGGACAAAGTGTGCGAATGTTTGGCTCCTGAGCTTAGAGAGCTATATTTGACTTGGAATGAGATAGAAGATTATCAAAAAGGACAATTAGCAGGGCGTTTTATTGGGAGAAATGGCATTGGCTTTTTAGTGGGAGCAGGTGTCATGAAATCTTCAACGCCACTCAAAAATGTTTATCTATCCACTAAAACAAAAATGCTTTCTGGATTGAGAAAAAGCCTCCCAGCACTTCCTCCAGCTTTGCCTCGACCTCCCGTTTTCCCTATCCCTATTTATGCAAAAGATAGTTGGGCCTTAGCTTGCGAAGGTGGGGTCATTATGGGGGAAAAATATGGGACGGAGCATGTTTTTGCTCGTATGATTCCGAAGCCAAATATTGAAATGCAGAATAAGTTGCAGAAACATGCCATAGATAAAGTAAAGCAGAGCGGAGTTCCTGTAAAGACTTGGGAAGATGTCGAAAAATGGACAAAAACGACGAAGGAGAGGAGTAAGTTTGGAGTCGATCCAAGAGAAATTCCTCCTATGGTTGTGGAAGCAGAAATCGCTAATCCGGCATCAGCGGGCATAGAAGTTGTTTTGAGTGAGGAAGGGCGGGTTCTTTCTGCTTTGCCTATAAAAGAGCTTAAAGCAACAACATCACGGATCTCTAAAGTCGTTGTTAGAGATATCAATACGCAATTTCATATTATGCAACCTAAGCATGTATGGGAGAGATTGATTGAGCTAACGGGCAATGTAGAGGAGGATTGCAAAAATGTGATTAAGTTACTAGAAGATAATCAGATTTTTCTAGAAAAATATCGATTAAAACCCGTTGAAACCTTTGAAAAAATTATCCGCTACAATCACCAGATGAAAATAAACGGATGTAAAGTTCGAGCTGTTTTCAATGAAAATCTTGAAACTGGTGAAATATTCCTCAATGATGCGTGGGTAATCACAAAATGAAAAACATAAAAGACTTTATCTCTCGAAAGGATTGGGGCTCACTAATCTCAAATTACTCAGTTAAAGATGTTTGTTTATTACTGAGCTTCAGCGAAGCCATGCATGTTGTAAAACATCTTTTTTATGATGATATACGAGATGGTGAAAAGCAAGAATATGCTCTGGAGCTTGCTTTTGCAATAAAAGATCGTTTTACAAAAGAATGGGAAAGTGATTGGAAAAATGAAGTGTTTTTAGGGGGTCTTTGCGTGATGCTTTGGCTTTATGATGAAAGATATGTTTGCTATAAAAAAGCATATGATAAGCTAGATGATCCTCCAGCAGAGCTACTATTCCTTTTATCAGATTGTAATAGTGCACCAGGTACCCCGCCTATTACAGACCAAGAAGCTGATCTTTATTTGAAAAAATCTATAGAGAAAAAAGTGACTTCTGAGTCCGCTTTTACAATGAGAAATATTTACAGACTTAAAGAAAATAAACTCCAAGAAGACAAACTCCAAGAAGAGTATTGGGATCAAGTCTACAGAAAATTGGAAAATGAAAATATTCATTTTGACCAGCTTATTCCAGATGTTTTAAAAACCCCCCCTACGTACCAGCAAAAGCATGGATGATCTCACTTAATTACTGGCCTATCAATGATGCGTGGATAGTCACAAAATGGAAAAAATAAAAGAATTTATCTTTCGAAAGGACTGGGACTTCCTCATCTCAACTTATTCGGTCAAAGAAATTTGTTCGTATTTAAGCTTCAGCGAAGCAATGCATCTTGTAAAGCATGTTTTTTATGATGATATACAAGATGATGAGAAGCAACAATATGCTTTAAAGCTAGCTTTTGCAATAAAAGATCACTTTAAAAAAGAATGGGAAAGCGATTGGAAAAATGATGTATTCTTAGGAGATCTATGCGAGACACTTTGTCTTTATGATGAACGATATTTTTGCTATAAGAGAGCTTATGATAAATTAAAAGATCCCCCAGCAGAATTATTATTGCTTCTATCAAATTGTAATAGTGCTCCTGGTATTCCGCCTATTACAGACGAAGAAGCAGAGTCTTATCTAAGAAGATCTGCAGAAAAAAAAATTACCCTTGAGACTGCTCTCATGATGAGAACTCTTTACCAACATAAAGAGGATCCATCTCAAGTAAAATACTGGGATCAAATTTACAGAAAATTGGAAAATGAAAATGTTCATTTCGACCAGCTTATTCCAGATGTCTTGAAAACTCCCCCTCCTACCAGGAACAGCAGCATGGATGACTCATTTAATTACAGGCCAGCCAATGGCGCATGAGTGTCACAAAATGAAGAAAATCAAAGAACCTATCTCTCAAAAGGATTGGAATTCGCTTATCTCAAGTTATTCAGTTCAAGAAGCTTGTTTATCACTAAGCTTCAGCGAAGCAATGCATGTTGTCGAACATCTTTTTTATGATGATATGGAAGATGATGAAAAGCAGCAATATGCTCTAAAGCTTGCTTTTGAAATAAAAAATCATTTTAAACAAGAATGGGAGAGTGATTGGAAAAATGAAGTGTTCTTAGGAGGTCTTTGTGTGATGCTTTGGCTTTATGATGAAAGATATTTTTGTTATAAAAGAGCGTATGATAAGCTAAAAAATCCACCAACAGAATTACTATTACTTCTTTCAATTTGTAATAGAGCTCCTGGTACTCCGCCTATTACAGATGAGGAATCTGAGTTCTATTTAAAGCAAACTTTAGAAAAGAAATTAACTTGTGAAGTTGCCCTTGCAATGAGAAGCTTCTATAGGCTAAAAGAAGATAAATCTCAAGAAGAATATTGGGATCAAGAGTACAAAAGATTAGAAAAGGAAAACGTGCATTCGGATCAGATTATTCCAGATGTCTTAAAAACACCCCTTACGCACCAGGAAGGGCATACATGATCCCTCTCAACTACTGGCCTACTTCATTTGCTAATCAATATCAACCAAAATTCTTAGCCAAGAGTCTTTTCTTTAAAGAGGGGAGATCTCTTGTTTACAGAATGCTTTTCAATGATGAAAGAGATGATAGTCTAAGGAATTATGCGGTTGAACTCCTAGAAGAGATTCGCCAAGCCCACTTTAAACAGTGGATGGCTGATTGGAAGAATGATGTCTTTTTAGGTGATGCTTGCTACATGGCAATGAAGTACGATCAGCGCTATCAAGCTTATAAAAGAGGATATGAGAAGGCAGCTCTACCACCGCCGTCTCTACTAATTTCAATAGCTGGTTGCTATCTTTCACCTGAGCCTCCTATTCTATTAGATGAAGCTGAAAAGGCCGATTTTTTCATCTTCGAAACAACCTATTAAAGGGGGAAAGATGCGACCAAACTCCTGTTTTGCTTCCAAAAATTTTATTTTCCTTTTGCTCTGTTCATTTTTGTTTTTCTTTGCTGTTTCAACGCCCCGTGTTTTAGAGGCCTCTCTTTTTAATCCACTTTTGGCACAAGATCATCCGGGATTTGAAGCTTTTCTCGAAGGAAAAGCTTATTTTGAAGCGGAAAAATGGGAAGAGGCCATTGACTGTTTTAAACGAGTGATTCAAGAGAGCTACAAGCCAGTTTTTTACTGCCGTAATTTTATAGGTAACGAGGGATATGCTTATGCTTGCTACTATTTTTTGTCTTATCCGGAATTTGAACCAGAAAATGAGAGCGAAGAGGGGAGCATAGGCTTTTCCATCGATGATGATGAAGATGACTACGATTATTTTCTCGGAGGTACAGACGCAGTCGAGGAGGAGACTTATTATTCTTTATATCGACATTCTCGTTTTTATTTAGGCCTTATTTCTTTATATCAAGGAAAAATAAAAACTGCTCATTTCCATTTTATGAGGGCCATTGGTTTTCAAGGAAAAGAGAAAGAGATCGGTCCTCTCTATTTTAGATGTATTAATTGTTTGAATCCTGCTTGGATCATTCAAGCCAGTTTAACCAGTCTAGCTTTAGGGGATGTAAATTTAGCCGCGCAATTGTCCAAATTTGCCTTAAAAACTAATCATTTTATTGACGAATATATTGACAGAGATGGCAAGTTGGATTTCTACTGGTGGTGGGGTTGGGATAGTAGAAGTAGTGAATTTTTGGAAAAATATTGGAGGGATTTATTTAAGAGCAAGATGAATCGCAAGTGGGTGAGAATCCAAGAAATTCTTATCCATAATGTTAAAAGTTTAGTGGCTCAGGCACAAGGAGATTTAAAGCAAGCCATTGAATCAATTTCACGTGCCATTGATTATAAAGATTATTTAGATGAAAATCCAGAACATGCACTGCTTCATAGCAACAGAGGAGTTTTCTATCTTGAAATACAGGACTATGCGAATGCCCTGGCTGATTTCACAAAAGCGATCGAGCTAGATCCTTTTCATGCTCAAAACTATGCGAACAGAGGATTTCTCTATTTAATATTAAAAGAATATGGGCACGCAATAGAAGATTATAATAAAGCATTAGAGCTAGATCCTAGCTGTCTTGATTGTTATAGACAGCGAGCTCTCTGTCATTTATGTCAGCACTCTTTAGAGCGTGCCAGCTCCGATCTCCTCCTCGTTGAATCGATTGAAAATCAAAAACGTTATGAATACAACGAAACCGGCATAGATTTTTTTGGAAAAGGACAATTTCAGCAATCCATTCACTCTTTTGATCATTTAATCCAAGCCAATCCAACAGAGTCTATAGGTTATCAAAATCGAGGAGCCGCCTATTATCAGCTCGGTTCTATCGATCTTGCGATTAATGATTTTGATCATGCCTTGCAACTCGCTCCACAAAAAGGAGAGCTTTATGCGATGCGAGGAGCCGCTTATTTATCGGTTGCCAATTTTGAGGAAGCTCAAACAGATTTGTTAGCGGCTATGCGATTGAATCCTGAACAAACAGCTGTTTATAAAAATTTTGCGGCCCTTTATTATGCCATGGATCACCTTGATGAAGCGCTTGATTATTGCCTGGAGGTTCTCTCCTCTGACCCATCCACAACTGATCCGGAATTATTTAGAGACTTAGCGATCATTTATTTTGTCCAAGAGAATTATGCAGAAGCCTTAACCTATTGCAATAAATTGACTGCATTAGGAGAGACAACAACGACAATTTATTTAATTCAAGGATTATGTCTTTTTGAAAACCATCAATTTGAAGAGGCCGTTAGGAGTTACGATTTTGCCATTCAATCCGATCCCTCTCTTTCTCATGCCTATTTTAATCGAGGGCAAGCCTATTATTGCCTATTGAATCTTGAGAAAGCGCAGGCTGATTTTAATCATGCCATTGAATTAGATCCGGCGAATCCCGCGTTCTATAAATCTCGTGGACTTGTTCTTCTTAATTTACAAAGAGAAGAGGAGGCCTATCAAGATTTTTTCACTGCAATTAAATTAGCGAACGCAGAGGAATCAGAGAATCAAGGAAACAGCCCATCGCCTCTCTCTCTTGGCTTTCTAGAATTGCGTTCTCAGCCCTCTCATATGAGATTTGCACGCGCAAGACCTTTCTTGAATGAGTTGTCGGGTAGTTCTTATTGCTCCACGTTTTTCAATAGTCCTGTTTCCCTTAGTGGATTGTTTATAGATTACTCAAAGCTGTTAGGCCCCCATGCGTTTCATCAAGGATTAATCGTGGGGATGGCGGAAGGAGGAATCGAGGGGCTGAAAGAGCTCGGTCCTTTTCTTGCTCAGTTATTATTCCACCCTGTTGATACAGCGCAAGAGTTCTATGAAGCTCTAAAGCTTCTGATGGTTTACATTGCTAAAGAGGAATGGGACAAAGTGTGCGAATGTTTGGCTCCTGAGCTTAGAGAGCTGTATTTGACTTGGAATGAGATAGAAGATTATCAAAAAGGACAATTAGCAGGGCGTTTTATTGGGAGAAATGGCATTGGCTTTTTAGTGGGAGCAGGTGTCATGAAATCTTCAACGGTACTCAAAAAGGCTTATCTATCCACTAAAACAAAAATGCTTTCCGGATTGAGAAAAAGCCTCCCAGCACTTCCTCCAGCTTTGCCTCGACCTCCCGTTTTCCCTATCTCTATTTATGCAAAAGACAGTTGGGCCTTAGCTTGCGAAGGTGGGGTCATTATGGGGGAAAAATATGGGACGGAGCATGTTTTTGCTCGTATGGTTCCGAAGCCAAATATTGAAATGCAGAATAAGTTGCAGAAACATGCCATAGATAAAGTAAAGCAGAGCGGAGTTCCTGTAAAGACTTGGGAAGATGTCGAAAAATGGACAAAAACGACGAAGGAGAGGAGTAAGTTTGGAGTCGATCCAAGAGAAATTCCTCCTATGGTTGTGGAAGCAGAAATCGCTAATCCAGCATCAGCGGGCATAGAAGTTGTTTTGAGTGAGGAGGGACGTGTTATTTCTGCTTTGCCTGTAAAAGAGCTTGAAGCAACAAAATCACTGATCTCCAAAATCTCCGTCAGAAATCTTAATACGCAAATTCATATTATGCAGCCTAAGCATGCATGGGAGAAATTAATTGAGCTGACCGGTAATGTGGAAGAAGATTGTAAAAATGTCATCAAATTACTTGAGGATAATAGCATCCATCTAGAGAAATACCGAAAAAATACCACCATTCGCCCAGAATTTATTCGTTATGATCACAAAATGGAGATAAATGGTTTGGAGGTAAAGGCCATTTTCAATAAAAACCCAGAAACTGGAGAAATATCTTTAAGTAATGCTTGGGTGGTAACAAAATGACCAAAATAAAAGAACTTGTTTTTCAGAAAGATTGGGGTGAGCTTATTAAGAATTATTTACCCCAAGAAATTTGCTTGTCATTAAGCTATAATAATGCGATGTGGTTAACAAAGCATCTTTTTTATGATGATAGATCCAATGATGAAAATCAGCAATTTGCTTTAAAGTTAGCAGTTGAAATTAGAAAGCATTTTATAGGTAAATGGGAAGAAGATTGGAAAAATGATATTTTTTTAGGAGATCTTTATTCTATTCTCTGGCTTTATGATGAACAATATGATTGTTACAAAAGAGCTTATGATAAATTAGCAGATCCTCCAGCAGCATTATTATTACTTCTGGCTGGATGCCAGAATGCTCCTGATCCTCCCATTACGGAAGAAGAAGCCGAGTCTTATTTAAGGAAATCAGCAGAAAAAAAGATTACCTTTGAAACTGCTCTTATGATGAGAACTCTTTATGAACGTAAAGGGAATCCCTTTCAAGTAAAATATTGGGATCAAATATATAGAAAATTAGAGCAGAGAAATATTCATGCAGATCTCCTGATTCCAGATATCTTTTATGAAAATAGAAAAGAGAGAAAGACTAGTAGTTAAGTGAGAAGAACCTATGAAATTATCTCACAAATTCATCTTCTTCTAAGGGGAAGCGGGGAAGCTTCATTTGCGAAATCATCCACTCAGGAAGAAGTTGATCTCTTGTGGCTACAGCTTCATCCATCAAAGCAGGTATGTCAGAAGCCATATTGGCTGCACAATCAACAGCTCCGTGAGCGGCTTTAGAGGAAAGATATCTGAGTGCTTCTTGAAAACGAGCAAAACTATTCGCATCATCCGCATCACAAAGAAGAAGGCTTTCTTGAATTTCATAATTTCCTTTGATATTAGACGCAATATCATCAACAATTATTTTTCTGATGAAAGCTCGTCTTTGTTTATCGGAAACATGGTTTGAAGAGTGTTTATGCTTGTGTTTGTGATCTGATTCATTGGATACGGCTGCTGCTCCAGCCGCCCTTAAGGTATTCGCAGCTCCTGAAGCTGAGGCCGCCGCTAGCCATGAGTCAATGCACCTATAAAATTTTATTTTTATTTTATTTCATTCTTGCTAGGCTTCGACTTTTGATAGAAAGAGAAATTCTTTCTAAAGGAGGAAAAGTCATGCGATGCCTCTTCATGCCTCTCATTTTCCTTTGTTTTGTGGGCACCTTAATCGCAGAAGAAGAAATCCTCCCGGAAGATCCCTTCACTTCTTCTTTAGTTAGCACTCAGACACTCCTCCCAACAACCGTTCATTCGATTTCCGTTCTATCGGGGGAATGGCTGTATAGCATTCCCGATCTCTCGGTTCAAGGGCCTGAGCCTTTGGTGTTAAGCCGCACTCTTTCTTCAGATGGCTCCTATAGCAAGAAGCTCGCTTTCCAGTGGGACTTTAACCTACCTGCTTCCCTGAACATTGAGCGAGAGGGCCATCGGGTGCGGGCCCGTTATCGGCAGGGCTCCGGAATCACAAGCATTCATGAGTTAGCCCATCACAAAAAGGGTGATTCGTCGCATCGCCTTTATTTAAGCCGCACGAAGGGACTGACGAATTGCTATGCGGGAGAAATTAGTGCGAGAACGAATCTCCATAACACGGTCTTGAATTTGGATGACAGCGGCAAGCAATGCGCCGCTTCCTCTGGCTATGGGCATGTCACCTATTTTAAGCGGGAGCATCAGTCGCTTCCTCTTGCCACGCTTGGGAAAGAAGAGAAAGATGACACGGTTTACGTCCGTTATAAAAGCGACTTTGAAAGAAAAGCCAATGGAAATCTTCTACTCTTTCGAAAAGAGGGCCTGTATGCTTTTAATCCGGAGCAGACGGTTTGCTATAGCTGGATCAAATGGAATCCGGTTCAAGAAGACACGCTAGAGGTCACAGCCAGTGATGGCAAGAGGGCCACTTATCTCTTTAGCTGTTATGAACGAGGGAAAGAGAAGCTGATTCATAAAGGTCCGCAGGAGCGTCCTGAAAAGAAAAGACACGCGGAAAAAAAGCGGTATGCGTTAAACGAGGTCCATTATAGCCATCGTCCAAGGGAAAAGTATACCTATCATCGCTCCCCTCCCGAAAAGTTAACGCTTCATGCCAAACGACCTCTTTTGAAAAAAATAGAGAAGGGAGAAGGACGCTTTCAAGCCGTCAGTTATTATACCCACGGTGAAAATTCGGTAAAGGGAATCGGCAAGATCTCCATTTCACGAGAAGACGACGAACGGATCCACCGAGTCAAAAAAGTCTTATCTCCCGTGGGCTGCGACGGGGCTCCCATTACCACCCATCGCTTCGTCTATCACCTCTTTCCTTCCTTTGGGGGACAGACAGAAGTCATTGATGTTTATGGCCAAAAGACACTTTACAATTACTCTGATCGGCAACGACTCACTTCAGTCGAGCGCTTGGACCGAGAAGGGCACTTCGTTTCGAAATCTTGCCTGCTTTTTGATGACCATTTCGCTCTTTTTGAAGAAGAAGACGAGCCTCTTTTCGAAAAAATTCAGGAGGCGCCGAGAGCCCCTTGCCCTCCTTTTCTCCCTTTACCCAACTACCGGGCAAGCAAACATCATCACCACCCTCATCGTCATCGTGATGGTAAGCATGATCATCGCCCTCATCGTCCTCATCCTCCTCCTCGTCGGCATCCTCACAAGAATGATCATCATGCAAATGCTAAGAAGAAAAAAAGGAGGAAGCCTCAAGAAAAACACAAAGAGCCGGCTCCCCCTCCCGCTGCTCCGGCAGAAGAGAAACGGCATGAGCGTCCGGCTGAGAATCCTCCTGCCAAGCCCCCTACCCGCAAGAAGAAGACCATTTACATCTCCGATTCGAATAGCAAGTTTCCCGCCTGGCTAATCAAACACCTCGAATCTTCTTCTAAAGAAGGTCTTTCGAAGAGGGAGCAGGCGAGTCGTGACTGGATCATCAAAAAGATGAAAAACAGATTAGAGCTCATTCAAAAAGCAAGAGAAAAAGAACAAGAACTCATCCAACGCCTACTAGAGAACAGAGAAGCAAAAAGAGAAGAGAGAGAAGCAAAAAAAGAAGAGAGAAAGGAAGAAATAAAAGAGCAAATAAAACAAGAAAAACAAGAAAGAAAGATCGCTGCCAACAAGATGTATCAACGGCTCATTGTGCCGATGATTGAGAAACTCAAAACCTTTTTTGGCAATGACGTAGAAGATTTTGGCCCCGATTTGACCCTTCCTCCCGAAGAACTCATCCGAAGAATGCTTAGCCCTTTCGACCCCACTCCTCCACCCCCAAAGAAGAAAGGGAAAGGGAAATCTTCTTTGCCGCTACTCAGAAGATGCAGAAGGAAGAGTCCTTTCCGCCGACCTTTTTGACTACGATAAAAAGGGAAATATCCTCTGCCACCGTCTTTTTGGCAATTTAACGGGAAAAACACGCTCTCTTCCCCATAAAAGCAGTCAAGAGGTGGAATGCTATCATAAATTTTTCACTTACTCAGACGATCACTTTAACGTGCTCCGTGGCGAGCAAGACGAAGAGGGCAAGGGACTTCTTTACCTTTACGAGCCGGAGAGCAATCGATTGGCAGCCAAATTCATCACCTACCAAGAGCAGATTCGTTTTCGAGAATTCTATACCTATGATGAGAATACGACCCGGATTTGCACCATTAAAGACGATGGAACAAGCCCTCACCCGGACAATCTATCAGGCTGCCATGAAAGACACATCATCGAGATCTCTCCAAGGAAAGAAGCCCCCTTTGGCCTGCCGGAAGTCATCTTCGAAAGCTATCTTGATTTGGCGACAGGAGAGAAAAAACGTCTCAAGAAAATGATTTGCCACTACGACGCGGAAGGGCATCTCACTCAAAGAGAGCACTTTGATGCAAACGATCATTTTTGCTATTCCCTGCATTGGAGCTACGATGCCCATGGAAACTGCCTCTCTGAAACCAATGCCATTAGGCAAACCATTCATCGACGCTATGATGCCAATGACAACCTCATTGAAGAGAACCTACCCACCGGGACAGAACATAACACCTATGACTTTGCCAATCGCTTAATTGCAAAGACGACGCATGTCAAAGAGGGAGGAACCTTCCAAGAGGCCTATTCTTATGATTTCCTCGGGAATCGCTTAACCGCTCGAGATAGATTCGGGCAAGAGATACGTTATACTTACGACTCTTTTAGTCGCCAGGTCCAAAGAGAAGACGCTGCCGTTTTATTGGAAGAGGGAGCCGCCTCCCCTGTGACTCGAACGATTTACGACTCATTTGACCGTCCCATTTGCCAGATCGATGCACAAGGAAGAAAAACAGAGACGCTCTATAATTCACGGGGTCAACCCATCCATCGCCTCCATCCTGATGGCCGAGAAGAATCTTGGGAATATGCCCGAAATGGCTTCTGTCTCAAATGGCGAGCACCCAACGGCACAGAGACTCACACGGAAAGAGACTTCCTTGGTAGACCCCTCCAAGAAAAAATTGTGAGCGCCCAAGGAGAGCTTTTAAGCACACAAAAATGGACCTACGAAGGATGGCGAGTTAAATCGACGATTGACCCCGAAGGAGTCGAGACGGTTTATACCTATGATGGAGCCGGGCGTCTCTCTAGCGAAAGAAAAGGCAAAGCGTATAAATGCTACCAGTACGATGCGTTAAATCGCTTGCACAAAACCGAGCTCTTTTTTGGAGACGCTGATGTTGAAAAGCAAATCCATACTTACACCTATGACTTTTTAGATCGTTTGGTTTTCGAGTGCATCGAAGACACTTCCCACCAAAGAGTCAACCAAATCTCCTATCAATACGACGAGGGAGGAAATGTCTGCTGCACGCAAGAAGACAGGCAAGAAGGCCCTTCGATCACTCGCATCGAATATAATGGGGAAGGGCAGCCCCTAAAAATCACTCAGCCAAGTGGAGAGACGACCCACTTCGCCTACGACTACTCTTATAGAAATGCCCTCGGGCAAATGGTTTTGCGCCAAACAAAAACAGATGCTCTCGGAAGAAATGAGCATGAGCTCTTCGATGCGCTAGGACGGCTTGTCGAAAGAGTTGTGCAAGATGCTTTTGGAGCTCTTCTTTCTCAAGAGAAAATGACTTACGATCTTTTGGGACGCCAAGTGAAAAAAGAAGAGACTTTAGTCTCAGAAGGGGAAATAAAGGGGGCGATCATCAATTTGTTCCGCTACCATCTCAATGGGCAGGAAGAAGCCATCATCGAGTCGGCAGGAACGCCCGAACAGAAAATCACCCATTTTACTTATAATTCCTTTGCGCAAAAAGTCCAAACTCTAAAGCCGGACGGCTGCTCGCTTTTTTATACCTATGACCCTCTACAGAGAGTCCAATCGCTGACATCAAGTGATCAAAGCCTCTCTTATCGCTACGCTTATAATCGACGCCATCAACTCACCCAAGTGGAAGATTGTAAAGCACAAACTGTCCAAACCTGCCGCTACGATGAAAACGGCCAGCTCATAGAAGAAAGGTTCAACCATGGGTTGAGCACAGGCTACCGCTATGATCACATGGGACGATTGACGGCCCTGTCTCTTCCCGATCAATCGACAGTGGAATACAAGTATGATGCCTTCCATTTACGCCAAGTGGATCGTTCGTCAAAAGGTGCACTTCTTTATACTCATCGCTACTCTGCTTACGACCCAAGCAGCCTTCTTCTCCAAGAACGCCTCATTGGTCTTTCGGAAGAAGTGAATTACACTTACGACCAAGCAGGAAGGCCGAAAGAAATTGGCCATTCCTCCTTTACACAAACCATCCCTCCCCACGGGTTTGATGCGGTCGGTCGATTAAGAGAAGTGCACACTCAAGATACCCTTGGGTTTTGCGTGGCTGCTTTTAATTATGATACCTTGGACCATCTCCAAGAAGAGAAGGGAAAATGGAACCACTGCTACCAAACTGATTCTTGCCATAATCGATCCCGAAAAAATGGAACCGCCTACCACACGAATGCCCGCCATCAACTCCTCTCCCAAGGAGAGGCCACTTACCGCTATGATCCTAATGGAAATCTCATTGAAAAGCGAGAAAAGGAAGAGATAACTGCGTACGCCTACGATGCTCTAGATCGCTTAATCGCCATCCGCAAGGGAGAAGAGACGATCACCTATACATACGATGCCTCCCATCGCCGCCTCTCCAAGCGCACCAAAGACAAAGAAGAGTTTTATCTGTATGTCGGATCGGATGAGATCGGAAGCATATGCCAAGGGGAAATACAGGACCTCCGCATCCTAGGCCATTCATCCGCCGGAGAAAAAGGAGCCATTGCCATTGAACTCCAAGGAAAAGCCTATGCTCCCCTCTACGATTGCCAAGGAGACCTCGTCGCTTTGATTGACTCCTCCACCGGCAGAACAGAAGAAAGCTATTGCTATTCTGCCTTTGGGGAAGAAAAGATCTACAACCAAGACGGAAAGGAAGTGTCCCATTCCTTAAACCCATGGCGCTTTGCCTGCAAACGCAAAGACGAAGAGATAGGCTGGATTTACTTCGGTAGGCGGTTCTATGACCCGGAGACGGGACGCTGGACAACGCCCGATCCCCTCTTATTCATGGATGGTCCTAACCCCTATGCTTATCTTCGCCATCGCCCTCTCATGGCTTATGACCGCTATGGCTTAGTCGGAGAGGCTTATGATGAAGCCATGGATTTTGCTATGAATGCCGATCGTTATTTTGGGTTCACCTATGAGCATGTGACTTGGAATGAATTTGAAAACGGGGCCCCTGCTGCAGAAGCTGGTATGAATGCATGGGACATGGTCGTGAATTGCTATCAGGCATTTGGAGGAATCCTGCATGGGGCCATTGATTTTATTTGCTCACCAATGTGTGACTTAGATTCATTCAATGGAATAGCTGAAAGTCAAAGTATCGGTATAGACCAGGGATTGGCGAACAATGAGATGACTCCACAACAAAGCCCCGATAATTGGATCACCAGTATGCTCTGTCTTGATCCCAATCATACTGCTTATCAATCTTGCCGACAATGGACTCCTACTTTTTTACTGGTCGGATCTTCTGTATTTCGTCCCCTGAAGGCGATCAAATTAGCAAGTTGGGGAGGAGCTCTTACTCGTCTTTCTTCTTTTCGGACTCTTATATCGAGATCAAAAAGTCCTACCCAAGTAATTGAAAAAAATATGGGATGTGATATAAAAAATGGGGCAATCAATCAAATAACATGTAAAACATCTCGAGTTGCGGAAGAAGTTTTATTCCCTAATCCACTAAATGGAACTAATTATACTGCAAAAGTTATTAATGATATGAGATTGAATGGAAAAACAGGCCGACCTGACTTTCATGGTTTTCCTAGAATAATAGATAACTATGCTAAATTTGGCCGCACTGGGACTATTATTGGTCGTGATGGAATAAAAAGAACGAAGTTAACGTTACCTGGTGCATATCAAGGTAAAGAAGGATGTTTTGAGTGGATCATAGAGCCCGATCAAACGATCAATCACAGGCTTTTTCTTCCTAATCAATAAAGAGAAAAATCAAATGCTCCAAAATCATATCAAAGAGAAAATCTTAGCAAATGCAATTTCTCTAAATCAGTTCGGTATGAACGATTTAGCTTGGGAAAAAGAAAATGCAAAGGATTTGATTATTTCTTTAATGCAAGAAGATATCGGTATATTGGGGGGAAATGTTTATAAAATTAAGTCAGGTCATCTTATACCAATGTACGATAACTGGTCATGTAACCCACAAGAAAAAGAAAAAATGAAAGAATATTATAATAGAAGTAAAATAATAGCATTGGATTATATTGGAAAATATTTTGTTTATCCAACAGAAACGATTTTATTCTCAATTGGTTTCACTGAAAATATCGATTGATTTTTATTTTATCACCGATAGCAACAGAGCTATTGCCATGAGTTATACAAGAGAGAAATTAGGCAAAGAACTGAAGGAAAAAATTGGTAAGAACTTTACTCCTAAACAGATAGGTAAATGGGCTTTTGAGGTTTATTTTAATAACATTAGAGATTTCAATTCTGAAATGAATAAAATTATTCAAACTTTATTTATGATGGAAGAGGGTCCTGAATTTGAATATACCAAAGAAGAACTAAAATTACTCGCTGAATTGCTGATTGAGGGACAGAAAGATCCTATAAAACAGATTGATGATATGAAATTTAAAGACACCGCTTAGGCTATTCACTCGAGCAAGAAAGAGGAGTCATTGTCATTGAACTTTTGAGGAAAGGCCTATGCTCCTCTTTACAACAAGTTTACAACAAAGATAGGAAAGAGATATCTCATTCCTTATGAAACTTATAGACCTCAAACAAATCCTAGGAATCCAAATCCTTGGGAAAGTATAAAGCGGTTTGATAACTCAGGAAAAATGAATCAAAGCCATTTTAACAAAGTATTAAAAAAAGAGATCTATGAACCTCACATTCATGATCCCTGGTTTCCTGGTGGTGTCAGACCTGCTGAATTATGGGAAATACCAAGATAACGCGATGTGCGAATTTTCCTTAAAGAGATCTTCTTACCTGAGATAAAGCTCAACGATTGAACGATAAAACGATAAAAACGATACGTTATCATTCTTATCGTTATATCGTTCAATCGTTGAGCTTGTTGTAGGCGGGAAGGAGCTCTCTCAATCATGGTTTTGCGAATGCAGGGATTTCTAAAAAATTCGCACATCGCGTAAGATAGATAAAGCATGAAAGATAATTTTCTTTGGTTATTAGAATGGTATTATACGCAATGTGATGGAGATTGGGAGCATGGTAATGGCATTACAATTGGAACAATAGATAATCCTGGATGGTATTTAAAAGTAAGTTTGGATGAGACTGAAGTTGAAAATCGAACTTTCCAAATAATTGATATTAATCGATCTGAAAATGATTGGCTATACTGTGCCGTGGAAGAAAAAATATTCAAGGGATTTGGTGGCCCTTTAATTTACCCGAAATCCTCCAAGTTTTTCGAACCTGGGTAGAGGACTATACCCTATAATTGATGGCCCCAACCCTTATGTTTACCTTCGCCATCGTCCCCTCATAGCTTGTGACCGCTATGGCTTAGTCGGAGAGGCTTATGATGAAGCCATGGATTTCGCCATGAATGCCGAATCTTTATTTTGGGTTCACCAATGAATACGCGGCTCGGGATGAATTTGGAGGCGGGGCCTCTGCTGCAGAAGCGGGCATAAATGCATGGGATATGGCTGTAAATTGCTATCACGCATGTGGGGGAGCTTTACACGTAGGCTTTGATTTTACTCTCTCTCTTTTGATACTTTTGCGCCTTATATCTCCGCCCTAAAGGACGGAGATATAAGGCGCATGGAGGTAAAGAAGCGCGTTACAAGGCCCGTAAGGGCATTAGAGATCAATAGGTTTTCTATAGATTCCCATTGTTAAACAAAACAAAAAAGAGCGGCACTTCCTCCCGCGACTTCAAGTCGCAGGTTTCCGCGCCGTCAATTTTATGAAGAATTCGACTTGCCATTTTTAATTCTCTCTTTGCCAAGTCATGGCTCTTGTTGGCTGTCTTCACTTCTTCGGTCATAGATTCGGTCGGCGGCGATTGGCCATCTGCCGCGCCTTACTCCTCGGAAATAGCTAAGGCTATCCCCTGTCGCTCTGTCACGCCATCTTGCCTTTCTCGCCTGGACCGAATCTGTGACCGAAGAAGTGAACACAGCGTCAGCACAAACGCAAACTGCTTAACGGATGACGAATGATTTTATCATTACGCTCGGGAAGGTTTGGAAAATGAAAATCCACAAAATCGCCTTTTACTGCGTAGGTAGAAGAAGGTCAACAGAGGAGAAATTATATTGGAAGCTTAGCTGAGCACTCGTTGCTTCATCGTAGATTGATGGATCACAACTGTTTGTACTTTGCGGACTTCAGAAATCATGGCCTCAGATTTAACACTCTCTTGATTGATAGTCTCACGCTTTATCTCAGAAGCGATTATTTCTTTGCGAATGATTAATTTAGTGTTTTCTTCGGATTCTTCTCGCCTTTCTTCCAGTCTTCTTTCACTTATTTTTTGGAGAATAATTTCCGTAGAAATTAATATTTTGACTGCTACTTTTTTGATATGTTTTTCATCAGCCTGTTCCAACTGTTGAGAATGAGGAAGACGCTCAATTCTACGATCCTCCAGATGAGTCGCTTGGGGGTGCTTAATTAGCTCTTGTATCTTATTTTCCTCTTTTTCTTGCGAGGAGGTATGTTGGATTGTCGCTCGGAAATAGTCCACATATTTCTTAAAGACTACTTTTAATTCTCTCTTTAAGGATTCAATTTGCTCAGATGTTAAAGGTTGATTATTTTTACCAGTGATTTTTCCTTTTTCGATTCCTTGTTGAATCACTTTTTCAATAAAGTCATCCGATGATAAATCCTGATTTAAATCTTGATTTGATTCGAAGAATTCTGAATAGAAACTCGGATGGCTGACAGCGCCTACATGCTCGAAAATACCAGCTGCCTCATTAAATAAAAACTTGATAATTGACTAAGGGTTTGTCTACGGATTTAACCTAACTTACTCAATCTCTTTGATATAATTCACTGCGTAGGTAGAAGATGGTTTCAACAGACAATGGCCCGAAATGCTAAGTTTTGCAAAAGGCTCACGATTTTAGCTATTTTTGCAAAAGTTCAGACACAAGTTTCGATAAGCTAATTTCTAATAAATTACCTTGAGAGTAGATTGAAGATATATCGCCTCTTTGTTTCCTATATTTTTCCATTAACTCAAGAGACTCGGGATGTTGAGGACTGCCATTGAAATAGACAGAATTCATGATCAATGGAGTATAGAAGTAATCACCTATAGACTTATATTGAAGTGATGATTTATTTCGAATGGGGCGCTTCCATCGACTGTATAAGATAGCGTTATGTTTACCATATCCTAATAAAATACCCCATAACACTTGATTATTCTCAATACTATCGACAAAGGTGGTTTTTCTACTCTCAATGTTTTTAAGCACCTCTTTTGGATTAAATGAATGTCCCAAAATTCTCTCAAATAAAGATAAATTATTATTAACTGCTTTAATGAAATTTTCTTTATTTATAATGATAATATTATTGATATCAATTAACTTTGAGTCTTCTTTAATTAAAATAAAATCTTTTATTTTGAAAAGATGGCGGTATTTCTCCCATGTTTTCCATTTTCTATTAAAAGTTTCATCGTTAGCACGGAGTATGCCTAATTCTATAATATTTTCCCATGGGGTCACCTTAAAATAACTGGAAAGGGCAACTGGCTTATCCCCAAATAAAGCATACGCTCCATGGTCTTCATTAAATATTTTGTAGAATAAAGACTCAAGTCTCACTCTATCTTCTAAAGGAATCCTTGATAAGGGGGCATTTGCCATCTTATCTAATGCCATAGCCAGACTAGAATGCAAAGAAAAAATACAAATGATAATTTTGCAAAGGGCGCATCGCCATTTTCTAGGCAGCCTTTTTCGAGGGAAAAACACGCTAGATTTCGCATTTTCATGTCGAAATGAAGGGCACACATCCCCTTCATAAGGCATAAAATGCGAAAGATAGCGGTTTTTTCCTCGAGACAGACTAACAAGAAAATGGAGATGCACCCATTTGCAAATCACATTCATTTTGATACTCCACTAATGCGAGGAAACTTGCACATACGGTTCCTAGGGGGCCTATGGTTTGTAACAATAATCATAGGCTACCCGGGCTACCAGACGCTAAAAAAGGCTTGTCCGAGGTTTATACACCCACATATTTTCAAATTTCTCTAATTTATTGACAAGATTTTTCGCTGAATATTTTTGTTGATAAGCAAGTTCTTTATCAGAGATAGGAATTAACCACAACAAATTAACAGGATCGTCTTCATAAGGCGGAAAAATAACAGAATCTAGAGTTCTATTCACCAACAAAACATTATTAAATTGATTATTTTTGAAAAGTTCAGTTTGTAATGTGTGTCCATGCCCAAACCAACATAATTGATCCCAAGGCATAGCTGCAATGGTGCTAATAAATTGAATAATGTTCTCTATCGCTATTTCTCTTAAAATTACTTTATCTACTGCGATGCCAAGCTCAATACGTCTCCGTTGTTCAGAATCTTCAGTATAAAGCTCTATGCGAGGCTGGGCAAAAATTGACATTCCTATAGTGAGAAAAAATAAGGCATTTTCTTTTTCAAATACAGCCAATCCTTTAGGAGGGAAATGGCCTTTGTCTATAGCAAAGTAACGCGTATATTTACCAAAATATGCCTCTAAGATTTTCATGCGAGTATCCAGCAAATTTTTCCATGTTCCAGATTGATTCCATCTACACCAAAAGATTTGTGCTCGTTTTATTCTTTGCTCTATAGTTGGTAAGATTTCATCTAGGGAACCTATTCCTAAAAACGGTTTGCCCATGAATTCTTTTGCATAACCAGTATAATCTGAAACAGAAGGAGTTGCCCAGGGAGGAATCACAGCCATGATTTCTCCTTTGTGTAGAAGCGCTGCGCAATCTACTTCTTCAAACCACACAATTTCTATTTGGTGCTTATCAAGTTTTAAACCTGTTTTAGCATGTCGACAATGCTTTGCGGGCATTGTAGGAGGCAAACCTTCTTGCATGGTTGCCACGATTTTATCCATATCAACGACATCTGAGTCTGACACAGGACTTGTATTGCAAACCCAGCAACTCCGCATAGGGGTCCAAGAATTTGGATTTTCTCCTAATGGAATAATGTTTTCTGGTCCGTATAAATTAAAATATATCGTATTTTCCAAATCTTCTACAACAGCTACGATGTTTCCATTGGGAGATGGCTCTTCTAGTAAAATTTTAGATTCCATGTTTATTTCTCTCTAATGTTTGAGTTTTGAGGTGGTATCGGTTGATTCAACAGAAATGAGGCAAATCTTAGGAAATTTCCCTCCTCTTGATTCCTATGAAGCCTCTTCTTTTTGAACAGTGAATATAATATCATCAAAATCCTCATCTGGTTCCCCATCATTGCATCGGTAGCGCCTGCCATTCTTGATTTCTTCTACGATCATTGCAGCACCGTTAAGGAAATATTCAGTACTTTTTGATTCTTTCTCAATATCTTGCCCTTCTGGTGAACGAAGTAAGTAAGGAGTGGTGCTTTCCCATATATTATAAACCCATACAAAATCTTGTTTTGTAAAAACCTTTAGCCTTACTTCCTTTGGCATTGTATCTTCCCAAAATGTCATTCGTATACCTTTTCCCTTTTTAATAATCTCTCCATCCATTTCACAATAGCCTGTGATATCGATTACAAATCCTTGTCGGCAATCACTGTTTGTTTCTTCAATTGAGAGGGTTAAAATTTCACCATTCTTTACAGGGAATTTATCAACTCGAATTATACTTTTCCAATTGTAAATTAAAGCTTTACCCTTCGATGCTATAAATAAATCGTTAAAACTTGGCATATTTATTTTCTCACACGTCTAAGTTGATCTACTTCCGCATGTTCATCTGGCCAAAATTCAATAACATCAAAAAGACCCCCATCTCTCTGTGGTGGAACATGATGCAGCTCCCTACTTTCAATTTGACCCGTTCTATCATTAAACTGCTGAGGAGCCAATCCTTTTTTCATCCTTTTTATATTTGCTGGTGTAGTATAAGGAGGTCTGAATGTTGGGTCAGATTCTATCTTTTGAACTATATTTTTCCAATATCGCTGTCTCACCGTATCCCATTTAGGGACCTGCCCAAAATAGGTACGATTGTTGATCGGTTGTCCTATCTTCCATCCCCGTGTGTCCGAAACTAGAGTTCTTGGTAGATGTCTACCTTGCGCATTGATAATTCCGCAAGAACTTGGTTTTAATCTGTGAGGAGGGGGAAGAAGTCCGAGAGCTACCCCCTTCCCGCCGTATGGCTTTAGCGTCTGGTGCGTACTCTTTAACTAAATCGGTTGAACAGAGCTTATCTATATATTCATGGATAGTGGCAAGGTCATTTTCATATTTCTCCATGTAGGTATAGTCATCTTCATCCTCTTCTAAGGGGAAGCGGGGGAGCTTCATTTGCGAAATTATCCACTCAGGAAGAAGTTGATCTCTTGCGACTATAGCTTCATCCATCAAAGCAGGCATATCAGCAGGCATATTGGCTGCACAATCAACAGCTCCGTGAGCGGCTTTAGAGGAAAGATATCTGAGTGCTTCTTGAAACGAGCAAAACCATTCGCATCATCCGTATCACAAAGGAGAAGGCTCTGTTGAATTTCATGATTCTCTCTGATACTAGACGCAATATCATCAGCAATTATTTTTCTGATGAAAGCTCGTCTTTGTTTATCGGAAACGTGGTGTGAGGAGTGTTGATGCTTGTGTTTGTGATCTGATTGATTGGATACGGCTGCCGCTCCAGCCGCCCTGGCCGCCCCTAAGGTATTCGCAGCTCCTGAAGCTGAGGCCGCCGCTAGTCATGCCACTCCGACAATAGCAACGATAACCGCAGAACCAATAACGATTTCTTTTTTATGCGCTTGGCAAAAGTGCTTGGCATGCTTCCATTTTTTTGAAAACCAATTTGCAGGAAAGTATCTCTAGTTCTCCGTAAAATATTGCCGGGACAATAATCGCATCGTCTTCGCCGTCCGTGAGAGATAAATTCAGATTGAGGTTGGATGAAAGCTGTCGAATGTCAGATTCAAGCTTGACAGCCCCCTCTTCATGACCGGGAAGTATTCCATGCCTAGCCAAGAAAAACCAAAAATTGAATCATCGATTTTAATTGATCTGAATGGTATTTTTCTAAATCCCCTGATTCCATCTCCTCAATAAAATCAAGGAGATCATCTAAAGTGACCATATGGAGGCGTGAGTGTAGCAACAGGAAAATGCAGGTCTGAGTGTTTGAATGTGTAAATTTTTTTCTTCAAAAAAAATTTGCACATCGCGTAAATTCTGAAAGTAGTCAATTTTTCATCTTCGAAACAACCTATTAAAGAGGGAAAGATGCGACCAAACTCTTGTTTTGCTTCCAAAAATTTTATTTTCCTTTTGCTCTGTTCATTTTTGTTTTTCTTTGCTGTTTCAACGCCCCGTGTTTTAGAGGCCTCTCTTTTTAATCCACTTGTGGAGCCCACTCTTCCTGGATTTGAGGCTTTTCTCCAAGGAAAAACTTATTTCGAGGAGGAAAAATGGGAAGAGGCCATTGACTGTTTTAAACGAGCGATTCAAGAGAGCCACAAGCCAGTTTTTGACTGCAGGTGTTTTACAGATGACGAGGGTGATCATGATGCTTGCCATCTGGTAGATCTGGTCGAAGACAAAGACACAATCACTACTTTGCTAAATTTTGACGGGAATCTAGTCGAAGAGAAAATCGAATTCGATGATTATTTAATAGATTTTAATCCCTCTTATAATTTTTCAAAGCGACAAGCTACGCTTGAGACTGATTATTCTTTATATAGGCATTCTCGTTTTTATTTAGGCCTCATTTTTTTATATCAAGGGAAAATAAAAAGCGCTCATTTCAATTTCCTTAAGGCCATTCTTTTTACAGGAGCAGAGGAAAAGATATATCCTGTCTATTTTAGATGTATCAATTGTTTGAATCCTGCTTGGATCATTCAAGCCAGTTTAACCAGTCTAGCTTTAGGGGATGTAAATTTAGCCGCGCAATTGTCCGGATTTGCCTTAAACACTAATGAGCTTATTGAGGATTGTATTTACGGATATGGTAATTTATATTTCGACTGGTGGAGTTGGAGTAGATATAGCGAATTGTTGGAAAAATATAGGAGGGATTTAGTAAATAGCAAATTGATGAATAAGAAGTGGGTGAGAATCCAAGAAATTCTTATCCATAATGTTAAAAGTTTAGTGGCTCAGGCCTGATCCTTACACACATATTTTATAAGTACTTGATAATAAACATGTTAAATTTTCGTGCTTAAAATAACAACATGTTGAAAATCAGCGTGTTAAGAAAGATGTGTGTAAGGATCAGGGCTCAGGCACAAGGAGATTTAAAGCAAGCCATTGAATCAATTTCACGTGCCATTAATCTTAAAGATTATAAAATTAGAGGTCGACAGTTAGATGAAAGTTTAGAACATGCAGTCCTTCATAGCAACAGAGGAATTTTCTATCTTGAAATACAGGACTATGCAAATGCCCTGGCTGATTTCACAAAAGCGATCGAGCTAGATCCTTTTCATGCTCAAAACTATTCCAACAGAGGATTTCTCTATTTAATATTAAAAGAATATGCGCGCGCAACAGAAGATTATAATAAAGCATTAGAGCTTGATCCTAGCTATCTTGATTTTTATAGACAGCGAGCTCTCTGTCATTTATGTCAGCACTCTTTAGAGCGTGCCGGCTCCGATCTTCTCCTCGTTGAATCGATTGAAAATCAAAAACGTTATGAATACAACGAAACCGGCGTAGATTTTTTTGGAAAAGGACAATTTCAGCAATCGATTCACTCTTTTGATCATTTAATCCGAGCCAATCCAACAGAATCTATAGGTTATCAAAATCGAGGAGCCGCCTATTATCAGCTCGGTTCTATCGATCTTGCAATTAATGATTTTGATCATGCCTTGCAACTCGCTCCACAAAAAGGAGAGCTTTATGCGATGCGAGGAGCCGCTTATTTATCGGTTGCCAATTTTGAGGGAGCTCAACAAGATTTGTTAGCGGCTATGCAATTAAATCCTGAACAGACAGCTGTTTATAAAAATCTTGCGGCCCTTTATTATGCCATGGATCACCTTGATGAAGCCCTTGATTATTGCCTGGAGGTTCTCTCCTCTGACCCATCCACAACTAATCCGGAATTATTTAGAGACTTAGCGATCATTTATTTTGTCCAAGAGAATTATGCAGAGGCCTTAACCTATTGCAATAAATTGACTGCATTAGTAGGAGAGGCAACAACGACAATTTATTTAATTCAAGGATTATGTTTTTTTGAAAACCATCAATTTGAAGAGGCCGTTAGGAGTTACGATTTTGCCATTCAATCTGATCCCTCTCTTTCTCATGCCTATTTTAATCGAGGGCAAGCCTATTATTGCCTATTGAATCTTGAGAAAGCGCAGGCCGATTTTAATCATGCCATTGAATTAGATCCGGCGAATCCCGCATTCTATAAATCTCGTGGACTTGTTCTTCTTAATTTACAAAGAGAAGAGGAGGCCTATCAAGATTTTTTCACTGCAATTAAATTAGCGAACGCAGAGGAATCAGAGAATCAAGGAAACAGCCCCTCGCCTCTCTCTCTTGGCTTTCTAGAATTGCGTTCTCAGCCCTCTCATATGAGATTTGCACGCGCAAGACCTTTCTTGAATGAGTTGTCGGGTAGTTCTTATTGCTCCACGTTTTTCAATAGTCCTGTTTCCCTTAGTGGATTGTTTATAGATTACTCAAATCTGCTAGGCCCCCATGCGTTTCATCAAGGATTAATCGTAGGGATGGCGGAAGGAGGCATTGAGGGGTTGAAAGAGCTCGGTCCTTTTCTTGCTCAGTTATTATTCCACCCTGTTGATACAGCGCAAGAGTTCTTTGAAGCTCTAAAGCTTCTGATGGTTTACATTGCTAAAGAGGAATGGGACAAAGTGTGCGAATGTTTGGCTCCTGAGCTTAGAGAGCTATATTTGACTTGGAATGAGATAGAAGATTATCAAAAAGGACAATTAGCAGGGCGTTTTATTGGGAGAAATGGCATTGGCTTTTTAGTGGGAGCAGGTGTCATGAAATCTTCAACAGCGCTCAAAAATGTTTATCTATCCAGTAAAACAAAAATGCTTTCCGGATTGAGAAAAAGCCTCCCGGCACTTCCTCCAGCTTTGCCTCGACCTCCTGTTTTCCCCATCCCTATTTATGCAAAAGATAGTTGGGCCTTAGCTTGCGAAGGTGGGGTCATTATGGGGGAAAAATATGGGACGGAGCATGTTTTTGCTCGTATGGTTCCGAAGCCAAATGTTGAAATACAGAATAAGTTACAGAAACATGCCATAGATAAAGTAAAGCAGAGCGGGGTTCCTGTAAAGACTTGGGAAGATGTCGAAAAATGGACAAAAACGACGAAAGAGAGGAGTAAGTTTGGAGTCGATCCAAGAGAAATTCCTCCTATGGTTGTGGAAGCAGAAATCGTTAATCCGGCATCAGCGGGCATAGAAGTTGTTTTGAGTGAGGAAGGACGGGTTCTTTCTGCTTTGCCTATAAAGGAACTTGAAGCAACAAAATCGCAGATCTCTAAAATCTCTGTTAGAAATCTTAATACGCAAATTCATATTATGCAGCCTAAGCATGCATGGGACAAATTAATTGAGCTGACCGGTAATGTGGAAGAAGAGGATGGACATCATAATTTTTTAGAAGGAGAAAAGGCCATTCAGTCAATAGCTCAAGAAGTAGATATTAGCAAGTTTATCAAGAAATGACATAATCCTCTCAAAGTTAAAGAATTATTATCTCATACTTTGAAGTTTATTTCTACGCATATTCACCGGAAGGACACATTTTACTTAGCCGCCAACTTAATTGTCGTCGACCCGCTAAAGTGATTGTCGTTATACCCGAGAGCGTAGATCCGGTAGAATGGATATTGCTGACAACCATAGCTATCAATACAGCAGCTGCAATATTTGAAGTTAAGTCTTTTCTAATCAGTAGTTCCAAGTGCAAATTCTCCTACAGAACCTTCTTCCAAAAAATTTAATCCCGTAGCCTTAGAGAAAAGTTTGGAATTACCATATCCTAGAGCGCAAGGTGCTAATTTTAAGGCTGTTGCCACTAGATACATTGTTTGGAATACAACTCCTACGTTAAATAAGGTGTTACGGTATGCCATTCCCTCATATTTCCAAGCTATTTTTTTAAACCTCGAAGTAAGAATTATAAGAATTTGGGGTTCGGATTTTGGATTATGCCAGCCCGACTGAGCAATTTTTATAAGCTGCTGCACATCTCCTTTATTGCTGGATATCTCATACAGAACATGCTCTTTAATATTATAAGAATATATGCCCTGAGATAAGTCCATAGCTGAATTACAAACTATGTAAAAACCTAATTCTTGGATAGCTCCCGCACTTGGACATGGTGTTAAAGTTAAATCATACGGCTTAGATTCTATTATGTGGCGGACTCCCACGCTTCTATAAAAAAATTCACCAATTTCCTGAAGTGTAATCAATTTTTTTCCATACTCCCTGATTGATCTTCTTTTATCTAATAATTGAAATATTTCATGTTGTCGATCATCTAAATCATTGATTATTGGCTTAGATAATTTAATTTTTTTTGAATCATCAAAGCCTTGATTTGCGAAGGAGAATTCAAAAGCAGCATCTTTAAAACGAAAGGTCGCTCCAAAACTATACTTGTCAAATGATCTTCCTAACCTGCTACTATGATGAAAAAGTAAGTCGTGGAATTCCCAAGTTTTTAAAAATTCAGGTTCCTCATAATTTTCCTCATGTATGAAACTACCATTAAGCAAAATATTAATAAATATTTCTATGTATTTGGAATGTTCGATATTGATTTTTAGAAGTTCATCAATTTTAACATTTTTATCTGTAATCGAAAATAACCAATTTAAAAACAATCCCCCATTTATTAAAATATAAAATTCGGAAATAGGATTGAATAAAGCAAAATTCTCCACTTGTTTACGAATATAAGAAAATCGAGATAAACTATATTTTTTCTCGATGTTTAGAAGCGTAGATGACATCTCAACAAGTGGGTTATATGGACATAAAACCACCTTGTTTGTCGAGTCGATTTTCAATTCATATCTAATGAAATTGTTGTTGATTAACTGTTTTAAAAATAATGAGGCCCTTTGCTCGATAACGACATCTTTCATTTTAGATAATTGAGATTTTATCAAACTTTCGGTTAATCCAGGATTGTCTAGATGGCAGATAAAGTCAGCTATCTCACAGTCATGAGCTTCAAAAGTTGTGTAATTGTCCCTACCTATTCTGAAAACTAAATTATTGCCTTGCCTTAAATGAATGGCAATGTTCTCATCATCTAATCGTAAAATCAAATTGTTTAGCATATACATCTACAAAAAATATGGTATTGGATTCATCTGTGTTTCTTTCCTCTGAATTTTAAGCCAATCCATTAAAACTGGCACTTCATACAATCTACCCGGGCCTAGACGTGACCAAAAATATCGCAAAGTAGGGATAACGATTTTTACCGAGAAAAAATGAACACCAGGTTGGCTCATATTAAGAAAAAAAACATCAAGATTTTTATTTTTAAAAATCTCTAAGTAGAAATTTATATCTTTTAAAAAATCATTTGCTTGAAAAACACAAGATCTATTTTTAAATGAGTTAGGCATCATGAACGTTTGTGTCTCGATTGTTTCTTGCAAAATCCATCTAATAAAATCTCTCTCGATACTGGGAAAACTTTGTATATCGATATCCTGCGGAATATTGGCACGAGTCATCACTTGGTGTAACTCATTCGTAGCTCTAACCATAGCTTTGTAAGGATCTAAGTGAGAGCCCGATCCTAAAAAGATTCTCTTTCCATTTGTTTGCCAAGAAACTGCGACAAAAGTAGGAACCTCCAAGTCAGAAGTTATATCTAAGATGTGAAAGACTCTATCTGACTTTGCAAATTGCAATCTTATTTTCTCAAAATGATCATTTTTAAGTACTTTTAAATCCACCTCTGGTCTTTGAATCCGATTATACCACCAAAGAGCAAAAGCATCCCGCTCAATTAGTTCCAAAATTGCATAAGTAATGGCTTCTTCAATAGTGTTGCCACTTGCGCATCCATTACTATCACCAATACACATTTCAGTTTCATTTAAGTTTGGATAGATCAAATAACAATAGGAAGAAGGGATAAACTTTGACTGGGAATTAATTAATGAAATAAGAGGAGTCCATCCAATTGTAGAGCTCTCATCAAATCTTTCTGGGATTTTGTTAAAAGGTCCATTTTTAAGATTTTCTGTTTCTCTGTTTTCATATTGTTTTTCGCTAAACAGTAATAATTTATTAGGATGAATCGCTTGCTCTTTTATTTTTTCATATGTTGTTTTAATTTGAAATTGATTATTATAAGTGCAGTTGTGTCTCTCTATCGCCTCAGCCAGACAGGAGACTTTTGCTTGCAACTTGCTTGAGCTTTTACCCACAGCAATGTCAGGCGTTCTGATTACTTTTTGGTTATTTTGACTCTTTGGTAACGGTAGATTCCTTACAGTGTAGTAGATATGAATCTTGTTTACTTTTAAATATTTAACATCAGAAATTACGCCAGTAATTGGACTTACGATACTTATAATTCTTTCTAAGGTTTCTTCTGGACTACATCCCCTTTCTCCTTCATCATCATTAAATTCTTTCAGACTTGGTTGTAGTGAGACTTCGGTATTTTCTTTTTTCTCCGATTGAAAGCAAATTTTACATACATGATTAAAATCAAAACTATGAAGTTGAGTTGTTAATGTCCTTGAATCTAGAGTTAGAATATTCTTTTCTAAAGTACTTTCTCCATTGACAATCCATTTTGCCAGTTCATTCGCAGCAAAATTGAAGGCGATACTTTGATTAGTAGGTAAAATGACCTTAGAACATATATCCAGAGATGAATTATCAATACCTAAAATATCTACCTCTGCTCGTCGATTTTCTTTGATGTATCTCGACAAGCAGTTCCAACATCCATTTTTAGAGGGAACAAAAATTGGACCAATCCAAATTATAGAGCCAGTGGGCTTCAGAAGTAGCCAAGGTTTTTTTTGAAGTAATTTTTCTTTGTTTATTTGCTCTAACTTCTGACTGATATAGTTATCGACTATGAATATATCAAAATTACTCTCTTTTTCAATAACAGAAATACCTAATTTTTCGAGTGAATTGATGAATTCAGTCGCATCAATGCAGCCTAAATTTTGTACAGACACTTTTATTTTTTTCAAGTTGTCAAGTTGGGGATAGAAAAATCCTTGATCATGCCAAAATGCCTCAATTTCAGAAGGAAAAATTCGAGAAGAAAAAAAACCAAAAAACCTTTCTTTTTCAATTTCGCAATAGCAAATTCAATTTCTTTTTGAGAATATTTATTTATTAGATTTCTAGCGATTTCTTCTTCTGTCAGTTCTTTGTATGATATCAGATTCGCTATCGATACATATACAAACCCCTTTAACATGTGGTGAGTATCCTCGGAAACTAAAGCTACTCTCTCTTGATCTAAGATAATGACATGAAAATGGAGTTTAAAAAGCAAATATGGAGCAATGGGAATTTCATTCATGAAAAACATTTTCTAAGAGGTCTACATCTATCAATTCTTCTAAAATCTCTCTTTCTTGGCAATACTTTTTCCAGCATTCTTTGTAGTATTTATCAATAGGTAGCTTTGATTTATCGAAAACCTCGTAAACATATGAAATATTTTTAGCTTTTAAATAGCATATTAAAAAGTAGTCTTCACCATGTTTATCTAAGAAGACGGATTCGATTAAAACATTCTCATTGCGTAAGGTTTCTTTTACCTCGTCAATTCTTTTATTTAAAATACCGAACCACTCTTTTACCTGGTTGATGCTACCACTCTTTAATTTTGTTTTTATGCAAATTGCTTTCATAATCACCTGGCTGAGTTATTGATGGTGCTTCCTTTTCGAAAGCCCCCATGCTCTTATTAACCTGCTCCCGCTCCACCACTACTACTTGAACCAGAGCAAAAACCAGCTCCTAAGCTATCGTAGAAGGATAAATCCATTTCGACTAAAGCATATAAATTAGCATTTGATTGTGAGTCATTTTCTTTCTGTAAGTGACTTTCAATGACATACTCATGAACAACCGGTTGATTATGGTGAACATTGTGATCTAACATATTGACATCTCCTTTTTTTTCATCAAATTATTTTGAGGGTCCAATTTAAAGTGCGAGGTTAAACATAGATTCAAGCAGCTTTTTGAAAGTTTAAATCTCGCTATCAGTCTCCGTTTGCTCTTAACATTCTCAAACATAACATATGCTCTGCTGTGCCTAACTTCACCTGCTCTTGCTATTTTAAGCCTTTTCTGAATCACATGCTTAGTCTTGCACTTCATAAAAAACATACTCAGGTTTCATTTTTTTCTTTGAGATAAGCCATTCAATCCGACTTACTCTCGGCCGGATATTGACAGGTTTACGATTATGGCATTATCGCTCCTCTCACTTTGTTTAACTATAATCCGCAGGGCTTGGAACTGAGTTGGCATTCCAAGGTGCCTATTTCTGTCATATCGTCTACGAATATTTCTAGTCTCCTATTCGTAATCTGGTAAAGTGCTCTCTGGTTGCCCAGGCAGCCGCGAAGTCTTTAGCTTCGCAAGGCTTCACGCAGTTTGCGCTTGATAAGAACTTTCTAAGCGTTCGTGAAGCTGCAAAGCCATTTGTTTCACTGAGACTTCTCTTTCACTTTATAAGCGTTCAGCATTGTGCAAAACATAAAGTAATTGGTTTTCTATTTTTTTCAAAGATATTTTTTAATTTTAGTCTGAAATATTGTCAGAATGCGATTGCTGTTGCTGCAAGCGCTTAGCTCGACGTTTTGCTGTTCATGTTTTTTCACAATAAAAAAAGTCTTGGATTTACCATCGAAATGCTGCCGCTGGTCGGAAGCGATCAAGGCTTCACAGGCATTTTCTAATTTGATTTTGAAATTCGTTTACATCTAATGTGATATTGACATCCTCCTCCGCCTAGAAGGCGGAGGATTCCTGAGCTAGCTCAGGAGCAGACTTTCGTCGCGGATTTCTGCCGGTTCCTGCTTGCGATTTCTTTTGAGATTCGATCCACAGGCCGAAGCGGCCTGCCCGGCCGCCAAAACATTGTTAGCCCCCACAAAGTCCGTATGCGCAGTATAGCTGCATGCGACGCATTGAAAGAGGCTTTGAGTCTTTCTATTCTCTTTACAAACGTGATGGCAGTTAAGACATTCTTGCGAGGTATGTTGTGGGGGCACCACAACGACCTTTCCCCCGCGCCATTGCTGTTTGTACTCTAGTTGACGGCGAAACTCATACCATCCCTGATCTCGTATGGAGCGGTTTAAAGCAGATTTTTTTTGATATTTTTTCCCAGCTCTTCCTTAGTTCCTTTTGCAGAGCGGCTCATGTTACTAACCTTCAAATCTTCTATCATGATGACTGCGTGGTTTTTGCTGATCTCTGTAGAGATTTTATGAAGGTAGTCGCGCCACGCATCGGAAATTTTGGCTGTGTTCACTTCTTCGGTCGACAGATTCGGTCGACAGATTCGGTCGACGACGATTGGCCATCTGCCGCGCTCGCTCCTCGGAAATAGCTAAGGCTATTCTCTGTCCCTCTGTCACGCCATCTGGCCTTTCTCGCCTGGACCGAATCTGTGACCGAAGAAGTGAACACAGCCGTTACCACAAATGCAAACTGCTTAACGGATGACGAATGATTTTATCATTACGCTCGGGAAGGTTTGGAAAATGAAAATCCACAAAATCGCCTTGTACTGCGTAGGTAGAAGAAGGACAACAGAGGAGAGATTATATTGGAGGCTTAGCTGAGCACTCGTTGCTTCATCGTAGATTGATGGATCACAGCTGTTTGTACTTTGCGGACTTCAGAAATCATGGCCTCAGATTTAACACTCTCTTGATTGATAGTCTCACGCTTTATCTCAGAAGCGATTATTTCTTTGCGAATGATTAATTTAGTGTTTTCTTCTGATTCTTCTCGCCTTTCTTCCAGTCTTCTTTCACTTATTTTTTGGAGAATAATTTCCGTAGAAATTAATATTTTGACTGCTACTTTTTTGATATGTTTTTCATCGGCCTGTTCCAATTGTTGAGAATGAGGAAGACGCTCAATCCTACGATCCTCCAGATGAGTCGCTTGGGGGTGCTTGATTAGCTCTTGTATCTTATTTTCCTCTTTTTCTTGCGAGGAGGAATGTTGGATTGTCGCTTGGAAATAATTTACATATTTTCTAAAGACGACTTTTAATTCTCTCTTTAAGGCTTCAATTTGCTCAGATGTTAAAGGTTGATTATTTTTACCAGTGATTTTTCCTTTTTCAATTCCTTGTTGAATCACTTTTTCAATAAAGTCATCCGATGATAAATCCTGATTTAAATCTTGATTTGACTCGAAGAATTCTGAATAGAAACTCGGATGGCTGACGACACCTAAATGTTCGGAAATGACAGCTATCTCATTTTTAAGTTGAATGAACCTTTCTTCTCTCTCAACAAAACTCATCTGCTGCGAACTGGAACTCATCTGCTTTAAAGTAAAACTATTCTGTTCTGAATGAGAACTCTTCTGCTGGAATTCTATACTTTCTTCATATAAATATTGTGTTTGTTGTTTCAGTGAAACTGTTTTTATTGCAAATTCTTCCTCTTCTTCAACACCCTGCTTATAATCATCAAAATCAAGAAGATTAAAATCATTAAAACATTCATCTTCCTGTTTATAAGCTAAGCTATTCTCTTTTAATGTTTCTTCGACGTATAAATCCTGCCCCTGCATGTCTTCTTTTTCACTTTCAATTTGAGACTGTAGTTTTTTTTGCATCCATACAGTTTGCGTTTGATTAGAACATCTGCTGTATTCTATTAAATCTTTTTCTTGATTATTTATTAAATTATTTGAAATAAGAATATTATCAGCAAAATCATCTACATTTTTGATAAAACCAGATAGATCGGACAGAAAAGGAGCAATATCTAACCTAGAGAGTACATTATTAGCCCCATTTATAATAGAGCTTTCTTGAAAAAAAAACTCCGAGGAAGAACGTGTAACCTTACTAACAGACTCATCCACAGAACTAATTACATGAGTAATTTGACGAGTATTATTTTCGGACTGATAAATTTGCGATTTTTGATTCAAATTTAAATTTATATGAATTGATTTATCAGATAAATTAACTTGATTATTCATATTCCACCCACAATTTGTTGTTCTATAAACAATTATATCATAATAAATAAAATTTTATTAGTAATAGTTATTAAAAATTTTGATAAGAAATTTTAAAACTGTCGGATATAAGTTTTATCCATTTAAATCCCTCTAAATTCTTCCTGTTTAGAAAGAATATTTAAAAAAATTTTTATAATATTTAAAAAATCTTAACACACCTAGCATTAAATATTTGCTAAATAAAGTGAAAATCTGTATTGTCTATGATAAGTTCAGTAATATTTTGAATTTTAAGGAGATACATATGATTGATGGATTACCCGCCTCTTCTTGCAACATATTAAACCAAGCCCCTTACGTTACTCAGGGATTATCACCTGAAAAGCAAAAACAGTTTGTAGAAGCACTTAAACCTGTTTTTTATAGAGCACGAGAAAAGTTCAAACAAATTAACCAGAAATTAGCTGAAGCAAATGAGATGATGAATCAAGCTGAGGCTTTAAAAGCCCGCTCTGTAGAATTAAAAGAGCAGTCCGTAGCACTAAAACAGCAGTCTGATGCTTTAAAAGCTCAAACTGAAGCATCTCAGATCGCTCATGAACAAGCTATGAATGCAAGAAAAAGGGCCTTAGCCGCAAAAGTTTTCCACTTAATTTTTCATCGAGAACCTCCTTCTCCTCAGCAAGTGGATCAAATTTTTTCTAATTATCTATCTAACGAGTCCATTTCCGTGAATTTCCAAGGAGGTTATTCTCATATTAATTCGATGGCTCCCTTTATCAAATATCTCAAAGATAATCCAAATATTACACGATGTAACTTTCTACACTTTCAAAACCACATTAACGAAATAAAAAGTCTTGCAGACTATCTTTCAGAACCCTCTTGCAAAGTGACTACGATAGCCTTCCACGCTAGTATCTCAGCAACAGATCAAGAAATATTAAAGTCGGCAGAAAAAACTAGAGCAGGATTAAACATTATAATTAAAAATCCAGAAAAGGCATAAGATCAGGAAAAATGGGAGCATTTATTTTTGATGCTCCCCTATTCGATCACATTGGCTTTTAAATGAGCTGGGAGGCGACGTGATCTTTCTCCCAGCCCAAATATGCCCTTCTTGATGAGTAAGGTGGTCATAAATCGGGAATAGACCGATCCTTAACCTATTCCGAATTTTGCTAATGAGCAGGCTTAGGCGCCATGCTTTTTTTTCTGACAGTCCAATCATACAATGCGACTCTTTTATTTGATCTTGGCAGTTCTACCTTAACATACCAAACACCACCAGCAATGCAAATTGCAGCAACACCGAGAATAGTCAAAGGGAGGACTAAAGCTAAATTTACTCCACTAATTGAGAAATCTATTTCCAGTGGATTTTTTGCTGTTGACCGAACACATTCTCCTTCTGAGTTACACCCCAAAAAAATAGGATCATTACAATCAGATGAATTTCCCCTTGCAATACTAAAATTATAAATTTCATCGGGACTAAATTCAGTAAACAGAGGCACATCACTAGAGTTTACTGTATAAACAATCCTACAGCCATCCGTATCAATAATTTCGATAGTTGCTGTATTATTACTAAATGTCACCATTTGGGCAGTAATTGGAATAAAATTTTGGCCCAAGCCAGGTGGAATAGAGACGTCAATTGTCACATTAGCTGGCGAATTGGGAGAATTCTGGATGGATGTTGGGGTGGGTACATTAGCTGGCGAATTGGAGAGTCTGGATGGGCGTTGGAGTGGATAAATTAGAGGTCGATCCCAAAAAATTAAAAGTAAAGAAAGCAGGGCGACCGTTCTCCAAATAGCCAATCATGACGGTTCCGTCAGAAAAGCAACCAATTTGAGGCTGTGCGGGAGCTGTTAAGTTAAAATTCTTATAAGTCTGTTCTCCACCAATAATTGAAGTGCTGTTAAGACTAGCATTAACAACATCATACATAATCACATAATTGGGCATTGTGTCAAAAGCGTCTCTTGCATAGGCATAAATATCAGGAATGTCCACACAGTTGGCAAGGCTCATTGTTCCCTCTATTCCTATTCCAGAGTCTGGCTGGAGTGTCCTATTTGAAAGAATGGCTCCCTGCCCTGGCGTTGTGATGGCAGTGACAATAGCTGAGGTCGTATAATTACTTGCTGGGGCAATTAAAGTGACCGGTCTGCCACTTAATAGAGGAGTTTTAGCACCATAAAATTGATTGATGAGGCTAGGATCAATATTTTCAGAATCAAGATTGATATTAGTTCCTCCTCCAAGAGAAGCAGACGGGGGGACCAAGATTGAAAATAGATAATACTCGATTATTTCCTTGATTCTCAAAAGCACACGAAGTTCCATCAACAAAGCTTAATGTTTCTGCAGGAATGGGGTTTTGAACTGTGGAATCACCTGTTAACCAGCCAGGAGAAGAAAACCGACCTGTTGCATTCGTATAAGAATAAAGGTATGCAGGACCATACATCGGCACACAAGCACACCCATTCCCCAGTAATTTTATTGGCCTTGGGGCATACCCATTAGAAGTGATATTGTTTACTCCATAAGATGTAGGTAATAAGTATTGAGGAATTACTAATGTTTCATTTTGAATGGCTGTATGGAAAACGCCCTGCAGGGATCTTCAGTGATAATGTGAAAATATCCATCCCCACAAGCACTTGCAATGTTGTTTTGCCCTTGTCGAGGAGGCATTTGAGCAGAAATAATTGCCGATACAGCATTCATTCTTTCAAAGACACTATTAGTAACATTGAAAAGCAAAATTCTTTGCTCATTGGGATTTGTCGCATTCATGTCAGGAATTGTCGCTCCTGCAAGAAGTCCGTTATTCTCAAAAATACATAAACTGATTTTGTCCCATTTTGCCTCTGAACTATTGAAAAAATATTGCTTTTGAGAAACAGGGGGAGGAGATTGTTCAGTACTTCTTTTCTCATTAGAATTTTGCTCTTTCCTTCTGTCTTTAGCCAATCGAAAGTCTTTCTTAATTCTTCATATTCCTTAATTGAAAGGCTCTTCTCAAGCACTTTACCAATCTCTTGCTTTTCTTCTCTCTCTGTCCCTTTCCTCTAATGTAGGCAGTTGCAAATAATTTGTGATCTGATCGGAAAGTTGTTTTTTTATATTATCACTCCACTGATCTTGAACCCTCCCAAGCGTTTGATCTAGCTTTTGATAAAAGACATTTCTTTGATCATATTGAATCTTTTCTCTCATGACCTTGAGTTGGTTTTCATTAGGACGCCATCCTGCCTGCTCGCTTTCATAAGATAGGTTAAAAAACCAATCTTTAATATGGCAAAATAGTTTTGTTATCATGGCAATAACATGACGGGTTGCCATTTCGAACCTCTCTGTCATGTGGATTGAAAGTAGGCAAAGCTGCGCCCTGCACTGATGTCGGTAATGTATTTGTTTGAATTGGGTGACTATTTTTATAATTGTTATGAGGCAACGTCGTGTTACTAATATTTGGCATCATACTAAATCTCCTTTGATTAAGAAGGTGCTGAATTGGACCATTCTATAATTAATAGACAAGCATTCCATCCTATTAATCTCTGCTTCAAAGATTCATGGCTCGTAGACCAGTTAATATAAATCATGGAAGAATATGAAATTAAACTTTAGTGCTCTCCTTTGATAGTGAATTTAGCTGGCGAAGAGGCATTGCCAAATCGATCGACAGAGACGATGAAGTAAATATATTTTTTCCTGTTTTTTCGATTATGGTCGACAAACTCGTGCTTTCCATGAGCAGAAATTTCTCCGATTAATTCCTTCAAACCAGAGTCGCGATAGATGCGATAAGCC
This sequence comes from Parachlamydiales bacterium, assembly GCA_963801825.1. Classification (GTDB taxonomy): domain Bacteria; phylum Chlamydiota; class Chlamydiia; order Chlamydiales; family Parachlamydiaceae; genus CAWDGI01. The sequence goes on from CAWDGI010000004.1 coordinate 133,717, forward strand.
ACAGGCCCACATTCATGAGAGATAGAGCAAGGAGCTTTCCAAGTCAGGATATTCATAATCTCTGTCTGAGTGGCAAATTTATGCTTTACTTGCCGTCCTCTTAAGTCTCTTGGAGGGAAGGGAGGAAAATAAGTGAACTGATCCACAGGCATAATGACCGATGAACTTAAAGGAGTGATAAGAGTAATATCTACCGTCCCTGGTTTTCCCTGCGGAGAGATTGCGATTATCTTGGTATCCGACTCAACGGTAAATCGCTCTGCTGAAACTGATCCAAATAAGACCTCTGTAACACAACTGAGATTTGTCCCTGTGATTGCCACTCTAGTTCCCCCACAGATAGAACCTGAAGAAGGACTGATCTTCGTAATATTAGAGGAAAGATAAGTGAACTGATCAACCAATGTCACAGATGATGTGCCAAAAGGAGTCACAACAGTGATATCAACAGGACCAGGCACTCCTGCTGGAGCTGTAGCCATAATTGTAGTATCAGATTGGACGGTAAACTGAGTCGCAAAGACAGATCCAAAAAAAACAGCTGTTGCTCCGGTAAAATTTACTCCTTCAATTGTAACAACTGTTCCTCCACAGGTAGAACCAGAAGAAGGATTAATCCCCAGCACGATGGGGGCAGCAGAAGGAATGGTAATCGTTTGCACAGATATCGCACTGGAACCTCCATTATTTGTTATGTTGATACTATTCGCATTAGAACTAGTAATCTCATCAAAGACTTCTAATGAAGAGGCTGGATTAAAGATTTGCGTAGTGGATGTTCCAGCTGAATTTGTGACAATCAAAGTAACGGTATAATCTCCTGGCAATGCATAAGAATGGGTGATGGTTGATTCAGAGGTATTAATTGGTGTTATTCCATCTCCAAAATCCCAGAAATAATTGACAATTGTGCCAACAGGAGAAAGCGATTCTGACGCATTAAAGGTAGAAGGAAGACCAGCTGGAGCAATTGTAAAGTTAAATCTGGCCAATGGAGCTTGATCAGGTGTGATATTAATGGAGAAAGGCTCATCTACTATCTGAACAACAGTCGCGATTACTCGGTGGTGTTATCTGTGTATCAATGATCGAAACAGTGCCATCACCGAAATTGACGACATAGGCTTGTTTTCCATCTGGTGTGATAGCAATAGAGTTAGGAAGACTTCCCACAGAGAGTGTGCTAATCACTGTTGGAGGAATTGTCTGTGTATCAATGACTGAAACAGTGCCATCATTATAATTGATGACATAAGCTTGTTTTCCATCTGGTGTAATGGCAACAGCAACAGGACCATGTCCCACTTCTACCACTGCGATCACTGTAGGAGGCGCTCCCTTATGATCAGCAGCATTGAGAAAATGAGTGCGAGTGCTATTTGTGTCAATGACCGAAACAGTGTTATCGCCATTATTGACAATATAGGCTTGGGTACTATCAGGTGTAATCGCAATGCTAAAAGGATTCGTGCCCACCGTCACTATTGTCACTTCATTTGTCGCTGTATCGATCACAACAACATTGCCTTCCTCGAAATTGACAACAAAGACGAGCGTGTCATCTGGTGTAATGGACATACAGGCAGGGGTTCCAGAGTTTACCGTCACAACTGTCACAACTGTCGGTGGTGTGGCCGTTGTATCGATCACTGAAACTGTGCCATCCTCAACATTTGCGACATAGGCTTGTCTTCCATCTGTGGTGATAACAATCGCATTAGAACGTCTCCCCACCGTCACGGTTGCGATCACTGCGAGTGGAATTGCCTTTGCGTCAATGATTGAAACATTGTCAGGGTTATTATCAATGTTTTGATTAACTATATAAGCTTGTGTGCTATCAGGTGTAATGGCAACAGCAATTGGACTGTCATCTAATGTCACTGTTGTGATTAAATGCGTTGCTGTATCAACAACCGAAACAGTGCCATCCTGATAATTGGGAATATAGGCTTGCGTCCCATCGGGTGTAATGGCAACAGCAATCGGATTATGGCCTACCGTAATGGTTGTCACTGCCTCTGTTGTTGTATTTACGATTGAAGCAGTCTGGTTGCCGGAACCGGCACTAGTAATATAGACATCCCAATGATCTTGTTGATAGACAAAGTAAGCAGTCGGGATATTGGGAGAAGTGCCTTCTAGGGTTGTCACTGTCACGAAAACAACTCCCGGCGACTGAATAGGGCTGAGTGCTTGAATGATATTATCGGAGAGGACAGTAAAACTACTTGCCGGTACTCCTCCAAAAGAGACGTCCGGTGATCCGCTCAAAAAACCACTTCCTGTGATCGTCACCATGGTTTCAACAGACGATGGCCCAAAATAAGGACTCACCCCTGTCACAGCAGGAGCGGCGCTCAACCAAGCATTCAAGCCTAACAACCAAAAAGAAAATAAACTTATCCAAAAAGAGCCGACTTTCATAAAATTGACGGCGCGGAAACCTGTGACTTGAAGTCGCGGGAGGAAGCGCCGCTCCTTTTTGTTGTTTTGTGTAACAATGGGGATCTTAGAAAACCTATAGATCCCAAAATACCCGTAAGGGCCTTGTAACGCGCTTTCTTACAAGAGCACTCCCCTCGGGAATATTGGATAGCGGCCGTCTGCTTAAGTCTGTTTCGTACTTACCTTAAGGCTTGTCTACAACCTAAGCTTCAAGAGGGCAGAGCTGAGGGAAGCACTCTGCCATCGGTCTTTTGTCTCTATCCAACGCAAGCGGGCTTTTTACCGCTTTCCCTGGTCAACCAGGCTTATGAGTTGCCTCATAAGCCTTCACCTTTGGGCGAGGGTGATTGACTTTGACTTCTCCTCTGGTCATTTCATTTCAGTATTATAGAAGTTCGCATATCGCTTAAAATTTGTAAACAAATATTTGCAACCCCTCATTCAGACATTCAGATCTTCGTTTTGCTGTCGCCATGTTGATGTCTCCCTACATGTGGCATCTCTTCCCCCTATTTCATTCTCTCTTGCTTACTAAACATGAGTCAATATGGAAGGGAAAAATGATTGACATTAACCATGCCGCCAAACACGAAAGAAACCCATCTATCTTTCGGACATGAGCTGAGACATTGTAATTTCTAAAAAGTTGCCCTCGGCATGAATTTCAGAGATTTTTCCTCCAAGAATACGATATTTTTTCTGAAGAGCTTTTGTCTCTGGATGATCTAGATCTGCAACAAAATGCAACGAACCGATGATTAATGGTGAATAACAATGCTCACCAAATAACTTTAAGAGGTCTCCTTGGCAATCGTAGAGGGGAGCATAGGCCTTTCCTTAGAGTTTAACGGCAACGGCTCCTCTTTCTCCCTTGATTGAATAGCCTAAACCATGTTTTCGAATCTCATAAAGAAAATTATCTTTCATATCTTTTTAGCTTGGTATTTCCCATAATTCAGGATCTAATGGAGTTACACTTATTATTTTAAATCCTAGAGCATAAATATTTATAGTGCTATTTGTTGAATTAGTTATTATTTTAAAACATTTGAGTTCTTTAAAATTAAATCCTGATTTAGACCATTTTTCACGAATAGAATTCAATTCTTTAGATTCAGTTAAATATTCTGCTGTTAAAATAGACTCACAAGCTATAATGCCAAAATTCATAGCGGCAGAGAAACCATAACAATCAAAGAATTCAATAATAGATGAACCAGAGTCATCTGGCCACTCTATTAAAAATCTAACAATGTCCCGTTCTCCAGGTTTTCGCCTATCAATATAGATAGATTGTAAATCTGCATCATGCCAAGGCAAATCATTAAAATTTGTGTTCATGGGCTAAATCCTGGATCGGGTAATCCTGGGCGAGGGCTATAATGAGTTTTTTTACAATCACGATGATAATGAGAATAGTTAGGTCCTTTCATTCCTGGAGCAGTTGCTGGATCGATTCTTAATTTCTCACTAAACTTCCCATTCACATAATCACCATAACTACCCAATCTATCTGCGTTTTCTACATAACGACTTGGGATTCGATATTTTGGATCAGCTGGAAGAGCAACTCCTTGAGGTGTTACATGAATAGTATCAAGCGTCTTGGTTGCTGGTCTTGATACTCCATCTTTTGCCACATATCCTATTTCTTTTCCAATTGCTTTTCCAGCATTTCTTGATTCTGAGGTAAAAATACGAACACCAAGACGAGTAATAGTTCCCACATAACTTGCTGCTCTAACACCTCTCAAAATCGGAGCAAAAACAGATGCAACCTGCATAGCATTAGGCGTGTTTTGGCGAAAATATTGGTAAGTAGCATTGTCCGGATCAACATGAAGTGTGCTTGCCACCCATTGATCAAGATTCTGCTGTTGTTGAGCTGATGCCATCCTGAAGTCCGCTTGGATCTTCATTGGTAGACTCGCTCAAACTTCATTGTAGGCAATGAAGGCCATTACCGTGCACAAACAAAATCAAATGGCCCGCATGCAGGATTCCTCCAAATGCATGATAGCAATTCACGACCATGTCCCATGCATTCATGCCCGCTTCTGCAGCAGAGGCCTCGCCTCCAAATTCATTCCAAGTCACATGCTCATAGGTGAATCCAAAATAACGATCGGCATTCATGGCAAAATCCATGGCTTCATCATAAGCCTCCCCAACTAAGCCAGAGCGGTCATAAGCCATGAGGGGACGATGGCGAAGATAAGCATACGGGTTGGGACCATCAATGAATAAGAGGGGATCGGGCGTTGTCCAGCGTCCCGTCTCCAGGTCGTAGAATCGCCTGCCGAAGTAAATCCAGCCTTGTCTCTTCGTCTTTGCGTTTGCAGGCAAAGCGCCATGGATTTAAGGAGTGATACACTTCCTTTCCGTCTTGGTTATAGATTTTTTCTTCCCCAAAGGCAGAATAGCAATAGCTTTCTTCTGTTCTGCCGGTGGAGGAGTCAATCAAAGCGACGAGGTCTCCTTGGCAATCGTAGAGGGGAGCATAGGCCTTTCCTCGGAGCTCAATGGCAATGGCTCCTTTTTCTCCGGCGGATGAATGGCCTAGGATGCGGAGGTCTTGTATTTCCCCTTGGCACATGCTTCCGATGTCATCCGATCCGACATATAGATAAAACTCTTCTTTGTCTTTGGTGCGTTTGGAGAGGCGGCGATGGGAGGCATCGTATGTATAGATGATCGTCTCTTCTCCCTTGCGGACGGCGATTAAGCGATCCAGGGCATCGTAGGCGTACGCAGTCGTCTCTCCCTTTTCTCGCTTTTCAATGAGATTGCCATTGGGATCATACCGGTAAGTGGCCTCTCCTTGGGAGAGGAGTTGATGCCGGGCATTCGTGTGATAGGCAGTTCCATTTTTTCGGGATCGATTATGGCAGGAATCGGTCTGGTAGCAATGGTTCCATTTTCCCTTCTCTTCTTGGAGATGGTCCAAGGCATCATAATTAAAGGCAGCCACGCAAAACCCAAGGGCATCTTGCGTGTGCACTTCTCTTAATCGACCTACTGCATCAAACCCTTGAGGAGGGATGGTTTGTGTAAAGGAGGAATGGCCAATTTCTTTCGGCCTTCCTGCCGGGTCGTAAGTGTAATTTACTTCTCCCGAAAGACCAATGAGGCGCTCTTGGAGAAGAAGAGCTGCTTGGGTCGTAAGCAGAGTAGCGATGGGTGTAGACGAAGAGCTGCCTTTTGACGAGCGATCCACTTGGTGTAAATGGAAGGCATCGTATTTGTATTCCACTATCGATTGATCAGGAAGAGACAGAGCCGTCAATTGTTCCATGCGATCATATCGGGAAGTCCAGTGCTCAGCCCGTAGTTGAATCTTTCTTTTATGAGCTGGCCGTTTTCATCGTAGCGGCAGGTTTGGACAGTTTGTGCTTTACAGTCTTCCACTTGCTATGAGTTGATGACGTCGATTATAAGCTAGCGATACGAGAGGCTTTGGATCGCTTGATGTCAGCAATTGGAACTCTCTGTAGATGGATCATAGGTATAAAAAAGCGAACAGCCATCCCCAAATCAAGATAGCTTTCGACGATGACTTCCGGCAGGCCAAAGGAGGGCTTCTTTCATTGGAGAGATCTCTATGATGTGTCTTTCATGGCAGCTTGATAAATCGTCCGGGTGATGGCTTGTTCCATCGTCTTTACCGGAGAAAAAGGAGCCATTGCCATTGAGCTCCACTGAATAGAGCAATTAGATAGCTTGCTATGGCAAGCTCTCTTGGTGGCAATCTTCTACCCAATCGCGAAAAATTTGGAGTACTTCTGGTAAATTAAGAGGGCCACATCGTCCTTCAAATATTTTATTTTTGATAAGAACAAATTAACCAGTTATTTTCGGAATATTCTAATTCAATTTCTTGAAAATTTTATCTTCCAATTCAGTATCTTCCAAATTAATTTTTATTGACCATCCAGGATTATCTAATGTATCTATATGTATGCCTGTTCCATGTTCCCAATCACCATTACAGTGTTTACAATACCATTTTAGCAACCACAAAAAATCGTTTTCTCTCACGAATAGTACTCCAATTAATATGGTATTTCCCATGATTCAGCAGGTCTAACACCTCCTGGAAAAACAGGATCGTGAACATGAGGAGAAAATATGTCTTTTTTTAAAACCTTATTCCAATGCTTTATCACCTCCTGGCCCATCATATCTTTTTATGCTTTCCCAAGAATTTGGATTCCGAAGGTTTGTTTGAGGCATATAACTTTCGTAATGAGTCACTTTTCCGCTTAAAGGATCCTTTCGAAAAACCGTATGATCTCCAGTTGCATTTGCGTCTGGAACAAATCGGTTACGGCCAGCTTTTTTAGCGACCTCTGTCACTCCCCCCTTTGCAACATATCCTATTTCTTTTCCAATTGCTTTTCCAGCATTTCTTGATTCTGAGGTAAAAATACGAACACCAAGACGAGTAATAGTTGCTACATAACTTGCTCCTCTAAGACATCTCAAAATCGGAGCAAAAATAGATGCAACCTGCATAGCATTAGAGCGTGTTTTGGCGAAAATATTGGTAAGTAGCATTGTCCGGATCAACGTGAAGTGTGCTTGTCATCCATTGATCAAGATTCTGCTGTTGCTGAGCAAATCCATCCTGAATCCCTTGGTTTTCAGCTACTCGTTCAAATTCATTTAGGCCATAGATTGGTGCACAAACAAAATCAATGGCCCCGTGCAGGATTCCTCCAAATGCCTGATAGCAATTCACGACCATGTCCCATGCATTCATGCCCGCTTCTGCAGCAGGGGCCCCGTTTTCAAATTCATTCCAAGTCACATGCTCATAGGTGAACCCAAAATAACGATCGGCATTCATGGCAAAATCCATGGCTTCATCATAAGCCTCTCCGACTAAGCCATAGCGGTCATAAGCCATGAGAGGGCGATGGCGAAGATAAGCATAAGGGTTGGGACCATCCGATGAATAAGAGGGGATCGGGCGTTGTCCAGCGTCCCGTCTCCGGGTCGTAGAATCGCCTACCAAAGTAAATCCAGCCTGTCTCTTCGTCTTTGCGTTTGCAGGCAAAGCGCCATGGGTTTAAGGAATGGGACACTTCCTTTCCGTCTTGGTTGTAGATCTTTTCTTCCCCAAAGGCAGAATAGCAATAGCTCTCTTCTGTTCTGCCGGTGGATGAGTCAATCAAAGCGACGAGGTCTCCTTGGCAATCGTAGAGGGGAGCATAGGCTTTTCCTTGGAGTTCAATGGCAATGGCTCCTTTTTCTCCGGTGGATGAATGGCCTAGGATGCGGAGGTCTTGTATTTCCCCCTGGCATATGCTACCGATCTCATCCGATCCGACATACAGATAAAACTCTTCTTTGTCTTTGGTGCGCTTGGAGAGGCGGCGATGGGAGGCATCGTATGTATAGGTGATCGTCTCTTCTCCCTTGCGGATGGCGATTAAGCGGTCTAGGGCATCGTAGGCGTACGCAGTTATCTCTTCCTTTTCTCGCTTTTCAATGAGATTTCCATTAGGATCATAGCGGTAAGTGGCCTCTCCTTGGGAGAGGAGTTGATGGCGGGCATTCGTGTGGTAGGCGGTTCCATTTTTTCGGGATCGATTATGGCAAGAATCAGTTTGGTAGCAGTGGTTCCATTTTCCCTTCTCTTCTTGGAGATGGTCCAAGGTATCATAATTAAAAGCAGCCACGCAAAACCCAAGGGTATCTTGAGTGTGCACCTCTCTTAATCGACCGACTGCATCAAACCCGTGGGGAGGGATGGTTTGTGTAAAGGAGGAATGGCCAATTTCTTTCGGCCTTCCTGCTTGGTCGTAAGTGTAATTCACTTCTTCCGAAAGACCAATGAGGCGCTCTTGGAGAAGAAGGCTGCTTGGGTCGTAAGCAGAGTAGCGATGGGTGTAGAGGAGAGTGCCTTTTGACGAGCGATCCACTTGGCGTAAATGGAAGGCATCGTACTTGTATTCCACTGTCGATTGATCGGGAAGAGACAGGGCCGTCAATCGTCCCATGCGATCATAACGGTAGCCCGTGCTCAGCCCGTGGTTGAATCTTTCTTCTATGAGCTGGCCGTTTTCATCGTAGCGGCAGGTTTGGACAGTTTGTGCTTTACAATCTTCCACTTGGGTGAGTTGATGGCGTCGATTATAAGCGTAGCGATAAGAGAGGCTTTGATCGCTTGATGTGAGCGACTGGACTCTCTCTAGGGGATCATAGGTATAAAAAAGCGAACAGCCGTCTGGTTTTAGGGTTTGGACTTTTTGCGCAAAGGAATTATAAGTAAAATGGGTGATTTTCTGTTCGGGCGTTCCTGCCGACTCGATGATGGCTTCTTCCTGCCCATTGAGATGGTAGCGGAACAAATTGATGATCGCCCCCTTTGTTTCCCCTTCTGAGACTAAAGTCTCTTCTTTTTTCACTTGGCGTCCCAAAAGATCGTAAGTCATTTTCTCTTGAGAAAGAAGAGCTCCAAAAGCATCTTGCACAACTCTTTCGACAAGCCGTCCTAGCGCATCGAAGAGCTCATGCTCATTTCTTCCGAGAGCATCTGTTTTTGTTTGGCGCAAAACCATTTGCCCGAGGGCATTTCTATAAGAGTAGTCGTAGGCGAAGTGGGTCGTCTCTCCACTTGGCTGAGTGATTTTTAGGGGCTGCCCTTCCCCATTATATTCGATGCGAGTGATCGAAGGGCCTTCTTGCCTGTCTTCTTGCGTGCAGCAGACATTTCCTCCCTCGTCGTATTGATAGGAGATTTGGTTGACTCTTTGGTGGGAAGTGTCTTCGATGCACTCGAAAACCAAACGATCTAAAAAGTCATAGGTGTAAGTATGGATTTGCTTTTCAACATCAGCGTCTCCAAAAAAGAGCTCGGTTTTGTGTAAGCGATTTAACGCATCGTACTGGTAGCATTTATACGCTTTGCCTTTTCTTTCACTAGAGAGACGTCCGGCTCCATCATAGGTATAAACCGTCTCGACTCCTTCGGGGTCAATCGTCGATTTGACTCGCCATCCTTCGTAGGTCCATCTTTGCGTGCTTAAGAGCTCTCCTTGGGCGCTGACGATTTTTTCTTGGAGGGGTCTACCAAGGAAGTCTCTTTCCGTGTGAGTCTCTGTGCCGTTGGGCGCTCGCCATTTGAGGCAAAAGCCATTTCGGGCATATTCCCAAGATTCTTCTCGTCCATCGGGATGGAGGCGATGGATGGGTTGGCCCCGTGAATTATAGAGTGTCTCTGTTTTTCTTCCTTGTGCATCGATCTGGCAAATGGGACGGTCAAATGAGTCATAAATCGTTCGAGTTACAGGAGAGGCGGCCCCTTCTTCCAATAAAACGGCAGGATCTTCTCGTTGGATCAAGCGACTAAAAGAGTCGTAAGTATAACGTATCTCTTGCCCGAATCTGTCTCGAGCGGTTAAGCGATTCCCGAGGAAGTCATAAGAATAGGCCTCTTGGAAGGTTCCTCCTTCTTTGACATGAGTCGTCTTTGCAATTAAGCGATTGGCAAAGTCATAGGTGTTATGTTCTGTCCCGGTGGGTAGGTTCTCTTCAATGAGGTTGTCATTGGCATCATAGCGTCGATGAATGGTTTGCCCAATGGCATTGGTTTCAGAGAGGCAGTTTCCATGGGCATCGTAGCTCCAATGCAGGGAATAGCAAAAATGGTCGTTTGCATCAAAGTGCTCTCTTTGAGTGAGATGCCCTTCCGCGTCGTAGTGGCAAATCATTTTCTTGAGACGTTTTTTCTCTCCTGTCGCCAAATCAAGATAGCTTTCGAAGATGACTTCCGGCAGGCCAAAGGGGGCTTCTTTCCTTGGAGAGATCTCTATGATGTGTCTTTCATGGCAGCCTGATAAATCGTCCGGGTGAGGGCTTGTTCCATCGTCTTTAATGGTGCAAATCCGGGTCGTATTCTCATCATAGGTATAGAATTCTCGAAAACGAATCTGCTCTTGGTAGGTGATGAATTTGGCTGCCAATCGATTGCTTTCTGGCTCGTAAAGGTAAAGAAGTCCCTTGCCCTCTTCGTCTTGCTCGCCACGGAGCACGTTAAAGTGATCGTCTGAGTAGGTGAAAAATTTATGATAGCATTCCACCTCTTGACTGCTTTTATGGGGAAGAGAGCGTGTTTTTCCCGTTAAATTGCCAAAAAGACGGTGGCAGAGGATATTTCCCTTTTTATCGTAGTCAAAAAGGTCGGCGGAAAGGACTCTTCCTTCTGCATCTTCTGAGTAGCGGCAAAGAAGATTTCCCTTTCCTTTCTTCTTTGGGGGTGGAGGAGTGGGGTCGAAAGGGCTAAGCATTCTTCGGATGAGTTCTTCGGGAGGAAGGGTCAAATCGGGGCCAAAATCTTCTACGTCATTGCCAAAAAAGGTTTTGAGTTTCTCAATCATCGGCACAATGAGCCGTTGATACATCTTGTTGGCAGCGATCTTTCTTTCTTGTTTTTCTTGTTTTATTTGCTCTTTTATTTCTTCCTTTCTCTCTTCTTTTTTTGCTTCCCTCTCTTCTCTTTTTGCTTCTCTGTTCTCTAGTAGGCGTTGGATGAGTTCTTGTTCTTTTTCTCTTGCTTTTTGAATGAGCTCTAATCTGTTTTTCATCTTTTTGATGATCCAGTCACGACTCGCCTCGTCTCCCTCTTCGAAAAGACCTTCTTTAGAAGAAGATTCGAGGTGTTTGATTAGCCAGGCGGGCAAACTTGCTATTCGAATCGGAGATGTAAATGGTCTTCTTCTTGCGGGTAGGGGGCTTGGCAGGAGGATTCTCAGCCGGACGCTCATGCCGTTTCTTTTTGCCGGAGCAGCGGGAGGGGGAGCCGGCTCTTTGTGTTTTTCTTGAGGCTTCCTCCTTTTTTTCTTCTTAGCATTTGCATGATGATGATTCTTGTGAGGATGCCGACGAGGAGGAGGATGAGGACGATGAGGGCGATGATCATGCTTACCATCACGATGACGATGAGGGTGGTGATGATGTTTGCTTGCCCGGTAGTTGGGTAAGGGGAGAAAAGGAGGGCAAGGGGCTCTCGGCGCCTCCTGAATTTTTTCGAAAAGAGGCTCGTCTTCTTCTTCAAAAAAGAGCGAAATGGTCATCAAAAGCAGGCAAGATTTCGAAAC
>CAWDGI010000005.1:0-132216 GCA_963801825.1 Parachlamydiales bacterium
CTATATAAAGAATAATGAGCCTCACCCACCGCTCCTTCTATTGTAGTAAGAAAATAATAGTTTCCATCTGCTGGCCAGTCAGAGCAAGCGGAATACTCACATTCATCTACAAAATCCCTGCAGTCAAATAGGTTCTTAACTCTCTTGAATAGCTTGTTCAAAACAGCAAATCGCCTCTTCCCATTTTTCCGCTTCAAAATAAGCTTTTCCTTTAGAAAGCTTCAAATCCCGGGAGCTCTTGTGCCAAAAGTGGATTAAAAAGAGAAGCCTCTAAAGAACGAGGCGTTGAAACAGCAAAGAAGAACAAAAATCCACAGAGGAAAAGGAAAATAAAATTTTTGGAAGCAAAACAGGAGTTTGGTCGCATCTTTCCCCCTTTAATAGGTTGTTTCGAAGATGAAAAATTGACTACTTTTAGAATTTACGCGATGTGCAATTTCTTTTTGAAGAAAAAATTTGCACATTCAAACACTCGCCTGCATTTTGCTGTAGCCACACTCACGCCTCCATGCATATGTCTCCCCTTCCCCCTCCTGCTCCACCCGCTCTTACTTGCTAAACATGAGGCCTCGGCTAATGCAGAATGTCTCGCGCCTGCCTTTGGCTCCGCCATTTGGCCACTCTGATGAATCCCGATAAAAAAGTTAAGGGAAAATCTTGTTTCTCTAATCCATAAAAAAATTATTTGATAAAAACATACGCTGGGCTTATCTTCTCTTATAAAAAGGCTTACGGAAGTCTACGTGTTTGCAAATTTTTATGAGGAGAAAAAATATGAAGAAGCTGATGTCTTTTCTTGCAACGACAACAAGCACGAGTCTGTTATTTCTTGGCTCCCTTTGTGCGTCCTCTACGGTCGATAGTTTGCTCCTTGATATTCCTGAAGAGACGGTATTCCCTCAGAATGTTCGGATTTTAACTTACCCGCCCGGCGATTTATCCACATGCAACGTGCTAGGATTGGATCAATTGAAGGCCTCTGGTAGCGGGCAATTCTCAGAGAAAGGCTTTTCTGAATTAGTCAAGACCCTCCCCCTGCAATCTGAGCAATTGGTCATTTGCGACCTCAGAGGAGAGCACCATGGATTGGTTAATGGATTGCCAATGTGTTGGATAGATGAGCTTGATAGCAATGATCTTTTTAATCAAACAGCAGAAGAAATAGAACAGGATGAGTACAGACGCTTAGAAGTAGCTCTAAAAGCCGGCTATTTATGGGTTGACCAAGGCCCTGAACAAACCGAGCAAGTTGCATTGGTAGTTTCACAAGTGACCACAGAACGGGCACTTGTAGAAGGCTTGGGCCATATTTACGTTCGATTTTTAGTAACAACCGGCGAGACGCCGAATGACCGGCTTGTGGATCAATTCGTTCAGTTTATAAATTGTTTATCTCCCGATCAATGGGTTCACTTTCACTGCCGGGCAGGCCGGCAAAGGACACCCCTATTTCTTCTCTTGATGGATATGATCAAAAATAGCCATCAAGTTAGCTTAGAGGATATCTTAGCAAGGCATCAGCTGATCAGTGAACTTCACTTGAAGGACTCTCATTCCAAAGAAAGCTCATCAGGATGGGATGAACAAGCAAAGTTTGATTTTCTCTCTAAATTTTATGTTTATTGCCAACAAGTATCAGATTTCAGGATTCCCTGGTCGGAATGGATTCAGCATCAGTTGATACCAACTGATATTCATCCATCGGATGAAGGGAAAGAAAGGAAAGTTCCACAGCTCATGCAAATGCATCGTCATTTTCCCTTGCTGCCAGAAATTTCTGTAGATAAAAAACTTGATTCTAAGAAAGCAATATCAGATGTGGTTTCCGATCTATTTGAAATATCATCTGATAAATCATTTAGACACGGACATAAACATAGTCATGGGCATAAACCAGAGAAGCATGGTCATCATCATGAGGGGGGATGGAAAACCGAGAGTGGCATTACAGTAAAATGGGGGGACCCTGATAAAGGCGTCACGTGGGATGTTTACTCAGGAGGAGAGATTGACGATGGAAATGGCAACTATGCAGGAGGGGAGGTCACTCATAGCAGTGATGGCACAGGAGAGGCGCGTGCTTATGGAGGCCATGATAGCAAGAAGAAATAGGAAGTGGTACGCACTGATTGCTCTTGTTCTATTAATCATTTGTAGTGTGTCAGGTTTTTTGTTGAGAGATATCTCTCAAAAAGACGAAAAAATGACCAGTGCAAGGCTTCTTACAAAAAGAAAAACTTATTTTACTCCTCTAAAAATACATGGATTTTCTTCCGGAGATACTCCCTACCTAGAAATGACTATTGAGAATAAGACTGTCCGTGCAGAACTAGACTTGGGCTACGGAGGCATGGTTTGTCTTCCGGCCGATATGATCAAAGAATTAAATAACAAAAAATTCATTGAACGAATCCAAATTCGTGGATTCCGAGGGAAAAAATATGAAAATAATCTCTATGAGATAGAAAAAATGACGGCAGGTCCCATTTCATTTTTTCCTGTAAAAGTAGAAGAAATAAATTTAGAGTTTGAACGTGATGGTTTACTATTAGGAGAGGAAGATCTTTTAAAGAGTCCTGTAGGAAAGATTGGATGGTATTTATTCCATCATTTTAATTTATTGATTGATTGCAAGTACTCTATGTGTGCTTTATGTGATAGTTTAGAAACATTAAAACAACAAGGATACCCGACAGATGCTTTTACGGAGACCCCTCTCTTATTAGATCGTCGTCATATTGAATTCGAAGCGATGACAGAAGCAGGTCCACTGCGCTGCGTATTAGACACCGGATCGACTTTAAATTTACTCAATAAAAATTTGGAAAATGGATGCAATGACCATAAGATTTTTACTGATAAAGATGGCAATCAATCCTTTTTAAATCCGGAAAATAAAGATCTCATGACTTTTAATCTTGAGGATACTCAAGAGTTTGCTAGTTTCAAAATTGGAGAAAAAGAATGGGGGGCCTTAACATTTAATCGTATTACATCTCCTGTACCGGTCAATGCCATTATTGGAATGGAATTTATTGAGTCTGCGCTTATCTTCATTGATTTTTCCAAGCACAAAATCTATTTCTTTGAATATCCCCCAGAGGAAGAAGCGTCTTATACTGAATTCCTTGTCAAAGAAGATCGCTTATTATTTCTCAGATTGCTGTTGCCACATTCATGTCTCCCTGCATGTGGCCCCCCTTCCCCTCCCACCACTCGCTCTTTCTTGCTGAACATGAGGCCTCGGCTAATGCAGAATGTCTCGCTGGTAAAAATCATGAAGAATGACCCACCCCGCGATTACTGAGAATGACCGTGTCCCTTCCGGCAAGCGTGCGTGAATGCTAGTTTTTTATCCTCTTTGATGCAAGAAAACCACGAAGTCTTTAGCTTCGAGGATGAATTGCGCTGTTAAAAATTGCCCCAGTATGACTGCTAAAATAAAACAGTCCCCCTGAGGCGCAGGTAATTTGACAATATCTCGCGCAAAACTCGTGTTTAGTAGTGTAGACTTTCCACAGCCACTTGGACCAATCAGGACGGTTGTCTTTCCATCCCCAATTGTCAAAGTAGTGGGTTCTAATGCCTTATGCTCTTGAAATATTTTGAAACATTTTTGAGAATGATCGCCATGAAAACTTTCTTAATCAAAATGAATATCCTGCACAAGTATTTTTTTAAGATTTAATTTACGACAAATTTTGTTGGTGTTAAGATCGAGTTATATGATCCAGAAATATGATGCAGTTATTATTGGAACAGGTCAATCAGGACCTTACTTAGCGAAGAGTTTCTGTCAAAAAGGATATCGCGTTGCCATTATTGAGCAGGCCCGCTTCGGGGGAACCTGTATAAATTATGGCTGTACACCTACTAAAACGTTGGTTGCCAATGCTAAAATTGTCCATTCCGTACGCCAAGCTAAGATTTTTGGAATAAATATTGATCAGTTTCAGATAGATTATAAGGTGATTAAAGCGCGGAAAGATGCCTTAGTTAAGGACGGCACAGAATGGGTTAAAAATTCGCTACAATCGACAAAAGGATGCACAGTATTGGAAGGACATGCATCCTTTGAAGGGCCGCATCGAATTAAGGTTGGTGAGCAGCTTCTAGAAGGCAACCAGATTTTCATCAATGTTGGGGCTCGGGCAAATATTCCTCAAATACCCGGACTACAAAAAATTCCTTATCTCACCAATGTATCTCTTTTGGATTTGGACTATATTCCTGAACATCTCTTGATTATAGGTGGTGGATATATTGGTCTTGAATTTGCGCAAATTTTTCGTCGTTTCGGCAGTCGGGTTACAGTCATCCAGAGAAATCCTTTCGTGATGCCTAAAGAAGACCAAGATGTCTCTAACGCAATTAAAGACATTTTGGAAAAGGAAGGGATTGAGTTTTATACAAATGCTACTCAGTCAAAGATTCTTCCAGAGTCCCGAGAAGGAAGTATTCTTATTCAACTGGTACAAAATGGAAAAGAGCAGACAGTTTCAGGCACACATTTGTTAATCGCCACAGGTAGAATCCCTAACACAGATACCCTAGACTTAAATAAAGCAGGAATTGAAGTGGATGAGCGTGGATATATTAAAGTCGATGATCAGCTGCACACATCTCAACCGCATATTTGGGCTCTTGGCGACTGCAATGGAAAAGGAGCCTTTACACATACATCTTATAATGACTTTGAAATCGTAAAGGCGAATTTACTTGAAAATGGATCGCGAAAGGTCAGTGATCGCATCCCCATTTACGCACTTTTTACTGATCCACCCTTAGGAAGAGTAGGGTTAACCGAGAAGGATGCTCGGCTTTTGTATGAAGATGTTTTGGTTGCTAAACTGCCCATGACCTCCGTTGCACGTGCCAGGGAAAAAGGTGAAACAGAAGGATTCCTAAAAATTGTAGTTGATGGAAAAACTAAGCAGATTTTAGGCGCTGCCTTTTTAGGAACAACCTGCGATGAGGTTGTCCAGTTGATTGCCGTTATCATGGCCGCTAAGGTTCCTTATACTGTGATAGAGCGAACAGTTCTCATTCATCCGACTGTTTCTGAATTTCTTCCAACGCTATTATCGAAGCTGGGATGTGAGACATCATCGAGCAACAAATGCACTTAAGCATCACGATGTATATGGTGAAATGGGAAGATGATGACTTTGAATTTCAGTTTGTAAGGTTCACAAGGCAATTTCGAGTTTACTGACGCCAGAAAAACCGCACCCCAGCGGCAACAAACATAAATAAAATATTATATGTGCGGGATTTTTTTTCGTTTTTGAAGGGGATTCCGGCACCCGTCCGGACGATAACGCGCCGGGGGTAGTATTAATCAAATACAACCCCGGCGTGTTATCGTCCGACGGCGCCGAACCCTTGAAAAACGAAAAAATCCCGCAGTTAGCTCAACCGGAGGAAAAATATGAAAATCTTGATGGTCTTAACCTCGCATGATCAACTCGGCAGCACCGGCCGAAAAACAGGATTCTGGTTGGAAGAATTTGCGGCCCCCTATTTTGTTTTCAAAGACGCCGGGGTCGATCTGACGCTTGCTTCACCGAAAGGCGGGCAGCCGCCGCTCGATCCGAAAAGCGATCTTCCGGAAAACCAAACCTCCGCTATGACGCGATTCAAAAAAGATGAGAGCGCACAGAAGGCGCTCGCTAACACTCGTCGGCTGGCGGATATGAAAGCAGAAGATTACGACGCGGTCTTCTATCCTGGCGGACACGGTCCTATGTGGGACCTGGCCGAGAGCCCGGTTTCGAAAGCTCTGATCGAATCATTCTATAACTCCGGAAAGTCGGTGGCGTTGGTCTGCCACGCACCTGGTGTCCTTCGTCATGTCACATACAAGGGCGAGCCTCTCGTGAAGGGGAAACATGTAACCGGCTTTACGAACGGCGAGGAAGAAGAGATGAAGCTCACCCACGTTGTACCGTTCCTGGTCGAGGATGAAATGATGCGCCTTGGCGCCATATTCGAGAAGAAGATGAACTGGCAGTCTTTCGTCGTCACTGACGGCCGTCTCATCACTGGCCAGAACCCTGCATCATCGACGTCCGCGGCTCAAGCGCTTTTGAAGCTCTTGAATGCATCAGGATTGGAGTCGTCAATCAACAGCGTACAAATCGAACAGAAGAGCTATGAGATGCCCCCGCAGGAGGGTATTTCTGTCGCATATTTTCTCACCGTCTCCGATATTGACCGATCGGTTCGATACTACGAAAAGGTATTCGGCGCTCGCATTCTGAGCAGAGGAGACAGCAATGGAGCACCCGGATACGTTCAGATCGCCAATACATGGATCCTTTTCAACGTCGGAGGCGGGCCTACCCTGGACAAGCCGTCGGTAATCCTCAGCGTCCCCGACCCGAATCACATTAACAGCTTTTTGAATATCCGCGTTGCAGATATTCAGGCGTGCCATAAATTATGGAAAAGTCGAGGAGCCGAGTTCATCACAGAACCGATACCCAAGTACGGCGAGATACGCTGCTACATCCGAGATCCTGACGGTTATATCATCGAGGTTGGACAGAGCACCACAATGAAATACGGTTGACACTCGGAGGTGAAAAATGAAAGCGATTGTTGTCCACCAATATGGCGGTCCTGAAGTACTCAAGTGGGAAGAATACCCAGATCCTGTTCCAGGTCAGGGTGAGGTGCTGGTCAAGGTCGCTGCAGCGAGCGTGAATCCGATTGACTATAAGCGTCGTGCTGGATTAACGAAAGATTGGTACCCCATGAAGTTCCCGGGGCTTATCGGAGTTGATATCGCGGGCACTGTGGTCAAGATTGGGACAGGAGTAGAAGGCTTTTATGTAGGCGACAAAGTGTTCGCTATGGCAGATGATACTTATGCCGAACTTTGTGTCGTGAAAGTCGCTATTCTGGCGAAAGTTCCCAAGGGGCTCGATTTGATCGAGGCAGCGGCGCTGCCGCTGGTGACGACGACTGGCAACCAGCTTCTCTTAGCTACGGGTATCCAAGCTGGCAAGACGGTCCTCATCGTAGGTGCTGCTGGAAATGTCGGACGTTCGGCGGTATTCACCGCGAAGGCACGCGGGGCGACTGTGATCGCAGGGGTTTTGAAGAGGCAGTTCGACGTCGCGAAGACGCTCGGCGCGGATCAAGTCATCGCAACAGACGACGACACCGCGATTGCAAATCTCTCGCCGCTCGATGCAGTGGCGGATGCGGTCGGAGGAAAAACAGCCGAAAAGCTGATCGCCAAGGTCAAGCCGGGAGGAATCTATGCATCGGTTGTCGGGGCGCCCCAGAATGCCACAGATTACCCATCTGTAAAGGTGGTGAAAATATTCTCGAAATTCGACAGGAAAACGCTCGAGTCCATGGCCGAAGCGGTGCGAAATGGCAAGCTGGCAATCCCGATTAGCCTGAAACTGCCGCTCAGTGAGGCGGCCAAGGCTCATGCAATGGCACAGAAGGGTGGGATCGGGAAGATCTTGCTTGTGCCTTGACATTAGACCTCTTGCATAACTTCTAATGGCCTAGATTCGAGTTCTTTCTGCTCCGGTTGAGCTCTCGGTCTTTGGGTAATATTTTTCCAATATGACCCAAAGACCGAGAGCTCAACCGGAGCAGAAAGAACTCGAATCTAGGCCATTATAAGTTATGCAAGAGCTCTATTATTTTGCAAACAAAAGCCATCGCTCTAAAAGCTGGCGCGTACAGGCGGATCCGGCCCACAAGTGGCAGGGTACTTAAACAATATTTTGGATAAAAAATAAACATGGAATCAGTTGTAAAGCGACAAGTTCGCACTGGAAAAATCACCAAGAATCAAAAGGATATGAAAAGTCGAGTAAGATCTGTGATGATATCCAGTGTTTGTTCTTCCTGTATTGATGAGTTTTTTAATTCCTATCGGTATGATTTTTTTATTAGCAGCGATTATTTTAACTTATAATGGGAGAAAATTAAAAAATACAAAAGAATAATTTCTTGAAATTTTTGATTCAATAACCTCCAGATCCATTGTCTTCAAAATAAAGGTGCACAAGACTTTGACTTTGCTAAAGATAAAATGGTCCAAGGAGGGTGTCATTGCCTTGCCAAGTTGTCATTAGGATCGTATGAGTAGTTTTTTTGCGAGGCAAGGGTATCGTTAAGCCCATTTTGTCATCCCCTAGCAAGCTTCCTTAAATTGATTTATTCTTTAATGATATTTACGGATTCTGCCACTATTTGGATGAAAGGGAAATCATAGATATCTTCCATTTGAAATAACTTAAAAGGATGATCAGTGGGAATATGAACATACTCTCTTGAAAGTGCTTCTTGTAAGAAAATAGAATCGCCTAACATCTCATATAAATCTTTTGGGAAATCTCCTAATCTATAAAGAAATTGAATAGTATTAGAAAATACAACTTGGAAAGGTTTAGCCTGCCATGAGAGCATGTGAATAGTTAATACCGAATTTTCTGACATTTTAAAAAACTCATATTCAGAATCGGCAAAACTAATGCCTAAAAATAATTCTCTTTTATCCATTAAGGTGCTCCTGGAGAATATGCCCCCTGGAAAAAGTTCAGTTCCTATTTCATAGGGAATTTATCAAATCAACATTTTTAGTTGCAACAGGATTTTTAAATTTTTTCGGCGATTTAGAATTTCTGTTTTTGGGCAATTTAGAAACTCCCTGATCCAGCCTATAAAGAGGGAAGATAGAGGCGATGCATAAAGAGTGATAGCCACCACTTCCCTTCGGTTGGCAAAGCGCCAAGGTTTGAAAAGTGAATGATTCACATGATTTTGTTCTTTTCTCCACAAAGGCTGAGTAGTAAGCTGTTTGTCGCAAAATAAAATTGAGGGGTGTCGCAGCCAAAATTGAGAGGTGTCGCAATCAAAGTTGAGAGCAGGCATTGAATCCAAAAAATCCAATCCTCAAATACTCTATCGATCATTGCTAACAAGCAAAAATCAATGCAGGAAAGGATGATTCGAATGGATGAGTTTAACAAAATTAGAAAGGCCTTTTTTAAAGAGGGCTTGAGTATCAGCGAGATCGCAAGAAAATTCAAGAGATCTTGGGGAACCATTAATACCATTGTCAAAGCCTCTCGCGATGACTTAGATCTTCGAGGATCTAGAACTTCGAGAATATCTATTATTGCCACACCAGAGGTCATGGAAGCCATTTTGGCTCATTTTGAAGAAGAGAAGAGGAAGAGGGTAAAAAGGAAGCAGCGCTATACTGCCAGGAAAATCTTTTATGGCTTTGAAAGTCACTTTTGTAATTTGGCAGCAGGACAGGAGAAGGGGGCTGTGGAAAATGCAGTTGGATTTTGCCGAAGAAATTATCTTCCCGGTTGTCCTGAATTTGCAAGTTTTAAGGAAGCCAATGACTATTTGGAAAAGGCATGCCTTGAGATAATTTTAACAGAAAAGCTGTATAAAACGAGCGAGGCGTTGATAAATATTTACAATGAATTGGAAAAACAATTGAGTTCTCTTTTGCCAGCTAAAAAGTGGCGTAAATTTGATAAGCGTCTTGTGAATTCTTACCATCTAATGATGTCTTATAAATCTTCAGTTTACTGTTCTATGCACCTGGAAAATATTCTCCTGGTAGGAAGCCTGTTCCATCTCCCAAATTATAATCATCGGGTTTCATTTTATCTATATTACTTTTTTTACCCCAGTTTCCCTGTGGATTTCTACGCGTTTCAACATGATAATGTTGATCATGATGTCGAGGATTATATTGATCTCCTGGCCGCATATCATGTTTTTCCGGTCTTATACGTATATTATCTGCCGGATAGATATGCCCTTTCTTGTCTCTTGGCAACTCAGGCAGCAAATCATCCGGATCCTCAGGAAACTTAAATTTCTCTTTATCCCTTTCGTTTTCTCTTTCTTCAGCTTTTGCTTCTTCATCCGCCTGTATTTGATTGTAGTATGCATTTATGTAGGTCACGGCTTGGTATGTGGCATAAAGACTCAGCAAGGTTATTGCCGTAGGAAAGACGAGTGGCCCCAGTGCTGTAGCACCAATGGCAAATTTGACAATAGGAATCACAATGGGAAATGGCACCGCTACCTGTTGCCCATCAAGATCTTTATAATAGAAAGGGTTATTATAGGTATAGAGGTAAAGATTCAGTCCTTCCTGAAATCCCAATGGATCGGCCGTCATCCAACGTCTTAGAGAAGGATGGTAGAGGCGATGCGTGAAGAGCGATAACCCCTCTACTTCCCGTCGGTTGGCAAAGCGCCAGGGATTGAAGAGGGAGTGAGCGACATGACTTCCCGCTCTTTTCGCCCCAAAGGCTGAGTAGCGCGTCCATTCTGCAAGGCTGCCGTCTTTTCTTTGCAAGGCAGAGATGTTGCCTCTAAAGTCTTGGATGGCAAAGAAAGGCTCTCCTTGCAGTTCGATGGCAAAGGTGCGCTCTTTAGTGGGATGAATCAAGCGAAACTGCTGCAAACGTCCTTCTGAGAAACTGCCGATTTCTTGGTCATACTGATAAAGGAGCTGCTGGGTGCCGGAAGGTCCTTTGATTTGCAGGCAGCGGTTGGAGGAGTCGTAAACATAGGAGGTTTCTCGGCCTTCCCTGTTGGAATAGATGAGTCGATTGAGGGCATCATAAGCGTAATGGGAGGGAGGGTGTGATTGGCTTGTCAAGTTGCCGTTGGAGTCGTAGGAGTAGCTTCCTTGGGAGGTCAGGGTGTGGTTGAGTCCATTGACGGCTTCTTCTTGTCCGTTTTTATGGAGGCAATTGCCCAAAGAGTCGTAGAGGTAAGTGTCTTCAAAGTCTTTGGTTAAATGATCAAAGACGTCGTAGGCAAACTCTCCGATTGCTTCTCCGGAAGGGTCTTTTTGCCAGCTTCTGAGTAAGTTTCCTTTGGCATCAAAGCCTTCTTGCTTTTCTTGCCATTTTTCGGCGTCAATGTGCAGGGCTCTTCCGAGGGCATCATAAGTGGTTCGAACTTTTCCGGCGGGGGTGGTCTCTTCTCTTGCGTTGCCAAAGGAGTCGTAAGAGTCGAGGCGGCATTCAAATAGCACTTCCCCTTGGTTGTTTAGACGCTTGGCTTGGCGCAAATGGAAGGCATCGTAAGAGTATTGGATGGAGGAGCTATCCGGCAAAGTCAGGTGTGTGAGGCGCTCTAGTGCGTCATAAGCGTATTTGACGATGAGGCTGGGGGAGAGCTCTTCTTCGATGAGATTTCCGAGGGAATTATAGGTTCTTCTTTGGACCATTCCAGACACGCGATCGACAATTCCAGTTGGGTGATCAAAAGCGGCATAATGATACTGGTACCAGACACTTCCATCGGAGGAGCGCTTTTCAATAAGCCTGGAGAGGCAATCATAAGTATAATAAATAGAGATGCCATCGGGCTTTTTCTTTTCGATTAGGTGGCCACGGTTATCATAAGCAAAGTGGGTCGCTCTTCCTTCGGGCTGCTCAATCTCGGATAAGAGCTCGCCTTTGGAATTGTAGCGTCTCTCAATGAAATACTCTCTTAAGGGCTGTCCCTCTTTCATGACGAGGGCATGCTCTTTGATCAGGTTGCCTACATTGTCATGATAAAAGTGATTAGAGGAAAAGGTCGTCTCTCCAATTCTTAAGTCTCTTCGTACCAAGCGATGCCAAGGGTCTTCCACTTCATGCAGCATGCGTCCTAGAGGATCTTTCGTTAAGCGGCGCATGACTCTTTGGCCCAGGCCATTCACGTGGCAGCGATCATATCCCCATTCCGTGATATTCCTAAGAGGGTCGATCTCTTGATGGAGCGTCCCATCGCTATTGTAATGGAAATGATGGTGGGCTGTGTCTTGGTCGTTTTGGCGGATGGCGATGGTCGATACATTCCCGTGGATGTCGTAGGAGTAGCGCTCTTCTCCAAAGAGATGGCCGTGCACATCCCACCAGGTTTTAGAGGTGAGGCGGCTTAAGCCATCGTAAGAGAGACGCTCTAGCTGTCCTTCGACGTCATTGAGTTTATAAAAGGTTTCGATTAGGCGATCTAACCCATCGTAAGAGTAACAAGTGATTTTGGTGCCGCCGGTGACCACTTCCCATGTTTTTCTGCCCGCTCCGAGGTGATGGGATACACAAAAAAAGGCTTACACAAGTTATCAAGACACCTATTTTGATTTTAGATGACTTTGGCTTCCAGTCTCTGACTGAATAGTTGAAATTTGACGTAATTGAGAAGGGTGGCTGATTCTAGGTGATCATGCCATCAGCAGTGACATAGAAATCGTCAAGTGGTCGATTCTGATTGATCATGGGTGGCCCAATTCTAAGTGATTTTTACCAATTGCAAAGAAGGTCTTTCCTTTCAGCTCGATAGCAAATGTCCACTGAATCAAGCGAAACTGTTGTAAACGCTCTTCTGAAAAGCTGCCAATCTCTTGGTTAACTGATCCAAACTTAAATTGATTTATCCTTTAACAACATTTACGGATTTTGCTACTACTTGAATGAAAGGAAAATCATAAATATCCTCTATTTGAAACAATTTAAAAGAATGATTAATGGGAATACAACCACCATATTTTTTTAAAAGTGCCTCTTGTAAGACAGCAGAATCATCGGATATCTCATACAAATCTTTTGGTACATCTGCTAATTGGTAAAAGAATTGAATAGCAGATGAAAAAATTAAGTAAAGGGGTTTTTCTTGCCATGAATTCATTCGAATAGTGAGCGTATCATCTTCAGAGATATGAAAAGATTTGTATTCAGAATCTGCAAAATCAATGTGTTTAGCTGCAAGTTGCTTATTCATCAAACCGCTCCCAGAAATGTATCTTTTGGTAAAAATTCTGTGCCTTTACTCCAGGTTCATACACAGGTGGTTTTATAATTCTTTATTGTCATGTTCTCAACTTTTTAGATGATCTCTTTGAATTTCAACATGATAAATACGCTCCCTAATGTAAAATGTCTTTAGCCTTCCTATTCAGCTGATGTGCAACTTTTTTAACACAGAGGCACGGACTCGACTTTGCAACTTTTAAGGGGTCGCTAAACGCAAGATTTTGAGCCATAACGCGTTAAAATTTTTTCGCTAACCCCTATTTGGGTTGGCGAAAAAATTTTAACGCGTTATGGCTCAAAATCTTGCGTTTAGCGACCCCTTAAAAGTTGCACATCAGCTTATTCTTTAAAAATGCTTACAGATTCTGCTATTAGTTGAATAAAAGGAAAATCATCTATATCTTCAAATTGGAAGAATTTAAATTTATCATTAGGAGGAATACGACCATATATTTCCATTAGAGATTCATTTAAAAAGGGGTGATTAACAAGCTCATAGAGACTTTGCGGATCACTGGCTAATTTGTATGAAAATTGAATGACATGGGAAAATACAATACGAAGAGTTTTAGCATCCCATGAATTCAAATAAATAGTCAAAGAAGCATCTTCAGACATTTGAAAGGATCGATATTCTGAATC
This sequence comes from Parachlamydiales bacterium, assembly GCA_963801825.1. Lineage (GTDB taxonomy): Bacteria > Chlamydiota > Chlamydiia > Chlamydiales > Parachlamydiaceae > CAWDGI01. The sequence goes on from CAWDGI010000005.1 coordinate 13,455, forward strand.
TGCAAAATCAATACCTATTCCCATTCGTTTTTTTTCCATATTATGCTCCAGGAAAATATTCTCCAGGCAGAAACCCTGTTCCTACGCCAGGTGTATAGCCAGGAGGTTTAATAATTTCTTTATTTTCATTCTCCCATTTAGGATTAGACGGATCACGTCTTGTTTCCACATGATAATGTGAGTCATGATGTCGAGGATTATATCGATCTCCTGGCCGCATATCATGTTTTTCCGGTCTTATACGTATATTATCTGCCGGATAGATATGCCCTTTCTTGTCTCTTGGCAACTCAGGCAATAAATCATCGGGATCCTCAGGAAACTTAAATTTCTCTTTATCCCTTTCTTTTTCTCTTTCTTCAGCTTTTGCTTCTTCATCTGCCTGTATTTGATTTGAGCGCGCATCTATGTAGGTTACTAATCGATTTACACTATAGGCAATTAGTACTGTTGTAGCCACGGTTGCGAACGCGGGAAAAATAAGTGGTCCTAATGTCGTCCCAATGGTGCAGTAGAAAATAGGAAGCGCAATGGCAAACTGCCCATCAAGATCTTTATAATAGAAAGGGTTATTATAGGTATAGAGGTAAAGATTCAGTCCTTCCTGAAATCCCAATGGATCAGCCGTCATCCAACGTCTTAGAGAAGGATGGTAGAGGCGATGCGTGAAGAGCGATAACCCCTCTACTTCCCGTCGGTTGGCAAAGCGCCAGGGATTGAAGAGGGAGTGAGCGACATGACTTCCCGCTCTTTTCGCCCCAAAAGCCGAGTAGCGCGTCCATTCTGCAAGGCTGCCGTCTTTTTTTTGCAAGGCAGAGATGTTGCCTCTAAAGTCTTGGATGGCAAAGAAGGGCTCTCCTTGCAGTTCGATGGCAAAGGTGCGCTCTTTGGTGGGATGAATCAAGCGAAACTGCTGCAAACGCCCTTCTGAGAAACTGCCAATTTCTTGGTCATACTGATAAAGGAGCTGCTGGGTGCCGGAAGGTCCCTTGATTTGCAGGCAGCGGTTGGAGGAGTCGTAAACATAGGAGGTTTCTCGACCTTCCCTGTTGGAATAGATGAGTCGATTGAGGGCATCATAAGCGTAATGGGAGGGAGGGTGTGATTGGCTTATCAAGTTGCCGTTGGAGTCGTATGAGTAGTTTCCTTGGGAGGTCAGAGTGTGGTTGAGTCCATTGACGGCTTCTTCTTGCCCGTTTCTATAGAGGCAGTTGCCCAAAGAGTCGTAGAGGTAAGTGTCTTCAAAGTCTTTGGTTAAATGATCAAAGACGTCGTAAGCGAACTCTCCGATTGCTTCTCCGGAGGGGTCTTTTTGCCAGCTTCTGAGTAAGTTTCCTTTGGCATCAAAGCCTTCTTGCTTTTCTTGCCATTTTTCGGCGTCAATGTGCACGGCTCTTCCGAGGGCATCATAAGTCGTTCGTACTTTTCCGGCAGGCGTGATCTCTTCTCTTGCATTGCCAAAGGAGTCGTAAGAGTCAAGGCGGCATTCAAATAGCACTTCCCCTTGGTTGTTTAGGCGCTTGGCTTGGCGCAAATGGAAGGCATCGTAAGAGTATTGGATGGAAGAGCCATCCGACAAAGTCAGGTGTGTGAGGCGCTCTAGTGCGTCATAAGAGTATTTGATGATGAGGTTGGGGGAGAGCTCTTCTTCGATGAGATTTCCCAGGCAGTTATAGCTTCTTCTTTGGACGATTCCGGAGACGCGATCGACAATTGCGGTTGGGCGATCAAAAGCGGCATAATGATACTGGTACCAGATGGTTCCATCGGAGGAGCGCTTTTCAATGAGCCTGGAGAGGCAATCATAAGTATAATAAATAGAAACTCCGTCAGGCTTTTTCTTTTCGATTAAGTGGCCACGGTTGTCATAGGCAAAGTGGGTCGCTCTTCCTTCTGGTTGCTCTATCTCGGTTAGGAGCTCGCCTTTGGAATTGTAGCGTCTTTCAATGAAATACTCTCTTAAGGGTTGTCCTTCTTTCATGACGAGGGCATGCTCTTTGATCAAATTGCCTACATTGTCATGATAAAAGTGATTAGAGGAAAAGGTCGTCTCTCCAATTCTTAAGTCTCTTCGTACCAAGCGATGCCAAGGGTCTTCCACTTCATGCAGCATGCGTCCTAAAGGATCTTTCGTTAAGCGCCGCATGACTCTTTGGCCTAGACCATTCACGTGGCGGCGATCATATTCCCACTGCGTGGTATTCCTAAGAGGGTCGATCTCTTGATGGAGCGTCCCATCGCTGTTGTAATGGAAATGATGGTGGGCTGTTTCTTGATCGTTTTGCCGGATGGCGATCGTCGATACATTCCCCTGGATGTCGTAGGAGTAGCGCTCTTCTCCAAAGAGATGGCCGTGCACATCCCACCAGGTTTTAGATGTGAGGCGGCTTAAGCCATCGTAAGAGAGACGCTCTAGCTGCCCTTCGACGTCGTTGAGCTTATAAAAGGTTTCGATTAGGCGATCTAACCCATCGTAAGAGTAACAAGTGATTTTGGTGCCGCCGGCGACCACTTCCCATGTTTTTCTGCCTGCTCCATCGTAAGTATAGCGGGTCTCAACGCCGTTTCTGTCTTTTCTCTCCATCAAGAGGGGGCCCTTATAGCTGCGTTTTTCATTTGCAACTAGATTGCCTGAAGGGTCAAACCACTCGATTAAAGTGAGCTGCCCTCTTGGGTTATAGGCATAACGAAGTGAAGTTCCGTCAGCGAGTCTTTTTTGTTTCGGCTTTCCGTTTGGATAGTAAGTGAAGGATAGAGTCGACCCATCCGGATGAGTGAGGCAAGTGGGGCTGCCGTAGAGATTATAGCGGAAAAGAGTGACCTGCCCCTCTTCGTCTGTTCTTTTCGTCATCTGGTTTAAGAGGTTGTACTCTTTGCCAACGCTTGGGCGATTATTCCAGTCTTTAAGAGGGGGCTTGAGGCAAGTTGTCTCTCTTCCCAGGGGATCGTAAAGGTAAGCCGTTTCACTGCCATAAGGGTCAATGACTGCCGTCAGCTCGTTTAAAGCATTGTAAGTATAGACAATCGTCAAGCACTCGCCGTTTGCATGCTTGTCCTCTTGTTTTGTGCAGCGATTTGCTAGGTCATAAGTGTAGCAGGTGACGAGACCTGATCCCACGACTTCTTCTTGGGTTGTATTTCCATTGCCATCATAAGCGAAACGCTTGACTCTTCCCGCTTCATCACTTTCTTCAACGACTCTTCTTTGCGAGTCGTATTGCTTGGTGGTTTCGTAGCAAAAGGCGTCTTTGTTGTAGCAGCGCCTTTTCGTCTCATTGCCTCTTTCATCGTAAGCGTATTCGATTCGCTTCAAGAATTGCCAGCCTTGCCAAGAGTGAAAGTAGTGCTTTTCTTCTTGCGGCCTTCCAAAGGAAGGCCCTTTTGTTTGCACGGGTTCAATGACTTTTAAGCGGCGATAGGTGATGCCTGAGAGATCTCCTTCTTCTTCTCTTTGCCCATCATCTTCGATTGTTGTTTTGAGCTCTCCAAAGTCTCCATAGGTATAAAAGAAGCGCTCTTGGACAGAGCCGTCATAAATATGCAAGACTTTCGTGCAGAGGTTTGTTTTGGGTAAATAATCATAGCGAATGGTCCACCCACCGGACATTCTTTTTTCCTTGATCAAATGCCGCTCGTCGCTCGTGTAGCTGTATTCAATATAAGTCGAGTCAGTCGCATTCTTGTTTGTAAAGCTCTCTTCTCTCTCCCCGGTCAAGTTCCCATAGGTTGTCTCTCTTGTGATATTGCCGTGTGTGTCATAGCGATAGGTTTTTAAGTAGACGAGATTGTCTCCTTTTCCCATCGACTTCGCGCGCAGCCACCCTTCTTGTCCCTCTCGTTTGCTCCATTCAAATCGTTTCTGGAAGAGGAGATGACCATGGCTGTCTAAATGATCTAAGCAAACAAGGCGGGAGTGATCATCAAAATGATAGAAAGCGCCATTATGCAAAGCATCCATGACGAGTGTCTGAGACGAGTTATACAAAAACTTATGGGTGCAAATGCGCTCTCCTTCTTTCCCCACCGGCTGGAAGAGCTGATGGACTTTGCCTTCTCTATCATACTCAATTTCTAGGAAACGGCCTTCCGGGCGATCGATGCGCCTAACTTTATGCAAGTCAAAAGGAATGGTGTGAAAGCTCGTTTCGCCCTGGTCGCTTGAGCGGACTTTTTTCAGAATCTTGCGCTCCATTTTGTGCGCTCCCTCGCCATGGGGGTTGCCAAGAGCGAGCTCTTCCAATTTATACTCAACTTTTGCGCCGCAATCATTTTTCGCCAAGCGGTGATGGGGGCTATACTCAAAGTGCAGAGAATTGATCTCATCGTCCTTTTCCCGTCCCACTGTTCTTACTTTCACTAAGCGGGGAAGGCCATGGATGTGTTCATAAGAGAAAAGAAGGCGGTTGCCATTGGGCTTTCGCTCTTCTGTCAAAAGAAAAGCATTCCTTGTTGGGATGTTTAATTTCTTCCTCCTTTCCTTATCGATGGCCATCCCGACGCCATAAATCCGAACACCTCCGTTCCCTGTTCGAACGGCCCATTCATGGCCGGGAAACTTATTTGTGGTATAAAAGACAGCCGTCCAATTGATAAAGTTAGACTGCCCACTTAAAGCGGCTCGGCTTAAATTCGTGTATCCCTTCTTTAATAGGCGAGGATCGATATGATAATGCGCTCTGTCCTTTTCTTGGTTGCGATAGGGAAGCAAGACCCCTTCTCTTTCGCTAATCAGCGCATAAGAATGGCGAGACCCTTTTTCCAGATCAGAGGCCCAAAGGGGGAACTGCGTCCCATACCCCAATCCCGGCATCGACTCTGTTTCGTTATGGCTATCATAGAAGCGAAATAGAGGCAGAGGATCGATCGATGGATCAACCAAATCTTTCTCCATTTGGAAGAAATGGCCGGAGACGGCATTCACACAGCCGGCTACTGTCAAAAGAGGCTCGCACTCAGCAGACAAAGAAAAATCGAGATCGCTGATGTCATGATCGGTGCCCGCAGGCTCAGGATGTTTCTTTGCTTCCTGCTTATGTTTGTGGGGAGCCTTATCAGGAGGACGAGGGGCTGTCCTTCGGTGTGGACGGCGGTGGTGATGGCCTCCTTTAAAGGCAAGATCGGGAACAAAAGAAAACTTCTCCTTCTTTGATGCCTCTTTAGACGAACACGGCAAAGAGGCTTCTTCTGCAACTAAAGGAAATAAGGAGGAAGAGAGCATGAAGGAAAAAGAGAGAAGACGAAGGGAAGCAAACATGCAGGCCTCCTTTTTGCGTTTTTAAACTGACCTCTCAAGAAGGTGGAAAGGTAATTCTAGGTCAATAGACTGAATTCGACAAGAAAATTTTTTACTGAGGATTTCCTGTTGTAGTCATTTTCCGAGGAAAATGACTACAACAGGATGGAGTGAATTTGGCCATGTCCCACATGCATTCATGCGAGCTAAGTAGTTTGCATTTGTGCTGACAAAGCCTTTTTTCTTTGAACTGCTTTATTGATTTTCCTGACTTTAAGAGCCAGCACATACCACCAATTCAAAGCGCTATTTGGCAAAAGAAAAAATGAAGAAACTTCTATAAAGTATTGAAAATGAACAGAATAGATGTTGAGAAAAATTTAGCTGAATGATATAGTACACACTTCAATTTATTGTTTTAGCTATTGTAATTTAATGGTTTACGAAATCCCCCACCCGGATTTTGCGATCATAGAAATTCACAAATTTTTTATTGACTATAAATATTTGTTGAATCATCCTTGTTTTTTTAGATTTTTATATAATGTAAATAACGACAAAAACGATGGCTGGTCTAAAGACTGAATTAGAGATTGAATCGGCTCAAGAGTTTCACTCTAATCTTATGCCGATCTCATTTCATCCTTCGTTCTATCGTACTCACAAAAAAATGCAAAATTGGATAAGTCGTTTCCCCCAATTTATTGAAAGCAGCATTATAAACGACCTGTACCTTCTCCACTTAGTTGCTTCAAAAAAATTCCTCGATCACCGGAGCCCTTCTCATCTGTTTCGCATCGTTCTATCTATTTATACAATGCAAAGAAAACTATTACGTTCTGCTACTTTTTCTGCCAATCAAAGGCACCTAGAATTTCGTTGGACTCCCGCCTCCTTACTTTTTCCTTTTTCCTCTAAATCTGTAATGGGTTGTTTGATCGCATTTAATGGTGTGGATCGATATGAATCTTTTGACGAAGAAAATATTGTTTTAGCACTTCAAAAGCATCTTCCTGATCTGAGATTAGTGAAAGAGAGTTCATACCATCATTCCTCCCAACATAAAAATCTAAAAATTTTCTATTTTGAAGTCGAAAGACGGGATGGACTTCCTTTTTCACTCCAAGAGCGAAGCTTGTTAAAAAATAATATTGAAGAAAAAGTAAAGAACAGTATTCGACAGCTTTCTCCCATTCCATTCCTTGGAAATAACGAAGAGGAGATCTTTAAGAATATTCTGGTTTTAAGCCAAGAAATTCAATCTCCGGAAGATCTTCCTCAAGCTTGCATTAATCTGGATCATGAAACCGAAAAAGAATTTGTATTTCGTGTGACCTTAGTTTATGTTTCTCCCTTTCATCGTTTTTCTTTAAAAGAGTGTTTTCTCAATGGAACTTTTATTTCACAAATAGAATTAACAGTCAGACAATTAGATGATCACCCGATTGAAGCCCATCTCTTCTATCTTCACTTACCGCGCGATGCTTCCCTTGTAAGATCCAATGGATCTTTAGACTTCTATGGAGCAAGGCAAAAAGTTGCTGCTTTAATTACGACCGCCATAGGGGAATTTAGGGACTTCAATGGAGGGATCATCATCAAACAGCAGGAAATGCTGCAGAGTTTTAAAGAGCGTTTTCCTAAAATTGTCAATCAAGATTCAGGAATATTGGAGACATTTTTCTATGCCATTACACCCATGGAAAAACAAGTTGTATTAAAACATCATTCGTTAGATACTCTTTTCTCTTATTTTTTGGAAAATCGTAAACTGAAATTACCAAAAGATACTTCTTTTTCTTTCCATGTTTATCAGCATGAAGAAGAGATTTTCCTTGTTGTTCATTTGGATAACTCCATAAAAAATAGAATTTCAGCTTTCCTGAAAGAACAATCTTTTAAAACTCAGGATATCACTTATAATATTGTGGAGGCTCCGGAAGGGGTATTTTTCAATTGCATATTCTCGAAAGAAGAAATTGCCGATCCTTTTATTGTGTCGCTCAAGCAGTGCTTGAATGAGTGGCGGCTAAAAATGAAAAATAGGCAGGTATTAAGAATTGCATCAGAGTATTCTCTTGTCTCTTTGGATCCTCGTATTGCCGGGGGTGACGCTAGCTCCGGGGATCTTTTGGGAATGCTATTTGAAGGACTTACACGGTTCGACAAGAAAGGCCATGTGATCAATGCTGCTGCCGAATCCATCGAGCTTTCTTCTGATTCCCGTCAATATACCTTTAAACTTCGCAGATCTTTATGGAATGATGGCTCATCTGTCTCTGCTTATGATTTTGAATATGCCTGGAAAAAAATCCTTTCACCTGATTTTAAAACAGCATTCGCTTATCTTTTTTATCCGATTAAAAATGCAAGAGAAGCTAAAGAAAGAAAGGTTTCACAGGATAAAATAGGAATCCATGTTCTCGATGACCATACATTAAAAGTAGAGCTTGTCCAACCAACCCCTTATTTTCTCCAGCTTACTGCCAACACAATCTACTCTCCTGTCCATCGCATCATTGATCAACAATTTCCTCAATGGCCTTATCAATGTGAAAAAAATTATCCTTGTAACGGCCCTTTCCAATTAAAAATCAATCAACCTAATCAAGGTTATCAATTTATTAAAAATCCATTTTATTGGGATGTTCAAAATATCGCCCTGGATGAGATATCCATCACCTTAATGAATGCTGTCCAAGCATTTCAAGCCTTCCAAAATAAGGAATTGGATTGGATTGGCAATCCTTTTGGAGCCTGGCATCCCTTCTATAATGCAGGAAAAGAAGATGAAGTGATTTCGTTTCCTAATAGTTTGGTTTACTGGTGGGTATTTAATATAGCCTCACCCCCTTTTAACAATCACAAATTGCGCCAAGCATTTGCTTATGCCATTCAGAGAGCTCAGATTATAGCCGGCGCTTTTATGCCTCTCACTCCCGCTTATTCGCTACTACCCTCTTTTGAGAGAGAAAAAACGAGAGTTCTGTTTCCTGATTATGATCCGGATGTTGCCCAAAAGCTATTTCATGAAACATTACAAGAGTTGAATTTAAGCCCAGAGTATTTTTCCTCTATTCAACTTTTTTTTCATGAAAAAGGGATAAGAGAGTATACGGCCCTCTGTTTACAAAGACAATTGAAAGAGTGTTTAGGTATTACATTGAAGCTAGAACCCATTTCATATAAGAATTTATTCAACAAGACGACTAAAGGGGATTTTCAAATGGGCCTCATCCACTGGACCTCCCGTCATGACGAACCTCTGAATACATTGCATGCCTTCAAATCTGCAAAAGAGAATATCAACTTGCCAAAATGGGAAAATTTAGAATATCAAAGATTATTAAATTTAAGCGATCAGGAGGCTAATCTATTTCAACGCTCTTCCTATTTGTGTAAAGCCGAGGATTTGTTAAGCAAAGAAATGCCTATCATTCCTCTCTTCTATCAACCCAGTCAATTATTAGTTAGAAAAAATTTCCAAGTAAATTATAAAATTCCGGGCGGACCATTTAATCTCGCTAGGAGTTTTTACAAAAAAGAGGATACCTAATATGTCAGCCCTATTACAACAACAATCTATTGAAACCGTTCTTCCCGAAATCGAGCAACATCCAGCTTGGGTGGGAAATGTATCGGCGCTTATAATTGAAAAATTCTTAAAAGAATTTTCAACACCTTATCTTTTTGTGTTAAGAGCAGGTGAAAATAAAGGGGATTATTACGTCACATACATTGATCCAAATGGTCGACATAGTAAAATTGTTCATCGTCCTTTTGTGATCACTGTGACTTCTGAGGGATGGTATTATGAAAATTGTAGTGCCGGTGGTCCATTCATCGATCGTACAATTGATGCAGTTATCCACTCAATTATGCATTGCGAAGAATGGGAATGCGTCCCCTTTGTTAGAGATTAGATGCAGTTAAAAACAGATCATTTTTCATCTTTGGGGGAATTTAGAAATCTAATTCTTCTGTTTTCCCCCATCTTAATGATGACTTTTTGCAATTGTCTTTTTTTATTAGTAGAAAAATTGCTTTTAGCTCGCTATTCCATCCTAGCGATGGAAGCGGCTGTCACTTCAGTTTATGCCAGTCAAATTTTTCAAGCTCCTTGCGTCGCTCTAGCGATGATGTCTCAAGTCTTTGTTGGCAGATGGTCAGGGGCTCAAAAATGGAATGTCATGGGTCCTGGATTATGGCAATTTATTTGGTTTTCCCTTTTATCGATTCTATTTATTGTTCCCCTTGGGCTTATCTATGGAAAATATTATTTCTTGGGAACGCAACTTGAAAAGATCGCCCTTCCTTATTATAATTTTCTTATCTTGATTAACTTTCTTTTTCCATTGGCCATGGCGCTTTCCTGCTTTTTTCTGGGGCAAGGAAAAACAAGGCTGGTATTATTCGCCACGATAGGATTTCAATCACTCAAACTCCTATTGGGCTATTTATTGATTTTTGGTTGGGGCAGTTGGGTTCCTTCTTTAGGCCTTTTAGGGGGGGCTATCAGTACGTTCATTTCGCAATTAGGATTTTGCCTTTTGCTTCTTGGTATTTTTCTCAATAAGAAACATTCTGAATTATATGGTTCACGTTATTGGGTTTTTCAGCCAAAATTATTTTGGGAATGCATTCATCCAGGATTCTTGAGGGCTCTCAATCGGATATTAAATTTTGCAAGTTGGGCTGCCATCGCTCATATAATGACGGCTAAAAGCGGAAGTTATACATTAGTTCTATCTATAGGTGGGACGTTGTTTCTTTTTCTTCCCTTTCTATCAGAGGCCATTTGTCAAGCGCAAACCACAATTGTCTCTCAAATTTTAGGAGGAAAAGATTTTTCATTACTAAAAAAAGCCTTTCGTTCCGGGTGTCTCCTTGTTCTATTTGTCATTTTAATAGTTTCTTTACCCCTTGTGATATTTCCTCTTGAAACTTTTGATTATTTGTTTCCCGGGATTTCTCTAGATGAGATCGCAATTCGAAAGTCACTTGCTGGTGTATGGGTTTCTTTTATTTTTTTTGCATTTGTTTTTATCCCTATCAGCAGCGTTTTAGCTTTTAAAGACACAAAATTCTCTTTTTTCATGGGGTTGGTCAGTTGGATCAATGGATATGCTTTAATGTATGTTGCGATCGAAAAAATAGAGATAGCTGCCGATCAATTTTGGCTAGTGCTCAGTTTGATGCATGCTAGCAATGCCCTTTTATATTATTGGCGAATGAAATGGCTTCATTCAAAAGCCATCATCCCCTCAGCAAAACTGGTTTCTTCGAATATTTAGGGCTTTGTTCCAATGCAGAGTCCTGCCTGAAGTTCGTGGGGTTCTAGAGGCGCTAACCATCGATACCAGCTGTCAACGGTTCGTTCGAAAGCATCTACGCCAAATTTTTGACAAATGAGGTTTTTCGATTGATTGATCCTTATTAAATCGTTTTTTGTATATATAATATGATTTTCTGTTAGATCTTTTTAGATAATATCCGCAAACCCAATATTCAGCAGAATTTGTTTGAGTTCTTGATAGGTAAAAACAAAATTAAATCCGTTTCCCATGGCTTTTTGAACGCATTCGCTTAGATCGGGGGTGCTCGAATTCCAATCAGCTATCACTAATTTTCCAGTTGATTTTAATACTCGAAACATTTCTTTAATAGTATGCATTTCTTGCTTCAATCTCTTTATTGGTGCTCCTTAATATTCAATTTTTGCTTGGTCCATATCCTAGCAATTTTGCGATACTTTTATTTATCTCTTTTTGATTGGGTAGGCATTCTGATGTCATGCTCGCTCCTCTGTTCAAGGCTGGTGTTAGAACTTCTGGCAATCCAAGATGCGAGCTTTATTTTAAAGATTTTTTTAGACAGATTCCTTAATACCTGATATTGTACGTTTCAACGCCCATTCGCCTTCGGCTCAATCGAAGTGCAAAGAAGAATCAATCTGCTTGGATGATAGAAGTCAACCACCCTCGCTTGAAGGCAAAGGCTTGTGAGGCAACTCATCAGTCTGGTTGACCAGGGAAAACGGCAGCCAATCCGCTACGTTGGACAGAGGCAAAAGACCAACGTCAGAGTGCTTCCTTAGCTCTGCCCTCTTGAAGCTTAGGTTGTAGACAAGCCTTAAGGTAAGGACGAAACAGACTTAAAGCACATGGCTGCTATCCAACATTCCCGAGGGGAGTACTCTTGTAAAAGAAGGTAGATGAATGCTTTTGTGGCATTTGGAGAGTCCAGGTATTCGAAGAAATGAGCTTTAATTTCAAATGTTAACTTAATACTTCTAATAAAATGTACAAAGTCGAGCTACGATCAGGTCTCAAAATCGAGAGATAAAAAATTTAATTTTATGGCTGAAAAATGCTTGTTTTTCGCTTTATTTTCACTCTAGGAATACTATGCCTTTTTTGCCTTGGATGCACAAGAGTGCCGCAGGCTGATGATTGTCGTGTAGCATCGATCCTCAACAATAAAATCGATAAAGAAGTTCGCTGGAATCGAGCGTGCTATGAAGATGATCGGGTCCATTGTGTAGTTCAAAGCTTGCTTCAACAAGAATTAGTTATTGACTCAGCTGTCCAAATTGCCCTTCTTAATAATCCAGAAATTCAAGCCATATTTGAAGAAATCGGGATTGCTCAGGCTGATTTAGTCGAAGCTGGTCTTTTTCAAAACCCTATTTTCGATGCCTATATTAGATTCCCCGATCATCATTCTCTTCAATTGAATACCGCATTATCTGTAACACAAAGTTTCTTGGACGTCTTTTTGATCCCCCTTCGCAAGAAAATTGCCGCAGTTGAACTTGAACAGGCTTATCTACGTGTAGCAAATGTAATTTTAAATTTATCTTTTGACGTCCAAGAAACTTTTTATAACCTTCAAGCAGAGCAAATCAAGCAAAATTTCCTTGTATCGTTAATTCAGGCAACAGAAGCGGCAAACCAGCTTGCTGTAGGTCAAAGACAACAGGGAAATATCAATGATCTTGAGCTTCAAAGCCGAATGAATGAATATTTAGAGTCCAAAGTAGCCCTTGCACAAAGCCAAGTTGAGCTGATTCGTTTGAGAGAGCGAATGAATAAGCTATTGGGTCTTTCTTCATCTGAATTATGTTGGCGAATTATCGATGAACTTCCTGAATTACCTGAAAAGGAAATTCCAGCTGAATGTTTAGAGTCTGTTGCATTGTCTCAAAGGCTTGATTTAGAAATAGCCCGCTGGGAAGTTAAAAAAATCGCTAGGATGTTGGGTTTGAAGCAATGGTGGGCTTATACAAATGTTGCTGCTGGAATTTCCACAGAACATGAAGCAGAGGGCTTCCAGGAAACAGGGGCTGCATTTGCTGGCGCAATTCCAATATTCAACTATGGTCAAGCTGACCGCGCTCGCCTTTATTCGATGCATCGCCAAAGTCTCGAACGAGAAAAAGCTTTAGAAATAGAAGTTCTGTCTGAAGTGCGTTCAGCCAGAGATCAACTTTTTGTTAACCGTAATCTTGTCTTAACTTATCAAATGGAGTTGCTCCCTCTTCAAGAACAAATCATATCGATGTCTCAAAGATTTTACAATACGATGGGCTTAAGTGTTTATAAGCTGCTAGACGCGAAAAGGCAAGAATTGCAGATGCAAATCAATTACAAATTAAACTTGAGAAATTATTGGATTTCACGAGTTGAGTTAGATCGAGCATTAGGTGGAAGTCTTTATTTAGCTATCGAAAACTATTGCCAATCTGCTTGCTGTGAGACTTGGGGGAAAAGCGAATGAACCACCATATTTTGACATCCTCCTCCGCCTAGAAGGCGGAGGATTCCTGAGCTAGCTCAGGAGCAGACTTTCCTCGCGGATTTCTGCTGGTTCCTGCTTGCGATCTCTTTTGAGATTCGATCCACAGGCCGAAGCGGCCTGCCCGGCCGCCAAAACATTGTTAGCGCCCACAAAGTCCGCATGCGCAGTATAGCTGCATGCGACGCATTGAAAGAGGCTTTGAGTCTTTCTATTCTCTTTACAAACGTGATGGCATTTAAGACATTCTTGCGAGGTATGTTGTGGGGGTACCACAACGACCTTTCCCCCGCGCCATTGCTGTTTGTACTCTAGTTGACTGCGAAACTCATACCATCCCTGATCTCGTATGGAGCGATTTAAAGCGGATTTTTTTTTGATATTTTTTCCAGGCTCTTCCTTAGTTCCTTTTGCAGAGCGGCTCATATTACTAACCTTCAAATCTTCTATCATGATGACTGCGTGGTTTTTGCTGATCTCTGTAGAGATTTTATGAAGGTAGTCGCGCCGCGTATCGGAAATTTTAGTATGAATGGATGCAATTCGACGTTTTTGTTTCTTCCAGTTATTTGAAAACTTTTGTTTGTTTTTTAATTTTTTCTGTTCTACGGCAAGCTTATCTGCCAACCCTTTAAAAGGATTTAATGGCTCATAGAAGAAGCCATTGCTTAAAGTGGCAAACCGACAAATGCCTAAATCAATTCCTACCTCCAATGAAGATGCATGCTTTAGTTCTTCCAATTCGTATTCTGTTTGAACGGAGACAAAGCAACGGTTTCCTTTTATGGAGATAGTGACATTTTTGATTTCTCCTTTGGGATTAACGCTATGGAAAAAAGGGACCCAGCCAATTTTTGGCAAAAAAATCCTGTTGCCTTCTACGTTGCATCCTTGAGGATAGCGAAAAGAATCATCCCTAAATTTTTTCTTAAAGTGAGGAAAACCTTTTTTCTTAAGAAAAGCTTCATGGATGGCTCTATTGAGATTTTTTAAAACCTGTTGGAGGGGTTGAGAAGGGACGTCATTAAGAAATAAAAGTTCAGATTTTTGTTTCCATTGAGCAAGTTCCTTGCATAGCTCTGCATATGTCAAGATCTTTAAGCTATTATCTAAGCGAGACTTTTGCAAAGTTAAAGCTCGATTCCATACCAGACGACAGCAGCCTGCCGTCTGTGCAAAGAGCTGCACAATTGCGGCGCATGCTTTTAAGCGATATTTATAGGCTTTGCGAATAATCATGGCAGTATGATAAATTTGGTATATGAAAAAGTCAACAAATTTAAGACATGGCAGACATTGTGTTTTTGCCCTCCATGTTCATTATATTGAAAATCAAAAGGCGCCAACTGATTAGGAAAAAGTATCAAAATGCTTCGCATTTTGATACTTTTGCGCCTTATATCTCCGCCCTAAAGGGCGGAGCTTTACGGCGCATGGAGGTAAAAATCGCTTGCGACCTTAGTTTCGTGTTTATTTTACTATGTGCTTCATATCTGCAAGCACAAGATCATTCTCATCATAATATGAGAAAAGAAGCGCCTGCATTTAAGACTGATCATAATCGAATCGACACCTCACATTTTATTCCTTTTAACATAAAAAACACCCCTTACAACCCAGTGATTACACCAAATGGCAGCACTCTGCCTTGGACCATGGAAGACGGAGTCAAAGTGTTTCACTTGATTGCAGAACCTGTAAAGCAAGAATTTTCCCCTGGTTTAGTCGTTAATTGTTGGGGGTATAATGGTCAAACACCAGGACCCACAATAGAAGCTGTCGAAGGAGACAGAGTCAGAATTTTAGTTACAAATCATTTGCCAGAACCAACAACAGTCCATTGGCATGGAATTTTATTACCAAATGGAATGGATGGAGTCACAGGATTGACTCAGAAGCCAATCCCTCCTGGGGAAACATTTAAGTATGAATTTACTCTCCGTCAAAGCGGAACGCATATGTATCATCCTCATTATGACGAAATGATACAAATAGCCTTGGGAATGATGGGATTCTTTATTATCCACCCCAAGAATCCAACGGTAGAAGAAAAGGTAGATAGAGATTTTGCGATTATGTTGATGGAGTGGGCGATTCCAATTGGGGCTGCTACGCCTGATCCTATGGTGATGCTAGATTTCAATTACTTTACGTTCAATAGCAGAGTTTTTCCTGGAACAGAATCCTTGGTGGTCAAGAAAGGCGAAAAAGTCAGGATTCGACTAGCAAATCTTAGTATGAATAGCCATCCCATTCATCTTCATGGATATGAATTCACAGTAGTTGGCCAAGGCGCAAAGCGAATGAAATCTTCAGCACAGTATGAAGCTGTAACGATTAATGTTCCAGCAGGAGATACTCGTGATATAGAGTTTGTTGCAGATGAACCAGGCGATTGGGCATTCCATTGCCATAAATCTCACCATACAATGAGTGGGATGATACATGATATTCCAAATATGATTGGTGTGAAGCAAGACGAAATTGAAAGAAAAATTCAAAAACTACTTCCACAATATATGGCAATGGGATCAAGCGGAATGGGAGAGATGTTTGAAATGGGTCAACACATGCACATGAACGGACCACCAAATTATTTAAAACTAGGGACGCCTGGCCCATTTGGTACGATAGAGTTATCTGGCATGTTTACTGTCCTAAAGGTCCGTGAAGGAATTACTAACTACAATGATCCAGGTTGGTATCAAAATCCACCAGGAACAGTAGCTGAGCCAATTGAAGAAAGCCAAAAGCAGAAATTGACGCGATGTGCGAATTTTTTGGAAATCCCTGCATTCGCAAAACCATGATTGAGAGAGCTCCTTCCTGCCTACAACAAGCTCAATGATTGAACGATATAACGATAAGAACGATATCGATTCTTCACTTGCCATCCTCTTAAATCTTTTGGAGGAAAAGGGGGCAGATAAGTGAATTGATCCGCTGGATTCACCGTCGATCTACCAGCGGGAGTGACAACGGTGATATCGACTGCCCCTGGTTTTCCAGGAGGAGAAGTCGCGAGAATCGTCATCTCAGATTGGATAGTAAAGTGAGCCGTGGGGACAGATCCAAAGAAAACAGCTGTTGCACCGGTAAAATTTGTCCCCGTGATTGTTACAACGGTTCCTCCACAGGTTGGACCGGAAGAAGGATGAATGCGCTGCACAGTGGGTGGGGAAGGAGGAATAGGGGGAACAGTAATTGTTTGCGTAGAGGTGGCACTGGGACCTCCATTTGTAATTCTAGAGGGGGGAGTATAAATCTCAACGGTAGATGTCCCAGCTGAATTAGTAACAGTTAAAGTAACAGAATAATTGCCTGATGCGGCATAGGTATGGGAGACAATTGGCTGAGACGTATTTAGCGTTGTTCCATCCCCAAAATTCCAGGAATAAGTGGCAATTGTTCCAACAGGAGAAACAGAGCCTGAGGCATCAAATGTAGAAGGAGAACCAGCCTGGGCGACTGCGGCAGTAAATCGAGCTAAGGGAGCCTGATCGGGGGTGATGGCAATTTGGAAGAGACCTAAAGTAATAGTCACTATAGTACTTGTCCGTGTTGCTGTATTGATGATCGAAACAGATTCATCATTGGCTACATAGGCTTGCATCCCATCCGGTGTCATCGCAACGCCTTCAGGCTCGACTCCTACTGTAATCGTTGCAATCACCACCTGAGGTGTTGCTGTATCGATAACTGAAACACTGTTACTTCCTGTATTAGTCACATAGGCTTGCATCCCATCCGGTGTCACCGCAACGCTTGAAGGGTGTATGCCTATTCCTACTGTAGTCGTTGTAATCACTATCTGGGGTGTTGCCGTATCGATCACCGAGACGCTATTACTACCTGTACCTGTATTAGTCACATAGGCTTGCCTCCCATCTGGTGTCATCGCAACGCCTTCAGGCTGGACTCCTACTGTAATCGTTGCAATCACCATCTGGGGTGTTGCCGTATCGATCACCGAGACACTATGACTACCTGTATTAGCCACATAGGCTTGCATCCCATCCGGTGTCATCGCAATGCCAAAAGGGTCTGTGCCTACTCCTATCGTTGCAACCACCATCTGTGTTGCCGTATCGATGATCGAAACGCTGTGACTAGCAGCATTAGTCACATAGGCTTGCATCCCATCCGGTGTAATTGCAATACTTGCAGGTTGTGGGCCTATTCCTACTGTAATCGTTGCAATCACCCTCTGTGTTGCCGTATCAATGACTGAAATACCGCCAAGACCGAAATTGGCGACATAAACCTCAGTGCCATCTGGTGTAATTGCAATGCCTTCAGGAAAGCTACCTATTCCTACTGTAATCGTTGCAATCACCCTCTGTGTTAATGTATCAATGACGAAAACAGCATTTTCTAAGTCATTTGTGACATAAGCCTCCCAATCTCCTCGATACACGAAATAAGCCGCAGGACTATTAGACGAAGTCCCACTTGGCGTTGTCACGCTCACAAACACAGATCCTGGAGCGTGAGCCGGATTAGTCACAGTAATCAAATTATCAGAGATAGAATTAATCGTCGCAAGGCTTCCTCCAAAGGAAACCTCCGTGGCTCCCGTAAAACCACTTCCCGTGATAGCCACCACCATTCCATCAGATCTTAGTCCTACATAAGGAGAGATGCTCGTAATCACAGGAGAAGCAGCCATCAATAAAACATTCAGGCATAATCCCCAAAAAGAAAACAAAAGTATCCAAAAAAAGCGCGTTCTCATTGAGACCTCCCCCTGATCATAATCACCTTGCGTTTACCTTACAAACTAACATAAAGTCAATTGTTAAATAAAAAATTATTTTAAAGTAGGAACCTATCCCGATATTATAAAGACACGTCATGTGCGACTTTTTTCCGTTCGAGTCCGGGCCCGAGACCGGGCCCGTGCCCGAACGGAAAAAAGTCGCACATGGCGTAAATTAGGCTGAAAAGAGGCTGTTTTTTACAGATTTTTTGGTATTCTCCATTTAAAATCAATCCAATGAGACCGCCAAATGGGTCATTCTTCGTGATCGCGGGGGTGGGTCATTCTCAGTGATTTTTACCACCCCTTAAAATTTGCAAAGTCGAGGTGAAATGAATTTTCCAAAAAATATTCCTCTCAAATTAGAGATGAATCAAATGGAGTTGGCCTATTCGGGTTACAAAAATAAGAAAACTCTCGCTCAACATCGTAAGAAATATGAAAAAACCAGTCGTTTTAAATCAGTGCAAGACGAGGCAAAGCAACAAGAGATCACATATAATAACTTCCTTCATCACATCTCTGTGAAATTCAATCGGCTGGCTCAACGTTTGAATAACAGCCAATTCTGATGGTTTTTGCAGCAGTCAATGCAGAGGAAGAGGAAAAAGAGGCTAGCCCCTTTTCAAGTTGTCGGCAGGAGGAAATGATTTCTATCCGTCGGTGTGGATCAAATTGCAGAGATTCAAGCTCCTGAGCTAGCTTTAAAGGAGGGGTTTTCTTGCCTATCCATTCTGGAAAGAGCCTTTGTTGGCTTAAAATATTAGCAAGGCAATAATTAGGAAGATTTAAACGCAAAACGTATTTAGCAATCGCATAATTAAAGGAAGACATTTCATAGTGCACAACAGTCGGGACATGGTGCAAGGCGAGTTCCAGGGTGACTGTGCCCGACTTGGCCAAAGCCGATTGACAGTTTTTCATGAGGTCGTAAGTATATTGAGGAGGGACGATCGAAACGGAATGGAATGATAAGGGGCTCTTTTGAATCAGCGCTCGGATCTCTTTTTCAAAGCTTAATTGTCCACACGAGACTGCAAAGGAGAGGGAAGGATACCGTTCCAGTAGAAGGGCAGCTGCTTGCAGCTGCCGGGGGAGATGACGCTTAATTTCCCCGGGGCGGCTTCCCGGAAAAAGAGCAATGAGAGAATGAGGATTTGAAATCCCTAGTTTTTCTCTCCAATCAGGTTGGTAAGCATAGGCATGAATTCTTTCCACTAATGGATTGCCAATATAATGCACGGGAAGAGAGGTATGTGCAAAATAGGCAGCCTCGAAAGGAAAAATAGTCAGCAGAAGATCATAATTATTTGCCAAGATTTCAATCCGTTTTTTGCCGTGGGCCCAGACGGTTGGGCAAATATATTGAACAAGCTTTCCTTTAAACCCCTGTTTTCGCAGAGCCCGCGCCAAACGGAGGTTAAATCCCGGATAATCGATCAAGATGACACAGTCAGGTTGTCGAGCTAAAATATGTTGGCAGACTTGGTGAAATAGGCGATAGAGGCGAGGAAGAGCAAAGAGGACGTCGGAAAATCCCATCACTTGGAATTCTTCCATCGGGAGAAAGCACTCAAAGGCGAAAGGGGAGTGGGCAATCTGGGACGTCTGCCGCATTTGAGGGCCTCCTACGCCGGAAAAAATGGCTTCTTGATCTTGCTTGGCAAGTGCCTGTAGGAGCGAGCTCCCATGCAGATCGGCGCTAGCTTCTCCGGCAAATAGAAAATAACGAGCCAAACCCTTCCCCAAATTTTTAAAAATGAGACCGCTCTAAATCAATTTGATGACGCAACTGTCTTTTTCTCATCCACCGCACCGCCCAGAGATCAAAGAGAGTATTTAGAGAGCGATTAAAGAAATGATAATTGCTCTTTCCTTTGCTTCTTTCTCGGTGATTCACAGGAATTTGTTTGATCCGGAATCCTTCTATCACAAAGAGAGCGGGGAGAAAGCGATGCATCCCTTGATACATTTTAATCCGCTCTAGGCAGCTTTTGCGATATACCTTGAGGGAGCAGCCCGTATCCTTCACTCCATCTTGGCAAAGGCGGCTGCGAATAAAATTAGCTGCTTTAGAGATCATTCGCTTATGCAAAGAGTCTTTTCGCTTGAGGCGGATTCCGCACACGAGATCGCACTCTTGGATCAGTTTCACAAGCTTGGGAATATCGGCCGGATCATTTTGCCGATCTCCATCCAATGTGACAAGGAACTCTCCTCGGGCAGCTCTAAACCCTGCTGCAAACGCGCTTGATTGCCCATAATTCCTACTAAAAGTAATCACTCGTAAATAAGGTTTAATTTTTACAAGTCCTTGCAAAAGAAGAGAAGTCTCATCGGTCGATCCATCGTCGACACAAATGAGTTCCCAAGGAGAGGCGAGCTGTTGCATGACGGGCTCGAGCTCTTCAATGAGTTCTACAAGATTGCCCGCTTCGTTTTTTAAAGGAATAATGACGGAATAGAGGGGAATCATAAAAGACTCTCAGGAGATTTATGAGAAGAATGAGGTGCGCTCTGCGATTTATGGGGAGCCATTTGCCGATATTGATTTCGAATGGAGCTGTAGATATCGACCCATTTTGCATCGACTAACGCGCGTAGTTTTAGAAAACTTAACGCTAAATCAAAATCTTTGTGTTGCAAAAATCGCTCGCGGTAATGCCGCTTGCCCGATAAGGGGGTAAAGCGATATTGTGCCACCATGATCGAAATCATGAGCGAGGTAATGCGGCGGGGAAAATGAGAGAAGGGTTGCATCAGAAGATTTTTAATTAAAGAAGAGGCCTCCAGGGTAATCTCTCCGATATGGGGACTCTTCTTCTTGCTAAGAAACTGCCGATCTAATTCTCTTTCTAAAAGAGGAAAAACTAAACAGGAAGCCAACACCGCTCGGTCCAGTGTATTTTTCCCTTTATGATGATAAAGCCGGTCTGCACAAGCAAGGTAATGGAAGACGAGCTTCCCTTGAGAGGTTCTTAAGGCTTGCATGAGAGCGGGAAAAAGGATGGAAAGGAAATTATACTCGGCTAAAAGATGGAAAAAGGGAGCCGCTGCCCCCGATTCCAACATCCGGAAAATCTCTTCTAAGATCCGAGCAGGAGAACTTTTCCTAATTTCCTCTCGGCAAGCAGCTATAACCTGTTCCACTTCCGGGGCAATGTTAAAGTGATAGCGGGCGCGGAATTTTAATAAACGCAAGAGGCGGACAGGATCTTGCTTAAAGCGGACGATGGGCTCTCCAATGGTTTTCAGAACGTGATGTTGAATGTCTTCCCATCCGCCGACATAATCGATGATTGTGTGATTGGAGGAGTCGTAAAAGAGTCCATTAATGGTAAAGTCGCGCCGCAAGACATCTTGTTCCGCACTTCCCCAGACATTGTCTTGAATGATCAATCCGCTGTCATTTTCTCCTGTTCGGAAAGTGGCAACCTCGATCACTTTATGTCCAAATCGAATATGGGCCAGGCGAAAGCGGCGGCCAATCAAGATGCATTGCCGTTGAAAAACGGCTTTCACCTGTTCGGGGCGTGCCGAGGTGGAAATATCGAAATCCTTCGGCATTCTCTTGATCAGGAGGTCGCGGACGCTCCCTCCCACTAAGTAGGCCGTGAAGCCGGCTTGCCGAAGGCGTTCAAGAACGTAAAGTGCATCTCGGTCAATTAGGGAAGGATCGATGCCATGTTCAGGAGGAAAATAAATTTTGGGTTTCACGAAAAGCTAGATTAAGTCATTCATTTTCCCATCATCATATCTCAAAGCCAGAGACAAAGTCAATCTTTATTGGGCACTTGATCTTTCTCTTTTATTTTAGCCTTCTTTCAGTCATAATGAGGGATTCCCAACTAAATGAGACTCTTTATGAAAGAACAGCTTCCTGCAAAAATTTTTGGAACAGATGGGGTGAGAGGGCATGCCAACCAATATCCGATGGTGCCAGAAATTGCCTTGGCTTTAGGAAGGGCGACCGGGAAGATCCTCCGGAGCCGCGTGGGAAGAGGACGGGTGGTCATTGGAAAAGATACGCGCCTTTCTTGCTACGTCTTTGAAAATGCCTTAATCTCCGGTTTGTGCTCCATGGGTGTGGATACTCTCATGGTTGGTCCTTTGCCGACCCCCGGTGTTGCCTTCATCACAAAAGCCTATCGAGCGGATGCCGGGATTGTGATCTCTGCTTCTCATAATCCTTTCCATGATAATGGCATTAAAATCTTCGATGCAAACGGATTTAAATTACCCGATCTTTTGGAAGGAGAAATTGAATCATGTGTCCAGAAAAATGATTTTCGCGATTGCCTCCCCTTAGATGATGAAATAGGGAGAAATACCAAAATTATCGATGCCGATGGACGCTATATCGAATTTGTCAAAGCCACTTTTCCTCGCCGTTTTTCTTTGAAAAATCTCAAGATTGTGATTGATTGTGCCAATGGAGCAGGATATAAAGTCGCCCCCCTTGTTTTTCGTGAGCTCGATGCCCATGTGTTTCCTTATGGGGTCAGTCCCAATGGATTGAATATCAACCAAGAATGTGGCTCGATGCATCCTGCATACATCCAAACAGCGGTCATTAAACATAAAGCCGATATTGGCATTGCTTTCGATGGGGATGCCGATCGGGTCGTGTTAGTGGATGAAAATGCACAAGTTGTCGATGGAGATACCATCTTGGCCATCTGCGCGCGTGATATGAATCAAAAAGGGTTGCTCAAAAATCATCGCGTGATTGGTACCGTGATGAGCAATTTAGGCTTTATCAAGGCCATGGAGAGTCTGGGAATTGAAGTCATCAAATCGCAAGTGGGCGATCGCTATGTCATCCAAGAGATGCTTCAGCACGAAGCCAATCTGGGAGGCGAACAAAGTGGCCATATTATTTTCCTCGACCATAACACGACGGGAGATGGCTTGGTATGTGCGTTGCAGGTGTTGCGTATTATGATCGAGACCGACCTTAAGCTCTCCGCTTTAGCCTCTTTTGTGCAGAAATATCCTCAAACCTGTTTGAGCGTGAAAGTCTCCTCTAAATTCCCTCTTGAGACCTTAGATAAAGTCAAAGAGGCCATCGAAGAGGTGGAAAGCATTTTAGGAACCGGAGGGCGCATCTTGGTTCGCTATTCCGGCACTGAAAATGTCTGCCGTGTGATGGTCGAAGGGACAAAGTATAAGCAAGTCGTTCAATTAGCTCGTGGAGTGGCAGACATCATCAATCAAGAAATCGGCATCGAGAAAACAGCCGTTTTACATCATTAGGTAAATAAAAATGTGTGGAATTTTTGGATATATTGGATCAAAAGATGCGGTTAAAATGGCTCTTGCCGGGTTGAAACGACTGGAATACCGAGGCTATGACTCCGCCGGATTAGCCGGAGTCAAGGAAAACACCATTTTTTTTGGCAAGGAAGTGGGAAAGGTCTCTGTCCTTGAGAAAGCTTTAGAAGAGCAGGGGGTCCCCTCTCTTCCCATGGCCATTGCTCAAACCCGTTGGGCAACCCATGGCAAGGTGAGTCGCACCAATGCCCATCCCCATTTTGACGCCTCAGGGGCATTGGCCCTTGTCCACAATGGCATTATTGAAAATCATGAGGGGTTGCGTAGAGAATTGGAAAAAAAGGGGGTTTCGTTTGTCTCCGATACTGACACGGAAGTGATTGCCCATCTCATCGGAAGCTATTATGCAGGCGATTTTCTAGCTGCTGTTCAGAAGGGGGTGGCTCGGCTCAAAGGGGCCTATGCGGTTGCTCTGGTGCATCGCGATTTTCCCGATCAAATCATTGCCATTGCCCATGAAGCGCCTCTTGCCATTGGGATTGGGGAGCAGGAAGCATTTATTTCTTCCGATCCCAATGCCTTTTCTTCTTATACACGTCAGGCCATTTATCTTTCTAATTCGGAGATTGCAGTCATTAAAGCCAATCACCAGCAGGTCTACAATACGGAACAACCGATTAATAAAGAAAGCTGCCTCATTGAAGGGCATCTGGAGGAGGTCTCTAAAGGAGCATTTGCGCATTACACCTTAAAGGAAATCCATGAGCAGCCCCAAGCGATTCGTCATGCGTTGCTTTCTCGCATTTTGCCTGAGTATGGCACTGCGCTTTTTGAAGAGTTAAATTTTAAAGCAGTCGATCTTTTAACGACGGAGCGCATTCTCATTCTTGCTTGCGGCACCTCTTGGCATGCCGGTTATATCGCTTCTTATTTGTTGGAAGATTTCGCTCGCATTCCTGTTCAAGTGGAGATTTCTTCTGAGTTTCGCTATAAGAATCCCGTTGTTTCTCCAGGAACGCTGGTCATTGCCATCAGCCAGTCAGGAGAAACGGCCGATACGTTGGCCGCTGTCCGCGAGGTGAAGGCGAAGGGGGCACGGGTGTTGGCGTTATGCAATGTCAAGACCTCTACCCTTGTTCGTGAGGCAGATGAAACCCTTTTCTTACGAGCCGGTCCTGAAATCGGAGTTTGCTCGACAAAAGCCTTTACCAATCAGGTGGTGGTCTTAGCGCTCTTTACTCTTTTAATGGCGCGCATGCGCCATATGGGGAAGGGGGAGGGGCAAGAGTTTTTACAAGCGCTTCTTCGGTTGCCTGATCAGGTGCAGGCGGTGTTGGATCAATCGGACCAAATTAAAGAGATTGCCCACCACTATGCCTCTTATGACCACTTCTTTTACCTCGGCCGTCGTTATATGTATCCTGCTTGTTTAGAGGGGGCGCTCAAGCTGAAAGAGATGGCGTATATCAATGCCAATGGCTATCCGGCAGGAGAAATCAAACATGGGCCGATTGCCTTGATTAATGAGCATTGTCCAACGGTGGCGCTCTGTGGAGATCGGATGACGTACAATAAGATTTTAAGCAATCTCACCGAGATTAAGGCGCGCCAGGGGCCCATTTTGGCCATTGCGAATGAGAAAGATTCTTACCTGGAGCAAATCGCGGATCATGTCCTTTATGTACCTCCTTCGATGAGTGAGCTCGTGATTCCAACGACAGTTGCCATGCAGCTTTTCGCTTATTATATTGCGGAAGAAAGGGGGACTGATATTGATCATCCCCGGAATTTAGCGAAATCTGTGACGGTCGAGTAAAAAGGATAGGACATTTATGAAAGAGAATCCAGCAATTCCCGTGAACTCTCAAGAGAGTTCCTGGGAAAAATTTACAAAAAAAGGGGAAAAGGTTGAACATCACTCAGGCAGTGTTTTGGGCGGAGCTCTTTTAGTCGCCGGAACTTCGATTGGGGGAGGGATGCTTGCCCTGCCTGTCTTGACCAGTCTTGCGGGATTTCTTCCTTCTCTTGTGGTCTATTTCTTTTGTTGGATTTTCATGGCGTGTACGGGTCTTTTATTTTTAGAAATCTCCCAATGGATGAAGGGAGAGGCCAATCTTCTTTCGATGGCGAGGCAGACACTGGGCTGGGCGGGCCAATCCTTTGCTTGGGTGGTCTATTTATTTTTATTTTACTGTTTGACGATTGCTTACATTGTGGGATGTGGCAATATTGTGACGGATCTCCTCCAGCAGCGTCTTCCAGATTGGGCGGGTCCTTTAGTGTTTCTTTTTTTCTTTGCTCCTCTCATTTTAATTTCGACCCGCTGGGCCAGCCATCTCAATATTTGGCTTGTGGGGGGGCTGGCTCTTTCTTATTTCGGGTTTGTCCTTTTAGGATTTCAATATGTTCGCCCAGAGCTTTTGGCACATCGGGATTGGTCTTTTTCTCTAAGAGTGTTGCCGATTGCGTTTACTTCTTTTGCTTATCAGGGGATTATTCCCACTTTAGCCAGTCATATGGACCATGATCCGAAGAGAATTCGAAAGGCGATTTTGATTGGGAGTTTTATTCCTTTGATTGCTTATGTGATTTGGGAAGGGTTGATTTTAGGAATTGTTCCTCTAGAAGGGGAAGGAGGGCTTAAAGAGGCGTGGGAGAAGGGGCAGAATGCCGTTCATCCTTTGAAATATTTCATTCAGAATCCGGCGGTGTATGGGCTGGGTCAAGCCTTTGCTTTTTTTGCTTTGGTGACTTCTTTTTTAGGGGTCTCTTTGGGGTTACGTGACTTTTTAGCCGATGGGTTAAAGATTAGAAAGAATTTCATGGGTAAGTTGGTCTTAGCTCTTTTTGTTTTTATTCCTCCCTTGATTATTGCAGTGAGCTTTCCGCATATTTTCCTCATTGCTCTTGATTATGCAGGGGGATTTGGTTGCGCCCTTCTCTTAGGGTTGCTTCCGATTATCATGACGTGGGTCGGGCGTTACCGTCAGCATCTTCCTTTTTCCCCTCAGTTGGGAGGGGGGAAGGTTGTCCTTCTTTTGTTGGGCATTTTTGTGGGGATTGAGTTAATGGGGGAGGTCAGGCAATTGTTTATCCGTCTGTTTTCATAAAAAAACCGAGGGGGAACAAGATGTTCTCCTCTCGGGCCGTTCCTTTTTAGTTCCTTAATTCTTAAGAGGGATAGTACCCGGCATAACCGGAGTAGGCATAAGGATAGGTATCAGAGCTGTTGGCATAGTAAGAAGGATATCCGTAATAATAGTCGTTATCAGAGTCATAATAGCCATATCCTGGCCCGTATCCACCGTATCCACCGTATCCATAATAACCTCCATTAAAGCCCCTATTCCATCCATCTCCTCCATAAAATCCTCTTGCATATCCTCTTGCAAATCCTCTATTTGCAAATCCTCTATCAAATCCTACGCCTCTATTAAATCCCACGCCATGACCGCCGTGGAAGCCGCCCCCACGAAAGCCACCGCCGCGGAAACCGCCCCCATGGAACCCTCCACCGTGGAAGCCGCCACCGCGACCGCCACCGCCACCGCGACCGCCACCGCCACGCGCAGACAAAGAATCCATTGGTAAAACAGAAAGCGCTAAGAAAAAGGAACCAAGAACTAAAGCTTTTAAAGCGCTATACATACACAACCTCCTTTTCTTGCACATTGAGCTTCAAGATCTGAAACTCAGCCAAATAACCTCTTGCAAGTTTGCGTTGCTTCAGAACAAAAGTCCCTGTCTTTACCAGTGACTCGTCAATCACTCACTCTCCACTTAGATGGAATCATTGATGAAATCATTAAAGGAAGATTGACGAGTCAACGGTAAAGACAGGGAACAACATTATTCATGCAAAATAAGTGCCAAGCGGTTATCTTTTGCGCTTCACGTATTTCTACACGAGAAAAAACCGAGAGGGAATAAATTCTCTCTCGGGCCGTTCCTTTTTAGTTCCTTATTCGTTAAGAGGGATAGTACCCATCATAACCGGAGTAGGCATAAGGATAGGTATCAGAGTCAGAGTAGTTGACATAGTAAGAAGGATATCCGTAATAGTCGTTATCATAGCCATAATATCCATTATATCCTCCACCGAATCCATTGAAGCCTCTATTGAAGCCTCTATCGAATCCTCTATTGAATCCATGTCCGCCATGAAATCCCATCCCATGACCGCCGTGGAAGCCCATCCCATGACCACCGTGAAAGCCACCTCCGCGACCGCCACCGTGGAAGCCGCCACCTCCGTGACCGCCACCACCGTGACCCCCACCGTGACCGCCACCGCCACGCGCAGACAAAGAACTCATTGGTAAAATAGAAAGCGCTAAGAAAAAGGAACCAAGAACTAAAGATTTTAAAGCACTATACATACATAACCTCCTTTTCTTGGACACCGAGCTTCAAGATCCGAAACTCAGGTCAAATAACTTTTTGCAAGTTTACCTTGCTTCAGAACAAAAGTCCCTGTCTTTACCGCTGACTCGTCAATCCCTCAATCTCCACTTAGATGGAATCATTAAAGGAAGATTGACGAGTCAGCGGTAAAGACAGGGAACAACACTATTCATGCAAAATAAATGCCAAGCGGTTATTTTTTGCGCTTCACGTATTTGCCCGGCGAAGAAAGGTAGACCTAGCCGTCCCCCAAAGCTTAACCAGAAAAATGCTTAATAGAAAAATCCTGATCACTCCTTGAAGTCTTCATTTCCAGATCTACCCATCTTCGCCTTCAAATACGTGGTCTCTTTGAACTGTCCTTTGATTAATCTTTTCTACCTCCTCTACTTTCATTATATAAATTATTATTAGTTTTGTCAAAAAATTAACTAAAAAATTTACTATTTTATTTATTTATTTTTAAATTTAATTGTTTTATAATTCAAAAATAGATCTCTACCCAAATAAATTAGAGAGAAAAGAAGAGGCATCAAAGGGCTGCAAATCATCGATTTGTTCCCCGGTTCCGATGAATTTAATGGGAATCTCGAGTTCCCGTTGAATGGCGACGACGATTCCTCCTTTTGCTGTTCCATCGAGTTTAGTTAAAATAATTCCTGTCAGAGGGGTCGCCTTGTGGAAATGCCTCGCTTGGTCGATGGCATTTTGTCCTGTTGTGGCATCTAGGACTAAAAGCACTTCATGAGGTCCGCTGGAGGCGGCTTTATAACAAGAGCGCTTAATTTTTTCTAATTCTTGCATTAAGGGGGTCTTTGTATGCAGACGTCCAGCAGTATCCACAAGAACAACATCTAGATGACGGGCCTTTGCAGCCTGGACAGCATCGAAGGTCACGGCCGCAGGATCACTTTTAGGAGAGCCCTTCACCATTTCAACCTGGAGCTTTTGGGCCCACATCTCTAGTTGTTCGGTTGCAGCGGCTCGGAATGTATCAGCGCCTGCAATTAAGACTTTTTTTCCATTCTGTTTAAATAAATGGGCCAGTTTTGCAGTGGAAGTGGTTTTTCCATTTCCATTCACTCCGACGAGCATGATAATGAAAGGAGAGGAGGGAGGGGGCTCATTCAATTGGGGAGAATATTGATTTAGCAGCGTTGCAAGGTCGGAGCGCAAAGCCTCCAGATAATCCGCTGCTTTAAACCCAGGATTTTTCTTATGCAGCTCTCGCACTTTAGCCGTGAGCTCCATAGAGGTTTTCACACCAAAATCAGCCTCATAGAGAATTTGCTCAAGCTGCTCGAGAGTGCCCTCATCGAGCTCTTTTTGGAAAAGAGCCTGAATTTTTGCTCCGAAAAAAGAACGAGCGCGCTTGAGAGCAGAAGTAAATTTAGAATAGCTGGATTTAAGAAATTGAAAGACCATAAATGATAA
Organism: Parachlamydiales bacterium; assembly: GCA_963801825.1. Lineage (GTDB taxonomy): Bacteria > Chlamydiota > Chlamydiia > Chlamydiales > Parachlamydiaceae > CAWDGI01. Next base: position 42,356 of record CAWDGI010000005.1, read on the forward strand.
GTAGAAAAAAGACAATTTAGCATTTACAAGAAAATTTAGCACACAAAAAAAGCTTATTTAGGTATGAGGAGCTCTGGGAAGGAGGATTTTGTGAAGCTACACGAGTTCCAAGCTAAGCAAATTTTAGAAGAATATGGAGTTCCCATTCCCGATTTCTTTGTGATTTCTTCTTTGAATGAGCTGGAGGAGCTTCTCCGTTTTAGAGGCTGGGACTCTGTTGTGCTAAAAGTCCAAATTCATGCAGGCGGAAGAGGGAAAGGGGGAGGCGTGAAGATCGCTCAAGGAGAGGCGGCCATTAGAGAGGCGGCAGCCAATCTCCTTGGAAAAAAAATTGTGAACGCCCAAACGGGGCCCGAAGGGCTGATCGCCCATCAGCTCTTGATTTCTCCCCTTGTGCCAATTGCACGCGAGTTTTATGTGGGTCTCACGATTGATCGAGAAAGAGGGCAAAGTGTTCTCCTTGCCTCCCGATCCGGTGGAGTGGATATTGAGCAGATCGCAGAAGAGAATCCAAGTCAAATTCTCCTTCTTCCGGTTCCTCAAGAAGGAGATTTTCGCCCTTATCATTTCCTTCGGTTAACGAAATGGATGGGATGGGAGGGAGAAGTGGCTAAACAAGGGAAAGCCATTGTCTCCGCTTTGACGAAAGCTTTTATAAAAACCGATGCGTCCTTGCTTGAAATTAACCCTCTGATCCAGACGCCTGATCATCAGCTGCTTGCTCTAGATGCAAAAGTTGTTATTGATGACCAGGCTCTTTATCGCCAGCCTCTTTTCAAGGATTGGAGAGATCTCTCCCAGATGAATCCGCAAGAAGCCCTCGCTCTTCAATCAGATTTGTCTTATATTGCTTTGGAGGGGAATATTGGTTGTATGGTCAATGGGGCAGGCTTGGCCATGGCGACTCTAGATCTCCTTCATCATTTTGGCGGAAGAGCGGCAAACTTTTTAGATGTGGGGGGAGGGGCGTCTCAAGAGAAAGTGGCAGAAGGGTTTAGACTCATTCTTTCCGATCCTAAGGTGAAGTCCCTCTTAGTAAATATTTTTGGCGGGATTATGAATTGTGAAACTCTTGCAGCGGGGATTGTGCAGGCAGCAAAAGATCTCTCCCTTTCTATTCCTGTGATTGTCCGTTTAGAAGGGACCTATGCAGACCAAGGGAAGGATCGGTTGAAAAAATCTGGGTTAAATATCATCAGTGCGAGCGATTTAAAAGAGGCAGTCCAAAAAGCGGTTCAAATGGCAAAAGTGAGATAAAGGCATGTCTATTTTGATTAACCGCCAAACAAGAGTAATCACCCAAGGGATCACCGGTAAGGCAGGTCGCTTTCATACCGAGCAGGGGATGGCGTATGCACCTACCACGTATGTGGGAGGAGTCACACCCGGGAAAGGGGGAGAAAGCCTATTCGGTCTGCCCGTTTTTGATACTGTTCTCGAAGCAAAAGAAGCGACGGCGTGCAATGCCTCTTTAATCTTTGTTCCGGCCCCTTTTGCAGCAGATGCCATTTTAGAGGCAGAAGAGGCGGGCATCGAACTCATCGTCTGCATCACAGAAGGTATCCCTTTACATGATATGCTTAAAGTCAAACAAATCATGGATCGAAGCCGCCATAGTCGTCTCATTGGACCCAATTGTCCCGGCGTCATGACCCCTGGGCAATGTAAGATGGGGATCATGCCTGCTTATATTCATCAAGAAGGAAGCGTGGGGGTGGTCTCCCGCTCAGGGACACTCACTTATGAGGCCGTCTGGCAATTGACACAACTAGGACTTGGCCAATCGACCTGTGTGGGTATTGGGGGAGATCCTTTAAATGGAAGTTCTTTCATCGATATTCTGGCTCTTTTTGAACAAGACCCTGAGACAAAAGCCATTTTGCTCATCGGAGAAATTGGGGGGCAAGCCGAAGAAGAGGCCGCTGAGTGGATCAAAGCCTATGGGACGAAGCCTATTGCGGCTTTTGTTGCCGGTCGGACGGCTCCTCCCGGGAAGCGAATGGGACATGCAGGAGCCATTATTTCTGGACAGGGGGGGGCCGCTTCGCATAAAATGGAGGCCTTAAGAGAAGCAGGTGTCTTTATTGCAGAAACTCCCTTAGAGATGGGATTAGCCGTTAAAAAAGCTCTAGAACATTCATGATTTCCATTCCGGGACCCATCCCAATTCGTATTTTTCCATTCTTTTGGCTTTTGATCCTCATGATTGGCTGGATCAATAGTGCCTCTCTTTTAGGAACTGCGATTTGGGCGGTTGTGATCTTTATTTCTGTTCTCTTTCATGAGTATGGGCATGCCTTAACGGCGATTGCCTTTGGCCAAACAGCAGAAATTCAATTAGTGGGGCTGGGGGGATTGACAAAACGAGAAGGAAAGCATGTAAAGCGTTGGAAGGAATTTTTAATCATTTTAAATGGTCCTCTCGCCGGCTTTCTCCTCGCTTTTTTAACCATTCTTTTCATCCCATGGGTCGCTGCTCGAGAGAAGCATTCTCTTCTTCTCTACGCCTTAGAGGTGGCCTTTAATGTTAATATTTTCTGGACGATTTTGAATCTGTTACCCGTCCTTCCTTTAGATGGGGGGCATTTATTAAGAGTCTTGCTAGAAGGGGCGTTTGGGGTACGAGGGTTAAAAATCACTTGTTTTGTGAGCATGCTGCTGGCAGCTGTGATTGGGGGCTATTTTTTTCTCATCCAGCAGCTCCTCGTTGGGGCTTTATTTCTCATGATGGCTTTTGAAGGCTACCGTTCCTGGATAGAAGTCAAAGGTCTTTCTTCAGAGGATTTAAACCAAGAGCTACATGATTTGCTAAAAGAGGGGATAGCAGATTTAGAAGAGGGGAGGCAGCAAGAGGCTTGGGAGAAGCTGACATGGGTGCGTGGGCATGTTTCTAAAGGACTTTTGTATGTGACTGCCACGGAATATGCCGCTCGTCTTTTAGCAGAGCAAGGAAAACTGAAGCAGGCATATGATTGGCTCCTTCCTCTGAAGAATCGTCTTTCTCCCGATTATTTATTTCTTCTTCAGCAGCTTGCTTATCGCATGCAGGAGTGGGAAGAAACGGTGAAAATTGGAGAGCAGCTCTATAGCCAAGCTCCCTCTGCAGAAGTGCCCCTGTTGACGGCTTCTTCTTATGCCATTATGGGGCAAGCCAAGCAGGCAGTTGGGTGGCTGCGCTGCGCGTCTCAAATGGGTATTTCGAATCTTCAGGACATTCTCGCGAAGCGAGAATTTGATGCCATTCGTCAAACGGAAGAGTTTCAATCTTGGCTGAGAACTTTAGGGAAGTGAACAGAGTTTAGAAATTTTTCCAGCGTTTCCTGATTAAAATTCTTCTTTGAGGCTAGGTAGAAGTAAGTAGAAAGGATTTGATCTCTCCAGACGGCCCTTCCTTCTAGCTTTTTCTCGATTCCATGATCGCGGTAATTAAATTCAAAGGAAGCCTCTGTTTCTCCTCCTTGGGGAGTGTAGTGGAATTTTTGCCGCTCTTGAAACACATGAGGGTAATAGAAGAGGCGAGGGACTAAGAGGTGTTCAAAGAAATCTTTAAATGTTTCTTTTTGCAAAGGAGAGCTGAGATCGGAGGATTTAAATAGGCTTAGAACAAAGACTCCTTCTTGAGTTGGGACCGAATATAAGTGAAGATAGCCTGTAGGGGGGGTATTTTGGAAGGGAAGCTCAAAGGTCATTTCGAGAGGAGGATGCGGGAAGCGTGCCTCGACTCCGGTTTCTGCATCTTTGATCAATGGCCAATCTTGCTGCTGCGCCATAACGCCTCCGTTGAAAAGTAGGGCTATGCTTAAAAGTCGTATAGGAAATTTCATGGTATCGCCCTCGCAATTAAAAAACAAATTTTTGTTAAGAGTCAGCTCCTTCACTAAAATAATGAACGTATGGTATCTGTCAAAACATCATAAATAAATGTAATTATAAGAATGTACAAAGGTATTAGGCAAGATTGACGGCTTTTTTTATATTCACCGTGCAAATAACGAGACCAAACGAAATACAAAGTAAACGGGATGGACAAGGGTATACACAAACACAGGAATATAATTGACAAACCAAGAGCCACTGGCATACTAGAATCATCGAATATCATTGCACTAGCAGCAGCACACATGAACAGAAAAGGAAACAATAAGAGATAAATAATTGTTACTGCCCAGGCACATCTTTTTGTCTTTTCTCTATCTTTTTCAGCATAGAAGGAAATGTCCATTCATATCCTTTTAAACAAAAGATTCAATAAGCAATTTTTGATGATCCATTAACGCTACTTTTGTGGATTTTTTTCTGTATTTTTCAACAATTTCACGAACAACATTTTGATAACTTTCATTTTTAAATGAATGCTCCCATATACTTGCTGAATCTAAAACTATTACATTATTAATTTTTCGAGTTCATTTCTATAATGTTTACATCGATCTTGTGTATATCTTTCAAGTTTAACTATTTGAGTATCAATTCCCATTTTCAGAATTAAGGCAATGATAAAATCGCTAATTCCTTTGAGTGCCTGATCATTTTTTAGGGAAAAAATCTGTTCATTTCCTGCCATTTCCGAAATTAATGTACAAGACTCAATGGCCTTTTCTTTTGTATTGCTAATGCCATTAATAAATCCCCATACGCATTGTCCTGGAATTTTCTCACCTAATGCACGAGGTAGTGTTTCTAGTTCTCCAGCTGTTTCACAATGTGGTTCCCATGTCAATTTCAACGTCTGCATCCGATATCGGGGCCTGGAACGCAGATGGATATCACCATTTGAATGATGAACAACAACACCGTCAAGACGATGCAAAGCAATCCAATTTATTGCCTCATTCTGAGTTAAAGTCAGATCTTTACCAATAAGATAAAGATCTTCCTTTGCCAGGATATTCAATCTTTGCAGCTATTTTAGGCAGCAAAAGAAATTCTTCGTTTCCTATGCGCAAAAATCCACATAGTTTCTCGATAGAGGCAAGCAAAATCTCAAATTCAGACTGTGTTAATCTCTTTAGCCTGGTCTTAGCAGGTATCCCACTGGATGATGCCAAATTCTGAGTAAACTGTTCTGGGGAAGCAGGTTGATAATGTTTACCAATGGTATATAGATCTGATTGAAGCATTGTTTTAGAATGCAGCCATTCTTTCAATGCTTGATGTCCTTGAAAAGGATTTGAAAAAATCGCAAATTTCTCCCAAGTTCCAATCGAGCCATTTTTCTTTGCAAATCGACAGTGATGTTTGACCAATCCGGGATTATTGATACGCCATGCCAGATTTCCATTCTTTGCAGCATATTTGCAATCAGAAGCATCCAGATAGAGAGCAATATCGCCTTCTTTCCAAGCAAGTCTATATGTCACATCCATTTTATAATTCTCCAAACACAGGCTAGTTTCTTGAGACGAAATATAGCAGACATGGGGCTTTTATGGCAGCAAAATGTTCGCAAAACTTAGCGAATGTGAGCAAAAGTGCTGACTCATGAGAGACCAAAAAACAACCTTCAAACTATGCAATTTTGACTATTCGGCCGGTATATTATCACCTTTTTTAATATGGACATGATTTTGGTGCCAAGTGATGTGATCAAATCTTGCTGTATATTTGCCTGCATCACAATTAAAATGATCTTTTGGTGCATCACTTGGATAGGTGAAGTGATAAGAAAACTCTTCTTTGGATGTATTAAAACTTAATACTCCTAGCACATATGATTGACCTGATATCACTACGGTGATCTTTAGCGATGTTGGTTTACTGATTTTTCTTTTTTGGTTGACTCTTGGTAAATCCATACAAAATCTTCTTTTCTACCCATTAACATTCGTCTTGCACAATAACACATATTATGTTATCGTGCAAAATATATGTGATTGATGAATCATGGAGCCTCTACTTCAAAGCATAAAGACATATCTGCGTGAAACGCTTAAGGCAGATATTGAAACTCATCGATGGAAAAATCAAAGTAGTCTGCCATTTTTTTTGACCGATGCATATGACTTCTATGAAACAATGCTATTCAATCAAGCTTACCTTTTGATGATAGGCCATGAAGACGCCGAGATTACTCCTGGAACAATTCGAAAACATCAAGAACAAATTCAAAAAAATTGGAATGGCCCTATTATTTATGTTCAGGCAACTCTTTCCTCTTACAATCGCAAACGTTTGATTGAACATCACATATCTTTTATCATTCCAGGAAATCAAATGTACTTGCCTCAATGTGGGATAGATTTGCGAGAACATTTTCGAAAAACTCATACAAAGAAAGACGATGGATTCAGTCCAAGCACACAAGCTGTTGTTATTTATGCTCTTCTGCGCAAATCAAATGAGAGATTAACTCCTACAATACTTGCTGAAAAGTTGAGATACTCCCTAATGACAATGACCCGCGCATTTAATGAACTAAAAGCTGTTGAAATAGGAGAATTTCATCGAGAGGGAAAAGAACGATTTTGGACCTTCCAAGATAAATTAACTTTTTGGACCCAAGCAAAATCGTTTTTGCGAAACCCTATAAAAAAAAGAATTTGGGTTAAGAATCATACATTTAAAATATTTGCGGGATTAAGCGCGCTTTCGCACTTTTCTCAAATTACCCCTCCTACACTTCCCGTGTTTGCCATTGGAGCTAGCAAGTGGGAATTATTTAAGCAATCAGAAGTTGAAGAAATATCTTCTTCAGATGGTGCTACTGCAAAAGTCGAAATTTGGAATTATGATCCAGAGCTTTTTGCTAAGGATGGATTTGTAGATCCGATTTCTTTGTATTATAGTTTGCAGGCAAATAAAGACGAAAGAATTGAGTTATGTCTCGAAGAAATGATGAAGAAAATTAAATGGTAAGTGGTTTAGAACGCTTTAGACAGCACTTTGCGCCCTATGTCGACCAATATATACTGATTGGTGGAACAGCTTGTACCGTAGTCATGCAAGAAGCAGGTCTTGACTTTCGCGCTACAAAAGACTTGGATATCGTTCTTTACGTGGAAGCCCTCCATGAAAATTTTGTTAAGGCTTTTTGGCAGTTTGTAAATGAAGGCGGATACAAAAATAAGCAGCACACTACATCCAAAGAGATTTTTTATCGTTTTTCTTCTCCTATTAGCCGAGATTACCCAGCCATGCTTGAGCTCTTTTCACGAATTCCTGATCGTGTAAAATTGTCTGGCAATGGGCACTTAACGCCTATTCCCATTAATGAAGCGATTGCCAGCCTTTCAGCTATTTTACTTGATGAAGACTATTACCATTTTATTCATTCCGGAAAGCTAACCGTTGATGGCTTATCTATTTTAAACGCCACGCACCTCATTCCAATAAAAGCAAGGGCTTACATCGACCTGACAAATCGAAAAAAGAATGGCGAAAGTATAGATGATCGCGATATTCGCAAACATAAAAATGACATTATCCGCCTTTTTCAATTATTATCCCCAAACAGTCGCATAAGCTTACCAGCTCTCATTCACAAAGATTTTCAAACTTTCCTAGAGGAAATGAAAAGTGGTCCCTCTTTCGATTGCAAAAGCATCGGTTTGAAAAATATGAACGCCAATAGAGTGATTAGCATTCTGGAAGAAATTTATTTATCCAAATAGACAACCAGACGACTACGAAGACAGGGCTATTTCACAATATTTCTCTTGACAGCGCTTTTCTTCTCTGAAAAGTCTATTTCTCGGCAGGACAAATTCTTGGTCCTGCTCGAAAATTTAGACGATTAGAAGACCAGCCTTCTCACAGTGAAAAGCGCTGTCAAGAGAAATATTTTGAAATAGCCCTGGTAGTTTAATTCAGAAGAGCTCTTTTAAAGAATTAATCAACGTCGTTTACATCAAGAGCTTTAGCAGATTCTAAAGCTACTTTAGCTAGCCCCCAAAAGAACTGAGCCGATAGAGATGCGTTATCATTAGCAAACGTTTTAACATAATAGGACCATTCCCTAAGGGGCTCAAGAACATAAGCTTCATCTTTTTGATCGGAACTAAGTTGATTGCCAATGCCTTGACTGCTAAGAACTAAACGGGCAAAATTCATTTTTTTTGCAATCCGAAATCTCCTTCTTTCGTTAATTGTAGGAGCATGTCCTAAATAGCATTGCATAAAGTATGCTTCTTCTTTTGAGTCATAATCCATCACAATAGAGAAGAATGCTAAATCTTGGAATGGATCGGAATAAGTTCCGTCGCCCCAATCAATGAAGTAGACATCTTGATCAGAAACCAAAATATTGCGTGGGTTCAAGTCTCCATGTGTGTTTACAGTTGGAGCGTTTAAGCTTTGCAGTTGAAAGGCTCCCTCTTTGATAATGAAAATGGCACCTTCCCAAATGGCTTGATTACTGTCTCCTTGCGAATATTGGTTATAGAATTCCTCCATCTGCGCTTCAAAAGAAGGGGCGCAAAAGGGATTTTTTTGTAATGCGTGGACCTTGCGCAGCAAATCGGCAACCTTAAAAGTGATTTCAGGTTTCTTCCCTTTTTCAATAGTGAGTGTTCCACCTGCAATATAATCCATGAGGATTCCATATCCATCGGGACTTATCCAATGAATTGCCGGAGCAATTCCAGCTGCTGCTGCTTCTTTCATGGCATAAAATTCTGTGTTACGTCTAAGAGGTGATTCTAATTCACTGATTACCCGTAAAACATACGCTTTACCAGCAATTTCTAGCTGCACGTTTGCAGCAGCTGAGTAACCGCCTGCAAGAGGCTTTACCCGAACATTTTCTAAATCAGAAGCAAAGTAATCGCAAGTAACAGTTTTCACATAGGACATGACCCATGGCGAAACAACCTCTTCGGCTTGGCTCCCAATGAGTGAAATAGAAGATGCCATAATGACTGCAAAAGTCGCTAGATTGATTTTTCCCTGTTTCATCTCTTTTCAATAATGTGTAAGTGTTTGTATTATAGCCTGTTATTCTATCATATTTAACTTGTTTTGGCAAGCTTTTTTTGTGACTGTCAGCGACTGCGAGCATTTTTTATTTTTTTGTCCGAAAATAAAAAATGCTCGCAGTCGCTGCCGTCTAAAATATCAGGTTGCATATTTTGTGCAACATGTTGTACAATTTAGAGACTTTATGTTAAAATACGGTTAGATATGAGTAAATACGCTATTTTTAAAACTGAGGAGTACGATGAATGGATTGAAGAAAAATCTGATAAAGAAAAACTACAGATAGCTTCTCGTTTAGATAAAATTGAAAAGGAAGGTCATTTTGGTGACATCCGAGATTTAGAAGATGATCTGTGGGAGTTGAAATGGAGAAATGGAAGGCGCATATATTATGCCTATATAGAGGAACAGAATGTTTTACTTTTACTAGGAGGAAATAAAAATGGACAAGATAAAGACATCACACGGGCGAGAAAAATTCTCTCCAAGAAAATTGAAAATTAAAAATTGGGAAGGGATAACAAAATGTAATCCTGAAGAGACTTTATTAGATGAAACGCTTGTGGCTAATGCTATTTTTGAATGCTTAAAAGAGAATGATACAGAAGCTTTAATGGAAATTCTGGATGGTTATTTATCAGCTCTGAATAGATCAAAATTTTCTCGAGATAAAAAGATACCAAGATCTACTATATATCATTCTCTCAGAAAAAGAAATCCTACGATTAAGACATTAGCTAAAATTGTTAACGCGGCTGTGCACTAAAAGTCAGAGAGTAGGGTTGTGTTCACTTCTTCGGTCACAGATTCGGTCAGGCGAGAAAGGCCAGATGGCGTGAAAGAGCGAGGAGGGAATAGCCTTAGCTATTTACGCCACATGGGGGTATGTTTTTCAGAACGGGCTGATATAGAAGCCCTTTGCTAACAAGACGTCTAACCTCTTGTTGGAGTTCTAATGCAATCGATTTGCGCCCCTTATACTTGTCTTTAGCCTTTGCTTTAGCTATTCCTTCTCTTTAACGTTCCTTCAATGTTGAGTCTTTGGGAGATTTTGTTAGAAACGTTGCTCGTTCGGGTAATCGGCAACTATTAGCAGCAACTGACTCTTAAGGTCTGTGAGGTGGATCTGTATTGTATCCCATATGACACTATTATCAGCGCCAAAGTATTCGTGGATTAGGGAATTTCTCATTGAAATAATTTGCTTCCAGGGGATTCGGGGGTATTGAATTTGAATGGAAATTGGAATATGGTTCCCCGCCTCTCCTATTATTTCAAAATTTCGAATTACAGCATCCAAAGCCATCCTGTTCTTGTCAAATTCGGCAAAGGTCATGCCTGCGGTGAATTCTTGGATTTTCTCAATAGCATCCAAAATATCCCCAATACGGAAAGACCAAGGTCTAGAAGATTTCTTTCGATTCACGGAGAATTCTCGTCTTTAGGGCAGGATGAAGAGCTCGCCTGGTCACTAAATCTACATGACAGCCCAAAATCTCCTCTAAATAAAACTTTAGATCAGCAAAGCCAAACAAACCTTTCTTGCTGTCAAAATCAACCAAAATGTCGACATCGCTATCTTCAGTTGCCTCACCTCTAGCTATGGAGCCGAAGACAGCCAAGTGGTGACCTCCTAGCTGAGATAGCTCCTCTTGGTGTGAAACTAGAAGATTTTTAATTTTATTGAACTGCTTAGCCATGCTGTCATTTTAATCTCTGAGAAACTGCCGGTCAAGTATTTTACGCAAATTTTACGCACTAGACTGAAAAAAGACCGGCACAAATACGCATAGACCAGCATAATTGCTGCTTATTAGACATCTTGCATAACCTCAATTCCTTGCCCCTGCCCCTGCCCTTGCCCTTGCCCTATTAGCATAGAATTGCGTGCCAGAACTTTTTCGGGCAAGGGCAGGGGCAGGGGCACGGGCAAGGAATTGTGAGGTTATGCAAGATGTCTATTTAACTGGTTGAAGGTGTCGCGCCTGTGTTTGCGCATTTATGCTCCTTAATACATCTCTTGAGGACTTAAAATCTCTTGGGTTTTCCCATTTCTTTACTGGTTTTGAATGGAGACAAAAAGATAAATATCTCCCTGCTTCACCTGTAACAAGATTGGTTTTCCTTCAGGGGTTTGTGCCAAGGCCTGATTGAACTCATTGACATTGGAGATCTTTTGGCGATTGATACCAAGGATGAGAGCTCCCTTCTTTAAACCCGTTAAAGCAGCTGAGCTGGAGGGATTGATACGAGTAATCACGACCCCCTGATCTTCCGTATAACCCAAGTTTTGAGCCAATTCAGGGGAGAGATTTTCGACTTCAATTCCAAGCCGGGTTCTTTGTCCGATGCCCGTCACAGCCATCTCCTCGGAGTATTCGCCAACTATGGCAGGGACTTGAATGAGTTGGTCTTTGCGAAGAACGGTCAAGTTGACTTGTGTCCCCGGTTTCATCATATAGACTGCATTGCGAAGGCTAGCGGCATTTTCAATGGGCCGTCCATTATAGCGTAGGATGACATCTTCGGCCTTCAAGCCTGCTCGATCAGCAGCGGAGCCTTTCATGACATTCGTGATTAATGCCCCCTCTACTTTTTGCATCCCAAATGCTTGTGCCAGCTCGTACGTCATGGATTGGAGATTGATGCCTAATAACCCTCGAGAGACTTTTCCATGGGCAATAATTTCATCGAGGACATGGCGTGCCATATTGCTCGGAACAGCAAAGCCAATGCCACTATAGCCTGACGCAGAGGTGGTCGCAATGGCAGTATTAATTCCCGCAATTTCTCCGTTTAAGGTGAGGAGAGGGCCTCCGGAGTTGCCTCGATTAATGGCCGCATCCGTTTGAATAAAATCTTCGTAAGGGACGATGTCGAGCCCATGACGCCCAAGCGCACTGACGACCCCTGTTGTGAGAGTTGCTTGGAGGCCAAAAGGGTTGCCGATGGCAGCGACCCATTGACCCACTTCCAGGTCATTCGAATTGGCCAAAGTTAAATAAGGAAGGTCTTGCGCGTCAATTTTGATCACTGCTAAATCGCTATTGGGATCTTCTCCCAGCACTTTCGCTGTAAATTCTCTTCCGTCATTGAGTTGGACTTGAATTTTATCCATGTCGTGGACCACATGGCGATTGGTCAGAATATAGCCGCTTGGATTGACAATGACGCCGGAGGCTTGGCCTGTCATCACTTGTGAGCGTGTGTCCTTATCTCGTTTTGGAAGACCATAGAACTCCCAGAAGTTGTGGCCAAAAAAATCGAAGAGGTCAAGGGAATTATCGTCTCCAAAGAGAGATTTTTTTTGCGTTTGCGCTTGGACGCGAATGGAGACAACCGCTGGAATCGCTTTTTTTGCCAGCTGCCTAAAATCGGGAACGACCGTCTGGTTGGGAAGTTGACGGATATCTTCCGTTTGATTTTTAACCAGTTGGGGAGACATCTCCTCAGATTGAGTGATAAAAGAAGCGGTTGCAAAAGCCAGGGGAGAAAAGAGCAAGAGGCATTTGAAGAAGGGAGAATAACGTCGCATAATCAAAACTCCTTAATTTAGCTCATTTAGTTTGAATACCTTACCTTTTACCTCTTTTGTGGGGGACTTGTCAAGGACTTGTTAAGAATAGAGTCGTAAAAATTAATTTTTTCTTTATTTTCTTTTTATTAAATATTTGAGATGTTAGAATAATCTATTACTAAATCAAATTTGTAAACATATAAACAAAGGAAGAAAAAAATGGCTACATATGTAGGTACTAATTTTTATGATTCGGGTGTGGGTGTAACGCCTTCTGCGCCTCCAGTGGACGTCAGTGAGATTGCAGCAAGAACCACGAAACTTGTGGATTATTCCGCTATTTTAGCGAGGTCTATTTTAACGCCTCAGGAGCACTCTCAAAGCCAACCAGGAGTTTTATCGTCTTTCTCTTGGGAAAATATTTTTTCTCTAGTTGCAATTGTTGCTAATGCTTTCGCGAATCGTAATGTTCGCGTTTTCAGTGGGGGAGATGTAACGCATAACTATTACTCTGGGTCATCAGATCAGGGAAAAGACAGTAATACTGGGGCAAGAATTCTTGTTGGAGTTGGGGCAGGAATTGGAGTGGGAATTTTGAGCTATTTTTCCGGTAAAAAGGTCGCCCAAAAGGAAGAGTCAGCCGAAGAAAAGAACTCATTTCAAACCATGAAAGAGTGTTGGGAGCAGGTCGACAGAGATTCCTATAATGGTGTCCAGAAAGTTTATGTAAACGCTGTTATAAAAAATGTCGATGACATTTTCGCGAGAAGAAGACTCAGTCAAATCCAAGACATTGCTTTATTAATCTTAGGAATCATCGCAGCTGGATGTGCACTGGGAGGGGCTTTAACCGGTTCTAGTGCTGCAATGGCGATAGGAATTGGGGCAGGGATTCTGCTCGGGGCTGCTGCCATTGGTAAGTATGCTTATCATCATTTCAGCCAGCAAGAAAAGAGAAATGCTCGCGCTATTCTGGAAAATTATCAAAATCTGACGGGATCCGTCATGAATGATCAATATGACAGAAGGACATATTAGGAGAGAAGATCTCTTAACTCTGCGAGTAAGGATTTTTCCCCCAGAGCTCTTCTAAGCGAGCATCCCTTCCGCAGCGATAGCGATAAAAGCGATAAAGAAACGAATGTTTCTTATAATAGCTTTGATGATGTTCTTCCGCCGGATAGAACGTCTTGGCAGGAAGAATATCGACTAAGATCGGGTGAATTTTATTTTCTCTGATCAATCGCTCTTTGGAGGCTTCTGCGAGTTCTTTCTGTTTTTCGTTGTGGTAAAAAATAAGGGGACGATACTGACGTCCCTTATCGCAAAATTGTCCGTCGTTGCGAGTGGGGTCGACGTTATACCAATAGAAGTTTAAGAGCTCTTCATAGCTGATAACCTTGGGGTCATACTGCAATTGAACGGCCTCCACATGGCCCGTTCCTCCAGTGGATACTTCCTCGTAAGAGGGATTGGGGACGTTCCCACCCGTGTATCCGGACAATGTGGAGACGACCCCCTTGACTTGATCAAAGTCATGTTGCGTACACCAAAAGCATCCGGTGGCAAAGGTGGCCGTCTCATATCTTTTTTCCGGGTGTTCGCGCTCGCGGGCGGGATTTTCTTCTGCTTGAATCCAGCCGGCAAGGAGGGCAATAAATAAAAGACTCGTCCAATATAAGAAAGCTCTTTTTTTCATTGTCCACACTCCGGGTGATTTACCATTTATTCTTTTAATTTTATTCTTGACATAGGCTGCCAAAAAAAACAATATCAATTCTTAGAAAAAAGAAGAAAATTCGTGTATCGGACTTTCACCGATAAGCTTCGGGGTTTCATATCTCAGAAAATAGGCTGAGCAGCAAGAAGGTTTCAATGAGCGGGTTAGATTATATAGTGTTGATTTTATTCAGCTTAAGTCTATTAGTCATTGGAATCAGCAAAGTTAGTCAAACTGAATCATCTTACTTAGTAGCAGACAGACGCACAGGATTATTTGCTTTGATAGCGACCTTGGTGATGACAGAATTGAATACAGCAACTCTTATTTCTTTTGCAGCTTTGGGATATGCAGCTGGGATTTGGGGACTTATCTTGCCTTCTATTTTTCTAATAGGACTTCTTTTTTATGCTTTTACTGTTGCCAAGAAGTGGAAAGCCTTTAATGGTTTGTCCGTTGCTGCTTTTTTTAGTCAACGTTATGGAAAGGATGTGGGAAGATTTGCCAGCTTAACTCTTTTAGCCTCAATGGTAGGTTTTAGTGCAACTTACATTAAATCTTTGGTTGTTCTCTTTAATCCTCTTTTCCCTCATTTATCGGAGTGGACTATCAGTGGTTTGCTTGTGATCATACCTCTAATTATGATGTTAAGGGGAGGATTTGTATCGGTCATTTATACGGATATTTTTAGTTTCGTCGTAACATTTATTTTTTTCCCCTTAATGGCTTTTTTTTCTTGGCAATCTCATTCTTTAGAGATTCCATCTTTGGATACTATTTTAAAGGAAGGATCTCAGGCGGCTCCTGTTTGGTTTATTATTTCCTTGATTGTCTTGACAATGTTTACCTATATTCTAGCTCCTTGGTATGGACAAAAGATTTTTGCAGCTCAATCAGAGCGAGTTGCCTATCTGGCTGTGCTCTTTGCGGCTTTTCTTGTTTTTTTTCTATATGCTTGTGCAATTTTAGCCACTATTCCTTTGCGCGGAGCGAATCTTCCCAATCCGGACTATGCTCTGCCTTTTGCCATCCTTCGATTACCTTCCGGTTTAAGAGGATTAGGTTATGGAATATTATTTGCAGCTTCTGCAACAACCTTGACAGGGGTTTGGGGAGCCATGACTTCAATGATCGTGGAAGATTTTTTTTATAGAAAATCCTCAAACAGCATTAAACGTGTCTTTTTTATTACTTTGTGTATGACTGTATTTTCTTTTCTTGTTTCTAATCTCTTAGTTGATCGAATTTTAGAAAAATTAATCTTAGCAAACATTCCTGTCGCTGCTCTTTCTTTTGCTTTGCTTGGAGGCTTTTATTGGAAAAAATCTTCCAGGTTTGGTGTATACGTCAGTATTTTTGTTGGGATTGCATGTGGGGTAGGTTCTTATTTATTTTGGGGAGAAGAAGGGGGATATACATGGTATTGGACAATTGGAGGAATACCTCTCATTTTCCTTTCAGGAATTGTAGGATCATACTGGTTCCCCCAAGAAAATATTAAACTTCTTGCATAATTCACTCACCTTACGCAAACGTTCACGGAGCTTGCGTAAGGTGAGTGAATTATGCAAGAAGTCTATTAATTGGTTTTTTTAAATTTTTTCCATATAATTGGTACTAAAGCTGTTATACCCAATAAGACTAATGCAATTTTTATTTGTGTATTAAAAATTGTACTTATTGAAAATGTTTCATTATTTTCTAAGATTTTTTCTAAACCTCCTCCGGCAAGCGTAAAAACTAAAGTGCCTGGAAAGATCCCAACTAATGTCGTCCATACAAAGGTAATTAATGAAACTCCAAAGAAAGCGGGCGCAATGTTGACAAGCCAAAATGGAAATAGGGGGACAAATCTCAAAAAAAGTAAGTAGCTGACTGCATTTTCTTGAAAACCTTTTTCCATCTTTTTTAAGAATGGCCCAGCCTTTTTTTGCAGTATCTCTTTTAATGCAGTCCGAGCAGCCAAAAAGATGATAGTTGCTCCACAAGTAGCTGAAAAAACGACATAAATTGTACTAAATGGCTGTGGGAATAAGTAACCACCTAAAAGGGTTAAAAAAATAGCGCCGGGAACAGATAATGCGGTTGAGATAATATAAACAATACAAAAAGCGATAGGTACAGCAACAGGGTGCATCTCTACAAATGTTTTTAAACTTTTATGATACATGCGAAGATAGTCAAGAGAAAGATAGTGATAGATGCCTGAAAAATAAATGGAAGCCATCCCTACAAAGATGATGAGAATAGGTAAATATTTTACTATATTCTTATTCATTTTTTCCTTTTGAAAATAGACAAAATGGTTTGTGTTAACCACAAATCTGCTGCTTTTCTTATTGCTCCGTTATATGTGGGATAGGGATGAATAAGTGCCGAAAGTTTGCGCAAGGAAATACCTGCATACATGGCCAAACTAATTTCACCTAACATTTCTCCTGCTCGTGGTCCAACTATTGTGCAACCAAGAATTTTACTGCTCCATTTTTTTGTCACGATTTTAATAAATCCCTCTGTTTTACCCGTTGTGATGGCTCTATCAACTTGGCTAAATGGAACTGTATATGTCGCGATGTTATAATGTTGACTCGCTTCTTTTTCTGATAATCCAATGCTGGCAACTTCGGGATCAGTGAAGGTAACGCGCGGAATGGATTGATTTTTGTCGATTTTTTTCTTGAAAGGAAAGGGAAGAAGTAGGGATGTAAGCACACTGCGAGCTTGATTTTCTGCCCAATGAGTAAAAAAAGGTATACCAACGACATCGCCTACAGCCCAAATGTGAGACTGATTAGTACGGCCATAAGCATCTACAGGAATGCCTTTATCCGTGT
This sequence comes from Parachlamydiales bacterium, assembly GCA_963801825.1. GTDB lineage: Bacteria > Chlamydiota > Chlamydiia > Chlamydiales > Parachlamydiaceae > CAWDGI01. Next base: position 59,340 of record CAWDGI010000005.1, read on the forward strand.
AATTTACACCAGCAGCTTTTAGATTTAATGATGAAACATTAGGTTTTCTACCGACTGATACAAGAAATGCTTCAGATTCAAATTTTTGTCCATTTTCAAGAAAAATCTGGAATTGATTATCATGATAAGTGACTTCCTTCACACCCATACCTAAATGCAAAGAGATGCCTTCCGATTTAAACTGAGCGGCGATGATTTCTTGTGCGCAAGTTTCTTCTTTATTCAATAATTCAGTATGAGAATGAATAAGTGAAACTTTTGAACCTAATCTTAAAAAAGCTTGGGCAAGCTCGCATCCGATAGGCCCTCCGCCCATTACTACAAGACTTTTTGGGATTTCTTTGAGTTCAAAAATGGTTTCATTTGTGAGAAAAGGCGTTTTATCAAGCCCATTAATTGGTGGGATAAAAGGAGAGGATCCGGTCGCAATAACGATTTGCTTGGCTTCAATAATGTTATCATTAACTCGTAAAATGTTAGAGTCCATCGAATTTGGCTGTACCCGTCAAAGTCTCTAATCCCAGCTTATTCAAAGCCTCCGGATCTTCATGAGAGCGAATTTCAGCTATAATTTCTCTTACTCTAGAAAGAGATTTATTAGCTTGTATTATTTGAGAAGACACTTCGATACCAAGCTCTTTACCTTCTTTTATAGCAGCAGCAGAATGCCCTGAAGCGATTAGCGATTTGCTAGGAATACAACCAAAATTCGTACAATCTCCGCCATAAGTCCCTTTTTCAATAAGAAGAACTTTTTTTCCAGCTTTAGTCGCACCGATTGCAATGACTAATCCTGCGGCACCCGCTCCAATTACAACAAGAGGATATGATTTCGCATTGGAAGAATCTATCATTTCGGAATAAATTTTAAGGATGCAGAATCCATGCAATAACGTTTACCGGTCGGTTGAGGTCCATCGTTGAAAACATCACCGAGATGTCCTCCACAGCGACTACATGAGACTTCAGTTTTCTTAAGAAACCACCAACCTTGTTCGGTTAAAGTGACATTTTCAGGACAGATGGGTTGCCAAAAACTTGGCCATCCAGTGCCTGAATCGAATTTTGTGTTAGAGCTGTAAAGTGGAAGCCCACAACCTGCACAAACATAGATCCCTTTTTCCTTGTTAGCATGATAAGCATTTTTGAAGGGAGTCTCAGTTCCACCTTTTCTCAAGATGGCGAACTGCTCAGGCGTGAGACGCTCTTGCCATTCTTTTTCGGATAAAACCAATTTTTTCCCATCAAATCGGTACTCGGGTAAACAGTCCTTTTCTGCAAGATCTGTCTTTGATTCACCAAAAACTTGAGAAGGGGCTTGAAATATAGCTATGATGCTAACAATCAGTACCATGAAACTTTTCATCAATGACTCCTTAATGGTTTTAAAATTAATGTTTGTCTTTTTAATGCAAATTGTCAAGAATAAAAAAATGATTGATAGCTATTATCGACAAGTTTATCAAAAAGTATGTGTCGAACCAATCTTGCCTTTTTTTAATAGATTTTCTCCTCAAACACTTACTCTATTAAGCTGCCTCCTGGGTCTAATGGTTTGTCCTCTGATCATTTTTGATTTCCCTTGGATTGCTTTTCTTGCATTATTGCTATCTGGTTTTCTTGATACTCTGGATGGATCTCTTGCACGCTTTTTAAATCTGGTCAGCTCTAAAGGCGCCGCCTTAGATATTGTGTGCGACCGTATCGTGGAATTTGCTGTGATCACAGGTCTTTTCTTTGTAGATATAAATGCCCATGCCTTTCCAAGCTTACTAATGCTTGGTAGCATTTTGCTATGTATAACAACATTTCTGGTCGTTGGCATATTTGTTGAAAACCAATCGATGAAAAGTTTTTTTTACAGTCCTGGTTTAATTGAGAGGAGCGAAGCCTTCATATTTTTCTCCATCATGATTTTATTTCCTTCTACTTTTATTATTGCCGCATATCTGTTTTCAGCTTTAACCTTTTCCACAGCAATTTTTCGTCTTTGGGAATTTATGAAGTGTTAAGTTGCAAATATTTGTTTAAATTATTAATATTTAAAGACTTAATACAGAGAATGTGTCATTCGTTTTCAATTTGCTTTGGTAAAAATCACTCAGAATGTCTTTAGCTAGATTTTTAACAACAGAGTCTCCCCATTCTCCTTTAAATATCTCGTCTAAATTAATGCTAATGAGGCAAAAGGATAAGCCTCCCTAACTGATTCCCTAGATGGAGAGTTGGACGGCTGGTGATTGTATTAAATAGAGCCATGAGCTGTATTTTTGTATCTGTCAGCCAAGTTTTCACTTCTTGTTTTTGCCTATTTGTTTGTTCCTCTTGATATTGACGCACTTTTTTATACACCCAATTCACCCCTTGGTAAGCGGATTGGGCAACGGAGGGAAGAGCGAGTATCACAGCAAAAATGCTAACGACATGACGGGGATGCCAAGGATTAATGGCAAAGATCGTATTCGGTCCAAAGACTCGATCAAGCTGAGCAGTGGAGAACACGCTTCCTACGAGAGAAGAGATAATGAAAACTCCTGGGCGAGAAACTCCGCCACTCAAAATCAAGGAGACCTTCGCACAGATAAGAATGATTTTATGAGCGATCTGAACCCATTTGGGAGCGCCCAAATGATGTTCTGTTGAAATTTCGCGCCCTCTAGCAATCTGGTAAAGATCGTAGATTTCTACTAACCCAAAGGCAAAAGTCACGGAGCCGGCGAGAGTCTTTGCCCCTTCCTTAACGATAGGTTGGTTCATAAAATGAACACAGCTATTCACTATCCTTTTGATTTCTATCACAAAAGACTCCTGGTGAAGATATCGCCGATTCTATCACATGGATAAAAATATTGACAAGCAAGGCTATTGGATTGGTATAAGATTTGGATGACATTAGGATGAATCCGATGTTAAGAGTATTTCCCTTCTTTCTCTTTAACTGAGCATCCCTCATTCAATATATTCTAAAAGCAATGCTATCTGTTCTGGAGATGGTAATTCATCTTTAAGTTCTTTTGGTAGTTTTTTCACAATATGGTATGAAGAGACGTTAATAGGTTTCGTTGCATCTCTTAGAGCATATTCCACAACTGTTCTTTTTTTACTTTTGCAAAGAATAATTCCTATAGACGGGTTTTCTCCTTCAATACGAACTGTGTCATCGAGAACAGACAAGTAAAATTGCATCTTTCCAATGTATTCAGGAATGAACTCAGAAATCTTGAGCTCCACGGCAACAAGAGATTTTATGCGCCTGTGGTAAAAGAGCAAATCAATGAAAAACTCTTGTCCTTCGAGCTCTATACAATATTGAGATCCCAAGAAAGCCAGAGATGTCCCAACTTCACGAAGAAATTTCTCTATATTTTTTACAATGGCTCTTTCGAGTTCTCTCTCTGTATGCCTCTCCCCTAATTCCAAGAAATCAAGGGCATATTCGTCTTTCACGGCAAGAGCCGCTTCTGGCATTAGATTAGTTGGAAGAGTCTTTTCGAAATTCGATTGCGTCATTATCGTCTTTTCAAAAGTGCCCATTTCGATGTGATGAATGAGCACTCTGTATGTCTATCCATTTTTCTTTGACATTTTCATGTAAAATTCCCTTTCAAGAGGGTCTTTACACTTTGATAGGAGAGCTACATTGTGAGACCAGCTAATTTGTGCAGACAATGTCTGCACTTTTTCTTTATCCTTATATGAGACATAAAAATCTCTCATTAAATAAAGATTGCGATAGGAAAAGCCTTTCATTCCTGGAAAATCTTTCTGAATGTCTTTAGCTAGATTTTTAACAACAGAGTCTCCCCATTCTCCTTTTTGCTGTTGCTCATAAATGATTCTTCCAATATCCCTATAGACTTCGATCAATTCACGATTAACAGACGCCATCGCTCTTGTTTGAGCTGCTTTAATCTTATTTATGACAGTTTCTAGAATCTCTTTGTATCCATTTGGATGCGCAGTATCTAATTCAGCCTTGATCACTTTTTTTACGCTTTTTAATTTATTCATTATCGCTTCCTAGTAGTAGGTCTTGGCATTTGACTTTCTTTTCTGTTCCTTTCGTAAAACTTGAGTTGATTGGACTAATACTCCAAATTCTATTCCTGTGATTCTAGAAGAGCTGTGATGTAATAGGGCAGGCTTATCATTTGGCCAGCAATGAGCGATGATCGTCAAAACATCCCCTGGCTGCCAGTGTTTATAAAGCTCTTTTGATTCTGCTGGAATTCTTAACCAGATCCCTTGATTTAACTTAATCAAGTAGCCTGTATCTATATCTATTTCCTGTATTTCTTGAACCCACAAGCATCCGGCAAAGGAAGAATTAGGCCATTTTTTTTCTGTGGACCAAACAAGATCTTGTTTTGTTAAGTTATCTATTTTGTAGAAATAGTAGGCGAGATCATAAGGAGTCGAGAGCTGAATGAGATCGCCTATCTCCCAAGTTTTAAGATGTGTTTGCCACCAATATCCAACTGCCCATTCTGAGCCATTGTCCAGAGTTAGGCAATTTTCTTTGATATCAATGATTGTTCTTGTGGCGTAAAGTTGCCATACGCCTTCTGTATCTGTTTCCAATCGCTTTTCTTGTCTTGATTCTGCAAACGCAAAGCTGGATATTGAAAATAATAGAAGCCCTATGATTTTTTTCATTTAAATATCTCGTCTAAATTAATGCTAATGAGGTAAAAGGATGAGCCTCCCTAATTGATTCCCCATTCTATCACATGGATAAAAATATTGACAAGCAAGGCTATCGAATTGGTATAAGATTTGGATGTCACTAGGATGGATCCGATGTTAAGAGTATTTCCCTTCTTTATTCTTGTTATTCTTTCGCGTGCAACACTCAGCTATTCTCTCCTCACCCAAGGCCATTTCCAGTCACCAGAGGAGCCCTCGGATCCCTCCTGCCTTATTCTTAATTTAGAGAGTGCCTTATCCCGAGCTCTTCACTTTAATCGCTCTCTCTTAAACACTTACGGAGAGGTCACTTCTGCCCAATATGACATTGCCTTAGCCGAAAATGAATTCCAGATTCATCTCACTCCCAATAGCCGAATTGGGTATGTCGGAGGGGGAAGAGACACAGGCCTTTCTGCCGGGGGAGGGATCGATATCAGCAAAAAATGGGAAACGGGAACGCAGCTGACGTTAAGCCCGAATCTATTCAAGATTAACGACCATTATCGGACGGAAATACGGGCCCTCTTTTCTCAACCTTTATTGCGAGGACTCGGAAAAGAGTATCAACTTTCTTCCCTTCGAGGCGCCCAATTTGGTTTACGTTTTGCCTATCGCCATCTCTACATGGCTCAGGTGCAGCTCATCTTGCGGACTGTTCAAGCGCTCTATGAAATCGTCAAAGGAGAGAAAGCCTTATCCCTCCATCAAGAGTCCTATGAACGAATCCAGAAATTTTACCAGGCGGCTTGCTTGAAGGAAAAATTGGGATTATCAGACTCGCTCGATATTTATCGGGCAGAGATGGAAATGCGTCACGCAGAAGAATCACTGAATTTCGCTCAAGAAAGGCTACAAGAAGCGGAAGATCTGCTGCGCGATCTCCTCGCATTGCCTTTAGATCAACCCATTCAAATCGAGCTTCCCCTTGCTTGCACCCCCTCGTCTTTTAAGTTGAATGAAGCCATTCAAATGGCTTTGCAAAATCGAATTGAAATGGATCAATCGGAGGATCAGCTCCGCGAAAATCAAAGACTCTCTCGCCTGGCAAAAGACAATCTCTATCCGGAGCTCAATTTAATCTTGAATTACTCTAACTGTGGAGAAGATCAATTCTTCACACGCGCCTGTACACGCCGTAGAGATAGCACCTGGGGAGTTGGATTGACCACGTCTGCTGATTTCAGTCCGCTTGGCGAACAGGTGGCCTACCAGCAAAGCCAATTGGCTGTGGAGGGTGCCCAGCGGGGGATCGATCAGACAAGGGCCACGATTATCTTGGAGGTGAAGAAAGGGGCACGGCACCTGGACAAAACACGACAACGGATGTTTCTTCAGGAAGAGCAAATCAAGATTGCGCAAGGGGAGCTCCAATTGGCAAAACTCAAGTTTGATCGTAGCTTAGCCGATAACTTTTATGTCATTCAGGCGGAAAAAGCCTTAAGGACTGCCCAGCAAGCCTATTGGGGAGCGTTAATCGATCACCTTGTGGGGGAGTTTCAACTTTTGGCGGCCCTTGGTCTTTTAATCGATAAACCGGAACTGTTTTAGACTTTATATGAGACGCATTTTTTTATTATTCCTCCTCTCGTTTGGCTGTTTTGGCCTCTTTTTTAGTTTTAAATTTTTCAAGGAAACCGCCTCTCTTCCCCTTATTCCGACGCTTCTGCCGATTCGGCAAGATTTGAAAGTGGAAATTAAAACGGTGGGAGAGCTGGAAGCGGCTCGCTCTTTAATGATTGCTTCCTCGATTAAAGGGGAGGCAGGAAAAATCATCGATCTGATTGAAGACGGAGTCTCCGTTAAACCGGGGCAAGTCTTGATTCGCTTGGATCCGACCCCCTTTGAAGAAAAGCGAGCGGCTCTCGAGGCCCAAGTGAAAGAGCAGGAGGACTCCCTCACCCTCCTTGAGCAGACGATCGAATGGGAGAAAAACAAGGCGGAGAGCGAAAACCGGACAGTGGCCTATGAGTATGAGGTGGCACAGCTCGAACGGGATAAGATTCTCTATGGCGATGGGCCGCAAGAAAAGGGACGTCTCAAGGCAGCCATGCAGAAAGCAGTGTTAAAGTATGAGGAGCTCAAGAGCTACTCTCAGGATTTGGCCAAACTGGAAGAACAAGGGTTTTTAAATCATGCAGAGGTCAAGCTTGCGCAAAAAAAACTGATCGAAGAAGAAGAGGCCTACACAGCGGCCAAGCTCCAATATGAAAGCTATATCGAGCATGTATTGCCGATGCAAATTAAAAAAGCAGAGATGCAGTTGAAACGCTCTCAGCTTAAACAAGAGGAAAGTGCAAAATCGGGGCTCTATCAGGTTGCCAAGTCGGCTGCTTTATTTGAGCAAGGCAAGCAAGCATTCGTCGATTTGCTCGCCCAACGACAAGAGGCGGAAAGAGAGCTCGCCCAAACAGAGATCGTGGCTCCAACATCAGGGATGGTTGTCCTACGGGAAGACTATCGAGGGGGACAGCGGCGAAAGCCGCGCGTTGGGGATGTGCTTGTGAAAAACCAGCCGCTTATCGATTTGCCCGACTTAAGTGCGATGATTGTGAAGACGCGGGTGCGCGAAGGAGATCTCTTTAAAATTGATATTGGGAAAAAAGCGACAGTCACAGTCGATGCCTATCCTCATCTCTCTTTTGTCGGGAAGGTCTCTTCCATTGGAGTCTTAGCCTTATCAGACCCGGGACGAATCAGCGAAGAGAAATACTTCGAGGTGCGCATTGCCTTAGAGAAAAGTGCTCCTTGTTTAAGGCCGGGGATGACGGCCCATGTGACTTTGCATGTGCAGGAAGTTCGGCAGGCTTTAACCATTCCTCTTCAGGCTGTTTTTTGTGAAGAGAGAGAAAATATTTGTTATGCTTTCGACTCCCTTAAGGGATATGAGAGAAGGTCTATGCAACTGGGGCTTAGCAATGAGCAATGGGTCGAAGTGCTGGGAGGGGTAACAGAAGGGGAGTCTCTTTGCTTGCTCCCTCCACATTAACGTTTGATATCAAGAAAAATCTCGATTTTTCTTCTTTTTTGTGATAATCTCTTTGTCGATGAACTGATTAAGAGGGAGTCCCCATGTTAACTAAATTTCTTGATCCAAAAAATGACGTTGCTTTCAAAAGAATTTTTGGAACGGAAAAGCATAAAGATATCCTGATACACTTCTTAAATGATATTCTTGGATTTTCTAAAGGGGAGAAAATTCAGCGGATTTCTTTTTTAAGGCCTGCACTGGACCCGGAGATTGCCTCTAAAAAACAAAGCATTGTTGATGTGCTATGCACAGATGAGAAAGGGAGCCAGTATATTGTTGAAATGCAGGTAGCTCGTGTGGCTGGATTTGAAAAGCGTGCGCAATATTACGCAGCCAAAGCTTACGTCTCTCAAATGAATTCCGGGGAAGAGTACCACAAATTAAAAGAGGTTATTTTTCTAGCAATTACGGATTTTATCATGTTTCCTGAAAAGGAAGAATATAAATCGGATCATGTGATTTTAGATAAGAATTCTTATTCTCAAAGTCTGAAAGATTTTTACTTTTGTTTTCTTGAGCTTCCGAAGTTCAATAAAACCATGGATGACCTTCAAACAATGATTGAAAAATGGGCTTATTTTTTTAAATATGCCGCTCGTACGCATGAATCAGAAGTAGATAAAATCACAGGATCGGATGAGGTGATCCGGCAAGCTTATGCAGTGCTTAATCAATTTTCTTGGTCTCAGGAAGAATTGCATACTTATGAACAAGAAAAGAAACGAGAACTCGATGCGAAAGCCATTCTCTTGCAGCAAAGAATAGAAGGAGAAAAGAGTGCAGCTCTTAGGATTGCAAAGAAAATGTTCGATCAAGGTCTAGAAATGGAAAAAATTATTCAATTGACAGATCTCTCTGAGCAAGAAATTCGTTCTATTCTCAAGGAATCCTTCTTACCGAGTTAAGATTGGGATAAGATGGGTGTGCTCGAACTAAAAAAGATCTCCAAATCTTATCAACTTGGCAATCAACAGATTGAGGTAATCAAAGACATTTCTCTTACCATTGAGGCAGGAGAATTTCTCGCCCTCATGGGTCCTTCCGGTTCGGGAAAATCGACGCTTTTACACCTATTGGGTTGCTTGGATCATCCCACACAAGGAGAATATTTTTTTCAAGGCCGAGAGGTTTTTTCCTTATCTGAACAAGAAAGGGCCTTCTTTAGAGCCTCCTGCATCGGTTTTATTTTCCAATCTTTCAATCTCATCCCGGAGCTCACCCTCTTTCAAAATGTCGAATTGCCCTTCTTGTATCAATCGATTGAAATATCTAAAAAAGAGCGAAGAGAACGCATTTGCGAGGCCCTAGAGCAAGTTCAACTCTCTCATCGTCTTCATCATTTACCCTCCCAGCTATCGGGGGGAGAGGCGCAACGGGCAGCGATTGCACGGGCTCTGGTCATTCAGCCTCTTCTTATTTTGGCAGATGAGCCGACAGGGAATCTGGATAGCAAGACGGGAGAAAAGATCTTAGACATTTTCCATACTCTTCACTCCCAAGGGACGACTCTGGTTCTTGTGACGCATGACCCCCAAGTGTCTCGGCATTGCCGGCGAATCATTCAGGTGCGAGATGGGAGGCTTGTCGCATGATTCTCCTCTATCGTTATCTCCGGCAAAGTTTCCATTCTCTTCTGATGCATCGTTTGCGCGCCTTACTGAATACGCTTGGCATTTTATTTGGGGTTGCAGCCCTCCTTGCCATGCTCTCGATTGGGGAGGGGGCCAAACAAGAGATTGAGCAGCAAATTGAACAACTTGGGATGACGAACTTGATCGTTCGCCAAGCCGATCTTTCGGAAGAACAAAAAGTCCAGGCATCTGAAAGAAACTCTAAGGGATTAGCCCTTCAGGATTGGCAAGCGTTTCAAATGACGCTCCCTTTTTTGAAAAACTGTGCTCCTGTGAAGCGGGTCAGGGCTTCGGTCATTGGAGCATTAAGAGAAAGCTCTCCTGAGATTTTAGCCTTGACGCGTCATTATGGGGAAATCAAGTCTTTACAACTTGCTCAAGGGCGTTTTCTTTGTGATCTAGACCAACAGGAAAAAAGATGGGTCTGTGTGTTGGGAGATGGGATTGCTAAGAGTTTAGGCAAACAAGGGCATGTGGGTGCTTCTCTTAGATTGGAGGGGCGAGAGTATACAGTCGTTGGAGTATTAAAACCCTCTCTTTGGAAACTTGATCAAGTGATTTTTATCCCCTTAGGCAGTGAAGAGGGCGTATCACGCTCTTCTCATGGAGATAAAGAGCCGTTTTCAGAAATGATTTTGCAAATTCAAGATTCGCGTCACATGAAAGAGGCCGCTCGATTAGTCAGGGCAATTTTAGAAAAAAACCATGGAGGCTATGAGGATTATCAAGTGATTGTTCCCGAAGAGCTCTTCGAGCAAGCCAATCGCACGCAACGGACGTTTAATTGGGTGTTAGGAAGCATTGCGGCAGTTTCTCTCTTGGTTGGGGGAATTGGGATGATGAACATGATGCTCTTGACTCTTTCTCTGCGCACCCGTGAGATTGGCATTCGACGCGCGGTGGGAGCGCGTCCTCGAGATATTCTGATTCAGTTTTTAATTGAAATTCTCTTCTTGACATGGGTCGGAGCTTTTTTGGGAATTTTATTTGGGGGCCTCTTTTCTTTAGTGATTAGCCTCCTTGCTGGGTGGAAGACGGTGATGACTCTATGGTCTCTTCTTTTGGCATTCTCCATGGCTTCTTTGGTTGGATTGAGTGCGGGGCTCTATCCTGCTTGGCAGGCGGCTAAGAAAGATCCGATTGAGGCAATTCGTCATGTTTGACTCTTGCTCCATCCTCGACAGGTTTTCTTGCAGGATTTCTCGACACATGCAAGATTAGAGCAGAGAGATGGGGGAGCGCAATGCAAGCTAAGATAATATCTACTAAAGACCAAACGAGTTTCACCTCTGAGATTGCCCCAATAAAGATCATGGCAGCTGTCCCGGCGAAATAAAAGGGCATTTTCGTCTGATTTGTCAAATAGCTGAAACATTGGCTTCCGTTGTAGCTATTTCCTAAGATTGTTCCAAAAGCGAAGAGGAAGGTGCAGAGGAGGATGATCCCAATGCCAAAGGAAGAGAAGTAAAGTTTAAAAGAAGCAGCAACCATGCTGATGCCAAGAGGAAGGGTTGCATCAAGCCAAGTTTCGGTGACTAGTGCCACACATCCCGATAAGAAGGCGATAAAGCCGGCCGTATAAGTCGAGAGCATGGCTAAAGTCGCTTGTGCAGAAGGGTCTTCTGTTTCTGCCATGGAGTGGGGAATGCTCTGTGTTCCCAGCCCTGCTTCGCAGGTTTGAACCCCTTTGAAGATTCCCCATCTTAAGCTGGTGAAGATCCCGCCAATGAGAGTTCCGCTTGCTAGAGCATAAGGCTGCAAAGCGGATTGCAGGATCATTGCCCACGTGCTTAAGAGCTTATCATAGTTAAGGAGGAGAATCCAAAAACAGGAACCAAGATACAGAACAAACATGATCGGAACGAGCTTGGCGGATAGCGCGCTGATTCGTTTAATTCCTCCCATTAAAGTTAAAATGACGAGAAAGGCAATACAGGCTCCCGAGAGGGCGGTTGAAAGGCTGTAAGAGCCGAGGAGAGGGGAGTTGAGGATCGCAGCCAGCTGATTTGCTTGTGCACCGGACCAAGCAGCCATGAGAATGAAGCAGCAGAAGGCATACCATTTTGCAACTGCGGGAGAGAAAAGATAAGAGAGGTATTGCATAGGCCCCCCCATAATCACTCCGTTCTCTAATTTTTTTCGATGCTGAAGGCAGAGATCGACTTCTACGTAAGTCGCAGCACTCCCAAAAAAGGCGGTGAGAAGAAATCCTAATAGAGCACCTGGCCCTCCTAAATAGATTGCGATGACGGGGGCGACAATCGTTGAAATTCCCAAGGTCGTTGACATTGCTGTGAATAGGGCTTTATGAGGAAGGATCGTATGATGGGCCTCTTCTTTTTTGTGAACAAGGGAGGCGAGGAGACTTCGAAAGAGAAGGGGGAGGAAACGAAGCTGGACGAAGCGCGTTCGTAGCGAGATGTAGATGCATCCTAAGAGAAGGAAAACGCAGACTCCGAATAAAAGATAGTCTGCTAGGGTCATAAGAGTCGTTTCGAAAATCATCGTCTTTATTGTCTTCCTTCAAATTTTTGGGATTCCCAGCTATTTTAATTAAATAAATAGAAACCTTGCAACTTTTATTTCCTTCAGATAAAGATTCTCCTTAGGTACCCTCCCCCTCTATCTGAAGGACCGCCTATGTTTAACAACCGACAAGAAGCCGGAGCCGCCCTAGCGGCAGCCCTCATGCCCTACAAAGGTTCTGAAAACACTCTTGTCGTTGGACTCGCTCGTGGAGGAGTGGTCGTTGCAGCAGAAATCGCCAAGAAGCTCTCCCTCCCGTTAAATGTGGCTGTCCCCCGTAAAATTGGAGCTCCCGGCAATCCCGAATTAGCCTTAGGGTCCATCATGGAAAATGGAGAGGGGGTCTTCAATCATTCGATCATTCATATGCTAGGAGTCTCTCGTGAATACTTAGACCGGGAGATCAAAAAAGAGCAGACCCGTGCCCAGCAACGTCTGGCCCTCTATCGCCCCTATGTCCCCTCCCCTTCCTTCTCCGGGAAAAAAGTCCTCTTGGTCGATGATGGGATGGCGACAGGATCAACGATGCTCGCCACCATAAAAGCGATGCGCACGGCCCAAGCCACCCAAGTCCTTGTGGCGATTCCTGTGGCTTCAACAGAGGCCTTGGGGCTAGCAGAAGAAGCGGCCGATAAAGTGGTCTGCCTCCTTAGCCGGGAAGATTTTATCGGGGTCGGCATGTATTATCGCCATTTTGACCAGACCTCAGACGAAGAAGTCATTCATCTTTTGAAAGAGGCAAATGCCAATTCGGTTCCTCAAACAGCCTCTCCCTCTCCGCCATCCGAAAAGAACACGGCATTTAAACAGGAGCTCTCCCTTCCCTTAAGTCATGTCCATTTGGTTGGAGAGTTGACGATTCCTGAACGCGCGCAAGGGATCGTTCTTTTTGCCCATGGCAGTGGAAGCGGTCGTCTGAGCCCCCGCAATCAATTCGTGGCACGCGCGCTTCAAGAGAAGGGATTAGCCACTCTCTTAGTCGATCTTCTCACCGTTGAGGAAGAACAGATAGATGCCTTGACGGGAGAACTCCGCTTCAATATTCCCTTCTTAACAGAGAGGTTATCTGAAATCACCTCATGGATTTTAAAAGAAGAGAAGACGCGCGCGCTCTCAATTGGATACTTCGGGGCAAGCACAGGAGCGGCAGCGGCTTTAATGGCAGCAGCCGAGCAGGGAGAGAAGATTGCCGCCATTGTCTCGCGTGGAGGGCGTCCCGATTTAGCAGACTCGGCCCTCCCCGAGGTAAAAGCACCAACTTTACTCATTGTGGGAGGAAGAGATGAAATTGTGATTGAATTAAATAAAAGGGCCTATGCACAATTGACTTGCCGCAAAGAGCTGCGCATTGTCCCGAAAGCGACCCATCTCTTTGAAGAGCCGGGAGCCTTGGAGGAAGTCGCACAGCTTGCTTCCGAATGGTTTTTACAGTACTTGCACAAGTGACACACGCATGTATAAAAGTTATGCCCTTTTCCTCTTCCTTACTTTTTAGCGGGTCCTCCCACCCTCTTCTAGCTCAAGAAGTCTCTGCCTTGCTGAGTCATCCTTTAGGGCGGATTGAACATGAGCTTTTTCCCGATCGAGAGTCTCGCATTCAAATTTTGGAAGAGGTCCGGAAGAAGCAAGTCTTTGTGATTCAATCGACCGCCTTTGATCCCAATTTTTATCTCATGGAGCTTTTTATCTTATTAGATGCCTTAAAGCGGGCCTCTGCGCAATCGATCCATGTGGTCCTTCCTTATTACAGCTATGCCCGCCAAGATCGGGTGGATCACCCCGGAAGGCCGATTACAGCCAAGCTCATCGCTGATCTATTAACTCAAGCGGGCGCTCATCATCTCATCACACTGGATTTACATTCTGAGCAGATCGAAGGATTTTTCAATATTCCCGTTGAGCCTCTGATGAGTCAAGATCTTTTGGCTCCCTATTGTGTGAATTTAGGGTTGGAAGATCTCGTCGTGGTGGCTCCGGATAAAGGAGGAGTGAAAATTGCCACGGCTTATGCCAAGCAATTGAAAGTGCCGATAGCTTTAATTGATAAAGAACGGATAGATCCTTTTCAAGTGGATATGCGTTTGTTTGTCGGAAATGTCAAAGGACGGACAGTGCTTCTACCGGATGATATGTGTTCGACGGGGGGAACGCTTGTGAAAGCGGCTGAAATTTGCAAAGAACTCGGAGCCAAGCGCATTTTGGCTGTGGTGGGGCATGGGTTGTTCATCGGTGATGCTCTGGAAAGAATTGAGAGGAGTCCCATTGAGCAGGTGATCACGACAAATAGCGTGCCTCATTCAGAGCAAGTCAAAAAGCATCCCAAAATTCGGATTGTTTCGATCGCTCCTTTGCTTGCGCAATCGATCAGGAGTTGTTTGTGATTGTGCTGGCGTTCATGGGAGCGCTAGCTATGGGGTTAACGCTGCGGTTGATGGGGGCAGGAGGATCGATTTTTACGGTTCCCCTTTTAGTCCTTCTCCTGGGTCGCCCGGAGAAGGCGGCGATCGCTGAATCGTTAGCGATTGTTGCCTTGATTGGACTTGCCGGAGCGATCTCTGCAAGCCTTCATCATCAGATTCACTGGAAAAGTGTCTTGTTTTTCGGCTTGCCGGGTGTGTTGGGAGCAGCCCTAGGGGCCCATTTCTCTTCTTTTCTCAGTGGGTCTTTTCAGCTTCTTCTTTTTTCTTTGCTGATGTTTGGGGTGGCTGGAATGATGTGTCTTGGGCCGGCTCCGGTTGTACAGGTTTCCCCCCATTCAAGTTTCTCTTCTTCCTTTCTTTCTCCGATTGGCAAGGGGTTTTGTGTCGGGGGATTAACCGGTTTAATGGGAGTCGGGGGAGGGTTTTTGATCGTTCCTTCTTTGGTTTTTTTTAGTCATTTATCGATGTCTATGGCTGTGGGAACAAGTTTAGCGATCATTTGCTTGAATGCTTTTATTGGACTCATCACGCAGCTTTATTATTTGCAAGAGATCAGGGCGGAGGTGAGTGTAGCCGTGATTGGGATTTTCTCTTTTGCCGGAATCTTGGGGAGTGCAGTGGGGCATGTTTATGCGAAATGGGCCTCCGATCAGCGCTTAAAGCAAGTTTTTGGTTTTAGCGTGCTTTTGGTCGGGATTTATCTTTTCTTTTTTTCCTTGTTAATCTAAACCTCTGCTGCAAAAAGGAACGCAAAGTATACCGTGAGATGCACATTCTCTAGTGCTCCCATCGCAAAAAAAAGAGAAATTTCATAAAGGTCTGGTTTTCAATGGTTTTTCCTAATATATTTAAAAAGACCATTTCATGATATGAAAAAATCCTCGAATTTCATATCATGAAATAGACAAATCGCTGTTTCATGATATGAAATGATGATCGCTTCTCGTATCATAAAACGCACTACAGGATGAAAATTAATGCGTTTTTTTGGAAGAAAAAAAGAGTTAGAAATCTTGGAACGGCTGCGATTGAAAAAAGCTGCAAGTCTTGCTGTCGTTTGGGGACGAAGAAGAATAGGAAAAAGTACACTTATTGCAGAGTTTTTAAAAAGCAAAAAATCATGGAGTTTTTCCGGACTCCCTCCACAGGGACATAAAACTCACCAAGATGAAATAAATTATTTTGTTCGGGAAATGGCGCGAAATATTGGAATGCCAGAACTAAAAACATCCGATTGGAGCGAAGTCTTTTGGCATCTGGGAAACCAGGCACAAAAGGAAAGCCATATCATCATTTTTTTTGATGAAATATCTTGGATGGGGTCTAAAGACCCTAATTTTTTAGGTTATTTGAAAACAGAATGGGATAAGACATTTTCGAAACATTCCAATTTGATATTAATATTATGTGGATCGGTTTCTAGCTGGATTGAAGAAAATATTCTTAATAGCACGGGTTTCTTTGGAAGAGTTTCTATAAAACTCGAAGTCAAAGAACTTTCTTTAACGGATTGTAACCAGTTTTGGGGTGAAAAGAAAGATCGGATCAGCGCATATGAGAAATTAAAAATTTTAGGGGTGACAGGCGGTGTACCAAAATACCTTGAAGAAATCGTCCCCACAGAATCTGCTGACAAGAATATTCACCACTTATGTTTTAGACAGGAGGGTCTTCTCTATAGAGAATATAATCAAATTTTTTCTGATTTATTTTCTAAAAGAGCAGGGACTTTTGATAAAATTATCAGGGTATTAGCTGATGGGGCTAAAAATTTGGATGAGATCTGTGCGACCCTAGAAATTGATAAAAGTGGTAATATTTCCAAGTATTTGCACGAATTAATATCCGCTGGATTTATTTCGGAAGATCGAACATGGAATATAAAAAGTAAAAAGAAATCTATTTTAAAACTATTTCGTATAAAAGATAATTATATTAGATTTTATCTAAAATTTATAGAGCCAAATAGTTCAAAAATTGAAAATAACGGTTTCTCACCAAACTCAATCACCAATCTCTCGGGTTGGGAAAGTATCATGGCACTTCAATTTGAAAACTTAGTGATAAATAACATCAACAAATTGTATGAAATTTTGGGAATTGCTAGTCAAGATGTTGAAAAATCGGGCCCCTTTTTTCAAAAAAAGAGCACAAAAAATAAAGGATGTCAAGTCGATCTTTTGATTCAGACAAAATTCGGGACACTTTATCTATGCGAAATTAAATTTTACATGTCAGAGGTTGGAAAACAGGTTGTTGCTGAAGTTGAAGAAAAAACCAAACGATTGGCCTATCCCAAGGGATATTCAATTCGCCCTGTTTTGATCCATGTGAATGGAGTGACTCAGGGGGTAATTGAAAGTGGTTATTTTGATAAAATTATTGATTTTTCAGAGTTTTTGAACACTCTAAGCTTTTCTTAACATTTTAATTTTGCATTAATGATCCAGCCCCATTTTCTTACGTAAAGCCGGAACAAATCGCAGAATCGCGTCATTATACACCGAATTATTTGCCTCTGTCCACTGCTGGCAAGCTTCGGGAGGAGTGCCCCATTTGAGTCGTCGAGGGATTTTGATCTGATTTAAATACCATTCATCGCGTGACCAATAATGATTAATGCGAAGTTTGTCAATTTCGATGCAAGGAGGAAGAACAGGTTGATTGCTTGGCGTGCAATGCATGAACCCTTCTTTGTAATGAACGTAATGAGGACTGCAGACATGAGAGACTTTCTCGGGTCGGACGATGCTCTTAAAATGATCATGACCTCCTTGTTGGGAATAAACCAATGTCTCAATGAGCAACTTATCTTCCGGGATTTTCTTTACTCCCGAAGTTCCGTACATCACCCAGTTCACACAGACCCCTCCGATATGGCGCTCTTTTTCATAGCGAGCGAGAAATTTAGGGAGGCTGTTACGATGCAGGGGAAATAAAAATTCATCGCTATCTAAAAAAGCCAGCCATTTTGTTCGTCCAATCGCTTTTCTACAGGCATGCTGGTAGGCAGCTACTTGAATTTTATCCCATTCTTGGACATTTTCGGCAGCATAAGGCCATTCGACCAAGTCGACAATCCCTTTTTTAATATAGGGCTTGAGGACTTTCAGGTAATGATCCTGACTTAAGTTGTTATATAAATAGAAATGGTTGACTCCAACAAGGCGATGAAATTCGATCCATTCTTTTAAATAGGGGGCTTCATCCTGGAAAATCAGGCAAATCGAGAGATCATACGAATAAGCAAATAAAGAAGAGGTGAAGCAAAAAAGAAGAGCAAAGAGAAATAAAAAAGATCTTTTCATGAGTTTAGGGGGGTGATTTTTACAGTTTTTGGAACTTTAAAGAAATTCATTTGTCGAGCGATCAAGAAGCTAATGAGAGAGCCCAAACACATCCAGTACCAGGCGACACTGGTGATCCATCCCGTCTTTTGAAATAACCACAGGGAAATCGCAGCAGAGGGGCCTCCAAAAATTTGGCAGCCGATGGCATAGCCAAAGGAAATGACTGTGTAGCGATGGGCAGGGGGAACAAGATTTTGTGTCCACGCATGGAAGGGAGCAGAAAACCAAACGCCAATGACCACCAGGATGAGGCGAATAAGGATGATGCCATAAAGAGAAGCTCCCTCCAGTCCCCAAAAAAGAGGCAAGCCGCTCAAGAATGCGCATGCCCCGGCAGACATCATCATTTTCTCCCTTGAAAACTGGCTTGCTAAGAATCCAAAGAGAGGGAGAAGAATAAAATCAATGGCTAAAAGAATCGTATTTAAATGGACAATCTCTGCCTGACTAACCGAGGAGATCAGAGGAATAAACCCGTTAATCATGACGAGAGCGAGTGTATAGGAGGCGTAAGAAAATCCTGCCGCGATCGCAATCAGGAAAAGAGGCTGACGCATGGTCCAGCAACTCTTGAAGGTAAACATTAGAGAAGATTCAGAAGGAGGACGAATGGATTTGGGGGGGGTGAAAGAGACCTTCGTTCTGAGAAAGCAAGCAAATAGAGCGGTTGAGCAGCCTAAGAAATAAAGAAGGCGCCACGACTCTTGAATGCAATCTAACGCACAAAGAATAGAGACTCCCCCTGAGGCAAGGAGGATGCCGGCCACTGTAGAGGCACTGTAAAAACCACTTGTGAGATCTTGCCGTTTTCCGGAAGAGTTCTCGATCAAATAAATGGCCCCTCCCATCGTTTCTCCGGCGCCAAAAAAATTTTGAAAAATTCTCCCAAGAGAGAGAAGAACGGGAGCCAAAAAACCTGCTTGTTGATAAGTGGGGAGCAGTCCCATGCAAGCTGTCACGACGGCCATCCCAGAAAGGGAGAGGATCAATGCCTTCTTGCGTCCTTTCGTATCACCAATATATCCCATGACGAGGGAGCCGATCGGACGTGCCATCATTCCCAAAGGAATAATAGCGTAGGTTAAAATGAGAGCGGTTAAAGGATCTTTCCCGGGAAAGAAGAGAGGGGCCAAAAAAGGGGAGAGAAGACTAAATAAAGCCGTATCATAATGCTCGAATAGGTTCCCTAAAAGCATGCTCCATTTTGAGAGGCGGGAGGTGTCGCTATCCATCAGTGATCTCCTGTTTATCGAACTGAACTAATAGGATAGCAGAGCGGTTTATTTGTACAAATTAAAATTAGAACTGATTATTTCTCATTTCTTCATGGGTGAGCTCTCTAAGGGAGAGATTCCAACCGATCTCGCGTAAAAAGCATCCCTCCATTTGAATGGCCTTTTTTGCGTTTATGTTTGAGGGGAGAAACCGGTTCAGCCGTTCAAATTCGTGAAATCCATCGATGGAGTCCTTAATGGCAATCCTGAGAGCAACCAGCCGCAAGGCAGAGAGGTAACGAGGATGATTCATCTCGGCATGCCGCTTCAAGAAACGTTGAACATAAAGGCTGACAATGGCTTGATAGGTTTTAATTCCTGCCTCTATATTGGATAAGGGCTTTTCAGGTTGAGGAGAAGTGTGAGGAAGGGTCTGACTGGGACGCTTTAATTTTTTGTAAGAGGCGTTGTCATAATGATTGAAGAGGGGAAAGGGGAAATTACAGCTTAAGATTTTATATTCTAACACACCGTAATTAAACTCAAATGAGAATAGGCTCTTAATCATCACTCTCTTGATTCTTTGGTGGATACTCACTGTCTCTAATGTTTCTCTTGCTTGTGTTGTTAAATATTTTTTATTGTAACAAAACAAGTAAGAGAAACATATCTTTATTTTCTTAACAATGAGGAGAAGAGAGTCGATGAGAAGAGAGACGGCCCGTTTAATAGATAAAAGATTTTTTTGGATCTGAAAGACCCAGCCAGAGAGCCAGAGGGAATGTCTGAGTGTATTTAGGGCGACACGTGTTTCTTTATGAGCCGCATGGCTTTGTTTTAGAGGGGGAGGGAAATGAAGTCTTTCAGTCGAGAGACTGCTATTATCCAAATTATTATTAATTTCGATAATACCTGAAATGTGATAATTTTCGTCGAAAATATCTGTAATCATAATTTCTCGTTTTTTACTCTAATTCTAATCTAGATTAAGTTTTATTATTTTTCAACCTTAATTTTTCCTCCTCTGACCTTTAAACAGGGAAAATTTAGACTGAAAAGTAACAAAACTTAATTAAAAATAAATTATTTTTTATTAATATTTTAATTAATAATATGTTATAATAATTTTATATAATTAAATTAGCGAGGTAAAAATGAATAGTGTTAGAGAAGCTTTTAATGACTTTAGACATGTTTTTATAGGTTATCTTGCAGTAGGCCCATATCACAGTACTAATAATGGAGCAGCAGAAGAGTCATTGTTGTCTCGTATTATCTCCGTCGTCACATCCATCTTTCATAAAATAGGGGAATTTTTCTCAGCTGTTGCTCAGGGTGTGGGGAATTGGTGGAGTCAAATAAATCGAGTGAATCCGGAAATCACGAGTTTAATACCAACACCTCCAGGCCCCAGCTATTCAGGGTTCTAATTCACCCCTAAAATGAGTGATGTAACGCCCCTCCTTCCGTTAACCCCGGCCGTGAAGGATGCTTAGATAAGTACTCCCGGATTGCCTCCATTCTCCGTTCCGGGTAAGGGTGTGTTTGCAGCATTTCAGGCTGGTGTCCTCCGGGAGCCGATTCTTTCAGAATTTTCATAACTTCTAACATCGCCTTAGGGTCATATCCCGCTTGACTCATCAAATGGAGCCCCCAGGCATCTGCCTCGAGTTCATCTTTTCGGCTGTAATGGAGCTGAGTCATTTGATTGACGAGGCTGGCGATGATCACCGCCTGTTGTCCATGAGACTCGCCGGCTCCTACCCCTGTTGCTAAGACCATCAGCTGCCCTAATTGCCCTTTCGCCATTTGTTGGGCGGAGTGTCTTTGAATGACATGTCCAATTTCATGAGAGAGGACGCCGGCAAGTTGCCCTTCTGTTTGCAATTTATTAAATAAACCTAGCGTGATAAAAATTTGTCCTCCTGGCAATGCAAAGGCATTGATCGTCTTGGGATCTGCTAACAAATGGAATTGAAAGCGCCACGGCCCTTTATGGGCATCACTCTCTGCAACAATTTTTTCCCCTATTTTCTGAACCTCTTGGGTGTGTGGATCCGACGAAGGCTCCTCTCCTCCCATTTTAGCCGCCATTTCAGGGGCACTTTGAATCCCCAATCGAATCTCTTGTTCAGGAGTCAGGGAAATATGCTGAGATTCTCCCGTAATGGGGTTTTTCTCCGTGTGTGTGAAATATAAGAAAACAGCAACCGCTATAATGATGAGGCCGATTAGGAAATGAGGGCCTCGTCTTGGTCCTCTTGCTTCGTCTGGTCCCATCTTTTTCTCCTTTATTTTTTTTTCTTCTTGCTCCCTCACCCATAAGATAAAAAATCCAAAAATTCAAGCATTGATGATAAAATAAAAAGTTTGTTATAAGGTTTAACATCTTAAAACTTGAACTCTAAGAGGAGGGTAAAGATGGGAAATTTTTATTTAAAAGGGGCTTTTTTTTGCTTAGCTTTAAGCGTGATTTTTTCTCTTTTTTCATCTGCAACGTGTCCATGCGGCTGTGGGGAGGGCAAGAAGATTCTTCCCATTGAAGAAGGAAAAAAAGAAGTCCCTTCTCAAAATAAAATAAATTAATCTCACGAGAATCAGGATCATGCGCGCTTTTTGGTATTTGCGACTCTGCTTCTTCTTTTTCTCTACTTTTGGGGGGATGAGCCTGCACCTGGATGCGAATGAGGAAACAGAACCGGTTAATCCTCATCCAGAATGTCCGAACCCCATCGAGAAAGTGAGTTGTAACGAACAGCTCTATCCCGATGTTTATCGCGACTATTGCTGGTATGCCGCAGATCCTGATACGGATTGTGCTTATGCAAGAGAGCATCATCTCTGGGGGATTTGGATGCCGGAGGGGCCTCCCGCTTTTCGCCCTTTTATTGCAGATCCTAGGCAAGTGACCTACTCAATTGGATGGCGTTTTAATGACCATGTCTTGGCAAAAAACGTCATCCCCGTCTCTTTTGGAGATACTTTCGCCGTTTTCCGTTGGTGCGACCTCTGGTATTTTCGAGGAGATCTTCAATTCGAAATCGAAGGGGCCGTTTGGGCCATTTTTGATCCCTTGCATGAGTCCTCCCCCCTGATTGATACTGACTACTATGTGGGGTTTCCCTTGACCTACTCTTTTGGGACCTGGTCCTTTCGATTAAGAGGATATCATATCTCCACTCATATTGGAGATGAATTCCTCTTGAATCACCCCCACTTCGATCGACGCAACCCCAGCGTTGAAGCCTTTGACTTTTATTTCTCCGATCAATTTACCGAAGATATCCGCTTATATGCGGGAGTTGGCTGGTATGCTCGTCAGGATGATTCCTTTCGAGTGGGGGAGTTCTATTATCAGGCCGGCGTCGAACTTCGCGTCTTTGAATTAGGGTATCGAGATTACTGCAACCGCCTTTATGGGGTTCCTTTCCTCGCCATGGATTTCTATTATCAGTCCCATTTTAAACATCATATTAACTCTAATTTTGCCCTCGGGTATGAATGGGGGAAAGTCTCGGGGCTCCGCCGTAAACTCCGCCTCTTTATTGAATACCATGATGGGTATGCCATTGAAGGGCAATTCTGCATTTTCCCGACCCGGTATTTTAGTATTCGGGCGACTTATGGGTTTTAATTTTTTTCTAGTCTTACGCCATGTGCGACTTTGTTCCGTTCGAGTCCGGGCCCGAGACCGGGCCCGCGCCCGAACCGAGACTACGAGCTTTGCTAAACTACTCAAAATTGATTCGTGAATTACTTAGACGATCCATCAAAGTCTTGTACAGACTTTTTACCGAAGCTCGGAGTTTCGGTTCGGGCGCGGGCCCGGTCTCGGGCCCGGACTCGAACGGAAACAAAGTCGCACATGGCGTTAGTCTTGGATTTCTTTATTTAGAAGGATGCTATCACAAGAGGTAATGAGGGTGTCCAGTTGGGAAAGGATTGAATCCATCTCAGGTTTTTCTTCGCCAAAATCCTCAGGAATTCGATCTTCCGGTTGGGTTTGAAGGGTATTCATTTCTACTTCGGTCAAAAATTCTTCCCTTGCTTCTCTATAAGACTCCAGGCTATCTCTTAATTCTTGTAAGAAAAGCTCTCTGTCTAAATTCTGATTTATCTGAGTTTTTAAGCCCGGAGTGACCGTCTCTCGCTGCATCTTCTCTGATAAATCGAAAATGAAATCTTCCGAGTTGCGTAAGGCATTCTCTGCTAAAGAGGAGTACTCTTCATCGATATTTTGCTGCATTTTTTCATATTTATTTTTTCTTAGTTCCTGAATATCTACGCTTAAATTTTTGATAAAATTTGAGACAGGGGGATGATCAATGAACTCTCTTTTAAGTTTTTGAAGGGATTGTAAGTCCCCCTCCAGTTCTCGCAGCTCGACATGGAGGGTGGTACAGAGTTGATCACAAAAGGTGAGATAATCAATCATATCAAAAATATCGCCTTTATTCATTGCAGCTTTTGTTTGAGCCATCTCCTCTAATGTCTCTAGCCACTCGACTTGTAGAGCCTGTAACTCTTTTCTTCTTTCATTCAATTCTTCTATACGGTCTTGGTGGGGGGGATTGATCATCGTTTTTACCCGTCCGTTCCTTTTTCCGTATCTCAGCACATTTAAATTTATTAAACAACAGGATAATTTCAAGCACTTAAGGGTTTTAAACGAAGCACACTCCGCGATAATTGCACCCAAAGACGCCAGTCTTCTTTTAGGCTGCTTTTAAGATGAGCCAGTTGTTGCTTGACCTCTTTTAATCTCTCTCTCTCTTTGCCTTGTTGGCGTGCATGGTGATACTGTTCTCTCAGTTGATTGACTTCCGCAATTTTAAGAACGAGACGCTCAGAAAGCTCTAAAATCTTTTTCTCTAACTCTTCTTTTTTATGCGAACAAAGATTGCATAAACGATCGAGGAGCATCTCTTTTCTTTGCAGGACTAATCGTTTTTTAATCGTATAGGAATCCATTCGCCTTAATGCAGAAGCTAACTTGAATCGATCGAGAGTCCAGATCAACCATTTCGTCGGATCAAAATGATACCAGCGGATTCCATTGCGATAGTCATTTGCAAACGTATGATGATAATTGTGATATCCTTCTCCAAAGGTGAGGAGAGCAACCACATAATTATTGACCGCTGTTTGCTCTTGACAGAAAGGTTTATCTCCCCACGTATGGGCCAAAGAATTAATAAACCAGGTGCAATGATGAAGAATAAAAAGGCGGGTCCAGCAAGCCAGGAAAAAGGCGCCCATATAATCATTTAAAAGCCACCCAACGACGAAAAAAGTCATCACGTTTGTCAACAGCATCCCAATTTCAATATAGCGATGTTGAAATTGTATAAGGGGATTTTTCATGAGATCTGGCACCACTTTAGGATCAATGGGCTTTGGTTTTTCTAACATCCATGAGAAGTGGGCATACCAAAACCCTTTTTTGATCGAGTAAGGATCTAAATCCGTGTCCACATGGGCATGATGAAGGCGGTGCTCGAAGGCCCAGCGCAACGCACTCCCTTGTCCTGCCATGGAGGCAAAAAAGAGAAAAATCCCCTCCATGATCGGATGCATGCGAAAACTGCGGTGAGAATACAAGCGGTGATAGCCCCCCGTAATGCTTAATCCTGTCAAATACAAAAGAATGACAGAGGCAATGATCATTCCTCCACCGGGAGGAGCGTAATAAAAATAAAAGGGTAATGTGATTAAAAGAACCGTTTGATAAATGATCAAAAACAGTCCGGGTCCCCAGTTGAAATTTTTTTTGCTCATCCTTGCCTCTCCTCTTTAGATTTCTTTACGACAGCATTTTAACCGAACAGGAACAAAATGACAATAGCTCATTTTATTTCTTGATTGTTCAAAATCAAAAAACAATTTAAGCTACCTATAACTTTTCTGATCCTTATGCGTTCTCTCACCCTACAACAAATCGCTCATTTGCTTGGCTATTCATCAAAACTACCCTGTCATCTTGTTCAGGGTTATGCCACAGATTCTCGTTTATTACAAGTAGCAGGGCTATTTTTTGCTTTGAAAGGAGAGCGTGTCGATGGGCATGATTATTTAGAAGAAGTGCGTCATCGAGGGGCAGCGGCTGCAATTGTCACTAAAGAGTATCGGAAAAACATTCCCGGCCTTCTCCTTATTCCTGTTCAAGATCCCCTCCAAGCTCTTCAAAAATTAGCTCATGAGGTGTTAAAGAGAAGCTCTTCTCGGATCGTTGCAATTACCGGCTCTCTTGGGAAAACGACCACCAAAGAAATGACGACTCATTTATTAGCTACCCAATACCGGGTCGCCTCTTCACCAGGCAATCATAATTCCCAAGTGGGACTTCCTCTTGCGATTTTAAATCATACAACCGGAGAAGAGGAGATTCTTGTGTTGGAAATGGGAATGACCCTTCCTGGGCATTTAAAAGCCTTGGTTCAAATGGCCCCTCCGGAAGTCGCAGTCTTGACAAGTGTAAGCCTTGTGCATGCCTGTCATTTTCATTCCATCGAGGAAATTGCTTGGACGAAAGCGGAAATCTTTTCCCATCCAAAGACCCGTTTAGGGATTCTCCATCGGGAAATCCCCGATTTTGAAAACATTTGCCGGGCCACTCCTTGTTCAAAAAAGAGTTTCTCTCTTCTCTCTCTCACGGCAGATTATGGATTGGACCCTTTGGATTCGACGTTATTTCATTCCTCTCCGGAAGGGAAAACGCTTTCCCTAGAATCTTTTTTACTCCCGGGAAAACATATTCTTCATAATCTGATCGCAAGCTTAGCAGTGGCCTGTTACTTTAAAGTGGACGAAGAGAGGCTCCAAAGGGCTTTACCCACGTTAAGTTTGCCCGACCGGCGTTTGCAATTCGTTCACCATCAGGGGATCCTTTTTATCAATGATTCGTATAATGCCTCGGAAAACTCTGTGAAGGCAGCTCTGGAGACATTGCCTCAGCCCACCCATCAAGGTAAAAAAATTGCCGTGTTGGGAAGCATGCTGGAATTGGGAGCTTTTTCTGAAGAATGTCATCGCCGGGTGGGGGAATTTGCATTAAAATATGTTGATGAATTGTACTGCCTGGGAAGGGAATGCCATCCCATGGTGAGCGTGTGGGAGAAAGCAGGGCGTCCTGTGTATTTTTTTGAGGAACGAGCCCCTCTTGTTGCTGCGCTTCGTCAAATCGTCAAGAGCGAGGATATCCTTCTCTTAAAAGGGTCGCGTGCGAAAGAACTTTGGAAAATTCTAGAAGAACTCTAATTTTAATTATTTATGATTTTATTTTTAATTGATTGGATCAAAACAGCAGGTCTCTTTAAAGTTCCCGCTGTCTTTGAGTATTTTTCGACTCGCATGCTTCTTGCTGCGCTCACCTCTTTGCTGCTCAGTATTTTTTTGGGCCCTTATTTTATTCGTAAATTATACGAGATGAAAATTGGGCAGACAATTCGGAAAGACGAGTGTCCACTACTTGGGCAACTTCATGAGAAGAAACAAAACACCCCGACGATGGGGGGAGTGCTCATTCTTTTTTCGATGGTGATTTCTCTTCTTTTATGGATGGATCTCACCCAGGTGTTTACTCTTCTTTTGCTCATCACCACTTTATTTTTAGGATTTTTGGGGGGAAGAGATGATTACCTCAAGCTTAAGTATAAAAATACGAGGGGAATGTCAGCAAAAGGGAAACTCTTTTTTCAGTTTTTGCTTTCCTCTCTTATTGCCGCCTATTTTTTATTCCCTTCTTTTAGTGAGACGGTGGCATTTGGAAAATGGTTTCGGCCTCCCACGATTAAAGAGAATGTCATTCTTAAGCAAGAAGGGGGAGCTTCATTTGTTTCGTTAACGTTGAAAGAGTATGCTTCCCGTCTTTACATTCCCTTTTTTAAAGAGCCTTTTCTTCTTGTTGGGGCAGGCTCAACCCTCTTTTTGGCCTTTTTTATCTTTTTTGTCATCACAGGGGCATCGAATGCGACAAATTTGACAGATGGGTTAGATGGGTTAGCGGCAGGGTGTCTCATGATGATTGCGGGAGTCTTAGGGCTGATTGCCTTTGTTTCTAACCATTTCAATATTGCGAGCTATTTGAACATCCCTTACGTGCAGGGGAGTGGAGAAATTGCCATTTATTTGAGTGCGATGATGGGGGCGTGTCTGGGATTTCTTTGGTATAATGGCTATCCTGCGCAAGTGTTTATGGGAGATACGGGCTCTTTACCCTTAGGGGGAATTATTGGTGTTTCGGCTGTTTTGTTGAAGCGAGAGCTCTTACTGGCTCTTGCAGGAGGGATTTTTGTGGCAGAGGCGTTCTCGGTGATTTTGCAGGTGGCCAGTTTTCGTTTGCGCAATAAAAAACGGGTTTTTCTTTGCGCGCCCCTGCATCATCATTTTGAATATAAAGGATGGCCGGAGACAAAAGTGGTCATTCGTTTTTGGATTATTGGATTTCTGTTAGCGATGATTGGAATCATCTCATTAAAATTTCAATAAAGGATGGATGATGGCTCCCTGGGACTTAAAAGATAAAAAAGCCTTGATATTCGGTCTTGGGATGAGTGGTCGTTCTGCGGCTCGTTTTTTATGTTTACAGGGGGCCCGGGTGCATGGGGTCGATCGACAGCTAGAGAAGCTAAGGGCTTCTCCCGCTATGCAGGCTCTCAAAAACTTAGGAGTCACCTTTCAGGATGAGACGTTTTTTCCCGACCTTTCTCGGTTTGATCTATTTATTTTATCACCGGGAATTTCTCCGCGCCATCCTTTTGTTCAGGCGGCTCAAGAGGAGGGGGTTCCCATCTTGGGCGAGATCGAGTTAGGATGCCGGTTTGTGAAAAATCGACTGATTGGGGTGACGGGAACGAATGGCAAGACGACGGTAACTTGGATGATCCGTCATATTTTAAATCATCAGGGCCACCCCGCTCATGCGTTGGGGAATGTTGGCGTTCCTTTTACGCAAGAGCTATTAAATATTCCCGAAGAGGATTGGATTGTTTTGGAGTTGAGCTCTTATCAGCTTGAAACACTGGCTCAACCTGTTTTAGATGCGGCAGTGATATTAAATATCACTCCCGATCATTTGGATCGCTACCTCTCAATGGAAGCGTATGCGAAAGCGAAACTTTGCATCGAGCGTTCTTTAAAGCCTCAAGCGACTTTGTATTTCGAGGAGAGGGCTTGGAAAGAGTATGGCATGTTTCTAGAAAAGACAACCCCTCTCTTATATGGCTATGCGCCCTCTTCTTTTATTTATACAGATTTAGTTTCTGTCTTTAGAGGGGGAGAGAAGGCCTTTGATTTGCCCCCTTCTTTAAAAGGGAAAAGGAGCCATGATCTTGAGAATTTATTGGCTGTTTATGCCCTTTGTGCAGATCAAGGGGTAACGGGTGAAGGCATTTTGGAGGCATGGCAAAGTTTTAAAAAGCCTCCTCATCGCCTGGAATTTGTTCTGGAGCATCGAGGGGTAAAATATTATGATGATAGCAAAGGGACGAATCTTGATGCAGTCATTCGAGCGGTTCAAGGATTAGAGGGGCCGGTGATTTTGATTGCAGGGGGAGTGGATAAGGGGGCTGCTTATACTCCCTGGAGAGAATTTAAAGATAAAGTCAAGGCGATTTGCGCCATTGGACAAGCAGCGGGTAAAATCAAAGAGGAATTATCGGTTGATTTTCCGGTCGACCTATTTGAGTCTTTAGAAGAAGCGGTGAAAGGAGCAGAGAGAAGGGCAAAAAACGGGGATATCATTTTGCTATCGCCTGGATGTGCGAGTTTTGATATGTTCGAAGATTATGCACAGCGAGGGAGAGAGTTTCAAAGGATTGTGCGGAAGAGTAAGCAATAGCACAAGGGAGGAGAACCAATGAGCAGGAAAGATACGATTTTAATTTCTGTGATTGTCAATACAGTGTTATTGGCCATTTTATTTGCGACTGCTGTGATTTATGATGGAGAGGGGGAGTCGGAAGGGGCTGATTTTGTCACCCCTGTTGCCGATCATAAGGCCTCTTTGTCTCCTCCTTCTATTCCAGGTGCTCTTGTCGTGGCGCATCCCGCAGAAGAAGATGAGGTCGATCATGTTTTGAAATATTATGTGCAGCCTACCGGGCAGCCCGTTGGCATAGACAGTCGATCGGAAGAAGTGCTGCCTCCGGAGCCGATTGCCGTTCAGACAAATGCTTCTGAAGAGGAATGGGGCTCCCAAGAGGGTGTGGGGGGAACTTCGCCCAAAGAGTCATTGTCATTGCCATTAGTAGAGATGACTGTGAAGAAGGGAGATGTTTTAGAGAAGATTGCGAAAGCCCATGGAACGACAGTGAGTGCGATCAAAAAGGCCAACCATCTTTCGAGCGAGAAATTATCGATTGGGCAGGTGCTGAAGGTTCCTGTTAAAAAGACGACGGCGAGGGAGAAGCCGGCAGAAAAGGCAACAGCGCAAGCGTCTCAGGGCTCTGCAAAAACGAAGCAGGAGAGCAGGCAAGAGAGCAAGCAGCAGGCAGGAGGGACAGGAGGGGCGGAAGGGATGGAGGCTGTGTATTATGTGATCAAGAATGGGGATAACCCCTGGAAAATTGCGAAGCAGTTTAATGTCAATTTTGAAGATATTTTAAAATTGAATCAGTTGGATGAGGAGCGGGCGCGCAATTTGAAGGCGGGAGAAAAGATTCGGGTGAAGTGAAAAATGATATCGCCAAAAATTGTCATGTATATTACGCCATGTGCGACTTTTTTCCGTTCGAGTCCGGGCCCGAGACCGGGCCCGTGCCCGAACGGAAAAAAGTCGCACATGACGTGTATATTGAAAAATTATGATTAAAAATAAAAAGAAAAAAACTTTTATTTATGAAGGACTCGGCTTCCCCATTCGGTTGATTGATGCCCCCTTGAAAAAGATTTATGGAGAGTGGGCTTTCGATTTCAGCATGGGTCTTTTTCAGAAAGCCGTTCTTCATATGCTTGCGATGAAGCCTTCTTCTTTAACAGGGCAAGAACTTCGATTTGTCATTGATTACTTTGAGACGTCTTATCGAGATTTTGCTAGAATTTTTGGTGTCTCTCACGTTGCTGTGGTTAAGTGGGAGAAAGGAAAAGCCAAAATGAATCCAAGTACAGAAGTTTATTTGCGTCTTTATATTCTCAATCATTTGAATGTGAGTAATGAAGAATTTAGAAAATGTTATTTGCAAATGAGACCCGAATGTTTAGCGAGTATGGATGACGGAAAAAGTCCTTTAGAAATTAATGCGGATAAGATAGCCTGTTAGATATGTTAAACACGAAAAGACTGACCATGGAATTTATCGCCTCATTGCCTTAATATCAAATACTCAAATACTTAGATTAAAAAATCATCTTCAATATCGTTCTCCTTTAGAGCAGAGAAAAGGGCTCAATCATATTTAAAACTTGAGTTTTGCAAATTTTACTAATTTTTAAAATTTTCAAAAGTCCAATTATAATTAAAAAACTTATTTTATCAAGAAATCAAAATCATCAAAAAATTTTTTCTTTCAAAATATTATCTACTTGGTATTTCGTTATAAAAGACAAACTATATAAAAATCCCATACAAGAGTTTATTAAAAATGTTTTAGGATGAACGGAGGAGGGTTTTACGGCAAAAGCAAAAAGCGCCAAAGCCAGACGGATCACTCCATCCACAGCCCCTATAATAGCCAATGCAGCTAAACCGACCCCATAAGTGATTCGACGAGCAACTAAAGAGCGGCCTGAAGAAGGAATATTCCGCCAAGCACTAAGATAGAAAAATGAAATCACGTGAAGAGGAATGTGATAGATAGGATGGTTAACCGTATATAGATGGCCAAAAGCAGTTAAATCTGTTTTTTGATGCGTAGAACTTATATATGCATTATTTATAATGAAAGTTTCATGGGCCATATGTATTTATCCTTTTTATTTTTTATCTACTTAACAGGCATGCCTACCACCCTGATCGTTACCCACAAGTGTAGGGAACACCGCAAACGCAAACGTTCACGGAGCTTTCTATACTTCTGGGTAACGATTAGCTACCTACCTCTCGCAACGATATTTTACACCTTTCTTCTATTTTTTTCAGCTTTTTTTTTAGCTTTTCTTGTAACAATTCACATACCCCTCCTTATTGAAAGTTTTGCAAACGTCCAAGATTTCTGGATAAAGGTTCAGGGCGTATCAGCTATTTTATAACGTGGTTCGTCCTAATTACTCCAAAGCAGGAAAAACACCTTCACAGATTATCCTTGAAGAAAGGCCAATGTTGATCCAAAGATTTTCTTATTTCCGGTGCTTGATTTAGATGAAGAGTTCCGAAAATAACATGGATTAGAAAAAATTAACGTATCGGGGGGCAGACTCAGGGCGTTTTCACTAAATACTTTACAAACCATAAGTTTCTTATCCTTAATATCCTGCCGCTTGCGATCCTGCATATCTTGTTAAAATCATTTAAAAGAAACAAGATATGCAGGATCGCAAGCGGCAGGATATTAAGGATTTATAGATTGTTAAATCTTTTTAGTGAAAACACCTTAAGGGGGCAGACTTTACCTAAATTGCCCGATAGATCATTAAAAAAACCTTGACAGAATCGTGATAATAGACTAGTCTAAATAAAGAGACTAGTCTAAAAACTCACCCTATTAGGGGGTATAAAATGAAACATTTTGGTGCATTCGAAGCAAAGACTCATTTTTCAGAAATTTTGGGAGAAGTCATTAATGGAGAAAAATTCATTATCACAAAACATGGAGTAAAGGTTGCAATGATTATTCCATTTGAGGAAGAAGAAGAAGAAACAGATTCTGTAGAAGATGCAATCAGAGCAATTAAAAAACTTAGAAAAGGAACGACTCTTGGAAAAAACCTATCTATCAAAGAAATGATCGAGAGAGGGAGAAAATAAATGGAAAAATCTCTTTATCATTTCGTGATAGATTGTTCGGTAACAATGGCCTGGTGCTTTGAAGATGAAAGCAATGACTATACAGATAGGATATTAGAAAATATCAAAGGTGCAACAGTTATTGTTCCAACGATATGGCCTCTAGAAGTGGCCAATGTTTTATTGCAGGCTCAAAAACATAAAAGGATCACAGAAATTCAAGCCACGAGCTTTATTGATGCCATACTTACATTGCCTATCGTTATTGACCCCTCTACAACGTCTAGGGCTATGCACAGTATTTTTGTTTTAGCCAGCCAAACAAACCTTACAATATATGACGCCGCCTATCTAGAGTTAGCAGTAAGAGAAAAAATCCCCCTATTGACTTTAGATAAAGGTCTTATTAGAGCTGCAAAGCATTTAGATGTTCTGGTAACAATTTAACGCGATGGGCGAGTTTTTTTTGGCTAACTCTCCTAGAAAATTCCAAGTAGAAAGACTCAAATGAAAAAAGTCGCCCATCGCGTTAAATATGAGTTAATGTTATATTTTAGGGAGAAGCTCCTAGCATACAGATGATCATGCGACCACAGATTAAAATTCCAAAAGTTTGGTTAGAAAAATTTTGTGTAGAACATCACATTACTAAAATGTCTTTATTTGGATCGGTCCTATCGAATCATTTTACTCCTGCCAGCGATATTGATGTGCTTGTTGAATTTGATCCCAAACATATTCCTGGCCTTTTTAGTTTTGTAAAAATGAGAGATTTGCTCTCAGAGCAATTTGGTAGAGAAATTGACCTGAGAACTCCAGAAGATATCAGCAAATTATTTAGAAACGAAGTCATCGAACAATCCTATCTTATTTATGGAACAGAAAGATTTGAATCGACTTAAGCATATGTTGGATGCTGCAAAGACAATTTTGGAGCATGCTAAAAATAAACAGTTATCTGACTTAGAAAAAGATAGGTTGCTTTTGGGAGGGATTATTCGTGAGTTAATGTTGATAGGCGAGGCAGCAAACGCTATTTCTCCACAAACAAAGGCTCAAATTCCTTCTATTCCGTGGAAAGACATTACCGGTATGAGAAATCAATTGGTTCATGCCTATTTCGAGATCAGCTATAAAATTATCTGGATGACTGTGAAAGAAGACATCCCAAAGCTAATTGCCGTATTGGAGACAACCCTTGGGTGAGTTTTCTGTTCCTCTCTCTGTGCAAATTTTACAGCTTCACTCAGCAAAGCAAATATAAAGTCTGTCTCAATAATAAGGCTATCGAAATGACTCATTCATTCCTATTTATTTCAAAAATACTCTTCTAAATAATTCTTGTGATTTTCACTTGTAATTTCACTATTCTTAATAGCCCCTAGTAACTCAAGTTCTTTTAATTTTTGTGATTTAGTTTTTTTTGTTGGTAAATTCTCTTCGCTCATCCCTCTCGCAGCCTGAACTTGATATTTGAGTGGCATAAATTTATTCGAAAATAATCTTAGCGATTGTCTTAGGAATCGCATTCACAATGCTAAGATGACCGTGGTTTGGAATAATGGCATAGCGTGCCCGATGAGTTTGGTCGTCGGAAGGAAGAGGCATTAAGGTAGACGCATAGTCAGGAACTTGCCAGTCATGGGGAGAGGCGATAAAAATATAATTTCGGCTAAGTCTTGAGAAAGGGAACCCATTTCCATTCAACATTAAATCGTCATTTAACTGTTTATTGCGTGGTGAGTGAAGGGGCATTTCTTCAGCGATGTTTTTAGATAAAAGCCAAGAGAGGTGCAACCTGTGAGCAAGATTTACTAAGGAGGATCCTTGGCAGGCCCCTACAATTGAGATGAATTTGAGACTTTTTATATTTCCTATCTCTCTAGATTTTGCTAGCTCTACCTCAATGGCTCGTGCAATCCGTCCCCCATTTGAAATTCCTACGAGGATGAGCTCTTTTTCTCCTTCCTTCTCTGCCCATTTTTGAATCTCTGCAAAAATAGGAGCAGCCATTATATCGAGTTTTGCATGTCCTTTCTGAAGGATAGAAGGGATATAGACATGCGCATGAAGGAATTCGGTTTGAGTCTGTATTTCATCCAAAATTCTTTTAAATTGAAAGGGATGATCATTTAAACCATGTAAACAAACAATAAGTTTTTTCTTGGAAAAACCCTCCACAGGAGGCTGCATATAAGGGGATATTTGGGATTGAAGTCCTTGCAAGCTCCACAAGACCTTATTCCAAACATAGGTAAGGAGAGTTCCTATGCTTCGAATAAAGCTGATCGCTTTTTTAGTCCAAGGCATTGCTTCAAACTGAGAGATGCACTCTAGAGGGGACTCAAAAAATGTCACTCTTGATGGATTTAAGTCAATCATCGTTCACTCCTATTACGCCATGTGCGACTTTTTTCCGTTCGAGTCCGGGCCCGAGACCGGGCCCGTGCCCGAACCGAGATTCCGAGCTTCGTTAAATAGTTTAGTAAAGCTCGGAATCTCGGTTCGGGCACGGGCCCGGTCTCGGCCCGGACTCGAACGGAAAAAAGTCGCACATGGCGTTCCTATTGTAAATTCCAAGTAGAAGGACGATATATTAGCAAACAGGGAAATAAGATGAAAGGCAAAAACGATACGCGGATTCATTTAGCAGCCAAGATTTTTACTTTTATTGGCTCATAATAATTATTAAATTCATCAATAGGAACAACGTAATAATAATTTTTTCTATTTTTCGTATTATGATCTTTAAATGCTAAATGTTTGTGGTAATGTTTCTTTTTTTGAATAACTGCTAACAATCTATGAAGATGTTTATCTTCAAAAATCTTATAGGCTTTAATAGAAGGGCCCCCCAAAGGAGGGTCCCAGGTTAAGATATTAATACAATGGGCTTGAGTGGCGAATTTATTGATTTTTCTAAATGTTTTAAGATTGGTGAGCTGGATAAACTTCTTTGAATAGGTAAATTTATCAGCAAGAGATATTGCGGACGTCCCACCGGCTGTTGTTACTGTAATATCTACGATGCCTGTGCCAGGAGGAGAAACGGCAGTAATTTTGGTTGAACTATCGACAATGAAAGACTGAGCGGGTTGTGTTCCAAAATTAACTGCAGTAGCTCCGGTAAAATTTGTACCGGTAATTCTCACAGTTGTTCCTCCTCGATGAGTTCCGTGGGTAGGGTGTATTTTTGTCACAGTTGGTACGAGTGGTAGTGGAATATAGGTAAATTGATCTGTTGGAGATGTTGTGGAAGTTCCATTAGGAGTTGTAACAGTGATATCTACAGTCCCGGTTCCTGGCGGAGCTGTTGCTGTAATCTGAGTGTTGCTATCAACAGTAAAAGAAGTTGCTGCTGTGGATCCGAAATTCACTGCGGTTGCGCCCGTAAAATTTGTACCGGTAATAGTCACTTCAGTGCCTCCACTTGTATACCCGCTGTTTGGGCTAATCTCTGTTACGGTTGGAGGAATAGCTACAAGATAGACGGAGGCGTTATTTCCGGAATAATTGGCGGTAGCAGCAAACAATAAATTTCCGGCCAGGATAGGGGAATATCCAATTCCATCAGGAGCGCCACCTGATGTGAAAGGGGATCCGGCAACTTCCGTAAATGCTCCTGTTGTTGCATTAACTTGAAAAACAGAGATGGTACTGTCATTAAAATTGACAACAGCAGCAAATAAATTTCCATCTATAATAGGAGAAAAGGCTATTTGATTAGGTGAAGAGCCTACAGCAAAAGGGGAACCGGCGACCTCTGTAAATGCTCCTGTTGTTTGATTGACCTGGTAAACGGAAACATTATCATCTCCATTGTTTACGACAGCAGCAAATAAATTTCCTGAAATGAGAGGGGAAAATTGGACATTATAGGGGTTTGTTCCGGTAGTGAGTGGAGATTCCGTAATCTCATTAAAAAATCCTGTTGTTTGATCGACTTGATAGATAGAAACATTGTTGCTACTATAGTTGGCAGTTGCTGCAAACAAGTTTCCATTGACAAGGGGAGAAAAGGCGGTGATATAAGGTCCGGTTCCAGAAGAGAAGGGGGAACCGGCGACCTCTGTAAATGCTCCTGTTGTTTGATCGACTTGATAAACGGATACGTCTCCGGGCACGTCATTTGAATTAGCTACAGCAGCAAATAATAGACCCGCTGATGTAAGAGGGGAAAATTGGATAGCATAGGGGTGGGGTGTGACAAACTCTTTATAAATACTTGGGTATACCAAGAAATTTTCCCCCGTTCTTTTGCGTAATCTGAAAGCACGCACTTTTCCTGGAAGCACAAAAGCCTTGATTTTTCAACAGAGTGTCGCTAAAAGTTCTCTCTTTGTTTGGAGGAGAGCTATGGCGAGGGAAAAGCGGGCAAGGGGAGAACGTCCCGGAGATCTGCGACAGGAAGTAAATCGTGTCCGCACTTCAAGAAATCATCTAAAGGACGTTTGCCGCGATAAAACAGGGATGAATAAGCAGCTCAGAGATAGAAATGTTGAGCTCACCGAAAATCGGGACAAATGGAAGACTAGAAGCAAAGAGCTCGAACAGCAATTGAAAACAGCACAAGAAGAGGTGGAGCGCGAGCGAGAGCGAGCGGATCAAGAGCGAGAACGTGCAGATACACTTCAAGCAGAGGTTGAAATGGTGTGGGGAAAAAAATCGCGAGCTCGCAGATTTGATTCCTCAGATGGGAAAGAAAGGACCTCGTAGTTGGTATCCCACCCTGATCATTACCATGAGCATTCAGCTTATCTTGTATGCAGCAGTTTCATTTCGTGCAGCGCCTAAAGCGATACACACCGCACTCTCTCACTTTTCCGCCGTAAAGAGCCAAGCAATCCCTACGTACAAGACCATCAGAAGGTGGCTGACTCGTATTGGTCTCTACAAATTAAATTGTCTGAAAGAGCAGGCAACCGATTGGGCGCTCATCATCGATAATTCGATCCAGATTGGTGTGCATAAATGTTTAGTAGTCTTAGGAATCCGATTGAGCAAACGTCCTGAACGAGCGCTGACCTTTGAAGACATGGAAGTGTTGGCGATGGAGATTCACGAACAGACGGATGCGAAGGTTATTTGCGAATCGCTGAAGCAGGCACAAAAGAGAGTAGGGCAAGTGGCAATGGTGTGTGCGGATGATGGACCGGATCTGCGAGGAGGATTAGGGATGTTTTGCGCAGAGCACAATGTGGGACGTGTGTTCGATATAACCCACAAGATCGGCACGTTCTTGAAGAGATTTTTGGAGCAAAATCCTCTCTGGAAGGCTTTCACAGCAGCAGCAGCGGAGGCGAAACGAAAAATGCAACAGACTCAGGCAGCGCATCTCGCGCCGCCTAACCAAAGAACCAAGTGCCGGTTTTTGAATATCGAGATATTGGTATGCTGGGCGATTGATATCTTAGTGGCTCTAAAAAACCCCAATCATCCTGACAGAAAATTACTTGAAACACACTGTAGCTGGATCCTCCAATATGAGGAGCTCGTGGAGCAACTCAATCAGATGAATCTCATTAGTCAAAAGGTGAGACACCACATTCGAGAGCATGGGATAAGCAATAATACAGGAGATCAAATTGACAGGATACTAGAAGAGGCCCTGGCTCTATCGAGATTTAACATTCAGGCTTGCGAGTACGCTGGGCAGCTGATTGATTTTTGCAAAAAGCAAGCCAAAATTGTCCCTATTGGCCAAGTTTGGATTGGGTCAAGTGAGATCATCGAGTCTTTATTTGGGAAGTTAAAAACCCTCGAGCAAGATCAAAGCAAGGGAGGTTTTACATCGCTTGTTTTGGGAGCAGCAGCCTGTGTAGGGAAGATAGATGCTGATATTGTCCAAGCAGCTTTGAAACAAGTCAAAATAACGGATGTTGATGCTTGGGCTGATGGACAGATAGGACCGACGCTGTTATCTAAACGAAGATGCGCTCTTGGGGAATGGCGCCGTAAGAAAAGGAAAAATAAAATTACACAGGAATTAGCTGGAATTCCTATGGAAGAGGCGATGGGTTTTGACTGAGTTTGTCACACCCCAGCATAGGGGCCTTCTCCCGTTGTAGGGGAATCGACAAGTGTGAATGCTCCCGTTGTTTGATCAACTTGATAGACAGATAGGGTGTTATTCCCATAATTGACAACAGCAGCAAATAAATTTCCCGATACAATTGGTGAATAGGCTAGCCAAGCAGGTGATGGTCCTGTAAGAAAAGGGGAACCGGGCACCGGCGTAAACGCACCCGTTGTTTGGTTGACTTGATAGACGGACGCGTCTCCGGGATTATCATTATAATTGGGAATTGCCGCAAATAAATTGTTAGAGACCAAAGGAGAATAGGCAAACGAGCCGGGACCACTTCCAGCAGGGAAAGGCGAGCCTGTAATTTCTTGAAAACTTCCCTCCAGTGCTTGGAGAGAAAATGCATAGCAGATAAGAGGCAGGAGGAATAAATATAGCTTCTTCATAAAATCCCTTTTTTTAGATAGGTTCAGAGCTTTTTGCTGGATCCTATCAATTTATTTGATAGAGTTCAAGAATTTTTTATAGAGGGGGAAATAAGATGAAAGGCAAAAACGATACGCAGATCCATTCCATTCTATCTCTTGTACCTCGGGTCCATATGCTGCTCCTCCGGAACTTCGATCTGCTCAGCAATAAGTGTGCGAGGATATTTATAAAAAGGAAATAATAAAGGTCCCACAATCACAACTGTTTGTCCTTCTTCTTCCGCTGCGCTGAGGCGGAGTTTCATTAAAGTGGGCAGGGGATGGCTTTCAACATTCCTTGACGTGTAACGCCCCGGTTCCACAATCAGGGGACCGATAATCCAGAAGCGCTCCCCATCCCCAATAGAGGTCAGGTAATAGTGGTTGGCATCCTGAATGATTTGCCCTCTGACACGCAGGCGAATATCTAGCAGCTTTACTCCCGCTGCGGCAGAAGCAAATTGGAAAGGAGGATAGCTAAAGGGATGATTGGGATCCCATCCCATTGTGGCGACCCCAGAGCGACCATTCATTTGGAGATGTCGCACGGCTTTAATCGCTCTTAAGTTTTCTTCTAAGCGAGGAACACAGATCTCGTAGCACGTGATCGCGTTCCAGCGAAGAATAATCTCTTCTACCTCTGCGATTAAAAGCGGTCTTAAGCATAAGAACAACAAAAAGAAAGTCGCAATTTTACTATCCATCTTGTTCTCCGGTTTCTCTTCTCTCTATTAATTTTAAAATATTTTGTAAATCTCAACACTCCATAAATCTCTAAAATTTTTTTTAGAGAATATCACAAATATGATATTTTACAGGTAAAATCCCGCTTAAAACAAGGATGACCCCTCGATGATTAAAACCAAAATCATTTGCACCATTGGTCCTTCCGTTCAGACGTTAGACAAAATCCTTGCGCTCATGAAAGCGGGGATGAATGTCGCCCGTCTCAATTTTAGTCATGGCACCCATGCCGATCACTTTTCCATGATTCATCTCTTAAAAGAGGCCCGCGAACAGCTCAAGCAACCCTTAGCGATTATGCTAGACACAAAAGGACCGGAAATCCGATTAGGAAAGCTAAAAGAAGGGCAGAGGGTTCTGCAAAAAGGGCAGAGATGGCATTTGTTAAAGGAAGAATTGATCGGAGATGAGAAACATGTCTCTCTTTTTCCCTCCCATATTTTAGACGAGCTGCATCTGGGGGACTGCCTCTTATTCGATGATGGGTATATTTCTTCCCATGTCGTCGAGCGCACTCCTGAAGGGATCATCGTCGAGATTCAAAATGGGGGAGTGATTCGATCGGGAAAAGGAGTGAATATCCCCAATGTCCATCTCAACTTGCCTGCTGTGACTGCTAAGGATATTGAGGATATTCGCTTTGGATGTGAACAAGACATCGATATTATTGCCGCTTCTTTCGTCCGCTCGGCTGAGCATGTGCTCGCGATCAAGCAACTCTTAACAGAAGAAAAGAAAAATGACATTTTAATTGTTGCGAAAATTGAAAATAGTGAAGGGGTGCAAAACTTTGATAATATTGTCCAAGCGGCAGACGGGATTATGATTGCTCGGGGAGATTTAGGGGTAGAAGTTCCCTTAAGTCATGTTCCTCGCTTGCAGAAAATGATGATTAGAAAGAGTTATTTGGCGGGGAAACCCGTTGTCACTGCCACTCAAATGTTGGAATCGATGATCCATCATCCAAGACCCACGCGAGCAGAAACATCTGATGTGGCAAATGCAATCTATGATAGCACTTCGGCTGTCATGCTCTCCGGAGAAACGGCTGTCGGACATTATCCCATCGAAACCGTGCACATGATGCGAAGCATCATCGAGGAGGCGGAAGCCGACTTCAACTATCGCGCCTTCTTTGATCAGCATGCTCCCTTGGTCTATCACGATGTTCCCTCTGCCGTCACTTTAGCAACAGTCAAAACGGCCTATAGTTCGAATGTCAAGGCGATTTTTGCCTTTACTAAGAGCGGGACGACGGCGCGTCTTCTTTCTCGCTTGCGTCCTAAGATGCCTGTCATTGCTCTCACAACCGAACAAAAAACCTATCACCAACTCGCTTTCAATTGGGGAGTCATTCCTATGTATTCGCCTGTTTGTGAAACCATCGATGAGGGGTTCAAAAAAACCAGCCTCTTTGCTTTGGAGCGCTCGATCGTGGCTTATGGCGATCTTGTTGTTTTGACTGCCGGTACCCCCTTTGGAATTTCTGGGACAACAAATATGATGATGGTCGAAAGCATCGGAGATGTTTTAGTCCGCGGACATGTGGGGTATGGGTCCCGCGTCTATGGACCAGTCACCCTTGTCTTGGCTCCGGAGATAAAAGAGCCTCATGTGGCCAAAGAGCGGCTGCTTGTCATCGCAAAATGCGATGACTCTTATCTTCCGTTTATCAAAGAGGCGCTGGGAGTGATTTTACAAAATCATATTAACGACATCGCCTCTGAGAAGTATGCAAAGAAAATCGCCCTAAGTTTGAAAAAACCCCTTCTCTTGCGTGCCGATGCCGCCTGCCATATTTTAAAAGAAGGGCAGATCGTGACCCTCGATCCTGAGAAAGCACTTGTTTATAAAGGCGTTGTCACTGGACTTTGGCCATTTTAAGGGGTCAATAAATGCAATCTTTTGAGCTATAGCGAGTTAAAATTTTTTTGCCAACCCTCATTTGCAGGGGAAATACAAGAACTGCGCATCCTAGGGCATTCATCCGCCGGAGAAATCGGAAAATAACTACAACAGGAAATTCTCAGTAAAAAATTTTCTTGTCAAATTCAGTCTATTGACCTAGAATTATCTTTCCACCTTCTTGAGAGGTCAGTTTAAAAACGCAAAAAGGAGGCCTGCATGTTTGCTTCCCTTCGTCTTCTCTCTTTTTCCTTCATGCTCTCTTCCTCCTTATTTCCTTTACATGCTCTCTTCCTCCTTATTTCCTTTAGTTGCAGAAGAAGCCTCTTTGCCGTGTTCGTCTAAAGAGGCATCAAAGAAGGAGAAGTTTTCTTTTGTTCCCGATCTTGCCTTTAAAGGAGGCCATCACCACCGCCGTCCACACCGAAGGGCAGCCCCTCGTCCTCCTGATAAGGCTCCCCACAAACATAAGCAGGAAGCAAAGAAACATCCTGAGCCTGCGGGCACCGATCATGACATCAGCGATCTCGATTTTTCTTTGTCTGCTGAGTGCGAGCCTCTTTTGACAGTAGCCGGCTGTGTGAATGCCGTCTCCGGCCATTTCTTCCAAATGGAGAAAGATTTGGTTGATCCATCGATCGATCCTCTGCCTCTATTTCGCTTCTATGATAGCCATAACGAAACAGAGTCGATGCCGGGATTGGGGTAAGGGACGCAGTTCCCCCTTTGGGCCTCTGATCTGGAAAAAGGGTCTCGCCATTCTTATGCGCTGATTAGCGAAAGAGAAGGGGTCTTGCTTCCCTATCGCAACCAAGAAAAGGATAGAGCGCATTATCATATCGATCCTCGCCTATTAAAGAAGGGATACACGAATTTAAGCCGAGCCGCTTTAAGTGGGCAGTCTAACTTTATCAATTGGACGGCTGTCTTTTATACCACAAATAAGTTTCCCGGCCATGAATGGGCCGTTCGAACAGGGAACGGAGGTGTTCGGATTTATGGCGTCGGGATGGCCATCGATAAGGAAAGGAGGAAGAAATTAAACATCCCGACAAGGAATGCTTTTCTTTTGACAGAAGAGCGAAAGCCCAATGGCAACCGCCTTCTTTTCTCTTATGAACTCATCCATGGCCTTCTCCGCTTAGTGAAAGTAAGAACGGTTGGACGAGAAAAGGACGATGAGATCAATTCCCTGCACTTTGAGTATACCCCGCATCACCGCTTGGCGAAAAATGATTGCGGCGCAAAAGTTGAGTATAAATTGGAGGAGCTCGCTCTTGGCAACCCCCATGGCGAGGGAGCGCACAAAATGGAGCGCAAGATCCTCAAAAAAGTCCGCTCCACCGACCAAGGCGAAACGAGCTTTCACACGCTTCCCTTTGACTTGCATAAGGTCAGACGCATCGATCGCCCGGAAGGCCGTTTCCTAGAAATTGAGTATGACACAGAAGGCAAAGTCCATCAGCTCTTCCAGCCGGTGGGGAAAGAAGGAGAGCGCATTTGCACCCATAAGTTTTTGTATAACTCGAGTCAGACACTCGTCATGGATGCTTTGCATAATGGCGCTTTCTATCATTTTGATGATCACTCCCGCCTTGTTTGCTTAGATCATTTAGACAGCCATGGACAGCTCCTCTTCCAGAAACGATTTGAATGGAGCAAACGAGAAGGACAAGAAGGGTGGCTGCGCGCGAAGTCGATGGGAAAGGGAGACAATCTTGTCTACTTGAAAACCTATCGCTATGACACACACGGCAATATCACAAGAGAGACAACCTATGGGAACTTGACCGGGGAGAGAGAAGAGAGCTTTACAAACAAGAACGCGACTGACTCGACTTATATTGAATACAGCTACACACCCGATGAGCGGCATTTGATCAAGGAAAAAAGAATGCCCGGTGGGTGGACCATTCGCTATGATTATTTACCCAAAACAAACCTCTGCACGAAAGTTTTACATATTTACGACGGCTCTGTCCAAGAGCGCTTCTTTTATACCTATGGAGACTTTGGAGAGCTCAAAACAGCAATCGAAGATGATGGGCAAAGAGAAGAAGAAGGAGATCTCTCAGGCATCACCTATCGCCGCTTAAAAGTCATTGAACCCGTGCAAACAAAAGGACCTTCCTTTGGAAGGCCGCAAGAAGAAAAGCACTACTTTCACTCTTGGCAAGGCTGGCAATTCTTGAAGCGAATCGAATACGCTTACGATGAAAGAGGCAATGAGACGAAAAGGCGCTGC
This sequence comes from Parachlamydiales bacterium, assembly GCA_963801825.1. GTDB lineage: Bacteria > Chlamydiota > Chlamydiia > Chlamydiales > Parachlamydiaceae > CAWDGI01. The sequence continues at coordinate 102,464 of CAWDGI010000005.1, forward strand.
TACAACAAAGACGCCTTTTGCTACGAAACGACCAAGCAATACGACTCGCAAAGAAGAGTCGTCGAAGAAAGTGATGAAGCGGGAAGAGTCAAGCGCTTTGCTTATGATGGCAATGGAAATACAACCCAAGAAGAAGTCGTGGGATCAGGTCTCGTCACCTGCTACACTTATGACCTGGCGAATCGCTGCACAAAACAAGAGGAAAAGCATGCAAACGGCGAGTGCTTAACGACCACTTATACTTATAATGCTTTAAACGAGCTAACGGCAGTCATTGACCCTTATGGTAGTGAAACGGCTTACCTTTACGATCCTCTGGGAAGAGAGACAACTTGCCTCAAGCCCCCTCTTAAAGACTGGAATAATCGCCCAAGCGTTGGCAAAGAGTACAACCTCTTAAACCAGATGACGAAAAGAACAGACGAAGAGGGACAGAGCTCCTTTTTCCGCTATAACCTCTATGGCAGCCCCACTTGCCTCACTCATCCGGATGGCTCCACTCTATCCTTCATTTATTATCCAAACGGAAAGCTGAAACAAAAAAGGCTCGCCGATGGAAGTACGCTTCGTTATGCTTATAACCCCAGAGGGCGGCTCACTTTAATCGAGTGGTTTGACCCCTCAGGCAATCTCGTTGCAAATGAAAAACGCGGCTATAAGGGCCCTCTCTTGATGGAGAGGAAAGACAGAAATGGCGTTGAAACCCGCTATACTTACGATGGAGCAGGCAGAAAAACATGGGAAGTGGTCGCCGGCGGCACCAAAATCACTTGTTACTCTTACGATGGGTTAGATCGCCTAATCGAAACCTTTTATAAGCTCAACGACGTCGAAGGGCAGCTAGAGCGTCTCTCTTACGATGGCTTAAGCCGCCTCACATCTAAAACCTGGTGGGATGTGCACGGCCATCTCTTTGGAGAAGAGCGCTACTCCTACGACATCCAGGGGAATGTATCGACGATCGCCATCCGCCAAAACGATCAAGAAACAGCCCACCATCATTTCCATTACAACAGCGATGGGACGCTCCATCAAGAGATCGACCCTCTTAGGAATACCACGCAGTGGGAATATGATCGCCGCCACGTGAATGGTCTAGGCCAAAGAGTCATGCGGCGCTTAACGAAAGATCCTCTAGGACGCATGCTGCATGAAGTGGAAGACCCTTGGCATCGCTTGGTACGAAGAGACTTAAGAATTGGAGAGACCACCTTTTCCTCTAATCACTTTTATCATGACAATGTAGGCAACCTGATCAAAGAGCATGCCCTCGTCATGAAAGAAGGACAACCCTTAAGAGAGTATTTCATTGAAAGACGCTACAATTCCAAAGGCGAGCTCCTAGCCGAGATAGAGCAACCAGAAGGAAGAGCGGCCCACTTTGCCTATGACAACCGTGGCCACTTAATCGAAAAGAAAAAGCCTGACGGAGTTTCTATTTATTATACTTATGATTGCCTCTCCAGGCTCATTGAAAAGCGCTCCTCCGATGGAACCATCTGGTACCAGTATCATTATGCCGCTTTTGATCGCCCAACCGCAATTGTCGATCGCGTCTCCGGAATCGTCCAAAGAAGAAGCTATAACTGCCTGGGAAATCTCATCGAAGAAGAGCTCTCCCCCAACCTCATCATCAAATACTCTTATGACGCACTAGAGCGCCTCACACACCTGACTTTGTCGGATGGCTCTTCCATCCAATACTCTTACGATGCCTTCCATTTGCGCCAAGCCAAGCGCCTAAACAACCAAGGAGAAGTGCTATTTGAATGCCGCCTCGACTCTTACGACTCCTTTGGCAATGCAAGAGAAGAGACCACCCCCGCCGGAAAAGTACGAACCTCTTATGATGCCCTCGGAAGAGCCCTGCACATTGACGCCGAAAAATGGCAAGAAAAGCAAGAAGGCTTTGATGCCAAAGGAAACTTACTCAGAAGCTGGCAAAAAGACCCCTCCGGAGAAGCAATCGGAGAGTTCGCTTACGACGTCTTTGATCATTTAACCAAAGACTTTGAAGACACTTACCTCTACGACTCTTTGGGCAACTGCCTCTATAGAAACGGGCAAGAAGAAGCCGTCAATGGACTCAACCACACTCTGACCTCCCAAGGAAACTACTCATACGACTCCAACGGCAACTTGACAAGCCAATCACACCCTCCCTCCCATTACGCTTATGATGCCCTCAATCGACTCATCTATTCCAACAGGGAAGGTCGAGAAACCTCCTATGTTTACGACTCCTCCAACCGCTGCCTGCAAATCAAGGGACCTTCCGGCACCCAGCAGCTCCTTTATCAGTATGACCAAGAAATTGGCAGTTTCTCAGAAGGGCGTTTGCAGCAGTTTCGCTTGATTCATCCCACCAAAGAGCGCACCTTTGCCATCGAACTGCAAGGAGAGCCCTTCTTTGCCATCCAAGACTTTAGAGGCAACATCTCTGCCTTGCAAAAAAAAGACGGCAGCCTTGCAGAATGGACGCGCTACTCGGCTTTTGGGGCGAAAAGAGCGGGAAGTCATGTCGCTCACTCCCTCTTCAATCCCTGGCGCTTTGCCAACCGACGGGAAGTAGAGGGGTTATCGCTCTTCACGCATCGCCTCTACCATCCTTCTCTAAGACGTTGGATGACGGCTGATCCATTGGGATTTCAGGAAGGACTGAATCTTTACCTCTATACCTATAATAACCCTTTCTATTATAAAGATCTTGATGGGCAACAGGTAGCGGTGCCATTTCCCATTGTGATTCCTATTGTCAAATTTGCCATTGGTGCTACAGCACTGGGGCCACTCGTCTTTCCTACGGCAATAACCTTGCTGAGTCTTTATGCCACATACCAAGCCGTGACCTACATAAATGCATACTACAATCAAATACAGGCGGATGAAGAAGCAAAAGCTGAAGAAAGAGAAAACGAAAGGGATAAAGAGAAATTTAAGTTTCCTGAGGATCCGGATGATTTGCTGCCTGAGTTGCCAAGAGACAAGAAAGGGCATATCTATCCGGCAGATAATATACGTATAAGACCGGAAAAACATGATATGCAGCCAGGAGATCGATATAATCCTCGACATCATGATCAACATTATCATGTTGAATCGCGTAAAGATCCAGCTGACATATGGAGAAAAAAGAATCTAGAAAAAATGAAGCCTGATGGTTACGAACCTGGTATAGGAACAGGCTTCTTACCCGGAGAAAATTTTCCAGGAACAGGTTAGATGAATAAGAAGATTGCTTTGCCATTTACTAGCTTTGCAGACGCTGAATATGAATGCTTAGAGCTATGCAAAAATGATACCTTAACTGTCTACATTAGTTCATGGGAAGAAAAAATATTAAAACTAATTTTTACTGACACCGTTCAATTTTTTTACAGTCAAGGAGATGTTATAAAAAATGTATTTCAAATTGTAGATGATACTATTCTTTTAAAAGAAGCCCTATCAAGAAGATATATAAAAATTCCAGAGAATCATCCATACAAACTATTCCAAATAGAAGATATCTACGATTTTCCTTTCATCCAAGTAGTAGCAGAATCAGTAAATGTTGTTAAAGAGTAAGCCAATTCAAGAGTGCTTGCTAGAAAGTTAAAATGGACTTAATCTCATTCTTGCCTTGCAAGGAAGTTACTCTTATGACTCTCCCTCTCATTCACTTATTATGAAAGTAAAATGTATTTACAATAATGGGATAAATCTTCCTAAAGACATATTTGTTGAAGGATCTGGATATACAGAGGCTTCTACATTTCCCTTAAAAATAGATAAAGATTATGTCGTTTATGCTATGACAATAAAAAATGGATATGTTTGGTATTATTTATGTAATGAAAATTTTTGTTATTATCCCGTTTGGAGCCCCTCTCCACTTTTTGAAATTATTGATCATAAGCTCTCTCGTTATTGGGTCTTTTCATATAAAAAAGGTATTAATTATATTAAAGCTTTCCCTAGGTGGGCTTATCCAGAGTGGGCTGAGAATCCAGACTATTATGATAAATTAACAGATGGAGATAAAAAAGAAGTTAATATTTTTAAAACTTACAAAGAACTTATGGATTTAGAATTTCCAGATTATTGCACCATAGAATGGGCGCAAGTCGGGGATCAAGAGTGGCTAATATGTCCTAAGTGTATCAACGCGTGGGAATCAAGAAATAATAAGAATGCTCTAGTAAGATGTCCAAATTGTGAAACTATTTTAAATAACTCTCGCTATAAAAAGGAATTTTGGACTGGTCTTGAACCTGAAGATATTTCAGACGGTAAAAATCACTCAGAATCGGCCACCTCATAATCACCGAGAATCGGCCATTTGAAGGGATAAAGAGAAATTTAAGTTTCCTTTTGACTATACACCCCTCTTCCACCTCATTTGGGTTGGCGAAAAAAACTTAACTCGCTATAGCTCAAAAGATTGCATTTATCGACCCCTTAAAATGGCCAAAGTCCAGTTGTCATTAATCCATAGATTTTTTATCTTTGAGGCTTTCCGTTCTGTATGAGGAGGGGGGAAAGTGAAAAAGAGAATCTCTTCTTTATTTCTTTTAATTCTTTTGGTTATTTCTTGTTATGGGCTAGGCCGCTTATATTTTCGCCTAACAGGGGGGTTTACACTTGCCAATATTTCTTCCTCGTTTCCTTTTCAGCCTCAATGGGAGGTGCGTTCCCTTTCTCTAGAAGAGCAAGAGGAGTTTGAGAAGGCGGCCTGCCAGCCTTATTTTTATCTTGGGAAGGGGTGTCAATCTTACGTCTTTGCGAGCCAAGATGGGGCTTATGTCATTAAATTTTTTAAATATCAACGCTATCGCCTTCCCTCTTGGCTGACCTATTTTCCTCCTCTTCCCGCTTTTGTCAAATACCGCCAGGAAAAATTAGAGAGAAAATGGAAAAAACTCGATGGGTTTGTGCAGAGTTGGAAGGTGGCTTTTGAGAATCTGAAAGAGGAGAGTGGACTTGTTGCCGTTCATCTGAATAAGAGCTCCCACCTTCAAAAGCCGCTTGTTCTTTATGATAAGATGGGCCGGAAGCATCTGGTCGATTTAGATCAAATGGAGTTTTGTATTCAACGACGGGCCCGTTTGCTTTGTGAGACCCTTTTAGATTACAAAGAAAAAAATCATTTGAACGAGGCAAAGGCGCTCCTTCATCATTTAATCACATTAATTTTATCTGAATATGCTAGAGGATTGGCCGATAATGATCATGCGTTAATGCAAAATACGGGGGTGGCGCAAGGAAAACCCATGCATATTGATATTGGGCAGTTTGTCTTTAATGAGACAATCAAAAAGCCTGAGGTGTTCTGTCAAGAGCTCTTTACGAAAACCTATAAATTTAAATTATGGTTAAAAGAGCATGACCCGGAATTGGCTGATTATTTAGAGGAGGAGCTCTCTCAAATTATTGGTCCGACGTATCCGATGATGCGACCGAAATTTCGGCAAAAGGGAAATCATTAACTCACCTTACTTCTTGGTCCGTAAGGTGAGTTTTTCATTAACGCTCCGTTGTACGACGTTTTGTTGTTTTTGGTTCTTCTGTCGTTTTTGCTTCTTCGTTGATCCCTTGGGTGAAGAAACCCCCTTCCGCAAGATCTGTCAGCTTTTCATCTGCTGCACTTTCTTCATCTAATGTTTGTTGAAGCATATCAGCAATTTCATCAAAATCAATGCGCTCATTCAAACTTGTATCATTTAGTTGATGTGCAATCGCACGAGCTGATCCATATCCTGCAATCTCAAAATGCTCAATCATTTGGCAGTTCACGATCAAACATGCATCTTTCACGTTTGGTGGGAAATCTTTTTTCAAGATTTCTTCTCCATCTGCAAATAATCCTTGCATCGCTTTGCAAGTGATTCCCGTTGGATTCTCATTTAAAAGCTTGAAAATCTTTTTGAGCCGCTGCTGCTGTCCTTTTGTCTCTTCTAAATGCTGAGAAAGAGCCTCTCTCAACTCAGGATGAGAAACGGCTTTAATCACTAATGGTAAATTTTGAACGATTTGGTTCTCTGCATCAAAAAGAGTTCTTAAGAGATTAACAAACATTTCATAAAAAGCTTGTTGTTCCTGCGCCATAGAAAACCTCCCTTTAAATAGTTGACCCTCTGATTTTTAATCTAAATCATCCCGATGGATTGAATCAATAAAATTAATATCTCACCTTACGCAAACGTTCACGGAGCTTGCGTAAGGTGAGTTAATATTTTAAGTGTCTCCTAATGACAGTCATAAGCTCATGAGGAAGGAAAGGTTTCATAATAAAATCATTGAGACCCGCCTCTTGAGAGAGCATTTTGAGACTCTGGATGGCATGCGCAGTTAAAGCAATCATCGGCGTCTCTTGATAGTCCTTCTTCTTCCGTAAGAAGCGCGCCACCTCCAGTCCATCCATATCAGGGAGGGATAAATCCATGAGAATAAGAGCGGGTTGATGGGTTTCGCAATACCGGAGAGCACTTTCTCCATCGGCCACCACAACCGTTTTAAATCCATAATAATTTAAAATTTTTTCAACCAGTAGACTATTGTCCTCATTATCTTCGACAATGAGAATCTCTTTTAATTTAAATAAATCATTCATTTTTGTTTTTTTTGTTTTAATAGTTTAACAATAAAACTACTTCCTTTTCCTTTTTCACTCCTGACGTGAATGGATCCTCCATGAAGTTCAATGATTTTTTTGGAGATGACAAGCCCGAGTCCCGTTCCTCCATACTTCCGCGTAATTGAGCGATCGGCCTGAGAGAAGGGAGAGAAAATTTTCTCTTGTTCATCGGGAGAGAGACCAATTCCTGTATCGATAATATGAATTTCAATCTTTTCGGATTTTTCTACCACGCTCACTTGAATCTCCCCTTTTTTTGTAAATTTAACCGCATTTCCTAATAGATTGAGCAACACTTGGCGGATTCGTCCTTTATCAATGAGGAGAGGAAGGGGAGAGGGGGGGAGTGTCACTTGAAATTCTAACTTCTTTTGCAAGGCGAGAGGCTCAATCTCTTCGCAGCAGGAGCGAATGAGATCGACAAGATTATAAGTGTTTAATTCCAGTTCTACTCCTTTTGCTTCGATTTTTGCTAAATCGAGGAGATTACTAATGAGGCTAAGGAGTTGAAAGGAAGATTTCTCGATTTTCTTTAAACTTTCCCTTTGTGGCTTTGTGACAGGTCCATCCATTCCCATAAGTAAACATTGATTAAAGCCAATGATGGCATTTAAAGGGGTTCTGAGTTCATGAGAAATCATGGCGAGGAACTCATTTTTAGCCACATTTGTCTCTTTTGCTTCTTGGATGGCGTGCACAAGCTGTTCCTCATGCTCTCGGAGAGTGCGATTGGTAGTGGCTAATTCTTGTGTTTTTTCTAGGAACTTTTGCTCTGTGAGGAGATGGCCATGGATAAAAATCAAAAAATAAGAGGCAACGAGAGCGGACCCGATCGTTCCAAAGAGGATGACTTCCCACCGGAAGCTGAGTAAAGATAAGAAGAGACCCATTAAAAAAGAAGGGCAGCCAAGAGGTAATAGCGTTGCTTCATACGAAAAAGACCGCAGTTGAACTGCGGTCTTTTTTTGTCATGATTATTTCTTGTGCTGTTTGGAAGCCATTGCTTCGGATGAAACAGAAATATCGGTTGCCCCCTCTCGTTTGAATAGATCTTTAAGCTGTTTGATTAACTGATCTGAGTTTGTTCGAACAGCGAGGAGAATCCCCCCCTCTTCCAAGCGATTTTGATAATTTTTTGCTTCATACTCTGCAATACCGGCGCCGGCAAGAGTCCCTGCAACATCCTCACTTCCGGCTCTAATTCCTTTTAATATAGTCATGAGAGGACCGGCAGCAATGAAAGGACCGACTCCGGGAATGTCAAGAGTGCCCAGTCCTTTGAGAAGACCAAATGTTCCTCCTACCATGCCTCCTGTTGTTGTTCCTTCAGGTGTTTTTGTCTGTTTTTCTTTGCTTAAGGCCCCTTTGCTTGCTTTGAAATGCTCTTTAGGAGGAGATTTTAGGTTTTCTTGGGAAGTCGGATGGGGGTAATCAGTGATTCTTTCTTCTGTTCTCCAGTCGCGATTGCTTTCCACTCGAATTTTATGTCCTTTAAGTTCAGAAAACTCATCTGTTTGTTCACAGAGACAGGAAATATCTTGAGGATTGAGCTTTAAATTAAGGATGTCCTGAATGAGCTTTTCTGCTTTTTCTTTATTATTCACAATCCCATAAATGACTTGGTTTGCCATAAAAACTCCTTATTTTACGTCATGTGCGACTTTTTTCCGTTCGAGTCCGGGCCCGAGACCGGGCCTGTGCCCGAACCGAGATTCCGAGCTTCGTTAAATAGTTTAGCAAAGCTCGGAATCTCGGTTCGGGCACAGGCCCGGTCTCGGGCCCGGGACTCGAACGGAAAAAAGTCGCACATGGCGTTATTTTATTTATGTATTTTTCCCGGGAGATACGATCTCTTCCATTACCGTCCGGTATTATCTGTTTGGTTCATATCCATTTGGTCTCCTGTTGGTCCAGGAGCTGTTGGAGGGGGAAACGCTTGTGGGGTGGTGCCTTCTCTTGTCGTGCGACCTGTATTGTCAGATCGATTTCCCATGTTTTCACAAGCAGCAAGCAAAAGACAGAGAGAAGAAAAAAGTAAAAATTTATTTTTCATCTTATACCTCCTTTGGGTAGTTAATTTTCTTAGAACTTTAACTCGACTTTGTGCATTTTAAGGGGTCGATAAATGCAATCTTTTGAGTTATAGCGAGTTAAAATTTTTTCGCCAACCCTCATTTGGGTTGGAGAAAAAATTTTAACTCGCTATAACTCAAAATCTTGCGTTTAGCGACCCCTTGACGAAGTCGAGTTTAATGCAAAGCTCTGATTTTCTTATCTTTCATCCTGATTCCGGAGAATAAGGAATTAATCAAAAAAATCAACATGAATTTGCACCCGAGTCCCAAGAACCTGATTGACATAAAATGAAAACATTTAGACAATGTCTTTCTTTACCGTTTAGTTGGATCGATCTATCCCATGACAAATGTAATGGATGTTTTAAGAGAGCGTGGATTCGTTGAAGCTGTGACCAGTGAAGACATTGACTCTTTTACGCGGCAGCCTGTCAAAGTCTATTGTGGTTTTGATCCGACGGCAGACAGCTTACATCTTGGAAATTTAATCGCGATCATGGGACTGGCATGGTTTCAGCGCTTTGGGCATACTCCTGTTGCTTTAGTGGGAGGAGCGACAGGAATGATTGGGGACCCTTCTGGAAAGACGACTTCTCGCCCTCTTCTCGATGAAGCGACTCTGGAGTGCAATCTCAAAGGGATCAAAAAAAATCTCGAGGTCATTTTAGATTTTAATCGCTCTTTGGCCGAACCTCTGATTGTCAATAATTTCGATTGGTATAAAGGGGTCTCTTTTATTCAGTTTTTACGAGACATTGGATCTTTATTTCGTTTAGGGCCGATGTTGGCAAAAGAGAGTGTCCGCACCCGTTTGCAGTCTGAAGAGGGGATGAGTTTTACTGAGTTTAGCTATCAAATTCTGCAAGGATACGATTTCCTTCATCTTTATCAGACATCAGGGGTCTCCATTCAACTGGGAGGAAGCGATCAGTGGGGAAATATTACAGCAGGGACAGATCTTATTCGAAAAGTGTTAGGGCGATCGGCCTATGGGCTGACCTTTCCTTTACTGACTCGTAGCGATGGTCAAAAGTTTGGAAAATCGGAAAAGGGAGCCATTTGGCTTTCTCCTGAAAAATTATCTTCCTACGAATTTTACCAATATCTCATTCGTGTAGAAGATGCAGATGTGATCAAGCTCATGCGTCTCTTAACCTTTATGGAGATGGGAGAAATTCGCGAATATGAGAGACGGATGGAGGAGGAAAATTATCTTCCAAGGACAGCTCAAAAGCGTTTAGCAGAGGAATTGACTGCCCTTGTGCATGGGGAAGAGGGGTTGAAAACGGCGGTTCGTGTCACAGAAGGGGTGGCTCCCGGCTCACAAGCGACGCTTGATGCAAATCTTTTAGAAAGCCTATCTGCCGACATGCCGAGCTGCCGCCTGCTTCTTTCTCAAGTCAAGCAAAAAAAACTGATCGATCTTCTTGTTGAAGTTGGACTGCAAAGCAGTAAGAGTGAAGCGAGGCGGCTGATTCGCAATGGGGGAGTCTCCATTAATAATGAGAAAATTGGAGATGAAAACTGTGTGATTGATGATCAGTTCTTGATCGATCATCGATTAATGCTCATTGCAGCGGGAAAGAAAAATAAAATGCTTGTGCATGTGAATTCAGCCCGGGACTCTTAAGCTCAGCTTTAAAGATTCATATTGAATTCAAAAATTTCTTTTCTTATGATAAGAGGCGCGTTCAAGCAAACAAGAGAAAAGGTTTCATACGCATTACCTGCGCCTCAGGGGGACTGTTTTATTTTAGCAGTCATACTGGGGCAATTTTTAAAGAGCGCAATTCATCCTCGAAGCTAAAGACTTCGTGGTTTTCTTGCATCAAAGAGAATAAAACCAATGAGAGTGTATAAGGGGGCATCCAAACTCTATGACTACTAGTACGAAGAAAAATACCATGACGAAGAAGAAATTAATTCATTCTATTTCACAGGATAAAGGGATTCATCCCAATGAGGTCCGTCATGTCATTCAAGCTTTTTTAGATAAGATTACAGATTGCTTATCGCAAGGAGAGCGTCTGGAATTTAGAGAGTTTGGAGTTTTTGAGGTGGTGGAAAGAAGGCAAAAAATTGGAAGAAATCCAAAAAATGCGGCCGTTCCCATTGTGATCCCTGCGCGGCTTGCTGTCAAATTCACGCCGGGAAAAAAGATGCGTCAAGTTGTCGAAAAGGTCGAAGATGAAACGTTGGAATATGCTGAGATAGAATAGCCATTCCAGACATGCATTTTCTTCAGTCACTCTATCAAAAACAGGTAGAGAAAGGGCCTTCCTTTTCTTCTACTTTTGATCGAGTGGTCTATGATTTCTTTGAGCATCAAAGTCTTCCCTCGATCGAAGAGTGGGAAGAGAGTGTGGAAGAATGTGCGTGGCAAGAGACCTTTTTAGGTGAAGAAAGAGGATTTGAGAATTGGAAACGGCTTCTTGCGCTCAACTTTTTCCGTTCGTTTACTTCTTATTCTCCTGATTCTTTAGCGGCAAAGGTCCGTTCATTTGGCTATCAGCCTTGGAATCAGCACTCTCCTTATTTTAGAGCATTAGTTGCCCTGAATCATGCGTTTGTTCAGATGCCTGTTCCGGATGCGGTGCCTCCTTTATTAGATAAGGGGGCGGCTCTCATCGAGGTGTCTGAATATTGCCCTTGGATGGCCCTTCCTTATACCCCTTATCATCTTGAGTTGGGGCTTTTTCTCTCTTTGCTTGGGTTGCTCACTCAAGGGAAAGAGCTTCAAGTGGCCGCGTCTCAGATTGGGCGCTGGCAATGCAATACCTTGGATGGCGAAGGGCACCTTTTTCGAGGCTTATTTGTCAGAGAAAGAGAGGGAAAGCATTTTTCCCATCTTTGTGTGAGTTATTTATTTTTTCGATCTCTCGCGGTTTTTGATTCTGATTCTCTTTTTGCGGAGGCCTCGGAGAGGGCGATGCAGGAGATGCAAAAACAAAATCAGGAGCGCGTCTCTTCCCTCTGGGTCCTCATCGAAAAATGGTTAGCCCCCTATTCTTTTAAGGCAACAGGCTCTTTCTCTTTACCGGAGTTTATTTACGATCCTTCAGTGGCATTGGTGGGATATCGTTCTTCTGCTCAGCATGTGGTTTGTACGCTGCATGGGGGGCATACGGGTTTGGGAACGATCCGAAAGGGAGGGGTCGAAATTGTCAGTTATGGACCTCAGCATCTCCCTCTTGAGGATTGTAGAGGATTTGGGATTGAGGGAAATCTCTTATCGGATCATGGGATTCGAAAATCTGTGATTGCATGCAAGCCGCATGCGTTTTCTTTGAAAGGATGTACACGTCTGGTGGATCGCCCTTCTTCTTCTCCTCTCGGGGAGTTTCGAGGAATTTGGTTAGAAGTGGAGCAGGCATTTAAGGCTTCTTGCTTTTGTTTAGACGTGCGATTGCTTGGACTGGAGATGGAGAATTGGGAGGCGCTCTCTTTTAGTTTTTTTGTTAGAGCGGAAAAATGTCTCATTTCCTCTCTTAAAATTTTGCAGCCTCGCACTTTAGAACGCTACGAAGGGAAGGGAGAGGAGTTAACCTTTGAGGGAGAACAAGGGAAAGTCAAATTGGAGAGTTCTTCCTTTCAGGGGATTTTGCAAGTTGTTCCCTTGGCAGGAGAGAATCATTTTTGGGGGGCGGACTTTTTAGTGGCTTATCTGCTGGATCCTAAGCAGGCGGCTTACCAGTGGCGGGTGAGTTTTTAAGTTTATAGAGTTTTCTGCCATTTATAAATTGAATAGATCGTTCCTACAATAGGTGTAAATCGGATGAGGCCGAGCACGATTTCGTTTTGATATTTTTCTATCTTGGATTCTGCTTGCATGCTTGAGCGATTGTTTCTCTTCCACCCCGCTTGATAACTGGATTTGGAACTTCTGGGTAATGGGATCTCTTTTTGCTGCTCTTGAACCTCTTTCCATATATTGATGATCGCTGCAATAATGGTGACTAATCCAATCACCTGTTGAGCAACGGGAAGAATGGATAATCCATCCGCTGTATCTTCAGAAATGATTAAATTCGTATTCATTTTATTCCTTTATAATATTTATTAATGTTTTATTCCATCGTTTTTATTATAAAATTATATTATTAATTTATTATTAAGATTATTATTATTTTTTCTTGCAACTCTCTCCCCAACCTTTTATGATAGGAGGCGTTGACAAGTTCTCTCTAAAGAAAAAAGAAGATTTGAAGTATGACATTGCCTAAGTTATTGTTCCTCTTATCTTTACTTATATTTGGAATGATTGGGTTCTTTGCCCTTTTTAAGAAACCCCTAGCGCAAAACGCCCTCTCAACCGCCGCCGAGACTTCACCTCTAGAGGTGAAAGGGGAGTTCCTCCTTCAAATGATCACTCCCGTTCCTGAAGCCCCCTCGCGGAAGAGTGCTCCGGCGACAGCAGAAATTTCCTCCTCCCCCTCCCCCTTCCCTTTACCGGACGCAAACCGGATTGAAGAATTATTTACCAAAGAAGGGACAAAACTCTCCTGCGTAGAGACAATCACCTATAAGAGTCATGTTCCCTGGTTAAAGGGAAGACCGGCCTGGTTATCTGATTATGCCTCTCATTACCAGACCTCTCGCCACTTTATTGCACGGAGTTTGAATGGAACGCCCGATTATTTCAAGCAAGAGGTCGCGGAGGGAAATCGGTTTAATGTCTTTCGTAAAGATAAAAAGATTGAATTCTATCTTCTTGTCGATACCTCTCGTTGCAAGATGTGGTTTTACTCCTTCGATGGTGAGGAAAAGAAGAAAGAGCTCTTAAAAACCTATTCAGTCGGATTAGGGCGGCTGGATGCCTCTCAACCATCTGGGTTGTTGACCCCTTTAGGCACTTACACATTAGGGGACCGCGTGGCGATTTATCACCCCAAAACAAGAGGGATCTATCAAGGCAAAAACATCGAGATGATCACCGTTTTTGGAAGTCGCTGGATCCCTTTTGAAAAGGAGCTCCATTCTTGCACGGCTCCTGCGAAGGGATTAGGCCTTCATGGGACCCCTTGGACGTATGATGCAAAGGGAGAGATGATCGATCAAGCAAACGGCATTGGAAAATATGAGAGCGACGGGTGTATTCGACTCTCGACGCGTGATATCGAAGAATTATTTGCCATTATCATTACGAAGCCCACAACGATTGAAATTGTCCCTGATTTCACAAAGACAAAAATGGAAACAAAGGAGTGAAGCGTTGGAGACTTTATCCCATGAGAAACAAATTCAGGAATATATCAAAACAATCGAGCAGCTGAAAAAGCAAAATCAAGAAAACCCTATTTTTAAAGGAGAAATTCGGAAATTAGAGCAAAAATTAGAAAAACTGAAGCAGAAAGTTTATTCTACCCTCACCCCTTGGCAGCGGGTTCTCATTTGCCGCCATCCTGCTCGTCCTCATGCGATTGATTTCATTAAAAACATTAGCGATCGCTTTATCGAATTAGCAGGAGATCGCTTGTTTAGCGACGACCCTTCCCTTGTCGGTGGATTGGCGAGTATTGGGGGGATCAATTGTGTCATCATTGGACAAGAAAAAGGATATGACACCGAAAGCCGCGTCTATCGTAATTTTGGAATGCTTAATCCGGAGGGCTTTCGCAAAGCTTTGCGTCTCATGCGGTTGGCAGAGAAGTTCCACCTCCCCATCATTTCTCTTTTAGATACACCGGGAGCTTATCCGGGTTTAGAAGCAGAAGAAAGGGGGCAAGCGTGGGCCATTGCGTATAACTTAAGAGAGATGGCGCGCATTGCCACACCCATCATCGTCATCGTGATAGGGGAAGGATGTTCAGGAGGAGCCCTTGGAATAGGAGTTGGCGATGTCATCGGGATGCTTGAGCATGCCTACTACTCTGTCATTTCACCGGAAGGATGTGCCTCTATTTTATGGAAAGAGGCTTCCAAAAATATAGAGGCCTCTTCAAGCCTTAAATTGAATGCAGAGCACCTGTTAGAATTAAAAGTGATTGATGCCATTCTTCCGGAACCTTTGGGAGGAGCACACCACCATCCTCAACAGATCTATCAAGAGGTGAAGCAGTTTATTTTAGATCAATGGAATCTCTTGCGCCAAATTCCTCCCTCTCTTCTCCTTGAGAAGCGTTATCTGAAATTCCGTCAGATGGGGCAATTTTTAGAGAATCCTCCATGAGACAATTATTGCGCTTAGCCTTACTAGGAAAGCCCCATCGCCTGCTTTTAGGGTGTATGGTTTTTTCTATGATTTTATTTACATTTGCTTCTCAACTCGAAATCATGACTTTAGGAGTGATCACGGATAAAGGGGCTGATTTTTTTGAACTCTTTGCCCCTTTTGAAGAGGGAAAACTGGTTAGAAGTGTAGAAATTGAATGGAAAGAGGTTCAACTACGTTGGGAGCAGCTTGCCTCCGATCAAAATAAAGTCACTTTTGCGGATACTGTACAGTTTTTGAGGCAATATAAAGGGGAAAGTATTATTGAAAAGATGACGAGGCTGATTAATTACTGGATTCCGGTCGAGAAAAGCTTAAGGGCGCTTGCCTTATTTTTAGTCTTGGTGGCTCTTTTTAAAGCAGTTTCTTTATTTTGCCATCGCTTTATCTCTCGTTTGGTGGCGATTCGTGTCAGCCGCGATTTACGGCAGAGCTATTTTGAGCATATTCAGTCGCTGTCCTTAAGTTTTTATCAGCAACATCCCATTGGCAGCTTATCTTCGCGTGTGGTTGGAGATGCCTCTTTGATTGCAGGGGGGTTGACAGCCAGTTTGGTCAATTATTTGCAAACACCCTTTACTGTTTTGTCGACCCTCCTCTTGTGTTTTTTTACCTCTTGGCAGCTTTCTTTGATTATTTTTTTGGGATTTCCCCTGATTATTTATCCGATTCTCTTTTTAGCTCGCCGAGTGAGGCGAATCGCAAAGCAGCTGCAAAAAAATCAAGAGATTTTTGCTTCTGTTTTGATCGACTTTTTAGCAGGGATCCAAACGGTTAAAATCTTTGCGATGGAAGAATTCTCACTTAAAAAATATCAAGAACACAATCGAAAAATGGCCGTTTTAGAGCAGAAAAGTGCCCGTTATGATTTATCTTCCCGTCCGATTATCCATACGATCGGGATGTTTTTTTTAGCGACGGCACTGCTCTGTGGACTTTATGTCTTTCAGATGAATGTGTCAGAGGTGCTTGTCTATTGTGGATTTTTGTATGTTTTTTATGAGCCCATCAAGAAATTTGCCGAGGAAAATGCCCATATTCAGCGGGGAATTGCGGCTGCCGAGCGGATGCAAGAGGTGATGGAGGAGCACCCCTCTATTCAAGACCGGGTGGGAGCGATCGATCTTAAAGAGATTGAGACAATAGAGTTTGATCATGTGTGGTTTCGCTATGGAGAAAAGTGGGTTCTTAAAGATTTGAGTTTTACAGTGAAAAAAGGGGAAATGGTGGCATTTGTGGGGCCGACGGGGGCGGGAAAGTCGACGATTGTGCAGCTTCTTCCTCGCCTGTATGAGGTTCAAAAAGGGGAGATACGGCTTAACGGAAAGCCCTTGCAAAGTTATACGCAGAAATCGATCAGAGAGCACATTGCCTTTGTGCCGCAAAAGCCTTTTTTATTTTTGGATACGGTGGCGGAAAATATTGCGTTTGGCCGTTCTTTTTCAGAAGAAGAGATTCGACAAGCGGCCCATCTTGCGCATGCCGATGAGTTTATCCGGCATCTTCCGGAAGGGTATCAGACCCTTCTATCGGAAGCGGGAAAGAATTTATCAGGGGGGCAGCAGCAGCGTTTAGCGATTGCAAGAGCGTTAGTGAAAAAAGCTCCTCTTCTCGTCTTGGATGAGGCGACTTCTGCTTTGGATGTAGTCAGCGAGTTTCATATTAAATCTGCTTTGAAAGAACTTCGTGGAAAAATGACACAACTCATTATTGCGCATCGCCTCTCTACAATCGAGGATGCCGATCGAATTATTTATCTTGAACAAGGGGAAAAAATCACAGAAGGAACAAAAGAAGAGCTGTTGGTCTGCTGCCCTGGTTTTAGGCAAATGTGGCAGATGATGCATGCGGCTCCTGTGATTTAGTCCTCCGGTTTGCTTGTGCATAAACCTTAATTAATTTAAAATTGCTTAACAAATTCCAAATAAGGACGAGAAACCCTCATGTTGCCTATTTACAAAGAAAAAAAATCAGCCCCTGTTCTTTCCCCAAGAGCACAAGAAGAGGCGTCCCTTCGGTTTGATTTTTCGGGAAATAAAATTAATTTTATCAGTTTAGGCTGTCCCCGCAACCTTGTGGATAGTGAAGTGATGCTAGGCATTCTTTTAAAAGCAGGCTATGAAGTCGCTCCTCAATTAGAAGAATCGGATTACATTGTCATTAATACCTGTGGATTTTTGGAAGCCTCCCGTCAGGAGTCGAGGGAAACAGTCCGGGAGGCGTTAGCGCAAAGAAAAAAAACAGCGAAGCTGATTGTGACGGGCTGCATGGTACAAACCCATCATGAAGAACTTCAAGCGGCCTTTCCAGCCATTGATTACTTCTTAGGATCCGGGGACGTGGAGGGAATCTTAGAGGCTGTGCAGTCGATGGAGAAGGGCAAACGCATTACCTCGGCCCGTAGCTATTTAGAGGCAGGAGAAATTCCTCGTCGTTTATCCACTCCTCGTCACTATGCCTATCTCAAAATTGCAGAAGGGTGCCGCAAACGGTGTGCCTACTGTATCATTCCAATGATTAAAGGACCTTTGAAGAGCAAAAGCAAAGAGCAGATTTTAAAGGAATTCCATCTTCTTCTCTCCCAAGGAGTCCAAGAAGTGATCTTGATTGCTCAAGATTTAGGAGATTATGGAAAAGATCGCGGCTCAAAAAATTTAAGTGCATTATTAGAGCTTCTACGAGAGATGCTCAAGGATGAGCGTTCGTTTTGGCTTCGCTTCTTATATCTTTACCCAGATGAGATCACGGATGAATTAATTGAGCTCATGAAAAAAGATCGACGCATTTGCCCTTACCTCGATATGCCCATCCAGCATATCAATAATCACATTCTCAAACAGATGAGGCGTCTGACGACGAAAGAGGAGATCTTGGCGATTCTCACAAAGCTCCGCCTTGAAATTCCTGAGATCTCCATTCGTACCAGTCTGATTGTTGGCTTTCCAGGAGAGACTGAGGAGCAATTCGAAGAGCTTGTGCAATTTGTCAAAGACTATCCCTTGAATCAGGTGGGCATTTTTAAATTCTCGCGAGAGGCGGGTTCCCATGCCGATACGTTACCGGACCAGATTCCGGAAGACATTAAAGAAAAGCGCTATCACCGTCTCATGCAAGTTCAAAAGAAGGGGGTGAAAAAACTTTTAAAGAAGATGGTCGGTAAAAAGCTCCCTGTATTTGTGGAGGGGTATCATCCGGAGTCTTCGCTGCTTATGGTGGGACGCTATCAAGGGCAATGTCCAGACATTGATGGGCAGGTGATCATTAATGATGGGCGTAAGGTCCATGCGTTTGGTCAGCTCTATTCTGTTGAAATAACGGGGATGACTGATTATGATTTAATTGGACGAGTCATTTAAAACGAGCACTTTATGTGGCAAATCTTGAAAAAATTTAAAGACTCTCATTGGCAAACGAAATGTTTTATTCTCACTATAGCCCTTTATTTAATGGCATTAATCTGGACGACGGTGCAAGCGTATGCTCGTTTAGGCTATCACCGCACAGATTCTGCAAAACCCATTCTCATTCAAACCAGTGATCATCCCTCATGAAAAAGCCTGACTATCATCATCAAGAGGAATTTCAAAATCGCAGTCGTAAATTGGGTGACATTCGGCAAATTCCCGTAGATCCTTATCCCCAAAGTATGTTCCAACGCAGACTGCTCAAGAGCTCCATCAAGCGTTTGATTTGGCCTCGATTGGACATAGCGAAGAAGCCGCGGCAGGAATGACCCCTTTTGCTTGTGTGGCGGGACGGTTGGTCTTGTTTCGATCGATGGGAAAAAATGCCTTTGCCCATTTACAAGATGAAACAGGGCGCATTCAGGTCATGTTCAATCGGGAGGCGACACAAGTTAGAGGGGTTGAGGCAGGAGGAGAAAGCGGGGAGCTTTCTCCCTATAAATTTATTGAGAAGAAGATCGATCTTGGGGATCTTATTGGAGTAGAAGGGCATCTTTTTCATACACAAAAGGGGGAATTGACTCTTTTTGCAAAGCAGGTGACTTTGCTATGCAAAACGTTGCTTTCTTTAGCTGATAAGCATAGTGGATTGATGGATAAAGAATTGCGTTACCGCAAGCGTTGGCTCGATTTGATTTCTCATCCGGAGGTGGGGGAGCTCTTTCGTTTGCGTTCTCGTCTTCTGCAACAGATTCGCCATTATTTTCAGGCTCATCATTTCTTGGAAGTGGAGACACCCATTTTGCAAAGTCTATATGGGGGGGCAGAAGCGCGTCCTTTCAAAACGGTCCTGAATGCGTTAGATCAAGAGATGTTTTTGCGTATCTCCTTAGAGATTCCCCTGAAAAAATTGATTGTGGGGGGAATGGATCGCATTTATGAAATGGGGAGAGTCTTTCGGAATGAGGGGATTGATCGCAATCACAATCCTGAGTTTACTTTATTAGAGGCGTATGCGGCTTACTGGGATTACCACGATATGATGAAATTTGTCGAGGAGCTTTTCGAGCAGCTTGCCATTGACACGTATGGGACGACGCAAGTTCCTTACACGCCACCAGAAGGGGGAGAGACGAGAGTGATCGATATGAAGACCCCTTGGAAGCGAATGAGCATGAAAGAGAGCCTGTTGCATTATGGGCAGCTTGATGTCGATCGTCTCAGCGATGAAGAGATGAGAAAAAGGCTTCGTGAGAGTGGGCATGTGGATGTGAAGAAGTTGCAAGCGTTAAGTCGGGGGTTATTGATTGCAGCCCTCTTTGAGGTCGTTGTCGAGCCTCACTTAATTGAGCCGCACCATATTTTTGATCATCCGATTGAGACGACTCCACTCTGCAAACCCCATCGAGATCCCATAAAACGGGAAGAAGGGCTGGTGGAGCGCTTTGAGAGCTTCATTTTGAGCCAAGAAGTGTGCAATGCGTATAGCGAGTTAAATGATCCGGAGATGCAGCGTCAATTATTGGAAAAACAGGCGTTGCGTCGAGAAGCGGGGGATGAAGAGGCGAGCCCGCTCGATGAGGAGTTTATTGAGGCGATTTGTCAGGGGATGCCGCCGACGGGAGGGATTGGGATTGGGGTGGATCGGTTAGTCATGATAATGACTAACTCTCATTCGATTCGTGATGTGCTTTACTTTCCTTGGATGAAACCTGTAGCTATAGAAGAGAGAAATTAAACTTGGAGGAGACGGCAATGGAAAATTTTTGGGACAATCATGGGGTTTTCTTTCTTATTTTCATCACTCTTTTCCCTCGATTGACGATGTTATTTGCGGTGCATCTGCATTTTGGTGTTCTTGCTTGGCTAGGTTGGTTATTTGCGCCCCATTTGACAGTGGCCATTTTGGCGACGCAGTATTATTGGCACACCAATCCGATTCTATGTATTATTGCATGGTTTGTTGCGCTTGCGGGAACAGGAGGCGAATACAAAGTCCTTGAGAGTGGGGGTAGGAGGCGGCATTGGTGGGGCTGATCTGAAAAGAAATGAGTTTTTTTGGCTTGACATCAAAAATAAAGCTGTTAAATTCATGAGAAACCCCGAAAAGGAGGCTCAGTTGTGATCTCATCAACAATTGCGTATGCTCGTAAAGTTCCCATCACAACCTTTGTAACAACAAGCCAGGCAACCTCTTCTCCCGCTTACCAGGGTTACGAGGAGGCCGTAAAAAATTTAAAAAATCATCTCGAGGATTTAGCAAACCCCTGTCTTGTCGAAGATATTCTACAAAAGCTTGATCAAACATCGACAAGCAAGATCAGCATACTGGATGGAATTTATTCCTTTTTTTCAACCTTAACTTTGCCAGAGGAAACAAAGAGTCTACTTCACACCCTAAATAAAAAGATTTTCTTTTTCGGATCCAATCATCCATCAGAGTTGGCCACTCTCTCCACCCAGATCAAAAAGGACTTTCAGCAGTTAGCCAGTACGAGAAGAACACCCGATTTTCCGTTGTGGGACGAATTAAAACGATTATTAAATCTTCCTCAGATAAAAGCATTGGAGAATGGTCGAGTGAAGAAAATGCTGCATCTGATCAAAGAGAGGAAAACGGAAGAATTAAAGGAGTATGTCATTCATGAATCTCAGCTGGATGAGAACGATCTAAACGCAACATTGAAGAGTGGAGGATATTCCTTTAAGATCAAGACTTTACTTTCTCAAGTCATTAATAGAAAACCCCAAACGAGTGATGGAATCTGTGACTATTGGGATCGCGAAGAGTCGTTTTTTGAAAATAAAACGCTTCATCTCATGGATCCAAATTCCCATACATCCCTGACAGGAGTGATCACTAAATGTTCGCGTCGCTTAGCCGATCAGACCCTTCACTTGACCTTGCATGATAAGTCTGAGCTGGAGATCCCGGTGAATTTTACTCCAACCTTGATCGAAAAGTGTCAGTATAAGTTTTGGCACGCACTTTCCCATAATGTCCTAGATAAAGAGGAAATATTTATTTTAGAGAGTCAGGAAGATACCGTAGAAAATGGCATAACCCCAGGAACCTACTCGATCTCGTTCCCAGGTCAAGTTAAAATTTCTCAAAATCGTCTTGAACAAATGGGAAAATATTTAAAAGAGACCTTGCTATCGCAAAATCAAGCTTATATAGAGTTAAAGCCTTTATCTAAAACAACGGCTTTTCTTTTGCAATACGACCCCCACTTACCCAGTCCCTCTATTCATATTTATCGGGGGGTCGAATCCAATCAAGCAAAAGATAAGGCTGATTATCAGTTTCATTTCATTAGCACCTATTCTTCTCAAGATTTAAATCGGTTATATTCTATTGCCAAAATCACAAGAAAAATTATACACGGAATTCATAAAGACAATGCAAATCAAAATATTCAGATTAAAGACGAGCAAGATGACAATAAAATAAAACTAATTAAATTACAGAATCTACGAGAGGAAATTAATTCTCTTCGAGTAGAGCTTCTGAAAGAAGAAAAAAAACCATTTTTGAATGCATTACTTGATAATTTGGTCATCCACCAACTCACCCATATAAACATGAGAATGCTCTCTCAAGACAATGATTTTAAACTCCGTTTGGAAACGATCTCTGATAAATACAAAAAAGATGTGAACATTGAATACTCTCCTCCTGATATTCTTAAAACACTCGTTTTGGATGCGAATTATGCGATTTTAGTCAACAAAGAACAGAGTACAATCGTTTCAAGAACGATGAGCCTGTTACAAGAAGCCTATCAACATATTCATAAAATGGACGGCAAAGAAATTATTCTAGTGATGGGGAATACAGGGGCAGGAAAAAGTACAGCGGTCGGCTATTTTTTGGGATTAGAGATGGAATCGTTTTATAATCGAGTCGGAGATAAAGTCATCCGAATTAAAGACGATCCAACAAAGCAGTCTGACAAATCTCACCCCAAGATTGGCCAGTCTTTAGGGGAGTCTGAAACTCTTTACACGCAGGGCTACCCTCTTCCCGGTGATTCAAACATCCTTCTTGGCGATTGCCCAGGTTTTCATGATACGAGAGGAGGAGATTATGAAATTTGCACCAATTTGAGTATTGACGAAGCGGTGGCTAAGGTGAAGAAGATTCGAGCCATTGTCATGATTCTTCCCATTTATGCTTTCTTAGATGAGAAGGCCAATCGTGTCATTGATTCAATAGAAATTGTCAAAGAGAGATTTCCCAATCTTTTTCAAGCTCCTCAAAAGAATGTGTGTATTTTAATCACGAAATGTGGACAAATGCCAGTTGAAGCGGCGAATGGACTTAAAAATGGGGCAAGAATCTTAGAGCTTCTTTCTGAAGCAAATGCCAGAATTAAAGTTCTATCTGAAAAAATACAGTCGGGTGCCGATAATCGTGAGTCTGAGTATGAGCTCATCGGTTTGCAAAAGAGACGCAATATTTGGCATACTTTAAAAACCATGTACCAAGATAAGAAAATTCATTTTATTGATATCGATAACGAAGAAGAAAGAGAGGAAATTTTAAAACGATATACGCAATCGGAGAATTATATCGATAAAGCAGAATATGTCCGCGCCATGCAAGGGGGAGAGATGCAAAGGAAATTTGGGAAGTATGTGGAAATGGCGGCGCATACTTGGACGCATTCCATTATTGAACCTTATTTCACAATTTTCCCTCAGCGAATTCAGACTTCTAGCAATGAAATAAAGGCGAAAATACAGAAAATAAACTCCTTAAAAGAAGGCTGGGATATTACCGAACAAGAATTGAAAAATCTGGAAAAGAAAATTGAACAATCGCAACAGATGATCTCTCAGCTCGAGAATGCTTCTCAAAATGAAGATCTTTTGAGTGAAGAATTATTGAATGATCTTAAGAAACGAACGATGGATTCAGAGGGGCAAGAACTAGCTCGATTGAGTGCAGAAATTCAACGTTTAGAATCCAAAATTTCAGAAAATAAGATGGAATTGGAAGAAATAAAATCGCAAATTGATCGCATGAAAGAAGATAAAAGTAAGAAAGAAAGTAAAAAGCAAGAATTAGAAGATGAGATAGAAGAATTAAAAAAGGGTTCAAAAAAGATATCCTTATGGAAATTTAAGCCAAAGCCCGAAGAGAAAATTGTCGTGACAACAATCAAAAACATTGCTGCAAGGATCGCTTTATTTGATGAAATGAGAAGTGAATACAATCAGGCAGACATTGTAGAAGAGACATCCTATATAGCGAAAGACTATAGAGGACCTCTTTGGCATACCGCAAAAATTGAAAAAGACTTCCAACTGATCCCGGTCGGTGAAGAGGCAAGAGAAGAATTTAGGAGTCTCGGATCTTCGAAAAAGGGGATAATTGGAAACACCCATGTGGCTTATGTGAAAGGAAAGCGTTTTAAAATTGATGATTTAGGAAGAAAAGCCGATCCTACAGGAAGAGCCGTCATCTATAGTTTTTCTACCCTTTGGGAAGGAAAAAAGATTCCATGGATAGAAATTGCTCATAAAATTCCAAATATCGATATTAATGCAGCTGCTATTGTGAATAAACAAAATGAGATTGATTGTCTTCGCGATGAGATCAATCGATTAGCCCTAGATTTAGATGGGAACATGACTCATAACCCCCCTGGAGCAATATTGGGTAAATTAAGCGAAAAAGTCAATATAGAAATGAAAGGGGTTCATTCAACTGTTCTTTTGAATGAAAAACGTCAAGAATTGGAAAATTTGAAGACAAAAGCTAAAAAAGAGCATTTGTCTGCCATGTTGCAATCTGAAAAAGAAACAAAAGAAAGAAGAGAAAAGGAAATTATAGCAAGAAAATTAGAATTGAATCAAATCAACGATGAAATCAAAAGAATTGAAAAAGAAATAGAAGCGGAGAAAAGCAATCTCGATGCTTTAAAAAAATCAAGAAGAAATCTTGCCATTATCATTCATGAACAACATGAAATGGCAAAGCAGCTAAGAGACTTTGCTGCTCTTGTGGTCGGTCACGATCAAAAATTACCGCTTCAGGGAACGAGTGCGACGATTTCAACATGTCAAGATTATATAAAAATTTACGATCAAAACTTCAAAAAAGTCAAAGAGGAATGCCAAAAAGAGTTAGGATTGAAGTCATAATTCAAATTGATTTTTCACATTAAAAATGAGGGATTTATGTCATTTTCTGTTTCACAATTTGGGACGCAAGGGAATAGCTATATAACAACTTATTTAGATCTGCTCCATCAGAACAAGATTGATGTTTTATATGACCCAAAGGCAGGTTTTTCTGCCGACGTGCATCATCTAGACTCTGAGGGTCGTATTGTGAGCACGACCGCAGCTCTTCCTCTACAAGGACTTCCCAAGGGGATAATGCAAATAAAAAATGTCGCAGAGATAAAGGAGTTTTTTAGAGAGACTTATTTAGTTCCGGAAAGAGGAAGTGAGGGACTTTATAATCGAGTGAGTGTTCATGTCACTGGCTTAGGGGGAGGAAAATTTAAAATTCCTTTTCAACCCGGCCTTGCTTTGGGATCTATCGTTAAAGGGGAGACACTCGATAAATTAGAGGAGTATGCGAAGAGCGAAGCGCGAAATGAGGCTTTTGAGGAGCAAGTGAAAGGAGCACAGCAGAGAATTGAGGTGTTGCAAGGGAAAATTGCATCGAGAGAATCTTCCCTGCCTTCCACACAAAACGCTTCTACTTCCACATCTACTTCCACACAAAACACTTCTATAAAAAAGGAGGATCCTCTTGTTTCGCTTTGGAATCAACAAATTGCGTCTCTTAACAAAATGCTCCAGAATCTTGCAGAGAAGATAAAGACAGAGGGACAGAAACAGAACAGTTCACCAATTCCCGACATTCCCATTTTTGAAGGTTTTCATCAGGGGATCGAGTCTCCAATCGATATGGGGAGATCTCACCTTCAAGTTCAACCGCGAGGATTTGATACTTTAAGTTACAGCTCGCAGTACATTGATATGAAACAAACGCTCTCGGAAATTGATGACCAGGTGAAACACTCTTCCAGTGCTAATGATGTCTCGATTAGCGGTAAGGCGTGGATGGTCAAAGGAAAAGTCTCTCATGCGTGGTCTGAGGCAACCTCTGAACGCTTGGCCCAAATCAAACAAGAAAACATCGCGAAGGGAATATTGATGATCAATGCCATGGTCACGACTCGCCATGTTCGATCCTTTTCAGACATTCATTACGATAAAGCAAAGCTTAAATCAATTTTAGAACTCATGCGAAGTGGAAGTGCAGAGTCTCTTGACCGATATGGGATTACCACAAGACAAGAAGGACAGAAGAGTGTCAAGGAGATCTACTTGTTGACAGAAGCTGTTTTGGGAGGGGCCTTTACAGCGCTTGTGATCTTTCTAGATGAGGAAAAAAAGAAAAGAACGATTGATAAAAAAGCGGAAGAAGAGGGGCATACCACTTCAGCAAGCTTAAGAGGCAAGCATTTATTTGTTAAAGGATCGGTTGGCTTTTCTCATTCAGATCATCAAGGATCTCAATCAGAAGAAGATTTACTCCATAGCATTTCCAATACAAATATCTCCATTGAAATCAATGCTCAGGGGGGAATCCCAATTTTTACACGCGATGTGATTGAACATGAAATGATGCAACATCTCGATCTTAATCCTGCCAAATTTGAATTAAGTCCACAAGATGAGGCGGAGGCAGAAAATTTTGATCGATCTAGTGAAAAAGAAAAGAGGGTGGCGGCTTATAAGCGTCAGATGAGAATGGAAAATGCACAAGTGGCGATCATGAACACCTATCGAGGGTTGACGACAGTCAAAGACAAGCAAACCGTTCATACGGCCAAAAGCGTCATGGAAGCTTACGAAAATTTTGCGAATAAAATTGTCTCCGATCCTGATTGTGGAATCCCTCTGGGATTTAACTACCAAATTCTAACAGAAAAGCGACTTCAGGAGATTTTGAAAGAATTAGAAGGAACGACTCCTTCAAGTCAGCAACCACCCAAGCAAGGGGCTCAAGCAAGTCAGCAACCACCCAAGCAAGTGGCTGAAGCAAGTCAGCAACCACCCAAGGAAGCGGCTGAAGAAACACCCTTGGAGGAAAACCCTTAACTTTTGGCTTATTGAAGTATGAGTAATATTATTAGTCAAAATGATGTCATGCCCATGCTCCCTGGGTATGCCATTGGCAACGTCATTAAGAAAAACACATTGATGTTAGCCTTATGGACGAAAAAAGTCGCAGCGTTTGAAGAGGAGATCCGCCGAGCGAGAATAGAAAAAATTGAAAAAGAAAAATCTGAGTTTTATCAGGCAAGTACCAGCGATCAAACAGATCATCTCACACATCAATTAGATCAGAAAATCTTTAGCCTTCAAAATCTGTTTAGACAAGCTTCAATGAAGATGGCAGAATCGTATCAGCAGGAAGATTTTTCTATCGAGGAAATGTTGCCTATTGATACGACTTGTTCTAAAATGAGAACCGAACATCGCTCCTTCCCTTCGGAAAAGTTGGAACATCTTATTTTTAGAAGTGAAGATTCCAATCAGATCAAGAAGCGGTTAGAGGAGTTTTCCTTTCAGCTTTTTTCCCAAAATGCGCTTTCTAACTATATTCCTGGCGATACAGTTGAAAGCATTGCAAATAAGATAAAAAATCTACTGCAGACAGAACAGCAGATTTCTTTAGTCGGTTCTTTTGTAACGCTATCACGAGTGAAAGTCATGGATCCGATTGTTCTTAGAAAGAATGCTGTATTAAGCGAAGAACTAAAAACGAAATCTGCAGATTATTATGTTCTAACAGAGGCGGTCTTGGGAGGGGTTTTCATTGGGTTCGGAAGATCTATTTTAGGAAGGGGGAAAGAGGGGGGACCAACAGCGGAGAATTCATCCGAAGAAGGAGAAGCAGCAAAAGTGATGTCCGGCCTATCAGCAATTTCTTTTATTAGTCAAGGAGCTATCCCTAAGATCAATTCTAATCCCCATGATGTCAATATGTGGAAGATTTACGCGAGCTGGAAAGAAATTTTGGAGAAAGATCCTCATAGTGGATATCCGGTTGGATTCAAATATAAAAAATTAGAGGATCTCTTAAAGGAAACCTATTGTTGATATCCTCCTTGCCTAGAAGGCGGAGGAGGATGTCAAGATTTTTCTTCAAGCCGGTCCTGTTGATTGCCTAAAATTATTGATAAAATTTTTGAGAAAAAGTACTAGATAATAATTTCTCATTTCTATAATATATATATATATATAATTAGTAAAATAATTAGATAAAAATAGAGGAGCTCAAAGCCATGAATTTAAATTCTATAACATCTACGCCATCTACGCTTGGTAAGCGTCCAGCTGACTCGCAAATTGAAGACAATGCTCCAAACAAAAGACAAAAAAACAGCTCGAGTGAAGCGATTTCTCCCATAGAACAAAGAATAAAAGAGCAGAGTCAGAACTATTTTATCAATTTTCTCACATGGGGTAATCAAACTTTAAATCCCGACGCTATTTCAGTTATTTTAAGTTTCCTTCCTCCCCTGGATCTGGCTCGATTTTCAGTCATTACAAATAGAGCGAGATATTATACAGAAAGTCATTATGCAAATCTTTTAATAAAAGAGCGATTTAATCTTGAGTGGTCTGATTGTAAGAATCATGAATCTTATCCACAGAGAGCCCGCTATCTGTTAGGAAAGACTCTTCAGCGCTATATTAGGTGTCAGTCCTATCTTAATCTAGTTGAAAATAAATCGGAAGCCTCTCTTTCTTTCTCTAAAAAGATTAAAATTATCTATGAAAAATTTCAATTTTTTATGGAGCGTTTTCCTTCTTTAGGGGCTTTTATTTCACAAGATTTAAATACAATTGTCCCACTGGAAACACTTGGAAGAAAAATTTTTGAATGGAAAAAACCTCAAGAGTTAAAAACAGGGGATCAATTATTAGAAATCCTTTCTAATCTTTCTCTGCTGTTTGAACGAGTAGAGGAGGAGGAAGAGAAATCTCCTCCCCCACCCGCTATCGAAATTGTAGATCTTAGTGCTCGTGTATGGTACCGACTCGATTCCACTTGCTATACCCTTCCTCCAAACTCACTTCAAGGGTCCCTCTTAAGTCTAAAGAAAATCATCGAGCCAAGCACAACCTATGTGAGCTATTTAGTCATCAAAATGCTTCAATCTAGATTTAGAGGGGAAGAAAGAGCTAAGGAGTACTCTCAACAACTCATCCAGTTTTCCGTTCAGCATCATGACTACCGAGCAAGTGACGCCTTTTTAAGAGTCTCTAAAATGGAGAACTTCCTCCCAAAAATGACGGAAGAGGAGCAGGAAATTTTCCCTTCGATTTTAGTCGAAAAGGCAAGAAATGAAATTAATACGGATCTCAATGAATATTCTGACGACGATGAACTAGAAGAAAGATACAAACAAGCAAATAAGTGGATAGAGGCAGCTATTGAAAGTTATGGAACTTCTGTTCCCCCTGATGTATGGCTAGACGCGGCTATAATAAAATACGAATTAGGACAAGTTAAAGAAGCACAAAAATATTTGGATAAAGCAATTGAAGAGTTTCAAGAGGACGTTCCCTCCTATGTCTGGAGAATTGCTGGGACAATAAAATGGGAAGAAGGACAATTAGAAGAAGCAGAAAAATATTTTGACTGCGAAAGAGCGAAGAACAAAGAAAATGAGGAAATACAGGGTTATAACTGTGATTATTTTCATCGAGCCACAACTCTCGTCTATGAGTCAAGCATCACTGCTGATATCAATCCATTGAAGGCATGGAAATATGCTGCTCAAGTGAAGATTAAACTAGGAAAATTCGCAGAAGCAGAAGAATGCCTCCATTATTACTTAGAAAATATCCCTCTAACAGATACAGATATGGAATTTATTCCTATTTTGGAGGAGTGGATTCGTATAAAAGAAAAATTAGGAAAAAATCGAGAGGAAGCCATCCAGTTTCTCTTTCAGCGCATCGATCATGCCTTGTTACTGGCGGAGGAAGAAAACAGCTCCATTTCTATTAGTCTTGAGGTCCTGGAATATGGATTTAAGGAAAAAGTCAAGTTAGGAGATTGGCGAGAAGCCCTCTCTTATTGCAACCAGCCTATTTCTACTGATCTGTGGATAGATACCATCCAAATGTGGATAAACTTAGGTGAGCTGCAAAAAGCACAAAAATGTATAAGAGGGGCGATGGATTATTTTCGTAAGGTCATTGTCTAATGTTTAACGACGCTCTCGGATCATCACCTCACCCGGAACTGAGTGATTGCCATGCGCATCGATCGAAACAATAAAATAGCGATAGGTTTTCCCTTTTCTTCTATGGTGCTCTTCAAAGCGCAGCTGTTCTTTGCTTGAAATGTTGGCAATTCTCTCTTCTAATTTCGAATCGCGATAAATCCCGTAAGCCAC
>CAWDGI010000006.1:0-280310 GCA_963801825.1 Parachlamydiales bacterium
ACGTCTGCGTCGCCGTCTGTTCTGGGATGCTGCCACAGGTAATGGGCTAGCACCTCAGCCACCGCGAGCTGGTTGACCTGCCCGGCCCGGCTGCGCTCCGCGTACTGTTCCCATCTCCGCCGGTACTGGCCCGGGCGCAGCAGCAGCTCCCGGATGTAGGCCGCGGCAGCCTGCACGCCGGTGGGCAGCGCGGAATCTCCCGGCATCACCTCGGGCTCGGTCTCCCTCGTCCTGAGGACTAAGCGTGACATTCGTTAGCAATGGTACGGCTGATCCCGCACGCAGAACACGGCGGTGCCACGAGCTTAAGAGATGTGCGGCCCAGACGGCCGGCGGTCTGGGTGACCGCCGGCCGTCTGGGCGCCTACTTGGACAGGTCCTCGAGCACCCGGCGGCGCTGGCGCTGCCCGAAGATCCCGATCGCCAGGCCCGGGACGAGCGCGCCCGGAATCGTGATCAGGATGATCCAGTTCAGCGGTGCGCCCGGGGCAAAGACCCAGCCGCAGATGATGACGCCGCCCCAGGCGCCGATGTGGCCCATGCCGTCCGTCCAGCCGGTGCCGAGCGCGCGCATCCGGGTCGGGAATACGTTGGGCACGTAAGCGTACAGATTCCACAGGAACACGACGACGCCGATGTTCATGATGATGTACAGCGTGACCACGGCCGGGGTGCCGTGCACGTTATACAGGCCGAACCAGCCGCCGGCGAAGACGATGGATCCGGCGAGCATGGAGGTCCTGCGCTCGATCCGGTCCCCGACCAGCGCGTTGAGCGCGTAAACGCCGGCCGCGATCAAGCCGGCCCGGCGGTCAGCGCGAAGACGAAGCTGGCGCTGTAGCCCCGGCTGAGGGCCAGCCACACGTAGCCGTAGGACGCGTTGCCGTACACGATGCCGCCGTAGGCGAGCACGAAGATGACCAGCAGGAACACGGTGCGGACCACATACTGCTTGCTGAAGACGGCGAAGATGTTGGTGCGTTCCTCAGCCACCACGTCATGCTGGGTCAGGTCGGGCTCGGGCAGCACGAGATATTCTTCATGACCCGCGCCTCGAGGCGATCCATGACCGCCCGCGCCCGGTCGAATTTCTCCCTGGCCTCCAGCCAGCGCGGCGATTCGGGCATCCGCCAGGCCAGCAGTGCCGCCATCAGGAGGTTGACTCCCATGAGCAGGAACAGGTACTGCCGGTACTCGTAGGGGATCAGGAAGTGCGGCACCCAGCCGAGCAGCACAAATTCCAGGATGATGATGGCCAGCACCTGCCCGCCCATGACCACCTTGCCGCGGACGGCGGGCGAGGTCGTCCTCGGTCATGTACACGACGTTGATGGCCAGCGCCCCGCCGCAGCCGAAGCCCAGGCCGATCGACAGCAAGATCAGCGCTGGGTAGTTCGTCACGTAACCGAACGGCCAGATGAACGCAGCGGCCAGCACCGCGGCCAGGATCAGCGCCGGGCGCCGGCCGATCTTGTCGGCCAGCCAGCCCATGCCATAGCCGCCGATCAGGATGCCGATACCGGCTTCCAGGGCGTAGAGGACCAGTACTGCGACGAGGGTGATGAAGTGCTTTGGCTCCCAAAGGAACGGATACGGGTCCGGGCGAGTGCCCCGTCAGGGTGGCGAGCACTGCACCCCGGCCGCCTGGATGAGGAAGGCTAGCTCCCATTGCAACCCGCTGGCGGGCAGGCGGTCGATCCGGGCGTCTCGCCGGGGACCACCACGGTGGTCGGAACTTCCTGCGACTCCGGGTGTCTTGTGCCATTAGTTCTGCTTGCTGCCGTCGCGGTGTCAGGGCGGAAGGAGGGTGACGTGCTCGGGGCGGCTCCTCAGAGGGAGCGGGCCGGCTCGACCGGGAAAGTCCAGCGGCGACTGACCGCAGGCTGCGGCTCCGGCAATGAACGCACCGCGCAGGCCCACCTGGTTTCCGCCAGGGATGAGCGGCAGTGCTGCCCCCGGTTACGCACGTCACCCCGCCCGAACCAAACGCCGGCCATAGGTCAGGCTCGTGATCCGCCGGCAGGCGATCCCGGGGAAGACCGGCAGGCCCGGCGGCCAGGACGGGCGCGATTTCGTGCGCCTGTTCCCAACACCGGCGCATCGCGGCTGGTGCGTCGTGCTACTCCGCATCGGCGATCTCCGTCTTGGATCTTTGTGTATCGTCAGCCTTGTCATATGGTCTTGTCAAGAGGCATAACGTCTAGCCGTCCCGTCCGCCGGGTCTGCGGGCGCAGCGCAGCCCCGGCCCGGCCCGCGTCCTTGAGCTGGGACCGCGTGATTCAACCGACCCGGGCCCGGGCCGGCCTAAGCGAGCACCTTCCACCACCAGCCAGGCCGACCGGCTGGCGGGCGCGGCCCTGCGTGAGGCTCGTGGCCTTGGGCGGGGCAGCGAGCAGAAACGGCCGATTCGCGATGGGCCAGAGCTGGAGCTCGGCGTCGAGGGCGGCAGCCAGGATGGCCGGTAGGGCGCAGGACACCCGGGGTCGCGGGGCCTGCTGAGGTGTTTTGTTTGATAACGGTTCTCCATGCTACCACCCGGGGTAGGGGGTGGCAGGTCGAGCGAAAAGCGGGGGAAGGTCGACGCCTTCCGGTCCTGTTTCCGGCCAACATGGAGGCCGGCGGTGATTCTACCTCGGCCGCGACGAGCGTGTTCTCGTTACGTAACTCCTTGGTAGACGGCGGGGTCGGTGCAAAGTTACAGCTTGCATTAACGGATCTGTTGGATCTTTGGGCGCAATGTCAACCCTTCAGTTCCAGCGTTCTTTTCGTGAAGCCAAAAATATTAATTGCTTATTGTCAAGCAATTGTTAGCTGCGGCGGTCCAGAGCCGATGCCAGCACACCGATGTCCAGGCCAGGGCGAGCCGGTCATACTCCTGTGTGGCGCGGGGCCAGTGATACGCATGTGCCGTGTCTGGACTTGACCACGACCAGCCCTGCCGCGCGGGTCACCAGCGCCGCCCCGGTGCCCGGGTTCCGTCGCGCAGCTTCGGCATGACCACCGCGACCCCATGACCACCTTGGCCCGCAACAGCACGGCCGTTACGGGTGAGAGTTCGGGGTTATGGCCGGAACCCGACGGGCAGCCGCGCTGGCTGACCGACGACGGAACGCGGGCGTGGCGGGCGACCGTCGGCCTTCGAGCCCAGCTGCTGCTGCACCGGCTCGACCGCGAGCTGGCCGAGGCGCCGGGCTGAACGGCCGTGATTCGAGATGTTGGTCCAGCTGTCCGAGGCGCCCGAGCACCGTTTGCGGATGACCGATCTCACCGATGCCACCAGCCAGTTCACGCGCCGGCTGTCGCACCAGGTCTCGCGTATGGAGCAGAAGCGCGGCCGGTCCGGCGGCGGTGACTCGCGGGCGATCAGCGGGCCACGTTCGCCGTGCTGACCGAGGCCGGATTCGAGATCATCGAGCGGGTCGCACCGCACCACGTGGACAGTGTCCGCCGCCACTTCGTTGACCAGCTGACGCCGCACCAGCTGGAGGAGATCAGGTCCGCCTTCCAGCCGGTCGTCGACTATCTGCACAAGATCCGCGACCGCGACTGACCCGGCGCGCGGCAGGAGACGCCGTCCCGGACAGCGCTGGCCTGGAGCAGCAGCAGCCTGAGCAGCGGCTAGAACAGCACTGACATGAAACGCCCGGTATCGACGAAGCCCGCCCGCCGGTACGCCGCCCGGGCCGGGGTGTTGAAGTCGTTGACGTAGAGCGAGACCAGCGGGGCGATCGACTGGGCCGACTCGACCACGACCGCGGCCATACCGGGCGCGGCGATGCCCTGACCGCGGAGCTCCGGGCGGACCCACACGCCTTGTATCTGGCAGGCCTGCGGCGTGGCCGCGCCGATCTCGGCTTTGAAGATCACTTTCCCGTCCTCGATCCGGGCGAACGCGCGGCCGCTGCGGATGAGCTGCTGCAGCCGGGCCCGGTAAGAAGCGCCGCCGTCCCCGATGGTGGGCGAGACGCCGACTTGTCCGTGAACATGGCGACGCAGGCCGGCCACAGGATGTCGAGTTCCTCCATGCGCACCCGCCGGACCAGCGGATCAGGCTCGACCAGCGGCGGCCCGTCGATGACCATGACCGGCTGCACCGGGCGGACGTCCCGGGCCGGGCCCCACCGCGGCCGCAGCAGGGCCCACATGGCCTGGACCTCATCGGCCGGCCCGACCACCGACGAGCACCGGCGCCCCTGGCGCAGGGCCCGGTCGGCGAAGGCCGCGGCCGCCTCTGGGGTTGCGGCGACGGGGACAAGATTGGCGCCCGAATAGCACAGTGACTCCAGCCGCCCGCCCGGCCCGTGTCCCCACATCTGCGCGCCGAGCCTGCTCGGTTCTAGCCCAAGCGCGCGCACACGGGAACTGACGAATACGTGCATCACAGGATCGCGATCGCAGATAGCGAGAACCGCGTCCCGGTCCCGTTCATCGAGCACCCGCACCGCGGACGAGGCTTTTGCCCGCAACATAATCTCAGCCTACACGTGGGCCATGCCGGCGGAAGTCCATAGCCGGGCCGGACTTAGCCGCCCGGCCCGGGAGCTGGCTCGGCCGGGCAGGTGGCGTTGACCAGTCCGGCCGCCTGCGGGAGGGCGCCGGTGGCGAGATAGGAGTTCAGGTAGCCCTGCACGCAGGCGTCCGGCGGCTGCGCGAACGACTGCCCGTGGTTGCCGCCACCGGCCACGACCACCATCCGGGCCGACGGCAGCAGCTTGTGCGCGTCCTGCGCGCCCGGGTAGGGCGTAGCCGGGTCGAGGGTGCCCTGCAGCATCAAGATGCCGGGCAGCCCGGCCCCCGTGATCTGCAGGGGCTTGGCCGCGCCAGCACCGGCCAGAACGCGCAGGCCGCGTTGAACCATGCGTTGCCCCAGGCGTAGAACGGGGCGCTCTTATAGACCAGCTCAGTGTCGGAGGTCCAGTAGGCGAAGCTGCGCGGCCAGCTGACATCCGCGCATTCCACCGCGTTGTAGACGGCGAACTCGTTCTCGTTCTGGTCGCCGTAGGACTGATACTGGCTGACCAGGGCCGTCGCGTCGCCCTGGTTCAGGTACAGCGAGAGGGCCTGGGCCAGGCCCGGCCACAGCTCATCGGCGTAGCTGCCGCCCAGGAAGGTGTCGTCGAACTCATCGGCCCCGAGCGTCCCGTCGGCCGGGTGCGCCAGCAGCTGGCTGCGGGCCCGGTACCAGGCGGCCCGCACCTGGGCCTGGGTGGCGCCCAGGTCGTAGCTGCTGTCGTACTGCGCGGCCCAGGAATAGAACGCGTTGATCCGGCTCTGGAAGGCGTAATCCTGGCTGACATTGTCGTGGTACCAGACCCCGGCCGGATCGACGGTGCTGTCCAGGACCATGCGGCGGACCCGGCCAGGGAAAAGCGTGGCGTACACCTGGCCGATATACGTGCCGTAGGAGAACGCGAAATAGTTGATTTTCGCCACCCCGAACGCGGCCCGGATGGAATCCAGGTCGCGAGCCACATTCTCGGTGGTCATGTACGGAAGCAGCCAGCCGAACTTCTGCTCGCAGTCCGCCGCGTACGTCCTGGCCCGGTTGATCAGCACCTGCTCGGCGGCCGCGGTGGCCGGGATGTAGTCCGGGCGCGGGCCGGAGAAGAAACCGGGTTCGCAGCTCAGCTCCGGCACCGAGGAGCCGACGCCGCGCGGGTCGAAGCCCACGATGTCGTAGTCCCGCGCCGCGGCCGGGCTGAGCCCCCCGGCCACCTCGGCGGCCAGCGACAGGCCGCTGGCCCCGGGACCGCCCGGGTTGACGAGCAGGATCCCCTGCTGCTGGGAGACCGGGGCGGTAGCGGGGATCATGTCGAGCGCGGAGATGTCCAGGCCGCCAGGATCCGCGTAGTTGACCGGCACGCTCAGCATGGCGCAGTCGGTGATGCCCAGCTCGGCGGTCGCCCCCGAGCAGGCGTGCCAGTGCAGGGTGCTGCTGACCGGGACGATCGGCCCGGCGTCCGCCGTGCTGCCCGCCGCGGCCGGCCTGCTGGCGGCCGGATCCGGCGACGAGGCCGTGGCCGGGCTATGCGACGTGCAGGCCGTGGCCGTGAGCAGGGTGGCCAGGCCCAGCGCGAGTACCCCCGCCCCGCCGCGGCCCACGCGCCCGCCCCGGGGAGCCATGGACATGCCCCCCATCATGCCCTAGCGACCCGGGCCCGGAGGCCCGCTGACACACCTG
The DNA here is from genome assembly GCA_963801825.1 of Parachlamydiales bacterium. Taxonomy (GTDB): domain Bacteria; phylum Chlamydiota; class Chlamydiia; order Chlamydiales; family Parachlamydiaceae; genus CAWDGI01. The sequence goes on from CAWDGI010000006.1 coordinate 6,182, forward strand.
GGCCCGGCGCGCTGGCGTTCCACGTGGGGGCCCGGAGGCGGGCGGGACGGCGGAGCCGGAGAATCCTCCCGCTTCCGACATCCGTACCCGGAACTCAACACGGGCGGCAAACGTCTCACAGGGTACGGATGACGTTCCCCGAGGACCGCCGCACGGGTCCTGGCGCCATCTCCCGCTTCGAGGAGGAAAAGGGGAAGGATGCTAGCCAGACACCGCCAGTCGCTCATCCTGGAAGCCGTCAGGAGCGACGGCAGCGCACGGGTCAGTGACCTGACTCAGCGGCTCGGCGTCTCGGATATGACGATCCGCAGAGACCTTGAGGTGCTCGCCCGCGACGGGCTCGTGGAGAAGGTGCACGGCGGCGCGGTGCTGCCGGGCACGCCCTTGAGTCATGAGCCGGGCTTCGAAGCCAAGCTGGTGCTGGAGCGGCCGGAGAAGACCGCGATCGCCCGGGCGGCGGCGAGCATGGTCACGCCCGGCACCGCGATCGCGCTGGCCGCCGGGACCACGACGTTCGCGCTGGCGCAGTGCCTGCTCGACGTGCCGGGGCTCACGATCGTGACCAACTCGCTGCGGGTGACGAACGTGTTCAGCGGGGCTCGGGGAGGCCTGGACGGCACGGCCGACTCGGTGGTGCTGACCGGCGGGGTCCGCACCCCGTCCGACGCCCTGGTCGGCCCGCTCGCCGACCTGACCATCCGCTCGCTGCACTTCGATCTGCTCTTCCTCGGCTGTCACGGCTTCGACACCGAGGCCGGCCTGACCACGCCCAATCTGGCCGAGGCCGAGACCAACCGGACCTTCATCCGGGTCGCGCGGCGGGTGGTGGTACTGGCCGACCACACCAAGTGGGGGCTGGTCAGCCTGAGCTCATTCGCGCGGCTGAGCGAGGTCGACGTGCTCATCACCGACGACATGCTGCCCGGCGACGCGCGGGCCGCGGCTGCGGAGCAGGTGGGCGAGATGGTCTACGCGGAGAGCATGGAAGCCAGCCACACCCACCGCCAGGCGGGCTAGCGGCGGTTGCGGCAGGCCGGTGCGCGCGGCGGAGTAGTGCGCGGCTGGCTGGTGCTCAGTAGGCGGTAACGACGGGCTTGCCGCTGGCGGGCTCGCCGCCGTCGCCGGGCTCCTCGCCGCTGCTGGCCGCGCTCTGCTCGGCGAGGCGCATGGCCTCTTCGATCAGGGTCTCCACGATGGCGGACTCGGGCACGGTCGCGATGACCTCGCCGCGGACGAAGATCTGGCCCTTGCCGTTGCCGGAGGCGACACCGAGATCCGCCTCGCGGGCCTCGCCGGGGCCATTGACGACGCAGCCCATGACCGCGACCCGCAGCGGGACCTCCAGGCCGTCCAGCCCGGCGGTCACCTCCTCGGCCAGCTTGTACACGTCGACCTGGGCTCGGCCGCAGGACGGGCAGGACACGATCTCCAGCCGCCGCTGCCGCATGCCGAGTGACTCCAGGATGGAGATGCCGACCTTGACTTCCTCGACCCGGGGGTGCGGACAGGGAGACCCGGATGGTGTCGCCGATCCCTTCGGCCAGCAGGGCCCCGAAGGCCACCGCGGACTTGATCGTGCCCTGGAACGTCGGGCCGGCCTCGGTCACCCCGAGGTGCAGCGGGTAGTCGCAGCTGCGGGCGAGCAGCCGGTAGGCGTTGACCATGACCACCGGGTCGTGGTGCTTGACCGAGATCTTGATGTCGCGGAACCCGTGCTCCTCGAACAGCGAGCACTCCCACAGCGCCGACTCGACCAGCGCCTCCGGGGTGGCCTTGCCGTGCTTGGCCAGCAGCCGCTTGTCCAGTCGCCGGCGTTGACGCCGATCCTGATCGGGATCCCGGCGTCGGAGGCGGCCCGGGCGATCTCGGCCACCTTGTCGTCGAACTGCTTGATGTTGCCGGGGTTGACCCGGACCGCGGCGCAGCCGGCGTCAATCGCGGCGAACACGTACTTGGGCTGGAAGTGGATGTCGGCGATGACCGGGATCTGGGACTTGCGGGCGATAGCGGGCAGCGCGTCGGCGTCGTCCTGGGACGGGACGGCGACCCGGACGATCTGGCAGCCGGCAGCGGTCAGCTCGGCGATCTGCTGCAGGGTCGCGTTCACATCAGCGGTCAGCGTGGTCGTCATCGACTGCACTGTCACCGGCGCTCCCCCGCCCACCGGCACCGCGCCCACCATGACCTGGCGGGAGTTCCGGCGCTCGGCCAGCGGCTCGGGCGGCATCGCCGGCATACCGAGGTCAATACTCATGAGCCCCATCCGTTCGATTGGCACATCCCCGAAACCCTTGACCCGCCCCCATTGAACCATCACCTGGGGAACGGAAGGTTACCGACGCTGACAGCAACGTCGGGTAACCAGACTGCGGCGGCCCGTCCGGGCGGCGGGCCAGCTCAGCTCAGCCATTGATGAAGTTGACCGGGTTGACGATGTCGGCCAGAACCACCACAACGCTGAAGAAAACGACCACTACGAACAGGCTGAAGCTGAGCGGCACCAGTTTGGCCATATCGACCAGGCCAGGATCGGGGCGGCCGCGCAGCGCCGGGCGAACCAGGCCCGGATCCGCTCGTAAATGATGGCCGCGACGTGGCCGCCGTCCATCGGCAGCAGCGGGAGCAGGTTGAAGGCACCGATGAAGATATTCAGCGAGGCGATGAGCAGCAGCACGAAGCTGACCTTGTACTGCCAGCCCCAGCTGGCCGCCACCACCTGCCCGGTCGCCTCGGCCGCGCCGACCACACTGCCGACGCCCTGGCTGCTCGACCGGTCTTTGCTGAACAGCTTGGGCAGCGAGCTGGGCAGGGCCGCGACCGCATCGGCCGAGCCGACCAGGGTCTGGCCGAAGGTCGTGCCCGCGTACTTGATGGCGCCGAGCGGGCTGGCCACCTGGAACACCACGGCGGGCGCGATGCCCAGGTAGGCGACGTTACGGCCGCTGACTTCGGCCAGCGTCGTGTGCAGCGTCATCAGCTGGCCGTCGCGCCGGACGGTGATGGTGACGGCCTGGCCGGGCTGGGCGGCTTTGATCGCGTTGTCGAGCTGGGTCCAGGTGCTCACCGGGTGGCCGTCGAAGGCCGTCACCACGTCGCCGACCTGCAGCCCGGCCTGCTTGGCCGGGGAAACGGCGTCCGAGGCGGCGCAACTGCTGTTGTCGTAGGCGGTGACGTTGGCCGGCACGCAGGAACTGACCGTGGACAGCTGGGTAACGTTGTCGTTGGCGATGCCGACGCCGAGGGCCAGCCCGCCGATCAGCACGAAGGCCAGCAGGAAGTGCATGAACGAGCCGGCGCACAGCACCGCGATCCGCTGCCAGGCGGGCTTGCTGCGGAACGACAGGGCCTCGTCGGCCGGGTCGTCGGGATCATCCAGCGAGTGCATGCCGACGATCTTGACGAACCCGCCCAGGGGCAGCGCCTTGATCCCGTATTCGGTCTCACCACGCCAGGTGGACCAGATCGTCGGCCCGAAGCCGACGAAGTAGCGGGTGACCTTCATGCCGAAGCGCTTGGCCAGGACGAAGTGGCCAGTCTCGTGCAGCATCACGGAGAAGAGCAGGGCGACGACGAAGATGACCCAGCCCAGCAGGTCCATCCGGTCGTCCCTCTCTCACAAATCAGCGGGCGTTTAGCTTCCGCAGCCCGCCGCCGGGCCCAGTCGTCAACGGCGAGCACGTCCGCCACGGTGGTGACGGCCGCAGGCGCGTCATGCTCTGAGAGTATCCGGGCCACGGTGTCGACGATCCGGGTGAAGCCGATCCGGCCCGCCAGGAACTCGGCCACGCAGGCCTCGTTGGCGGCGTTGTCGGACGGCCAGGGCGCGGTGCCCCCCGCCGCGGCCGCCTCCCGGGCCAGCGCGACCGCGGGGAACGCCGCGTCCTCCAGCGGCTCGAAGGTCCAGGTCGCCGCCGTGGACCAGTCCAGCCCGGGCGCGGCGCCGGGGACCCGGTCGGGCCAGCCCAGGCCTAGCGAGATCGGCAGCCGCATATCCGGCGGCGAGGCCATGACGACCGTGGCCCCGTCGGCGAACTCCACCATCGAGTGCACGATCGACTGCGGATGCACCACCACGTCGATGCGGTCCAGGCCGAAGCCGAACAGCAGGTGCGCCTCGATGACCTCCAGGCCCTTGTTCACCAGCGTCGCGGAGTTGACCGTGACCAGTGGCCCCATCTTCCAGGTGGGGTGGGCCAGGGCCTGCTCCGGGGTGACGTCGGTCAGGGCAGCCCCGCGGCCAGCCGCGGAACGGGCCGCCGCTCGCGGTCAGCACCAGCCGCCGCACCTTCAGCCGTTGTGCAGGCCGGCAGGCACTGGGCGATGGTGGAGTGCTCGGAGTCGACCGGCACGATCTGCCCGGGCTTGGCCCGGCTGGTGACCAGCTGGCCGCCGATGATGAGCGACTCCTTATTGGCCAGGGCCAGCACCCGCCCGGCGTCCAGCGCGGCCAGGGTAGCCCGCAGCCCGGCGGCGCCGGTCACGCCGTTGAGCACCACGTCGGCGGGCCGCGCGGCCAGCTCGCAGACCGCCTCCGGGCCGGCCAGCACCTCGGGCATCGGGCCCGGCGGAGCAGACCCGGGCGGCAGGTCCGGGCCAGGAGCCCCCGGGCCAGAAAAAAAACCGCGCAGCGCGGCCTGGACCTCGGCCACGGCGCCCGGGCTGGCCACCGCGATGGCGCCCACCCCGAACTCCGCCGCCTGCCGGGCCAGCAGCTCCCGGGTTACCGCCACCCGCCGCCAGGGCGGCGACGCGGAAACGGCCGGGGTTGCGCCTGATGATGTCGAGTGCCTGGGTGCCGATAGAACCGGTTGAGCCCAGGATCGTCACGTCGCGCGGCGAGCCGGAGAAGGTCACCGGCCCATTGTCCGCTACCAGCCGCCCCGGCGGTGCCGAACCCGCCAGGACGGCTGACGTCCGCGTCGGCCGCGGACGGTGCGCGTGCACGCGGCCCGGGGCCGCTTACTCCAGCAGCAGGATCCGGCGGGCGATGGCGAAATCGTCCGCCGTCAGGCCGCCCGCGGAGTGCGTGCTGAGCGTCAGCGTCACCTTGTTCCAGGAGATCCCGATGTCAGGATGATGGTTGGCCTTCTCGGCCAGATAGGCGACGGCACCGACGAAGAAAAGAGCGTCCTTGAAGTCAGCACGCTCGACAACCGTGGTGATCGAGCCACCGTCCCTGGTCCAGGACGGCACAGTCTTCAGCTCGATCTCGATGAGCTCCTCGGGGAGAGTTTCCATGGGTACGGCATACCATTGCCCAGGTGACGTCATCAAGCCACACCCCGCTGCTTGAGGTGCACAAGCGGCTCGGGGCGGTCATGACCTCGTTCGCCGGCTGGCAGATGCCGTTGCGTTACGGGAGCGAGACGGCCGAGCACCAGGCGGTGCGGCAGGCGGCCGGATTGTTCGACCTGTCGCACATGGGAGAGATCGCGCTCACCGGGCCGGGGCCGGCCCGGCCCTGGATTACGCGCTGACCGGGTCGCTGGCGGCGCTCGGGCCCGGCCGGGCCAGGTACACGATGATCTGCGCGCCGGACGGCGGCGTGCTCGACGACCTGGTGGTGTACCGGCAGGGCGAGCAGGAGTTCATGGTCGTCGCGAACGCGGCGAACACCGCCACCGTGCTGGCCGAGCTGCGCTCCCGGGCCGCCGGGTTCGAGGCAACTGTCACGGACGAGACCGGCGAGGTCGCGCTGATCGCGATCCAGGGACCGGCCGCGGCCGGGATCCTCGCCCCGCTGACCGGGCTGGACGTGGGCGCGATGAAGTACTACGCGGGGGCGTCCGGCGACGTGGCGGGCTTCCCGGCCTTCCTGGCCCGGACCGGCTACACCGGCGAGGACGGCTTCGAGGTGTTCTGCGGCCCGCGGATGCCCCGGCCATCTGGGCTGCGCTTTCCTCGCCGGCACCCCGGCCGGCCTGGTCCCGGCCGGCCTGGCCGCCCGCGATACGCTGCGGCTCAAGGCCGGCATGCCCTTGTACGGCAACGAGCTCGGCCGGGACATGACGCCGTTTGAAGCGGGCCTGGGGCGGGTGGTGAAGTTCGAGAAGCCGGGTGATTTCGTCGGGCGTGCGGCGCTGGCCGAGCGCGCATCGTCGGGGCCGCGCCAGCAGCTGGTCGGGCTGAGGATCAACTCCCGCCGGATACCCAGGCACGGTTACCCGGTGCTGGCCGATGGCCGGGAGACCGGGATCATCACCAGCGGCGCCCCGTCCCCGACGCTGGGCTACCCGATCGCTATGGCCTACCTGACCGCCGGCCCCGGCTCAGGTGATGCTGTACTTTCTGTCGGCATCCGGGGCGAGGCGGTCCCGGCCGAGGTGACCGAACTGCCGTTTTACTCCAGGAGTCGATAACGATGAGCATCCCAGACGGACTGCGCTTCACGCCCGAGCACGAGTGGGTCTCCATCGAGGGCACCCTGACGTCGATCGGGATCACCGAGTACGCGGCCCAGCAGCTCGGGGACGTCGTCTACGTGTCCCTGCCCCCGGTCGGCACGAACGTGACGGCGGGCGAGCCAGTGCGGCGAGGTCGAGTGGGTCAGTCCGTCAGCGACCTGTACTCACCGGTGGACGGCGAGGTCACCGACGTGACACGGGGAGCTGGAAGACGATCCCTCGCTGGTCAACGCCGAGCCGTACAGCGCCGGGTGGATGTTCCGGGTGCGGGTGGCCCAGGATGGCAACGGCGACCCCGCGCTGCCGCCCGACCTGCTGTCGGCCGCTGATACGAGGAACTGACCGAGGAGCGCCGGCTAGCCCGCGGCCGGGCCTGCGGGCGCGGGCTAGTGCTTACGGCGGCGCAGCAGGAGCAGCAGGGTGACGCGACCACCATGGCGGCCGCGGCCGCGCCCGCCATGATCGGGTCGATCTCGATGACACGCTCGCGCAGCTGTCCCTTGGCCCGCTCGATGTTCTTCTTGGGGCTCACCCGGTCGGAGATGGCGTCGATCGTGCGCGCCAGCTCCGCGCGGGTGCGGTCGATGTCCGCCACCAGCGTCTCCTGATCGACGGACTTCGGCTCAGTATCCGCGTCAGCCATTGCGTGCTCCGTTCCGCTCCGTTCCGGCCAGTCTTGCCCTGGTCAGGCGTGGTTCTGGTCAGGGCGCCTATTTGGCATACCGGCGGTGACCTTGACGTCGCCTGGTACCCGCGTGGCGCGAGTCATCGCAATAGTGACCAGCGGGCAGCAGGCGGCCGGAATCGAGGCCGGCGGCACGCTCCGCCAGGAACCGGCGCTCGGGAGCGGTCCGGGCCAGGTCCAGTGCCCGCTGGTAGGCGGCCCGGGCCTCCTCCGCCGGCCCAGCCGCCGCAGCAGCTCGGCCCGGGTCGAGTGCCAGTACTGGTAGCCCGGCAGGTCGAGTTCCTCCACGATGGCCAGCGCCGCGGCCGGGCCGTCGGCTTCGGCCACCGCGACCGCGCGGTTCAGCCGGACCACCGGGGAACCCGGTCTGCTCGGCCAGCCTGCTGTAGAGCACCGCGATCTGCGGCCAGTCGAGTTCCGCTTCGGCCTGCAGGGCGGCAATCGCGGCCTGGATCACGTACGGCCCGGCGGCGGGCGCGCTGGCCAGGGCCCGGCCGAGCAGGGCGCGGCCCTCGGCGATCTGCCCGCCATCCCACCGGGAGCGGTCCTGATCGGGCAGCAGCACCAGGTCCTGGCCGTCGAACCGGGCGTCCCGGCGCGAGTCGTGCAGCAGCATCAGGGCCAGCAGGCCTGCCACCTCAGGCTGGCCCGGCAGCAGGGCGGCCAGCACCCGGCCGAGCCGGATGGCCTCGGCGGCCAGGCTCGGCCAGGCCCGGATCCCCGTACCCCTCGTTGAAGATGAGGTAGACCACGGCCAGCACCGCGGCCAGGCGCTCGGGCAGCTGCGCACCCGCAGGCACGCTGAACGGGATGCCAGCCACCTTGATCTTGGCCTTAGCCCGGGTCAGCCGCCGTTTCATCGTCTCGGCCGGGACCAGGAAGGTGCGCGCGATCTCCTCGGTGCCCAGGCCGCCCACGGCGCGCAGGGTCAGCGCGACCTGGGCCTCGGTGGCCAGGGCCGGATGGCAGCACATGAAGATGAGCTCGAGTCGCTCGTCCGGGATCACCGTGGCCTCCACCTCGTCCGGGCTATCAAGGTCGGCCGCCAGCAGCCGGAGCTTAGCGGCCAGCACGCGGTCGCGGCGCAGCCGGTCGATGGCCCGGCGGCGGGCCGTGGTGACCAGCCAGGCGGCCGGGTTACGGGCCATCCGCCGGACGGCCAGCGGCGCGCCGCGATCGCGAACGCCTCCGCGGCGGCTTCCTCGGCGAGATCGAAATCGCCGAGGAAGCCGATCAGCGAAGCCAGCAGGCGGCCCCACTCGTCGCGGAAAACCTGCTCCATCGGGGGCGTTCCGCGGGCGGGCTCACTCGTCGTAGACCACGACCGGCCGGATCTCCACCGAACCCCGAAGCGGACAGCCGGGATCCGGGCCGCGATCTCGGTGGCCCGGTCGATGTCGTCGGCCTCCAGCAGTAGAAGCCGCCGAAGATCTCTTTGGTGTCGGCGACGGGCCGTCGGTGATGAGCAGCTGATCGCCGGAGAGCCGGACGGTGGTGGCCGTCTCCACCGGGTGCAGTGCGGCGCCGCCGGTGACCTCCGGGACTTCCCGCAGGGCCAGGTACTCCTCGTGGATGGCCGCATTCTCCTGGTCGCTGAGCCCGTCGTCGGCTCCGGGGTTGAGGTAGATCAGCAAGGCGTACTTCATGGCCGGCTCCTTTTCCCGTTGATTCCCCCTGCTGGGGAATTCTCTCGTGCCGTTGACGAACGAGATCCGCCCGGGGGGACAGCGCAGCCGGATCTTTCCTGGCCCGGCCAGGCCTTGACCGGACGGCAGGCGGCGACGAGCGGCATGAACAGGTCATCGACGATCGAGGTGATCCGCTCGGGCGGTAGCGGCTTGAGCGTCATCAGCATGTCACCGCGTATGAGATCGAACGGCATGGTCAAGACGGCGGCCGGAATCGTGTTCAGGTCGATCTCGCCGCGTTCGGCCGCTCGCCGGTACAGCTCGCCGGGCCGGTCGGCCGACCCCGCCCGGTCGCTCAGGACCCGGGCTCGCACCTCCGCCGGGGTGAGCCGCTGCTGGCCATCAGGCAGGCGAAAGCGGAGGTGACGACGACGGTGAAATCCGATCGCTGGTCGTTGAAGGCACTCGAGGAAGGCGAGCATGTCGCCGCGCAGGCTGCCGGTATCCGGCACGTCGAAGGGATGCATCCGGCCGTAGTGCGCGATGGCCGCGATCGCGAGCTCGTCCTTGCCGCTCCAGCGCCGGTACAGCACGGCGACCCCGGTTCTGGCCCGGGCGGCGACGGACTCCATGGTCATCTTCGCGAACCCGGCCTCGACCAGTTCCGCCCACGCGGCGTCGAGCAGCGCGGCCTCGAGTTCCTCGCCGCGCCGCCGCTGCCGGTGCACCTGAGCGGTCACAGGATCAGGATAACCAGCCGCCGCCCCTCTTGATAAGAGATGTTTGCCTTTCTTATTTCCGTGCCGTAGTCTCACCTTAAGAGATGAATTCATCTCTTAAACGAAGGGGAAGGCGACATGGCCGCCAGCACGACCTCTGATCCGGGCCAAGACCGGATCGACCCGAAGGTGCTCAAGAGTGCCCTGATCCTCGTTGTCGGCGCGCTGGCCGTCATCTTCGACACCACGATCGTCAGCGTCGCCTTGCACACCCTGGCCATACAACTGCACACATCGGTATCGACGATCCAGTGGGTCAGCACCGGTTACCTGCTCGCCCTGGGCATCGCGGTGCCGCTGTCCTCCTGGGGGCTGCAGCGCTTCGGCGGCAAGCGGCTGTGGATGGCGGCTCTCACCGTCTTCCTGGTCGGCTCGATCGGCTCCAGCCTGGCCTGGAACGTCGACTCGCTGATCGCCTGGCGCCTCGTGCAGGGCGCCGGCGGCGGCATCATGCTTCCGGTGCTGACCACGCTGATCATGCAGGCCGCGGGAGGCAAGGCGCTCGGCCGGACCGTCACCATCATCGCGCTGCCCGCCCTGCTCGGCCCGATCCTCGGCCCGCTCGTCGGCGGCGCGATCCTGACCCACTTCAGCTGGCGGTTCATGTTCTGGGTCAACGTGCCGTTCTGCCTCATCGGCCTGTTCCTGGCCGCGCGGCACATGCCCGCGGACACCCCGGACCCGGCCAGGCCGCGGCCGCACCTGGACCTGCCGGGCCTGGCCCTGCTCGGCCCCGGCATCGCCGCGCTCATTCTCGGCCTGAGCAACGCGGGCCGCGCGGCCGGCTTCACGCACTCCGATGTCATCGTCCCGCTGGCCATCGGCGTCGCGCTGCTGGCCAGCTTCACCGGCTACGCCCTGCGGCGCACCGCCCCCCTGGTGGACGTGCGCCTGCTGCGGCACCGTCCGGTCGCCTCGGCCTCCGCGGTGCTGTTCTTCTCCGGCTTTTCCCTCTACGGCGCCATGCTGCTGCTGCCCCTGTACTACCAGGAGGTGCGCGGCGCCTCGGCGCTGACCGCCGGGATCATGCTCATCCCGCAGGGCGTCGGCGCATTGTTGTCCCGCCAGCTGGCTGGGCGGCTCACCGACACGATCGGCGCCCGCTGGATCGCGGTCGCCGGCTTCGTCATCGTCGCCGCCTCCACCCTCCCCTTCGCCTTCGCCGGCCCGGGCACCAGCTCGTGGCTGCTCGCGGCGTGCCTGGTCGTCCGCGGCTTCGGGCTCGGCGCGGTCGCGGATCCCGGTCATGGCGGTCGCCTTCATCGGCCTGGACAAGCAGCAGATCGCGCACGCCAGCGTGCTGACCCGGACGGTTCAGCAGATCGGCGGCTCGTTCGGCACCGCGGTGCTGGCCGTCGTGCTGTCCAGTGCCGTCGCCAGCCGCCACGGACACCTCGCCGCCGGGTTCGACGTCGCGTTCTGGTGGGCGACCGGGTTCTCCGTCCTCGCGGCGCTGCTCGCGCTGTGGCTGCCCGGCTCCCTGCGCTCCCGGTCACAGGCCCCGGCCGCCGTGGCCGATCGCACCCCGGTCAGCGCGGGCCAATCCGCCCGCTGACACGATTCCAAGCCGCCGCGCGGAGCGCCCTGAGGGTCTGCGCGCGGCGGCTTTGTGCTGGCGTCAGCGCGGCATGTCTGCGCTGATGGCTTCGCTCAGCGCGGGCCAGGTGGCCTGCAGGCCCGGGTGCAGGTCGCCGTGCTCGCCGATCTCATCGGCGGGCACCCGCGCCGCACCCCCTCGGTCTCCCACGCGGCGGCGGTCGCGATGTGCACGGCGGGCAGCTGGCCTCCGGCGAGCTCGAGACGGACCACGAACGTCCGGTAGACCAGCCGCACTCGTGCGGGCAGGGCGCCTCCAGTTCCGCGGTCAGCTCGCCGCCGGCCACGTCGATCCCGCAGATTTCCTCGCCTGTCTCGCGCACCGCGGCCTGCCACGGGGTCTCGCCGATGTCGATCGCGCCGCCGAACGTCGACCAGGTGCCGCCCGCCGCGACCAGCGCGGAGCGGTGGCTCAGCAGGACCCAGGGCCGCCCGTCCCGGGTCACCGCCCACGGCAGGATCCCGGCGGCACCGCGCGGGCCCCAGTGACGGCCGACGTGGCAATACCGGAAACGCTCGTCAACCGTGCCGTGCTCATGCGCGGCTCACTCGGGGCTCACTCATGGCCGCTCGCTGTTCCCGCCTCGCTCCCGTCACGCCGGCTGAGCCTGTGACTTGAAGGCACTGTGACCTGGGAAGACCCTGTGACCTGGGAAGACACAGATGCCGGGCGGGGGGATTGAACCCCCACGATGTTGCCATCAACAGGACCTAAACCTGCCGCGTCTGCCATTCCGCCACGCCCGCTGACGACCTTTCCGGTCGGTAATAACCGTACCGTCCCGGCTGGCTTCGATCTCGGTCAGCAGACGCCCGACGTGGCCGGCGGCCTTAACGCCGTACATGGCCTTCTCGATCGCGCCGTCGGCGTCGATCACGAACGTGGACCTGATCACCCCGACGGTCGTCTTGCCGTACAGCTTCTTCTCCCCGTAGGCGCCGTAGGCTTCCTCGACCGAGTGATCGGGGTCAGACAGCAGCGGGAAGGTCAGGGCCTCGCGGTCGCGGAATTTAGCCAGCTTGGCGGGCGGGTCGGGAGAGATCCCGAGCACCGCGATGCCCTGGCTGTTCAGCGAATCGCGATTATCGCGGAAGTCGCAGGCTTCCTTGGTACAGCCCGGCGTCATGGCGGCCGGGTAGAAGTACACGATGACCCGCTGGCCGCGGAACGAGGACAGCGAGACCAGCTTGCCGTCCGCGTCGGGCAGGGTGAAATCGGGCGCGGATCGCCAGCCGCGAGTCGCTGGTCAGTCATGGAGCTCTCCAGTGATGAACGGGACCAGGGCCCGGAAAGCGCGGCCGCGATGGCTGATCGCGTCCTTGGCTTCCGGGGTCATCTCGGCCGTGGTCTGGCTGAACCCGTCGGGCAGGAAGATCGGGTCATAGCCGAACCCGCCGCTGCCGCGGGGTACGCGGATACGCCACCGCCGCCTCGCCGGTCACCACCCACTCGCGCAGCTGTCCCTTTCAGCCGGGACGACGAACGCGGCGGCGCAGACGAAACGGGCCCCGAGGCGCTCGTTGGGCACGTAGCCCAGCTGGGCCAGCACCAGGTCGAGGTTCGCCTTGTCGTCGCCGTGCTGGCCCGCCCAGCGGGCCGACAGTATGCCCGGCATGCCGTTCAGCGCGTCCGCGCGCCAGGCCAGAATCGTCGGCCACCGCGGGCAGGCCGGTGTAGGCGGCGATGGCGCCGGCCTTGACCACAGCTTCTCCTTCTTGAGGAGCCTTCCAGGTGAGAATATTCACTCGTTCCTTTTGCGTTGCAAATTTTCGAGTGATTTGTGTTCCCTTTAAATGGATAGGAGGTAACAGGGGCAGAGAAGGGGGAGGACAAGAAACAATCACAGTCACAGAAAGAGAAGTAGAAGCAAAATGATTCGTATCCCCACTATAAACGGCTGTGAGATGGTGTGTTCCAACGGAGAGAGGAAAGACAGACATGTGAGCCGTTCCATTCATTAAAGAAACAGTTCCAAGCAACGTCGAATGATCAAAAAAAGAGAGAGTTCCTGTGGCAGAAGAGGGAGCAACTGCTACCGTTAAAGCAATGGACTCTTCATGATCAGCCGGATTGGGAGAAGCTGTGAGTGTCGTGACCGTGATTCGTTTGAGCTGAACATAGGTAAACAAATCGGTTGGGGAAATGCAAGAGGTTCCGAGCGGAGTCACAACAGTCACATTGACTGTCGCTGCTCCGGGAGGCGAGAGTGCTGTGATTTGCGTGTCGCTATCGATCTTAAAATTCGCCGCTGTTCCTCCAAAGTATACTGCCGTTACTCCTTCAAAATGTGCCCCTGTGAGGAGGAGTGTTGTCCCCCCACTGATCGGCCCTTGATTGGGATCAAGAGAGAGGATAAGAGGGGCGCCGGTGACAGGTTTTGGAACAGATCCCTTTTGTTCTGCTGCCACTCCTCCGGGCAGAGCGGCAGCTGTTGTTGGAGCCTCAGGAGAATTTGTTTCCTCCTTCCCTTGTCTACTATCAGCTCTATTTTCCTCAAAATAAGAAGAAGGAAAAAGGAGGGTTTCTTCTGTGTGGTTATCTTCTAGAGAGGAGGCGGAGGGATAAACCGGCGACCTTTCCTCCTCTCCACTGTCTTCTCCTGGCGTTTCCTGAAAAGCCTCTGTAGAAGGGGTAAAACCGGCGAGATAGGCATTCTCCTCATCCTCATCCTCCCATACAATTTCATGTTCACCAGTGAAATGATCTCCCCCTAAATGGGTCGAGTAGACCAGACTCGTTCCAGTTGCATTTCGCTTGCTAACAGAGGCACTTTGCAAAGCATTCGCATTTAAGTTGGGTTGTAGAGCTCCCGGTAGGGTCGGAAAGGGGCATGAACGTGTTGCACCTAGAGCTATCGCTTGATCGCTTCCTAAATAAGTGGAATAAACTAGAGTTAGATTCATGGTCAGCGTTCGGTCGAGATCATACTCTCCAAAAGCAAAGCCCACTTCTTTTGGCCCTAATTGGACAAACTGTCCATCGATAGAAATTCGACTCTCTGTTTCTATTTGATAAAGGCAAGGTTTCGTTAGTAGAAGCTCTTCTCCTCCCGAAATTAGTATACGGAGATCCCCTGTCGGGGTGATGGAGAGCGGATCGATGCCTTGAAAACGAAGGCGGATGGTTTCCGGATGGGCGCCTGGAGAAACGACGATATCATAGTCAAGTTGCCGAGAGTTCCCATAGAAAAGAAGATCCATGCCAGGATAAATCTCTTGATATCTCAGTTTCTCAGAATCATTTTCTTCCTCTCCTCTCGCTTGGGAACGGGAAGCCCCCACAAATTCCATTTTGAGAGGAAAAAACAGACTTTTCCCTTCTTCAATGTCCTTCTTTAGCAACAAAAGGATATCATGCGATCTAAAATAGAATGTGCAGTCCGCTCCGCGAGCGAAATAAAGGACACTTGCATCGACTTGCCCTTCGTTTTTTTCAAAGAGAAGGGGGAGGAGGCGACCCCGCTCAACTTTGACCTCCCCTAAAGCGGAAAAGGGATGAAAAAAGAGAGTGCTTATGAACAGAGCAATCAGAAAGAGGGGTGGTCGGGTGGCATAGAGCATCATGGCGATTCTTTCCTTGAGATCATTAATCAAGCGATTAATATAAAGATAAATTCCCATTTTTGTCTTGGGAAAATAATTAGATTTTTGCTATCCTGCGTTTATTTCAAATGTTTTCTTTGGACTTAGGCGAGATATTAGCTCAGTTGGTTAGAGCGCCACGTTGACATCGTGGAGGTCAGCTGTTCGAGTCAGCTATATCTCAAGTTTTCTTACTTCTATGCAAATTTTCCCTCCCGATTTATTTTCCCGCTCTCGCTTAGCTGCTGAATTACTCGGCTTAGCCGTCCAACGCCTCTTTCCTGAGGCGTTGCTCATCGGGGGAGGGGTGCACACGTTCGGGTTTTTCTATGATTTTATCTTCCGGCAGCCGTTCATGGATCGCCTTGTTTTCCTCATTGAGGGAGAACTCAGAGCAATCATCAAAGAGGCGATCCCCCTTCGCTGGCTAAGCATGATGCGAGAGAATGCACAAACCTTATTTGACTATCACCATCAGCCTCTATTGGCACATCGCGTTGCAGAAGAGCCTTCTAACGTCGTTGAGCTCATCCAAGTGCAAAATTTTTATGGCCTTTGCCAAGAGCTTCCCTTCTCTACGACTGAGGAGGCGGGATTTCCCAAGCTCCTGAAGTTTGAAGCACTGGAAACAGGCGAAAGGGAAGGGCCCATCACTCGTCTGGTTGGCACCAGCCAAGCAACCGCAAAAGAGTTAAAAGTCTTTTTGAAACATTATGACCTTTTATTAAAGCGTAAAGATCACCGTAAACTGGGTCCTCAATTAAATCTCTTTCATTTTTCTGAGCCGGGAGATTCTCTTGGAGTGTTTTGGCATCCCAAGGGAGTCCAGCTGTGGCGGATTCTTTTGCGCCGGATAGAAGCCCCTTTTTCTCTGCAAACCCTTCCTGTTTCCACCCCTTTGTTTGAAAAACAGAGGGGTCAATTGAGAGCTTCTCTCTTAAATTCCCATCTCAACCTTCTGAAAAGACTGGCTTTATCGGGAGCTGATTTTCCTTTACGTTTGATAGAAGAGGGGACCGTTTATTATCCTATTGCAGAGCCCTTAAGAGAGGGACTGTTATCCTCTTGCCAACAAACGGTCATTCAACGCACAATCGGCTGTTTGAAAGAAGAAAGTGTCTCTGAATTGATTTCCTCCTTGCATTTTATTGAAGAAATCATTAAAATCTTTGGTTTTGAGGCCGAATGGGCTTACCTTCCTGTTCTTGAAGGAGAGGGGGCGCAGGAGCTCCGGCAAGCGATCGAGGAGTATCCCTTTTTTTACCCCTGTGTTTCTACGCCGCAACAAAAGAAAAAGGGGACGTTTTCTCGATTAGAGCTGCGCATTCAAGATATGTTGGGGAGAATATGGCTCCTCTCTGCCATAGAAGTGAGAGGCTTAGGGGTGGATCAATCAAAAGATCTATCGAAAAAATATTTGTTGATCTCCCAGCAACTCTTGAGTTCTGTGGAGCGGTTGATTGCCTTATTGCTCGAAAAAGAAGAGGGACATTTCCCTTTATGGCTTGCTCCTGAGCAAGCTCGCCTTTTAGTCATTGGAAAGGCTTCCTTACCGGAAGGAGAAAGACTCTTCCAGTTACTTAAGGAGAGAGGAGTGCGGATCACTCTAGATAAGCGTTCCAGCAAGCTAAACGAACGCATTTTTGAAGGGGAAAGGGAGCAGGATCCCTTATCTTCTCCTCTTCGGGGAAGAGGAGAGAAAAAAAGGAAAGCTTCGCTTTCGCACAAAAGAGAAAAAATCCCCTCAGCAGGGGGAGTGGATAGGTTTAGAAGCGTTTATAGAGAAAGTAAAACTCGAAGATCTGTTAAGAGGAGAACCAAAATCACTTGAAAGTTAATCGAGAAATACGTGCTGCAAAGGTACGATTGATTAGCCATACCGGAGAGCAGGTTGGGGTTGTGTCTTTGCATGAAGCCTTAGAGATGGCGGAACAACAGGGATTAGATTTGGTGGAGATTGTCCCCGGATCCAATCCTCCTGTTTGCAAGATTATGAATTTTGGAAAATTCCGATATGATCAAAGTAAACGGGAAAAAGAGAGTCAGAAAGCCTCGCATCAAATTAAGGTAAAAGAAATCAAGCTTAAGCCGAATATTGATGTTCATGATCTTGAGACAAAGATGAGACATGCCCGTGAATTTTTGATAGGTGGAAATAAGGTCAAAATCACCTGTCTTTTTCGAGGGCGAGAGGTGATGCGTCCGGAGCATGGGGAGAAGGTGGTGCGTGAAATGTGCCAACATTTGGAGGATATCTCTACGATTGAGTCTCCCCCCAAACTTATGGGACGCATGTTATTGGCCGTCTTAGCTCCTGGAGGAGTTAAGAAGAAAGAAGAAAATGGAAAAGGGGGGGGAGGAGCCGTAGAGGAATCTAAATCTCCTCAACCCCCTGAATAACACCGGACTTCCGAAGTCCGGTGAATAACAGGAGAATGGCAGTGCCTAAAATGAAAACTCGAAAAGCTGTTGCGGCTCGTTTCCGTGTAACAGGAACTGGAAAACTCAAAATGAGTCAGCCTGGTAAACGTCACTTGTTGACGCACAAAACAGCGAAGCGTAAGCGTCAGCTGCGCAATCCTGCCCTTTTAGATGAGGGGCATTTAAAGACGTATAAGCGTCTGATGTGTTTATAATGTTTCAGCAGGGAGACTAGCAATGGTTAGAGCAACAAATGCCGTCGCTTCTCATCGGCGCAAGAAGAGATTATATAAATTAGCCAAAGGATTTGTCGGAGATAGAAAAAATCACTTGCGTTTAACGAGTGGAGCGGTCATGCGGGCGATGGCGTATAATTATGCCCATCGAAAGCAAAAAAAACGAGATTTCCGCAGCTTATGGATTACACGGTTAAATGCGGCCGCAAGAATTCATGGAATCTCTTATAGTAAATTTATCTATGGATTGAAGAAAGCCCACTGCGAATTGGATCGTAAAGTCTTATCCGATATGGCCATTCGCGATCCGGGTGGATTTGCAGAAGTCGTGAGCTATGCAAAAGCTGCTCTTGCTTAGCATGGAAAATCAACCCAGAGAAGAAAATATTCTTCTCTGGGACTTCAATGAGAAAAATCTGTGAAACCCTCCATCGACGAGATCCGCCGGCAATTTGAAGAGCAGATCTCCCATATTCAAACCACCTCTGATGTTGAGCAGCTAAAGGTGCACTTCTTGGGCAAGAAGGGGCCAATTCAGCAGCTCATGCTCACGCTAAGAGAGGTCTCACCTGCTCAGCGCCCTCTAATAGGCAAGGAGGTGAATGATCTCAAAGAATGGTTAGTCCTCCGTTGCATGGAGCTTCAAATTCTTCTAACTGCAAGGGAGGAGGAAAAACAACTTGCAGCCGAAGCGATGGATGTGACCTTGCCAGGTCGTCGCTTCTTTATTGGAAGACAGCATCCTCTGACTCAAGCGATGGAACAAATCATTGAGATTCTTGTTGGGCTGGGTTTTTCTGTTCAATATGGTCCGGAGATTGAGACCGATTATTATAATTTTGAAATGTTAAATTTTCCTCCTGATCATCCCGCTCGGGATATGCAAGATACCTTTTATCTTTCCCCTCATGTTCTCTTGCGGACCCACACGTCAAATATTCAGACGCGCATCATGGAGGTGAGTGCTCCTCCGATTCGGATTATTGCTCCTGGTAAAGTGTATCGCAATGAGACGATCACCGCCCGTTCCCATGTGTTTTTTCATCAGGTGGAAGCGCTTTACATCGATGAACAGGTCTCTTTTGGCGATTTATTTGCGACGTTAGATACCTTTCTCCATCGTCTTTTTAAAAAGACCATTAAAACACGCTATCGTCCGAGCTATTTTCCCTTTGTCGAGCCTGGGGTAGAAGTAGATATTGGCTGTTTAGTTTGTGAAGGAAAGGGATGTTCTCTTTGTAAGCATTCGGGATGGCTTGAAATCGCGGGGGCGGGGATGGTTCATCCAGAAGTCTTACGCAACGGAGGAATCGACCCGGAATCCTACACGGGATTTGCGTGGGGAATCGGGCTGGAAAGGGTTGTCATGATGCTACGAGGGATTCAAGATATCCGTCTCTTTACGGAAAATGATCTCCGTTTTCTCTCTCAATTTACTGCTCTTACCTAGCGCTTAATTATGCCTGAATGGATGGTGACTTTTGAAGAATCGGGCGATAAGCTCCTCTCTTTTTTAACCCGTCGTCTGGAGGGAGCCTTCTCTTCCCGTTCTCTTAAACAGATGATTGAGCATAACGGCTGCCTCGTGAATGGGCGGACGGAGCGGTTTGCCTCAACGAGATTAGAGAAAAGAGATCATGTCCAGTTAGACCTTGATTCTTTGCCTCCTCCTCCTCCTGTTTCTCTGGAAGTGCGCCGAATTCTTTACGAAGATGAGGCTCTCTTCGTGTATGATAAGCCTGCTGGAGTCAATAGTGATGAAAGGGGGATTTTAAAGCTTCTTAGGCAAGAGATTCCCGCTTTAGAATTGGTCCATCGTCTTGATCGAGAGACAACAGGGATTTTATTATTAGCAAAGAGCCCTTCCGTTTTAGAAAAGTTAATCGAGCAATTTAGACGATATGAAGTGAAAAAGCGTTATGAGGCGATTGTGGATGGGGTATTAGAAACTTCCAAAGGAGTCATTGAAAATGAATTGGGAAAGAAATCGTTTTATGCCGGCCAAACCATTTGGGGAAGGGTGAAAAAGGGGAAAGGGCTATACGCTTATACAGAATGGCAATGCATGAAGAGGGGCAAAAGAGTCTCTTATGTTGCGTGCTTTCCCAAGACAGGAAGGACGCATCAAATCCGGGTGCATTTAGCTGAACTTGGCCATCCCATTTTAGGAGATTATCAATATGGCAAGGCGTTTCAATGTCCTTACCGTGCTTCTCGCCTCCTTCTCCATGCGAAAGCCTTATCTTTTCCTCATCCCTTGACAGGAGAGATCTTAGAATTGAGCGCTCCTTTGCCGGATGATTTTAACAGGGCTTTGCAAAAATTGTTCAAAGCTTAAAATGCATGATGAATCCTCTTAGAATTTTAATCATTAAAATTTCTTCCTTAGGGGATATTATTCATGCCTTTCCTCTGCTCCCCTATCTCAAACAACAGACTCCCCACGTGGAGGTGGATTGGGTTGTTGAGGGGGCATTTGCCGAGCTTGTTCGGGCCCATCCTCTTGTTCATCATGTCCTGCCGGTGGAAATCAAACAATGGCGCTCTTTTCCTTTCCAAAGAAAAACCTGGCAAGAGATCAAACAATTTCACCACCTCTTACGGAGCAAAAAGTATGATAAAGTCTTCGATCTCCAGGGAAATACGAAATCGGGTTATGTGACTTTTTTAGCGAGAGGGGGTGAGAAAATTGGATTGGATTATGCATCGGTCTCTGAATGGCCGAATCTTTTGGCCACGCGAGTCCGTTATCGTCCTCCTGCTCATCAAAATGTTCGAGAGGAGTCTCTCTTTCTTGCTCAGAGTTCTTTTAAGAACTTTACTCCTCAGGGGGAGTGTGCCGTTCGCTTGTCTCTAACACCGGAAGAGAGGCCGTTATTTGAAGCTTTCTCTCATCAGCTTTCTTCTATTTCTTTCCTTAAGGGGATGGTGTGTGCAGGTTCTCAATGGCCAAACAAACAGCTTTCTAAAGAGACGTTGCAAACCTTTCTCCACTTTCTTGTGAAAAGATTAAATATGCATTTTGTTTTTATCTGGGGCAATCAGAAAGAGAAAGCGTGGGGGGAAGAGCTATCGGCTTATTTTCGGGGAAAGAGTACGTTGCTTCCCAAACTTTCTCTCCCTGTTTTGCAAAATCTCATGGGGGAGATGGATGTGGTGATTTCCATGGATTCTCTTCCTCTCCATCTTGCTGGGACGACTTTAACGGCCACATATAGTCTTTTTGGCCCTTCCTCAGCTCATAAATATAAACCCCCCGGAAAGCGGCACCACGCTTTTCAGGGGAAGTGTCCCTATCAAGAGCAGTTTGAGAGACGATGTGCCCGGCTGAGAAGCTGCCCAACCGGGGCTTGCCTGAAAGATCTCAAGGGAGAAGAACTGGCTCAGGACTTTCTTCAATGGTGGACTAAGAGGCCTTAAAATGAGGCGGTAGCGGGTTTTGTTGATAATAGGACGCCGTGGAGAGTTGTTGTGCTTTTGTGAAAGCTATTGAGCAGATCGCTCTCTGTTTGTCTCTTAAAAGTTGTGGCAAGGCCTCCAGATTTTTATCGTAAAAGCCATACTTAAGCCATTCTTGATGAGCAGCGAGACAGCCTTGCGTATCTTCTAAGTCAATATTCGTGAGTTGAAGAACATTTCTAAAGTATTCGGCTCCTTCTTCATCCTTGAGTTTACTTTTAATGGCAATGATCCATTCAATGAGTGTTTGAAATTCTTCATTTTTGAATGCATGAATGGAATCCATTTCCCATGCGAGATTGTTAGAACAACAAAAAATAGAGTGGTGCCATTCTCTTTTTTCCCAATAGGACATGAGATGAGTATGCGCGTTTTTGTCGTCGTTTAATTGAAATTTCAATTCAGCCATTCCGATGAGGAAAGAAAGGTTATCTTTAACAAAAGTCCTCTTTTTTTTCAATATTCGGTTGTAAAAATCATTCGCTTCTCCGTATTTTTGAAAATGCATTTTAACTTCAATGGCAAGTAAGAGGGTCTTAGGCAATAATTCCTTTTCATCAAATTTGTTATTTAATAGAGTTTCTGCTATTTCATAATTCTCTGTTTCAACTAAGATTTGAAAAAGATGTTGCAAATATTTTAGCTGCACATAATCGTTGCCGAATGTCATTAGGTTGGGACCTGCTATCTTTTGTTTTAATCGGTCTAGAGAAATCATCAGGCATAATTCCTCGTTTTCTGATAAATTTCCATAAAATTTTCTAAAAATAAGACTTTCAAGTATTAGATCGTCATACTTGTTCCTATGTAGATTAGGATCAGGAAAAGGATATTGTTGTACGATGTACTCGCCTAATTTTTTTTGTCCGGAAAAATCCTCTTGAGCTTTCGCTTTCATGGTTAAAGTTCGAAGGAATGGACGATATTTGCCAGAAGCTCCCTCGGCATATTCCCCACCGAAGATTATCATGTCCTTAGCTATTGGTCTGTAATGTTGCACCAGCGTAATTGCTAATCGGCTGATAAATGTCGCTCCTTGCGAGATTGCAGCAGAGGCGAGAGTTGAAATCTCTCTGGAAGCTTTTTCTGGAATTGCTTCTCTAACGTTAGTATCACTTATGATGAAATTATAGATTTTAAATATTGTATAGAGAATAAATTCTTCTTTTTTGTATAGATGACAAGGCTCAGCAGAAGTACATAAGCGCTTTTTCTTGTTATTTATTTCTTTTACAAATGTTTTTTTTTGTGAAAGAGCAGAAATATCTTGAAGAAACGTATTAAAAATAGGATATTTTCTAAACAGAGGTTGCATTTGTTCAGACATTTTTTTTAGTTCTCTCTTCTTAATGGGAAGAGCATTCATGATATTTTCTAACTGTTGGCATAAAAAATAATTTCTTTTTTCTTTTACACAATAAAAGGTTGTTTGAAAAGGAGGAGAGATCCAATCATATGAGAATCCCTTTATGGTTTGAAAGAAGAGCCAAGCCAGAGAACTGGATTTAAGATGACCTTTGCAGACTAATTCAAAGGAGCATAAATCTCGTGAAGAAAGATGAATAAAAATTTGCTGAACAAGATCGACCATTGTAAAGGGCTCTGGAGTCCAGGAGGGAAGTTCTGTTTGGAATGTTCGAGAATTAAACTTATTTGTATGAATACCAGATGCATTCATTATAACCTCCTTGTAATTTATGTTTATTATTTTTGCTAAAACGTTCTTATATTAACAAAATTTAAAATATCTGTAAATAGAAATAATTAATTATTGAGTCGCCCGTAAGAGCAGTCCTGCCAATGCATATTTATTTTTCTTATGTCCCGTGGCAATCGCATCAAGAAGTGTATCAATCCCTTCCCGTTCTTGATGAGCGGCTAAAGCTTCAAAGGCATTAATCAGGAGTTGGGAGCTTTGCTCCGGGGTAAGGGAATAATGATTTCCTTCCCATTTCCACGGTTCAAAAGCTTGAAAACGAATAAATTCCGTTTGGTTTTGATTTTTGATCCATTGGCGGAGCTGCTCGGCATAAGGCCCCGGTTCTTTTAGGCGGTAGAGGGCCAAATTGCAATAGTTTCTGACGAGGGGAGCCCCCAGTTGTTGGTGATGTTCTTTTAAACAGGCGATGGCTTCTTTTGTTGCGAGGTCCTCAAGGAGTTCAGCCGTATAAGGGACAAGTTCATTTTGCTGCTTATTAAAAATTTGGTGAGCAAACAGAAGAAAGTGGGAAGCAGATAATTCTCGCATCTTTCTTAATAAAGTTTTTTTGAGTTCAACCTGTTCCAGGTAGGCTGCTTGATCTTCGTTAAACAATTGATGGGCCGAGGGGACAATTTTCCATGCCTTAAACGTTTGTCCTGGAGAAGAAAAAGGGATAAAAGCCAAATCGCGCTCCTGTAGAAGAATATCTTGGATGAACGAAAGGCTGTGGAGATGATTTTGTTGAAGGAGAGCGATTGCCGCATTGAAGCGAATTTGGCGATTTTTATGAGAGAGAAGTTGAATTAAAAGACGGGGGTGGTCAGCGATCTTTCCTAAAGCAGAGATGGCAAACAAATCCCCTTTCTCCGCCTGTGCCTCAATGGCTTGAATGGCCTCTTCCCGGCCAAGCGAATAGAGGGCAAATTGGGCAGCTAAAGCGACTGTGGAATGGGGAGAGTGGGCGAGGGCTTGGAGTTTTGGCAACGCTTGTTCATCTTGCATCTCTCCTAAAGCATAGGCGGAGGCCTCTTGCTGAGCACAATCAAAATGAGAGGCTTGGGATCGAATTTGAGGAAGAAGATCATCTCGCTGATATTTGATGAGGCTTAAAAGGGTCACCAGGCGAACAGATCCTGAAGTTTGATTGAGAAGCTTGCGTAGAATTTTGGTGGCTTGAGGATCTTCAATCATGGCAAAGAGGGGAGGATAAAGGGGCATCAGGAAACGGGGGCTTTTATACATGAGTGACTCTGCTTGAATCACTGCCTGGGGGTGTTTTTTTTTACACAGTTGGCGGATGGCCTCATACCGAACTAAAAGAGAAGGGGAGCCAAGCGCCCGGAGTAGGGCTTGATCGGCGCGGTCATTTTGCACGTGGGCGAGTGCTTCTAGAGCGATGACTTGCATTTGAGGAAAACGGCTCTTTAAGCTTTCCTCTAAAATATAGTGAGCCTCTTCATGGGCAGAGACACTCGCTCCAAATAAGGTCAGGAGTTGAGATTCGGGATCTTCTTGGTGGGAGCCTGATTCTAAAATTTTAAGTCCCATTTGGTGCAAAAACTCAAAATCATGCTCTCCTTGCGGTTTGGCGATGGTTTGTTGATAAAGATGGATTGCCTGCTTGTGCTCTCCTTGCTGAATGAGGAATAGGATGCGTCCTGTTGAAGAGGGAGAGGGGAATTCTGAGATTGCAGAGAGGGGGGTGGGCGGAAGGGGGATAAGAGACAATGAAAATAAGCTGAGAGTGAGCCAATCTCTTTTTCTCATTTTATTCCCTTTTAAGATGGTTCCAAAGGTCAATTCCCGCCTGTTTTAAAGCAAGATATAAGGCATTGATGGGAAGGCCAACAACATTGTAATAACAGCCTTCGATCCGTCGAATAATGAGGCTTCCTGCCCCTTGGGCCATATAGCCCCCTGCTTTATCTTCGCAAGGGAGGGAGCGATGATAGGCTTGAATTTGCTCATCGGTTAATGAGTGAAAGAGAACACGGCTTTCTTCGACGGCTTGAAAGGTGTTTCCGGCGAAGGAGACAGAGACGCCGGTAAAGACGCTATGCCAGCCACCAATGAGTGCTTTTAGATGCTGAAAGGCTTCTTGCTCATTTTTGGGTTTTCCATAAATTTTTCCTTCTTTATAAACGATGGTATCTGCGGTTAAGATAAGGGCTGAGGGAAAATGAGAGACTAAAGAATCTCCTTTGCCCTGAGCGAGCTTTTTGACATAGTCTTGTGGGGGGTCTTGGAAGGGAACAGCCTCTTCATCAAAGGAGGGAGAGACTTGTTCCCAAGAGAGATTAAAGAAGTTTAAGATCTCTTTTCGTCGAGGAGATTGGGAGCCTAAAATCAGTTGCATTCTAGCCTAGCGCCTAGATAGAGGATAAGACAATATATAATTTAAGGCGCGGTGGGATTAAAGGCAATTACTTTAATGAGAGTTTCCTGCTTTGGAGATTTTTCCTTCTAAACTTGATTGCAAGGCCGTTATCAACTCAAAAATCTGCATTTGTTCTTTGACATTGTAAGGGGACGCATTGCTTATAAAATCATTTTTGATGTTAATTAATTCTTCTAATTGCTCACGGGGTGTAAGATGTCCATAATAAGCTTGAAAGTTCTCGAGTTTCTGATCAGGGTTTGCATGCAGCCGGATAAACGATTCTAGGTAGAGTTCAGGAGGCCCTTTTTGTTGTGTTTTCACATTTTCTAATTGTTGGGGTTTTTCCTTGATTTTTGACTGGATATGCTCATGAACGTTTTTTAGATGGCTAAATTCATTGTCTGTTCTTTTTTGATGGTCTGAATAAATGTGATTCCACTCTTTCTTGAAATCTTCCAAAAAGTTAGGGCTTTTGGTTAAAATATGATCAAAAAGGACGAGGGTTTTCTTGAGTGCGTGCGTGTGTTTTACAGAATTATTTTCCGTATATCCTTCCATCAGATTACTAGCAATATGGTCAAGTTCCTGCTTGATGGTACGTTTTTGAGTATCCAGGGTTAATTTTGCGGCCATCATGGTATGGATAGAATTTATTGACTCTAAGATTTCTTTACCTTTTCCTGGAGAAAGGTTTTTAAAATTAGTGTAAATCGCTTTGATGCGAGATAATACTTCCAATTGATCGGAAAAAGTTAAATCTCCGAATCTTTGGTTGTCTTTGAGTCTCGAACAAACTGTCTTAAGATTTTCATATTCTGCATTTGTGTCTAAGAATGACATTCTATCAATAAAATTCAGGGGTTCTCCCTTCGAGTTGATAAAACTATCTTCCTTACAAGCTTGAACTAGATTGCTAATATATTTATGATTAAAATTTGTTGTTGGGTCCATAAAATAATTTACCTTTTATTTTATTTTTATGATGACATCTTTTTTTATTTATAATCTAATTATAATTTATTTTTTAATATATTTCAAGTTAATTTAGTATAAAAAATTATTAAAAGTTTAAAAATAAATTATGGTGAATAAATTGGAGAATAAGAAAAATAAATTTAAAAAACAAGAACTTGAGGAAAGAGGTAAGCGGGGGAGAGATCTAAATTAAGTTTGGGGCAGTAGAGTTGGAGGTGATTTTTAATTTCTTGTTTTTTTTTGATGATTTCAGAACAAGTGACGAGCGGGGGGACGAAGAGACCGAGATAAGTCTGATTTTGCCACGAGGTCTCTGTTAAGCCTAATAAGCCTAAGCTTAATAGGCCTAGAGATCCCGTGGTTTTTTCTTTCTTCCAATGCTGGCTTTGGCTTAAGTGAAAAGCCAGTTCTCCCTCTTGCCGGTATCCTAAGAAGAGATGAACTTGGATGGGCATGGGGGAGGCCTCTTGGGGATTTTCAATTTTTAAGAATTATCCCTTATCAGGGAAGAAAGGGGTATTTTCACCGATCTTTCTATTAATTTTTGGCCAACTTGCTCTTGAGTGTTCTGAGTGGTCTGAAGAATTTATTGAATAACTTGTATTTGAGTTTTCGCCATCGCTATTTTCTTCAATTATTTCATCCCTTACCCGTACGCTTCTTATTAGCTTCGGCACTCCCTCCCATTCCTGCAATTCGCTATCTTCAACCCTAAATTCTTTTGGGTAGTTATTATTTAGACTTCTAGCCAAATTGAGCCCATGAGAGGAGGAATGGATTAGAGTGGAGGACTCTATTAATTGTCTACAGAGTTGCCACCACCGGTTCTTAACTTCGCCCTTTATGGCTTGATTTGTCGACTGACTTGCATAATCGACTAAAGCAGTCCAATTTTTCAAGGCAAATTTCAATTGTTCAAGGTTTTGTGTTTTGTCTGCTTCATATAAGTTCCCTGATATATTAGACCATATGTCATAAACGTCGTCTTTACTAATATTAAGTTTTGATTCAATCGTTTTAATAAGTTTATCTTCTATATTTGGAAATCTTTCTTTTTGGAGTTCAGTAATGCGAGACCATATAGCTTGTTTTTCCTTTGGATCTAAGTCTCCAAACCCTTCTTTAGAAAGTTTTTTGCAAACTTGTTTGAAATTTTTAGAGGAAATAGTTTCTACCCCAATCAATGAATCAAGAATATTTAGAATATAATCCACTATACTAAATGATTTTCCATCAGGTCTAATTAGATTATTTGTTTTACATGTTTCAGAAAGATTCTCATAAAAAGAATTGTTGTCAACTTGCATTTTAACCTCCAAAATTTTTGGTATTATTTTAATATTATTAAGATTTTTTTTATTTTTTCTAACTGAGCGTGATATTTTTATTTTTTAATTCTTCCAAATTGATAGACTCCTCATTATCCTTAAGCTCTTTTTGTCCGATCCATAATCTCATTTTCTCTAGTTTTGAGTCTTTGAAATGAGCTTCTTGCAAAAGTTGTTTTAAATGTTTCACTTGAAAACCTTTAGCTTCTAAATTCACTTTTATTTCTAATTTGTGCATTGAAGGGTGATTTATAACATAAAACTTATGCTTTCCTCGCAAACAATCAATATTGAGATTGGTTACAACTTCATCTGTTTGAGCTGTTTTTAAAGAGGGTGTTTCAGGAGAGGTTTTTATTGTAGCATCCCTCGAACTTACTTTTGTAGAATTTGAATTTAGTACTTGATTTCCTCTTTTTTTCTGTTTTGCTGAGTCAACTCTGACATTGGGATCTAGAAAATGGGGATTTAGGTTTTGATTGGCTGTCCAGATTGCCAAAGATTCCCACCGTACTGAATCTCCTTCCTGAGAGGGAGGAAATGTTGTTTTTGCAAGTACCCGAATACGAGACAATATGATGTTTCGACAAGAATCGGTAGGTAATTGCTCAAATTTGCTGGTACCAATTTCTCCAAGAACCCTGAAAAAGTGTTCTCTAGGAGAAACCGCTTCTCTTCCCGTCCATCTTCCAAATAATGAATCAAGAATATATTGAATCCGATCCCCTATGGTAAAGGCCGTCCCATCACTTTTAATCAGACTATCTGTTTGACAGGTTGCAGCAAGCCGAGTAAAAAAATTATTATCAACTTTAGTATAATCTTGCATAATAAGTAATAAAAATTTGTTAATTTTATATAACTATATTTTATCATAAAATAAATTTTTCTTGAATAAAAATATTTTTTTTATTAAATTAAGTAATCAAATAGTAGAAGAAGGTTTAGGGCACATCAAGGAGAAAAGAATGACCTCTCATGCGCAGTCTGCTTTATCGTCTCAAGCATTTCAAATGGAAGTGATCCTTCCTTTTATTGAATTGGTAGGGGAGTCTCCTATTTTATTCGGCCCCCTCCTTTTTTCTCCTGCTTCTCTTCCCTGTTTAGAAAAAGAAGAGGATCGAATGGGCCTTCATGCTTATCTTCACGCGATCGGCCTCATGAACAATAATAATCTCTCTAATAATCTCTCCTCTGAAGCCTCCCCCCAACAGGGCCTCTCCTCCTCTTTAATGCTTAGCCAAATGACCTGCCTCTCTATTCATCCTGAGTTTAGTCACCTGTCAGAGAAAAAGAAGAAAAGCCTTCTGGTAGATGCCTTATATCTTCTTTATTTTGCTTCTTACTTCCGCAATCTCTATGCAGGAGAGGAAGTTCCCTCTTTTAATTCTTTTCGTAAAATGATTCCCGCTTCCTTAGAGTTCATCCGAGAGAAAAGAAACTGGGAGTATTTATCCATTCAAGCCATCGACCAAGAAAAAACCATCCGTCTTCATTGTGTGGATCTTGAAATCTGCCAGCGATTAGGAAGCCTATTAGACGGCATTTATCGCACTCCTTCCACAGATTCCTCTCCCCTTCCTCCTTCTCGGGCCGTGTTCACTTCTTCGGTCACAGATTCGGTCGGCTGCGATTGGCCATCTGCCGCGCCTCGCTCCTCGGAAATAGCTAAGGCTATTCCCTCGTCACGAGTCGCGCCATCCGGCCCTTCTCGCCTGACCGAATCTGTGACCGAAGAAGTGAACACGGCCCCCTCTCGTATTCAAATGTATAAACGCTTCGTACGCGCCATCCGTTATTTCGTCGATCGCCTTTTTCATCGCTTTGTCAACCTGTTCGATAAAAAATCTCTGTTTGCAGGAGATGCCTTTGGAGCATTTGAAGCAGAGGAAATTATCTTTTTAGCTTCTAGTTTTGAAGTTCTCTTTGAGATGAGCGATCGGCAAACAGTGGCTGATTTTAAGCATAAATTACGCTCTCTTCTCCATTTAAAATATGGAAGACCGATCGAAATGTTTTGGAAATGGGTCGATGACTTTTATGCCCTCAAACAAGCGGTGATCCGAGGAGATGTTCTTTCAGATTCAGACTCCCTCTTTCGTCTCAATCCAAACTTTGAAATCTCCCATCTCTTTTTAGGAACCAAGCTATTTATTTATTCTGTTTATCATCTCTTGTTTCACTCTCCTCCTCTCCCTCCTTACCCTCCTCCTATTCTCGCTGAGGACCTCCTCTTGTTTTTCTGGACAGAAGAAAGTTTATTGCATCAGTTAAATTTTTCTATCAAGCAAATCAGACGGGCCCCTCAAGAGGATCTCTATGCAGATATTCGCCTCCTCTCCCACACTTACGTTTATCTATCTGAGCGTTATCGTTTTGGAAAACAAGAGATCTCTGGCGTCCGCGTCCGCTTTATCCCTTCCCCCTCTCATCAACTCAAGCGGGAAGGCGAGGCTATTTTAGAACAACTCGCCCAAGACAGGGCAGAGAGCAGCATAGAGATCCCAAAAGGGAAATTAGAACAAGCCCTCGACCCTCATTTCTTGGATGCATTAGCTATACTGTGGGACGGTGATTTTTTTCGTTTTTGAAGGGGATTCCGGCACCCCGACCGGGACGATACGCGCCGGGGGTAGTATTAATCAAATACAACCCCCGGCGCGTTATCGTCCAGACGGGGCGCCGCAACCCCTTAAAAACGAAAAAGATCACACCACCCCATAGATATCTTCCTGTACGAAACCAATCCCAATTCTGAGACGAATGCAACTAAGGAAATTTCAAGCCACTTCGACCATTGCCAGGGCTTAGCGTGCTTTAAAATCCGTTTCGTGAGGCGATCCCCTAGCGGGAGCGATCCAAATAAAAATCTTGTCTATAAAATCTCTATCAACTATAATAGATGTAAGAGATGAGGAGGATTCTATGCTAAAAAAAATAGGTACAGATGTCATGAGAAAAAAAATGGGAGAGATCTTGGATTGCGTAAATCTTCGCGGCGATGAATTCATCGTTGAAAGAAAAAATAAACCAATTGCAGGATTAATACCCGTGCAAAAAATGCTCTCTTTGCAAGCAATAGCAAGAAGCTATTTGCTCGACTTTCTTGATACAAGTGCTACCTACATAAGTGACGAAGAGGTGGAAAAGATTGCAGACCAAGCCAAGCATCGTACGAGAAAAAAACAAAAAAAAAGATTGATTCATGCAAAAACGAGTGGTCCTTGACGCGAACATCTACATAAGTGCTTTAATCAAGCCAACAAGCCATCCAGGAATTGTACTTAGGTCTCTTATAGAGCATCAGGATTTTGAGATCGTATTGTCACAAGACATTCTGGATGAATTGAAGCGAGCTATTTTTTATCCAAAGGTCCGCAAATATATAAAAAAGAATGACCAAGAGATTGTTGTGTGGCTTGATGCTTTGGTTGTGCACGCTTTTTTTCCAGTGTGTTTGTTTTTATACGACCAGATTGTCGAAGAAGATCCCGATGATGACAAATATATCATAGCTGCTCTAGAAAGTTGCGCTACCTACCTTATCAGCGGAGACAAACACCTCCTCAATTTGAAAGAATATCAAAACATAAAAATTATAACAGCTATTGAATTTCTTCGGTTACTTGAGTCATAATCTCGACTTTGCAACTTTTAAGGGGTCGATAAATGCAATCTTTTGAGCCATAACGCGTTAAAATTTTTTCGCCAACCCTCATTTGGGTTGGCAAAAAAATTTTAACGCGTTATGGCTCAAAATCTTGCGTTTAGCGACCCCTTAAAAGTTGCAAAGTCGAGATAATCATCTCACCGCCCCACAGTATAAGCTTAGTTAACAATCAAGCTCTCTTCCTGAGTAATTGGAGTCTTAATGAAATCTGAGCTCACCTCGATTTTTGGACGAAAATCCCCACGCTCATGTGCCTCGACAGTGATATAATATTCCAAAGACTGATCAGGAGCGAGGCGGACGAATGGAGAAAACTCAACCGTTTGTCCCTCTATACGACCGGCTGTTGCCCCCGAAGGATCCAAGGGAATAAGCTCCGGAGGGAACTCGACAACCACTTGTACATTGGAATCCTCCTCCTGCCCTTTATTGAGCACAACGATTTTAAATCGAGCGGTCTCACCGAGACAAATGGGATTCTCGCAACTCGTCACACAAACATCAAGAGCAGGGTGCCCTTTCCAATTTGT
Organism: Parachlamydiales bacterium; assembly: GCA_963801825.1. Classification (GTDB taxonomy): domain Bacteria; phylum Chlamydiota; class Chlamydiia; order Chlamydiales; family Parachlamydiaceae; genus CAWDGI01. The sequence continues at coordinate 37,557 of CAWDGI010000006.1, forward strand.
GCAAAACTCGCAAGCCGTTTGGCATCCTTCAGACGTTTCCACATGCACATAGTTCGAAAAGTGGCCAGGGGTACATGTCGTGAGAGTGATCGTCAATGTGACCTCCTCTGCCGGACACAGCTCTCTCAGCCTCCAAATCGCCTGTTTCCCAAAAATGTTCGCTCCACAAGCAGTGACAATCTCCGTGGCAATAGGAGCAGAATCGACCACCTGGATTTCACGCAATGTGCGATCCCCCGTGTTCACAATCGTGATTTGATAATCGGCCTGTTGACCCACAGGAACTTCTTTAGGGCCGATTTTTTTACATTCTATCCCACAGCAGCAAACAGAGGTGCATGCTTCACAAGAGCTTTGATTCGCATTACGGGCGGAAACAAGAATTGTATTGCGTACCTGTCCTCGCTTGCAAGCGGTGACAGAGAAGTCAATTTTTTTGGTTTGGCAAGGCTCCAGATTCCCTAATCTGAAATGAAGGGTTCTTTGGCCGCTTGCATGTTCCACTCCATCCGGCAAGACATCTGTCACAAGAACATCTTGTGCAGAACATGTTCCTCGATTTGTTACGATCACGGTATAGGGAATCGGCTGGCCGGGGCAAACTTCGGTGGGAGCCCGTTTTTCACAAACTAATAGAGGTCTCGCACAACGGACGGCACAAAAAGCCATAGGAGTTGCTTTGACGCAAAAACAGGTACATAAATCTCCCTCCCTTTCACATTTCAACCAAATCTTCGAAAGAAGAGTTTGTCCTCGGTTTAAGTGGCCAAATTGCCAGATCACTTGCCGCCCCTGCACGCAGGCTTCCGGTTCACTTCTTATAAAAGTCACCCCTTCAGGAAGGAAGGCAGTCAAAGTAATATCGCAGACATCATAACAAGCAGTCATCTCTAAATCTAAAGGATAGCAATCCCCCAGAAGGCACATCGTGGGATTTTTCGCTTGTACCATCACTCCATTAGACGCACATTTCCCTGAAGGTCCACATAAGGAAGGCTGAGGAGGGGCCGCATAGATAGGGTAGCAAAGCGGTGGGCAGCAAGGACTTTCACAGGAGGAGATCTCGGGCATATCGGCTGATAAGGAGATGGACCCCTCTCCTACTTCTTGTGGGGAATCAAAACAGGGCTCTACACAGGGCATGGAGCAGGCAGGCTCATAAACTGGTTCACACGCATCACCCCGGTTGTCATTTAGAATCGAACAGCCTGTCCAAAGGAGTCCCGAAAGACTCAAAAAAAGTAGTGATCGCCATCTTCCAAGTTGTTTTCTCATTTAAAGGCTCCTTTTAAAATTTGAATTAATATTGCCTAAAAAGGAGAAAGGAAAGCAATTGAAAAATGAAGGATGTCTCTGCTTCCGGCTTTCAGCCGGAGCAGAGACAATCACCTATGTGATTATATGCCAGGTTGTGGCTGCATTCTAGAGGGGCGCATCGGAGGTTGATTAAAACGGGGAGCTGGAGAGGGACGAAAGGATGAAGGCATTTCATTTGGCATATTCATCGAATCATCGGAATTCTCCTCGTTTTCAGACTCTTGAGAGGAACGCTCTTCAGAAAACTCTTCTCCATTCCCTTGAAAACCTTGGTAAGGTTGTTGGAATTGACGAGAAGGCATTGAACGCATCTGTCCATATTCTTTCTCAAACTGAGGCTGTTCATGGGAAGGATAGGTGTTCTCAAATGGCATAGGCTCATTAGTAGGAGACTCTTGCCATTGCATGAACTCATTCATTCCTTCGTGAGAACGACGCTCTCCCTCAGAAAATCCTCGATCGCCTTGTGGGACAGCCATCCCCCTTTCCGACTCTTGGCAAGAAGGACGGATGGGTTTACAGGGGGGCGGACACACAGGTCTGCAAGGTTCTTGGCAAACAGGTCTGCAAGGTTCTTGGCAGACAGGTCTGCAAGGCGGTGGACACACAGGTCTGCAAGGTTCTTGGCAAACAGGCCTGCAAGGTGGTGGACAAACAGGTCTGCAAGGTTCCGGGCAGACTGGCTTACATGGCTTAGGAGGGCAAACAGGTTGGCATGGGGCCGGGCAAACAGGTTTACAAGGCTCACAAACAGGTTCGCAAGGTTCGCAGCATTTGCTTCGGTTGCAACCCGTCCAAAGGAGTGTTGAAACACTCAAAAGAAATAGTGAGGCGAATATCCCAAATTGTTTTTTCATTTAAAGCTCCTTAGTGTTGGGGGATAAAGGGGGTGTTCCTAAAATATTTTGGTCTTTAGACCAAAATATTTTAGGAACACCCCCAAGTATCATGAATGAAGAATGGGGGCGGGCACGCACCCATTCTTCATTCATGAAAGCAGGAAGGAAACCCTCCTGCTTTTTTGAAGGCAGCGATCTGCCAATGACAATTAATAACTGACGTTACCATCAAAATATCTTGGCTCACTGTCGCAGCATGGTGGAGGACAGCAAGGTCTTGGACAGCAAGGTCTTGGCTCACAGCAGCGTGGTCTTGGTGGGCATGGCTCACAGCAAGGATCGCAGCGATCGCAGCAGCAGCTTGTTAGAGAAAGAACGAGTGCTGCCAAACCTAAAAATTTCTTCATATAAAACACTCCTGTTAGTGTTAAGAGTTTAAGAGTCAAATCATCTTATCTACCTAGCTTACGTTTCCTAGTGCAACTTTTTCCGTGCGTGCCCGCGCCCGAACCGAGATCTCCGCTCTTCGCTAAAAGGGCTGCATACCCGGCAGCTTAGAAAGTCGAAGATCTCGGTTCGGGCACGGGCGCGGGCACGCACGGAAAAAGCTGCACATGGCGTGATTTATCTCTTTTACATACCCCTTATGCAATAAATCTTCCAGCACATTTTTTCATCTTCTTGGCCTTTTTAGATAAAATTTATTTTAAATGATTGATAATCAGGTAGATAGTAAATTTTAGAAAATGAAAAATTTAATGAGAAAGAGGGAGAAAAATTAGTGCCCCGTCGCATTATTTTGTCCACTTGGGGCTGCGTGAAAGCCCCCGGGGTTGAGAGATCGCAAGTGGGCTAGTATTCACTCAATACAAGCCCACTTGCGATCTCTCAACCGCGGGGGCTTTGACGCAGCCCCAAGTGGACAAAATAATGCGACGGGGCACTACTGGGAATTTCGCAATTTTCCTTCCCATCGGAGCTTTTCTCTTAAGGTAGAGAAATAGTCATGGCGAGCAAGTTTTACAAATGAGAAGCGGCGTAGCGAAGGAAAAGCGATCAATGAGGCAAGAGTTTCCAGAGTAGAATGATAAATGCCATCATAAGAGACCTCCACAGCCTGACGTGGGCTTAAGTATTGGATGCGAACCTCTTTTTTTGGCATGAGGACGATGGGACGGTTTGAAATGGTATGAGGGCAAATGGGAGTGATGATAAACGCTTCAAGATCGGGAGCGACAATCGGTCCTCCGGCGGCTAAGGAGTAAGCGGTGGATCCGCTAGGGGTAGAAAGAATCATCCCATCGGCAGAAAAGGTATTCAAATAAAGACCGTCCACATAAATCGCCAGATCAATCAAACTTGGATTGTGAGCCCGATGAATGACCACTTCATTCATGGCAAACCCCCCCTCTCCATGTGAGTTATGCCCTTCTATCATCATCCGATGTTGGATTGTAAAGCGCCCTTCTAACAAGTCTTCTAAGCTCGGATAAATATCGGTTAAAGGAATATCTGCTAAGAAACCCAAGCTTCCTAAATTAATCGCTAAGAGGGGAGAGCGGAGAGTCGGATACCGATGCATCAGACGCAAAATCGTCCCATCTCCTCCTAAGGAAAGGGAGAAATGAATGGAATCAAGATTGTCTGTGTCCAAAGGGCTTGCCCCTAAAAGAGAGGCGAGCGGCTCTTCCACTACCACAGTGACCCCTCTTTCTTTTAGAAATTGGGTAATGGATTGGCTGATCGTTAAAGAAGGATCTTTTAGTTCATTGGGAAAGAGGGCGATGATCATAAAGGGTCATCCCCCTCTTACTTTTTCTTTCTTGGGCGGGATGAAATGTTCAGATTTGAGTTGAAAAGGGTAAAACTGCGTGAGAATTTGCTTGGCAATTTTTTCAGGGGTCAATCCGATCTCATTGAGCAAGTCTGCGTGGTTTCCATGGTCTAAAAACGTTTCCGGAATTCCAAGGTTAAGCACTTGGACCTGGGAGAATCCCTGGCGCATTAAAAAATGATTGAGGATGGCTCCCATTCCTGTCATCACGCTATGCTCTTCCAGGGTCACAATTTTTTGGTGATTGAGAAGGAGGCGACAGAAGAGATCGGCGTCTAACGGTTTCACAAAGATGGGATCTAATAAGGTGGCTTGGATCCCTTCTTTCGCCAATAAGGCATGAACCTCTCTGGCAAGAGAATTCAAATGTCCAAGCGCGATGAGGAGCAACTCTTTGCCTTCAATTAAGATCTCTCCTTTTCCTAGTTCTCGTTCCTTTAAAGGAGTTGTTGCCTCTTGCGTTGTTAAGTTGGGATAGCGAATGGCCGTCGGCCGCTTCCAGGAAAACGCAGATTCCATCAATTCTTTAAGCAGCTGGCCATTACGCGGTTGACAAATGACCATATTGGGCATCGCATTTAAAAAAGCCAGATCATAGATTCCATGATGCGTCGAGCCATCCGGACCCGAAATGCCGGCGCGGTCAATGGCGAAAACGACGGGGAGTTCTTGGAGGCAAATGTCATGAAATAGGTTATCGAAGGCACGCTGGAGAAACGTCGAATAGATCACAGTCACGACCTTCATTTTTCCGCCAAAGGCAATTCCTCCCGAGAAAGTAACGGCATGCGACTCAGCGATGCCGACATCTAAGCAGCGCTCCGGAAATTTTTTCATGAATTCATCCAAGGAGGAGCCGGCAGACATGGCGGGGGTGATCGCAACAATACTGGGGTCTTTCTCCGCGAGACTCAAGAGATGAGAGCCAAAAATTTTTGGAAAGGTCGGTTGGGTGACCGGATGGGGCAAAAATTTCCCCGTCTCTCGACTAAAAGGTTTTGCCCCATGGTAAGAGATCGGATTTTTGGTCGCCTCTTCCATCCCTTCTCCTTTGCGGGTCAATACATGAATGAGGACAGGCCATGCCGATTCTTTCACTCCCTCTAGAACATCAATGAGCTTTTTGATGTCATGCCCATCAATCGGGCCAATATAAGATAATCCATACTGCTCAAAATAGGCTGCACAGCTGACGAGGTTTTTCAAAGACTCTGTGATCTTATGCCCCTGCTGGGATAAGAGAGGCCCATAGCTGGGAATTTTCGAAACAAAGGTATCCAGCTCTTGGTAGAGTTTGTTCGTGGTGGGATTGCTTAAGAGGCGGCTCAAAATGTGAGTAATGGCTCCGACATTTTTTGAAATCGACATGGCATTATCATTTAAAATGACGATGAAGCGCTTGAGTTCGCGTGATAGATTATTTAATGCTTCCAGGGAAAGGCCACAGGTTAACGTCGCATCGCCAATGATGGGAAGAATATAGTCTTGTCTTTTCGTCAGATCGCGGTTTTTCGCCATCCCTAAGGCAAGCGAAAGAGCCGTTCCCGCATGGCCGGCGTAGAAGTGATCGTGAATGGATTCTTTTGGATGAGAAAACCCACAGAGTCCCTTGAATTGACGGATCGAATGAAAGCGAGATTGTCGTCCTGTTAAGAGTTTATGGGTATAGGTTTGATGACTGACATCCCAAATCAATTTATCTTCCGGGGAATTAAATACTTTATGCAAGGCAATGGTGAGTTCGACGCATCCCAGGTTGGAGGCCAAATGTCCTCCATTGATCGAAAGGACCTCAATGATCCGTTGCCGAATTTCTCCTGCAAGCTGCTGGAGCGCTTGCAAAGACAAGGCTTTGACCTGCTGCGGAGATTGAATGGTGCTTAAAAGGGAGTATTGCATTAAGGGTTAGGGGGGAGTTTATAGTCTTGCATGAGGGGTTTCTTATCATTTCCGAGGATTAGCTCGCCGGTGCGATTTTTATCCAAGATTTCAATTTTTCGTTCCGCTTCATTTAATCGTTTATGACAAGTGGCAATCAGTTGATTGGCTTCTTCATAGAGTTTCAGCGACTCATCCAGGCTGATTGTCCCTCTATTCAGTCGGTCCAAAATGGCCTCTAAGCGGGCAAAGGCCTCTTCAAAGCTGATCGTCCTTAATTCCTGTTCCAGATCTTGAGAGAGATCGACGCTCATGTTCCCTCGTTTGTTTAACTGTCATGAAAGCTTCGCCATCAGATAATAAAAGCTGAACGGGCTGTCCTTCTGTGAGCTTTTGTACTGAATTTATAATGGAAGAGCTGTTTTCCGTAAATAGGATACTATATCCTTTTTTTAAGAGGGCTTTCGGATCTAAGGCTTCTAATAATCCTTGTGTATAGCCGAGCTTTTGTTTTTTTTGCATAAGATCGAGAGAAAAGCATTGTTGTAAAGTCCGCTGCCGATTTACCAGGCGTTCCTTAAAATGGGCCACTTGGACGAGCGGTTTTAAAGCGAGGCTTTGCTGGTAAGAGGCCCGAATTTTTTGCCCTCTTGCTTCTAGAATCTGCCGGATGGCGTTTTTTAAGTCTGTCCGGTAATCATCGAGCTTTTGCATCCGCCATTCGAGTAGGGTGTATGGATGGGTCAAAAGGGGATGTTTCGCCAGTCCTTTTAAGTGGGAGTGATTTTGTTGGATGAGAAGACGAAGGGTTTGTTGCATCCGTTTTTGGAGGCCATTTAAGTAATCGAGCTGCTGTTGTTTTTCTGCGATGACGATTTCAGCGGCTGCGGAGGGAGTGGGGGCGCGGACATCGGCGACATAATCGGCGATGCAATGGTCTGTTTCATGGCCGACAGCACTGATGATGGGAATGTGGCTGTGGTAGATGGCCGCTGCGACGATCTCTTCATTAAAGGCCCATAAGTCTTCTAGGCTGCCCCCTCCCCCGTCCAACGATCATGACATCGACCAAATCATAGCGGTTGAATTGTTCAATGGCCTGGGCGATTTCCTGGGCGGCTCCTTCGCCTTGGACTTTGACGGGATTGAGGATTAAATGGAAGCCGGAGAAGCGTCGAGATAAAATATTGAGGATATCTTGAATGACTGCTCCCGTGGGGCTTGTGACGACGCCGATTCGTTTAGGGAACTTGGGGAGGGGTTTTTTACGGGTAGATTTAAACCATCCCATCTGGTGGAGTTTTATTTTGAGGAGCTCGAGCTTTTGAAGAAGTTCTCCGAGTCCAACATAGGAGAGCTCGCGGATGATGAGTTGGTAGTTTCCTTTGGGAGGGTAGACATTTAGCTCCCCTTTGACGATCACTTGATCGCCTGCTTTGGGAAGGAGTTTTAAGGAAGAGGCTTCTCCTTTAAACATGACAGCAGAAATTTGGGCTTGGGCATCTTTCAAGGAAAAATACAGATGACCGGAGGTTTGAAGCTTGAAGTTTGTAATTTCTCCTTGAAGATGAACGAAAGGGAAGGTCGATTCCAAGTTCAATTTAATGGCATGAGTCAGTTGGGAGACGGTGAGAGGGGAGTGAGGAGGCGAGAGAATAGCCATGAAAAGCTCCATTGAACCGATGAACATACCTCATTCCATGAAGCATAGGCAAGACATTTTTTTTGAAAGATGTTCTTGACTTATTTTCTGAATTATTTTAATTTGATTGCTTGATTGATCAAATTAACATATTAACTAATATTAAGAAGGTTTCCATGAATTCAGATTATTCAAATTTTACTCCTGTCAATTCAACGACTTCCTATCCGCCCTCTTCTACGCTTGGTAAACGTCCAAGAGAGTCGGAAATGGAAGAGGCGCACCCAAACAAAAAACAAAAAAATGACCGGGAGGAGGGCGTTTCTAAAACAGAGCAAAAAATAGAATATGTCAGCAATGAATGTTTTATTCATTTATTTCAATCCGGAGAGCATGCGTTGAATCCGGATATTTTTTCTGTTGTTTTAAATTTTCTTCCTTTCAAAGATGTCATTAGATTTTCAGAAATTTCAAAGAGGGCGAGAGTTTATACAGAATTCACGTACTTAACATTTTTAAAAGAAGAAGGATTAGACTTGGAGTGGTCAGATTGTGATCATGAGCCTTATCCTCACAGAGCCCGTTATCTTTTAGGGAAGACCCTTCAACGCTATGTCAATTATGTCAGTGAATTGTCTGAGTATCATAAAGATCTTTCTCAAGGAGTTCAATTTGTATACGAACAGTTTGAATTCTTTATGAAACGATTTCCTTCTTTAGGCGCTTTTATTTCAGAGGACTTAAGTACTATCAAAAAGTTAGAATTTATCGGGGAAAAAACATTTGAATGGAAAAGACCTCAACACTTAAAAACAGGAGATCATTTATTAGATGCTCTTTTCCAATTGACAGCTCTTTTTAGAACAGCAATGGGGAATAAAACAATAAAAGATGTCCTCCTTGTCGTTCCCTATGGATATAGTTTGTCCCTCTGGCCGCAATATTCTCAGGCCATTTTTGATCCCGGATCCACTCAATCCGTTCTGAAAAATTTGAGTGAAAAGGTCATCGCTGTTAGAGCGACATGTGCCAGCGATTTAGCAATAAAAACTCTTCGTTCGAAATTCGATCATAATTTATATTCATTAAAAAATCAGTGTCAACAGCTAGCAGAGTGTTCTGCCAAACAGGGGGATTATCGAAGCTATGAAGAACTATTACCACGCCCTTTTCGAAAACAGGCAGCCAATGAGAGTCATTCGGTTCCTTGGCCTTGGATGTTAGTAGAAAGAGCAAGAGAGAACAAGAGCAAAAATGCCAATTCTCTGATTGATCAAGCCATTGAAGCATTTGGCCTGTATGTTCCGGCTCAGGTATGGCTAGATGCGGCTGTGATCAAGCGGAAATTAAAGGGATCTAAAGAAGCAGAACCCTATCTTGATAAAGCCATTGCAGCTTTTAAAGAAAATATCCCCTCTTATGCCTGGAGAGTCGGCGGTTGGATAAAATGGGGACAAGGAAAACTAGAAGTTGCCGAAGAGTATTTTGAGCGAGAGATTATTAGGCATGAAAAAGTAACGAAATTTGGTTATGTGGATAGAGATTATCAAAAAATTGTTGACTTATTATCTCTCTATGATGACAAACCTTATTATGCCGCAGAACTGATGGCACAATGGAAATATGCAGGGCTCGTCAAATATCATTTAGGAAAATGGGAAGCAGCGGAAAAGTGTTTTGATCGTTACATGAAGTACTTACAAGAATCAGATAATGAAGAAGATATGACTTGGGATGAGTGGTTAATTGCTGCTAACACAAAAGAGAAATTAAGAAAATCGGACGAAGTGAAAAAGTATATCGATGATTATCTCTTCACAGCTATTCAGGCATTCATTAATAAAGAGGAGGACTATGCTCAAGATATCCCTGTTTCTGTGTGGACCTATGTCATTAAGACGAAAATTAATTTAAAAGAGTGGAAAATAGCGACAAGCTATCATCATCAATTAAATGAGATCACGGCAAATTGCCAATCTCTTCCTGTGGGATTCTACATGAACGCAGCAAAATTATGTGGACATCGAGGAGAATGGAAACAAGCAAAAGAATTTCTGGATTTAGTCACCCGTTCTTTTAAGAATAATATTCCTCCTGAGGTCCTAAAGTTGGCGGCTATGATTAATTTCTTTCTTTGATCCTCGGAATTCAAAAGGATAGGTTCAGGAATTCTTCTGCGTTAAACGGATCCTCCAGTGGAGGGAGCGGCTGATTGGGATCATTTAGGCAATCCTCATTTTTTATTTCTTCTTCTTTTCCATCAATCTCCAAAGAGATAAGTTGATCAAGGTTTTCTATTTCTTTTAATATTCTTTGCCTGCCTATTTTATTTCCAAAGTAATCCTCTCGATTCTCTTGAATGAGGATCGAGTGTGCGCGATCGAGAAAAGATTTTGCTTTTTTGAGTAGGTGAAGGCTATCTAAAAACAGAGATTTTTTTTCGTATTCGTAGGCCACTGTCGAGTGTATCTCAGCAGCAACGAATAAGGCTTCAAACGAAGGGGTCTCTTGTTTTTCTTTATAAATAACAAGAGTATTTTTAAATAACTCTTCTGCTCTTTCCTTATAGCCTTTTTGTGATTCCTGATAAACCTGTGTAAATAGCAATCGAGTTGGGGCCTCATTCTTTCCATAGGTCAATAAGGCATAGTCAAGGTAACGATGGGAATGATTCGATGAATCATTAACATACTTATCTAACCACATTTTTCGAAGTTCTTCTTTTTGATAATAGGAAGAGTTTTGAATTAATTCCTTCGCATACTCTTCTGTTTGTAAGTTTTCGCATAAAAAATCTTTTTTTAATAAAGTGGTCGGAGGGACATTCTCCCCATATGCAATAATCGCTCGGTTGATCGTCTCAATTGCTGTTTGCTTATCTTGTTGATAAGAGGAATGAGAGAGGAGAGAATCTGAATGCTGTTTTTTGTTCATCTCTAAACATTTAAAATCGAAGTAATGTTCCCATGTTTGGGGAAGAATAGAGCTTCCATAGGCTGCAATGGCTTCTTGAAAATATTTATCCGCTTCTTCCCATTCATTTTGTTTGTAGAGTGCAATGGCATGAAATTCTAAAAAAGGAGGAAGTCCTCTATGTTTGGAAAACAGCGCTTCAAAAAGTCCTTCTGAATTTATTATTGAACTTACAAATTCATGGAGTCCCCTATAATCCTTTTTTTCTCTGTCCTTTATTGATAAATCAGCCAATTCAAGACTTTTTGCGGGGGAAAGCATGTTTTTTATACCTGATGTGAGTCTAATAGCGAGGAGACTTGCCAATGTGACTCCATTCTGAATTGAACATGTTAACTTCTCTTTAGCTTCATAGAATTCTTTTTCTCTTCCTGGAATGAAAATGTCTCTTTCCTGATTTTTTGTGACTATAGAGATTCTGGAAGCTCTACCTAAATGATAAAGGCCTTTTAATAATTGATCTCCCGCTTTTAATTCCTCAGGAAGAGAGGGTTCCGGAGGCTCTGTCAAAGGAAATTTCTCCTTTTCCATCTCTGCTTGAGTTTTAAGGTCTTGAAAAATATAGGCCTTTAAAGAAGGAAACCGATGCAAAGAGGAGAAATGATGATAATGCTGAGTAAATGCTTGAGATTGCTCCTCGCTTTTTGCAGGTAAATCCATTCTACGACAAATAAAGGAAGTTCTGGAAGAAATGTAGTCGCATAGTCCTTGTCCCATAAAATAACGAATTTTATCCTGTTTCCCTGGATGGTAATTTTTTAAATCAGTCCAATCAAAATTAAATTCTTTTTGTTGACAAATCACTTTCCATTGATGGTGGGTATAAAATCCACTACTTGTGAGTTGAGTCAGTTGCTCGAATAGGGGAAGCTGTTTTCTCGAGAGAAAGGATAAAATGTGATAAATACACTCAGTAGGTAAGAGCTGAAAAAGTCCTGCTGGGGAGAGATCATGATCTTTATCTATGGCATCAAAAGAGAGCTTGTTACCGGACGTGTTTATTAAATGATCATTTGTAGAAAAGTTTATCATAGAAGATTATCTCCATTAAGTTAGGCTTAATTTATATTACATAATTTGCGAATTTTTCCAAAAAGAATTTTCAAGAATACCTTGCCAAGCGAGGCGTTTCAACTAAAAAGATTTGACATTTCTAATCTTTTAATTCTTCTGGACTTCGGACATTTGATCAAGTTTCACAAAATAAATTTTCGGTAGTTTTAACCATGGGCGAATTTTTTCTTAGCGATTTCTAAAAATATTATTCACCGCAGAGAAAGCGACAGAGATCGCAGAGTTTAAAAATTATTTACAATTCTAATGATGCCATCCTTGAGCATCATAACATTAAAGTTAATCAACAATCCCACTCTGCAACCGGAAAGTTTGAGGTAAGATGTAAGTTGAGCATGATGAATCGGGGCTATTGTGTTGACGGCCTTGACTTCTATGATCACAGCCTCGTTTACGAGCAAGTCTAGCCTGTATCCGCAATCAAGGTGCATCTCTTTATAACACAAAGGCAATTCTACCTGTCTCTCAATTTTCAGCCCCCTCTCCTTTAACTCAAATGCTAAACATGCTTCATAAGCTGATTCGAGCAATCCGGGACCAAGAAATCGATGCACTTCTATTGCTGCACCGATAATTATACCGGTGAGTGCATTCATTTGCTCTGCGCTCTCGGCTGCTTTCTCCGCGGTGACTATTTTGTTCAAAATGCTCATACCTCTCTGGATTTCACACAGTTGAGCTAAAAAAACAAAGGTGGCAGGTGATATAATAAATCTATCTTACGAAGGAGAGATTTATTATGATTACGCTGCCAACAGAGATTATAACAATTTTGTTGCCATTTGCAAACACATTTCAACAATACAGAGTTTTTGAGAAGGCGATTACTCTGTTTATCGGCATGATTCTTTGTGTGGGAGGAGTGACAGTGTGTGGTGCTCTTCGCTCTCTTGGTTTCAATGCTGATTGTTCGCGTTTCCATAATTTGCTTAATCGTGATCATTGGAATATGTGGCTCGCTTCTCGAATTTTGCTAAAGCTATTGGTAGACACTTTTTGTCCAATAACATTGACGTTTTCAATTGATGATACCATTGAAAGGAGAAGAGGGAGAAAGATTAAAGCAAAAGGAATCTTTAAAGATCCTCTTGGCTCGACTTTGTACATTTTAAGGGGTCGCTAAACGCAAGATTTTGAGCTATAACGCGTTAAAATTTTTTCGCCAACCCAAATGAGGGTTGGCGAAAAAATTTTAACGCGTTATAGCTCAAAAGATTGCATTTATCGACCCCTTAAAATGTACAAAGTCGAGCTTGGCACCGGATCTGGTAAAACGGTGACTTGCAGTGGACTGCGGTGGGTTCCAATTATGTTATTGATACAAGTCCCATTCATGAAACGAACAGTGGCCCTACCATTTATGGTGATTTTAAGCCCGTCAGAAAATACTTGTAAAAAAATGAAGCGTCGTCATAAAAGCCCTCAGAGAATTGCAGAACAGGTTTGTCATGTGCTACGACGTTGGTTTCCAAGTCGTTTAATTTTATTGGTCGCTGATGCAGGATACGCAACCAAAGGGCTATTTCGAGCTTGTCAAAAGCTCGATATACAACTCATTACACGCGCCAAGTCCAATATTCGCTTTTTTAAACTTGCTCCACAGAGAACTAGGAAAAAAGGCCGTCCACGCACAAAGGGAGAGCGCCTGCCTTCAGTTAAAGAAATGAGAGAGGATCCTGCTCTGAAATGGACACAAATATTGGTAGAGGGATATGGAGGCACCGATAAGATATGTTTCGCTGCGACAAAAGAGTGTCTATGGGATCCAGCCGAAGGCGGAGGACCAATTCATGTACAACTTGTATTCGTTAAGGATTCAGATGTTGACATCAACTCGCCGGTTTTTTGTTTGATTACTTTGGCACCTCGGATTTCTCCGGCACAAATTGTTGGTGGTTATATTATGCGCTGGAGCCAAGAAGTCACTCATAGAGAAGTACGCGAACATCTTGGTATGCAGACTCAGCGTCAATGGTCAGATCGTTCGATTGAGCGAACAACACCATTGCTATTTGCGTGCTATAGCTTGATTTTCGTAATCGCTAATCGCTTTTACACCAGGATTACTCCGGCTCAAACTGTATGGTATCAGAAACAAGGACTAGCCTTCAGTGATTTGCTATCTTTTATCAGGAGAATGGTTCGAGAACAACAATTATCCCAAGTGTGGGGAGCGCATCCAATACTCAAAAATATTCGTCCTCCTACAGAATTGCTACAAATCTTCGAGGGTATTGGTATGGCAGCTTAGTTTGCAAATGTCCGAAGTCCAGATTCTTATAAACTTGGAAAAATACTCTCTTTTTGTTAACAATTTCTTTTGTTGATTATCAAATCTTTTTAATGAAAACACCCTGCATGCTGCTGAACTTCTTTTCAGGAGGAAAGAAGGATTTAAAAATAATCTCGACGTGTTTTCCATATAAATTTTCTTGAATATCAAGAAAATGGACTTGAAGAAGAGGAGGGGCGTCTATTCCAAGAGTGGGGGCAATCTCTAAATTAACGATTCCAGGCATCTGTTTCCCTTCCCTTCTCCCTTCCACCGCATAAACACCAAACGGAGGAAGGCAAAGCCCTTTGACCTCGATATGAACTGCTAGCCAGTCACTTTTCTCTTCCTGTCCTTGCTCTTGTCCTGGAAGGATGGTTCCATAAAGGGAGTAAGGACGTCCCAATAACCGTTCCACTCGCTCCAAATCCCCTTGTTGCAGAGCCATTCGGATGCGCGAGCTCGAGACGGGCTGCCCTTCAAACCGGTATTCTTCTAAATAATGGAGAGAAAAGCCCCATTGTTCGCTTAAGGCATGCAGAGTCGCTGGGTCTCCTTGGCGGTCACGTCCTAATGTCGCATCATAGCCTAAAAGAAGATCAGAAAAAGGAATAAATTGCCGGACCCTCTCAATAAAAGAGGCGGCACTATGCTCAGCCAGATAACGGGTGAACGTTAAAAGAATGAGGGTATCGATCGAGCGCTGCTGCAGTAAATAGAGTTTATGTTGCAATGAATTCAAAAGGGGAATCGGCTGATCAGGTCTTAATACCTCAGAAGGATGGTTGCGAAAGGTGATCGCAACGACTTGCCCTTCTCCTCCTGCCAGCGATCTCGCTTTCGCAAGAAGAGCTTGATGGCCACGGTGCATCCCATCAAAGTTTCCAATTGTTAAAACCAGGGGAGAAGAGGAGGGCTTTCTAAAATCTTCTAAACGTTCAATGATCCGCATACAGCTCTATTTTCTAAGATGGGGAAGAGGATCTTCCAGCTCTTCCTCTCCAATGCAATCCTCTAAATAAAAATCCCCACTCCGGGTGCGCTTGAGGTCAGCTAAATGGGCCCCACATCCTAATTTTTTTCCCAAATCATCGGCCAAAGAGCGAATATAGGTCCCCTTCTTGCAAGCCACTCTAAATTCAAGAAAGGGATAGGCATAAGAGATCCCTTCGATCTGCATCCAAACTCTCACAGGCTCTCGCTCCACTTCCTGCCCCTTTCTGGCCAGCTCGTATAATTTTTTGCCCCCCTTCTTCTTGGCAGAATACATGGGAGGAATTTGCTCCACTTCTCCTTGAAAGGTGTTTAAGGCCGCTTCCACCTCTTCCAAAGAAGGAATAAAGGAAGAACACCCTGTCTCTTTTCCCGCGCTATCATACGTGTCTGTCGTCCTTCCTAGATAGAGCTTGGCTTGATATTCTTTGTCTTTGCAAAGAAAAGAATCGGATAACCGGGTGTAGCGACGCCCAATCAACATCACCATTACCCCTGTCGCACAAGGATCCAACGTTCCCGCATGGCCAATCTTTTGCACCCCAAGTCGCTTCCTTAAAAGATGCACCAGACGAAAAGAACTCCATCCATAGGGCTTATCCACTAACAAAATTCCCTCAATTTCCAATGGAAGGATCCTCTTCTGTTTCGGCCGGCGGAGGACGGGATTCCCTCTCCCGGCTAACTTTCCCCAATAACTCCTCAATCCGCATATGCTTATCCACACTATCGTCGAGCTTAAAAGAAAGCTCCGGAAAATAACGCATCACCACTTGCTGAGAGGATTGAACGGCAATAAATCCGGCCGCCGACGTGAGCGCCTCCAACGTCTTTTTCTTTTCTTGCTCCGTTCCAATGACGCTGATATACACTTTTGCATAGTGCAAATCTTTGGTAATCTGCACCCGTGTCACCGTGACAAGTTCGCTGACATGAGGATTGCGCACCTCGCGCTTAATCACCTCAGAAATCACCTCTTTGAGAAGGGAATTGAGTCGGTCTGTTCTTTGAATCGCCATCGTCAAATCAGGGGTTATAATTCTTGAGCGATATAGGTGATTTCGTAGGCTTCTAAAATATCTCCTTCATGGACATCAGAGAAGTTGTTGAGAAGAATGCCGCATTCCAACCCTTTTTGGACTTCGCGCACATCTTCTTTCACCCGTTTCAGCGAGGCAATCGTTCCCTTCCAAATCACTTCTTCTCCTCGACGAATGCGGATGTGATTGCTCCGATGAATGGCCCCTTCTGTCACTTGACAACCCGCAATCACCCCTGCATGAGAAGATTTAAATGTGGCCTTCACGATCGCTTTGCCTTTTTCTGTCTCTTGGGCGAGTCTCTCTAAGAGACCGGTCATGATGACCTTCATCTCATCAACAGCGTGATAAATAATATCGTGTAAACGAACCTGCACCCCTAATTGTTTCACAAGGGGCTCGGCATGGCTCTCAATCAAGGTGTGGAAACCTAAAATCACCGCTTTCGACGCAGCAGCCAACTGCACATCGGATTCAGAGATTTCACCCACTCCTGCAAAAATGATGTTTAAGTCGACTTTCTCCGACTCAATTTTAAGTAATGCGGTCTTTAAGGCCTCCAACGATCCTTGCACATCGGCTCGCAAAACAAGATTGAGAATTTTCTTCCCTGTGACAGAGGCTTGCTGGAACAGATGCTCCATGGACCCTTTTTTCTTTTGCTGAAGAAGGAGAGTCGTTTGCCGAAGTCCTTCGCTTCTTGCTTCTGCAATTTCACGCGCTTCTTTTTCCGTTTTCACCACAATAAATTCTTGTCCCGCTTCCGGAAGTCCAGATAATCCTGTAATTTCAACAGGGGTCGAAGGAACCGCTTCTTGCAATTCCCTGCCATATTCATCATGCATGGTCTTGACTCGTCCCCATAATTGGAAGACAAGGGCATCTCCTCTTTGTAATGTTCCATTTTGCACTAAAACGGTGGCCACCGCCCCCATGCCTTTATGCATTTCAGATTCTAGAACCGTTCCACGGGCCCGTGTATGAGGATTTGCCCTCAATTCAAGGACTTCTGCTTGTAGAGCGAGCATTTCCAGCAGTTCCGGAATCCCTTGTCCAGTGACAGCAGAACAATTGACAGTGATGGTTTGACCTCCCCAGGCTTCCGGTAGAAAGCTCTTGTTCTGCCAACTGACGATAGACATTGTCCGCATTGAAATTCGGTTTATCGGATTTATTAATGGCGACGACAATGATGACGTTGGCAGCCCGCGCATGCTGAATCGCCTCTAATGTTTGCTGCCTTCAACCCTTCATCTCCTGCAACAACGAGAACAACAATGTCTGTGACATCGGCTCCTCTGGCTCGCATCGCTGAAAAGGCTTCGTGGCCCGGAGTGTCAAGAATCGCAATATCCCCCACAGGCGTCTCACAAAGGAATGCTCCAATATGCTGCGTAATCGCACCCGCTTCTCCTGCCGCCCGATTGCTTGCCCGAATGGCATCGATCAAGCTGGTTTTGCCATGGTCGACATGGCCCATGAAAGTCACGACAGGAGGACGGATCTCCAGCTGATCGGCTGCGGTCTTACGGAGCTCTTCTTTAATCGTTTGATCCGTAATTTGGATCCGTTTTTCTTCTGCTGTATCAATAGTGATGTGACAGCCAAATTCTTGCCCAAGAAGCTGAATGGTTGTTTCATCTTCCAAGAGATCGTTCAAGGTAACGATCATCCCTTGAAGAAACAGCTTTCCAACCAATTGGGAGGCTTTCAATTTCATCTCTGAGGCTAAATCTTTAATCGAAATGGGCAAACGGACCGAGAGATGAGTGGGACGAATGGTGAGATCTTCTTGTGACTTATCCATCTTTGATGGTTTGCCTCGGCGCTTGCGCCATTGTTGATCCTCTTCCTGTGTCCGTAAGCCTTGCCGATCTCTTGCATCAAATTGTCGGGTCGTTTCTTGGCGACGGGTGGTCGGCTTCAAGTCGCGGAATTCTTTGAATTTGACCGCTTTTCCTTTAGAGGCTCCCCCTTCTTCGAGAGGTTTTTGCTCTCCTTCCGGCAGTTTTGCCTTCGGCTTCAATTTTGCTTTTTCTTTTCCCGTTTCCATTTCTTTTTCCTTAGGAGGAGCAGGAGGGGGAGAGGGCAAGGGAGCTTTCGGTCTTACATAATCTTTAATATGTCTTCCCGTCGGGCCTAGCCGATCGTGAGAAGGTCCTCTTTTTGCTGTTTCCTGAAAGGAGGAAGGGAGGGGAGTGGCCGTGGGCCGCTCTTGAACAGGTTTTTCTGCCGGAGCAGAGGGAAGAGCTTCTTCTAAAGCGGCGGGAGACTCTTTCTTTTTGAAAGTCTCTTTTGCCGGGCGCTTCATCCCGGTAGAGAGGTCTTCTCCAAAGATTTCTTGTCTGAGTTCTACGCTTGTTTTGGCACGGGGGAGTTCTTCTTCAAATAAAGAAGGAGCAGAAAGAGAAATCCCTCCTTTTTCTTGAGAAGAGAGCTCTTGGGATTCAGGGGAAGTGAGCGATTCGACATGAGAATCGGCAAAAGCAGATTTTGAACGGGCCTTGATGCGAGGCTGCTTCCTCTTTTGGCAATTCTTCTCCTTCCGGTTTAATTCCTTTAGAAACTGGTTTAGAAGGAGGCGCTTTTTTATCGGCAGGAGGCTCTCCCTCCTTCTTTTTTGCCAATTTACTTTTTAACCCGGTAAGATTAATGGCTTCTGCAATTTGAGTGTTTTTAATGTTTAACTTAAGATTCTTAGCCAATGCTCTATATCCTTTGTTTTCTTATTTGTTCTAAAATTTTATCTGCCATATTCGACACTAATGCCGGGGATGGTTGCAAGTTGTTCAGGAGTTGCTTTAAGCAAATAACGTAAAGTCTGATATCCTTTGGCAAGCAAATGTTCGAGGAGGTGATCAAACACTAAGGCTGTTAACTCCTTCAATTTTGGTCATCACCGTGATCGGCTGATCCAAGGGTAGGATCATCCGTCGCAGCTAACTCTTCCCGCTGAATCGCCATTGTGCGATTGTAATCTGTCATCCGTTGAACTTCTAAATCATAGCCAATCAGTTGGCTATTGAGGCGGGCATTCATCCCTTTTTTGCCGATCACAGCAGCAAAATCATCATCATCGACGACAATCGAAATGACTTTATCATCTTCATTCACGTTAATTTTTCGAATTTCAATCGGAGAAAGGGCATTTTGCAAGCAGTTCAATCGGATCTGCAGAAAAAGGAATAATATCAATTTTTTCATTATGCAGTTCTCGTACAATATTTTTTACTCGATTGCCTCGCATTCCGACACATGCACCAACAGGATCGACTTTTGGGTCAGTGGAACGGACAGTTAGCTTTGTTCGATAGCCGGCATCTCGGACAATTTTATCAATGATAATGGTTCCATCACTCACTTCAGGAACTTCTTGAATTAAAAGCTGCCGAACAAATTCAGGATGAGCTCGAGATAAAATGACTTCAGCTCCTCCATTTTCTGTATCTTTTACTTCTAATAAGAAGAGCCAGAACTTTTTCTCCAATTTGATATTTTTCTGTTTTAGGATATTCTTGCGCGGGCATGATCGCTTCCACTTTGCCCAAATCGATGATGAGATTGGCTCCTCTGAACAAAACGTTTGACAGTTCCGGAAATCAATTCATTGGCACGATGGCGATATTCTTCATAAATGACATCTCGTTCAGCTCCTCGCAGTTTTTGCGTGATGATTTGTCTCGCTTTTTGAGCGGCAATCCGTCCAAAATCTTTTGGGGTGACGACGACATCGATAAATTGTCCAATTTCACAATCAGGATCGATTTCACGTGCATCTTCCAAGGAAATTTCTTGAGAAGGAACTTCGACTTCATCGACAATTTCTTTTTCGCAATAAACTTCAATATTCCCTGTTTTGGGATGAATGGTGACAGTGACATTCGAAGCTCCGGTAATACTTTTGCGAGCAGCTGCTTGCAAGGATTCTTCGATGGCGCTAATGACGAGTTCGCGTTTAATGCCTTTTTCTCTTTCTAAATATTCAAAGATAGCAATGAGATCTTTATTCATGCTTTATGCCTCTAAATGCTGTACGATTTATACTTAACCTCAAAGTTTATTGCGATTTTGACTGAATCTTGAGACAATCTACGATAAGATCATTCCTGGCTGACTCATGACTTTCAGAATCGAAGTTGTAGAAGTGAACGCAGCTCAATGGAGCGCTTACATCGTTTTGACAACGAATTCTCATTACGAACTCGATGTTCCTCTTCGATTCATCATAGGAGAATCTTGAATGATTGTTCGTTCTTGTGGAATCCCGATGTTGCTCTTGATCCTTCCTCTGAGAATCGCCTTGAGATTCTTCTCTTCTTTGTGACGCTTTTTGCAGGAGTGACAACAATGTCATCTCGATTATATTGATTTTGATCGATCAAGATATTCTTTAATCGATAAAGCAATTTTTTTGTGCTCAGGATCTAATTTAATCACTTTTGCAGTGACTTCATCACCTTTTGAAACGACATCTTCTACTTTGCCAAAGGCTTGATCGGAAAGTTCTGTGACATGAATCAGTCCTTCAATGCCACTGTCAAGTTCAACAAAAGCGCCAAATGCTGTAATTTTTGTGACTTTTCCTTTGACTAAGCTGCCAACAGGCATTGTTTTTTCAATCGATTCCCAAGGATTTGTGCTTAGTTGTTTGACACCTAAGGTGATTTTTTTGCTTTCTTTATCGACAGAGAGGATGACCGCATCGACAATATCTCCTTTGCGTAAGCACTTCAGAAGGATGGGAGACTTTTTTGATCCAGCTCAAATCGGAGATATGGATCAATCCTTCGACACCGGGCTCTAGTTCAACAAAAGCGCCATAGTTTGTCAAACTGCGAATTTCAGCTTTAACATTGATGTCCAACAGGATATTTTTTTTCGACATCATCCCAAGGATTATGTTCTGTTTGCTTGATTCCTAAAGAAATTTTCCCTTCTTCTTTTTGGACAGAAAGAACAATCGCTTCGACTTCATCGCCTTTTTTGACAACTTCGCTTGGATCGGTGATATTTTTCACCCAAGACATTTCAGAAACGTGAATAAGCCCTTCAATGCCGGGTTCAATTTCAATGAATGCGCCATAAGGGAGCAAGTTGACAATTTTTCCTTTAACACGTGTTCCTGGAGGATATTTTTGTCTCAATTTGATCCCATGGATTTGGCCTCTTTTTGCTTCAAGCCTAGGGCGACGCGCCCTTTATCTTTATCGACGCTCAAGATCATGACTTCGAGCTTTTGGCCGAGATGAACCATTTCAGAAGGATGTTTAATACGCTTCCAGGTCATGTCGGTAATATGCAGCAGGCCATCGATTCCATCTAGATCTAAGAAAACGCCGAAATCGGTGATATTTTTGACAACGCCTTCGCGGACATCGCCCGCTTGGATATGTTCAAGCACTTCTGCTTTCTTAGAGATTCGCTCTGCTTCTAGAAGTTCTCGGCGAGAAACGACGACATTTTTTCGTTCAATATTGATTTTGAGGATTTTAAATTCGTAGGTTTTGCCGATGATATTCATCGAGATTTTTAATTCGCTTATTGTCGATTTGCGAGCCGGGAAGGAAGGCTTCCATCCCGATGTCGACCATCAAGCCGCCTTTGACTTTGCGTAAGACTCGTCCTTTGACAATAGATCCTTCTTCGCAATGTTCGAGAATATATTCCCACTGGCGAAGTCGTTCTGCTTTTTCACGTGAGAGGACAATTTGTCCATTATCATCTTCGGCTTGATCGAGAAGAACTTCCACTTCCGCATCAAGATATACTTGAGAAGGATCGGAAAATTCTTCAATGGGAACTAAGCCTTCTGATTTTAAGCCGACGTCGACGACGACATGATCTTTGGTGATTTCAACGATTCTTCCTTTGAGAATATTCCCAGGAGTCATGGAGGAGCTTTCTTCTACGGGAACCGCTTCTTTTTCTGTTAAAAGATTTTTAAAAAGTTCTGCATCTTTTTCTTGAAATTGCAACATCATCGACGATGTTGCTCTCATTCCAAGTGTGTTGTGAGTGTTTAGACATTTAAAGGTTTCTCCTTATTTTCATATAATGGAATTAGATTAGCAGATGTGAAGGAAAAAAGCAATGTATAACTTCTCGACTTTGCAACTTTTAAGGGGTCGATAAATGCAATCTTTTGAGTTACAGCGAATTAAAATTTTTTTACCAACCCTTATTTGGGTTGGTAAAAAAATTTTAATTCGCTGTAACTCAAAATCTTGCGTTTAGCGATCCCTTAAAAGTTGCAAAGTCGAGAATTTGAAAAACTTGATAGGAATCGACAGACCGCTTAGGATAGGAGTATGTTTCCCCCCTATTCTGAGACACTTGTTTTAAAATTTGGAGGAGCGGCCGTTGCAACGGCTGCTCAATTTGCTTCTATTGCCGATTTGATTATTTCCCGGAAAAAAGAGTGTCCTCGACTTGTCGTTGTGGTGAGCGCCATGGGGAAAACAACGGATGAACTCATTGAATTAGCAAAGCAGGTTCACCCCAATCCTCCCCAGCGTGAGTATGATATGTTGATTAGCGTCGGGGAGAGGATTAGCATGTCTTTATTAGCGATGGCATTATGTTGTAAGGGAGAGGAAGCGGTGAGCTTTACAGGGAGTCAATCGGGCATTATGACCTGCTCTCATCACTCGAATGCGCGAATTATTGACATGAGGCCCGATCGTTTGAAAGCCAATTTGGATAGAGGAAAAATTGTGATTGTGGCAGGTTTTCAAGGGGTCAGCGAGAATAAAGAAATTACAACCTTAGGAAGGGGAGGATCTGATACCTCTGCTGTTGCTCTAGCCTTGGCATTAAAGGCTAGCAGAGTCGAATTTTTTAAAGATGTTCCCGGAATTTTTTATGACGATCCGAAAATGCATCAAGGTCTCACCCCTTATTCCTGTTTAGATTACCAAGAGATGTTAAAGATTCTCCAGCGGGGAGCCAAGGTCTTGCATCCAAGAGCTGTTCAATTAGCAGCAAAAAATGGCTTGCCTTTACATGTCAGATCCTTTATCTCTTCTTATAAAGATCACACAGGAACATGGATCTTTGATAAAGATAAGGAGCGGGAATCTGTCCCTATTTATGAAGCTTAGTCTAATGTCTCACGCTGTGGATGCTCTTTTATTAACCTCTCCTTTTGAATATCCGGGAGAAGGGGAGGAGGAGCACCATGATCGGGAGGGGATTTTAAAGATCTTAGAAAGAGTCCTTCCCTTCGATTTCTTTGAGGAAAAGGAGACGGAAGAGAGGGTAATCGAGCATCAACAGCAACTTCTCAAGCGGCTGATTCCTCTGATCACCTACTCTCCTCTCACCCGTTTTCCCGGGACTATCTCCTTTTTTGCGCTGTCTAAATATCGCCCCAATTCTTTTAAATTCTTTTTTGAAATGATCACCCGCTGGTTAATTCCGGGAAAACGACTCGATCCCATTTTAATTTATGCCGCTGATTTCCGCTTACCTCGTCTCAGCGAAGAGGTGTATACCATTCATGAAGTCATGGTGCGTGTGGCCGATCTCGTCGAATTTGAAGAAATTCAACGCTATTTTTCTCTTCTTGCGACCGAAATTGGATTAGGCATTCACTCTGAGTTATATGCGAAACGACTTTTAGAGATTAAAGGATTATCCATTGAAGACAAGCATATTCTCATTCAAGGGTTCATTAGTGTGTTAGTCAAGCGTTTCCCCAAGATTTACGATCATGATATCTTTAAAGAAATGCAGCATATCTTAATCACTTGTCGAGATGAATTTAAGGCCGCTCGTCAGCCCCGCCACTTAAGCCGGATCATCAGCGCGCAATATTTATTTCATAAAGAACTTAAAGAGGCGATTAAAAAAAATCCACAGCGTCGCTATTTGAATCTTAAAATTTTTCGCTCTTCTATTCAAACGGCTGTGGGCCAAAGGGCCGTTTTAAGTCTCATTGTCGCCTTTAATTTTTTGCGCGATCAAGAGAGCTTTAGTGAAAACAATCTTTTGAAAGCAATTCAACATTATATTCCTTCTGCATCGGCTGTGGAGCATTCTTTTTTTATTCACAAATGGGGATTAGAGAATATTTGCCTCGCTTATATTGAAATGGAGAAGAAGGAAGGGGGAGAGTTTACTTCTTTAGACATTCGCAAACTGCGTCGCGAATTGCCGGGGAATCTTAAAAATCGAGTTGAGCATCGGTTAGCTCCTCTTTTTATGCCTCGCAATGAGGAAGAAATCATTCGCAATCTGCTCATTTTGACCAATCAGATCAAATATATTAGAGATATTCCCCAAGTGTTTATTTCTTTTGATCAGCAAGTGTATACCCATCTTTACTTTACTGTCGTTGTGGCTCGAGTGGTCAAACCCCATACGCTCCCGATTGCTGATTTATTTAAACAGACGCATTCCTCGATGGAATATGTACATGATCGAACAAAAATCATGGGATATGTCCGTAAAAAATATGCGAAAGAAGCGACGGTCTTTCACTTAAAATTCTCTAAAGAAGGATTCTTAAGGGCCGATCATTCCATCGATCTTTATAAAGCGCGGCAAATGGTGGTGGGTGAATTAACGCGAGTCATGGGAGAAGTGAGAGATTATAATGGAGGAATGATTTCCAAGCAGCTAGAGCTTTTGTGTAAAATTCGGTTGTTATTAGCAGAGATAAAAGATTATGATGAGCTTTTATTGGAAAATTTCTTTTACTCTTTAACTCCTGTTTTGGTCCGCACTTTGCTCGACCCCTACGCATTCAAAACGTTATTTCTCATGCTTCATGAGGGGTTGAAAGAGTATTCGCAAGAGGGAGTGTATGTTAAAATTCATCGACAAGAGCATTATTTATTTGTCTTAGTGATAGCTGAAGATCCCTCTATCCATGAAGGGATCAACCGAGAAATTCAAGAGTTGCATATTCCTTCAAGAGAGCTGGCTTATGCGTATGTTAAAGTTCATCACCATAGCGTCATGGGTTACATTTGTTCGGCTCATGATCCTTCAAAAAGAGAGCGTTTTTTAGAAAAGATTGAAAAAGTATTACAGAAAAATGATGGGATCTATGCATAAAACACACGCGCCGATCAAAATTTTCCCTTCGATGTTAGCAAGCAATTTCGGCTATTTAGCCGAAGAGGCGAAGCGGGCGGAAGAAGCGGGAGCGGATGCATTGCATTTAGATGTGATGGATGGCCATTTTGTTCCAAACCTTTCGATGGGGCCTCAAGTGGTTGCTGCGATTAATCGTGCCACTGACCTTCCTCTTGATGTGCATCTCATGATTTATCATCCTTTTGATTATATTGAGCGTTTTGTCGAAGCGGGAGCCGATCATATTACGTTTCATTTTGAAGCCACCGAAGATGTGGAAGAGACGCTGGAGTATATTCGAAGGTGTAATATTCGCGCAGGTCTTGCCTTTAATCCTGAGACTTCTTTATCCTTAATTCCTCGGTATTTGACAAGTTGCGATCGGATTTTACTGATGAGCGTTGATCCGGGATTTGGGGGACAAATGTTGATTGAAGAGGTCTTGGAGAAGGTCAAGTTCACGCGTGATCTTTGCAACCAACTGAATATTCGAGACGGTGGAATCGTTTCTCGCTCCGGCGAGGAGCTCCCTCCTTTTGAGATTCAAGTGGATGGAGGGATCACTTTA
Organism: Parachlamydiales bacterium; assembly: GCA_963801825.1. Taxonomy (GTDB): domain Bacteria; phylum Chlamydiota; class Chlamydiia; order Chlamydiales; family Parachlamydiaceae; genus CAWDGI01. Next base: position 63,068 of record CAWDGI010000006.1, read on the forward strand.
GAAAACGTGGGGCGTTGTATCACTGCCGGGGCAAATGTGATTGTGGCAGGAACGAGCTTATTTCATGCTCCTCATCTGGCAAAAGCGATCAAAGAGATGCGAGAAAAAACCTTTTAATCAAGAGGATACATGGCAACGAGCAATCAACTCATCCCGGGGATGACTCTTTCGATTAACAATAAACTTTATCGTGTTGAATCGAGTGTAAAGGTGAATGTTCCAAAGGGAACCCCTTTCATTAAGACAAAGTTGAAAGACTTGCATACGCAAGAAGTGATAGAGAAGAATTTTAAATTGAACCAGCCGGTCAAGGATGTCTCTTTAGTTGAGCGTCGCCTCGAATTTCTCTATGCGGAGGGAGAGGGATTCCTATTTTTAGATGTTGTCAATTTAGATCAATTTATTGTTCCTAGCGCGATTGTCAGTGAAAAAGTCGAGTATTTAAAGGAAGGAATTGAGCTAAAAGCCTCCTTTTATGGAGAGACGATTTTTTCTGTTGAATTGCCTCAATTTTTGGAGTTGATGGTGACGAAAACGGTCTCTCCTCAGGAAGGAGAGGCCTCTGAAGGGTCTAAAGTCGCCATTTTGGAGACAGGAGCAAAGATTGAGGTTCCTCCCTTTATTGAGGCGGGAGATATTATTAAAGTCGATACAAAAACCAACGAGTATATTCAACGCGTTTAATTTTAGGAAATCTTCAGTGGAATTAAAACAGATCAAAGAGCTGATGGCAGCGATGGGGCGTACGGGCACCAAGCGCTTAACACTAAAAAAAGAGAATTTCGAGCTTTCTATTGAACGAGAAGAAACAGGGGAGCGTTTGACAGAGGCCTCTTTTGATTTAGGAGAGGAGCCCTTTAAGCATTCGATGGCAACACGGACAGATCATGCCTTGTCGCGGGGAGCTGAGCTATCTTCAGCGAAGATCTCTTCGGGAACGGCTCCTGAGACTGCCAAAGGAGATGTCCATAGCAAGTATGTGACCTCTCCGATGGTGGGGACGTTTTATGCAGCTTCTTCGCCGGAAGATCCCTCGTTTGTCAAAGCGGGGGACTTGGTCGATAAAAACACGGTTGTCTGTATTATAGAGGCGATGAAGGTCATGAATGAGATCAAAGCGAATCTCACAGGAGCCGTGGGAGAGGTGTTAGTGGAAAGTGGGCAGCCTGTGGAGTTTGGAACGAAACTTTTCCGAATCATCGAGAACTCCGGTTAAATTTTTATGCGTAAAGTTCTGATTGCTAATCGAGGAGAAATTGCTGTCCGCGTGATTCGCGCATGTCACGATTTAGGGTTGCAGACAGTGGCTGTCTATTCCCTGGCAGATGCTGAAGCGCTTCATGTGTTGCATGCGGATGAAGCGATTTGTATTGGAGAGGCGTCGTCGCATAAATCTTATCTCAAGATTCCCAACATTTTATCTGCTTGTGAAATTACGGGAGCGGATGCCATTCATCCTGGGTATGGATTTTTGAGCGAGAATGCCAACTTTGCCTCCATTTGTGAGAGTTGTCGTCTGAACTTTATTGGTCCATCTCCTCAAGCGATCTCCCTATTGGGGGATAAAGCAAAAGCAAAAGCGACGGCAAAGGGGGCGGGCTGTCCTGTCATTCCGGGGTCAGAGGGAGTGGTGATTGATCTTAAGCAGGCCATTAGAGAGGCCAAGAGGCTGGGTTATCCCATCTTTATTAAAGCGGTTGCAGGAGGGGGGGGAAGGGGATTCGGATTGCGCATAATGAAGAGGAGTTTACCAAGCAATTTGCAGCAGCTCGCACCGAAGCGGAGGCAAGTTTTGGGAATCCTGATGTCTATTTGGAAAAGATGATTATGAATCCTCGGCATATTGAAGTGCAGGTCTTAGGAGATAAGCATGGGAATTATATTCACTTGGGGGAGCGGGATTGTACCACTCAACGGCGACGGCAAAAATTGATTGAGGAGTCTCCGAGTCCTGTTTTGACGGCAAAGATGAGGGAGAAGATCGGTCAAGCGGCGATTCATGTGGTGAAAGCGGCAGGCTATTCTTCTGCGGGCACTGTTGAGTTTTTATTAGATTCGAATCAGAATTTTTATTTTATGGAGGTGAATACGCGGATTCAAGTGGAGCATACGGTGACGGAAGAGTTAACGGGCATTGATTTGGTGGTGGAGCAGATTCGGATTGCAAAGGGAGAAAAGTTGAGTCATCGGCAAAAGGAGATTATTTTTCGGGGGCATGTGATTCAGTTTCGCATTAATGCGGAAAATCCGAAGCAGAATTTTTCTCCTTCTCCCGGAAAGTTAGAGTATTATCTTCCTCCCGGAGGGCCGCATGTGCGTGTGGATAGTGCTTGTTATTCAGGCTATTCGATTCCTCCGAATTATGATTCCATGATTGCTAAGTTAATTGTCAAGGGGAAGGATCGTGCGGAGGCGATTGCCATTGGAAGGAGGGCGCTTCGCGAATTTCATATTGGAGGGGTAGACTCCACGATTGCGTTTCATCGTTACATGCTGGAGGATCCCAAGTTTCTAAAAGCAGACTTTGATTTGACTTATATTGATCAATTGATTGGGCAGGGATGTCAATTTGAGCTGGAGTAGCTAGAAAAATTCAAAAAATCTTTATTTTCTCTTAATGACTTTTCTTCATAAGAAGAAGCATCTATTTAAACGGAGGTATTTCCTATGCGACGTGTATTTAAGCGTTCTTTTTTTGTCTCTGGTTTGGCGTCCCTTTTGGCTGCAAGCGCCTTTTCTTTTACGCAGGTCGGGGTTGCCCCTCATCCCGCTGTCGTGAGTTGTGATCCTGAGATTGTGGCTCTTAATCGTCTCCATCCCGATGCCTATTACCATTTTGCGACCTATTCTGCAACGGGGGATATGATCCAGCTGCATGATGCTTCGACTTGGTTTATTCATCCTCAGCAACGACATATTGTCTTAAGCTGGAAACTGCACGATGATATTTTCATTAAACGGACGGCCTCTTGTTTCTCTTATTATAAATATGTTCTTTATAACCGGATGACAAAAGAGGCGGTCGAGGCGAATTTGAAGAGTCCGACTCCCAATAGTCCCAATCCGCCAATGGGCATTCCTGTGTTTCGTATCATCAATATTGATATGCATAATCGCTTGATTCAACTGAATGATAATTCATTCTGGTTTATCAATCCAAATAGCTATGATTTTTCCAGGTGGCAAATTGGGCAACGTCTCTTAGTTGGAGTGAATAATCAGTGGCGTTCGAATGATTATCCCCATCTTTTCATTAATGTCGACCGCTATGGCGAGCCTCATGTGGAAGTGATGAATCAGAATTATCCTGGTGTGGCTTATTAAAAATAAAGACGTCTTTGCGAGGTTGCTGGCAACCTCGCTAAAATCATCAATTTAAATCAAGGAGCAGTTTTATGGATGGTGTAGGAACTCATGTCAGTCCTGTTGCTCAAGAGATCCCTTCTTCGAGGCCCTCTCTATTAAAAGATATTATTATGGCTGTGGCTCTAAATATTTTTGTTTTTTTAATTGTGATCCCGCTGGAATATCAGTTCCCGTTTTTAACTTTAGGAATTAGGGTGGGCACAGGGTTACTCAGCCTTATTGTTTTATTTACGCGTCATCTTGCCTCGCGTTATCAACCTGAAGGGGCAACGATTGTCACTGTGGTGACTCAGCCCCAAAATCCTCCCTCTTTTTTCTCGAGATTTTGGAGGGAATGGCCGCAAGGCTCCAGCTACAATTACAATTCGGGTTTTTCTGGGGTGGCAGGGCAGCCCATGTATACGCCTCCTACGAGGGGTGAAGCGCCTGCTTTTCCTGAGTATAGTGCTGTGGGATCAGCGGTGGCAGGGCAGCCCATGTATACGCCTCCTACGAGGGGTGGAGCGCCTGCTTCTCCTCAGTATAGTGCTGTGGGATCAGCGGTAGCAGGGCAGCCCATGTTTACGCCTCCTTCAAGAATTTAAAAGTTTTTGATTGCTCGATGGCGCTGAAAGTGGCGTTCGATGCCGTTCGCCACTTCTTCAGGATCATCTGTCACTTGAAACAAATCTAAATCTTCTTTTGAGATGCATCCTTGCTTTAAGCATCGTTCCTTCAATCCATTTCAGCATCTCTTGCCAATAGGCTTTTCCCATGAGATAGATGGGAAAAGGTTTAATTTTTCTGGTTTGGATAAGGGTAAGTGCTTCAAAAAGCTCATCTAAGGTTCCATATCCACCGGGAAGAAAGACATATCCTTGAGCATAACGAATAAACATCACTTTTCGAACAAAAAAATAACGAAACTTAAGATGATATTTGGGATCAATATACAGATTCGGTTTGTCCTCAAAGGGAAGATCAATGGCAAGTCCACAGGAGTTTCCCTTTCCTTCTTGCGCTCCTTTATTTGCCGCTTCCATGATTCCGGGTCCGCCCCCCGTAATAATAGCAAAGCCTTTAAGAGTAATATGATGGGCAACATTAACGGCGAGCTGATAATAGGGAGAGTCGGGTGATAAGCGGGCTGAGCCAAAGATAGAGACGGAAGGGCCAATGTAGGTCATGCTTTCAAAGCCATCGACAAATTCCGAAATAATGCGGAAGACGCGCCAAGCATCATGGCTAAAAATCCGCTTCTCTGATTCTAAATCATCGGATTCATTCATAATTTCTCTGAAGATCTCTGAAAAATGTGAGAAAAAATTCGTTCAACGCGGGTCATCTTTCCCTGAGGAGCAGGCTTTCCATTCGCCACTTCATGTAAATTTTCAATAGCAATAAAGGCAGAAGGATCTTCACGTAAAATCAGGTCTTTTAATTCAGCAAGCTGAAGACGTTCTGCAATGACATACAAAATTTCTCGCTCATCTCCCGAGAAGCCTCCTCTTCCATACATAATCGTTAAGCCTAAGCCTAATTCATGAATAATTGCATCTGCAATCGCTTTCGATTTGGAAGAAATAATCAGAACAGATTTTGTTTCGTCTAATCCCACAATGACAGTATCCATGATTTTGATGACAACAATATAAGTGATCAAAGACATCAAAGGAGGATGCCAATCTTGGAAAACAAGTCCGGCGGCCCCAAAGACAAAGATATTGCAGACAAGAACCACTTGTCCCACTGTAAAGCCCATTCGTCGATTGATGATAATCCCCAAAATCTCCGTCCCATCTAGGCAGCCTCCTTCTCGAATAATCAACCCCAGTCCCGATGCCCAAAAGAGCTCCTCCAATCACAACGACTTCTATGCTTTCTCCATGAAACTCCCAAGGGATGAAATTAGCAGATCAAAACCATCGATCCTGAAAAGAGGAAGGTGGCGATAAGCATATGAATAACAAAGACTTTTCCAATGGAGCGATAAGCAAGCATGAAGAAAGGTAAATTAAATAGGAGAAGCAAGTAAGGAATAATCCCGCTTTCCAAATACATTCCCAAAAATCATCGCCACACCGACAACTCCACCGTCAATCAAATTGATTGGGAATAAAAAAAACTTCAATGCAAATGCAGCTAAAAAGGCCCCTAAAGCCAACCAAAAATAGGAGAATATCTGAGATAAGAAAGAGCGTTTATGGGGTGTAGAAATATGCATAAGTCATCCTGTAATGATCAAAATAACTAAAGATACAGCCACAAAGCTAAAGGAGTAAGTATAAAGCATAATAAATGGAAAGAGAGAGCTGCGCAAAGGAAGAGGGCGGCGTGACTTTAAAGAACGCGGGAGACGGGACTCGAACCCGCAACTTCCGGCGTGACAAGCCGGTGCTCTAACCAATTGAACTACTCCCGCATATATGCATAGTCTTGGGCGCAACAGGACTCGAACCTATGACCACCTGTGTGTAAGACAGGAGCTCTACCAACTGAGCTATACGCCCTTGCAAAATAAGCCCACATTATAGGAGGCGGCTGATTTTTATGCAAGGTTTTTTTTAGATTTTTCTAAGTGAAGCGATTTTCTAATTCCGGTATAATCCTGTCGAGCAGGAAGTTTTCTTATGAAAAATCAAATTGGTATTATTCTCCTCCTAGTTATTCTTTTAGGTTGCAAATCTCCTTCCTTGGAGGATTGTAGAGAAGAAGGGGAGGGAGTGATTCGTTCTTTAATTCAAACACTCCAACACATTCATCATCGCGAGCAACTCATTGAGGCCTCCGGGCAAATTGAATCTCTATTTGATCGATTGGTCTCTGTCATGATCGAGGCGACCTCCTGTTATGATTCGCTTCCCGATTCAGAAAAAATAGAGACCCTTCCTCCTTCTTACGATCTGAGTGATCTCTTGCGCCTAGAGCTCAATCGATTATATCACCTTGAAGGAGGGCGCTCTTTAATCGAAAAGTGTCAAGATCGTCCTTTACAGCGTCTCGATGCTTTTGAAAAACACCGCTTAAAGAAAAAACTTTCTCATCAAAGAACTCTTCAGAGAAATTTTAATTAAACTGAGATTTATAGTTAATTGTTCGATATGTTAAAATTTGTTTAGAGGATAAAACTAATTTAAAAAAATATATGATTCAATTTCCCTCTGATTTTAATAAACAGCCCGGACAAATCAATCATCCGGGATCTTTTCATGTCATGGGGCGGTTTTATGCAGAGATTTACCGCATGCCGGCTTTAACCAAGCAGGCAAAGATGGTGGATCAAGTCTTATTAGAGCGAATTGAGGGGTTAAGAGAGGGGGCCTTAACCCTCATTGATCATTTTAAGAAACTCAGGCCTGTCCTTCTTAGCCGTTTTGATCCTCATTTACTCCCCCTTGTTCAAAAAGTCATGGATGAATTGCTTGGAGATGCAGAAGAGTTAAAGCAGATTCTGGAGCAAGATATCACTCATTTATCAGACACTTCTAATCACTGGGAAAATTATGCGAAATCTTGGGGGCGATGGTATAGAAAATGGATGGATCATAATGCTTTAAAAAAGAAAGTTTTGGAGAAACTTTTTCATCACGTGACGCATTTGATTAATAAAGATATTCAATTAATTCAAGATTATCAGGCGCAAGCGCTCATTCATCTGGATCGGGAGAGCAAAGAATTTAAGGATGTGAATCGCCGTTTGTGGGAAGCAATGGAAGAACCCTTGCAGGAGTTAATGGCTTTAAGAGAGGTGCCAGGGCAATCTGTTTCTTTAGAAGAGGCCTCTTTATGGATTGCCACCTTATCTAAAAAACGGGAACTGTATGTCGATTGTCTTTTAATGAAAATTGATGAAGTCATCGAGGAAGAATTCTCTTTAGAGGTGCTGCAGAGTGAATTTGCTGTCTCTGAAATTGATGAAGAAGTCGATTTTATGAAGAGAGAATTGTATGATATTCAAGCAGACTTTGCTCGGCTTAATTTTGATCAAGGAGAAGAAAGGGAGTTTATTAAGAGGCGTTTAGAAGGGCTTTTGGACCATATTGAGCAATTGCAAGAGAAAAGCTTATCCAAGTCTTTATCTAAACAAGCGATGACAATTAAGGAGCTTGTTGAATATTATCTTCTTGAATTGGAACGAGAATAGAAGTCGATTTATGGTCTAGCCGCCTTTTTGGAGCCATATTTTAGGCCTGCTTTCGCGATATTTTCGCGCGCATTGGGAAAAAGAGTTTCCAGATGCTGGAGGAGCTGTTCGACCTCTTTTCGTTTTGATCGCTGTCCGACAGGGCAACGGCAGATGATACGAGCGAATCCGTTGTTTTCAGCAAAGGTGCGAATCTCTTGTTCTGAAAGGTAAATGAGGGGACGGATGAGAGTGACTCCATAATCTTGCATCGAGAGTTTGGGTAGATTTCCGGCGAATTCTGCTTTATGCAGTAAATTCATTAAAACGGTTTGTGCATGATCATCGCGATGATGTCCAAAAGCAATTGTCGTGGCTCCCACGCTTTTGGCGGCTTCGAATAAGAGGCGGCGTCGCTCGCGGGAGCAACTGTAGCATTCTAGGGTTTCCAATTTTTGTGTAGAGGAACGGGTTAAAAAAGGGACATCTAATTGTTCACATACATTTCTTAAGCTTTCTTGGTTAACACCGGCGCCGCACGAAAACTCCCCTGAGATGTGAATCGCATAGAGATCAGCAGGAGGAAACCCGCGGCCCAAAATGGCTTTCATTAAGAATAGAAGGGTCAGGCTATCTTTTCCTCCGCTTAAAGCGATGGCGAGCTTGGAGACATCGCGCAACATGTCGAAATCGAAGAGGGCTTTACGGACCATGCTTTCAAGACGTTTTCCTAGCGTAGTCCAAGGGGGGCGAACAAGAGGAAGAGTCATACAAAAAGGTTTCTAATTGTTAAAAAAAAACAATTAAATTATACTTTTTACTAGCTAAAAAGTCGAGTTTAAAAGAGTAAAAAAAACGGGGCACTAAAATCATAGAGAGGGAATATGACGGAAAAAGTGGGAAGAAATGATCTTTGTCCTTGTGGGTCAGGGCAAAAATATAAAAATTGTTGTTTACTGAAGAAACAAAAGAAAATTGCCTTGTTGGGAGGGAGAAAATTTACAGCAAAAGTTCTCAGTGGTAAGAAGGAAGAGAACGTGGCTCAAGAAAAGCAACAACAGGAGCAAATGCAGGCAAAAGCGGCATTAGATTATGCGACTTTAATGGAGAGATCTTTTGGAGAGGCGTTGCATCAGCATGAAGAGAAGCCTCCTCTTCCTTCGACTTCTTTTGATTATTTAGTGCAAAATAATCAAAAAGAGAGGGAGGAAAATCCTTCATCTCCCTGACATTTAATAGATTAAAAGAATTCTAATTACAAAGAAGTTGTCTAGAAAAGATAGATTTGTTATAAGACCCTTTTGTTTGCTGGCATAGCTCAACTGGTAGAGCACCCGACTTGTAATCGGACGGTTGTGGGTTCAAGTCCTACTGCCAGCATGTTTGCATAACACTTTAGGGGGTGTCGCATAGCGGCAATTGCAAGGGACTGTAAATCCCTCGACTTCGGTCTCCGTTGGTTCGAGTCCAACCGCCCCCAAGCCCATTCCACAGCCAGAATCTGATCAATCATCCAAGACCACCAAGACCACTGGCTTTTCCCATTTACGCAAATTTTACGCACTAGACTCCAGCAATCCAGCGCAAAACCTCATTTTTTATCATCACTTTTACTTTCAAATTACCCTCCCCCAAATCGAACAAAAAACCAGAAGAATTCATAGAATTTGGGACGGGCCTGCGTGCAAGGCAGGCTCTCACAAATAATAACAAGGCTGATGATTATGAATGATAGCAAATGTGCCTTAGACGCGCAAAGAAAAGAATTTATAGGCTCAATAAACCGAGCCACAGATTTAGAAAATCAATGTAAGGAAAAGGTAAATGAAGGATCACCGAGCTCTTATGATCCTCTGCCACTGCAAAGAGAAGCTGCGCCTGCAAAGCCTTATCCGTTTGATGCACTTGGGCCAATTGCCGGAGCCGCAGCCAGAAGAATTCATGAAGTTGTGCAAGCACCAGATGCAACATGTGGACAGAGTGTTTTAGCTGCTCTTTCATTAGCTTGTCAGGGATTCATAGATGTTCAGATTGAAGGAAGGACCTACCCTACGTCCCTTTTTATGCTCACAATTTCCGAAAGTGGCGAAAGAAAAAGTGCTGTTGACAAAGTTGCACTAAAGCCGATCAGTGATTGGCAACGAATGCTTGTGGAACAATATAAGAAACAATTTTTAGAATACAAAAACAAAAGCGATATATGGAAGTTTAATCGGGGTAAGGCAATCAAATCAGCTGCAGAAGGGGAGTGCGACTTAGCAACTCTAGAGTCAGATTTCAGACCGGGAGATTCCCTAAAGCCAAAATCGCTCGCACTTGAAGCTCATGCAAAGAGCAGATGGATAGAGTTCCATGACAATACAGATAGGAAGATGACCGAAGATGGTGAGTATTATCCTATCAAACCTTTTGCTAGCAAAGCCGCCGAGCAAGTTCTTCGTATTTCTGCTCTATTTGCATTTACAGAGTCTTTATTGGAACGGGGAGGGGAGATTAAGATTAACCTTCAACATGTAAACAGAGCCATAACCCTTATTGAATATTATCTTGCCGAAGCACTTAGAATATTGGGCAAGAGCAGCGGTGATCCTTTTATCAATCTTGCTATTTTGACTTTAGATTGGATCAAACGTAATCGCTTTAACCAAACGTTCCCTTTAGCTGATATTTATCAAAGGGGCCCTTCTCAGATTCGCAACGCAACGACTGCCAAAAAAGTCATGAGAATTTTGACGGAACCAAGTTGATTGAAAATTTTCATATAAATCATTTCAAAATGCCAAAACTAAAGGAATTTTTATGATTACATTTATTCGACATTGTCTTCTTATTAGTATTTTCTCTTTTATTACTGTGAGCTTATACGCATCGCCAAAGTATAAACTCGTTGACCTTGGCCTACAGGAGAGTGATCAAAGTGAGGCCGTGGCTGTTAATGACCATGGGCAAGTGATTGGCTCGTATTGGATGTTTGGAGACAAATATTATTTTATATGGACTGAATATTTATATAAATTTCAGTGAGGGTCCTTGGAAAAAAATTATTGCTGTGAATGCAATCAATAATTCCGGTTACGTTATTGGAGAAGCAGAAACGATTTATGGTGAAATCCATGCGGTTTTGCTTGTTCCAGTGAGATGATTTTTTACGCAAAGTTGACGCACTTGACTGCAAAAGACTAGCGCAAAATGGCTCAAGCCGGCACAATCAAGACTTAGGTTTTGTTTTTTTTGAAAAAGGACCAATTTTATATGAATCATTCTTCGATTCATCCGTTTGAGCTTCTTAAGATTACTATTTGGGGTTACAAGTCTATCAATTGTTTAGACGGCTTAGAGCTGCGCCCTTTTAATGTTCTGGTTGGTGCAAACGGCTCGGGGAAAAGTAACTTAATTAGTTTTTTTTCGCTGGTTAGTCACATGATGGACAAGCGCTTGCAGCAGTATGTGACAAAAGGAGGCCAGGCCAGTTCCTTTCTTTATCAGGGACCTAAAAAAACCAAGTCTCTTGGTGCAGAAATGCATTTTGGATCTCATGTGTACATAGTAGAGTTAGAGCCCACAGTCAAGGGAGAACTAATGTACGTTAAAGAGGATATTTTATTTGAAGATAGCGCTGATAAGTTTGAATTGGCTGATGGGGGCTACTTTGAGACACACCTTCTCGCGGGACATGAGAAAGATGCGGTAAAAAAATTTGCAGAGAGCATGGCGCATGCCATCGGCAGTTGGAAGGTTTATCATTTTCATGATACGAGTCCTACAGCTCCTGTCAAGCAAAGAGGAGAGGTGCAAGATAATAATTATCTCCGCCCTGATGCTTCCAACTTGGCACCATTTTTATTTCGTTTGAAAAGGGAATACCCTGCAAATTATGAGGCGATCCGTGATGCCGTCCGTCAAGTAGCGCCATTTTTTCATGATTTTAAGCTGAATCCTGTATCTGACAACCCAAATATTATTAATCTCGAGTGGACGGCAGTGAATTCGGATTTCCCCTTCCGCGTCGATCAGCTCTCAGATGGTACTCTCAGGTTTATTTGCCTTGCTACATTGCTGCTGCAACCAAATATGCCGGCGGCTATCATTATCGATGAACCCGAACTGGGACTCCATCCTTATGCAATATCCTGCCTTTCTTCCTTATTGAAAAAGGCTTCTACGCGAACTCAGGTCATCGTTGCGACGCAATCCGTAACTCTTATCGATACATGTAGTATTGAAGACCTTATTGTTGTAGAGCGAAGGGACGGCGAGTCTGTTTTTGAACGGCCAAATCCCGAGAGATTCAAGGAATGGTTGTGTGAATATTCGTTAGGACAACTCTGGGAGAAAAACATTCTTGGGGGTAGGCCTGCAAAATGATCCGGTTGGGAATAATAGGAGAAGGCATATCAGAAGAGACGTTTGCCCGGGAAATACTAGCTCCTCATCTTGTGGGCCATAACATCTTTGCGTATAGCAGGCAGATAGTGACCAGCCGACGCATAGTTTTGCCACATGCCAAAGGTGGAATACATAGCTATGATCAAGTTAAGAAAGACGTCTTAAGGTCATTAAAAGAGGATACTGCATGTATGATCACCACTATGTTAGATTTGTATGCGCTGCCACAGGAGTTTCCAGAGTATAAAACAGCCAGCGCCTTGCGCGATCCATATGCAAGAGTGGAATTATTGGAAAAGTCGTTTGCAGAGGACATTAATAATGATAGATTCATCCCGTACATTCAGCTCCACGAGTTTGAAACCCTATTTTTTACTGACGTCAAAATTAGCGATGAGATTCTTTCACTAAACAGCGTTAGCCGATTTGGTGCGTTGGAGGAGATCGTCAGCCGATACTCAAACCCTGAATTAATCAATGATAGCCCCCAAACTGCCCCATCAAAGCGTATTTTACAACTGTATCCCCAATATCAGAAAGGAGTGGACAGCATCCGTGTTTTGCAGCGCATAGGCCTGAGAAATATTTGCCAGCGGTGTCGCCATTTTAATAAATGGCTATCCAAGCTTGAATCAATAATGAGTTAAGTAACTGTCCCTGACAATCCCAAGAATAGGTGGAGGATAGATGCAAAAAGCTTTTGTTTGCGACCTTCGGCATTTCTTAAATGAATCTGGACAGCTTCCTTCAGAACTTCCTACAACAGCAAGGCGATTAGCGCAATTTATGGCCAACGTCATCATGCAGGTTTCATATCCTCCCAGCTCAAAGTTTGTACAGTTAAGGGCAGAATGTCCGGGAACTTTTCTTCGGAAGCGGTGTCAAGAGAATGTGCTGGGCAATATGGATGATAAAGGGTGTATTTGGTGGCTTTGTCCCAAATGCGGAGATGAAGGCCGGATTAATGGCTGGCAAGGAATTTACTGGGATCACTCCATAAATTAGATCTATTCACGCCATGTGCGACTTTTTTTTCCGTTCGAGTCCGGGCCCGAGACCGGGCCCGCGCCCGAACCGAAACTCCGAGCTTCGGTAAAAAGTCTGTACAAGACTTTGATGGATCGTCTAAGTAATTCACGAATCAATTTTGAGTAGTTTAGCAAAGCTCGTAGTCTCGGTTCGGGCGCGGGCCCGGTCTCGGGCCCGGACTCGAACGGAACAAAGTCGCACATGGCGTCTATTCCCTATCACGAAATAAAAGACAGGACAGAATTGGCTTATTCCTTTTACGCAAATTTTACGCACTTGACTGCAAAAGACTGGCGCAAAATGGCACAAAGCAGCACAATCAAAAGTCTTTTAAACCTTTGATTGTGTTGCGCCTATGTATACTAGTTTACGCCGGTGTGTGGAAGGGGAAGCGACTGTAAATCCCTCGACTTCGGTCTCCGTTGGTTCGAGTCCAACCGCCCCCATCTCCTTACAATCAAAGACTTACGAGTAGTTTCTAACCAGAAGAGAATTCTGGTAAGCACTTTTGTCCAACCCCGTTTTAAAAGGCCGGGACGGCCTCGCTACACCTTCTACCATGACATTTTGAGAAAGTACAAATCTGCAAGATCATATGAAAAAGTGTTTGCTATTAAAAATCTCGACTTTGCAACTTTTAAGGGGTCGCTAAATGCAATCTTTTGAGCCATAACGCGTTAAAATTTTTTCGCCAACCCTCATTTGGGTTGGCGAAAAAATTTTAACGCGTTATGGCTCAAAATCTTGCGTTTAGCGACCCCTTAAAAGTTGCAAAGTCGAGAAAAATAGTTTTCATATAGGAGAATGTATATTACACAAATTCCCCGGAAGTAAAATGTAGGTAATAAAACTTATGTTTTTTAAAAAATTTAGTTGTATATGTGGAATATTTTTCCATAAATTATAGAACGGTGTTGTTTCATTGATGTTCGCCTTTAATTTTTACAATAGCTGGCACAGAGACATTGCCAAACTGATCAACAGAGACAATAAAATAAGTGTAAGTTTTCCCTTTTTTGCGGTCGTGATCTTTAAATCTTAGGTGATTTGTACCTGGCACTATTGCCACTGGTTTAGTTAAAGCCTGGTTGCGATAGATGCGATAAGTCACGATTGGGGTGCCACTAGAAGGAGGAGCCCACTTTAAGATGTTGAGGTAATCTGTTTGGGTAGCAAATTCATTGGCTATTTGGAATCCTTTCACATGAGTAGGTGGCAATGCAGTTTCGACCACTAGTGAGACAGGCGCTGATGTTGAGGGAAGATGTGTGCTATCTCCTTGGTAGATAGCAACAAGCCTATGCGTTCCAACAGTAAAAGAAGAAACTATCAGGACGGCTTTGCCATTTACCAAGGAAGCTGTTCCAATCAAGGAAGTTCCATCCAAAAAAGCCACAATTCCTGTTGCAGAAGGTGGAACGGTTGCCGTTAAGGTCACTGGCTGGCCGAGCGCAGATGGATTGGGTGAAACTTGAAGGGTTGTTTGTGTTGCTGTGGTAATAGTTAAAGTGAAATTTTGCACAGTATCGGGAGAGACGTCATTGGAAGCGGTAATAGTTAAAGGATAAGTGCCTCCGGTTCCAGCAGCTGGTATTCCAGAAAGGGTGGCTGTACCATCGCCATTGTCAACAAAGTTCACTCCAGTAGGCAGGGAGCCACTTTCTCCAATAGAGGGAGTTGGAAAACCAGCTGTTATCACAGTGAAACTAGAAGAACTCCCAACTGTAAATGTTGCCGCATTAGAAGAGGTGATGGTAGGAGCCTCGTCAACTATCAAAGTAAAGTTCTGCACAGCATCGGGAGAGGCGCCATTGGAAGCGGTAATAGTTAAAGGATAAGTGCCTCCAGTTCCAGCAGCTGGTATTCCAGAAAGAGTGGCTGTACCATCGCCATTGTCAACAAAGTTCACTCCAGTAGGCAAGGAGCCACTTTCTCCAATAGAGGGAGTTGGAGAACCAGTTGTTGTCACAGTGAAACTAGAAGAACTTCCAACTGTAAATGTTGCCGCATTAGAAGAGGTGATGGTAGGAGCTTCGTCAACTATCAAAGTAAAGAACTGATCAGCATCGGGAGAGACGCCATTGGAAGCAACGATGAGTAGAAAATACATCCCTTCAGTGCCAGCAGCTGGTATTCCAGAAAGAGTGGCTGTGCCATTGCCATTATCGGTAAAACTGACTGCGTTTGGCAAGGTGCCAAATTTTTCAATAGAGAAGGGATGAGTTGGAAAGCCAGTTGTTGTCACAGTAAAAGTTCCCAACTGCCCTACTATAAATGTTGTGGTATCTGCAGAAGTGATGGTAGGAGCCTCGTCAACTGTCAAAGTAAAGTGTTGCACAGCATCGGGAGAGATGCCATTGGAAGCGGTAAAAGTTAGAGAATAAGTCCCTCCAGTACCGGCAGCTGGTGTTCCAGAAAGAGTGGCTGTGCCATCGCCATTATCGGTAAAACTGACTCCGTTTGGCAAGGTGCCATTTTTTCCAATAGCAGCATGGATTGGGCAACTCGTTGTCGTAACAGGAAAGCTAGAGAATGTGCCTACCGTAAATGTAGCCGAACTGTCCGATGTGAATAGAGGAGCAGCGATTATTGTCAAAGCCCAAGTATCACCGAGAAAGCCACTCCCATTAAGGCCTCCAAAGAGAATGATTTGCCCAGTGCAGGGATCAAAGGCCATGGAAGCACTAGCTCTAGCTGAAGGAGTACCAGTTGTCACCAGTGTCCAATTTGCACCATCAAAGGCCCATGTATCACCAAGAAAGCCACTCCCATTAAGGCCCCCAAAGAGAATGATTTGCCCAGTGCAGGGATTAAAGTCCATGGAAGCACTAGCTCTAGCAGAAGGAGTACCAGTTGTCACCAGTGTCCAATTTGTCCCATTAAAGGCCCATGTATCACTGAGATAGCTACCATTAAAGCCTCCAAAAAGAATAATTTGCCCAGTGCAGGGATCAAAGGCCATGGAAGCAAGCTCTCTAGCAGAAGGAGTACCAGTTGTCACTTGTGTCCAATTTGTTCCATTAAAGGCCCATGTATCACTGAGATAGCCACTCCCATTAAGGCCTCCAAAGAGAATGAGCTGCCCAGTGCAGGGATCAAAGGCCATGGAAGCACTAGCTCTAGCTGAAGGAGTACCAGTTGTCACCAGTGTCCAATTTGTCCCATCAAAGGCCCATGTATCACTGAGATAGCTACCATTAAAGCCTCCAAAGAGAATAATTTGCCCAGTGCAGGGATCAAAGGCCATGGAAGCACTAGCTCTAGCTGAAGGAGTACCAGTTGTCACCAGTGTCCAATTTGTCCCATCAAAGGCCCATGTATCACTGAGATAGCCACTCCCATTAAGGCCTCCAAAGAGAATGAGCTGCCCAGTGCAGGGATCAAAGGCCATGGAAGCAAGCTCTCTAGCAGGAGGAGAACTTGCAGGTGTCAACGATTGCCAATCTAGTGATGCATTAGAAGGAAATGTAAAGGCCCAAGTATCATTAAGAGGAACATTATTTCCTAAGCCTCCAAAGAGAATGAGCTGCCCAGTGCAGGGATCAAAGGCCATGGAAGCAAGCTCTCTAGCAGAAGGAGAAGTAACAGGTGTCACCTGTGCCCAATCTGTACCATCAAAGGCCCAAGTATCATTCAAAAAGTGAGGTGAATTAAAGCCTCCAAAGAGAATGAGCTGCCCAGTGCAGGGATCAAAGGCCATGGAAGCAGCCTCTCTAGCAGGAGGAGAATTAGGATCACCATTGGGAATGAGCTGTGTCCAATCTGTTCCATCAAAGGCCCAAGTATCATTAATAGGAGCATTATTATCTCCCCGGCCTCCAAAGAGAATGAGCTGCCCAGTGCAGGGATCAAAGGCCATGGAAGCAAGCTCTCTAGCAGGAGGAGAATTAGGATCACCATTGGCAATGAGCTGTGTCCAATTGGTACCATTAAAGGCCCATGTATCATTGTAAAAGTTAGTTCCATCAAAGCCTCCAAAGAGAATGATTTGCCCAGTGCAGGGATCAAAGTCCATGGCAGCATTAAATCTAACAGAAGGAGAGCCCGTGGAACCATTGTTGAGCTCTGTCCAATTTGTACCATCAAAGGCCCATGTATCATTGAGGAAACCACTACTTCCAATGCCTCCAAAGAGAATGATTTGCCCAGTGCAGGGATCAAAGGCCATAGAACCACCCTCTCTAGCAGGAGGAGAACCTGTGGAACCATTGTTGAGCTCTGTCCAATTTGTACCATCAAAGGCCCATGTATCGTTGAACAGGGTACCAAAATTATTGCCTCCAAAGAGAATGAGCTTCCCAGTGCATGGATCAAAGGCCATGGAAGCACCAACTCTAGTAGAAGGAGAATTTGCAGGAGACAACTGTTGCCAGTTCAAAGGACAAGCTGCCGTTAAACGAGAGATATGAATTAAGAAGATAGCAACAAAAAATAATATTTTCCCAAAAGAATTTTTGTAAGTGATCATTTTCCCTACTCTCCTGATGATATTTCTTGAGCCTAGTATTCTATATTTACCTATAGGCTATAAATTTATTTTTACGATGAACCAGATTTAGAAACAATAGAATTGCGTAAATGGGGTGCATTTAAACAAACGTCACTAAAGTTCCATAGAAATTTTCTGGATTTCTGTTAAAGTTGCTTCTCAGGGCATTTTTTATCTCTTTCATTTCCCAATTTTAGATTAGTTCCAAATCAAAATTTTTGGGAAAAACCAAACTCATTGAATCTACCAAAGGATTCGAAAAACTTCCCATCATTGAATTAAGATTATTAGGAATCGAAAAATTTTTCCAAGGAAAAGTTCTGAATGCATCCAGCTGCCCCCATCTCCCATTCACAGCTTGATTCCTGTAGGTTCTCTTCAGAGCCTATTTCTCATCAATTACGCAAATTTTACGCACTTGATTGCAGTAAACCAGCGCAAAGACTGCCTCTTTCAGTCTTCAACATCAATCAAATTTTCAACTATTGCTATTTTTTTCATGTGACATCTGAGACAGGTGTGACGTTCTCGAAAAACCGTAAGTCCTTAAAAAGTTATGGCACTACCAGCTTTTCAGCGCTTCACGCTGAAAAGCTGGTGGTGCCATAACCTCTTGAGGAATTTTAAACTTTTAATTGCCAATAAAGTTTGAATCTAAGAATATGTCTGGGCATGAATCTAGATGGTATCCTTATAAGAACTTAAAAGTACAGATTTTAAGCCCGAATATGCTGGAAAAATGAACTTTTATTTAGACATCTTGCATAACCTCAATTCCTTGCCCCTGCCCTTGCCCTTGCCCTATTAGCATAGAATTGCGTGCCAGAACTTTTTCGGGCAAGGGCAGGGGCAGGGGCACGGGCAAGGAATTGTGAGGTTATGCAAGATGTCTAATCAAGTGAGGAACTAACTTTTGAGGAGTGGCAAGCAATTCTTGAACTCCAACATCAAGTATGTCCTGCGTTAAAGAAAGCTTTCGGAGCAGAAGGATTTAATTTTGCATGGAATATGGGAGAAAATGCTGGTCAAACTGTTCCCCATTTTCATTTGCATGTTGTTCCTAGAAAATTAGGAGATACAGGCATTTTCGAATACGAACCAAGAGTATTTTTGTATCGCCCTGGAAGCCGAGCTGTTTCTCCTTTAGAAGAACTTCAGCAAACAGCAGAGCTAATTAGGAATAATCTATGAAACTTGCAGTCGTCAATGATATCCATGTTGGAAGATGCTTAGAGCATAATGGTAAGGTAAGAGCATCTTCCCAGTAACCTGAAGGTTGCTATCCCTTACCCAACAGCCCATGCGGGAATAAAACAGATATGACGTTCTTTATCGATTGAGAAATCCCCCCGGTAAATATAATATCCCCATTTTGCTCTTGGCTCTTCCGTTAGGAACTTACTTAAATTTCTCAATTTTTTCATATCCGGTGTCGTGTTGTAAGTCACCTCAAAAGGGTAAACGAAGGGTTTTTTTTCAACGATAAAATCAACTTCTGCGCCCGATTCGAGTCTCCAAAAATAAATTTCAGATCGCATAGGATCTCTTGCAAGCCAAACACTGAGTTCGTTTAGAAACCAATTCTCAAATCGATGCCCTATCAGTCCACTAGAAGCCAAAGTCTTGTATTCAACTAGGCCAGTAAGAACCGAAACGAGTCCGTTGTTTCTCAGATAGCCTTTAGGAGATTTGACAAAACGTTTAATTGTACTCCCGATATAGGGATAAATATCCTTATATAAAAGGGTTGCTTCGAGAAAACCTCGATATTTTTTTAAAGTATCGCGAGTACACCCCAATGCATTGACAATTCGTTTGTCCTCTCTAACAGAACCTGTTTGTTCCGCAATGATACCCATCAAGTTACGATAGAGTGTCAAGTTAGTTATTGATTCAATCGCACGTACATCTTTTTCGAGATATGTTTGGATGTAGTTATTCAAATAGATGATTCTTTCCTCATTATTTTGACAATTTTTAATTTCAGGTAGTCCACTCCACAGAAGTTGCTGTTGTAATACATCTTCCAAAAGAGGCTTGAATGGTTTTAATTTGTGGATGAGGTCACCGATCAGTTGTAGCGGCTCATCTCTATTCATTTGATCAAATAGAGAGAGTTTTAAGATTTCAGGTTCGTTAAATAAAGTCGATTCTCGAAGCGTAAATTCTTGTAGATGATTCAGTTCAATGCGTCCTGCAAAGGGATTCGGCACTTAACTGATGCAAGCTCAGAACAGCTGAACCTGTTAATATAAACTTTATTTTATCTGAATCTTTGTGTTTATCGTAAAGGATTTTCACCTGCTCGACTTTGCAACTTTTAAGGGGTCGATAAATGCAATCTTTTGAGCCATAACGCGTTAAAATTTTTTCGCCAACCCAAATGAGGGTTGGCGAAAAAATTTTAACGCGTTATGGCTCAAAATCTTGCGTTTAGCGACCCCTTAAAAGTTGCAAAGTCGAGCACCTGATCAAATATTAAAGGACATTTTTGTGCTTCATCAATGACGACCCAAATTTTATTTTTACCACCAATTTGTTGTTTTGCTCCCTCAATGATTAGATCTTCCAACTTCTGTTTTTCCACGCGTACTCGCTGACCCATATCATCCATATTAAGAAAAACCCAGATCAACTCCGGATAATTCTTAGCGTAATGATTAACAAATAAAGATTTTCCAACTCTGCGAGGGCCTAAAATAGCCGTGATAAATGGACGACGAAATGATGATTCTAAAGTTTCTTTATTTATCCTATCTGCATACATGAAAACCTCAAACTTAACCTGCTTACGGGATTTTACTTCATGCAAGGTAATTTCTTCAAGGAAAACTACTTCATGCGAGGTAATTTCCCCGTTATTGGCAGGCCGTTCACACTCATGCATCCGGAAGATCCTAGGTATCCTAGAACTGACGTATTAAAATTTACTTGCCAAAAATTTTGATGCATCAATCTAAGGAATAACCGCAGAGCTGCGGGGAGCGCCGAGGAAGCGCGAGAGATTTTTTGTTCACAAAAGTTAGCGATTAAAATTCTCTAACTGGCCTCCTACTTAAAATTGAGGCTAATTATCGGATAAATCAACAGATAAAATCACGCACGCTCACCGGAAGGACACAGAAACTTGATGTGACAAATGATGGGGATCGCAAGAAGGCGCTGACGTGGAATGTCGAGATTCTGGTAAATAATGCCGGGGTCTTAGAGGGTGGATCTGTTGTAGACATCCCGGCACTCAACATGCGCAGGGAATTCGAGGTCAACGTCATCGGACCGCTCCTATTAACTCAGGGGATTGCAAAACAAATGGTCAAGCGTGGCAAAGGAAGAATAGTGTGGGTGTCTTCTCGAGAGGGCCTGAACGTTAATCCATTCACCGGGATCTATTCTGCTTCGAAGCATGCTGTTGAAGCCATTGCGGAAACGATGAGCTTGGAACTTCAGGAGTTCGGGATAGAGGTGGCAACGATTAATCCGGGCCCGTTGGGCGGTGATTTTTTTCGTTTTTGAAGGGGATTCCGGCACCCCGTCTGGGCGATAACGCGCTGGGGGTTGTATTTGATTAATACTACCCCCAGCGCGTTATCGCCCAGGACGGTGTCGGAATCCCCTTCAAAAACGAAAAAAATCACCGCCCCACAGTATATGCATTTGGGGTTGGTGACAAAGCCGCGCTTACGTGAGTATGACCTTTGAGCACGATCACAATAAAAACTACAACAAACAACCGCCCTCATAAACGAGTTGGCATAGGAGAGATTATGGAATTCTTATTCAAAGATACATCGTTCAAATTTGAGACATTACGCACAGCCGGTTTTGCCGTCGACAACGGTGCCGACATTAGTGAAGTGCTTTTGACTGCCGCTGCAATCCCAGAAGGTGACGAAGAAGCGTGGATGCGTGAGTGGAAAGCCACGGCAGACCGGGTTCACGAACGCGCGAAATATTCACAAGAACACGGTGATAAGGTCAGCGCATGTGAGGCATTCTTGCGCGCCTCGGCATACTACCGTAATGCAGAGTTTTACCGCCGTGAAGACCCGGTAAATGATCCACACGTCCGCGAATTATTTGGTCTCTCTCGCGACACGTTCGTCAAAGCCGGCAAACTGCTGGCCGGCCCCTTTGAGGAAATTTCCATCCCCTACGGTAAGGATATGCTGCCAGGCTATCTGCTCCTGGTGGACGATAGTGGCAAGCCTCGGCCAACTATCATTTATACTAACGGGTTTGATTCAACGACTGAGGAAGGCTATTTCGTAATTGGTGCGCCCGCGCTGCGACGCGGTTTTAATGTGATCTTGTATGATGGCCCCGGAACCGGCCGCATGATCCGAGAAAAGAAGGTGCCTTACCGGCCTGATTGGGAAGCCGTCCTCGGTCCCGTGATGGACTATGTCGAAACGCGTTCGGAAGTTGACAAGTCCAAGATCGTGCTGTTCGGTTACAGCATGGGCGGATATTTATGCGCCCGCACCGCAGCGTTTGATTATCGTCCGGCAGCCATCGTGCTGGATGACGGCGTAACAAGCTTCTTTGCGACATATCCCCCTCTTCCGAAGTTTCTCGTTGAATGGATCAAGAATGGCCGCGACGAGCAAGCGATTCCAGTGTTGGAGTGGATCAAGCAGAATGATACCTACGCGCGTTGGGCTCTACGAAATGGTCAGTGGGTATATGGCACTTCGAGCGAGCCGGAGTATATTCGCAAGAGCGAGAAGTTCGCGCTCACCGAGGACCATATGCACAAGATCAAATGTCCTACTCTCATCCTTGAGGGCGAAAACGACATGGTGTTTAAAGGTCAATCAAGCAAACTGGCCTCCGAACTGAAGGCCCCCCACAAGCATGTTGTGATGCGGAACTCCGAAGGCGCCGGCGAACACTGCCATATGGGGGCAATGCGTCTGCTTCACCAGACGATTTTCGATTGGCTTCATGTGATACTTGCATCACCGCACAAGAAAAAGAGGAGTGTCGCATCTGACGCGCAATTGAAATAGATTTATTTCGTCCCGGCGCCTTCGCTTTCAGCGGATGGTGCTGTGACGTTATACTGTGGGGCGGTGATTTTTTTCGTTTTTCAAGGGGTTGCGGCGCCCCGTCCGGACGATAACGCGCTGGGGGTAGTATTTGATTAATACTACCCCCAGCGCGTTATCGTCCAGCCGGGGTGCCGGAATCCCCTTCAAAAACGAAAAAAATCACCGCCCCACAGTATAATAACCATCCGATCGATGCAAGTGTTTGCAATATCTTTTGTGAATACCTTGAATAGTCTTACCATGGGCAGTGATATTAAAAAAACCGGATGAACGAAACGATTGCAGAAGAAATGCCCGATGCCTATAAAGATGTCGATGCTGTTGTCGAGGCAGTGGAGGAGGCCGGGTTGGCGAATCGAGTCGTGAAGCTGCGGCCTGCTTTGGTCATTAGACATCTTGCATAACCTCACAATTCCTTGCCCGTGCCCCTGCCCCTGCCCTTGCCCGAAAAAGTTCTGGCACGCAATTCTATGCTAATAGGGCAAGGGCAAGGGCAGGGGCAAGGAATTGAGGTTATGCAAGATGTCTATTTACTTTTCTTAACCTAGATCAATGCTCATTTTTCCTCAGTGTGTTAACTTAAGAGTAAGTTTTAACCAAGGAAAAAATCATGATCAAAGGTTTGAAAATTATATTTGGAATTAGCTTAATCTTATTTGGATTGAATGGATTTTTTAAATTTATTCCTCTTCCCGAAAAAGAAGGTTTTGCAGCCCTCTTCTTACAGACCCTTCAGCAAGCAGGTTATCTTATGCCAACGATTGCCTGCATTCAAATTTTTACAGGTATCACTCTTCTCTTGAATCGCGCGACTTTTTTAGGTTTATTAGTCTTATTGCCCATTTCTTATAACATGGCCTTTTTCCACCTCTTGCATGATCCACAAGGGCTTATTCCTGCCCTCTTAATCTTTATTTTTAATCTTTTATTGATGAAAAATGATTTATTGATCTTTTTTAAAGGAGCGATTCATGAAAATTAATACTTCTCTCGTATCTAAATTATTGATTTCTTTTGCCGCTTTGGTGACAATCATTGTGCCTTCTATCATGGATTTGAATGAGACTCACATGACAAATCCCTTATGGCCTCCTCACGCACGCTTTCATTGGTCGATTCAATGGTATTCCATCACTTTGCTCAATAGTCTTGCTCTCTATTTATTATGGGGAAAATATGACGGTCATCAATCTCGTCTGGCGATTGTGATTGCAGGGCTGGCCCCTATTTTATTTTGGGGCAGCTTTTTCCCTAGTATGCTGATGCCTGGAACATCCCCTTGGCCGGATGGCACAGCTCCTTTTGCTTCTGTTCCACCGAACATCTATATTGCAGCTCTTATCACCCTATTGAGTCTATTGGGGGTTTATTTAGGTCTATGTGCTAAGCGTCCGCGAATTCTAGATAAGGACTCGGGAGTCAATCCTAAATAGGAAGCAATCATGTATTGAGGGACTCTTTGAATGAGCCCTGGGAAATCGCGAAGAAATTGTTCATAGCGCTCCAGGGCAGAGAGTTTTAAAAAAGCTAACTCTTTCTTTTCCTTTCTAAAGTAGAGGCGTTCAGTCATTGCTTTGGCAAAACGAATCCAGATGGGCTGATATTCAAAGAAAGAGAGGACATCGGCGATCTCCCATACCCAGACAACAGAATCCTCTAAGGCTTCAATCCAAATCTGTGAGGGTTCTTTTGTCATCAAGCTCGTAAAAGAGGTGCAAAAGGGATTTGACTGATCTACAGAAAAATCTTTGGTGAGATCTTTTCCTTCATGCAAAATAAAATAACGAAATAATCCCTGATGGATAAAAAGAAGAGAGGAACACACCTCGCCCTCTCTAATAAAAATTTCATTTTTCTTAAAGACTCTCAAACGCGCTTGATGGGCAAAACTCTCAATTTCTTCCTTTCCAATCGGAATCACTTTTTGCACAAAACTCGCTAAAGAGGCACATAAGCGATTAAATTCCATTTGATTTTTCCTGGTTACTCAGCTTACGCAAATTCCGTGAACGTTTGCGTTTGCGTTTTCCGATTCGTTCCCGTAAACGAATCGGAAAACGCAAACGCAAACGTTCACGGAATTTGCGTAAGCTGAGTCAATAAGATATCCATTGAGTTCACCTCTGTTCCATACCGAAAAAATCTCTTGAACTTCATCGTCGTTCATGCCTAAACCGCGCTTCATTAAGTCATATGTCTCAGCAATTAATTGCATAATACCGTATTCAATGCCATTGTGGACCATCTTCACAAAATGTCCGGAGGACCTTGGCCCCAACCAGGTCACGCATGGAATACCATCGGCTTTTGCAGCAGCAGCCTCAAAAATAGGCCTAACACGTTCATAAGCTTCTTTTGGTCCTCCCGGCATGATGCTGGGTCCGTGACGAGCACCTTCTTCACCACCGGAAATTCCGACTCCTATAAAATGGATGCCTTGTGCTGACAGATTACGAGCGCGCACATCAGTGTCTTTGAAGTAAGAGTTACCCCCATCGATAATAAGATCACCTGGCTTGAGGTATGGAGTTAAATCATAGAAGGAGTCTACAAAGTAGCCAAAGAGGGAGGACGGGCGATAGAACATAATTTAGCTCATACTGTGGGCGGATTGATCTCCAGAATCCTTGGGAAGATTGCCGGATTGACTCTACGGCATTATTTAAGGAATTTTCTTGGTATTGATGTCATGACCTACAAGCAGGTATGCTAATTTCACATCAAACGTATATAATAATTTATCATCAACGGGAGATAACCACCACTTCCTTTTCATGATGGTCATCAGCAAGCGTGAGAAAATCGAAGCAATAAGGGTCTTTAAATTTTGTTCACCGCCTTCAATTGGCTTTTTTTCAATAATCATTGAAAATTAAAGATGGGAGAGGGAAAAAATCCTGGAGACATACATCTTAGTAAACTTGCAAACGTAGTAGGGATAGACAAAATCAAAGCCCAAAATATTAGACCTCTTGCATAACCTCAATTCCTTGCCCCTGCCCCTGCCCTTGCCCTTGCCCTATTAGCATAGAATTGCGTGCCAGAACTTTTTCGGGCAAGGGCAGGGGCAGGGGCACGGGCAAGGAATTGTGAGGTTATGCAAGATGTCTATTATCGATCAAGTGAAAGGGGCTGTCTCCAGATGGTCCGCTTTTGCTAAAGATGCATACGTAAGTAGGGCCTCTTCCCAAAACATTCAAAAACACTTAAGTAGCACTACTTTGTTAAGTTAGGAAGTATCGAAGAAAGCTCTTTCTCTGATTAAGTGATACTGTTTGCAATAAGGACATAAAACGATTTGAAATAAAGGAGAAAATTCTTCGACTAAGTTAAGCAGTTCTTTTCTAGTAGACTCTAATAATTGAAGATCCAGTGTTTTGCCCTCCAATTATGTTTTCTGCTTTTATTATAACAGTTTTCAATTAACTTCTTAACAATGTAGTGCTAATTAAAGAGACTTAAAATTTGTGATTTTCCAACAGCGATGGATCTTGGGATCGTGAAAATCGATGGGCAGAGTTTTAGAGGAAATATCGACGATAGAGCAAGAGGGAAAAGAGAGCCTCTTCAAAGATGAATTTTCTTGAATTGGTGCTAAAAAAAATGACCCCCTCTTCAGTAAGAAGTTTCAAGGCCTTTACAATAAGAAGGACATAATCCGTTTGAATATCAAATAACTGCTCCATTTTTTTCGAGCGCGAAATGGTCGGGGGATCAATCACAATAATATCATATTTAAGATCTGATCTCCTCTCTTCATCCAAAAATTTCAGGCAGTCAGCGCGCACGATTTCATTATTTTTGAGAGAAAGGGAGTTAAGGATAAAATTATCTCTTCCCCAAGCCGTGTAGGTGTTAGACATATCGACACTTTTCGTAAAAGCAGCGCCTGCAATAGCCGCATGCACGCTAAAGGAACAGGTATAAGCAAATAAATTGAGCACGCGCCTGCCCAAAGCTATAGAGGCAACTATCCTGCGTGTTTCTCTGTGGTCGAGGAAGAGTCCAGTATCTAAATAATCTAACAGATTGACTTTGAATGTCACGCCATATTCTTGAACGGAAAAAAAATCTTTAAATTCCCCCGCTTTTTCGTATTGCCGTGTCTCCTTATGTTTCGAGCGGGTCCGCCAATAAATCAGAGTTGAATCCGTTCCAAATAAGGCAAATAGCGTTTGATTGACTTCCTCTATCCATTCAGGTAAGGGATCTTCCTGTTCGCGTGTTCGTGAAAAATAGTGGATGCAAAAACGGCCTGCATAAAAATCGATCGCTAACGGATACTGCGGCACTTCACGGTCATAGAGACGAAAACAATCTGTGTTCGTCCGTTTAGCCCATTTTCGTAAGTGGCGGTAGTGATTTCTAAGGCAATTTTTAAAGGGTGAGCTTTTATCGTTGCTATCTTTTATGATCGGAAGCGTGACAGATCTTTCATTCATGACCATTTTACCTGGCATTCCAAAAAATCGCTATTTCTAAAAGATACAGTTCCATGACATTGCCAAAGCCCAGCATTGTCGATCTATAATAACGCGATGTGCGAATTTTTGGAAATCCCCGCATTCGCAAAACCATGATTGAGAGAGCTCCTTATCTGGGAAAGTATAACCAATGAGGATGTCGGAGCGTTCTTCGATGGGTTCATTCCTCTGCAAATTGGACAAGCAAACATCGCTGGTGCGGTGGTTGCGATTGTGAAGGATGGGGCGTTGGTTTTTGCAAAAGGCTATGGGTACGCCGACACGGCAAAAAAAACTCAGATTTCTCCTGAAATGACTCTTTTCCGTGCTGGATCAATTTCAAAATTATTCACTTGGACGGCGGTGATGCAACAGGTGGAGCAAGGTAAATTAGACTTGGATCGCGATGTGAACGACTACCTTGATTTTAAGATTCCTCCGGCTTTTGATAAACCTATTACTTTGCGTGATATCATGACGCATAGAACAGGTTTTGAAGAAACAGTTAAAGATTTGATTGTAGGTTCTCCAGAGGATTTGCACCCCTTATCTCAATATTTACAATCACACATGCCTTCCAGAATTTTTCCACCAGGAATGACGCCGGCATATTCAATTATGCGACAACTATGGCAGCGTACCTTTTTGTTCCGTTCGAGTCCGGGCCCGAGACCGGGCCCGTGCCCGAATCGAGATTCCGAGCTTTGCTAAACTATTTAACGAAGCTCGGAATCTCAGGTTCGGGCGCGGGCGCGGTCACGCATCCTATTACCCATAAGTAATTGTAGGAAACTACGAAGCTAAATGTTATGGTTGCAATAAATGCTCCTAAAAGTTTTCCTTATAGGAAATTTTAGGAGGGTTTTATGAGATGGGCTGAGGCTGAGTTTAAAACGATAGATTTGGGAGATGCAAGACTAAATCGAAGACTGATTCAGATAGTGGAAACTTTAGGATTGGCACCAGGGAGAACGATTCCTCAAGCATTTCAGTCTTGGAGTAGTATAAAAGCATGTTACAATTTTTTCAGCAATGGATTGGTTTCTGAAAAGAAGATAATTGTTCCACATGTAAAACAGACGATCGAGCGAATAAAGGAATATCCTGTTGTGTTAATGCCTAACGATACCAGCGAACTCGATTACAATTCTAAGGAGGCAATGGAAGGCAGAGAGCGAATTACCAATACTAAAAAGGGATTTTGGCTCCATCCAACGATTGCAGTTACACCTGAAAGATTAATGTTGGGAATAGTCGACGTTAATTTTTGGAAGAGGAAGCTAGAGGTCAATCTAAAAGGATCTAAACGAGATAAGTTACCTAGTCGAAGATAAAGGAAAGCTATCGATGGTTGCAAAGCTATAGACGATCATGTGAAATCGCTAGAGAGGTGCCTAAGACGCAATTAATCAGCATATTCTGATCGAGAAGGAGATATTATAGAAGTTTTCGATGAGATAGCTAAACAAAAAGAAGAGCGGAAAGGCTGCAGATGTAATTGTTAGATCGCAACATGATCGTTTATTGGAAGGAAAGAAAGGGCAAGCAAGATAAGTTGTAGCAAGAAGCTTCAAGAGGCTCCTTCGTTAGGCGAAATTGAATTTGTAATTCCCCCGACGGAAAAGAGAATCGGAAGAAAGGTAAAACAAAAGCTGAAAGGAGTAAGCGTTTCAATCAAAGCCAGGGAATAAACAGACAGTAGTAGCAAATAAATGCAGTAATGGCTATAGAAGAGGATCCCCCAGAAGGGGAAGATGCCGTTGATATGGATTCTGATGACAAGCCTACCTGTAGATACATTTGAGAGATGTAGTGAAGGTTATACAATTATTATCTTATGTCGCTGGGAAATAGAAACTTTTTTCAAAGTATTAAAAAGCGGATGCAAGATAGAGGAAAGGCAATTACAAGCAGCAGAGCGTATGAAAGCGTTAATTACAGTATTTATGGTACTTGCGTGGAGAGTAATGTTCACAATGATGCTGGGAAGGGTTCAGGGAGAAATGTGCTGTGATGTGGTATTTAACGAAGCTGAATGGAAAGCGGTATATAAAATATCTGAATAAGAAGCAAGCGATTGCCAGAAAAACCGCCATCACTTAAGGAATTTATTGTGATGGTAGCGAATTCTCGGGGGCTATGTGGATCGAGAGAAGGAAGGTCCTCCAGGCGTAAAAGTGATTTGGAAGGGGATGGCTAGAATGATAGATTTTGCACTTGCCTGGGAAGCCTTTGGAGCGTGCAGGACTTATGGGTAATAGGATGCGGTCTCGGGCCCGGACTCGAACGGAACAAAGTCGCACATGGCGTGAGGCATATAATGACTATATCGGATAAGGGACCGACTCTTCTTGGCACAATTAATACAACGGTTGGAGGATTTTGGAGTGGCTGGCTGGGAGGATCCACGATCCTAGCAGGTGGCAAAATATGGACGATGCTTTTCGATCCCAAAAAGAAGGTCTCTGGATTACTGGGGCATATTGGAACACCAGGCTTTCGAAGAGAGTTGGCTGTTGGGATGGCTGTTTATG
The DNA here is from genome assembly GCA_963801825.1 of Parachlamydiales bacterium. Lineage (GTDB taxonomy): Bacteria > Chlamydiota > Chlamydiia > Chlamydiales > Parachlamydiaceae > CAWDGI01. The sequence goes on from CAWDGI010000006.1 coordinate 92,488, forward strand.
CTTTGACTTCCTGTATTTTTGCTGTGTTGGCCGAGCATCTCAAAATTAAGTCTGCATCGGCTACTCTAGTGTATAGTGTTTTAACTCAGACAATTTCTATTGCGATTGCTAGCCTATCAGCGACTGCGATTACTTATGTTGGCTATCACTATGTGCTTTATGTGGTGAGTGCAATTTCTATTGCGATAGTGGTAAAAGGGATCTTTGATTACACGCAAAAAAAATAAGGGGGTATTTATGAATCCTGAAGTTGATCGACGCACAAGCGCTGTCTATTCTGAATTAGGGGAAGACTATCTTGTTTTTAATGAACAAATGTCTGATTCAGACAGAAGACGTCGCTCAAGCGATCATAATATTGGGGTATTTTCTCATCATCTTGCAACGCAAGATTGTGTATCACCTGCTTCTTCTGTGACTTTATATGCATGGAAAAAAATTACCGAATATCGAGAAAAACGGCCGGGAAATTTCACAGCCAAGTGTGTTGCGGAGGCTGGATATCTTGGAACCGGCCTATTTGTGGAATTGTAGAAACGGTAACTAGAGGAACTTTCACTTTTCTCTTAGGCAACTCTATCGTAGTGGATTGCTTCACCTCTTGTGAAAGATCTGCCTATCCTATAGGAGTTAATTTAATGAATAATTCTGTTGATCAGTGCTTTCAAGGGACTGTTCAATCTTTTGTCAGCTTAGGTACCAATCTTGTTTCTCATCCCACAAATATTCAGACTGCCAAGAAGGTAAAAGGTTGCATTGCGGGTGGAGGAGTCCAAGTGATGCAAACGCTTGAGGGGAATTTCGGACTAGACGATCGAATCAGGCATTCTAGCTAAAATAACGCACCTTAACGCTGGAGTGGGTGACTCATCACCCACTCCAAAAGCAGATGTAAACGCCGAGTTTTTTATTGCCGGACGAGCAAAATAGATTTTTCTAAAATTTTTGTACTGTATCCCAATGAGAAGAGATAAAATTAAAGAATCTCAAAACTGTCCATTGCATTGAAAAAATATTACCCAAAGACCGAGAGCTCAACCAGAGCAGAAATAATCTCGAAGATAGGCCATTAGAAGTTATGCAAGAGGTCTAATACCTAATGAGCCGCTCTAAACCCTCCCGATCCCAAGGTTGAGAGAGGCCCTTCACTGCCCCGCAATCGCTAGTACAACATGTCAATTGAATTGATAGAAAATATTTTTGCAGGTATCCTCTCAATCTTTTAAAGTGGATGCAAGAGTAAAATTAAGAAAACTATATCCGGCAATTTAATTGATATGCCGTACTCGAAATGCACTGGGATTTATTCAGAAACTCCTTTCTTAAAAACCGTATAAAATATTTTAATTTAACTATTAAATTAATGTTTGTGATATAATTTGCTATTTATTAACAAATAGCTTTATAATTAAAATTATGTGCTAAAATTTAAATTAATAGTATTAGGTAATTGTTATGAATATCCAGGAAACACATAGTTCTCAAGAAGCTTATCGTATATTTAAAAATGAAATGGATTCTCGGCTAGGAGGAGGCAAGGAAAGATTTTCTGAATCCTATTCCTCAATATTTGAAGAAGCGATTCCACAAGCGTTTAGTGTGACTAAAGAAGAAAAGCGAGAGAGCGCAAGAGCCATGATTTTAGGCTTTTTCCAAGCTTGTTATACTTTTAAAGAGCATGATAGTTCGCCTGCAACGCGGGAAAAGGCTAGGTTGATTTTCAATGAGATTTTTCAACAATGCGAAAAGGCGAAAAAGCCTGAGTTGTATCTTCAAAGCGAGATGTATAACACTTTAATGCAATGCTTAGATCCTCTTTGGAGTATGACTCACTATGAAACAAAGAACTTTGCCGATGTGGAGAATTTTCGTCATTTCGAAGAGTGTTATCAATATGCAGAAAGACAACTCAAAGCGTGTACCGCCCTTAATCTAGATCGAGAGAGTTTAAATCAGTTAACTTATTACTTAGGCATGTTGGGCGCTGCTCAAGCTTATCCTTACCCTTCAAATGAGAATCTCATTGCGTCATGGAATCAAGGACGTTTTCAAAACCCTTCTTCTTTTAGCCAGCAAGCCATAGATGAAATAATAATAGTGCTCAGCACCCACCCTGATCCTATTTCATTATTAACAGAGTTTTTAGAAACTTTAGATATCTTAAAGGTGAAATGCTCCAAGTATATGCAACACTATGAGGCTGGAGAAGTGAAGCATGAGTTATTAGCCACGATTTTCAATCATGTTTTACGAGAGGATGGCAGCACACCTCTTACCTCTGCTCTCCTTGAGCAGCGTATGAAAGCTGTCAAAGCTCTTATACAAGATGAAAGCCTTCTCTCCAACCAAATCGATGAAGCTGCCGGGACTATCATTTGCGCCAACGTGGCTAGGCGCTGTGAGCCTCAGCAGGCAATCAAGTATTTTAATCACATGCAAACCTTAGCTCCTAATCTCTCAGATCGAGACAACATTCAAGCTTTTATTAAAGTTCTCGTTGAACGCTCTTTATTGAGTTCTGCGGAAGTTAAAGATATTGAGCGTGTTTACGATACTTTTCTTAAAAATCATTCTCCAGAAGAAGCACGAGGCATGATTTCTTCCTATCTTCTTTACAAAACGATTCAATATGATTTGGCCAAGCACCTTCAGGAGATTTTATATGCAAAGATGAAAGATCGGGATTTGGAATCCTTTTATTCTTATGATTTAGACTACATTGCAAGAGAAGCCTATGATAAAATCAGTAAGACTTTGAGCCTGTTTTTAATAGAAAAGAAGCCAGAGACCTATCTTCATGTGATCGATGAGCAGGTTGAAAATTTTAACGAAGCCAGGGGGGAGGGGAAGTCCAAGCTTAAACTCTCTGAATTTGAATTTTATCAAATTGCCACAGCGGAGCTTAATCATCTCCTCATGCAAATGAGCGCCATTCAAGAACCGATTGTTTTTACGCCTATCGGTCTTTCGACAAGCAGAGAAAAAGTTACACGCCTTTTAGAGGCAGGCTTACAGCAAGCAGGGCTGCAACCTGATTTCGCTGCTCTTAAAAATCAAGCTCAGCAGCCTGTAGAAGCAGAAAAGTTGCAGGGGTTGTTAAATGATGCCTTGCAAAAACAGTTGCGTGAAAAAGAGTGGTTAGAAAAAGAAGAAGCCAAGCAAAAAGACATTCAGAATTTATCTCAAATGTTCGATGAGAAAGGACAAGTGAAAAAGGAGCCACTCACTGATAAACAAGTTGTTGTCTCAATTGGAGAGGACTTCAAGAGGCAATTGATAAACGTCGATCTTGCTGTAGGCATGACCTTGGAAGAGGCTAAACAAGAAGCTAAGCAGGGGGCAACTAAAAAAACAAATCAAACGATCAATGAACAGAGCTATCAACAAGTCGAGCAAGTGGTCGATGGCATTAAAGGCAGCTATAATGATGTTGCTTCTCAAAAGCTTTTTGACGAGATGCAAAAAGATCCTCAAATTAAATTGGATGTTTTCAGAAAATTTGAAGAGAATTGGCGATCTGGCGATCGGAGCCTATTTGGAGCAGATGTTCAGAAGGGTGGACTTTTAACAGAGCAAACACGAGAAGTCATCATTAAAGAAGCTCGGCATCTCTCAACGCAGGTTGAATTGACCGCGGCTTTAGAAGGATTTAAAAGGCGTCTAAGCCGAGATTTGTCTGCTGGAGCCGTCGTGCCTCAAAAGAAGGTATTGGAAGCTCGTTATCCAAGTTTTTTTACCTTTGTGAAGAAGAAGTTCAAGGAGTTGACTCAGCCTGAAAAGAAAGATTTAACTGCTGGTTATCGCAAAATTGTTGCAGATGCTTTGCTTCTTCAAGAGATGAAGAAAATAGAACGTCATACGGCACAGACTCCGGGATCTTTCGTAGAAAATACTCTTTTACAGATGCTGGGTTTGGGCAGCATAGAAAATTTGGAAGTTCGCCGACAGAGGCATCAAGCCGAAATGCAAGTTGTGAAAACCCTTTTAGAAGGGCAAGGGCTGGCCGGAAAAGAGCTAGAGAATATGAGATCTAAACTCGAGGAGGCTAAGCTTGAGGGACGGCTCCTAGCTTCCGGAGTGCCTAAAGAACAAGTCAAGATCTATCAGCAAGTCATTCAAACAGTACAAGTCATTTACGATCAAATGCTGGTTGATGCTAAAGATTATAAAGGTCAGCTGAATTTATTGCCTGAGGGGCAATTAAAGCAAATGAGGCAATGGTTGCTAGAAACTAAGGCCAACTGGTTCGATAAATCGATCGAGCAAGAAGTTTCAGAGAAACTCAAAGCGCTTACTCAACCCAATGCCTGGAATGAATTAGTCAAAAAATCGCCAGATGAGGTAGCGACAGAGATCCTTGAACCCTTTGAGAGTTATTATGGCATGCTAAAATCAGGTTATCTTAATGAATATTTTGAAAATGGGCTAAAACCCTATATAGAATTTCACAATAAATGGAAGCATCGGCTCCAAGGAGAGATGATCCAAGGAGTAGTAGACAAGCAAGAAGCATTCGGCGACGGTGTATGTACAGGCGTGGGGAGTCGATGGGCGATTAATGATCAAAGACATCCTAAAGCTTCCGTTCAAGAGTTATGCGATCCTGCCAAGCTTAAAGTATCTGCAACAGATCGTCTCTTGCAAGGTTTTACTTCAATGGCTTTTCGACTCAAGCACTTTATCATTAAAACACAGAAAGATAGAAATGAAAGTCTGATTGAAAAGACATTTCCTGAAGGTTTCAAAAAAACTTTAGGGATTCAGAAGGCTGAAACAATGGGCAACGTTTCTGGAACTTATGATTCTGTCACCAATAAGTATAAACAACTTACTGATGAGCAATTGCAAGCATTCGAAACTCAGATTAAGGGGCAAAAAAAGCTGGAACAGTCTAATGGCGTCATGCCTGTTCGGCTTGATTTTGCAAAGGGAGGAGCGCATCTCATTTATCTCCGTTATGATCCCAAACAGAAGCCGAATGTTTTCCGATTAGGCGAGCCAATTGCCGGAATTCTCGAATTTCCAAACGAAAAGGAATTCTTTGAGTGCTTTAAGGATTTATGCAAAGTTTATTATCGTAATGAAGAGGTCAATGAAATTTCTACTTATCAATTTACTGCATAATGAATATACGTCATGTGCGACTTTTTTTCCGTTCGAGTCCGGGCCCGGACTCGAACGGAAAAAAAGTCGCACATGACGTTAATTCTATTCTGAGACGACCCCTATATAAGATGCCACACCTTTAATTAATTGCGACTCCCATCGATGTACCTTTGACTTGATCTTCTTACTCTTTTGCCTAAGTTCCCATAAATCACTCCATTTTGGGTCTTCCCAAAAGGGCTTTAATTCTTCAAATTCATACTCGTTCTGTGTATTGATATGCACCTTGACAAATTTAACCATTTTGAGTGCTACGCTTGAAATAAAATCATCTTTAAAGTGGCAAAGTTTATAAATACGACGTAATTCTTTGTTTGTAACGTTTCCATTATCTGGCGAATTTCTTGTCGCAATTGAATCTACAGTTTTAGGATAGGGATTGTTATCAATATCAATGCAGAATAGCAATGGAATCAAACATAAGGCATCTTTGATTCTTTTACAATTTTCCAATACGAGATTGACAATAGCACTTTTGCACATCTTAGCACAATGCTCGGCGTTGGGAATGCTATCATATTCAATTCGTTCCATTTTTCTACCTTCAAGCGTTGTGACTCTTGCATCTTTTTTGAATTTATCCCCAAGCCAACAATCAAAATATTTTCTAATAGACGTATTAGTATCCTCATCAATACACTTCAAAAAATCGATAACCTCTGTGTAATCAGTGTGTGCCCATCCATAGACCATGAGCTGTTGACTAGGATGACAGACTTTTTCTAAAGAAAGAAAATTAATGCCGGACATTTCATTTGTATTAACAAACGACATAAAAACCCCATTTTTTAATTAAAATTACAGTATAGATAAATTAACTTAATATTTTATAATGGTTTTGTTTGTAAATTGTAAAGAATAAGATGAGTTGGTAGGCCAGTAGTTGAGTGAGAAGGAGCAGATTTAAAAATTTTTTGATTATCCATAAATTCTGGTTGAGCCAAAAGCGAATAGATAGCTTCAAGTTTAGAATAAATTTTAGATTTTTTCATTTTATCTGAAATCTTAATTTCAATGCCACTTTTTAAAGCTGATAGGGTGTAATTAAATCTGGGAGTTTACATTTAAGCGTTTAGGATACAGGTTAACCGCGAAGACCGCGAAGCAAGCGAAGAAAAACGCGAAGATTTTTCTATTGATTGTGAGGCTTACTCTGACCTCTCGGCCTTCGCGGTTAACCCTTAAGTCTAAAACTTAACTGTGTATTAACCCTATCAGTTATTTGTAAACTCCCAGATTTAATTACACCCGCTGAGTTTATATTATTTTACTAATAACGTTTAACGTGTTATAATTAATTTAATGAAAAAGTTTTTTTGTTTAAAAAAAATAATAGTAATATTTGAGTAAGTAAAATTATGACCTATTTTCTAGATCCAGTTCAGTCAACAGCTCTTGTTGTCTACAATCCTCTTCGCATTCCATCCACAACTGATAAAGCTTCTAGGAAAGCTCTTGAAGATCAGTATTTAAACACTTATAAAGCACTCCATTTAGGTGGGAAAGAAACGCTGGAGAGCAGAATGATAAGATCTGCTTTTGCCTTTTGCCCTACTCATAGTGAAAAAGAAACAGCTCAGCGACTCTCCAACTACAGTAAGGTTGTCAAATTCTTAAGCCATCTAACCAATGAACAGCTTTCGATTCTATTGACAAGGGCTAAACCTTTAGGCTTCAGGTACGGGAGGGGAAGTTTTATCGATGGAAGTGGAAGGTGTTCCTATTTTTGTTAAGAAAATCCGTCTTACTGATATCGAAAAGGAAAATGCGAGATCGACTCAAAATCTTTTTGAATTGCCGGTTTACTATCAATATGGCGTAGGTTCGATGGGCTTTGGCGTATGGAGAGAAATAGCTGCTCATGAAATGACCACACAGTGGGTTCTCAACGGAGAGTGCCAAAACTTTCCTCTAATGTATCACTCGCGAGTATTGGAGCGTTCCCCAATTCTATCCAAGCCGCCGACACAAGAGGAATTGAAAGGAAAGCAGGGCTATATTGAGTACTGGGATGGTTCTTCAGCTGTAGGAAGACGATCCGAGGCGGCTGATACAGCCTCAGCCGATGTTGTAGTTTTCATGGAGAGTTTTTCTCAGACTCTCGATAAATGGCTCAGTATTGAAGGGGACAAAGGCGGGGACTTTCTTAAGGTTGAACGAGAACTGAACCTGGTTGCCGCGTTTATGAAGTCACGAGGATTTCTCCACTTTGACGCGCATTTCGACAACGTTCTAGCTAACAATAATCATATCTATTTTGCCGATTTTGGTTTAGCGACGAGTCGAAGATTTGATCTTTCACCAGAAGAGAGGGCTTTTCTTGAAAAACATATCGATTACGACCGCTATTATGTTGTCGCTGAACTTGCTCAGCGCGCGATCGTTACAACACTCCGAGAAGATGAAAGGGAGGGTGCATTGAATGCCTACCTTTCGCCCGAAAAAATGACAATTATGCTGTCCTCAGCTATAGATTCAATTGCTCAACGGTATAGACCGATTGCAGTTCTTATGAGTAATTTTTTTCGTGGTCTTCGAGAACATTCCAAAAGCACACCATATCCAGAATCGGAACTCGCGCAGGAGTGGACTAAACTTTAGAGGGTGTTCCAAAATTGCAAGTGAGAGGAGAGGGCTGAACGGATACCACTTGAATTTTTTTCCACTTTCCTTGGTAAAAACGGGCTGCAAAAATAGCGCCAATTACCATTATAAATCCTACATAAATGCCCCAAGTCGCAAGAGGTGATGAGCGAAATGTGTTAATACTTATATAAGTAGCCACTAGCATGCTCCATTCGCCTAGCAATGAAGTATATAGGCAAAATTTTGTATCTCCCGCGGCTCGAAGTGTGGCAGAAAACACCAGGTTCACCGTGTTTCCCCAGCAGTAAACCGCCCCAAACAGAAGCATGCTACAACTCATGGTATGCACAACAATATAATCTTGGCTGCTCATGTGATTGGGCATCAAAAAACGCACCAAGAAGTCACTCCCAAAGATAAATATGAGGGCGTAGCACAACGCTAGAGTAAAGGCAATCTTCGCTCCGGAGTAGGTTGCACGTACTGCCGCTTCCACATTTTGTGCCCCCATATATTGACCCACAAGACTCATAATACCAATGTTAATTCCGTAGATTGGCAAAAACGCTACAATATCCCAATTAAATACGATAGTCATCGCTAAAGAGGAATTCAAACCATAAGAATGAAAGAATGACATAAAGGTAGTAAAGACAAAAAACGTGAGAAAAATCTCTAAGCCGGTTGGCCCACCAAAACGAATCAGCTTAACAAAAATATCTCGATCAAAACGTAATGCCTGCAACACACCATAGTATCTACGGAATTTTGGTTTTAATATAAGCGCTACATAGATGCTTATCATCAGTAGGGCGCTGAGTATGCTGCCCAAAGCCGCACCACGCATGCCCTGCACAGCAGGAAAGCTACTTTGATGAATTAAAGAATAGCTTATGGGTATATTAATAAGCATTCCAAATACATTGATGGCCATGACTCGATTGGTGAGGCCAAGTCCTGAAAAAAAGCTTGAAAATGCAACGTTGATAAGAATAATCAGAGCCCCATAATTCATAATGCTAAAGTACTGGTTTGCCAACTCAAGCTCTTCTGTAGGTGAGCCTACCCAGGCAAAATAAATCGGGGCGAGAAAATGCCCTGCAAGCATTATTAGGGGTGAGGCCACTAAACAAAGCAAAATCGCTTGCCAAAAAACCACAGTGCATTTCTTTTCTTCCCCAGCTCCTAAATATTGTCCAACAAGAGCTGTCAGGTAAGAAACCATTCCTATAAACAAAACGGAAAAAATCGTGGCTACAAAACTACCGGACATGGATGCCCCGGGGAATGCGGGTCCCAGTGCACTTAAAAGGTAGCGGTCTGTGAACATCATCAGGCTGGCAGATCCTTGGGAAATCATCAAGGGAACAGCTATTTGCAGCATTTCACCGATCCCAGCAGCTCCGGTCCAATGTTTTTTGAAAAAATTGTTCATAAATTAATCTCTAGCTTTTTTTTCGTCAATTCAATCAATAAGTGAATGACGGAGTTAACTTGATCAGGGTGAACACCATTAACTTCAAGGCTTTGGTCATACCACAGTCCTTCGCATGCCAAGAGTATGAGGCGAGCTTGCTCCGTACTCATACCACCAATGACAGGCTCTTGTAGTAACCCTTGGTAGTAACCTGGTTTTAAACCAAAATCGATAAGGAGATCTGAATTGGAAAATAACATTTCCATCATACAACGACATATGGCCCGCGCCTCTTGACGTTTGGTGCCGGTAAGAGACAATGTGGTTCGGATATAGGCGCGTAACCCTTTGCCAAACTCCAACTCATCTTCATTATAAAATTTTAAATAAAGTTCCTTCTGATGCTCTATTAAATGCAACAAAAGTTCTTTGAGTAAATCATCTTTAGTTTTGAAATAGTAGAAAAAAGCTCCTTTGCTCAAATTGGCTTTTGCACAAGCTGCATCAACTGTAAGAGAACCGATACCTTTACTCAAAAGAATTGATTTGGCAGCATTGAGGATATTAAGTTTCGTATTGTTAACGTTGCTGGATTTTTCTTTTTTCATCATAAACACACTTCCCTGTTATAAAATCTGGAGATATATAATATACCAACTAGTCGGTATTTTTTATGTTAACATATTTTATGGAAATGTGTCTACTACAAAGATGGGTATTCAGCGATTCCCGCTGAAAAATGAGTCAACCTATTGATTACGAAAGCATTACGTTTTTATAGCATTAACGATATTTATGTGATTCATAATGAAGGATTTAAATTTTTTTTCGTAAACTCAAAAACCTTATCCTGTCATTATGGGTGCGGACATATTTCAAGTTATGTGTATGCAATGAGGGATGGCGCAAAGTAGTTTCCATGAATCCTAAAATTTTGTTCACCGCCTTCAATGGCTTTTTTTCAATAATCATTGAAAATTAAAATTGCGAATATTATAATAGCTCTTATGTAGATTAATAAGGGATAAGGGATATCATGGTATACCATCAATTCATGACACCCCATGAGGTGGCTTTGCATATCGCACAAGCTGCCAAGAATAAAAGACTTTTACTCAACTTAAGTCAGAAGAACTTGGCGAAGCGCTCAGGAGTAAGTCTCGGGGTGCTTAAGAAATTTGAATGTGTTGGGAAGATCTCCCTTGAATCTCTTTTGAAGCTCGCTCTTGTTTTAGACGCTCTAGGAGATTTTGTGAACCTCTTTCAGCCGCCACCTCTTGAGTCATTACCCACCCTAGAGAGCCTCTTAAAGCAAAAACAGCGAAAACGGGGGCGCCAATAGATGAACATTATCCGAGTGAAATATTGCAATGGTCGAGATTCTGTTGATTTGGGAAAATTGACACTTAAAGAGCGAAGAATTTTTTTTGAGTATGCTCCTCATTTTCTTGAATTAGGTTTGCAGATCTCCCCCTTTAAATTGCCCCTAAGTCCGGGTATTCGAGTTTGCGAGGACTTTCTCTTTGATGGTTTATTTGGGGTTTTTAATGATAGTTTGCCTGATGGTTGGGGAAGATTACTATTGGATCGAAAGCTGATGAAGAGCGGGATTCATCCACAAACTTTAACCCCTTTGGACCGACTTAGATATGTTGGGTCCCATGGAATGGGGGCCCTTCAGTATGAACCGGAAATTGAAAGCCACAAAGTTGAGCCTCCTGATGATTTAGATAAGATTGCTGCTGAATGTTTTGAGATTTTTGAAGATGATGGTGAAGAATATTTAGATGAGCTTCTTGCTATGAATGGATCTTCTGCTGGGGCAAGGCCTAAAATTTTGGTACGCCTTAACCCCAAAAAGAAAACCTTTGAAATAACAGACAATCTTCCTTCATCTTCTCATCATGATTGGATCATTAAATTTCGTTCGAATGTTGACCCGAAAGATATGGGTCCAATTGAATATGCTTATCATTTAATGGCCCAGGCTGCTGGACTAGATGTTCCCGAAGCAAGGCTTTTTCAATCCAAGAAGTGCCGGGGATATTACGGTGTGAGAAGATTTGATAGAGTGGAAGAGAGTTTTATGCATATGCATACCGTGAGCGGACTATTGCATGCCGATCACAGAATTCCGAGCTTAAGTTATGAGACTTTGTTAAAAGCGACTTTATGGCTTACGAAGGATATTGGGCAGTGTGAAAAACAATTTCGCAACGCTGTATTTAACGTTTTTTCTCATAATCGGGATGACCATGGAAAAAACTTTACTTTTTTGATGGACCCCAAAGGAGTATGGCATGTCTCTCCTGCTTATGATTTAACGTTTTCTTCAGGACCGGCAGGTGAGCATGCAACAACCGTGATGGGGGAGGGAAAAAATCCTGGAGACATACATCTTAGTAAACTTGCAAACGTAGTAGGGATAGACAAAATCAAAGCCCAAAATATTATCGATCAAGTGAAAGGGGCTGTCTCCAGATGGTCCGCTTTTGCTAAAGATGCGTACGTGAGTAGGGCCTCTTCCCAAAACATTCAAAAATACTTAAGTAGGTAGTGCACTGTTTAAACCTTCAGCGGGAATGGCTGATCTTTATGTGCGATAATAATTTCCGAAACATCGCCTTGTTCAACCCATTCCATAAGTTTAAGAAAATTTTTTCGCTTGTAATTTAAACCGGATCCAATATCTTCCAATTTCTCATAAACAATTTTTCCGGCAGCCAAACAAAATGCTTCAACTGCCTGTTTCTGTGCATTGAGATCTCTCTTTTGTCTGCTACTTGAAACACGGCAGTAAATGATACATTTACGATCTTTAGCTTTTTTTCCCAATACTTCCAGATAATACGCAGCCCAAATTCCAGGTTTGAAGTGGAAGGGGTATATATTTCGGCTGTGTTCACTTCTTCGGTCACAGATTCGGTCGGCTGCGAAAAGCCATCTGCCGCGCCTCGCTCCTCGGAAATAGCTAAGGCTATTCCCTCGTCGCGAGTCACGCCATCTGGCCTTTCTCGCCTGACCGAATCTGTGACTGAAGAAGTGAACACAGCCTATATTTCAAGTACTATTAATTACTCTCAAGATTTATCCTTCAAAGATCGAATAGTCAAATAGGAAAGGCCTTTGTTGTCTGCTTCTACAAGAAGCACTTTAAATACCGAACCCTTAAAAATGGGGAGGCTAGATTCTAGGGTTGAGGTATCGATATTAAGCGCACAAATTTGAGATAAGGCGATTAACACAGGAGTCTCTAAAGGCAGATTCTCTGGAGTTAGAGGTTCCTTGTTAGAATCAATATGAATCAATGCAGGCGCAGTAGAAGGAGTCAATGCTTTCTCAATCAATTTGGCAAAGGTAGAAGTACAATCACGATCTTTTAAAAGACAGTTGGTTTTTGTCATCTGCTGATATTGATCAACTTTTCTCCGATTAAATGTTTCATACATAAGTGACCAAGTATCGCTTGTTAATAATAGGCTTTCCTGTGTTTGATTAAATGATCGAGAATTGAGTTGATCAGCAAATGTCTTTTTATGGGATAAGTACTCATATAGCCAACTTTTGTTGGAAGAAATCCCTTCACTGATGGATTGATCTCCAGTTGCAACCATTTCTTTTTCCGAATAAGCCAGAAGTTTCTTGAGATCTTGGTGATGAAAAGATCCGCAAATCACAGTCAATGTTTTAGATCCCCTAGGATCTAGCTGCTCAATCAAAAAAGTTGAATCAAATTTTTTCTCTGAATAAATATAGCAATAAAGCTGAACTCCGGAAATGCTTGAGAAAGACCCATTTTTCAGAAATTTTGACAATAGTTCCGGAGTGATGCCTCTTCTCTCCGTTCCGGGAGAAATAAAAATCAAATTTTTATTTTCATCTTTATTTAACGCGACAATTGCTTGAATAAAGGCAAGCTTGAGATTCGCTTGGCTCGTATAGCTCACATAAAGGGCATGCGAATGAGAAAACTCTTCCATACTCCTTTCTCCCAAAAGCCCTTTTTTCAACACGGGATCGATCTTTTCCAAAAACTGCATCCGTTCAGGTGTCATGGATAAGTCGGGCACAAACCCTGTTTTAGCTAGCTTACGGTTAATAAGAATACCAATCGTGTTGGGGCCTAGTCCAAAGCTCGCCCAGTGAATCCAAGAATAAGGATCATAGCTTCTATTAGTTTTATAATCATATTCATTGACGCACACGATCGGTTTGCCCAGCTTTAAAAAGCGCCCCGCATCGGGAGCAGAAGCTGGAGCGGCAATCAGCAAATCATCCTCTGATCGCATAAGTGCTTCTTGATAAGAAACAACTTTAAACTGATATTTATTAAAAAATTGCACAAGTTCAGGTTGATTAGAAGTGATGGTGATTTGTTCTTGAGGAACATGAAATCGTCGATGAATTAAATTTGCTACCTTGACTGCACAGGCAATGTCTCCTAAATTATCGACTTGATGGCCAATAATTAAATACTTCTTCTCTGTAAAATAAGAAGGAAAAGCAAAATTAGAAGATGAAGAATTTTGTATGTCCATATTAAAACCTCATTTTTATAAAATTGTATTTTTTTATTATAATAAAGTCAATTTAAATAAAAATTTGAAGGATAGGAAAAACAAGCCGATTTTGAATTTTATCTGGGTGTGCAATGCGACAAATTTGAAACGCATTTCCCGTAATGGAGCTTGTAAGGCTTTTTGAGAGGAATTTAATCATTACGATTGCAGAAGAAATGCCCGATGCCTATAAAGATGTCGATGCTGTTGTCGAGGCAGTGGAGGAGGCCGGGTTGGCGAATCGAGTCGCGAAGCTGCGGCCTGCTTTGGTCATTAAAGGTTGAACCTAAAAAAAATATACAGAGTTTATTTAAATCACTAGTGAGGAATCCTGCTATGGAACAGACATATATCCCGAATCTAAACAGTGCTATTTCACGCATTGGACTCGGGACTTGGGCGATTGGGGGGTGGATGTGGGGTAGAACGGATGAATCAAATGCGATCTCCACCATTCATCGCGCCTTGGACCTGAAAATCAATCTTATTGATACAGCACCTGTCTAAAGAAAGTGAGTGAGTGTCATTGCTAGACTCTGTCTTATTAATTTACGCCATGTGCAACTCTTATCTATTCTCTTTTTCCTCTTAGGATTAACGACTTATGATACTAATTTGGAGTGCGGTGACTCGTCACCGCTTTCATAGCCATCGACTTGTCGATGGCACACTCGCTATGAACCCGAGACTCTTGTAGGTCTGGCAGCGGGTGATTTGCAAAGATTCGCTAGCACCCGACTACTGCCATCGACAAGTCGATGGCTATGAAAGCGGTGACGAGTCACCGCGCTCCAAATTAGCATCATAAGTCATTAATCCTAAAAGGTGAGTTAGGAATATAAAAATTGTAATAGTACTCGACTCACTTCCAAAGGACATTCTTCCTGAGGAACATGCCCACAATTGGGAATGAGCACCTTTTTTGCATGAGGAAATGCTTGCGATAACCGCTGAAAATAATTGAGCGGCATCCAGCAATCTTTCTCTCCCCAAATAATTAACAGAGGCACGTTAATTTTTTCAAAATCCAAGGCAAAAGCCTCTAACTCCTCATTCTTGAAATTCTGTAAGGTCTGAATGAAGGCCTCTTTTCCTCCGCATGTACGAAAGGGAAAAGCATAGGCCTCAATTTGTTCTTCTGAAATTTTCTTAGGATCATAAATCACTTGATGGAGAATCCTTTTAACCATCCCCCTTTCCATGAAAGGCATCGCCCATGTTCCCAAGCTTTTTGTGATCGCAAAATAAAAAGGTAGTTTGAGTGGAAATGCCAAGGCATCCATGAGTACTAACGATTCCACACGATGTGGATAAGTCATTGCTAAGAATAAAGCTAATCCCCCTCCCATCGAATGACCTACCACAGAAGCTTGCGAGATCTCTTTTGCCTCCATAAACGTTTCAATTTGACTCGTAAATAAATGAAGGCCGTAAGGAAGTCCTTTAGGCTTATCACTATACCCAAATCCCATCAGATCAATCGACCAAACATGATGGCCTGCCTTGACTAAATCCTCTATCAGAAATCTCCAAGTAAAAGAATGAGAGGCAAACCCATGCAGTAATAGACATCTTGCATAACCTCACAATTCCTTGCCCCTGCCCCTGCCCCTGCCCTTGCCCGAAAAAGTTCTGGCACGCAATTCTATGCTAATAGGGCAAGGGCAAGGGCAGGGGCAGGGGCAAGGAATTGAGGTTATGCAAGATGTCTAATAAAACATGGCGAGGCCCTCTCCCCCTTTCAATATAATGGATGCGATAAGAACCCGAAGGCAAATCCCATTGCCAAAAAGTTTGATTCTGGATCTCTTTTTGATTCATTTCAGAATAAATAAAAGAAGGTAACAATAAATTTAAAATAAAAATTAAAAACATAAGACCAGATGATTGAAAGATTTAGAGTACGAAAAAAAAGGGACTCTTGCGTAATTAAAATGGCTCATATTTGAAATTATTTTCTCACTGGTTGAGAGATCGTTTACCGGGTCATGCGGTGACAAGTCACCACACTCCAAATGTTATCCCAATGCTACGGAAACAAAGTCGCATATGGCGTTAAGTTAATACATGTAAGGCCTTAGAGCAGCTTTATCCGCATATTTCAACGTATAGAGCAACCAGCCATCAATCTTCATTGCATTTGACTCTTGCGAATGGTTGTAAAAACCGGACTGACCTTTGATAGACTGCGCATCTGCAAGATCTACTAGATCTATCAATTTAATGAGTTGGTATCGAGTGATTTCTCTGTAAGAATAAGGTAAATTCTTATCAGCTAAAGCTCTTTTTGCCGCTTCAGTGAGCTTGCTAACATTGATATTCAGATTTTTAGGATCGTGTATAAAAACCTTGTGTTTCCCCCACTCATAAAAAGGAAGACTTGACCAATAAGCAACATCTCCACGTTTATCGATAAGCGTGCCACTTTCTTCGTAAAGCTCTCTAGCCGCTGTAATTCCGTTGTTTTTATCTATCGATTCTCTCATTCCACCTAAAAGGTTCCACGTTCCATTTTTATCCAATCCTAAAAGAACATAACAGTGAGTTTTATAACTAAATGTTTTCTCTGTAAGAATCATATTATACGCTCTCTCATTAGCTGCTGCCGTATTGAAAGATGCTAACAACAAAAAAATAAACAGGTATAAATTAAAAATTCTGCTCTTCATGATTACCCCCATTTCTAAAATTTATGTCATAAATTTATTTTCATTCTCCTAAAATAAATGATTTTTATATAAAAATCAATAAAAAATTGGCAAAGTCGAATTAGATTATTTCCAACTCGCAAGGCACATGCTGTGACAAACC
Organism: Parachlamydiales bacterium; assembly: GCA_963801825.1. GTDB lineage: Bacteria > Chlamydiota > Chlamydiia > Chlamydiales > Parachlamydiaceae > CAWDGI01. Next base: position 109,027 of record CAWDGI010000006.1, read on the forward strand.
AAAAGACGCAAAAAAGACAATTCCGGGTCATCTTGATGATTGTCTTTTTAGGATTTATCGGCATCTCAATGCCTTACCTAATTTTCCCTGCATTGTTTTTAAATCCTGCTTATTCCATTCTACCGGCAAGCTGGGGCGAATCAAGCCGCGCCCTCCTTCTCGGAGTCACCCTCGCTGCCTATCCTCCTCGGCCAATTTCTCGGTTCCCCCATTCTTGGTTCTTTATCCGATGATTATGGACGCAAACGTTTGCTATCAGGCAGTTTGGCGATTACTGCCATTTGCAAAGGAGCGGTACCCTAATTTGTGGATGCATTTCTCTACGTTAGAAGAGATCGAACCGGTGCGCCATGCTCTTTTTAAGGATCTTTTGCGACGTTTAAACCTACATTTTTGTGCATTTCCGAGGCTTTGATGCAGCCGGAAGGGGCAAAAAAACCCAAAACTCAGGTTTAAGATGAGTCGGAACTGTCTTCTTTTTCACTCAGAGAGGCGAGCGAAAAGGTTTCTCTAGAAATTTCTACCTTTTCACTTATTCCCAATAAGATAAAATGAAGAGAGTCGTTGTTTTCTCTCTCTGTACGATCCAGTTCTAAACTTAATGAATAATCATTAGGAATTTCAGTGCTATCGAGATGAACCTGAAGGTTTTTAATGGATTCCTCAAATATTCCCATCAATTTCTCCCCTTCCCGATCAGAGATTTGAAAAGAAATACGATCATAATAGACATTCTCTGTTTTAGAAAAATAAGTCGTTAAAGATTTTTGGATACGTTCTCGAATAGATATTAAAAAGGCAAGTCCTTGCGTGCCATCCAGAACATTTGTTTTTCCTTCTTGCACTTCTCTTTGTCCCTTTTGTCGCAAGGCACGTATAAATAAAGCTTTGACAGCATCATAGGGAGGCCCTTTTTTCTTCATGACTTTTTGCATCAAATCTGCTTTTGCTCGAGAGCCTAAACCTTGAAAGAGAACGGCCGAAATTTTTTCGCTGATTGCCTGAATCTGGTTTTTGTTAATTGCAGCCATCTTACCTAAGATTTCTGAACTCGGAGGAGGCAGTGGAGGAGAAGAGAGTTTTTCTAAAAACATATTCTGCCTCCACTTCTAAACTTTAGAATGCATAGATCACCTCAATCTCTGCATCTGCATAATAGTGACGTTCCCCAATGCGACGATCTTCTTCGTAAGCTGGTGTATCCATACATTTATCCTTTCTAAATTTAAAGAAATAAAGAGCTTATCACAATTTCAGTATAAACGCAAGTTGCTATTCGTTGATTGGCGCGACTAATCACTAAGTCTTGTTCTACTTGCCGATCAAAAAGCCAGTTCACTTTTTGTCGCCTTCTTTTATTGCCTTTTCCACACCTTGATGACCAAGAAGAGGTTCTAACAGATTGGATTGCCGAATTAGCTGAAACCGATGGTTATTACGCAGGCTTAGCTGAGACTTTAATAATGGGTAAGCCAATTCAAATTAAGGATCATCCTTCTCTGGAGCCTCTTTTTAAAAATTTAAATAGTTTGCGAGATCAGTCCAGCATAAGCGAAAGTCGATATCGAGAATGCGAACATTACTTGTTGGCTTTAGATAAGCTGGTTCGGGCATGTCTCAAAAATATTTAGCTGCATTAAGAGTTAATAGACTTCTTGCATAATTCATTTCCTTGCCCATGCCCATGCCCTTGTTCTCTCGCGTTTCCTCGGCGTTCCCTGCGGCTCTGCGGTAAACCCACCTAATCCACCAGTCTTTAGAAAGAGTTAAATTATTTAATGCGTCGGTTCTGGCAGGCACCGTTTCCAGATTTACGCAAATTTTACGCACTAGAATGCAAAAAGCTAGCGCAAAATGGTGCAAAGCAGCACAATCTAGGGTCTTATAAATCATTGATTGTGTCGCTGCTATGTATTCCTGTTTACGCTGTTGTGTGGAAGGGGAACCGACTGTAAATTCCTCGACTCCTCGACTTCGGTCTCCGTTGGTTCGAGTCCAACCGCCCCCATTTGAGCGGACCTCGGGCTCAAGTAGCAGAGGTGATCTAAATTTTGCGGCATCAGAGCAGCGAGAACCAAGCATTAAATCCCGTACTCGGGAGTGCCGATCATATTGAGGCCGCGCACTTTTTTCTTATTGAGTCATCTTTGCAGTGAATAATAAAATGGGAAAACTCGATTTCCAGCCTTTCTTTGGACTATCTTCAAAGCATCTCCAAATGATTATATCAGTTCTTATTCCAGTAGGAAAAGCTCCTTTATCTACGCAAATGCTTGTAGATATCGGAAACGGGGATAAGCTTTCATGCGAAGTCTCAACTCCTTTTACATGGAAAAACAAAGATAAAACAATCGTCTTGATCCATGGATTAGGGGGCAGTCATGCCTCTGGATATATGGTTAGAATTGCTCGAGAAATGTTTAACAAAGGGAATAAAGTCGTTAGAGTAAATCTAAGGGGCTGTGGATCAGGGAAAGGATTATCCAAACAGCCCTATAACGCAGGAACAAGTGATGATATTTTAAAAATCCTTTTAGTTCTAAAAAAAGAAAATCCGAATTCGGAGATTATTGTGATTGGATTTTCTCTAGGCGGTAATATTTCATTAAAATTAGCAAGTGAGCTGGGTTTAGATGCTAAAGATCTCGTTAAAACATTCTTTGCTATATGCCCTCCATTCGATCTTGAACAAACCGTGCTTACAATACAACAAAAAAAATATAGCCTTTATCATCGATATTACCTTAAGAAAATTTTAGAACAAGCGAGTCCTTGGGTAACGCAAAAAATTCATTCGATTTATGAATTCGACAACCAAATCACAGCTCCTTCCTGGGGCTTTAATGGAGCGAAAGATTATTACCAAAATTGCAGTAGCAAAAATTTCTTAAGTAAAATTCGTGTAACAAGTCATGTGCTATGTGCGGAAGATGATCCATTTGTATTAATAGAAACCTTAAAGGATGTGGCTTTGTCAAACCATGTTCATTTATGGACAACAGAATATGGAAGCCATATGGGATTTTTAGGTCGAACGAATCAAGTTTGGAAATTTCAATGGCTAGATCAACTCCTTCTAAGTTGGATAGCAATTTTATAACTTACGATAGAGTAGAGATGGGAGAATTCTCCCACCTTCCTCTGCATATGACTTAGGTAGAGAAAAAATGAAGACTATAAACGCGACATTCTCTATTCCTGAGAATATCCATACACTTCTTTCTTCTTTCGTCGACAAAAGAGAGAAGTTATCACGATGAATCTGTATTTTCTCGTCATAGACAGTCTAAACAGGCTCGTTTTCAAGAAAAAGCTTAAGAAGAGAACTGAAGCAGAAATCTTGATGTCAGAATATCAAAAGCTAGATTTCGTTTCTCATATTTTGGAAGGAAAAACATTCGCGGCAGCTCTGTCTGATTATGGGCTGGAATTAACTGAGGAAAGTGCCTTTTTGACCAAGAGAGAGCTCAAGGAAACGTTGTATTTCACTGACAAAAGAATACAGGAACTTCTGGGGCAGCCGGACCAGATTGTGAAGTTAAAACGCTCGGGAGACAAATTCGCCCATCTTTATTCAAAAACCAGAGTTCAGAGTGTTCTTGAAAGCTCCGAATATAAGGCTCATGCGGAGAAGGTGAGAGAAAAAAGAGAAAAAAAGAAGAAACTGATTCAGCCGTCTCTTGCGATGTCATCGAAAACCTCTTATTTCAGGGAAAGGCGTGCGGAAAAGTGGACTGAGCCGGCGATCCCTTCCTACCGCGTAGATAAAGACAGGTTAAAGCATCTTATCAGCAAGATGAGAAAGGATTGGGATCTGAATGAGTATAAGGACTTTTTCTCTGTTGCGCGTGAACAAAGACGAAAACATCTCTTTTTTGTCGGTCCCACCAATAGTGGAAAGAGCTATCGTGGATTTAACGAGTTAGTCCTGGGCGAATCGGGAGCTTACCTTTCTCCTTTACGGCTGCTAGCGCTAGAAGGGCAAGAGGAAATTGAAAAGAGAGGAAAGGAATGCTCGCTTCTGACAGGGGAGGAAATGGAGATCAAAGCGGGCGCTAGATTCGTCGCTTCCACGGTCGAAATGGCCAATCTGGATAAATGGATTGACTGCGTCCTAATTGACGAGGTTCAAATCATTTTAGATAAGAATCGTGGATGGGCATGGTCGCAGGCCATCGTCGGGATCCCGGCGAAGAAGCTGATCATGACGGGAAGTGAGGAGTGCATCCCCACCTTAAAGCGGCTCATTGAAGATTATCTAGGTGAGGAGCTAGAAATCGTTCCCTTGTGTCGAATCGGAAAGCTTGAAATTCATAAAAGAGCGACTCATCATCTCGCTCATATCGAGCCTGGGACAGCGATTATCGCGTTTTCAAGGCGGAGCGTTCTTGCTTACAAGAAAGAGCTGGAAGACTCAGGGAAAAAAGTCTCTGTCCTTTATGGCAATCTCAGTCCTGGTGTTCGCAGGGAGGAAGCGAGGAGATTTAGATCTGGAGAAACAGATGTCCTTGTAGCGACTGATTGCATTGGAATGGGGCTGAACCTTCCGATCAAGACTGTGCTGTTTTCGCAAACTACCAAGTTTGATGGGAGAGATTCCAGGGATCTGACTCCACAAGAGGTGAAACAGATCGCAGGTCGTGCGGGAAGGCATGGTAAGTTTGAATGTGGTTATGTCGGCGCCATCAACAAGTCGAGTCTCACTCTCGTCAGTCAGCATATCCAGTCGCAACAATCCCATTTTTTAGAGTCTTGTGTTGTCAGACCCACCGAAACACAACTTTCAGTACTTCGAGAGCAAATCGGGTATGACAGTATAAAAAGCACACTCTCCTTATTCGTTCAGCTGAGCAAACCTAATTCCATTCTCATTTGCTCCGATTTGACGGAGATGTTGGAATTAGCGGAGCAAATTGAAAGAAGGGCTCACCTCAATAGCCTTTCTTTTTCTGATAAATATGTCTTTATCTCTGCCCCCCTCTCTTCAACGGAAAGGTTGATCGAAATTTATATTTCATGGCTCACCTCCTATTCTAAAGGAATTCCAGTCACCTTTCAGAAAGGTGCTTTCAGTGAATTTCCTCGGCATTCCAGCACCAATGATGACAGCGTTTTAAATAAAGCGGAAAACTGCGTAAAGATGCTGATGCTCTATCATTGGCTTGCAAGGAAGAAATCGGAGCACTTCCCCAGTCTAACAATCTGTGAGGAGCTGCGCGAACAGGTCAATACCTTTATTGAAAACTCCCTCAAAAAGAAAGGCCTCCACAGGAAGTGCCATTCCTGTTCAATGAAGCTGCCGGTTCACCATGTGCACAAGATTTGTGATAAGTGTTTTCGCATTAAACGAAACAACGACTTGTGGTTTGATTAACTCGACTTTGCAACTTTTAAGGGGTCGCTAAACACAAGATTTTGAGCCATAACGCGTTAAAATTTTTTCGCCAACCCTGATTTGGGTTGGCGAAAAAATTTTAACGCGTTATGGCTCAAAAGATTGCATTTATCGACCCCTTAAAATGTACAAAGTCGAGCTAGAGGACAGATCTGTTTTTAATTCACTTATGTGTAGAGAATTTTTCTCCAAAAAAACATCTTTCCATGAGATAATCTAATGAGAATCGTCCTGGACCAAAGGCAAATATAAGAATGCAAGTCAGCAAAAAATTGAAGGGAGCCTGTGCAACGAATAAGCTAGGGTGTTCAAAAATGGCACGTAAGGATTCGACGTGGACAGTTGAGTAAGCAACGATCATATTAAAAGCAAGTGGAAGGGCAGCCAGCCGAGAAGCGAATCCTAAAATCAAGCAAATTCCTCCTATGAATTCTGTTCCTGCTGAAAGATAAGCAAGTGGAATAGGGGGAGATAAATGGTAATGTTTTAAAATTTGAACAAGGGGGGAAATATGATTCAACTTTTCCCATCCTAATAACATAAAGAGCGATCCCCAATAAAGACGACAGGCTAAAAGGATGGGAGATTTTAGAAGACCCCCGAAAAAAATAAGACTTTGATAACCTTTCTTAAGAATATTTTGCATGAATTCCTCTCCCCTAAATTTCTCTGGAAATTCATTGGCTTTTTTCTCAGAATACGATATCTTTTCTTTATTTAAAAAGGAACAATATGAATTTTACTGCCTATATTGCCCGCAGGGCGTTTTCATTAAAAATACTTTACGAATTACAACCTACTTATCCTAAATATCTTACCGCTTGCGATCCTGCTCATCCTGTTTTTATTCGCCTTAGGTAGACAGGATGAGCAGGATCGCAAGCGGCAAGATATTAAGGATTTATCGATTATCAAGTTTTTTTAGTAAAAACACCCTGGGGGGAGAGGTGGCCTATGCCAATTAAACGTAATCAAGACATTGAAGAGCTTTTACTAGAAGCTCATCGCAAAGGAGTAGAGCAAGCAATAGATCTTTCTATTCGTAAGATTAAGTGAGTTGAGGGACAATTACTCTTTCGAGCGGATGCGGACAGAATAAATAGAACGGGGCTCAGTATAGTGGCATATCAATGTAGCAGTTGTAATTGCTAGCATCAGGGGAATGATCAATCCATCCAAATGCCCCCTAAGCTCCATAATTAGCACAAGGGCAGAAAGAGGCCCTTTGCTAGAGGCACCTAAAAAGGCGCTGCTGCCAATAATCGCCCAAGCTCCTGCATTAAAATCATGATGTAAATACTGTCCACATTGGCTTAGTAACAATCCCAGCAAAGCGCCTATTGTTATCGTTGGAGTCAACAATCCTCCCGGTGTCCCGGAGCCTAGGCAAGCAATTGTCGCACAAGGGCGTAGAAGAACGAGGGCAGCTATTAATGAAAAGGGGATTTGATTGCTAAAGGCAAGCTGTATCACATCCTTGCCATTCCCCAATAATTGAGGAAAGAGGCAGGCAAATCCCCCTAAAGCCATATAGGTCAAAATGGGAGCGATGAGAGACAGCCACCCGGATGGACGCCTGGGATATATCCAGGATAGGATGCGAATATATAGGATGGAGAGGATCCCTGCAAAAATTCCCGAAACAAGAGCTCCTATGTATAATTCACTCGATATTGGATAAAAGGGCGTTATATAGGTTGTCACATTAGGGAGTGATATCCATGAAATAGTCACAGCCGTCAAAGCAGTAAGAAGAGCCGGAACGACAAAAGGCAATGAAATGCTGCCAAGAAGAACTTCACTGGCAAATAAAGCGCCTCCCAAGGGAACATTATAAACTGCGGCCATGCCGGCCCCCGCTCCACATGCAGCTAAAAGCCTTCTTTGTGTCGGTGTCAGTTTTCGCCAAATCGCCAGTTGGCTGGAGATTGCTGCACCAATTTGCTGAGGAGCCCCCTCACGACCGACGGCGGCTCCTAAGGCGACCAATACAATAGAGAAGACAGCGGTCGCCATGGCATTCCAGAAAGGCACAAAGCCATGTTCCAGCCAAATGATGCCGGCCACTTCGCTACTCCCTCCGCCGAGATATCTTTTTATGACATTCCTCCCCACCCCAACCAAAACACCGGCTGAAGCAACAACCAGCCACCGATGCCACAGGCTGGTTCTTTGCACGGCGTCTAAAAATACACCTGCCTGGTAACTCCAAGCCATGTGCTGCACGATGTGTAGGAGTTTCATCATAGCGATTCCTCCTAACCCAGCTCCAATACCAGAAATAATGCATAAGACCCAAAAAGAAAGGGGGAATGTGGAGAGCTGCAAAGCGGCTCTTACATTTGGCTGCAAAGTGAGGTCCTTAGGTTTCATGATGCCACTTGAAGATCAGATGATGAGAACAGCTGAGCCCTCAATCCCCCCTCTTTTAATGGCGGCGAGCGCCTCATTAGCTTTTTCTAAGGGGAAAGGAGTCGCCGTAATGTCCAGTTTAATTTTGTGAGCCTTCTCCAGAAAATCCATCCCATCTTGTCGTGTTAAATTTGCCACAGAAGAAATGGAACGCTCACCCCAAAGGAGGGAATAAGGAAAAGAGGGGAGGTCGCTCATATGAATCCCTGCGCTTACGACCTTTCCCCCTTTTTTCAGCCCTTTTAAAGCTTGTGGATACAAAGCTCCAACAGGAGCAAAGAGCAACGCAGCATCTAAGGGAACGGGGGGAAGTTGGTCCGATCCTCCTGCCCATTTCGCCCCTAAAGAGCGAGCAAATTGTTGTGTCTTCTCATCACCGGGCCGCGTAAACACATACACCTCTTTTCCTAGGGCAGTCGCCACTTGAATGAGAAGATGGGCAGAAGAGCCAAATCCATAGAGCCCAAGAGTATGTGTGGGATTGGCTAAGCGAAAGGCACGGTAGCCAATGAGTCCTGCACAGAGAAGAGGGGCTGTGTGCAGATCGTCATAGTCGGGAGGAAGAGCAAAAACAAAGGGCTCTTTGGCTGTGCAATATTCTGCATAGCCTCCGTCGCGGGAATAGCCGGTAAAGATAGCTTGATCGCAAAGATTTTCCCGCCCGCTTAGACAGAATTCACAGTGCCCGCAGCACCCTCCTAGCCAGGGAACACCCACTCTATCTCCTGCCTGATAGCAGGAGACGTTTTTTCCGATTTGTTCAATGATGCCGACGATTTGATGGCCTAAAATACGGGGAAAGTGAGGAGGGGGGAGCTCGCCGTCGAAAATATGCAAATCGGTGCGGCACACTCCGCAAGTTTTCACTTTGATCAACACTTCAGAAGGGCTTGGAGAGGGAACAGGGACATCCCTTAGAATTAAGGGCGCTCCTATTTTTTCTAGTACCATTGCACGCATGTGTTTTCTAAGACTAGCTTCTCATCTTTTCTTCATGATGAAGAAGCCACTCTTTTCGTGCAAGGCCAGCGCTATAGCCTCCCAGTTTTCCGTTTGCATAGATGACGCGGTGGCAAGGAATGAGGATGGGGAGGGGATTGGCTCCGTTTGCTTGAGCAACTGCGCGGAAAGCAGAAGGGTGGCCGATCGCCTGGGCGAGGAGGGAATAAGAACAAGTTTGTCCACAGGGGATTTTTTTTAGCTCCTCCCAAACGGCTCGTTGAAAGGGGGTGCCGTAAAGAGAAAGAGGGGTGTTGAAAATTGTTAATCGCCCGGCAAAGTACTCTTTTAACTCTCTCTCAATCAAAGCAAGAAAGGGGGTCTCCTGAGAGAGTAAAAGAGCTTTTGTTTGCTTGCTTAAGTCTTCGAGAGAAGTCTTTAAGTCGTGATCAACAAAAGTTAAAAAGGAAAGTCCCTTCTCATCAGATAGAGCGATGAGGGGACTCAAGGGGGTTTCTAAAGCTTTATAAGATAAGTGTTTGGGTTTTGGAATCGGCATTTCAAATTAGCACAAGCAGGCGGCAACCGTCAGAAAGATACGTAGAGCGATAAGGCTGATTGTAAGGATAATAGTGCCATAAAAGAATAAACTTCCCATCATACTTTCTCTCCCATCGACTCCACGGTAGGCAGAGCGTTGATCGGGAGCGACTTGACTCCAATTACGATCTCGTTGGGAAGCTTCTTCGATATTTTGGTTTTGCTTAGATTCTGCTTCTTTTGATTTGCTTGTTAAGTGAATATGAACGGCAGCCCCAATAGCCATGAGGAGGGCAATGGGAGTCAAGGATAAGGCACTGAGAGCGACAAGCTGTGTCGCTCGCGCAGCAATGGCAAGGATCACGCCGGCATACAATCCCCATGTCCAAGTCTTTTGGATGCCATCAGCTGCTGCGATTAAAGCAGGGTGCTGCTGAAGAGAGTGATATCGAACAATAAAAAATTGTTTGCATTGCTGATAAGCGAGCTGACTATCAATTAACCCAAGACTTGTCGTCGTTAAAACACTTAACCCAATAATTTGAATAAAAGAAGCGAGCGGAAAAGAGACCAAAAAAGGGGAGATATAAGCGGCTGCTGATAAAAGAGTGACGGTAAATCCTTCCATTTTAATTTTGAAATCTTTTTGATTGAAATGGTCAGGTGACTGGAGAACCGTGGAAGATACGGAAGTATGTGCCATCTCTTTGCCCTCTTTTAGAATACTTAGCGATAATTTATCCTTTCTCGTGATTTTATTCAATCTTTCTTTTTCGAGAATATAAATAGCACTTGTCCCTTACATCTGCTAAATTTGAGAAAATTCCCCCTTGCAGAATTTTCTTTTTTTGGCTATGATTCTAACTTCACAAACTAGGAAAAATTTTTAACAAGGAATAAAGATATGACAACAACACCAAAAGAGATTATTTTCGAAGAGGAAGCTCGCGATTATCTGTTAGCTGGTATTAAAAAGTTAGCCGATGTGGTGGCTTTTACATTAGGTCCAAAGGGACGTAATGTAGGTCTTGAGAAAAGCTGGGGATCTCCTTCCATTACAAATGATGGAGCGAGCATTATTCGAGATATTCAGTTAGAAGACCCTTATGAAAATATGGGAGTGGCGATTGCAAAAGAAGTTGTTCAGAAAATCAAGGAGAAATGTGGAGATGGGACGACGACGGGGACCTTGCTTCTGCGAGCTCTTGTCGAAGCGGGGGTTAAATACATTACGGCGGGGGCCAGTCCGATTGGTTTAAAGCGGGGGATTGATAAAGCAGTTGAAGTCATTGTGAAAGAGATTGAGAAATCGGCCATTCCTGTCAAAACCAAGCAAGAGATCTGCAATGTGGCTACTGTTTCTGCTTCCGGAGATCGAGAGATTGGAAACTTGATTGCCGATGCGATGGAAAAAGTGGGCCATTCGGGGGCCATTACGACCGAAGAGGGAAAAAGTATTGAGACGACAGTCGATGTGGTCAAGGGGATGAAGTTTGATCGTGGGTATATCAGCCCTTATTTATGCACCAATCTCGAGCAAATGACGATTGAAATGAATCATCCTCAAATTTTACTCGTCGATCGAAAAGTTTCCAATATTCATGAGCTTCTTCCTATTTTGCAAGCGATTGCCTCAACGGGACGTGAGCTTTTAATTATTGCAGAAGAGATTGAAGGAGACGCGTTATCGACCTTGGTGGTGAATAAGCTTCGCGGAACCCTTAAAGTGGCTGCTGTGAAGGCCCCCGGGTTTGGGGATCGGCGGAAAGCCATTTTGCAAGACCTTGCGATCCTAACGGGTGCGACGCTTGTGTCTGAAGAAACAGGAATGGCGCTGAAAGATATTTCAACTGCGGTGTTGGGTTCTGCTGAAAAGGTGACAATCACAAAGGAACACACCACGATTATCAATGGGTCCGGTTCGCCTGAACAAATTGCGGCGCGCATCAAGCAGCTGGATGCAGAGATAGCGTTGAGTAAAAGTTCTTATGATAAAGAGAAGTTAGAAGAGCGTCGTGCAAAATTAAGTGGAGGGGTGGCTGTCATTCGTGTCGGAGCGGCAACTGAAACGGAAATGAAGCAGAAGAAGCAGATGTGCGACGATAGCCTCAATTCAACAAAGGCCGCCTTAGAACAGGGGATTGTTCCCGGGGGAGGAGTCGCTCTTCTCAATGCGAGCCGATCGATCCTTAAGTTGAATCTAGAGGGAGATGAGGCCATTGGAGCAAAGATTGTGTTATATGCGTGCGAAGCTCCTCTCAAGCAAATTGTTTCGAATACGGGTCTAGATGGGAGTGTCGTTTTAAATGAAGTGTTGCAGGCTCCAAAGAATTACGGCTTTAATGCTTTAACAGAAAAAGTGGAAAATTTAGGAGAGGCGGGAGTGATCGACCCGGCGAAAGTCGTCATTCATACGCTCACGCATGCAGCTTCCGCTGCCGGAGTCGTCCTTCTTTCCGAGGCTTTAATTGCGGATGCGAAGGAAGAGGAAGAAGAAGGGGCGGCTTAAAAGAGCTGAAAATTTCCCATGCGGCGGCTTTGGGGCCGCATGGGAAGTAAGTTCATGGTTTTGTAGAGGCATTGAAATAGGTGTCCACATCAATCATTTGGCTCTGTTGAAGAATAATAAAGACGATGGCGATGGGAGCAATCCAGCGCATAAAGAAAAGCCAGGGGCGCCACATCCAGCGCATGGTTGTTCCTGAGTTGAACTCCTCTTGACTGATCTGCTTATCTAAAAACCATCCTGTAAAAATCGTGACCATGAGTCCTCCAATGGGAAGGAGCCAAAGAGAAACAATGTCATCAATGGTGGCAAAGAATGTTTTTCCGTAAATGGCAGGCCAATTCGCAAATAAGGTGTTTGTATTCGAAAGAGCGCTGGGAATACCGAAAATAAAACAGCTCGCAGCGACAATGAGGACGGCTTTTTGACGGGACCATCCTAATAAGTCTGTAAAATTTGCAGCAACCACCTCAATGAGCGCAACTGCGGAGGTTAAAGCGGTAAAAACAAAGAGAATAAAGAAAGCGGTAGAGATAAAGAGTGCGCCGGGAAGCTGAGAGAAGAGGACGGGGAGTGTTTTAAAAACGAGTCCAGGACCCGCTTCTGGGGAGAAGCCAAAAGAAAAAATGATGGGAAAGATCATCAAGCCAGCCAGAAGAGAGACGAGGATGATCATGGTTCCGATGATGAGGGCTGTTTTGGGAATATCATCTCCTCGGCGCATGTAGCTTCCGTAGGTCAGCATAATTCCTTGTCCTAAGCTCAAAGTGAAGAAAGCGAGACCAAGAGCCTTGATGGCGGCAGAGGGTTTGAAATGGGAAAGATCGGGATAAAAAATAAAACGGACCCCCGGCCAGAATCCCTCTAGAGTAGTGGAAAAGAGGCACATTCCAATTAGAATGACCAATAAGCCAATCGTCATGAAGCGGCTCCAGAACTCAATTCCTTGTCGCACTCCTCGGTAGACGACAGCAGCTGTGAGGGCAGTAAATAAGAAGTGCCAGAATAAAGTGATGTCGGCAGAAGAAGCTAAGATGTCGAAAACGCCGGAAATTTCCTTTGGCGACATGTGGACGTAAAATTGGCTGAGAGACATGAAGACGTAATTGAGTCCCCATCCTGCTAAGATGCTATAGAAAGACATAATTAAGAAAGAAGAGGCGACTCCTAGCCATCCTGCTGCTTTCCAAAGAGTGGAATTATTGGCAAGGGTGACGAATACCCCGACAGCGCCTCGTTGGGCTTTGCGCCCAAGGACGAGCTCGGCGATAAAGAGAGGAATTCCAATGAAGAAGGTGCAAAGAATGTACATGAGGACGAATAATCCCCCTCCATTTTCCCCTGTGACATAAGGAAATTTCCACAACGTGCCCAGGCCAATGGCAGAGCCGGCTGCGGCTAAGATAAATCCTAAATGGGAGCTCCAGTGTTCTCTAGGTTTTTGCATGAGGGAATGTCCTTATAAATAAAAAATGTTAGCATTGGCTTTGATAAAACAGTAATTAAGCAGAAATTTTAACAAACATCTCTGAAGTTGACAATCTTTATTTATTTAACTCGACTTTGTACATTTTAAGGGGTCGATAAACGCAAGATTTTGAGCTATAACGCGTTAAAATTTTTTCGCCAACCCAAATGAGGGTTGGCGAAAAAATTTTAACGCGTTATAGCTCAAAAGATTGCATTTATCGACCCCTTAAAATGTACAAAGTCGAGTTTAAAGAAAAGGGATTGAATCTTTAATGTTGAAAGTTATAAAAGAAGATGCTCCTTGGTATGCCAAAGGGCTTCATTTTGAATGCACGGGATGTGGGAAGTGCTGTACGGGGGCTCCTGGTTATGTCTGGGTAAATGAGCAAGAGATTCAAGAGATGGCGGCTTTTCTAAAGATGACGATAGAGGAATTTTCACTCCGTTATCTTCGTCTTGTGAAGGGGCGCCTTTCCTTGAAAGAGAGGCCTCAAAACTATGATTGCGTCTTTTTAAAAGACAAGAAATGTCAAATCTATTCTGTCCGTCCTCAACAGTGTCGGACCTTTCCTTGGTGGCCACATCATTTAAAATCGGAAAAAGAGTGGGAAGAGGCCGCCCGCTATTGCGAGGGAATCTCTCCTCAGGCGCCTATGGTCCCTTTTGAGGCAATTGAGGAGCAACGCTTAATTCAAGAAGTTCTTTGAATAACTGATGCGCGTGAAGTTATGTAATTGTTTCCACTTCTCTTAATCCCGCTTTTAATACACAGGTTTTTACGGTATCTGTTCATCTTCCTCCCGCGTCGGGTTGAGCAAATACTATTTTCTTTCCGACATTTGCTAATAATTATAATACAATTTAATTAAATATTAATATTTATGATTTAAAATATATAATATAAATAAACTATTTATTTAAAAGTAATAATTTAAGGTAATGAATGATAGATCCAACGATATTACGACATCTTTCATGTCTCAGAGACTTGCCAAAACTTTTGGATCAGTAATACCTGCCACAATATTCCTTATAATCGCCATGCCTGTTGCTCCTGTGATGTCACTGATGACATTGTGTAAGATGTAGGTTCATTTGGGTGAGAGCTTTTTGCATATGTAGAATATGCGTAGCAGCGCTTTTAATAAGCATATCGCGTTGTCTAAGATATGCTCTTAGCGGTAAAATTGCATCTGCGGGGCGAAATGCACTCTTTTATCAAGCCAAAAGTACCCAATTGTTGGAGCCATTGACAATCTAGGACGTCTGTTTTGTGTGCACTTACATTTTTCACATGTCGTGCATTTACAAGTTTTACATCAAAGCCATTGCTTTCAAGCAATTCAAATGCTGGTATCCAGTAAACGCCTGTGGATTCCATTATAATGGTTTTGATGTTGCATTCTTTTAGCCAATTGACCATTTTGATGAAGATCGGCAGTAAATGTTGAAAATTCTCTGACTGGATTGGAATCGCGTTCAGATGGGACCGCAACAAAATGAGATTTTGAACCGATATCGATACCGGCTGTATCTGGGAAAAAGCACGGTAATGAATTACTCGAGCTTTGTCCTTCTTGAGATTTTTGTTTATTTGGAGTATGCTTCATCTTAATACCATTTTTTGATTTAATAAAATGGTATTAACGTGCGGCAGGGGCTGTAAAAAGTTTATGAAGTCAGTCTCCTAAACGGGATAGCAAGCTTCCCAGCGATAAAATCGCAAGCCCCTGCTGATCACGCTCTGTGACGGGTATATATAAACACCAGTGACGAAACGACCTAAATCGCACGAAATACCGCAAAGATATCTACATGCATCCAGTTATTTCCCGATAAGGGGGCCGAAGGAACTGCTTCGCTCTGTGTTAAATATATGGATTCCAAGTGGTTTGCGACATCATTTCTGGAAAGTCTCAAGGTTTTTATCCTTCTTTTCAGAGGAGAAAAAAGTTGCACATCGGCTAAAGTCTTCTTTACTAGAGAGGATAATACAGAAAATGATATTTTTAAAAATTTTGATATTAGGTGGAACGCATTTCCTAGGCCCAAACCTTGTTGGAGAGCTGCATCAACGTGGCCACGAGGTCACTCTGTTCAATCGAGGAAACCAAGACTTATCTCAATTTCCAGATGTGGAAAAATTACGTGGAGATAGAGATGGCAACTTAGATGCTCTCAAGGGAAGAAAATGGGATGCTATCATCGACACCTCTGGCCAGTTACCCAGAATTGTTGAAGCATCTTGATTTAATATCTAAATACTTATATAATGTCATTATGAGGCTAGTAAGAAATGGAAAACGAAAAACCGCTTGGCTGGATCGGATCAAGTAAGAAGGACTTAATGGAGTTGCCTGATGAAATCCGAAAAATGATCGGGTACTCACTGCATCTTGCACAATTCGGAAAAGATGATGTTGACGCAAAACCATTGAAAGGTTTTGGAAGTGCTAAGATTAGGGAAATTATAAAGAATGATGCCAATTGTACATATAGATCTGTTTATACAGTACAGTTTCAAGATATACTTTATGTGCTGCACGTCTTTAAAAAGAAATCTAACACAGGGAAAGAAACTCCAAAACATGATATTGATTTAATCAAGAGTCGCCTGAAAGAAGCGCAACGTATGCATAAGGAGCGGGAAAAAAATGAAAAGTAAAACAAAAAAACACCTAGAAGAATATGAAGAAACTAAAGGCAATATTTTTGCTGTACTTGGTTTTGAAAATCCGGAACAAGATCTTGCAAAAGCTAACCTAGTAGATAAAATTTCCCAAGTCATTAAGAAAAAAAAGATGACACAAACTCAAGCAGCAAAAATCTTAGGAGTCAATCAATCACGTGTTTCTTCATTGCTGAGTGGAAATCTTGACCTTTTCTCAATTGAAATGCTCATGCAGTTCTTGCAAGATCTGGGTCAAGATATTGAAATTGTTGTTAAACCTAAACCAAGGAATCGTAAACGAGCGCATTTTAGGGTCGTTCCATCATCAGGCGAGAGAATTTCCATGCCTATGGCTGCTAGTTCATGGTGAAAATATTGGAAGATAGAAGCGCGTTATCTGGCCTAAACTCAATTCTTATGTTTTGGATAATTGCAGGTGATATTCCTGCCTGTTTAGCTAAGCTATGAATAGAAATATTATCCTTAGGTATAATTGCCAGAAGTAGCTCTGAAAGGACTAGCTCCCGATAAGATTTTTCATAAATCTCTTTAAATTCAGGATCTTGCATCAATTCATCATACGTTGTCACTGGTTCTTGCTTAGATTTTTTAGTCATCATATTCTTTGATTAATTTCTTTTTCTGCTCTCTCATAGGCCTTTTCTGCCTCCACTTCCACATCTGGGGATAAACCTTTGGCTTCCCAATTTGGCATGCCACTCTTGAGAATGTAATCTCCAAAGGAGATGGCGATATAAAAATCGGGACTCATTTCAAAAAGTTTGGCCACATGCGCTCCTCCGCGCGTGTTTTCCCCAATGATGAGTGCTTGTCGATGTTCCTTGAGATGATAGGCCAGCGCTTCTGCCGCAGAGCCAGTATCCTTGCTTGTCAGAATAAAGAGCGGTTGTTTCAACATTCTCTTTTCTAAAGGAAGGGCTTGTTCAGAAAGGGTTCTGACGGGGTCTATTGGAAAGAACTCCAACTCTTCTTTAGAGATCTCATCTCGATAGAGATTCTGTCCCAATTCTCGATTAGGTTCAATAAAATAACTCGCCACATCAGCCATCACATATATAGATCCCCCCCCATTATTCCGAAGATCTATCATAATTGCATTTGGATTGGCCTCTCGCATTTGATCTAAAACTTGCTTGACTTCCGGAAGAGCAATCGGTTGATTTTCTGTTTTATCATTAGGAATTTCAAATGTCGTGATTTTGAAATACCCAATCCCCTGATTTACTTTAGATGTGATCAGGCTGACTTCTTCGCGGATTTTTTCTTCTTTATCTGCTTTACGATCGATAATTCCTAAATGAAAATCATTCCCAAGATCTCTCAAATCTAGAGTTAGTTCAGATGTAAACTCACTTCGATCATAAAAACGCTCATATTTTCCGGTTTCAAATAATTTTTTAAGTTTTTCTGCGATGATTTTCCCTTGATCAGGATGGATATAATGCTCTTGGATGAGCTCAGGGGCCTGCTGAAGGATGGGTTGTAGGTCGAATGAGCGCATTGCCTCTCTGATAGCATGGGCTTGCTCCGGCTTGCCGTTGTTTTCAATCTGATCGGCAATTTCAAATAGGATTTTGGGGGAGTTAAGAGGGGGAGGAGACTTGTTAATGAGGGCCAAAAGGGCGGTTTTATTTTCCGCTTTGCTCTCTATTAACTCTTTGCAAAGCGTCTCTTTTGCTCGCACCAAAGCTTTTGAATCTATATTCGTTCTGCCAAGAAGCCGATCTTTTTCCCTCTCATAAATGTCATTCGTGAGGGAGAGGCGATCAATTTTCGTATTTTTGGAGAGGTAAGAGACTAATTTCTTTTCTGTTTTAAACGTTTTATCTTCAGATAGAGATTTAAACAGCTGGTTGATGCATTCCGGAGTTTTGGCATTCTCCTCATAAAAGTACTCCCTTCCCGCAACAGTGATTTTCTTAATGCTTGAGCCCTGGGCAAGTTTTGCATCAAACAGAGAAATAGATTGGGTTTGATTCTCATAAATAAACTGAATATTTAATTTAGAGATGTTATTATCGTTCATTACTTTAATCTATTGTTGATGTATTTTAATAACATTATAAATTATTTTAAGTCTAAAATCAATAAAGAAATGAGAATGTTTGCAGTCTTCCAGAGCGCTGGTTTCGTTTCTTCAAAAATAGCCCAATTTTTTGATTAGTCGGCTAGTAATTGATTTGCCAAGTCCTTAGCTAATTTCCCGTCAATCGTATTGTTGAGCTTCATGACGGTTTTCATTACTACCCCGACATCTTTTTTTGTTTTTGCTCCACTATCAGAAATCGCTTGCATCACAATTTTTTTTGTCTCTTCGGAAGAGGGAGTTTTTGGTAAAAACTCTTGAACAATCTCTAGCTCACTTTTTAAACGTTCAACAATTTCAGGGCGGTTAGCAGCTTGTGCCAGATCAAGGGCTTCTTGTAAATTACCCTGGTAAGTTTTGAATAGCTTGAGCACTTCTCCATCTGGGAGATTGCCTCGAGCATCAACAGTCAATATTTTTGATTTGAGCATGCGCAAGGTATCAAGCCTAAGCTGGTTTCGGCTTCTCATTGCTTCTTTGATGTCATTGTTGATTTTTTCGATTAATGTCATCATCTTCCTCTTGTTAGGATCATCAAATAAAAATAAGCTATGTTAAATTAAACAGTTCGCATACTTTCTAACCCTTTATCGATCAAAGTATCTAATGTTTTGCTAATTGATTTGTGCATCATTTGGGCTGTTCTTGCGATAAGATAATGACGTTCGCTATCTGTTCTGTATAAGATTTTCCCTTTGTATTGTTCTCTATTGACTGGCTCAGGAACGGGTTCTCCTTTCTCTTTATAAATTTCGACAGCACAAGCAATCAGTCCTTTTATTTCTTTTATTCCTTCATCTAAACTTTCTGAATCGGTGCAAATACCGGGCAATTCATTCACTCGAATAATGTAATAACTAGAACCTTCGTGCGTTTCTGTTTCAATCGTATAAGTCCAAGGAAGGCTCAAATAGTCATTTAAATCTTTATAGTCATTTAAATCTTTTTTGTTTTTTGCTTTTCTTGTCTTGTTCATGATTTTCGAAAGCCTTCTCTAAAACATGAAGTGATATCGTACACGATATCAATTTGTCAATAAAAAACGAAAAATTTCTCTGATACGATCATTCCATTGACGAAAATAGGCGGAGGGGATAGTTTTCCAAAAAATGCAATTCGTATGAATGAAGATCCCCTCTTTCCCTCTTTAAGAATTCCCTGCTCCACTTATCGCTTACAATTCAACTCTCTTTTTACTTTTAAACAAGCCCTTTCCCTCGTCTCCTATTTTCACGAGCTTGGCATTTCCGATTTATATGCCTCCCCCCTCATGAAATCGAAGCCTGGCAGTTCGCATGGATATGATGTTCTCGATTGCAATCAACTCAATCCGGAAGTGGGATCGGAAGAAGAATTTGAAAAATGGGTAACTGCTCTTCAAAAAAAACAGATGGGGCTGATCTTAGATATCGTTCCCAACCATATGTCCATTGCAGGGGGGAGGAATAAATGGTGGCAAGAGGTCTTAGAAAATGGTCCAAGTTCCTTATATGCTCACTACTTTGATATTGTGTGGAATCCCCCCAAAGCTGAGCTAAAAAACCGCATTCTCCTCCCCATTCTCGATCAACCTTATGGAAAAGTCATTGAAAATCAAGAATTAAAACTCCTCTATCTGGAAGGGGCTTTTTTCGTCGAATATAAAGGACAACAATTCCCTCTTAATCCTTTGACTTACCCCCTCATTTTAAACCACGCTCTCCATTTTTTGGGGAACGAATTAGAAGACTCTCACCCCGATTTAATAGAATTAAAAAGCCTCCTCACTGCCTTGCACCACCTTCCTTCGATAGAAGAGAGAAAACGGGAAAAACAGCAGGAAAAGAATCGGGAAAAAGAAATCATCAAGAAACGGCTCGCTCATCTGGTCAACCATTCTTCTCTTATCTTCCAAGCCATTCACCGCTCTCTTCAACTTTTCAATGGCCAAAAAGGAGATCCAAGAAGTTTCGATCTTCTCGAAGAGTTGCTAAAGGGGCAAGCCTATCGTCTAAGTTTCTGGCGAGTGACAAATGATGAAATTAATTACCGTCGCTTTTTTGAAATTAATGAACTCGTCAGCATGCATGTCGAAAAGGAAGATGTCTTTGCTGCCATGCATGAATGGGTCTTAAAGGCCATAGAAAAGAGGTGGGTCACGGCTTTACGCCTCGATCATGTCGATGGATTGCTCGATCCCGAACAGTATTTTATCCGTCTACAGCGGCTTTGCGCTAAAGCATGGAAGGAAAAGACCGAAAGTGTCTCAGACCGTCCGTTCTTTCTTCTCCTTGAAAAGATTCTAGGAGGGGAGGAATGGCTCCCTTCACAGTGGCCGATTTTCGGAACAACGGGCTATGATGTCCTGAATCTTTTGAATGGACTCTTTGTGAGGCAAGAAAGCCGAGAGAAAATGGAGGAGAGTTATCATGCCTTCATTGGCAACCAAGAAGAGATGAATCAAACAATTTATACGTGTAAAAAGCTCATTTTATTTATCTCCATGTCCAGTGAATTGCATCTTCTTTCACGCCATCTGGAAGAAATTAGCGAGCAGCATCGCTGGTCGCGTGATTACACCTTAGAGGCTTTACGAAGTGCCTTGAGAGATGTCATCGCCTGCTTTCCTGTTTATCGAAGCTATAGCCGGGCAGAAGAGAATGAGATCCGTTTAGAAGATTGGATGTTTATGACAACTGCCATCCGGCAGGCCAAACGATTAAATCCTGCAAGAGATCCTTCTATCTTTGACTTCATTGAAAGCGTGCTAGTGAGACAAGATCCGCCTGGACTGACTCCTAAGCAAATTCACTACCGCCGCGATTTTATTCTCCATTTTCAGCAGCTCACGGGACCCGTCATGGCAAAGGGAGTAGAAGATACCGCCTTTTATCGCAATTACCCTCTTGCCTCGTTAAACGAAGTGGGGGCTCCTGAATGGTTTGGCGTCTCTCTCGAGACGTTTCATCAAAAAAATGAAGAGCGTTTGGAGAAATGGCCGCATACTTTAATTGCAACTTCAACGCATGATACGAAAAGAAGCGAAGATGTCCGGGCCCGTTTAAATGTCTTATCAGAAGATCCCGTTGGATGGGAGCAAGCGCTCTTGCGCTGGCATCTGCTAAATAAAACAAAAAAAGTTTCTCTTGATCATCGCCCTGTTCCAGATAAGAATGAAGAATATTTGTTTTATCAGACGTTAATAGGGACATGGCCTTTCGAGCAAGGAGATCTTTCGGCGGCTATTCGGTATCAAGAGCGAATAGAACAATATATAAAGAAAGCGATCAAGGAGGCGAAGATCCATACGAGTTGGATTTACCCGAATGAGGCCTATGAAAAAGGGATGAGTGCATTTATTCGACAGGTTTTAGAGCAGACACCAGATAATTTGTTTATACAGGACTTTGAACAATTTATTCAGCCGATCATGAGAGCCGGTTTATTTAATTCTCTCTCTCAAACACTCCTGAAATTGACGATTCCCGGCATTCCAGACTTTTATCAGGGGAGCGAGCTTTGGCAACTGACTTTGGTCGATCCAGACAATCGCCATCCGATCGATTATTCTCATCGACAGCAACTCCTTAGAGAACTTAAGGAAAAGGGAAAGGGGGAAGAAGGGCGAGGAGAACTTGTGACGCATTTGATGGAGACTCTCCAAGATGGAAGAATCAAGCTTTATTTGATTTCCCAGTTGCTCCAGTATCGCAACAGCCATCCAGTCTTATTTCGAGAAGGGGGGTATCAGCCCCTTGCAGTTAAGGGGGAAAGGGCGAATCATGTGATGGCATTCAGCAGGAAAAAAGAGCAAGAGCAAATTCTTATTGCCACCGGCCGTTTTTATCTTCCTCTGTTGAGATCAGCGAAGGATCCAATCGGAAAATGCTGGGGAGAGACCACTCTTCAACTCTCTTCTGAGTATGAAGGAATGTATCGAGATCTCTTAACCGGTCAGACCTTTTTGATCGAGCAAAAAGGGGCGGTTGCCTTTCAGGAATTATTTTCTAAGCTTCCCATGGTCGCCTTAGAGAAATTACGTTTGATGTGAAATGAAAATCATAATTTGGCTCAGAAAATATTTTTTCCTCGGTGCTAGGAGAAAATATGACCAAATTTTCCATTGACTACATTCGTAGAAAGTGATAATTATATAGGTTATAAATGAAATAAACCTATGTATTTATCACCATGAGTGTTACTCATAAATTTGCTAAAGCTAAGGATATCTTCAGGAGGCATGGGGGAATGCTTAATACAGCTAAAGCCATTAGGTTAGGAATTCATCCTAAGACTCTTTACAACATGCGAGACCAAGGCGTATTAGAGCTTTTATCTCGAGGTCTTTATCGTCTTTTTTCGTGTCCGAGTCCGTGTCCGAGTCCGAGTTCCGATCGTGTTCCGTTCTTCCGCGTTTCCAATCGGAACTCGGACTCGGACTCGGACACGACCCTGTCATGTTACCCAAAAACTCTACTTTTTGAACCATGCCAAAATTTCTCGATAAAGTTGGGATCAATTAAACTCCGGGATTAAGTTTTCCTCTATAATCTTTGTTAGTTCCCGCACGTCAGGAGGAGCCTGATGTCCAAAGGCAGTGAGAGCTTTATCAGAATGTTTTTTTGCTTCTCGCCAATTGAGTAATCGTGCTTCTAGGGCAGCCATATATGCATGTACATGTCCATAACATGGATCATTTTCTGCTATTAAGGCAATCCCTTTGGCATAATAGTCCCTCGCTTCCTTTAATTTTCTTAGATGTTTTTTTACATTACTCAAAACAAAATATAGAACGGGCGGTTCATTATTATCTTGGTTGTTAATCACATCCACTTTACACTCTATTTCTTTAGCTAGATGGTCTATTTCCTCGGGTGATTTTGCATCGAGAAAGTTCCATAAAGTAGGGAGAAGAGAATGATAAGGTGAAGAAGAGGATAAATCCATGTTATCTCCTTTTATTTATAAGCAAATTAAAAATTAAATAACTGAAATTAGTTATTGATAAGATTGTAAAACAGAATAAGTTATTTTGCAATAGCTTTATTTAATTTTTTCTCAACACTTGAGGTTTTATGTTTCAACTTTTAAGATGAAATGTTAAGTAAATTTTTTTGTTATATTAGCTTGCTTCCTATTTTCTTATTAGTAAAATCCCGTTTATAAACGGGAGAGAAGTCAATGCTCCATTATCCGAGTCGTCTCAAAGATCCATTGTGGTATAAAGATGCCATCATTTATGAACTTCGGATCGGTTCTTTCTACGATAGCGATGCAGACGGAATTGGAGATTTTCCCGGACTGACTCAAAAACTTGATTATCTGCAAGAATTAGGGGTAGATACCCTCTGGCTTCTCCCGTTTTATCCTTCTCCTTTAAAAGATGACGGATATGATATATCCGATTACTTTAATATTTACCCTGCGTATGGAGGCTTAAGTGATTTTAAAGCATTCCTCTATCAAGCCCACGAACGAGGGCTAAATGTCATCATTGAACTCGTTCTCAATCACACCTCCGATCAACATGCTTGGTTTAAGCGGGCCCGTGAGGCAAAACCTCATAGTGTTTGGCGCAATTTTTATGTCTGGAGCCAAGATATCAATAAATACAAAGAGGCTCGCATTATTTTTAAAGACTTCGAACACTCCAATTGGACCTATGATTATAAAGCCAATTCCTATTATTGGCACCGCTTCTACTCGCACCAGCCCGATTTGAATTACGATAACCCGGCTGTCCGTAAAGCCGTTTTAGAGATTGTCGATTTCTGGTTAGAACTAGGAGTCGATGGAATGCGTTTGGATACGATCCCTTATCTTTTCGAACGAGAAGGGACGAGCTGTGAAAATCTCCCGGAAACCCATGCCTTTGTCAAAGATCTTCGCCGTCATATCGATGAGACGTTTGATCACCGGATGCTCTTAGCGGAGGCAAATCAATGGCCCTCCGACTCGGTTGCTTATTTTGGAAAAGGGGATGAATGCCAAATGGCTTTTCACTTTCCCATGATGCCTCGTCTCTTTATGGCCATTCAATTAGAGGACCGCTTTCCTCTCCTTGATATTCTTCAGCAAATGCCATCGATTCCTCCTCAGGCACAATGGGCGTTGTTTCTTCGCAATCATGATGAACTCACGTTGGAGATGGTGACCGATGAAGAGCGAGATTATATGTATCGTACCTATGCGCAAGATCCCCAGGCACGTCTCAACCTCGGTATTCGGAGACGTTTGGCTCCTCTCCTTGGAAATGACCGAAGAAAAATCGAATTGATGAACGGCATTCTCTTTTCCCTCCCAGGCACCCCGATCCTTTACTATGGGGATGAAATTGGAATGGGAGATAACATTTATCTCGGAGATCGCAATGGAGTGCGGACCCCCATGCAATGGAGCCCGGACTTAAATGCAGGCTTCTCTAAGGCCAATCCTCAACGGTTATCCCTTCCTGTGACCATGGACCCGGAGTATCACTATGGGACGATTAATGTGCAAACGCAACAAAGAAATCCCCATTCGCTTTTGTGGTGGATGAGACGTTTAATCGCGCTGCGCAAGCACTTTAAAGCATTTGGGAGGGGAGAGATCGAGTTCTTGTATCCAAAGAATTTCAAAGTGTTAGCTTTTATTCGCCGTTATGAAGGAGAAAACATTCTCGTTGTCGCGAACTTTTCCCACTCTATTCAATATGTTGAACTCGATCTTTCTTCTTTCAAGGGGTTGATTCCTCATGAGTTATTTGGCCAGTCGAGTTTTCCCTCGATTGGAGAGTTGCCTTATCTTTTAACGATGGGTCCTTATGCCTTCTATTGGTTTCTTTTAAAGCCTAAAGAACAAGAGGAAATCTCTCGTCCGATTCAGTTAATGGATCTTCCGATCATCACTGTTCCCTCGCATTGGTGGCAAGTCTTTAATTCCCCCTTTAAGACCTTGTTAGAAAAGCACTTATTTCTTTATTTAAGAAGATATCCGTGGTTCAAAACAGAAAAATTTGCCTTTAGTCAACCGGAGATAGAAGAAAAAATTTCTATTCTTTTTGGTTCCCATCGTGCTTTTCTTCTCTTTGTTAAAATGGAATCGGATCAAGGGGGGAGAGAAACCTATGTCATCCCTCTCGCCTTTACTTTTTCTCTTGAGGAGGCTCTAAAGGGAGAGACAACGGAAGCGGTGGTGACCCATTTATGGGTGGGAGAGGGGGAAAATCCAAGGAAAGGATTTTTGTATGATGCTTTCTATTCTCCTCTCTTTTTTAATTATCTGCTTCAAGGCTTTCTTAAAAGAAAGCGTTATCCGGGATTAAAGGGGGAATTGGTCTCCCACCCTCATACCGCCTTTAAGCGGATGAATTTGCAAGAGGGAAGCTTGTCCTCTATTCATATTCATTCTCTTGATCAGGGGGAAATGCATGTGCAGTTTGATGATGCCCCCTGTTTAACGCTCTATCGCCTGGTTCAAAAGGGAGTCAATCCCGCTCTCGAAATGGAGGAATTTCTCACGAAGAGGAATTTTCCTTTTGTTCCTCCTGTTTTAGGAAGAATAGACTATCAAGCAAAAAGCCAAGAGAGCTTTTTTACATTTGGTTTTTTCCATGCCTGTATCGCTCATCAGGAGACGGCTTGGGAGTATACCTCGGAGGAGGTGGATCTCTATTTTGATCGCTTGATGACAAGAGCGCCTTCCTTAAAAGAAATAGAGATTCCCACTCCTTCTCTAAAGAAGGGACGACAAGAAGTGCCCGACTTAGCGAAAGAGCTGATTGGAACGTATCTTGAGCGTGTCCATCTGATCGGGAAAGTCACGGGGCAAATGCATTTGACACTCGCCGATGCAAGAGGAGATCCGGCATTTGAACCTGAGGTCTCTTCTCCCTTTTATTTGCGTTCGAGCTACCAATCAAAAAGAAACCTAGTTGTCTTTATGAGTGGAAAGTTGGAGAGAATGCTTCCGATATTGAAGGAGTCTCTTCAAAAACAAGCAAGAAGAGTGATTGAACTGCGGGAAGAATTGATTCAGACATTTGATCCGATCCTTCATCCAAGAGAGCATCTAATTCGCATTCGGTGCCATGGAGACTATCGTTTGCCTCAACTTTTATTCACGGGGAAGGAGTTTTTCATTTGTCATTTTGCTCGAAGTTATCTGCATTCATTTGAGGAAGGACGCCGTAAATATTCTCCTTTTCGGGATCTTGCTAAAATGCTTTATTCTTTTCATTTTGCCATCTTGAATGGGGCTTTCCGCCAAGCACAAAAGGGCTTTTTTCCTTCTGATTTTTCCGAAAAAGAGAAATGGATATTATTTTGGCAGGAATGGGTTTCCACAGTTTTTATTCAATCTTATGTGGACGAGGTCGGGGATGCCCTTTTTATTCCTCATCATCCCCTGAATTTTCAAATGAGTTTATGCGGATATTTGATTGAAGAGGGGATGAAGGAATTATCTCATCAGCTTACTCCCCCTCATTCAGAGTGGCTATCTGCCTCTTTAGAAGAGATTCTTTTTGTTCAGCAGCGCTATGAAACTCTTCTTAAGGAGAATCCGTTCATTAACAAACATGTAAAGTATTTTTAGTGAAAACGCCCTGGGTATCTTCTCTCCTGAATAATTGCCTATATCAAAAAAGAAAGTTATAAAAAATATTTTTTTTTGATCAAAAACAGTTTTTTTGTATTATTTAAAATACAAAAATAGCGTTACTCTTGACTTTGTACAACTCCAATCTGGACTTTGTACAGTTTTAGGTAAAATTGTACAAAGTCCAGTTAATCAGAAATTTAAATATAAAGAGAGGTCATAAATGGATTCAAGCTCAGTTTTAGGGGAACAAAACTTTTCATTTTTTGGTTGTTTACCTGATGTCCCATTAGAAATTATTGTTTCCTTTCTTCCTACTAGAAAAAATCTTTTGGTTTTTGAGCAACTTTTTACAGGGGCGATGAGGTATACAATCCCAGCATGGAAGAAGCACATGCAACGAGAAAATCTCAATTTCAATTGGTCATTGCCTGAAGGAGAGCTCTACCCAACCAGGGCTTGTTACTTTCATGGGAAAGCGCTTGCGATGTATTGTAATGTTAGAGAAAAGTTATTTAACAAAAATCCGGATGGAAGCCTGCTTGGACCGACTTCAGAGCAGGTGCAAAAGCTTTTTCTTCGATTTCGGGGGATCATGGAGCGCTACCCCTCTTCCTTAGGGGCTTTTTTATGGAAAGATTTAAATTCTTTGCATCGGCTGAATTCCTCTCATTATCATCACTTATTTCAGAGAGATTTCTCAGTTGAATCGAAAACCGGAGATCTGTTGTTAAAAGGTCTCTCTTATTTAGTTGAGCATCCGTTTGAGATGGCAGTGGAAGGCGAGGAACAACAAAAGTTTTATCGCTTAGCTTTCAAATCTTTAAATGGAGCAATTCAAGAAGGGGCAACATGTGCCAGTCTCCTAGCCATCCGAATTCTATGTCCTAAATATAAAGAAGCGGATTGGTATTATAATCTTGCCCTCGCTTCGGCAATCAAAGGAGATTGGCGTGGACTGGACCTGTTTGTCGTTAAATTCCCAGAAAAGGCTTTAGAATTTTTCAATAAAGGAATCTCTTATCCTCCTATTTTGGCAGCAGTTGGTTGTCAGAAGATGGTAGATCAAAGAGGGGGTATACAAATAGGGGATTTATCTTTGGTAGAATCTTTACTCGATGAAGCGATCAAAGACTATAAAGATCGCGCTCCTGCATATGTGTATGAAAAGGCTGCTCTTGCAAAATTCCATCTAGAAAAATTAAAGGAAGCAGAAGACTATTATGATAAAGCGATTGTTCTTTATGACAACAGGACTCCAGCTATAGTCTATTGCAACGCCTCTTTCACGAAAATTCGAGCAAGAAAATGGGAAGAAGCAAAGAATTATTCTGATCAGGCGATTGTTGCCTATGGTAACGATATTCCACCTGCTGCCTATGGAAGAGCAGCTTACATAGAATTCGGGCTAGGTAAGTTTAAGGCAGCAAAGGACTATTATGATAAAGCGGTTGCTTCTTGGGGAACCGCCCCTGTTACTGATATTCTTGTTGATGAATTCGTGGAGGAGCTGGGTAAGATGATACAAGAAAAGCTGGACTCCCTCAGCTAAAAGAGAGGGCCTCCTGGCAGAGTGCTATTTTCATTTTTGTCATTTTGCTCAAAGTTATCTTCATTGTGGCTATCGCGAAGAATCAGTAAGGACACGATCGATCACATAAATCACACCATCTTCTCCTGCTGGCTCTACCCTTAAAATATGGGCTCCATCTATCGTCAGGACATTTCGTTCTGACTTTAAGGTTAAATTCCTCCCGCTTAGACTCTTGATTTCTCGATTATTAAATTTTTCAAAATCTCCTCTTAAAATTTGCTTCTTCACGACGTGATTGGCAACTAATCGAGAAAGGTTCTCTGCATTTTCAGGTAAACTGAGTTCCCTTAAAGTGGCAGGGGAGAGTTGAGCGAGAGCGGCATTAGTGGGAATGAAAATCGTAAACGGCCCTTCCAACGTGTCTAGAAAATCTCGTGTGTTTAAAATTGTAAAAATCGTGGAGTAGACACTCATGGAAGAAGCAGAGGAAGGCTCTCCTCTAGCGGGGGCGCTTAAGAGGACTCCATAAGTCATCAAAAGAGAAGAAATACAGCCTAAGAAACGCATACAGACCTCCTGAAAAAGGGTCATGCCCTGAATAATTGCCTATATCAAAATTTTATTTTCTTTCCTTGATTTTTTTATCCTAAAATATTTATAATTAGAAGATATCGACAGAAAAAATCTGCTTAAAAAAAGAAGGATTGCATTAAATTCCTCCTTTTAGGTAAATTGGAAACTTCTCGCAGCGCCAATCACAAAAAATGAGAGGAGCGAGAAATACCTATCCCGTGAGGATGTGCAAGATGTTTTGACAGTATAAGAGAGACAATGTGCAAGCAACAATAAATAGAGCTTGTGTGTGATGGTTTAACTGTCACATAGTAGAGGTCTAAGAGATTAGGCGAACTACACAAATTTTCAAGAGTTATTTTTCTGTGAGAATTTGATCTTGGTTCAGATTGAATGCTGACGGCGTGGATGAGGCATGCAAGTCGAACGGAATCGCAAGATTCAGTGGCGGAAGGGTTAGTAATACATGGGTAACTTACCTCTAACACTGGGATAACGGTTGGAAACGATCGCTAATACCGGATATGGTGAGCGAAAGGAGTCTTTTGCTTATTAAAGTGGGGGATCGCAAGACCTCGCGGTTAGAGAGAGGCCCATGGGATATCAGCTAGTTGGTGTGGTAAAGGCGCACCAAGGCTAAGACGTCTAGGCGGATTGAGAGATTGACCGCCAACACTGGGACTGAGAACTGCCCAGACTCCTACGGGAGGCTGCAGTCGAGAATCATTCGCAATGGGCGAAAGCCTGACGATGCGACGCCGTGTGAGCGAAGAAGGCCTTCGGGTCGTAAAGCTCTTTCGCCTGGGAACAAGAGAAGCTGGCTAATATCCAGCTAATTTGAGGGTACCAGGTAAAGAAGCACCGGCTAACTCCGTGCCAGCAGCTGCGGTAATACGGAGGGTGCAAGCATTAATCGGATTTATTGGGCGTAAAGGGCGCGTAGGCGGAGATATAAGTCAGATGTGAAATCCCGGGGCTCAACCCCGGAACTGCATTTGAAACTGTATCTCTAGAGGGTAGGCGGAGAAAACGGAATTCCACAAGTAGCGGTGAAATGCGTAGATATGTGGAAGAACACCGGTGGCGAAGGCGGTTTTCTAGCTTATTCCTGACGCTGAGGCGCGAAAGCAAGGGGATCAAACAGGATTAGATACCCTGGTAGTCCTTGCCGTAAACGATGTATACTTGGTGTAACTGGACTCAACCCTAGTTGTGCCGGAGCTAACGCGTTAAGTATACCGCCTGGGGAGTACAGTCGCAAGGCTGAAACTCAAAAGAATTGACGGGGACCCGCACAAGCAGTGGAGCATGTGGTTTAATTCGATGCAACGCGAAGAACCTTACCCAGGCTTGACATGCAGTAGACCGGTCCAGAGATGGGCCTTTCCTTCGGGACTGCTGCACAGGTGCTGCATGGCTGTCGTCAGCTCGTGCCGTGAGGTGTTGGGTTAAGTCCCGCAACGAGCGCAACCCTTATCATTAGTTGCCAACATTTAAGGTGGGAACTCTAATGAGACTGCCCGGGTTAACCAGGAGGAAGGTGAGGATGACGTCAAGTCCGCATGGCCCTTATGTCTGGGGCTACACACGTGCTACAATGGTCGGTACAGAAGGCAGCGAAACCGCGAGGTGAAGCAAATCCCAAAAACCGGCCCCAGTTCAGATTGTAGTCTGCAACTCGACTACATGAAGATGGAATTGCTAGTAATGGCGAGTCAGCAACATCGCCGTGAATACGTTCCCGGGTCTTGTACACACCGCCCGTCACATCATGGGAGTTGGTTTTACCCGAATCCGCTGGCTTAACCGCAAGGGAAGAGGCGTGTAAGGTAAGGCTGATGACTGGGATGAAGTCGTAACAAGGTAGCCCTACCGGAAGGTGGGGCTGGATCACCTCCTTTAAAGGACAGTTTGCTGATTATTCAAGCAAACAGGTTGGGCAAGCTCTAGTTATGCCTGTACATTGTCTTCCTTGTGCTGTTAAAACACAGTGCTATCTTAAAATAAGATCGCAAATCTTAAGAGACAGCCGATCGATCATGATCTATCGGGGGTTTAGCTCAGTTGGTAGAGCATCTGATTTGCATTCAGAGGGTCAGGAGTTCGAGTCTCCTAGCCTCCAAGATTTGCACTTGCGGTTATAGCTCAGTTGGTTAGAGCGCGACACTGATAATGTCGAGGTCCCAAGTTCAAGTCTTGGTAACCGCACCACTATACCATTATAAGATACTAAGTTACAATAGCCTGCTTTAACGCAGGCATCATGCTATTTTGACAGTCTATATCAAGAATCAAGTTAATCTAAAAGCGGAGATTTGATTATCAGCAAAATTGATAAGCGAGTTGAAGTATGAAATGTCATAAAAAACAATTCACTGACAAAAATCAACGCTTGAGGATGATCTTCACATAAAAAAGTAAGTAGATCGCATGAGCCTAAGGGCTTATGTAGAGTCGTAACTCAAAGAACTTAATGCTTGTGACTTAAATATTTAAATATTTTATGGTCAAGCTATTAAGGGCTATTGGTGGATGCCTTGGCATCAACAGGCGATGAAGGACGCGAAACCTGCGAAAAGCTTCGGTGAGCTGGAAAAAAGCATTGACCCGGAGATATCCGAATGGGGAAACCCAGTCAGAGTTAATCCCTGATTATCTTTAACTGAATCCATAGGTTAAAGAGGCGAGACCTGCCGAACTGAAACATCTAAGTAGGCAGAGGAAAAGAAATCAAATCAGAGATTCCCTGAGTAGCGGCGAGCGAACGGGGAAGAGCCCAAACCATGATCTTTAATCATCGGGGTTGTAGGACCTTTCATAAATGTTCATTGGAATTTAGCAGAACACTCTCTGGAAAGTTGGGCGATATAGGGTGATAGCCCCGTATGCGAAAGAGGAAGCTGACAAGATAGGCACCTGAGTAGGGCCGGACACGTGAAACCCGGTCTGAATCTGGAGGGACCACCCTCCAAGGCTAAATACTAGTTGATGACCGATAGTGAACAAGTACCGTGAGGGAAAGGTGAAAAGAACCCCTGTTAGGGGAGTGAAATAGAACCTGAAACCAATAGCTTACAAACGGTCGAAGGCCTATGTCCATTTTACGGAAATGGCTGACGGCGTGCCTTTTGCATGATGAGCCAGCGAGTTGCGTTACATGGCGAGGTTAAGGGACTGAACGTTCCGGAGCCGAAGCGAAAGCGAGTCTTAAAAGGGCGAATTTTAGTCATGTGGCGCAGACACGAAACCAAGTGATCTATCCATGACCAGGTTGAAGCAAGGGTAACACCTTGTGGAGGACCGAACTAGTAACTGTTGAAAAAGTTTTGGATGAGTTGTGGATAGGGGTGAAAGGCCAATCAAACTTGGAGATATCTTGTTCTCTTCGAAATAACTTTCGGGTTAGCCTCGGACAAAGCTTTGCAGGGGTAGAGCACTGAATTCACGCGGGGGCCTTACCGGCCTACCAAAGGAAATCAAACTCCGAATACTGCAAAGTGGTCCGGGAGATAGACAGTGTGGGATAAGCTACATTGTCAAAAGGGGAACAGCCCAGATCGCCGATTAAGGCCCCTAATTCTTAGCTAAGTGAGTAAGGAAGTGGAGTTTCTAAAACAGTTGGGATGTTGGCTTAGAGGCAGCCATCATTTAAAGAGTGCGTAACAGCTCACCAATCGAGAAACTCTGCGCCGATAATATCCGGGACTAAAGCTAAGAGCCGAAATCGCGGGTTTATTCTGTAAAAGGATAAGCGGTAGGAGAGCGTTGTATGAGCGCCGAAGGCGTACCGTAAGGAGCGCTGGAGCGCTATACAAGTGATAATGCATGGCATGAGTAAACGATAAAGGGGGTGAAAATCCCCCTCGCCGAAAACCTAAGGTTTCCAGGGTAAAGCTCGTCTTCCCTGGGTTAGCCGGTCCCTAAGCCGAGGCTGAAAAGCGTAGGCGATGGCAAGCAGGTTAAATATTCCTGCGCCACCTAAAACTATGGTGAAGGGTTGACGAAGGACGTAAAGTTGCGCGGACCATTGGACGAGTCCGTGGGGCAATGAGGAGGGCTGATAGGCAAATCCGTCAGTATAAATCCAGGTTGTCACTAAGGGGAATCTACGGAGGAACCGATAGCAGGGCACAAACCTTCCAAGAAATAAACTCTAACCGTTGATGGTGACCGTACCAAAACCGACACAGGTGGGTGGGAAGAATATTCTCAGGCGCGCGAGAGAACTCTTGTTAAGGAACTCGGCAAATTATCCTCGTAACTTCGGGAGAAGAGGAGCCATTTGGGGTGAGTACACTTGCTGTACGAAGCTCTCGGTGGCCGCAGAGAAATGGCCCAGGCGACTGTTTAACAAAAACACAGCACTATGCGAAGACGTCTAAGTCGAAGTATATGGTGTGATGCCTGCCCAATGCCAAAAGGTCAAAAGGAGATGTTAGCTCGCAAAAGCGAAGCATTGAATTTAAGCCCTGGTGAATGGCGGCCGTAACTATAACGGTCCTAAGGTAGCGAAATTCCTTGTCGGGTAAGTTCCGACCTGCACGAATGGTATAACGATCTGGGCGCTGTCTCAACAAGAGACTCGGTGAAATTGTAGTAGCAGTGAAGATGCTGTTTACCCGCAATAAGACGGAAAGACCCCGTGAACCTTTACTGTACTCTGATATTGGCTCTTGACTGATCATGTGTAGGATAACCGGGAGGCTATGAACACTCTTCGTTAGGGGAGTGGGAGCCGTCGGTGAAATACCGGTCTTGATGAGTCGGGAATCTAACGACATCCCCTGAAGCGGGGAGTCGGACATTGTCAGACGGGCAGTTTTGCTGGGGCGGTATCCTCCTAAAAAGTAACGGAGGAGTCCAAAGCTTGCCTCATCGTGGTTGGCAATCACGAAAAGAGCGTAAAGGTATAAGGCAAGTTAACTGTGAGACCTGCAAGTCGAACAGAGACGAAAGTCGGGCTTAGTGATCCGGCGGTGGAAAGTGGAATCGCCGTCGCTCAACGGATAAAAGGTACTCCGGGGATAACAGGCTTATCGCCACCAAGAGTTCATATCGACGTGGCGGTTTGGCACCTCGATGTCGACTCATCGCATCCTGGGGCTGAAGAAGGTCCCAAGGGTTTGGCTGTTCGCCAATTAAAGCGGTACGCGAGTTGGGTTCAAAACGTCGTGAGACAGTTTGGTCCCTATCTTTTGTGGGCGTAGGATACTTGAGAGGAGCTGCTCCTAGTACGAGAGGACCGGAGTGGACGAACCAATGGTGAGCCAGTTGTTCTGCCAAGGGCATTGCTGGGTAGCTACGTTCGGAAAGGATAAGCGTT
Source organism: Parachlamydiales bacterium (assembly GCA_963801825.1). Lineage (GTDB taxonomy): Bacteria > Chlamydiota > Chlamydiia > Chlamydiales > Parachlamydiaceae > CAWDGI01. The sequence goes on from CAWDGI010000006.1 coordinate 143,053, forward strand.
GAAAGCATATAAACGCCAAGCCTCCCTCAAGATAAGGTATCCCAATGAGACACCATAGAGACGATATGGTAGATAGGTTGGGTGTGTAAGCGCAGTAATGTGTTTAGCTTACCAATACTAATTAGTCCAACGGCTTGACCACCTTTTTTTATTGAAGGAAGAGACATCCCCTTCAACACGTGAAGTGTGGTCGCATATTACAAGAAACAAGCGAAGTTTAGAGTGAAGACTCTTCAAGCGTTGTTTTAAGTCAGGGAAGAAGATTAGCGAAGATTTCTTGATTAGACTTTTTTCTTGGTGGCATTAGAGAAGGGGAAATACCTGATCCCATCCCGAACTCAGAAGTCAAGCCTTTCATCGCCAATGGTACTGCACACAAGAGTGCGGGAGAGTAGGTCGCCGCCAAGTTTTTTTTCACCCTAGCCCAAGAGAGCATGCTTTCTTGGGCTTTTTTATTTTGAAAATTTGAAAATATGCGAGTGCACATTGAAGATTTTTTGACTTATTTAGCGTCAGAAAAAGGGTTTTCGCCTCACACTCTGGAGGCTTATGAAAGGGATATTGAAACGTTTCGGCTATTTTTAGACTCTTTCTCTCTTCAAGACTGGAAAGAGGTTGAGCAATCGCATCTCGTCGATTTTTTAACATACAAGCAAAAAGCAGGTTATGCGGATGCCTCGCGCAGTCGCGCTTTAATTGCTTTGAGAGTTTTTTTTCGTTTTCTTAAGCGAGAGGGAGAGGGAGTCTCTAACCCGGCTGCTTTACTGCAATCTCCTAAAATATGGCAATTGCTTCCTGATATCTTGTCTTTGGAGGAGATGGAGCGGCTTCTCCATCAGCCGGGTGGAGAGAGCTGGGAAGGAGCGCGTGACCGTGCGATTTTGGAGGTGTTATATGCGAGTGGCTTGCGAGTCTCTGAGCTATGCCAGCTCAAGATTCGGGATGTGGATGATCAGTATGTGCGTGTGAAGGGGAAAGGGGGAAAGGAGCGGTTGGTGCCGATTGGTCAAAAGGCCATTGAGGCGATTGACCATTATTTGTGTTTTCTAGAAGGGCAAGAAGGGGATCGAGAGGAGCCTCTTTTTATTTCTTCTAGGAGGAAACAGCTCCATCGGGTGACAGTTTGGCGATTGGTGAAGCACTATGCCCTTCAAGCGGGAATTCAGAAGAACATCTATCCGCATACCTTCCGTCATTCCTTTGCGACTCATCTCTTGGATCATGGAGCCGATGTGCGTGTGATCCAAGAGCTTTTAGGGCATGCCAGTGTGGCGAGTACGGAGCGTTATACGCATGTGAGTGTTTCCCATTTGAGAGAGGCATTTAACCGTTGCTCTCCTCCTCCCTGTACCCGCCATGGGAAGCGTTGAGAGGAGTGCGAGGAGAAATGAGTCCTGAATCAGGATTTCGAAAAGAACTTCTTAACGAAATGGGTAAAGACTCCTCAAGGTCAGGGGAAAGGTTTCTAGCGACTCCTTTAGAGGATAAAGACACTCCGATTAAAGCACCGATATAAATAGAGAGGGCCAGATCGGAGAAAGGAATGGATAAAATTCCAAATACAGCGATTGTGCACACAATCGCGGTTCGTATTAACATACTTTTTATGGTAAGGGGGCCATGGATCACATGAGCGTGGAAGGTATTGTTAACCCTCTGGACACCCTGACGCACGGTATCGCTACATATTCCACCGATTAATCCAACGATAAAAGGGCCCGGATGGATGGCCCACGCCACGAAGGAGAGGACGACTCGGATGGTAAAGCCAATGGCATTTTTAGTGAAAGTCCACGCCTCTTTAGCAAATTGCTCAAGGGCCACGCGATTGACTTTGTTTTGAAGAGAGCTTAACCAAGTCGGAATCTGATGAATTGTTTCCAAGAGCTTATAGCCAGCAGAGTATAAGAATTTCAGGCTTTGCGATAAATGAGCATCAAGAATCATTTTTTTATCCTCCTTATTTCTATTCCAAAATACATTATCAAAGCTTTGACCCGAGGCTAAGAGGTAAAAAGCCTAAACTCGGGTTAGCATGAATAATATCTTTTTTACTGTTTTTGCGCTAATTTTACCACCTATTTTATCAGCGAAAATTTTTATGCAAGGAATAGAGGATTCCGGTTTTTCAGATCATGATAAAAAATGCTTTGTGATATAAGAAAACATTTGATATTGTACATAAATTTATGTATGACAGCGAGGAAAAGAGGTAAATGATGGAACTAGAAGGTAAAATTTGGAAACATAAAAGTCATTGGCTTATTGAGGTCCCTTCTTTGAATATGATGACCCAAGGAAAGACTCGTAAAGAGGCTTTATTTATGATTAAAGACGCTATCATGGAATATATAAGATATTATTTTGAGTCTGAAATCGAGGGCTTTGAGTTGGATGTCAAAGATTACAAAAAATCTACCATAGGAATATCAGCAAACAATAACAAATTATTATTTGCACTATCTCTTAGAAAGCAAAGAGAGAAGAGTGGGTTAACGGTTCGCGAAGTATCTGAGAGTCTAGGCTCAAATTCGCCAAATTCATATGCTCAATATGAGAGAGGGAGAATAAGAATTTCTTTAGATCAATATGAAAAGTTGTTGCAAGCTGCCAATCCGTATCAACAGCGTTTACTAAGAGTGGTCTGAAAATTTTAAATTGACAAATTCCGGAAAGTATGCACGATCCAAAATCAAAGAGAGCAGCCATGAGAAAAGGTGCATTTTATGTCGATCCCTTCAAGTTCGTTCCACCTTTCCAAAGAAACCAAAGCAAAGCTAAAAGATAAGCAAGCCCTTGAACAAGACCTCCTGACAGACAAATCTCCTCAAGAGATTTTAGATCTTTCTGAAGAGGAGATGGCCAAGTGTTATCAGATCGCTTATCATTTATTTGAAGAGAAGCGCTATGAAGAGGCAGTCGATGCATTTTTCTTTTTAGCTACTCTTAATTCTTATCGTTCTGATTATTGGTTAGGACTGGGGATGGCTACCCAGCTTCTTCATGATTATGAGGTGGCCATTGATGCCTATGAATTGGCGGCCCTTTGTGATCTCTCTAGTCCTGTTCCCTATTTTTATCTCGCCAAATGTCTCTTTGCCATTCATGATCGAGAAAATGCGCTGCAAGCGCTCGATCTCGCCATTGAAACAGCAGGAGATTCTACTGAGTTTGCCGCACTCAAAGCCCAAGCGGAAGAAGCTAAGACCATGCTTCTCGATCAATTTTTTTAAGATTTATCTAAGATTTATTTAAGATTATTTTATTTATAATTTTAATTTTATTTATAATTTTTTTATAAAACCAACATTTTAAGCTGATATAATATAATCAAAAATAAAAATAGGATAAAAAATGCATAATAATGAGTATGATATGGAAATTTCATATGGGAGCATTGATTCAGCAGCCTGGAAAAATAAGTTAGGAGAGGCTGCCAAAAATCTTCAGGGACGAGATCATCAGCATCACCACTATCTTGTTTTCACTAAGCAGGGGGTGTTGGACCTTGTCCAATCCTCCAAACTAAAGAAAGGGATGCGAAAAATCCCTATGGAGGAAATCGGTCGAATTTCTCAAGAAATCTTTGAGGAAAGCGGGGATAGGGATATCTGGAGATCTTATTCTGTTTTGCTTCAAGCAAGAGTGAATAAGTGGAATTCTCTCCCGAATTGCTTAGGGCGAATGGTGGCATTGGTCTTTTTAATGCTTGCTTCTTTTACGTTGTTTGGAATTCCTTTAAATCGTAGTTTCTTAAGGTGGCAGAAGGGAAAGGAGAAAGAATTGGAGGAATTGAGAAAAAAAATTCCGGCAGGTATTCGAGATGAAATTTCTATAGAAAATAAACAGGCTGAAAAAATTTTTCCTGAAGCAACTATTCCTCCTAATGAATTAGAACAAGTTAAAGAAAATTTTACTAACAAAATAAAAAATAGTTTAGAGACTAGTGAAATTATAAAAATAGATCCAAAGCATTTAGATAAAGATTTCAAAAACGAATATGAGCATAAAAAGAATAGTGAAGGTTTAATAGAAATTAAACTTTTAGTTCAATTTAATAGAGACCTTCTTAGAGGGCAGAGATTTTCGTTAGAAGAAGATTCCTCCTCGATTTTTTTCAGTGAAGAAATAGAACGCACAAAAGAATGGGTGTTAAATTATATTTGTTATTCTACAGAAAATCCTCTTTTCAAAAAATTAAAAGAAATACAAGATCAAGAAGAGATAACAAAAATTTTGAATTCAAAAGAAATGACAAAACTTTTAGAGAGCGAACGTTATTTAAAAGTATATAAATACATGGATAAAATTCTCGAAGAAAATGAAAAACATTGGCTTTCAATTTTACAAGGTGTTGCTAACCAATTGACTTTGGGGACGTTACATGAGCTTAGTTGTGCGTTCTTAGGAGAAAATAACTTCACGGGAATGCTATTAAGAAATGAAAGTAAGGATCCTATAAATTTTACTATGTTAGATCGTTTGCCTATTCAATTGAAGGTGGTGCGAGACTTAAACGGAGGAATAGAAAAAATTGAGGGTGAATTGACCTCCTTATTTGCATTTGTGAATGGTCGCACGAAGGAAGTCCTTATCTCTAAAGTCATTCAAATTCATTTCCAGTATTCTGTGACTTTACAGGATAAAACGAAGGAATTCCATGAAAAGACGAATCCTATCCTCATGACCATTCATTCAATCGCGTGTCAAGAAGTCAGGCGTCCCTCTCCTTCTCAGATCACTGCTTAAAGCATCAGTTCTTAAGATTTATTTAAGATTGAATTAATTTTATTGATAACTTCTGTTTTTTTATAGAAAGTAATGAACTGAAGAGATATAATATAGGCAAAATAGGAGTCACAGATGCAAAATCAAGATATTCAGGGCTCACTTCCCTATGATAGCATTCAGCCAGTAGAGTGGAACGAGATGTTAGGGCTAGTTGCCCAAGATCTTCGGGGAAAAGACCGTCAGCATCATCGCTATCTTGTTCTCAATAAGCAGAGTCGTAAGATAGAGCTTGCCAACTCGTCCAAGCTAAGGCAGGGTCAAGAGGTGCAAAAACTCTCTTTGAGTGAGATAAGTGACATTTCTAAAGAAATTTTTAATAAAAGCGAAGATATTTCTTTAAACAAAGATATACGCAAATCTTATTCCGTTTTACTTCAAGCAAGAGTCAATAAGTGGAACAGGCTTCCTCATCGCTTAGGAAGAATGGTGGCTTTGGTCTTTTTAGCACTTGCTTCTCGTCTTGTGATTGGAAGACCTTTTTATATCCGGTTTTTAACCTGGGAGAATGGCAAAGAGAATGAGATGAAAAAATTGAAAGACGAAATAAAATTATCTCAAGTCGATCCAAAATTTCAAGTCAACCAACAAGAATGGAAGGAAGAAGATTTAATCCATCTGGAGTCCTATTATAAAGACGTTGTTGATCCCAAATCTTTAAACCTTAATGTCACTTTTCAAGACTTTACGATAATTAATGCATTAAAAGAAAAAGTTATTCTTTCAAGTTTACAAGATAGTCTTTCGCCTTCAGGATCAAAAGATAGTATAACAGACGAAAACGGAAATATGCGAGAAGTCCACTCTTCATTTTATAAAGATGTTAGCAGAAATCAAAATTTGATCCGTAAAGATGAGAAATTAAACATTAAAGATCAAGAAAACGCTCTATTTAATGTTAACTCTATTATACAGAAAATAGAAGAATTAAAAGATGATGAGGTGGAGTCAGCTAAAGGAGAAATATTGAATGTTATTTTAATTCTGAAAGAACATCCTTCTGTCAAAAATTTAAGAGAGATGCAAGATATTAAAGAAATTAAAGCTCTTTTGAACCCTGATTTTTGGTCCGATTTTTTAAAAAGAGAAAGAGTTCTACAAGCGCAACGATTAATTGGTCAATTTATAATTAATGAAGAAGATAAGAAATGGGAATTTCTTTTACAATCTTTAGTATCTCAAGACAATTTGAACCCGATGTCGACTTTGCCACGGCAGTTACTGATGGCAACCAATTTATGCCCCCTTTTATTAGACTGCTTTTTGATTGAAGGACTGCCTCCTATTGAATTGGAGATCTTGCGTAATGAAAAAAATGACATTCAGCGTGTAAATGTTAGAATTCAAGGGCATTTTGTCAATCAAGAGCGCTCAAAGAAAAACACTCGGGAGCTCATTAGCCAAAGAGCCATTCAGGCGACCTTAAATTATGGAATTACATTGGAAGAATCTCAGGAAGAATCTCAGCAGAAGATAGAACCTGTTTTACATGACTTTAGTTTGGTCTACAAGGAAGCTCTCCTTCCTACCGCTCAATCCTCCGTTTAATCAACTCATTGACCAATTGGGGCGAAGCTTTGCCTCGGCAAAGCTTCATCACTTGCCCAACTAAGAAGGCAAACGCCTTCTCCCGTCCCGCCCGGTAATCGGCGACAGACTGGGGGTTCTCGCTCACGACACGCTCCACATAGCGCTCAATTTCAGCCTGATCATTCAACGGCTGGTAATCAGGATTGCTCGCTACAATCGCTGCTGGGTCCGTCCCTGGCCGAGAAACCATCTCATCAGCGACGCTTTTTCCAATTTTCCCCGTAATGGTCCCTCGCTCAATGAGCTCCACCAGCGCTCCCACATGCTCCGGTTTAATTCCAACCGATAAAAGATTCTCTCCCGTGTCCTTTAACCGCCCGGCAAACTCCACTAAGATCCAGTTGGCCAAGCTCCTCCCATTCGAACAATGGGCCAAGGCCTGTTCAAAATAATCGGCCAACGCTTTCTCACTCGTCAAAGCAAAGGCTTGATGGGGAGATAAATTCAATTCGTGCACATAGCGCCTCTCCCTTGCCAAGGGGAGCTCTGGCAAGGAGCGTCTAATTTCTTCAATATACTTTTCCGTCAACACAATCGGGACAAGATCGGGCTCTGGAAAATAGCGATAATCATCGGCCGTCTCTTTGCGACGCATGAGCACGGTCTTTTTTCCCTCCGGATCCCAACGATAAGTCGCCTGTTCAATCACTTGGGTATGAGGAAGATGGGGATGCTGAAGGTAGGTTTCAATTTGACGGTGAATCTCCGACTTGAGGGCAAGTTCCATAAAATGGAACGAATTCATATTCTTAATCTCAATCTTATTGCGGAGCCCTTTTTCTCCTTTGCGGCGCACCGAAATATTCGTATCCATGCGCAAGGACCCTTCCTCCATATTGCAATCTGAGACATCCAAATACTGCAAGATCGCCTTGGTGGCCATCGCATAGGCCACCGCTTCATCCGGACTATGGATACAGGGCTCAGAGACAATCTCAATCAGCGGGCAGCCGGCTCGGTTATAATCCACTCCGGCAAAGGTAGAGAAATGCTTGAGCATCCCTGCATCATCTTCTAAATGCACCCGGTTGACGGCAAAGTGCTTTTCCTCGCCATCCACTTCCGCCACAATGGTTCCTCCTTTGATAATCGGCTGATCATATTGAGTAATCTGAAAATTGCGCGGGCTATCAGGATAGAAATAAGACTTGCGATCGAACTTGCTAAACTGAGCCACTTCCGCTCCAATGGCACAGCCAAATTGGACTGCTTTGCGCACCGCCTCTTTATTCAACACAGGGAGTGCTCCCGGTTGACCTGTGCAAACCTCTGTAATATTCGTATTTGGATCATCTCCAAAATGATTGGGAGCCATGCTAAACAGTTTTGATTTCGTATTGAGTTCAACGTGAATTTCTAGTCCAATGACTGCTTCCCATTCTTCGTGAATCGCCTGAGATAAATGATGCGTCATAAAGAAACCTCGTGGTTGACGAGTGGAGGGATGGCCCGTTGAAAAGGAAGAACCTTTTCTAAGACATGAGCTGTTTGTAGGACCAGTCGATCCCCCTTCTGAGGGCCAATTAGCTGCAATCCTAAGGGCTTGCCTTGCGCCGTCAAACAATTGGGAACGCTCACAGCCGGCAAGCCGGCAAGGTTCACTCCAATCGTGTAGATGTCTTCTAAATACATTTGTAAAGGATCTTGAATCGACCCGATCTCAAAGGCAGCAAAGGGGGAGACAGGGGAAGCAATGAGATCACATATCTGAAAGGCTTCTTGGTATTGGCGAATAATGAGGGTGCGCACTTTTTGCGCTTTGCGATAGTAGGCATCTTGATAGCCTGCCGATAAGACGAAGGTTCCGAGCATAATCCGTCTTTTGACCTCCGGACCGAATCCCTCTTCTTTTGAGAAATCATACACTTCATCAAGCGTGCGGGCGCGTGAAGAGCGTTGTCCATAACGGATCCCATCGAAGCGAGCTAAATTTGTCGAGGCTTCTGCCGTTGCCAAAATATAGTAAACAGCAAGGGAATATTTCAAGAGATCGAGGTCGACTTCCACAATTTCTGCCCCTCGTTCTTTCATTTGTTCAACGGCTTGTTCGAAAGGACGGCTCGATTCTTCTGCGAGACCCTCTAAAAATTTCCAGGGAATACCGATTTTTACTCCCTTCATCGATTCTTTTAATCCACGAAGATACTCTTCCGGTGCTTCCGGGAGGCTGGTGGAATCTTTTGGGCAGTGGCGACCGATGACTTCCATGAGGAGTGCGGCATCTGCTGCCGTGGTCGCTAAGGGACCGATTTGATCTAGAGAAGAGCCATAGGCAACAAGGCCATAGCGGGAAACGCGTCCATAGGTGGGTTTGAATCCGACGACGCCGCAAAAGGCGCCGGGGAGGCGGACGGATCCGCCCGTATCACTTCCTAGAGCGAGGGGAGCCAAGCGAGCCGCGACGGCGGCTCCGGATCCTCCGGAAGAGCCTCCCGGGGTACATTCAAGGGCCCAGGGGTTACGTGTTTTTTGCAAGGCAGAATTTTCCGTCGAAGAGCCCATGGCAAATTCATCTAGATTGGTCTTTCCAATTAAGAGGGCGTCTTCTGCTAACAAAAGATCGATGACGGTGGCTTGGTAAGGAGCGCGATAGTTAGTGAGAAATTTCGAGCCGCAAGTGGCGATTTCTCCTTTAATGAGAATGTTATCTTTGATGGCGATGGGGATTGCAGCAAGCTTGCCCAGCGGTTGATTTTTTATTCGTTTTCGATCGAGTTGATCGGCTTGGAATAAGATTTTATCTTCATAGACTTTTAGGAAGGCTCCGATTTGCCCTTCATATTTGGCGATCCGATCGAGGGAGTAGCGGGCAATGTCGGTGGCCGTCCGCTCTCCTTTTATAAATTGGTCGCGGATCTCAATGGCAGATTGTTTGTACATCTTTCCCTTATTTTTCTGTTTGACTTTGCTTGATGACAGGAGGGACGCGAATCATTCCTCCAATGTGAGAAGGGGCATTTCCTAAGAAGTCTTCCCGGTTTAAAACAGGACCGATGGCATCTTCTCGCATGACATTATACATGCTTTCCAAGACATGATTACAGGGGGCAACGTTTGTTGTGTCGATTTCTTGGAGCTGCTCAATATAAGCGAGAATTTTTTTTAAATCTTTTAGCAAAGTCTCTTGTTCCTCCTCCGTACAGTCAATGCGGCAGAGACGAGTGAGTTTACGAATTGTTTCTTTATCTAATTTTACCATGCAAAAGGCCCTTTCTTTTAAAGAATAAGGAGTGATTTTAGCGCGGTTTGCAAAAAGATGCAAGAGGAAGAAAAGAATGGGTGCGATTAAAAGTCTTAGGGTTAGTCGAGATTATTTCTGGAGACATCTACAAACTTAATTGCACCAAAAAATGAGAATGGCATCAGACACAGGTGTGACCTGTTTGTCTTCTTCTTCTAAATTTCCTCTTGGGGTGTTCGCGACTTTGCCTTCGATCACCATGGTTGAAGATCCTCCTCCATCTAGATTTAAGGCTTCCACACATCCTAACCGGAACATGAAATCTGCCAATTCCTTCATGGTCATCCCTCCGAAGAGCCCTAAAAAGCGGCCATCCACGACAACGAAGACCCAATCTCCATTCTCTTTAATTCCAACAGCCGTTCTGGGATGTCGATCGGTAAGAAAGGAGGAGATTGTTTTCTCTTGGCGATAATCATCGATCTTTCTTCCATGACTAATTAAGAGAGGCGCTCCTCCGATAATATGCTCCATCTCTTGCCACTCCTCTGAGGTCGTATAGGGAGGAATAGAGGCCGGAAGGACCTCTATTTCCGTTGAATCTATATCGTTTGAACATTCTAACAAGCTTCTGTTAGTCAGGACTTGATCCACAAGAACTTTTTTCCCTCCTTGCGACCATCCAATCGCTCCTCTTGGCTTGGTCGGCGTTCCTAACCATTCAGAAGAGATTTTTAGAATTCCTGCCGGCTCTCCATTGCTTTTCCAAAAACCCCCATTCACGCCGGCACGCGCTCCATAACGCTGAGTTAATACTAAGACCGTCTCTCTTGAGATCGGTTCTCCCTGCGCTCTCACAGGTTGTATGGCTTCTTCATTGGGATTAACAATTAAGATGTGAATAGAAGAAAAGAGGCCATTGGATAAGTGAGAGTAGGAAAAAGCAAATAGCCCAGAAAAAATCGGACAAAGAAAGAAAAAAATAAAAAAATAGTTATACATTATTTAAATATAAGTCTTTTAGATTGCAAAATATTGAGAAAATTCTTACGCTGTCACTCCACTTTAACGCGCGAGGTTTTCTCTATGTCAGTTCAGGTTCTCTCTTTAAATGATGGGCAAATTCAACTTTTAGAACAAGTGATCACACAGGAATCGCGGCAACCCTTCTCAGATTTCACAGCCATCGAACAAATGATGGATCATCCCAAGAGGCGATACTGGAGCTTGATCAGTCAAATTTTTTGGAAGCCGGAATCGAAATGGCTCCCTCTCCTTGCAAAAATCAATCAGACGTTTATTCGCTTAGAACAAGAAGGGGTCCTCCTCTTCGATTTAATAGTTCCCGGTTGTCGTGAGCAATGGGAAGTGTATAAAGAACGTTATCAACGCTGCTTCAGAGTGGCAGAGAAAGTTCTTGAGCTCTCCCAAGGAGGTCTTGTTTCTACCAAGCTCAAGGAGCTGCAATCTGAGGTGCGCTGCCGCTTAGTGGGATGCCGCTATCAATTAGGAGAAGAAAATGGGGGACTTTCTCCTTTGAAATATCCTCATCAAGCGCTCTTTGAGAAACTTCAAACACTCGCAAAACAATGGAAAAATGAACAAGATTTAGCTGCTAATAAAGAATTGAATGGTCTCGATTTGAGCCAACTAAAAGAGTTAGCGCAATATCCTGAGTGGGTCAAGGTGGTCATAGAAAATCCCTTTTATTTAAAAGAGATCTTCAGCTGGTGTTTAAAAGATGATGGCTCTGTGGAAGTCCTTGTCAAATGTTATGAAACAAGAAAAACAATCAAGGCATCACTCCTTTCCAGTTATTTAGGTTATGGGCGCAATCAAGATCTCATTTCTCGAGAAAATGAAGTCTTGGCTTTTCGCGATCTTTCGACAAGAGTCACCGGTCAAGCGAAACGGGTGTTAACAATAGCGATCTATCATGGAAGCTTTAGCGAGTTTGAGCCAGATCAGCAAGAACGAGTGAATATTCTTGATCCCAATCAAGAGATTTTATTTAAACAGGGAAATCGGAAAATCACGGTGAGGCAGTTCTTTCAGGAGAGTGCGCGTAAAAACGAGACAGAAGTGGATACGAATGTATGTGTGTGGGGAGTTGTGAATCGTCATCCCGTTTATGGCGTGCGGCAAGGCAATACGGAGACTTATGATGCGTCGCATATGGCAAGAAAAGACTGGATTCAGTGTGTCCCTCCTATTGCAGTCGCGGCTGATGAGGAGTTAATAAATCGCTATGGGACCTCTGTCAATCGCCGTGAGACGTTTTTTAAAGTCATGTCGAGTCGTCAGTTTTTGGATGGCTTCAACGCATCGAGAGCACATTGTTATCTACTCATTTATATTCCCATGAAAGAGGGAAACTGGAAGGTTCTTTCGGTGGGATTTTTTGCTTATCGTTTTCAAAAAGGGTTTTTGGATCAATTCCTGTTGGCCGGTTACACGGCTCCTCGTATTTTGTCTGAAATCGATCAAAATCACTGCTATACCATGCGTCGGCGTGCGGAAGCACAACCGATTTTTCCGGTTCCTCAGCACATGGAAAAATTTTTGACTCTCTTGGCAAAGAAGAGAACGGGGGGAGTATTCCAATTCTCCGGTCGCAATTGCGCTTATCCCCTTCAGAAATATGCAGGAAAATGTTTCCCCAATCTCCCAAATTTCTTCAAGATGCGGTTAACAAAGGGGAAATTGGGAATCGGTCCCTTTGATCAGATGTTACAGTTGGCAGATCGCCAATCCACAGGGGTTCGTCAATCATTTGTTGGGGTCTTGCATCGGACGCTTGGTTCCCGCCGTGTCTTGCATGTTCATAAAGAAGACCCGACAAAGGAGGGATATTCGGTCTACAACTATGTCAGAAAGTACATCGATGATTGGAAGAGAAATTGGTTCTATCATTTTGCGATGGATCTCTTTCAATGGCTTTCCGGGTTTCCGGGGACTCGGCAAGTTCCCCAAGCGAGCAAATTAAGAGATTATTCTGTTCATGAATACTTTCAAAAATATGATGAAGATATTTACAATCCCCCCTATCTTCACCATCAAATTGAGACCAAAGCCCTGGAGGGAACCATTTATTGGAGTTTGACCGATGAGAAACTCTTCCAGAAAAAGAGAAATTAAAGGAAATTGGTATGAGAATTTTAATCACGGGCTCTTCTGGGCTCATCGGCTCTGCTTTAGTCTCCCATCTTTCTAAGCAAAATCACGAGATTTATAAACTTGTCCGAGAAAACCCCACTCCTTCTCAGAAGGAGATTCTCTGGAGATCCGATCAGGGGGTTCAAGATCTCTCTTTATTGGAAGGGATGGACGGAGTGATTCACCTGGCAGGAGAGGGAATCATGGGGCTGTGGACAGAAACAAAAAAACGACGCATTTGGGAGAGTCGTGTGCAAGGAACAACAGTTCTTTGCCAACAGCTCTCTCAATTAAAACGTCCTCCTCACTTTTTTATGGGGGCCTCCGCCGTTGGATATTATGGGGAACGAGGAGAAGAAATTCTAACAGAAGAAAGCCCAAAGGGCATGGGGTTTTTGGCAGATTTATCCCAAAAATGGGAAGAAGCATCTAAAAGCATTGCAGACAGGGGAGTGCGCACGCTGCATTTACGTTTTGGTGCTGTCTTAAGTCCTCAAGGAGGGATTTTGAAAGCTCTCCTCCCCCTTTTCAAAGCGGGTTTGGGAGGGTGCCTGGGCTCCGGGCGGCAATATCTAAGTTGGATTGCGCTTCAAGATGTTCTCCGAGCGATCGATTTTTTGATCGGTCGATCGGAAGTGACCGGACCCCTCAATTGTGTGGCCCCTCATCCTGTGACGAATCGAGAATTTACCAGGGCTTTAGGAGAGGCACTGCATCGTCCCACTTTTCTGAATATTCCCGCTTTTGCGATCAAACTTTTGCCGGGAGAGATGGCGAAAGAGTTTTTGCTGGTCAGCGAGCGTGTGATTCCCAAGAGACTGGAAGAGGAAGGGTTTTTATTTGAGACGCCTTATCTAGAGAACTGGACTTCGGACATTTTAAGGGGTCGATAAATGCAATCTTTTAAGCTATAGCGAGTTAAAATTTTTTTGCCAACCCAAATGAGGGTTGGCAAAAAAATTTTAACTCGCTATAGCTTAAAATCTTGCGTTTAGCGACCCCTTAAAATGTCCGAAGTCCAGTTAGAGAACGCTCTTCTGTTTAAAACCTAACATTGACCTCCCCCCCGACATAGGGAGCGGGATCGAACCGATAATTATGGGCATGGTGGTTATGTGGATTGGCCACGCGATATTTTCCTCCCAACGCATAGCCGGCATGGAGGTTTGCGGTTGTGGTCCCTTGTTCATATCTGATGGCAAACTCTGTCCCGACATTCGTATAACGGAGGAGAGATTTGGCGCAACTGCTTTCGTGATGGACTCGGAAGCGAGAGTTGAAATTGCGTATCGCAAGGGCCAAAGACCAAACACGTGAGAGGGTGTATTCGATGGCGAGATTGACAGGGTAAACGAGGTTTAACTTCCAATTGGGGGAGAATTGCCAGTCGGCTCCTAAGATCGGATAGACCCGATCCAGGCGAAGTCCTGTTTGGACCCACACTCCAATATGGAGACCGATATTTTTGAGATAGGCATACCGCCCCCATAAGATGATATCATAACTGGTGTAGGGGCCTCTCCATTCATCGGTATCCGTATTAATGGAAATTTGGCTTCTCCAGAACCAACGCTCTAAGCGTTTGGTAAATCCTGTCACGTTGAGAGAGAGAAGGTTGAAATGCTCCTGATCAAACCAAGGATTTCCGGGCCACGCTAAGAAGGTCGCAGTAAAGGCGAGCGACACGCGGATTCCTTCTGTATACCCCGGGCAGTAATAGACCACACTGCCGAGCTGCACCTGAGCAGCGGCAAAGCGAATGTCATCTCCTTTAAAAAATCCCTTGCTAATCTTGGATTTTCCAATAACATCCAGATAAGAATCAAAATTGAAGAGAGCTTGTCCGGTTTGTTTGGCAGGTTGAGTGATCTCTTCCGATCCAAAGTCTTGCTCTTGCAAATCTCCTGATTCGTTTGCAAAGAGAGAGAAAAAAAAGGGGGAAAGCAAAAGAGAGAGAAAGAGAGGGCGCATGTTCAGAGGCTCCAAAATTTTTTTAGCAAAGAAGAATCGAAATAATTTTTTACCCGATTTTCTCTTATTTCGTCAATCTTTTAAGAATGGCGCGCTTGAATTAAAATATCTGAATGATTAAAATAGGCGTCTTAGAATAAGATAAAAAATAAAAAGCGATATTATGGAAAGCCTGAAATTTACCCCTCCTTCCACTCCTCCTGATTCTCCGCTTGCTAGCCCCCGTCCTTCAGGGATGGAAAACAAGATTTTATTTACTGACATTCTTCGTCCCTTTATTGATTTATTAAATCGCCAAGTCTTGGTATTCGCAGCTGCTGTCAAGATCTTGAAAGACTTTTTTGACCTTATCTGCCAAATTTTTTACAATTCTATATCTAAATTATTTCTTGGCCGCACGATTCCTGAATTAAAACAAGAGGTGCTAGACGCGCAAAATTCTCATGTGATTAGCTGTGGAAAAATGAATGAGCTCGGTCAAAAATTTAGTGATCCCTCCAAATTCTTGGAGGATTTGATCTTTTTAAGAGAGTTAAAAGTAGGCGTTCAATCTAATATCAATCGATTGGTGAATGGTTCTCCTGATTTGGGGGTATATAGTGTGCAAGATATCGTCTGCTTTTATCTCAGCGAGGATCCCATCAACAGTGTGCTTACTGAGACACTTACGAAGGATCGCTCCCTATTAGGGAACTTAGAAAAGTTTCTGGATGATAAAAAGCTTCTTTTCATTTTGGAGGCATTCAAGAAATTTATGAAAGAAGCCGGCGAAGAAAAGAAAAAAGAGATTCTTTCAACTTGGCAAGATGTGACCTCTCAAATTCCTTCCTCTTTAAAATCTTCTCAGCGAGCCCATCTGGAAGCAACGGAAAGAGAGATTCGATCTTTTTTAAAAAAGGAAGAGGCCGAAAGAGTTGTTTGTTTAGAGGCCTCTGCCCCTTCTTCTCGAGTTGGAAATATAGGGTTTACCTGTTATATTGCTTCGGTCTTGCAAACGGTCTTTGCCGTTCCTTCTCTTCGCCGGCAGATTGCTTCCCCTATTCCCCAACCTTCTGGGAGCCAGTCTTCAGAAGAGTATCATAGAAAGGTCGCGATTCAGCAGGCTTTATTAAATTTGATGTCTGCCTCCCCACCAAAAAATAATGGGGAAGAGGAGCGTTACTTTTTATATTCAAGTTCAAGGCATTTGCTTTCCCAATTGCGAGAGGCGCTCCATGATTCTAACGGAAGTGAGCTGAATCGAAAAAATCGGGGGCAGCAATTAGATGCGGCTGCTGTGCTCGAACTCCTGTCTCGCCTATTTTTTAGAAATTCTAGTTTTGAAATGAGGCGTACGGTTCGAATCGATCAGTATCCGACGATGGAAGTTCGTGGACGACCCGAGCCCGGTTATATTTTACAAATTGAGTTAGACGAGACTCGGCATGAGCATCAGTTCACAGATTTAGTTAACCTGTTCTTTGCTCAAAGACCGGCAACTGGCATGATTTTAGATGATCGAGAACAAGAAATCCATTTCAATGGACAGCGGCCGTCTCTCTCCTTTCCGGTCAGAATTGAGAACTATAATGTTCAATATTCTCTCGATCAGCCTCCTTCCGTTCTTCTGACCCATTTTAAGCGTTTCAAAAACCTTGAGATTCAAGAAGCGGATGGAACGAAGAAACATGAGAGAATGAAGATAGGGGACAAGGTAGAGTTAACCAAGGATGGGCTCTTCTCTTTGTCTCTCCCTCAATCGCAAGACACGCTGGTTTATCAGCTTAAAAGCTTTGTGGTTCACGATGGAGAGTTAAATGGGGGACACTATACGTCTTATGTAGAGATCCAAGGGAAATATTATTTTTGCAATGATTTGATTTCAAATTGTTATCGCGAAGTGCAGCAAGCTGATTTCTTATCTGCTTCCAACCGCGCTTATCTCTGCATTTGGGAGCGCTTTCCCTCTCAAAGCTAAATGCTTTTCAAAATCAGATCTAAGGTTTTGAAGTGCTCTTTACAGACCTTCTTAAGGGCTTCTTCTCCCCAGCGCCTAAGAATTTCTCTCCCCGCTTCCAGAGTTTTTTCAGAGGATCCCTTGGGGAGAGCAAGGCCAATTTCTAAGCTGAGCTGGTGGAGTCCATCGACAAAGGCTTGACGGGCCAAGATAGAGGCCGCAGCCACCGCCAAGTCTTCTTCTCCTCGGTGTCTTTGGGTCAGCTGTAGGGTTAAATTTTTCCTTTTTAAGGCAGTTTCGACGATCGATTCATCGGCAAATTGATCGATGATCACATTTTGGCACCCTGTTCGGGTGACGAGCTGCTCAATTGCAGTCGCATGCCCCCACCCTAATAAACGATTAAGATTTTTAAAATCTTTATAAATTTGGTTATATTTGAGGGGATTAATTTTAATAATATGGAAGGGGAAGCGTTCTTTAATTTTTTTGGCAATTTCTCCAATGCGTGTATCTGAAAGGGTTTTAGAGTCTCTAACCCCTAATTGTTGGAGCTCGGCAAAGCCTTCCTGAGAGACATAGACCCCTGCAATACAGAGGGGGCCAAAAAAATCTCCTTTGCCTGATTCATCAATGCCGATACGAGGGGTTAAATCTTTTTCGGCAAGGGGATGGCGAAATTCAAAAGTCTGCAAAATTTCAGGTTCTAAATAAAATTCGACGAAATGGGCGTACTCTTTCCCTTGCACGACTAATTTCCCCGATTCGTACAACGTGCAACTGAGCCCCTTTTTTTTAGCAGAAAAGCGGGTGTAAGGAGGAACCGTGATTTCAAAGCCCTGATCGCGAAGATCTTTTAGAAGGGAGTCGGCTTTTGCAGGGTCAAGTTGAGTCACATAAGAAGACGACATAGAGGCCTTTTTTATTATCATGTTGAAGGATTAGATAGGCGAAGACCTGTCTCCAATTTTGTCGGTTGTTTCGAGCGGTACCCTGCACCCATTCAGGAATCGGCTGAGAAGATTAAACCAGGATATAATTAACACAAACTTGCGGCAAATTGTCTCATCATATTGCCTCAGCATGTGCGACAAGGTATCGTCAGTCAAAGTGCCAGTGGTAGACAGCTCGTCAGTGGCTTTACACAGGAGAACGTACTCTGGATCTATACCGGTCACCGGGCCATCTGCTGAAGCTGCCTTAATCTCATTTTTTGACAGACCGACGTTGCTAGCCATTGTTTCATTGGCCTGCCACTCATAGGGAGAGTTCAAGATCTTGGCTGCCCGCAAAATGATCATCTCACGCGCCTTTGGCGCAATACCTTCAGCCTGAAAAACGGCTTTCACAAAACCAATAGCGGCCTCGAAAATGTCGCCAGTACCTGCGAACATCTTAATCACGTTCAGGGTCTTCACAGGGTCGTACATGTCGCCCATGACCTCCAGAATTTCTTCGTCTGGAGGCAACGGAATAAAAACTTTTGATGTGTATTTTGTAGGGTGTGGCATAACATATCCTTTTATGTTGATGTTAAATTCGGCCGAGCAGTTTCATCAGGTCGCTTACCTGAATACTTTCTAGCGAAAGCACAGCATCCTTGATCTCCTGACGCAACACCTCGTCGATGAGTCCAGCTGTCAATTTTTCAAACTTCTCAACGGAATCGTCCCATGTGAACGGATGGGAGGCGAGCCCTGGATAGTCCTGAACCTCATGCGAGACCAAGCTCCCGTCCTTTAACCGGACGGTGACTTTGGCTGGCATTTTCTCGGGGTATTCCTGTGTGTAGAGCTCGTTGGGCCGGACAGAAACCTTCTTCAGTAACTCCTGTACATCAGCCTTGGCGATGCGGTCCGGCTTGAATTGCGCCGGTGTTACGTCGCCGTCAAGAAGAGCTACTGCAAGCAAGTAGTGCAAATTATGATCCGCCTGTTCTTTGGTTCGGATGACGTTATCAACCCCGTAGAGGCCACCTCCCGCAAAATCGTAGCAGAGTTGGAACACTTCAGTTTCAATAAAGGCAACATCGTCGGCATCGATCTTACGCGTCTTCAGAAGTTCTAACATGCAATAGATGGCGGATTGTGTATGAATGACTGCGTTGTATATCTTTATGCTGCTCTCCAAGACGCCCTCGTATCCCTGTTTGTCCCAGTCGATGTCAATCATCATCCCTAAGATATGGTCGATACCCATCGTACCCTCTATCACTTGCAGCGGACCATCCAAACCACGGCGAGATAGAAACAACGTGTTCATGGAACCGAGCGCTGACTGTGCTGAGGCGAATCCTTTCCACTGAGACAGCGGCTTCGCGCGAACGACGGCGAAGGAAGCATCACTGACTGCGGCCATCGCGATGGCATTCGCGATCTGCTGTTCACTTAGACGGAGCAGCCGACCTGCGGCGGCATTGTGCGAAAAGGCTAATTGGGCGGTGTGGTCGAGGCCGCGGGTCATGAAGTTGGCATGATCAACAAACCGTGACTGGACCGTATAGGCAATGGCCAATCCAAGCATAAGGTCGCATCCGCTACCTCCCGCGTACTCGGCAATGGTCAACGCCACTCCGAAATTGTCTGCTGTGTGGCATGTTTCGGTTTTGGCAAGGAAGTTGTCCATAAAATCGACGTAGCGCACAAGTGCGGTATGCCAGAAGGCAGCGTAGACCGGGTTCGCCTTGCCGCCGCCGATCAGCAAGCAGGGGCCCTTTCCCCCGAAGTCAGCAACCTGCTCACGACAAGCCTGAACAGGGGGAGCGCCCAGAGCGGCGATGCAACAGCCCAGCGAATCCAGAATGTGGATCAACAACTGAGTGCGCGACAAGACTGAGAGGTCGTCGAAGGAAGCACGGGAGGCATATTTAGCGAGGGCTTCAACCTGTGTCATAAATCTACTTCCATTATAAAAATAATTCCTCTATTTTATCAAGACCGACTTGAAAACTATTTGAAGCCTTGTTACCTTCTCATATTCTTCCCCTCTCAGGTTAAAAAAACAGGCCTGGTTCAATGTCAGGTAACAATTTTTTTCGTGTCCGAGTCCGTGTCCGAGTCCGAGTTCCGATCGTGCTGCGTTCTTCCGCGTTTCCAATCGGAACTCGGACTCGGACACGGACTCGGACACGATCCTGTCATGTTACCCAAAAACTCTACTTTTTGAACCATGCCAAAAAACATGCCAAAAGATAAATCAAAAGATTGCATTTATCGACCCCTTAAAATGTCCGAAGTCCAGTTTTAATTACACCCCTAAATAAAGGTGAGTTTGAAAGAGGTCTTGACATTCTCTCCCTTGTGAGATAAAGAAAAGTCATCACATAGGAGATTGCAGTGGCCCAACCGACCATGCTCTTAGATGGATTTAACCAAAAACGGATGGAAGATGTCTTCCCGCGAGATTGGAAAAACCCTCAGCCGGCAAAAATTTACGATCTTGTGGTGATTGGAGGGGGACCGGGGGGACTGACAGCGGCCTCATTGGCTCTTGACCTCAATGCCAAAGTGGCCCTGATCGAAAAAGAACATTTGGGGGGAGAGTGCTTTAATGTTGGTTGTATCCCTTCAAAAGCCCTCCTTCGCTCTTCCCGTTGTGCGGCACAGGTGCGCGATGCGAAAGAATTTGGGATTGAGGTTCCTAAGGGGTGGACAGTCAACTTTCCTGCCATCATGGAGCGGGTGCGAAGATTGCAAAGTCTTATATCCCCTTATGACTCAGCAGCCTACTACAAGAGTTTAGGCATCGATGTTTTTCTTGGGAAAGCCCGTTTTGTGGATGACAGTTCAATCGAAGTAGAGGGGAGCCTTTTGCGATTCAAAAAGGCGATCATCGCAACGGGGACCCAACCCATCATTCCCGCCATTCAAGGCTTAGAAGAAGCGGGATATCTCACAAACCAGACCGTTTTCAATCTCACTTTATTACCCGCTCGACTTGCGGTGATTGGGGCAGGTCCCATCGGCTGCGAGTTATCGCAAGGCTTCTTACGCTTTGGATCGGATGTCACCCTCATCACACGGGGAACGACTCTGCTTCCCAGAGATGATGCGACGGCAACAGAAAGATTACATCACGTTCTACAACAGGAAGGAATGAACATTTTGTTCCAAACGCAAGTCCAAGGAGTGGAAAAAAAGGGAAAAGAAAAAGTCCTTCATCTAAACACGGGAAAGAGCTTGATTGTCGATGATATCCTCATCGCGGTCGGACGTGCCCCAACTGTGGAAGGACTCGGGCTCGATCAAGCAAGAGTCACCTACGATTTAAAAAATGGCGTTGCAGCGAATGACACTCTACAGACGAGCAATCCGAACATTTATATCGTGGGAGATGTCGGTTCACACTACAAATTTACTCATATTGCAGTAGAACTGGGCAAAATGGCTGTACAAAATGCTCTGAATAAGGGCAGTGAAAAACGAAGTGCGCTCCTGATTCCTTGGTCGACCTATACAGAACCGGAGATCGCCCATATCGGTCTTCAAGAGAAAGAAGCGCAAGAACAAGGGATTGCGATAGAGACTTCCCTGATCGAACTGAAAGAGACCGATCGCGCTATTTTGGATGGGGAAACGGTGGGTTTCGTAAAAATTCATACGCAAGCTGGAACGAACCACATTCTTGGGGCAACGATTATGGCTAATCATGCAGGGGATATGATCTCCGAATTGGCTGTTGCCATGGTCGGCCAAAAGGGAGCGACTGCGGTTGCTAAAGCCATCCACCCCTTTCCCACGCAAGCGGAAGCGATCCGTAAAAGCGCTACTGTCTTATTAAAGTCTTTTTCTAAACAAGAGAAATAATTTCATCAACAAAGAGGAGAACTATGGATCTTCAAATCAAAGGAAAAAAAGCGCTCGTGACAGGAAGTAGCTCGGGGATCGGAGAGGCGATCGCCAAATTTTTAGCAAAAGAAGGAGTTCACGTGATGATCCATGGAAGAAATGGAAAAGAACTTGAGCGCGTCGCTGCAGACATTCAAAAGGCAGGGGGAAAGGTCGCAAAAATCCAGGCTGATTTAACGACTGATCAAGAGGCAAAAAAAGTGGCACAAAAGACGATGGAGGAACTTGGTGGCATGGACATTTTGGTCAATAATGCCGGCGCCTATCCAATGAGAGGATGGAAAAATACCACTCCTCAAGATTGGCTAGATCTTTTTAATCAAAACGTTGTATCAACCATTCGTTTGATTTTAGAGTTTCTCCCATTGATGAGAACGCAAAAATATGGTCGTTTTATCCAATTTGGAAGTGTCGTTGGGACGCAACCCTTTGCCGATGAGCCTGATTATGCGGTCACGAAAGCGGCCCATACACTTATTTCCGTCAGTTTAGCCAAGGAGCTGACGGGAACGGGAGTAACAGCCAATACGATATCCCCAGGGCCGATCTTGACTCCGGGTGTAAAGAAGCTTTTTGGCGAAATGGCTGTTGAAAAGGGCTGGGGAACAAAATGGGAAGAGATCGAGCCCCGTGTCCTCAAAGAGTTTGTCCCAAATCCCAGTGGACGATTTGGAAGGCCGGAAGAAATTGCCGCGACTGTCGCTTTTCTCGCCAGTCCTCTTGCAGGCTATATTAATGGAGCGAACATTCGTGTGGATGGGGGTTCTTGTGCGACCATTAATTAAATGAGATTAAATTAAATGAGATCAAACAATCCCTTCGTAGAAGGGCTTGGCAAAGCAAGATTTTCTAATGCAGGCACTTCTTCTTTAGCCATGGCGTCTGCCCATTGTTTGGCCTTCATTAAAAAAGGAGTGAGCGAACGTTGGATCTCTTCTTGCGTCAAACGAGCAGGAGAAAGGCGGAGAAAGAAAATCAAGAAGCGGCTTTTTTGGCTTAAGCCAAAAAGGCCCTGTGAAGGTAAAGACAACGCGTTAAACTTAAGCATTTGACGCGCTAAAAGGGAGCGATAGCGGCCCGTCGGGAGCTTCCCAATGCGGGAGCCGATGAGAAGATACCCTTCCGGATCGATCTCCATTTGCACGGAAAGGCCGTTTTCTAGTTTGATCAGGCAAGAATGGGCTGCATCGGGATGAAGGGGGCAGCCAAAATAGCCTTCTAATTCCTTTAAAATGCTTTCAAATTGAGATTGAACCATTATTCTTCCTCTTCCGTTTTTTCGTATAGGTCATCTAATTCATCTTCCAGGTCTTCCAGCGCTTCAATGAGAGCCGCGTAAAGCTCATCGCGATGTTGCAAGGAGCGGTAAAGCTGTCCGGGCGATACTTCTCGAATCATATTCCGCATGACGTTTAACGCCGCTATTTTGAGATGCACGTTTTCTAGCGAGCCTTCTTTTGCTAGAGGGGCAATTAAAGAGGAGACGATCTGCTTAATTTTTTCTGCGGAAGGGTAGCGCTCCTCTGCGAGATCGAAAAAAAGCTTGGCGAGTCTTTCAAAGGTCAAATGGGAACGTACCGTTTTTCGATCCATCTTAAATCTTAAGCTGCTTCAAGCATTCCGCTTAACTCCAGATAACTCTCCATACTAGAAAGATAAATTTTTGACTGTCTAAAAACACCCAATAAAGCCTGCATTTTCTTTGCGGCTGAGGCCAGTTGGGCAAGTTCCGGATTGTCGAGATTCTTTCGTTTAAAATTTCCCCCCAAATAAGCACTTAATCCCTTTAACTCAAGGACCATCGCTTTATAGCCTTTTTCTTCGTAATATTTGCGCAGCGCTTGGAGATCAGGAGGCTGATGGACAATCTCTCGGCAACGGTCAAAGGTTTCTCGAATGCTCTCTTTTGTCGATTGAGAAATCGTATCGGCCGCTTCAACCAACTCGGGTGTGAGGCGTAGCTCGACCTCATTGAGGCTCTCGTATGTTTTTTTTGCCGCTTCGATCTGATGTTGAATGTTTGTTAAACGTGTCTTTTCTTCTCCTTGGAAGGTGTGGATTTTTTTCTCGGTCATTTTCAATAAAAATTCTAACGCCTTATCAACAATAATAGCGGCAGGAGGAGCCCCATCTACGGACATCATCCGTTGACGCACAAGGGTAATAATTTCATCGGGTGGAGTGTGATCGGTAATTCCTCTGCCCAATTCCTCATAAGCCAGCTGACTTAATAACTTCGGATCCAAGCCAATGGAGATGTAACGCTGATTTTCTTCCCGCTTTGAAAAATGCTCGGCAAAGCTATCGGCCTCTTCTTTACGAACAAGAACGGATTCGACCCGTTTCACCTTTTCTAGTTTGCTTTCCTCAGAACGTAATTTCAGATTTTTATGTTTATTGGCAATCGCGAGGGCAGAGTGATTATTCTCCGCCTCCTTTTGAAGCGCATCTTGATTGGCGTCCAGTTGACCGGCTTTTAGGTTGGTATTTAAAGTCGCTCCTGACTCTTGTGTCTCTTTAATGGAATAAAGGAAAGTGTTCTCTAGGCCTAATCCCATTCTTTGATTATTTGAACTTAACATCATCCCCTCCTTTTTAGAGAGGTTAAACTTGACTTAAACTTATGAAATCTGAATACGTCCTAACGGCTGTATGCGGATTTCCGGAACGATTTCCTGGTAAGAAACAACCGAGATATCGGTAAATTCCATTTCGACCAATTTGCGTACAAATCGACGCACGTCAATGGCTGTCAGAATCACAGGAGGCTGTCCTCCAGGGGGAGGGGGAGAAACCGTGTTTCTCACTCCTTGCAAGATCAGCTGAACCGAATCAGGATCTAAAGCTAGATAAGAACCGGCCGAGGTTTGTTTGATCGCACCTCGCACCATGTCTTCGATTTCAGGATCTAAAATATAGACCGATAAAACCGATTGTCCTTGCGAATATTTATAGCTGATAAAACGCTTGAGAGAAGAGCGGACATATTCGGTTAATAAGACTGTATCCTTTTCTGTTTGTGCCCATTCGCCTAAGGCTTCCAAAATCGTTCGCAAATCTTTAATCGAGATCTGTTCTTGAATCAACCGCTTAAAGATATCTGTCATTTTTTGCAGAGGAATCAAACGGGTCACTTCTTTGACGAGATCAGGGAATGATTTCTCGACAAATTCCAGCATCGATTTCACTTCTTGGATGCCGACAAATTCATTGGCATAGTGGCGGAAGAAGTAGGAGAGATGCAGAATCATCACTTCCAGACGAATTCCAGTATTTAATCCCTGCTTTGTCTAAGAGCTCTTTATGTTTCACTTCTACCCAAAGAGAAGGTAAGCCTAAAGAATTTTTATAGGAGGTAAAAGGGAGATTATATCGTTTTAGATTCTCTTCCGATTCATTTGTTAAGAAATAGCCTTCCAACACTTTTCCTCGGATAATGGGCACTTCGTTTAAGTGAATGGAATATTCATCCTTATCCAAGATTGGCGAGTCTGTCCGACATGGACGCCGGGGAAACGGACCCCTAAATCGGAATAAAGGGCCTGCCGCATGTTAGGAATCATCTGATCGATGAAACTACTTCCCGCTTTATGGGATTTCTGAATTTCTGATGTGAGTCCTTTTCCCACTTCGACGACCACAGGCAAAGTCAAGGCATAGCTATCGACCCCTCCTCCGGAAATGACCTTATGTCCCCGAACAGAGGTATCGACCGCGCTTCCTGCTTCTCCTCCGGCCTGCAAAGTTCCCCCCGCTGCCGTTTTTGCTGTTGATCCCTACTCCAAAGGGCATAACCGATCAATCCGAGAGCAGCAGAGAGAATTAAGAAAGGAGGCTTGGGGAAACCGGGAACGAGGGCCATTCCCATCAAGAAGGCCGCAGCAATCATCAATGCTTTAGGCTGTTTTAAGATCTGGCTGGAAATTTCACTTCCCAAATTTTCAGAGCGTTCACTCGTAACACGTGTAGTGACAATACCTGCTGTAATCGAGATCAAGAGGGCGGGAATCTGCGTAATTAAGCCATCACCAATGGACAAGAGAGAGAATGTTTTAGCTGCGGTGGCGGTATCCATTGCATCATGGAGGTTCCGATGATCAGTCCTCCGACAATATTAATTAAAGTGATGATAATCCCGGCGATGGCGTCTCCTTTGACGAACTTCATCGCACCGTCCATCGCTCCATACAATTGGCTCTCCTTTTGGATGGCAAGACGTTTTTCGCGCGCTTGATTGGAATCAATAATTCCCGCTCTCATATCGGCATCGATACTCATCTGTTTACCGGGCATTGCATCCAAGGTAAAGCGAGCGGCGACTTCAGCAACCCGTTCGGCTCCCTTTGTAATGACCAAAAATTGAACTATGGTAATGATTAAGAAGATGACACCGCCGACAACGAAATTACCTCCGACGACGAATTCACCGAACTGAAGAATGATTTGGCCGGCATTGGCATTTAAGAGAATTTGGCGAGTCGAGGCGATATTCAATCCCAGTCGATAGAGGGTTGTAATCAATAACAGCGAGGGGAAAATGGATAAATGGACCGCATTGGGAATATAGAGGGCGACCATCAGCAGGACGATGGAGACGGACAAATTAACGGCGATTAAATAGTCGATGACATGAGGATTCAAGGGGAAGATAATCATGACCAAGATCCCTAATATCACGACAGCGAGAGCCACGTCGCTGGAACGGGAAATGGCGTTTAAGGAACGCTCTCCTCCTAATCGGGCCGTAATTCCATCTAAGATTCTACGAATGGCATCCATCAATGATTCTCCATCTAATTCTTAGAGATGAGTAAGGGGTCTTCTTCTTTTAAGGATTCGATCCAGCGGATCATTTCGGCTAATGCTTTATAAGTTTCTTCGGGAACATATTCGTATATTTCTCCCTCTTCCCACAACTGGTGGGCTAAAGGAATATTTCGCAAAATGGGGACATTGGATTCTTGCGCTAATTTGATGATCTGCTCAGCGAGGAATTCCTTTCCCATGGTTAAAATATAAGGGGCGGCATCGACCTCTCTTTCATATCCAATGGCGATGGCCAAGTGAGTGGGGTTTGTGACGACCACTTGGGCCCGTCTGACAGCATTTGCGGGGCCCTCTTGATAAGCAATTTCTTGCGCAATTTGACGCCGTTTCCTTTTAATATGGGGATCTCCCTCGGTATTTTTGTACTCTTGTTTGACCTCAAACTTTTCCATCTTCATTTCGTTGGCAAACGATTTTTTTTGATAGACAAAGTCTGCGACAGCGATGACAAGAAAGAGGAGGCCCACTTTGACGACAACTTCCATCAAAAACGCGTTGAAAACGAGCAGCGCTCCGGTAATCGGAAGGGAGACTGTTTGAGTCAGGACAGGAAGGCTTTTGAGCATGACTAGATAAATTAAATATCCCGCCAATCCGATTTTCAAGAGGGATTTCAAGAGTTCAACGAGTGTTTTTAGTTTAAACTTTTGTTTTAAATTTTCAACAGGATTTAATTTTTTTAGGTCAAATTTCATCGCTTCAGGAGAAAAAACAGGGCCGGTTGCTAAAAAGGAGACGAGGACCCCAAGGATTGTGACGGTGGCTAAGACGGGGATACTGGCCAAAAAGATGACCTCATTCGCTTTATAGAAGAGATGCAAAATCACCTCTGATAATTGAGGGGAATCGGCTGCCTTAAACGTCATCACTAAGAAATCGGCCAGTTGGTGATAGAGGGTTTTCGTTAAAAATAAAACAACCGCGATCGAGGCGGCAAAGGTAAAAGCGGCG
This sequence comes from Parachlamydiales bacterium, assembly GCA_963801825.1. Lineage (GTDB taxonomy): Bacteria > Chlamydiota > Chlamydiia > Chlamydiales > Parachlamydiaceae > CAWDGI01. The sequence continues at coordinate 170,300 of CAWDGI010000006.1, forward strand.
GGAAGGTCTTGCGCTTTGGCCACTTGCCCTTTTTTGCGGGCATCCTTTAATTTTTTTGGCGTCGCCTTTTCGGTTTTTTCGCTCATGAGTTACCCTATATCTATTCTTAATATTCTTAATTTTAGAGATTTAACAGGAGCAGATCCCTTCATTACTTTCTTATAGTATTATAAATCTTTGCTGCTGGGATGTCAACATTAATAAAAAATTTATTATTATTTTTTTTATTATTTAAACATTTTTAATTATTTATAATTATTTTCTTTAATATTTATTAATATATTTAATTTAAAATTTAATTTGTATTTAGTAGTCGTTTTTATGAAAGGAGTTAGTAATGGACCCAATGACAAATTTATATAGAGAACTTGTTCCTCATGTTTTGTTTACTTTACCAAAAAATGAGCTTATTCCTCTTAAGGAAGTGAGTCGTCTCTGGAATGAAATTATATTAGATGAGCTTGATAGAAGAATTTTTCTGGAGTATGCGCCGCCGGAAGCGATGAGAGAAACTTTCCGGGCCGATTATGGGGTGGAATCACCTGAGCATCTTTTGGGTAGAATAAAGGAGTTTGTGGAATCGGCTGGTGCACAGCGAAAAGAAATCTCTGATTTGTCGTTTTCCCTTTAATCCTGATTTTGTGGTTGCAGTGACGGTCTATCCATCTTTCAATGAAGCCTATCAAGAAGCGAGCTCTTTTCCCATTAATCAAACCAGTTGTTTCGACATAGTGATGCTGGACGAAAACGCTAAGCGGGACTTGTTTGAATCTACGAAAGAAAAAGCGTTACCTCTGATTTTGAACGCCAAAACTGTTGTAAATTACGTGGCAATGAAATACTTGCCGAACGTGCCATCTTCACAGCCACGACTGCGAGATTTTTGTCCAAATGATTACTCAAGCTTCTCAGGAGATCAAAAAATGGATTTTTTTAAAAATCTGATACAAGAAGGAAAAAAGATGGATAAACAAGCGATAGAAAATGAAATTGATCGAATGACACTGAAATTTACCAATCACATATACGTTTTTGTTTCTGATCCGAATAGGTCTGAACAAATTAAAACGATGAACATATATACATTCTTGCGTGACGTAGCCGCTCCGCGGCCTCCTCAATTTGGGGGCGATGTCCAAATGCACTAAGGCGAATAAACCCCTCTCCTTGCGGGCCAAAGCCACTACCGGGGGTCGTGACAAGATGCGCTTTTTCTAGGAGTCTCTCAAAGGCTTCCCAAGAAGAAAGAAAAGGAAAGCGCACCCATAAATAAGGGGCATGGGTCCCTCCATACACTTGGTCATCTAGTTCTTCTAAGGTTTCCTTTAAGATTTTCGCATTCTCCATGTAAAAGCGAATTAGCTCCTTCATCTCCGCTTGGCCTTGGGGCTGCAAGGCAGCCCATCCTCCCGCTTGAGCGATATTAGACGCTCCATTAAAGAGAGTCGTCTGCATGCGCGTCCAATCCGCATGGAGGGGATATCCCCCTTCAAAAGTGAGCTCTTTTGGGATCACGCTCCACCCCAAGCGCACCCCCGTAAAGCCCACCATCTTTGAAAAAGAGCCAAGCTCAATGGCGACCTCGCAGGCACCCGGAATCTCGTAAATAGAACGAGGTAGACCAGCCTCCTGGATATAGCAAGCATAGGCAGCATCGTAGATCAAGATCGAACGATGCCGACGAGCAAAGGCAATCAGCTCTTCGAGCTGTTCGTAAGTTGCCACTGCTCCCGTGGGATTATTGGGAGAACAAAAATAAATCAGATCTGTTGGAGAAACTTGAGTGAGGTCAGGAAAAAAGTGATTCTCGGGATGGCAAGGGAGATAAGTGATTCCGGCATAGTAACTCCCCCTCCTTTCCTCCTTCTCTGTCTGTCCTAGAATGACTCCTGAGTCTACATAGACAGGATAGGAAGGATCTTGCACGGCTAAGGTCGCTTCAGACCCAAATAAGACTTGCAGGCGGCCAATATCGCATTTTGATCCATCCGAAATAAAGATCTCGTCTGCTTCAATGCGATTTTGATAGAGTGTTTCAGCGATGGATTGTCTTAAAAGAGGGAGACCTTGCTCTGCTCCATAGCCGCTGTAGCCTTCTTGCGTGCCGAGAGCGCGGGCCGCTTGCGTAAGATGGTGTGCAATGAAGGGAGGAATGGGCTCCGTCGTATCTCCAATGCCTAAACTAATTAAAGGAGCATCGGGATTTCTCTCTAAAAAGACTCTTTTACGCTTATTTATTTCAGGAAATAAGTAACTCGAGTGAAGCTTGGCGAAATGAGGATTGCGTTTGACCATAAAACTACTTCTTTAGAATGACTTTATAGTAAAAATTGTTTTGGAAAATCGATTATTTGGACAAAAAACCTTGAGTCTGTAACTGCCCTCGTAACACCACTTGCGCAAATCAAGGTAGGCAAACAAGCTACCCCTTTTGGAACTTTTAAGGCCTTCATTTTTTGCTTCATCTCCTCAATAGCCTTTATTGAAATAGGATGGCGTGACAATTTGATCTCACATAGATAGAGAGTGTTAAATCGTGTCTGTATCACGTAATCAATCTGGCAACCGGGTTGCTTGGTTGTCTTCGATTGAAAAAAGGGATTTTCGAAAATGATATCTTCCACACGTATCCCTAAAACTTTCCAAATCTCCCTTCTGTTATTTAAAACAAGATTTTCAAATTGCAGACCCATCACGCCTTCCCACCCGGGAAGACTATATGGTGTATTCACTTCAAAAAATCCCTTTTTAATTTTTCTAAGATAGGGGAAAATGTACTTCAAGTAATAGCGTAAATAGTTATCTTTAATTCTATATCTGCTCAACTTTGCCTCTTCTCCTGACTGGAGCGACCACGTATACTCCCTTTCCAAAAATCCTGAGATGATCAAATCTTCGAGATATTCACTTAAAGGCCCTCCACTTTGATAGTGAATGCTCTTGGCAATTTCTTCATACTCTTTTGAGCTATCCTTCAGTGCTTCTACAATTTTTTTGCAGATTGTTGCGCGTCTACCAAAGAGATCGTGAAAAATATATTTAAATTCCTCCACAAAAAGCCCATCTGGTTCAAAACAGAGTCTGCGAATATTTTCACTTATAGAAAGAGCTGGGTTAATTTGCTCCAGATACCAAGGCACACCACCAGTAAGAGCTAATGCCATAAGCTCTTCCTGCGTTGATCCTTTAAAACCACGGGATTTGAGAAGCTGGTGACAATTTCTCAAGGAGAGTTCTTTCAAAGTAAGCTTGAGCGAAATGCGACCTAGAAAACCAGTGCTACTGATGATATTTTTTTCGATCCAAGAAGAGAGTGAACCACACAAAATCAGGATAAGGCGAGGATTCTTTTGAAAATGCTGGTCCCATACAACTTTGAGTTTCCCTAAAAAAACTGGATCCTTTGAGCCCATCCACGTAATTTCATCAAAAAGGATGATAATCTTTTCATTTTTAGTAGCCTCTGCCACAATTGTAAAGAGATCACCCCAATCCTTCAGATGCTCTAAGCCTGGTAAATCCAGCTGGCTCTGAATTTGTCTTGCAAATTCTGCTTTTTGCATCTTTGACGTCGTTTTTCTGGTAGGAGCAATTCCTTCAAAACGTAAAAATTTTTTCCCTCGAGCAAATTCTTCAATTAAGCGGCTTTTCCCAATTCGCCTCCTCCCTTTGATGACAACAAGAGCTGCCGTCTTACGCTCATGCAAAAGCCGCAAATCTTCGAGTTCTTTTTCTCTCCCGATAAACGGGGTATACTCTTCCATATCTAACCTATCAATAAAGAATCTTACGCCAAACAGTCATTTTACCATTTGGCGTAAGATTTTGTCAATAAAGAATCTTACGCCAAATAGCATTTTTCCAATTTGGCGTAAGTTTAGAGGAATGGGCTCCGTCGTATCTCCAATGCTTAAACTAATTAAAGGAGCATCGGGATTTCTCTCTAAAAAAGCTCTTTTATGCTTGGTTATTTCAGGAAATAAGTAACTTGAGTGGAGCTTTGCGAAATGAGGGTTACGTTTGACCATATTCATTATCTATTGGGTTAGGATAGGTTGTTTTAGATGACACTATAGACGAATTGGGAAGAATTTGACGAGTAGTTTTTTTATTTTTTAATACTTTATTTTGATATAATTTTTTATTGTGTTATAATTTTTCTATTATTAAAAATAAAAAAAAGGTATTAAAAATGAATCCTATAACGGGCACAAGTAAAAGGGGAGGAGAGCCTTTAGAACAGCCCTTCTTAAAGAAGTTCAAAAAAGAGAATGTCTCTAGCTTGGAGAGTCCTTTAGCTAGAGAATCTTTATGTCTGATTGCTTCGCATCTTTCTTCCTCCTTTAAAGGTCTTTTGATTTTCGAACAACTTTTTAGGGGAGCTGTGGAATATACAAGTCCGGTTTGGGAGGAGCGCATCAAAAGGGAAGAGATCGACTTTAGTTGGTCTTTGCCTGATAACGAACTTTATTCGGGGAGAGCCCGATGGATCCATCTAAAAGCATTGACTTATTATGTAGAGGCGAGACAAAAACAGACAGGGGTAGGGGGTTTACCCACTTTTGAATCGGTCAACCGGCTATTCTTGCGCTTTCAAGGAATCATGGAGCGCTATCCTTCTTCATTAGGCGCCTTTTTATGGAAAGACTTAAATTGTTTAAAGAGGATAGATTCACCTGCTCATGATCGCTTATTTCAAAGAGATTTCTCAATCGCAGGGACAACCGGTGATTTCTTGTTACAAGGCCTGTCTTATTTGAGTGAATATCCCATTCAAGTGTCTCAGCAACAAAATCTTCGTCGCTTAGCCTCAAAATCTTTAAAAAAAGCGATTTTGCAGGGAGCAACATCTGCCAGTTCTTTAGCCATTCGAATGCTATCTTCGAAATACTTTGGCCATGAATGGTACTATGAACTTGTTTGTGCTTCGTTGAGCAAGGGGGACCATGAAGGAATGTCACTGTTCTTAAGAACGTTCCCTTCTATAGCTTTAAGCTTACATGAAATGGGAATCACTCATCCTTTCATTTTGGCAGAAATTGCTTTACAGAAATCACTTCAAGAGGCAGAAGCTCTAATGGATGAAGCGATCAAAGACTGGAAAGATCTTCCTCACAAATTCCCATATGACAATGACATACCCCCACTTCTCCATTTCAAGGCAGCTGAAGTAAAATTCAGCTTCGGCAAATGGAAGGAAGCAGAGGACCATTATGACAAATTGATCGCGCTCAATGGATATCGAGTGCCGGGTGATGTGTATGAAAACATCGTCATGACGAAAATGATGCTAAATAAATTCAAAGAAGCAAAGGATTTTTCTAATCAGGTTGTTAATTTTTATGGAAAAAATGTTCCCCCGAAGATCCAAGAACTAGAGGCTAAAATAGAAGTTAGAATAGAGGCTAGAAGGGGGATGGAGGAAGTAATAGAAAGAAATTTAGGTAAAGAGGGGATTTGTCCACCCTTTCCATTGAACAGGGAAAGTTTAGAAATTTTATTTAACAATGCGATCATTCATCCTTGCCTCCGGAAAATTGGTGAGACGACTTATCTCGTCGAATTTGAAGAAAAGACGAGGAAATGGGAAGTCCTTTATCTGGAAGACGTTTTTGCTCATGGAGGACGAGGAGAAGTCAGGAAGGCGATAAATTGTTTTGATTCTACGATGGAAGTTTTGAAACAGGCGATTGCCTACAAAGGAGAAGAAGCCAATCGAACGATTAGAAATGAATATGACATCCTTACATTTATTCACTCTAATGGGAGATGTTGGGGAGTTGAAGCTCCTCCTAGAAAGTTGGTTCAATTGGCAAAGCAGGGATATCCTGAACAATATGGTTATTTAGGGGCTTATTATTTAGGACATTATGGGCAATTTAATGATCACATTAGTTTCGTGCAAGTTCATCAACTATTAAGTGGTTTGATGATCTTAGATAAGAAAAATATTTTGCATGGAGATCTCAAACCGGAAAATATCCTTTTTAAAAATGGAGGAGACATCATCTACTATCATCTTCATCTTGCAGATATGGGAGAAGCTGTCAGAGTCACCCCTGAAATTAAAATCGATGAATTGGCAAGTTATGGAGGACATCGGGGGCATAGTAAAAAGTACTCTCCTTTATGCGATTTGCATTTATCTAGAGAGTTTTACAAACAAGGTAAGCGTCAAGAGTTAATTGAAATCGAAAAAAAACGAGATGTTTTTGCAATGGGAGTGATTTTATATGAAAGATTGCAGCGGCATGCGCCTTATGCTCTGGATCAGGAGGGATGTCCTCAAGTGAACGATGCTCTAAAACCTATCACGCGATTACCCATTCCTCAAGAATTAGAAACGCTTATTCAAGAGATGCTCCATCCCCATTATAAAAAAAGACCTTCAGGGAGCGTTGCATGGGAAAGATTCAATGCCATCTTTTTACGAGAATTGCCCTTTCTCTATAAGCATGTGCAAGACGAAATACAAAGAGAGTATCCAGGCAGTCTTTAAATCATGGGGTTTATCGCGTATTAAAAACGACCTTATCATGACTCATCTCTAACTCGATCTCCCCCCGGGGAGGAATTTTTCCCTCCAAGATTGCGACAGATAAAGGATTGACAATCTCTTGTTGAATATAACGCTTCAAAGGACGGGCTCCAAAAACAGCATCATATCCTTCCTTCGCTAAGTGGGCAAGCATCCCTTGAGTCCAAGATAAGCGCACACCCCGCTCTTCTAGCCGTTTAGCAAGAAGATGTAATTGAATCGCCGAGATTTTCTCCATATCCTTTTCTTGTAGGGGTAAGAAGGGGAGAATATCATCCAAGCGATTCAAGAATTCCGGACGGAAGTGTCCTTTGATGATGGGATCTAAAATCAGCAAGATCTCCTCTTTGCTTAAATTCTTGTGGCGATGCTCCATCGTTTCGAGCAGCCGATCTGACCCTAAGTTAGAGGTCATAATAAAGAGGGCATTTTTGCAGTTGACCACCCTTCCCTTGCTATCTGTCAGGCGGCCATCATCAAACACTTGCAGCAGAATGTTCAAGACATCATGATGGGCTTTCTCAATCTCGTCAAAGAGAACGACTGCATAGGGGCGGCGTCTGAGTGCCTCTGTGAGCTGCCCTCCTTCCTCATACCCCACATAGCCGGGAGGCGAGCCGATGAGTTTCGAAACTGTATGCTTTTCCATATATTCCGACATATCTAGACGAATGAGTGCCTCTTCTTGATTGAAAAGCTGGAAGGCCAGCACCTTGGCTAATTCTGTTTTTCCTACCCCTGTTGGTCCTAAAAAGAGAAAGACGCCCATGGGCCTATTCGGATCGCCGAGACCGGAGCGAGAGCGTCGGATCGCTTCGCAGACCGCTTTGACAGCTAAGTCTTGTCCGACTACTCTTTTTTCGATTTCTTTTTCTAAGTGTAAAAGACGCTCTCTTTCCCCTTCTAACATTTTATGCACAGGAATCCCCGTCCATTTTGAGACGATTTGTGCAATTAAATGCTCATCGACCTCTTCTTGCAAAAGGCGATTGGGTTTTTCGTTCAATTGTTTTTGTGCCTCTTCAATCTCTTTCTGCATAGTGGGAATCAAATTATAACGGAGTTCTGCCACTCGATTATAATCGGCTCGGCGCTCTGCCTCTTCCTCTTGAAAGCGGAGCTGTTCCAAGCGATTTTTCTTTTCCTTGAGAGATTCAATGAGTTTTTTCTCTTGCTCCCATTGCTGGCGCAAGACGCTTAATTCTTCTTTAATTTGGGCAATACGTCCCTCTAATTTTTCAATTTCACTTTTTGCTAAGGGAGTATCTTCTCTTCGCAATCCCTCCTGCTTCACAATCAGGCTGGCAAGTTCTCGTTCCTTGTTATCGATGGGCAGGGGACGGCTCCCCAGTTGCATTCGGATCAAGCTTGCCGCTTCATCGATCAAATCGATCGCTTTATCGGGCAAACGGCGATCGGTGATGTAACGATAAGAGAGAAGGACGGCGGCATGGATGGCGGATTCGGTAATGCGCACCCCATGATAGATCTCATAACGCTCCCTTAAGCCGCGCAAGATGGCAATGGAATCTTCGACGCTCGGTTCTTTCACCATGATCGGTTGAAAACGGCGTTCTAAGGCAGCATCTTTTTCGATATGCTTTTGATACTCACTTAAGGTGGTCGCTCCGATGCAATGCAAGGTGCCTCGGGCAAGAGCCGGTTTTAATAAATTGGCTGCATCCATGGCTCCTTCGGTCGCTCCTGCCCCAATCAGGGTGTGAACCTCGTCGATAAAAAGGAGGATTTTTCCCTCGCTTTTTTCGATTTCTTGTAAAATGCCTTTGAGACGTTCTTCGAATTCTCCTCGGTATTTTGTGCCGGCAATTAGACTTCCCATGTCTAAGCCAAGGAGTTGGCGGTCTTTAAGCGAATCGGGAACATCTTTCTGGACGATTCGCTGGGCAAGTCCTTCTGCAATGGCTGTTTTTCCCACTCCCGGATCGCCGATGAGCATGGGGTTGTTTTTTGTCCGGCGGCTTAAGACTTGCATGGTCCGCCGGATCTCTTCGTCTCGTCCAATGACGGGATCGAGCTTCCCTTGGCGGGCAAGTTCTGTTAAATTTTTGCAGTATTTTTCTAACGCTTGCAAGTTTGATTCTGCTGTCGGGGAATCCATATGGCGGTCGCCTCGCATTTTTTTGATTTGTTCTTCTACTTGATGGAGGGAAAGCTGAGAGCGTTTCTTCCATTCAGCAAAAGGCTCTCCTCCATTTTTCCAATAAGAAACTAAGAAATGGTCACTGCCGGTATAGGAGTCATTCCAGCTTTTTGCAATATTTTGGGCATCGGCAATGCGGCTTTGAAGGGAGCGAGAGGGATTTGGAGGCTGCGTAGTAGGGCCTGAAAAGGTTGGGAGATGGGATAAGTCGCGCTCGACCTCTCGCAGGAGAACTTGGGGCTGGGTTCCTAGGTGAGTGAGAATCGAGTGGAAGTAGCCTTGTGGATCTTGAAGAAATGCCCCTAACAGATGATTTTCGGTGACTTCTGTTTGGTTTCTCCTCTGTGCTTCTGCAAAAGCGTTTTGCAGAGCTATTGTCACGCTTTCTGTAAACCGGTTCAAGACGAGCTCCTTGCAAAAGTTTCAAATTTTTTATGGGCCTACTCTTAGGAAGGTGAGGTAAGCATTTTGAGAGCCATTATCTATTAGAGCAAATATGGAGAAGGCTAAAATTTTAATTGTATCGCCTACGTGTAGATCAGCTAGCATAAGTGAAGTTCCGATGATCTCTCCACTAAGCTGGCTTCCTCCGTTAATAGGATTATTATTAAGAAAAATTTGAACAACGGGAGTGCTCTGGGAGGTTTCTCCAGCAAATATACCTAAATTGATTAAATAATCGCCAGCGACTTGAATGGTAAAAGTGGTATTAAACGGAGAATTAATAGTTACACCAGGAGTCGTTGTTATGCCGTTTACTCCGGCTCTTTGATTGACTGACGTGCTGTCAAAACTAATCAGAGTGCCTGGATTCACTCCTTGTGGTGATATATTAAAAAAACTTGCGTAATCAAGTAGAGGACCCGGTTCTATCGCCCCTGTTGCTCCAGTTGATCCAGTTGCGCCAGTCGCCCCTGTTGGCCCCGTTGGTCCTTTTTTACAGCAAGGCTTGGGGCGGTGTCGCTTGCACTGGTGCCGCTTGCAGCAGTGCCGCCTGTACCGGTGCCGATGGGACTGATGATGATCATTTGAGTTGAGAAAAGCCGAGAAATTGGCCTCTTTAGAATCATGGTTTGTTGCACTAAAACTAGGGTTTGTCGTTAAAAGCATTGCCATGAGTAGAACAAGTCCGGCATGGGACAAAAATTGATTGATCATAGACAATATCCTCCAAAATAATAAGGGTGCGGCTCTTTTAAAACGATAGCAACCGGCTAAAAACCAATAAATTAGGTGCCATTTAGCTATAAAAAGAAGCCGGCCTATGATATGTTAGGAGGCTTCATTATCACACTATATACCAATGGCCAAGAAATTTGACGAGTTTTCTTTTGCAAGAGAACAATTTAAAGATTTAGTGATGAAATTAAGAGAGGGGGCAACTCAATTACTCATAGCGAAAAACGACAATCTAAAATCTTAATTTATGGGTGGAAGCACTTTATGCGCCTCCCATTTGACTTCCGGAATCTGGAGGATAAAGTTAACAAAGCGCGAAGCGACAAAGAGATAATCAGATAAGCGATTCAAATAGATTAGCACCGTTTGCGTGACATCTGCTTGCTCATAAAGGGGAACGGTCAAGCGCTCGGCGCGGCGAATGATGCTTCTAGAAAGATGAAGAGCGGCTCCTGCGGGATGTCCTCCTGGGATAATAAAATGATGGAGAGGGGGGAGCTCGCTATCCATGGCGTCGATCGATTTTTCGAGCCAATCAACTGCCTCTTGGTCAAACCGGGTCCTTTCTAATTTTCTTTCTTCTTGGCATCGGCGAGGGGTCGCGAGAGCCGCTCCGACATCAAACAATCCATGCTGGATCGTTTCCAGCTGACAACGGGTCAGAGCAAGTTTCGGATGATTGGGAAGGAGTGTAAGAGCAAATCCTAAGGCGGAGTTGGCTTCATCAAGGCTTCCGATGGCCTCAATAAAAGGATCGGTTTTTGACACACGCTGATTGGCAAAAAGAGAGGTCGTTCCTTTATCTCCCGTTCTGGTATAAATCTTTGTCATCTCAAAGGCTCCGGTGAATGATTTAAAAGTTCTCGTCTTAATTCTTTAAGATCTTTTGGGGTATATCCCTTCGCCTTCACAATCGCTTCTGCTTCTTTAAGATGCACCCATGCTTTCGTAAAGTGATGGCGATGGGCATAGAGCATAGAGAGATAGGAATGGGCTTCCGGATCGTTATTGTCAAGCGATTGGTAATGCTCAAGAATTGTTAAGGCCTCTCCTAAGCGATGTAGTTGCAGCCAAGTGGTCCCTAAACTGAGCCATCCGGCACGGAAACGAGGGCAACGCTCGACCGTTTTCTCTAAAATGGCTTTTTTTTCTAAGAGCGAGCTTCTCATCTCCTCCGGATGCATGAAAATGACTTTGAGTCCTTCCGCATCGACAGCCCCATTGAGATAATCTTCACACATTGTATTCTTAGTGATCGCATAATCGGGGATTTTATCCTTCACTTCCTTTAATAACAACTCTCCCTCTTCTTTATGGTTTGTCAAGAGGAGGGCATATCCGATCAGCTCTTTGAAAAGAGCATCTTCCCCCATATAAGGGGCCGCTTTCTGATAGGACTCTAAAACTTTTTGATAGTCTCCCTTTTGCCAGTAGCCAGAGGCTTGGTTAAAGTGAGGCATGCCGACCACTTCTCGCATGGTCCGTTGCTGAAGGGAGCAGGTATTGACGCTCAGGTATTCTTCGGAGTCTAAATGAATGCCACGGGCGGTTGTTTCAATATTGATCACGCGATCTCCTGACCGATAGCGGACATAGATGTGACCCGGAGGAGTGATCATCTCGAGAGGAAGGTGGAGGCGCTGAGCGAGGCAAAGATATAAGATCGCAACTCCCAAGCAGACACCGCGATGGGAATCCAAGACGGAAGGGAGAAAGCTATACTGGTCGATCTCTTTTTTATAGAGAGAATGGGGAGGGAAGCGAAATCCCATTTCCTCAAAAATAAAGGTATTAATTGCAGCAATCGTTTGTTCCGGGGGGGCGCTTAAGGGGAGGCGTGCCAAGATTTGCAAAGCCATGAGGTCAATGAGCGCTTCGTAAGATTGAATTTGATTTCTGTCTGTTCCAAACTGAGTGATAAAGACCGCTCGTGCCAAGTCGATCTCCTCTGCCTTTAATTTGATCAATTCTTGCTCACTCCAGATAGAATGTCCTTTTAGGGAATGATGAGGGAGGCGGGAGGAAAGCATTCTCAATAGGCGAAGGGTCTCTTCCTCTAGCACAGGCAAGGGGGAGTCGATCGGCTTATTGACCGTTGCAATTAACGTTTGAATCAACGTCTCCGAAAGGGGAAGAGGCGAAGAGAGAGGGGAGGGAGAGAGAGCCAAGGGGCGTCCGGCTAAGAGATGCCACGCTTCTCTTAGGGCTTTTTGTCCCCAGGAGGTCTCTGAGTAGAGTTCATAAAAGGCTAGGTGCTGAGAAATAGAGGTGGGGTCTAAGCTGTTGTAAAGCGTTTTGAGTTTATTTTCAGAGGGGTAGGCAAAGAGAAGGGAGGGAAAAAAGAATAAAAAGAAAAGGGGTCGAGAGGGTTTGCAAATCATATGAGCAAATTATGGAAGGGATGATGATTTTTCCAACGATATGTTTTAAAATCTCTTTGATCTGTTGAAACGATATCTCCAGAATGCAGCTCATTGGCAAGGACAACTAAAGAAGCATCGGCAAGATCCATGGGCAAGTCTTTGTATTTTAGCAATAATGCCTTGATGTCTGAGAAGTGTTTTTTTTCAATTTGAAATAACTCTATTAAACCATTTTCTAAAGTATTAATGAGCAGTGCAATGGTTTGGGTGTTGTTACTTTGAACGAAAAAATGACAAGTTTCAACTATCACAGGCCAAGTGGTTATCCATGGCCGATGCTTGATTTGTTCACTCACCTCCACAGCTTTTTTGTAATATTTGTCCGTTTTTGTATGCAAAGCCACAAGAAATCCAGTATCAATGATCACAAACTGAGATTTCATAATTTTTTCCTGATTCTTTTTGTGATATATCTTTTATAATTGACAGAGTCGTTTTTACCTCCTTCTATTGCTCCAACAAATCCCGTTTCTTTCAAGACATCGAAAGCAGTCTTTTTCTTTTGTTTTTGGCTTTGCAATTCATCAAATGAAATGGTTCCCTTTTCTTCAATTTCTTTTAAAGCGAGTTCTGCTTCTCGAATATCCTCTTCGTCTTCCATTTTTTGCAACGCTTTTTCAATTTCTTCCCATTCCTCAATAGAGATGAGAATCGCCATTGTTTTATTATGACGGGCAATTTTATATCGCTTACGATTATAAGCCACCCGATTAAGAATCTCGGCCATATGGTCCTTAATTTCTCTGCAAGAAAGAGTCTCCATATAGAATAAACCTCCTAAAAATACTATAGTTCCCTTTACGTCATTGTAGTCAAAATGGAATATTTTTACAATTGAAATTTTGACCCGGGCACGATGAATATCAACCTTTAAATCATTCTCAAGGAATGCGAACCTCGCTGCCTAACAGCTATCTATCTCACGCCATGTGCGACTTTTTTTCCGTTCGAGACCGGGCCCGAGACCGGGCCCGCGCCCGAACCGAAGCTCCGAGTTTCGCTAACAGAATGTTCGAGCATTCTCGATATCTGCAAGCAGCTGCAATTGATTTCAGAAAATTTATATGCAACAGGGCGAGGACTGTTATTACGGATTGTGGCTATGCTGACAAAGATGTCACGATTTGATGGATCATCCAAGTAACTCACGAATTAATCTTGAGTAGTTTAGCGAAGCTCGGAGCCTCGCTTCGGGCGCGGGCCCGGTCTCGAACGGAAAAAAAATCGCACATGGCGTTATCTCCTTTTATATTTTAACGCCCGTTCGCCTTCGCTCACTCAAGGCACAAAATCGCAAAGGAAACGCAAAGAAAGCTTCATCCATCAACCCAACAATTATTTCCGGCGTGTAGCCCTATTGCTTGCAGTAGTAAATATTCTCCTTTGCATCTACGACAGCACTTTACAAATTAAAAAACTGTGAAAAGCAAAGCTTTCTTTGCGTTTCCTTTGCGATTTTGCGCCTTGAGTGAGCGAAGGCGAACGGGCGTTAAAATATAAAAGCAGATAGATAGCGGTTAGGCGCGAGGTTTGCATTCCTTTAAAAGTTGCAAAGTCGAGTTTAACCTTTATTCTTCAGTTTTTCCAATAAAATGGTTCGAATAAATGATTCGAGTTCACGCTGTTTATTTTGATCTCTTAAAGCCCCCGCTTCATCAAAAGCAATATGACCTTGGGGCAAAGAGTATTGGTGGGAAGATACAATGCCTTTGATGTCATTGATGACGACTCGCAAATGCATTAAACCATTGGCGCCTCCGCCTTTACCGGGAGAGGTACTCATCAATCCGAAGAGCTTTCCCTGAAAGGCCTGTCTTGAAGAAGAGGCTGTTTCACTTCTTGAAGCCCAATCAATCGTATTTTTTAGCAAAGCTGTAAAGGAATGATTATATTCAGGGGAAGCGATCAAGATCACATCGTTTTCTATCATTAGACGCCTGAACTTACGCGCATTTTCCGGCATCCCTTCTGCGGCTTCAAGGTCTGCATTATAAAAAGGCATAGGATAATCTGTGAGATCTACAAGTGTGACTATCGCCCCTTCTTGTTGAGCTATTCTAGTGACAAGGGTGATCAGTTTTTTGTTGATCGAATGTGTTGCTGTACTACCCGCAAATGCCAAAACTTTTATTTCAGCGTTGAGATGCATGGATATAGCGATTAAAATAGCGACGATAAATTTCCACATATTTTACCTCAGCTCGACTTTGGAACTTTTAAGAGGTCGATAAATGCAATCTTTTGAGCCATAACGCGTTAAAATTTTTTCGCCAACCCTGATTTGGGTTGGCGAAAAAATTTTAACGCGTTATGGCTCAAAATCTTGCGTTTAGCGACCCCTTAAAAGTTCCAAAGTCGAGCTCAGCCAGTGATGGTTCTGGGGAATTAACAAAAGATCTGCTTCAATAGGGCCATTAGATCCTGCCTTGTAATTAGGAAAGTCTTCAGGAATCCTATTTTTCCAAGTTTCTAAGATCGGTGTCAATAAACGCCAAGCTGCGATCACTTCATCAATATGGACAAAAAGTGCATGATTTCCTCTGAGTCCTTCATAAATCACGTTTTCATAGGCGTCTTTGATCGGTTTCATCGGTTTCATGGATAAGATTTCATGAGAGTTCAGTTCGATTCTTATTTGAGGTTGAATGCGAATGGACAAAATAGAAGGAAGGGTGACATCGGTGTTCTTAAAAGCGATCGCAATATCTACAGATTGTTTTGGCATTCTTTTCCCTCCCCGGATGTAAAAAGGAACGCCCTTCCATCTCTCATTATCGATCCATAATTTTGCGGCGACAAAGGTCTCAACAAAGGACGAAGAAGAGACACCCGCTTCTTGTCGGTATCCAGAAACTGCTTTGCCATTTATTTCGCCCGGACCATATTGTCCACGTATGATGTAATCGTTTAAGTCGTTTAAAGGAAAAGGGCGAATCGCTTGCAACACTTTCACTTTCTCTTCGATCCTATTTTCTTTTGTCGTTGAATCAGGAACTTCCATTGCAAGGATCGCTAGCAATTGCATTAAGTGGTTTTGAAAAAAATCGCGAAGGGCTCCCGTTTCTTCCCAAAAATTAGCACGTGCACCTACACCCAAATCTTCACTAAAGGAGATCTGTACTTGATCGATATAATGTCGATTCCATATCGGTTCAAACAACTTTTGATCGAATCGAAGGGAGAGTAAATGGCTCACCCCTTCTTTTCCTAAATAGTGATCAATTCGATAAATTTGATTTTCATCCAGATACCTGGAAATTGATTTTTGTAAATCTAGGGCAGAAGAGAGGCTAAATCCGAATGGTTTTTCAATCAACACTCTAGTCCAGCAGGAGGAGTCCTTTGGACTTGAAATCAGATGATGGGCATGCAAATTGGCAATAATGATTTCAAATAGGCTGGGTTGTGTCGCTAAATAGTAGAGGCGGTTAGCCCTAAGATTTAACCTTTGATCGAGCGATAATAAAAATGTGTGAAGGGTGTCATATCCTTTCGTCTCATCGGCACTCAAGCAATGATAAAACAAGCGATCTTCTAAAAATTTCCAAACAATAGGGTCTAGCTCGCTTACATATGTTTGAATGGAATTTTTGACCAAATCACGAAAAGATTGATCATCATGAGCTGTTCGACTTGTCCCAACAACGGCGATATGATCTGAAAGACGTCCTTCGAGCGCTAAGTAATAGAGAGCAGGATAAAGCTTTCGAACAGCGAGGTCTCCTGTCGCTCCAAACAGAACAAAAGAGCAAGAGTCTATTTTTTCATGAACGTGCTCTTGAAGAGGGGTAGAGACAATTTTTGCAAAAGACAATTTGCAATTAATTACAGTGAAAATTGTTAACAGTAAGAGTATAATTTTCTTCATCTGATTTCTGCTTTCTGATTTCCTTCCAAAAATAACATTGTGATAATGTGTTTTCAGATCGTAACATCTTAATTAATTATGCGCAATTAAAATAAAGAATTGGTAAGGAATGCAATTGAGAGATTCTATTTTATCAGATCACGCATCAAATCTTGCAAGTGATTTTGGGCAAAAAGATCTTCAAGAGACAAGCGCAACCGATAAGTCCAGTTTTGATCAGACACGAGACCGGGGATATTGATCCGTCCTTCAGCCGGGTCATGCCCGCTTAATTCAGGGATCAAAGGAAGATACTCTTGAAGGGGGTTGATATGAAATAAGCTGGCCGTGTGGTGGCTATCCCATAAGATCTCTTTACGATAATCTCGGCTTAAAATGGGATGGTAAGACCAGCCTTTAAGATCTGCAAAGCTTTTTGTTTCTGAAGGGTTTTTTGTCCACCATTCTTGCAACGTTTCCGTATCATGAGTCGAGACAGTGGTCATGCTTTCGAGTGGGTAATCTTGAGGAAGGATAAAAGGCTGCTCTTTCTTTTTCCATTTACGCTCCCAGCGCATGACACGGGTCCCACAGATTCCAAGAGCGCTGAGGCATTCTCGCATTCCATCTGGTGCCACTCCCAGATCTTCTCCGATGGGCAACATGTCTGAAGCATTGAGCATCATCATTAGAAGACGCTGTCCTTTATCGATCCATTCCGTTTCATCGGAAGGGAGGAAAAATCCTTCTTTTGAGGATTGGTGAGCGGGAATGGCCCACATGCGAAACAAGCCGATGATATGATCGATGCGATAAAGGTGATAGTAATGTTGAGCCCATTGCAAGCGATCTTGCCACCACTGGTAATTTTGTTCTGTCAGAGCAGACCAGTTGTAAATGGGGGCTCCCCAGTTTTGTCCCTCTTCATTAAAGTAATCAGGAGGAGCTCCCACTGAATAGGAAAGATGGAATAAATCGGGATATTGCCAGACATCAGCGCTATTTCGATCGACCAGGATGGGAATATCTCCCATTAAAAAGACGTTTTTTTGAGCGGCATAAGACTTGACTTCACGGAGCTGCTGATCGCACAGGAATTGCAAGAGGCAATGCCAGTGAAATTCTTCTTGTTCTTTTTCTTCGATTTCTTTCAAAAGGGCAGGAAGGGCGATTTTTTCTCCGGTCGGCCAGCTTTCCCATTCCTGTTGATTGTTTCTATTCCAGAGAATTTTAAAGACTGCATAGCCCTTCAACCAAGAAGTCTTTTGGACGAAATACTGATAAGAGGGGTGGGCGAGGAGCTCCTGTCCCACTGTTTGGTAATAATCACGGAAGAACATCTCTTTACTTTCTCTAATTTTTTGGTAATCGAGACGCTGGGCGTTTGAAAATTTGGGTAATGCTTTCAATTTTTCTTGTAAAGCGGGGTAATCATCGAGGAGAGGAAGGTGGGAGAGTGTTAAGAATAGGGGGTTTAGGGCAAAAGCAGAGAGGGCGCTATAGGGACTGGTCAGGAGTCCGGTATCATTGACGGGGAGGAGTTGGATGATGTCGAAGCCGATGGAGGCACACCAGTCGACGAGGCTTTTTAAGTCGAACCATTCTCCAATTCCATGGGAGGAGGCAGAATGGAGGCTGAAAAGAGGGATGGCGATTCCGTGATGGGGGCGGACCCCAATGCGCTGCCAATGGGCAGCGGCAGGGCAATGGGAGAGGTGTGAGGGATCTTGGAGCATGAGTGTTCCATAATGGAGAGAGAAGTTTAAAGTCAATAGAGGGAGAAGAGAGGATAGGGAAAGCTGCTCTTAGGATTGAGCAGCCGCCGCCGCTTTTTGGCTAAAGTGATGATAGGCAATCAGTGCAGCGGAGCGGGCGAGATTAAACAGATGGGCACCAGTAAAGCGGATACTGAAAAATAGGGTAGCAATTAGTACACCAGCTAGGTATGAACCAGACCAGGTGAGTACCACTGCTCCAATAAGGACTAGTGGGAAGGGAGCTCCTAGTGCTAAAGTAATTCCGACAAATGCTAATGCTGCAACTGCTATTATAGCAATTACTATAACCAGTTTACTTGATAGTGCGTCTCCTAGTGGTCTGAAGTCTGAAACTAGAGGATCAATTAAAATCTGACGACTCTTTAAAAGGGCGCCGGCTGCTTTAGGTTTTCTATTTAGAATTGCCTGATCAAGAAAACTTGGGAAATCAGCACGTGCATCATGGCAACCACGATCTTTTAAGAATTCCGTTATCAATTCGGGATGTTCAGCTTCAAGAGCTTGTCTTAGCAGGTCGCTATCTGGATTAAAGCGCCCTGTTTTCCATAATTGATAGGAAATTTTTGAATGAGGAGTTGTCAGTGCCACTCGTAATGGATTTCTCGATGAATTAATTGGATCGAATTTTTCACTCTTGATCTCTTCATGCTGGAGCAAAAATTGCACCGATTGTGCGCACCCCTTTGTAATTGCTCGATTTAGATGATGCAGATTAAATGGAATGCTCCATGCCCAAGAAGGAGAAGGATTGACTGTCCAGTGCAAAAGCTTAAAGAAAGTTTTAGATACCTGTATGAGCCGACCGAACCAAACGGGAGTATCTTCTCCACTAAAAACTTGAGAAAAAATAATAGGGAAGATATCCTGAGGAATATATTTAAAATTTCCCAAATTTCCCAAATGGGGCGATTGAATGATTGGAAGAGAGCTAAAATCTGTACTTACCGTGGGAACAGACATAATAAAATCTCATGTGTTATTAACATTATATTTTCAAAACATTATCATATCTAAGATTATTTTTCTATATAAAAATTATAAAGATTAATAAAAGATTTCATGCAAAAAGAGCCCATGTGCCGGAGCCGTGACTCCTCCTTGAGAGCGCTCGCCCGATTCCAAGAGTGTGGGCAAGCAATCGACCGGAAATTTCCCTCTCCCCACATCGATCAAAGTGCCCACCAAATTGCGCACCATTTTATAGAGAAAATGGTTTCCTTGAATGCAAAAATAAAACCGGTTGGCTTCGATGTCCACGTCTACTCTCTCTAATTTGCTTATCTCCCGTACAAAATTCGTATAATGGGCATTTTTTTGGGTATTGCAAAAGGCAGAGAAATCATGCCGTCCTCTTAAAAAGGAGGCCCCCTGCTCCACGAGAGAAAAATCGAGGGGATGGGGGACATGCCAAGAATAAAAGCGATGAGGGGGCGCTTGCGTCTCTCCCCGGCAGATGAAATAGCGATACTCTTTTTTTACACAATCTAACGTGGGATGAAAGGAAAAAGGGCTCTCCTCGATCGCACGGACAACAAGACTTTTTGGCAGAAGAGCATTCAAACTCTTTTTTAATCGTTGAAGGTCCACTCTTAACTTAGACGTAAAAAAATTAATCACTTGTCCCGTCGCATGGACCCCGGCATCCGTGCGACTTGCAGCTTGCAAGGGGGTCGGGTGTTGGAGAATTTGCTCTAAGACGCATTGTAGGGCGTCTTCAATGCTCGGTCCCATGGGGGTTTTCTGCCAACCTAAAAACTCTCTCCCATCATAAGCGAGGATAAGCTTGATGTTACGCATGGGGGCGCATTTTCCAAAAGTCTAAAACGCCTGCGAGAAAGCCTTGCACGGCAATTAATACAAGCACCATTCCAATCAAACGCTCGCATGCCATGAGCCCGTTTCTCCCTAAAACCGAGTAGATGGGGTGGGAGAAAAAAAGAATCAAGACCGATAAAAACCAGGCGATCAAAATGGCGAGCAGCATCACCGCCCCAGCCCCTTCTAGATGAGAATATAACATGATTGTCGCCAGAAGCGCCGGGCCGGCAATCAGAGGAATGGCAAAGGGGAAGATAAAGGGCTCCCCTTCTATCAAATGGGCGCGAGGATTCCCAGGAGAAGAGAATAAAATTTTAATGGCAATGAGAAATAAGATCACGGCGGAAGAAATGCGTAAGGTCGCTTCCGATAAATCGAGGAAGTTAAACAAAAACTCTCCTAAATAATAAAATCCAACCATCGCTAAGAGAGCAATCCCCATCTCTCGGAAAATGACCCAGTGCTGCCGCTTGGGGTTGAGCTCTTTCACCAAGGAGAGGTAAGAGCAGATGTTTCCCACAGGGTCCATAATCAAAAATAAGAGGAGAGTCATTGTAAATAAAGACATAAGACTTAAACCTTTAAAAGAGTCATGAAAAGAGAAGCTCCCTGGACAATCATTTCCATCGACATCATCGCGAGGAGCATTCCCATCAGCTGCTCAAGTCCGGCTAACCCTCGCTTGCCTAAAAAAAGTTGGAGATAAGGAGCCGTGACTAAAACAGCCGTCACACCGACCCAGGCAACCAAGATAGCAAGAAAAACTTTTAAGTTGTTTGCCTCTTGCTTGGAATAAAGCATGATCATCGTCAATAAGCCTGCTCCCGATAAAAGAGGGGTGGCAATCGGGACAATAAAAGGAGGTGAGGAGGTCTCTTCTGTCGAGGAGTGGGGATGATTCGTAAAGATCATTCGCAAGGCAACAATGAAAAGAAGAATGCCTCCGCTGATCCGAAGAGCATAGTTTTCAATATGTAAACAATTTAGAAATGTCTCTCCCAAAAAAAGAAAGAAAAGAGCTAGCAGCATAGAAAACATCGATTCTCGAAATAAAATTTTCTGTTGCTCTTTAAGAGAGTGATTTTTGATTAATGCGATGATCGTTGGGCTGCTGCCAATCGGGTTTGTCACAATAAAGAAAATGAGGGCCAACTGTAGGATTGACACAGATAGACCTTGGGAGGAGTCGAACAGGGGATTATAGAGTTTTTCCGGATTTTAAACAATCCTCCTTTTGCTGAATGTTCAAACACAAACTCAGGGAATTGATCGTGAAGATCTATTGCTCTTGTCGACTCTTTTATTTAAGAATGGTAATATTTCTTCTATTTTCCAAGGGCATTTTTTGGGAAAAATCTCGTCTTTATAAATGTTATCCGTTTCAATGAGAGCTAGTTGTCTAGCATCATCATAAGCATGGTCGAAAATTTTATTAATCAATGGTTTTAAGCTTGGACTGTCATCTAAAAGATCTTCAAGACCTCTTCTTGAATTAAATATTGTAGAATCGCAAGATTTAGAGTTACCTTTATTTTCTGGAGTATAAGTGTTTTTTAAAAGATGTTGTAATAGAACAACAAAAAGATTGCGAAGTTTATGTTTATCCGATCTTCCCAATGTTTCGATCTCCTCAATGATATTCTCTAAATCTATTTTGTCGAATTGCTTTTTCTTCAATAGAGAGGATTGAACCCGCGTCCATTTGAAAAAATCTTTTTCATACTCTAATTCTTTTTTTTCAGTAGCAGAAACTGGAAATGGTTTTGGTCTCGATTTTATTACTTTTTTCATCTTCCATTATTCCTTACTTACTGTCCTTTCCTTCCTAATGCCTCAATATGTAATCTATCACAAAGTGACATTTTACATTGTGCCTCTTTTGGAGCGCGATGCCAAGTCACCGCACTCCAAATTTTTAGTCGTTATGAGCCCTTTTCCCCTTCCTCTAATTGCGTCTCAAAAAGGAACCAGATGCGCCTCTCTGTTTCATCTAGGAAGACCTCCAGAAGGCTTGCGGTGGCGACATCTTCATGCTCGTCGCAAATTTCATGAGCACTCATGATCCAAGAGGCATAATTTTTGTTATCTTCCATTAAACGACGAACCATTTCTTTCGCCTCAACAAAGGGGTCATTATCATCTTTAATCGTCTGCAATTGGCCGATCTCTCCAATCGAATGGATCGTCAATCCCCCAAGTTTGCGTACACGCTCGGCAAGGATATCAACCATCGCAAAGATTTGGTCTGCTTGCTCATCGAATAGAAGATGATAATCGCGGAAATGGCGTCCTGAGAGATGCCAATGAAAATTCTTGGTTTTTACATATAATGCAAAGGCATTGGCAACAAGAGGGTTGAGCGCTTGTGCAATCGCATTGCGTGCCCCCTGATCAAGACGGGTGGGGGTGGCAAGCAAAGCGGGGATAGAACGTGAATGGGGAGCTCCTTTTTGCTCAGGTTTACCTGGAGCGGAAGGTTTAGATGGCTGGTTTTTCATAATGACTCCTCTTAAGAATGATTGAACATTTTCTCGCTCTATAGCAAATCTTAGAGATTATGACAAATTTAAAGTTCTTCTAAAAGCCGCCAATGGCTCATCAAACTAAGGGCCACCAAAGAAGCCGTCTCTGTTCTTAAAATGTTCTCATGCAGCTTGACCCCAATGCCTCCTCGCTCTCTCAACAGATTCACTTCCTGGGGATGAAGACCACTCTCCGGTCCTGTCACAAAGATCACCGGATACGTCAGCGGCTGGTGTGTCTTCCACGCCTCCTCAAAAAGAGGAGCGCTTGAATCCAGATCGCCGAAGAAGAGAGAGCCATCCATGATCGGCCACTCTTTGAGAAAAGGCTGAATCACTAATGAGGGAAGGGTTAGACGTCCGCATTGCTTCATCGCTGCAATCATTAAAGAGTGAGCTCGTTCGAGTTGCTGAGGGAAGAGCTCTTTTTTGACACTGAGTAAACCAGGGAAGAGCCAAAACGCCTCTACCCCCAGTTCTGTTCCCTTCTCTAAAATAAAGTCCAGGCGATTTGCTTTAGGAATGGCTTGCGCGAGAATGATCCCTTTTTTGAGAGGAAGTTCCCTCTCAAGACGTTGAATGCGAATGCGGGCATGCTCTTTTCTGATTTCAACGATCTCTCCTTGTGCTAGGGTCCCTAGCCCATTCACCAATTCAATTTGATCTCCTTGCCGTGCACGCATGACATGCGCCAGATGGTGAAATTCAGCTCCTTCTAATAAGTAGGAATGATGGGGCTCAAAGGAAGTTGGAAGGAAATAACGCTCAGTGGGCATGCACTTCGCCTTGCGATAGCAGCGGAATATACACTTGGATTTTTCCTTCCTCTAAGCGACTATGAATATCTAAAGGATGTTCGGGAGAAAGATAAAGGCCAAAACGGCGGGCATACGTGCGAAAGCGTTGACGCAAATGGTTTTCTCTCTCCGGATGACTTTGAGAAGAGTCTACCGTCTTATGATGACTGCTGAGAAGAAATGCCACATACGTATCTTCTAAATGGGCGTCATTAATGAAATTCACCCCCCATTCCAGTCTCTCTCGTTCAGTGAGGGGAGCGACCACAAGATCAATTTGAATATAATCTTTTACCACTTCTAAAAATAGCTTGCTCACATGGCTGGCAAATAAAGGAAGTTTGAGGATCGCAATTCCATGAACGAACTGAATAAACGGAGAGAGAGCTAAGGCATACGTTTTAGGGTTTAACGTTGCCTGGTACTTTAAAGGATAAAAAACATAAAGAGGAAGCTCCTCTGTCATCGGGATCATTTGTTCGCGCAAAAAATTAAGTTGGAGCTCCTTTGCTTCAGGATCATTGATCGGTTCTATTCCTCGGTTCGAGAGAGGAATCATCACTTTTTTCCATTGATCGGCAACATAAAAATGAATTTCGTCATCGTACACCCCCTTGCTCTGAAGGCCATCTAATTGTTCTTTGCTAATATCATTGAGATTGAAGCTCCATTCCAGTCCTTCATTTTTCAATTCTAAAATCTGGTCTTGAGGACCGCTCACCGTTTGGTAGAGAAGAACGGGCCAAATATCCAGAAATTCATACCCTTTAGGAGGCTCTCCCGAGGGGGAGTGAATGCGAATGGGAATTTTTTCGGTCAAAATGGGACTCATTTTAATCACTAAATCGGGATGGGTCACGGTCGTGACGTGATTGGGTAAATTGAAATTGGGATTTAAACTGACCAGGTTTTTCTTGGTAATTTGAACGATCCCTTCCGGAGGGAGATGAGAGACATCGAGAATAATTTCCACATCGCCCGGTTCTAATTGATCAATAATCTTTTTTGTTCCCATGAGCGTCAAGGAGGTCCGTTTAGTCAGAAAGCCATTAGGGAGTAACCCTTCAATGGTTTTATCTGTCGGAAGATTGGTCACGCGAATGGGAACGGAAGTCATTGTTTTTGTCGCTGTAATCGACTGACTGACAAAAAACCAAATGACAGTCGCTGTAAACAAAGCGACCAATTTTCGCTGCCACTGATAAAAAAGGAGAGGATAAATCAACGATTCCATATCCTTTGTTTCCATGGCTCAAGAAAGTTAAGGGGGGACGAAAGAGGGGCTTTAGGAGGACTGAAGATACTGCGAATGATGCCTTTAAAGCGATCGACTTTCACTCCTCGCGTCATAATGCCATCTCGAGCAATAGAGACTTTCCCCGTTTCTTCTGAGACCACAATGACCAACGCATCAGTCAGTTGGCTGATCCCAAGACCTGCTCGATGCCTGGTCCCCATCGATTTGGCGACATGGGTGCTGTCGTCTGCCAAAGGCAAAATGGTGGCAGCCGAGAGGATCAGGGTGCCTCGAATGAGGACAGCTCCATCATGAAGAGGAGTGGTCGTAATAAAAATTGATTCCAGAAGTTCGGGAGAGAATTGGGCATTAATCCGCACGGCTTTGTTCGCAAGATCTTCTAAAGAATCTTGATTTTCCAAGACGACAAGGGCGCCAATCCGCCTGTCTGAGAGACGATAAATCGATTGGGCGATGCTGTCTAAGAATTTATCGAATTCTGTCACTTCTCGATATTTTCTGTTTTTCAAGCTTAAGCGGGAGAGGGCCAGGCGCAGTTCCGGCTGGAAGATAATCAAGAGGGCTAAGACAGCCACATTGACGACATAGAGCATGAGTTTTTCTAACACCGGTAGATTGAACCATTTTGATAAACCGAAGAAAGTCAGAAAGGCCAAGCTCCCATAGAGCAAATCCATGGCGCGCGTATTCCAGAAAAAGGACAATAGGTAATAAAGGACGATCGCAATGGCTAAAATCTCAATGGCAGGAATAAGGAGCTGAAGCAGCCACATGTTGTGCTCAGAGGGTGTTTACAAATTCATAATGGCCTGGATTCGAGATTATTTTCCTCACCAGGAGGCGATCGATTTGACCCCAATATTGAATGAAATATTGGGGTCAAATCGATCGCCTGCTGATGAGGAAAAGAACTCGAATCGAGGCCATTAGCAATTTGTAAACACCCTCTTAAGCCTTTTTTAAATAAGCGATTAAATTTCTCACATCATGATGCTCAGCAACGTCATGCACCCTGAGAATGTCGACACGAGCAAGAAGGGCCAAGGTATTCGCAGCTAAAGACGCGGGTAGTAAATCTTGATAGCCTTTTTTTTGCAAGATTTTTCCTAAAAAAGATTTACGAGATAATCCGACCAAGAGGGGAAATCCAAGGGCCTTAATTTGATGCAAATTTTGTAGGATTTTCACATTATCCTCAACCGTTTTTCCAAATCCAATTCCTGGATCTAAAATAATTTTATCCTCTTTCACTCCCGCTTGGAGGAGAAGATCAATGTGTTCTTTGAACCAATCAAGAAGAAAAGGGAGGATTCCTTGTGGATAAGAAGGGTTTAATTGCATTGTTTCGGGGGTTCCTTGCATATGCATGAGACAAAGGAGTTGCCGGGAAGAGGCTGCCACAGCGCGCATGGCAGGGTCACCAAAGCCGGAGACATCATTGATTAAGGAGGCTCCGGCAGCAAGGGCTGCTTCAGCGACCTTGGCTTTCATTGTATCAATCGAAAGGGGAAGGGGGGTCGCTTGCTTTAAGGCTTTGATGATCGGAAGGACACGTCGGAGTTCCTCTTCTTCCGGCACAGGAGTGGCTCCCGGGCGGGTTGACTCCCCTCCAATATCGATCCAATCGGCTCCCTCTTCAAAGAGTTGGATGCCTCGCTGAAGGGCGAGGGCAGGATCAAACCAACGTCCCTGATCAAAGCAAGAGTCAGGGGTGACGTTTAAGATCCCCATGATTTTTGTTTTAAACATCTTTCCCCTTGTAAAATTTATTCTAGAATCATTATAGCATATAGGAGTTATAAAATTCAAAGGCCACCTGTGGATGTTTTAACGCTTGCCCGTTTCCAATTTGCTTTAACGATCATGTTTCATTACATCTATCCCGTTTTGAGCATTGGGCTTGGATTGATCATGGTCATCATCGAGGCCCTTTACTTAAAAACAAAAAACCGTGCTTATTTGCGAATGGCGCAGTTTTGGACGAAAATCTTTGCCCTGACTTTTGCTATTGGAGTGGCAACGGGCATTGTCATGCAGTTTGAGTTTGGAACCAACTGGGCCACCTATTCTCGTTATGTCGGGGATGTTTTTGGAAGTGCTCTGGCGGCAGAGGGTGTCTTTGCTTTTTTTCTAGAATCAGGTTTTTTGGCCATTTTACTTTTTGGTTGGAACCGTGTTGGCCCCGCCATGCATTTTTTTGCGACGCTGATGGTGTGCTTAGGAGCCCATTTTAGTGCCATTTGGATTGTGGTCGCTAATTCCTGGATGCAGACGCCTGCCGGTTTCCATGTCGTGGGATCTGGATTGAATGCCCGTGCAGAAATCCTCGATTTTTGGACGATGTTTTTTAATCCCTCTTCCATGACCCGTTTAGGGCATGTGATTTTGGGATGTTGGTTAGCGGGGGCTTTTCTTGTGATTAGCATCTCGGCCTATTATCTTTTAAGGAAAAGATTTTTTGATTTTGCCCGCCGCTCGATGAAAATCGGCCTAGGAGTGGCTTTGATTTCCGGGGTTTTGCAACTTTTTATGGGAGACAAAAGTGCAAAAATTGTTGCCGAGCATCAGCCGTCCAAGTTGGCTGCTTTGGAGGCGCTTTATGAAACGCAAACCGGAGTTCCTTTGACATTATTTGGCTGGGTCAATTCTCAAGAAGAAAAAATTGATTATGCGATTCAAGTCCCTAAACTTCTAAGTTTTCTTTCTTTTGGAGATTTTAATGCGGAAATCAAGGGACTCGATCAGGTTCCCAAAGAAGATCGGCCGCCCGTGTCTGCCCTTTTTCAAGTTTATCGTGTGATGATTGTCATGTGGGGGTTGATGATGTTTATTTCTATTGGAGGGCTGTATTTATGGTATAAAAAGAGGCTCATACAGACTCCCTGGTTTTTGCGCTTGATGGTTTTATCGGTCCTTTTTCCGCAAATTGCGAATCAGACGGGCTGGTATTGTGCGGAATCGGGGCGGTATCCTTGGATTGTGTATGGCCTTCTTCGCATATCTGATGGACTTTCGAAAGCTGTGACGGCGAATCAGGTTTTAGGGTCAATCATAATGTTTTCGATTGTTTATCTCATCTTGTTTATTCTTTTTGCTTACCTTTTAAATGAGAAGATTCAACATGGTCCGGAAGAAGAGGGACAGGATGCCTCGACTCCTTACCATGGACTTCATCATCTGATCGAACGAGGGGCCCATGATACCGATTTATGATTTAGAGTTTGGTTGGTTTACCGTTTTTGTGCTTCTAGTAACTGGATATGCCGTTTTGGATGGGTTTGATCTGGGGGTGGGGATGCTTCATCTCTTTGCTGAGAGTGATCAAGAGAGGCGATTGATGCTGAATTCAATTGGACCTGTTTGGGATGGGAATGAAGTGTGGCTGGTCACAGCCGGAGGGGCCTTGTTTGCTGGTTTTCCCGATATTTATGCGACCCTTCTTTCGGCTTTTTACACGCCGGTGATGATTTTGCTTGCGGGGATTATTTTACGGGCAGTCGCGATCGAATTTCGGAGTAAGCAGAAAATGGCGTGGTGGCGATGGACCTGGGACGTTTTCTTCTTTGCAGGAAGTTTTCTCATGGCTCTGATGCTCGGTTTGACGATTGGCAATTTGATTCGAGGGATTCCTTTAAATGAATATAAAGAATTTATCGGAACGGCAGGGGAGTTTATCAATCCGTATGCCTTACTTGTCGGCATATTTACGCTGGCTCTTTTTTTGATGCATGGGTCAATTTATATTTTGGTGAAGACGGAAGGGGAGTTTCACAATAAAATGCGGGAGCGGGCGACCCCCTTTATGATCTTTTTTATCATTATGTATGCGGTGACGACGATGGCGACCTTGATTTACATGCCCCATATGGTGGAGACATTTCGCGAGCGTCCGTTCTTTTTTGTCATTGCGCTGCTCAACCTTCTTTTCGTCGCAAACATTCCACGGGAGATTTATTATGGCCGGGATGGGAGAGCCTTTATGAGCTCTTGCTTAAATATTGTGTGCTTATTGGCGTTATATGCGATTGGAACCTACCCTCACGTCATTCGGTCGACGCAAGAGGTCGACCGCTTAAGTTTAACTGTTTATAATTCTTCTTCTTCGTCCTATACTCTTGAAGTGCTTTTTTTGATGGCTGCCATTGGCATTCCTCTTGTGATTGCTTATACGACCGTCGTCTATTATATTTTCAGGGGGAAGGTCAAGTTGGACCCACATAGTTATTAGTTTCGTTAGTAGGAGCAGGTTGATGAGTTTGATGAGTAGGAGAAGTGTGTTGGGATTGAAATCTCTCTCGTGTTTCTTCAATAAAATTTTGCAGTTTCATTTTTTCAGCATTCATTGAGTCTAAGATCTCTTGGACTTGAAGCATGACCGCACTCAATTGTTTTTTTTCTGTTTGGATTTCTTTCCACAAATCTTCAATCGCTTGTTTCATCTGTTGGCTAAATTCTTTTTGGTTTTCCTCAGCGGATTCAGAGGGGGGAGGAGCCTTGTGAAAGCCGGAGCGGAACTCTTGGTAGTAATTAATGACGAGGCTGACGGCTAGGCCGCAGATCAGGATCAGGACCCCTGTGAGAACGCGAATATTCCATCTTAGCGCTAGCAAGAGGGTGATTAAGAAGACGAGAAGAGTAAGAGCGAGAGCTAAGAGATGAGGCGACTGAAGAATATTTAGGAGGAAGAGTTGCATAAAGGAAAAGAAAAAAGATAGAGTTCTTGCTTGAAGCCGTTATACTTCTATTTGATTATTTGAACAAGAATTTTTTGTTATTTTCTTGATATCCGAGTATTGCTATTAGGTTTTAAGTTAGTGGAATTTCTCTTTTTGGATTAATCGATAGCAAGAACTCGTGAACGGGAATGATTGGGATGCCTCTCATGAGTTGCCTTTTTTTTCCTCGATAAAGAAGCAGGGGTTTTGCTTCAGGGTATTCTTCAGCAAAAGCTATTAGGCTATTGAGATCTTTAGGCGAAATGGATGGGCTATTTTTCACTTCAATTGCAGAAAACTGATTGGCGCCGTATAGGATAAAATCGACCTCAAGTTTTGTTCGGGTGCGCCAAAAGTAAAGCTGATAAGTTTCCGTTTGCATCTCTGCCCATGCTCTGAGATGTTGTGCGACTAAGCCTTCAAGGCTGGCGCCTCCAATTTCTTCTGCTCTGTCTAAAGGTCCTTTGGGTCTGATGGCGTGATAGACCCCTGCATCGAAGATATAAAATTTGGGTTGCTTTGTCACCTCTCTCTTCGCTCGCTTAGTAAACACTTCAAGCTTAAATGCTAGTAACATATCGATCAAAATTTCTATGTAAGTATCAACCGTTGTTCTGCTGATATCGCATTCTCGCGCAATATTGGAGGTGTTTAGCAAGCTTCCATGGGAAAAACTGATCGCTTCTAAAAAACGTGCATAATTGTAAATATTGCGAACCAAACCTTCTGCTTGAATTTCCTCTTTCAAATATAGGCCGCAGTAGTTTTTCAAAATTGATTCGGGAGTTGCCGAATCCCAGACAATAGGTAAAAGTCCTATAGTCATAGATTTTTCGAGAGAAAATAGTTCATTTAACTCTAGAGCGAAAAAGGGATTCATATGACACATCAACGCTCTGCCACCCAGAAGATCTACCCCTTCACGTTTGAGTTTCCTTGCACTTGACCCTGTTAAAATAAATTGATAATCCCCCTTTTCTTCAATGATCGCGTGGATCAATGGCAAAAGTTCTGGGATTTTTTGAATTTCGTCGATAATGACTTGTTTAGCTTCAGGGTAAACATTCAATGTTTCTCTGAGCCTTTCAGGCTTTGCCCCATAAAAACGCAAATTATCGGGTTCTAATAGGTCAATCCATAAGGCATTGGGATATTGCTGTTTTAGCCAGGTTGTTTTTCCTGTTCCACGTGGCCCGAGAAGAAAGAAGCTGTGAGCGTTTGGGGGAGTTAAAAATCGCTTTATTTTTGGAATAGCATGCATTTTTGCAACCTCTACTTGCAATTTTACACTCAATTTGTCGGATTCGCTGACAATTTGCAACCAAAATCTCAAATAATATCAGATGAACGAAAAATTAAAAAGAGGTTATTGACTTTACTCAATGCATTGAGTAAAATTACTCAAAACACTGAGTAAAAATACTCAATGTATTGAGTAAAATGAAGATGAAAAAAAGAAAGTCTTTTGAAGCCCTCTTAAAAAGACTTCAAGAGCCGCGTCGCTTTATTCAATCTCTTATCGGTCCGCGTCAGGTCGGAAAAACCACATTAGCACTTCAAGTTGCGGATGAGTTAAAAAGACCGAGTCGCTATGTTACAGCTGATCTTGCCACTCT
Source organism: Parachlamydiales bacterium (assembly GCA_963801825.1). Lineage (GTDB taxonomy): Bacteria > Chlamydiota > Chlamydiia > Chlamydiales > Parachlamydiaceae > CAWDGI01. The sequence goes on from CAWDGI010000006.1 coordinate 200,952, forward strand.
TCAGGATATTTCTTGGCTGCAACAGCAATGGGATATCGCACGGGAATTAGCAAAATCTGAAGGAAAAGCCCTTTTAATTGTGGATGAAATTCAAAAGATTCCTCATTGGTCTGATCTGGTCAAATTTCTTTGGGATCAAGATACTGCTTCAGGAATTGATCTTTCTGTATTGATTCTCGGATCGTCTCCTTGGTTAATGCAAAAGGGTTTATCAGAAAGTCTTGCCGGAAGATTTGAAATCATTCCTATTACTCATTGGTCGTTTAAGGAAATGCATGAGATCTTTGGATGGTCCTTAGAACGTTATCTTTATTTTGGCGGATATCCTGGAGCTGCCCCTCTTGTTGATGAAGAAAATCCAATCACGTTGGATTAACTATATTAACGATTCTATTATTGAAACAACGATTTCTCGTGATATTTTATTGATGAGTCAAGTAAATAAGCCAGCCTTATTAAGGAGACTTTTCCAATTAGGTTGTAATTATTCCGGTCAAATTCTTTCCTATAATAAAATGCTTGGTGAGCTACAAGATGCAGGCAATTCAACAACTTTGGCACACTATGTCGATTTACTTGACGGGGCTGGTTTGCTTACAGGATTACAAAAATTTGCAAATCAAAGGGTGAGACGAAAGGGATCAAGTCCTAAATTTGCAGTCTATAATACGGCTCTTATGAGTGCACAATCCGGAAAAAGCTTTTTTGAAGCAATGGCTGATCCGGTTTTTTTAGGGAGATTAATCGAATCTGCTGTAGGAGCTCATTTACTTAATAGTATTCGAGGGACGCAAATTGAACTTTTTTATTGGAGAGAAGGGGATCGAGAAGTCGATTTTGTCCTCCAGTTAGGGGATAAGCTAATCGCAATAGAAGTTAAAAGCGGCCAAGAGGCGATCCATCATTCAGCGATAGATGAGTTCGTAAAACAGTTTAAGCCAGATAGGATTTTGTTGGTTGGGGACCAAGGAATTCCATTAAAAACGTTTTTGTCAACGACTGCAAGTTCCTTATTTTGAGTGTGGCTCTTTAAACTTAGTGCCCCATGTTTTAAAGAGCCGCACTCAGGTAATTTTTAATCAGTAGTTGGCCACTGTTCTAATCTTTGGATAAATTCAGCATTCAATTGAAATTCTCGAGCTCCCTTGATTAATTTTTCCATGTATACTTTAGATGGTTTGCATCGTTCATCTATTTTAGTTGGATGAGCGATATAAACGACAGCCTGGCGGGATTCTTTTGTTGAATTAATTTCTACAGTTGCTGTTTCTCGTGTATAATGTTCAATTTTTACTCCTTCATAGTAGTCTAATACATGTAAATGTGTCTCTTTTAATCCATAAACGACTCCGTCAACCTGAGAATTTTCTTTTGGAGAAATATTTGCAAATCCTTCGAAATTTGTTGATTGCATTCTCTTTTTATGAAAGTTGAGTTCATAATTTCTTACGATTCCTTTACCGAGATAAGAAATTTTTTCTACAGTTAGTGTTTCTAAAGGCCATCTATTTAATTCTTTTAATTTAGCTGGTCCTTCTATAAATCTTTGTTCCATTTGCTCGGAACTCATATTTGATCCGTAAGCAAAGTATAGGTAATCTTGCTTTGAGTTTACTTCATTCATTTTAATTCTCATTATCTCGACTTTGTACATTTTAAGGGGTCGCTAAACGCAAGATTTTGAGCTATAACGCGTTAAAATTTTTTCGCCAACCCTCATTTGGGTTGGCGAAAAAATTTTAACGCGTTATAGCTCAAAATCTTGCATTTATCGACCCCTTAAAATGTACAAAGTCGAGATTATAGTTAATAGTTTTATCGAAATTTATATCTTAACAAAATTTTTGTTTTTTTTGCAAATAATTTTATGTTAAATTTTTAAATTTAAAACCAGACTCAATTTTCCTTCGTCTCGCCATGTTCACTTCTTCTGTTTTGAAATGTATAGAAACTTAACGTTTGGATTTAGCAGCTATTGACGCTCTTGTCATTGACGATGAGGAAACAGAAGATTTGGTGCATCTCTTGGTGAGAGATTTTTTGAGTTTTTTACCTGAAGTAGATTGACTAGGCTTAACAAATTCTTTTCCTATTTTATACAGAAAATCTGGTGACATATCGGCGCCATTTTCCCATTCAATCGTATCAGTGTCTTCATTCACTTTGAATTTTTTGAAATAGGACACATCTTTCAAAGGCTCAAAAATTTCCCCATATAAATGTGAAGATAAATCTACAAGTTTCTCTGTCTTATCTTCAAATGTCAAAAGGATTCTAAATCCTTCAATATATTTTGCTGTTTTGACCGAATGCATAGTTCCCTACTCAAATTTTTGTATAGGCTTATTATTCATTGCGAGCTTCCATCGCTCTAATAAACCTCCTTGGTTTGCCTTAGCCCACTTTTTTACTTTAGCAAGTTGCCGAGGAGGTAGTTCTCCCTCTAAAACCTCTAAAGTTTCTATTGAAATACTTGCTTTGTGGTCACCATACTTCGCGTGAAAATGAGGGTACCAATGCTCTCCTCTGTGGTATATTGTAATTATTATTTTCCCTATTCGGTAAATCTCAGGCATTGCACGCCTTGAAAAATTAGTTTTTTGGCATGTTGTGAGCATCACCAAACGTTCGACGAACACGCCAGAAAAGGCGGCGCTCCCAATGGGAAAGCTCGGGCAAATCTTATCATGATATTGGTTTACAATTCAAGGGACACTTTTCTTCAGGTTCGATTTTGTTAAAAGCTATTTAGATAGTGCTGTGGAAGGATAATTTGTGAGATGGGTGAGTTTGTTCAAAAAATCTACTCACCAGCAAAAAAGTTTTGGAATGTGGGATAATTAGCACAACCTTTCCTTTATTCCTGTGATTTTTCTAAAAATTGTCATTTTATCCACGGGATTTTTTTAAATTCTCTTGATTTATCCCTGGAATTTTTTTAAAATAAAGGGATGAGAAGAGATCATTTAAACTTTTTAAGGTGTTGGAGAAAGGATCCTATCCGAGTGCCTCTGATGATTCGAGGTCCCAGACAAGTGGGAAAATCATGGCTTGTCATTACTTTTGGCAAGGAGTTCGATCATTTTATTACGATAAACTTCGAAAAGGACCGAAGAGCCCACGCCCTATTTCCTGCACATATCGATCTTCCTAAAACCATAGAAATGGTTCAAATTTATACGCAAACCCCCATCATTTCAGGAAAAACCCTTCTCTTTCTCGATGAGATCCAGGAATGCCCAGATGCGATTCGATATCTTCGTTATTTTAAAGAAGAAAGACAGGACCTTCACGTCATTGCTGCCGGGTCGCTATTAGAATTCACTCTTGAAAAGCTAGGAGTGGCCGTAGGACGGATAGACTATCTGTTTTTATATCCCCTCTCATTCATGGAATTCTTAGACGCTCATAACCGCTCAGACCTACGCGAAGCGATCATGAGCAAAAAGGTTGATCCTGCAACGCATGAGGGGATTTTAGATCTTCTTAAAAACTACATGTGGATGGGGGGCATGCCGGCCGTTGTAGATACATGGCTGCAGCACCGAGATGCGGCGTTATGTCAACGGGTCCAAGACCGTATCATTGGCAACTACGAGGACGATTTTCAAAAATACGCAAAAAAACATCAAATTGAAACCGTTGGAAGGGTGTTCCGCTCGATTGGCAAGCAGCTGGGGGAAAAATTCCAGTATACGGCTGTTGACCAAGAGATGAAAGTTTATCCCATCAAACAAGGCCTTTATTTGCTGAATAAAGCGGGGATTGCCCATTTCTGTTATCACACTTCTGGCCATGTTTATCCTTTAAGTGCTGAAATGAACGAAAAGAAATTTAAGGTCTTTCTTTTTGATATCGGCATTGCTCATCGACTTTTAGGTCTCGATTTAACTGAATGGGTCACCACTCCGATGGAACTGGAGTATTTAGGTTTCAGCGCAGAACAGCTCGTGGCTCAAGAGTTTATTGCTTATTCTAACCCTTCAAAACCTGCGGAAATTTATTATTGGCACACGGAGTCAAAATCTGGAAATGCTGAAGTTGATTTTATTGCAGCAAAAAACAAAACGATTGTTCCTATTGAAGTCAAAGCAGGGACCAAAGGTGGAATGAAAAGTCTAAGGTATTTTCTCGAAACGCATCCTAAGTCTACCTATGGAATTAAAATTTCTGAAGGTCTTTATTCTAAACATGGAAATCTAGAAGAAATCCCTCTCTACGGCATCGCAGGATGGAGAAATTAGAGATCAGTTTGACTCCAATAGCCTCTTAATAAGTTCTGCTGTTTGTTTGAGCTCTTCTAGCGGGGAAATCGCTCGACTGCCAGGTCTGTAAAGGAAAGTCCTTGGTTCATATTGCAAAATCCCTGTGTCGCCTGCTTTTCTAGGGACAACGTGCAAATGGAAATGAGGGACGCTTTGTCCCGCCTTTTCTCCTTGATTCCAAGCGAAGTTAAATCCCTCGGCATCGACCGCTTTTTTTAATGCCTGGCAAAGGCAAGACTTAAGTTCTAAAATTTTCTGCCATTCATCATGGGTTAGTTCCTCACATGTTTGCACGACACGAATAGGGCAGATGAGTGAATGACCCGGAACGATCGGCATAGAGGTAAGAAAACAGAAGGCAAGATCATTTTTTGCGATCATTCTCCCTTGAATGTTAGGATGATTAATATCAAAACTGTGCATACAAATCTTAGAACCTGTTTTCATGCTTGAAATGAGCGACATTTGAAGCATGAAAACAGGTTCTTGGTTGAGAATAGCTTCGGAGTTCGTTAGCTGTTTAGAGACGACTCTATTCTGAATTGAAATGTTTTACTTCTTAATAATAAAACGGTTTATTATAGGTATTCAATATGCTTTGAAGTTTATTTTTTGCAAGAATTTCTATCTGTGAGGGTTGTTTTTGTATGTTAGTGTTCGAGGATGAGAAAGTGGTTTTAAGATATTTCAAAGCGTCTAGCCTTGTAGACTTCCCATAACGTATTTCAGTCCATAGCTCGATGATTCGATAAGCTAAACTAGCGAGTGGACCGAAAATTCCTTTCTTTACCCCATACCCCCATAAATAGTTGCTAATCGGACATGTTTGAATTGTTTTCAAATCTATGTTTGTACCTTCTCGAATGGCATAAAAACTTTTTTCTGAATTTGCACCATAAAGCTCAATTTGTTGAACAAGACTAGTCATTTTTTTTCTCCTGTTAAATTTATTTATAATGTTACTCATGGATTATAACAAAGAAATGATTAACTAACAATCTTTTTCTTTTATAAATTTGAGATCATCAATTTTTATGTAGGACTGACCCATTGCTTCATTCAAATCCACCGGATCACGTGGCTCCGAAAACCCCAACGCTCGGCGGGCCTCCCCCATAATAAAAAAAGAGCCGCAAATCACCAGAATGTGCCCTTGCTCACCTGCCGCTTCCCTTGCAAGAAGTGTGGCAGTTTCCACACACTTGTGACTAAATACACGAGAAGAGTCAATTCCTAGAGTGATTAAAGAGGAAGATAATGTCTCCACTGAAGCGCCTCGCCCATTCGATGCTTCTACCAGGTGGAAAGACTCCCCATGGGCAGCCATCTCTTTTAAGCAGCCCTCCACATCCTTATTCTTCGATAATCCAAACAGCAGACGGAGCAATCTTCCCGGGTAGTCCGTCCGAATCGCTTGAAAAAGATGTTGGAGGCCATCGGGATTATGCCCGACATCGAGAATGATCTCAGGATTTCCTTTGATGACCTGAAATCGACAGGGTTGCCCTCCCTCTAACCCTTTTTCAATGGCCTCAGAAGAAAGTCTAAAGTGAGTTTCCAGCTCTTTCAATGCCTCGCGGGCAATGAAGCGATTCTCTTGCTCAAAAAGAAAAGAGCTCTCTCTTACGCGAATGCAACGACTGTGTTTTTGATCGGCAATTTGCTGAATCGTCTCCCAAGGCACGTGAGGACCAATCACGACAGGAACATGCTCTTTAATAATGCCCCCTTTCTCCCAGGCGATTTTCTCTCGCGTTTTGCCCAAGATTTCCGTATGATCGAGGCTAATCGATGTGATCACCGATAAACAAGGATGAATGACATTTGTCGCGTCGAGGCGTCCCCCTAATCCTACTTCTAAAACAGCGACATCAACCTTTTCCTGAGCAAAGTATAAAAAAGCTAAAAAGGTGGTCAGCTCAAAGAAAGTGGTAGGAATAGACTTGTGATCGACAACCTGAACGAGAGAGGAAAGTAAGGGCTCGACCGCTTTTTCAGGAATCATTTCACCATTAATCCGGATGCGCTCTCGAAAGCAACTAAGATGAGGCGAGGTGTAAAGTCCCACTCGATAGCCTGCATGTTGGAGAGCGTAAGCGATTTTTGTTGTCACGGAGCCTTTTCCGTTGGTTCCTGCGACATGAATGGATTTAAATTGTCGATCTGGATAATCAAAGTGCTTCTGCAGCTCCTCCATGTTTTGCAGACCAAGCTTTTGGCTTCCCCAGCGGTTGGCATGAAATAAGCGATAGAGAAGAAAAGAGTAAGAGTGTGTCTTCATTTGGGATTAATTTTGCCCTACGAAGAGTTTTTAATGAAAGTAGTACTTGAGGAATTTTACGCCATGTGCGACTTTTTTCCGTTCGAGTCCGGGCCCGAGACCGGGCCCGTGCCCGAATCGAGATTCCGAGCTTTGCTAAACTATTTAACGAAGCTCGGAATCTCGGTTCGGGCACGGGCCCGGTCTCGGGCCCGGACTCGAACGGAAAAAAGTCGCACATGGCGTCAATATAGTTATTTGCAAATAAATACTTGTTTGCTAGATCGTCCTTTTAGTGAGGAAAAGAACTCGAATTTAGGCCATTAGCAATTTGTAAACGCCCTCTAAGGACAAAAGAGAATTTTTCTGTCCTCTATGTCCCCTATGTCCTCTGTTTAATCTAAGAACGACGGCCCTTGTTTAGTGCGCTCATCAAAGCCTGTTTGGCCTCATCGCTTTTAGCAATATCCAATGGAGTGTTCTTTTCCCTATTAACGATTTCAATCGATGCACCTAGCTGTCTAAGCTTTTGTATTGTTTTGATTTTATCCATCTTCACAGCTATGTGAAGAGCCGTTTCACCACCGGAATTTTTTGCATCTAAATTAGCTCCATTTTCATAAAGTTTTTCCAGCATATTTTCTATCTCTGTTTCTGCATACTTCTCAACAATCAGATGCAAAGCAGTCTGTCTTTGCTCATCTTGATCATTCGGATCAACGCATTGAATATGATGGTTAAGCGTTTTCATATCTTTGACGTTTTTGTGAATGGCCTCAAATAGAACATTCTTCCAAGAAACGGCATTAGCCTTCATGTTTTCATTAGTTGCTCCCGGAGACATTCTCATTCTATCTTCATTGTTTGCTTGGGGCATTTGTAAGGAATGGCCCTTTTCTTGTTCTATAGCCTCTGGCTCTACTATTGTTTCATTATTTATACTTTTCTCTTCATCTATTCGATTGTCATTGTCAAGACGAGGATATTTAATTGTTCTATCCTGATCGATATCATTCTCCTTATCCCGTTTTTTCGAACGTCGTTCTAGCTGATGATCATTAGAAATTATTTCTTTAGTTATATTAGTGTCATTTATTTCAGAACTAGGAGGTTGAATGGCTCCATTCCCTGTTATATCCGTAGAAACAGGCTGAACTTGGCTGCTCTCTATCGTCTTGGCATCATTTTTTTTCTGAATCAAATTATTAATCTGATTTGAAATATTATCATTATATGTTTTCATTAATTTAAAAATAGATGTGTATTCTTTTCCTTTTACAGATGATATACTAACATCACTAACTATTTTTATTCCATTCCTTTTTCCCTTAATGAACAACTCTATTCCTTGATGGATTTTCTTTTTATCTTCAGAGTCCGGAAGAGCTTGATATAATGCATGAATTTCATTTGTTAATTCTGAATTAGGCTGACTGATTGTTTCAATAAATTTGCCGGTGATTTTTTTTAGAAAATCATTTTTCAAGGTAACAAGATAGGTCTGTCCACAGGTCCCAATGGGACAAACTTTCTCAAGTTTTTCGTAATACGAGTTGGCAATGGCTGCTTGGCTAAAATGATGCCCACAATGAATCAGTTGAACAGGATCTAACATAAAATTTTTAAGAGGGGACAGGCCAGGTCGCTAATGTCAACAACATCCAAAAATAAAATATCTCCGAAAAGAGACTGAATTTGACCGTTCTCCGTGTGTGTAGTCGCATGTTTTTGCTGAATCAAGCCATTTATTTGTTTCGAAATATTAGCATTATGTTGTTTCATTAATTTAAAAATAGGGGAATATTGACTTCCATCTATGGATAACATACTAACATTACTAACTATTTTCATTCCTTCCTTTTTGCCCTTAATGAATAACTCTATTCCTTGACTGATTTGCTTTTTATCTTCAGAGTCCGGAAGAGCTTCATATAACTTGTAAATCTCATCTATTAATTCCTTTTTAGGTTGATTTATTCTTTCAATAAAATTGTTAATTATTTTTTTAGTGAGATTATTTTCTTTGGCAAGAATATAGGGCTTTTCACAACCGGAAATGGGACAAATTTTCTCGCTATTGAGGAAATACCATTGCTCTGATTGAGCTCGATTATAATGATGCCCACAAGGGACAAATTGAATAGGGTCCAACATGAGTTCTGAACCGGGACATCTCAAGTCCTCAATGTCGACAATATCTAGAAAAGGAACATTCACGTTAATTGAATATGTATTCATTACAACTCCTTTGTTTATTGAGTCTTAGCTAGGTTTTTTTAGTTCTTTCTGGAAAGCATTTTTGGTCGCATTGCTTACAGCAACATCTACCGGAATTTTGCCTTGGTTATTTTTGATAGAAGTTGATGCACCTAGATTTCTAAGCTGTTGTATTATTTGGATTTTATTCATCTTCGCAGCTATGTGAAGAGCCGTTTCACCGTTGGAATCCCGGATATCTAATTGACCTCCGGCCTCATAAAATCCTCTTATTATAGTTGTTGGGTTGAAGAACTTCTCAACAACCAGATGCAAAGCAGTTCGCTTTTGGTCATCTTGATCATTCACATTAACGCGTTGAATATAAGAAGTAATAACACGTGTAGCGTTTCTTTTAATTGCCTCGAATAGGATGTTCTCCTGAGAAATGGCATTAGCCTCACTGTTTTCATTAGTCGCTTCTTGAAGGATTGCCATTACATGTTCGTTTTCATTGTTTGCTTGAAACACTTGTGAGGAATGATCCTTTGCTACTTCTTCATCATTTTCAAGGCGCGCATATTTAGTCGTTGTTCTATCCTGATCGTTAAAATTCTGCCCACCACGTTTTCTCTTTAGATATCGTTCTGCATGACTGTTTTTGTCTAAGACAAAAATAAAATCATCAGCCACTTCCGCCGCTTCAGTATCGTCGTCTACTATAATCGCAGTAAAAACAGACTCAATTTGGCTATTCTCCGTAGTTTTGGCATCATTTTTTTGCTGAATCAAAGTACTTATCTGATTTGGAATATTATCATTATATATTTTCATTAGTTTGAAAATAGATGAATAGTCTTTTCCTTTTACAGATGACATAATGACATCGCCAACTATTTTTATTCCCTCCCTTTTTCCCTTAATGAATAACTTTATCCCTTGCTTGATTTTCTCTTTATCTTCAGAATCTGGAAGAGCTTGATATAATGTATGAATTTCATTTGTTAATTCTGAATTAGGCTGACTGATTTTTTCAATAAATTTATTGGTAATTCTTTCAAGAAAATCATCTTTCAAGGTAACAACATAAGGCTGCCCACAGGTCGCAATGGGACAATTTTTCTCATATTTTTCGTAATACCAGTTGTCAATGGCCGCTTGGCTAAAATGATGCCCACAATGAATCAGTTGAACAGGATCTAACATAAAAATCTTTAAGAGAGGACATATCAAGTCGTTAATGTCGACAACATCTAAAAATAGGATATTTTGGAAGGGAGAATCAATTTGACCATTCTCCCCGGCTGTAGTAAAATATTTTTGCCGAATAGACTGTAATTCCTTTGAAATATTATCACTATGTGCTTTCATTAATTTAAAAATTGAGGAGTATTGACTTCCATTTATGGATGACGTAATGACATTGCCAACCATTTTCACTCCTTCTTTTTTACCCTTAATGAATAACTCTATTCCTTGATTTATTTGCTGCTTATCTTCAGAGTCCGGAAGAATATTATATAATGTGTAAATCTTAGCTATTAAGTCTTGATTAGTCTTATTTATTATTTCAATAAATTTGCATATCATTTTTTTAATGAAACTATTTTCTTTGGCAAGGATATAGGGTTGTTTACACGTATGAATGGGACAAATTTTCTCACCTTTGCTAAAATACCACTGCTCTAATTCGGTCTGAGTATAACGATGCCCACAAGGGACAAGTTGAATAGGGTCCAATATGAGTTCTGAACTAGGATGTGTCAGATCCTGAACGTCGACAATATCTAGAAAAGGAACATTCAAGTCAATTGAATATGTTTTCATTGCAACTCCTTATATTTTCTTAATAATTTATTAAAATTAATAAACTGTGATATTAGCATATAGTCTATATCATTGTCTATATTAATAGCACAAAAAAATGTGGGGCGGACCATGCAACTCGACTTTGTACATTTTAAGGGGTCGCTAAACGCAAGATTTTGAGCTATAACGCGTTAAAATTTTTTCGCCAACCCAAATGAGGGTTGGCGAAAAAATTTTAACGCGTTATAGCTCAAAAGATTGCATTTATCGACCCCTTAAAATGTACAAAGTCGAGTGCAAGTAAAAAGGCAGCCATTCCCGCTGAAGGTTTAACTAGGAAAAAATGGCCGGCGGGAATCGCTGATATTTTGATTACGTTGAAAATGTTGGTAGAGAACTTGGAAAGTCTCTTCATTCACCCAAGAACTTCCAAGAGGAATATTGGGTTTAATCTCCCCATGGAAATCTGACCCTCCCGTGATTAACCACCCGCGATGCAGCCCCATCTTCACCCAGCGTTCTTGTTGAGGAGCCGCAAAGCGGCCATAGTAGCCCTCAATGCCATCAAAATTCATCTCAAGTAAATCTCTTAAAAGAGAGGGATTCTCAATGAGATGGGGATGTGCAATGACCGCTAATCCTCTCGCTTGATGGATGATCTCCAGTGTCTCCTCCACGCTGATCGTTTCCCCTGTCGCATAGCAGGGTTTCCCCTCGCCAATATAGTCATGAAACGCTTGTTGGATGGATTGAACATATCCCTTATGCAGCATCGCTAAAGCAATGTGGGGACGGCCAAAGGGGCGATCGGGATGTTTTTCGAAGAAAGAAGGGGGGAAATCTTCAGGAGCTAAAGGCATTCCTTGCGAGGCGAGTCGCTCCAAGATCAGACTATTTCTTTTCCGACGGCGTTGTTTATGCCGCTCACAAAGAGAACGGATAAAAGGGGACTCTAACGGAAAACTATAAGCCAAGAGATGAACACTTTGCTGCTCATGAGAGGCGGAAAATTCCACTCCTGAGAGCAGAGCGAGCCCCTTTTCTTTAGCGATAGGAAGAGCCTCCGGGTAAGCCTCAACAGTATCATGGTCCGTAATGGATAGCCCTCTTAAGCCCAGCAGACAGGCGAGTTCAACGATCTCCCTCGGAGTGGCTGTGCCATCTGAACAAGTGGTATGGCAGTGAAGATCGGCCCGAAACTCATTCACTGCGATTTTCATCCTGCCTAATCTCATACGGGATTAAACGCACTTCGCTCTCTAGTTCAATCCCACTTTTTGTTTTAACAATCTCTTGGATGTGATGGATGAGCTGAAGCACCTCTTTTGAAGAAGCGGTCCCCGTATTGACAACAAAGTTGGCGTGCAAAGGGGAAACCTGCGCTCCTCCGATGGAGACCCCTTTCAGTCCACTTTGCTCAATTAAAGCCCCTGCATAATGGCAGGAAGGGTTTCGGAACATACAGCCGGCTGATTGAGCGTTATAGGGCTGCGTTTTCTTACGATATTGAATAATCTGTAATTGTTTATCCCGCGCTTCCAAAGAAGGAGTCAAACGAAATGTTGCCCCAACGATCGCCCCTAAACGGCGCTGGAAAGAAGAGAAGCGATAGCGAAATTCCAGTTCTTCTTTAGGAAGGCAAAGGAGCTCTCCTTCGGCTGTAACAAAATCAACAGAGAGTAAGGAGGAAGCCGTTTCACAGCCGTTTGCCCCCGCATTCATATAAACGGCCCCTCCGACACTCCCCGGAATCCCTGAGGCGAATTCAAGCCCTCCCAACCCTTGACGAGCCGTCTGAGTGCCGAGAAGAGAAAAGCTATATCCCCCTCCGACATGCCAGCTCAAGGGATCTTTTCGATCGATAAAATCAATTCGGTTGGCGATGATCACTCCCTTGAAGCCACGGTCATCGAAGAGGATATTGGACCCTTTCCCGAGAATGAGGAAGGGGAGGCGCTCCTTTTGGCAGAAAGGAAGAAGTTTTTGCATCGTTGGAATCTGATGCACCTCAACGAAATAATCGGCTGCTCCGCCGATTCCAAACGTAGTGAGATCTTTTAAAGAACGCTCTTTCTCAAAGCTTTCAAATGTGATCATGGGAAGAATCCTGAAGCTCCTCTAACGCTTTCTCTGAAGCACTTTTTTCGCTTTCCATTAAAAGCTGGCTTTTCTTAACCAGAGCGTCCGAATCTGCCGCCTCTCCTAGCCGTATTCGGTAGAGATGATCGAGCAAGGCATTGACAAAGGCCGCAGATTCCCGCGTGTTAAATTTGCGTGAGAGGCGGATCGCTTCTGCAATGGCGACCTTCGGAGGAATCTGATCATCGAATAAGAGCTCGAATACCCCTAATCTTAAAATATTTTTGGTGACGATCTGGATCCGTTCAAAGTCATAAGAAGTGGAAACAGTCGTAATTAAGCGATCGATTTCAGGGAGGCGGGCGAGAATGGTACGCACCCGTTCTTGAGCCAGGAGGATGTTTTTTTTAGAAACCTCTAATTCCTCCCTCATCAGATCGGTCATCAAGTGAGCTTCCGGTTGGCCGATTTCTTGGCTATATAAAAGCTGCAAGACGATTTCACGAAATTTTTGAGGGGCAAGTGCCATGGGTCAACTTTCCCAATCACGAAATAGGAAGTTCGTGTTTGTGTTTCAATTCTTTATGTCGCATATAGAGGCGGCGCAGCCGCGATTGCTCATCAAATTGTAAGATAAATTCCATCCATCCTCCTTTAAAATGATAAGAAAAAAGAGAATTGCTTTGAAATTTCTCTTTGCGCAAAGCAGATTGGAAGATTTCTTCCGCTTGTGCGCGAGGCATGAAGCGGATCAGTTTTGTGGGACGTTGGTGAGGATCCATTAAGCAATGGATAAACTCATTAAAGCTCAACTGATTTGAAACTTTAATTCCTAAATCCGTGCCGACGTCTTCTGGGGTAGAGACCGGGTAGCGAAAGCGACACCAGAGGTGTAAAAGAGGGGAGAATAATTTCATAAACTTGAGAAATGAGAAATAACAACTTATTTTAGCCATTCCATGCCTTTGAAATCAACACATTTTTCTATTGAATTTCTCTTTGCTTTTTGGTATACGAACATTTCTCTTTTCAAATGACCCCTCGGCGATGCAAGCGATCTTTTTAGATATTGAAACAACAGGCTTAGATGTGCTTTCTCATCGCATCTTAGAGATAGCGTTTAAAATTGTGGACGTCGTTTCGGGAGCGGAAAAACTGACTTATCAGACGATGATCAAACAGCCCCAAGAAGTTTGGGAGAGGCGGGATCTTTCTAGCCTAGAGATCAACGGCTTAACATGGGAGCAAATTCAACAAGGGAGACAAGAGGAGGAGGTACGAGCAGAAATCATTCAAATCTTTACTTCCTTTGCAGTCAAGCGGGGAAAAACGATTTATATTTGTCAAAATCCTGCTTTTGACCGGACGTTCTTTACTCAATTGATTCCTGTATCGATTCAAGAGAAGTCTCAATGGCCTTATCATTGGTTGGATTTCGCTTCGATGTATTGGGCTCTGCAAGTAAAAGACTATCGAGACAATCACCTCCCTTTTCCTTCCGAACTCAGTTTATCTAAAAATGCGATTGCTGCCCACTATCAGCTCCCTTTAGAGCCTGCCCCTCATTCAGCTCTTAATGGAGTGAACCATCTCCTCCTCTGTTATCGAACTGTCGTGGGATTTGAAGAACCCCTCTTTTGAATGAGAAGGAGCTGAGGAGAATCCTGACGGTTGAGCCAGTGATGATGGCAGCAGCTCCATTCTTGAGGAGGAAGAGAAGAGGCATAAATGAAAAGGGCCTCTTGTTCTCGTGCCCCTTCAGGATGTCCCGGATAGCAGGTGACGCTCAGCGCTCCTCCGGGAACAAGAAGAAGTTGTGCTTGGCGTAAGCTTTGCAAAGTGATTTCTGTTTGAGTCGTGTATGTTTTATCTCCTCCTGGTAAATAACCTAAGTTATAGACAATCAATTTCACACTCTCAGGAGCGAGGAGGCTAGGAAAAGAGGAATGACAGCGTTGCTCGAAATGAAGGCGTAAATGGAGCTCCGGAGGAAGCTTAGAATGTAAGTAGACGGTAGAGGAATCGATCGCTGCTTTCTGAATATCAAACGCATAGACGGCTCCACTATCCCGGTCGAGAGCCAGTTGGCATAATTTTTCAGTATCGCGTCCACGCCCACAGGTGGCATCGATCACGATGTCTCCTTTTTGAACGAGAGAGGCCCAATATTGTTGGGCTAACTTTAAGTGGGACTGGAAAAGAGGGAAAAATGAGCGCATAGTAAGAGGATACAAGATGACTAATTTAAGGAGTACTCATTTGAAAATCAGAGATGTCGTGATTATCGGAGATAGCCTGGCAGGATGTGCAGCGGCTTTAACATTGGCTAAGCAGGGGATTGGGGTGACTTTAGTGGCTTCTTCTATGTGTGAGAAGATTTCCCCTGCTTCGTTTATTTCTAAAGAGAAGTGGCAAGAAAGAGTGACGCAATGGCAAGCAAAAATAGAGGAGGCCTTAAGTGACTCTAGAGCTTGTGAGCACTTGACTTCTTTTGAGCTAAACCGTCTTCCCCTCTCTCTTGATTTAAAAGAACAGTTAAAATCGTTCGATCAGGTGGAATGGCTGACGCATCATCATTTAGTTGAGCTCTTAACTTTAGATCAACATTCTATAAAGGGGGGAGATCGTTATCGAAAGGCCACTTGTTTCGGGTCTGTTGTCTACAATGGGGACAAGCAAGAAACGGAGATTCTCCTTTCTAAAGAGACGATTTTAGCCACAGAGGGCATTCCCTCTTTTTTCCCCTGCTCTCTCAGCCCTTCTTGTGGGATGGAATGGATCATTGCACAGCGTGCAGGAGTGCGTGTATTGAGCACCTCTCACACGAAGATCCACCCTTTGGCCTTATTTCAGAAAAGTCAACCTTGTTTGCCTTTGCCATTAGCGCTGTTGAAAGAAGGGGGGAAGCTCTATCAAAAAGAGGGCGTTCCCTTAAGTCTAGATCCTGATTCTTCCACGTTTGCTCAAGATTTTTATGATGCCCTTCTTCAAAGGGGGGTGGAGCATGCTTGGCTGGATCTTTCTTTGTTGGATCTTGCCTCTCTTAGAGAAAAAGCTCCCTTCATGGAAGCGTATGGCTTAAGAGAAGGACTTCATTTAGCGAAGAATCTTTTCCCTGTTGCTCCCTTGATGAGACCTCTTTATGGGGGCATTTGTGTGGATCGAGTGGGTCAAACGTCTCTTCATCGTTTACGCGCAATTGGAGAAGTTGCCTGTACAGGTCTTGTTTGGAAGGGGGGAGAGGAGGTTTTTTCCGTATTAGAGAGTCTTGTTTGGGCGGTTGCCTCAGCAGAAGAGATTGCAAAGCAAATCAATCGTTTAGTGTATTATTTCCCTGAAATGAGGCAACCGATTTGGACCCTTAAAGGGCACTCTTTTACGGATGAGGCAGAGTTGCCTTTAGAGGAAGATTGGAAGCTTCTTCGCCATACAGTGGGGGCTTATCTTGGAATCAAGAGAAATAGAGAGAGATTAGAAAGGGGAGAGGTTTTTCTTGAGCAGCTCCGTCGGTTTAATACTCCTTCTTTGAATCGCCCCTTATCGATAGAGCAAATGCAACTATTTTATGCCATTCAAGGGGCTGAGTGGATGATGCGTGCGGGAGCCGTTTCGTAGAGTCTAAAATCCATTTGAATATTCCTCTTCAAGATTAGAATGGGCATGAGAAGAGCTCCCTTGAGTATTTTTTGCTTGTTCTCTGGAGATCATATTTTTAACGACCACATGAACGGAAGAGACATGGAGGCCTGTGAGCGTTGTAATTTCTTCTACGATTCTCGTTTGGATTTCTTCCGCTTTCTCCGGAACAGGAATTCCATAATAAAGATCAACTTCTACTTTAATGTTGATGGAGTGGCTTTTCTCATCTTGCTCGGCATACACTCCTTTGATTCTCTCGGAGTTTCTCCCGAGCAGATGGTCAATAAAGTTTCCTTCTACAAGACTGATTCCTTCAACTTGAGAGAGACATTGAAGAACGATGGACTGGAACACTTTATTTTCAATATCTCGAATGAAGACGGTCTCTGGAAGTTCGAATTCTTTAGGATCTAATTTTTTTTTATCCATTTCTGGTTTAGATTCGATCATGTGATTTCTCCTTGCTTAACTCCTTCCAAGATACCATGAAGGGATTAATCTAGCAAAGGATTTGCTTGACTTAAGTAAAATTGGTATACTTAACTTTTTTTATTGTACAACCCTAAGGATTTTCCATGCCACAGATAGACCAGAGCCTTATTCTGAGTGTTATTTTGCTTTTTATCATCGCCGTTTTTAGCGCCTATTATGCCAATCAAAAAGGAAGAAGTCCCCTTGCTTGGTTTATTTTAGGGGTCTTCATTGGAGTATTTGCCCCCTTGATTCTTTTTTTCCTATCCGATTTAAAAGATCAAAAAACAAAAGAATGGCCAACGATGGGTACCTCCTCTCCGGATCCCTCTTTGCATCCTCAACCTCCTCCCCCGACAGATATTAAGAGACGGGAGGAAGAGGATAAGCTGTGGTATTATCTAGATGTCAATCACCAACAAATGGGTCCTGTTAGTCTCTTTGCTCTAAGGGAGTTATGGAACACAGGTCGTTTAGAGTTAACAGGTTACGTTTGGACAGAAGGGATGCCGGAATGGGAAAGGGTTGATAAGCTTCCTGCCTTAAAAGAGGCGCTGACGACGAAGGGGGGAGGATAAAGGGAGGAGGCCTCCCTTTTTTCCTTTTACCAGCTTGATTTCGTTACACCTGGAATCATTCCTGCGGAAGCCAGTTCACGGAACGTCAAGCGAGAAAGTTTAAATTTTCTTAAGAATCCCCGTGCACGGCCTGTCATTTGGCAGCGATTTCTCAAGCGGGTGGGAGAGGAGTCGCGAGGCATTTTATTCAAGGCGGTGCGTGCTTGTTCTCTTTCCTCTTCGCTTAAGTGAATATTAGAGACTTTAGTGCGCAACTCTTGTCTTTTATTCCAATTGAGTTTAACGAGTTTTTCACGACGTTTTTGTTTTTCTACGGATGATTTTTTTGCCATGTTTTTTCCTTATTTTTTACGGGCAGGCCCTTTTTGGCGTTGCTTGCGGTTTGGATCTTTTTTGTTAATCACATACAAGCGCCCTTGACGGCGTACAAGGATGTCGCCTTTGGAAGGATCTGCCTTTACGGATGCTTTCACTTTCATTAAATTGTCCCCTTAATTTTACAGGTTTCAAAGGAACATTTATAGAGGAAAAGAGAATTTTTATCAACCATTTTTCTTCGCTTGCATTTATTTCTTAAAATCTTTATCGTAGGGGAGTGCTTTTGCAAAAGAGCGCGTTACAAGGCCCGCAAGGGCATTTAGGGATCTATAGGTTTTCTATAGATCCCTTTTGTTACACAAATTTATGAGGAAATTGTCGTGAAAAGGACTTATCAACCGAGTAAACGCCGTCGTGCGTCTGAGCATGGGTTTTTAAAGAGAATGAGCACAGCCAGCGGACGGAAAATCATCAATCGGCGGCGCAGAGCTGGCAGAAAGCAATTAACGAGGGTCTAAAGAAAATCGACCGTTATTCCTTCCCTAAATTCGTCCGGCTGCGTACGCGCTCGCAATACCAACGGATGAATGATCGAGCAAATCGAACAATTAAATATAAAGGAGAGTGGATTTTAGTGGATATTCGCCCTTCTCCCACGCCCTTTTCTCGGTTAGGAATCACGGTGACTCGCCGTTATGGGAAAGCGCATCAGCGTAACCGCTTCAAGCGATTAGTAAGAGAGGCTTTCCGTCTTTCTTCTCCTCCTTTTAAACATCCTATGGATCTTCTTGTTCGTCCCAGATCGCAAAGTTTGAATGCCTCCATGCAAGAGGTTCAAAAAGAATTGGTGGCAAGTGTTGAATGGGCGGCAGGGCGTTTTCACTAAAAATACTTTACAAACCATAAGTTTCTTATTCTTAATATCCTGCCGCTTGCGATCCTGCATATCTTGTTAAAATCATTTAAAAGAAACAGGATATGCAGGATCGTAAGCGGCAGGATATTAAGGATTTATAGATTATTAAATCTTTTTAGTGAAAACACCCTGAATGGGCGGATCATCATTTATCTAAATTGCATGGATAGATCATCGATCGGTTGCACTTCTTCTACAAGGGCAAAGCGCTTGATCGTGCGTCTCCTCTTTGTCGGAGGGGTCTAGATTTTCATCAAAGGAATTTGGTTCGTCAAAGTTTGATTCATTTAATTTATTGACATTATTGATGGATGATGTGCACCTATGTGACAAAATGCCACCCTCACATCCAGGAGACACTTCTGTTTTGGAATCTAGGATGATATAGGCTTGAAGTGGGATAACAAAGAGAAGGATCTCTGATATGAGTAGGATAAATGTGCTTTTCATGCGATGTCCTTTTGAATTTTCTACAGTTTATTTTTTAAGAATGATCAATTTTAAGAATGATCAATTTATCGAATTGTAACATTTCTACTATCACTTGCTGATGAACGAATATCTCCCGTTACAGTTGTATGAGCATAAATTTTATAATTTCCAGGTTTAGCATATTGTTTATTGAAATAAAGGGTTGTAGAGTCGTTCATCGATTCTTCAGGTCGCAATTGGTAAGTATATTCATTATTCGTGTATGTCCCGTCATGAGCGGATAGTTTTACATTGACTTTTATAGCTTGTGATCTTTTTGTGTTGTTCTGGATTGAAAAACTATGACTAGACTGAAGCGTTGTCATCTGTCTAGCATAGCCGATTGTTGAAAAGGCTCTAGCATCTGTAGACGCTGTGAGAAAGCCGCCTCTAGCATCTCCTCTAGCATCTTTAGATGCTGTAAGAGCGGCAGGAGAATCATTTGATAATATAGGGTGCGAATCTGTGATGTGTTCTAGAACACCACCTTCACAACCAGGAGAAACTGTTGTTTTAGAGCTTAACAATACGTACGCATGAGCAGAGAATTGTATGATGGAAAGGAACACACAGAGTAGAATTTTAATCAGCATAAAATCAACCATCCTTTTTGAATTTGAAGCAAATTTGTAAGTGTTCTTACAGACTATCCTTTATCGGAGGCATTTGCAAGTAAAATTTTAAGCTGGCTATTTCTAAAAAAAGAGGCGCCCCCAAAAGATTTGGGGGCGCTGATTCGTCGTCACCCTAAATTTTTTTATTTAGGTGATTATTGAAAGGGATTGAAGTTAGGTTGGTTAGAGAAATTATTGCTTGATTGTTGAGGAAGTCCTTGCAACAGGGCGCGGACATAGGCTTGTGGTCCCCCGCTTTGGTTGCCGATGGTGTAGAGTTGTTGTCCATTGGAATTGATGACCACAAAGGTTGGGAATGCTTGGACGTGATAGCGCTCTAATAGAGGCTGGTAAGGGGAGTTTCTGGTTGCATAATTAGGAAATTCTGCTTTGAGGAAAATAAATTTTTGCGCGATTGTTTGGGTGAAGGCGGGATGGTTTAACACTTCTCTTTCTAATTTCATGCAAGCGGGGCACCAGCTGGTTCCGGTGAATAAGATGACGATAGGTTTAGATGCCGCTTGAGAGCGAGAGATCGCTTCTTGATAGTTTGTGAGCCAGTTGATGGAAGAAGTAGGGGCAGAGAATTGGGAAGTGTTTTGTCCGAAGGGTTCCATGGGTTGGGCGAAGAGGCTGCTGAGAAAAAAAGCAGAGCTAAATAATAAAGGGATGAAGTTTTTCATAAGATTCCTTAAAATTTTTTAAAGTTCTATTGTCAAGGCTTTATACAGTATAGCCTACACGATCCATTCAAGCAGGCAGATGCCTAAAATCTAGATATAGGCTAATAAAAACAAAAAGACAAGACTTTTAGATGACTCCCTTTCCTCCCACTATCGTCCTTAGACATCGGCTTGAAAATTTGAAGAAATGCAGCCTACGCGGCTTGGAAAATCGGAGCGACTTTATTTTCCTTTCCTACCCTTATGAAAGGCTGCCCGACTTAAGTCGCCAATACATCATTTTGACGTTGGATGCTCCTCCCTTAACGAAGGAAGATGCTCCTTATGGGCTTTTCATTTTGGATGCCACATGGCGTTATGCGGCGAAGATGTTTAAACCCTTGGCAGGGCAACCCCAATACTTATATCGCAGTCTCCCTGC
The DNA here is from genome assembly GCA_963801825.1 of Parachlamydiales bacterium. GTDB lineage: Bacteria > Chlamydiota > Chlamydiia > Chlamydiales > Parachlamydiaceae > CAWDGI01. The sequence goes on from CAWDGI010000006.1 coordinate 221,672, forward strand.
TCATTATCGGACTGCTTATCCTCGCTGCCAGCATGATTGCCCAGATCCTCAGCGGGGATTGGCCTCCATTGAAGCGATCTATTTAAGCTATTTTCTCCTACAAAGAGAAACAGCAGGCTTATTAGATCACTACTACTGGAAGGAGAAATTTCTTCAGCTTAATTCGCTTAATTAAAACTCGGTTTAATTAGAAATTTCATTAAAACTGTCTTCTAGAAGAGAGGCATACTGGGTCATTTCTTTCAGAATATTTTGAATCATTTTTATGGTTTCCACTCTTAATTCATAGCACTCTCTTTCTGTAGGACGGTGCCTACCTTGTAAAATTTTGTTTAATTTTTCAAGATATTTTAAATAATCTCCAAAATGATGATTGTTGAGGAGACCGGTAATCATCGCAATAAAATTTTGAACGATTGCTGGATGGTTTAAGATGGCTTTGATTTGTTCCTTTGCCTCGCTTTTCACTTCTAAGCCATTGACGATCTCGTCCACTATAGCTGAGATAACAAGTGGCAATATTTTATTGATTCCCGATGTTATCAAATCGGAATTCCCTCTCACCCAATTCGTTAATATTTTTGTTATCTTCTCGTTCTTGCTGCAAGCAAGTAATGTGGGAAGGATGTCATAAAAGAAAGAGGTGCCTTCTGCCGTGATGAGTTTGATTAATGAGCTAAGCTCTTTTGGAAGAGCTGCTAGGACAAGAGGAGGCAGTTTTCTCTTGGTTTTCTCTTTTGCCTGAGGGGAAACGATGATCTCACTTCGATGGGCCTCATCTATATCGCGTATCGTATCTATAATCTTAGCTGTAATATCCCATGCAATTTCTCCTAACTTCGACCTCGATGAGTCTTTCAGTTCTCTTCGCAGCTGATCTTGTTGTGTTAAAAGGGAATCATTTCCCTCTTTTATGGTTGTAAATTCAGAGAGATCGAATTGAGTAAAGCGTTGGACTTGATCACTAATAAGTTTTTTTGCTTCTTGGATTTCCTTTTGATTTTTGAATAAAAGATTTAATAAGGGACTAAAGATCCTCCCCCCTTCAGCAACCCATGAAGAGTCGTTATAATGCGCTTCCAGGGGATTAAGAGCTTCTGAGATATCATTCTGAGCTTTTTTTTGTGCGGCTAGATCGACAGGATGAGCAAATTTCACAATAAAGCGGGGTAAAAAGGCATGAACAAGAGAGAACGGGTTGTTTTTTATCCGGCTTAACCAACGCTCTTCTTTTTTAGGCTTTATGCGATGCTTGATTTCTTCTGTGACAACTCTTTTAAGCTCAATAAAATTAATATTTTTGCTATTATTGATTTTTTCGATACTCAACTCAATTTTTTGTTCAGATAAAACTTCCTTAATCATGTTGACATCATGTGTGAGTGAAGAGAGCGAGAGGACGAGCTTGACGAGCTCGTTAACAGATTCAATCTTGGTGGGAAGTTGGTCTTTTGTATAAAATTTTCCAAGCAGTTGCTCGATTAAGCCTACAATCTGATGTTCTTGATAGTCTGAATGGTTGAGAACTTCTTGCTCGCCTATTTTTTTAACATGATTGTTAAAGCAAAAAAAATGGAAAGTCCCTAACCCTAACTTCGTTGTTTTGGTCAGTTCTTCCAATTTCTTATCAAGAGGAATGCTAGGATCTTTATTTTTTTCGGATAAGCTGAAGAAGGTTTTAGCCAATATTTCAGGAGAGTAGGCTTTTTTAGCTTGTTTGCAAAAAGGAATCATACTTCCAATCGCTTGAAAAGCCGCTTTGGCCTCTTTTTCGAGCTGTTCTTCTATTGGGACTTCTAATAACTGAGTTGCCGTAATAAAGAGATGGAAGCTTTCTTGCGCTAATTTTTTATCTTCCTCATACTTGTATTTTTCTAGCTCTGTTCCAAAGAGTATTTCCAAATGACTGAGGTTCTTAGACATAAGTTTAAATTGATCAGGAGAAGAAGAGTGAAATAAAGAGAGAATCATTTTTTGAGATAAAAGGGTGGAGTCGAAGGAACCAAGGACATAAGCCTTCAACTCTTCTAGTTGCTGTTCGAAAGGTTTTTTTAAGAGAGCGGATGTTGAATGATGTTGGTTTCCGTTCATGATTTCTTGTTCATGCTCATTCAAATACTCTTCTACACAGGTAGAAAATAGCTCTCCATGCGTTCCTTTGAGTTCTTTTAAGTAGTCTTTTGTATTTTTTAATTTTAGGCTCGCTTTAAACTCTGTGATGGCAGCAGGGGTTAATGTAAACCCATTTGTACCCCCAGCAATGATAGGTGGATGAGGATGAGAGGGCTGTGAGTCATGAGAAGATTTGACATAGGCCTGCCAAGATTGTTTAAAGAGCTCATTCGCATCCCCATTCTCTGTAGAGAACTCGGCAGAGACTTCTTCTTGCAATTCCTTTAAAGAGTGTAAAAGACCTTGCCAATTCTTCTTTAACTGCTGGAGATCTGAATTTTTATTTTTTTCAAGCTCAGAGAAAAGATAATCAACAACGTGGGAAAGAAAAACCTCTCCATACTTTTCCGCTAGGTCTTTTAGATTCAGATGAAAAAACATTTTTTCTAATAAGAGCTGGCGATGAATGAATTTAGCCCTATAGTGTTCTCCACCATTGATGGCTGGATAGAAATCTTTGGTCCCAGCAATTCTTTTGCTTTCTTTGACAAATTCAGGGAGATAGTCCTTATCCTTGGAATCAGTCGACCAGGTTTCCTGTGCTTGTTCGTATTGCTGTTTATTAAATTGAGTGAGGGCTTTATTCAAAATAGGGTTCACATTCTCTTTAAAATTAGGATTAAAATCTGCGTTGGTATTCCCTTCCCTCAATAAGGCTTGTTTTAATCCCTGATTTTGGAATTCTTGGATATGCTTGGCATCAATTCCCAGATGGATATACTCGCGGGTTTTTTTAGCTAATTCTTGCATGGAATAAATAGCGACGGCATAACGCTCATTTCCGAAGGCGTAAGCCTGCATATTTGCAATTTTTCTTGGAACTGTTTTTTCATCAACGAAGAATTTTTTAATCTTCAACCCGCTAACAAGCGCACTCTCTACTAAATGATATTCAAGAATTTCTTTAAATAACTTGCTTTCCCCGCATAGCCTAAAATCTTCTTCTAATTTTTTTATGTCTTCAGGCAATTTATCATTAGGCACGTCTTTATAGCGTTCTGCAAAAGGCTTGCCAAAGCGCTTGACTCGTGTGTCATGGGTATTTTCTGGCAATTCTTCTTTCAGCTTTTGAATCATTTCCTCGAGACTCTGACTGAAATAGAGATCGATAGGCAAGGGGATTTTGAGAGAATTTAAATTTTCTACTAGACCTTTTGCTTCTAAAAGCTTTGTAGCCTCTTCCTGTCGGAAACGGAGAAAGAGAGTCTGCAGAGTAGAAGAGCTGCTGAAGAAGAATGTTTTAAATTCGATCGCTTTCAAGAGAGCAAAGCCTTGCTTGACATCCTCAACGCCTTCTATTCCCTTTCTCTCAAATAGATGTAAGAGCATCAAACAAGTTTGAATCTCTTTTACCTGCTCGTCAGATAGGTCTTTTAATTTTTTGTCTCCTAAGAGCTCCTTCACAAAGAAACGAAAAGAAGGGGAGAGGACCTTTCTTTGTTGCTTATTCAGCTCAACAATCCGGTTTCTAATCTCTAAGGGCAATGCATGTAAATGCTCAAACTCTTTTCCCAAATCGCTTTCATCTGCAAAGGCATGAAGCCAATGATTCCTTTCTTGTTTTGCCTCTAGAATTAATTGGTAGCATTGGTGAGAGGAAAACATTTCATCGAAATCAAAATGGCAAAAAAGAATCTTTCCTGCTTCCAAACGAGATAAATAGCCGTGGATCGCCTCTTCTTGGACTTCTTTTAAAACTTTTCCTAGTTCATTGCTATTGATCGTTCGAATGATTTGAACGCTCTTGTCATCAAAGTAATTTTCATGTTCTTCAACTGCTCGCCTCCACCCCTCAGAGAAGAAAACAAAGCAATCTTGAAAGAAGCGAATGATTATTTCTCCAACTGTTGCAGCTTGTTTTCCTAGCTCAATCCTCTCTTGACGGTCGAGCTTTTGATTGTCTTTCCCTCTCGCCTTTTCGCGAAAGACGTGATAATGAGAAGGATAAGAAGAATGGGAATCAGACATGGACACGGGCATAACGGACCTATTTGCTTGAAATTTTAATCTTAAGTTAATTCTACCATTAATTAATACATCTATCCTAGCAAATAATTTTAAATTTTTTATAAAGACCCCAAACGGGAAATCTTTTTTTTATTAAAAACAAAAAACATAAAACGTTCTTGGTTTTAAAGCCTTGTTCATATAAAATTATATATACATTTTATTAGGCCATTTATGTTATTAATTCCCTGGAGCGATGCGTTAAATTTTGTAGAGGATGTGTTATGGAGCTACTGTGGGGTTCCGATTGTCCTCTTCTTGGGTCTTTATTTATCCATTAAATCTCGTTTTTTTCAAATCCGTTATTTTCCGACGATACTACGCACATTCTATCAATTTTTTCGTTTTCGCTCATCTGAAAAAGAGGGGGTGCATCCCTTGAAGGCCTTTTTTGCAGCTGTGGGGGGATGTGTGGGGATTGGAAATATTGTGGGGATCTGTACAGCGGTTCAATTAGGGGGGCCGGGGGCTCTTTTCTGGATTTGGATGACTGCTTTAGCGGGGATGATGCTGAAGTATGCGGAGGTCTATTTGGCCTTACGTTATCGCGTGGCCCATCCGGCAGGAGGTTATAGTGGGGGGCCGATGTATTTTCTCACCCGTGCCTTTAAGCAGTCTTGGGTCCCCAAGCTTGTTTGCATTCTCTTAGGAATTTATGGGGTTGAGGTCTTTCAATTTAGCGTCATCTCTAACAGTATTACAAGTAACTTTGGGGTGAATCGCTATTGCGTCATCGCTGTTTTACTCGCTCTCATCATTTTTGCGGGGAGTGGAGGAGTCAGAAGAGTGGGCAATATCTCAAGTAAAAGTTTGCCTTTTTTTATCTTTGTGTATGTGGGAATGGGATCATGGGTTTTATTAAATCATCTCTCTCTTATCCCGGAAGTATTCAAGCAGATCTTTGTTTCTGCTTTTACCGGGCATGCGGCCTTAGGGGGCTTTGCAGGTGCAGGGATCATGCAGGCGATGTCGCATGGAGTTCGTCGAGGGTGTTACACGGGAGATGTGGGAGTGGGATATGCCTCCGTCATTCATAGCGAAACGAGCGAAAAGATCCCTGAAAAACAAGCCTCTCTTGCGATTATCGATCTCTTTCTCGATACCTTTATTATTTGTACAACGAGTTTATTTTTGATTTTAGTGACCGGTTTATGGAAAGAACCGATCGAAGCAGAGCAGCTTGTACAAACGGCTTTAGGGCAGTATTTTCCTTATATGCACTTTTTTATGCCTGTCTTTCTCTTCCTGCTAGGATATAACACCATTAATGCTTATTTTTGCGTGGGGCTAAAATGTGCAGAGCATTTATCCCCCCGCTGGGGTCGTCCCCTCTATTATGCTTATGCCGTGACAGCTCTCCTCCTGTTTTCATTTATAGGAACAGCCCAAGCACAAGGTGTCATGGCCCTTGCAGGGGTCTGTCTTCTCATCATTAATGGCTGCGGAATCTTTCTCCTTCGCCATGAAATTTCTTTTGACTTAAGGACAGGAACAGCCCCTGAGAAACCCGGTTTTTCTATTCCATCAGAGACAGGCCATTCTGTCGCTTCGGATTAACGAGCCATTTCTTAAGATAGATCCGATAGGCATAAAAGTAATCCACTGCTGATAAAAGGGTGTAGCCGCTTGCGAATCCGACGATCACCTGGCTGATCCATTGGAGATTTTCCTTCGATAAATGACCGAGAGAATAAGGGATGAGGAGAAGGATCACGAGGCAAGCTGCCGCCGCTTGGATGATCGCCTTTAGCTTTCCGCTTGGACGAGCGGCGAGAGCGAATCCCTTGAGAGCACAGAGGGTCCTTAACGTACTGATAAAAAAATCACGATAAAGGAAGATAAAAATAAAAATCAGGGGCAATTCAATGGGAGGTCGAGTAAATGTGAGAAAAAGGGAGAGACGATAGACGCTATCGGCCATGGGATCGAGAATTTTGCCCAGATCTGTCACTTCATTATATTTTCTTGCGAAATATCCATCGCAAATATCGGTGAGTTCAGCCCCCCCGACAAGGGCAAGGAGCAGGTAAGGCAAAGCGTCCAAAGAAAGAGCGAGCTCTTCATACTCCAAGTAGAAAAAGAGAAAAAGAGGGCCAATAAGAAGACGAATAAGTGTTAAATAGTTGGCAACGTTCAAGATCCCTCCCCCACCCTTTTTTTGATTAGGCAAAAACTCAATACTATTTCACTCGAAAAACCATTTTTTGGCCATGAGAATTGGCATTTTTCCTGCAACAAGTTGAAAAAGAGGCTTTAAAGCGAGGGAAAATCTATGTATGAAGCTTTTTATAAATCTCTAGATAAATATTTGAGGGAAGGTTCCAGCTAAAATCCATCTTCATGCCATTTAGCATTAAATGGCGCCATTTTTCTGGATGGTCAAACCAACAGGAAATCGCCCGTTCTAAAGCAGAATCCATTTCTTTTACATCAGGATGATCAAAGATATAACCATTTGTCTGTTCAAAGGATTTTCCTGAATGATCGACATCAAAAATCGGTGTCGGCCAGCCCTCCTGTTCGTCTGACAATAGGAACAGTCCCATACTTTAAAGCGATCATCTGCGTCAGTCCGCAGGGTTCGAAGAGGGAGGGGACAATGAACATGATCGCTGCCTGCATAGATCAGATGGGCTAAACTCTTCTTGATGATGAAGGGTTAAACTGATATGAGGATGATTGCTGTAGTGGTGTTGGAGTCGATGAAATTCGCGATTGATGCTCTGCGAATGGGGCTGCTTCCTAATAGAACAAATTGCCCTTTCTTCTTATCAGCCACATATGCGAATGGTATGCTTGATCAACTCGATTCCTTTTTGGGGAACGAGGCGGGCGATACAGCCAATGATGGGGCGGTAATCTTCGGCTAGATTTAGTTTTTCACGCAGAACCTTTTTAATGAATCCTTTTTTATCGAGAGTATTGACGATCTTTTTTGTTTGCAGGGAAGTTCTCGTGGAGAATAATGGGCGGGCAGAAAGCGATCGATTTCAGGATTCCAATAAGAATAATCGATCCCGTTCAAAATTCCTTTAAATTTATTTTGATATTCTGATTAGGGTCAGATTCTAGACCTCTTCCCTCCTTCGGTGTTAAGTACCTCTTTGGCATAGGTTGGGGAGACTGTCGTGACAAAATTGGAGTAGACAATGCCTCCTTTCAGAAGATTAATTAAATTGAGGATAGAGAGTGATCTTGCATTTTACTTGGGTGCTAGATAGTCGGTCCCGTCTAATCCAATGGCTGTTAGATCATGCGGAGCGCACTTGTCCTTGATATTCCATATTATGAATGGTGAGGACTGTTTTGGCTTTGTTGATAGCCGAGATCTTGTGATACATGTCCTGATAGATGGCAGCGATCACAGCTGTTTGCCAATCGTGCAGATGGATAATGTCGGGATTTAGAGGGCGTTTATAAATGAAATTCCATGGCAGCGCGAGAAAAGTAGAGAAAGCGTTCAATATCATCTTCACAACCATAAAAGCAGCCTCGATTAAAGAAAAAGCGGGGGTGATGAGGTTCAATAAAGTAGACCTTTAAATTTTCTACCCATCCCATCCAGACCGTATTGGAGATACCATTCTCCTTGATAGAAAGACATTAAGTCTTTCATTTCGATCGTCAAATCGCGAATTTGTTCGCTATCGAGGCAATCATATTTAGGAATGATAATATCGACATCATGTCCTTTCCAGGATAGTTCGCGGCATAGACCTAGGACGACATCGGCTAATCCGCCCACCTTTGCCAAGGGGGCTAATTCTGATGCGATGTGAACGATATGCATGAGAGAGTTCTCCGGTTCTAAATGTGTATATTTCTACCATACAAAATTGGATTTCTGAAATCAACCTACAACTTTCGATATTGTCAAAAAAAGAATCGTCGCTTAAGATATTTTTGTTTTAAATGACTGGGGTGTAGCCAAGCGGTAAGGCAGCGGTTTTTGGTACCGCCACGCGGAGGTTCGAATCCTTCCACCCCAATAGACCTCTTGCATCACTTATAATGGCCATTATAAGTGATGCAAGAGGTCTAATGACTTCTCGCTGAAGCGAAAAGCGCTTCAGCAGCGAAAGCATACCAAGAGAAGAGAGTTAGCGAAGTATTTCAAGTTCTTTGGTTGATCCACACCGATCAACTTCTTGTTTTCGTTTCCATTCTTCTTATTTTGCATATGCACTAAGTCACGCCATGTGCGACTTTTTTCCGTTCGAGTCCGGGCCCGAGACGGGCCCGTGCCTGAACCGAGATTCCGAGCTTTGCTAAACTATTTAACGAAGCTCGGAATCTCGTCGGGCACGGGCCCTCTCGGGCCCGGACTCGAACGGAAAAAAGTCGCACATGGCGTTAAGTCTTAAGTTTGTTTGAGCGTTTATTAATTTTTTGGAGGTTGCATGAAGTTACAAGCTGTAAAAAGAGCAGCCAAAAGTAAAAGCGAATTAAAAGCTTTGCGTCGCGAAGGATTTATTCCTGCTGTCCTATATGTGAAAGGGAAAGCAGGGGAGCCTTTGGCTGTCAAGGCGAGTGAGTTTAATACGTATTTGCGACAAGTGAAACAAGGGCATTTGCCGACGACGATTTTCTTACTTCTGGATGAGAAAGGGGGAGAGCGTCGTGTTTTAGTGAAAGACATTCAGTACAATATCACAAACTATACAGTCACCCATTTAGACTTTGAAGAGTTGCTTTCTCACCACAAAGTGAATGTAAAAGTCCCGATTGAATGTGTGGGCCAAGTCGATTGTGTGGGAATCAAGCTAGGAGGGGTCTTGCGCCAGGTGATTCGTCATATGCGTCTATGTGTGGATGATCCGAAAGATCTCCCTTCCTTTTTTGAGTTGGATATTCATGAGCTAGGACTGAGACAGTCCAAGCGTTTATCAGACGTTCAACTGCCGAAGGGGGCCCGTCCTTTGGATAATTTGAATGAAGTGGTGGCAGTGATTGTCAAACGTTAGGCTATTTGTTGGGTTAGGGAATCCGGGCGTACGCTATGAGAAGACCCGTCATAATTTAGGAAGGGAAGTGGTCCGTGCGTTTGCACATTCTTTGGGAGTGTCTTTTAAAGAAGAAAAACGCTTTCAGGCTTTCGTTGCAAAAGGAGTAGAGGAGAATCAAACGATCCATCTTCTTTTGCCTCTAACCTATATGAATTTAAGTGGCGTTGCCGTGCGAAGCTATCTCGACTACTATAAGCTATCTGCCCAAGAGCTCCTGGTTGTGGTCGATGACTTTGCTTTGCCTTTTGGGAAGCTTCGTCTGAGAGAGAGGGAGTGCGGGTGGACATAATGGCCTTAAGAGCATAGAGGCTTATTTGGGAACCTCTGATTATCTTCGTTTGCGAATGGGGATTGGAGATCCAGGACTTAAGTTATGGGCCGATTACGTCTTAGAGCCCTTTAGCGAGGAAGAGCAACTGGCTTTGTCCTCCTTTATTAATAAAGGGGTTGAAGCATTAAAATGTTTATTGAAAGCACCTGTTTTACAGGTCATGAATGAGATAAATGCAATATAAGAGAGAGTGACATGAGTCAAAATAGACAAAATCTTTATGAAGGAATGTATGTGATTAGTGCGACATTGAGTGATGATGCACGTCACAAGGCCCTCGATCGGATTCTAACGGGAATTACGAGTCGAGGAGGAGAGGTTAAAAAAGTGCATGAGCAAGGACGTCGTCGTCTGGCTTATGACATTAAGGGGCATCGAGAAGGGTATTATTACGTCATTTATTTTACAGCGCCAACGGTAGCAATTGACGAGCTTTGGCAAGACTATCCTCTCAATGAAGATCTTATTCGTTTCATCACTTTGCGTACAGATAAAGTGATGGATAAAATTGAGTTTAAACCTTTAGTTGAGCAGCAATAGGGAGGAAAGATTTATGATGCAAAAGAGAACGAGGTATTATCCTGACGGGGACCGTTCAAGGAGACGGAAAAAGTGTCCTTTTACGGCGGCAGGGGTCAAAGAGATTGATTACAAAGATATCGATACGTTGATCAAGTTTATTACAGAGCGGGGTAAAATTTTACCAAGACGCATTACAGGCGTCTCTGCCTATCATCAAAAGAAACTGACAGCTGCAATTAAGCATGCACGGCATGTGGCTTTATTGCCTTTTGTTGCTGAAATTTAAGAGAAGGAGAAAGACCCATGGCAACAAAGTTATTATTATTAGAAGATGTGGAGGCATTAGGGCGTAGTGGCGAGATCGTGCAAGTGAAGCCGGGATATGCGCGCAATTATTTGATTCCGCAAGGGTTGGCGATGACTGCCGATAAACGTGCTTTAAATCTCCAGCAGCGTCTCAAAGAAGAGAGGGAAAAGCGAGCCGTCCAAGATAAGACTGAATCCCAAGAATTGGCAAATCGCTTGAATGGCATAGAGGTGACGATGGTCGTGAAAGTCGATCAGGAAGGTCACATGTATGGCTCTGTCACAGTGGGGGATATGATTGAGCTTTTGCAAGCAAAGCAGCAGATGACATTAGAGAAGAAAAATATTCAACTCAAGCATCCAATTAAAGAGACAGGAGTGCATGTGATTCCTGTTAAATTAAAAGAGGGGGTGGCGAGTTCTTTTACGTTGAAAGTGATGTCTGAAGAAGGATATCGGCTCACCCAGGAAGAAATTAAAAGCACGCCTTTGTGAGGTGGCGTGCTTTTCCTTTGATTTTTACAAAGGATTAGAGGGATTGTCTCAGCTTGAGGAATTAGATCTTTCGAGTTGCGAAAATCTTGGTGCACAAGAATTTCTGAAGATCCAGGATCAGTGTCCAAATCTCAAAAAGCTCAGCCTTATGGACACCAAGATTGACAGCTTAGAAGGATTGGAGGGATTGTCTCAGCTTGAGGAATTAATTCTTTACAACAGTCCTGTTTCTCAAGAACAAAGTGCTGCTTTTAAAAGGGCTCATCCTTCAATCGATATTTTAGCTTCTTAATTTAACATAGAGCTTAATTGTGTATATTTAGAGTGATGACTTATGCTTAAAAATGCTAAACTCAAGTTTCCGTCTTCGTATTGAATGTTTTCTAGGATGTTTATGCTATCTCTCTTTTCCCCTGCTAAAATTAATCTATTTTTGCGAGTGATATCCAAGAGACCGGATGGTTATCATGAGCTTTCTTCGCTTTTTCAGACCATTTCTCTTGGCGATCGTGTGAGGATTGAATGTGATGAGAAAGATCTCTTAACCTGCAATGATCCGGCTGTTCCCACGGACCCTTCTAATTTAGCTTGGAGGGCTGTTGAGACGTTTAAGAAAAAAACAAGCATTCAGCACTGTTTTAAAATTCATTTAATCAAGCAGATCCCCCTGCAAGCTGGATTAGGGGGGGGGAGCAGCAATGCGGCCACGGTCTTATGGGCCTGCAACCAGTTAACAGGGTTAAATATTCCCTTGATGACTCTTCAAAAATGGGGAGAAGAACTAGGGGCTGATGTCCCTTTCTTCTTATCTTCTGGAACAGCCTATTGTACAGGTAAAGGAGAAAAGATCTTTCCTCTTTCTCCTTTACCTTCTCGCTCGTTATGGATTGTTAAGCCAAGGGAAGGGTTATCCACTCCTGAAGTTTATCGTCATTTAAAGGTTGCAGCCCTTCCCAACCGCAAAGAAGAGAGGGGAGATCTGCAAGATTTTTTATCGGGCACATCCTCTTATTTTAATGACCTAGAAGAGTCTGCTTTTGAACTTAAGCCTTCTCTTCGCAAGTTAAAGCAATCTCTCCTGGCTGAAGGATTTGAAACAGTTTTAATGTCAGGCTCAGGATCGGCTTTCTTTTGCTTAGGGGCTGGGCGACCGCCGATTTCTCGCCCCGATCTTTTTTGTTTTCCTGCTTTTTTTATAAATCGTGGTTTGTCCGGTTGGTATGATCCGTGTTAGATTATCAGACCTTTCCCTTCTAAATAAGGAATCCTCATGCCAGCTCCTTTAACGCATTGCATTGTTGGGGGAGGGGCGGCCGGGTTTTTTGGGGCGATCACTTGTGCGGAGCTCTTTCCTCACGATCGGGTGATTCTCTTAGAAAAGAGTCGGCAAGTTCTCTCTAAAGTGCGCGTCTCAGGAGGGGGCCGCTGCAATGTGACGCATGCTTGCTTTGATCCTGCCTTACTCGTTAAAAACTACCCAAGAGGCCATCAAGAACTGAGAAGTCTATTTAGTCGATTTCAGCCAAGAGAGACGATTCAATGGTTTGAAAGTCGAGGAGTGCCTTTGAAAACAGAAGAGGATGGACGCGTCTTCCCTGTTTCTGATTCTTCTGAAACGATCATCCACTGTTTATGCGAAGAGGCCCACAAACGAAAAATAGAGATCCAACTAGGCAAGGCCGTACAAGGGGTTTTTCCTCAGTCTCCAAAAGGCTTTGTTTTAGAATTATCAGACGCAGACAAGCTTTCTTGCGATCGATTACTCATGACAACGGGGAGTGCTCCTAAAATTTATTCTTTATTGCAGAATTTGGGGCATTCGATCATTCCTCTTGTTCCTTCTCTATTCACTTTCAATCTTCCTACTTCTCCTTTTTTAGATCTAGCAGGAGTCTCCCTTCCATCGGTAAAAGTGCAACTGCCTGCTTTAAAAAGGGAACAAACAGGAGCTGTTCTATTGACGCATTGGGGGTTAAGTGGACCTGCTGCTCTAAAATTATCTGCTTGGGCCGCACGAGAGTTGCATGATTTAAATTATCAGACGAAAGTAGAAGTAAATTGGATCCCTTCCCTTTCGGAAGTAGAGCTTCGTCAACATTTATTAAACATTAAGGAAAAGGAAGCGGCTCACAAGATAGAGGGTGACTCATTTTTTGGTCTTCCCAAGCAGTTATGGAAGCGGCTTTTCGCTTTAACGGGCTTACCGGAGCATTTACGTTGGTCTTCGCTCTCTCATACACAGTTACAGGCTTTGGTTTATGTCTTAACTAAAACAGAGTTAGGGATGGAGGGAAAGACAACTTACAAGCAAGAGTTTGTGACTTGTGGAGGAGTGGACTTAAAAGAAGTGAATTTTAAAACAATGGAAAGTCGTCTTTGTCCTGGACTTTTCTTCGCAGGGGAGATTCTAAATATCGATGGTGTCACGGGGGGATTCAATTTTCAAAACGCTTGGTCAACAGGATGGGTGGCAGGACAAGCGATGGGGCAATAAATTCCCACAGGACATGACCAAAGAAAGATCAAGAAGCTACAATATGTGAAAAAAAATTAATAGGTTAAAATAAAGCGCTCATGTTACGATGTAGATCGAAAGGGGAATGAAAATGGATGAAACTACTTGGAAATTAGTGCAAATCGTGATGTGGGCTTTAGGGCTTCAAACTGTTGTTTTAGGAGGAGTGCTTGGTTTTCTATGGAGTAATTTATTGAAACGAATTGACGATCAAGGAGCAAATCTATCAAAACAGATTGATGATCAGGCAATAAGCTTAACAAAAAAAATTGACGATCAAGGAGCAAATCTATCAAAACAGATTGATGATCAGGCAATAAGCTTAACAAAAAAAATTGACGATCAAGGAGTAAATCTATCAAAACGGATTGATGATCTAGCAATAAGCTTAACAAAAAAAATTGACGATCAAGGAGTAAATCTATCAAAACGGATTGATGATCTAGCAATAAGCTTAACAAAAAAAATTGACGATCAAGGAGTAAATCTATCAAAACGGATTGATGATCTAGCAATAAACTTAACAAAAAAAATTGACGATCAAGGAGCAAATCTATCAAAACGGATTGATGATCTGGCAATAAGCTTAACAAAAAAAATTGACGATCAAGGAGCAAATCTATCAAAACGGATTGATGATCTAGCAATAAACTTAACAAAAAAAATTGACGATCAAGGAGCAAATCTATCAAAACGGATTGATGATCTAGCAATAAACTTAACAAAAAAAATTGACGATCAAGGAGCAAATCTATCAAAACGGATTGATGATCTGGCAATAAGCTTAACAAAAAAAATGGATTTACTTGCAGAAAAAATTGATAGAAATGAGTCAAAATTTAACGCTCGACTAGATATGAAAATAGATCCTCTAAATCAAAAAATTGAGAAACTTGATGAAAAAATAACTGACATAGATCGACGTTTATGTCGATTGGAAGGTGCTTTTTCTGCTAAAGATTTTTGTGGGTTGAAATACGATCAAAATTTGAAAAAGGCTGAATAAAAAACCCAGCGATTTGCCAGGCTAGCTCAGCTGAGCGAAGCCTTTGAGGTGCGAGTAAAACTCTATAATTCCCTCTGTTCAAATCCCTCCAATTTGCCTATTTACCAACACCATAAATTCTCATAAAGCCCTTGCCCGCAGTGCAAGGACTTTATGCTAGCGCCCCTTAACAAGTTTATGGGGCTTATTCTGAGACGCCCCCCCCCATAGAGCTTACTCAGAGTTTGCTTGGTGAGAAAAGGAAAGATTTTTTGTACGATCTGCAATGAAAAGATACATCAATAACAAAGCCGTGACGAGAGTCATAATGCCCGAAGGAGCAAGCTGACCACTCAATTGAAATCGATAACCAAAAAAAGTTAATAGGCAAAAGAGCACAGCAATGGCGACTCGATAAGCAATCAGGCTCTCATTCCAAATTAAACAGCTGCAACCCATTAATAATAAAGTCACGCAGCTTGCCACGATCAAAGAAATAAAACTTTGAGCAACGAGATATCCGATGAATCCTCCGATTAAAATCAGAGAAGCATAAAATCCTATTAGGATAGACTGTTTCTTCATAAGGCTTCCTCCGCAAAATAACTCTCTCCTCTTGAGGAGAGATTTCAAAATAAAAATATAAAATTACCAAAAGTCGAGAAAAGAGACAAGTCCTTTGTTTCGGTTTCTGTAAATTTTCCGGTTATCTTCACAATTTCGTGTACGCGTTTACGGGGATGGAAGTGGGTAGGGCTAAAATCTGACTAAATTGTGAATTATGAAAGGAGGATGTTATGATAGTCCGGCAGAAGAAGTCAGGGTTTCGGGACGGCGTCTCCTTCCCCCTGACTTCTCGGATATTTATACAGGTTTTCGAGTCGCTAAATGACCCATTATTTTTTACCTGCTCCCTCCAGCTGCTATTGTTTCCACTGTTTTGTATCGAAATTCAATCCCTGTAATAAATATATCATCACTGTAGTCCATCGTAGGCGAAGTAGGAAGAACACGCAGTATAGCTACAAATGCAAAATCTCCGGCAGCGATCGTCCCATCTAGCATCCCAGACACGGAATAGGTATAACTTTGATTAACAGGAGCCGGTTGCACAATTCCGCCTGAAGTTTTAGCAACAATCATGGGTAGTGTCGTTGGAAGAATCGCAATTTCTGTATTTGTAGGATTGAAGTTGTAGTAAGTATCCAATACAACATCTCCAGCAGTTGCGCTGTGACCCGGGTTAATTGTGACAAAATAGATCTTCAAAGTTGGACTTACAGATGGATCAAAATCTTCGGGTACATTGAATTCGAAAACAATAGGCTCATTAGGATACCGGGTAGGAGCCCTCCATCCGTTCAAACGAACGGTAAATAGGGGAGAGGAGGCGTTTGTAGGAGCATAAGGAAGGTCTATGTTTGTCGGTGGGTAGTTCTCATTAAATGAGAACGCTGAAAAGGCATTCAAGACGAGCGACTCATAAATAATTCCACCTATTCCCGCTGCTCCTGCGGCTCCTGTTGGTCCTGCGGCTCCTGTTGCTCCTGTTGCTCCGGTAGCCCCTTTGCATGCACGATGGCACCTGCGTTTACATTTGTGTTTACGTTTACATTGGTTCTTCTTGAATACAGCCTCTACACCTTCAACCATATCCGTCCGATGCAAGGCATTATCTCTAGCATCGAGATTTTGCCAATGAAAAAAAAGGCTGAAGCCAATGAGATATGCAAAAACATTCTTCATTATATTCTCCTTAAGCATAAAAATATCTTGGAATCATTTAGAGAGTGTCTACTCAAATGAGACATCCCTTTTTGCGATTTTGCTATTTGCAAGAATTTTTACACAAGATGTTTGATGTGAAGTGAAAATCATAGTCCTCAAAAAGTTGATGAGGGAGGTGGGATAATCTCCACCTTTACTCTAACATCGATGATCATGGAAAAATCCAATTTCCCTCGGAAAATGGACAAGAGAAGGAACAGGCCTAGACAGCAGAGAAAAAATCTGCTAAAGTAGAATTTCATTCCGAGAAGGGATCATGCCAACAGAATGCTCGTTCGATGTTCCTTTGCCAGGTCCAGGTCTTACAAAAGATATCCTTCCTTCTTTCCTATTTAAAAGATATTCCCAAGTTTGCTACCTGAATGTAAGTGGCATGACTTGAATTAAGATAAGCCTATGCGATTTTTTCTTAGTTTTGTTATTAAGCTCCTTCCCTTTTACTTTAATATCCTGTTAGGATATATTGCTGGTAAAAAACTTCAGCTCAATCAAGAAATGATCTCTAGGCTGATGTTCTACATGATTAATCCTTTAGTGATTTTCAATGGAGTTTTAAATACAAATCTTAATGCAAGCGTTCTGTCATTACCTATTCTAACTTTTACGATCTCTTGCACGCTCTGTATTGTTTTTTACCGGTTAGGAAGGCGTATTTGGAGAGATGCTTCTAGGAATATCATGGCTTTTAGTGCAGGATCAGGAGCAACCGGATATTTTGGACTTCCTCTTGCCATGATGATTTTTGATGAGGAGGTGGAAGGCTTATATATTATGGCTTTATTAGGAGTGACTCTTTATGATAGTTCTTTAGGGTACTATATAACTTTTAAAGGACATTATACACCTAGCCAATGTGTCATGAGAATTCTTCGTCTTCCAACTCTTTATGCCTTTTTACTTGCATTAATCCTAAATCTTATTCAATTTCCCATGCCTGAGGTTTATCAAGATTTTATTACTCCTATTAAAGGTGTTTACATTGTTTTTGGAATGATGATTATTGGAATTGGCTTGGCTGGGCTCACTCATTTTAAACTTGATCTTAAGTTTATTGGAATGACATTCCTTGCAAAATTTCTCGTTTGGCCTTTTCTTGTTTGGTTAATTATTACCATTGATCGTTCATTTTTAGGACTTTATCATCCGCTTTCCCATCAAGTCTTAATCCTCCTGGCCATCGTTCCCTTAGCCGTCAATACAGTCATTATGGCCTCTTTAACGAATTGGCACCCTGAAAAAGCTGCTGCGACAGTTTTATTGAGCACTCTCTTTGCGCTGTTCTACGTCCCCTTTATGTCTTCTTTATTTCTTTTTTGATGAATTTCCGAGAGAAAGTCCAGATCTATTGCATTTATTCCTACTTCAGTTATATTGAGGCTATACCGGCAGAATAGCCAAGGAGGTCAAAATGTCTCATCATCACGAGGAAAAAAATTGCTGTTGTTGTCGCAAGGAGTCTGCATCTTGCGAGAGCTGCTGTTGCGGCAGCTGTCATGAAGGAAAATGCAACTGTAAAAGGAAACTTCTTGATTTAGCTAATGAGGCATGGATGGAAGTCTTAAAGGAAAAAATCAAGGAAGAAATCAGAAAAAATTCCCCACAACTTGATGAATTGGCTCGTCTCATTTCTGAGGCCAATAAAGAGGTGTGGCGTCATAAGATGGAAAGTCATCGAGCCTTGGGAAATTATGAAGAGAAAATGAAGCAATTTTTTAAATGCGGCTCTCCCTCTTGTGATACAAAATAGCATCAGTAGCCTGATAATTTCTTCGCCATAGGCTTAGCCTATGGCATTATCAGACGTAACAGAATAAACTAAACAAAAACAATCTTAATTTCCTGCACCTTAATCACGCCATGTGCGACTTTTTTTTCCGTTCGAGTCCGGGCCCGAGACCGGGCCCGCGCCCGAACCGAGACTACGAGCTTTGCTAAACTACTCAAAATTGATTCGTGAATTACTTAGACGATCCATCAAAGTCTTGTACAGACTTTTTACCGAAGCTCGTAGTCTCGGTTCGGGCGCGGGCCCGGTCTCGGGCCCGGACTCGAACGGAAAAAAAAGTCGCACATGGCGTTTAATCCCGGATCCCAATAACTCCCGTTGAAGTCTTCCGCATTTTCAGATAAATCCCAATTACTTCCCCACAACCATATCCAAACAGGGATAACAAGAGACTTACAACCTCTTTTGGAAAATCTATAGGATAAAGGCGGAATAGAAAAAAACCTAGAACCCCAAAAATAATGGAGAGAAGGGCGGCCACAAAATTCCCTTCTCTCTTAAATAGGGCAACCCATACCGAAACAAATAGGCAACTCACCGATAATTCATAACTTTGAATGAGCAAATCAACAATATTATCGAAATAAAACGCAAAGAATATCGCCCCAATAGAAATCAAACAGGTCATTCCCTTAAAAATTTTCATTGGCTCTTTCCTCTTAAGAAACGATAACTTGAAATCATTCGATAAGTTTGAATTGATCGCATTAATAAGAGAAGTCGCCGTAGAAACAATAGCCGCTAAAACAGCACATCCCACTAAAGCCGCCATCCAAGGGGGAGTTGTCTCGGAAATTGCCGCCATTAATACACTCCCTCCCTGAGGGACTTCAAGACTTATGGCGCTTGCCAACGACCCAAAGAAAACAGGAACAATGCAAACAACCATTGTCATCACCCCAGCCAAAAGAGAAGCCTTTGACACAATCCGAGGGGAAACACCGGCAAAACAGCGCTGTCCCATATCCTGTTCAATCACCATAAAAAGCAAAGGCATTAACAACCAGCCACATAATTTTGAGGAAACAGGGGCAAAACTTTCAAGTGTTGGGGCTTGAATGGCTGAGATCGAAGGTTCAAAGGTAAGGACAAAGCCGAAGCATAAAAGAAATATGCAAGAGAAAAAAATCGCTTGAACCATATCTGTAGAAATGACAGCTTTTAAACCTCCTTGGGCCGTATAGAGAATAACGATAGACCAAAATGCGACGAATAAAAGAGTGCTGTTAAGCCCCAAGCTGACCAAAAACTTATGTGAGGCGATAATCTGCGCCACAAGAATCATAAATAAAGAGATCATCGATAAGAGAGAGGCCACTTTTTTTAATCGAGCAGAACCATAAACGACCTCAAAAATTTGAGCAACAGTAGAAATGTTGAATCTCGCAAGCCTACGACCGATGCCACATCCAAGCAAAATCAACCCAAGAGCAGCTCCAAGTGGGTATAAAAGAACCGGCGATCCAAATAAATAGGCCTCATCTGCCGCTCCAAGGATAATCCCCCCTCCGACTTGTGTCGCAACAAAAGTCATCATTAATGGGAAAAGCTGGACCGTTTTCCCTGCTAAAAAATAGTCCTCGTGATCTTTCAAATTCTTTGAGGCCCGCCGTCCAACCAGCCAATAGAAAAATTGAAGACAAAAAAGTAAAAAAATAAAGAGAGGAATATTCATATTTAAACGTTCAAGTTTACTCCCTTTACACATTATTCTCAATGAGATCAATACCATTTGCTAAAAAAAAGTTATTGCGTTAGCCTGCTCTTTAATGACTTAAAGGGAGCAAAGGGATATATGCCAAACAGGTTGAAAAAAATAAGCAAAATTTTCTGTCTATCTTTCTTTGTAATGACCACTCTAGAAGGCTCTTTCTCCGAAGAGAAAAAAAAGAAAGAAATGATTCAAGATTTGGAAGTGATCAAGCATCACTTAGAAGTTGGTTACGCCCCGATGGCTTGGAAGAAAGAACAAATGCACTGGAGCTTAGAGGAGGCGTTTGAAGAGTCAAAAAATAAAGTTTTGGACACTCCCTCTATTACAACAAAACAATTCCAGCAAATCGTTCGAAATTTCCTAAACTCCACTCAAGACTATCATGTGAGTGCCCTATTTGTCTCTACAGAGATGGCTTCTCTTCCTTTTAGTATTAAGGGAGTCAAAGGAAGATACTTCATCGATTGGATCGATCCTCTTCGTTTACCTCCTTCCCAGTATGGAATCAAAGTCGGGGATGAACTCCTCGAATTTGATGGACGACCAATCACAGAAGTCATCGAGGAATTAAAAAGAGGGGGCAACAAATCCAATCCTTCCACCGATCAAACATTTGCAGAAATAAAATTAACCTTCCGTTCCGGTCAACTTGCCGATACCGTGCCTCAAGGCCCTATTTCCATTACCGTTCAATCCTCTTCCAATCGAAAAAGATCCTATCAATTGCAATGGTTTTATACCTCTGAACATATTACCAATGCGCCCGATCGTTTTCTTCCCATGAAAGATTGGCCTTTAGACCAAGAAGAGATGTTAAAAATTCCTCAAAAATTAATGACCTCCACATGGCTTCAGCTCCATTCAGAGAGATGGAGCGGACATAAAAATGGGGGATTGGGGGCTTCTAAAAGCTTCGTTCCTCGTTTAGGAAAAACGATATGGATCAAAAAACAAGCAGAAGAAAACCGGCATTTGCCTTTCCTCTTCTCTTTCGATATCCCTTGGCATGCTTATATTTATTTACACCCCGATAAATATCTTATTGGCTATATCCGAATTCCTCACTATATGGGGTCCGAAGAAAGTGCAGATGAATTCGGGGAAATTATCAATTTTATGGAAGGGAATACAGATGCTTTAGTCATTGATCAATTGAATAATACGGGAGGCTATGCCCCCTTTCAATATAAATTAGCCTCGATGTTAGCGATTCATCCCTTGATCACTCCCTATCATCAAATGAAACTCACACAAAAAGAAGTCTTAGAGGCCTATCGGATGCTTCAACTCATCAGTCTCATAGAGGGTGTAGTGGATCATTTAGAAAGTTCACCAAAATTAGAAGAGGACTCTTCCAACGATGGATTGGGGGAGATGAATTATCAACAGTTACTGTTTTTAAAAGCTTATTATGAGTTTATTTTAGAGGAATGGGAAACAGGACATTTCTTAACTCGAGCCACTCCCATTTTAGGAATGGATCGAATCAATCCCTGTCCTAAATATCAATATACAAAGCCTATTCTCCTACTCATCAATGAGATGGATTTTTCCGGAGGAGATTTCCTCCCTGCAATCTTACAAGATAATAAGCGAGCTCTCCTTTTTGGATCACGTACAGCAGGGGCTGGAGGGTGTGTAAGTGAATTCGAATTTCCCAACTGCCATGGCATTGCAAGTTGTTCTTATACGATTTCGATTGCAGAGAGACCTAATTTGGAGAAAATTGAAAATAGAGGGGTCATTCCGGATATTGAGTATGAATTGACCATTGAAGATATCCAAGATGGATATCAAGACTATAAAGAAGCCGTAAATCGTGCCGTGAAACAGCTTCTTCAGAACTCCTCACCGTAAATGGAAACGTTCCTATTTGAAGACCTCCTGACCCTTTTGGGATTCTCAATCGCTGTCTTATTATTGGGCCATCGTCTCCATATTCCTCCCGTTGTGGGGTTCCTTTTCACGGGAATGATTGCCGGACCTCATGGATTAGGGTTGATTCATGATCAGACTCAAATTGAGCGTCTGGCAGAAATAGGAATGATTCTTTTGCTTTTTGGAATTGGCATGGAATTTTCACTAAGAAAATTCCTCCTCATGAAACGGCTCTTCTTACTGGGGGGGGCTCTTCAGGTTGGTCTAACAATTCTTGTCATTACCCTGATCACTCGGCTTTTTGGTTATCCCTGGGCAGAGGGGCTTTTCTGGGGTGGGCTCATCGCCATGAGTAGTACAGCGATTGTTTTTGGCCTCTTGAATCAAAAGGGAGAAATGTCCAGCCCTCATGGACGGATCATGGCTTCTCTTTTAATTTTTCAAGATATGATGGCGATCCCCATGCTCTTATTGACCCCTTTATTGGGCCACCCTTCCCATTTTCAAATAGAGCCGTTATTTTTATGGTCTATATTCAAGGGAAGCCTCATCTTAATTCTTGTTTTTATCAGCGCTCACTTCTTTATCCCCCATCTTTTATTATGGGTGGCTCGCACGCGTCATAAAGATTTATTTTTGCTTAGTGTTTTAATGCTTTGTTTTGGGGTAGCTTGGATTACCTCTAGTTTAGGCCTTTCTTTAACAATCGGGGCTTTTTTGGCCGGTCTCATTCTCTCAGAATCTGAATATAGCCACGAAGCCATCAACCATCTTTTCCCTTTTCAGGCTTTATTCATTAGCTTTTTCTTTGTTTCAGTGGGAATGTTATTAAATATAGGAGTTGTCCTTCATCAGCCGATGAGTATTCTTTTATTTGCTGTCGCAATTTTAGGGATTAAAGTGTGTACAGGAGCCCTAACAACCCTGATTCTCGGCTTTCCCATTCGAACAGCTCTCCTAGTAGGAATTGGCCTGAGTCAAATTGGAGAATTTTCTTTTCTCCTGGCCCAAACAGGGCTTGTTTATGGACTGGGTTCTCAAGAAAAATATCAGATTTTTTTGGCAGCTTCTTTGCTCACTCTTATTTTCAGCCCTCTTTTCATTCATTTTGCTCCTCAAATGGCGTGGGTTGCCACTTTTCTTCCTTTACCGCAACGATTAAAAACAGGATTTTATCCTCAACCGGAAGAGGAAAAAGCAAGCCTTAAGAATCATGTCATTATTGTTGGATTTGGTGTCAGTGGACGCCATTTAGCCCGCTCTTGCAAACTTGCATCGATTCCCTATGTCGTTTTAGAAATGAATCCAGATACGGTCAAGGAGCAGAAAAAGAAAGGAGAGCCGATTCATTTTGGAGATGCGACCCATTTATCTGTATTAGAAAGAGTCGGTTTAAAAGAAGCAAAAGCCCTTGCCCTCTTGATTAATGATCCTCTTGCAGCCAGACGAATTGCAAAAATTGCGCATGAGGCCCACCCCTCTTTATATCTCATTGCTCGAACAAGATATCTTCAGGAGATTTCTCTCATGAAAGCATTGGGAGCCGATGAAGTCATTCCCGATGAATTTGGCACTTCTATTGAAGTTTTTTCTCGGGTTTTGCTACAATATCATGTGCCTCAAGAAGATATTCAGACTTTTATTTCTGAAATAAGGGCAGATGGCTATGAGCTCCTTCGTCATCAAGGAGGGGCATCCCCCAAGCTTTCAGAAATCAAACTTCATCTTTCTGGTGTAGAAATTGGCTCTTTTCGTTTACACTCAGAGTCAATGTTAGTGGGCAAATCTTTATCCGAATCTCAACTCCGTCAACGGTATGCGATCACAGTGATCTTTATTAAGAGGGGAGGGAAAATTTTGATTAATCCTTTGCCTGAAGCAAAATTGATCATTGATGATGTATTAGTGGTTGTTGGAGAAAAAATTGCCTTTAAACAAGTGGAAGAATTGTTTGGGTGTACAAAATTATAGATCTCTTATGTCTAAATTTCCAGATCGTTTACGTTTACCAAGAGATGTTTCAGAAGCTCGTCAAAAAAGAGACCAGCAAGTATTAAAAGGAGCGTTGATTGGGATTTCCTGTCGTTTTTTTGTGATTCTTTTCGAATGTATAGGTCTTTTTTTTATTAGCAGCTCCGTGCTTTTTCTAGATGTGCTTTCAAATCTTATGGATGTGACGTCGACTCTTTTTCTGCTGTTTTGTATTCGACTTGCTAGACGTCCTCCCGATCATCATCATCCTTTTGGGCATGGGCGTTATGAGCCTTTAGGAGGACTTTTATTAGGGCTGGTTTTTATTTGTTTAGGAAGTGTGATGTTGATTCACCAAACATACGCTTTATTTGAGAAAACCCTTTTTCATCCCATCCATTCTTGGAGTTGGTTATTTCCCGCCATTGCCATGATCATTTTAGAAATGGCTTATCACCTTATGATTCGGATTGCAAAACAGGAAAATAGTCCTTTGCTAAAAGTAGAAGCCCTTCATTATCGCCTGGATAGTCTGACAAGTTTGTTTGCGACACTTGCTCTCCTTGGAGCAAGCTATTTGCCGGCATGGGGCGGCTTGATGGACCATGGCGGCGCAATAGTGATTGCCCTCTTTATGATTGGAATGGGAATGACGGCTTCTTGGGAGAATGTGAATCAGTTAATGGATAAAACTCCTCCTGCTAAATTTTTTGAACGTGTGCGATTAGCAGCCTTAAAGACTCCGGGTGTAAAAGACACAGAAAAAATTCGCATTCAACAGTATGGTCCGGATGCCCATGTGGATATTGATATTGAAGTCAGTCCCGACTTACCGGTTGATAAAGCACATGAGATCAGTCAACAGGTGCGTTTAGAAATTCAAAAAGCGTGGCCTGCTGTTCGAGATGTCACTGTGCATATTGAACCCTACTATGTAAATGATCACTGATAAAGCTATGGGAAAAGACATTAGAATTGGTTGCGAAATTATTATTCAGAAAGAGAATCAGATTTTACTGGGTAAACGAAAAAATTGTGTGGGGGAGGGGAGTTGGGGGTTACCGGGAGGACATTTGGAGCCCAACGAAAAATTAATAGAAGGGGCAAAAAGAGAATTAAAAGAAGAATTAAATATTGAGAGCGATGATTTAAAGTTTGTCGCTATTACGGATGATATTGGAGAAGACTGGCATTACATTCACGTCACTTTTTCATTAGAACAATTTTTAGGGGAGTACTCTCTCAACGAGCCGGATAAATGTTTTGAGTGGAGATTTTTTGATCTTCATCACCTTCCTCATCCTCTTTTTCTTCCTCATTTAAAAATTATAGAGACGTTTCTTCACCAGAAATCTTATTTACCATAACAGGTTTCCATGCCATCTCAGGTTGATGTTCTTATTGTTGGGGCAGGTCCAAGCGGACTTTTTATGGCGATAGAATTGCTAAGGTGGGGCTTGCCATGTCGACTGATTGATAAATCCTCTCAGCCGAGCGATAAATCGAAGGCAATTGGCGTTCAAGCCCGTACCCTTGAGATCTTTCATCACTTGGGGTTTGTAGATGAATGCCTTGCACAGGGGGTGAAAATCTTTCATTTTCTTCCCATAAGTTGTCATAAAAAACTTGCAGATATTTCCCTTCGACTTATTGACTCTCCGTTCCCTTTCATCCTTTCTCTAGAACAAAGTCGATTAGAGAAGATTTTTATTCAGCATCTTGAAACATTGGATCATGCAAAGGCCAAGTGAGCATCTTAAGTTGAAAGCAGGGATGCGGGCTCCGGATGCTGCTGTGGCTCATTTAGGAGTCCATTCTTCTCTTTTCAGTCTATGGAAAAATAGTACTTGTTTTCAATGCTTGACTGTGGATTATGTTTGACGAAACAACAAGAAATTGGGTGAAGGTATGTTTAAGTCATTAGTGCGTGCTGGATATGATTTAAGAACATATTTTTTTCTTAGAGTGGGATTATTTCCGTTTTCTCTCTTGACCCCTAATAAATGTGCTTGTAAATATTGTATGATATAACATACAATTAAAATGATAAGGTAAGAATGCTCTACAAGATTTATCCTATGCCACAATATGATGAGTGGTATGAAACGCAAACTGAAAAATCTAAATTTCAAATAGAAAAAAGATTGGATAAAATCAAAACCCACGGCCATTTCGGCCATATTGGAGATGATTTTGGGGATGGTCTAGCAGAGCTTAAGTTTAATGATGGAAGACGTATTTACTATACGATTATTCCAGTCAATAATGTTGTTTTATTATTAGGAGGAAATAAAAATGGGCAGGACAGCGATATTCGGAAGGCGAAAAATATCATTGCCAAAGCCAAAGAAAAGGCAAAAAAATGAGATATCTCTCTGTTTAGAAGATTTTGAAGGGATTGGAAAAGAGCATAATCCTTCTGATTATCTTACAAATCCCGAAAATCTAGGGAAAGCTATTGTAGAATGCTTAGAAAATAATGATCCCGAAGGAGTAATGGAAGTAATCGCTATTCATTTAGAGGCTGTTAATAAAACGAAGTTATCAGGTGGAGGAAAATTACATAGACAGACCCTATATTCTGCTCTAAAGCATCGTAATCCCACAATTAAGACTTTAGCCAAAATTGTGTATGAATTTTCTCACTAGGAATTATCTCTATCGAAATCAATGTTCCGATCGTGTTCCCCTCTTCCGCCTTTCCAATCGGAACTCGGACTCGGACACGATCCTGTCATGTTACCCAAAAACTCTACTTTTTGAACCATGCCAAAATTTAGCGTATTTTATCAAAGGCTATATTTTTGAAGTTCAGCGTCAACAATATCATCTAATATTTTATTAATTGATTTATGCCTAAGTTTTGCAGCTTTGGCAATCAACCAGTGTCTTCTGCTATTTGTCCTATATGATATTCTGCCTTTGTATTGATTTTTATCTATAGGCTCCGGAACAGGATCCCCCTTCTTTTGATAAATCTCAATTGCACACTCAATAGCTTCTTTAATTCCTTCCATTCCTTTGCTTAAATCTTCATCATGAGTACATATCCCAGGTAATTCGTTTACTTGAATGATGTAATACCATTTGCCTTCAAAAAACTCTTTTTCAATCGTATACGTCCAAGGAAGATTCAAATAATAATCTAAATCTTTTTTAATCTTCATTTTTTTCTATAGCCTCCTTTTTTTCTATAGCCTCTATTGCTTCCGCAACAAGATTCATTTGATAAGACAAAAGCCGAGGACACTTTTTAATTGAAATATTCTTATGATACCCATCTTTTGCAAATACGTGATGGGACCCTTTTGACCGGACAGTAAATCCAAGTTTCAAGAGACAGGTTTCAGCTTCCTCATAGGAAATAGACTGGCCATTTTTAATTTTCAGCTTCAGCTTTTCAAACTTACTCATGACTGAATGATATCATATTTAATGTCATTTTGTCAATTTCCTACCTGGCCCTGGGGCAGGGGGTGTAATTAAAAGCGTTAAGAAAAGCAGGTGTTACGACAGCTGTCATGGAGGCAACAGGAGTCTATTGGGTTCCTCTCTCTGTTCCGTTTCTCCTCAAACCCCTTCTACGCATATTCACCGAAAGGATACGGAAGATGGGGGTTGTGAACTGTTACGAATTTTTCAGAATTTCAATTTACGCTTGACGTAACACATAACGATCTGTTAATATTAAAATATGATCCGATCTTTCAGGAATAAAGACACACGACTGATTTATGAAGGTGAAAAAGTTAAAAAATGGCTTTCTATTCATAGACAGATCGAAAAAAAACTACAAATTTTGGATATGGCAACAAACTTGGAAGATTTAAAGCATTTACCAGGGAATCGTTTTGAAGCATTAAAGGGCGATCGAAAAGATCAATATAGCATTCGAATTAATATACAGTGGAGAATCTGCTTTCGATGGGAGGATGGTGAACCCTTTG
The DNA here is from genome assembly GCA_963801825.1 of Parachlamydiales bacterium. Taxonomy (GTDB): domain Bacteria; phylum Chlamydiota; class Chlamydiia; order Chlamydiales; family Parachlamydiaceae; genus CAWDGI01. The sequence goes on from CAWDGI010000006.1 coordinate 249,095, forward strand.
ATGTTGAGATCATTGATTATCATTAAATAGAGAGGATTAGTATGAGAAACAAAATGCAGCCGATTCATCCGGGTGAAATATTAAAAGATGAATTAGATGAGCTTATGATTTCTGCTAGTGCTCTTGCCAAGCAGCTATCGGTTCCAGTCAATCGAGTGACTTCCATTATTAATGGGAAACGGTCAATTACGGCCGATACGGCTCTTCGTTTATCTCGCTTTTTTGGAACTTCTGCTGAATTTTGGTTGAATTTACAAACGTCTTATGATTTAAAGATCGCAAAGGAAGAGAATGGGAAAAAAATTATGAAAGAAGTTCATTCTCATTCAGAAGCCGCTTAAAGGGGTCACTTAGAAGAGGTGTTCAAAAATATTGACGGTTGGAGTGCATATTTGAGAAGCTTTGCCGATTTTTTAAAGCAAAAGGATCTAGTAAGCTTTGAGAAGCTTTACTCACTTTATTCGGCAACTTGCATAGAGGCCCCTAATCATTGGGATATTAAATACTATTGCAATATTAAGCTGCTAGAAAAAGCGGAAGAGATTGCCCAGATGATAATGGATCATCATGCAAAAATTTCAGTGTTTAAGTATATCTGTGAATGTTACGAAATATTTGGCAATAGTGGAGAAAAGCAAAGGATTTTAGACATTATAAAAGCTTTTTAAAGAAGTATTCCACGCAATACGACAATTGAAATTAAGAAGTAAATAACGATTCCACTGACATCAACAATAGTTGCCACAAACGGTGCAGAGGATACCGCAGGATCTGCACCAAATCGTCTTAAAATTAAAGGAAGAACGGCTCCTGATAAAGTTCCCCATAAAACAACACCAATCAATGACAAACCAATTGTAATGGCGATCATTAGCCAGTGCTCACCGTACATATTTGAAAACAAACTCCAAATAGTGACACGGAAAAATCCTATGATGCCCAGCACCGTTCCAAGAAAAACTCCCGATAAGACCTCTCGCCTAATGACCTTCCACCAATCTCTTAGTTTCACTTCTCCGAGAGCCATCGCACGAATGACAAGCGTAGAGGCTTGAGACCCTGCATTTCCTCCACTTGAGATGATAAGCGGTAAGAACAAAGCTAAGACAACGGCTTTTGCAATTTCTTCTTGAAAGTATCCCATTGCCGTTGCCGTTAGCATTTCCCCCAAGAACAAAATGACGAGCCAGCCTGCTCGCTTTCTCATCAACTCTAAAAAGGGAGCTTGCATATAAGGCTCATCTAGCGCTTCCGTGCCCCCTATTTTTTGAATATCTTCGGTTGCTTCCTGATTTGATAGCCTTAAGACATCATCGATGGTTACAATTCCCAGTAAGATCCCCTCTTCATCAATAACGGGAAGAGCAGTGCGACTATATTGGTTAAAAACATTAATGGCAGTCTCATCGTTATCATAAACAGATAATGCAATAAATTTTTTATCTGCAATGCTTTGCACTTCGATATCCCTAGGAACGAATAAGAAATCTTTTAGTTTTATGTCATCTAAGAGTTTACCCTCGTCATCGATGACATAAATCACATCAATCGTCTCGCTGTCATGCCCATATTTCTGGATATGATCAAGAACTTCTTCGATTGTCCAATTCATTTTGACAGCAATATAATCGGGCGTCATGAGACGCCCGATACTTCCTTCTGGGTATCCAAGAAGAGTTAAAGTAAGCAGACGTTCATCATGAGGTAACAGTTTGACTAATTCATCAATCACTTCTCTTGGAAGGTCTTGAAGAAAGCTTGTACGGTCATCGGGAGAGAGTGCGTTTAGTAAAGCAGCAGCCTGCATCTTAGGCATAGTATGCAAAAGACTTCTTTGCATGTAGATAGGCAAAAAATCAAATGTTTGCAAAGCAAGAGAGGGAGATAGGAGGCTAAAAACAAGTGCTTGATCTTCTTGTGATTTATTGAAAATCAGATTGGCAAGTTCAAAAGGAGAGAGAGGCTGAAGAGCCTCCCTTAATGCTTCAATATCTCTTTCTTTGATTAGACTATTGATGGTCTTCATTTAGAAATCTTTGGAGATCCTTAAACTATGGCATGCTATAACAATAGTGTAATAAAGGGGAGATAAATTAACAAGGAGGCTTTATGGGACATCCTCCAAAAAATCTCTTACGTCTTGAAATAAATTGTCTAAAATGTCATTATTTGACATATGAAGAGAGTGAATAAGATTGAAAATAATGAGATACAACGGCTTAGGTTTCCCCATCGACTTAAAAGGAGTCAAAACTCGTAAATTTCGCGGGGAAATCTTACCAGACATTAATCATCGAGAACTCGAAGATCTGGTTTTCAAAACCCTTATTTTTTTTCAGGATAGACGGCAAAAACTTGTGCAAAATCTTCTATGTGAATTCTTTGTTTCTTCTCATTGCGATCAAATCGCTGAATAACAAATGCATGGGAGCCTAATTTTTCCATTTCTTTAGGAAGACCTTTTATTTTCTCCAAGGGAACGAGAGCTGTTTTTGGCACATCAATTCCGATTCTCCTTGCTATCTCCATCATTGCATACTCATTTTCCGGAACTCCTGCAAAGGAAGGGGAAGGCAATTTTATAATCCAGGACCCTCCTACTCCATTGACAGGGATTGTTAATCCCGCTTCATTATTCCAAATGCCAGAAAATTTGAGCTGAATTCCAGCCAAAGAAAAGTGTAAAATGCCCTCTTTTTCTTCCAAATGTTCCTCTTGCACGATCGATTCTAAGTTTTCTGAAAAGGTGTGGATCATAGGGCCAATTCTTATGGCACCTGGCAAATCCTCTCCCAAAGCTGCCATCAGATCAAATTCCTTTTCCGGATTGAGATTTGCTCGCGAAGCTAAATAGTCCCGCAAACCACCCTCGGGCAACAAATTGGCAAAAAAAGGGGGAATTCTTTTTCTTGTCTGCTTCACCTCTGTTAAAAGGTTTCCAAATTCATCTTTAAACGAAAGGCTTAGCGTTGGGCGGGAATTGTCATTTATATAATCTTGATTGAAAGAAAATAAATTTCTTTCTCCAGGAAGGCGAGTGAGCGTGCCAATTTTTTGGTCATACAAAAATACTTCCAGGAGCGTCACGTCATTCTTCATTTTCATCTTCCTCAAGCCGATACATCGGACGTGGCCTTGTAGCGTTCTCTTGAATTCCATGCTGCAAAGCCTGAACCGTAGAAACTAAAATTCGAGGAATAAACATAAGTTCTAAATCCAACACACGGGAAAGTTGAATAAGGCTTGAGACTTGCAAATCGACAAGACCCCTTTCAATTTTAGAAATATGACTTTGAGGAATCCCAACTAAATTTGCTAAAGCTCTCTGGCTCAACTTCTTGTCGATACGTGCCCTTTTCAGAGTTTCCCCGATATATTCAATGGAATAACTCACCATTGAGATGTAATCCTATATCAATTCTTGATTTTGATATACTAAGATATATCAAAATAATATGCAAGAAGAAAGAGGTCAGACTTTACCAGTATATTCCGAATATTCCGATTTCCCCAAAAAACGTAATTGCAATTTTTGGGGAAATTTTATAAGCTTAAAATTTCCCCAAAAATACCATTTGTTATTCTAGGGGAAAAATAAGAAAGGGTATATGACAAAATTTATTGGCAGAAAAAAAGAACTTGAATCACTTAAAGGGCTGCTTCAAAAGAAGAGTTCTAGTCTTGTTGTGATTCGTGGACGGCGGCGTATTGGAAAGAGCCGTTTAGCTGAAGAATATGCTTCCTCCTTTAGTAAAGCATACATTTTGTCAGGGATTCCGCCGGAGCCTGGTGTAACAGCGGAGGCACAAAGAGCGGAGTTTCTGCGGCAACTTCAGGAGTACGACTGCCGATCTATCGCAGCAACGATTGGGGTAATCTCTTTTATGATTTAGCTCAGGAGTGTAAAAAAGGACGTGTGCTTGTGGTTCTCGATGAAATCACCTGGATGGGTTCCCAAGACCCTACATTCCTCCCTAAGTTAAAGACCGCCTGGGATCGTTATTTTAAGCAAAATTCTCAGTTAGTGATGATTCTTTCAGGATCCAATTCTGCTTGGATCAGCAAAAATATCCTCAGCAGTACCGGATTTTTTGGTCGTGTTTCTCTACGTCTTCTGCTAGAGGAACTCACATTGCCCGAATGCAACATGTTCTGGGAAGGCAGATCCGGAACGATCTCGGCATATGAGAAATTTAAGATTTTATCAGTGACCGGAGGAATCCCTCGTTATTTGGAAGAATTGCGTCCGGACCTATCTGCTGAGGCAAATCTTCAACGTCTTTGCTTTGATTCAGAAGGATTGCTTTTCCGTGAATTTGATCAAATTTTTCATGACTTGTTCCAAAAACAAGGTCATTTTTATAAGCAAATTGTTGAAAATCTAATCAATTCACCCCTTTCAACCACAGAACTTGCTATAAAACTTGGGCGATCGCGAGGTGGGGATCTAAGCAATGCTCTTGGGGAATTAATGGAATCAGGTTTCTTGGCGCGTGACTACACTTGGTCATTTGCGACTGGGAAGCGATTAGAATCTAGTCGTTACCGTATCAGAGATAACTATTTGAGATTTTATTTAAAGTATATTCTCCCACACAAAGAACAAATCGAAAGCACCCAGTTGCAGCGGTTGCCTCAAGGGTGGCTGTCCATTATGGGAGTACAGTTTGAGAATTTGGTCCTGAATAATGGATCTCTTGTGTGTAGAATTTTAGGTGTCTCACCAGAAGATTTACTGATTGCTAATACTTATTTTCAAACAGCTGGGATCCGAAAAAGAGGGTGTCAGATCGATTACCTGATTCAAACACGATTTCGCTACTTATATGCGTGTGAAGTCAAGTTTCGACAAGGAGTGGTGGGTACAGAAGTCATTAAAGAGGTAGGGGAAAAGCTTCGTCGCCTACAACTCCCCCGAGGGTTCTCGTGTTGCCCCGTCCTTATCCACGTCAATGGGGTCTCAGAAGATGTTGTCGATAGCGGATACTTTGCGCGCATCATCGATCTGTCCGAACTATTACAGGTAACTTCGTAGACTGTTCCTAAAAATGTATTTAGAGGAGACCCATACCGGGTTGAATCCGCGTCAGAGGGGTTAATTATTGCCCCTCTGACGCGGATTCAACCCCGCGGCTTTCAAGCAGTCCGATGGGGATGGTCTGCCTATACCCGTTTGCAAATTTGCTCGAGCTCATTTTAATGGGTAAATGGAAGGGAATAAAGAGCGATTGATTTTAAAAAGCTTTCAATATAGCCTTTGAAAGTGATATCTTACGGTGCCACTGTGGGAGATAGCACCCACAATATCGCTTAATTTAAAAAAAAACAAAATGAAAGCTCTTATTTATCTTGCGCCAGGGAAAAAAAGGTTAGAAGAACGCCCTATTCCAGCGATTAAATCTGCAACAGATGCTATTGTCAAAATGACAAAAACAACCATCTGCGGAACCGATCTACACATCCTAAAAGGTGATGTGCCCTCATGTAAACCAGGCCGGATTTTGGGTCACGAAGGAATTGGCGTTATAGATAAAATTGGATCAGCAGTCACAGAGTTTCAACCGGGTGATCATGTTCTCATCTCTTGTATATCTGCAGATGGGAAGTGCGAATACTGCCGCAGGGGAATGTATTCTCACTGTGTAAATGGGGGTTGGGTACTGGGAAATACCATTGATGGGACACAAGCTGAATATGTGCGCATCCCTTTTGCTGACACGAGTCTTTATAAGGTTCCAAAAAATGTTGATGAAGATGCTCTCGTCATGTTGAGCGATATTCTGCCCACTGGCTTTGAATGCGGCGTCCTCAATGGAAAGATACAGCCTGGCAATACAGTAGCAATTGTGGGTGCGGGTCCTATCGGCCTAGCTGTGTTGCTTACAGCGCAATTTTATTCCCCGGCAGAGATTATCATGATTGATATCGATGATCACCGGCTCGAAATGGCCAAGCGTCTTGGAGCAACGGCAACGATAAATAATCAAGATGGAAGAGGCACAGAGAAGTTAATGGAATTGACAAATGGGCGTGGGGTAGATACAGCAATTGAAGCCGTTGGTATTCCTGCTACTTTTATCCTTTGTGAAGATATTGTGGCTCCAGGAGGAATCATCGCAAATATTGGTGTACACGGAACAAAAGTGGATTTACATTTGGAAAAGTTATGGTCTAAAAATATATCTATCACGACCCGATTGGTTGATACAGTCACGACACCAATGCTGCTTAAAACTGTTCAAGCGAACAAGATTAATCCAAAACTCCTCGTTAGCCATCATTTTAAATTCGCCAATATTCTTGAAGCATACGAGACATTCGATCACGCTGCAAAAACTAAAGCTCTGAAAGTCATAATTGATATGAACCCATAAGAGAGTATTGCAGATTTTCACCACCTACTGCTAGAACCTAATAGGGAATTGTTTTTGTCAATCATCAATAAATTTTTTCCAACTTGCAAAGTCCTTTTCCGGTCCAATGACAATTCCCTTTGTCGTTGTGGTATTGACAACAGTGATTTCATGAATGTGAAGCGCCTTCATGACTTCCAACACTTGAATGCAATTGGGAAGATCCACATGCGAGAAAGGATTATTCATCTCTTGATCGCTTTTATTAAGACTTTGCCGAATAAAAGTGCGTAAGCCTTTTCGGTTGATGGTAAACCCCTCTGCTGCTGCTAAAGGACGGACACTATTATAAAACAATCGTCCAATCCCCAGGATGCAAGTGTTCAGCGAGTTAATTTTTGCTTTCAGCTCACGGCTGGCTTGTTTAGCAAACCAACGCGCAGAACGTCCAATCTCTCTATATTCCTCCTCGCTAATCGGATTAGGGGAGTGAATCATTGAGGGATCTTTGCCTTGAATCTCTTCAATAATATGATTCTTAAAAGGAACTGATCCAAATCCTCCTGTAAAAACTTCGTAGCCTTGCTCTCCTTTTTGACTGGTGATTTGGAAACTTCCCGTCCCAATATCCCATACCACGGCCTCTTTGTCCTCAGCTTTATGAATCGCCAAGGCACTCTGATAAGCAATCACCCCTTCTTGTTGTTGAGAAATGATTTGAAGAGGAATTTGAGTGAGATGTCTGATCTCTCTTGCAAAGAGCTCTCCATTGTTTGCTTTTCTAAAGGCTTCCGTCGCAATAGCAGACACCTTTTGGACCTCATGTTGATCGAGCAAAAGCTTGATTTCTTGAAATGTTTTTAGTCCCTGTTCTTGAACGAAAGAATCAAAGGTCCCATCCGGGGACTTTTCCAGAGAAACTTGATAAGGAACGGAAAAGGAATGTTCAAAAACAACCTGCTTAATTTCATTGGTCTTTTTATCTACATCGGCAATCAGCACTTTTGTTCCACCGGAGCCAACATCAATGGCCGCTCTTCTTTCCACTTCTTCCGCATTCTGAGCAAGTCGAGGCATTGCTTGCGCTCTTAATTTCATCGGAGCTCTCTGATGCGTCCATTTATGATAAATTTGTTTAATTTGAGGAGCCACCTGATAGCCTCTGATCAAGGCTAATCCGATTTTTGAGACAGCCTCAATATAACGCTCTTGTTTATATTCCTGGTAGGCTTGACCCATCTCCAAGAAGATTTGGAAGGCTGTAAAAGCCACTAACATCTCAGGAGCCGCACATAAGATCGTTCCTAGACGCAGGGCATGTGTCAAGGTCCGATATAAGAACAGCGCAACATCTGCTGTTGTACATGTATCCGTTTGAGTATGCTGTACAAATTCTTGAATTTCGTTGATTAAATCTAGACTTGTGCTTAACATCATCCCTAGTGGGTAGAAAGCAAGGGTACTGATGACAATTGCAAGCTCCACTAATCCTCTTCCTGCTTTCCAATAAGAAGAAGAATCTAACGTATTTTCCCGATATTGTCTGACGAACGCTGTGAGATCAACGTACGCTCCCTTGATATTTTCTCCCGCTAGTAAAATTCGCCCTAAAGGAGTAGCGATTTGATTAAAGGGACCATAAAAGTTAAAATAAGGGACAGCCGCTCGAATCACTCTATTAATTGTATTATCTTGATTAAAGCAGACTTCTTCTAAAGAGTTACTTATCTTGATAAATTTATCATTAGATTGAAACGAATAAAAAGTATTAACAAACATAAAACACGTCTAATTTTTTAATTATAAATTAAAACATATTATAAATTGTTTGTAAATAGATTTATTATTATTTTTTAATTTTATAAATTAAATTATAGAAATTGATGAGTTGCTCCCAATGTGTGTGAAGGGGCTCTCCAAGCATCGGAAACAGCCTCTCATAGGGCAGGTTTAAAAATCGGCTGACGTTTCGTTAGCAAGATTTCCCCGGATTGTTCCCGATTTTTAATTCACAGATTTGATTGACTTATAACGATCTAAATATTAGACTTACGTTCATTTGAAGTTTAGATTATTTTAACTCGACTTTGCAACTTTTAAGGGATCGCTAAACGCAAGATTTTGAGCCATAACGCGTTAAAATTTTTTCGCCAACCCTCATTTGGGTTGGCGAAAAAATTTTAACGCGTTATGGCTCAAAAGATTGCATTTATCGACCCCTTAAAAGTTGCAAAGTCGAGTTTAAGAGAAAGAACGATTTGGAGTGTGGTAGCAAGTCATTATCCAGGTAAAATTTATGGCATTCAAATACCAAGATTACATTCCAAAAAGTATTATTTGTTTCCGTGAGGGTTACAATAAACAATACTTCCTTAACGATATTTTTGCCGGAATCAGCGTTGGAGTCATTGCTTTGCCTTTGGCATTGGCATTTGCGATTGGCTCCGGAGTCTCTCCGGAAAGAGGATTATTCACTGCCATTATAGCGGGTTTTCTGATCTCCTTTTTAGGAGGAAGCCGAGTGCAGATTGGAGGACCAACAGGAGCTTTTGTTGTTATTGTTTATGGAATCGTGGAAAAATATGGTTATGAGGGCTTAGCCATTGCGACATTAATGGCCGGTATCATGATGATTTTAATGGGATTGGCCCGTTTTGGGGTCCTGCTTAAATTTATTCCCTTTCCCGTGACTGTCGGCTTTACAACCGGAATTGCCGTTATCATTTTTTCCTCTCAATTGAAAGACTTTTTTGGCTTACAAATAGAAAATGTTCCTCCCCAATTCATTGAAAAATGCTTGATATTGTGCCAATTCGCTCATACGTGGAATATATCCGCTTTTTTAATTGCCTTATCGACACTCGTTTTGATTTTTGTGTTGAGGCGCTTTTACCCTAAATTACCGGGTGCTATTATTGCTGTTTCGTTGACTACTTTAGTGACGCAAGTTTTTCACCTTCCGATTACCACCATTGAATCTAAATTTGGAGAAATCGTCAATTTTCTCCCCACCCCAGCGTTTCCAAGCTTTTCCTATGAAATGATCAAAACAGTCTTTCCTGATGCAATTACGATTGCTTTACTTGGTGCAATAGAGAGCCTTCTTTCAGCTGTAGTCGCAGATGGAATGACAGGTTATAAGCACCGTTCAAATTGTGAGCTTGTGGCACAAGGGTTTGCCAACATCGGATCGATTCTTTTTGGAGGAATTCCGGCGACAGGGGCTATTGCCCGCACAACAGCAAATATTCGGCTTGGAGCTAAGACACCAGTAGCTGGAATAACTCACGCAATTACTCTTTTGCTCCTGATGCTTTTTTTAGCTCCTTTAGCAGGAAAAATTCCTTTAGCTGCTCTTTCGGGAGTGCTTGTCTTCGTCGCTTGGAATATGAGCGAACTTCCTCATTTTATTGAAATTCTAAAAGGATCCAAAGGAGATGCTGTCACTTTAGCCATCACCTTTTTGTTAACTGTTCTCATTGATTTGACTGTGGCTGTGCAAATTGGGGTCATTCTATCTGCCTTTATTTTCTTAAAACGGATGACAGATCAAACAACGGTAGAGGCTTGCAAACTATTCATTCAAGAAAGTAGCAATGAAAATCCCGAGCTTAATGATGAGCTTCTTTTTAAAACAGATATTCCTCCTGATGTCACGGTTTTTGAGATTCGGGGTCCTTTTTTCTATAGCGTCTCTGATTTGCTTGATAAGGCTCTGATTCGTTTAGATAATACTCCTAGAGTTTTTATTTTAAGACTCAATAAAACCCCTCTCATTGATGCAACAGGCGTTCGTGCGATTAAGCAATTTAATCAGAAATGCAAGTTAAAGGAGATTATTTTCGTTTTATCTGATGTCTCTGAAGAGCAAATAAAATTTTTACAAAAGAGAGGAATTGAAAAGTTGGTTGGAAAAGAAAAAATTTTCGCCAATTTGGATTCCGCTCTCCTTTTTGCAAAACAGAATAATCTGTTCTTTCAAGAGATGGCTGCCGTAAGTCACTAACCACTTAAGCTTCCTCTAACACGATCACCTGTTATTGGAGCGCTTAAATTGGATGGCTTGAGGCTATTTATTTTGGAAGAAATCACGACCATCAAATGACTGAGCATCGTCAAAATGTGTTGATTCTTCCAAATTTCCCTCATCATTCTGAGACGATCCACACTGGTCGGAACAATCACATTTTGGAGATTGAGACATGCAGCCGCAATGATTATCTGGAGTGCAACGACAGTTTTTACATCGGCAGTTCGATCGAGCAGGGGCATTATTAGCAGGAGCTGCTGCTAAAAAATTTGCTGTCATGAGAGCCGCTATGAGAAAAAAGATTGGGTTTTTCATAAAAATGACGGCGCAAGAAACTTGCAACTTGATTAAGAACCTATCTCACCATTCCTAAATAGTCTAAGAATAGTGGGATAGGTCCAAGGGAAGTCGCAAAGAGACGCCGCTCCTATAAGTTGTTAAAAATAAAATGAGGCTAAAACTTCCTTAACATTTATCTGGCCAAAGTCCAGATCTATAGTGTCAGCTTATCAAATTTAATTTTTCATGTCTATCTTTCGTTTTATGAAATCATCCCTTGGGCTTCGTCCGGTCTACCATGCTATAACGCGTTAAAATTTTTTCGCCAACCCTGATTTGGGTTGGCGAAAAAATTTTAACGCGTTATAGCTCAAAATCTTCATGTTTAGCGCCCCTTAAAATGTACAAAGTCGAGTACAAGTGTTTAATCGCTTGAGCAAACCTTTGCACATTGTCTACAACATTGAGCACACTCTTCACAGTGCTGAAGTGGCAATGTTTGACATTCATCGGCACATTGCTTGCATATCTCCGCACATAATCCCAAGAGTTGGCTGCTGGCTGATTTAATCGCTAAAGCACATGCATCCGCACATTCGACACAAAGGGTGGCCACTTTTTTATGTCCTTCTTCCATACACTTTTTAGCACAGTCTGCGCAAATACTCATACACTCCGTTAAGGCATTTGTCTGGTGATGATTTGTTGGACAACACCCTGCTTGTTTTTTTCCACAATTTTCATCTCTACAAATTGGCATAAATTCCTCCTTTTAGCTTTAACCCGAGTTTTTATAAAAACTAAAGACATCAAACAACGGGACAATAGGAGACTTAAGAGGACAACATCCTCTTCTATTTTTCTTTATATAAATAAATCCTTTAACGAGATAGATAAATTTTTTTATAAAAATTAATCAAATCCCTGAGAATCAAATAGATAAAAAGACTCTCTCTTAATGAGCGGCCTCTGCTTGATGAGCAGGTCTTACTCTTTTAAGGAAAAAAAGAAGGGGAATCATCCCTAAAAACAACCAAGAACCTAAACGAAGAAGATCATTAGTCGCCAGCATATACGCTTGTTGCTCGATGAGTTGATCTAAAAGACGAGTAGAGACTTCTTGGGTAAAAGCGGGATGATAGTGATCAAGACGTTGATAAAACTCATTAATGACAGACCGTGAGGGAATGATCAATTCTCCTAAACGTTGATGATGAAAAATTTTGAAGCGCGTCCAAAATTCAATCGCTAAAGAAGTTCCAAATCCGCTTCCCACTAAAATTCGGATAAAATTAAATAAACCGCTCGCACTCGCATATCTCCCTCTGGGAACTTCTCCCAAAGATAATTGAACTAACGGCAAGAAGAAAAGACTGACTGCAAATCCTTGCATAAAGCGAGTGAACATAATCGTAAAGAGATCCACCTGAGTCGTAAAATAAGATTGATAGAAAAAAGTGAATGAAAAAATAAAAAAACTGCAAACAGGTAACCAACGCATATCGATTCTGTACATGTATTTCCCCACTAGAGGGGATAAAACAAGAGGAGCAAATCCAATGGGAGCCACTGCAATGCCTGCCCAATAAGCTGTATACCCTTGCTCTGTTTGTAACCAAAGAGGAATGGTGACTGTACTTCCAAAATAAACCATATATCCAAGGGTCGCACAGAACGTTCCCAAGGCGAAATTCCAATTTCTAAAAAAAGAAAAATCAATAATTGAATATTTTTGATAATGATTCCAAACTCCAAAATAAATTAGGCTGATAATGGAACAAATAAATAAAGAATTAATGACATTAGATTCAACCCAATTTAAATCTTTTCCTTTATCTAGCATAATTTGTAAACAAGCGACTCCAAAGGAGAGAAGGGCAAGTCCGATCCAATCAATGGGATTGCGAATGATTTTGCTTTCCCGATCCTTTAGGATTAACCAAGTGACGCTGGCCGAAAATAACCCAATGGGAACATTGATATAAAAAATCCATGGCCATGAATAGACATCTGTCAAATAGCCTCCAATGATGGGTCCTAAAATGGGAGCCACGACAACAATCATTCCCCAGAAACCTAATGCAACTCCCCGTTGTTCAGAAGGGTTATGGTTAATAATTAAGCTTAGAGAGAGAGGAATCAATGATCCGGCAACTGCTCCTTGGATGGTTCTAAGAGCGACTAAAATGGTAAAATTAGGAGCCAGCCCACACAAAAAAGAGGTGAGGGCAAAGAGTAGGATGGACCGGACAAATAAACGGACGCTTCCAAAATAATTAGACAACCATCCTGTTAGAGGGAGGACAATCGCATTGCTTGCAGCAAAAGAGGTGATGACCCAAGTTCCTTGATTGTTACTTACGCTAAGATTGCCTGCAATGTAGGGGATGGAAACATTGGCAATAGAAATATCCAGGACTTGGATGAAAGTCCCAAGACCTAGAGCGATATTTAATAAAATCAACCGCCATCCTGTCTCATCTCTGTTTCTACTCATCGGTTCTTATCTTCTTGAAGATTCTCTTGGATAATCTCATTCATGGCTTTATTGACGGTTTCTAAATTGATTTCAAAGATGGGTGTCTGACCAACTGGCTTAAGGTGAGGGGCTAGAGCAACTAGGGAGGTCTTGATTTGTAATGTCGACATCGACATAGGCTGAAATGCCAAGCCGAGGGGGATAGTCTTTTATCGTTTCTTAGTCTAGGCTTATCCGTACCGGTAGTCGTTGAACAATTTTAATCCAGTTTCCTGTAGCATTTTGAGGGGGGATGAGAGAAAAGACGCTCCCGGTTCCCGATCGCAATTCCAATGACTTGTCCTCGAATTTGACTTTTGAACCGTAAAGGTCAAACCAAATTTGAGCTGGCTGACCGATGCGGATAGGACTTAACTCTGTCTCTTTAAAATTTGCATCAACCCACATCTCTTCTGCCGGGATAACTGTCATGAGAGAGGTGGTTGGAAGTGTCCATTGTCCAACAGAAACTGCACGTTGGGCCACATAACCAGTTACAGGGGCATAAACAGCACAGTGTTGCAAATGATAAAAAGCGATTCGTGTCTTTGATTTTTGCTCCTCAATAAGAGGATGATTTTCAGGTAACGTGTTGCCGGCTGCGACTCGATTTGCATAAAGTTGTCTCACTTGCAAAACGATAGAAGCTAATTTAGCCAGCTCAGCCTGATAGGCAATTTGATAATTTGTTGGATCGATTTGAACAAGGAGCTGTCCTTGTTTAACGAGATCTGTATCATCCGCAAAAAAAGCGACAACAGGACCTGAGACAATAGAATTAATGGGGGTCAAATGGCCATTTGCATAGGCATTATCTGTCGATTCATAAAAACGCAAATAGAAATACCAATAGCCGTAGGCAAGTAGTCCAAGAAGGAGAAGGAGAAATGTAAACCCCCATAGCACACGTAACCTTTTAGATTTGGTAGAGGTAACATGAGGGGATGAGGGATTTGTCTCTTCTGGCTCAGTCATTCAAGTTACATCAACTGGTGTTTATATCGTGAGTCTATATCTTACGGAAAATTTTTAGCAATAGACGCCATGTGCGACTTTTTTTTCCGTGCGTCAATAGGGCTTAGCAATGTAAAATAGATAGTCTGATAATAGACGTTATGTTGCAAATCAGGGTCTGGTATCACAGACTCTCATTATTGCGTTAGCTAATCTTTCATTCAGCCTTCTTCAAATTTTGATCTTGTTTCAGTACGCAACAATCTTTCATGTGTAAGACCGTTTCAATGCCATAGAGACGCTTATCGATTTCAGAAGTTTTTTCTGTCAACGTATCAAATTTTTCGTTCAATTTATCTATTCTTGAATCGGTCTTGTCTATTCTTCCGTTTAAGCTATGCCATATAACAAGCAGTAATCCAAATATTAATCCAAATCCACCACTCATTATCCATAAGATAAGATCCATTTTTTCCATAGTCATTCCCCTTTCAGAAGTTCTTCTGCTGTTACTTCACCACTGGTTGCTCTTTCAATTTCTTTTGCCAAGAGTCGAGAGGGTTTGATTTTTCCTAGAACGATTCTTTGGCAAAATCCGTTACCGATTTTTGTTTGTAGAACAGATATTCCTTTAGCTTACTCATACATTCTCCTCTTAATTCTTATGCTAACAGACGTGTGGAATATTTTCAAGGGTATAAAATACCCTTCCTGTGAAATTCATTACGCTGGATTTTGCCTCATGTCAATCTCTTAATGACAATCTTTATTGTTGCAGTGCGTATGACGATGTCGACTCCATGCTTCTATCACCTGCCCCTGGTTAATGACAAGCCAAGCGTGAATAATCCCCACAAGGGCATTAATTTTTTTTATAACAAATGCATAAGGAAGAAAAATTTGGATCGTCCCTACCCAAGGAAAGACTTCAAATAAAAATCCTGAAACGTGCATCGCTAGTTGAGAATAAGGATGTTGATAAATAGATTGAGTGCTATTGCTTACATACCAGTCCTTACGATAACAAAAAACAGAAACTGCTAATAAAGCATGCGCAAGAGCTGCAATTAATGAAGCGCACTTAAACACTCGCCGAAACCCACCAAAACATACAATATTGAACTCTGATAAAAAATTTGCCGTCGCAAAAAAATGAGAAACTCCATAGCAAACTCGAGCCGCTAAGCGCAGATAATTGATCTTCGTTCGTTTCTCATCAACGTATTCAACAAAATCTCCGCTCCTAATACAATAAATCAAACGTTTTATGTCTCCAATAAAGCAAAATGCATGTAACAAATGCTCAATGTGATGAATCCCATGATGAATTTCAAACAGCATGTCTTTAATTGAGAGATTGACATAAGGAATCACAATCGAAGCGAAAAGATGATAAATTTCATCGCATAACTCGGCTAATTTTTCTAGTCTCTCTAGAGAAAGGATACTCAAAGGATTAATCGTTCCCCTCACGTAATTATTCTCCATTCTCTCTAACGAAAATTCTGCCGGATTGAGTGAGTGGCAGCACATAACGGAAAACCTAAGATTGTTTTGATGGAGACGAGAATGCTAGAACTGACCATTAATTGTAAATAATAAAAATTCTACTACCCAAATATTGATGAACGTTATATTCAAAAAAATAACGGAGAGGTAAAATAAAAACAGACGAGGACCTGTTCCTAAAGCCCTACTTAGAGGGGAAGTTTATGTTTACTCTACTTATTATTATCATCGTCCTGATCGTCCTACTTATTCTGTGGGGAATCAGCATTTATAACCGCTTGGTTCAATTGCGCAACCAAGTGAAGAACGCCTGGAGCCAAATTGACGTTCAATTACAGCGGCGTTATGATTTAATCCCTAATCTTGTTGAAGCTGTCAAGGGATATATGAATTACGAAAAAGGAACATTAGAAGCGGTCATTAATGCACGCAATCAAGCCCAGGCTGCACGAACAAAAATTGAACAAAGCGGCGGCCCAACAGAAAGCTCCATTAAAGATTTAGCCGTAGCGGACGCGGCAGTCAGAGGGGCTGTCACAAATATTATGGCCTTAGCGGAAAATTACCCCCAATTACGGGCCAGTGAGAATATGCAGCAACTTCAGGAAGAATTAAGCTCGACAGAAAATAAAGTCGCCTTTGCTCGCCAAGCTTATAATGATAACGTCATGCTATATAACACCTCTCAACAAGAATTTCCCGCAGCGTTATTCGCAAAAGCATTTGGGCACCACCCTGTTGAACAGTTCGAGGTGGAAGAGCAACAAGTGAAGAAAGCTCCAAAAATCTCCTTCTCTTAAAAACCTGCGAGGAGCCCAATGAATTTTTGGCAAGCTCAAAGGCAGGCTAAATTTAACACGGCTGTTTATTTGAGCATTTTCATTATTTTAACATTGGTTGCTGCGGCTCTTGGAGAGTGGGCCATGCGCTTCTTTGCAGGTGATAATTACGGCCACCCCGCCGTCCCTTATGTTGCAATAGGATTTTTAGCCGTTACTTTTGGAGTGGCCGGTTTCAATTATATGAATTATCTCCAAGCAGGAGGAAAATACGTGGCGGAGTCTGTGGGAGCCGTCCTCGTCGATCCCTATACGCGAAATCCCAAGGAAAGACAATTAATGAATATTGTTGAGGAAATTGCTTTAGCGACTTCTCTTCCTGTTCCCCCCGTCTATATTTTAGATGCACATGAAATCAACGCCTTCGCAGCAGGGACAAGTTATGACAATGCGGCCATTACCGTGACACGTGGATCCTTGGAACGTCTAAATCGAGATGAATTACAAGGGGTCATTGCTCACGAGTTCGGACACATTTACAACAGAGACATGACGATCGGAATGCGGGTGGCCGCGATGATTATGGGATTTTTTATTATCTCTTACATTGGTCTTCGTCTTTTACAAGGAGGATTATATTTCGGTGGAGGACGGCGCAATGGGAATGGAGACGATGGAGATGGAGAGCGTAGAGGGGGCAATCCAACTCTTGTTCTTGCCCTCATTTTTTTGATTGCCGGATCTCTCACTTGGTTTTTTGGCTCTATTTTACAGGCAATGGTAAGCCGTCAAAGGGAGTATTTAGCAGATGCTTCTTCGGTTCAGTATACAAGAAACCCTTTGGGGTTAATTAATGCATTAAAAAAAATCGCCGATTCAACAACAACAGATATGCCCCGTAATGGCCAAGCTTTTGCGCATTTATATTTCAATGAACACACCTCCTTTTGGTCCCGTCTTTTCGCTACCCACCCCCCTATTGAAGAGAGAATTGCTACCATCCAAGGAGGACATTATGAAAGAGAGCCCCCTCCTTTCGCAAAATCGCCTCGCACTCCTCCCACTCCTCCCCTTAACCCCTTGCCTTAAATTTTCCACTCCTCTATCTTAAACTTGTTATGAATGAACAGGTTGATATTTTATTAGCGACCTATCAAGGGGCTAACTATTTGGACGTCCAATTGGAGTCCATTCTAACACAGACATATCCTGAGATTCATCTTTGGGTTCGAGATGATGGATCAACAGATCAAACGATGGAGATTTTACAGAAATGGGAAAAAACTTATCCAAATAAAATTTCCCTTATCCATCGACCAGGCCATTTAGGAATTAAACAGAATTTCTCTTTTTTACTAGAACAAAGCCAAGCCCCTTATCTCATGTTTGCAGATCAAGATGATCAATGGCTTCCTCAAAAAGTAGAAATCAGCTTAAATCAAATCAAAAGGATGGAACGGCAATACGGAGCCCACCTTTCCTTATTAGTTCATACAGATTTGAAAGTGGTTGACGATCAACTAAAAGAGATTTGCTCTTCTTTCTGGTCTTATGCAGGCTTAAATCCCAATCAAAGATCACTCAATCATTTATTAACACAAAATAATCTGACGGGATGCACCATGTTAATGAATCGCGCCCTGGTGAATCTCGCTCTTCCGATCCCTGAAGAAGCGATCATGCATGATTGGTGGATCGCTCTAGTCGCCTGTTGTTTTGGACATATCCAGCCTATTCACCAAGCTACAATTCTTTATCGGCAACATCACCAAAATCATGTAGGCGCTAAAACTTATGGGTTGCACCATTTTTTTACCCAGTCCTTAGAAGATAGGCAAAAAAAAGCAGGTTGTTCTCATCAAACTTATCAACAGGCGCGCTATCTATTAAAGCAATATCAAGCAAAACTACCTCTGGAAAAACAAAATATGATAAAGGCATATGAAGAACTGGAGAAACTTTCTTATTTTAAGCAAAAGTATCAAATCCTTCGTTACCAGTTTTTTAAACAAGGATTTTTCCGAAATGCAAGAGAGTTATTCATCAAAAAATAGCATATGCCCCCATCCCCTTCTAAAAATTCGAATTGACAAATCTAGACCTCATCTGTTAGTCAAAAACTATTTGAAAGGCTAAGTTAGAATAACTTGCAGGGAGGTTATGTTATGTTTAAAGGTTTTCGTTCAAAAGTCCAATGGGCTCTTCTTTCTTGTTTCTTGTGCTTGGGTGTTAATAATGCTCAAGCTGCGGAGCAAGGGTTGCGAAAGCATGCAGCCGTGTCTCTAACAGACAGATGCAAATGTCACAAAAAAAGAGATCGTAATCGCAATCATCGACGTCACAACCGTCATCGCGATAATCGACGTGAGCACAATCGTCATCGCCATCATTAACAGATATACTGTATAAATATCCCCCTATTCCTAATGGCCTATCTCCGAGTTCTTTTAGGGGAAAAGAGCTCGGAAGAAGCGAGTTCAACCAAATCCTAATCCTTCAGAAGTTTCGAATCACCCCAAAAACAGCCGCTTGAGCCCCTAGATGACGGATATCCGGATGAAAAGCATGATCGGGAACATCAAAATAGGCCTGTTTAGCGTTTGTTCCCACATAGGATAAAAAAACATTAAACCAATCGAACTCCTGCGTCAAAGTGATTCTCCAGTCGGTATAACTCAGCTGCTCATAATGTCGCACTGTTTCATGTCCAAGATGAATCAGCAGTGTCAATTTTCCCCCATTTAAACATAAACGGGGCCAATGCATCTTTTTATTTAAATCAAGGCTTACGTTTGCCTCAATATAATTTGATCCCCTAGAAGAACCATTGGGCCGATCCGCACAATGCTTTTTCCAATTAAAGGGAGGATTATCCGAGCAAATGCCAAAATAATTTGTTAAAGCTTGCCAGTATTTTATTGTTAACCATCGATAAGATAGCTCAATATAACCTTCCGCAGTATTATACCCTACACTCTTTTTGGCATGTGTTTTCCCACCAGGATAATAATAAAAGATCATTCCCATGTTAGAGTGAAGCTCTGAGAGCAGATGAGTGAATGGTTGGCCCTTATAGCCACCATAAAAATCCCATTCCATGCTTGTATTGTTATAAAAATGGGTCGTCCCATCGACATTAGAAGCCCATGTTCCCAAATAAAATCCACTCGAATGGGAATAATCAAATCCTCCTTGAATGGCCGGACGACGCATGGTCTGCGAAATCCCCCGGAAGCGATAATCAGAAACCAAGCTCACATTACTTGTAAAAGTGTGAGGAGATTTGGGTTTTTCTTCTTTTTCTCCTTTTTCTGATGGGTTCTGATGAGTCTTTTCTTGTACAGAAGAAAGAGGGATAGAACCGGAGAAAAAAAAGAAAAAGATAGCAAGATATTTTCTCATGTCGCAAGGTTAAAAGGTTAATACGTGGGCTGAAATTGCCTCACTTTTGCCGTTAATTGCTGATAAGAATAGCGTTCACGAGAAAGATCATATAGAATCATGAAAAGACCGAAAAGCCTCTCAAACAAGGATCGTACGATATTGAGTGCCCCATGTTCCATATAACGAGAACTTAAGTCTTCCACGAAAGTAAAGCGCTTATGGGCTTCTTCATTTCCTATTGCTTGAGAGATAAATGCTCCTACACCGGCAATAATATTTATTGCACAGGCAGTGATCATTTGCACAAATCCATAACAACACCTCACCCCTGCTAAACCGGGAGAAAGATAACCAATCATATTCAATCCTAACTCGAAACCCTCTAAGGCACAATTAAAAAAAAATGCAATGTGAGTTGAACTCATTTTTTACTCCTATTTAGTTAGTGACGAAGCACTAGATATAAAATGGGGACGCGGCTGTTGAAGGATAAAAGACGCGACATCCAGCGCTTGCTCTTCTGTGAGAAAAGCTTGTTGATAAGGCATATTCAAATAGATAAAGGGGGCCAGCATCTTTAGTGTGTTCATCCCCGCTCCATCATTAAACGAGTTTACTCCCCAAAGAGGAGGAATGGTTTTTTCATCCGCTTCTCCTAATTTCCCCCCTCCCTGCCCATCCTCTCGATGACAAGCCGCGCAGTATTGGATATAGAGCTTTTTCCCTTGCTCAGGATTTGGCTGATGCTTACTTTTTATCTCCGTAAGACCTAGCCAAGGAACATTTTTAATGGATTCAACTTCTTTGGAAATCCAAGATAAATAATTGACAAGATCATTCATAGGGCGCGAGTTCGGAGGAGG
Organism: Parachlamydiales bacterium; assembly: GCA_963801825.1. Taxonomy (GTDB): domain Bacteria; phylum Chlamydiota; class Chlamydiia; order Chlamydiales; family Parachlamydiaceae; genus CAWDGI01. The sequence goes on from CAWDGI010000006.1 coordinate 269,764, forward strand.
CGCACGTCCATTCATACTGCGCTGAAAGCAATTGGTAATGCGCTCAACCAAAGAAATCATTTTTCCGCTTCTTTTAGAAAAGCGAGGATAAGCAGCCGTCACCCCTACCAAAGAAATTCCCGCATTTTTGCCTCCTAGCGTATCCCCTCCAACAAAATGACAATTGGTACAGTCTAATTGATTCTTCACATAATCAGGAGCATAAAAAGAGGTATTCATAAATAAGCGGTAGCCACGCATGACGCTATTTCTAATATGAGGAGGAGCTTGCTCGGGATCAACTAAATCAAATCCCATTAATTTATGGGCTTGAACAATCATAAAAGCATGCTTGATCGATTGGCGTTGATAGGCTTCAGAAACAGTCCGATGATGGGAATGCCAAACATATGTCATGCCACCTCCCATTCCTGCTAAAAGAAAGACGAGTAAAATATAGCGCATAGACTCTACTTTTGTATCTGGGTATAAATTTTTTTGCACAAAATAGCAAGGAAGATTTAACATATTCCAATCGAATATCAACCCTAAATCAGGACTGGCAAGTGAAACTTATTTCTAAAGTATTTCTTATTTTTTCATGGGTGAGCTTGAGCGTACTCCCTCTCCAGGCTAAATCATTAGAATTTTTGTTTGATCATACGACGACAACTTCTGTTGATTTAAAAACATCTCTTGAAGATCTCTACAAAGATCAAGAAAAGAAAAAAACACCCTCAAATGCCTTTGATACAGGGGGACGTCTTAAAATTGAAAACATCGGTGATAAGCCGGTTAAAAACTGTTTTCCTTTTACCGATCATCCTCCTTTCACTTCTTTAGATCGTTTAGCTTCTGAGCTAGCAACGAAGAGATTTCCTCTCTTGGCTCTTTATCAGCTTTGGGACAAATCTTTAATTCAAGAAGAGAAAATGGGATTATCAGTAAAAAAAAATTCTTGCCACCCTCATCCTCTAGATCTTCTTAATTTCGGTGTCATCTGTTCACAGCAGACCTTTAAGACCGAATTTAACAAATTGTGCCAGGCTTTAGGAATAGAGATGCGCCTTGTGAATGCCCAAGGAAGAACTCTCTATGATTTTTACGTGGATAATCAGTGGAGTTTATTGGATCTAGAAAACCAGCGGTTTTATTTAGACCTTGACAATGAGACACTCGTCTCTTCCGAAGAAGTCATGGATGACCCCTTTCTACTCCTTAGAACAAAGCATCTTCCAAAAAATCAACCGATGAATTTAGCTCAAGGATGGCAGGAACTCGCCCATTTTGATATTCTTAAACCCACGCCTGCAAAGAGTGCGACCTTCCCCCTTTCAGATTGGATAGAGCGAGCAGAAGGATTTGATCTCTACCCCTCTGAACGTGCCTACATAGATTGTCATCATGGTGGATGTTTCATTGGACAAACTCTTAACTTAGAGGCAAGGCAAGTTCCTCTTTTATGGAAGTATCTTTCTTTCTTTCCCATTAAAGAAATCAGAAATCAGAGTTCTCAGCCGATCCATGTCAATCATAAAATCACGATTTTACCTGGAAAGTTAGTCTATTTTCAGGAAGAAAATCTCTTTGAGTTGACGATCTCTTTCCCTGATTCTCCCAAAGGAGAATTAATTATAACCGGATGTGGGGCCATCCATCTTTTTCCCTTTTTAACAGAAGAGAACAAGCAAATTCAGTTAGGAATGGAAGAGAATCCCTCGATCGTCCGTGTATGTTATGATTTCCCTGATTTATGGTGCAGTGGGGAAGAAAAATGGCCTAAACCTAAAGTGGACATCCTCAATGAACACTCAATTTTTGATGATCATTCGCCTTATTTTCTTCTTGGAGGCTCCGATCCTTCTCCCGCTCCCGAGTTGATTTGGTGGCAAATTGCCTTGGATAGGGATTTTGAGTGCATTCCTCCCAATTTTGATCAAATCGAGTCTTTTACCTCTTCGCTTACTCTCCCTCTCATCAGCGAAACATTTTTGAATCCGGATCAAACCTATTATTTCCGTGTGAAAGGATGTTTAAGTAGAGAATGGGGAGAACAATGGGGAGAATGGTCGCCCCCCTATTCCTTCACCGTCCAGAAGCCTCTTGCCGTAGAGCAAGTCGATTTTGATCGAATCGAGCAAGGAGGATACGAATTAAACTGGGAGAGATATGCGGAAGAATCCAGTGAACCCATCGAGTATTTGATTTTTGGATCTAATTCTCTCGATTTTATCCCTTCCATTTATTGTGATAAACAGGTCAATGCGATCGGATCAACCGGTACGATCACGCATGAAGAGACAAATGATAATTTGGTTGCAATCACGACAAATTGCAAGATCTCCATTTCAGGCGATTTGGCCTATTATCGCATCATTGCTAGACGGCAGGGATGTCTCTCTAACCCATCCAGACTCATTCATATCTATGATCAAGATTTAATTCAGCCAAGGAATGTGTTGCAGGTCGTTGAAGAAGAGAAGGGGTATGTGGCTAAGAGGACGCTATTTCCTCCCGCTTATCCTTGGTCGGAGTCTCCCCTTCCTCAAATGAGCCAAGAGATTAAACCGGAACGAACAAAAACGGAAAATCTCATCAAGATTTATCAAGATCTCATTGAAATGGCTTGCTTAAGAGCAAAATCCCTTCAACACCCTTATGAATTTCCTGATGTTTCGGAAGAGATATGGAGTGAAGTTCGTCCCTTTTTGCTCCCTTCTAATCATCCTGCTTGGTCTAAGCTCAATCGAGTCTTTTGCCAGACACGAGCGACTTTAGATGAACAATCTTTCAGAAGAGCGGGCTTTAAGCGTTGGCGTCCCGGTCGATGGAGTCGAGTCTCGGCTTCCTCACATCCGGAATTTAAAGAGTATTTTGTCAAATGCTACTGCGACTGTGAAAGGGGGATTATTTATGATTGGAAAAAATGGATTCATCGCATTGAAGGGGCGGAATGCATCCGTCAATGTATTAAAGATTATGGGTTGAAGGAGCATTTCAAAGTGCCTCATAAGTGGATTTATCCTCTCCCCAAATCTCCAGCGCCCCCTCAAAATCCTCGCTATGTTCGCAAAAACTTCATTTTGGTTTGCGAGCACATGCGTATTCTAGAGCATGATAAGAACGAGAAGATGTACAAGAGAAAAATGAATCCTGAGCTGTTAAAAGCATTATACATCATCCTGCAAACTTGTGGATTATATGACTCTGTCTATTCTTTTAATTGCCCCTTTTGTAAAGATGGGCGCATTGCCATTATTGATTGTGAATACCACCACAAATGGCCTGTTCCATTTGATCGGCTGACAAAGTGTTTTTCTAAGGAAAATCGCAAGTATTGGAAAAAGCTGACCCATCAAGGCGGTCAGATTCCTGCCGGGAAAAATCAAGCAAATCCTCCTAGGATGGATCGTCGAGATGTTCCACGGTAACTTTAATCATAGACTCCTTCTACCGTTTGGCTAGAAGGAGAATTTCACGCCATGTGCGACTTTGTTCCGTTCGAGTCCGGGCCCGAGACCGGGCCCGTCCCCGAACCGAGATTCCGAGCTTTGCTAAACTATTTAACGAAGCTCGGAATCTCGATTCGGGCACGGGCCCGGTCTCGGGCCCGGACTCGAACGGAACAAAGTCGCACATGGCGTAATTTCTTAGTTTAATATGAGGAACCCTCTGAATGTCTGATAATATTCAACAAGGAATACTGTTAAAATTGATGTTCAAAAATTAGAAGAAGATTTATCTACCAAAACAAGAGAGATAGGCACAAAGGAGAATGAACGATGAAACAAGACACCTGGTTAATGGTCGCTAATTCTAGTTTAGCACATGTTTATAAATTTGAGAACAGGCACACCCTCCTTCTATTGAAAACTTTTGAGCACCCAGAGAGTCGTTTGCATAATTTAGATTTAGTATCAGATAAACCGGGGAGAGACTTTCAAAGTTTAGGAGATCGACGCCATGCTCTGGAGCCTAAAACATCTCCTAAGACACTTGAGTGGATGACCTTCGCCAAAGATCTCGCCCATCATTTAGAAAATGCCCGCGCCCAAGGAGAATTTAGCCATCTTTATCTCGCAGCAAGTCCCACCATTTTAGGATATATTCGGCAGTCTCTCTCCCCTGCAACAACAAAATTACTTAAAGGAGAAGTTGATAAAGACCTGACTCAGATAAAACCTCAAGAAATTCTCCCTCACCTTCCTTTCTTATTTTAAGTTTAAGTAACGCCATGTGCGACTTTGTTCCGTTCGAGTCCGGGCCCGAGACCGGGCCCGTGCCCGAATCGAGATTCCGAGCTTTGCTAAACTATTTAACGAAGCTCGGAATCTCGGTTCGGGCACGGGCCCGGTCTCGGGCCCGGACTCGAACGGAACAAAGTCGCACATGGCGTTAAGTATGGAAATTGAACCTTTGGGTCTTGCCCATCAATCTCTCCTCAAGGCAAGATTCGAAAAATTAAACCTCTTCTTATCTGAGTACTCGTTTGCTAACCTTTATCTCTTTCGCCACCTTCACAGGTACGAACTTCTCAAATGGGAACAAGACTATTTTATTAGAGGAAAAACGAGAGATCAAAAAACATTTATCATGCTGACCTCTCCTCCCAATCAACTCTCTCAAGAGGCTTTCCATTCCATCCTCCCCTGCGCGGAGTTCCTCTATCCTATTCCTAATCAATGGCTTCCCTTGCTAGAAAAAGAAACGCTGGAAGCAAGCTTTAAAGATGAAGATAGCGATTATCTCTATGAGATAAGCAAATTTCTGACTTATCCCGGAAATAAATTAAATGCAAAACGCAATCTTGTTCGCCAACTACTAAAGTCTCATCAGGTTAGAGCCGAGCCCCTGACTCCTCTTCTTACCAAAGAAGCTCTGCCGATATTAGATCGTTGGCAAGAAAAACATCTACAGACTTCAACCGAAGAAACAGATTATCACGCGTGTCGAGAAGCCATTCACCATCTCAAAGAATTAAACTTGCATGGACGATTGGTTTATGTGGATCATCGTCCTTTAGGTCTGATAATTGGGGAGTGGATGGCCCCTCATTGTTATGCGGTGCATTTTTGCAAAGGAGCGGGAGAAGTTATCGGGCTTTACCAATATTTATACCAAGATCTCGCTCTCTCTTTAAAAGAAGAGGGGTGGTTAAATTTGGAACAAGATCTTGGAATTTTAAATCTTCGTCAAACCAAACATTCTTACCAGCCCGATCAATTACTTCCTAAGTGGCGTCTTAAACTTCGCCAATCTGGCTGAATGATATTTGACAACAAAAATGCTTAAGGCTTATGGAGTTGAATAGGAAAAATTCAATAAACATGGTAAGTTTTTTGAATTAAAATCTCCCTCATCAACCCCCTAACAAGGAAAAAAAAATGAAAAAATTAGCTCTCACTTTAATGGCCTGCCTGGCAATTGGATCCTATGCGCATGCCGCCACTTCAGCTTTAACAGAAAGCTTATTAGAATTTGAAGCCATCACTTCTGCGATAGGAACTGACCCTGATTTTGAAAATGTGATTGGCCCAGCAGAATTTATTTTTGATATCCACAGAATTACACGACAAATTGACGTTCTGGGAAAAGTTAAATATGAAATTCTAACTGTCGAACCTCGCTCAACTCATTTAGCAAACAAAACATGTGTAATATGTGAGCAAAACAATAAAACTGGATGCGGGCGAAACAATAAAAATCGAATTCATAAATATATCGCTATCCTGAATGTTGAACCAAATCCTGGAATTGGTCCTAACATCATTACCGTTGTGAACATTAAACCAATCAATCACAAGTAGGATCTCTCTTTTGACCCAATGGATATTTTAAAGGGCAATAAGCACGAAAGAGCTTATTGCCTTCGGGTTTTCTTTATCAGCCATTATTATCATGCATTAATTGAATAATATCAGGAGGGACGCCAGCTTTCATCTGAAGATTAATTCCCCATTGAATAATATCATCAGGAGGAATGGGGAGGCCAGCTTTCAAATGATGCTCAACAGCTAGATTATAAACCCTGCACGCTTCCTGCAAGGAATTCAACTTGTTGCAATAAAGATCCATAAGAATGGTATAAACACTTTTAGGAAGAGGAATAACAGGAAGAGGAGAAGTTAAGATTGATTGAAGGATTTGTTCCGCTTCCCTCCATTTCCCTAACTTATATTTAACTATTCCCACATTAAGTTTTTGGTGTAATGTGAAAACGGTCTGAGGGGAAAATCCTTTCTCATAAAATTCCTCAGCTTCTTGCCATTTTTCCAAGACCCTTTTAACATTACCGGCTATTATTGAAAAGAATTTTGGGAATAGATATTTCTCTGATTTATAGGAGCCTGTATTTAGCAATTGATCGACCTCCAAATATTCTTGACGATTGGCAACATCCACTTTTAATAAGCGATCAATACATTTAAACCAATTTAGTTCAGCGGATGGAACTTTCAGCAATTCTTTAACTTGTATGATATGTGCGATTAAACGCATCAAAGAATTATAAATATGCTCCTCCCCCTGGTTAAATAATCCGTCCAGATTTCTAAAAAGCTCATCAATATAACAATTTGCCTCTTTAAAATCTCCTAATTTAATCTTTACTCCTAAAGCATCGATAAGAACCCAACATCTCTGTTCTGATTTCAGCGCTTTATGTTTTTTATGATCAGAATGAGCATTCTTTTTGAGCAAAGCCGTATAAAAAGCATCTGCTTTTTCGAATTGATTCAATTTGACTTGGACCTTAGCATATGCCATCAAATACCCACAGCTCTCGGTCGTTTCTTTCAATTCCTCCAATGATTGTTTTTCTAATATTCGTCTCAAACAATGATCCGCTTCTATCCAATTCTGCATCTCAAAGTGGAATTTAAATACCTGCTCTAACTTATCAATCGAAAGATCTATTTTATTGAGGTAAGTTTTTACGTGCGGCCATAAAGCTTTAAACTTTTCAAAGTTGTAGTCAGAAGAAAATTCGAAGCTCACTTTGACAACGTCACAAATTAAGCCTGAATGATTCAAACCCATCTCTTTAAATACAAATCTACTCTTTTGTCCGATTGAATGCATAAATTGATCAATTAAAATATCTATTTTGAAGTTTTCTTCCACTAGCAAGTGAGGAGGAGCATCCTCTGCTAAATGTCTGATGAATAACCTAGAATTCCTTATTGTTTCATAACCCGACTCATCTCCTTTTTTAAAAGCCTCATGTGCTAATTCAATCACAAGATGTCGAATAGGTGATATAATTTGAGATTTCTCGCTTAAACAATAAGGAAAAAAACGATCAAAAATATGGGTAGTTAAAGAACTCAAGTAAGTCCCATTCCTTTCAATGGCCTGTTTAACCCTCGGCTTAAGTTTAAGGTTAAAGTGCTGAATCTCTCCTTGCTGCACTTTATGCATGGCCTTGCTATTTCCCTTGCGTAATTGCCATAAATGCTTAGCAAACTGATAAATATCTGTGATTAAGTCAATAATCTCTTCCTGTTTTAGTTGACTTTCCAATTCTTTCGGAAGAACTTCCTCTTTTGGCAATTGAACAAGTTGAATAAGTGCCTCAACAGGGGGAAACTGTTCACCAATCCATTGGAATTTCTGAAGTGTTTGTTCCTTCAACGGAAAACCAAGACGCGCCGGCAAGCCTTTCACAAAATCAACCACCACTTTTGATAAAAGATAATTTGATCGGTGATTTCCATTGCAAATGTTCCAATCGAGTTGAAAAAATTTCCTCTCCCGGAAATAATGCCAAGCACCCCCCGTCAATCTGAGATGATTCCAACAAACTCTTTCAAAGTTCAATAAATCCCTTATAGGCCCCCCTTGAAAAAGAAGGGCAATTACCTCATTGGGTAAAGCCCCGAAGGGAGAATCAGAGCGAATAGGTTGGAGAGAAGAATCCACTCTGCGACGCTTAGGAGGATTTTCCTCCGAAGGATTTAAATGATCCAAAATCTCAAAACTTCTCTTATTAGAATTTGTTGGCTGCATGAATCCACCTTTATTTAAAATTAAAAAATAATGTAATATCAGTTACAATAAAGGAAAGAATAATTAAAGTCTATAAAATTCTAAATTACTATTACTTAAAATGTTAGGCTACTGTAATAGCAGCATCTAAATAAATATCTTGAATGGCATGAAATAGCTTAATCCCCTCTTCCATCGGTTTTTGAAACGCTTTCCTCCCTGTGATCAACCCCGTTCCTCCGGCTCGCTTATTAATCACCGCAGTTCTAATCGCCTCAGCTAAATCATTCTTTCCCGCTTCTCCCCCTGAATTGATCAACCCGACTCTTCCCATATAGCAGTTCACCACCTGATAGCGGGTCAGGTCGATGGGATGGTCGGTAGTCAGCTTACTGTAAACGAGATCGCTGGTTTTTCCAAAATTTAATGCCTTATACCCTCCATTATTGATCGGCTGCTTTTGTTTAATGAGATCTGCTTCAATGGTGACTCCAAGGTGATTGGCTTGACCCGTTAAGTCCGCACTCAGCGCATAATCCTTTCCCTCTTTTTTAAAGGCCGCATTACGCAAATAACACCATAAAACCGTCGCCATTCCCAACTCATGCGCTCTTGCAAAGACACGGCTCGTCTCTTGAATTTGACGATCTGATTCGGGAGATCCAAAATAAATCGTCGCTCCAACAGCGACCGCTCCCATTTCCCAAGCCTGCTCGACCTGCCCAAAATAAATTTGATCGTACTTATTAGGATACGTCAACAGTTCATTATGATTAAGTTTTACGATGAAGGGGATTTTATGGGCATAACGGCGCGCAACAGCACCAAGTACTCCCAAAGTCGAAGCCACCGCATTGCAGCCCCCTTCCAATGCCAATTTAACAATATTTTCCGGATCAAAATAATCGGGATGAACAGCAAAACTTGCTCCCGCTGAATGTTCTACCCCTTGATCGACCGGTAGAATAGAGAGATATCCTGTCCCTCCTAAACGGCCAAAACGATGAATCTCTGCCAAATTTCTCAATACAGAAGGCTTACGATCACTTTGCGTCCACACCCGATCAATAAAATCCGAACTCGGCAAATAGAGCTTCTCTTTCGGAATGGTCTGACAGCGATGTTCAAGAAGAGAAGAGCCTTCTTCTCCTAAAAGAGATAACAGATGTTGCATAATGATTCCCTTATAAAATTATGAATGGAAAAGGGTGAAAAACTGCTTGGTTTGCTCTAAGCTCACATGCTGAAAAGCCTGAAGTCCCAATTCTCGGCCGATTTCTACCAAAAGGAGACGATCATCCAGATAAACAATCTCTTCGGGTGGAAGCTGAACCAAGTCGATGGCAAGACGATAAATTTCTAAATCGGGCTTGCGTAAACCAACAAAGCTGGAACAAATAAAAAAATCAATAAACTCATGCAAATGAAATTGCCGCACGCGGTAATCCATTAATTCACGCCCTTCGTTATTGACAGCAACAATGCGCAAATGATGACGTTTTTTAATCTCTCGCATGAATTGAATCATTTCAGGATAAGGACGAGATTGAGCAAACATAAATGCTTTAAACTCATCAATAGTAAAGAGGCGGGGCTCATAAAAAACCACATGATTTAAATAGTCATCCAATGAGATCTTGCCCAACTCATAAACATCAAACATGAATGCATGGCGACGATTCATCTCTTGCAGATCTAAATGAAAAAGGCGGGCTCCCTCTTCTCGCATGTGATGATCCCACCCATTGGTGAGAAGAACTCCCCCAATGTCAAGAAATAAGGTCTGATAATTTTTTTTAGTCATGATAAGGGATCCAAAATAAAAGTGGCTGATCCAATCACCCCTGCTTTCTCACCTAAAAAAGCTTTTTTCACCTCTAAAGATTGCACTGCGGCTTTTAGGGCATCACGCTGGATTCCTCGTCTGACCCTCTCTATCCACTCTGGCATCCCTTCCATGAGTCCACCCCCTAAAATCAGGTGACGAGGGTTGAAAGCATTCACGAGACTCACACACCCTGCAATTAAGGCTCTTTCCGCCTGCTCCATGACTTGTTTAGCCAATGGATCCCCTTCGTGATAAGCTTCAATCACTTGTTTGGCTGTTAATAGTCCTTTAACGTCTGATAACTTTGATTTGTTTTGAGAGGGTGCTCTGTGGAGGGCCTCTTGCGCTCTTGCGGCGATGCCCCATCCTCCCGCAAAGGCTTCTAGACATCCTCGATTTCCACAGGTACAAAAGAGGGCCGTTAAAGTCGACGGTTATGTGGCCCACTTCTCCGGCTGTATTAGAATTGCCTGTTAAGAGATGGCCTCCACTGATGATCCCACTCCCGATCCCTGTTCCGATAAAGATGCAAATAAAATTCTCAGACCCTTGCCCTGCCCCATGCTTCCATTCCCCCCATGCAATGGCTCTGACGTCATTGAGGACTCGGACGGGCAAGCCTGTCTCTTTTTCTATCCGCTCTTTGAGGGGGACATGATGCCATTTAAGGTTTGGAGCAAAAATGACCTCTCCCGTTTGAGGATCAATCTGGCCTGCGACTCCAATCCCAATTCCTAAAAGGAGCAATACGTGG
>CAWDGI010000007.1:0-232369 GCA_963801825.1 Parachlamydiales bacterium
ACCGCCAATAAATATGGCGCTTTAGCAGGGATTATCACAGGGAGTGCCATGGTCATGATTTGGCCTTCGTTGGGTCCTCTTCTGATCAAGACTCCAGTGCCTTCCATGATTCCTAGCTTTTTTATGAGCTTGCTCTCGATTTATGTGGTTTCTTGGGTCACAGCAAAAAGAGACGCGCAAGAGACTGCTGAGCAGCAAATCGTGGGATGAAGCGTTTTTTTTCCGGAACTCTTCTCAGCCGCCTTAGCGGGCTAGGACGGGATCTGGCCATGGCTTTTGCCTTTGGGGATCACCCTTCCGTAGCGGCTTTTATGGTGGCGTTTCGTTTCTCGAACCTACTACGCCGCTTGCTTGGAGAAGGGCCTGTTCTCAGTCGGCGTTCATCCCTTATTTTCAGGGAATGCGCCTTCAAAATGAGGAACGAGCAACCCTCTTTTCGGCAGCTCGCTTTCTCTCATGCTATCCTTCTTAGTCTTGCTTACTCTTTTTTTAGAAGGGGGGATTTGGACTTTTTTATCACTTTCGTCTCTCTCAAAAGAGATAGAGATGCGTGAGATCATCCATTTAACCGGATGGCTGTTTCCCGGGTGATTTTTATTTGTTTGTATGGCTTAAATCTCTCTCTCTTGAATTGCTACAACTCTTATTTCATTCCGAGCTTTGCCCCTTTTATTTGCAATAGCATCTGGATTACTGCCGCTCTTTTATTAAAAGATCAGCCTCCCAATGCAGCCATGAGCGCTCTTTCCCAATGGGTGATCATTGGGTTTTTGGGGCAGTGGGTATGGACGCTTCCCCTGACATTGAAATACACATGGCGGCCGTGGAAAGAGCGGCAGGGGTGGGGGTGGGGTTTTTCCATCCCTAGGAAGTCAAGCAGCTGGTGCACTCTTTTAGCTTTAGGGGCAATTGGGGTGGGGTGGTGCAGATTAATGCATTTGCCGTGCTTTTTTTGTAAGTGTGCGGATGTATGCGGTCCTGTTGCATCTTTGGGTATTCTATTTTATTAGAGTAGTTGGTCCTTGCGGTTTTTGGACTGGGCAGTGTGTCAGTCCGATGATCCTGCCCTTTCACGGGGATTAAAGGAGAGGGGGTTTTTGGCCCAGCATCTTTTTTGACGAGTTATTGGGTAGATGTTTTTATTATAGTCTCTCTGCACTTTGCCATTTTTGCATTGGGGTTCTTCTGCTGTTGTACTTTATTTATGGGCAGGAAATTTTTCTCGGAAGCTGTTTGAAGATGACTCTTTGCCTGATTTGCTTAGGCTTCTGGCCCTTGTTCCTTTCGATCTTAGTGGTGTTGTTTGCAGCGATTTATCAGGCTGCAGGGGACTTCGGACGCTTATGCTTTATTTCTCTTTTTCTGCTGTTTGCATGACTTCCTTTTAAATGCCGTGTTTGTTTTCTTTTTAGAGCTGGGAGCAGTGAGTATTGCCTTAGCAACAAGTTTGAGTGCATGGGCGAATAGTGCCATTCTTTTGCATTTTATTAAAAAGAAGGGGTGGCAGTTGCAATTTCCTTCCCCCCTCTTTGCCATCTTCTAGTAGCAGGAGGCTTTGCTTACTTTTGCGTGAGTTTAGGGAATCATTTATGGGGGCATATAGGAGGGGTAGGAGGGAAATTGGCTCTTTTTTTTGTTCAGGCGGCAGTTTTTTTGGCAGCGTGGGGGGTGTATGCCTTTCTTTTTAAAAATCAAGAGTTTCTCACCTTATTTAAAGAACTAAAACGAGACAAAAAATTGATTGACATTTAAGATGGCGGCTCTCCGGAAGTTCTTTCCGTCGGGCCGCTCTTTTGCAAATTTTTTAGAGATTAAAAATTTTCTTGTTTTTGAATTCTATTATATTTATAATCACTTATATTTTAAAATTTAAAGGAAAATTATGAAAAATTTGCCTATTTATTTTTTTGATCATCAGATTAGTTTTTATCATTTACCAGATGACACTGCAAAAAATTTAAGCTTGTCACAAAGGATTTCTTCCATTCTTATAGAAAAATTTAATGAAATAAAAAAAATGGATTTAACATCAAAAACTCAGTTTGCTTTATTTCAAGGGGCTACCCTAGTCATTTCAGCAGGCTGCTGTAGTATGGCCAGATTAATGGTCAATACAGTGATGGATGACCAAGAAGAGGGAAGGAAGATCAACTGGCTTGTTGATTATGCGATATCCATGGTAATAGCCAGTACGATTTTTTACGGAAACGTGGGTGGAAGATTAATTCAATATTATGCTTACTCCACATGTCTTTTTTCTCAAGATGCTCAATACTATGATAATAAAATTACGCCTCATATTTGGAAAGCTTTTCTAGAATTAAATCAGGAACATAGTGATTTAATTGACTTATGGTGCTATATAAAAAACTTTAAAAATAAAGAAGATATACAAGAATACTTGGAAAAAAAATTAGAACGAGGAGTATGTTTTGGCTATGTCATGGCTATTTTAGATCAATTAGCAAAATGGAAAAATTTACATGGAGATGAATTGTTAAAAAATATCGATATCAATACAGCCATCAAGAAACAATTGCTTCAACATTTTCACATGACCTTTAATAATCTTTTACATAGTCAAGATGAGGTGATAGATGAAAATGAGGATTGCGCTATTGTGATGCAAAATACAAATGAAATCATTCCGCTAAGCGATGGAAGGGAGATCAAACGCGCAGTCGTTCAGAAAACCTTAAAAGAATTTTATAAACTCATGTTTTTGATTAAAGGTGATTTTAGAATTAACATTTTTAACTCCGATATTAAAGTCTCTGAAGGTGCTCAAGCAATTAAAAATCATTTTTTGAACGAGATTAAACGCCTCTCATTTTTGGAAATTGAACAATTAGATCCAGAAGAACCATTAAAATCTATTTACCATTGTTTTAAAGTTGAAGATTTTATGGATAAAGAGGAAGATAGGGGGAGTGAGCCTGTTTTTGAGCAAACAGCATCGGTAGATAGGATAATAAATTTGGTCAATCATCTCCACAGAAGAAGAAAAGCCCAAATGACTCAGGAAGCCTTCATCAAAGCAAATTTAGTCCCATTTTCACAGGATACCATTATAGCAGGTGAAATCAGTTTGCAGGATAAAAAGAATAAAGAGGGACATGCCTTATATTTTCGTTTGTCTAATAGAAAATACCATCTTTTTGACCCAAATGAAGCCTTTTATGAATTACCTAATTTTCAACTATTTTTTGATAAATTGTATGATATTGTAACCAATCGTTATGGTTTAAATACAAAAATTCATTTTACTGTGTTTTCTATTTTTCAATAAAGTTTAGGCCCCGTCGCATTAGTTTGTGCACTTAGGACTGCGTGAAAACCCCCGCGATTGAATGATCGCAAATCTGACTTTTGAAGAATGGAAGTTATAAGCTTACAGGCTGATCCTAATTTTTTAGACCATCATACTTGCACAATCACGGCATCTATCTTGTATTTTTGTGCTGAGAAAGAATCTGATGCAGGACTTTACTCCATCTTTGCTCAACATCTCTCCCAACGACTAGATCGTTGATAATTCCCTGATTATATTGATCGATGAAGCGGATGAAATCCGAAATTCGATGTTCCCACTGTTCTTTACCATCGACAAAGACGATGTGATAGATTCTAGACCCATGCTTTTCTTCATACTCTCGCAATTCTCTTCCCACCAATAAGCACTCATAGACAGCGTCGCTCATTTTGCTTCCGCCTTTTGTCTTTCCCCAATACTCTTTGATTTCCCAGACTACAAATGGGTTAACCAAGCAGGGGATCGCTCCATCTAAATTCCTAGCCGTTACATACAGATCCATTTCTTTGAACCAGACGCATCGATGCTGAGGGTCAATGTCTATGTTGAACCCAAACTTCGTTGCGATTTCTGAGCTAATTTGAGTGACAGCAGCGACGAGCGATTTAGAGGATTGGTGGTGTTCTTGGCTTCTGGTCGATGTTTTCTCTACTTTGACCCCAAGCTTTTCGCAAAAGCTCAATGCCTCTGCCTCAGTTCTAAGGCAAGATTTGAGGGCCTCGTATTGTTTTTCAGAATCAATGAGATACTTGAAGAAAAGATCAATCGTTTCTTTTTTTAAGGGGACAGAGCCGTGGATCTCGCATTTTTTAGAACCTTTCTCTGTAACGATGACGGCTAAAGAGGACTTCTCTTTTAGATGATCGAGCCAAAATTCCCTGAGCTTTTTTTCATTCTTCCCTATAGATCGAAAATACCTTACGACATCCCATAGTTCATGCCGCCACCCAAAATCTTGGTAGTCGGAAGCGTTTTTTGGCTCTTTGCTTTTAGTTGGCGACTTTTTCACTATATTGATACCTTATAATTCGTAATGAGCAGTTCTACAACGTTTCTGTTCTGAGAATCTAAATTGATCTCCCGTCTCGTCGAAACATAATGCATTTGAAATCCTGAAAATAGGCCTTTAACAAAATCCGTGTTGCTATTGCTAACGGCCCATTTGATGCCTTTAGCATCTAGTTCACGACATAAGGCCGCCAGCCTGAAATGATCCTTTTCCCTAAACTGCTTAGACGTGTATCGATTGAAATCCGAATAGCCACCGAGTTTATAATAAGGGGGATCAAAATAGACGAAATCTCTGTCATTAATGCCATCAATTCCAAACTCAAAGTCACCCGACTTAATTTCAGCATCAGCCAGCACAAACGATACAGCCTCTAGATTTTCTGCATCATAATAGGGCCGATTATAGGCACCATAAGGGACATTAAACCCTCCGCTACCATTGACCCGAAATAAGCCCCTAAAACAGGTCTTATTGAGATAAATGAATTGCGCTGCTCGTTCAAATAGGTTGAGTGTCCAAGGATCGATAGATCGAATCCTAAGGAATTCCTGATCGGTATTGACCATTTTTTCTAAATACTTAACGACCTTTTTCCAATCTGTTTTCAAGGCCAAATAGGTGTCGATTAACCACTTGTTATCATCAGACAAGACGGCACTTTTAGGAGCTAAAGTGAAAAACACACTTCCACCACCCAAAAATGGTTCATAATATTCCTCAAAGGATTTTGGGAAGAAATCGATCAGAGTATGAGCCACTGATTGTTTTCCTCCAGCCCATTTAATGAATGGTTTAACCGGTTTAACGCGGGGATCTATGGCTAGTGACGGGAATAATTGAAGTTCGACACTCATTGGTCTTTACTCCTATAACGCTCTAAAGCGTCTTTAACGTAATCTTCGCCTTTCAATTTAAAGAAGGCTGTCAATGACTCATGAAAAACAGTCTTAATCTGCTTTCTTTCCCAGTAGGCGATCGCTTTTAGCCGATCAAGAAAACTCTCGTCTATGATGAAGGTAGCTCTAGTTTCCACATCACCAACGCTTTTTCGAGCGGCGTTTTCCCATTTTTTGGCTGATTTCTTCGACCTTGTCTTAACACCAGGACTTTTCTTATCCATAACAGCCTTTTAATCCATCCTTGGAGGCGTTTTTCACACAATCAGAATGTCTTTGCTACTTTCTATAGAATAATCAATCCCTAGAAAAGAGTAAACACAAAAATCTGAGTAATACCGTATTATTCATTGGAAAAAAATCGAGGTTACGAGTCTTTTGCAAATTTTTTAGATATTTTATATAAGAAAAATTTGTTTATAGTCACGAGGGGGACGAAAATCGATGGAAAATGGACTTCAGTTAGGCGTGTTTATTTTTCTGCTTCTTATCGTCGTCCCTCTCCTTGGGCGCTATATGGCAGAGGTCTTTAAAGACCACCCGACTCCCCTCCCCCTTTTGCGTCATTTGGAATCTCTCCTCTATCGCATTTGCCAAATCGATTCCACTCAAGAGATGTCGTGGAAGGAGTATGCCAAGGGCATGCTTTATTTCAATGTGTTAGGATTAATTTTCCTCTTTTTCCTCCAACTCCTCCAAGGATGGCTTCCTTTAAACCCCCAAGGGTTTTCAGGGGTTGAACTTAGCTTGGCCTTCAATACGGCTGTGAGCTTTGTCACGAATACCAATTGGCAAGCCTATAGCGGGGAAAGGACGATGAGCTATCTCACACAAATGCTGGGGCTGACCGTCCAAAACTTTATGAGTGCAGCCACCGGAAATGCTGTCCTATTAGCTTTCATTCGAGGAATTCACAGAAAATCGGCGCAAACCATTGGAAATTTCTGGGTCGATTTAACGCGCTCTGTCCTCTATCTCTTGCTCCCTTTCTGTCTCCTCTTTTCCTTGGTGTTGATCAGCCAAGGAACCATTCAAAATTTCTATTCTTATATAGAGGCCAACACCTTAGTCGGTGAAGGGCAGATCCTTCCAATGGGTCCGGTTGCCTCCCAAATAGCGATTAAGCAATTTGGAACAAATGGGGGAGGCTTTTTCAATGCGAATAGCGCCCATCCGTTTGAAAATCCCACCCCTTTCTCCAATTTTTTGGAAACATTTGCCCTATTTTGTGTCCCGGCAGCAGCGACCTATATGTATGGCCTTCTCATTAAAGCAAGAAAACAGGGAGGAGTGATTTTCTCTGTGATGTTTATTCTGTGGATTGGCGGACTTGCCATTGCTTTGGCCTCAGAATATACGGTTAACCCAGTCTTAGGAATAAACCCTGTTTTGGAGGGGAAAGAGACGCGATTTGGAATGATGCCCAGTGTGTTATGGGCGGTGACAACAACGGCAACATCCAACGGATCTGTCAATAGTATGCATGCGAGTCTCTCTCCATTGGCGGGAGGGATCGCGCTCTTTAACATCATGATCGGAGAAGTCATTTTTGGGGGGGTGGGAGTCGGTCTATGCGGCATGTTGATGTTCGTTTTACTCACCGTCTTTTTAGCGGGTCTCATGGTAGGAAGAACTCCTGAATACTTAGGCAAGAAAATTGAGAAAACAGAGATGCAATGGGTGATGCTTGCGATCTTGGCTCCTTGTGGCCTCATTCTTTTGGGGGCAGGAGTAACCAGCTTTTTGCCTTTTGCTTTGGAGAGTTTAGCCAATGCCGGTCCTCATGGATTATCTGAACTTCTCTATGCCTTCTCTTCGGCAGCAGGGAATAATGGAAGTGCCTTTGCAGGTCTCGATGCCAATACCTATTTTTACAATCTCACTCTTGCCTTTGTGATGCTTCTTGCCCGCTTAGCGATTTTGATCCCCAGTCTTGCGGTCGCCGGCAGCTTAGTGCAAAAACATGCCATGGCCCCCTCTTTGGGGACCTTTGCAACAGATCAATTTCTCTTTGGCGTGTTATTATTCAGCGTCATCTTTATTGTTGCGGCGTTGACGTTTTTTCCTGCTCTTTCTTTAGGCCCCATTGTGGAACAAATTTTAATGTTGCGTGGCCAATCATTTTAATATAAGTGAGTTATGCCCTCTAAAAAACAAGGGATCTTAAGCACAGAGTTAGTTTTAGAAGCGTTGAAAGATTCTTTCATCAAACTGGCCCCTCAAACCCAGTTTCGCAATCCAGTCATGTTTGTCACTTATTTAGGGGCGATTTTTACGACCCTTTTAACCTTATTTAGCCCTTCTTCTTTTCACATCCAGATTTCTCTTTGGTTATGGTTTACCGTTTTATTTGCCAATTTTGCAAGTGCCCTTGCAGAGAGTCGGGGTAAGGCACAAGCGGCCTCTTTAAGAAAAACGCAACGGGAGACATTTGCGAGAAAACTCATCCAAGGAAGAGAAGTCACCGTTTCTGCCATGGATTTAAAAAAAGGGGACCGGGTTGTGTGTGAGGTGGGAGATCTCATCCCGGCAGACGGAGACGTGATCGAGGGGATTGCCACTGTGGACGAATCGGCGATTACAGGAGAGTCAGCCCCTGTAGTAAGAGAAAGTGGGGGAGACAGAAGTGCTGTGACAGCCGGCACGAAGGTGGTGAGTGATCGTATCGTGATCACCGTTACCTCAGATAAAGGCCGGGGCTTTTTAGATCGGATGATTCGTCTGATTGAAGGGGCCAAGAGGCAAAAGACTCCCAATGAAATTGCCTTAAACATTGTTCTTTCTGCGTTAACGATTATTTTCTTGTTGACGGTCATGTCTGTAAAGTCTTTTGCCGATTATAGCGGTCAAGCCGCCCATCAAGATTTATCTCATTTGGTGACCGTCCCCGTCTTGATTTCCCTTCTTGTTTGCCTGATCCCGACGACCATTAGTGCCCTTCTAAATGCGATTGGCATTGCAGGGATGGACCGTTTAATTCAGCGCAATGTCATTGCGAAGAGTGGGAGATCGGTGGAAGCGGCAGGAGATATTGATCTCCTCATTTTAGATAAAACGGGAACGATTACCCTTGGAAATCGAATGGCGACTGAGTTTTTGCCCATTCCTGGAATGGATGAAAAAGAGTTTGCGGAAATGGCTCAGTTGGCTTCTCTTTCTGATGAGACGCCGGAAGGGCGTTCCATTGTCATCTTGGCAAAAAATCAATTTAACTTAAGGGCGGAAGCGTTGGATCCCAAGGCGGTCCGCTTCATTCCCTTTTCTGCAAAAAGTCGGATGAGCGGCGTCGATTTCTTAAATGAAAAAGGGCAAATCATCCGTTCGATTCGCAAAGGATCGGTCGAAGCGATTGAAAAATATGTCGAAAGTTTAGGAGGGACGTTTCCGCAGCCCCTTTATGCGCCCATTGAGTCCATCTCGAAAAAAGGGGGGACCCCTCTTGTCGTTGCGGATGGCAACCGTGTGGTTGGAGTCATTCATCTCAAGGATATCGTGAAAGGAGGGATAAAAGAGCGTTTTTCGGAGATGAGAAAATTTGGCATTAAAACCTTGATGGTGACGGGAGACAATCCTTTAACAGCGGGGGCAATTGCAGCAGAAGCGGGGGTGGATGATTATGTGGCGCAGGCCACCCCTGAGATGAAGTTAAATCGCATTCAGAAAGAGCAGCAGGCGGGGCATTTAATTGCGATGACAGGGGATGGAACCAACGATGCGCCCGCTCTTGCTCAGGCGGATGTGGGTGTGGCGATGAATACGGGGACGCAAGCCTCAAGAGAAGCGGGAAATATGGTCGATTTAGATAGCAATCCGACGAAATTACTCGATATTGTGGAGATTGGCAAGCAGCTCCTTATGACGAGGGGGGCGTTGACCACTTTTAGCATTGCCAATGATGTCGCCAAGTATTTTGCCATCATTCCCGCTCTTTTTGGTTCTCTGTATGCTTTATCGGGTCAAAAGGGGCCTTTAAATCTTTTAAACATCATGGGGCTTGAATCGCCGGAGAGTGCGATTTTAAGTGCCGTCATTTTTAATGCGCTGATTATTGTGGCGTTAATCCCTCTCGCTTTGCGAGGGATTCCCTATAAACCGCAGCCGGCTGCTCAAATTTTACGGCATCATCTCTTTATTTATGGTCTGGGGGGAATTGTCGCTCCTTTTATTGGCATTAAGGGGATTGACCTTCTCATTACGTCTCTAGGGGTTGTATGAGGGGAAAAGAGGGTTCCTGATTTTTTTCGCCTTCTAGTTTTTTTAGGAGTTGGAGGATGTGATAATAGGATTCTTTGACCTCCTCTATGCTCTCCGTATTTGGAGGGAAAACCGATCGTTTGATGTCTTCTATCATCCCCTGCATCTCTATCCCAGCCTCTCTGTATAGGAAGGCCACTTTCTCTAATTTTTGCTCAGGAGTGAGAGAAGCGTCTTCACCGATTTGATCTGCTTGATTTGCTAATTCCTTCATCTGATTGATTGTATGATCTGCTGGAAATTTCTCCATTTTTCTTTCTCGTTCTAAGTTTATTAGAAGAGCACGGATTTGATCGTAGGATCCTTGAACCTGGTTGATTTTCTCGATGTTTGGAGGGGAATCGGAGCTTGTGATTGCACTTCTGAGGTCGACGATCATCGCGCCGGCTTCTATGCCAGCATCCCTGTATAGAAAAGCGATCTTTTCTAATTTTTGCCCATAAGAGAGAGAGTTGTCTTGATCAATTTCGTTTGCTTGATTTAATAAGTCATCCATCTTCTCTATTCGATAATCCATTCTTTGATCCAAAAAACTAGATGTGCTGGATATATTAGTGTTAAGAGGATTAATATAATTATTAGAAGATTCTTGAATATTCATAATTATTACCTTTAATAATAAAATCATTCTTTATCTAAATTATATTTTATCAAAAATATTATTAAATGTAAATTTTATAATTGGTCGGAAGGAGTAATTTTATCGGCAATTCAGAGCGAATGACTTTCTTGTTCTAAAAAATCTACCTAACGCTTTAACTTCTTTAAAAATAAACCCATCATTCAGATCAATCCCTGCAATTTCTTTAAAAACTATCTGTAAGGAAGAGATTTGATTGCTGATTTTGGGGTTTGAGGTGCAATGGACCCATAAAAGCACTTAAGCAATACGAAATAGTTATCAGAAATTGGCATGCTGCTTCTATGTACATTGCGAAATAGACGATGTTCATTGCGCAAACCTGTTGCAAATGGATGTAATACTTATGTGACGCCATGGGCGAGTTTGTTCTTAGTGATTTCTAAAAATAACGCCATAGGCGAATTTGTCTTAGAGACTGCTAAAATATGATTCACCGCAGAGAAAGCAGCCGAGAGCGCAGAGTTTAAAAAATTATTTACAATTCTGATCATGCCATTCTTGAGTATCGCAACATTAAAGTTAATCAACAATCAGGACCAAGAATAGCAAGTGAATTCATTAGCTCTGCGCTCTCGGTTGCTTTCTCTGCGGTGAATCATATTTTAGCAGTCTCTAAGACAAATTCGCCCATGGCGTTATGTGTGAATTTTCCTTAGAGACTGCTAAAATATGATTCACCGCAGAGAAAGCAGCCGAGAGCGCAGAGTTTAAAAAATTATTTACAATTCTGATCATGCCATTCTTGAGTATCGCAACATTAAAGTTAATCAACAATCAGGACCAAGAATAGCAAGTGAATTCATTAGCTCTGCGCTCTCGGTTGCTTTCTCTGCGGTGAATCATATTTTAGCAGTCTCTAAGGAAAATTCGCCCATGGCGTTATGTGTGAATTTTACACGAATCCTTACCGCTTCGCGAGCTGACTACTCAATCCAAATGGCGGCTGGTGACACGAAGTTTGGTGCAGGCAAAATTCTTTTCTGGACATATGTCCAATTCAGTATTATAATAAAGACATGGAAGGTTAAAATGTCTGTTAAGGTAATCTCAAAAGTCTGGGATGTCACATTTAGTCGAAGTGCAGGAAAACAACATGAAAAACTAAAACGTAACGGATCAAGACCTTCAATTGCTGATATTGTCAATTTCCTGACCGCTGAAATGGAATTAGATGGCCCCTATCGAAGCAATTGGTCCAATTACGGGCCATTAGATGGGGATAAGTTTCATTGTCATTTAAAGAAAGGTAAGCCAACTTATGTGGCTTGTTGGAGAGTGACAGATAAAGATAATAAAAAAATTAAGGTTTATTATGTCGGCACACATGAAAACGCGCCATATTAAAGACGATTTTCTTGAAGTTTTCTTGAAATTTCCAGGAAAAAAAACTAGGCATTCCTATATTCCTATTGAATCCATTGAACGTTTTGAGGCTATTTTAAGCGAGTATGAAGAAAGTGACTCAATTGATTGGAGAGTTGTTGCAAAAGACAGCCTTGCAAAACATAAAAAAGCAGGGGTTGTTTTGAGAGGAGCTAGAGGTCGTGAAAATATGACTCAAAAAGAATTAGCTAAACGAAGTGGAGTAAGTCAAGAAAACATTTCTCGTATTGAAAATGGAAAGCGTGTGGTTGGTGAAAAATTAGCTAAAAAATTAGCCAAACCACTCAAGATTAATTATCTTTTATTAATAGAAGATGCTTCTTGAGGTCACGAGGGAAGAGGGATTAACGCCCACTGCATCCGCAACTGTTTTAATATCATAATGATGGGTAAAGCGTTGAATTTCTTCCCAAAAATGAGAGGGATAACGCAAGTAACGATGATCCCCACGCCATTGTTTGAATTTATCCGCAAAAACTTCTAGATCCTCCATAACTGGCCTTCTACTTAAATTTGAGGCTAATTATCGGATAAATCAACAGATAAAATCACGCACGCTCACCGGAAGGACACAAAAAATCTACCCAATTAAGTCAAGTGGGTAGATTTTGTCAGGATTCTCCCAGAACTTCTGAGAAATACAATCCATTTAACATACTCAAAAAAAATAATATTTGTTCCTTTTAACAAGAATTCTTCTACGGTTAATGAATCCCATTTGCGCAAGTCCTAATTTTTTAAAACTGATAGCTGTTAAGCGGGGAGCACCAAAGAAATTTCCGTTCCTTTCTCTTTTCTATTTTTCACTTCGATTCTTCCCTGATGAATCTCCATAACAGACTTCACAATGGCCAATCCGAGACCCAACCCTCGGGACCGATCAGAGGCTTGGTAAAATTTATCAAAGATTTGAGGAAGAATTTCTTCCGGAATCCCGGGACCTTCATCGAGCACAGAAAGGGAAAAGGCACTTTCTAATGCTTCTCCTTTAATTAAAATGAGAGAAGAGGGAGGGGAGTATTCCATCGCATTCAGAATCAAATTATTAAGAGCGATTTTCAAAAGATTAAAATCAAAGGCAAGAAACGTGGGCTGAGAAGGGAGTGTCAGCTCAATGGGGTGTCCATCGATAAAGGGCTTTACTTCATGGAGACTCGTCTCAATCCATTCTTTGATGGAGTGGGACTTTCGATCAAAATGAACCATTCCTGATTCGAGTTCTGACATCGTCACGATGTTATCCACCGTCTCTTTAATATGAGAAATAAATGACTCCATTTTCCCCACAAGGGGGCGGAGGGAAGGATCGAGGGGAGCTTGTTGAATTTGATGAGCAATGTTCGTGATTTCTTCCAAAGGAAGATAAAAGCTGCGATTCAGGGAATGAAAAATTGATTGATGGAGGCGCTCAATTTGCCTTGTATAGCTGTACCTGCTCACTCGCTCTTCAAAAATATAGCGCTCCAGATAAATGCCCAGTTGCTGCGTGACTGTTTCAATCAAATTAACCTCATCCATCGAAAGAAAGCGGCCTGTTCTTGGAAAATAAACAAGAACCCCCACGGTCGAAAGGGAAAATTTAATGGGGAAATAGATCCCCGCTGCCGAAGGCAAAGTCTCTGTGGACCATCCCCCCCGTTTGCCATTTTGAAACACCCATTCTGCCGCTGCTTTTTCTTTTTCTTCTTTTAAAAGAGGCAACGGGCTATCGAGAATCAGCTGATTCTCGGGACTTTTTGTGAGAATCTCAAATTTTCCGGGAAACAGGTGTTCCAATCGAGAGCAGACATTCAGGCGTAAGTATTGAAAGTTGGGTGCATTAGCAATATCGCGTTCGATATCATAGAGCCGTTCCGCTTTTTCTTCCCTTTGAGATAAAAACTGCTCTTGTTCATGCATCCGGCTGGTCAGCATTCCCATGATGGTTGCCACAACGAAATAGATGAGGACGAGCGTCGTATCTTCCGAACTGGACACTTTGAGAGCAAACATGGGGGGAATAAAAACAAGGTCCCAGCAAAGGGCACTTAGAACGGCTGCCAAGAAGATGGGACCTCTTCCGACAAAAAAACTGAGGATTAAAATGCCAAGTAAAAAAATAAAGCCGACCGATTTATAGCCAATGAGGGGATTAAGTCCTAAACCAATGGCTGTGAGGAGAGCACCAAATGCAAACACGAAGCCATAAGCCCTCCATGGACTTTTCATTTGATAAGTGGGCAATAAACGTTGAGAAAGACCGGAGATTTTCTCTTGTCTTAAAATGACAAGATCGACCTGCTTATTTTCCTTTTCCAAGCGATCGATTAGGCTGTCTTGAAACAAATTCCGTAAGCGGAATCTTCTCTTAGGAGGGCGGCCAATGACAATTCTCGTGATATCTCTTTGTTTTGCGATTCTTTGTAAAGCGGCTGCGATGTCTAAATCGTGGGTGGTGATCACCTCTGCTCCTAAATCACGGGCGAGATTCAAATGTCTGTTTAAGCGCGCTTGGTCGTGATTATTTAAAGCCCTCCCTGTATCGACATAGACGGCGATCCAAGGGGCATCTAATTCAAAAGCCAAGCGTCTCGCTGCGCGGATGAGCTGTTCGGAGGAGGGGGCAGAGCTAATGGCGACCATCAGTCGCTCGCGCATTCTCCACCCTTTTCCGGAAAGCATGCCATGTAAATCATGGTCCACTTTCTCGGCCGTAAACCGAAGGGCGATTTCTCGAAGGGCCGTTAAGTTCTCTTCTCGAAAGAAGTTTTCAGCTGCGACTCTGGATTGGTCGCCTAAATAGACTTTTCCTTCTCGAAGGCGCTGAAGCAGTTCAGGAGGGGGAAGATCGATGAGTGCAAGACTTGAGGCTCTTTCTAAAACCAAATCAGGCACCGTTTCATGCACTTGAATGCCCGTTAAGCTTTCTACGAGATCTTTTCGACTCTCGACATGCTGGACGTTTAAAGTGGTGTAAACGTCAATGCCGGCATCCAAGATTTCAATGACATCTTGCCACCGCTTTGGGTGCTTGGAACCGGGAACATTAGTATGCGCTAATTCATCGACGAGCACAAGATCGGGGGCTGTGGCAATCACTTTTTCTACATCGAGCTCTGCAAAAGCGATTTCTTTATATTTGACCCATTTTTCCGGGATCAGGGGGAGCCCCTCAAGCAACGCTTCTGTTTCTTTTCTCCCATGCGTATTGACAGTGCCAATGACAACGGAGGTCCCTTCGCTCCGTTTTTGCTGCGCCTCTTGAAGCATGGCATAGGTTTTTCCAACACCTGCCGACATGCCAAAGAAAATTTTTAGTTTGCCGAGCTCTTGTTGTTTTTCTTGTTCTTGAATGGCTTTTAAGAGCTCTTGGGGGGTTGGCTTTTCTTCTTCCTCTTCTTCTTGCTCAGTCATCAAAAAGCAGTTCCTATAGTAGAAACAATCTTGGCTAATGTTTTTATTGTAGGATTTTTATTTTTGAGAACCTGATAAGCTGTGGATCTAGCGACTCCTGCATCTTTTAAAAAGGCTGCTTTGTTATGTTCATCCAAATAAATTTCCAAGAGTTCAACTACTCCTTCTGGATCATTATTTAATAAACATTCCATAATAGCGGCACCGATGAATTCCTTTGTCAAATATTTATTAGGGTCAAACTTGTTTATTTTTGCTGTTTTTTTTATCTTTAAATTAGGCATCTTCTTCGATATTCTCGAGGAAGATCTTTTTAGCCTCATTGATGGCTTTATTTTGTCCATTTTTATTTCCTCCATATAAAAGAAGAAGGTAAGAATTTCCTACCTTTGCATAATAAACTCTTTTACCATCATCCCAGCGTAGTTCAAATATGCGATTTTTTGTTAGTCCTCGATCATATTCTGAGACATTCTTAAAGTCTCCGAAATGTCCGTAGTCTTCTATATTTTTTATTCTTTTAGCAATAATAGCTTGGGTTTTCAACGGCAGAGAATCAAACCATTCGTCGTATGCTTCGGTTTTATCAAACTTGAAGTATGTCATAATTTTAATGTACTATATAACGGACATGATTGCAAGAAATTTATGTCCTAACGCCATGGGCGAATTTGTCTTAGAGACTGCTAAAATATTATTCACCGCAGAGAAAGCAGCCGAGAGCGCAGAGTTTAAAAAATTATTTACAATTCTGGTCATGCCATTCTTGAGTATCGCAACATTAAAGTAAATCAACAATCAGGACCAAGAATAGCAAGTGAATTCATTAGCTCTGCGCTCTCGGCTGCTTTCTCTGAGGTGAATAATATTTTAGCAGTCTCTAAGGCAAATTCGCCCATGGCGTGTCCTATATAATAGATAGCCTTGACTATTTTTTAGGAAACCAAACGAGGCAAATAGGGAGTCACCATCGACTTGCGCGAGTTTAACGCCCCTGCTTTAAAGCGCAAAATTGCCATTGAACTTGGAAGGGAAGAGTGAGGCGACAAAGACGCAGAGACATGAGCAAAATGCTGCTGAAAAATCGCCTGGTACTCTTCGCCTTCTTTTCCTACGCATTCTAGAGACAGCGTCTCTTTAAAATCCTTGGTTGCATACTGAAACCCCGATAAAAAGCTATGTAAATGGAGACGTCCTTGCTGACTATCTAGAGGCACCCAAAACCAGAGTTCATCTTTGTGAGGATAAGGGCCGATCTGGTTTGTATACACTTCGTTGGCACTTGCAATCGTGCTGATCATGTGCAAGTGGAGATTAATCTCCGGCTCACTCTTGTACACCTCTTGCGATTTATGCAGCCAAACGCTCCGAATTTCCTCTGCATGTTGAAGGAAGTAAGGGAAATTGGAGGAAAAGATTTTGGTTTGTCCGATCCGGGCGCAGCCATTTTGCTCTTTTGTATCCAAGAAAATATTCGAGGGGAGCCCCTCAATACAAAATCTCAAATTTGCTTCGACCTCTCCTTCTCTTAATTGATAAATTTTTTGGTAGAGAGAATGCATATCGGGGTGCAGCAGAATTTTTCGTGTCGCCGTTTTCACGAAATGCTTATCTTGGGGAATATCATCAAAATGAATAATTTCCGTTTCATAGCCGAGTAAAAGCGATTTCAAACGATTCAAGAGTTGAGCGACACAGGCTAAATCGCGGCGAGAGACTTTCGTGAGAAGATCAGTATCATCTAAAATGGCATACAAGAAAAATAAATATTGCGTAAACTCTCGTTTGGGATGCACATAGAAGGGGCTTCCCGACTGCGCCACAAGGCGCCGCTGTAATAGCCGTTGTAAAAGGCGCATTTGACTTGGATGGGTCAGCTTAAGTGACACCTCTTGCACTTGGGCTTCAATTTTTTCAGGAGTCATTCCCCCCAAGCTATATTTATCGTGAATAGCAAAGGCTAGCTCCGCGAGCAAGACATTGCAAGACTGCGTATCGCCAATCAATGCAGTTGGAACGGAGGCAGTTTTGAGTGTGCTCTTATGGTGATCGACGACGCTGATCACTTCGAAGTAAGAAGCCATGCGGACTTCTTCTAAATTGCAAAAGTCGCGCAGAGATACCGTGCCCAATCCATGCTCTCGGAGGTCTTTTGAGCGAACAACGCCCACGGGAAATAACGATTGATCTTGCTCATGAATGACAACCGTTAAGAAATCTTCATTTTGCATTTTCTGTTGCATTTCGTTGACATCGCTGTGTAAGTTCAAATAAACATGGGGAATTTGCAAGACTAGGTATTTGACCCCCAAGACGATATCTAGACGCTCTACATAATTTCTCGTCTGGAAAATGGCTTGATCCAGGCATTTATTAATCTCTTTTAAGCGATTAAACACTTGCGGCCAAGAGACCTTCAGCTGTCCTTGCGGGTCGAACATTTCATTTAAGTAAACCGTTTCGACCTTGGCTAAAAACCGGTTCATTTCGGAGAGGGAAAGAGCATCGAACGCTTTTGCCAGATCGCGGAATGTCCCTTCTAGACCTTTTTCTACTTTTAGCACTTTGCGCAAGAATTGATCGAGGTCGTTTTTTTGTTTTTCGTTAAATTCCAACGCAGGCTGACATTCTTTGATTTGCACATCAAAAACGGAGCGATAAAAGGGGGGAAGGGCTTGAATGGATAAATTTTCATTGGCAAAAAGAGAAATCAAATTGGTCTGAAAGTTATTCTCAAACCAATGTAAGCAGGCTTTAAATAAGATGGTGATTTGGCGGACCGGCTCGACATCGGAGATGTGCCAATCTCCTAGATAATGCCCTTGTTCATTGACCAGGAGGACCACTTTTTCGTGAGAGTGGTCAATGGTGCTGATGTTGACATGACCCAATTCTTTCTTGACTTGTTTTTGGTGGACTAAGTCCATGGCAGTTAAAGTCAATGTATGAGCGGTGCGGGGGAGGCAGGTAAACACTTCTTTTCCAAACAGTTCTTTAAAGACAGCGGTGACGGGAGAATCGGGAGGGCCGCCGGGTAAGCACCATTGATGCAATCCTGTTCCAACGCGAGCGGCGAAGGCATCGACCCACCCCCAAAAGGAAGCGATCATCGTATCGACATCGGGAGAAAGGTGAGCGGCAACGAAGTGGGATCCGGGATAGGTGCGATCCATCCCAATGGGAAAAAAGGCTTGGTATTCATTTCTGGGGAGGTAATTGCCGACAATTTTTGCCCGGGTTTCGTAGTTCTCTTGCTCGCTTAATCCGGAAAAGTGATTTAGCCAGAACTCGAAATGAGTCAAGGTCTGAATTTCATGAAAGATTTTCTCTTGATTGATCCGATCAAAAAAATCGACAACGGCTCCTAAAAGAAACGCAGGAGAGGGAGCCGCATGAATGAGCTCGTAAAGGGTTTGATGGATAGACCTAAAGCGTTTGCGTAAGGTGAGCTGAAGAAATTCCGGTTCCCGAAATTTCTTTAGTACTTCTTCTAATTGAGGAAAAGGATCAGGTTGCATGGGAGTGTCGCTTAAGTGTTTTCCCTCCTGGGGAGATATTTATTTTATCGTTTACGTTATTTTAAGTCTTCTATAAACTTGTATTGGTTTTTTAAGAGGGGGAAAGATGAAATTATTTAATAGCTTTATCATGTTTATCCTTGTTTTTTGCCTCATGGGGGCATTCGCCAAGCTAAGTGCTCAACAATTTGACTTCGATTTTTCAGTTCATCATCAAGAGTGGCAAGGGGATTTTACCGATTATCCTGTGGGTCAAGAAATTTTTTTTGAGCTCGCCTGGGGGTGGAGGGATCTGCCCACTGAATTATGGGTTAATGACCAGCGTTTTACGAAAGGGTTATTTTTATCGGGGAATAATCACAGTGATGATTTATTCATGTTTATTAAGCGTAAAGTCAGTGGATTAAAGCCACGTACATTTTATGATTTGACGTTTGAAGTTATTATTCAAAGCAATATCCCTTCTGGGACGATGGGAATAGGGGGCTCTCCTGGTGAAAGTGTTTATTTTAAAGTGGGTGCTTCTCATAAAAAACCTGAGAAGAGAAATATCAATGGAGACTATCGGTTGAATGTGGATAAAGGGGAACAATCCCAGGGAGGGAGAAATGCCCTTGTTGTAGGAAATTTAGCGAATCCGGCAGTCGATCAAGAGAATCCGACTTATGAACCTCTCTCCTATACAAATGTAATTCCTTTGAGAACGCAAACAGATCAGCAGGGAGGTTTGTGGTTGTTTGCCGGTACTGATTCGGGGTTTGAAGGGACGACGAGTTATTATATTGCTTATCTTTCTGTCTTAGCGGAAGAGAGCTCTCCTTAGCGGAGTTAGCAATTGGCATTACTCACATGCCAAAGGAAGGTGTGTTAAGAGAGTAAATCTCTTATAAGGTGACTTCCCAATCCTGAGCTGCTTCTAACTGTCCAGGATCTTCATTAGCCATCAGATAGGCCTGCCGGAGCTCCTCTTTTTTTGCCTGTAGTTTTTCTTCAAAGGTTTGATTAATCGTCTTTTGTTGTTGCTTTCTCATGACTTCATTCTCTTATGTTTGAGCAGCCGTCGCCGCTTTTTGGCTAAAGTGGTGATAAGCAATTAGGGCAGTGGCTCGAGCGATCACGAACAGATGATGGCCGAGGACAACGACTCCTAGGATAGAGATGGCGACTAGTCCAACGATAAGGTACACTGGACCTACGATCGTGAGTGCTACCGAAAAAGCGGCTAATGCACCTGATGTTCCTGCTATGAGGAATGCTATCCCTGCTACGATTAAGGTTCCTATAGCGAGTGCAGCAACTAACCCTGCAACAAAAGTCAGAGCCCCTTGGGCTAAAATTTTGAATTCGGGACCGAGCGGATCAATTAAAACCCGTCTGCTTTTTAAAAGAGCAGTAAGGGTAGCGGCTGCCATTTGTTTATTTTTAATTGGGATATTAAAGCACTGCCGTAAATCAGAAGCACCTTTGAGATTTTTTAGCAATTCCTCTACCATTCGTGGATGCCCATATTCGATGGCCAAACAGAGGAACTGTAGGTTGGCTGGAAAACGTCCACTTTTCCATAATAGAGAAGCAATATTTGAGTGGCGACTTTTTAATGCAACTGCCATCGGATTGAGAGATAATGAAGCGAGCGAATTAAAATCGATCTTTTTAGTTCTATCGTGGGAGAGTAAAACTTGGACAATCTCCTCTTGTCCTTCTCTAATTGCTATCAACAAAACCGTTAGGTCTTTACTAGCATCCGGCGGAATCTCCTCGCGTTGCATCAACTGCTTAGTCGCTTCTACACAGCCCAATTTAACGGCCTTCTTTAGATGAGTGCGTGCAAATTGCATTTCTCTTGTCAATGGAGAAATCTCCATCCACGGAGTCCGAATGATCGTCCATTGGCAGAAAGCAGAGAAGTTTATGCAGGTTTGTGCTAAACGAGTAAAATGAGTGGGCCCCTCTTTTCCTCCAATCACATAGCGGAAAATTTCTCGAATGACTTCGAGTGGAAAACAGTTGAGATTTCCCCAGCCATTTGCCGGAAGAGAATAGAAAGAACTCACAGTAGAAATAGACATGTTAATATCCTAATTTTAAGTTAACTATTTTTTTTGGCTAAAGTGATGATAGGCAATCAGTGCAGCGGAGCGGGCGAGATTAAACAGATGGGCACCAGTAAAGAAGACACTGTAAGATAGGGCTGAAACTAGTAGACTAGCTAGGTATGAACCAGAAAAGGTGAGTACCACTGCTCCAATAAGGACTAGTGGGAAGGGAGCTCCTAGTGCTAAAGTAATTCCGACAAATGCTAATGCTGCAACTGCTATTATAGCAATTACTATAAGCAGTTTACTTGATAGTGCGTATCCTACTCGTCTGAAGTCTGAAACTAGAGGATCAATTAAAATCTGACGACTCTTTAAAAGGGCGCCGGCTGCTTTAGGTTTTCTATTTAGAATTGCCTCATCAAGAAAACTTGGGTAATCAGCACGTGCATCATGGCAACCACGATCTTTTAAGAATTCCGTTATCAATTCGGGATGTTCAGATTCAAGAGCTTGTCTTAGCAGGTCGCTATCTGGATTAAAGCGCCCTGTTTTCCATAATTGATAAGAAATTTTTGAATGAGGAGTTGTCAGTGCCACTCGTAATGGATTTCTCGATGAATTAATTGGATCGAAATTTTGACTCTTGATCTCTTCATGCTGGAGCAAAAATTGCACCGATTGTCCGCACCCCTTTGTAATTGCTCGATTTAGGTGAGTCAGATTAAATGGAATGCTCCATGCCCAAGAAGGAGAAGGATTGACTGTCCAGTGCAAAAGATGAAAGAAAGTTTTAGATACCTGTATGAGCCGACCGAACCAAACGGGAGTATCTTCTCCACTAAAAACTTGAGAAAAAATAACAGGGAAGACATCCTGAGGAAGATATTTAAAATTTCCCAAACAGGGCGATTGAATGATTGCAAGAGAGTTAAAATCTGCACTTACACTTACCGGGGGAACAGACATAATAAAATCTCATGTATTATTAATATTATATTTTCAAAACATTATCATATCTAAGATTATTTTTCTATATAAAAATTATAAAGATTAATAAAAGATTTCGTGCAAAAAAAGCCCATGTGCCGGAGTCGTGACTCCTCCTTGAGAGCGCTCGCTGGGTTCCAAGAGTGTGGGCAAGCAATCGACCCGCAATTTTCCTCTCCCCACATCGATCAAAGTGCCCACCAAATTGCGCACCATTTTATAGAGAAATTGGAGCTAAGATCTGTTTTCCCATTTGCTTAGCAAAATTTTAATCGCCTTGCCGATTAAATTTCTTGAAAATTAATCGGTAAGGCGATTATTTTTAGATTATGGCAACACGAGGCGACTTAAAGAAAGCTCTCCATGATTGGATGGAGTGGTTTAATCGATTTTCAAAAGAGATTATCCCAAGAAGAGAGACTCCTGTTTTTCAGAAGGGGTTGTGCTTAGCTTTAATTGGCGTTCGTCGTTCGGGAAAAACGTCCCTTGCCGTGCAGATTGCCAAAGATCTAAAGAAAACTCATACTACCTTTTACTTTAATTTTGAAGACCCTGTTTTTTTTCCTGGCGCTGATGTCTCAGTAATAGATACTTTAATTTCTCTCTATGAAGAAGAAAAGGGATACTCACCCGAGTTAGTCTTATTAGATGAGGTGCATCAAATTTCTGGCTGGGAGCGTTGGGTCAGAAAAGCTGTGGATACAGGCCGTTATCAAGTCATTGTGACAGGATCTTCCTCCCAGCTTTTGAGCTCAGAGATAGCGACAGCCATCAGTGGCCGAGTCATCGAGAGCGCCGTTTGGCCCTTATCTTTTGCCGAGTATTTAGCTTTTCGCCAAGTTAAACCAAGTTCTGAGGGGATTTATTTGAGAGAGTTGGAGAGTTACTTACGTTGGGGAGGGTTTCCCAAGGCGTGCTTGACAGGGAACGAGAGTGATCGCATTCTCCTTCTTAAACAGTATTTGGGAGATATTGTGCTTCGTGATGTGTTGGCCAGGCATCAAATTAAAAATCCCCATTCCCTTCATCAATTAGTGACTTGGTATTTAACGGGTCTTAGCTGTCTTCATTCTTATACTGCAATCCGGAAGGCTTTTGGCATATCCATAGAGCTTGCTTCTGCGCTTACGAGCTATCTTTCGCAAGCTTTCTTGGTCTTTGAGATGAGCCGCTACCATCCTAACTTAAAAGTGCAGGCAAGAGATCCGAAGAAGGTCTATATTATCGATACGGGCCTGCGGACAGTCTCCCTTCAGTCAAAAAGGGAAGATTGGGGATATCTTGCTGAGAATAGTGTGTATCTTGAGCTGCGGAGGAGAAAAAAAGAGGTCTATTATTTCAAAGGCTCTCAAGAAACCGATTTTGTTATTACAGAACTTGGAAAGCCTGTAGACGTGATTCAGGTTGCTTATTGTAACTTAGAAACCAAGAAAACGGAAGAAAGGGAAATTTCTTCGCTTCTTGAATGCTTGGATCATTTAAAAATAAAGCAGGGGAAAATTCTCACCTTGACTTTAGAAGACCAACAAATGATAGATGGTCGCTTGATAGAGTTTATTCCTCTTTATCGATGGCTTTGCGTTTGAATTTGTCATAATATTCCTAGGACATTAACAAGATTGTGGACAGCTTTTGAATGGTAGTCATCTGCAATTTCAAGCAAATGTTTCTTGTTTAACTCTTTTAACCGGTTTTCGTCCATTCTTCTCGATTCAATTAAATCATCTAATAAGTCTTTGCCTTGCAGTTTTTTGCTTTTCTGATGAATCAAATCAGCCAATGCCTTTTCCGGAGTTGCAATAAGAAACCTTCCTGCTGCATTTTCCTTTTGATCAATCCCGATTGCATAACGTTTATGGTTCAGAAAAATATAGTCAAATGTTCCAACAGGGGTATCAAATACTTTGGATCTACTTGCTGATGCACTTGTCACCACATATACACCTTCAGGAATTATATGATAAAATGATAAGGCCCACTCAAAGCTGATGTAGGAGGGTCCATAAAGTAAATTCGCAATTTGTTCATAGGGGATAGGAGAGTCTTCGATTTTTTCAGAAATCAAAAAAAATCCGTTTTTTAATCGAATCAATTCCTTGGCTTTCACCATCCTTGAGATGAAGTCATCAGGATTTGTATAATCATGAAGTAAAGGCTTAAGATTCTGAGTTTCTATATAAGCGGTTTTTGCAAATCTCAATATTGGATTCATATTTTCTTCCTCTACTTTTAATTATACCAAAACCTCCAATTTTTTTGGAAGAAAATGTAAAAATATTATATAATCATGTAGCATTCTCCAAAATCATTGGAAAATTCTGCATTCCTAACCAAGAAGAGTAGAAGAAAAGTGAAAGGATTGGCCGAGCAAGTTTTTGTTTTTTTTATTAAATACACCCGATTTTATTGGACAGCAATCCCAAAATGTCGGACAATTTGGGATCATGGTACAAATTTGTATGGTAGGAGAGCGGCATGTTTCTCAAACGATTTTTACAATTACCTAATAATCATAGTTTTTTTCTCCTCGGCCCTCGGGGTGTCGGGAAAAGCACACTTGTTAGGAAACAATTTGATCATGACGCATGTATTATTTTTGATCTTTTAGAAGCTAAATACGAGGAAAAATTTTCCCGAAATCCAGATGAATTAAAAGATATTGTGCTGGCTTTGCCTAAAGAAAAGACACATATCATTATTGATGAGGTTCAAAAAATTCCTAAACTTCTTGATATTGTGCATCAACTGATTGAATCAACAGACAAGCATTTATTTTAACAGGATCAAGCGCCCGTAAACTCAAGAGAGGGGGCGCAAATATGCTTGCCGGACGTGCCTTTGTCTACCATCTTCATCCTTTGAGTATTTTTGAATTAAAGGAAGATTTTTCTTTAGAGGAGCGTTTACAATGGGGAATGTTGCCAAAAATCTTAGAATACAAACAGGATAATTTTCGCCGAAAATACCTTCAAACTTACGCTCATACCTATCTTAAAGAGGAAGTCTGGGAAGAGCAGTTCATTAGAGAGCTCGAGCCATTTAGACGTTTTCTCGAAGTTGCCGCTCAGATGAATGGCAAAATTATTAATTATTCAAATATTGCTAGAGATGTTGGTGTGGAACACAAGACTGTAGAAAAATATTACACTATTTTGGAAGACACAATGCTAGGGTTTCTTCTCGATGGATTTCAGCACTCCTTCCGCAAAAGATTAAGCGGTAAGCCTAAGTTTTATTTTTTCGATACTGGCGTTACTCGTACGCTGAGCAGACATCTTTCAATTCCTTACGTACCTGGAAACACGGCTTACGGAGAGGTCTTTGAGCATTTTGTACTTCTGGAATGTTTGAAATTAAGCAGCTATTTTTTCGATGAATACCGTTTTAGTTACTTGAAAACCGGAGACGATGTGGAGGTTGATCTTATTGTCGAACGCCCAGGTCAGAATTTCTTGTTTATAGAAATTAAAGGTACTTCAAATCTTAGCAAAGATGCCATTTCTTCATTTTGGAGAATCACAAAAGATTTTCCAAACTGTGAAGCTGTCTGCTTTTCAAATGATCCTTTTGAAAAAAAATGGGATCACGTGCGTGCTATTCCTTGGAAGGAGGGCCTAAAGAGATATTTTATGCCGCCTAAAATAGGGTCAGCTCAAAATATTCATATTTAGCGACCCCTTGGCCAAAGTCAGTGCCCTCTCGCTTTATGTATTTCTAAGGCTTTGTTTTCAACCCATAGAAAAAACAAAAAATAGCTCCAAATGGTCGCTATAAAGGTCTGTACGTAAGGCAACGTGAAAAGATGGAAACCTCAACACTCTCAACGCTTTTCCGTATGTTGTGATTGGTATTAGCTATCTTTGATCTACCCATTCTCGCTAATGTTCGAGCAAATTTGGCAGGGAAGAACTGACGGAGAAAGCGATATTTATGGCGACGAGAATGGCTCTTTTTTTTCAGAAGTTTTTCTTTGGTAGATAACTTGTGGCAGCGGTGGTGTTTATGGCATTTTTTTGAACGCCCTCGAGGGCCTGTCGGACCAGTTGGTCCTGTGGGGCCTGTTATGCCAGGGGCACCAGTAGCGCCGGTGGTTCCCGTTGGACCTGGACAACATGGCCCTGTAGGGCCTGTTGCACCGGCAGCGCCGGTAGTGCCAGTAGCCCCGGTAGCGCCAGTAGCCCCGGTAGCGCCAGTAGCACCAGTAGCCCCGGTAGCCCCGGTAGCCCCGGTAGCGCCAGTAGCACCAGTAGCACCAGTAGCCCCGGTAGCCCCCGTGGATGAGATAGTTACTTCTCGGATACGGTTATTGTTTGAATCAGCGATATAAACATTGCCAGATGTATCTACTGCCACTCCTAACACCCCTTCGACGTTGGATAGTGTCGCATCGGTGGCAGGTCCTCCATCGCCGCTGTTCCCAGGCGTCCCGCTTTCACTGCCTGCAAAATTGTTAATTGTCCCTGATGGGTCTACAATCCGGATACGGTTATTGTCTGAATCAGCGATATAAACATTGCCAAATATATCCACTGCCACCTCGAAAGGTAAGCTTAATGTCGCATCGGTGGCAGGTCCTCCATCGCCGCTGTTCCCAGGCGTCCCGCTTCCATTGCCTGCAAAATTGTTAATTGTCCCTGATGAGTCTACAATCCGGATACGGTTATTTTGCTTATCAGCGATATAAACATTGCCAGATATATCTACTGCCACACCTGTAGGGAAGAATAATGTCGCATCGGTGGCAGGTCCTCCATCACCGCTGTTCCCAGACGCCCCGCTTTCACTGCCTGCAAAATTGTTAATTGTCCCTGATGAGTTAACTACCCGGATACGGTTATTGCCTGAATCAGCGATATAAACATTGCCAAATATATCTACTGCCACACCTGTAGGGAAGAATAATGTCGCATCGGTGGCAGGTCCTCCATCGCCGCTGTTCCCAGGCGTCCCGCTTTCACTGCCTGCAAAATTTGTAATCTGTCCTTGGCAAGGACACGCTTACCAATCGAATACGATGATTCTCTGTATCAGCGATATAAACATTGCCAGATGTATCTAGTGCCACTCCGAAAGGAGAGTTTAATGTGGCATCGGTGGCAGGTCCTCCATCACCACTGTTCCCAGACGTCCCGCCTTCATTGCCTGCAAAATTGTTAATTATCCCTGATGAGTTAACTACCCGGATACGGTTATTGCTTGAATCAGCGATATAGAAATTCTCAAATACATCTACTGCTACTGCCGTAGGAAGGTTTAACTCCGCTCCGAGTGCTGGTCCGTCATCTCCGCTGTTTCCCGGTGTCCCATCACTTGCTCCTGCTACACCATAAATGATGTCTACAGAAGATAATAAGTCTTGGCTTGATAGAGCGAGCAAACAAAATAATGCGATTTGGAAATTCTTTTTAAACATAAAACCCCTTGAAAGTCTGATGCATAATAGCCTCTCCTGTAGGTATATCCGCTGAAAGGCTCATACCAGAGGATGAGCATTTGCTAAATCAGCACCTTAACAAGGAAAATTTTTTAAAGTCAAATTTTTTTATTCCGCTCATTAAAATATATTTCCGATAGGCCATTAATCATTTGCCTACTCTTAGGATGAAAGATCCGACAGTTTTAAAATCTTATTCTCCCCCCTCTTACTCATTAATCTCACAGGCATTCTCGCAAACCGATCAAAAATCAAATAAAGAATCGGAGTAACATAGAGAGTTAGTCCTTGCGAAAAAACAAGCCCTCCCGCGATCACCAGCCCCAACCCCCGCCGCATCTCTGCCCCTTCACCGAATCCAATGGCAATGGGAATCGCTCCCATCACAGCGGCAACAGTGGTCATCATGATCGGACGAAACCGAACCAGACACGCCTCATAGATCGCTTGTTCGCTTGTTTTACCCTCCTTGCGCGCTTCCAAGGCATAGTCCACCATCATAATCCCGTTTTTTTTCACAATTCCAATCAACAGCAAAAATCCCACGGCACTGAAGATGGAAATCGGCTCTTCAAACAAAAATAACGTCAAAACGCCCCCTAAACCGGCAAAGGGCAAGGATGATAAAATGGTCAAGGGATGAATGAAACTTTCATAAAGAATTCCTAATACGATGTACATCACAACAATCGCTGCGAGCATCAAAAATAGTGTACTTCGTATCGTCGACGCTGCCGCTTTTGCAGCTCCCCTTAAGGAAGCCTTGACATTCGGAGGAAGCACCTCTTTCGCAAGTGTCTCAGCAAGCTGCAACCCTTCATTGGGGGCGATTCCGGGAGCTAAAGAGAAACGAATCAAGGTAAAGGGAAGCTGCTCTAGCCGATCTAATGAAGGAGAATCAAGCTTTTCCTCCCACTCAACCAAAGATTTCAACGGAACGCTCCCCCCCTTTTTTCCGGTTAAATAGAGCTGATTAGGAGAATAAGTGGAATTCTGATACTCCGGCAACAGCTCCATGTAAATTTTTTCCTGGATCGCTCCCTTTTGGATTTTCCCAACAAGCCCCTGCCCATACGCTTGCTGTAATAATTGCTGAATATCCTGTTTTGTAAAGCCATAGCGATGAGCCAGCTCCTCATTCAAACGCATCGAAAGAAGGGGAGAATCATGACTGACCTCGTTGGATACAAACGAGAAGGCGGGATGAGATTGGATTGCTTTCGTCACATCCTCCGCCCCTTTCTCGACCTCGTCGAAATCAATCCCTTGAATGGCCAACTGGTACTGCCCTGCATGGCCAAATGTCATGTCGAGATTAATCAGCTGATAGGCCTGAGAAAATGTTTGTAGACCGGGGATTGCATCAAACTCCTTTTGCAAGTCTGCCATAATCACCTGCTGAGGGGGTCTCTGATCACGGGGAAGTAAATTGGTAATGAGGAGAATCGAATTCTCCATCGAAAGACTAATAAATCTTGAAATATAGGGATTGCCTTGCACAATCCGCTCCAACTCCTTTTGTTGTGTCGTCACATCCTTGGCATTCATCCCTTTGGGAAGATTGACGATAGTAAAATTAAACCCCCGATCTTCAGGGGGAATCAGATGCACAGGAAGCTTGGTGAATAGAAAGAGAGTCCCCCCTATACAGGCCAAAGCAAGGAGCACCATTGTTTTTGGATAGCGAAAACAAGGCCTCAGCGTTTTCCCATAGAGATTCACCATCCAATCGTTTGCGCGATGGAGAATCGCCTGTATTTTGCTCTGCTTAGCCTCATGCGCCTTAGCATGAGAGGATAAAAAGCGGCTGCAAAGCATGGGTGTCAGAGTCAGCGAAATAAAACCGGAGACTAAAATGGCCACGGCCAAGGTCAGGCTGAACTCTCTAAATAGCCTGCCACTCATCCCTTCCATAAAAAGAAGAGGAATGAAAACGGCGACGAGCGAAAGCGTCATGGACAAAATCGTAAAGGAAATCTGCTGAGATCCCTTGAAGCTTGCCTCACGGGCAGAGCTCCCTTGCTCTTCTTGACAGCGCACAATATTCTCTAACACCACAATGGCATCATCCACTACAAACCCAACCGAAAGCGTCAAAGCCAAAAGAGAAAGAAGATCAAGACTAAAGTGAAGGAGATACATCACAATGAATGTCCCGATGAGGCAAAGAGGGAGAGCCGCGCTGGTGATCAACGAATCGGTAAGACGTCCTAAACTTAAGTAAATGACCAAGACCACCAAAAAGAAAGCAAAAAGAAGGGTCCACTGGACATCGACAAGCGACTCTTTAATCCAGACCGCTTTATCAAACCAGAGAGTGAATTGAATCGAAGGGGGAAGTTCTTTTTGAATCTCATCCAGAACCTCATGAACAGCGTCAGAAATCGCGACGGTATTCCCGTCGCTGATCTTTTTAATGCCCATGATCAGCGCAAGCGAGGTTTTCTCAGGAGTTCCAAAATGAAATTCTTTTTCTTTGTCCGATTTTTCTGAGATTTCAGCAATCTCTTTCAACCGAAGAAAAGAGGGGCCAATGATCAAATTTTCTAACTCTTTTGCCTGTTGGATCGTCCCTTTAAGCTCGATCGATAAGTTTCTCGTCCCCGTCTGAATACTTCCCAAAGGGGTCTGATCGGTCTTTTGCCGCACGGCATCGATCACCTGATTAAAACTGATTTGTTTCAAAGCCATTAACTCTGGGTGTAAGCGGATCCAAACAGAATTTTCATTCCCAAAGATCATGACTTCTGAAACCCCTTCCACTCGGCTCAAACGGGGAACGACATAGGCATCCGCATAATCGCGTAAATCACTCACGGAGGCGTTTTCGGAGGTCAAAAGAAGATACATGATCGGCTCTTGACTCCCTTCTCGCAAGTGATAAGAGGGACGGGGATCGAGCTCTTTCGGCAGCTTACCTGCCGCTCGGTTTAATGCAGCTTGCACATCTCGAACAGCCTCATTCATGTCTTTTGACAGGTCAAAAGAAAGGGAAATGGAGGAGTGTTCAGAAGAGCTTGTGGAAGACATCTCTTTCAATCCATGGACGTTCGATAATTCTTTCTCAAGAGGGATGGTCACGAGATGAAGGATCGTCTCAGGGGTCCCTCCTGAATATCCCGCACTCACACTAATGTGGGGGCGTTCAAGAGTGGGAAGATCGCTGACGGGAAGTTTAAAAAAAGCGGCACCTCCCGCCAAAAGGAGGATCAACATGACAAAGGTTGTCATGACAGGGCGTTTAATAAAAGGGGCAGAGAGGTTCACGGTTTAATCTCCACTTTAATCCCACTTGAGAGGCGCAAGTGTCCATCGAGTACGATCTTTTCTTCCCGATCAAGCCCTTGTAGAACGATTTGTTCCTCTTCTTCTTCCCTTCCTAAGACCAAAGGTCGCAAGACAACGGTCGAATCGGGTTGAACGACGTAAACATAGGGTCCTTCCTGATTATATCGAATGGCTTTTTGCGGGATGAGCAGAGCATTCTTCTCTGTTTGGACAGGGAGTTTAATCTTGACACTTTGTCCTGGACGAAGCGTATCGTCGGGATTGGGGACAAGTCCTCGCACCATCAGCAACCCTGTTTGCTCATTAAAATGATGATCGAGAAAGGTGAGGTGTCCTTGCATGCAGGTCTCGGGATCGTATAAAGAAACCAATTCGATTTTGCCCTGTTTATGTGGGATTTGAGAA
This sequence comes from Parachlamydiales bacterium, assembly GCA_963801825.1. Taxonomy (GTDB): domain Bacteria; phylum Chlamydiota; class Chlamydiia; order Chlamydiales; family Parachlamydiaceae; genus CAWDGI01. The sequence continues at coordinate 30,566 of CAWDGI010000007.1, forward strand.
AATTCTTTCTCCGTCACGGTGAATTCAACGATCAGGGGGTCCAGTTTTGATAAGGTGGCGAGAGGCTCTGCCTGATTCGCTGTGACCAATCCTCCGGGGTGCACATCGATTTTTCCGATTCTCCCATCCATAGGGGAGAAGAGGGTGCAATGCTCAAGATCGAGTTTAGCAGAGTGGAGGCGTGCTTGATTTAAAAGAATTCCCGCATGTGCTTTTTGCGCTTGGGTATTTAAGTCTTCCCATTCCGTTTGTGCAATGAGGTTTTTGTTGGCCAACTCCTTGAAGCGATTGAGCTTTGTTTGGATCGCTTGATCATCGGCCTGTTCCATGGCAAGCTGCGCTTTGCTCTCTTGCACTTTAATGGCATAGGGTTTGGAGTCAATTTGAAAGAGAGGGGCTCCTGCTTTTACCCAGTCTCCTTCTTTGATCATGACCTTCTTCAGAGGTCCTGACACCTGAGGGCGGATCTCTAAAGAGACAAGGGGTTTTAAGGACCCCACGGAATCCACGTAGAGGGTTAAGTCCTTGGTCACAGGGGAGACTGCCTTGATGGGAACCGCGGGAGGGGGCGAAGGGGCCACTTTTGGTTTGTTTTGGCAAGCTGTTAAGATTAGAACGGTTGAAAAAAGAAGAAAAAGTTTTTTCATGGTTTCTCCATATAGGGGGGGAGTGTTCCTGTGGCATAAGCCAAACTAGCTAGAGAGGTGAGCCACCCTGTTTTGATTTCACTATAACGGACCCGCGCTTGAGCAAGCTGTCGTTGGGCGTCTGAAAGGGCCGTGATCCTCTCTTTTCCTGCTCTGTATTTCTCAAGGACTCCTTCATAGGCTTTGATTGAGTTGGCCAAGTATTCTTCTACCTCAGGAAGGTTCTCCTGGGCAGCTTCCAGGAGGCGGGTTTGGGTCAAGACTTCGAGCGAAATCTCCAGTTCGAGTTCGGCTAATTCTTCCATTGAGATTTGGGTATCGAAGAACGCCATTCGTTTTTGGTAGGTGGCCTCAAACCCTGTAAAGAGAGGCATGTTGAAGTTAAGGCCAATCTTGTAGTGGGCGCCATGCTCCTTATCATGGAAATAATGGTCGGTTCCCGCTCCTCCGCTTAAGGATAATTTGGGGCGATAGGAGCGCGTAATTTGTTTTTGCCGCTCCACACTCTCCGCATGTTGCGCCTGTTTTGCCAGGAGATCGGCCCGCTGTTTCAGGGCCTGTTCGATGAGTCCGCAAATCTCAATATTTCGGAGAGGGGGCAGAAGGTCCATTTCAGCCACCTCGATCTTTGCAGAACTAGGCAGTCCAAGGCTTGCGGTCAATTTCCCCATTTGGATATCGAGCAGCGCTTTTTGACGGGAAAGCTCCATTTTCATTTCGGATCGATTTGCCTGGCTGGTATAGAGATCGGTGATGGGGGTGAATCCCGCTTGGCTCAGTTCCAAAGCGGCATCCCGCACAACGCCCGCTTCTTTGAAGGAAATGAGAGCTGCTTGGTAAACTTCGCGGGCATGGAAGAAAGCATAGGCATTCTCTAAGACGCGGATCATGACTTTTTGGATCTTCCATTCTCGTTTGCCAATTAGCAGCGATGAGAGCCATTTTTGCTGCCTGGACATTTGCTTCGCGTTCCCCGAAATCGAAAAGGAGAAAGGATAAGTTGAGGTCTGTGCCGGCTAGGGTGTAGGTGGTGTCGGGGCCGTTGATAAATTTAAAGTCGCGTCCATGGTTGAGATAGGCCTGGAGATCGACTTCGGGGTAATAGGCGCTTTTGGCACTTCCCAGAGCTGAGGCGGCCCTATTTGCATTCCACCACGCTTGCTTTGTGGAGGGGTGGTGATCCAGAGCGATATCGACCAATTCAGGAAGGGTCAGGGGGTGATTAAGATCACTTACACCTAGTAGAGAAAGAGGGAGCAGGAAGAGTGAAAGGAGGAAGGGGAGGAGGCGCATGTTAAATCTTATTTTTGATCAAGTTGACTTGGCGGACTGAGTAGGATTCGAACCTACGACCACCCGCTTAGAAGGCGGGTGCTCTATCCACTGAGCTATCAGTCCATAAAAGGATAATGAGGGATTTTATCCTGAACGCCCCTTATTTTCAAGCTCTCTTTTTGTGAATTTTTCAAGGCCTGCTCTCTGGAAAAGGCCTCTCCGCAGACAAAAAACAGCACACTCATGGTCTTATAGGCAAGGTAAGCGTCGAAGAAAAGCATATTGATGAGAAAAGCGATCGTCATCCATTTCGTTTGTCGATTGATCTGATAAAGGGAAGCGAAAAGCTGCCAAAATAGCCATGTGCCAATGAGACCATATTCCGTGAAAATTCTTAGGAGTCCTCCGTCTAAGGCGGATCCTGCAAAGCCAGGGCCTAACCCTTGCAAGTAGCAGAGGGGATTGGAAAGATAGGCTTTCAAGACAAAGACCCACTTGTGAATGCGTAGCCACCAGCTGACGTCATAATTTTCTGAGGAAATGATTTCATTTCCAAGCGGATTTTGCGTCAAATCAATCCCTTCCCAAACAATGCCGGCAAGCTCTAAGTTCTTAAAAGAGAAAAGGTCGGCACTTCGTTGGTAAACAGAAGCTGTTTGGGTCATCACAAGCCCTATGCCTAGCAGGAGAAAGGGAGTGATAAAAATGAATAGAGTGAGTGATCCGAGCGATCTCCATTGAAATTCATTTTTGATTTTAAAGAGGAAGCAAATTAGCAAAGCAAGAATGGAGATACGATTGCCTGTAAACACAATTAAAATCCCAAATAAGCAAAATAGGGCGTAAGGATAGAGCTTAATCAAGAAAGAACGGGCAAAAGAGGAAGAAAAGCGAGAGATAAAACGAGAGGGAGGGAGATCGTAAAGGAGATAGCAAAAAAGTAAATTTAACAGGAGGCCCATTTCGGAGGGAAAAGAGGCGATCCCTTGCACACGGCTCGAGACATCGGCATGGTAGCCTCCGACTGTGATTGCGCCCAGAAGATTAAATTTCTGTAGAATCATGAGAATAAAATTCCAGAGAAAGAACAGGCGGATGAGTTTAGAGGAGGGAAGAAGGGGAAAGGCGAGGGTGCCGATATAAAAAAAGAGAAAGTATTCCAATAAGCGGATGGGATAAAAAATTTTGGCATCCATGAATAAGAGATGGGCCGAAACTAAAAACCTGTTGGCAAGAAAAGAAAGAAGGGAAAACCCTGTTAAAAGAAGAATCCACCCTTCTAGCCGATAGAGCTTTTGGTGGGAATGAGCATGGGCAATTAGGAGGAGAAGTCCCAGGCCAAAGAGGAGAATGTCATCGATGCGCAATCCGGCCGTTTCGTTTTGATCAAACTGGATTAAGTTAATTTTGGGCAGGAAGAGAAGGGGAATAAAGAGGAGGAGGATAAGTTGGGCGAGTTTGGATTCAAAAAGTCGAGCCATGTTCATCCTTTTATAAATTCACGCTGTTCAAAAAGTCCAGAAAAAATTATTGCCGCTCCTGATTAATCAGCTCATAAAGATGGTTCCCTGTACACGCAGTCGCTCCGACATCGCGCAGCCAAGCAGACATGCCATATCCCCAGCGCGAGCGGCTAGTCTTTGTATAGAAGATATCGAGGGGAACGGAAAAGAAGATCCCTTTGTCATGATACGTGTGATTATTAATGACATCTTTGCCATTCGTATAAGTATACCAGAAGCCTAAACGAAGTCCACTCGGAAAATAGCGCGAGACTTCGGTGCGTACTCCAAAATCGTCAGCCAAGAATTTTCCTGCACTGACTTTGAACTCAAGACCGGTGCAACGCCAATCATAATAAACATTGAGAAAGTATTGGGACCCTAAAAATCTGACCCAATGAGGCTTGAAGCCATGCAATTTGCGTGCCCGGGAGAAATCCAATCCATGCGGAGTGCGTTTTTTGACGACGGCAAAATCCATTCCGACGGCCCAGGTGGAATTGACCGGATAATAAAGCCATTCGGCAGCGACCCCCCCATACTCGGGCTCGAATATTCCGACAGAGATACGGGTGATACCAGCCTTTTCCGCAGTTCCAGACTTTTTCAAGGTAAGCCTCGTCGACCGTGACTCAGCGCTGTTTGTAGTAGTTGATCATGTCGGTGCGCACGTGAATGAGTTGAGAGGGGTTCAAGCGGTCGATATCGTGGACATGTTTGAGTCAGAAAAGAAGAAATAGCCCAGACTAATCGAGTAAAAGGTTCGCCCCCAAAAAACCATTGATATTGAAAGATAGTCCAAGGGCATATTTAAATTTTCCTTTAGCACTCCCAAATAAGGTCTGTGTTTTGGGAAGAGTTCGAGATTCCACCTTTCCCACTCTCTTTTAAATATTAACTTAGAAGCATAAGGACTTGGGCGGCTCGCTTCTTGAAGGGGGTTAGAATATCGAGTTCGTAAGGGCCGATCTCTCGTTCACGAAATAAGCGCAAGTAGGCGGTTTCATAGCGTAACTCCTGAATGGGCATGGCGATCACGTCGATGAGGACCACAATTTCATCCACATTTTCAGGCACTAAAGAGGAAGGAGAGCGTTCAAACGTGTACGTAAGTGTGTTCGTCGCGATAGACTAGATTATTAATTGTCAAACGTAAAACGGTCCGTCCATGGTCATCGCACAGCCAAGCTTCAGATAAGTCAAATCCTTGGCAGCGAAAAGCATAGATAAACTCCTGGATCATGAGATCCAGTGGACGGAGCTCGCTGATGGGTTGAAATTGACAGGAGCTTTATAAGGCAAACTGTCATCAATTTTGGGAACTAATCCTTTGGTTGTCCCAAAATTATAGAAAGTGGAAATGGTAAATGCCCATTTATCTCCGCGAATATAAGCTAGCGAAAGATCGACGCAATCCCACACGCGATATTTCAGACCCAATTGCCAAGGTGTCCGTTTGTTCGTCCTTTCGGATGCTTTTCAATGGTTTCGTCGCGATAGGGAATCGCATCATATTCCAATACAAATGGCAAGTCTTTCAAATAGTCCCATGTGCTTAGCGGAAAGGCATCCAAATCATCCCTCCAAACCACTTATGAATACGTTTGGTGCCATAACCGAGACTGATTTCGAGATTTTGATTTAAAAAAATTTTTGTCAAAACAATATAATAAGCTTTAAAAGCTCGCGTTCCGATAAAGTCTTCCAATCCAACGGCAAGTCCGGGCAATTGATAGTGAGTATCTTCTGCACTCAATAAGGAAATTTTAAGGTTGGCGCCTTTATCGGAAAAGTCTCCGAAGCCCTCACGAGTCAAAACAGGATCTTCGACTCCTTTGAACACGCGGTAGTTACCGGAGACTTCTAAAAAATCAACCAATTGGAAACGCATATTATAGTGGATATAGGGAGGAATATATCCATAGCCGGCGCCAATATCTCCTTCCTTACCCATGCGGGCAGAAGGCATACTGAAATATCCTCCTTGTAGAAGATGGTTATATGTCACGGGAAATTTTTCATTAAGGCGTTCGTTCCAATAATTGACAATAAGCAAATCTTGCATCAGGCGCGATCCACTGTCTTGAGAATCAAAGACGAAGGGGTCTTCTGCGATACAAATGTCTTCCTCGGCAAAGAGAGGAGAGGAGAAAAAGAAAACCCCAAAAATAAGAAAGGTAAGACAGGAGAGGAGAAAAAGGGGGTCCGCATAAGCAAGTATCAGAGGATGAAGGAAGAGAGAGCATACGAAGGAGAGCGCTTAAACGCAAGTTTAAAATTCTTGACTAATTTAAGTTATTAACTTAAATTAGTCATATGTATATCAAGCGAGACATCGAAGAGCTTTTGAAGAAAAATAAAGGCTCATTTGTTCAGATCCTGATTGGTCCGCGGCAATGTGGGAAGAGCACGGCATTGGCTATTTTAGGGGAGGGAGAATTTGAAGAAGTGACCTTGGACGATTTGCAACTCCGTTTGTTGGCGGATCGAGACCCTGCTCTTTTTTTCGCGCAATACCCTCCCCCTCTTCTTATAGATGAGGTGCAGTATGCTCCCAACATTTTCCCTGAAATGAAAAGAATCGTGGATCAAATCAAGCGTGAGAGATTATTGAAGGATTCTTTTGAGGAAGTGGAGGTGATTTTTCGCTTAACAGGATCAAATCCCCTTTTATTAGATGAGAAGGTCAAAGAGACGTTAGTTGGGCGTGCGAGCTATTTTTACCTGAGCACATTGACTGTGCATGAGCTAAGAGAGCATTTTCTGACCTCCCCTTAAATCAAGTGATGTTTCAAGGGGGATGGCCAGAGCTTTATTCAAATCCACAATTAGATCCGATTCAGTACTTAAATGATTATATTCGCAATTATATTGAGAAAGATGTTGTCGTTAGCGCCGGGATTGTGAAGAAAAAGGAGTTTCATACGGTGCTTGGAATGCTTGCTGCTCGAACAGCCAATATTCTTAATCATTCTTCTTTGGCAAAGGATAGTGGAGTCAAGTCCGTCACCATTCATGAGTGGATTTCTGTGTTAGAGAGAACACAGCTCTTGTACTTACTTCCTCCGGTGGAGATCAAATCTCAATAAACGTCTCATCAAATCACCTAAAGTCTATTTTCTCGATACTGGTCTTGCTGTTCGTCTTCAAGGATGGTTGGATTTCCATCCTCTGATGAAAAGCCCGCAAGCAGGATCTCTTTTTTGAGACTTTAGTCCTCAGTGAAATTGTGAAATGCAATTTAATTTTGGCAAAAACTGGAAAATCTCTATGTGGAGAACAAAAGAAGGAGAAGAATGGATTTTATTATTGAAAATGCTAAAGGAGACGTTCTTGCTCTGGATGCAAAATTAGGCATTATGGGAGTAGATCCCATCAAGATCCCTTCGAGCTTGAGGCGCACCTTTCCTGATCCTCGACAGATTGGTGTGGTCTCTTATGATGGCAAGAAGCTCTTGCTTTCTAAAGAGTGCGTGCAAATTCCTCTCAAAGAATTGACAGAGTTTTTGCTTGCTTGGTCATAATGTTGATATCCTCAAATCCAAATTAATCTAGAAGGATATACGATCTAAAATTTTATCTAATTCGCCAGTTGGATCATTTTTAATATTAACTAATAAATCACAAGCCCAAGTTGATATTTTCTCTGCATTATACTTATTTTTTAATAATTTATTTAATTACTCGCCAATATCTCTTTTAGAATAATTCATCGCAGTAACTCTTTGCTTGTAGGCGGATAATGTGCTTGGGCTGATCCTTACATACATCTTTCTTAACACGCTGATTTTCAGCATGTTGTTATTTTAAGCGCGAAAATTTAACATGTTTATTAGACATCTTGCATAACCTCAATTCCTTGCCCCTGCCCCTGCCCTTGCCCTTGCCCTATTAGCATAGAATTGCGTGCCAGAACTTTTTCGGGCAAGGGCAGGGGCAGGGGCAGGGGGCAAGGAATTGTGAGGTTATGCAAGATGTCTGATGAAGGCGATGCGACGAATCACCCTTTTTGTGATGGGCTAACTCATGAATGCTTGTGATTCCGGAGCCCTGCCGATAACGGGCCCGCACCCGATGGCCCTCTCGCTCAATGTTCAGGGAAGCAGGTAGGTTAAAGTCCCACTGGAAGGCGAGCTTCTTGCTATAGGAGCCATCTGAAGAAAGAGTGCGGCTTAACACCAAAGGCTCAGGCCCTTGAACCGAGAGATCGGGAATGCTATACAGCCATTCCCCAGATAGAACGGAAATCGAATGAACGGTTGTTGGGAGGAGTGTCTGAGTGCTAACTAAAGAAGAAGTGAAGGGATCTTCCGGGAGGATTTCTTCTTCTGCGATTAAGGAGGCCACAAAGCACAGGAAAATGAGAGGTATGAAGAGGGATCGCATGACTTTTCTTCCTAGTGATGCAGGAGGTCTAATAATAAATATTTGAATTTTATCTGGAAAGGGAATAATCTCATTATTAACCTAATGGGATGGAGGGAAAAAATGATTGGCATCATTCAAGATTACATCCAGACAATCCAAGCAGATTTTCAATCAGTCTTTCATTACCTCAAGAGGGGATGTCCCAAGCAAAGTGGAGAAAGCCAAGAGAAGGTGATCCACGCAGCAGTAAGAATTCTTCTTGTTCCTGTGATTGCTGTTGTAGCCATAAATTTTGTGGCTTCATTAGTCACAGGAAGTCTCATGGCGGTGGTGTATCTGATTGGAGTGGTCCTTCTTCTTCGTATTCCTTTCTCCAAATCAACCCCTCGATGATTGTGCGAAATTGATCGGGGGTCCCATATTCGGCATGGAGGAAGAAATCCCCATTCTCCTGTTTTTCGTACACTTCAAAGCCTTCAAAATCGGGTAAATGATGAAATTCCCACGCGATCAGTTTATCATTGCGTATCCCTTTCCCGCCGAGTTGTCCCAGGAGGGGATGGTCTAAGAGAACCGAAAAAGAGTGAGGGGCGATCTCCCGGAAAGTAAAGAGATTCTTCACCTGTTCGGCGATCTCTTGCATCTCTACGGTTTGGACGGCTTTTAGGATTCCGGAAGGCTCTTCTGTGATCTGCCATTTAGTATAAAATTTGATGAATTCGGATGAAGAGCTAAAACTAATTTTTCCTTCTCCTAGCCAGATGCTCGGGATAAAAATAAAATCTTTGATCGACATGGTAAACTTTTTAAAACATAAATCTTCGGCTGTAAATACTCTGCTGGACTCCCAAGGCGACCATTGTAGAAGCAATAGAAGATCCTCCATAGGTGACCAGAATGAGAGGCACGCCGGTAATGGGTAAAAAGCCACACATCATCCCGATATTCACTAAGATGTGCATGGCTAAATAGACCGTTACTCCAGCGGATAAGAGGCGTCCGAAAGGATCTTTGGCCACGGCGGTCACTTGAAAACTAAAATAAATCAAGGCATAATAAAGAGCCATTAATAAAAGCAAGCCCAGGAAGCCAAATTCTTCTCCAAAGGCAGGAAAGACCGAATCTGTGTAAGGAGCGGGGAGCCATCCTCTTCCGCTAAATTCACTTTTGCGCCATCCCGATCCCGTCCATCCTCCCAAAGCAATGGCGGTTGTGGCGGCTTTTTGATGATGGGTCGCCGGATTTAGCCGATCGAATTGATATTCTTTTAACACCAAGGTGGCATAAGGACGAAGAGTTTCATGAGGCAAAATCCCCAAAAAGAGGAGGGCGATAAGAACGAGGGCGCCTCCTCCACAGGTTGCCATCCATTTGATAATAGAAGGGCGAAGATCTCCAAAATAGAACATGACCAGCGTGATGGGGAATAAGACGAGGGCGGTGCCTAAATCGGGTTGTTTGAGAATAAGGATAAAAGGGATTCCCACAATCAAACCGGCATAGAAGGCGGTGCTCCAAGAAGAGGCATCGCTTTTACGCCTTTCTAAGAACCAGCTTAAAGTGACAACGACAATAAATTTTGCACATTCGGAGGGCTGAAAACTGGCATGCAGAAGGGGAAAACGGTACCATCGGTGTACACGTTGAATGGAGTCAGTAAAAAAGAGTCCGACAAGGGAAAGGATCATGAAGGCATAGAGGATCCATGTCCATTCTCGCAGTTTTTGGTAGTCAAAGCCGGCAGATAAAATGTAGATCAGAGAGCCAATGAGAAACCATTTTATTTGGGTGCGCACGATCGGGGTAAAAAAAATGTCTTCTGTATGATCAGAGGCAGGATCAATGGTGTAGGAAGAGACGACCAGAAGGCTAATCATCATGAGGGCGATAAGGATCGGGAGGACTCTAAAATCTAATCGGGTGAGATAACGGGCGCTCCACATAAACGGATCAACTAACAACTTAAAGGGGAACAATGAAAGATCAAGAGGACCATAGCAAGAATCGAGGCAATCCTCAAGGCAAAAGTGTCTTTTCTCTTTCTTCCGTAAAAAGAATTCATTTTGAGGAAATTGATTCGACTAACACATGGGCAAAAAAACACACTCAAGAATGGGTTTCGAATGGGTTGACGGTGGTGACTGCTTCCAGCCAAACGGCTGGAAGGGGGCGTTTTAACCGGGTGTGGGTGTCGCCTCCTCATGGGAATCTTTATGTGACTTTTTGCTTTTGGATTGGGGGGAACATGGGAGGGCTGGGCCATCTTTCGCAGCTTTTGGCTTTAGCTGCTGCTAAAGTCTTGCAGGGGTATGGGTTTGCCCCTCAGATTAAATGGCCCAATGATTTATTGCTTGAGGGAAAAAAAGTGTCCGGGATTTTATGCGAAACGATTCAGGAAGAGGAGGGGCGTGGGATGATCTGTGGAATTGGCTTGAATGTCAATATGCCTCAAGAGGTGTTGGCCTCTCTTCATCGGCCGGTGACTTCTTTATTCATAGAAGCGGGAAAGACATTTGATGAAGAGGACATTTTGCAAGCATTAACACACCTGTTCCTCGAATTTTTAGATCGCTTTAGGAAGGAGGGATTCGCTCCTTTTTTTTCTTCGTTTGAAGAGCTTTTTTTTTTCAAGCCTGGACAGAACGTTTGTTTTCACCACCAAGAGCAGGTGTGGGAAGGATGGTTCGAAAAGTTGCATAGCGATGGGTCGATTGAGCTTTGTTTAAAGGAAGGAAACCGGAAGAGGCGATTTTATGCAGGGGAATTTATGGATGGGGAGTGATGGCAATGATATAAAGCTGATGGGGTTTTGGTCCATAACACCAAAAAACGCGATAGGCTCCTGGGGTTTTATTTTGTGCGTAGGATTCAAAAACAGGTCCGCCAAGTGGAGATGAGAGAGCGCTAAATTTATGAGTGTTTAAAGAGGGATGACGCAAATTGGATTCCATTAGACCCAAAGTTTTAGAAACGGCTTTGTATTGTTTAATTTTATCCGGGCTTTGCTCTAATTCTAAAAATTGATCTTTTGCTTCGTCGGAATATTCAAGTTCAAATTTCTTCATCGTCTAAAAACTGGGAAAAATCTCTATCTAATTTACTTACTCTTCCTTCCTTAATATCTTCTAACCCTCTCATCAGAGAAGTCTTGGCTTCGGGATTTCTATATAGCCAATGTTCCTCTGCTGGGACTTCTACTAAAGGTTCTAGTATGATTTTGCTCCCTTCTTGATAGGCTCGAAATGAACTTATATGCATCTCTTTTGATAAAAATCGAGTTAAACATACCCGATTTCGGGTATCAACTGGAAGTTTAATGTGCTTTTGTTTTTTAGCATGCTTTCTCATTGCGCACCGTTGTCTTTTTGTATTCTCATTATAACAACATGTTGCCATTTTGTCAATAGTTACACCGGTAAAATGTACAAAGCCAAGTAAGAAGAGAATCTGGCTGAAAATCTCCTATTGCAATAAATGTTAAAAGTAATTACAATGTAATTATCAAGGAGTATGTATGGCTCATCTTATTCACATAGGAAACTCATTTGGTGTGAGAATTCCTAAAGCAATCATTCAACAAGTAGGATTCAAAGAAAACATGAATCTTGTTTTCAAAGTCACTGAAGAGGGATTATTGATCTCACCTGAAAAACAAGCCCGGGAGGGATGGGAACAAAAATTTAAATCCTCTAAAAAAAGGCTTAAGAATTCCTCTTTACTGGGCGAATTCCCCAATGAATTTGACAAGGACGAGTGGGACATGGTAAAGCAATTCGAAGTTTACCTGATAAATCTGGATCCAACAACGGGAAGCGAGATTAAAAAAACACGCCCTTGCGTCGTTATCTCTCCAAATGAAATGCATGGATTAAATACTGTTATCATAGCGCCTATGACTTCGACGTGTAAATTATACCCAACGCGTATTCCTGTATCATTTGGGAAAAAAGAGGGATACATTGTTTTGGATCAGATCCGAACGGTAGACAAATCGCGACTGGTAAAGCTACTCGGAACAATTGAAAAAGAAACTGCTCACAATGTTCTCAAGATATTGCAGGAGATGTTCGCCTGAAGATTAAGTCAGAAGAACAGGAAAATCGGCATGGTTCAAAAAGTAGAATTTTTGGGTAACATGACAGGATCGTGTCCGAGTCCGAGTCCGAGTTCCGATTGGAAACGCGGAAGAACGGAACACGATCGGAACTCGGACACGGACACGAAAAAAATTGTTACCTGACATTGAACCAGGCCTGAAAATCAGCCCAGATGTCTCCGGAGGTCTAATGTAAATTAGAAAGATCCGGAACAACGACGAGGCTCGGATGCACCTTCCCTTTCAACACCTGTTGGATGTAAGAGAGCGTTGTCCCCGTAGCAGAAAAGCAGGAAGTGCAAGAGCCTTTATACGCAATTAAGACTTCGCGATCATGGACTAAATCAATGACGTCCACTCCTCCTGCATCTAATTCAATATAGGGACGAATCTCTCGAGCGATCACTTCTTCGATGAGCTGAATTTTTTGTGGCCGCGAAAGCTGATCCCATCCCGGATAGCCTCCTTCCAAAACCTCTCCAATATCGCGAGGAGCCGGGGGGGCAACATATTGGGAGGGCAGGGGAATGTCCATGCAGGGGCGAGCCGCCTGGTCAATCGCCTCTAAGACGAGATTCAAGTGAGGAGCCGTTTCTTTAGGAAAAGCGGGCTCATCCGATCGGTCTCGCACTTGTTTATCAATTAATTCTGCACTTAGGCGGCGTGCTTGATCATAATTTTTTCCTATCACCAGTTCACAGGCAATTTCCCCTGCTCCAATCAGGGCCGATTGCCCGTAAGATTGGAAGCGGGCGTCGATGATGGTTCCATCATTTGGATCGACTAACCAGTAGAGAGCAAGGAGATTTCCCTCTTCAATGGCCCCTGCTTGGCCTGTGGCCAAACGCATGCCACGCTCTTCTGATTGAGAGGCGGTAAAGAAGCCGGTAGAGCGTGGCTGGGCGATTTTGGCTTGCAGCTTTTTGCTGTAACGAGACCAAGGGAAAGATTGGGTGAGGGTCCGGAGGCTCATTTTTTTTCTCTCCTTGATGTTTTGTGAATTAAGTATAACTGGATTTGGGATATTTTAAGAGGTTGATAAATTCTTTTGAAAATATTTTCTTGCATTGCCCACATCTATTCTGTTATGAGAACTGGAATATTAACCTATTTCCAAGGGAGTTTGTCATGAAAAAGCTATGGGCCGCTTTATTGGTAGGTCATCTATTCTTATTTTGCTCTTTACAAGCAGAAAAATGCCTACAAGGTTCTGAGAAGAAATGCAAAACGGCAAGCTGTTTTGTCGATTTGCTGCAGTCTCCCAAAATTCTTAGGAATGCTTCAGTTAAAAAAATAACGATTCCCTGTGAAACAGACTTTCCTCAAGAGGGGTCTAATGTCCTAGACGTGTTTGCCAAAGGCTGTAAGAAAGAGCGTAATAATCATCACCTTCATCTTAGAGGAAAGTTTTCAAAAATCGCTGGAATTTACAATAAGGTCATTGTCGTGCCGGGTCAGTCCTACTGCATCACAGCCATTGGAAAAGTAAAAAATCCTCATTCTTCAGTAAAAATTTATCTCCACCAGAAAGGGGAGACTGTATCAAGCACGGAGTCTCTGACCAATGATTTCAGGATTGTGACTTTGAATTTTGTCGCGAACCAGTCTTGTGTCAATATTGCTCTTGGAACAAAACAGGATGCAAACTTCGAAGTGCAAAAGTTTACTCTTGCAGCCTGTGAACCCTGCTCATTTAGCCCTCTCAACATTCTTCTGGTTAATGATGATGGATTTTCTTTCATCGGTATTCAGACCCTTAAAACAGTTTTTGAAGCAGCAGGCCACAACGTTTTCCTTATCGCTCCCTCATCAGAAATTGACGGCACTTCCTCAGCTGTTAATCTTCCTACGACAACTCCTCTCCCCCAATTTGCATTGGTCCAGCAGGTGTCTTCAAATGAATGGAAAGTTTCGATTGTTAACTCTCCTCATTTAACGGCTCCTGTTGTTGGTCCCGCATTTCCTGTGACTGCACTGGGCCAGGCTCCTCTCGTTCTTCCGGCTGGAACGACAATCGATCTGATCATCTCTGGCATTAACGCTGAGGCATTAAATACCGGCCCGATAGCAAATCTCTCCGGAACTGTCGGTGTCGCACGAGTCGCGGTCACCGATGTTAACGCGCAGATGCCGCCCACTCCAGCTATTGCGGTCAGTAGTGACAATAATTTGAACCCAACTTTCGTAAATCAAGTGGCCGAGTTTGTCTTGGATCTTGTCACGCAATTACAATGTTCAACTTTTGCTAAAAAGACAGGGAAACTTTTACCCCCTAATACAGCATTGAATGTCAATTATCCTAACAGATCTCCAAGTGACATCCAAGGAGTCAAAATCACTCGTCAGGGAATTGTTTCTAATGGGACTTCAGGCACTTCATTCGCTGGCGTTCCAGTAGGAGCTAACGTTGTTCCGATTCCCCCTGCGATTCCCCCTCTCGGACCGACCTTTATTTCAGCTGTGGAATTGGCTCCACTTCCCAAGGCCCTCCAAACAGATATTCCAGATTCTGACACATTGGCTGTACAGCAAGGATTCATTAGTATCACACCCATCACAGGCGATCTCACTGCCCCTTCATGCTCCACCAGAGACATCATTGATACGATGACGCAACTTTCCTTTCCTGCCTTTGGAACCTACCTCCCAGATAATACGAAAATCCGATTTTGCCCTTGCAAAAAGTCATGAGTTGATCTCTCGAAATCCCAGTCCACTTGTGGACTGGGTTCTCTAAAATTCTGTTTTTAAATGAGGAGATGCTGAGAAAGTCTCCTCAGCATTTGTGCCTTCTCCACTATAATCTCAACGGAGCGGTCGATTTCCTCTTCTGTGGTATAGCGAGAAAGAGAAAAAGAAACCGCGCTATGCGCAAGAGTCTCTTCTATGCCAGCTCCGGCAAGCATCCACCCTAGCTGCTGGAAATTTCCTCCTCCGATCGTTGCGCAAAGGCCCTGCTGATTTAATGCAAAGAGAAGAGCCTCATTGGCAATGCCGGGAAATAGCAGCGTGGTGCAGTGAGGAAGTCGCTCTTGCTGTTTGAAACAGACCTGTGCTTGAGGAAATCCTTTTAGAACTCCCTTTTCTAGACGACTGCGCAGGCGGGCAATCTCCGTGCACAATAAATCGCGGTTTTCCAGCGCCTCCTGCAAAGCACAGGCGAGCCCCGCTAACGCAGGCATGTTTAATCCCCCCGCTCGAAGTCCTCCCTGGTCAGCGCTTCCACAAATGAAAGGAGAGAGGGGAATCCCTCGTTTCGCGTAGAGCAATCCCGTTCCCTTGGGGGCATGCAGAGGATCTCCATTCAATGTGAAATAATCGGCCTCTAATTCTTCTTTTTCATAAAATAGCTTACCAATGACATGCGTCATCTCAAGATGGAGACGCACCCCCCGTTGTCGGCAGACCTTTGCCAGTTCGCGGACAGGCTGAACCACCCCTGTCAATCCATTTGCCCAAGACATAGAAACCAGGGCGGTGCGAGGAGAGATTACTTCCGACAGTGCTTCAGGAGTGAGAAGGCCTTCTCGATTTACAGGAACCATTTTTCCAATGCAGCTAAAAGGCTCGAGATGGCTGGCTGCCATCATAGAAGGGGCTTCATCCATGGCCGACATTAAGAACTGATTTTTACCCGTTCTTAGAGAGATCTCTCGATAAACCGAAGCAATCACATGATTCACCGCTTCTGCTCCAGAAGAGGTCAATACCAATTGATCCTCTTCATGGGCCCCTAAACAATGATAAAGGGTTTTAAAATGTTCGGTCAGCAAAGGATAAAGCTCCTGCCCTTTTTGGTGAGGGGCGGAAGGAAGCCCCCAATAACGGGTCCAGTAGGGCATCATGGCACTGACTGATTTTTCCGAAGGGCGTGCGGTGGTACTGTTGTCTAAATAGATAGGGGGACGCATATTAGACCTCTTGCATAACTTACGCCATGGGCGAGTTTGTTCTTAGCGATTTCTAAAAATAACGCCATAGGCGAATTTTTCTTAGAGACTGCTAAAATATGATTCACCGCAGAGAAAGCAGCCGAGAGCGCAGAGTTTAAAAAATTATTTACAATTCTGATCATGCCATTCTTGAGTATCGCAACATTAAAGTTAATCAACAATCAGGACCAAGAATAGCAAGTGAATTCATTAGCTCTGCGCTCTCGGCTGCTTTCTCTGCGGTGAATCATATTTTAGCAGTCTCTAAGGAAAATTCGCCCATGGCGTTAACTTATAATGGCCTAGATTCGAGTTCTTTCTGCTCTGGTTGAGCTCTCGGTCTTTGGGTAATATGTTCGACCCAAAGACCGAGAGCTCAACCAGAGCAGAAAGAACTCGAATCTAGGCCATTAGAAGTTATGCAAGAGGTCTATTATTTTTGTTTAGTAAATTGCCCTTTCTCATACGTATAAATGACAGGGAAGCCTGTCGCTAATTCCAAAGCAACCACCTCGTCCGTGCTTAAGCCATCGAGTGTCATCATGATCGAGCGTAGGGAGTTTCCGTGAGCAGCCACAAAGACATTTTCTCCCCGCTCTAAGCAAGGGCGAATCTGTTGCTCAAAATAAGGGATGGAGCGAGAAGCGGTCATCGCCAAGCTTTCTCCTCCAGGAGGGGGGACATCGAAGCTGCGCCGCCAAATCTGCACCTGTTCCTTCCCATATTTTTCGGCAAGCTCCTTCTTATTGACCCCTTGCAATTCCCCATACATCCGTTCATTTAACTCCCAGGCGCGAATGACGGGAATGGTTGTCGATTGCGCAGAGGCGCTATAAATTTTCCCCCACTCTTCTAGTTTGCCTTCTCCAGGATGAATAACCAGGGGAACTTTGCCCGAATGATGCTGTGTCATGGCTAAGAAGGCTGTCATTTGAGCACGAATTAAAGTCGAGGTAAAAATGAGATCGATCGGCTCCTCTTGAATCATCCGCCCCCCTTCAATCGATTCTTCGACTCCCTTCAAAGAGAGGGGAATATCGACCCAGCCCGTAAAGAGGTTGGCGAGGTTCCACAAAGATTCTCCATGACGCATCAAGATCAGTTTAACCATTTGATAAGGACTTGATTTTTAATTTTTTATATCATACTATTTCGTTTGCCTTTTTTAGTAAACCTGGACTTTGGCCATTTTAAGGGGTCGCTAAACGCAAGATTTTGAGCTATAGCGCGTTAAAATTTTTTTGCCAACCCAAATGAGGGTTGGCAAAAAAATTTTAACGCGCTATAGCTCAAAAGATTGCATTTATCGACCCCTTAAAATGGCCAAAGTCCAGGTAAACCCTCGTTTTAGGAATTTTGTGGGTAAGCAACGTCTAAGTAAAGTCTTGGCAGCGGCGGGAGTGGCCGCGCGTCGCGCTTGTGAAGAATTGATCTTTCAGGGGTTAGTGAAAGTGAATGGAGAGGAGGTCCGCCTCCCTCAAACCCTTGTGGACCCGTTGGTGGATCAAATAAAGATAGAAGACCGCCTGATTGAGAAGGCGGAAGAGAAAGTCTATTATCTTTTAAATAAGCCGGCCGGTTATCTTTGCTCTGCAAAACGGACGGGGGGGGCGAAATTAGTTTTAGATCTCTTTCAAGGGGAAGAATCCCCCCATCGTTTATTTACGGTTGGGCGATTAGATAAAGAGACGCAAGGGCTTTTGCTTGTCACGAATGATGGCCCCTTTGCCCATCAGGTGATTCATCCCTCCGCAAATATTCAGAAAGAATACTTAGTGAAAACCGATCGGGAGGTCGAACATAAGCACCTCGTTGTGATTTCCCAAGGAACGCTTGTCGAAGGGGTGTTTGTAAAACCGATTCGGGTCGAGAAAGTCCGGCGGGGGACATTAAAAATTGTGATTGGGGAGGGAAAAAAGCGCGAGGTGCGTTTGCTCTTAGATGCCGCCGGCTTAAAGGTTAAGGAATTGACACGAATTCGCTTAGGAGGACTGCGACTGGGGACTTTACCTGTGGGACATTGGCGCCCCTTAAGGGACAAAGAAAGGCAGTTGATTTTCTCTCCTTGATGATTTCTTAATTAAATATTTATAAATCATTGATAAAATAGGTTTAAAAAGATAAGTCCTCATTAAAACCACACAGTTAGAGCAACATGCAAGAGTCAATCAGACATTTAAAGACAGCGATTGAAGAGTTGTCCATTTTCACAGCCTCTCATTCTTCTCATTTAAAGCTGGGAAAGAATGGGCGTTTAACGGCTGAGAAGAGTGGCCTTTTAAATCAGATTGTGGGGTTTGCCCGTCCTTTCCTTGGCCTTCCCTCTGATCAAGAGGGTCGAGAACCGGAGAAGAGACTCAAGCAATTGAAAGAGCGGATTCTTCGTCTAAGAGAGATTATTCAAACACATTATCCCCTCATTGAGAGTTTTCAGAAGGGGACGGAGAGTCAACGCAAATTTGCTGCATTTGCTTTGACAACGATTCAATGTTATAATGATCTTGTGATTGGGAAAGTTCCCTCTACCATCAAGCGAGGGAGTTTTTACGAGGAGGAGCGCCGTCGTCTCTTATTAGATCAAGAAATTAAGGGACATCCCATTGCAACCCCGGCTCAGCAGATTCTGAAGCGTTTGAACCAGTCGATTGTGCTGCGGGAAACGTTGTCAAATGCAGTGAATCCCATTTATAAAAAGAACAGCCAATTTATTATTGATGTTTTTCGAGTGAAGACGCGGAATTTCTTTCGGGAGAATTCAAGGTTTGCAGAAGGAGAAATTGAATTAAAAGAAGAGCAAGAAACAGGGCGAATTATCGTTGAGCAGCAGATTAAGGACTTGGACTCAGGATCTGTGTCTGTTTTGAGTGCTTGCTTCCAGCTCCCTCATTCCTTAGGTTCTAAATTGCCGATTCCGACTCTGTTAGAATTAAAATTAAATGTTCCCACAGTATAATACAGTATAAATAGAAGTCAAAAATTGCCAGCGGAAAGAACACGGCACATGTCTGTTCATCCACTCTTTAATTTCCATTGGAGAAAGAGAAGCAAATTCTCTGATTTCCTGATCCCTTAAACGATAGAGAAGATGGCGCGCAGAGTCACGATTAGAATACAATTCTTCTAACTGTTTTTGGCACCGTTTTAAGGTTTGATGACGGTAAAAGAGACGTCCTAAGCTAAACAAGAGGAAGGCGAGGGGAAGCAAAAAAAGAAGAAAACAAGAAATCCCCCCTAAGGGCAAGGCGATGCAGCCCATCAAAGGAATCAAGAGAACAAAAATAAAAAATAACGTTTCTTTATTGGATTGAAAAATCGGTCCTAGCCACCGTCTCCAAGAAGAGGAAGATTGGTAAGCGAGCATCTCTTCAAATTGAGGCTCTTCATACGCCATCCGTCCAATATGGGCGAGCTCATGGGCGAGGAGTTCTTTTCTTTGGTAAATCCCTAAATAACTCCCGGCGTCCTGCAAGTTCTTTCTCAATTGTAAAAGGGCTGCGACAGGCGTCTCAGGCTTCAATTGAAAGATCCAGGCGCAGCCTGCATGCCAGGGAGCCAGTTGATCATTACCGAAAAACAGAGGCACCCAATCTGGAGTGATTCCATAAAGCTGTTGGGTCAACGGCCAAGCCTCTTTTAAAAAATCGGGGCCTCCTTGCCCTTCTTTAGAGAAAGGGAGCTCTTTTCCTAAATGTTGGAGAAGAGAGTGTCTAAGGGTCCGGCAAAAAGTCACCCGTTGGATGAACGCTTCTTCGGTTTCCTGGGGGCCGGGAATCCAGCCCTGCTGGTTCCATCTTTTCCACTCATTTAAGTCTTTTGTCATGCGATTCAAAGTATAAAATAAAAGAAATAAAAGATCTTCTCATTTTTCTTGAAAGGAGAGCGCTTTTATGGCAGGCTATTTTTATTTAACAAGGACAGAGTTATGTTAACAGACGATTACGAGGAATTTACAGAAAGTCAACTAAAAGTTTTAAGACGTTATGTGACCCACTACTCGAGTCATATTTTTGTTTTGCGCAACTTGCCTGAGGTGATTAAAGGAGCGTTATTTTCCCGCTATTCTCGATCCAGCTTGGGATTGCGTTCTCTTTTACTGAAAGAATTTATCCATAATAACGAAGAAGCGGCCTTTGACTCCATTGTAGGAGTAGAAGAGACGGAAGAAGAGCAGGAATCTCAGGAGCAAATTCAAGCGATTCAGAAAGCGCAAGGGTTTTATGATCGCATTTTAGATGGATATGGAGATGATTCGATTGGGGAGCTTGGGGGTGTCCATATCGCTTTAGAGAACATTTCTATGATCGCTGCCAAATCATTAGAGGATAGTCGCATTGGGGGCTCTCCTCTTGAGAAATCGACTCGTTACCTTTGTTTCGATCAGAAAGTCAAAGGAGAATATCTGTTTTATCGCGAACCCATTCTCATGACCTCGGCTTATCGCGAGAAATACTTAGAGACATGTAACATGCTCTTTGATACGTATAATCGCTTGATTCCTCCTCTTACGGCCATCATTGAGCAGCGATTTCCAAAGGATTCGACCATTTCTAAACCTGCCTATACCGCCTCTTTACGAGCGAAAGTCTTGGATTGCTTGCGGGGACTCTTACCTGCCGGGACACTGACGAATATGGGGATTTATGGGAATGGACGCTTTTTTGAGCAGCTGATTCATAAACTGCACTGCCAAAATCTCGCAGAGTTACAAGAGATTGGAAAGCGAGCTTACGAGGAACTCTCCAAGGTCATCCCCTCTTTTATTCGACGAGCCGACCTCTCTCATCGCTCTCATCAAAGTTATGCCCAATTTCATGACTCGATGCAATCAGAACTCAAATCCATGGCCGAGAAGCATGCCTCCCATTGTGAGCGTTCGCTCCAATCAGGCGTTCGATTGATTTCCCATGATCCGGAAGCAGTCATTAAGGTCGCAGCGGCCTTTCTCTTCTCTTAGGGTAATCGAGGGTTGCCGGAATGGCAGAATTATTGTCAGACCCTTCCCGAAGAGGAGATCGCCCGTATTCTAGAGGCAGGCTGCAATGCACGGGAGAATCGACGTCATAAATCTCCTCGTGGCTTGGAACAGGCCGAATTTACATTTGAAATGGTGACCGATTTTGGAGCTTACCGCGATCTCCATCGCCATCGCCTTTTAACGCAAGAGTGGCAATTTTTCTGTTGTGATTATGGGTTTTATACACCTCCCGACATCCAAGGAACCCCTTATGAAGAAGATTATCAGCATGCGTTGTCTCAAGCCAAAGAGGTCTATGATTTGATTGCGGCAGAACTGCCGGAAGAAGCTCAATACGTCGTCCCGATGGCCTATCATATTCGCTGGTATTTTCATGTCAATTTGCGTTCCCTCCAATGGTTGTGCGAGCTTCGCTCTTCTCCTGCCGGTCATCCCAGTTACCGCCATATTGCACAGGCGATGGCGCGCCAAGTATGCGATCTTTTTCCCTCCTTTGAGCGATTTTTCCGTTTTGTCGATTACGAGGGCTATGAACTCGGTCGTCTGCAACAAGAACAGCGCAAATTCGACAAAAACCTCCAACAAATGCATTTGGTCTAAAGGATATGGCAGAGCGAGAGTCGCATCAAGGGAGCATGATTGGAGGCATTTTGCTAGTTGCCGGATGTTGCATTGGGGCGGGGATGCTGGGGCTTCCCATCTTGAGTGCGAAGGGAGGGTTTTACCCATCTCTTCTGATCTTTTTCCTTGGCTGGCTTTTCATGCTGTGTACAGGGTTATTACTCCTCGAGGTAAATCTTTGGTACGGCAAAGAAGTTAGTCTGATTACCATGACGAAGAAAACATTGGGACCTGTCGGCCAAGGGCTTTGCTGGTTCATGTTTTTATTTCTTTTTTATTCCTTGATGGTGGCCTATTTGGCTGCGAGTGGGTCATTGGTCCACGATTTTATCCAACAAATGAGTGGGATCTCTTGGCATCCCGGGATAGGGGGGCTATTTTTTTGCCTTCTTTTTTCCCTTTTGCTCTACATGGGGACTCAGGCGGTAGATTGGTTTAACCGCTTCTTAATGGGGGGGCTCATTCTCTCTTATGTTGTCTTGGTTTTTGTCGGATCTCCCCATGTTCATCCTGAATTATTGGAGAGACGTGATTGGTCTGCTTCAACGGCCATGATTCCTGTTGTGATCCTTTCATTTGGATTCCATAATCTAATCCCGAGTTTAACGACCTATTTTCGAGGCAATGTTTCTCTTTTGCGCTGGACGTTTATTCTTGGAAGTTTTCTTCCCTTACTGATCTATATCCTGTGGCAAGCGCTGATTTTGGGGATTATTCCCCTTCAGGATTTCCAAGAGGCTTTGGATCAAGGCGAGATTGCCACAGAGGCATTGAAAAATGTCGTGGGAGTCTCCTGGGTATTGGATGTCGCGCAAGCATTTGCTTTTTTTGCCATTATGACCTCTTTTTTAAGTGTTGCATTAAGTTTTATTGATTTTTTAGCAGATGGATTAAAGATCAAGAAAACACCAAAAGGAAAAATTGGGTTAGCTGCGCTTGTTTTAGGGCCTCCTTTTTTATGCGCTCTTTTTTATCCCACGATTTTCCTCATGGCCTTGAATGCGGCCGGAGGGATTGGCGCCGTGGTTTTATTTGCTATTCTCCCTGTTTTGATGGTTTGGAGAGGACGTTATGATCAGCTGAAAAAAGGTCCTCAGCTTGTTCCTGGGGGGAGAATCACTTTGCTTGCCGTCCTTGCCTGTTCCCTCTTTGTCCTTGTTTTACAATTCATGGGAGAATAAAAATAAATATGACAGAAAAGAAACGAATTTTAACAGGAGATCGCCCGACAGGACTTCTCCATTTAGGACATTATATTGGTTCTCTCAAGAATCGGGTGGCTTTGCAAGAGAGCTATGACTGTTATTTTATTATTGCGGATCTTCATACGCTTACGACGAAGCCGCAGAAGGAAGAGATTCTTCGTTTAAGGGACTATACGCGGCAGATGGTGTTGGATTATCTCGCTTGTGGGATTGATCCTAAAAAAGCGACGATTTATCTGCAATCGGCGGTTCCGGCGGTCTATGAAATGAATCTTTTTTTTGAGATGTTAATTTCAATTAATCGCTTGAGTGGTCTTCCTAGTTTAAAAGAGATGGCCCGCCATGCGCATATGGATAGTGAGAGTATCCCTTTGGGTTTGATCGGCTATCCTGTGTTACAAACGGCAGATATTTTGATGCCGCGGGCCCATTTGGTTCCTGTGGGCAAAGACAATGAAGCCCATATTGAGCTGGCCCGCGATATTGCGCGTCGCTTTAATCAATATTATGGCGACGTCTTTCCTTTGCCGGACGTCTTGCTTAGCGATGTTCCGACTTTGATTGGCACAGATGCGAGGGGTAAGATGAGCAAGTCTGCCGGGAATGCCATTTTTCTTTCTGATGATCCGAGAACGGTTGAGAAGAAGGTGAGAGGAATGTATACCGACCCGAACCGCGTGCATGCTCACGTACCTGGGACGGTGGAGGGCAATCCTGTTTTTATCTATCATGAGATTTTCAATCTGAGAAAAGAAGAGGTCGAAGATCTTAAAACCCGCTACCGGGAAGGGCGCGTGGGGGATGTAGAAGTCAAAGAGAAATTAATTGTCGCTTTGAATGCCTTTTTGGATCCGATTCGCGAGCGGCGCAAAATTTACGAAGAGGAGAAGGGATTAGTCGAAGAGATCATTTATGAGGGGACCGAGAAGATGATCGATATTTCTCAGGCGACCTTAAAAGAGATGCGCAGCGCGATGGGGATCAGTGGGGGGTGGCATAAAATTTCACGTCTTGCGCGAGAGCGGAAAAGTCGAGAGGATGGCATTATTCTTGCTTAGAATAATTAAGATAAAGAAAAAGAGGGGGTGTTATGCTGACCACCATTCTATTTGTTATTTTAATTCTTATTCTATTAGGAGCTCTTCCCACTTGGCCTTATAGTGCAGGGTGGGGATATGGTCCGAGCGGAATTTTAGGCTTGATTCTCTTAATTTTCATTATCTTAATGTTAATGGGAAGAATTTAGGCCAAACGTTTTGACGATTAATGAGAAAATCTCTATGGAAAGGAGGAAGTTGATTTTTTAAATAGGGGCTGTTTATGATTTCGTCTTCTCTTCAATCCTCTCCCTTAAAATCCCTTTCTTCTCACACTCATCCCTTCATCGAGCGTTCTGGAATTCAGCTCTATCGTGCACAAGATTTAACAACCCCTTTTTGGCCGAAAAGTGTAGAGGGAGATTACATCCAGAAATTTTTTTCTCCTTTCATGGAGAAAGGGATTCATCACTACATTGAAAATATCCAGACAGAACTATTGATTTTAGTTTGGGGCGATCTTATTTTTCCGCTCACGGTGAATGAGGCAGAATATGAGAATTCTTATATCTGTTCTCCCTATAGTTATTATTTTTCTTATGCGATGCAGTCCAATGTTTTCAATCAGGGGGGGATACAATCGATTCTCAAGGGGATTTTGTGGGGATCGTCCAAGATCCTGAAGCGATTTCATATCAACAAAGTCTTAATTGTCAATAATTGGCCTTTTTCGACGACTTTATATCCCTCGATGCAGCCTGACCAAATTAAAACGATAGCGGCCTTTTTAAGAGAACAGTTTCCCGAGCACGCCCTGATTTTTCGCTCGGTTGATCCTTACACAAACCCCGTTTGTTATCATACGTTGAAAGGAGAAGGATTTGATTATATCGCCCATCGGCAAATTTTCTTTATTGATTCCGCTCAGCAGGCCGATCTGTTACAGGCCCGTTTATTTAAAACGGACCAAAAACAGCTAAAAAATAGTGGATATGAAGTGATCGATCAGAGGCAGCTCTCTGAGAAGGATATTCCTCGTTTATTAGAGTTATATCGCAGTTTATTCATTGATAAATATTCTTCGCTGAATCCCCAATTTAATGAGAATTTTCTTCATTTGATGCTGACCCATCAGCTCATGCATTTTAAAGCGATTAGAAAGGAAGGGCGCTTAGATGGAGTGGTGGGCTATGTACAACGCAACGGAAAATTATTCTGTCCTTTTTTTGGCTATGACCAGACCCTTCCCAAAGACCCTTCCCTTTATCGCTTGCTTTCGACTCTCTTGATGTTAGAGGCGCATCAACAAGGGCTGCTCTTTCATCAGAGTGCGGGGGCCTCTCTCTTTAAATCCATGCGCAAAGCCAGTTGCTGTATTGAATACCTCGCTGTTTATCATCGCCACCTTCCTTTCACAAGGCGGCTTCCTTGGCTGATGCTGAAGAGTTTATGTAACTCTCTTGGCGTTTTCTACATGAAACGATATTGAAAAATTACTTTTCCGCAGTATCCTTCAGAATGGTCATGACCATTCTGAAGTTGTATTCGTTTTGGTCTTGACATTTTAATTGTGTCTATAAAAAATAACGCCTATGAAACGGCTTTATCTTCCTATTATTCAAGAGCACTTTAAGCAGCATCGCCAAATGTTATTCCTTACCGGTCCTCGGCAGGTTGGAAAAACAACGACAAGCTTGCATGCGAAAGAAGAATGGCAAGAAGGGTATTACTTTTCGTGGGATAATCTTGAGCATCGGACACTGATTGTAGAAGGGCCCTCTGCCATTGCTAAAGAAATAAGATTAAATCAAATACGAGAGTCTTCTCCTCTTATTATTTTCGATGAGATTCATAAGTTTTCGAAATGGAAAACCTTTTTGAAAGGGTTTTATGATACGTATCCTAATCAAGCACAAATCATCGTGACGGGAAGTGCTCGATTAGATTTTTACAAAAGGGGAGGAGATAGTTTGATGGGACGTTATTTGCGGTATCGATTTCACCCTTTTTCTGTCGCGGAAGTTGCCTTTCCACACCCCCCTCAAGAAGAAATTCGATCTCAGCCTCATCCCATCCCTGATGATCTGTATGAATCTTTAAGAACATTTGGTGGTTTTCCCGATCCATTCTTAAAAAAGAGCGTACAATTTTCTAACCAGTGGCATGAATTGCGTTCTAGCCAACTCTTTAAAGAAGATTTACGCGATTTAACACGTATACAAGAATTGGGACAGATTGAGCTATTAGCCGAAATATTGCGATACCAAATCGGACAATTAACGTCCTATGAGTCTTTAGCTAAAAAGGTAAGAGTCTCTTCAAACACCATTCGTCAATGGATGGAAACGTTGAAAGGCTTTTACTACTGTTTTGAGGTTCGTCCTTGGTCTAAAAATGTCTCCCATTCTTTATTAAAGGAGCCAAAGTTTTATTTTTGGGATTGGTCTCTCTGTAAGGATGAAGGGGCTCGATCTGAGAATTTTGTGGCCTCTCATCTCCATAAAGCCGTTCATTTTTGGACGGATTATGGCTTTGGAGAATTTGGGCTGTTTTATTTAAGAGATAAACAGAAACGAGAAGTGGATTTTATTGTGACAAAGAATAACCTTCCTTTTTTTCTTGTTGAAGTCAAGAATAGTCATAACAAGGGGGTGTCTTCAAACTTGGAATATTTCCAACACAAAGTCAAAGCCCCTTATGCTTTTCAGGTTGTCCTTGACCTACCCTTTGTGAACAAAAATTGTTTTAGTGAGAAAACGCCTCTTATCGTCCCTGCTCGGACATTTCTTTCTCAATTAGTCTGAAAATAGCCGAAAAAAATAACAAAGAAAAGCTTATTAATGACCCCTGCAATCAAGAAAGGCAAAAAGGGAAGAGTGCGAAAAAGGAAATTATGGATGCCATGAGCGAGTAAAGAGAGGGAAAGAGTGTGGAATTTTTCTGTTAAATGTCCATATAAGACGCCGGCAAGATAAGGCAAAAGAGTGATGCCAAGAAGGATCCCTTTAGGTAAAGGACCATGTATTCCATCGAAATAATGGACCCCTGCAAAGACAAAAGCGGCTAAGTGAATGCGAAAGAGACGCTGAATTCTCTCTTCCTGCTCTGTGAGCTCTCGTTTTAAAATAAACCGATTCCATCCTTTTTGCAGCAGATGAATTCCAGGTAATAAAAGACCTCGAAAAGTGATCTCTTCAAGAAGAGGAACCTCGACAAGAATAAAAAAGTGATCATGCAAGGGAAAAGAAGGAGAAGGGCAGCTCTGTAAGCTTAGGAAGCGCAAAGTATTCAAAAAAATGACGACGGCAGTCAGTTTAACCGCTTCTGAAAGGGCCCAGAATGCTCCTTGTTTCCATTTCTCAAAAGAGACAATAGAGGCTTCAAGAATCATTCGTTAAGCTTTTCGCTGTTTAGGAACTAATTTCTTTAAGGGGCGCGTTTTTTTCAGACGAGTGGTCGAGGACGCTGTTGAAGGGGGCGCTGGTTTTTTCTTTTCTTTTTTTGCTATTTTAGCAGATTTGTTTGAGGGGACTGCTTGTTTCTGCGGTTTCTCTTTTTTATTCTCTTCTTTTTTATTTCCGGGTTTAGGGGGACGTGAAGGGGCCTCAAATTTCTTCTTCTTCTCTTCTTCTTCCTTTTCCTCATCCTCCCCATCCTCCTCTTCGTCCTCCTCCGAGAAGTTAGAAGAAGAGAGCGAAGGGGTCGTTTCTTCCTCTAACCAACGGCTTGATAAAGAGCGAAGAGAGGCCAATTTTTGACTTAAGGGAGCATCGCCCTCCGGAAGGGAGGAGGGAGGGGAAATTAAGTTTTCTTCCCCGTCAAATTTAGAGGAAAAGAGAGAGGAGGTAGAGGTTGGGGTCATCTCAGGAATAAATAAGAAGGGGCGCATAGCAGCCGGAACGGTGGTATAAATATCTAAAGTCACTTGCGGTTCAACATCGGGTTTGATCGCTTGCTTAGGAGGACGCCCTCGCTTAGGCCGAGGATTCAAAGCTTCATTGGAATAATACGTTTTTGCTTTGACAGCCAGCCCTTTGCGTGCCATTTGCACATCCTTTCCCGCTTTAGATTGGAATAAGGATTGCTTGAGTTTCTCAATCATCAGGCGAGGGAGATCTAAATCCTCTTCAAAAACAAAGTGAAAGTGATTCTGACGGAGCCACTCAATGATCCGAATGCGTGACCTCTCTTGATAAAACTGCTGCCACTTTTCTTGCTCGGAATGGTGATCATAAATAAACTCTAGGAAATTTTCTCGCGCTTCTTTCGATTGAATAATATCGAGTAATTTCTCTTTGGTATCAATATCGTAGACTTTCTCGTTCACGAACCCTTCCATAATCTTCTTAATCTCATAAAAAGACAGCTTAGGAATCGAACAGTAACGATCTTCATGGTGGGATAACTCTTGTTTCAGCGCCTCTAGCTCAGGCTGCGATTTATCCAGGTCCACATAAATCAAGAACCCTTCTAAACGATCGATGTAAAAGTCTCGCTCGTCATCCGATTTAGCGAAAGCCTCCATGAGGCGGTGAGAACGTAAAATAAGAGGGTTTTGAGGCTCTTGTTTATTTTTAGAAGACATGTTTGTTTAGTCCTTTGAGTAAGTGATCCGGCTTAATCTTTCCTTGAAAAATAAAACGGGCCGTTCCTGTGAGTTTCACCTGGGAAAAACTTTCTTGATCGAACGAAAAATCGACGGAAAGTTCTTCTCCAGATCGTGTTTGGACCAGGATGGGAGAGTGCCAATGAGAGGTTTTTGCTGCGGCAATCGCCGCAGCTGTGGCTCCTGTTCCGCAAGCGAGTGTTTCTCCTTCGACCCCTCTTTCATAGGTCCGGATTTTCAATTTTTGAGGAGCGACTTTTTCAACCAGATTGACATTTGTTCCTTTGGGACCCCAACGAGGATGGGAGCGAAGATAAGGTCCTAGCTCCATCAAGGGAGCCGCCTCAACAGAGTCGACAAACATCATGACGTGGGGAACCCCCATGTGGAGAAAATGGAGGGGGAGAAAGTAATTCTTAAAAGGGAGAGAAACATCCCATTCCATCTCTCTAGGAGCCCCCATCTCAATTTGGATGGCGTCTCCCTTCTTTGAAGCCATTAAAGTTTGCTTAGGCAGTTCGATATGAAAAGAGGAACGCTCTATCCCCTTCCCCTGATCGATGAGCCATTGAATCAGGCAACGGAGCCCATTTCCACACATCTCTGCTTCACTTCCATCGGGATTAAAAATGCGCATGCGATAGTCTGCCCGGGAGGAGGATTCGAGGAGCAGAATGCCATCTGCTCCCACTCCTTGTTGACGGTGGCAAAGCGTTTGAATGAGGGGAGGATGGATAGGAAATTGTTGCTCTCGGTTATCAAAGATTAAAAAATCATTGCCGCAGCCGCTATATTTTGCAAACGTTTCCTCCATCTAGGAGTTCCTTTATTTAATTAAGTTTTAAATCTTTAAAGGAACTGACAACGCCATCGAGAAGGCCGAATTCTAAGGCCTCTTGTGCCGACATCCACGTATCTCGGTCGATGACTTTTTCAATCGTGGTCATATCTTTCCCTGTTGCGTCGACATA
Organism: Parachlamydiales bacterium; assembly: GCA_963801825.1. GTDB lineage: Bacteria > Chlamydiota > Chlamydiia > Chlamydiales > Parachlamydiaceae > CAWDGI01. The sequence continues at coordinate 59,801 of CAWDGI010000007.1, forward strand.
AATTTGTGCGAGTCTTTGACGGGTTTTGAGCATTTCTATGGCTTGAATATCTAAGTCGGTCGCTTGTCCTTTGATGACTCCCGATAGGAGAGGTTGGTGGAGCATAATGCGAGAGTTAGGAGTCGCAAATCGGCGGCCACGAGCCGCGCATAGACTCAGGACCGATCCCATGGAAGCTGCAAGTCCCGTGACGAGTGTCGTGACAGGAGAAGAGATCATTTTCACTTGATCCCAAATGGCAAAACCGGAATCGACAGCTCCCCCCGGACTGTTAATGACAAAGAGAATGGGTTTGCCAGGAGCGGTTAATTCAAGATACCAAAGCTTCTCGATGATCTCACCGGCGGTATCGCTATCGACTGCATCAGAAATGAAAATACGACGGGCTTCTAATAACGTGTGTGCAATTTTGTCTGCCATTTTTGAGGGGATCGCCTCTTTTTTTTCTTTCTCTTGATTGAGCATGCCTTTCTCCTTTAACTGAGTCATCAATTTTATTTTATGTTTTTTCAACGGATTTTTCAAGGACTAAAGGGCCAAGTCCAGTTTTAAATTTCAATTTCAGGATAAAGAGGAAATCGTCCAAGAAGTTCTCTTACTTGTTGCTGAGCCGCTTCCAAGGCTTCCGGCTCAGTTAAAAACTGCGCCTTGCTTGGCTGTCCTGTTTTAGGAACCACATTGGGTTTAGTATGTGAGAGGATCGAGAAAATAATCGCTGCAATTTCTTCCATTTCCTCTTTTCCCATGCCAAGGGTAGTGAGAGCAGGGGTTCCCAAGGCGAATGCCAGACGTGTACCACGGTCCCTGTGGATCAAACGGAATGGCATTCCGATTCACCGTGATATGAGCAGCTCGCAAAGCCGTTTCTGCTTGTCGTCCCGTCAAACCAAAACGGGAAACATCGAGAACCAAAAGATGGTTTTCCGTTCCTCCTGTCACTAATCTTCCCCCTTGGTTTAAAAAGCTCTCTGCCAACCTTTGCGCATTATCGACAATCTTTTGAGCGTACTCTTTAAAGGAAGGGGTATTTGCTTCTTTAAAAGCGACTGCTTTGGCTGCCATGACATGGGGGAGAGGGCCTCCTAAAACGATCGGACATCCTTTGTTGACCGTTTCGCTGAATTCTTTCGTGCATAGGACGAATCCTCCGCGCGGACCTCGCAAGGTTTTATGCGTTGTTGAGGTGACGACATGGGCATAAGGGATGGGATTAAATTCTCCAGTGAACACTCCTCCTGCGACGAGTCCGGCAAAGTGGGCCATATCGACGAGCAGAGTCGCCCCCACTTGATCGGCGATTTCCCGCATTTTAGCAAAGTTTAGGCGGCGGGGATGGGCGGAATAACCGGCCATGAGAATGGTGGGTTTCTCTTGCGCGACCTGTTTTGCGAGAGCATGATAATCGAGCCGTTCTGTTTTTGGATCGACATCATAAAGGACTGAGTGGAGAATTTTAGAAGAAATGTTATGGCGATAGCCATGGGTGAGATGTCCTCCGGAATTTAAAGACAGGCCCATCAATTTTTGATTGACGAGCTGCTGCCGAATCGCTTCGTATTCTTCATCCGACAGCTCATCTAAAGATTTTTTTCCTAATTTTTCCAGAGCGGGGTTTTGGATGCGGTGAATTAAAATGGCCCATAAGGCGACTAGATTGGCATCTGCGCCTGAATGAGGCTGCACGTAAGCATGTTCGCATTGATACAGGCGGATGAGCTCTTGCTCTGCGAGTTCTTCTAATTTATCCACATTCTCGCATCCTGCGTAAAAGCGATGGTAAGGATACCCCTCCGCATATTTATCGGTGAGAAGGTTGCCCATCGCGAGTTGAACGGCCAATGAGGAAAAATTTTCCGAAGCAATGAGCTTGAGATGGGAGCGTTCGTCCTTGAGTTCTTGGATGATACTGGCAGCTACCGGGGGGTCCGATGCCTCCAAGTGATCGAGAGCGGCCAGATAGGCAATGACAGCTGGAGAAGAGGTGTCAATGGAATGTTTAGATAAATAATTTTTTAGATGGGGAATTGGGGCCATAGTATCCTTTCTTTAAGAAAATATCATGACCCCCATTTTGGCTGACTGGAGCCTTTTATGCAAGGAATCAAAGGGTAAAAATTTGTATTGAAAATTATTCAGTAATTGCTTATGATATTTGCCATCATTTAAAATAGTCCTAAGAGTCCTCCTTTTCTCTTTTTTATCCGATTTTTTACGATGGAGAGGTTGATTTTTTACCTTAAGGAAAAATTATGCTAGATGCCCTTAAAGTGATTTTAGAAATTCAAGAATTAGATATGAAGATGATTCAGCTGATGCATATCAAGCGTCAAAGGCAAAAAGAGCTGGATAGTATCAATGCGAACTAAGAACTCTTTGCGTCAGCGTGTCGCAGACAAGGAAGCAGAAATCTTGGAAATCAAAGAAATTGATTCGACTTGCAGAAGGCGAACATGCGGAAATCTTGGCAAAAATTAAAAAATTGGAAGCGCAACAAAATGCCATTAAGAAAGTAGACGAGTATAATGCATCTACGCATGAAATTTCTGCTGCCGATCGAGAGCGCTTGGCGAAAGAGCAGCGTCTCAGCGATTTTTATGATCAACTTAGCTGCGCGAAGAAGATGTGTTAAAGAGCTTAAATGAAAATTTGGAGATCGACCATCGAAAGTTCTAAAGTTCTTAGAAGCTGAGATTCAAGAGAGTATTCGGCAAATTAATGAAGAAGGGCGCGTCTTAAAGAAGAGCGAGATGAATTAGTTGACACAAGCGGATCCGGAAGTCTTTAAGGTTTACGAACGCTTGCTGCGCAATAAGAAGGACCGCGTCGTTGTTCCTATTGAAAATCGCTGCTGCAGCGGCTGCCATATTATGTTGACAGCTCAAGATGAGAATCTCGTTCGCAAAGGGGAGCGTCTCGTCTTTTGTGAACATTGCTCACGCATTCACTACTGGCAAGAAAGCAAAGCGCTTGGAAGATACAGTGGTTGCAACAAAGCAACGCCGCCGTCGCACGGCAAAAGTTTAAATGGATCGGGTGAGTGTACCCAAATTTATCTGGGAAGACAGGTAATCGCTTCCTGATTTTTACAGGAAGAGAGGAAAGTCTGGACTTCGCAGGAGAGGATACCAGTGAAAGACTGGGGGCCGTAAGGCTACGGAAAGTGTAACAGAAAGTATTCCGCTTGTTTAAAGCTTTGCTTTAAGCAGGGCAGGGTGAAATGCCTGCTTTACGAGCATGGCCTGATTTGAGGAAACTCAAGGACAGTGACAAACCCTATCCGAAGCAAGACCGAAATTAAGCAATCCTGTTCTCCGCAGGGCTTAAGAAGATGTCGCTTGAGGATGCTGGTGACAGCATCCCTAGATGAATGATGACCAGGCTATTTCCAAATTAGCTCAACAGAATCCGGCTTACCGTCTTCCCAGATCTTTATTTTTACAAATAGAAAAGATTCAATGCTGTAATTAACACAAATTTAACAAATAATTTATAAAATAAAATTCTAATTAGGTTAATATGATAAACTGAAAAATAAACATTTTATTTAATATGAATAGTTTTGCTGTACCCCCTCATTCAAATTCCGATTTTATTTCTTCTTTTGAATATGGGCCCCTTTTCTCTCAGGTAGAGAAGGTTCTCGACGAGGAGGAAGTTCATGATTTGCTCAAACTTTTTGCCGATCGATTATCTATACAGGGGACATCTTCCTTGGATTATATGAACAAACCGAGTGCTGGTGCGACGGGATTTACTTATTTGTGCAGTGCTTTAGTTCAACAAAAGGCTGGCAGGACCATCCAAAAATCTAGGGTGCTCTCTTTGACCTCTTACCGAAACAAAGAGGAAGTAGCGTGCATACACCAAATCGTCCATCGCCCTTTTTCCACTCACACGGCAGATTTTTTTTCCTCGCATAAGCCCCTCAGTTCTCATCGCTTTGTCCTTAAATGGGTGACAAATAATGATGCCATCAATGAAAAGATGGGGGCTGATTTTTTGCGTCATTATGGTTTTTGTACTCCTCATTTTACATTCATTTCATCCGATGTGGCAAAAAAGTTGGCTCCATTTGCCCAAAAAATTAATAAGGGATTTTCCTATATCTCAAAGAATCAAACTCTTTTGTTCATGAACGAATTGCCTGGGATGACCTTCAAAGCAGCGATAGAAGATTATTCCCTTTTTTCTCTTTCTTCTAGTGATTGGGAAAAGCTAGGGGTTCGATTAGGTGAAATTGCCATTTTCGATATGCTCATGGGAAATGAGGATCGATTGATTCAATGGGAAATTCATAGCGAGCATTTCAACTTGATTCGACCCAATCCCAATTTGGGCAATCTGATGCTTCAAATGCCTTATAACAAAGAGGGTCAGAGGTATTTGGAAAGTGTGGACTTTATTGATAATGGTTTTTCTAAATTTTTAAAAGATAGGCCCACTCAAGATTCCACTTTTGAATTGGATTTTAATACCCTATTTGAAGAGGGGGAAGGAAATTTTAAAGAGAAAGAAGTCGATTTTGATCCAGTCGCTTCCAACTTGCAAGCGACTCTAAAAGAAGGAAATAAACTGATTGAATTAACCAAATTTTTTTCTTATAGTATCCAAAATCTTGATAAAATAAGAGATCATATTCACGAGGGGATTTTATCAAAAATCAATGGCTTGGTAGGAGTGAGTCAATTAGATAAAAAGAAAGAAAAATTTGCTTGTATCCTTAAAGAACATTTAGAGGAGGGCTTCAAGAACGCCTTGAATCTGCTCCGGTTAAAAGATTCTGATAGGCTTCTCGCAGCCCTGGTTAAAGATTGGGCAGATTTTCAAGGCCAAAATAAAAATCTAGATCAATCGACGACTTAGAGCCCTAGAGTTGATTACAGCCAATTTAAAGTACCTTAAAAATACGGATGAGTGAAATTTATAAAGTCGAGGTAAGAATTTTGTAGAAATAAATAGTCAAAGCCTGATAAGTTATTATTTAAGTGCTCTATGCTCGACTTTGTACATTTTAAGGGGTCGAGCTATGAGGGGCGCTTTCGAGTATTTGCAAAAACTTTAAGAATTTTTACCAGAAGGCTGAGTAATAAGATGACTTATATTAGTAGTTTATTAAGCCCCCATTTATCGTGTTCTTCTTTGAATGGTAGTTATCCCCTCTGTATTTCCTCGCAAAAAGAGCAGAATGCACAGACCATCCAATCGCTGCAAAGCCAAATGATGTTTTATAGGGAAGTCATTCACTTAATTCACAAGGGAGGAATAGATGCGATTAATCGCTTGGAAAATCTGTATCAAAGGATGGTATCTCAGGAGAAGCTAAGGGAAAAAGACATTGAGAGATTTATCTCTATTTATAAACTCACTCTTGCTCCTCATAAGACCTCTTCAGAGCCTTTCACGCTAGAGAAAGCTTTATTAGAGCGCTCAAAACTGGAAAGAAAACTTTTAAGAATCTGCCATGTAAAGATTATCCGGTTGAGCAGGGTAATCCTGTTAGATCACAATCGGAAGTGCCTAGAATGCTTGTCTCCCGCTCATTCCTCTCGTAGCCGCCGTTGGAGTGTCCCATAACCTTTTAAAACTTTGCAAAGTCCAGGCGGTTTATTCCTTCAAAGAATTCTTGCCTAATTTTTTCGTTTTCCTGAAATTGCCCGCGCAAGACAGAAGTCATCATCTGGTTATGCTCATCTTGGGGACCGCGTGCCATGACGCAAGTGTGACGCGCATGGAGGGTAAGAGCGACATCTTCCGTCTCCAATAAGAGAGACAGACTATCTGCAATTTGAGCGGTCAGTCTTTCTTGTAATTGAGGGCGGCCGGCAAAAAATCGAACAAGGCAGGGAATATTAGACAGTCCGATCCATTTCTGATGGGGAATATAGGCGACATAAGCCACACCCATCATGGGGACAAAATGATGTTCGCAAAAGCTGGTGAAGCTCGCTTTTGTTAAGATGAAATTGCCTTGAGAATTTGTTTGAGGAGAACTCTTAAAAAAGCTCATCTTAGGAAAGTTCTCTTCTTTGAGTCCCCAAAAGATTTCCTCGACATACATTTTGGCCATTCGGAGAGGGGTTTGGGACAAAGATTCATCGGTGAGATCTAATTCCAAAATCTCTATGATTTCTTTAAAATGTGCCGCAATGAGAGTAATTTTCTCTTCATCCGTGTATCCACCGGAGATCGGTTTAATGGGGGAGGGAAAACGAGTGATCGCAGGAGAAGGAGAAGAGGGAATCGTCATGCCATTGTCTTCTGTGCCAAATAATCTTCCAAAGGCCCTTCAAAGAGATGAATCTCATCTGCTTCGAACGCAATAATCTTATTTGCGACTATCGAAATAAGATCGCGGTCGTGGCTGGCCACGACGACGCTTTCTTTGTATTCAGCCAAGCCCCATCCTAAGGCAGACACCGCTTCTAGATCCAAGTGATTATTCGGTTCATCCAGGATGAGAAGATTATGCTCTCCGAGCATCATCCCTGCCAGGATTAAACGGGCTGTTTCGCCTCCTGATAGGCTAGCAACAGGCTTGAAGGCGTCCTCTCCTCCAAAAAGCATTTTTCCCATCACACTGCGAATCTCTTGATCATAAATGCCGGGACGCCTTTCTTTCAGCCAATCAAACGCTGTTTGAGAACTCTTTTTGTTGACGACTTCAGAGTGATTTTGTGGAAAGTAACTGATTAAAACCTGATGGCCGATTTCAATTTCCCCTCGATCAGGGGACAAAACAGCAGCCAGGAGCTTGAGGAGAGTGGTTTTTCCTCTTCCATTATTTCCAATGACCCCAATTTTATCCCCCCGCTCAAGTTCCATAGAAAAAGAGCGAATGACTTCTCCCCCTTCATATCCTTTGCTGACGTGATTCACCTTTAGAAGAATTTTACCTGGGGTTTTTTCATTTGGGATGAAGCGGATATAGGGACGTTGGATATTAGATTTTTTAAGCTCTTGGGGTTGGAGGCGATCCATTTCTCTTAGGCGTGACTGGACTTGACTCGCACGCGTTCCTGCTCCAAAACGAGCAACAAATTCTTGCAGTTGAGCAATTTTCTTCTCTTTTGACTTGGCCTCTGCTTCTGCACGGTCTCGGACGGAGGTTTTGGCAACGACCATGGCATCGTAGTTACCGGGATAGATGATAATGGTCTCATAGTCAATATCTGCAATATGGGTAGTCACGGAGTTGAGAAAGTGGCGGTCATGGCTAATGACAATTAAGGTGCCTTTGTACTGATAAAGAAACTGTTCTAACCATCCGATCGATTCCAAATCCATATGGTTGGTCGGTTCATCGAGAAGGAGGGCTTGAGGATCTCCGAATAAAGCCTGGCAGAGGAGGACGCGGAATTGCATGTCGGTCGGAATTTCATCCATTTTCTTTTGGAAGAATTCTTGAGGAATTCCCATTCCTGCGAGGAGGACTTCGGCATCTGACTCAGCTGAATAGCCATTTTCCTCTGCAATGATCCCTTCGAGCTCGCCGAGGCGCATGCCGACATCATCTGACATCTCGACCTCATAAAGGCTGTCTCGTTCCTTTAAAGCCTCCCAAAGGCGATCATTTCCCCTCATCACAACATCTAACACTTTCTCTTGTTTAAAGGCTTCGATGTTTTGACGAAGCATTCCCACACGATCGGGAAGGGTCACTGTCCCTGTCGTCGGTTCCTCCACTCCCATGACCATTTTGAGAAGGGTTGTTTTCCCCGCTCCATTCGGCCCCGTCAACCCATAACGGTTGCCCGCGTTAAAAGTGATGGTCACATTATCAAATAATAGGCGGCTGCCAAAACTTTTAGAGATTTTGGAAAGAGTAATCATCGCTCAAAACCCGGAAAAATAAGATAAAGAATGATGATAGCAGACAAAGAATTTATTCGGAAGCTTTTGTAAACATTTTTTGGTTTTGGCATTGCCCCATTAGTCCAGTAACTTATTAAAATCTTAATAAATAAATTTCTTTGTCTTTAATAAGAATAAATCGTTTGTTTATATAAATAAACTATAGTTATTTATAAATTTATATTTTTTTGTTTACTTATTTAAAATTATTTGTTATTATAAAATTATAAATTGTATTAATTTTATTGTGTAATTAAATTATTAGGTGCTTATGTCAGTTGAAAATTCAAATAGTTTGAGTCCCGCTCCTTCTGTGGGTCACAGTCTTGACCCTAGTCACTTTAGGTGGAATCGAACAATAGATATGAATCAAACAAATATTAATAAAATGACAAAATCAATCCTGGGGGTTGAAGTCGCTCCTGAACATCAAGAATTGAACAATCGAATAACGGATGAAAATATGGATAAGAAAAATAGTAAAATTCCAGTTTTGGGTTTGTCGAAGTCGAGTTCTTTTCCAGGAAAACCATCACCACGGATGATTGATGGAGTTCCTCCTCCTCTGTCGAGTTCTTCTCCAAAATCAACGATTAAGGAAGATGTTGAGTCTATGTTCGACTCTTTTCCATCCCTTAAAGAAGAGGAGAAAATTAAATGTAATTTTAAGAAAGAAGAAATGACACTAGAAGGAATAGGAGAACCTGGGGATTCTTCCAATTTTATCAAAAAATTAATAGGTAAACTTACTACAAATGATGGATATAAAACAGATCAAGATTGGAGTGAGATAGAATGGAAATGTTTTGATGTACTAGGTAAAATTATTTCTATTATAAGTAAGGAATTCAAGGAAATAAAAACAGGGGAATTTTTAGTTGCTCTTTGTCAATTAGATGATCTGGAAAGAGAAATTTCAGTTATAGAAGAAAATATTGAAGAATTAAAAGAAAACTCGAAAAATCGTGAAGAAATTAGTAAAAGTAAAAAAAAAGATGTCAAAACGTTATTAGAATCTCTAAAAAATAAAATATGCGATAAATGTGAGATTTTAAATAAATTAACAAATAAAACTAAAAGTCTAAATAATTATTCAAATGAAATTGAAATTAAAGAGTGGGGTGATGTCGACAATATTTTAGCTAAACTTAATGTAGATAAAAGAAAATATAAAGAAACTGAAAAAAAATTAAATAAAATAAGAGACGATATTAATGTAACAACAAGATTGCATGGTATAGCTAAATTATATAATATAAATAACAAAAAAATTGATTTATTGAATTGGCAAGTAAATGAAATAATAAAATCAAAAATAGCTAATATTAGGAAAATTGGATTTAAAGACGATAAAATTATTCAGGGGTTAACACAAAAAAACCTATATATTAATAATCCAGAAATGGGTCTTAATGATCGAGAGATGAGTGACGCTTTTAGCAAATTCATGGAGGCTCGCAATTTAGAGGAAGATAGAAAACAAGCAGAAATTAAATCTTGGATAGAATCTAAAATGTTTTTTTATAATAAGTACATGAATCCTGAACAATTTGAATTAATTTCTAAAAATGGAAAATGGGATATATTAAAAAAAGAAGGAGAAGAATTTACGAAGGAGTTACAGGCAAAAATGGGAATAGGAGAAAATTGGATAATGCCTCGTTCCTCACTAAAGGAAATAGCAGAGCAAGAATTTCCTAAGAAGGTGAGTGATGTGATGACTCAGATTCAGCAGATGGAGACGGCCCAAAAGAAGGGCAAAGATCTTATGGATCAATTAGATAAAGAAGCCACGAAACTCATCATGTTCGTCGTGTTTGAGCTGATGGAGCAGGGATTTCGAGTAGAGGTCATTATAAAAGGATTAGGATTAAAAGAGGCTTATTCCGTTCATCCACAGCTAAAGGAAGCTCTTGATAAATACGAAAAAGCCAGAAATTTACAGAAAAACAGTCCAGAAAAAGAAAGGAAGATCCTAACACAACCGCATATAGAGAGATTATTTCTTGATAAGGCCAATTCGATAGTAAGGGAAACTGTAGAGTTGATTCAGTCAAAACTGATTCAGCCAATGGAGGAAGCGAGAAAGACGACGAAAAATGAGGTTGGTCTGTTAGATAAAAGAGTCATGGAGATCATCCAGTCAATAATATTTCAGCTTAGAGAAGATGGATTTGAAGATAAGGCAATTTCTTTTTTATTAAGATCTAAAGACGCTTATCATTCAAACAAATATCCGGAGTTGAAGGAAGCTTTAGCTAAATTCAATGAAGCTCGCGAGTTGGAGAAAAAGAGTCAAAAAGAAGAATTTGAACTGAAAAAGTCCTTTTGTGAGACTCATAATATTAGTCAGGAGTCATTTGAAGAGAAAAATTCAACACAAATAAAGATAGAGCCCTCATTTCCTGATAAGGTTAAGGAGGCGATGAGGCTGATTCAGTTAGTGGAAAAGGAGCAAAAGAAGGCGAGTGAGGCGCTTGCGAGTCAGTCGTTAAGGGATGAAACTCACTAAATTTCCGTCCATCACAATTTGTCGTCTCACTTTTGTTTCCCTGAAGGGTAAGACAAGTAAGGGGAGCTCAGAGTCGAGGGGACTTTTCCCAATGGAAAGATAATTTTCTTTTACAAAGTGCTCGAACACCCAAGGAATCCCTTGGGCATTCAAAGGGTAAGGGTAAGGGGAAGGAGAAGAATTCCCCAGCCTCAGTGGGCCTGGCCGGTCTGTGATTTGAAAATGAAGATGAGGAAGGAGCGAGTTTCCCGAGTTCCCCAACAATCCCAGTAATTGACCCCCTTTCACTTTCTCTCCCTCCTCGACTTTTATGGAGCGGGGGATGAAGTGGGCATAAAACGCATAATGAGTGGGGTCAATTTTTATCAAAATATAATTTCCATTCACAGTTTCAGGGTTTTTAGAAACAGGAAAAGTCCCGGGAGTATTTTCGGGGATGCCATCCACAACCCTCACCACTGTCCCATCAGTCACAGAAAAAATCTTTTGGCCATACCCATAATAGCTTCGATTGACAAATGGATTTCCGGCATGTGTCCCTTGAGGGCCATATTTGATAAAATCGACGGCAAATCGCTCAGGAGTTAAGGCATTGCCATTTAAAACAAGAATTGTTCTTCGATGATAATTGGCATTGGAGGGGGCCGCTTCTGCATACCAGTTTTTCCCTTCTAAAGGGGCATGAATCCCAAGAGGAGGGGATTTATTCACTACAATAACATTGGAGGGAATCGTTTGAGTGGATGCCTCCTGTCCCTCGATTTCGACACTCAAGCCATTCTCAAGAAAATCAGGAACTTGCTGAAGAGAAGGAAAATTCAAAAATAAAAATAGAATGGCAGAGGCCTGAGCAGGAATAAGAGGATCTTGGGGGTCTAGCCGATTGCCCCCTCCCAGCAGAGAAAAGAGAGGAGGCAATTGCTTCTTTTGAAAGGTCCGTTCATAAATGATTCGGCATTTATTTGATGCGGAATGAAGGGAAGAGATCCCCTCCAAACATTCTTTTCCTAGAATATGAATAGCCTTTATTCTAATCGGGTTTTGAGAGAGATTGGAGACCATCAGTTCATAGACCACATGCTCCTCTCCATTCCCCTTAAAAGCTTGAATCTCGTTTTGCATGGGCCGGATAATCAGGGGAAGAGGCAAAGGGGGAGGGGTGTTTGTCTTTGCCTCTCCCGGCATATGCACCAGAAAAAAAAGACTTATACAGTATAACACCAAGCATCTCATATCATGCCCGCGGATGGGTCTTATCATAGACCTGTTTCTTTAGTTTTGTCGACACCTGTGTATAAATCGTCGTCGTCGCCAGCGAGCGATGCCCCAGCAACACCTGGATGGTCTTAAGATCCATCCCATTCTCTAGCCAATGGGTCGCAATCGTATGTCGAATGGTGTGTGGAGTGACTTTACCCGCCAGCCCACTCTTTTGAAGATAATAATCAAACTTGCGATCGACAGAGCGCGTGGTTAGCCGGGTCCCGAGCTTATTGAGAAAAATCGCGTCGGGGTCAATCTCTGCCGCATGAATATTTGAGTTCTGAAAACGCTCGGAGTGTTCCAAATAGGCCTTGATCCAGTCGGCCGCATGTCTCGTAATGGGCACCACCCGTTCTTTTTTCCCTTTCCCCTTTAATTTCGCCGTGAGATTAGATGCATCGAAATCATCGCGATTCAAAGCGACAAGTTCGCTCACACGTAATCCTGAGCTATAAAAAAGCTCCATAATCGTGCGATCGCGAAAGCCCAAATACACCTCCGTATCAGGCTGATCAAAAAGATGGGTGATTTGCTGATATGTCAGGGACATAGGGAGGTTGCGATCTAACTTTGGGCTCTCCAACTCCTCTGCCGGGTTCACGGAGATCCAGTTTTGTGCCTGCGTATATTTAAAAAAACTGCGTAGAGAGGAAAGACGGCGTGCGACAGTCCGTTTATTTTGTTTATTTTCACTCAGCCAAGCCAAAAAGCCTCGAATTATTTTACGATCAATTTTTTCGAGGGGGAGCTGAGAATCAAATAAAGAGGGGCGATGATCGTAAGAGTGTTGATAAGAGATCTTCTCAGGCCGCTCCTCCGGTTTGACGTTTTTCAGCCATTCATATTCCAAATAAGATTTAAACGTATTCAGATCAATGGAATAGTTGCGGACGGTGTGCTCCGATGCGTTTTTGACGACGCGTAAATGCTCTAAAAAACGGTAACAAGCAAGAATGAACATCTCTTTATGCCTATCCTCGTTGTCTAAGAGAGGTTTTAGGGAAAGGAAAGACCATCAAATCATCGGCCGCATAACTATTTGGAAAGACAGAGCGCGCTTCATTTTCGAAGGCCTTGACATTCTGATAGCGGGCTGAAAAATGGGTGAGAATCAGCTCTTTGACCCCTGCTTCTTTGGCAATCAAGGCGGCCTGTTTGGCTGTCATATGATAATGCAGGCGTGCGAGCTCGCGATGCTCTTCTAAATAAGTACTTTCACATAACAAGAGAGAGGCCCCTCGAGCAAGATCGACAGCGCTTTTGCAGGGAAGCGTATCGATGACGATCGCAAAACTATCTCCCGGGCGCATCCAACTGACCATGTCCAATGTCACCGTGTGATCTCCTATCTTCAGGGCTCCCAATTCCTGGAGCTCCTTCACTTTTTCTCCTCTCACGCCATAAGAAGCGAGCTTTTCCTCATCAAATTTTCGCTTGCTCGCTTCGGTGATTCGCCATCCAATATTTTCAACGCTATGTTCCAGAAAAGCGGCCTCAATGCGAAAACGGCCGTCTTCTTCTACTAAGCCGGCTTCTGAAACGGGGTGCTCGACCACGTGAATCCGCTCATGGTAAATCGACCCATACCTTAAACGATCGAAATATTTTTTTCCACTGGCGGGATAGTAACAATGGATCGGATGAGAGACATTATCCAGATTGAGACGCATGAGAACAGAACCCAGTCCTAAACAATGATCGCCATGGAAATGGGAAATAAAGATGCGCGAGACGACAGGAGGGGCGATATTGGCAAAAATGAACTGTCGTTGTGTCCCTTCTCCCGGATCAAATAACAAGCCCTTCCTCATTCCAACGCAAGAGATAAGCACCATGACTGCGAAAACGGGTCGGTTGTTGGCTCGAGCATCCTAAGATGATGAGATCGCGCACGGTCATGAGGACTGTCTCCAGCTAAAGAAAGACCACTTTCCAAAGATTCCACCCATAATTCCTCCGATGATGTGCGCCGTGTTGGCAATGTTGGGGGCAAAGGGTAAATTAAAATTCTTCTCTAGAAAGAACGAGAGAAGCTGCAGGCCGGCCATTCCCAAAACAAAAATTAAAATGAAAAGAATCGTTAAGCGGTCCAACTGATAGCCTTCCCAAGGGGCTTGTTTCTGCCTCACCCAGATGAAAGCGAGCATGCCACAGAGAATGCCTGAAAATCCAATGAAATTTGGACCACTCATCAGGTATTGAGCGGTGTTCGAGATTATCCCTACGAGAAGGATAAATAAGAGATAGCGAAAAGGGCGGAGCCGTTGCTCGAGTTGTTTTCCTAACACTATGAGCCAAATCATATTGAAGAAAAGATGGAAGATATCGCCATGTAATAAACAAGGAGTGAATAGACGCCACACTTCTCCTTGGCTAATTTTTTCAAAGGTGGGATAGTTCCTAAAATTTTGCTTCGTTCCTTTGACTCCTTCTTTGAGGAATAAAGAATAAAAGCCCGGCCAAAAGGGGGCATGTTCAATTTTTTGGATCAGGTATTTCCCTCCCTCCGGAAGATCCCCCTGATTTTCTAGTCCTTCATAGCCATAAGTCGCAATAAAGCGGCTAATCAGAGCGTAGAATTCAGGATAATCATAGAGGAGCGCTTTTTCGACCGGAGAGGTGAATAGGGCCAGTTGGGCATAGGGAGCAGGAATCGAAGGGGATGTTGTCCACATTTGAGAGAGAAGAAATAAAAGGCAGCAGCCGAAGAGGAGAAGGCGTGTCACGACTCCCATGGGTTGTTGGTTCCGGCGTGTGGAGGTTGGTTTAGAAGAAGGGGGAGTGGCAGGAGGGGGAAGAGGGGATGTATTGATTTGGAAAAAAGGATCTTGTGGATTTGCCTTAAACGTTTCTAACCACTGAGCCGCCGGCAAAGCGTTCTCTTCTTCTTCAATCCAAATGCGAAAGAGAGAGGAGCCGTAATTTGGACTTCCCCAGTCTTGAGCACTCTCTCTTCTATTTGATGAGTGATCCCTTTTTGATGTAAAAAGAGGGAAAACTGTCTGACAAGATTCTCCTCTTCTAATGTGCCAATGAGTCGCATGGGATCATTCCGTTTGGATCTTGCGAATCAGCTGAGAGGTCGAAAGGCCGGAAATCAGCTCAACAAGATGAATCTTTCCGCCGTGTGAGCGCACAGTCTCTCGCTTCGATGCAGTTTCCCCATATTCTGCTCCATTGACATGAATATCAGGTTTGATTATTACTGAGTAATTGCCGAGGATCTGTTTCTTCAAACCAAGTCACATAATCGACAAATTCTAAAGCCGCCATCATTTGGAGGCGGTATTCTAAAGGGATGATGGGGCGCTTGGGACTTTTATATTGTTGAATAGAGCGATCGGTGTTCAGAGCGACGATTAAGACGATCTCCCAGCTTGAGAAGCTTCAAAAATGATCTGTAGATGTCCTGCATGCAAGAAGATCAAACGATCCATTCAAAGTGGCAAGCATCTGTAGAGTCCTCGTCTCGAGGCGTTGGATCTCATTTTCGAGTTGATCGGGGAGATGAACCTTCTTCTTGTAGGCGATTGACCATAGATGAGGGAGATGCAAGGCATCGCCATTTCGAATCACCCTTTGACGGAAATGCGATCTGAAAGACTTCATCATAATGTTCGACAAAATGCATGGTCAAGTCCTTTGCGGATGTATTCAGGCAGCTCTTCGTAATCGCGCAAATTATCTTTTGGAAAGATCAGTATTTTCAATCCCGAGCGTCGGGCAGCGACCATCTTTTCTTTGACTCCGCCAATGGGCAGGATCCGCCCTGTCAAGGTGAGTTCTCCTGTCATGCCCAAATTATCCAGCACGGGGGTATCGTCAATAAGAGAGAGGAGCGAGGTCACCATCGTGATTCCAGCGGAAGGACCATCTTTTGGGGTGGCTCCTTCGGGAATATGAATATGCACTTGTGATTTTTCAAAGAAGGTATAGCCGGGAGCATATTTATGAGATGCGCGCTATGGAGATAGCTCCAGGCAATTTCAGCCGATTCCTTCATCACTTCGCCCGCCTGGCCGGTCAGCTTCATGCCTGTTTTTTCTGCCGGCACTTTGATCGATTCAATATAGAGCGTCGCACCGCCAAGAGCTGTCCAAGCCAGCCCCATGCAGACTCCGACAGGAGTGCGTTCATAAAAGCGGTCGCTGGTGAAGAGGGGTTTGCCCAGATATTCCTTCAAATTTTCGGAGTGATGGAGAATTTGGAGGTGGAGGAGAAGAGGGTCTTTTTACTTCTGTTTCTCTTTTGCTTTTTCTCTTCTTGGCTTGTCTCTGTTCTTTTCGAGCTGCTTGGTTGTCTTTGACGATTTTGACGGCCAATTTGCGCAGAATCTTTTTGATCAGATTTTCTAGATTGCGCACACCAGCTTCACGTGCATAGCCATTGATGATGGCGCGCAGAGCCTTCTGTTGTAAAGAGCACTTTAGAGCGCTTTGAGGCCCATCTCTTTGCGGTTGCGTGGAATCAGGTATTTTTTTGCGATTTCAATTTTCTCCTGCATGATATAGCCGGAGAGACGCATGATGTCCATGCGGTCTTTCAAGGGTTCAGGAATGGTATCCAGCACGTTGGCAGTGACAATGAACAGCACATCGGAAAGATTGCAGCGGACATCAAGATAGTGATCGAGAAATTCTGCATTTTGTTCCGGATCAAGCACTTCTAACAGAGCCGATGCGGGATCGCCATGAAAGCTTTTGCCCATTTTATCGACTTCATCGAGCATGATGACGGGATTCATGGTTTGGCAATATTTGAGCGCTTGGATCAGTTTGCCTGGCATGGCTCCAATGTAGGTGCGGCGATGCCCTTTGATTTCGGCTTCATCGCGCATGCCGCCGACGGAAAAGCGGTAGAATTTGCGGTTCAGGGCGCGTGCGATGCTTTTGCCGATGCTTGTTTTTCCAACTCCTGGAGGACCTACCAGGCAGATGATGCTTCCTTTGACTCCGCCTGCCAGAGCGCCGACGCTGATGAATTCTAGGATGCGTTGTTTAATGTCTTCCAGTCCATAATGATCTTCGCTGAGGATTTTTTCTGCTTCTCTAAATCATGGCGTTCTTTGCTGTAGATGCCCCAAGGAATAATTGTCAGCCAATCGAGATAGCCGCGGGAGACGCTATATTCGGCCGACTGCATTTCAAGGACGCTTAGCTTTTCCATTTCATCGGTGATGACTTTTAGGACATCAGGAGGAACTGCCGCTCTTTAAGGCGTGCTTCAAATTTTTCGCGGTCGATGGATTTGTCATCTTTTTCAATGCCCAGTTCTTTTTTGATGGTTTTGAGTTGTTCGCGTAAGAAGAAGTCTTTTTGGCTTTTATTAATGGTCGCTTCGATTTTTTGATTGATGTTATTTTGTAGAATGCTGATATCCAGCTCTTTTTTGAGTAAAATCAGGGCCTTATCGATTCGCTTTTGAATATCGAATGTTTCTAAGACATCTTGGAGTTCTTCTCGAGACGCGGTGGTCAGGGCAACGGCAAAGTCGGCCAGTTTGCCCGGTTCAGTGAAATCCGAGTGGCCAAGAAAAATTTGCAGTTCTTCTTTAAAGAGGGGATTGAGTTTTAGCAGTTCTTTAATGGTCGAGATGATGCTGATGGCATAGGCTTTGAGTTCGGGGGTTAAAGTAGGGGGATCGTCATAATAGGCCACATACGTTTTTAAGATTTTGTTATTGATGAGAGGAGGAACAAGCGCTTGTAGACGTCGCTCCATATTTAGAATGACTTGGGCTCCTCCCTGCTCCATGGGGATGATGCGGAGGATCCGTGCGAGGACGCCGACGGAGTGGAGATCG
The DNA here is from genome assembly GCA_963801825.1 of Parachlamydiales bacterium. Lineage (GTDB taxonomy): Bacteria > Chlamydiota > Chlamydiia > Chlamydiales > Parachlamydiaceae > CAWDGI01. The sequence goes on from CAWDGI010000007.1 coordinate 77,229, forward strand.
TCGAAGGTGGTTTTGTAGATATCGGCTTGTTCACTTTTTGTGAGGAGTAAGCCGACATATTTATGTTCCGATTTGGCAATAATTTTTAGCACTTCATAGAAGGGGCCAGGCTCGATGACAAGGGGAGCGGCCATTCCGGGGAAAAAGGGGCGTCGGACGAGCGGGAAAATAAAGAGCTCTTCGGGTAAGGAAGCCTGTTTTCTTTCCAAAGACGAAGGGTCTTCCAGAGAATCGATGACTGCATTCTCTAGCTCCATCTCTAAGGAAGGGTCGGCTTGTTCTTGATCTAGCATGCTCTAACCTAAGTTTAACGAGATGCTAATAGTTTATCTGTTTAAGGGAAATTATTCAAATTAATCTTCTGCAAAGGGAATTTGTTTAAAAAAGAATTTGTTGGATGAATTCTAACAGCTCTTTACAACGCTGATTCGCCCTTTGAATTCCCTCCGGAATGGAAGAAAATTCCTTTTGAATCACGCCGCCATAGATTTTTACTTTCGGCTCCGTTCCGGAGGGGCGGATCATCACCTTACTTTGGTCTTGCAGCCAATAGACGATTAAATCGGTGACAGGTAATGTTAAGGGCTCTGTTTTACCGGAGGGGAGAGATAATTTCGTGGAAGAAAGGTAATCTTCAATTGCCACGACGGGGATTTCATGGATACTTTTTAAGTGAGCCTCTCGGATCTTTCGCATTCCTAAGGCCATTTTCTCTTTCCCTTCTTTTGTTTCTCCGAAGTTTAGAGACAAAAGGCCCTCCTCATAGATGCCATAGCGAAGGTAGAGATCGTATAACCGATCAATTAAAGTTTTTCCCTGTAGCTTCGCTTGGAGAGCCACTTCACAGAGAAGTAAACTAGAGATAATAGCGTCTTTATCACGGACAAAAGTGCCAAGAAGATAGCCATAAGACTCTTCTCCTCCAAAAATATATTGATACGCATTTGGGAGTGTTTCCCATTCATGAATTTTTTCGGCAATGTACTTAAAGCCTGTGAGGACATTGAAGCAAGGGCGTTGATAAGCGTCACAGATGGCTTGAAATAACTCTGTTGTGACAATCGATTTGACAAAAGCGGCTCTTGGGGGAAGGCGGTTTTGTTGACTTAAGGCTTCACACAGATACTCTAAACAGATTGCGGCAATTTGATTGCCGTTGAGCCGCACCGCTTCTCCGTGGTGTCTCACGGCGGCTCCCACGCGATCGGCATCGGGGTCGGTCGCAATGAGCAGATCGCTGTTTGTTTGCAAAAGAAGGTCGATTCCCATTTTAAGCGTTTCTTTTTCTTCCGGATTGGGTGATTTAACCGTCGGAAACGTTCCATCAGGAATAATTTGGGGCTCGACATAGTGGATCGAGGAAAATCCCCAAGAGCGAAGGGCCTGAGGCATAATTGTAATCCCTGTGCCATGCAAACTGGTATACACAAGGTTCAGTTCTTTTCCTTTCTTTTGATTGATTTCGGGGTTGCTTTGCAAGGTCTGGATCGTTTGCAAGTAGGCGGTATCGATTTCTTGTTCAATCTCCTCGATGAGGGGATGGTGAAGGGAAGGGACTGTTTTGACCATCGTCGGATCGGTGATTTTGCTCGCTTCTTGGATGATCCCTTGATCGTGGGGAGGAATGACTTGCCCTCCATCGGACCAGTACGCTTTGTAGCCATTATAGAGAGCGGGGTTATGAGAGGCAGTGATCATCACTCCGGCAAGGCAGTGTAAATAGCGGCAAGCAAATGAAGTGAAGGGGCTGGGGCGCATCTCTTTAAATAAGTAGGCGCGAATGCCATTCCCGGCCAGCACTTTGGCCGTTTCTTCGGCGAATTCTCGGGAATGCTGACGGGAGTCATAGCTAATGACGACGGCATGTTCTTTTTCCGGGTCTTTCGGCTGTTTAAGAATATATTGGGCGAGTCCTTGGGTGGCGGCTCGGACGGTGTAGTTGTTCATCCGATTCGAGCCTACTCCCATTAATCCTCTGAGTCCCCCTGTTCCAAAGGTTAAGTTCGTGTAAAAGGCATCAATGGCCTCGTGGGGATTTTCTTTTAGGAGGGCACGAATTTGAGCTTTTGTCTTCTCGTCATATTGTCCGTTCAGCCATAAATCAATATTTTTTTGTGTCGTCAGATCGAATGCGGGAGTGGCTTCTTTTGTTGTCATCGGTCTACCTGTGCAAAAAAATGGGCCTGGTTCAATGTCAGGTAACAATTTTTATCGTGTCCGAGTCCGAGTCCGAGTCCGAGTTCCGATCGTGTTCCCCTCTTCCGCGTTTCCAATCGGAACTCGGACTCGGACACGGACTCGGACACGATCCTGTCATGTTACCCAAAAACTCTACTTTTTGAACCATGCCAAAAAATGTGATCGGCAATTTTGGTTTATTCTATCAGGGAATTCTTGGCAAGAATTTTAATTTCAAGGTTTTGGTTGCTTGGCTCGACTTTGTACATTTTAACTGGAGTTTGGACTAAATTTGGGCACAGAAAATGCAAGATTTTGGGCCTCAGCATGTTGCGTGCAATTTTGCCTACCCTTTTTGGGGGGTGTATAGTCAAACAGTTGGGAGGGAAAACGAACAGGGTGTTTTCACTAAAAAGCTCACCTTACGCAAAGAACCTCGTGTACTTTAGTTTCTTATCCTTAATATCCTGCCGCTTGCGATCCTGCATATCTTGTTAAAATCATTTAAAAGAAACAAGATATGCAGGATCGCAAGCGGCAGGATATTAAGGATTTATAGATTGTTAAATCTTTTTATTCACTTTACGTACCAGGAAGGACATTGGGACAAAGCGAAAGTCCCGCCATTGAGAGTTGGTGAGCAGCCCAATATTGAGTCAAATATTGGGCTGCTCACCAACTCTCAATGGCGGGAGCTTTGGCTTTGTCCCAATGCCCTTCCTGGTGCGTGAGGAAAATGGCAATAAAATCCATCCCCAAATTAGAAATTTCCATTTTGGGGATGGATTTTTAGTCAAATTTTTTGATCCCCAAAATGTGTTCTGCCATTTTAGGGATGGATATTTTGCGCAAAGAAAAGGTTTTGGTTGCTTGGACCATCCACTTTATTTTATCTTAATGGTTTTCTCTTAGACTTTTTCTCTTTAAAATATAAGGCACGTATGTTTATTTCTTTCTCTCCCCTTCCCCTTTCTCCTGAAATCATTCGAGCCAACCAAGCGGAAGAGGCAGATGTTGTGGTGGTAGGAGGGGGCCCTGTGGGCCTTTGGACGGCGATCCAAACAAGGCTTTTGACTGGAAAAAAGTTGTTGTCATTGAAAAATACCAAGACTATCAACGGGCTGAGATTCGCTTAAATCTAGATCCCGCCTCTTTAAATGGAATTCCGGATGACAAGGGATTAAAAGAATTGGTTCAACAGTGGAAAGGGAGAGTGGTTCCCATCAAGGAGATGGAAGAGGCTTTAGTGAAGCGGGCACATGAGCTGGGAATAACGATCTTGAGAGGTTATCAAGCAGATCCAAAGCAGCTGCCTGAGCAGTTTCCCTCTGCTCAGCTTTTCGTTGGGGCGGATGGAGCAAGGAGTAAAGTGAGGAAAGAGATTTTTGGGGAAGTATTTCGATTTAATGCCACTCATCAATATATTGCCCAAGTCCAATATGTTGTCAGGAAGGAGGGAGAAGAGTCTTTCCCCTTGCCTGAGAAGATAAGAAAAATCCAAGATTTTTCAGAAAGCTATCAAATCCAAAAATTTGCTGAGCATTTCATTGTGCAAACGGTTCGACCTCAAGAGGATGGGACCTTGCGAGTGACATTGCAAATTTTTATCGATAAGGCCACTTATGATCAAATGAACGATGCCACTTTTGGAAAGCCCTATTATTTTGAAACAGATCTTCAACGGGTCCCTGAACTTTTACGCAAAGTGTTAATTAAATGGTGGGGAGCGCGTGAGCAATTTAATTCCCATTTTATCCATGCAGAGGCAGGACAGCAGAATAAATTGACCGTGATTGCACTCGGTTCTTACGCCGCAGAGGATGTGGTCATGAAGGATGCGAATCATCGGTTATGGGCATTGGTGGGAGATGCGGCGGGCGCATTTCCCTTTTTTCGGGCGATTAATAATGGTCTTTTATTAGGGACGAAACTTGCGCGGTGTGCAGCGGAAGGTTTCAAAAAGCAAGAGAAAAAGGGGCAGGGATATCTCTTTGCGTCTTGTTTTACTTCCTCTTTTCGGACGTATTCTCGTTATGCTACCGTTCGCGCCTATATTGAGCGAATCCGCACATTCATTAAGAATTTATTCGTTGAATTTTCTAAGTTTTGGCTGAAGGTCAGCAATCGAGTGCCTTGGCAATCCATTAAATTGACAGAGCAAAGAAAAAAAGAAATTTATGAGCGAGGGGCCGTCATTTGGGAAAAGCTGTCGGGAGCACCTGCGCCTGCTTATAAAGGCATTCAAGAGTTTCTTCCCATTCTAAAAATCGTGGGTTCAGCTAGCAAAGAAAGTTAATAAAAAATTTTAGAAGGAGAGAAGAAGACGATAGAGGCAGAACCGATGCATTAAATAATTTAACTCTTTCTAAAGACTGGTGGATCGCGATAGCTGGGAAGGGATACATGAGTGGGCTGGCTAGGTGGGTTTACCGCAGAGATAGAGCGATTGACTCAGGAAGCAATGGCATCAAAGTAGAAAGATCTACTTGACATATTTCGCCGAAGAGACCAATAATATAGTTACTAATGGAGGAATATATCAAGTGGTTGCCATGGACTTAAGTACATTTATTACTCAGAATCATATATTCACCATCGATGAAATTAAAAAACATTATAATGTATCTGAAAAAAGCAGCACACTAAAAAACTTGTTGGGTTACCATTTAAAATGTGGGCATTTAATCCATATTCGGCGTGGACTTTACTACACTGTTCCAAAAGGTGTAGATCCCGAAAATTGCCCCGTAGATCCCTACTTGGTTGCAAGTAAACTTGCTGAAGATTCCATACTCGCATATCATACTGCACTTGCATATTTTGGGGGATTGTACACAATTCGCAACGACTTTGTATTTCTGACACAGACCAAAGTAAAAACACCCTTTACCTTTCGTGAAGTTGTCTTCCATGCCTCCTCAGTTCCTTTAAATCTCGTAAGTGCTAAGTCATTTGATTTCGGAGTACAATCCTCCGATCATCTAGGACACAAAATTTTAGTTACGAGTTTAGAGCGCACTCTTGTTGATGTTTTGGATCGTCCTTCTCTGACGGGAAGTTGGGAGGAGATTTGGAGATCTCTTGAAAGCGTGGAATACTTTAACCTAGACCAAGTGCTGCAATATGCGCTTCTTTTAGGGAATGCAACCACCACTGCAAAGCTAGGATTCTTTTTAGAAATGCACCGAGAGCAACTTATGGTGCAGGATCGTTATCTTGAAGAGCTTCGCAGCCACTGCCCACGTAAACCCCATTATTTGGAACGGAGCCGGAAGCGACATCAGAAGTTACTTAAAAAATGGAATCTGATTGTTCCGGCAGAGCTTATCGACCGTAATTGGGAAGAACCTAATGAAAATATCTAAAGAACAGCTTCATAAAGAAGCAACTACAACAGGATTTCGGCCCGAAATCCTTGAAAAAGTTTGGCATTTAATGACTATCCTAAACGCCATCAACGAACATTTTCTTCTTAGCGGAAAACTGATTTTAAAAGGGGGTACTGCACTTAATTTGTTTATATTTGACCTCCCTCGATTGTCTGTGGACATAGATCTCAATTATATAGGTCAACCTGATAGGGATGCCATGCTACTTGAACGCCCCTTGATAGAACAAGCTTTGGAGGCTATATTTCAGAGAGAAGGGATGGGGGTTCAGAGGATTCCACAGAAGCATGCAGGCGGTAAATGGCAACTTAAATATGAAAGTGCCTTGGGCGGTAAAGGAAATCTAGAGGTCGACCTTAATTTTATGTTTCGGGTTCCACTATGTCCCATCGTCAAAATGCGTTCCCGTTTTGTCGGCAGCCGTCAAACCGGTGAAGTATTAATTCTGGATGCGCACGAATTAGGGGCGGGTAAGCTGGCTGCTTTGTTTGGTCGTCATGCATCACGTGATTTATTTGACACCCATCAGCTGCTAACAAAACATGCTCTTAATTTGGATCAGCTAAGGTTGATAAGCCTTATTTACAGTGGAATGGGGTCAAGTGATTGGAGAAAGATATCTCTTGAAGAAATAAGTTTTGAGAAACAGGAATTGCAAATGCAGTTAATTCCCGTACTCAATCAAAAATTTTTGAAAGCTCAATCTGATTGGCTTGCCTGGACGAATCAGCTACTTAATGGCTGTAGGGAGGCCCTCTGCTCCCTGTTTCCATTAAAGGAAAATGAAAGCGAGTTTTTGAACAAATTACATGATCATGGAGTGCTCGAAGCCTCATTGCTTACAACTGATGAGAATATGATTGGAAAAATCAATTCCCATCCACTTTTGAAATGGAAGGTTCAACTTGTTTTGCAAAATAAAAATATGTCTTAACACCTACTTTGGGTTATTTAAGATGAAATCTAAATTCACCGAAGATCTGAAGGGAGAAGAAACCCGTGGCCTTGTGTTCTGGGTAACTTCCCCATAGCATAGCAGAGAGAAAATTCAGCGAATCCGCACATTCATTAAGGATTTATTCATGGAATTTTCTAACTACAGAAGTTTATGTTCGCTTATATGTTCTTGAGCGTCTTCGGGCAAAAGATGAAAAGATTGGAGTCAGGTCATGTTAAAATATAAGGGATACAAAGGTCGTGCTATCTACGATGACGAGGCTCGCATTTTTCATGGTGAAGTCGTTGGAATTAGAGCCGTGATCACTTTCCAAGAAAGGACTGTTGAAGAAATTGAGAAGGCTTTTAGAGATTCAATAAATGACTACCTGGATTGGTGTAAAAAAAGAGGAAAGGAGCCCGAGCCTCACCCCCCCTGATGCAGCCACACTAGAAGCGGCGCCGGATAAAGCGAAAGAATGACCAACCCCGCCACGGTCAGCACTCCCACAAGAGCGGCTGATTTCGAAGGAATAAGACGGCGGCCTTCCGGCGGCGATTTCGCCAGCATCGCGCCGATCATTCTCAAGTAATAAAAGGCTGAAAGGACCGCCGTGAGCAATCCTACAATCACCAACACATATTCCCCCGCCTGAAAAGCGACTTGAAAAAGATAAAACTTCGCAAAGAATCCCGCCGTCGGGGGAAAGCCGGCGAGTGTCAAAAGAGAAAACGCAAGAAAGCCCGCCAACACAGGAGAGCGCTGGAAAAGGCCGTACAAATCGCCGAGCATCACCCCTTCCTCCTTCTCATCCAAGAAGGCTAAAATCGCAAAAGCCCCCATCGTCGCTAAAGCGTAAACCACAAGATAAAAAAGCAAAGAAGCGAGCGCCTCTTCCGTTCCCACCACCACCGGAATCAGCAAAAAGCCCGCATGCGCAATTCCGGAGTAGGCAAAGAATCGACGAAGCTGCCCCTGCCGTAAAGCAACAAAATTGGCATAAATAAGCGTCAAGATTGCTACAATGCGCATGGCATCCGTCCAAAAAAGATTAAAATGAGGAAGCGCTTCAAAGAAAAGACGAATAAAAGCAGCAAAGGCCCCCGCTTTCGTTCCCACCGCCATAAAAGCCGTCAGGGGGGTGGAAGATCCCGCATACACATCGGGAGCCCAAAGATGAAAAGGAACGAGCGCCGCTTTAAAAGCAAGGCCAAGAGTCACCAAAGCAATTCCCCCTAAAAAGAGCGCTTGATGAGAAGAAGGAAAGGCGTGGTAAGCCCCAAGTAGCTCTTTGAATTGAGTTGTTCCCACAACTCCATAAATGAAGGCAATGCCATATAGAAAAAAGGCAGTGGCTAAAGAGCCAATCAGAAAGTACTTAATAGAGGCTTCCTGAGAGATCTCCCATTTTTTCATGTAGCCACATAAAAGATAAAGAGGAATGGAAAGGGTTTCTAACCCTAAGAAAAGAGTCAAGAAATCGGCCGCTGCACCAATCAAAATAAGGCCAAAGAGGGCTGAGAAAAGCAAAAATAAATACTCCCCTCTGGAAATCATAAATTGCTTAAAAAAAGCAAATGAAAGCAAAAGTGTCCCTAAACCGGTGAGAAGAAAAAAGAAGGTAAAGAAACGAGCCAAAGGATCAAATCGGAGCCAAGGGGTCAAAAGAGGATGGCGACTAATCGGAGCATACACGGTAGCCACACAAGCCGCCACGAGAAAAAGAATCCCTAAGGGAAGAAGCCAGGAGCGTGTCGCGACCTCAGAAAGGCTTGTGAGAAAGAGAAGAACTAAAGCACCCCCTAATAAAATCAGCAAAGGGCTAAGTGCCCAAGAAGTCTCCCATGTCCATTCTACATTCATGCGCGATTCTCCGTTTGATCTACTACTCTTTCTTGTACAAGAGGTTCAAGGGCTTTCAAGAAAGGAGCAGGATATAAGCCAACCCACAACACAAAGAAAATCAAGGGAAGAGCAATCAACCACTCTCTTGCTTGGAGATCTCTCTGATGATTCGGTTCAAAATGAGGGGATTTAAAGTACACATCTTGGATCCAACCAAGAAGATAAATCGCAGTGAGGATGACCGTCAGAGCCAAAACAGCCGCCCACCACGGATTTTGACTAAAAAGACCAAAGAGAATGAGCACTTCTCCAATGAAATTATTGGTCCCGGGAAGGGCCATAGAAGAAAGAACGAAGAAAAGGGTCAGCCAACACAGATGAGGGAAAAATTTCACTAGCCCTTTCTTTTCTCCAATCGCTGTGGTGTGAATGCGCTCTTCTAACCAACCTGCAACGAGAAATAAAGCGGTAATGGTAATGCCATGGTTAAAAGCTTGCAAGAGCGCCCCTTCTTGGGCAACCGCTTGGGGCACAAACAATCCTGCCAAGATAAAATTGACATGGGAAAAACTCGAATAGGCCAGCAAGCGCTTGAAATCGGCTTGGCCCCAAGCTGCAAATCCGCCGTATAGCATCCCTACAACGGCAAGTCCCAGCAGCCAGGGGCTCCACTCTTGCAAAGAAGCGGGAAAGAGGGCGATCGCCACGCGGAAAATCCCATAGATTCCCGCTTTGGAAAGAAGGGCCGATAAAAGAATGGTCCCCGTCATGGGAGCCTCATAGTAAGCATCCGGCAACCAGCCATGAAAAGGAAAGAGGGGAGTCTTTACGGCAAAGGCCAATAGAAAAATGGCAAGCAACCAATGGGGATGAGCAAAAGAGGAAGAGAGCGCAGCAAGAGTGTCCAGATTAAAGGTCCCTTCCCCTTGTGAGGCAGCGGTAAAATAGAGGGCCAAGACAGCGGCGATCATCATGAGAGATCCGGCAAAGGTGTAAAGGAGAAATTTAAGAGCGGCTTTTTCTCTGTGAATCCCTCCCCAGAAGCTAATGAGAAAGTAAAGAGGGAGGAGCATCGCTTCCCAAAGAAGGGTGAAAACGGCCAGATCCCGTGCAGTGAAAAATCCGATGAGAAGGGCTTGCAAAAGGAGAACCAGTCCATAAAATCCGGAGGGACGAGCCACCGGATGGTAGAGAACAGAGGCTAAGGTCAAGGGAACCACGAGAGCGGTCAGAAAGACGAATAAGAGAGAAGCCGCATCCATTTTTAAGTGAAAAGAAATCGACAGAAAAGGAATCCACGGTTCATTGAACTCTGCTTGCAACCACTCTCTTCCTCCATATAAAAGAAGAAGGAGAGGAATAAGACTCGCGAAAAGAGCAAGGGTTTTGATGAGGCGATCCGATAAAAAGGAGAGGCTTAAAGTGAGAAAAGAGGCTGCCAAGGGGACCAAAAATAAGGCGATCAAGCTAACCATACACCCTCGCTCCTAAAAAATAGACAATCAATAAGGCGGCCCCAGCCGCCATCCAAGCCAAGTAGGAACGAATGGCCCCACTTTGCATCTTTTGCAGTCCACTTCCGCACGTCTGAGCGATTGCTCCCGCAAATCCAATGGATCGTTGAAACACTTGGGGGTCGACACGTTGGGAAATCCAATGGGCAAGAGCTTGCAACGGACGCACAAAGAGCTTCGTATACATTTCATTGATATAGAAAGAATGCTTCAGAGTGTGGGAAGGAGGAGGCAAGAAAGAGGGATAGCGTGCATAAAGTAAAACGGCTGCTGCCACTCCGATCAGTCCAGGGAGGAGGGCGAGGAGGGTTTCTAAGTTCAAATGAAAGTCCGGCGGAGTGAAAAATCCTTCCACGTCTTGATGTAAGAATCCCTCTAAAAGGGGAGGCTCTGCCGGGGGAGAATAGTCAAGGACGCCGCCGACAATCGAAAGAAGGGCTAAAAGGAAAACAGGGATTAGCATAATGGAAGGAGCTTCATGCAGAGGGGAGATCTGTTTAGAGGATCCGGTAAAGGTTAAAAAATAGGCGCGCGTGAGGTAAAAGGCGGTTAAAAGAGAAGCAATGCATCCAATAAAAAACAACGTCTTGAACCCTGCCAAGTACTCTTGTTCCAAGATGAGGTCTTTACTAAAGAAGGGAGAGAAAGGAGGAATGCCGGAGAGGGCAAGGACGCCGATTAAAAAGAGCCAATGGGTTTTAGTAAAAATCGTCGATAATCCTCCCATCTTTTCCATATTCGTTTCCCCATGCATCATATGAACCACATTGCCAGCTGTGAGGAAGAGAAGGGCTTTTACAAACGCATGAGTCGTGAGGTGAAACATGGCCGCATAGAAAGCTCCCGCTCCACAGGCAAGAAACATCAGCCCAAGCTGGCTGATGGTCGAATAGGCCAACACCCGTTTAAGATCATTTTGGGCGAGAGCGCAAGCAGAAGCAAAAAGGGCCGTGATCCCTCCGACCCATCCCACGACATTCAAAATCTCCGGAGTAAGAGTAAAAAGAGGGTGCATCCGGACGACAAGATAAACTCCCGCTGTGACCATCGTTGCCGCATGGATAAGAGCAGAAACAGGGGTCGGCCCTTCCATGGCATCCGGCAGCCAGGTATAGAGAGGAAGCTGAGCTGATTTTCCGATGGCTCCCCAAAAATAGAGAGCAGTCAAAAGAAGGAGCCAAGGAGCACCTGCTTGAAATTCTTGTGGGGCGCGTGTGGAGATCTCTTGAAGATGAGTGGTTCCAAATAAATAGAAAGTGAGGAGAAGGGCGATGAGAAAGCCGAAGTCGCCGATTCGATTGATCACAAAGGCTTTGGTGGCCGCTTTTGCAGGGGCAGGACGTTGATTCCAGAAGCCGATTAAAAGGTAAGAGGCGAGGCCGACCCCTTCCCATCCGACAAAAAGCAAGAGTAAATCTCCGGCGAGAACCAAAAGAAGCATCGCAAAGATAAAGAAATTTAAGCAGGCAAAATAACGAGCGTAGTCTTCCTCATGGTCCATGTAGCCGACGGAATAGACGTGAATGAGAAATCCGATCCCTGTCACGATCAGTGTCATGAGCAAAGAGAGATGGTCTAAATGTAAGCGAACATCTGCTTCGACTCCTTTGATCGGCAGCCATGAATAAAGAAAAAGATCGAATCGGGGGAGATCCTTGAAGAGAAAGATCCCCAATAAGGCAAGGAAACAGAGAAAAGAGAGAAAAACGGTCGCACAAGCCAAGAATCCCGTCCATGAGCGTTGAATTCTTTCTGAGAGGAGCATCAGGATCAAAAAGCCCGCTAAAGGAAGGAAGAGTGCGGCTAAAAGAAGGGATGACATACGATTCTCTCTCTATCCTTTTAAGCGATGGTATTGATCGATATCGGCCACCTGCTTCTTTCGGAAGAGGTTGATGAGGATGGCCAGCCCGACAGCGGCCTCTGCGGCAGCGACCACCAAGACGAAGAACACCCAGACTAAGCCCGTTTCATTTCCCCATTGATAAGCAAAGGCGACAAAGAGAAGATTGGCGGCATTGAGCATGAGTTCAATGGATAAAAAGACGATCAAAGGATCTCGTTTGAGTAACACCCCAAATAGACCGATGGTAAATAACACCATGCTGATCAGAATAAAGATCGAAATGTCCATTAAATTTTTCTCCCCATATAAACGGCACCCACAACAGCAACCAAAAAGAGGAGCGAGACGGCCTCAAAAGGAAAGAAGAAATCAAGATAAAGGGCCTGCCCCAATGCTTGAACAGTTCCATAATTCTAGCGGATGTTCTTTTAAATCCCCTGCAAAAGGAGGGAGTTGGAGCCCCAAGAAGAGAAAAGCGGCGAGAAATAACGCCCCAGCGATCATAAGAAGAAAAGGAGAGGAGAGGGGTTTAAGCTGGCTAATTTTTTGGTAGGCATCCTGGAAAAGGATGATGACAAACATAAAAATGACGAGAATGGCTCCTGCATAGACCAAGATTTGCATGACGGCGATGAAAGGGGCGGAAAGCTGAAGATAAAGGAAGCCGAGCAGCAAAAGGGTACACAGAAAAGAAAGGCTCGCATAGAGCGGTTGACGAGCGAGGAGCATTCCTAGCGAAGAGAGAAAGAGGAGGAACCCGAGAACAAGATAGAGAGGATGCTCCAAAACGGTCATACTCAATTAAATCTCCCTTTTTGGATCACGTCCCGATTCGCCGGGATATTTTTCCGTCAGCATGTCTTTGGTATAGATCAATCCTTCGCGTGTGAAATCAGAAAGTTCATAGAGATTGCTAAGAATGATCGCTCCTGTGGGACAGGCCTCTTCGCAGTATCCGCAGAAGATGCAACGGAGCATGTTAATTTGAAAGTCGGAGGCATAGCGTTCCCCGCGAGAATGGATCTCATCCGGGGGAGCATTTTCCGCAGGTTTCACGTAGATGGCTTGTGCAGGGCAGACGATGGCGCAGAGTTCGCATCCGACGCAGCGCTCGAGGCCATCTTCCCATTTTGTGAGATAGTGGCGGCCTCTTGAGCGAGCGGGGAGCTTTCTTTTGACTTCCGGATAGCGGATGGTCACCGGTCGCTTGAAGCCATATTTCAAGGTGATGAGGAGCCCTCGAAAGATGGTGAGAATTTGCCGAGTGAGTTGTTTGATCTTTCTCATTGCATCCTCCTATCCTACCAAAGAAAAATAAGCGGTGATGATTAAATTTAACGTCGCTAATGGAAAGAGGACTTTCCATGAGAAGCTCATCAGTTGGTCGTAGCGGAAGCGGGCCATAGTGGCGCGCACCCACATAAAAAAGAAGACGAAAAAGGCGAGCTTGATGGCGAACCAAATCACGGGGAGGTGGCCAGGTCCTTCCCATCCCCCCAAAAACAGGGTGATCGCAATGGCAGAAACAGCCAGGATATTGATATATTCGGCGAAGAAGAAGAGGGCAAATTTGAGTCCGCCGTATTCTGTTTGGTAGCCGGCGATGAGTTCATGTTCTGCTTCCGGTAAATCAAAAGGGGCGCGGTTGGTCTCGGCAAAGGCGGTAATGAGATAGATGAGAAAACTGATAGGCTGACTCCAGATGAGCCAGTGATGCTGCTCTTGGTAATTGACAATTTCTGATAAGGTGAGTGTCCCTGTTGTGAGAGCAACGGGGAGGAGAGAAAGGCTCATGGGGATTTCATAGCTGATCATTTGAGCGGTGCTGCGAATGGCCCCCAAAAGGGAGTAGCGGTTATTGGAGGACCAGCCGGCGAGTACAATGCCATAGACGGCGAGCGAAGAAATGGCGAGCAGAAAGAGGAGGCCGACGTTAATATCGGCGATTTGGAAGCGGACCGGGAGGCCTCCGATCGAGACCGTTCCTCCAAAAGGGATGAGGGCAAAGATGAATAGGGCGAGGAAGAGGGAGATGCCGGGGGCGAGCCAGTAGGCGAGGACTTCAATGCCGGCCGGTTGAAAGCGTTCTTTGAAAAGAAGTTTAATCCCATCGGCAAGGGGTTGCAAAAGTCCCCAGGGTCCGACGCGGTTAGGTCCAATTCTTAGTTGGAGACGTGCCATGATCACTCGCTCAGTCAGCGTCATATAGGCTCCTGCTGTGAAGAGGACAACCAGGAGGATGAGCCCTTTGATGAGTGCCTGGATGAGGGGGTGAGCGAGGTCTGTTTGCATAATCGCCTTAAAAAAGCTCACTCTAGCAAATCAAGTATTTGTTTACAAATTTTAGTGAGAGGGGAAGGAAAATGGGAAGAGAACGGATGAGCAAAAATGAGAGAACTGAGAGATCCGGGCCTTCGGTCTCGGGCCCGGACTCGCGCATGACGTGAACTTTTAAGCAGTTTCTAGCATTTCATTGATTTTTTCAACCAAGTGTGTAGGATTCGCCAAACCGTGATTATGACCTTCTGGAATACCCATGAAATACTTGTTTCCAAGTCGTGGTTGCTTATCATCAAGAAGTTTCTTAGCTAAAGAAGCCTCGACAGGAATCACTCCATCATGTATGATTTTTTCTGGTTGCCCAGAAATGTCAGTATAATCTGATACATTGGCTGTTTGCATGATAATCTCAGGTGCCTTTAGTTTTTTCGAAGACTCCATCGAGCCCATATTCCAGCCGAATATCTTTACTAAGAATCCAAGTAGCCGATTAGTTAAAAGAGAGGCAGTTGTGTACAAGTCTGAAAAAGTCCGACTTTTGACAAAGACATATTTCACACCCTGCTTTAGTTTATGTGAACAAAGGGCATCCCCTTGCACACCGCCACCAAGCGAGTGGCCATAACCAATAATCTCCTTAGCGCCAATCCCTTTTTCTTGATCTTCAAGGAAATTTAACATGGCACGGTATGCCTTAGCCATTGCATTCCGATTAGGCATTCCTGTGCTAGCACCTACGCCTGGATAGTTGAAGACGATTGCATTACCATTAAGTTCAGATAAGATATTTTGGAAGAAATAAGCTTTAAGGGTTTCTTCATAAAACTCGCCATTTCCATTGGATGACAATACCCATCGGCCATTCCCTAAAGTAGATGCTTGACCCATGATGGTCGCATCGATTGTATATCCGTCTACTTGAACCGAAATTCTTTTCACTTTCCATATACTATCCAAACCAATAGTTTTCCGACACCGGTCTGCATAATCTGAAGGATATTGCAGCAGAGCAGGTGTTGATGCTGGGACGATGATCTTTCCTGCAAATGAGTGGATGAGCCGATATAAACCAATGGGGAAAATGAGGATGGAAAAAATGTCTTTGACAACACGCCAAACTCTATTTTCGGTATTGTAGATATAGGCTGGTTTATTTAATGGTTTTGAGGAAGCCATCTCTTTGCGAGTCACGTCCTCATAAGTGAGTTGGTTGTAAAAAGCGTCTTCACCGCTTAAAATTTGTTTTACTGAGTTCAATTTATTAACTCCTGGTAATTTTATTAAGATGTAACAACATTAACAAATAATTGTTAAGATAATATAAATAAAAATGCGATTGTCTTGCTGGATTTTTAATGTCTTTTCGCACATAGATGCTTAGAAATTAATCTTCTTCATTTCCAGAACCGGAAATTTCTAAGTTGCCATAACAATCTCATTAATTTTAATTTGAAAATATAATTATTTATATTTATAATATAAATATAAATAATTAAATAATAAGATATTTTATGGATTGTAGTTATAATAATTTTTCTTTTACTGCTAATAATATTAAACAAGATAACATTTACAGTCCCCCCTCTTTTCTTTCCCAGCTAGATCATAGCGAGCTTGAGAACAAAATGATTGATCTTTGGGCGAGTTGTAAAGCAGCTCCTTCTTTAGTGAGGAGTCAGCGGCAATTCATTCTTGAGTGTCTCTCTATTGCGGAAGCCAAACAGAGTTTGAGTCCTTCTCTTGAGAGGATGATTAAAAAATTAAGAAAACTGGTTGAGGGAGTAGGAGAGGAATCTGCCCTTTTACAAATTCCTCCCCGTCTTACTATCCTTCCTTTAGAAGCTTACGGAACCACCCATTATTTTAAGGACTATATCAAGTGGAATCTTGGGACAATCGCTCCTCTTCTTGGGATTCCCTTCCCCATTCAGCAGAAATTATTATTAGGATTAGGAGATAAAGAGTGCCAAGCGAGACACATTCGGCAGTTATCAGGCATGCTAGAGGCGCTTCCTCCACAAGAATATGGGGCCTTTCGTTTATTTATTGAGGCGGCAGTTTACCATACTTTAGAACGGGAAAGAATAGAAAAAGAAATAAAAGGAAAAGGGGCTCCATTCGCTCTTCTTGATACAGAATTTGAGGAGAATAGGCAAAAGATAGAAGAGCTCTATCGGATGGATCGAAAGGAACTCGATTCCCTTCATCGGGAGAGGATCCGGTTTTTGCATCAGACACGCCTTCTACGGGAGAAGAAAGAGAAAAAAATTGCCATTATTGGGGCCGGTCCAGCTGGATTAATGAGAGGATTATTGGCCATTTATTTGAGATTTGAAATCAAAATCATTGAAAAGCGCAATGCTTCTTATAGTCAAACAGAGGGGCGTCCCAATATTCTTCTTCTTGGTCACCATGTCCCTGATGATCTTTATCCTCTTGTTTATTTTGGAGTCTTTGATCGTTTAATTTTAGAAGGAGTCATTAAGAAATCAGAGTACGCGGGATTTGAAGTGGCCATTTGTGATTTGGAAAGAGCGATGGCAGAGATCGTAAAGGAGCTCCAACCGGATGCCCTTATTCCCTCTGTTGACAATCTTCAGATAAAATCCCACGCTCTTGAAAAAACCACTCTTTTTTATCAGGAGGAAAGTTTTTCTGCCGATCTGGTGATCTTATGCGATGGAGCAAAGTCTGTTGTGGGAAAACAACTGGGATTGACTCAGACGATTCTCTCTAAGAAAATGAATGCTCCTATTGGTTTTTTCTCTCCTGAAGAAAACCTCTTTTCTCAGACGATCCATACAGTCCTTGCAGCTTCTTCTCTCGCTTTTAGTGGCTTATCCAGCTGGATGACGACACAATCTTCGCAAGAAGTGATCAAAACGATCAGGAAGAAGGGAATTTTATTTCGAAATAAAACACTCGATTATGTGGGAATTCCTTTAACAACTGAGGAAGCCGCATTCTTGAAGGCTTTACCGAAAGAAGAAAGAGAAAAAATATTAGCCGGCAAACTGCAAAGTCATCATCGTGAAATGGATCTCGCTCTTTCTATCTTTAATCCCGTTCATCATGTTGTTCGAGCAGGTCGTCTCATCGAGCAGCGTCTCGTCCCCATTCAGCTGAAAAAGGGAGAAACTCCCGTTTTTACAATGGGAAAGAGTGTTTTTCTTGTTCGAGGCGATGCCCATGGGACCACTCATCCGGCTGCGGGATATGGAGCGAAAACCGCTCTCTCCAGTTTATCTGCCGACTTACAGCTCCTTCTTTTTTTTGAGAAGGGAGGAGCCAACCCTATTTTGCTGGAAATGTTTCGTCGAAAAGCAGAAAACAGTCTCTATCTCTCCCAATCTCAAGGAATCGAGGCCATTCAGACCTATCTGAGTGATTATGAGAAACCGGCTTTATTTGTCGAAGAGATCCACAAATTAAGCGATTATCCTCAATTTGCGCACTTGAATTTGTCGATGATTTCTCATTATTTTTACTTGCAAAAGGGGAGAGCTCTCTCTTCTCAAGAGGAGCAGGCGTTGAGACATTTAAAACAAGAGATTGTCGAGAGTTGGATTTGGTTTAGTTCTCCCTCTTCTCTCTATCAGGAGACAAGTGAGAAGTTTAAGACACAACACACTTTTCCAACTCAACTCTTTCAAATGGCCCTTTCTCCTTATCTTGAAGGGGTAGAAGAAGTCGTCAAGGCCATTGATCCCTTTCCCTTTCATCCAGTCTCGGCGAATGGAGAGAAGATTCTCCTTTCCGCTGCTAAGCAACTTTTTACGGGAAGTCAAAAACCGCTCGGTGCTTTTTTGGGTCTTTTAGGATGGATAGAGAAGCTTCTAAGTGGGTCGGTTGAGAAATAGAAGGACAAAATTTGGCTTGGTTCAATGTCAGGTAACAATTTTTTTCGTGCCCGAGTCCGTGTCCGAGTCCGAGTTCCGATCGTGTTCCGTTCTTCCGCGTTTCCAATCGGAACTCGGACTCGGACACGATCCTGTCATGTTACCTAAAAACTCCACTTTTTAAACCATGCCTATTTTATAGATTTTGATTTACAGAAAAATATAAAATTAGGCACATTGAACGACAACAAGCCGTTGTGGAAAAACAACATATTGTAGTCTATGAGCTCATTTATCAAATTATTTCCCAGTTCTTCTTTTGTTGTCGTTTTTAGCCTTTTCTTGACGCATCCTGATGAGGAGATTTATCAATCTCGTATAGTAGAAACGACAAAATGCGCTCTAATTCAAGTTCAAAGAGCATTAAAAAGACTTGAAGAGGCTGGCTTAATCATAAAAACCAAATGTGGGAATCGCGTTTATTACAAGTCCAATCGCACTCATCCTGCTTTTGAAGATATTAAGAGGGCCTTATTCAAAACCATTCTGTTTGGTGATTTACTAAAAAAGACGCTGGATCCTTGGAAAAATAAAATTCAATTTAGTTTTATTTATGGCTCGGTAGCAAAGGGGGAAGAGGATCAAAATAGTGATATAGATTTATTAATCATTGGAGATTTAGGCATTCGAGATGTCGCTCACATTCTCGGATCTCTTTCTCATGAAATAAGAAGAGAAATCAACCCAACCATTTATCCCATGAGAGAGTTTAAGAAAAAATTAAAAGAACAAAATCCCTTTATCAAAGGCCTCGTACAAGAATCAAAAATTTGGCTAACTGGAGAGGAGAATGAGTTTACAAAAATGGTTCAAT
Source organism: Parachlamydiales bacterium (assembly GCA_963801825.1). Lineage (GTDB taxonomy): Bacteria > Chlamydiota > Chlamydiia > Chlamydiales > Parachlamydiaceae > CAWDGI01. The sequence goes on from CAWDGI010000007.1 coordinate 95,931, forward strand.
GAAGGACGTTTGCAGCCACATAAGACGAATAAAAAAGAGATTCAAAACTTATTTGCGCTAGTTGACCGCGATCTAAAAGATGCAAAAATTAAACAGCTATCCGTAGATCGACGCTTCGCCACAGCTTATAATGCTGCACTTCAACTTTCCGTGATTATTATTCATGCTGCCGGATATCGTGTGAAGGCAGGCACTGGACATCATTGGGTGACCCTATTAGCTATTCCGGAAATAATGGGGGAGGAGTATAAAAGTCGCTCTGATTATTTTAATGCCTGTCGCGCCACAAGATAAGAGTAAAGCGTCCCAGCCCTTGCTTCCATTTGGGTTGGCCGAGCCAAGGATTTAGAATATTCCGAATTTCAGAGATCACCTCACCTATAGATGTTGGTTCGACTTGAACGAGATCGATATCTTCTGAATAGCGAGGTGATGGGTTGCAGTATAGTTTGTAAAGGGCCGTGCCTCCTCTAAAAGCCAATGTTTTTGAAATCAGTTTTGAGGAAAACAGTTCGACCAATGCTTTACAAATGATTAAGTCCTGCTCTACTTGTACATCTGAAATCCAGGGAGCGTATTGGCGCCATTCTATAATAAAATTTCTAGGTATCATCTTCTTTCTCTAATTCGGCATTGATTATTAAATTCCAGCGAGGATTAAGTGGGGCTCCTTCAAATTTTTCGTGAGGATCCAACAAGGCTTTTTTGACATATGCCTGTTTTTTTAATCTTTCTTCGCAAAGCTGAGTCAATTCTACTAAATCGAGAATTTCGAAGAAATATCCCAGTCTCTGAAGAAAAGGAGCCTTCTTTAAATGAGAGATCGCTTTTCTGCAGTTTTCAAGATTAAGATATTCAGACAAATCTGACAATATGTCAAAAGCAGCAGGGATTCCTCCCGATTTTTGAGGAAATGTGACAAGATCAGTGGCGATCGTTGCGGGATCTGCGACTTGCACGAACCCTCTGAGAGTATTGAATTGGCGAATGGCAGATTGTTCTGTTTCTGACTTGACAGTGAACGAAATTTTAACTCTCCCAACGTGGATATCTCTTCTCGCTTTTGGTACGATGACCTGAAATATTTGAGGCTTTTGATGAGCTGCGCCATAAAATTGAGCGGCACTGATAAGGCCGACATAATAAGGCATTTTAAGATGATGCATAAGACTATCAATAAATTGTTCCGGAGGAAGTGACTGTAATGATTGGTACTCCGGAGGAACAATGAGGAAGAAGCCGCGTAAAGGACAGGCTATTTCTTGTTTTTTTTCAGACGTCTTAAGGCTGATCTTAATGCAATGTTGGATAAGCCTGTTTCTTGTTGTGCCTCCTCTTCAGTAAAAAATGATTTGCCCTTCGAGGCTAGGGAGTGTACATAATTTTTTAAATTCATTTTACCTATTCTGCAATTGTTTTGCAAAAAGCGCCACTTTTCGGTAATTTCTGCAAATTCACTGCATTATCAAAATGTACTGAATTTCGGTAATTTCTGCAAATTGAAAGTAGTTAGAGGCTCTTACAAGAATCAAAAATTTGGCTAAGGGGAGAGGAGCTGAATTTGCAAATGGTTAAATGAAGGACGTTTACAGCCACATAAGAAGGAGCTGAACGAGCGATCGCCTTAACTATCCTCCTCATGGTCGCAGGCTTGTTCTCATATACAAATTATTTCGTTTTTAGAAATAATTTGCGGGTGAAACTTGGCATTTTCCTAGCAATTTCAGCAATTCTCTAGGATCGCAAATATTGGACATGCGTGAAAACGGGGGAAATTTCATTAAATAGAAATGAAGTCAGAAAATTTCTATTTAAATCAATTAAATGATTTTATATCTTATTAAACAACTAAAACATAAATTTATTTATAAATTAAATTGGAGCAACTCATGTATTCTATTCAGCAAAGTCAAAACCTAAAAAATTTTATCAATGCAGATAATGAGCAAGGAATCGCTCCCTCTCTTTTCGCTCTAGTTCCTACGGAGATCGTTGTCGAGATTTTTCGAGCAATGACAAATTTTAGGGATTTCTGCTCGCTTGCTTTAAGCAGTAAATTCTTCTACCTCATTGCTGCCAATCAAAATTTACAAGCGGCTAATTGTCCTGAATTAGTTCCTTATTATTTCAGCCATCATGCCAATGCTTCCCTCCATCATCTTCCCGTTTGGAAAAAGGTTGCATTGGCGACTCAAATTGAGAATAAACTCGTTTCTTCCGAAGAATTGCGGCCTCTATTTCGAGCGGAGCTGCCCTTGGAAGTAAATATTTTTTCTGATCCTTTCCATACCACAATTATAGGTGATCACTTGATTTTAACTCATGGATCTCTTCTAAAAGGGTGTGGAGTGATTTATCTTTATAACCTTAAGACAGGCTCTCATCGTTCTCTTCAAATAGAGGATTCTCCAATTCCTCTCTGCATGGCGATGCATCTCTCCACTCCACTCTTAGTCACAGCCACTGCTAATGAGAATGGCTTTAAAATATGGAATTTCGAGCAATTACTAAAAGCAGATCGTTTTGAACAGGCTCTTCTCTTGCACAAACCAGGACTCATTTCATATTCTAGTTTCAATCATACGACTGACAAACTAGGAGGGTATATGCCTCTTGTTGCTGTTTCCGACCACTTATTAGGAGTAGGAGATGGCGGCGGGCATGTTTATATTTTTGATGGCAACCACCTGCTTGAGCCCCCTCTCCTTATCGAATTTCAAGGGATCGTCGAGCAAATTGAATTTTTTCAAGATCATCTCATGATTGTCTCTGACAAGGAAATTGCTATTTGGCCGCGCTCTGCTATTTTAACTGTTTTAGAGCAGAGAGCAGAAGGAAAAATGCTCACATTAGAATCAGCAACATTCACGTATACTTTAAACGCTTATAACTATCGCGATGAGCTGTCCATCCGAATTGCTTTTGCAAAGGTCTATCAGGAAAAAGTAGTGATTGCTTATAGCAACGGATATGTCTTAAGAGATGAAGAGCAAAACAATGAAGAGTGTTTCAAAATAGGAGAAGTTCGAAATTGGAAGACAGGGGAAGCGATCAGACCTTTAGCTCATCCATGCGGCTATGGTCATAGAAGCAAATTTAAATCGATGGATTTTAAAGAAAATTTCTTGTTTACAACTTCAGATTTTCTATGTAAATGGGACTTAGAGGATACCAAGAATCCCTTTGAAAAATCTATTGAAAAATCTATAGATTCTGGACTTTGCCTCTCAGATGCCGCTGATAAAGTCTATTCCCTTGGAATCCATGTTCTTTTTGTTCATAATCGGCATGTTTTAATCCAAAGCGCCAAAGATTTCTCTACACAAACGGTGAAAGAAGGAACACTTCTTCCATTCAATGAACAAAAAGCCTACTATCATCAGCCGCAAATCTTCGCTTTCGATTTGAAAGGCAAGTATTTAATAACAATTACCAGAGAGAGAACAGAACATAGAAATGACCCAATATCTTCTCCTACCCTAAACGTTTACGATCTCTCTCAAATAGTCGATCCAACTAAAAAAGAAAGTTAATTTGATAGGCCCAACCATGAGCGCATCGACCCAATCTGTAATCTTGGGTCGATTGGGACGATAAATCATATATTTATTGACCCAATTGACCCAAAATAATAATCTTGGGTCAATAGGAGATCATATGAAATATAAGGAAATATTTGCAAATATAAGAATTTTTGCCTATATTCGGTGGCATGAAAGTTAGTATTGGAAAATTAGCCAAAGAATTAAAGGGATGGCGCCTCTTTATTAGCACTGAAGTTCCCACTCCTTCCTTGATCACCAACGAACACTTAGGAAGGATTGGAGTGGATATTAACTCCAACCATTTAAGCCTGGTCGAGACTGATCGCTTTGGCAATCCGATCCATAAAGAAACAATTCCTCTTTGTTTAACTGGCAAAAATACAAACCAATCTAAAGCTTTAATTGGAGAAGCAAGCAAGAAAATTGTCGAGATAGCACAAAGATCCAAAAAACCCATCGTTCTGGAAAAGTTAAGCTTCAAAGAGAAAAAGCTCTCTTTGAGAGAGAAAACAGCTTCTTATGCACGCATGCTCTCTTCATTTGCCTATAGCAGTATTTTGACTCATATCAAGTCGAGAGCACAAAAACAAGGAGTGGAAATCCAAGAGGTCAATCCCGCTTACACTTCCCTGATTGGCCGAGTGAAGTTTTCCAAACGCTATGGACTATCAATTCATCATGCGGCAGCCCTTGTGATTGCTCGCAGAAGTTTAAGATTTTCTGAAAAGCTGCCCTCAAGCCTGAAGGATATTCCGGATGGCAGAGGTTCCCATGTCGCTTTGTCCCTACCTGCAAGGAATCGGGGTGAACACGTGTGGGCACTTTGGAGGAAGCTTGGAAAGAAACTCTCAGTGGCGCTTGCAGCGCAGTTTCGGGCGATGAAGAATCGATCCAGGGGCTCTTGTAAAACAGCTCATGCGATGTGAAACCCCCGAAGCTTATCGGTGAAAGCCCGATACGCGAATCGTCAGAGAGCTGCTCCTCTGACGTTATTGCTTAAATAGGCTATGCCTGTATTTACGTAATATTTTTTGAGCGGCTGATATTGAGTCTGTTTAAAATATCCGATGAAATATCTAGAGCGGACATCGTTCGTCAATTGAATATCCCTCGAACTTCCGTAGGAAGAGCACTAAATAAACTCATTCAAAGTGGCAAGTTAGCGCGGCATGGAAAGGGCCCTACAACAAAATATCGATGTATTTATTAAATTGACAGAAAAGAAGTAGAATGGATAGAGAGAAGCTTCTAAGCGGGTCGGTTGAGAAATAGAAGGATAAAATTCTGGTCATCATTGACAAGAGAAGAATTTTTTCTTAGCATATTGGTTGATAAAACTGGGAAAACATGCCTGAAATTAGTCGATTCTACGGGATTACAATTCATTTCTTTTTTCGAGATCATCATCCCCCTCATTTTCATGCTCGTTATTCGGGAGAAGAGGCTGTTTTCTCAATTAACACTTTAGAAATTATCGAAGGTCATTTACCCAAAAGAGCGATATTATTAGTTCTGGAATGGGCATTGCTCCATAGAGAAGAACTCATGCAAGCATGGGACATAGCAGTCAAAGGGGAGATCCCTTCAAAAATTAAACCTTTAAGGTAAGAATATGTTACACAAAGTCAAAAAAATGGAGTATGTAAAAGATTATAAATTAAAGCTAACATTCAATGATAAGAAGCAAAAAATCGTTGACTTGCAGGAGTTAACACAAGGGTATGGCCCACATACTGTTTTTTATCCTTTTAGAGAATTAGAATTTTTCAAATCTGTAAGCCTAGATAAAGAATTGGGAACCCTTGTATGGCCAAATGGGGCCGATCTTTGTCCTGATTCCCTTTATATGATGGGAAAAGATATTTAACACTAGGGCGAATTTTTCTTGAAGACTTCTAAAAGCCTTTGACTTACGTGAGAATGGGGAAATTCGATCAAAATAGAATGAAATCAGAAAAATTTTATTGAAATTAATCAAATGATTTATTATGTTATTAAATATTAAATTAAATAATTGCAAGATAAATTTAATAAGTTAAATTGGAGTCACTCATGTATTCTATTCAGCAAAGTCAAAAGCTACAAAATTTTATTAGTGAAAATAATGAGCAAGGAGCCACTCTATCTGGCTCTTTCGCTCTAGTTCCTACAGAGATCGTTGTCCAGATTTTCCGAGGAATGACAAATTTTAGGGATTTCTGCTCGCTTGCTTTAAGCAGTAAATTCTTCTACCTCATTGCTGCCAATCAAAATTTAGAAGCTGCTAATTGTCCCGAATTAGTTCCTTATTATTTCAGCCATCATGCCAACGCTTCCCTCCATCATCTGCCCGTTTGGGAAAAGGTGGCATTGGCGACTCAAATTGAGAATAAACTCGTTTCTTCCGAAGAATTGCAGCCTCTATTTCGAGCGGAGCTGCCCTTGGAAGAAGATAGTTTTTTGGATCCTTTCCTTACCACAATTATAGGTGACCACTTAATTTTAACTAATGAATCTTTTCTAGAAGGATTGGGAGTGATTTATCTTTATAACCTTAAGACAGGCTCTCATCGTTCTCTTCAAATAGAGGAGGATTCTCCAATTCCTCTCTGCATGGCGATGCATCTACCCACTCCACTCTTAGTCACAGTCACTGCTAATGAGAATGGCTTTAAAATATGGAATTTCGAGCAATTGCTAGAAGCAGATCGTTTTGAACAGGCTCTTCTCTTACACAAGCCAGGACGCATTTCATGTTCTAAATTCAATCATACGACTGACCAACAAGAGAGTGGAATAGGAGGGTATATGCCTGTTGTTGCTGTCTCCGACCACTTATTAGGAGTAGGAGATACCAATCATGTTTATATTTTTGATGGCAACCACCTGCTTGAGCCCCCTCTCCTTATCGAATTTCAATGGGCCAATCAAATTGAATTTTTTCAGGATTATCTCATGCTTGTCTCCTCCGAGAACATTGCTATTTGGCCGCGCTCTGCTATTTTAACTGTGTTAGAGCAGAAAGCAGAAGAAAAAGTGCTCACATTAGAATCAGCAACATTTACGTATACTTTAAACGCTCATAACTATCGCGGTGAGTCCATCAAAATTGCTTTTGCAAAGGTCTACCAGGAAAAAATGGTGATTGCTTATAAAGACGGATATGTCTTAAGGGATGAAGAGCGAAACAATGAGCAGTATTTCAAAATAGGAGAAGTTCGAAATTGGAAGACAGGGCAAGCGATCAGACCTTTAGCTTATCCATGCGGCCGTCGTGGTACAAGCGAATTTAACTCAATGGATTTCAAAGAAAATTTCTTGTTTACAGCTTCAGATTTTCTATCTAAATGGGACTTAGAGGATACCAAGAATCCCTTTGAAAAATCTCTAGATTCTAGATGGTGCCTCTCAGATGCCGCTTATAAAGTCTATTCCCTTGGAATGCATGTTCTTTTTGTTCATAGTCGGCTTGTTTTAATCCAAAGCGCCAAAGATCTCTCTACACAAGCGGAGAAAGAAGGAACACTTCTTCCAATCAATGAACAAAAAGCCTATTATCGTCAACCGAAAATCTTAGCTTTCGATTTGAAAGGCAAATATTTAATAACAATTACCAAAGAGGAAAAAAAACATATAAATGACCCAGAGCTTCCTCCTACCCTAAACGTTTACGATCTCTCTCAGACAATCAATCCAATTAAAAAAGAAAATTAATTCGGGAAACATGGGACGGTCTTCGAATTTTCCCCTGGCGAGAATTTAGCATTTTCATCGAGAAATCGCACGCAATTTTCAGGTTAAATTATATCTGTTTGTAATATAGTGTTTTTCGGATGAAAAGGGCGGACATTTGGATGCAGTTGCAGCAAAAATTCTTCACAAGGCATACAGAGTATATTATCTTTCAAAAGTACTTTTTCTCTCCCTCTATAAAGGAATACACCATTTGCCTCCGGATAATCCTCTAAAAATGCCTCAAGACTACTTAAATCTTTAGGATGAATGTGCTGACTGTTTTTTACTTCTATGGCCATGAAAGCAGTAGGACCGTACAGTACGAAGTCTACTTCCAACCCGGATTTTGTCCTCCAAAAGTATAATGAATGCCGCTCATCGGTATATTCGATCCAAGCACGCAAATGCTGTGCGATAAGCCCTTCCAAGGCTGCCCCCTCTATTTCTGTAGGTTTGTCCGGCACAGACTTTGGTCGAAGGGCGCGGAAAACACCGGCATCAAATAGATAAAATTTAGGATGTGCAGTCAAAGCCGCTCAAAAAATATTACGTAAATATAGGCATAGCCTATTTAAGCAATAACGTCAGAGGAGCAGCTCTCTGACGATTCGCGTATCGGACTTTCACCGATAAGCTTCGGGGGTTTCACATCGCATGAGCTGTTTTACAAGAGCTCGCGGATCGATTCTTCATCGCCCGAAACTGCGCTGCAAGCGCCGCTGAGAGTTTCTTTCCAAGCTTCCTCCAAAGTGCCCACACGTGTTCACCCCGATTCCTTGCAGGTAGGGACAAAGCGACATGGGAACCTCTGCCATCCGGAATCTCCATCAGGCTTGAGGGCAGCTTTTCAGAAAATCTTAAACTTCTGCGAGCAATCACAAGGGCTGCCGCATGATGAATTGATAGTCCATAGCGTTTGGAAAACTTTACTCGGCCAATCAGGGAAGTGTAAGCGGGATTGACCTCTTGGATTTCCACTCCTTGTTTTTGTGCTCTTGACTTGATATGAGTCAAAATACTACTATAGGCAAATGAAGAGAGCATGCGTGCATAAGAAGCTGTTTTCTCTCTCAAAGAGAGCTTTTTCTCTTTGAAGCTTAACTTTTCCAGAACGATGGGTTTTTTGGCTCTTTGTGCAATCTCGACAATTTTCTTGCTTGCTTCTCCAATTAAAGCTTTGGATTGGTTTGTATTTTTTCCGGTTAAACAAAGAGGAATTGTTTCTTTATGGATCGGATTGCCAAAGCGATCGGTCTCGACTAGGCTTAAATGGTTGGAGTTAATATCTACTCCAATCCTTCCTAAGTATTCGTTGGTGATCAAGGAAGGGGCGGGAACTTCAGTGCTAACAAAGAGGCGCCATCCCTTCTCATCTCGCTTACAGCGGTAAGAGAGGGCTTGCCCACAAGAAAGAGCGGCTAAAATCTCCTGATGGCCATAAGCAAACTTAACTGCCGGGAGGAGGAGATAAGGATTGAGCGCAAAGCTGTTTGGAAGTCTAAGCCTTAAAGAGAGGGTGCCATCTTGCTGGAGAAATGCTGTGCAAGATTGATTGCCACTTAACTCATCTTTTGATCCGAGCACAAAGAACTCCGATTTCCTCTCTTGCTGCCAGGCTGCTCTCCATTCTTCATGATGAGAAAAGCCATTTTCTTCTAAAGCAAACTGGGCATGAAACAGCTTCTTGGATTCAAAGCATAGTCGAATGATATTTTGGTCTCTATCGGTTTTAAGGCTCTCTAGCTTATCTTTTAGGCGAATGAGATGGCGCTTTTTTTGGTGAGCTGTAAAGGGATTTCTGATCTTCTTGACTTTTATTTCCAAGGCTTTGATCTTTTCTTCAAGCTCTGCGATTTGAAGATGGTTTCTTTCTTTAATAGACTCTATTTTTCCTTGGAGAGTAATCCGGCAGGCATTGTATTGTCTTCCTGTGATTCCAAAACGTTTTAAGAATTCTCTCTTGCAAGTATTTGGATCGGTCCGGAGAACCTTCGCTTTAAAGAGATGATGCTCAACTTGGGAAAATAGCTCTGCATAAGAAGAGAGGATGTGATCGGCAGAGTCATCTATATGGAGGCGTGTTTGATAGGTGCGCATTTGCATGATCATAGGCTTAACTTGACTTTTAAATATATGTAAAAACTCTTATATTTGCAAATTTTTACTTAAATTTTATTGAGCAGTTACGAGCCCCCTAATATCATATTTACAGCGTTTTTGACATTCGTAATGTCATATTTACTTTCATTATGACATTAACAATGTCATATTTTCAAGAGAAATCGTGAGTCAAAAAGGCTGAATGGACGAAGGGTTTGAATTTGTTGCGTTGTCGGACCCGGTCTCGGGCCCGGACTTGAATGGAACAAAGTCGCACATGGCGTTAGCTACTGAAATCATGTATATTGCGAGATTGGAATCTTTCACTTGATCTCAAACGAAAAATGTATTACAATATGTAGTACATATGCAAATGATAAGGAGGAAACAATGAGGATGCTAAGTTTGCGTTTAGACGAAAAGACTGAAAAAGAGCTTAATTACATTAAGTTGACTCTGAATGAAAGTCAAAGTTTAGTGGTTAAAGAAGCAATCCACGCTTATTACGAAACTTTAGTAGCGGCTGAAAGTCACAAGTCTGCAGCAGATATTTTTATGGATTCAGGATATATTGGAAGTTTTAAAGCTGAAAAAGACTTATCCATTAACTATAAAGAAAAACTGATCAAAGGCTTAGAGAGAAAACATGGACTTAAATAAACACAATTTTATTATGATTGATACAGGTTTTTTTGTTGCTTTGGGTAATAAATCCGACCAAAATCATAAAAAAGCAATTGCCTTATTGAAAAATTTACCGCAAAAAAAATGGATTACAACATGGCCTGTACTAACCGAAGTGTGTTATTTGCTTTTAAAAGCCTCTCATGATGTTCTGACATTATTTCTAAAAAATTATGAAGATAAAGCATTTGAAGTATTTGATTTAATTCATCAACATGCTCACGAACTCAAAGTTCTTATGGAACGATATCGAGAATTACCTATGGATCTCGCAGATGCATCGCTTGTTATTTTGGCAGAACATCTTGGTCATGGTACAATCGTTTCTACTGATGTTAGAGATTTTAAAACATATAAATGGAAGAGTCACAAACCTTTTCACAACCTGTTTGACACTCGACTTTGTACATTTTAACGCGTTATAGCTCAAAATCTTGCGTTTAGCGACCCCTTAGAAATTGGTTCAAATTGATATCAAAAATAACCCAAATATGGTATTTTTAGGTAGGAGTTAGAACCATGAAGCGACGTCTCGAAAAAGAATTACTGACATGGAAAGAAAAGGAGGAGCATCTTCCTATCCTTCTCAGAGGGGCTCGTCAAGTCGGAAAAAGCCATTTAATTGAACAGTTCGGCAAAGCCCGGTTTGAAGATATTGCTATTGTCGATTTTGAAAGCCGCCCGGAATTGAAGGGCGCTTTTTCTTCGCGCGATCCTAAAGAAATTTTAACTCGTCTCGAACTTGCTCTTCGTAAACCCATCAAAGCTGGCCAATCCCTCTTATTTTTGGATGAAATTCAAGAGTGCAGGGAAGCATTATCTGCTCTTAGATATTTTAAAGAAAAGATGCCACAGCTCCATGTGATCGCAGCAGGATCGTTACTAGAATTTCTACTTAGGGAAGAAGATTTTAGCTTCCCGGTAGGTCGTATCGAGTTCCTTTACTTGAAACCTCTCTCCTTTATTGAATACTTAGAGGCTGCCTGTCCATTTATCGCTGAGAGGCTGTTACTATTTGACTTACAAAACCCTCCGAGTCAGTTAGAACACCAAGAGCTTTTAAAGTGGGTGAGCCGTTATTTGTTTATTGGAGGCATGCCCGCGGCCGTAAAAGAAAGTCTTAAAGAAGGGTCACTTCTCGAAACGCAGCGCGTTCATCACCGCATCTTACAAGCTTATGAAAGCGATTTTGGAAAATATGCTAAACACACCCAACACAAATACCTACGCCTCATTTTTCAAAAGGCTCCGACTCTTGTTTCCCGGGTGTTAAAATTTAAGAGAATTGACGAGGAGATAAGAGACCGTGAATTAAAACCGGCGCTTGAACTTTTATGTCACGCAGGACTGCTTCAACGTGTTTTTGCCACGACAGCTGCCGGTCTTCCTCTTTATGCGCATATGAAAGAAGATCGTTATAAACTCTTTTATCTTGATGTTGGGCTACTTCAAACAGCAACTAAGGTGGATGCAACCCATTTCTTTGATACGGATATTTTGCAGATCAATGCGGGAGTGATCGCTGAGCAGTTTGTAGGACAGGAGCTTCTTGCTTATGAAGTTCCTTATCAAAACACTCCTTTACTTTTCTGGGAAAGGACTGATGGTGGACAGGCGGAAATCGACTACGTCGTTTCAGTTGGATCCGATATCGTTCCCGTGGAGGTCAAGGCGGGAGCAACTGGTTCCCTTCGTTCCATGCAAGAGTTTTTAAAGGAAAAAAAAGGACGACTAGGAGTTCGTATTTCCGAATATCCTCTCTCGTTGCATAAGCAAGTTCTCTCAATTCCCCTGTACATGATGGACTTCATTGAGCACTTTATACGCGACGTCGGATAAAGATGATCCTTTCAATTAGAAAACAGGAAGGGACGGTCTTCGTGCAACAACGCTAGACTTCGCTTCAAAGCACACAGATCGGAAGAGGTAGGATTCGAACCCACGGTCCGGGGTTACCGGACTTCTGTTTTCAAGACAGACACTCCGCCAAAACTCTCAATAAAAACCATAAAATGCCAGCATATGCTCGAGCAAGAAGCAAAATAATCCTTTGCTGTTGATTGCTGACATTCGTTGTGCTTTTGTGAGCCTCAGTGTGCCAAAAATGTGCATAAATGAGAAGAAGAAAATTTTATTTCATAAATATTCTAATAAATTTTCCCGAACATTTTGATAAGCCATTTCAGCATCAAATAATCCACTTTGGCGAGGCAGTAAAGGAATGATATCTTCTCGAAATTCTTTGTTTTTAAGTTTCAAAGTCATATTTTCTAAAAAGAGTTCTCTAGAAATACTATGTCCACCAAAAGAAAGATACTCTGAAAAACAATGAAGAATGGCTTTTCGATCTAAATTGGGAAGGGTCGTGAGGGCGATGTGCAAATCGTATAAATCTCTTCCTTTGCGTCTCTGATAAAGTGCGCGCAATTTAGTGCCAAGCAATTCTTCAATTTTGAAAGTTCGAATAATCACCGTTCCTGAAGCCCATGAAGAATTGCATGTAAAAGAATAATCTTGAAATCCAAGTATTGAAAAATGTTCACGGCTATTGATTTCTATTTTTAGCTTTAAGGGAAATCCTTCGTCACTTAGAACACGATAAACAAGTGTGACTCTGCCATCAGAGAAGCTTCGTTTAGGTTCTCCCAACCAAGTATCCAAAGCATCCCGAATAGCATCCATTGTCGAACCAATTGGTTCTGCCGTTGTTTGAACAAGGTCGATATCTTCTGAGTATCGCGTTGGTGGGTTAAAGAAAAGCTTATTTAAGGCTGTACCACCGCGAAAGGCTAATGAACATCGCAAAGTAGGATGCATGTATAGTTTTAAAAGAGCATTGGTAATAATTAAGTCTTGTTCAACCTGTCTTGGTTCCTGCCAGGGGACTTTTTTAGACCATTCTTGAATATGGCTTCTCGGTATCATTCGTCAATCTCCAAAGTATCGTTGAGAATTAGTTTCCAGCGATTTATACGCTCGCCTTCTTTTATATGAAAATCCGGTCTGAGAAGGGTATCATGCATTCGTCTTTGTTTAAGTTCCTGATCAACGATTGCACTAAGATCAGGAAAATCTCACTAATTCCAGAATATAACCCAATCGTTGAAGAACAGTTTCCATTTTTTCTGATTTAACGACTCTGGATAAAGCCTCAGGCTTACATTGAGTTCCTAAATCTTTGACAATAGCCGCGACGTTGCTTAAATACCCGCAAACAGTATGAAATCGGACAAGGTCAACCAGGGTTTGTTCTCTAGTAGAGATTTTAGCATAACCAGTTGGTACAGTGATTTGTTCGAATACTGCTTGGATGCAATCTTTGTAACAATGAAATTCAATTGCACCCCGTTCCAGTTTAATAGGCCTTATGCGTTTATTGGTGATGACCTGAAATGTCATAGGTTGTTGTTGAGTTGCTCCATAGAGTGAGGCGGCGCTCAGAAGACCGATGTAATAATCACGATTGAGATATTTCATGTAGGGATCAATCATCCAATGGGGGGGTAAAGACCCAAAATGGTGATACTCTGGCGGAATAATCATGAAAAAGCCATGTCCGAGATTTTTGAGGCTTTTTTTTTGATACAATCTAAAGGCTTGAAGTTGAAATTGGTTTGGGTTGAGATTTAACGCAATCATCGCATTTTTTTTTGAGAAAAAATATTTTCCATCGGCTAATAGAGAGAGGATGTAATCGTGAAGTTTAGCTTTCATGTACAAATTATTTCGTTTTTCGAAATAATTTGCAAATGAAAACTTGATATTACAGGACTGATTTCAAAAATAAATGATTAGCCTCTTTCGAAACTTATAAACCTGAGTTTGTGTTTTTTATCCTCTGGACTGTGCCAAAGCTCAGAGATGCTAACTCGGGAACAGGTCTATATTTTTGGCATGCTACTTTTTCTAAGTATTCCCTTGCAATAAAGACTGTTTAGGGTATTAGCTCAGATTATATTTTTCAAGTTGACAAAGACAGCTTTCTTCTTTGGTCTTCATACAGGATTCAATAACTCCTGAATCTGGCTTTTGAGCTCTCTAGTGCGAGCATTATCATCCGATCGATATTCAAATAAAGATGGAGGAGTTTTGGGTTTCGGGCCTACATTAGGAATATAAAAATGCGAAGAGTTTTCTCGGTCTATCGGAGTATCAGATAAGAACGGATCTATTAAATATCTCTGCTCCCCTTGGTGGAAAACCGTATTGATATTAGCTTTTTTTGCTAGTGGAATGAGAAATTTGATTGTTTCTAGATCTCCTAAATGATAAGACCGTGATAGCCACTCTGGTATATATTTTTTCCAAGAATTCGCTGAATCATATTTCATCAAGACTTTTATCGATTCTGTATCGACTCGGTTAAGCATATCAATATAAATCCCATTTCCACCTTTTATCTTTACTGGCATAGGTTTTTCCCAAATGCTATAAGAGCCTTGTATGAAGGATCTAAAAAATTCATATCCAGGAAATTTAAAAGTTTGTTTTTCTAGAAAAAGATCCCTTTCCCTTGTCTGAAAAAGATGTTGCACCAATTCCAAATCAGATTTTTGAAAAGCTAATTCAATCGGATCACTTTTTTTAACATCTGCTTCAATAAAATGTTGTCTACATCTTTCTTCTAAAATTAAAATATCTTTATCAATGAATAACATGCTTAAATCAGAGCTTCCAGACTGTCTTGCCAAATCGAGGCATCGAAATTCTGCCAGTCCCTTCTGAACTTTAGCTGTGGCGTCTGCTCCATTCTGAAGTAAGAAAGTCACCATTTCAAATTGATTAGTTGTTATTGCTTCATGTAATGGGGTATAGCCTTTCGCATTACGAGCGTTAACATTAGCGCCATGTCGAATGAGTAGATCGACTGTTTCCTTGCGATTAGATTCGATGGCACGGTGCAATGGAGTATATCCCCTATCCATTAAATTGATATCGATCCCATATTTAAGCATTATTTTTACTGCATTATCATCCCCTGTTTTTATAGCAAAGTGAAGGGGGGTAATAAGTTCTGGGTTATTTCCATATTTAATCAATATTTGCTCGACTTCTTGGCATTCCAAAAGCTGTTTATTTAATTCTTCGAATTTATTTTTATAAGTTTCAGATTCTTCAATTTTTTGTTTGCGTAATCCTTCAATTTCTTTTCGAATATTATTTATTTCTTCTCTTTGTTTTTGTAGCTCTTGATTTATTTTTGTTTCATGCAATTCTTGGATTTTCCACTTCGTTTGCAATATTTTGACTTGTTCGAATATCTGTGTACATCGAAAAAATGCCATTAAAACATGTCCAGAGGCTTCAAGGTAATTTCCTTTGCTGATTTCTAAATTGGTATTATAAATACCAAGTAAAATTTGGATAGCAAGAGAGACAATAGTTAATTCGGCTCCGCCAACAAAAAATAAAGCTAAATAGAGAGAATTATTTATAATGTTGAAGCAGTTCTCAATAGCATTTTGATAATCACCAGTTTTTATGTTTCTTTGAAGATTTCCAATCTCATTAATTAAATTTTGAACGGTAGTGACTAACATGCCAATAGGCGGGGTGAACACCGCTAGTCCAAGAAGTGTAATATTAACCGCTAATTTCAACACTTGCAAAACCTTATCTTTACGGTTATCACTTTGGTAAATAGCCCTTAATTGAGAAATATCTGTAACCACACGAAATGCATTTAACCCAATAGAGAGCGGATAATTGAGTGGCTTATATAGGCTTAGAAAAGGAAGAGCAATATTTCCAATTCGTAGAAATTGATCTAAATAAGTTTTTTTAAATTCTTTTTTAACAATATCATTTTCATATTTTCTGTAATAATAATCTGGTTCTTTTAAATAGATGCCACCTAATTCTAAAGACATGAAATCTTCTTCCTTTTCTATTTGGTTGATAAAGATCCATGAATTGTATCAACACGCCTTCGTATAAGTCAATGATATTTAGCGTGTTAAATATTTATTGGTAAGTAGGTGGTATAAGCAATTTTAGTACTGTAAGCTAGATATCAATCGTAGCTTTTAGCAAAAAATGCTCGTTTTACCTCCTGGATACCGTGAGGAAGGGGTGTATAGGTAAGATCCTGGATAAAGTCCACTAGAGTCGCGCATCTGTTCAAGTTTAGCTCTTTCGACATCTGCTTGCGATCTCTGATTCGTAATAAAATGGTGTCCTTGCGGTGAGCGTGCTTAATAAATAATCAACGAATCTTGCAAAGTCTTTTACAAACAAGGGAAAGACTTGCGATGAAAACCATCCACACATAGTTCAGAGAACTGTGCGTATGTTGAGAGGACCTTGTGAAAAGGATAAAGGACGGAAGAGGTAGGATTCGAACCCACGGTCCGCGGTTACCGGACTTCTGTTTTCAAGACAGACGCATTCGGCCACTCTGCCACTCTTCCTTGAGGAAAGGCTTATTTATAAGCGATTTCCTCAATTCCGTCAAACGCTTTTTGAATAAAGAAAATCAGCAAATCAGCCTTTTAAGTGGTAAAGAGAGGTATATTTCTTCCTCAAATAATGGGAATAAGGCTCTGCCGAAAACGGATGCCCCGTCGCTAAGTGGAGTAATTCCTGTGTGGGATAACGCTTTCCGTGACGATAAATTTTTTCATGCAGCCACAATCGGATAAATCCAAACTCTCCTGCCCGGACCTGCGCTTCCCAGTCAGGGTGGTCGTGGCTAAATCCTTCGAATAAATGGGCCGCATATAAATTGCCCAACGTATAAGTGGGAAAGTACCCAAAACTTCCCATGGACCAATGAATATCTTGGAGACACCCTTCCGCATCAGTGGGAGGAAGAATTCCTAAATATTCTTCCATCTTGGCGTTCCATGCCTCAGGGATTTCCCTGACGGTTAAAGAGCCTTCTATCAACGCTTTTTCTAATTCAAAACGCAAAATGACATGAAGGGGATAAGTGACCTCATCGGCCTCTACACGAATAAAAGAAGGGCTCACTTTATTAATCGCCAAGTAGAACGCTTCAAAGGTCACTGCCTCCAGAGGTCTTTTAAACGTCTCTTTTAACAAAGGAAAGAAATATTCCCAAAAAGGCCTGCTCAGCCCGATCCGCGTTTCCCACCAGCGCGATTGGCTCTCATGGACTCCTAAAGAACGAGCTTCTCCGAGCGGAGTGCCATATTCTTCTTGAGGAAGGCCCATTTCATAAAGGGCATGCCCTCCTTCATGAAGAAGGATGAAAAAATGGCTCATCAAAGAAGTTGGATGCAAGCGTGTCGTGATGCGACTGTCGGTCGGATGGCTGGCGGAAGAAAAAGGATGAGAGGAGAAATCGACCCGTCCCATCGTTTCATCGTACCCCATCGCCTCTAATAATTTTTTCCCAAATTGTAGCTGTTTTTCTTCCGACCATGTGCCAAATAAGAAATGATCCTCCACTTGGCTTTCTGAGAGCTTTTTAATGAGCGGTTTTAAGGTCTCACGTAAGCTTGCAAACAACTGACTAACCTCTTTTGTCTTGATATCAGGTTCATATTCATCTAAGAGAGCATCGTAAGGGTGGTCCTGATATCCCAATAAATCGGCTTTTTTTCGGCATAAGGCCACGATCCGATCGAGAAAGGGAGCAAACGATTGAAAGCGATTCTCTTTCTTTGCTGTCCGCCACACTAGAATACTTTGCGAGGTGAGTTGAGCAAATTCTTCTACAAAGGTGGCCGGCAGCGCCGTATCATGCAGATAATCCCTTCTCCACTCCCTTAGAGCAGCCATTTGGGAGGGAGAGAGGGTGTCAGATTTGATTTCACCCGTGGAAAGATCGATCAGCCGAGAGAGCGCCTGAGAGAATTTTCTTCCTGTTTTTTCTCGATGAATCAGTCCCGCCATCGTTTTTAGCTGCTCAGCACGAATGGAGGCAGATCCCGGAGGCATATAGGTCTCTTGATCCCAATCGAGGAGAGCGACGACCCCTTGGAGAATACGGGTATGTTTAGAGAGGGTGACGAGTTTTTGATAGGGGGATGTGGTTGTTTTCATTTGTTTACCTCATCTGTTTACTTTCTTCATAAATAAATACCCGTTGAATACGAGGGCCTAAACAAGTCATTAACTCATGTACAATGGAATCGCCTTGGCGGGCCAGTTCTTCGGGAGAAAGGGAGTAGCCATATTCATCTTCTCCGAAGATGAGCACTTTATCTCCCACGGCAACTCCCGGAATATGTGTGACATCGACCATCATATAATCCATGCAAATCTTTCCCACCATGGAGGCTTTTTGCCCACGGACTAAGACATCTCCTTTGCCGCTGTAATGGCGATGCAATCCATCGAAGTAGCCAATGGGGAGAACTGCAATTTTTTGTTCCTCTTGGAGGATCTCGTAGGAGCGACCATAACTGATGGTTTCCCCTTTTTTATGCGTGTTGAGACTCACAATTCGAGAGGTTAACGAAAGAGCTAAATGTAAATCAAGGGCTTGGTGAACAGCGCTGGACCCATAAAGGCCATAAACGGCAAGTCCCAAGCGGACCATGTTGTACTGAGGGAGAGAAAACCGCAGAGCCCCGCTCGAGTTAGCCGCATGGGTCCATTTCACTTGGATGCCCCCTTCTTTTAATATTTGAATGACTCGGTCGAAGCGAGCCACCTGTTCCCAAGTGAAAGGATCTTCGTTTGGGTCATCTGCGCAAGCAAAGTGGGTCATGAGCCCTTCGAGTTCAAGAGAGGGCAAGGAGCGGATTTGTTGGGCAAGTGCTAAGGCTTGCTCAGGGGGGCAGCCAAACCGTCCCATTCCTGTGTTGATGTGAAGATGGACTTTGATCTGTTTTCGCTGTTTCTTTGCCTCTTCGGCTAAAGCGGCGATGAAAGGGGAATCGCTGACTCCCACCTCTAGCTCCCATTTGACGACCTTTGTGATTTCATGAAGGGCGGCATGGATGGAGAAAATGGCTTGTTGAACCTTCGCTCGTTTAAGGGAGATCCCTTCATCGACATAGGAGACGCCCAATAGATCGATGCCCTGTTTAGCGAGGAATTGTGCCATTCGGATTTCATCTGTTCCGTAAGCGAGCGCTTTGATGATGACCATGAGGCGTGTATGGGGAGGGAGTTTGCGTCGGATGAGGGTGATGTTTGTCTGAATGGCGGCGAGGTTGATCGAGCATTGGTTATTTGCCACCCCTTCTTGGAAGCATTGGGTTAATCGATCGTGGCAAAGTTTTCGTTCTCCTTTAAAGACGAAGGCATTTTCTCCTTGCAGGTAATAATGTTGAGACAGGTAGGGGAGGCATTCCTCATAATTTTCAAAGAGGAGAACTTCTGTGTGAGGGGCCTCTTTTTCTATTTCTTGGATGAGAGGTTTAAAGTTCTTCTTCCCGACTAAAAATAAAGAGTGGAGAGAAGTCTTTGCGATGGTTTGACCAATGTATTGATAATCTTTTTCTGTGATAGCGGGATGATCCCGCATGCCGCCGAAGATAAAAATTTTGTGGGTCGTTGGGGGGTGATCATCGAAATAATGGAGAGAGCGTTGGATCGATTGGGGATCGGAGCAGTAGATGTCATTGACAAAGGTTGTTTTGGCCGATTTCCAGATTTCTGTGCGGGTAGGCTCGGGTTGGTACTCTTGTAAAATCTCGATGATTTGTTTTGGAGAAATGCCCATGAGCCAAGCGGCTTTGATGGCCATGTTGATAAGGTTGAGCATATAGGCGTAGCCTGTCGTGATTTCTCCTTGATGAGAAGGATGATGGAGATCATCGGAATGAGTGGGAAAATGAATAGAGTAGCTAGACAAGGGATTAGAAGGAACGGGCGAGGCATGAGGGAGGAGGGGATGGGGTTCATTCCAGAAGAAATAGGAGGAGAGGACAGAGGGAAGATGAGGGGCTAAAAGAGGGTCGCGAGGGAGTAAGGACCATCCCTGATCTGGAGTGGCTTTGATGAGTTTAAAGATCTCTTCCATCAATGTGGGGAGGGTGTGAAGAGTGGCTAAATGCTTTTTTCCCACGGGAGTGAGGATGGTATAATCGGGGCGGATGAGATCGGTCAAAGTGTCCATTTCTTGGGGCAAGGAAAAACCGGCCTCAATAATGGCAATTTCATGGGACTTGTTGAGCGACAGAAGGCTGAGGGGGACCCCAATTTGGCTATTAAAGCTCTCAGGGGAGGCGGCAACTTGTTTTTCTGATTGGAGCAGGCAATGCAAAAGGTCTTTGAGCATGGTTTTGCCAAAAGAGCCGGTGACGCCAATGATTTTTGTCGGCAGTTGCAGACGATAGGTTTTGGCGATGGCTTGAAAGGCGCGCAAAGGGGAGGGGACGCGCAAGAGGGTGATTTTTTCTTGGGGCGAGGAAGAAGGAGGGAGGGGGAGGGAGAGCGAGAGGGAGGAGGATAGAGAAGGGGAGAATGGGGCAGAGGGGAATAGGGAAGAGGGGGGCTGCCAATCGAGCGAAACCAAGGCGAACTTGGCGCCTGCTTGAGCGGCATGGGCGACGTAGTGATGGCCATCCTCTTTTTCTCCTTTCAGGGCGACAAAAAGGGCGTGGGAGGAGTGGATGCGTCTAGAATCGATGACGATTTGGTCGATAAGAGCGGGGAGGGAAGGGTTTCCTCCTGCGGAGGAGAAGCCTTCCCATTGTCTGAGGTCGAAGGTGTCCACAGATTCTTTAGGGGCCTAGTCTTTGGAAGGTGAGGTAAGCAGTTTGGGCGCCCACCGCTGTACTCGAAAGTTAAATTGGCCTGTGACTTCAATACTGATTATGTCTCCTGCTTGTAGGCTAGCTAACATGAGTGAAGTTGCCATGAATGAGTTATTAGAGGCTAGGCTATATAGAGATCACTCCTCCTGTTACTAAACCTGAGCTTTTTATAATTTGAACGGCAGGATCAGGACAACAGCCCTCGAAGATGAGGTGGTCTTCTCCACCCTTCCAGACATATAAACCTAAATTAATTAAATAATCACCAGATAATTGAATGGTGAAACTGGTAAAATTTGTTGGATTTGTCGGATCAGGATTAGCAATCACACCAGGGGTGATTGTCACGCCATTTTGCCCCTGTGATTGATTGACCGAAATGATATTAAAGGGAACAAGATCACCTAGGTTAAGGTTTTGGAAAGTCAATGTGCAGACAAAGCTTGCGTAATCAAGCAATGGACCTACTCCCGCCGCTCCAGTCGCCCCAGTCGCCCCAGTGGCTCCTGTTGGCCCCGTCGGCCCTCTTTTACAGCAACGCTTACGGCGGTGCCGATGGAACTGATGATTATGGCAACCGGCTTTGTGGAAAGGCAAGAAATTTGCCTCTTTAAAAGGAAGTTTTCTTCCTCTAAAAACAGGGTCTGCCGCTAAAGGCATTGCCAGAAGTAGAGCCAATGTAGCAGAGGTTAAAAATCGATTGAACATAGACATAGATATAGATCCTCCAAAATAGTTTGATGGTTATTGATTGAATAGTAAACTTATAACTTGAATCGATTTTTATGGGAATCAATTTTTGAAAAAAGGCTCAATTTTATCGATTTTTAGGAGTTTTGCCGAAGGAAAGAGGGTGGAGAGGGAAGGATTCCCTCCTGTGGAGGAGAGCTCTTCCCATTAGCTAAGATCAAATCAAAAGTATCTGCAAATTCTTTACGGGCCTAATCTTTGGAAGTTGATATAAGCAGTTTGACCACCCAACATTGCACTTTGTACAAAAAATGAGGGTGCAGGAACGGCTTGAATACTAATCATATCCCCTGCGACTAAATTAGCCAGCATGAGTGAGGTTCCCATGAATATGGAACCATTATTGATTTCCACAGAAATCATTCCTCCGTTAGATGTAGGGATTGGTGTCCCATTCTTGAGAATTTGAATGGTCGGTTTCTTCACGAAACATAAAAATCAATGTATAGTGAAGCAAAAAGGCGATCCATTTGACTTCACTATAAATCGAATTGACGTTATAGTGCAATTAGAATCTAGAGATTTAATAGGAATCGATTTTTGCAAACCGCCAGCTAAAATAAGTCAACAGGGACATGAAAGGCAAAAAAATGGCAACGAGAGGCGAAAGCACCTGCCGTTTTGCAATGACTTGAGCGGCATCCATCCATAAGTAAAAAGCAAGAAGGCCGAATAACGAGCAGATATAGAGGAGAAATAAGGGCAATTGGCGTGAAAAACGAACGCAATAAGGAGCTGAAGCTAAGATCGTTAACAAACAGAGCCAAGGCAAGGAAAGCTTCCAATAAAAAGCGGCCTGCGTTTTACTCTCTTTTTCGTTTGTTTTCTCATTGGGAAGCGAAGAAATTTGAGCCATCTCTTTTCGTAACTCCAAAAGAGAAAACATATCGGGATCTAACAGGGTCGATTGTAGGACCTGAGGATTGAATTTTAACCTGGGGAAGGGGTAAGCACGATAAGAGGCCGCTTGCAAGATTTCCCCTCCTTCTTGACGAACGAGCTCATCGACGAAAAATCCCATGGGAGGATCGAGAGAAGGGGCTAAAAACTTCATGCGATAAATTTTATCGATCGAGCGAGAGGGGAGGGAGGGAATCCAATACACATCAAAAAAACGCTCTTGGGTCGCCTCATAGTGTTGAAAAATCAACAAAGATTTATCTGCCAGAATAAGTGATTGAGCGGCCACCTCTCTCTGCTGCCGGCTTTTTTTGTTCTTCCTCTCCTCTTCTATCCTCTTAAGTTTTTTCATCGCTTGAGGGAGGAGAAATTGTTCATTGGCATAGAGGAGAGCCACACAGCATAAGCCAACAGACAAGAAAGGGCGCATCAACGTTTTAAGCGAGATGCCGCTCGCCATGAGAGCCATGAGCTCGTGATGGATATTCAAACCGGTGACGGTTTTCACAAAAGCAACGAGAAGGGCAAGGGGAAGCAAAATCTCAGCGCGGCTAGCAAAAACAAAAAGATAGTAACGAGCGATCTCTGTCCAAGCGATCTGAAGGGAATGAGAAGGAAGAGGGCTCGTATGATTCGCGTAATCAATGAGCACATAGAGACCGTAAAAGGAAAACAAAAAAAGAAAGAACACTTGCAAAAATTGTTTGAGAAAATAACGTTGCCAAATTTTTAACCCCTTCATACTCCGCTCTCGATTCCTTTTGCAAGGCGTCTTAAAATGAAGAGGGAGGCCATGAGAATGAAAAAATGAGGAAGAATGTAAAGGACGGTCGCAAGCTCAAAGCGATCTATTCCTTTGGCGACGAAAAAAGCGATGAGATAAAGTGTGGTCAGAGCAATCACTAAATAGAGGCGATAGGGAGATTTGCGGCGACCAATCCCCATCCCAAGAGCCAATCCCATCAACGTAAAACTAAAGGTAGCGAAAGCAATCGAAGAACGCTTAGTAATCTCAGACAGGCTTCGATCGAGTTCCTTTCTGAGGGGCTTAAGCTCCACCCCTTTTTTCCCTTCCTCTTTTGCTTTTTGTAAGGCATGTCGCTGTTCTTGGATTCTTGTCAGGAGGAGGGGAAGGGGTAAATAATCGTTATTGATCATCCAGACTTTCTTTTGTAACAGGTCGGAAAAATCTGCGATCGGGGTCACCGAGCTCTTCATGTTTTCAATGAAGAGGTCATCAAAATCCTCTTCGTTTTCACTGGGAGATCCTGTTAATAAAGTGACCCCTTCTCCTGTAAAGTGGGAGGGGGAGGTGTGAAGTTTGTCGGCAATCATCAAGTGGAGCCGTTGTTGTTGTTTATTGGGAATGGCAAGGATGGCCCCCGAGGCAGATTCGCCAATATGCGACGCTCCCAAGATATCAAAGTAAAACCCTTTTAGTCGCATGAGATGTTTGTTGTGAAGGAGCAGCAAGGGGTTAATCGATCTGAATTCATTTTTTAATTCATTCGTTCGACAATGACACGCGGTGGCGAGTTCTGACGCCATCCAAAAGTTTCCAATAGAGAGGAAAGAAGCAGCGAGCAAGAGAGGAGCTAAAAGATGGCCGATGGAGAAGCCGGAGGCTCGTAACACTGTGAGCTCATGTGTATTAGATAACTGCTGAGAAAACAGAAAAGAGGCAATCAAACAAGAAAGAGGAAGGGCGATAGGGAAAATATAAGGGATTTGATAAAGAGTAAAAAAAAGGATGGATTGAAAAGGAGCTCCTAAAGCGATAAAGTGAGCAATATCATCGAGACGCATGATCAGGAGGAGAGCAATAAAGGCACAAAGGCAGAAGATCATGATCTTGAAAAAGGAGACGAAGAAGTAGCGCCATAGGAGGGGAAACAGGGGAAACATGCCTTTATCAAAGCCTTTTTCGCACTCATTCGAGCTCATACGAGCTCGAGTGAGTGCGAAAACTTTCCAAGCATTTTCCCATAAATCCAGACATAAGGCAACTGAATTGTTTCTCAGTGCCTGTCAGATGAGTGGATGGGGTTTTGGCATAGCCAAAACCCCCTAATTAAGTTATTGTTTTTTAGAAGACTGTTTAGAAGGGGATGTGGATGTGGGAGGATGATAAGGTTTAGCGTTGGCTTTTAACGACGAGGACTTATTTTTCCCCTTGTTTTGTTTCGCTGGTGTGGGTGGTTTTGAGGTGTTAGCGACCGCAGGGACAGGGGTTTTGGAAGGGGCTCCAGTCTTGGCAATATTTGCCCATGTAACAGTATCAGCGGGTTTTGCATTCTTAGGAGCGGAAGGAGGCGTCTGCTGTCTTTTAGAAAGATCTAATGATAGAGAGATGGGTGTTTCTTGTTCTTTTTTATTTTCAGGAATAGTCTTGACTTCTTTCTCAGCGTCATTATCTGAGTCGCTCATCTCCGCCCAATTACTGCGTTCTGTGGGTTTAGAAACTTTCTTTTCTGTCTCTATTTGTTTTTGAGGAGGATTTAATGACTGTAATGGCTGAACGACGGGTTGAGGGAGAGGTGTTTGTTTTTTGGAGGAATCTAACGACTGAGTCGTTGATTGTTGCAGTTGCACTTTACTAGCGGTCAATTGTGCTTGGGGGGGATTTGATGGCTTAGGCCGGTTCTTTAACTTAGATTTCTCTTCTAACCATTTTTTTAATCCGTGGAGTAACTCAGGACGCTTATCAAAGAATTCCGTATAGAGTTGCTTGTTTTTTTGTGCAGCGGGTTCTAAGACTTCCTCATAGTACCGATAAATCAGATCCCTCTCTTTTGTCTCTTCTTTTTCGTATTCACTCTTTTCAAGAATATGTGTGGATTCATTTTCTTTTCTTTCATATTTATTTGCATGTTGATCTTTATGTGCTTTGAGCTCTTCAAACAATTTGGGAGAAAGCTTATCGGAATGGTATTTTTCCAAAATTGCGCGAGGAGCGTACATCAATATTCCAGATTCTTTCACTTGTTTGGTAAAGGATGTGACGAGGTCTCTGTCTTTACCATTTTCATAAATATAGGTGTGAATCGCTCTTATAAACTCTTGTTTTAAAGAATAAGCAGCAGCTTTTTCAAGATACAGATCGTTGTATAAGAGATCACACAAGTTGTATTTTCTTTCTGCTTCTATCACCATTCGTTGATTGAGTTCTTTAGAAACGATGTCTGAAGTCGGCATCCATCTGCGCGCCACTTGCTTTTTCATTTTATTAAGTTCTTCCCCTGATAGTTTTGTGAATGTTGCTCTATCATTTAAAATCGATGAGAACTTTAATTTAGGAGTGGGATTAGGAAGATTGTCGCTGAGAATGGAGGTAATCATGTTAGGTGATGGACCCTCACCCTCTTCCGGTCCCTCTACCTTCCCTTCGAAAGAGGAGCGATCAAACTCGATGCAATCATGCACTTGGAGGATTTTTAATTGGGGAGCCGTTGAGGGAATGGTTTGTAAATTGACACACCCTTGCGCTTTAAACACCTCTAAATGTTCAAAAACAGCGGGGGGAATCGATCTCAAATTTTCACAGTAATTGCAGTATAGCACCTTAAGGAAATATTTGCGTTCTGAAGGGAAAGAGGTGATTGCCTCGCTGCAAACCCATAACCCCTCTATATGATGATGATCAAGAAGACGTCTCAGCGAGGCATCATCTAAATCACGAAAAGCGGAAAGGTTGACAAATCTTAATTTTTGTTCGATTGCTTCAGCGATCGCCTGATCGATTTTTCCCTCAAGAGGAGGAGGGGCTTTAGGCTCTTTAAGATCCTCTTTTATGATTTCTTTTTTCAGTTCTTCCACCTTTGCAGGGTCCAGGTCCAGTTCCTGATTGGCTTTTTGACTGACTGCGAGTGTTGAATCTGTGAGACTGGGACTGGGATTTGTTTGACTCACTGAGAGTGTGGACTCAATCAGGCTAAGACTTGTCTGCTGTTTAACCACGAAATCGACTTTACTCACATCCGAAAATCTATTAATTGTTTTTATAATTGCTTCTTGTTTTTCTTTATTTATAGAGGCATCTTTCATGAGACGTTGTTTGATGGGTGCCAGATGTTTGTTCAAAACCGAGAGATTTTCAACAAAGGTCAGAATATTTTGATTGAAGATTGACTCCAAATTATCGATGGTGCTCGCCCATTCCTCTTTCTTGAGTTTTGGGATTTGTTCAAGCCTTACTTTAAGAGCCTGGATGCTTTCAAATTTTGTCTCCGGTTTTTCCTTCTCTTCTTCAAAAGAAGAATTTGCAAGACTTAAAATGTACGCATTGACATCCTTTAAAGTTTCTTCGGTTGAAGAACCATTCTCTTGCTGATTGACATTTAGCAGATGTAACCGTTTTTTAAGCTGACATAATTTTGTCAGAGCAACATCTGGTTGATCGAGAAAATCAGAACTGCAAGACTCAAGATACTCTTTTATAGTTGAATTATTTATTACTAAAACCAATTCATTATCTTTAAGTTTGATAAAATTATCTAGATCTGGAAAAGGTTGTTGATTAGATAAATGACTCGTGGATAGAATAGAAGATGAGGATAGGATAGAAGATTGAAAAGATTGCATAAGACCCCTTATATTTTTTATTCATATACCATTATAAAATTTGTTTATTTTTTAAAGCAATTAAAACTTAAAAATTTTGTTTTAAAAGTTCAACCGGGAAAAGAATGACTTGCTTTAAATTTTTTATTTGTTTATGTTGGAATTTGGCATGGTTCAAAAAGTAGAGTTTTTGGGTAACATGACAGGATCGTGTCCGAGTCCGAGTCCGAGTTCCGATCGGAAACGGGGAAGAACGCAGCACGATCGGAACTCGGACTCGGACACGGACTCGGACACGAAAAAAATTGTTACCTGACATTGAACCAGGCCTGGAATTTCTATTTAGGTTTACACTTCCGGTCTTTTGCCGGAAGGACTCTATATGCTTAAAAATTCGGCACATCCTTCTTACGAAAAATTTAGGGAAAAAGAATGGTATATTCTCATTCAGGGCAAGCAACAAGGGCCCTATAGCTTAAAAGATCTTCATTCTCATTCTCATTTTACCCCTGATACGCTTGTTTGGAAGAAGGGGTTTGCTCACTGGAAAATGGCTCGACACGTTCCCGAATTGAAAGAGGTTTTCAAAGACCAAAAGAAAAATGTCCCCCCCGAAGAGGAGGCTCTCAACAGTGAGGCGGGCTCGGGCTACGGGCAAAAGCAAATGACCTTGGCCCTGCACCACGATCCTTATCAGTTCTGGTTATGGGTTTTAATTTTTCTCATCATTTTATTTTACGTCATCTATGCTCAAATCGATTGAAAACGGGAAGGGGAGGACGCTCTATTCGAAAGTCGCCTCTTTTTTAGACCATTTTTGTCCCCCGTCTCAGCCTCTTTTGCTCGCCTTATCGGGAGGGGCCGATTCTCTTTGCCTCTTTTATTGCTTGTTGGCTTATCGTGAGCAAACAGCGCTCTCGTTTCACGTCGCTCATGTGGATCATGGCTGGAGGGAAGAAAGTCAAAAAGAGGCCCACATTTTAAAAGAACTGACTGCCCATCATCAAATTCCTTTCCATTTAAAAACTTTGCATCCCTCTCTTTTAGAAGGAAATTTAGAGGCCGCTTGCCGCAAAGAGCGATATGCTTTTTTTTCCTCTCTTACCGCTCTTCATTCTTTTCAAGCTGTTCTCACAGGGCATCACATGGATGATCAAGCAGAAACAGTTTTTAAACGGCTGGCAGAAGGGGCCGATTGGTCTTGCTGGGGCGGATTAAGAACGGAAATCCGGCTGGCCGGACTAAGAGTTTTGCGTCCTTTATTAGACGTTTCTAAAGAGGACATTCAAGCGTTTATGACCCGGCAAGCGATCGATTTTTTTGAAGATCCCTCCAATCGCGAGGCGAAGTTTTTGCGTTCTCGGATGAGAGAAACCATTTTTCCTTGGTTAAATGCTCATTTTGGGAAGAAAATAAATAAAAATTTTGCTAGAATAGGGGGAGAGGTCCAAGAATTAGTCGACTATTTTGATCAACGATTAAAAAACATTGCAGAGCATTCAATCGAGGGATACTTAGGCAGTTATTGGGATTTACACTCCCTCCTTCCTTCTCATCTGCTTGAAATTAAATATCTTCTTCGTTTAATCAGCAAACAAAGAGGGTGTGTATTTTCTCGCCTTGTCATTGAGCAGGCAGCGATTGCCTTACTCCTTGGCCGGGCAAATCAACGGTTTGAGGGTGGGAAACACTGTCTTTACGTAGACCGTAAATGCCTTTTTCTCCTTTCTCGATCAGACGAAATTCGACAAGAAAAATCTTTAAGAATCGAAGAAGGGTGTTTTGACTGGGGCAATTGGAAGATTCGCATCGAACAGGGCTGCTTTCCTCTGTCTTCTCCCTCTTCTTGGAAAGAGGGATGGGTGGGAAGAATGGATATCTGTCTTCCTTTGGAAGGGGGATATACCCTTGGTTTTAAGGAAGAGTCTTTAAGGAGCATTAAAAAAAGATGGAATCAAGCAAAGGTCCCGGCTTTTCTTTATGATCATTTTCCCTTGGTTTGGAAAGAAAGAAAGGTCGCTCATGAATTTTTGACGGGAAAACCCCTATTTCCCTTAAAAGAAGGAGAAAAGTGTTGGAAGTTAAGTTTCAATAGGATAAGAGAATAAATAACACCTCATCCCCCCTTTTTCTTTCTTCGTAGCTGTTGAATAGGAATATTCTATATGATAGAATGGATAAATCTTTAAAGATTTAAGTGGATTTATATGGCAGACGACAATAAGCAAGATTTCAAAAAAGGAATGTCAAACAGTTTTGTTTGGTTCCTCATGGCTGCTTTTTTATTTGCCCTGATGGTGCAAAATTTTATCGAAACAAAATTTGCCAAGGTTTCTTTTAGCTATCAATTGGAGCACCTTGTCAATCTTCAGCTTATCCAGCCGGAAGATAGTCGATAAAATTGCTTTGAATGATAATCTGGTCACATTTAGCGGAAAATTTAGAGATCGACGTCACGGAAGAGGGAAAAGCACGTTATAAATATCTTGAGCTTTTAAATGCGAATCATGAATTAAAGTCGAACAAATCCGCCTGAAAGCAGATTTGAAGCAATTAAAACCTAAAATCTATGAATCAGCCACCCTTTTTTTGCAATTGAGCGGCATTCGCTGCCCAAAAGGGGGCTATGTCGTTGTTGATGATCTTTACAATACCCCGGAAGAAGATAATAGCCTGATGATTAAAGAACTTCCCAAGAGCAATCGAGAGCTTCACCGACCTCCAAGCAAAATTTGCTCGATCCAACAATATCCCAATAATGCGACTTAAAGAATTTGGGACATGGACTTAGACGAGCTTCTTCGGAATTTTCGCTCTCCTGCTTTGGGAATTGGTTCAGAAGGCATTAAGCAACAGCTAAAAACAATAGAAAAGGAAGTCTCTGATGCAAACAATGAACAGCTTTCCCTTCTTCAGCGTTTATCCCTTCAGGGGAAAAGCTTAGATGGCCTCCAATCGATTGTCGATGAATTAAACCAGGAAGAAGACCATGTCCGATTAGGGAAACTGCGCAGTGTTCGCAACTATAAAGAGACGTTGGATGAATACAATCAAGTCAATACCCGTTTGAGCGATAATCAAATCCAGTTAAATAAAGCGCGTCAATCTGTTGCAAATGTGATCTGGTATTTCAATAACCAGGAACTTTCGACACGCGCCCTAGAAAAGCAAGATCCTGAACTCTTTAGTCAATGGTTTGCGAAGGCAAAAGAAGAATGGAATAACTTTAACCAGAATCGCGGAGGGGTCTTTAGAGCTCCCGACCAGCCGCTCAATACTGTTTTGGAAAAGACATTTAAGAGCGAAGAGCCCTCTCCCAATTATTTCAGCTATCTCTTTACCTATGATGCCTGTATTGCTCGTGATTCTTGTCCTCTATCTCATTTTTGCAAGGCAGATGAAGGGAATGGGAAATACGGCGATGAATTTCGGAAAATCCCCGCCACGTCTGCTGAGTAAAGGGGAGAATAAGGTGACTTTTAAAGATGTGGCAGGGGTTGATGAAGCCTTAGAAGAGCTTCAAGAAATTGTCGAATTTTTAAAGAATCCGCAAAAATTTACCAGTCTTAGGCGGCCGCATTCCTAAAGGGGTCCTCTGCATCGGTCCTCCAGGAACGGGAAAAACGTTGATTGCCAAAGCTGTTGCAGGAGAAGCCGATCGTCCCTTCTTCTCCATTTCGGGTTCCGACTTTGTTGAGATGTTTGTCGGCGTCGGCGCAAGCCGCATTCGCGATCTGTTCGATCAAGCGAAAAAGGCTGCTCCTTGCATCATTTTTATGGATGAAATCGATGCCGTCGGACGCCATCGCGGCGTTGGCATTGGAGGGGGCCATGATGAACGGGAGCAGACCTTGAACCAGCTTCTCGTCGAGATGGATGGTTTTGACACGAATGAAGGGGTCATCTTGATGGCTGCGACCAACCGTCCTGATGTTTTGGATAAAGCGCTTTTGCGTCCTGGTCGTTTTGACCGTCGCGTTGTGATCAGCCTTCCCGATATTAAAGGGCGTTATGACATTTTGAAAGTCCATGCCCGCAAAATTAAGATGGATCCTTCTGTCGATTTAATGACCATTGCACGTAGCACGCCTGGCTCTTCTGGAGCTGATTTGGCCAATATTTTGAATGAAGCTGCTCTTATTAGCTGCCCGTAAAGGGCGTAACGGCCGTGACGCATCAGGAGACTGTTGAGGCGCGAGATAAGGTGCTTTATGGAAAAGAGCGTCGTAGTTTAGAGATTGATGAAAGTGAGAAACGAGACGACGGCTTATCATGAATCGGGACATGCGGTTGTGGGCTTGATTGTGAAGAGTGGCGATCCCATCGATAAAGTGACCATTATTCCCCGAGGCATTTCTTTGGGAGCGACGATGTTTTTGCCCAAGAAAAATCGGGTGAGCTATTGGAAAAAAGAGCTGCACGATCAACTCGCCGTTCTGATGGGGGGGCGTGTAGCAGAAGAGATTTTTGTTCACGATGTCTCCAGTGGAGCGCAGCAAGATATTGAGCAAGCGACTCAACTGGCGCGGAAGATGGTTTGCAAGTGGGGGATGAGTGATAAATTAGGGGCGGTCACGTATGATGATCGATCCGATGGGGGAGGGGGGTATTTTGGAGAATACCATGAGAAGGCTTATTCGGAAGAAACGGCAAAAGAGATTGACACAGAAGTGCGTCGTTTGTTAGATCAAGCTTATGAGAGCGCGCGTAAGATTATTTCAGAATATCGTGAGCAAGTGGAGCTCATGACGCAAATGCTCATCGAGTTTGAAACGCTGGATAGTGAAGATGTGCAAGAAATCGTCATTAAGAAAGATTGGAATATGGAGCGAAAACGGGAAAGGTTAAAGCGAGCCGCCGAGCTATATAAGAAAGAGCCTCTTGGGACCCCTCCGCCTCCCCCTCCCAAAGATGCAGGGCTTTCTTCCTCGAGTTCGGGTTCTTTGCCAAATTCGTTGGGCCTTTCCTCTTAAAATGAAAGAGAAGAAAGATGTGTGAAGAGGTCAATGTCAAGAGGAAATTTCATCCCAATTTTCTCTTTGCGGTTGCCATTGGGTTAGGCATTCTTGCGGGTTATTTGCAGCAAGAATTTCTTTTTCGTTTTGCCGACATGCTTTCGCAAGCTTTCATTAATCTATTGAAGCTTGTGAGCTTGCCCATTGTTTTTCTCTCCATTATTTCAACGGCCTCCGGCATGGAGAATATGGTGCAGATTAAGCGCTTGGGGCAGAAGGTGGCGAAATATACCTTATTGACGACTGTCATTGCGGCGACGTTGGCTTTAGGATTATTTGTCAGCATTGATCCTGTGAGGGGGGAGGTTTCAAGGGGGGCTGAGGAATTTGTTTCTCCCCAGGCTTCGCAGCCCAGTTATTGGTCCTTTTTTGTTCAAATTGTTCCTAGCAATATTGTTCAGCCTTTTTATGAGAATCATGTCATTGGGGTTCTCTTTCTTGCCATGTTGCTCAGCTTTGCGATTCTTTCTCTTCCTTCTCAGCATCGAGTCGTTTTACACTCCTTTTTTTCGAGTATCTATGCGGCTATTATGGTGGTGACAAAGTGGATTGTGGCTGTGATGCCTCTTGCGATTTGGGCCTTTATTACGTTATTTATGCGTGATTTGAATCAGGGGTTGCAGCTAAAGAATCTTGCTCTTTATTTAACGTGTGTGTTAGCGGCAAATCTTCTTCAGGCGTTTGTGGTTTTGCCCCTGTTGTTAAAAGCGAAGGGGATTTCCCCTTTAGCGATGGCCAAGGGGATGCTCCCCGCTTTATCTGTGGCTTTTTTCACCAAGTCTTCTGCGGCGGCTCTTCCGATGGCCATGCGCTGTGCGCAAGAGAAGGTGGGGATTTCTAAAGAGGTGGCGAGCTTTTCACTCCCTTTATGCACAACGATCAATATGAATGCGTGTGCCGCTTTTATTTTAATTACCGTTCTTTTTGTTTCGATGAGTCAAGGGGTGAGTTATACGTTTCCCGAAATGGCGTTGTGGATTGTGTTAGCGACGATTGCAGCGATTGGGAATGCGGGTGTTCCGATGGGGTGCTACTTTTTGGCGAGTGCCTTTTTGGCTGCCATGAATGTTCCTTTGCATCTTTTGGGAGTGATTCTCCCCTTTTATAGCCTGATTGATATGCTGGAGAGTGCGATCAACGTCTGGTCTGACTCTTGTGTGACGGCGGTGGTGCATCAGGAGATCAAGCAGGAGGCTTGTGTAGAGGCGGTTTCTTCTTAGCTTGAGTTTATTTTTCCCATGAAAAAGATGAAGATGAGCCAATGTCTGCTGATGAAATAATCAAAAAGATTTGTGGTGATTTGCCTGAATGGGCTGTGGCTCTTAGGGGACTGCGTTATCGAGAAGGATTAACACAAACAGCTCTTGGTGATTTACTCAATATTGAACAAACCAATATTTCTCAAATGGAACGTGGTAAGAGACCTATCGGGAAAATGCTGGCAAAACGATTGGCAAAACTTTTTAAAACTGATTATCGAATGTTCTTATAAGTTCGCTCTCTCTTCCAAAGAGGCTGGATATTCACTTGAGGAAGTGATTAATAGCACTAGCTAGTATGAATAGTTTAAATGTTGGGCGGCTTTTCCGGCAGGGTGTTTTAACTAAAAATACTTTACATATTTCAACTAACTCATCCTGTGCATCTTACCGCTTGCGATCTTGTCTATCCTGTTTTTCTTTGAAAGAAGGAACAGGATAGACAAGATCGCAAGTGGCAGGATAAGAAGGATTTATCGATTGTAAAGTATTTTTAGTTAAAACGCCCTGCTTTTCCGGTTCCTGGGTATTCTCTTTGTATTTTGGATTGCACCTGCTGATAGAGATCAGGTAATTCCCTCACAAAGATATTGTTGAATCTTGGAAAAGCCACGTTTCCGTAAGGTCTGCTTGCATAATCGGGATGAAGCATCTCTTGGATGAGTGTTTCTAAATCTTTGGGAATGGGTAGATTTGTGATCGGTTTTAGAGGGTCATTCACTTGGGGATATCCATGTTTATCGTACTCATAAGGTCGATGCCACTGCAATTTTCTATACATGATTGATCCTATTGCAAAGACATCTCGTTTTTTCTCGACTTGAATCAAATAGAAGCGCTCACCTCTATTATGAAAATCGCGAGCGAATTCTAAATCACGTAAAGGGGAGTATGCCTTCGTATGGCCGCGGTGCCCCCCATAACTCAGGAGTTCGTCATTTTTTACTTCAGGGGTCACTCTCACAGCTTCTCCTGTATCACCAATCACCACAAGTGCCGTCCCATCTTTATCTCTTTTAAAAAAGAGATTTTGAGGTTTGAGATCTCCATGCAAAATATTTTTTTGATCCAAAATCATTAACCCACTTAATAGCTGATAGAACTGCCAGAAACAGTCGTGGAGATTAGAGATCTTGATTTCGCGATAGTCTTCTTCATAGTAAGCTCCTAAGAAACCATATTGTTCGATCTCTCCCGCCTTTGCCAATTGAACCAATTTTCTGGGAGGGGCTTGAATTCCCAAGCATTGTCCTTCTGAGTGAATGAAGGTCAACAAGTGATACTCTTTTTGAATAGTGACATTGGCCTTTTCTCCTTTTGCAGCAATCGCTTGTTTCAACACTTCTACCGTAGAATTGAAACAAGAGATGGCCTTTCTGACCTCGCCTCGTCCTCCATGAGCAAAGACGGCTTCTAGATGAAGGACTTCAAACTTTCTCGTTTCTTTTTCAAATTCAACGAGATAGCTCTCCTGATTGATTGTCACTTGCTGACGGTTCTGGATGGCATTTTTTAATAAGAAGGTGAGGTTTTCTCTCGTTAATTGTGGGGATGGGGGAGAGTGCTGGAGGGGTTGCATGATCCCATCAAGGACTTCTTCCATTATTTTAAGTTCATCCTGGCTGGGTTGCTGATATTCTTGAAGTTTTGCGTTGAGTAATTCTAATACTCTTATGCCCATCTTAGGATTTGCGCGCTGATTTTTATCAATGAAAGAAAGCATATCCCTGTAATGAGTCGTCATTTCTTCGCAGAAAATTTTGTCAAATAAATCTACTGGAAATTTTTCTAAAATAAAAATTAACATTTGAATGTCATTCAAATGAAGAGCCTGGAAAGTAGCTATGTGTAAGAGAGTGTCTTGATCGTTATTTTTAATTGTTAAGGCGTTTTTAAATTCTTCAGGGAATTTTTCTACCAGAAACTTTAGTAGTAGGAGAGATCCTTCATAGGCAATTTGGTGATAGGCAATTTGGTGAAAAGGTGTGCTGCCTTCGTTATTTTGCTTTATTAATAAAGTTCTAAATTCTCGGTCAAATTTTTCTGCTAGAAGTTCAATCATCTCTTTATTGAAGATGTGGAGTAAGATATTGGATTTAAATTTCATGTTGAAGTTGCTTTTAAATTCTTCAGGGAATTGATCTGCTAGAAATTTCACTGTCTCTAAGGAGCCATTTGAAACGGCTGCCATAATAAGTGTTCCTTGATAGTGAAGACTTTCGGTTATTAAAGCGGTTCTAAATTTTTCAGGGAATTGTTCAGCTAATGATTTCATGATCAAAATATCATCCAGGACCCCAATCAGGTCCCAATAATCCCAGCGAAAATTTCCATTTATCTCGAACACAACTTTAGAATATTTTGTTATAAAGAGCTCCGGGTTTGGATCCTTCTTAAGAATTGAAAGATTCTTCAAAAAAATCTTCGTTATATATATGTTCTCATCTTGTTTTTTTTCAGACCTTGGCTCTTTCTCTGATTTTTCTGTTATTAATCTAATTATTTTTTCATTCCATTTAAAATCATATCCACCCTCTATTGTCTTAGAAAGATTATCCAGTAACCATTGTTCAAATTTAATTCTATCTTCTGTTTTATTTAAACTATATGATAATCCAGTGTAATTTTTGGATGTATAATCACAAATCAAGTCAAGTAGATCTATATTGTTCATGTTATTAGTACCATGCTGATTTAATTATTTTGAAATTTAATTATAATTTTATATGAATAACTATATCGATATTTTTTTTAATGTCAAGTTGTTTTTCCAAGCGGCTGTGCAGCTTTTAGGAGTGAGTTTTCGGCTATTTTCATAATTTCGTCAAAGATAGTCGAATCTGCCCTTCACACCTGACATTTTATTT
The DNA here is from genome assembly GCA_963801825.1 of Parachlamydiales bacterium. GTDB lineage: Bacteria > Chlamydiota > Chlamydiia > Chlamydiales > Parachlamydiaceae > CAWDGI01. Next base: position 132,001 of record CAWDGI010000007.1, read on the forward strand.
TTTAACGCCCGTTCGCCTTCGACTCACTCAAGGTGCAAAGACGCAAAGGAAGCGCAAAGAAAGCTTTGCTCTTCCGGTTCTTTTAATTTGTAAAGTGCTGTCGGTAGGTGCGAAGGAGAATAATTTACTCCTGCAAGCAATAGGGCTAAATGCCAGAAATAATTGTTGGGTGGATGGATTAAGTTTCCTTTGCGCTTCCTTTGCGTCTTTGCGCCTTGAGTGAGTCGAAGGCGAACGGGCGTTAAAAAATAAGACGTCAGATGTTAAGGACAGATTGACGACCTTTGACGAAATTGTGAAAATAGCCTCCAGTTTTATCTTGGGCTTTTTTCAGTGGGTTTTCTGTGGCCTAGTTTCTTTATTAAAACCTATCAAAATGACCATACATTTTGACAAAAAACATCATTTTAACCTATCATATTGACAGGTCGAAATATCTCAATTATTGTAAGGATGAAATGGGCAAACAGATTCCTTTTGACCAAAACAATCCTCCCTTTACTTTAGAGGAGGCTGTTGAAAAGATACATACAATAGCCAAGAAATCTGAAAATGTATTTTTTCTAAGTAGTCATGCTAAGGAAAGAGCCAAAATGAGAAAAGCTTCATCAAGGCAAATTTTTGATGTGTTGAGAAATGGGAAAGGAATAGATGGACCTAAATTAGATAAACATGGTGACTGGAGAATAAAAATGAGATACTACACTTGTGGCAGATCAGTACAAGTCGTAGTAGCTTTGAAGACAAACTCTGTAATTGTTGTAACAGTAATTTAGAAATAGAAATAATTATGAAAAATTCTCTTTATCATTATTTTGAATGTGGATTAAATACCGTTTACTTGTTAAATGGTTTTAATACAATTGAGACTTCTCAAGGAAAAGCAACATCCATCCATGATATGGATGGGTTGCACAAAGCGATTGGCATGTTTCTTATTTTTCATCAGAAAAATTTGTCAGGGGATGAAATCAGATTTTTGCGAAAGGAAATGCTGATGTCTCAAAGAATACTTTCTAACTTGCTTGGAGTAAGCGAACAGGAAATTCGTAGATGGGAAAATGGAAAGATAAAAATTCCAAAGCCTTCTGAGTCACTTTTAAGATTGCTTTATCGAGAGCATGTTGATGATAAAAGTGGTGAGATTGCTAGCATTCTGAAAGAAATATCCAAGCTAGAAGAAAAGTTAAGCGAAATTGTCTTTAAAGATACAAAAAAAGGCTGGCAAGCAGCAGCTTAATGAGCTGTATTCACATTATTTTTCTTGTGAAAGACTCATTTTTGTTCTTTTAATGTTAAGCTCGACTTTGCATATTTTTTGAGCCTCTCTAAGCAGAGGAGTTCAAAAAATGTGCAAAGTCGAGAAAAGAACTCACTCATTGAGTCAACTACTCCTGGCTAAAGCCAGAAGCGTGTGAGCAATCATAAGCCTCCAAGTTGACCAGCCTCAGCTTAAGTTTAAAAAGACTTAAGCTACGTTAGAAGCGAATAATACTCATTAAAGAGTAGAGATAGGCACTTTGGAATGCCGCCCCAGTTCCAAACACTGCGGTAAATGGTTAAATAGGCGCTAGGAGTGGCGCCCGTGCTGTTTACGTGAAACCGCTTCATAACATTGGCGAGGGAAACATCACCTGCGTAAAGCAGAGAATGCATGGTAACATGATGCAAAGAGTATTTGTTTTAGATCATAAAGGCGAGCCCTTAATGCCTTGTCATCCTTCAAGAGCAAGAATGCTTTTGAAGAAAGGACAAGCCGCTGTTTTTAGAAAATATCCTTTTACCATTATCTTAAAAAATCGCACAGGAGGAATCAAACAACCTTTAGAAGCTAAATTAGATCCCGGGAGTAAAACATCGGGACTGGCCTTAGTTGCAGAGGGAAAAAATGGAAGAAAAGCCCTCTTTGCAGCTCACTTGCATCATAGAGGCGAGCAAGTGAAATCAAATTTGGAAAAACGTCGATTATTTAGAAGATCCCGAAGAGGAAGAAAAACGCGTTATCGTCAAGCACGTTTTAATAACAGGAAAAGATCTGTGGGTTGGCTCCCTCCTTCTTCTAGGTCTCGAATATCTAATCTTGTTGTTTGGATAAAAAGATTCATCAAACTTTCCCCTCTAACCTCTTTGGTTATAGAGACAGCTCGCTTCGATACCCAGCTCCTACAAAATCCGGACATAAGTGGAATGGAGTATCAACAAGGCACTTTGCAAGGATACGAGATAAGAGAATATCTCTTAGAAAAGTGGAAGCATGCTTGCGCTTATTGTCAACGGAGCAACCTAAGGCTAGAAGTGGATCATATCATTCCCAAAAGCTGTGGTGGTACCAATCGCCTTTCCAACTTAGTATTGGCTTGCCAGTCCTGTAACCAACAAAAAGGAAATTTAAGTGTAAAGGAATTTGTCAAAGATTCTAAAAAACTTGAATGTCTCTTAGAGCAACTACAAGTGCCTCTTAAAGATGCGGCTGCTGTCAATACCATTCGCTACGAAATAGGTAAGCAGCTGCAAAGCTTAAATCTTCCTCTTTCTTTTTACTCAGCCGGGCGGACGAAATTCAACCGAACAAAGCAAGGATATAGCAAAGACCATTGGATAGATGCTATTTGCTGCGGAGAGAGCGGTGAGAAAGTGACCATTCCTAAATCTTTGACTCCTCTTCTCATTACTGCAACCGGCCTTGGAAGTCGCCAAATGTGTCGATTAGATCAATATGGCTTTCCTCGCACCTCTGCTAAAAGCTTAAGACAAGTAGGTGGTTTTAAAACAGGAGATATTATTAAAGCAAATGTGCTTCAAGGAAAAAAACAAGGCTCTTACACAGGAAGAGTGGCAATCCGTTCATCTGGATTTTTTAATATCACTTTCCATGGTAAGACTATTCAAGGTATTCACAAAAGATATTGCAAACACATACATCGATCGGATGGTTATTATTATGCTTTTACTAAACAAACATGTCCTTAACGAAAGGAGGAGGCACTTCCTCCCCCGATTAAAATCGCGGGTTTCCGTGGCGTCATTTCTATGAATTTTCTTTTTCAGATTTTTATTTCTTTATGTTATAAGTGATCTCTCATTCAATTTGGGAGAAAAATGGACGTTTGCATCTCTCCTCATTTTTTTGCTGTCGATCGCCAGGCTGTGATCAAAAAACTTGGGGCCACGCGCTTAAAAGAGGCATTTCGCCAGATGTGCTTAATTCGAAATTTCGAATTAAGGGCAGAGGCGGCCTATCAGCAAGGAAAAATTGGGGGATTCTTTCATTCTTACGTCGGACAGGAGGCCATTCAAACGGCTGCTGTTCAGGCCCTGGGACCCCATCATTGGTACATTACCTCCTACCGTTGCCACGCCTTGGCGTTACTCCTCGGAGCCACCCCTCAAGAGCTCATGGCGGAGTTATTCGGCCGTGCCACAGGAAATGCCAAGGGACGAGGAGGATCGATGCATTTTTTCACCGAGCGCCTGCTTGGAGGATTTGGAATTGTTGGTGGGCAGATCCCGATCGCCACAGGAGCCGCTTTTACGATCAAATATAAAGGGGTCAAAGGGGAAGTGGCCCTTTGCTTTTTAGGCGATGGAGCCGTTCCTCAAGGGACTTTCCATGAGTCTTTAAACTTAGCTTCCCTCTGGAATCTTCCCTGCCTCTATGTCATCGAAAATAACCAATGGGGCATGGGAACAGCGGTGGAGCGTGCCGTTTCAGTCCCCCGCTTAGCAGAAGATAAAGCACCCGGGTATGGGATGAAAGGCTATACATTTGATGGGATGGATTTTTTTAATTGCTATGGAGGGTTTGAACATCTCCTCCATGAAGTGCTCACAACCGAAAGACCTATCCTTGTGGAGGTTTTAACCGACCGTTTTAAAGGACATTCCATTTCAGATCCCGCTCTTTATCGAACCAAAGACGCATTGAAGACATTAATGCAGCGAGATCCCCTTCTTCTCATGCAGCATCTCTTAATGGAAGAAGGAATTTTTACTGAGGAAGAGGCCAAAGCCATCGATAAGGAGATGCGCCAAGTGGTTTTAGAAGCGATCGATTATGCAGAGAAAAGCCCCTGGCCGGATCCTGCTACTTTAGAAGAAGATGTTTTTGCCCCTTAAGGAAAAAAAATGAATCAAGGAAAGAATCAAGGAAAACAAACCGTCGAGATGCGCGAGGCGCTCCGTCAGGCCATTGATGAAGAGATGGCGCGCGATCCCAACGTATTCGTGATGGGAGAAGAAGTCGGAGAATACAACGGCGCTTATAAAGTGACCAAGGGACTGTTGGATAAATGGGGTCCCAAGCGCCTCATCGATACCCCCATTTCAGAGCTTGGTTTTACAGGGCTTTGCGTTGGGGCAGCCATGACAGGTCTTCGTCCCATCGTTGAATTCATGAGCTTTAATTTTTCTTTTGTTGCGGCCGATCAGCTGATCTCTAATGCCATTAAGATGTATTACATGTCGGGAAACCGCTTTTCCGTCCCCATTGTCTTTAGAGGGCCGAATGGGGCGGCGGCGCAAGTCTCCAGCCAACATTCTCACTGTGTCGAAGCCATTTATGGGAATCTTCCCGGCTGGATCATTTTAGCTCCTAGTAATCCTTATGATGCAAAGGGGCTTTTAAAGTCGGCGATTCGTAACAACAATCCCGTCCTTTTTCTAGAGTCTGAGCTTTCCTATGGCGATAAGATGGAAATCCCTTTAGAGGAATATCTCGTCCCCATTGGAAAGGCACGCATTGTTCAAGAGGGGAAAGATGTCACCCTCATTTCCCATAGCCGCATGGTGAATGTTTGCAAAGAAGCCGCCAAAGAGATGGCAAAAAGGGGAGTCCGGGTCGAGCTCATTGATCTACGGACCATTAAGCCGCTCGATATCACAACCGTGGCAGCCTCCGTTCGCAAAACAAATCGCGCCGTTCTTGTCGAAGAAGGGCATCTCTTTGCCGGCATTGCGGCAGAGCTCGGCTTTCAAATCATGGAGCATTGTTTTGATGATTTAGATGCCCCTCTCCAGCGTGTTTGTCAGATGGAGACGCCAATGCCTTATTCAAAAATGTTGGAAAAAGAGACGTTGCCGAATGTGGAACGGATCATTCGAGCCCTTGTAAACACTCTCTAAGGAGACCTCCTCTTATGCCATTGACTTTAACCATGCCAAAGCTTTCTCCCACCATGGACACGGGGGTCCTTGTCAAATGGCATAAGAAAGAGGGAGATCACGTGCAGCCGGGAGATCTTCTTTTTGAGGTGGCAACGGATAAGGCAACAGTGGAACATCTCGCCCTAGATGAAGGGTGGCTGCGAAAGATTCTTGTGCAAGAGGGAGAAGAAGCAGCGATTAACCAGCCTCTTGCCATTTTAACAGAGGAAAAAGAAGAGTCGATCGCAGGCTATCAGCCGCAAGGAAGCGCCCCTCTTTCTCTTGAAAAGGAGAAAAAGAGGGAAGAACCCCAAGCTTCCCAAGCCCCAACCCCTGAAGAGAAAAAGGGAGAAGAGGCGCTCATGCCCCCTCCAAGAGGAGCGTTTATGGCTCCCCCTCGCTTTGCTCCGGAGGTCCCTCTGGAAAATTATTCCTTTGAATTCCCATCCAAGGAAGGGGGAAAGCGTCTTTTGGCTTCCCCTTTAGCCAAGAAATTGGCGAAAGAAAAAGGGTTGGATCTTTCTACGATCAAAGGATCGGGCCCTCATCAGCGCATTATGAGTCGTGATTTAGATAAAGCGCAGCCCGCCTCTCCTATTTCTTTCTTCCCTCGGGAAGTGCCCTCTCTTCCTCCGGGCACTTATGAAGAAATTCCCCTCTCCCCCATGCGTAAAGTCATTGCTCAGCGTCTGCAAGAGGCAAAGGCGTTTATTCCTCATTTTTATGTGACGATGGAGGTGGATGCGGAGCCTTTAGTTGCGCTTCGGGAGCAGCTCAAAAATTATGAAATGAAATTTTCGGTGAATGACTTTATCATTAAAGCCTGTGCCTTTGCTTTGCGCGGGCATCCGGAGATGAATCGTGGGTTTCATGCCGTGAATCAAACGCTCATTCAATTTAAAACGATTGATATTGCAGTGGCGGTGAGTGTAGAGGGAGGGCTAATGACTCCCTTGATTCGGCATGCCGATTACAAAAATTTAGGAGAATTGGCCGCAGAGATGCGCCGGTTGATTCAACGGGCGCGGGAAGGACGCTTAGAACCCGAAGAATACAAAGGAGGGTCGTTTACCCTCTCTAATTTGGGGATGTATGGAGTGACTGAATTCCAGGCGATTCTAAATCCTCCTCAAGCAGCTATTCTTGCAGTGGGGGGGATTCAAGAGGTGCCTGTCGTTCGACAGGGGAGAGTTGTGCCGGGAAAAACACTGCACCTGACTCTTTCTGTTGATCATCGGGTGGTTGATGGGGCGGTGGCGGCCCTTTTTCTCCAGACTGTGAAAAAAAATTTAGAGAATCCCTCAATTTTATTGATGAATTAGCTTTCTTTTTGTATTATTTATTCTTTCTTAATATTCGTATTATATAAGTTGGGTTTATTGTGTAGGATAAATTGTAGGAAAAAAAGATTATGGATCCGTTATCTACATCAACTTCTGTGCAGCTAGGGGGAGGAGGGGTTTCTCCTTTGGGTCCGAGCTCGGCTCGTTCGCATTCGATTTATACCTGTTGTACGGAGATTTTAGAGCAGTTAAGGGGGATATTTGAGACAATTGATCGGCAGGCAGCTGTCTTCAATCGAGATTTGGTGATTTCAGCCGATGAGTTAAAGTCGACCGTCGGTCTCAATGGACTCCAGCTTTCTCCGGTAACGCCTCGCTATAAGAGACAAGGGTTTGAAGCCCCTTTTCATTCCAAATTTATGCTCTCCTCTATTAAGAAAGCCCTCTCTATTATCGCTTTTATTTTATTTGGTTATAAGAGTGAAGGGATGAAAAAAGCGGGGCTGGACCAAGATCCTAGCCCCCTTATTATTAACATAAATGTCTGTCAGACGAAACTACAAAATGTTTCCAGGGAGGATAAGCAAAGCACTCTTTATGCTGTGATGGGGATCATTGTGGGTCTGTTGGATAAAGGAAAGAAACTGCCTGGCCAAGCACAAGAGTGTGCGATGGGAGGATTTAATTTAGCAAGATCGATGATGGCTCATCGTATTCGATTGCTTGTGATTAGTACGATCACTCTTCTAACCGTATTTACGAGTTATTCGGTTCTTTTCAAATTAGGATTGCTCGCTTGTGCCGCTTATACCATTTTCATGTTTGTCATGTATGCTAAGCAAGTGTTTGATATGAGTTGGAATGCGCAGACCTTAAAAGGAAATATTCAATTGGTTAAGCAGTTAATGGACCCCTTGAGAAACTAAAGAAAAGAACACTTTGCTTTAAAAAGAGTAAAAATCATAAAATCGTCGTTTTGAATCCAACCTAATCTTGGAGGATGATTTATGATTCGCATTCCCCCTTCTTTCTTAAAGTACTCTTTCCCTTTTTTTTGTTTCATTCTTCCGTTGCAATCGGAAGAAAGTGCTTCTCCCCCCCTTCCTTCAGAAGCCCCTAAAGAAGCTCCTAAAAAGAGTTCGGCCACGCCTCTCGTCAAACCGTTTGAGCCCTTTACAGGAAAAGTGGTTAAAAGTAAGGTGCGTCTCCGCTTGCAGCCTTCTTATGAAGGAAGCGTCTTGTGTGAATTAAACAAAAGTGATTTTGTTCTTGTCCGAGGCGAGACAGATGATTTTTATGCCATCGAGCCTCCCTCCGATATGAAGGCTTATGTCTTTCGGACTTTCGTACTAGATCAAGTGATCGAAGGAACACGGGTGAACGTCCGTTTGAAGCCTGATTTGGATGCCCCTGTCGTTGCCCAACTCAACTCAGGTGACCCTATCGAAGGAGGGACCATTCCTCCCGCCCATAATAAATGGCTGGAAATCAAAGTTCCCGATTCTGTCCGTTTTTACATTGCCAAGGACTATATCGAGAAAGTTGGCGATGCGGGATGGCTTGCCCGTTGGAAGAAGAAGGGAGAACAAAAAGATTTCCTGTTGAAGACGACGCAGGAGCTTGCAAAAATAGAAATGGAAAAACCCTTCAACGACATTCACTTAGAGTCTCATTCAAGCAAACTATCAGCAAATCATTTCCCATTATCCGGAATTTCCCGACGCGATCAAGCAGGCCAAGGAGGCTCTTGCGGCTCTCCAAACAAGTTATATCACAAAGAAAGTCGCTTATCTAGAATCGCTCTCACAGGCTTCTTCTTTGACAGAAGAAGCAAATAAAAAATTAGCGGAAGAACTTGACGTCCATAAATCTAAAATTGCGCGCTTAGAGGAAAAAATTAAGAAAGGTCTGCAAGAGGGGTCAACGGCTTTACTCTCGGCCGTCCTTTCTCCCTCTTCATCTGCCTCTGCCTCTTCGTCTCAACAGGCTTCTTTTCCTGTGAGTATGGTGGCATGGATCCCTGTAGAGGAGCGTTTATTGGAGAATTGGTCGAGGCAGCATCCTTCTCTTTCCACTCCGAAAGATTTTTATGAGGAGCAGAAAAAAGAGGCATTCATTCTTCAAGGAGTGGTGGATCCTTATCAACGTGCTGTTAAAAACAAACCGGGTGATTTTCTCCTTCTCAATCCAACGAGTAAACTTCCGATTGCTTTTCTCTATAGCACCTCTGTGAATTTACAAGAGTCTGTGGGACGAGAGGTCTCCCTTTTAGTGAGCCCTCGTCCCAATAACCATTTTGCTTTTCCTGCTTATTTTGTCCTTTCTGTCGAGTAAATTCAACTCCTCATGGAACTACGGGAGTGGGCGATTCAAATTCTCTCTGCGGAGACTCTGGCAGGGAAGTTAGCCGATCCGGGGGCATGGAGCGACCATGCCCCTGGCGTCGCTCTCATTTGGAAAGAGCCTGCCCGTCCCGCCGGGATGCACTTTTGTCGGAAAAGAAAAGAGGATAAGCTCCCTTCTTTTCAGGAGCATCATGATCCTGATAAAAGAGCTGTCTGCCTCCATCGCTTTGCCGGGCATGAGCTTCTTGCGGTTGAAATCATGGCCTACACTCTATTGGCCTTTCCGGAGGCACCCCCTTCCTTCAGGAAGGGAGTGGCCCACACGTTACGGGAAGAGCAGAAGCATGTTTGTCTTTATATGCAGGAGATGGAACGACTCGGGGTTCAATTTGGTGATCTTCCCCTTTACCGTCATTTTTGGAAGCATACGCCTTACATTCAATCTCCCCTTCATTATATCAGCATGATGAGTTTAACGTTTGAGATGGCGAATTTGGATTTTGCTCCGTTATATGGACGATCATTTGCCCATGCAGGGGATCAAGAAGCGGCCCGATTGATGGAAACGATTTTGAGAGAGGAAATTGGCCATGTCCGCTTTGGTTGGCAGTGGTTAAAACGTTTTAAGATCGATCAAGAAACGGAATGGGAGAGATGGGAAAAGACTCTGGAGACTACTTTACTCACTCCCAAACGGGCGAAAGGGTTTTGCGTCCACGAAGAGGGGCGTAAACAAGCAGGCATTCCTTTGGAATGGATCTCTAAATTGGAACAGTTGTAGTTTCATTTTTGCTCTCAGCGATTAGGAAATGGCTAAAGTCCGGATGAATAGCATAGCAAAAAATTTTATTTTCAAATTAATTCTATTCATCTAAGATCAGTCTCCTATCCTCTTGAGAGGTTGCTGTCAAACGCAAAAAAGGAGGCCTGTATGTTTGCTTCTCTTCGTCTTCTTGCTTTTTTCTTTATGCTCTCTTCCTCCTTATTTCCTTTAGTTGCAGAAGAAGTCTCCTTGCCGTGTTCGTCTAAAGAGGTATCAAAGGAGAAGTTTTCTTTTGTTCCCGATCTTGCCTTTAAAGGAGGACATCACCACCGCCGTCCTCATCGAAGGGCAGCCCCTCGTCCTCCTAATAAAGCTCCCCACAAACATAAGCAGGAAGCAAAGAAACATCTCGAGCCTGCGGGCACCGATCATGATATCAGTGATCTCGACTTCTCTTTGTCTGCAGAGTGCGAGCCTCTTTTGACAGTAGCCGGCTGCGTGAATGCCGTCTCCGGCCATTTCTTCCAAATGGAGAAGGATTTGGTTGATCCATCGATCGATCCTCTGCCTCTATTTCGCTTCTATGATAGCCATAACGAAACAGAGTCGATGCCGGGATTGGGGTATGGGACGCAGTTCCCCCTTTGGGCCTCTGATCTGGAAAAAGGGTCTCGCCATTCTTATGCGCTGATCAGCGAAAGAGAAGGGGTCTTGCTTCCCTATCGCAACCAAGAAAAGGACAAAGCGCATTATCATATCGATCCTCGCCTATTAAAGAAGGGATACACGAATTTAAGCCGAGCCGCTTTAAGCGGGCAGTCTAACTTTATCAATTGGACGGCTGTCTTTTACACCACAAATAAGTTTCCCGGCCATGAATGGGCCGTTCGAACAGGGAACGGAGGTGTTCGGATTTATGGCATCGGGATGGCCATCGATAAGGAAAGAAGGAAGAAATTAAACATCCCGACAAGGAATGCTTTTCTTTTGACAGAAGAGCGAAAGCCCAATGGCAACCGCCTTCTTTTCTCTTATGAACTCATCCATGGCCTTCTCCGCTTAGTGAAAGTAAGAACGGTGGGACGAGAAAAGGACGATGAGATCAATTCTCTGCACTTTGAGTATAGCCCCGCATCACCGCTTGGCGAAAAATGATTGCGGCGCAAAAGTCGAGTATAAATTGGAGGAGCTCGCTGTTGGCAACCCTCATGGCGAGGGAGCGCACAAAATGGAGCGCAAGATCCTCAAAAAAGTCCACTCAAGCGACCGGGGCGAAACGAGCTTTCACACCATTCCCTTTGACTTGCATAAGGTCAGACGCATCGATCGCCCGGAAGGCCGTTTCCTAGAAATTGAGTATGATAGAGAAGGCAAAGTCCATCAGCTCTTCCAACCGGTGGGGAAAGAAGGAGAGCGCATTTGCACCCATAAGTTTTTGTATAACTCGTCTCAGACACTCGTCATGGATGCTTTGCATAATGGCGCTTTCTACCATTTTGATGATCACTCCCGCCTTGTTTGCTTGGATCATTTAGACAGCCATGGACAGCTCCTCTTCCAGAAGCGATTTGAATGGAGCAAACGAGAGGGACAAGAAGGGTGGCTGCGCGCGAAGTCGATGGGAAAAGGAAACAATCTCGTCTACTTGAAAACCTATCGCTATGACGGACACGGCAATATCACAAGAGAGACAACCTATGGGAACTTGACCGGAGAGAGAGAAGAGAGCTTTACAAACAAGAACGCGACCGATTCGACTTATATTGAATACAGCTACACGAGCGATGAGCGGCATTTGATCAAGGAAAAAAGAATGCCCGGTGGGTGGACCATTCGCTATGATTATTTACCCAAAACAAACCTCTGCACGAAAGTCTTGCACATTTACGACGGTTCTGTCCAAGAGCGCTTCTTTTATACCTATGGAGACTTTGGAGAGCTCAAAACAGCAATCGAAGATGATGGGCAAAGAGAAGAAGAAGGAGATCTCTCAGGCATCACCTATCGCTGCTTAAAAGTCATTGAACCCGTGCAGACAAAAGGACCTTCCTTTGGAAGGCCGCAAGAAGAAAAGCACTACTTTCACTCTTGGCAAGGCTGGCAATTCTTAAAGCGAATCGAATACTCTTATGATGAAAGAGGCAATGAAACGAAAAGCCGCTGCTACAACAAAGACGCCTTTTGCTACGAAACGACCAAGCAATACGACTCGCAAAGAAGAGTCGTCGAAGAAAGTGATGAAGCGGGAAGAGTCAAGCGCTTCGCTTATGATGGCAATGGAAATACAACCCAAGAAGAAGTCGTGGGATCAGGTCTCGTGACCTGCCACACCTATGACCTGGCGAATCGCTGCACAAAACAAGAGGAAAAGCATGCAAACGGCGAGTGTTTGACAACCACGTATATTTACAATGCTTTAAACGAGCTGACGGCAGTCATTGACCCTTATGGTAGTGAAACGGCTTACCTTTACGATCCCCTGGGAAGAGAGACAACTTGCCTCAAGCCCCCTCTTAAAGACTGGAATAGTCGTCCAAGCGTTGGCAAAGAGTACAACCTCTTAAACCAGATGACGAAAAGAACGGACGAAGAGGGGCAGGTCACTCTTTTCCGCTATAATCTCTACGGCAGCCCCACTTGCCTCACTCATCCGGATGGGTCGACTCTATCCTTCACTTACTATCCAAACGGAAAGCCGAAACAAAAAAGACTCGCTGACGGAACTTCACTTCGTTATGCCTATAACCCAAGAGGGCAGCTCACTTTAATCGAGTGGTTTGACCCTTCAGGCAATCTAGTTGCAAATGAAAAACGCAGCTATAAGGGCCCCCTCTTGATGGAGAGAAAAGACAGAAACGGCGTTGAGACCCGCTATACTTACGATGGAGCAGGCAGAAAAACATGGGAAGTGGTCGCCGGCGGCACCAAAATCACTTGTTACTCTTACGATGGGTTAGATCGCCTAATCGAAACCTTTTATAAGCTCAACGACGTCGAAGGGCAGCTAGAGCGTCTCTCTTACGATGGCTTAAGCCGCCTCACATCTAAAACCTGGTGGGATGTGCACGGCCATCTCTTTGGAGAAGAGCGCTACTCCTACGACATCCAGGGGAATGTATCGACGATCGCCATCCGGCAAAACGATCAAGAAACAGCCCACCATCATTTCCATTACAACAGCGATGGGACGCTCCATCAAGAGATCGACCCTCTTAGGAATACCACGCAGTGGGAATATGATCGCCGCCACGTGAATGGTCTAGGCCAAAGAGTCATGCGGCGCTTAACGAAAGATCCTTTAGGACGCATGCTGCATGAAGTGGAAGACCCTTGGCATCGCTTGGTACGAAGAGACTTAAGAATTGGAGAGACGACCTTTTCCTCTAATCACTTTTATCATGACAATGTAGGCAATTTGATCAAAGAGCATGCCCTCGTCATGAAAGAAGGACAACCCTTAAGAGAGTATTTCATTGAAAGACGCTACAATTCCAAAGGCGAGCTCCTAACCGAGATAGAGCAACCAGAAGGAAGAGCGACCCACTTTGCCTATGACAACCGTGGCCACTTAATCGAAAAGAAAAAGCCTGACGGAGTTTCTATTTATTATACTTATGATTGCCTCTCCAGGCTCATTGAAAAGCGCTCCTCCGATGGAACCATCTGGTACCAGTATCATTATGCCGCTTTTGATCGCCCAACGGCAATTGTCGATCGCGTCTCCGGAATCGTCCAAAGAAGAAGCTATAACTGCCTGGGAAATCTCATCGAAGAAGAGCTCTCCCCCAACCTCATCATCAAATACTCTTATGACGCACTAGAGCGCCTCACACACCTGACTTTGTCGGATGGCTCTTCCATCCAATACTCTTACGATGCCTTCCATTTGCGCCAAGCCAAGCGCCTAAACAAACCAAGGGGAAGTGCTATTTGAATGCCGCCTTGACTCTTACGACTCCTTTGGCAATGCAAGAGAAGAGATCACGCCTGCCGGAAAAGTACGAACGACTTATGATGCCCTCGGAAGAGCCGTGCACATTGACGCCGAAAAATGGCAAGAAAAGCAAGAAGGCTTTGATGCCAAAGGAAACTTACTCAGAAGCTGGCAAAAAGACCCCTCCGGAGAAGCAATCGGAGAGTTCGCTTACGACGTCTTTGATCATTTAACCAAAGACTTTGAAGACACTTACCTCTACGACTCTTTGGGCAACTGCCTCTATAGAAACGGGCAAGAAGAAGCCGTCAATGGACTCAACCACACTCTGACCTCCCAAGGAAACTACTCATACGACTCCAACGGCAACTTGATAAGCCAATCACACCCTCCCTCCCATTACGCTTATGATGCCCTCAATCGACTCATCTATTCCAACAGGGAAGGTCGAGAAACCTCCTATGTTTACGACTCCTCCAACCGCTGCCTGCAAATCAAGGGACCTTCCGGCACCCAGCAGCTCCTTTATCAGTATGACCAAGAAATTGGCAGTTTCTCAGAAGGGCGTTTGCAGCAGTTTCGCTTGATTCATCCCACCAAAGAGCGCACCTTTGCCATCGAACTGCAAGGAGAGCCCTTCTTTGCCATCCAAGACTTTAGAGGCAACATCTCTGCCTTGCAAAAAAAAGACGGCAGCCTTGCAGAATGGACGCGCTACTCGGCTTTTGGGGCGAAAAGAGCGGGAAGTCATGTCGCTCACTCCCTCTTCAATCCCTGGCGCTTTGCCAACCGACGGGAAGTAGAGGGGTTATCGCTCTTCACGCATCGCCTCTACCATCCTTCTCTAAGACGTTGGATGACGGCTGATCCATTGGGATTTCAGGAAGGACTGAATCTTTACCTCTATACCTATAATAACCCTTTCTATTATAAAGATCTTGATGGGCAGTTTGCCATTGCGCTTCCTATTTTCTACTGCACCATTGGGACGACATTAGGACCACTTATTTTTCCCGCGTTCGCAACCGTGGCTACAACAGTACTAATTGCCTATAGTGTAAATCGATTAGTAACCTACATAGATGCGCGCTCAAATCAGATACGGGCAGAGGGTGAGGAAAATAATGCTCTTATTGAACAAGAAAAAAGAGGGAGAAGAAGAGGAAAAGATAACGAGATAAAAGGAGGTCCTCCTCGAGATCCTAAGACAGGAGATTACCTTCCTGATCCAGTTGCAGAAGGAGATCCTCATACAACTCTAGGAATCCAAGAAGGAAGAAATGGGTCATATATGCAAGGAGCCACCTTTGATGGAAAGGGTAAATTTCAGGGCCGCACAGATGCAACAGATCATGGGAGATATGATCATCCTAACCCTCATTTTCATCCCGAAACAGGCCCAAACAGTGCAAAAAGTCCTCCACAAACTATTCCAAGATAATTTTAGGAGAAAAATGATCGTTAGCAATTTCCATTTAAATCCTGAATGGATTCTTATAACCATAGTAGATCCTAAAAACCTCCCGGGAGAAAGTATTCTGACTCTTATCAAACTCCTATTGAAAGTGGTCAAATATGAGTTTGTCATTCTTGATTATATATATGGCGCTGGAATTCTACCATTAATAGAGAAAGAAAATAATGTTATAACTATTAATGAATTAATGAATATGCTGCCTGAAGTTAAACAATTTGATTGGGGGGATTTTTTTTTATTTAAAGAATATCCTAAACACTGGAATAACAACACAAAAGAGCTTTATCCATATGTTATTGCTCAAACAGACACTACTATTAGAGCTGTAGATGATGGTTATATTTATGTTTATACTCCTTATCCGATAGTTGCGGACATCATTAAAAAAAAATATGAAATAGAGAGTCTTAAAATAGATATGTTAGAAAAACTAGATTATCCAGATTGAGTGTAAAAAACTCAACATCAGTATGACGAAGAAATTGGTAGTTTTTCAGAAGGACATTTGCAGCAGTTTCGCTTGATTCATCCCACCAAAGAGCGTACCTTTGCCATCGAGCTGCAAGGAGAGCCCTTCTTTGCCATCCAAGATTTTAGAGGCAACATCAAAGAGACATGATGCTATACCATTACAAGACTGGGGATATTGATGACTCGGCAGTTGTTGAGAAAGGTTAAACCAATGTTTCAACCAAAATTTAAAATTCTTCTTAAAAAAGAAAATTTTTATCCTGCTGAGGTCATTTGTTTAGGGTCTCAGTTGATTACTATTATTCAATCATTGAAGCAGATTTTGCCATCACATATTTGGTATGCCGCAGATGTTGATGCTTTTAATATAATTCCAAATGATTTAATTTTAAATTCTTTCTTTCCAGAAGAAGTAGGAGATGATGATTTCTTTATAGAAATCTGTAAAAAAATTACTCAATTTTTGAGAGGCGTATTTCTCGCCGTTGATATCCAATTCTCTAATCAGAATATTAGCAATAACGAAGTAGGAACTGAAGATGAGCAGTTTCGACCAATAGAATTGGATGGGATATTGCTAGAGATTAGAGCATTTGATACTTCATTTTTTGAGTTATATTCAGAGAATGAAAAATTAATAAACCAGTTAGCTGGAGTTTTCAGTGTAGATGTGATAAATTCTAATTTTTAACAAAAAAGTTTTAACGTTCCTCTCTGAGAGATTCTCAAGGAAATCCAACAGGTTTAAGAAAGGATGCTCCACATAGTCGTCAAACACATCAAGGTCCAAGAGCATTACAACCTCATATTCACGTACCAGAAGTTACTAACAGTGATGGAACCCCATGGATGCTAATAAAATACTAGATCCATATTTTAATTATGGCGATACAGTCAAGATTAAAAAAAATGCACCTATACGTTATAAGCCCTCTTCTCTTGGCAGTATTTGTGGAATAAGAATTATAAAAGATTCCGAAATTGCTGATCAATTCCATCAAAAAATTGGTTCGGAGCTATATTTAATAGAATTTACTAATGGAGAAACATTAGAAATTCCAAAAATTTTTATTGATCCTATAAATGAATGATCATTTAATTAATGAAAGGGAGAAGAAATCGTGCCCTATTAAGCCAATGAGGCTTCTCCACTCCTAATTGTTGAATTACTCTTTAGGAGAAAAGTCATTGGGAATCGCTTCCGGCTCTAATTCAGGCTCGACGACAGGATGGGCCACTTCCAGTTCAATTCCTCCTGTCCAAGGAACCACTAAATTATAAAACCAACAGGCAATGACATAGCCAATATACATTAATAACCATAAGAAAAGAGGCAATAAAATGATGAAACTTAAAGCGGTCAGGATTTGCCCATTAAAAAGATAACCTAAGACACTTGGTAAAATAAAGAGGACAGTGATCATGGCCGTATGCATGGCAGAAATGACTTTACTTGTTTGGTGTACAGAAATATGAACAATTTGCCTTTTCATCTTCTCTCCTTCTCCTCCAGCCCCTGTCCATTGCCTAACTCTCTAAGTCACTGTCTTATAGAGATCCTAATTTATTTTAAAAGATTTTCTCTTTTAATTTTCAAATGATTGATTATAAGTAGTTTAGGAGAAAAAAAAGATGATTGAGCTCACGTTTAATAGTTTTTTTATGCTGTATTTGAGTCTGACCTTGGCTGTTATCTTAAGTCTTTGGCTTTATTCTCATTATAGGAAAAGGCGCCAGCTCTTTTTCCAGACGGAAAAAGAGCTCCAGATTTGTGAATATTGCCATTTTGCTTATCTCGTAGAGAGCACTCAAGAACTGAATCGCTGTCCTCAGTGCTCGCTTTTCAACAGAAAGCAAAAGAGTGATGAATAGTTAATCTTCGAGCTCTTCTTCCGGTTCCGGTTCGAATTCCTCCAGAGTTTTTGACTTTCGACCGGCTACTAACCGGATAATGGCAAAGGTCCACGCCACCAAGACATACCCCCAGGATAACACCATACAGACAAAGGCAAAGTAATGAAGAATGCCGTAGAGAATGAGGACGGCAACAAGGACGGTCGCAAAAACCATGCGGAAAGAGGCGACTCTAATCTCTAATGTCTTCACGCTAGGGAATTTCCAGCGACTAATCATGCAATAGCCGAGCAAGATTAAGGCGAGAGATAAGATCCACGTCTCCCCCTCTAAAGAAGGGGAAAAGGTGGAGCGAAAGGAAGGAGAAAATAAAAAGAGGTTAAGAGAAATCGCTGCTGCTGCACCAGCAGGAATCGGGAGACCGGTAAAATGTTTCTTTTGAGCTAAAGCCAAGTCCACATTCTCTTTGGCTTTTGACGCATGGACATTGAAACGAACGAGCCGTAGCACCCCGCAAATAGAGAAGATCATGGCTCCTGTCATGATTAGAAAAGAGAAAGGGGTTCCCGGAAGAATGGAAAGACTTTTTAAAATCACCACGGAAGGAGCGACGCCAAAAGAGATGGCGTCGGCCAATGTATCAAAGACACCTCCAAATTCACTCTCTGCTTTCATGGCGCGCGCAATCGCCCCATCTAATAGATCAGCGAAAGCCGCGAGTAATAAAATGCCTGTCATGGCCTGTAGCATTTGAGAATTCACTTCTCCAACGCCAATCATATTCATTTTAAAAATGACAAATAACCCGCAAGAGAGGCCAAACGCTGTGATAATATTGGGGAGTAGAGCAATCTTTTTCAATATTTTCTCCTTGATTTACCCTCTAAGAATAGATTCCTTTGACTTTTTTTGTCCATTTTATAATAGGTAGATTACACAGAATCAGGAGGGATTTATGTTATATTGGGCTCTCATTTTCTTCATTATTGCCATTATTGCTGCCGTTTTTGGTTTTGGGGGAATTTCTGTGGCAGCCACCAGCATTGCAAAAATTTTATTCATTATCTTTATTGTTCTATTCATTATTTCGTTACTATTTGGCTTATTAGGAGGTCGCACTCCCCCTTCTCCTCTATAAGGGGAGAGTAGAATCACAGGGGAGAGGAGAACGAGGCATTGCCTTTCTGATTTATTTTTGCTAATCTGATGTTGATTGAATCATGAAGGCCTCAAATTATGTCTACCAGATCCTCTCCTCCTTGCCCTGTCGGTCAAACCTACCACTCTTTTCGCCTTATTAACGATGTCTATATTCACGAGCTCCAATGCCGCTTATATGAGCTGATCCATGAGCCTAGCGGGGCGCAAGTCCTGCATCTGGCGAATGAAGATCTGGAGAATCTCTTTTGTCTCTCCTTTAAAACGCTCCCTAAAACCTCGAATGGGGTGGCGCATATCTTGGAGCATACGGTCTTGTGTGGATCGGAAAAGTTTCCCATCAAAGATCCCTTCTTCTCCATGGCGAGACGGAGTCTGAATACCTTTATGAATGCCCTCACGGGAGACGATTTTACCTGCTATCCTGCTGCGTCTCAAATTCCCAAAGATTTTTATCACCTTCTAGACGTTTACCTCGATGCCGTTTTCCATCCTCTCCTCAATAAAATGAGTTTTCTTCAAGAAGGGCATCGACTTGAATTCCAAGATCCTTTTAATCCCTCGACTCCCTTGGAATATAAAGGAATTGTCTATAACGAGATGAAAGGAGCGCTCTCTTCTCCTTCTACACGTCTTTTTGAAGCCCTCAATGCGACCCTCTTCCCTCAGGTGACATATGGCTATAATTCCGGGGAGATCCTCGCGTCATTCCTCAGCTGTCTTACGAGGAGATGAAACATTTTTATGAGACCTTCTACCACCCCAGCCGCTGCCTTTTTTTCTTTTATGGCCATCTTCCTTTAGAAGCCCACCTCGATTTTATTGCCAACCATACGTTAAATCGGACAAAAAAGGTCCCTCCGCTTGCTCCAATTCCCTTCCAACCTCGTTTTAAAACCCCCGTTTATCGAGATGCCTTTTACCCGATCGCCCCTGAGGAAGAGAGGCAAGAAAAGACAATGATTGCCTTTGGTTGGCTCACATGCCATCTTCTGCAACAACAAGAGGTCTTGGGGCTCAGTATTCTCGATATCTTGTTGATGGATAATGACGCCTCCCCCTTGAAATTTGCTCTTCTCCGGTCCGGATTATGCAAACAAGCTCAATCGTTTATCGATGTGGAAATTAATGAAGTGCCCTGGGGAATTGTGTTAAAGGGATGCCGGAGCGAACATGCCAATCAACTCGAGCAGGTGATTAGAGAGACCCTTCAAACCCTCGTTCAATCAGAGATTCCTCTTACAAAGATTGACAGTGCCATTCACCAAGTTGAACTCTATCGCAGCGAAATTTCCGGAAACCATTCTCCCTTTGGCCTGTCGCTCTTTATGCGTGCGGGATTATTAAAACAGCATGGAGCAGATCCCACAGAAGGATTGATGATTCATTCTCTAGTCGAGCGCTTACACGAGCGTATTTTAACAGAGCCTCGCTATTTCAATACGCTCATTCAGAAATATTTCCTGGATAATACGCATTATGTTCGCGTGATCATGCGCCCCGATCCCGAACTCGGAAAAAGAGAGGGAGAGGAAGAGGAGAGGGGATTAGCAGCTCTAAAAGCTGCTTTGAGCGAGGGGCAAAAAGAAGCGCTTGTTCTTCAGGCAAAACAGCTGGCCAAATTTCAGGAGCAGCAAGAGCGGGAGAATGTTGAGGTTCTACCCAAAATTACTTTAAAAGATGTTCCTCTATCGATAAAGGATTATTCTCTGACAGAAGAACAGGTGGGCGTTTTAACGGTTTTTCATCATTCCGTTTTTACGAATAATATCTTATATGCCGATCTCATTTTTGATTTACCGGCCCTTTCTGAAGAAGATCTCCCCTATTTACGCTTATTCACTGTCGTTTTACCTCAAATGGGGAGTGGGGGACGTTCTTACCAAGATAATTTGGAGTACATCCAAGCGCATACAGGGGGAATTGGGGCGACGATTAATCTCAATGTGAGTGCCCATCATCCTTCTCGTTTTTCTCCCACCTTTCATCTCAAAGGGAAGGCGATGTACCGGAAAAAGGGCAAGCTCTTTTCTCTTCTCCATGATACGGTAGTTTCAGCCGATTTCACCGATCTTAAACGATTTAAAGAGATCTTGATCAAACATTTTACGGGACTGGAGAGCCGTTTGACCGCCAATGCCATGAAATATGCCATTAACCTCTCTGCCAGTCCTTTAAACGTTCCTTGTAAGATCATGGATGATCTTTATGGGTTGAACTATTATGGGAAAATCAGCGAATGGGTCAAAAATCTTGATCAGCAAGCTCCTCTGATTCTGGAGAAGTTGCAACAAATTCAACAACAGGTGATGGGGTTGGACCATCCTCATCTTGTTCTCAGCTGCGATCGAGCCCTTTATGACGATCTTAAGACGCATGGTTTTTATGGTCTGAAGGAATTGCACACGAAGTCGTTCAAGCCTTGGCAAGGGGACTTCCCTTTAGTTCCTATTCTCCCTCAAGGACGAGTGATTGCATCTCCCGTGGCCTTTATTGCAAGAGCCTTTCCAGCTGTTGCTTATACGCATTCGCATTCTCCCGCTCTCAACATTGCCGCTGCTCTTTTTGATAACCTCGTCCTCCATCCAAAAATTCGCGAACAAGGAGGAGCGTATGGGGGAGGGGCGACCAATAGTCGCCTTTCGGGTTATTTTTATTTTCACTCTTACCGTGATCCTCACATTGTCTCCACTTTTCATGCCTTTGAAGAGGCTGTGAAAGTGGTTTCTGATGGAGAATTTGATGAGGGGGATATCGAAGAGGCTCTATTTGAAATGATTCAAGATTTAGATACTCCGGTGGCTCCCGGAAGCCGGGGAGAGATTGCCTATGGTTGGTGGCGTGAAGGGCGGACGCCTGCCCTTCGGCAAGCCTATCGGAACAAACTGCTGGCTCTAACACGCGAAGAGGTGATCGAGGCCACTAGAAAGATCATTGCTCCGGAAATGGAGAAGGGGGCGGCTGTGGTCTTTGCAGGGGAAGAGTTGCTGAGAAAGGCGAACCAAGAGTTAGAAAAGGAAAGCAAAACGCCTCTACAGATTGTCTCTTAGAGGGCAAACTTGCACGAGGTTTGGAATGGATCATTCTACAGTCTCCTTAGGCACCATTCAAGAATGGATAGAGGCTCATCAATCCCAATGGTTGGAAGAGTATTTTACGTTTCTTCGCTTTCCCAGCATTAGTTCCGAGGCTCAATACAAGCCGGCTCTCCTCGATTGTCTCCAATGGTTAGCCGAGACGCTTAAGCAAATGGGATTTGAAGTGGACATTTGGTCGACGACGGGTCATCCCCTCCTTTTTGCGGCCGATTTGCGAGCAGGGGGACAAACCGACCCTTCTCATTTATCATCATTATGATGTTCAACCCGCTGATCCGTTGGAGAAATGGCTTTCTCCCCCCTTTGAGCCCACGCTGAGAGAGGGGCAGGTCTATGCAAGAGGGGCGCAAGATAACAAGGGGCAATGTTTTTATGTTTTGCAAGCCTTAAAACTCCTGAAAGAGCAGCTGGGCTCCCTCCCTTTGAACATCAAGTTATGCATCGAGGGGGAAGAAGAGATAGGGAGTGTGGGCTTATCGGGTCTGTTGCAGGAAAAAAAAGAAGCGCTGAAAGCAGATTATCTCGCCGTGGTCGATTTGAATTTACCGGATTCGCAGACTCCGAGCCTGACCTTGGGGTTGCGTGGAATCGTCACAGCCGATGTGCAAGTGAGAGGATCGGCGGTTGATTTGCATTCCGGTTCTCATGGAGGGATCGTGGCCAATCCCATTCATGTCCTTGTCAAACTGTTAGCTGATTTACGCGATGCAGAAGGAAGGATCACGATCCCCGGGTTTTATGATCATGTGAAGGAAGTTTCGCCGGAAGAGTTGGCTGATCTTTCGTTGCATTTTGATGCTGAAGAGTATCGGCAACAAACAGGAGCATCTCCTGTGGGGGGAGAAAAAAATTACTCTGTGCTAGAGCGAAACTGGATTCGCCCGACGTTAGAGATCAATGGTATTCACGGAGGGTATACGGGAGAAGGGTTTAAGACGGTGATTCCCGCTTTCGCCCAAGCGAAGATTTCCTGCCGTTTGGTTCCCGATCAAGACCCTGAGCCTATTGCAGAGTGTCTGAGGGCTTATTTCAAACAGAATGCCCCTTTTGGGGTCGAAGTCTCTGTTTCTACTCATCCGGGGCACGGAAAAGCGGTGCGCATTCAGCCACACTCTCATTTAGTGCAAAGCTTTGCTAAGGCCTTTGAGGAAGTGTTTCAAAAGCCTTGCCAATTTATTTTATCGGGCGCTTCCATCCCCATTGTCGCAGAGCTCAAAGAGGCTTGTGGAGGGGAGACCGTGCTGCTGGGTTTAGGGCTGACGACCGATCAGGTTCATGCTCCCAATGAGCATTTTGGGGTGGATCGGATGAAGAAGGGGATCATGCTGATGGCGCGGGTGATTCCTCTTTTAAGCTTAAGCAAAAGGTCAATCTGTTGAGTTTCCATTGATATAGCTTCGAATCGCTTGGACAATTCTCTCTTTGCTAGCTGAGTATCCGGTTTCTCTCCTATAATGATATTTTTCTCCATTGTAATACTGTCCATTAAAGAAGGCAATCTCAGCACGGGTACGCATGTTAGCATAATGAGGCTCCAATAAATGCGTTCTATCTCGGTCAATGAGGGAAGTGGATGACAAAATAATTTTTGCCAATTGGTCATATATCTTCTCTTTTATATCTTGTTCTATTCGATAAAAGCGATGATAAAGACGGGCGAGATGGAGGATCTCCTCCCCATGTTGAAACCAAGTCAAAGAGGGACATTTAAAGAATCCTTGGGCAATGTCTTCAAGAATCTCATTTTTAGAGAAAGTGAATGTGCGGATCACGATCCCTCGGTTCTCTTCCAAGGAAAGTAAGGATCCCTCTTGAGTAAAGCCAATGTACTTAAAAAACTCATGGTTTAGTCGTGGGATTGTTCTCTTAAAGATTCCCGCGATGTGATACTGATAAACAGCTGACGGCCCTTCATTCCACCCTCTCTTTTTAGTCCAATCTTCATAGTACGGATTTTCAATATGGAAAGAGTCTTCCTTCACAATTCTCACACTTTGAGGGGTTCTATGCGAACTATCAAAAAAGAATTGCTTATATCCACATCTAGTTGCCACACAGACGAACCCATGCATAATGGCGAATGTATGATACATCTCATTCCACTGCTTTTCGAGCGCAGGATCCAAAGGATCAAGATCCTCGGAACCAGAATAGTATAAGCTTAAAGAGGGAGAGAGATTGCATACATAACTGTAGCCATCCTCTGTTCTTTTCCATATGGATATTGTGCGCTCTACGACTGTTTCCGTGTCATTGGGATCGCCCTCTTCCTCTATAACGGAAGAGGGTTGTGTTTTCACTCTCATTGGATATTCGCCTAAAATGAACGTCTCTCCATCTGTGTTGAGTAATGTCACTCCCGTTTCGTTGAATGTCTCATGCCATTGATGGGATGAGGCATCTAATTCCCAAATAGAGAGAGAGCGGCTGTGATGAGGAAGGGCTGAATCTTTGACTAAAAGGAGGGGGCTTCCTTTTGGGGAATAAAATTGGATTTTCGGGCATCTATCGAAAGGTTCATGCAAAATTGTTTGCAAGACATGGTTGTCAAAATCATCTCGTTTGTAAATAGATAAGTGATTCGGATCTTGTAAAACAAGATAATTGGATAGGGCCGCTCGAAAGATTCCTCGACAGGGAAGCTGCAAAGGGTCTCGGAATTCTCCCTTTTCGTCTTTTCCTCCTATAATAAAAAGATCATTTCCTGCCGTACGGAGATAGATTCTCTCTTTTCCAGGAGAAATATGCTCTATCTTGATAGGAAGTTGCCATTTGGCAATTTTTGTAGGGGATAGCGAATCGATCTCCTCTAATTGAACAGTATTTCCCGAATTGGTGACATTAACGTATAGATTTTCAGTGATTTTCCATTTGCGTCCTCTTGGAGGATTCAACATTGTTTTGAATTTAAATGAATGATCCTCCTGTTTCTCCCATATATCAAGCACTTGCCCGGTGGTGTTTTTTACGCCGTCAAGCAGCACAAAGAGACGACGACCCAATAGCATGGCATCCATGTTGTAAAAATTCCAACCTCCCTCATCGTCTTCTTTTCGATAGGGTAAAACTGTTTCTACATAGTTTCCGGACCGCAAATTTTCAAAAAAATTCTTTAATTTCGTTTTCCAAAAACCAAGGGGTTTTTTGTCCGGTAATAGCGGGGATGGAAAGCGCTTTAAGTAAAACTTTTCCCAAAGGGAATCGTCGCTTGAAAGAGTGCGCCACTGTTTAGAGACTCTCCCAAGCATGCCAAGCTCTTTTTCTGAACACTGGGAGAAGATTACAAGCCAAATATCGAAGGGGAGGTAGGAGGCAATTTTGACTCCTTCCGGATCTGCGTGATTTTTCAACAAAAGCTTAATCACTTTTTCATGATGCTGCTTTTCTGCAACTTGTATGGGAGTTTTTCTAAGAAAGGGTCTGTTGATTTCTGCTCGGCCATTCAAATTGCGAAACGTAAATCTAATCACTCGGACCAAATTGAATTCTGCGGCAAAATGAAGAAGACTTTCTCGATTTCTATTGGCTATTTTCAATAAACTCTTGTAGCTTGTGGATCTGGGTTGTTCAACTGTTGTTGTCGAAAACCCCTGCTGATTTGCTTTTGTAAATTCGTTTTCAAATTTCTTAATGTATTGATAGGCTTTTGATATTTTCGGATGATTGTTATCGTACCCCAAGTCTTGGGCTGCCTGTAGGGTCTCTTCCTTCGCCTCTTTTATTTTGAAATCAATCTGTTGACAGAGTCGTTTTACAAGAGCGGAGGAAAGAGAGATCGTTTCCGGCTCGTAGAACAACTTACTGACTTTCTCAAGATAAGCTTCCATGATCAGATGAGCAATATTTCCAAGACGAATCCTCATCTGATTATCATGAAGGGCGGAAAAAGGAGGGTTTGTGTTCGTTCCAAGATAGGGAATTCGTTTTTCTAAAACTTTTTCGATATTTTGAAGAGTGGAAATGGCTCCATCCTTTGCAAGGGTCTTGGGCTGTTCCAGGAGTTGAAAACCATTCTCGCTAATGATGACTTGAAATCTGGTATTTATATTCATAAAAAATTATTTTTTAATTGTTTGGTTGTTTTAGTTAATGTAAGAGTTAAGGTAAGATTTTTTGATTTAAATATCAACTCATTTTAAGCAAAAGAGCTTTGCAGCTTCAGAGTCAGAGTGAGAAAAATTTGCAAATCTTTTTAGCTATAGCGAGTTAAATTCTAACTCGCTGTAACTGAGTAGATTCTAAGAGGATTTTGTAAGCGCATTCGAATCTATTTGAATATATTCTAAATCATATAAATGGGCTTGTTTCTTGAATTTAAGAAAGTCAAAATTCCTGAAAGTTTCTCTAAAAAGTTTATTATTAGCGCGTAGGTAATCAAGAATATATAAGCGGATATAAAGCTCTGTTGATGGATTAATTTTGGCGCGATTATTTTTTGATTGCTCCCAATGAATCACACCTGCGTGCGTGACCCCAAAAGTTTTTGCAAATTCTGTGTAGTTCATTTCAAAAAACTGACGAATAAATCTTACCTCATTCCCTGAAAAAGGAGTTAATTTTTGACAGAGTGCAAGTAATACATTTTTTTGAAGAATATTATAATTGATATCTGGGACTTCAATCCCTCTAATATTAACAAGAGGAACGTTCAAGAGCATAATTGGAAACCCTAATCCATCGTATTCAAATGCTTTTGCTATCTTTTTTCTCATATGGGAATCTAGATTTTTAACTTTATTGTAAATGATTTACAATTTCTTGTCGATAGGGAAGGGAAGCAGCAAAACAAAGCTCAAAGAGGCTTGTTGAAGGGGAATAAGGCTGCTGGGTTTGAGAGGCAAACTAAGAGAATCTTCAAATGAAGAATTTATCTTGATTTTTCTGGTATTTTATTCAAGAATGTGAAATAAAGCAGCAAAAAGAAACAAAGAGAGGATGGTCATGGCCTCCGCAAAAGAAATTAAAGAACACCTAAATATTGCACTTCAAGAAGTGGGTCGTATTAAACCATGGTTTGATGAGGAAGTAAACGAATGGATTTTCAGCCATCCTAGCTATCCTGTTGAATATGGGGGAGAATCACCAGAAGAGGTTATTCGCAATTATCCTAAATATTTAAGAGAATTTATTAAACATCGTTTAAATGGCACTCTCAACCCACTCACGGAAAAGAAAACAAAAGGACATGGAGGCAAAAGAGAGGGAGCTGGTCGGCCAAAAGGGATTTTGAAAGAATCGACCAAGCGTGTCTCTTTGCCCATGGATGTTGCAACCTGGATTACGCACCCAGAGGTAATACAGCAAATCAGAAAATTAATCCATAAGCATCATGCCGCTTAGAGGTCATTTAGTGACATTCGGGCGATTTTTAGGGGAAGTGGGAGTCGACCATGAAGTACAAAGGCTACAAAGGTCATGTGAACGACGACGAAGAAGCTAAGATTTTTCATGGAGAAGTCATTGGTTTAAGAGATGTCATTACTTTTCAAGGCACCTCAGTAGAAGAATTAGAGCAATCGTTTAAGGACTCAGTAGAGGAATATTTAGATTTTTGCCAAGAATTAGGGAGAGCTCCTGAAGCGCCGACAAACACATTAAGTTAAGATTGGGACTGACTAATCTCATTAAATAATTGCTTCGCTCTCTCAAAAAGCGTCTCTTCATATCTTTTGACTAATCGATCGCTCATGTCTCTCCACCTATGCCACGTCCCTTCTAACTCAACCTGCATAAACATAAACAAAAAGTGTGATAAAACTTTATTTAATTCTTCTCTGCTAGGCAGTTTAGTGGGTTTCATTTCTATCCCTTCGAAGTGGAGCTCGTATCCAGGTTTAGAACAAAAATCAAAACCAAAATGGCGTATTTCATAAGGACAAGGAGAGTGGTTCTCCATTGTTTTTATCACAGCGAGATTATTAGACCCCAGCCGTACAGGAATTTGATAGAGACAAATTTTGGCGACATCCGTTAAAAAAGAATCGAGAACAGAGTCCCAATTTTTCTCATTGAAGCGTGCTTCGTTAGAAGAGAATAAGTAATCGCCCTCCCTCCAGGTAGAGGAGCTAATGCTCGACATATTTAAGATAAAGCAGTTCTTTGCCTGGGCTAAATGCTCGAAGGATTCATGAACGTAGGCGGGCAATGTTTTCTCTTTTGAATTTTTAAAGAACGAGAGCTTTACTTCCTGCGAACAAGGAGATAATAATCCCACCTGTGTTAAGATGTTCGACATCTTCACCTCTTCCTTCACCATTCTAGGCCAACAATGTTTAAGAAAAGATCTCGCTGGAATATTCCCTAGGAGGGGAATAATCAAGGCTCGCCCTTGTGAAAGCTCAATCGCTTGCTTGTATTGTCCTTTTCCCAACATCTTACCCAACTGTTCTACACACCTGTTTCCATCAGGACCTGTGATATAAATTTTTTTCGGTACTTCCTTTCTGGCTGCGTCTAATCGGCATTCTAATGCATCTATTTCATTCTGCGGGTTTCCCAATTCTTTAGCTTCCTCTATGGTAGAGGGAAGAGAATAGATGACGGATGGAAATCTTATTTTCTCTTTCAACCAGTGGTATGGCTTCAACTGAAAATGGACATTCGCCTGATAACAGGCTTGATTCACCTCACTTAAAGCCGCGCATTCCTGACTTGAAAGCAAGCAGAACACATAATGATTGATCTTATCTGTGATTTCTTGACGATCCTCTCCTGATAAAGAGGTCCAGCTCTCATGGCTTCTCATTTCCGATGAAAAAACTAAAGAAAACATAATCTCCTCAAATTAATTTTATAAAATTAAAAATAATAATTATAAACGAAAATTTATTCTAATATTTACTAAATTAAAAAACAACTCATTTTTAATTGCACTCTAATCCCATAAGAGATAGACTATCTTCTTTCGATCAACCCGGAGGTTTAAGATGTGGAAGAAGATCATTTATTTTTGCTTAATGGGAGTGGCGATTTATCAAACAGAAATAACAGCTGCCCATCGATCGATTCAGATTCAATCGGTTTCTTGTGCGAAAGAATTGCAGTCTTGTTGGCGTAAGCTTTTAAAAATTCCTGAAATTAAAGCGCTGATTGTCCGCGTTCAAAAAGAAGGATCTTTTCGCATCGTTGCGAACCGTCATCCTCTCTCTGAACAATTTGGAGCCTTTTGGGATTTAGATCAACGGGTCATTTGCGTCAATGTGAGGAATAGCTCAGAGGGAGAGCGTATTGGGTCGATTCTATTTGAATTGCATAATGCGGCTGTGACATCTCAATATCAAGCGCTTGACGAGAGGGCTGGCCAAGGGAAGATCGATCGGGAGAGTTATATTCAAGCGTTCGAGTATCTAGAGTATCAAAATTCCTTAAAAGCCTCTAAGCTAGCCATTAAAGGGATTTCATTAGGGATTTTCCCTCGGGATGCTTTTCTGCCGACCTACCGGACGTTTGCAGAGCATTATCGCGTGCAAAGAATGGGGGGACACTCAAACTTTATCGGAAGAAATTACGATCAACTTTCCGCCGCCCCCTCCCCCTTCTCCTCCTTTCCAGAGGAAGGCGAAGGCCCTCTATTTTACTAATAGAGCCTCGCAAGCAGAAAGAAGAGAAAAATAATCCAGCGCCCCATTATAACGCTGGTCGTTAATAAAAAAGGTGGGGGTTCCGTTGACGCCACTGCGGACCCCTCCCAAAAATTGCTCCCGAATTTTAGGGAGATAAATTCTTTTCTCTAAGGCTCTCTCTAGATCGATAACACGTAATTCCAACGTTTTTGCTAATTGGAATAAAAAAGCTCCATTTAAATGGCTTTGGTTTTCATAAATTAAATCATGCATCTCCCAAAATCGATCATGGGAGGCGGCAAATTCGGCCGCTTCTGCCGCCATCTCTGCATAAGGGTGGAGCTCTGTTATGGGAAAATGACGGAAGACAACTCTCATTTGCTCTTCAAAATGGTTCTTTAACTGTTTGACAAGGGGGTAGGCCAAGGCGCAATAGGGACATTGGTAATCGCCATACTCAACGAGTGTGAGAAAAGCTTTCTCAGTCCCCCAAATATGGTCCTTAGCACTCACGGGAACTTTTAACGTTGCCATAGCAGAAACCCTCTTTTTTATTTTTGTAATTTTTCAAGAGCGTCTAGCACGCCGTCTGCTCCCGGATTCTCGCTGATAGGAGACAGATAACTCCACGCAATTTTTCCATTTTTATCAATCACAAATAGGGCGCGCTCACAGATTCCCTCTTTTTCCCGGTAAGCGCCATAGGTTTTTGCGACTTTTCCTTTCGGTTCAAAATCTGACAGCAGGGGAAAATGGAGATGATTATGCTGAGAAAAAGCCGCATGGGACCAAGAGCCGTCGACTGAGATGCCTAGGAGCTCAGCCTGATAGTTCTGAAACTCAGGCAACACTTGATTAAAGAGAGCCATCTCATTTCCACAGACGGGACTCCAATCCGCCGGATAAAAGGCCAGCACAACGGGCTTTCCACGAAATTGGCTTAAAGAGATCTTTTGGTCTGCAGAAGTGGTCGGAAGGGTAAAGTCGGGGGCAGAGGCACCGGGGCTCAGAATCTTAGACATATCTCTCTCCTCATTATTTCGACAATCTAACCGCAAAATAGTTCGGAGAGAGATTTATTTCAAATTAAAAAATTACGCCATGTGCGACTTTTTTTTCCGTTCGAGTCCGGGCCCGAGACCGGGCCCGCGCCCGAACCGAGACTACGAGCTTTGCTAAACTACTCAAAATTGATTCGTGAATTACTTAGACGATCCATCAAAGTCTTGTACAGACTTTTTACCGAAGCTCGGAGTTTCGGTTCGGGCGCGGGCCCGGTCTCGGGCCCGGACTCGAACGGAAAAAAAGTCGCACATGGCGTAAATTTATCCCTCTTCTCGCGCTAAAGAACGCTCAATCTTTTCTAAACGCTCTACAAGCTCTTTTTGAAGGGAGACGAAACGTTCTATATTGCGAAGAAAAATCTGGTTGCGATTGTGCACTTCCAGCGGCCCGGCAGGCATTCCTCCATATTTCTTCCCTCCGGGAAGAGACTTAGAAATCCCACTCTTTGCCGCAACCATTGCTCCAGGGCCAATATTCAAGTGTCCCCCCATTCCCACTTGCCCTCCTAAGACGACATGGTGGCCGGTCGAGCTAGAGCCTGCAATGCCCGTTTGCGCCACAATCATATTATGGGGGCCGATCGATACCCCATGGCCAATTTGTACGAGATTATCAATCTTACTTCCCACAGAGATACGTGTGCTCTTAAAACGGGCACGATCCACCGTTGTATTCGCCCCAATTTCCACATTCTCTTCTAAGATGACATCTCCTACCTGATCAAGCTTGATGTGCCTGCCCTCTCGATCTGTTGTATAACCAAACCCACAAGACCCAATCACCGCTCCCGGCTGGATGATCACCCGATTCCCAAGGCGGCACCCCTCCCGAATCACCACGCGAGGATGAATCACACAAGATTGTCCAACAATCACGTCAGGACCGATGTAAGCGCCCGCGCCAATAAAAGTCCCCGCCCCGATCACCACTCCTTCGTCAATCACGGCACAGGGAGCGACAGTAACCCCTTCCTCTAAACGGGCCGTTTCATGAATGACCGCCGAAGAGTGAATGCCCTGAAATCCGGAAAGAGATTTGCGCGCAGGCCTTAATAATTCAATCACTTGCTGAAAGGCGCGGGAGGGCTGCTCCACAATCAAATAATTTCTTCCCTCTAAAAGAGGAATCTCAGAGGAAATAAAAATCACCCCTGCTTGAGACTCTTGCAGGGCCCGCGCATAGCGCGCGTTGGCAAAAAAAGAGGCATCTTCTGATGTCGCTGTCTCTAGATCAGCGACATCAAAGATGGTGTGGTGAGGATTGCCGATGAGACGACTATCCGTTAAAGCGGCCAATTCCTCTAGGTTGAAACATTTTTTACGAGACATGAAAATGTTTAAGGTTTTTCTCTTTTCTCTGCCTCATAGAGGGCATTCATTTTTTGAATGACTTGATTGGAAACATCGAGCTTAGGAGAGAAGTAAGTACACGCCTCGTCACTGAAAATGACATCGATGCGTTGCCCCGTAGAGGACTCTTGGGCGACTTGAAGAGAGGCTTTACTAATTGCATCCGTGAGCTTTTGCACGATCTTCACATTCGCTTGCTGGAGCGTTTGAAGGTATTGGTTTTGCAATTGCATCCCTTCATTGCGAATCGAGCGTCTCTTCCGCTTCAGTTCAATCGCCACTTCTTCAGAGATCGTATCCATGTAATCATCATCGTTCAGTTTGTTCTCTATCTCTTCTAAAACATGCTCTTTCTCTTGTAAAACCGATTCCATCTGCTTCTTCATTTTTTCAAAATTCACCTGTTCTTGCTGCCCTAACTTAGACTCTTCTAAACATTTTTTCGTGTTGACAATTCCAATTCTAATCGCAGCAGCATCGCTTGGCTGGGACTCTGGTTCGAGGGGACGATTTGCCTCTTGAGCTGCAAGAGAGCCGCCTAGAATGAAAGTCGCTAACCCTCCCATAATCAGGAATCGATCGGCTTGTTTTTTCATATATTTCTCCTTTTAAGTAGATTTACATCCCATTTTAAAAATTTCCGCCGAAGGAAAAAAAGAACTTTTTCACATCGCTGCGGTGACGCGCATTTAGGGGATAACCCATTCCCAATGTCACGGGAGGAATGCTGTCAATTAATTTAAATTGAAGCCCATATCCAATCGACACACTCATCCGTCCAAATTCCCACGTCCCCGCCGATAAATGACCCGCATCTAAGAAAGCAAAGGCATAGACATCTTGCATGATGCGGCGAGACATCTCCACCGAATAAAATTGCAGGGATAAGCCCCCCCTCGGAACATTGGGATGATGAGGATAGTGAGGACCCAGACGATAAGGACGAAATCCCCGTACCATGAAGTCTCCCCCTAAAAAAATTCTCTCATCCAAAGGAAGCGTTTCAAAACGGCTCTTTCCAACCGGTTGAATAAAGCGAAAATCGGCGCGGTATTTAATGACCAAACGACTTCCTACCGGGAAATAATAGCTATTGAGGTAACCTAAATTCAGGAATTGATGATCTCCCCCCAGCCCCGCATACTCGACAAAGAGACGAGAGCGAAACCCCCGGCTCGGTCGGATCGGATGGTTGGTCGAATCATAATTCAAAGAGGTTCCAATCGCAGAAATCAATCCATGAATATGGGCCTCCTCTTGCAAATGGGAGATCCGGCTCGCATGGCGATGCAAATCCACATATCCATCTTTTAAGCGATATTGCAATCCCCAACGCAAGAAATGATTAATATCATAATGGGTACGCAACGCTAAAGAGAGCGTATCTAAGTCATATTCTTTCGAAATATAACGAGTGGAGGATTTGGATAAATCAAATCCAATTGTCCACTTAGAGTCCAAGAAATGAGGTTTCGTCCACGAGAGGGTATAAGAACGACTCTTTTGTCCAATTTGCGCATTAAACTGGACATGCTCTCCTCCCCCCTTCAATACGTGAAGTCCCCGGCGCCACATCCGGCCAAGTCCTCCGGAGTTGAAATTGCGCTCTGTAATCGTGAATCCCCCAAATAACTCTTCGACACTGCTATATCCCAAAAAAGCGCTGAATTGACCTGTCTCGGTTTCTTCGACTTCAATGTAGACATCGCGATAATTCCCCTCTAATAAAGAAGATTCCGTTCCTTTGACAATGTACACATTGACATTTTTAAAGTAGCCAATATTTGCTAAACGCATTTCTGTCGCTTTTAACTTAATGGTATTAAAAATTTCTCCCGGAATGAGCAAGGTTTCATGAAGAATGACGGGGGTTTGCGTGATTATATTTCCAAAGATGCGAATGAGTCCGACTCTAAATTGATCCCCCTCTTCAATTTTAAAATGCACTTTATAGCGGGGTTCTCCTTCGATGAGTTCCGGTTCAAAATCGACAAGAGCATCAATATACCCCAGTTCTCCATAAGCCTGTGTAATGGCTTCAATGGTTTCCCGAATGGCGGCGAGCGAAAAGGGATCTCCCGGTCGGATGGTGAATAAAGAATCGATGGTTTGATCGTCTAAGACTTGATTGCCCTCAAAGGAGAGGGGACCAAACGTATACAGCTCTCCTTTATTTGCCGTGATGGTCACGAGGATGCGATTGGTTGTACAAGACTCTGAAATTTGGATATCGACTTCCGCATCGGCATATCCCCAATTCTGTAATTCATTAATGATGATCAATTTATCTTGTTGCATGGCCTCTTCATTATACGTTCCTGCTTGGGTATACCAACTTATGAAAAGGTTATATTTTTTTGTGATCATCTGTTTAAGAAGATGACTCTCTTCCTCCTCTGTAAAGTTGACAAAGAAAATCTCTTGAATCCGTCCTGAGCGTCCCTCTTCAATACGGATAAAAATAGTCACTTCATTTGTCTCAGGATCGAGGTCGACTTGATAATCCAGCTCTGCTTCGAAGAAGCCCTTGCGAATATAGTAGGCTTTTAGCTTGTGAAAGGCCTGATTGAAGGCTTGTCTTTCAAAAACTGAAAAGCAGTTGATGCCCAATTCTTTCTGCAAACGAGTCGTGCTCACATAGTGGTTTCCGATCCATTGAATGGATCGAATCAACGGTTTAGACCATAGTTCGATTTTAATGGAGAGTTTCTCCTCTTTTCCTTCAATGGAAGGTTCCACCCGATCAAAATCTTGAGCTAGGATTTTTAGATCTTCATCAAAATCCGCTTGTGAGAAAAATCCCCCCTCTTTCGTACGCAAACGAGATAAAAGGGCTTGTTGATCGACAATCGCTCCTGAGCGCGTATGCACGATAATGTCCAGTTGATCAATCAATTGGTTGTCAAATTGTAAAATTTGGCTTGATAGGGAAAAAGAAATGAAGAGAAAGAAAGATAAAAAGAGGGAACAGTGCTTTGTCATAGAGAGTGGCCCTGATTTAACGAGTCTGTCATCATAGGCCAACTAGAGCTATTTTGCAACTAAAACTGTTGTCGTCCCAAGAAAGCGCGTGTAAGAGTGCCTCCGTCCACATAATCAAGAGCACTTCCCATGGGTAATCCAAAGGCCAGTCGAGAAATCTTGATGGGGGAGGAGGCAAGTTCTTGCTTAATAAAGAGAGCGGTCGCATCTCCTTCTAAGGTGGAGTCTAGGGCGAGAATCATCTCTTTTACTTCCCCCTCTTTTAATCGCTCTTTTAACTTGAACAAGGAGAGGTGCTCAGGGCCTCGTCTCTCAATAGGAGAAAGAAGTCCTCCCAAGACATGATAGCTTCCCAGGTATTGCCCCGTTTCTTCTAACGCAAACACTTCGCGAGGAGAGGCGAGGACACATAAAAGAGAGCGGTCGCGATGGGGAGATTGACAAAATAAACACCCTTCGCTCCCCCTTAAACAGCCACAACAGGAGCACTGTTGGAGCTTTTCTTTGGTTAATCGAATGGTCTCTCCTAACTCGCGGATGTGAGCCTCCGGCCAATTTAAAAGATGAAAAGCGAATCGCTCTGCACTTTTCGTTCCCACTCCGGGAAGACGCTTCAAGACTTGAATGAGTTTTAGAAGATGATCGGGATAACGCATAGGAGGTGTATTTTAACAGCTCATCACCAGAGTGTAAAGAGACTTCTGATTTATCTTTCCGGTTTGGTATAGTGGATGCTTGGATCATAAGGATTTTTATGCAAAATCGCAAACAAGCCCGCCTCATTGGGCTCGGTTCTTACCTTCCCGAGCGCATCTTAACGAATCAGGAGCTTGAGAAAATGGTGGAAACGTCGGATGAGTGGATTGTCTCGCGGACCGGAATGCGCGAAAGACGTCTTGCAGCAGCAGATGAATTCCCCTCTGATATGGGAGCAAAAGCCGCGGAAGCGGCCCTTCGTGCCTGCAACTTAGCGCCCAATGCCTTAGGAATGATTCTTGTAGCGACCATGAGTCCTGATTATCTTTCTCCTAGCACAGCCAATTTGATTCAAGCGAAAATTCAGGCGGAGAAAGCTGCCTCGATGGATATCCAAGCGGCCTGCTCCGGATTTCTTTATGCCTTATCCATTGCAAAAGCGTACATTGAATCGTCCGTTTATCGTCACGTGTTGGTGGTCGCAACAGAAAAAATGTCGGCCTTTGTTGATTATAAAGATCGCTCCACGTGCATTCTATTTGGCGATGGAGCGGCAGCGGCGGTCGTTGCGGCAGAAGGGGAAGGATTACAGATTGATTCTTTATGTTTAGGATCAGATGGGCGTTTGGCTGATCTCGCCATGATTCCGGCAGGAGGATCGCGCCGTCCCACCTCCCTGGAAACGGTTAAAGAGGGGTTGCATTATTTCAAGATGTCAGGAAATGAAATCTTTAAGCAAGCAGTCAGACGGATGAGTGCAGCCTCTCAAGAGTGTTTGGATCACGCCCATCTGCAACAGAGCGATATCAGTTGGCTCATTGCCCATCAGGCCAATAAGCGGATTTTGGATGCCATGGCCAAGCAATTTAATATTTCTGAAGAGAAGGTTTACAAAACGATTCATAAATATGGAAACACCTCAGCCTCCAGCATGGCCATTGCTCTCCATGAGTTAATGCAGGAGCATCAATTTAAAATCGGAGAGCATCTTCTCCTCACGGCTTTTGGAGTTGGGGTGACCTGGGGAGCAGCGATCTTAACAAAAGTTGGAGCGGAAAAATGACAAAAAAATTTCAAAAAATCGCCTTTCTTTTTCCGGGACAAGGGGCCCAATATCCGGGAATGGCAGAGGATTTTTTTCATACTTTTTCGGCCGCTCGTCTCACTTTTGAAGAGGCAGATGATCTCCTCAAAAGAAATCTTTCCGGCATCATTTTAAAGGGGCCGGAAGAGGTATTGACACAAACACGCAATAGTCAAACAGGCATTTATGTGGCGAGTATGGCGATTTTGAGAGTGATCCAAGAATTAGAAGAATGGGTTCCTTTCGTCTGTTGTGGACTCAGCCTGGGGGAATATACAGCTCTCACAGCTGCGGAGAGGATCTCTTTTCGCGAGGCGCTCCCTCTCGTGGATCATCGGGGGCAATTCATGCATGAGGCTTGCGAAAGGGCACGTGGAACCATGGTCGCGATTGTGGGATTGGAACATGCAACCGCTGAAAAAATCGTGCGCGAGGTGAATCGTCCGCATGATCTTTGGATTGCCAATTTCAACTCTCCTGGCCAGGTTGTGTTATCAGGAACCTCACAAGGCATTGAAGCGGGAATACTTGTCGCTAAAGCCGCCGGAGCAAAGAAAGTCATTCCTCTGCAAGTGCAGGGGGCTTTTCATAGCGGATTAATGAAAAGAGCCCAAGAGAAGCTGGCTCCTCACCTAGAGAAGAGTGCGCTTAGAAAGGGGACAGCCCAATTAGTGATGAATGTCCCTGGAGATTTCGTGGATGAAGTGGAAAAGGTGCGCACCTATTTAATCGAGCAAGTGACCCATCCTGTCCGCTGGGAACAAGGGATTCGGAAGATAGAGGAGCGAGGGGTGGATCTCTACCTTGAATTTGGCCCGGGAAAAACCCTTGCCGGCTTAAACAAGCGGATCGGTGTGCAGGCCCCCACCTTCTCAATCGAGAAGGTAGAAGATTTGGATCGCCTTGCTGAACTCGTGAAAAAAGGAGTGGAAAGGTGAAAAATTTATTATTGAATCAAGTCGCCGTCATTACAGGGGGGAATGCAGGGATTGGGAAAGCGATTGCCGCCAAGTTGGCAGAAGAAGGGGCAACCATTGCCATTTTAGGAACCAACCAAGAAACAGGGGCGGCCGCGGTTGAAGAGATTAAACAAGCGACACCGTCAGCAAAAGTCGATTTTTACCTGGTCGATGTCTCAAAGACGGCTCCTGTGCAGCAAGTGATTCAAACGATTTTAGAAAAAGAAGGGCACATTGACATTTTAGTCAATAATGCAGGGATAACGGCTGATCAGTTGCTCATAAAAATGTCTGAGGAAGAATGGGATCGTGTGTTTGCGGTCAATTTGAAGTCTTGTTATAACACCTGTCGGGCCGTCGTACGAGCGATGATGAAAGCGAGAAAAGGGAAAATCATTAATATTAGCTCTGTTGTGGCCTTGCGGGGAAATGCGGGTCAAGCCAACTATGCGGCGTCGAAAGCGGGGATGATTGGTTTTAGCAAATCGCTGGCAAAAGAATTAGCAGGGCGTCAAATTTTGGTCAATTGCGTGGCTCCCGGGTTTATTCAAACAAAGATGACAGACAAGCTTTCTACAGAGCAAAAAGAGGCCCTTTTAAAAGAGATCCCTTTAGGACGAATGGGAGATCCTCTAGAAATTGCCCATGCCGTTTGGTTTCTAGCAAGTCCTTTATCGAACTATATGACCGGTCAAGTGTTGACGGTGGATGGGGGGATGGTCATGTAAAAATGGCCAAAGTCCAGTAAAAATAATTATTTTTGATTTTCAGAGACAAAATTAAGGGAAATTGATAAAGTATCCATATTACAGAACTACAAAACCGTAAGAAGGGAAAAGAGTATGTCCATTGAGCAGGAAGTCATTGATATTGTTGTTGAGCAACTCGGGGTTGATAAAGAAGATGTGACGGCAGATAAGTCTTTCGTTGAAGATTTAAATGCCGATTCTCTGGATTTAACAGAACTAATTATGACCTTTGAGGAGCGTTTTAGCTGTGAAATTTCCCAAGAAGATGCGGAGAAATTAAAAACAGTACGCGATGTGATTCAGTATATCGAGAAGCGTAAGGGACAATAACCTATTGGAAGGGGGGAATATCCCCCTTAGTGCCCCGTCGCATTATTTTGTCCACCTGGGGCTGCGTCAAAGCCCCCGGGGTTGAGAGATCGCAAGTGGGCTAGTATTCACTCAATACAAGCCCACTTGCGATCTCTCAACCGCGGGGGCTTTCACGCAGCCCCAGGTGGACAAAATAATGCGACGGGGCACTTAGCTTTTAAGCACAGCTAAAATATGTTCACATCCTTCTTTTCCGCATGTGCAGCCAATCGGCTCTCCTAAATAAACGTTATATTTCTCTTGTTCATTTAAGCTGTTGGCGACACAAAATAATTTATCTCCTGTTTGCGTGATCATCCATTGGGGAAATTGAAGCTCTTCGTCGCTGATATGCTCAATTTCTGGTACTCCTGTCGCAACAGACAGAGGGGTGGGGTTAATAACGCGAGCAATTTGACAATGAAAACAATTACAATCGGGCTCTGCCTTAGGAAGAATTAACTCTTCGCCTGAAAACATTTTGGTAATTGCTTCGATTTTCTTTAAAACCTCAGGGGGAAGATCGGGGGCCTCTTTTTGATTGGGATTATGTTGCATCATGGTTCCCAACTCTTCCAAAGAAGAACCAATGGCGAATTTAAGGGCGACCTCTTCTCCTTGGCGTAACATCTCTTCTAACTTTGCGGGTGCCTGAGAAAGCGTTTCTTTGTGATGCTCCTTGGCCAAATGGGCGGCATGATACTGGAAAATGAGATGAAGCGTCTCTTCTTTTAAACCAGGAATCGCAACAAGGGATCCATCTAAGAGTGTAATGACCAATTCTCCCCCTTTCATGTGGAGTGATAAAACATGAGACCAATGAGTAGAAAGAAAGGGAGAAATGCTGATGATGTGTTCATTTAATTTAATTTTTATAGACATTCTTTTCTCCTTGCTCAACGAGCATAATCAAAAAAATAAAATTTCCTGTTTAACTATTTTCATTTTAAGACTTCTGCTTTTTAAAAGCAACAAATTTAGCACTTAAGATGAGAGAGTGCTTAATCAAAGAAAAAATTTTTTCTTGTTGCTGATTTTGAAAAGGGGCATAAGAGGGTTTTAGACAGCCTATTTAAAGAGGGGACTCTCATGCGTAAGACCTTTGTGATTGATGCCAATGTTTTATTACATGATCCCCGTTCTCTGATGCAATTTCCCCGTCATGATGTGATAATTCCAATGGCTGTTTTAGAAGAGTTGGATAAGATGAAGCGCTTACCAAATGAACTGGGCAAGAATGCACGAGAGACGATTCGTTTATTGGATGGGTTGAAAACGGTTGGGAAGGGGAATTTACATGAGGGGGTCCGTTTAGAAAATGGGGCAACGGTTCGTGTGCAGCCTGAGATGAAGGGAGAGTGTCGGTATCACTTGGAAATGGGCATAAATGATAATCGCATAATCTTGGCTGCTTTTCTTTTGAAAGAACGGGGGGAGAAGGTGATCTTTGTCTCTAAGGACTTTGCAGCTCGGATTAAAGCGGAGGCGCTGGGAATTGAAGCAGAAGATTATGAAAATTTAAAATATTCTTACGAAAAGATTTATCGAGGGATTCGCTACTTGGAAGTCTCTAAGACTGAAATTGATTATTTTTTTAAAGATGGGGCGTTTCCTCTTTCTCCTGAGATAGAAGGTCATCCCAATGAGTATTTTGTTTTAACTTCTCCGGAGAATTCTTCGGCAGTGGGGAAATATGAGGCTCTCGATCATCAGGTGATCTCCTTATTAAAAGGAGGACAAATCTGGGGAATTAAGCCGCGCAATATTGAGCAGCGGTGTGCGGTCGATCTTCTTTTACGCGACGAGATTAAATTGGTGACTTTACTTGGGCCGGCGGGGACGGGAAAGACGTTGCTTGCTTTAGCGTGTGGGATGCGTAAAGTATTTGATGAAGGGGTCTATTCTCGGATTTTAGTGAGTCGGCCGATTATGCCGTTGGGAAGGGATATTGGGTATTTGCCCGGGACGAAGGAGGAAAAGCTTTTTCCTTGGATGCAGCCGATTTATGACAATCTCGATTTTTTATGTGCTTCGACGGGAGGGGAGTCGAGCGAGACCCTCCGTTGGGTGATGGAGAGTAAAAAGATTGAGATGGAGGCGGTGACGTATATCCGGGGGCGTTCTTTGCCTAGGATGTATATGATTATTGATGAGGCGCAGAATTTAACTCCGCACGAAGTGAAGACAATTATTTCACGAGCAGGGGAAGGGACTAAGGTGATTTTGACGGGGGATCCGACTCAAATTGATAACCCCTATTTAGATAAAGACTCGAATGGATTGACCTATACGGTGGGGAAGTTTTTGGATTCCAAGATTGGGGGGCATGCTTTTCTGGAGAAGACGGAGCGTTCGGAGTTGGCGGCTTTGGCGGCTGAAATATTATAAATTTTTAAGATTTTCTAAAATTTTACGCCATGTGCGACTTTGTTCCGTTCGAGTCCGGGCCCGAGACCGGGCCCGTGCCCGAACGGAAAAAAGTCGCACATGGCGTAAATTTTCTAAAATTTTTTAAATTTTTTGGTGTTTTTTCTCGCCCAAAAAAGAGTTTCTTTCTATAATAGAAGTATAGAAAATAGATATTCTGGGGGTGTAAAGGTTTCGACTAGGGAATGAAAAGTTGGTTGCATGCGGAGGATATCGGTTGGCCTCCTAAAAAAACCGGTGAACAATTAAATGCCGAAGGCAAAATTATTGTAGGGGACTTTGCTCCAAAAGCTGTTGCTAAAGCAGCTCCTGTAGCAGCTCCTGCTTTAAGATTGGCTGCTTAACCTAACCGTTAAGTGACCACGATAGTCTAAGATTGGACCAAGGATTTTAGAGTCTATCGTCATCCACTTGGTGTGAATGCATCTTCGCCGTTTCTAGGGGATTCATTCGAGAACAAATGAAACAAACTGGTTTTAGTGTCCGCGTTCTACATCGAAACCAGGTTTTATTAGGACGCTAAGCATGTAGGAGTCAATTCGTAGTTTGCCAAGGACGAGAGTTCGATTCTCTCCACCTCCAATCAAACAAAAGGCTTCATTCTTCGGAATGGAGCCTTTTGTTTTTAACAACTTGTGTACCCAAAATCTTGTGTTTAGCGACCCCTTAAAATGTACAAAGTCGAGTTGAAGAGTTTTAAATAATTTCTAGCCCGGTATTGATTGCTCTATGCCTGACGACAATTTAACATCCAATCCTATCGCTTTTCCCCGACTCGAAGCCGATGAGCTTACGATCCTTAAACCTCTATCCGACATCGTCTCCTTCTCCGATGGCCAGATCATTTTCCGTGCGGGTGATGTTGATCTGGATTTGTTTGTCGTCGAAACCGGCGGGATTAAAATATTGAACCCCTCTGATGAAAATCGGCATATCGTAACGCACGGACCAGGTCAATTTGCTGGAGACATCGATTTACTAACGCGCCGGCCCGTGATTGTGACTGGAGTGGCATGCGGCCAGACACAATTGTTACGCATACAAGCCAATCGATTGCATGAAATCTTGAGCAAAGTCCCCAACCTGGCTGAAAAGCTTCTGATCGCTATACAGGAACGCCGCCGACTCCTTCTGTCATCAGGCGTAGTAGGGCTGAAGATCGTTGGACCGGGGAAATGTCGCAATACTATGCGTGTCCGTGAGTTCCTTTTCAAGAATTTCGTCCCATTCACCTGGTACGATTCAACATCGGATCAGGGGCAAAAGCTGCTGAATGACTGGGGATTGCCGAAAGAATTGCCGGCTATAGAATGCAGCAATGGCCGATTGCTGATGAATCCCGAACTTCGCGAACTTGCTCAGAACATAGGCGTCTGGCGTCTTTGTCCAACAGAAAAGATAGATCTTGCTATTATCGGCGCAGGGCCGGCCGGAATGACCGCTGCCGTTTATGCAGCCTCAGAAGGACTTTCTACGGTGGTGTTTGATCGTCTAGGACCCGGCGGACAAGCAGCAGGAACTTCCAAAATTGAAAACTTTATCGGATTTCCCAGCGGGCTTACAGGCACTGAGCTGGCGACGCGTAGCGTTCTGCAAATGTTGAAATTTGGTGCGAAAATGGTTGCACCGGTATCTGTCGAGCGAATTGAACCCGCCCAGACTCCGGATGATTTTCATGCATTGCATCTTGACTGCGGAAATATTCTCCTTGCTCGTGCAGTCCTGATCGCAGGGGGTGTAAACTGGAGAAAACTCGAAGCCTCAGGCGCGGAGCGATTCGAATCGGCTGGAATCTACTACGCCTGTACAACCGTCGAAGCCATTCTCTACGACAAACAAGATGTTGCGGTTGTCGGTGCCGGTAATTCTGCCGGGCAGGCGGCCATGTTCCTAGCCGAATGCTGCCATGAACGAACAGTTCACCTGTTGGTCCGAAGACGTCTAGGGTCAGGAATGTCTGAGTATCTCGTTGGTCGGATTCGCGCAGCTCGCAATATTGTGCTGCACGAAGGCGTTGAGATAGCCGCCGCCCATGGCGAACAACGACTGGAAAGCGTTACCTTGCGCGCGTTCAATCCAAACAGAACTGAAAGCGAAGGTGAGGAATCATGCGAAACTCTTTCTGTTTCTGCCGTTTTCGTTTTCATCGGTGCTGATCCTGAATGTTCCTGGTTACCTGAAACTCTTGCAAGGGATTCGCTTGGCTATATTATGACCGGTGT
Organism: Parachlamydiales bacterium; assembly: GCA_963801825.1. Lineage (GTDB taxonomy): Bacteria > Chlamydiota > Chlamydiia > Chlamydiales > Parachlamydiaceae > CAWDGI01. The sequence continues at coordinate 174,972 of CAWDGI010000007.1, forward strand.
CGATGCACTGCGATCCGGCCATTGGCCACTAAAGGACCGTGATCCTTGTCCGTTGGAAACGACAATCCCGGGAATTCTCGCCGCCGGCGATATCCGCACAGGTTCTACAAAAAGAGTTGGTTTTGCCGTTGGCGACGGCTCGTTGGCAGTAACTTGCGTGCACAAATTAGTAGCCATTAGGAGTTAGCTCGGAAATAGATCACAAAGTGGAATGCCGGACTGAAGCTAAAATGGGGTATGGCCGACTGTTTGGCGACAATTAAATCTTCGCTTCGTGTCATAAATTTGGAGAAAATTTTGTACTATCTTTTCCTTTTCGTAAGCTGACCCCCTCCTGAAAACATTTACACCTATCCGGATAGTTAGTGATAATCCCGTCTACTCCCATGTCCAACAAATGCTTTATATCATCCGGATTATTCACTGTATATACAAAAACTTGCAGTCCTCTCATATGAGCGTCATTTACGAATTCTTTATTCACTGTATGTAAATATAGGATTGCATGTGTAGCTCCTATATCTTGAGCGAAAGCTGCATAATGAAAGGGGATTCCCGCTAGAAGAGCCCCTGTTTGAACCTCAGGAAGAAGTTGATGAAAGGCAAAAAGTTCATGGTGGTTAAAAGAAGAGACGAAGAAATTCTCATAGCTCCATCCCTTTTCCACTACATATGTTCTTATGAGGTCAGCAACCGGCTTTGCTGTCGAAGGGCCTTTGAGCTCTACATTAATAATGCATCTTCTATTGATAAGATCAAATACCTCATTTAATATTGGAATCTTTTCTCCCAATTCCAAGGTGTATTCTTTAATTTCTTCAATAGTCTTATCAGCAACAAAACCTTTCCCATTTGCCACACGATCTACAGTTTCATCGTGGATAACAACTAATTCTCCTGTCTTAGCCAGATGAACATCGAGCTCAACAGTATCCACTCCTATTTCTAAAGCCTTAGAAAATGAGGCTAATGTATTTTCCGGAGCATGCCCACAAGCACCCCTATGCCCAATTATCATAGGTTTTCCCTCTACTATTTTCCGGATTATCATAAAAAAAGTGCAAAGCTTATAGAAATCCTCATCATCACTCCGGTTTCGAATTGTTTAGTTTCTTTTTAACAGTGATGTCAGATTAAGTCTAGTGCCCCGTCGCGTTATTAGACATCTTGCATAACCTGCCGAGTAGGCCAAATCTAGCAATAGACTTGGCCTACTCGGCAGGTTATGCAAGATGTCTATTAAATGGACCAAAGGACAAAAAGAAAAGCTGTCCCTTATGTCCTTTAGGTCCCTTTGATCAATGCCCTCACTCCTTTTTCCAGCTGCTTTATCAAATTGGAAATGTCCTGTTGTTGTGCTGGAGATAGAGCAGAAGTTTTTTCAGGATGAGTAGATAGGTAATTGAGAAAGAGATGGGCATAGCTTTGCTTTTTATCTCTGAACTCCTGCATGAGGGTTTTAGGATGATTAAATAAATCCTCGAATAAGAGAAAGAAAAAAGGCTCTTGCTCTTGTTCTCCGGAAATCTGTCGAAGGAAGTTTTGTAAAACCAATTTTAAGGCAGGTTCAAAAAAACTGACTAAGTGATCAAATTCAGATTTATCCAGACCCCAAGAGTTTTTTAACGCCTGCAAGAATGTAAGTGGATAACAACTTGGCTTCAAGAAGTATTTAGTGTCTTTAATAAGATAACAGATTAACTCTTGTGCTTGTGTATATTCGGATTTTTCCACAAATTGAAGGCGGAGAAAAGATTCAAAGTAGTCCACTATCAGTTTGCCGGTAAAATTTCCTTTTTCATCATATGCAGAGAGGGGGATGCCTGTCACCGCTTTTTCTTGAACCAAATAATCAAATAATTCTTCTTGAATATTTTTTTTGGTTATATCTGTTAAAATGAGTATTTGAGGAGAAAGCTTCCAATTGTCAATATAAGATTTAAACAGCTTATCGAAAATTGATTTAAATTGTTTTGGAACTGAATTCACGTAAGTACGTAATGCAAATCTTTTAAATCCATTAAATAAATTTTTAAATAATTGATCAATCTTTTCTTGTTTCCAATCACCAAATTGCTTTTCATCTTCAAATAAATAAGTTTGTGCCGATAATCTATCGGAGGCAATTGTTTTAACTGCATTTAAACTATTGAGAAGTGAATGGAGATTTTTGATAGAGGAAGGCTGATCAGAGAGGGTATTAAGCCATAACAAGCAGTCTACAATGAAGTCTACAGGAGCTGGGAGTTCTTTGATTTGGGAAAGTTGTTCTTTTAATTCTTGAGTATACTTTTCCATGATCGGATGGGCAGTGAGGCGGAGGCGATGAACAGATTGTTCTAATTGATCATGCTCAAACAAACCGTGATGACCCATACGAGGATAGAAAAATGCAGGCCGTCTTGTAAAGACGGCAGTTAAATCTCTCTCGTTTAATTCTTGGTAATTTGCTTCTATCCAAGATTTGCATTCTTTTTCTTTCTCCTCATCTGTTTTAAACTCGCCTTCCTCTTTTTCCGGAAAAGAAAGATTTTCTGATAAGCCTGTAATTGCCTTTTGTTCTGATAAGTTGTCATATTCCTGTTCCATTGAGGGAGAGAGTTCTCGATCTATCGAAATTTTCGGTGAGATAGCATGAATGAGCTCATGCCCTAAAATAATATAAGAAGAGAGAAGAAAGAGGCATCGCTTCCCTGAGGGATTGATACCAATCATGAAAAATTTTGCATTTGGATCATGAATGATTTTTCCTTCCCCTGCATCAACTGCAAAATAACAAGTGTCTTTTCTTTCAAAATTATAAATAGAAGTTGTTATTTTAAAAGATTTAATAATAGATATTTTGTTATGACTTTGGCAAACTTTATTGATTAGTTTTCTTCCGAGATTTCTTGTTAGTAATTTCTTAATCTCTTTTACGATCTCTTGAAAGAATAGTTTATCATTTGTATCAATCTCTAAGAAGGATTGGCCTTCTTCAATCTTTTTAAGTAACTGCTCAGTTTCTGTTAATTCACTTTCTCTAATTCCATTTAGAGGCATTAATCCAGAATAGTTATCTTTAAAAAGAATTAAATCTGTGTTGGCAAAGGGCGAAGCAGGAGGAATGTCTAAGATGTAGCTAGAAATGTTCTCAAACTCTGAATCTGAAATGTCTTCTATATTCGAAGAATCAAACAGCGATTCCTCCTCCCTAAATTTCCTCATTTTCTCTTCAAAAGATTCAGGGACTGAAGAAACAAGAGAAGATTTAAAGATTGGCTCGGCTAAAGTATCTGTTTTCTCATCAACGTTAATTTTTTGAGTCCAATTAATGTTGTCATCAATTTTATTATTTTGATTGTAATTAAAATAATCTAATCTATTCATGATTATAAAAATAAAATTATTGTTAAATTGTTTAGTTTTATTGTAATATAAAAATTATTTTTCGTAAAATAAATAATTTATTTAAATTTTTAATTAACCTATCAAAATGTCGGTAATTTTAAAAACTTGCTCAACAATAAGACCTTTTCTTTCGGCATATTCTCTTAAACGACGCTCCTGAGCAGGGATAGATTGTCCTTCCTCTTGCTCTTTGCTTGAAACGCGAGCCAGTAATAGAGCCTTCATTATTTCTTTGTCCGATAAGCTTGTTGGGGATGACTTGATTGATGAGGAAATAGTGTATTCGAGGATTCCTGATTCAATCATACTTTTTAAATAGACTTCTTTTATATATTTTGGATTTCGTTTTAATATCTCAGAGAGTTCTTGAATGCGAAACGGACGTAAAGAACAAAGATCTTTAATTAAAAATTTAACCTCTTCAATATCAGATTTTTTTCTAAGATTTTCGATTTTTGATTTTAGATCTTCTGGAATGGAAGCAAATAATGAAGATACAACCTGACCAGCGGAACTAGGTAGATTGGAGCTCAAGCTAGGTAGGTTTGACTTGGAACTAGGTAGGTTTGAGTCTAAGCCAGGTAGGTTTGAACTCTGAAGGTTAGGCTTTATATGACCAGTTAATAATTTACTTGTTGGAACATAGTAGGTTGCATTGCTTCGGCCCTTTTGCTCCAGAAGACCCAAATCTCTCAATCGTCGTAAGCTAGCGCTAGCTGCCAAGGTTTCAACGCAGTTAATGTTTCGATAGTCTGCATTAGTGATCGCCCCCATTTCCCTAACCACAATGAGAGTTCGAGCTTCTTCATCTGTCAAATCAAATTCTTTAAAATTTTTAAGCCATTCAATGTCTTTTTCATCAAAAAAATGATGTGTCAGTAATGTCAGTGTAAATTTATTAGCTGTTCGATCTGATTCGAAAAATGGGACAGACAAATTTGCTTCTCGCATCGCTTCACGCATTGTCCGAATCCCAGTTCCTTTTGTTTCGGCAATTTGTAAGTCATGCAAAACTTTAGCGATCTGATCATTACGGGTAATTGATCCAGGAAGTCCGAGTTGATCGTCTGGTTTCAATGAATAGCCAGGATTCAAAAATTCAATGCGATTGGCATACTGAACGATTTGGATAGCTTGGCCTGCTCGATAGTCGCGATGCATGACAGCATTGCAGACAGCCTCCCTAATGACAACATCGGGTACTAGAGGAATATCTTTACGAAAGATATTAGACATCTTGCATAACCTCACAATTCCTTGCCCGTGCCCCTGCCCCTGCCCCTGCCCTTGCCCGAAAAAGTTCTGGCACGCAATTCTATGCTAATAGGGCAAGGGCAAGGGCAGGGGCAGGGGCAAGGAATTGAGGTTATGCAAGATGTCTATTGTTTAGGCACAGCCCAAATTTTATCTACAGCGTCACCTTACCATCCCATTTTGAAGCCTGCTGATGGCCAATATTTAATGCGCGGTTTAGCTGAGTACATCTCTGTCAAATACGGCATTAAAGGAATCGGTCAAAAATAACTCTTGTAAACGCTATTTCTGGAATTTTTTCTCTAGATTTCTCACAGATTTTCAGGTAAACAAAAGATATAAAATTTAATTATATTTAAAGAAAACTCTGTGGAAGCAAAAACCTATGAAGAACACTAACCATTACGATTTCGTAGTAATTGGTGGCGGCCCTGCGGGTCAGGGAGCAGCAGAGGTGGCAGCTATCTACGGATATAGAACACTGGTGGTAGAGAGTAATGTCTTAGGCGGTGTCGTTGCCACAACCGGCGGGGCGCCGACCAAGACATTGCGTGATGCGGCTCTTTACTTTACAGGTTTTCGTGATCGTGAGGTGTATGGACTTGCGGGGCAGATGGATCCGGTTCTTATCGGTAAACAGCTTCGCTCCAGGACTATTGATGTGTGCACTCAGATGCAGGAAAGCGTCCGTTTAACCTTCGAGAAACGAGGCATTGATGTCATCTATGGCAGGGCACAGTTAGGCCCCGACCGTACAGTGATTGTGGTTGAACACCAACATGGCGGGCAAGAGCGTAAATTCTCCGCTGATCGCATCCTCCTTGCGACTGGCTCTCGCCCGTTTCACCCTCCTAATATCTCTTTTGAAGATCCAGACATTTATGATTCTGAGAAGCTTTTTAAGATTCCCCACCTCCCTAAAAGCGCCATCGTGGTTGGAGGAGGTGCAATCGGTTGTGAGTACGCCTCCATATTTAAAGCCCTTGGTGTGTCTGTGACCTTAGTCGATTCAGGGGATCGCCTACTCTCCATGATGGATGGCGAGATATCACATTTAGCCGCTACAGTGTACGAAGGGCTGGGAATACACTTATTAATTGGTAAGAGGGTCAAGTGCATACAGCGAGTTCAGGACACTCTTGAAGTTACCTTGGATAGTGGTGAAGTACTGCGGCCGGAAGCAGTCTTATTTGCTGTAGGCCGTTCAGTAAATACGGATGGGTTAGGTTTGAATGAGGCCGGTGTCGACACGAACGAACGAGGAGAGATCGTTGTGGACCGAGATTTTCAAACCAGCGCCGAAGGAATTTATGCTGCAGGCGATGTGATAAGCCCTTCGCTCTCCTCCGTATCGATGGAACAAGGACGAGTTGCTGCCTGTCATGCTTTTAATCTCGAGTTCAAGGAGGCAATAGATCTGCTGCCGGTTTGGGCAGTATACTCTATTCCGGAGGTGGCCGGGGTTGGGCTTACAGAGGAGACGGCGAAAGCACAAGGAATTGACTATGAAGTTGGTCGATCAAGCTTTGCGACACTCCCTCGAGGCATCATTTCCGGTCAAATCGAAGGAATGCTTAAATTAATATTTCGACGGGACAATCATCATCTTTTAGGCGCCCATGTTCTGGGTGACATCGCATCTGAACTCATTGGACTTGGACAAGCCACAATTCATCTGGGCGGAGAAATTGATCTCTTCAATCGACTTACCTTTGCAACACCAACTTATACGATGGCCTATAAATTTGCTGCTTTTGACGGCTTCAGACGGTTGGCTGCTAAAGGACGATTTTCTGGTCTAGCTAACCACAACAAAAGTCTTCACAAACCAAACAAGAAAGTAAAATAATGATGGAAGCTATATTGCGTGGATGGGAAAACTTCATCGCTCGGTCAAGTGAACCGCTAAACTTCAGATTTATCATTCAGCCTACTGTCGCCATCATTATAGCTTTTATAGCCGGTTTAAAAGATGCCAAAAAGGGTAATCCTCCCTATCTATGGGCTACGTTCACAAACCCCAGTTACCGAAGAGCTTTATTGCATGAAGGATGGAAAGACATGCGTACCCCCTTCATAATCTCTTTGATTCTCGACTCCATCTATCAGCTCATCACCCATCAGAGCATTTATCTTTTCGAGCTGTTATTCACTGCATTTTTTTTAGCGCTTATGCCTTACTTACTATTTCGCGGTCTGTTCAACAGAGTCGCACGATTGCTTATACGAAATAAGCGCGTGTCTAAAAAAATTGCTGATGATGCAGAAAAACCCCCAAAAATATCTCCAAAAACTTCTGCTAAACTAAATATAAACACTAGTAAAAAAAAGAGGTAACTATGTCAGATATATCAGAAAAAAAAGACTGGACTAAACCTGCTGCGATGGCAATCCCTAAGGAAGGATTTTTTAAAAAAGAAGAGGGAAGATATGGCCCAGATTTATCCAAAGACTCCCGCTTGTTATGGCTTCACAATCATAGCAAAAATTAAGCCTGGGCGAGAAGATATCATACGCCAGTATGGAAAAACTATAGAAGAAACAATAGCAAAGCCTCCCTGATGCTCTTGCCGTACTTAAACTTCATTATTTGCGCTGGGTACTTTTTGATATCAAAGGAGATACCTACTTTATGTATCAGGGTATTTTTGACACTGACTTTGACAAATACACTGAAGATGCCGTCTCTTTATTCTCAAAGTATGGTCTTAATACGGTCTTTGAAAACCTGGAAGGTTTTCCAGAGGATTGGAAAACCAATGCAGCGGCGTTTGTCAAATTTGTGCGTGAACATCAATGCCCAAGTTTTCTCGAATATGGTGAATACCCCTATGTTAGCGCAGATGAGATAAAAAAAGCTCTCAAACTCAAAGATGCATTTTCAAAGATGCTTGATCAGATGCAGTAATAAGGAGATTAAAGTGCTTGAATTAGATGACATTCAGTATATTATTTTGACTCGTGCGCCCGCTCTTGTCGGTCGATACGAATTCTTAACATTTCAGAATCCGGAAAGTGGCAAAGCCTGGCTCGCCGGTATTTCGGAAAAAGTACACTCTGTTGAGAAGGCTCGAGCCTCGTTAGATAAAGACAATCGATGGGTGAGTGTAGGCTTCACATGGAATGGTCTGCGAGCATTGGGAATAGATGAGGACTCATTGGCTACATTTCCTGAAGAGTTTAAACAAGGTATGGTCGCCCGATCGGAAATCCTCGGAGATACCGGTGAAAATCATCCGGACAACTGGTTTGGTCATATGACCAATCCCAACCTTCATGCCATCGTCATCTTTTTTGCTCGCAACACTTCTGAACGCGACCTCGCTAAGTTGGAACATCAAAAGTTCATTGCTCAGTGCAAAGGAGTGGAAATACTTTCTTGGTTGGATCTAGACGCTGTACCGCCGTTGGAGTACTCACATGATCATTTTGGCTATCGTGATCGACTTTCGGAACCCCCCATTGAAGGATCAGGCGTGAAGGCTCCTACTAGCTCTGATACACCTATAAAGGCAGGAGAATTCATCTTAGGCTATCCGGACGAGGCGAGTCCTTCACCCAATTTACCGCAACCCGAGATTTTAACACGCAACGGCAGCTACGCAGCGTATCGGCGCTTACAGGAACATGTGGGAGCGTTTCGTGAATTCCTTCGAGCTAACGGTTCTACACCGGAGGAACAGGAACTCATAGCCGCGAAGCTCATGGGCCGATGGCGTAGTGGTGCACCACTTGTATTGGCTCCGGAAAATGATGATCCTGAGTTAGGGGCGGATCCGCAGCGAACTAACAATTTCAACTACAAAGAAAAGGACCCGCATGGTTATGCAGCGCCATTAGGCTGTCATATACGTCGCATGAATCCGCGTGACACGGCAGCTAATATGAACAGGCACCGCATGATACGTCGCGGAGGGACTTATGGCCCTTATCTACCGGTGGACACCCCAGATGATGGCGCTGAACGCGGCATAGCTGCCTTCGTGATCTGCGCGAGCCTCATTCGCCAATTCGAGTTTGCTCAAAATGTGTGGATTAACGATCGAAATTTTCACGGACTCGGCAATGAGCGCGATCCCATTATTGGTAACCAAGACGGTACTTTGGAATTTAAAATCCCAAAACGACCGATTCGGAAAAAAATCACAGGCCTTCCGGCATTTACAACGTTACGAGGAGGAGGATATTTTTTTCTTCCGGGACTCAAGGCGCTTCGTTATCTCGCATCGTTAGGCAATAAAATCTGATTAAAGGAGATTATTGATGGGCAATAGTATGAATCTTGTACGAACTTATAATCAGAATCATGTCCCTCGTAAATATATTCCAGGCAAAAGGCGAGTGAGCATCTATTGGACCTGGAGCTATCCATGGGAATCCAACCGGGATCTCACGGTACTGGACAATCGATTTTCCACTATGACCGAGGTTCGCCGCGTGCTTTGGCCTGAATATGAAACAGCGGAATGGGACGCAATGAATTTTCTTCAGGGAATCCAAGGAACGTTGGAACTCTTTCATCGCTCTACTCTTAGTTTCCAAAATCTTGTAGGTGAAGCTACCGGATATCCCGTTGCAGTATACCAGCGCATTGACCAGGCCGGATATAAGCTTCCGATAGATGAACGGATTCTAGCTGACACTGATACATTGATGATTTTCGGTTTAGATCATATAGTTTCAGAGCAAGAAGCCTCATCGGATGAGATCGCAGCTATTCGTGAGTGGCTCAAACGCGAAGAAAGCTGTTTGTTGCTTGCTCCACATCATGATGTCGGTGACACCGATGATATGCAGCAGCGCCAAGATAGAATATATCCACCACGGCGACGCAGCTCGTACCACGTCAGCAGCGATTTGGTCAATACACACGTTCTTTGATGAAGGCGTTAGATGTTCCTGTTATAAATCAGTGGGGTCTGCATCCGGCGCAAATTAAAGGTACCGGTGAAATCGCTCCACTAAAAATGAACAGAGACCTTGACAATTTAGGCCTCCTCAAAGGGGTTAAAACGTTTAATTTTCATCCTCACTTACCCCATTACGCACTCACCATCAAAGATTCAAAAGATATTCATGTATTGGCTCGGCAACCCATTGATTTAGATCGTCCACATCCTTTCACTGAGGCGGGCAACACTGAGATCAACTCTCTACTCTGGATGCCACCGAAAGACGAGCGAGCCGGACATATTCTGCTGGCTGACTCCACGATCTTTACCACTCTTTTTTCAGGGACGGATAGCCTGGAGCATTTCTGGAGAAATCTCGCACTGATGAATGTAAAGGGTGATCTCCGGAAATCATAAGTAAAGGATGAGAGTTCCATTCTCTCCACCTCCAATTGGTTGGACACTCCTTGTGTCCAATCATTGTACTAAATGGCTCACGTACCTCCGTGAGCATTTTTTTACCCTCTAATTTCAAGTTCTGAAACACCAAATTCACAAGTTCCCGTTTTTCTTCAACTTCAGAACTCTCGAAGATTTCCCTAGCACGTGCCGCCAGATTTATGACCATACTGGCCGTGATATAGAAGTTTTGGTCTGCTTTCTCATGGTTCTTCATCTCCTCTGCAATTTCCACATAGGGTCATGAATAGATTTCTGCTTTTTCATGATCTCATTGTATAATTTTCGTGCGGAGCACTCACTGATCTGTTTTGCACCGAAATGCGATTAAGAAGTGGAAAAGAAGAGAAGAATTGCGATAGAATGTGAGGAAAAATTCTAGAATCGCAAATAGACCCCAAATTTTATGGATCAAATGCGATCAAAAAAGTAAGAAAGTCGAGTAACTTTTATAAGCTTGCTTGTTAATCCACAGCTTTTATTGACTTGTTTGGAAACATTTGAAAATGCCAAACAGTTTGCAAGAGGATAAATAGAATGGTTTTCGTTAAGGCTAAATCAGGTCCTCCTAATATAGGAGATCCCTCAAGTATGTTCACCGTTCAGTATTTCGATGAACAAGGCAACATGATCATCCGAAGTGGCGGTAGTCGTGCATGGAGATGTAACAATCCAGGAAATCTAATAGCAAGCACCTATAGTACAGGGAAAAGCCGTCGTTCTATAGGTACTGCAACTGATGGGGTAGATGAATACGGAGTTTATCCTGATTATGAAACGGGACATGAAGCATTAGTTGTAATGCTTAAAGGCTCGGTATATTCGCCTCTATCGCTAAGAGCAGCTATAAAAAAATAGGCATGGTTCAAAAAGTAGAGTTTTTGGGTAACATGACAGGATCGTGTCCGAGTTCCGATTGGAAACGCGGAAGAACGGAACACGATCGGAACTCGGACTCGGACACGGACTCGGACACGAAGAAAAAATACGTTTGTTTGTTACCTGACATTGAACCAGGCCAAAAAATACGATCGTAAAAACCAAAAATATATTGACACTATTGTACAAATCACAAAATTGGATCCGGAGCGAACCATTAAATCATTAAACGATCAGGAATTTGAAGCATTCTGGAAAGCTATAGAGTTTGTAGAAAAGTGGATTATAGGCGAAGAAGACTTCATTCCAAAATGAATCATTTCGGGAGTGCATAAAAAACGAGGAGTGATCACTGAATATTTTGTTTGCATCAATAAAGAGTCCATATGGCTTCCAAAGCAGGAAGCCATCAAATGGACTATGGAAGGTAAATTGCATGCTATTCTCGTTCACATGAAAAATGGAAATCATTATCTACGACCTGAATATGGTCAACATGGCTTCGTTATTATCACCTAAAATTGTGTGTTTTATGAGAATAAGTTATCTTTTTTTGCTTCTTATCTTTACAGCCTGTTCTTCAGACTCAGAATAAAAGATTCGATAATATCGAAGAAATCAAAAAAGATTTTATCGCTACTATTTTAACCGAAAGTGTTTTAGATGAAGGGCCTTTTCAAATGAATTATCATCTAAGAGCCATTCTATTTTCAGATAACGTGGTGAGCCTTATGGGAGATGTTTTTGTATTTGACCATTTACCACATGGCTGGACGCAATATGAAGGCAAAACATATGTCAAAATAAACGGCTCTTTCAAAGAAATTTCATTAAATGATTTATTTCCTCAACCCAGTCAAAAGGAATTTCTAAGAAGCTATTGCGAAAACTTTTTCAAATATCATGGCGATTGTAGCTACTTTCAAGGAGCTGATCCATTGTGTGATCACCTAGATCAAGAACTGATTAAGACATTTGTGGTGGATCACGAATCTCTCATTTTAGTTTTTCAACCTTATGCAGTAGGTGGATTTGCTGATGGTCCCTTTACAGTCAAAATTCCGTTCACTGAGCTAATCGGAAAATGGCAAGCAGGCAATCCCTTGGAAAAGCATTTACCAATTACTAAAAATTTTCTTTCTTCATGGGATAAGGACAATTGGATCAGCGATGTCCAAGAAGATCATTCGATTGCATATCAAAAGGAGGAGTAGATGCAAAAAGAAACATTTTCACAAGATTTGTTTTCAACTCCCTGGACTTGTCAAATTAAATTTTCATGCAATTTCCCTGGCTTGAAGCGAGACTCTTTATTTATATGCAGCAGCCTGTTAAAATCCTAGTGCCCCGTCGCATTATTTTGTCCACTTGGGGCTGCGTCAAAGCCCCCGGGGTTGAGAGATTGCAAGTGGGCTAGTATTCACTCAATACAAGCCCACTTGCAATCTCTCAACCCCGGGGGCTTTGACGCAGCCCCAAGTGGACAAAATAATGCGACGGGGCACTAGCTAATCATTTGAAATAGGAGGTTTTAATGGAGCTTATTCTTACGCCCGTCCGCGTTCATACGCGCGTTATTGAGAATGCCTTCTTAGGTAGTGTATTTATAGCACTGTGCTCATTGATTTGGATTCCAACCCTTCCCGTTGCGGTGACCTTGCAAACGTTTGCTCTTTGTTTGCTCGCTCTTGTTTTGCCGCCACATATTTGCTTGGGAGCTTCTTTATTGTATCTTATAGAGGCCTCTTTGGGGCTGCCTGTGCTATGCGGATGTTCTAATCCCTTATGGTTTTTAGGGCCCTGTGCGGGCTATCTATTTGCTTTTCCTATTGCTAGCTACGCGATGTCTTTTTTTGCGTATCGCTCTGATTCTCTGATATATCAAGGACTGGCGTTGCTATTGGGCTTGGTGATCATTTATGCATTTGGATGGCTGATATTGAGTCTGTTTATTGGCAAGGCGGCTGCATTTCAGTCAGGAGTCTTCCTCTTTGTTCCTATTGATACCATCAAAGCGGGGTTTGCAATTGCAAGCGTACGTTATTTAAAACTCGACTTTGTACATTTTAAGGGGTCGATAAATGGAATCTTTTGAGTTATAACGAGTTAAAAGTGTGATGTCATATGCAAATTAGCACTTGCTGTCCTATAACAACTGTTTATATTTACGCAGGGCACCAAATGCCAACAAAATCCGCAGCACAGGTTCAAGTCAAAGGACCTTACGCAATGAGTGTGGATAAGCATACTTTCATGTTCGAAAAAGTCAACGAAGTATGCAATAAGCAGTGGAAGATTTTGAAAATTTATGGTCATGAGATTATTCGAACTCTTTCAGAAGCTATTCTGGATACAACATTACTTGTGATTCCGGCAGGAGAAAGTTCCGAGTTAGATGAGGTATTTTCACTAAACGAAATTAACACAATTCAAGAAGCTGTTAAAAAAGGACTCCGTCTCTACGCGACTTGTGGCAGTGCTTATTGGGCAGCGCGAAAGAGGATTTGGAATGACAGATGTGTCATCCAACCTGAAACACGGAATGAAATTGCAAAGACTGGGAAGATCAATCTTTTTGAAGGTATTGCTATTGGGCCCCTTTCTCCTTATCCCGGTCAGACCTATAGTACAGCATTTTTTCATGAGGCAATCGAAATTCAAGATTTGCATCAGCAAAAAATTACGGTCTTGCTCAGCGGAGGAGGGACTTTTTTCCTCGCAGATCAATCGGCTCAGACAGTCAAAACTTTAGCATTCTATTCTCCTTCTGAGTTACAAAAACATGGTAAAGGGGAAGAATGGGCAAAAGCGGTCATTTCTTGTGGGTATGGTCAAGGGAAAGCCATTCTTTCCATGCTCCATCCTGGCTATGGAGCGGAAGATATTGATGTACAAGCCTATAACCAGGCGTTTCCTGAGCGCAAAGATGATTGGCAGAACATACGCGATTCTTTGAGTCCCACAGTCAAACGGATAGAATTTGTCGCAAGAATTCTCGAAGATTTGGAATCCGCTCTTTAATAGAGTTATTTTTTAGCTCTTGCAGCATATGCAAAATAGTAGAAATAGCGATCAAGATCTTCGAGCGTGATGCCGTATTCACCTTTGCCGTAAACGATGTCACAGAAAACTTCTCTGGCACGAGTGATTTCTTTCAGACGGTGTTTCCATCGGGGATCTCTGATGGTTAAATCGAATAACTCGAGAGTTCTTAATGCAGCGTTTTCACGGCGTACAGGGTCGTTGTTGGCTCGTAAGGTGCGTCCTACTTCACTGCCAATGTTTCCAAGTTGTTCTGCAAGGGAATACTGTTGCCATTTACCAGCAGCTAAAGATTGGTGTTGAAAACCCATACGACTACTATTCTTGTATTATAGCCAGGACAATCTTAATAATTTTTTCTCGAATGAAAGGGTCGTTGACTCCTCGAGAGTAATTAGACATCTTGCATAACCTCAATTCCTTGCCCGTGCCCCTGCCCTTGCCCTTGCCCTATTAGCATAGAATTGCGTGCCAGAACTTTTTCGGGCAAGGGCAGGGGCAGGGGCACGGGCAAGGAATTGTGAGGTTATGCAAGATGTCTAATATGTATAGGCTCCTGTATAATCCGTTTCATAATCCGTATAAGCACAGAGTGTCGTCCCTGGCTTCTTCCGATTTGGAATTTTTTCAAAAAGGACGCTATGAAAATATCTCTGGACACAAGAGAAAATACTTCCCTTCATTTTATTCCGTTCTTGTTCATAGTTTGTGCGTACACAAATACCAACCAATTTAATTTCAGGCTTTGTTATGGACACTCTTTGCATGTTCTACTCCATTGTTTCTCCATATTTGATATCCCCCCTTGGTAAAAATAATTTTCTTCACCTTTTTGCCTTATAAGCTTGTTGGGGATGGTTTGGAGTATCTGGAAATATATATTCAAGTTCTTCTCGTTCAAGCATTTTGGTAAGATAGCGTTTACGTATATGTCCACCCTCTCTTTGAAGAAGATCTACTAGCTCAGGCAACCTTAATGGACTAAGAGCACATAATTTTAGAATAACAGATTGAATTTCTTGCACTGAAGCTCTCTTGCCGATTTTTTTCAAGGAATTCATTAATTCCAAAGGTAAAGAAGGGAATCCCTGAGGAAATCCTTTTATATGGGGAGCTTGGGCGCTTATGCCCGGAGCTTGAGCGCTTATGCCCGGAGCTTGAGCGCTTACGCCCGGAGCTTGGGCGCTTATGCCCGGAGCTAATAGTTTAGCTGTTGGGACATAATAAGTTGCATTTCCTCTTCCTTTTTGCTCTAAAAGCTCCCGATCTCGAAGATGTCGCAGATGGGCACTCGCTGTTAAAGTATCCACTCCATTAATCGTACGATATTCAGCATTAGAAATAGAGCCTTTTTCACGGATAATAATGAGAGTTCGAGCTTCTTCGTCACTCAAATTATAAGCCTTGAAAGATCTCAACCATTCAATATCTTGCTGATTAAATAGATGATGGGGCAAAAGCGTTAAGACAAATAAATTACTTGCCCGATCGGATTCAATTAAGGGAACCGATAAGTTAACTTTTCTCATTTCATCTCGCATTGTCCCAATTCCCGTCCCTTTGCCTTCTGCGTAATGGATATCGCGAAATACCTGAGCAAGGATCGGATTTCTCAGCATAGACCCAGGCAATCCTAATTGCTCTTGAGGTTTTAAAGAATAGCCGACATTGCGAAATTCAGTTCGATTGGCATATCGGATGATTTGCGTAGGGCTTATCACTCGGTAATCTTTGTGCATAGCCATGTTGACTACAGCTTCTCGGATGACTATCCTTGGAATAATCGGGTTATCTTTTCTTCTAATTTGGTCCTCCTCTAAAGCAAAAACTTGAGGGATATCTGTCATGATCTGACTGATCAAACGAGGAATGGCAGTCATGAGAGCTTCACTTGTTTCAAAAGCTGTATACCGCTTTTCTGAATCCGTCACCCATTCCCTCCCTTCTATCAGCATGTAATCAATTTGATTCATGAGCGGGAATAATCTCCGGATGGACATTTGTTTGCCAAAGAGAAGAAGGCCTCCTATCGTAGGCGCAGTCATCCCTTTTTCAGTCTCAATGGCACGGACCGCCTTTAGCAAATCTTCATCGCCATAAGCCAATTCCGAAGCATCTGCTTTAACTTTGGCTCGTTCGTATCGGTATCGCTTAATCGCCTCCGGTTCGAAATCTTCAAAAGTGGCATTTTCAACCAGTGTCTCGTCGTATTTTCTCTTAGATCGAAGTTGATAAAGGAGATCGAGATCTTCGCGGGTGCAAACTTGATCGGAAGAGCCAATACGGCGATAAGCCCCTCCTTCCAGTCCTTTTGCTTTGATGAAAATGGGTTTTTCGTGGCTGTTCACTTCAGGGACATAGACCAAAAGCACAGTCCCTTGAGCGTGAAGGATCACCTTTAAGATGGGTCGGATAGGAATGTTGAAGCATTGCTTGCATTGCGAGGCGATATCGTTTTGTAACTGATCAGGGTGACGAATGCCAGTGATCTCATATTTTGAATCAGGAGTCTCTTTACCTTTCACAACCCCAAGCAATATATAGCCGCCACCGAGATCAGTCTCATTGCTAAAGGCAGACACTGTCTCAAGAAAACTTTTCCCTATCCCATTCGCCCCCGATTTTGCTTCAATCCGATCGGTTTCATCACTGTTTTGCAGTAGGTTGAACAATTCCTGAAAATTCATCGAGTCCATGTTAAATTTTCTCCAAAGAAGCAGGTTTCCGAGCGAGACCTTTTGTTTTCAGCTGTCTGGATTATCCCAAAAATTTCCCTAAGCCTGAGAAATCACTTGGCATCCTTTGGGGAGATTGTTCTTTTAATTTCTTTTGTGCCTCTCCGTAGGCCGATTTAATTAAGAGCTCGAGTCCTTCAATATCCTCTTTATCAACGCAGTCTGGCTGAATTTTAATAGATTTCATGTCTCCATCTCCTTTTAGAGTGATAGAGACGAGACCGCCTCCCGCAACCCCCGTGACTTCCATTTGGTTGAGCTGCTCTTGCAATTTGCCAAACTGTTGTTGCATGAGTTTCGCTTCTTTCTTTTTTTTCGAGAAACCTGTTCCCATGTTATGTTCCTATAGTGATAAAACATTAATTTTTTTGTAATTTTCCTTCTAATTCAACCGCAGCAAAATAAAGCAGCGTGTCATAATGGTGAGGAGGGTGCTTGGGCTCTTCTTTCTCTTGAGTTGCCGTCGGTAAAGGGGAAGGAGGGAAAGGCTTCTCTGGAATAGATTTACGCCCTAAATCAGCCGCTGTGGGTGTCGGATCGACACTGATCGCATGTTCAAAAAGCGAAGGAGCGATCGGCGGACTTGAAAGAGGAGGAGCGATTTTTGGAGAGGGGGAGGGAGGAGGAGAGGGAAGAGAAACGGCGGCTCCTTTCGCACTAGGAGCAGGGGCAGCTTTTACAGGACTAGGATTAGCCACTACGAAAGGAAGCGATGTCCCTTGCTTTTTCTCCTCTTTTGCCTCGATCAGCTGCTCCAGCTCTCCGAGTCGGCGGACTAAGGTTTCGATGGAAAGCTTGAAGTGGCTCCGCATGACATGCAGCAACACATTTTCCAGGGCAATCCTGCTAAAAGAAGAATGGCGAAGCCGGTGTTGTGCCTCCAGAAGATATTCAATTAAATCCGCACATTGCTCTTCTGAGTAGAAAGTCGATGATTTGGCATATCGCTCTTTCTCCCGCTCAGCAAAATGGAGAAGAGAAGATTGACCCTGGGAGAGTTTAAAAATTAAAATCTGACGCAAATGATCAATTAACCCTTCCACAAAAGCAGCAAAGTCTTTTCCCTCTGCAAAGAGGCGCTCTGCGATTTCAAAGGCTTTTCCGAGGCGCCCCTCTTCTCCTGCTTCATCTATCTCAAAATAGAGATCACCTGGCATCAACCCTAAGAGATCAGTCACAGAAGCTAACGTAATGGCATTCCCTTCAAAGGCAAGCACTTGATCGAATAAGGACTCTGCATCACGCAAGGCTCCTTCTGATCGTTGGGCTAAACACCTGAGTGCTTCTTCCTCGGTCTCTATCCCAAGTTGCTGAGCAATGCCTTGCAGTTTTTGGATGATTTGAGGGAGGGGAATACGATTTAAGTTAAAGCGTTGGCAACGAGAGAGGATGGTGGGAGGGATCTTATGAGGTTCCGTCGTCGCGAAGAAAAATTTCACTTGAGGAGGAGGCTCTTCCAAGGTTTTCAAAAGGGCATTGAAGGCCTCTTTTGTCAGCATATGCACTTCATCGATGATATAAATCTTATATTTCTCTCGAGCAGGAGCGTAAGCGACCGTCTCATTGATTTGCCTGATATCTTCGATCCCACGGTGGGAAGCCCCATCAATTTCGATGACATCGAGAGAAGCGCCTGCCGTAATTTCTCGGCAAGAAGCGCATTGATTGCAAGGTTCCTGCTCGTTTGTTAGGTGAGGACAATTCATCGCTTTTGCAAGCAAGCGAGCGAGCGTGGTCTTTCCCGTTCCTCTCGATCCTGAGAAAAGATAGCCTTGCGAGAGGCGGTTAAATCGAATGGCATTCTTTAGAGTGGTGACAATCGCCTCTTGTCCCTTGACCTCTTTGAAGCATTGAGGGCGAAACTTACGTGCAATCACTTGGTAGTCAGGCATAATCGAAGCACCAGTTAATTGATGGATCAGTTTAAACACAAGAATAATTTATGCCAAGACTTCATTTTTTTCTTTTCCTAATTCTCTCTCTTCCTCCATGATCACTCCCTCCATGTGAGGGACAATCATGTCTATTTTTTTCTTTTCTCTCTTAGGGATGGGAGGCTCTCTTTTCTTTGTGATCTCCCTCTTTCTTTTTATTCGTGTTCGGCGCTTGCAGCAAGATTGTGAGGAGTGGAAACACCTCAACCACTCGATGCAAGAGAGCTGGATGCGAGAATGCGAGCGGCGGGCGGCAGCGGAGGAAAAAGCGACTCGCATTCCTGATCTAGAGCAAGGCATTAGACACAAAGAAGAGAGTATTGAGAAACTAATGAGAGAACAATCAGATCTAAAAAGTCAGCTTGCAGAGAAGGAATCTCGTTTAAATCAGCAACTGCTGTCTGAGCAAGAGAAATTGATATTCTTGCAGCAAACGGAGGAGCGTTTATCAGAATCCTTTAAGGTTTTATCGACGGATGCTCTGAATTATAATCTTCAAAGTTTCTTAGAACTGGCGACTGCACGTTTTGAGAAATTGCAAGATCATACAAAACATGATTTACAGTTACATCACCAAGCGATTGATCAATTAGTCAAGCCGATTCAGACTTCTTTGCAAACGGTGGATCAAAAGATTGGAGATTTAGAGCGAGCCCGTTTAGTTGCCTATACCAGTTTGACTGAACAGGTGCATGCGTTATCTAAAACGCAAAATCAGCTACATGTGGAAACGGCGAATCTCACCAAAGCGTTACGGATGCCGCATGTCAGAGGGCGGTGGGGGGAAATCCAATTAAAGCGGGTGGTGGAAATGGCCGGGATGGTGGAGCATTGCGATTTTGTTCAGCAAGAGTCTTTTCAAACAGATGAGAGACGGTTGCGTCCTGATGTATTGATTAAATTGCCGGGTGCCAAGCAAATTGTGGTAGATGCAAAGGCTCCTTTACAAGCCTATTTAGAGGCATTAGAATCGAGAGATGACGAGGAAAAACTGAATAAATTAAAAGAGCATGCCAGGCAAATTCGGACACATATTACGCAACTTGCCACAAGGGGCTATTGGGACCAATTCCAACCGGCCCCTGAGTTTGTCGTTTTGTTTCTTCCGGGGGAAACTTTTTTTAGTGCCGCTCTTGAGCAGGACCCGGAACTGATTGAATGGGGAGTGGAGCAAAAAGTCATTCTAGCAACTCCCACGACTTTGATTGCTTTGTTGAGGGCAGTTGCCTATGGATGGCGCCAGGAGTCGATCGCAGAAAATGCGCGAGAAATTAGCGAGTTAGGGCGGATATTGTATGATCGTTTGCGTGTTTTAGGAGAGCATTTTGAAGAGATTCGCCGTGGATTAGATCGTGCGGTGGGTGCCTATAACAAAGCGGTCGGCTGCATCGAAATGCGTGTTTTGACAGCAGCGCGCAAGTTTAAGGATCTGGGGGCGACTTCGCAAGAGGAGCTGCCCTTGCTGGAGCCTTTGAATGTCATGACGAGGGCAGGGCCCTCTTCCGCTGAAAGGCCTATTGAAAAATAAATATTTTATGACTCACTCACGCGATATTTGCTATGAAATTGAAAGAGTTGTACACTAGACGGTAAGATTTTTTAACGTTTAACAATAGGACACATTGTGGATTTTACGCGAGAACCTATTATAGAAACCATTATTACTCCGAGAGAAGGGCATAAGTTAGCGATTCGAAACAGTAAAGGGGGAGGGCAGGAAGAGCATTTTGTGGATGCAGTGGAAATTGTTTCATTTGGGTTGGCTCTTTTTTTTCGTTCGATCGAGAGGCCGAAGGCATTTCTAGTTCCTGTTTCTGATTATGAAGTGTTGGAAGTGAGAGAAGCGCGGGTGGTATTAAAGAATATGGGGATGGATCGCTCGATCAAGATTGGGGGAGGGCGAGAAAGTAGCTTGAAGGTGGCAAGAGAGGTGGAGAAAGGGGAATTCCCTGAGGAAGCAGAAGCTTTGGACAAAGAGAAAGAAGAAGCTGTTCCTTTATCAGAGGCCGTTTCTGAAGAGAAGGGTGAGGTCAAGATCGATAAGAAGCGAGAGCGCCGACGTCATTATCGTAAACGTCGAGGAAAGGAAGAGGCGGGCAAAGAAGAGGAGGAGCCCTCCTTAAGAGCTGCAGAAAAGGTAGGAGAGACCCCTGCTCCGGAGCCGGAACAAGAGAAACGGGAGCCTGTTGCTCCTCTATCTGGATCCGGAACGTTGTTTTCCTCCTTATTGCAGCCCCCTCCTACTCTCATTTCCGAGACGATCAGTCGCTATCGACAAAATGAGTCATTTAAAGGGGCTTTTTATTTGACGGAAGAAGAGCAGTATAAACCGCACGATAAAGTGCAAGATTTATTGCGTGATGACGAAGAGGATTTAGCGATTCATTTGAAGGAGCCTATTTTTGGTGAGGAAGAGCCTGAGAGGGAATTGCCTCCGGAGGAAAAGCAAGAAGAAACCCTTCGAGAAACGGAAGAAGAGGGGGCTTCTTTACAAAAAGAGCCGGAAGAGCAAGAGGAGTTCTCCTCTTTTTGGGAAGAGGGAGTGGACACTTTTTCTTCTCTTTATGAAGAGGAGGAGCGAGCAAAGAAGCATTTACAAGATTTTAGTAATTTCAATGAACCGGAAAGTCATCATTGAGGGGAAAGTCGAGTTGAACTCGAGTTAAACTCGACTTTAAAGCTTGACTGTTTATTCGTTAACCGATAATTTACTACCAATTTGCTCGGGTGGTGGAATGGTAGACACAAGGGACTTAAAATCCCTTGGGAGTATATCCCGTGAAGGTTCGAGTCCTTTCCCGAGCATGTTTATTTTCAAATGCGGAAATGCTGTTGAAATATGGCGCCGACCCTAACATCAAGGACTTATATGGTGATACCCCATTATTTAAGGCAATCTTGTTTCGCAATCTTTCAGGGCTGAAGTTACTTTTAGAGTATAGTCCTTATTTATGGGCAACTGATAATAATGGACTGACTGCAATGGATCTTGCAGCAAGACAAGGAGAATCGGAAATGTATAAGCTTTTGATAAACCAACTGGGAAAAAATAAGAATTTGAAGTGATGAACATCTTTTTTTGAGGGTCAACAATTTATAGGATAAGCCGCTTTTTTTGGATGATCATGGTGAGGGTCATGCCAAATAGGTCTAAAAAAGGCTTCTTCTCTTACACCATAAAGTCGCGTTACATTATTCATCCTTAGAGAAAAAAGAGAGTCTCCCACAATGTCATATAGATTAAGTTCTTTTAATCTTTTTTGCGCTAAAGTATTAAATTTATTTATCTCTAGCGGGTGATGGTTGGTGCCGCGCCTTCGTCCCCCAGCTGCCATTTTGATTTCAGCCCATGTTTGTTTTTCCATCGCTTGAATAAATTTTAGAAAGTCAATGTGTTGCTGTTGCGACAGGAGATTCCATCCCCATAAACCATGATGAAAGTCCAATAAATCAAAATGGATGCGTAAGGACTTTTTATCAAACGAGGACGGGTCAAGAATGTTGGTCGGACTACGATAAGGGGGAGCTTTTTTGACTTTGGGTTCAAGTGACATGGTATCAAAGAGAGCTATAGTATTCAAACATGGATTTATGAGTGATTTCTTCTGAAGATCTATCGATCTCTGATTCTACAGATCGTGCACGTGCCTCTTTCCAAGGTGATTCAATATGAGTTAATTGACTCAACCAATGTGGATCTTTTGCGCCGTAATATTTTAATACACGGCCAATAATATCTTTCTCTTCTGAAGTAAGTGCTCTCGCTTTTTTTTTCGATTTTTTATAAAAAAAGCCCTCATTGAGCTTGAATGTACCTTTGTGCAAGTCAAATAACCTAGGAATAACAGGACCATTTCGCCACGCCTCAATTTTGTCATCAAATAGTGGTTTTTCAGTCCAAGCAAGGTGCCATGCCTGACAATAGTATGCCAATTTTTGCAATTTCATGGCCGTGATCTCTCCGACCAGAGAAAGTATGTGCTCTGCTACATCAATTACATCAGCCATATTAGTTCCTAACAACTCTTACTTTAATGTTATCGAAGAAGACTTTTCTTTAAAAGATATATTTTTTGTGGATGATTTTGACTAGGGTTCTACCTGTCCATTTTTAGTGGACAGCGAGTAGCCGCAGTGCTTTTTCCGCAAATTTTACGCACTAGACTAAAAAACACTAGCATAAAAGAGCACAACTCAGCATAATTGCCACTTCATTAAAGCTTAAAAATAAGAGTGCTGGTGTGTAATGGTTTGTTCTCCTCTATACATCTCGGGAGACTTAAAATCCCTTGGGAGTATGTCCCATGAAGGTTCGAGTCCTTTGCCGAGCATTCCTTATAATCAAAGAATTATATCTTATCTGACTGATAATTGCTGTTGGGGGAAATCCCCTTTTACGGAAATTTTACAGGCTGGTCCTAATTTTTCAGACCATTATCATATTGACCAAAAACAGAGAAAAACCGTAGTATGTAATTAAAATGTCCAAATGAAACATTTTTAACACATGAAACGGTTTTCTAACTATCTTACGGAGATTCGAAAAAGAGGACAACGCTCCTTTACTTTAGATCAAGCCATGAAGGACCTAAACCTTAAAAGGGACAATATTCTAACATCGGTATACCGTGCGAAAAAACGAGGCGACATTATTAGTCCTGCTAGCGGACTTTATGTGATCGTTCCTCCAGAGCACCAAGTTTGTGGCTGCATTCCTGCTGAGGAGCTAACACCCATTTTTATGAATTATATGAAGGCCGACTACTATGTCGCTCTTCTATCTGCTGCTGCTTACTATGGAGCAGCCCATCAGAAATCAGCCTCCTTTCAAATTATTTCAAACAAACGTTTCGCCAAACCTTTAAATTTTGGTCAGATTCATCTTGAATGTATTTACAAAAAATCAATAACAGATCTTCCTATGAGCAACATTACCGTAGATACAGGGTATCTAAAAGTTTCCACTCCTGAAGTAACTGCAATGGATTTGTTGCGTTATCCTTCTAGGAGTGGCGGCCTAAATCATATTGCTACAGTTTTATCGGAGCTTATTGAGTCTGTTGATCCGGAAAAATTGCTTATCCTTGTACAACTCTCTGGAGAAAAAGCGTGGATTCAAAGACTTGGATATATTTTGGAACAAATAGAAACCATGGATGACAAGCTTACGAAAACGACAGCAACAAAACTTGAGTGCTATTTAGCAATGCACAGAAAACGCTATGTCCCCCTCGCTAGTGAAATGCCGATTGAAGGCTATAAACGTAATGAGAAGTGGCATATTATTGAAAACACAACAATTGAGAGTGACCTATGATCCCGGAAAGTTATATCGAAAGCTGGCGTGCACACGTTCCATGGCAGACATTGGCCATGGTCGAGCAGGGTATGGTAATCAGCCGCGCTTTAATAAATCTCTACAATCACCCAAAAATTCAAGACAGTCTCATTTTCAGAGGAGGAACTGCCTTGAATAAGCTGATTATCGTTCCACCATCCCGTTATAGTGAAGATATCGACTTTGTTCAGATCAAGCAAGAGCCTATTGGAGAAACGATTGATGTCATTAGAGATGTTTTGGATCCTTGGCTAGGTGATCCTAAGCGAAAGCTGACACAACGAAGCGCTAAACTTGTCTACAAGGTGGAAACACGGAAGTGTTTGACTCCCGTATACTTCCGTGTTAAATTCCTAGTAGTTTCAGGAGACATTTATGTTGGAACAGCTTTTGGTGCAAGAAGAGGGGAAAACCTCGAATTCAAGGAAAATGCCCATTCTTTGAATGGGATCGTGAAAACGGTGATTGCATTTGCAAACACTGCTGGGGGAGTGATTGTCATTGGTGTGAAAAATCGGACAAAAGAAGTGATTGGATTAGTGGATCTTTTATTTGAAGAATTGCACCAAACAGCGGAGCTTATCAGGAATAATCTATGAAACTTGCAGTAGTCAATGACATCCATGTTGGAAAATGTTTAGAGCATAATGATAGAGTAAGGGCTTCTTCGCATTTAGTAGAAGATATGCTTTCAGGCTTTCTTAGAGAGATCATCCAACAACATTCACCAGATGCATTGATTAACTTGGGCGATCTTATTCGAAGCGAAGCAAGAGACTCCGATCTGCAAAACTATCGTCGTTTAATCGTTAAGTTCGAACAAATACAATCCCCTGTGATCCATCTGTTAGGCAATCACGAATTAAAAGAAATGCTTTTAGAAGACATTGAAAGCATTTGGTATGAGCAAGGATTTAATCAAGAGAGCTATGGTTCAAAAGAGATTGATGATTTCACTTTGATATGGTTTGGTCTAGAACTAAACTCTGATGATCATAGAATTCGTTTCTTGCCATCAGATCAGTTGAATTGGTTAAGAAGTCAGCTAAAACAGATTAATCGCTCTATAGTTATTTTTACGCATTGTGCGATCGATGATCATGATGTGAATGGCAACTTCTTTTATGAAGCCAGCGATAACAGAAACAAGAAGGCGTTATTTTTAGAAAACCAAGAGGAAATTAGAAAAATTATTTCTTCATCCAATTCTGTGATTGCCGTGATACAGGCTCATCTACACTATTTTCACACAAAGAAGATAGATGGAATTCCTTATATTACTTGTCCAGCCATGGGAGACAATATTTGTGGTCCCAATATTAAGGATAATGTTCCTGAAATTTATACTATTTTTTCTTTTGAAAAGAATCGAGTCACGGTAAAGGCTTTCTCAGGAAAATATTGTTTTGCGGGATATGAAGGAACGTAAAATGACGAAAAATATTCTTTTCAAATTGGTGATGCTTTGTATGGTGAGTAAAAGCTTTGATTTGGTTGCCTGGATTTCAACACCATTCTCTAATGAGATAGAAGCGGTTATTTTCGATTGCGATGGGGTATTGGTAGATACCGAATATTTAAAATTTCTTGGATGGCAAAAAGCTCTAGCTCGCTTAAGCATTGAATTCTCTATTGAAGAATACAAAGCTATAGCTGGGCATAGCTCAAAAAAAATTATAGAGATGCTACAAGATATGAAGAGTATCGCTATTCCAGAGGAAGCTATTCATTTACGACGCGAAGAATATCGAAAATTACAGGAGCTAGGAGTCTCGCCCATTAAGGAAATGGTCGAATTTGCACACTGGTTATCGCAAAACAAGGTCAATTGGGGAATAAAGTTAGGCTTGGCCTCATCTGCGTCTAAAGATGAAATTCTTTTTAATTTAAAACAAATTGGGTTGGATCAGGTATTCGATTTGATCATTTCAGGAACAGATAATTTAAATGATTACCATGATATTTCAGGAAAAAATAAACCTAAACCTTACATTTATCTTGAAGCCTCAAAACAACTTAACATTGTTCCGGAGCGTTGTTTAGTGTTTGAGGACACAGAAGCAGGAATTGAGGCCGCTTCCAAAGCCGGAATGGTCGCTATCGCTGTACCAAACTGGATTACCATGGAGCAGAATTTCTCTAAGGCAAATAAAGTTATACATTCTATTGCAGAACTGCCTATAGAGGTTTCGAACACCATCAAGGAAATGCCTAAAAAGATGAGTATGTAGAACAACATCCAAACACCAGTGCGGAAAAGTGCTTATAAGAGTTTTTTCAAATTTACAAGAGCAAATTGCTCAATATGTGCTCAAAATTCGGCTCGAGATAGGATTAACACAAGAGCAGTTCGCAGCAAAACTTGGTGTTTCTTTTCCTACTGTAAACCGCTGGGAAAACAAGAAAACGAAATCATCTCCTCTTGCTACTCAGAAGCTTCAAAAGTTTCTATCAGCTTTGAGGAAAAAGAAAGGTACTTTTCAGAGGAGTATGGAAGCAATAGAGGCATGATTTACCGCAAAAAAAGATGTAAATAGGGCTACAGTATGACGGCGCTACCCATTAATGTTGATGAGCTATTGAGAGGACAGATTGTTGAATGGGAACGTCTTGAGTTCAAAAAGGGATGGAATCCTGAAGAAATTATTCACACCATTTGCGCTTTTGCAAATGACATCAACAATTGGGGTGGAGGCTATCTAATAGTAGGAATTGAGGAGGACAAAGGCCAACCGATTTTTCCTCCTGTCGGCCTATCAGCCAATAAAATCGACGAAATTCAAAAAGAACTAGTCAACTTAAGTTACAGGCTACGTCCTAACTATCATCCAATAGTTGCACCTGTCGTTTTTCAAGAAAAAATGATCTTGTTGATCTGGTGTCCTGGTGGTCAAACGAGACCTTATCAAGCGCCTGATACTTTAGGTAAGAATGCAGCTTATTCATATTTCATAAGGCGCAATTCTACAACTGTAAAGGCTCAGACAAAGGATATTCAACGACTTCATGAGATGGCAAATCAAGTGCCATTCGACGATCGAATCCGCCATCAAGCTAACCTGAAAGATCTCCAGTTGGGTATTATTAAAGACTTTTTAAGAGACGTTAAAAGTGATCTCGTTACTGAAGCCGACAAAATTCCTTTCGAACAACTCTGCCGCCAAATGCAAATTATTCAAGGCCCTGAGGAATACCTGAAGCCATTGAACATTGGTTTAATGATGTTCAATAGTAATCCCGAACAATTTTTCCCTTACGCTCGAATTGAAATCGTTGATTTTCACGATGAGGTAGGTGATAGTTTTTCTGAAAAAATCTTTAAAGGACCTATCCATATTCAACTTAAAGAGGCTTTGAGATATCTTCAGTCGATGTTTATCAAGGAAGAGATTCGCAAGAGACCTGATCGCGCTGAAGCTGATCGCTTTTACAACTATCCTTACGTTGCACTAGAGGAGGCTTTAGCTAATGCAGTCTACCACAAAGACTATGCTCAAAGGGAACCGATCGAAATCAGCATCAAACCAGATCGGATAGAAATTTTGTCATTTCCTGGTCCGTTACCTCCCTTAAAGATAGAAGATTTAAACAAAGGATCTGCTCGAGTTCGAACTTATAGAAATAGAAGAATAGGAGACTTTCTCAAAGAGCTTCATTTAACGGAAGGGCGTTGTACTGGAGTGCCAAAAATTCATAAAGCTATGGAGGCAAACGGTTCACCTCCTGCTATTTTTGAAACTGACCAAGAATGCCATTACTTTCTCACTGTTTTACCTATCCACCCCGAAGCAACAAGAAAAACAACAGCTGCCAATCAAAATGCACCAATGGAGGAGCAAACACACCCGTATACCGGTGTGTCTGGCGTTGAAACACACCCGTATACCGGTGTGTCTAGCGTCGAAACACACCCGTATACCGGTGTGTTTCCAATTGAAACGCTCCCAAAAGACCTACAGATATTAATTAATAATCTTAATATACGCTCCAGTAAAAAAGATTTACGTTCGGCGATTCAAAAACTCTGCGTATGGCAACCGTTAACGGCTCAGCAATTAGTAGAGATCCTGAAAAGAAAAGATAAAAAACACTTTGTCAGGAGCCATCTTACGCCAATGGTTAAAGAAGGGACGCTAAAATACTTATTTCCCGAGGATGAGGACTCTCCTAATCAAGCATATATCTGTGAAAAAGGGGATGGTGATGAAGGCTCTAAATAAACTGATATTGCACATTCTTCAAAAGGAAGATCTAACAGGTATTATTAAAACATTCACTTTTCCATGGAGTTCTCTTCGAGCCACTCAAGAAAAATGGGAACGTTATTATACGGAGCAACAAACAAATATTCGCACAGTCTGTATCGCAAAAATTGGGGATGAGTTCATTGGCTATGGCAGCTTATTGAATAATACAGAATACCCGGACTTCAAGACCTTCGGCATTCCAGAGATCAATGATGTTTGGATCTCAGCAGAATATCGGGGGAATGGATTTGGCAAAAGATTGGTCCAGCGCCTGGAGGCAATTGCTCTAAAAGAAAACCACAAGCAGGTTGGAATAGGAGTGGGACTGTATAAAGATTATGGGTTTGCTCAGAAACTGTATGTTCGGATGGGATACATTCCTGATGGTAATGGAGTGACCTATAAATATCAGCCTGTCACTCCTGGAGATTCGTATCCGGTGGATGATGACCTCATCATTTGGTTTAAGAAGGATTTATAATCATGAGCACTGTCAATATTCGATCTCAAATACATCAAATCGTTTCTTCAATAAATCCTTTAGATGAATTGGAACAGGATCATATCTGTTTTGTTCTCGATTGGATCGAATCCGGCAGTGAGATTTTCCGGATAGAAAAGCCAGCAACCCCAGATATTCATTTAGTTGCATATTTTGTCATTGCCTCTCCTGAAATGGATCAGGTTTTATTAGTGGATCATAAAAAGGCCGAATTGTGGCTTCCGCCTGGCGGTCATGTCGATCCAGGCGAAAGATCCAAAAGAAACAGTTAGACGAGAAGCAAAAGAAGAGCTTGGAATTGATGTCGAATTCTTGTTTGATGAGCCGATTTTGCTGACCGTAACGAAAACGGTTGGGAATGTTGCCAAACATAACAGACGTATCTCTTATGGTATCTTCTCACGGGAGATCCTCATCAAACTCTGGATTACGATCCTGATGAGTTTAATCAGATCCGTTGGTTTACGATCGATGAAATTCCATTTGAAAAAGCTGATCCACATATGAAGCGATGTACTCAGAAAATGCTAAGTCTAAAACAGCGGTCTGTAATCGAATGAGAGTGCAAATTATTTATATTAATGGACCATCAAGCTCGGGCAAAACTACCCTTGCAAAGGCATTGCAACAAGAGTTTGATCAATCATTTTTGCATATTGGGATCGATCGGGTTATTGGGATGATGCCGGAGAAACTAAATAATTGGGAAGGTGGCCCTGCTCCTTTAGGCTTTAGCTGAAAGGAATCTTTTGATGAAACAGGCCATCCTATGTATGAAATTCAAACAGGCCCTTTTGCTAGAAAAATGGTTCAGACATTAATGGAAATTGTCTTAACGATGGCAGGGTTGGGGCATTATGTCATCATAGATGATGTCTCTTTCGGAAAGAGTCAAGTGGATTTATGGAAAGAGGTTTTGAAAGATTATAAAGTTTTATGGATTGGAATTACAGCGCCTCTAAGTGTTTTAGAAGCTAGGGAGAGGGAGCGAAGCAATCGAATTCATGGGTCGGCACGTGCCAAATATTCTCAAGTCCACAAAGATATCGTCTATGATCTTGAATTCAATACAAGCAAAGATTCACTGAATACAATGGTGAAAAGAATCAAGGAATTCCATGACCGTAAGCGATGATGACAGTATTCAAAAAACAGGTAAGCAAAAAACTACCATTCTTCAAGCTTCTTCTGAAAACCTAAAGAGACTTGATAATTGGGGTATTTTGCAAGTTGATCTTCTTTTTGTCTTCGAAGAATAGACATCTTGCATAACCTCAATTAGAGGAGGCTATACGCCGCGTTCATGCATATGCAGAATCAGGAGCAAATGGTTTTTTTGTTCCTGGCTTAAGGAACGTTAGTTACATTGAACAATTGTGTAAACTTTCTCCTATACCCGTTAATATAATGATTTTACCTGAGATGCCTTCAATCAAGCAGCTAGCGGCACTGGGGGTAGCTCGTATTAGCTATGGTCCAGGTCCGTATTGTCTTGTGATGGATGCATTGAAAGAGGCTGGACGTAAAGCGTTTTCTTCAAGCAGATAGGATGCTATTCATAAAGGTTTACAAATTCCATCAACAAAAAGACTTTTGTCGATTTGTTGATCGTTTTTGGATGTCCATGAAAAAAATAAGAAAGGAGTTTAAGGGGTTTTATCAACGATTAGGAAGCGGCGCTCTTTTTAAAAACCATCGATTGGGACGATCTTTTTCTTCATTCAGTTCTTGATTTACAATCGGGTGACCATTGTCGGGCAGCAATATATAAGGACCTTTTCCAGGCAATTCAGGAAGTGGGCCGTCCGGATCATAGATGATTACATTAGACGAATATTCGGGTTTCGAATATTTCTTTTTTAATTCTTCAAGTTTTTTCTTGTTGGAGGGTTTCATTTGGTGTCTGCCTGCTCTTTAAGTTCGTTTAACGTCTTTTCGAAATCATGCAACTCAATAGCTTTGCTATGAATGTCTAAGATCCGAGCCACTGCTTCGCCTTCTGAAGGAGCAATTTCTCCATTTTCGATCGTTGTTAAAGTCAGCTTTAGAATAATTTGACCAAGTTTGGCAGATTCCAGTTCGCCAACAACCAAAGAAGCCAGCTATAAAATCGTTTTCACTTCCGTGTAAGCAATAGTAGCCTGCTTTATCGCCTTTTTTTCCATTGCTGGAGAAACGATGGATTTTACCATTGATTTCGATGGACTGAGGAGGAATCAAGCCAGCTGCGCATATTGAACCAATGAATTTTTAGGTCTTTCCTACTCGCCTTCGTCCATAAACGGTCACAAATTCTGCCTCTTTAGACTTGTATACTTTTTCAAGCACTCGAAGCTCATTTTTTGTGCCAACAATCATGATGACATATCCTCGGGCATGAGATTAAAAATAGCGGCCACTTATACGAGTTCTATACGTGGCCGATAGAGATGTTTTGGATCCTTGGTTAGGTGATCTTAAAGGAAAGCTGACACAACGAAGCGCTAAACTTGTCTACAAGATGGAAACACGGAAGTGTTTGACTGCCGTGTACTTCCGTGTTAAATTCCCGGTAGTTTCAGGGCATGGTTCAAAAAGTAGAGTTTTTGGGTGTTTTTCGCAGGCTAAAATTGAGAGCCGTCGCAACTTAAAATTGAGAGGCTACCAAATACTGAGTTCGCAAAAGGTGTTTGGTGACAATTGAATCTCCGTTTCAGCGACAATTAAAATGCGTATCTGCTAACAAAGCCATAGACTTAAACACGGTGATTTGATAGATTTTGTCTCGAGATGGTTTGGATTTTTATGTAGCATAAGGAATGGTGTGCGGGACTTAAAATCCCTTCGGAGAATATCCCGTGAAGGTTCGAGTCCTTTCCAGAGCATGTTTAAAAACTTATGACAGGTGAACAAACCTTCTATTCGAAGTGTTAGTGTTTGGGCCCATTCTGGGTCAGTGCAATCAAACGAGAGGTCATATGAAAAATCCTTTTTTTACAATCGTCTTTATCCAGTTTATAATGTTTTCCTCTATATCTCTTTCTGCTAATGTACAACCGACACCTTTTTTCCAAGCTAACAAGAAACAACCGTATCATTTGTCTATAGGGGCGGTGCTTTTTAATAAGGAAGGCCTTATCGCTTGTCATCATTTTAAAGAAATTCTAGAGCACAAAGATATTTATATTCTGATGCGAGAAAGCATGGAGAACGATGAAACCCCCCTTATGACAATGCACCGTGGTTTGAAAGAGGAGTTCGGAGCGACTGCAAACCCTATCGCTTTTTTAGGATGTTTATCTGGATATCTTCCCGATTCTCGCCTTCCATTTGAAAAGACGACTCTTTATATTGCTTGTCAACTTATCAACTGGAATCCGGAAAATAGAGACGCAGAAGATCCTGAAGCTAGTAGCACGATTGAATGGCTTGAACCTGATATTTTAATCTCATTCATGCAGCAACAAGGCATTCGATTTCAACATAGAGTAGATGCGGATGAGTCGGAAATGATCAAGCGAGCTTTGCCTTATATTCAGCTCAACGTAATCCCATCTTAGCCTCATTTGTTGCTAAAGGATTACTCCCTTATCGAGGACTGGGAACGGGAATAAGGCGAGTATTAAAAGATTGTCCCGACATTCAATTTATTGATGACCGTAAGGGCTCTCTTTTCACTTCTATTGTTCCAAGAATAAAGGTGCAAGAATTACTAGATAAAGGTGCATTAAAGGTGCAACTTGCACCTATAAATGCACCTATAAATGCACCTTTATCTGATTTGCAAGAGCAAATTTTGGGCATGGTTCAAAAAGTAGAGTTTTTGGGTAACATGACAGGATCGTGTCCGAGTCCGTGTCCGAGTCCGAGTTCCGATTGGAAACGCGGAAGAACGGAACACGATCGGAACTCGGACTCGGACACGGACTCGGACACGAAAAAAATTGTTACCTGACATTGAACCAGGCCAAATTTTGGAGGTTTTTCGTCAAGATTCCCATGCTTCTTATAAATTACTTATAAATAAACTGGGTAAAGATAAGAGTACCATTATGAGAAATATTCAAAAAATGAAAGAAGCAAACATTTTAAGACGAGTAGGATCAAAAAAGACGGGGCACTGGGAAATTTTTTAGTTTGCATTGGTATGGGTCAATTGACTTCATTAGGAGAGGGGTACACAGGCGGTTTTGAGGATTTCGGAAATACGGGTCTATTGGACATGTCGTGCACCTGTTTGGGTGTAGGTGGGCCATCGATGAAATGGATGTCCCAAGGACCATCAAGAGAGATATACAGAAGATTTCCTTCCTCTGAATTGGTCCAACCTTCATGAATCATCTTGTTAGGCATGTAATTGTAAGAGCCTGGGCTTAGGTCTGCGACTTTTCCATCCTGATCTTTCATGAGAAAATGGCCATAAACACAGTAATGTGTTTCGTTAGCTGTATGCCAGTGTTTTGGAGCATGATAATTTTTTGGACAACGAATCATGAGTTGAGTTCCCCCTGTTTTGGGATTCACATGCAAAATTGTCATTTCTGCTGATAGGTCTCCTAACTCTGGGATCAGTTTCTCCCATTTATAATCTTCATATTTCAAATAGACAGCGGGATCAGAATGATTTGAAGGTTGGGCTCCCTTAGATGAATCCGTCGGTGCGGCTATGAGAGTTCCTGTGATCATCGTTAGTATCGCATTAAAGAATAATTTCATAGAAATTCTCTTTTTTTAAGAAATAATGACATTAAAGGACGATGTCAAACAAAATGAAGTGGATGTGCAACTTTTTTCTCTCCTCTAAATGGAAAGATCAGTTATTTTAAAATAGAAGATCATCATGTGAGTGTTGAGAATGACAATTGAAAGAATTATTCATAAATTCTTTGAAGATAAATGCAATCTTATTTCTGTTGATCTTTTTGGTTCTTATGCCCAGCAAAGAGCAACTGAGAGGAGCGATGTTGATATTGCCATTTTGTGCGATCCTGAAAAAGTTCCTTCTGTGTTTGAATTAATAGAATGGCAGGAAGAGTTAGAGTCTTTGCTTCATAAAAAAGTGGATCTGGTTTGTCTGAACCAAGCTTCTCCTATTTTAGGCATGCAGGTGGCCAAAAATTGTAAAAACTTGTTGATGAAACAGCCTCGTCAATATGCCAACTACCAAATGCGCCTTTTTTCCGAGTATGCAGAGTTGAAAGCATTGCGTCTTCCCATGGAAAGAGATATTTTAAAGCGGAAAATCCAATGACCGATATTGAAGTCTTAATCCAGAAAACGAACAATATTCAAAACTGCCTTAGGCGCATCCAAGAGACGCTCAAAGGCGATTTAAATCGTTTGGAGGATTTCGATGTGCAAGATATTGTGACTTTAAACCTGCAACGAGCCGTGCAGCTTACCATTGATATGGCCGCTCACATTGTTTCGACAGAGCATTTAGGCATTCCTCAATCCCTCAAAGACTTATTTTTAATCTTGCAAAAAAATCATGTTTTAGAGCATCATCTTAGTAGTAAATTGCAGAAAATGGTTGGTTTTAGAAATATTGCGGTTCATGATTATCAGGAAATTAGTCCCGCTATTTTGAAAAGCATCCTTTCTTTGCATCTGAAAGACTTTGAAGATTTTTATACAAGCGTCATCGAGCGTCAAAGATCTCAAAAATAATGAATATATTAATAGGAGAAAATGATGTCACAGGTGATCATGTATGGGGAACTCCGGCGATTTCAAATCGAAAGCTTGATTCATAATACCCAATCAAAATTTATTCTTAATCAGATTCAAGAAGCGGTTCGCGTTTTATGCGTGCGTCTTTTTCATGCCGTGAAGACAGGCACTTTTTATACGAATGAAAGTTTAGCTGAGTCTCTTTTAAACGTTCATTTGAATGGAAAGATCAGGCGTGTTGAAATAAAGGATCGTCATGTGGGTAGTTTTGAGTGTGAAACTCTACATTCTCTTTTTGATCAAGTCCTCAAAAACATTCAATCAAAAGAGACAAAGGGTAGTTTAGAAACGCGTTTCAAAACAAAGGAAAGTTCCCGTGATGAATGGGATGAGATGAAACGAAAAATAGACTCCGGGGAAATAGTTCCCATTGCTTATGAACCACATGTTTACCTTAGCGATAGCGATAGCGATAGTGAAGAATAGTTGGCTTTATCCTCTTGCTTAATGGCCACGATGCTTCTCTTTTCTTTTCTCTTGCTTGAGAGCAAACTGCTCGTCTTTACGAGCCTGTTTTTCGGCACTGCTAACCCCTTTTTTTTCTTTCTTTTTCTTTTCAATCTCCTCTCGCATGTAGTCCTGAGCTAAAGTGGAAGGCTTTGTCGTTTCCTTCATTGTTTCCATTTCACGGCGCACTTCTCTTTGCACTCTTTTTGGATTCATGCGTTGAATTTGAATATGGACTTCTCCCTGAAATTCCCCAAATTTTAATTCTTGATAGTGGTTGAGAATAAACGCGTGGATTTCCGGATCTGATGGCTCAGCGCCAAAAATATGCCGTGCAACGGCGTATCCTTCTTTATCGGTTCGCTCAAAAGTACCGATCCAGAATCGTTTTTCAAAGAAAATTGTTGCTTTAATTGTCGCCATTTTTGGGGAAATAGACGAAGAGTTAAGAGCCTCTTCGCGATTTCTCATCTCTTCTGTTGGTTCTTTTTCTTCTTGCTTGGTCGAGAGGAATTTGAAAACATGAGCTCATCAATCATAGAATCAAACACATGACCAAAGAATTCTTCCTCTTCCTCTAGACTTATTAGGCTTTCAAGAATTTCCTTGAGGCTCTTCATTGGTTGTTTTCCAGAAAGGTCTTTTATTCTTGAGGAGTAGTTTTCGCCGATGTCCTCGCATTCTTCTATCGCCTCTTTGATCCCTTCAACCGGTTCCTCCGGACGATCCTCAATATAACGGTGAAGCTCAAGATAGCGCGGATGCATGACAATTTCAACAAACCCATGTTTCAATTCCTCGATTTGGTCTTTGAGAATGGAATTATAAATTTTTATCGTTCCCTCATCGGGAGAAGGAGAAACTTCATCAAATTCTTTTGCATATTCAGATTGAATAGCCAACAGGGAAACAAGATCTTGATCATTATAAGCTAAAGAGAGCCGCTTCATCAGATGATCCTTCTCCACCCGTTTTTCCTCATCTTGCTCCAAATCAGGATGCAATTTTTTTGCAAGGCGTTTGTAAATCGCACCTAGTCCCTTATTTTTGAGTTCTTCTAAGTCGCGCGCATGTTTCTCTTTCAGTAATTCTTGCTCACTCTTTTCTTTGAGAGAAGCATGTGGAGCTCCTTTCTCATGCTTTTCCGCGGCATGCATAGCGGCTTCCATCGATTCGGCAAATTTTGCAAGGAGATCTTCGAGATTATCCTCCGGCTTAAACTTGGAAAAGTCCATGTCGACTTTGCCCATTTCCGGATGTTCTTTGCGCATCTCTTCGAACATCTTTTTGAAACTCTCAAGCTCCGCCTGAAATTCATTCTTAAAACTTTTCCCACGCATTTTCTCATATAAACTTTTCAGTTTGTCGTCGATCTCCCCATAAGGCAATAAAGAGAAGACATGCTCTAGGGAATTCTCTAAGATCTCTTTCACTGTTTGCTGTTCTTTTTTGTTTAAGACCTTTGGATTTTGCTGCGTCAACTCCTGAACTTTTAAGATAAATTGAGTGATAACAGCGCCCGTTTCTTTCTGCTTAGGTCTGAGAGCGGAATGATATAAGGCAAGCGCCTCCTCACACTCTTTTCTGAAGAGGTGAAGTTCTTTTTTCAAGTTCTTAATTTTGCTCAGCTGACGATTAAACGTCGCTTGGGATTTGTGAACAGCTGGCTTCTTTTTTTTCTTTTTGTTTATGCTGGGTGCGTACACGATTTATTCCTCTTAAAATAAATGAGACGCCTCCCAGCATAAAGCATCTTCTATTTTTTTTGTATTTGAAGAATCACTTTTCCCATGGTTTGCCGATTTTCCAGCAGGCGATGCGCTTCAGCCGCTTCGGCTAAGGGAAGCACATGGTCGATTCTTAATTTGAGCCACCCTTCTTGAATCCCTTGGAGGACAGCTTGAGATCGATGGAGCATTTCTTCGCGGGTCAGGATGTAATTGAATAAACTTCCCCCGGAAATGGATAAGGAATGCACCATCAAGGCATTTGGGGAAATGGGATCGGCCGGTCCGCTTGCTGCTCCAAAAATAATAATATTCCCCCGCCTGGCGGCTGCTTCCATATTCCCTGGAAAAGTGGTTTTTCCCACTCCATCAATGATGATATCTGCCCCTTTTCCATTTGTGAGTCTCTTCACCTCCTTAGAGAAATTTTCTTTCGTGTAAAGAATCACATCGGAGGCCCCAGCCTGTTTGGCGGCTTTGGCTTTCTCCTCTGTAGAAGTGGTCCCAATGACTCGCGCGCCTAAGTGATGGGCCCATTGAACGAGAAGGAGTCCCATTCCTCCTCCTGCGGCATGAATGAGCACCACATCGCCCGGTTTGGGTTTTCTAAATTCGTGCAGAAGGTAATGGGCCGTCATTCCCTGGAGAGGGAAGGCAGCTCCTTGCTCAAAAGAGAGGTTAGAGGGCAGGGGAATTAAGTTTTCTGCTCGGGTCAGGTTCGCCTCAGCATACGAGCCGGGTTCGTGGACATAAGCGACCCGATCTCCGACCTTGACGGAAGAGACCCCCTCTCCTAGCGCTTCAACGACCCCTGCCCCTTCAAGGCCGGGAATGAAGGGGAGTTTTGTCGGATAGGTTCCCCGTCTCTGGTAGATATCAATAAAGTTGACGCCTGCTGCGGCCAAACGGACGAGAACTTGTCCCTTTCCCGGTTTGCCAATTTCGGTGTCTTCCCATTTTAGGACTTCAGGGCCTCCATATTGATGGACGACAATGGCTTTGATTTTCATAATTTTTCTCCTTCCTATGAAAATCCTGGTTTTTAAACAAAAAACGATTTATGGTTGAAGGAAAAAAGTCGCACATGGCGTGAAAAAATAATTAAAAAAGGGAACAAGGAAGAATCTATGGATTTTGATATGCTTGGGCCAGCGATCGCCTTAGGGCTAAGCGCCATCGGATGCAGTATGGGGTGTTGGATTGCGGGTGCGGCTTCCCACGCGGCCATGAGCCGGACAGAGGAAGGGCATGGAAAATTTATTGCTTTGGCTGCTGCTCCCTCTTCACAGATCATTTACGGCTTCTTACTCATGCTTCAAATGAGCAAGGCTATTCAGACGGGGAGCCTGTCTCCTCTTTCCGGAATTGCCATTGGCCTATTCTCCGGTTTAGCGATTGGCATTTCCTCTATTTACCAAGGAAAAGTGTGTGCAACAGGGATTCAAGCCTCTTTAAAACAACCTGCCCTCTTTGGAAAATGCTTTGCTTCGGTGGGAATTATCGAGTCTTTTGCCCTGTTTGCCTTTGTTTTCTCTCTTTTAATTCTTTAACTGGACTTTGGTCATTTTAAGGGGTCGCTAAATGCAATCTTTTGAGCTATAGCGAGTTTAAATTTTTTCGCCAACCCTCATTTGGGTTGGCGAAAAAAATTTAAACTCGCTATAGCTCAAAATCTTGCGTTTAGCGACCCCTTAAAATGACCAAAGTCCAGTTCTAATGAAGAAAAAACAAGAACCTGAAAAGAAAGAAGACGAAAGGGCCCTCATGAAGCAAATGGGGGTCTATCTCACTATTCCCATCTTATTAGCCGTTTCCCCCCTTATTGGATGGTTTCTTGGGGGGTGGCTAGATAAAAAATTGACAACGACCCCTTATTTGAGTTATCTCTTTCTTTTGTTAGGGTTTGCTGCCGGTGTTCGGGAAGTCTATCATCTAATTAAAAGGTTTGGAGATGAGCCTTAAGTTCTTTCCTTATTCTCTTTTCTCTTTTCTCTCAGAAGGAGGGGAAGAGCTCATTCCCATGAAAACAGGCGTCCCTGAGGTTCCCAATTTTATCACCTTGCTTTACTATCAATTTCATGATAAGCGGTGGGCCCAGTTTCTGCACATTTGGGAAAATGTGATTTTCTCTATTCTCCTTGCTCTCTTGATTTTCATTTTTGCTTTTCTTGCCATTCGGCGTAAAAGTTGGATCCCGACGGGATGGCAAAATTTATGCGAGCTTTTTGTGGAACAGCTGAATCGCCTCATCTCTGATGTTTTAGGGGGAGAAGCAAAAACATATCTTCCTTTTTTAGGGACCCTTTTCATCTATATCTTAGTGATGAATATTGCCGGACTCGTCCCTTTTCTGAAATCCCCTTCCTCCAGTATCAATGTGACGGCCGCCTTGTCTCTATGCGTGTTTTCTTTTGTTCAATATTTGAATATTAAAAACATGGGAATATTCGGTTTCCTCTATCATATGGCCAGCTCTCCAAAGACGGTGGTGGCGTGGGCCCTCGCCCCTTTGATGTTTTTTTTGGAGTTCATCGCTCAGCTGGCTCGCCCCGTCACCCTTGCTTTGCGATTATTTGGAAATATTTTGGGGGAAGATATTCTGATTGGAGCCTTTGCCCTTCTTGGAGTGGTTTTATTGGCCGCCTATCAGCCTCCGGTTGGATTGCCCTTACAAATCCCTTTCATGTTTCTGGGTCTCCTCACGAGTTTAATGCAAGCTCTCGTCTTTACATTATTAAGTACAGTCTATATTTTATTGTCTATGCCGCATAAAGAACACTAAATCAGTTAAAAGGAGGAAAATTTATGGATATTGGTACTGCATTAGCTCTTTCAGCTCCTCTCGCCGTTGGATTGGCTGCTCTTGGATCAGGGATTGGCCTTGGTCGGGCTGTCGGAAGTGCAATGGAAGCCATCGGTCGGCAGCCTGATGCCTCGGGAAAAATTCTCACGAATATGATTATTGGGGCTGCTTTGATCGAAGCCTTGACCATTTATGCCTTGATTGTTTTCTTCGTTGTTCTTGATAGAATGGGGTAAGATGAATTTAGCATTTGAACAAATCCTCACGCAGATCGTTGCTTTTCTCATCTTACTAGCGGTGTTAAAGCGGTTTTTTTGGAAACCAATTCTCGGTTTGATGGAAGAGCGTCAAAAGAAAATCGCTGACGAGTTTTCTTCCATCGCCGCACAAAAAAAAGAAGCAGAGGAACTCATTCAAGACTATCGAGACAAGCTAAAACATATTGAGGGAGAAGCGAGGCGTAAGATTCAAGAAGGTGAAGAAAGAGGAGAAGAGCAGGCGCGGAAAATTGAACAGGAGACTCGCCTAAAAGCGGTGCAAATGTTAAATGAAACCCAGAGAGAAATGAAAAAAGAGCGCGCAGAGATGAGGCAAGAGCTGAAAAAAGAGATCGTTACCCTCTCCATCGCAGCAGCAGAGAAAGTCATCGGAGAAGCCTTGCCGAAAGAAAAGCATCAAAAACTGATCGAGGAGACCATTGAGAAGATGGGTTTTAAAACATGAGCCAATCCCTCGCTCTTCCTTATTCCAAAGCGTTATTTCAGCTTGGCTTGTCTCAAGGCAAGGGGCAAGAGTTGCTCCATGCACTGGAAGAATTTCTTGATTTGCTTCATCAGAAACCATCCCTTAAACAGCTGCTGACTCATCCTTTCATAGAAGAGCAAGAGAAAAAGGACCTCTTAAGAAGAGTGTGGGAAGGGCAGTCCCTTTCTTTTCTCCTCCCTTTTTTCTCGCTCCTGATTGATAAAAAACGATTTGATCAGCTAGAAGAAATTGTCGCGGGTTTCCGCCAGATGGTGCATCATCAACTCGGCATCCTCTCCGCGGAAGTGGCAACAGCTGTCCCTTTAGACGAGGAAAACAAAGAGAGATTGAGGGGAAAATTAGAAGCTTTTTACAAAAAAAAAGTGGAACTATCGCTCAAAACGGATCCCAAAATCCTCGGAGGGATGAGGATCACGGTGGGCGATCAGATTCTCGATAGAAGCATCAAAAATCAATTATTCACACTCAAACACGCCTTGATGAGAGGATGACACATGCCATTAAAACCGGAAGAACTTTCTTGGGTCATTCAGCAAGAAATCGAAAAATATCCTCTAGACAAATCATCTGAATTTGAATCAGCCGGCCGTGTGCTTCAGGTCGGGGATGGGATTGCCCGTGTGTGGGGATTAAGAGATGTCATGATGTCTGAGCTTGTCGAGTTTGCGAACGGAGTGAAGGGCATTGCTCTCAACTTAGAGGCCGACCACATTGGGGTCGTCATTCTTGGGTTTGATCGAGGAATCAAAGAAGGAGAATGGGTGAGAAGAACAAAAACCCTCGCTTCGGTCCCCGTTGGGGAAGCTCTCTTAGGACGTGTGGTCAATGCTTTGGGAGAGCCTTTAGATGGAAAAGGGGCGATTGTGACCGATCATTCTCGTCCGTTGGAGTCGTCAGCTCCCGGTGTCATCCAAAGAAAACCGGTGAGTGAACCCGTCCAGACAGGAGTGAAGGCAATTGATGCGATGATTCCGATTGGACGGGGGCAAAGGGAATTGATTATTGGGGATCGGCAAACGGGCAAGACGACTTTGATTCTCGACACAATCTTGAACCAGAGGGGAGGAAATCTTCACTGCATTTACATCGCCATTGGACAGCGTGCGTCGACGATTGCTCAGCTGGTGAAAATTTTAGAAGATCATGGCGCCCTCTCCTATACGACAGTGGTGGTTGCTTCCGCATCCGACCCGGCTGCTTTGCAATATATTGCTCCCTATGCCGGAACAGCGATAGGGGAATATTTCATGTATGGAGGCAAGCATGCGATTTGCTTCTATGATGATTTATCGAGACATGCGCAAGCGTATCGGCAATTGTCCTTGCTTTTGCGTCGTCCTCCTGGCCGGGAGGCCTATCCGGGAGATATTTTCTATCTCCATTCTCGTTTATTAGAGAGGGCAGCTAAACTGAGTCCCGCTTTAAAAGGGGGGTCGTTGACAGCGATTCCTGTGATTGAGACGCAAGCGAATGATGTCACCACCTATATTCCCACCAACGTGATTTCCATTACTGACGGACAGATCTATTTGGAACCTGATTTGTTTTATGCGGGGGTGCGTCCGGCGATTAACGTCGGGGTTTCTGCCTCCCGTGTCGGGGGAAAAGCACAAACAAAAGCGATGAAGAAAGTGGCAGGAAGTTTGCGTTTGGACTTGGCTCAGTACCGCGAGCTTGCTGCTTTTGCCCAATTTGGGTCGGAACTGGATCGAGCGACGCAAGCGCAGTTGGTCCGTGGGGAGAAAGTGGTTGAAATGCTCAAACAAGATAAATTTCATCCTCTCTCGTTGTCTCAAGAGATTATGATTCTTTATGCAGGAATCAAAGGGCTCTTGGATGATATTCCCATCGATTGGATTCGTTCCTTTGAAAGAGAGCTCTATCTCTTTATGGAAAAAGAACATCCGCACGTGATAGAGACCATTGAATCGACAAAAGATCTAGAAGATCAAACAGAGGCCGAATTAGAATCCGCTCTCAAACAGTTTAAAGAGCGATTTACGAAAGAACATCTCTCTTCCGGTTCGTCTCATGACTAGCTTAAGAATCATTCGGAAGAGACTTCATTCCATTGGAAGCATTGAGCAGTTGACAAAAGCGATGGAGATGATCGCGGCGTCTCACCTGCATCAAGCAGTGCTCAGGATGAAGCATACTCTTTTTTATCTTGATCGCCTCCAGCAGGTGTTCTATCCTCTCTATCCTGCTTTAAAGGAGTTTACACTCCCTTTGTTAGAACCCAAAAAGGGAAAAACGGGAAGAATCGGTCTTGTGATTTTAGGGGCCGATATGGGATTATGCGGTTCTTATAATAAGGACCTTTTCGCAGCGACCCAAAAATTTCTAAAACAATGGACCCTCAACCGGGTGGAGCTGATTTTAGTTGGAAAGAAGGTATTGAGCTATTATCACTCCAAAGAGTGGAAGGTGCGTCAGACCTTTCCTGAGATGGAAAAGATGACGACTGCTTTAGAGACCAAGAAGCTAACGGATGAGCTTGTGCGAGGCTTTTTGGTGGACGGCTTGGATGAAATCTGGGTGATTTATACGCACTATGCGGGAGTCTTCTCCAAGCAAGTTCGAACAGAGAAATTATTGCCTATCGATCCTCCCCCTTCTCTTCCAAAAACGGCTTTAGCGAATGAAATTTTTGAACCCTCCCCGCTCGCTGTGTATGAAGAGATTTTACGTCATTATTGTTTGGCAAAAGTGCAATCTTTTCTTCAGCAAGCCTATGCGGCTGAGTTAGCGGCAAGGGTGTTTGCCATGAAGACGGCGACGAGCAATGCCAATGAGATGATTGAGAAATTGACATTAGTGAGAAATAAGATTCGCCAAGGGGAGATTACAAAAGAGATGTTGGAAATTATTTCGGGCGCAGAGCTATTAAAATAGAAAAGAATAGAGAAGAGAATAAAGAAATGGCCACAGGGAAAATTAAACAAATTATTGGTCCGACATTAGATATCCAATTTCCGGAAGGAGAGCTTCCGGACCTCCTAAATGCGATTCAAGTTAAAGAGGAGGCACGGGGCATTGATCTCATTGCAGAGGTCGCGATGGAATTAGGAGACGGGGTCGTTCGCTGTGTGGCTCTTTCTTCGACGGATGGGCTTGTCCGAGGGATGGAAGCGATCGATCTCAAGGGACCGATTCAAGTGCCTGTGGGACCCAAGACACTCGGTCGTCTATTTAATGTGTTGGGCCATCCCATCGATCAGCTTGAAGACCTTCCGAAGGACGTTCTCAAAGCCTCTATTCATCGTCCTCCCCCTTCCTTGGAAGAGCAGGAAACAAAAGCGGTCTTATTCGAAACAGGGATTAAGGTGATTGACCTCCTTTGCCCCTATTTAAAAGGGGGGAAGGTGGGGCTTTTTGGGGGAGCGGGAGTGGGCAAATCTGTGATAATCATGGAGCTCATTCGCAATCTTGCGGTGCATCATGGGGGGTGTTCGGTCTTTTGTGGGATTGGCGAGCGTACGCGGGAGGGGAATGATCTTTGGCTGGAGATGAGGGAATCGGGAGTCTTAGCGAAAACAAGTCTGGTGTTTGGGCAGATGAATGAGCCGCCGGGAGCGCGATTAAGGGTGGGATTGACGGGGCTTTCTATAGCTGAATATTTCCGCGATGTGGAGCATCAAGATGTTCTCCTTTTTATTGATAACATTTTTCGTTTTGTGCAGGCGGGTTCAGAGGTCTCTGCTTTACTAGGGAGGATGCCCTCTGCCGTGGGGTATCAGCCCACTTTAGGGACAGAGATTGGAGCGTTGCAAGAGCGGATTACTTCGACCAAGCAAGGCTCGATTACCTCTATTCAGGCGGTGTATGTGCCGGCAGATGATTACACCGATCCGGCACCGGCGAGTATTTTCCCCCATCTGGATGCAGCGACGGCGCTTTCGCGTCAGATTGCCGAGCTCGGGATTTATCCGGCGGTTGATCCGTTAAGTTCGAATTCTCGCATTTTAGATCCTCATATTTTAGGGGAAGAGCACTATGCGGTGGCCCGTCAGGTGCAAAAGATTTTGCAGCGGTATAAAGATTTGCAAGATATCATTGCGATCTTAGGGGTGGACGAGTTATCGGAAGAGGATCAGCTCATTGTTTCGCGGGCCCGCAAAATTCAGAAATTTCTTTCTCAGCCGTTCTTTGTGGCAGAGACCTTTACGGGGAGGAAAGGACGCTTCGTCAAGTTAAAAGACACCATTCAAGGATTTAAAAAGATTGTTGAGGGGAGCATGGATAAGCTCCCCGAGCAGGCATTCTACATGGTGGGGGGGATAGAAGAGGTGGTGGAGAAGGCGGAGCAGCTCGAAGCTTAGGGAGGGAAAAATGAGACAGCAACATCATAAAAAAGAAAATACAGTTAGATTGACTATTGATTTTCCTGCTGAGCAACACGCCTATCTAAAAATGTTAGCAGCAAAGAAAGGTGTGAGTATGCGCCAATATGTGCTTGAATCTCTTTGCGAAACG
Organism: Parachlamydiales bacterium; assembly: GCA_963801825.1. GTDB lineage: Bacteria > Chlamydiota > Chlamydiia > Chlamydiales > Parachlamydiaceae > CAWDGI01. The sequence goes on from CAWDGI010000007.1 coordinate 219,574, forward strand.
TTTGAAAAGCAAGAGGCAAGATATATGAATTTAGGTGAGAACAAATTTAGAAGGGTTTTGAATGCGGTGATTAGCGAAGATGATGATCTTCTTAGGAGATTGGCGGATAAATGATCGATATTAACCATCGAGAAAATCACTGAGACAATGGCCTGGACGCGAAGGCGCAAAGATAAAACACGTATTTTTTCTCTTTGCATTTGGTATCTTATAAAATAATTTAAGATAATTGAAGAGAAAAGTTTAATTTTCTTTATTTCTTCTTAATAAAAGTTATGATATTATCTAATTTTTCATAATTAAATTTTTGGGGAAGTGATGTCTATTTCTTCATCTCTTGTTCCTATCGATCAGCCGATCAAGAATATTGATCTTGATTTTGGCTTCGCCTTTAATTCTCTTCCTTCAGAGCTCGTGGATAAGATTTTTCGAGAATTTTTAACTCACAGAGAGGGGGTGAAGTTCTTCAGTTGTGTGCAGCAATTGAATAAAAGCTTTAAGGTTTACATGGGATGGAAAAGAGGATGTTCAATCCCTAGGGAAATGCCTTTTAATTACCTCCATTTTATTAGAGCGATTCGTGTTGGGGAGAAGAAAGCTGTTCGAAGGCTGATCAAGCACCCCGAAGTGGATCATACTCTTGCAGATTTTCGGCGTCATCCTATGTATCTTGTCTCTTCTTTGAGACATCCTCATGATTTGGCGAATCCTTTTGAAGCCGCCATTGAGGCGGGGCAGACAAAGATCTTCAAAGAGCTATGGGGATATAAAACAATTATTGGAGATGCAAAAGTCCTTCTCGCCTTAGCCATTCAAAAAGGGCGTTTGGAGATCGTGGAATTCTTATTAGAAATGAAGACTTCTCTTCCCCGAAATTGCACAACCCTTGCTATAGAATCAGAAGATCTTGCCATTCTTGGGCGTTTTCTCCCTCCGGGGGCTTCTCTTTATCAGTCTAGTGCTGAATATTGCCGAGCCCTTGTGCAAGCTGTCCGCCAATTTAGCCCACAAACAAAACAACGGAATATGGCAGCCATTCAACATCTTCTCACTAATAGGAATCAGCAGATAGACATCACTGTTCCGGTTTATCCGCTCTATGGTAATCCCTTGTATTCCTCCATTAGCCAAGATTCCGATCTCTGCCTTCTATTATGGAACTCTAAACTCTTTGGGCCCACGACAGACCTTTTTCATGAGGCCTGCTCTTATGGGCGCCACCAATTAGTCGCTGAGTTTTTAAAAGTTCCCGGATTTTGCGTCGAAAATCCTGATTTTGCGTTTACGACGGCAATAAGAATGCAACGCACAGAAGTTATCAAAACCCTCCTTAAGAGTCCTAAGGTATCGGTAGATCCGCTTCTTAGACGTACTGTAGAAAACATCAAAGCAGGTGCCTTTTTGATTTGTGTCGAAGTTTGCGGAGCCGTTGTAGGGCTACTCACTGAGATTTCTGCAAGTGTTCGCTCTGTTCCTTCTCTTCTTATAAGTTTGAAAGCGTTCGCTATTATTACCGGTGTGATTGTTGCATTTACGATTGCCTTTAGAATTATCTATGAACTCGGCCTGATTCTCCACCATGCTCTTATACTTGCTCGCCCTGCTTTTTATCTTGCTTATCACGAGTTAAAAGTTTTGATTTCTCGTAAAAAGTAAGTCTTAGCTTATAAGTCCCGAGTCTTTGACTCTAAAAACCCTAAAACTTTTTAAATTAACAGATGCATTGTAAATAAATATTAAATTTGTTAATTGTTAGTTATAAGTATTTAATTAAGAAGGAGGTGGGGCTATGCATCCTACTGAAGCTTCTCGTTCTAGCGGTTTTTCTGTTGATCCGACTGATATGCTCACGAGTTCGATGAGTCATGAGGAAGATCCTGTGAAAGACTTTGTCAAAGTGGAGGCAGCCGATCAAGATGAACGTCGGCAAATCGAGTACTATTGTCAGGCTTTTATAAAAGATAATTTACAGGATATCGCTTATTTATTTGCTGAATTTGTTCCAAAAACAATAAAAGCAAACCAATTGGCTCAAAAATTTCCTGATCTCTTAAAAAAAGTGGAATATTGGCATCCTCTCTGTGATTTTCCTCTGCAGCAAAGAGAAGAGGAGATCGTGGAGATAGGAGAACAATGGCTACAATCTACAGGAATTGTCAAAGAAGAGTTATCAAAAGTCAATCAAGACTTAAACGGCAAAATCACCGCATTTACTGATACTCAACCTGCTTTTAAAGGGACTAAAAAAACATGTAACCAATTACATCGTCTCTATCACGATAAGATAAAACAAACTCTTTCAGAACTCGAGGAAAAATATGAGAGTATCCAAAAGGAAGTGATTGCACGCATTGAAATCACTCCCTCTAGTCTCACTGAAAAAGAGATCGTTTATTTAACGAAAATTTTTGATATCTCGCAAGAAGGCATTCGTTCCCATCTTGATCGTTTATCCAAAACCACTCCTCAATTTTTGGAAAAAAAAGAGAAACTTAGTCAGCAATGGAAAGGGATTCAACAAGAAGAAATTAATTTTAAGAATAATTATGATTTATTTTGTTTTATAACTACAAGAAACTATTATTTAAAAAGTCTTCAGAAGACCGATTTCTGGCTATGGAGAAATTCTTATCGTTTTATAGAGGAAACAACGATACCTTTTTCATCCGATTCGGGAAAAAAGAAGCAGAGAAACAATATTTCCATCGTTTCAATTCCCCAGTTATCAACAATTATTATGCCTGATTCATCGTCAAGACATTCTCCTTCTAAATTAGAGACTGTTCGGCTTTCAACGACAAAAAGAGAGAAAGAGGAGACACAAAGAGAGGAGCTCATAGAAGAGGAGGCAACAGAAGAGGTCACAGAAGAGATTTCGGAAGAAGAAAAACGGCAGTGGGAAATAGATAAATATAAAAAACTCTTTGAGAATGAGAATAACTTAGAATTAGCCAAGCAATTATGTATTGCTTTAGCTTTAAAAGTCAGAGCCCAGGCAGATCAATATTTATTTTATCGAATAAAGGCGTTGGTGTCCCTCTCTTCTTTGCCTAAGTTGCCTCATGCATTAGGGGATCATCAGTTATCTACCGGAGCAGAGGAGCTCTGCACTTCTATTCAGAAACTCTCTACGCATTTTGATGAACGGGCGAAAAAATTAGAAGACATTCTATCCAATAAACAACTCTCAACAAAGGAGATGACTTCACAGCATGTAGAAAATCTCTGTAAAAATGTACTGCAGTATAAAAAGGATTATGAAGATCAATCTTCCACTCTCATTACACTTTCAAAAACAAAAAATGAATGTACCCAGAATTTGGAAAAAAGGATTAAATGGGATGATCAAATTGTTTTTTCTTCTCAAGCAAGTCGATTCCTCTCAGCAATTTATTCTCTTACGGAAGAGCAACTCAGAGAGCATCAGAAAAATTACCGTCACTCTACCCGCTCATTTAAAGACAAAACAAAAAAAATCAAAGAACACTTCGATAAAATGAATACAACTCTCTGTGCTTTTAAGTATAAGTTTGAGCTTGTTTGTCATAAAATCAACACAAATTTTTCAAAGGCTTTTTGGACACAAATGGGCATCAATTTTTCGAGATGGTGGAACGGAGATCAGTTTATTAATCAAGAGGAATTAATTGTTAAAAAGGACGATGCTTCCAACGTATTGATTGAAGAGAAAGTTGAAAAGAAAGAGGTGGAGAAAGAAGAAGACCCCGCCTTATTCTTGGCTCAAGAAGCTCCCCAGCAGGGGGAGGAGGGAGAGATCGAAGAGGGAGAAATGATTACTTAAGCTCGCTCTATCGCTCGCTCACACGCTCCCTAGGCCATTGGCTATTCAAAAAAAGCAAAAAATCATTTGCATCAATTTCTTGATTTTGCTAAAATTACAAGAATAGGCCAAAAAATCAATTTTGGCTCTTTATTAACTAAGGAATTTTTATGGGAAAAATCTTCAAAAGTGATCGAATGGAGAGACTCAAGGGATTGTGTTGTTTCCCTTCCCAAACTCTCAGTCTTTCTTGTTTGAGCAGTTCTTACTCTAGCTCTTCTTTGTCTTTCTTCTCTTCTTTTCGGCATTCTCGCCGCCGCCATCATTGGCAGTAATTTTATCCCCTAGTTTTTTGTTTTATCATTTTTATTTTTGAAATGTAGGCTTTAACGAGTCTAACTCCGTTGTTTTTCCTTCGTTTTGCTTTCATTCAAACAAACAATTTAAATTTTTTAGGTTTATTATGTTATCTTTTAACTCATTGGAGAAAGAATATTTTCTCCTACAAGAAATTCTCCCTTTTGAGAGTTTCACTTTAAAAAAGCCGCCATCGCCGGAAGAAAAGCTTCAGGCAATGGAGATCGTCTATGCCCAAGCGTTGGTGGCCTTATCCGATTTTTCGCAAAAAAAACTTTTTGATCCCAGTGTGGGAGATAATCTTTGCGAAATTCGAGCTTATCAGCTGATCATCCTTTCTAATCAGGATTTGAGCCAAGAACTTCAAAAAAGTAAAAGGGCCTTTATTGAGAATTTGAAAAAGATCAAAAAGGCGTACTTATTACTTAAAGAAAATGAAGCGAGTAAGAAGGAAGCGATCAACCAAAGGGAAGTCCAGCTGGCTCAATACAGCAAGAGAAATAAAGAGATTGGTCCTATTCTTTATCCCCCAAATAGAAAACCTCTTTCTGAAGACGAGAACCCTAAATTATTTGCTGAATTCAATGCCATAAAAAAGGAGCAAAAAACAATTCAAGAGGCGATCAAAACGATCCAGCAAGGTTTTTTGAGTCAAGCCTACAAGATTGCTTCCGCTCCAGATCTTGATGTCAAGATATCTACTCAGATAGACTTTATGATTAAATCATTTCTTCTCAGCAAAGTCAAACAAGAAGAAATCACGGTGACGCCTTCCAAAGAAGCCTTTATTGTCGATCATTTGTTTGTAAGGGGATTAAGTCTCCCTCCTATCCCTTACCCCACAAAGATTTTTGAAGTCGCGATCCCGCTCCTGAAGAAATCTTTAGTGAAATTATCCGCTGATCTTGTGCAACAAGAAGCGGCAAAAGTCAGCACCGATAAGGAGATGTTCATGAAGGTCTTCTCCAAAAGAAGAGGTGTCGGAAAAAAGAATCAAGAAGAGATTCCTTTTTACTATACGCTGCGATTGATTTATCTTCGAGCCATTGAACAAGGCATTCCTGTCGTGTTCAAAATCCGAAGTGTAAAAAAATATTCGCCAACTAAAAAAGAGGCTTTTATAGGCAAAGGCTTGTTTAAGGTGGATCGATCGAATACAACTCCTCAATATGACTTTGCTCAAGTCACGCAAGAAGATTTATCTAAGCTTGCAATCATTGTAGAAGCCTTTAGCAGTCAGAACGAAGAGGGATTAAGGCATGCTGAGTTTTTGAAAAACATTTTTAATGAAGGGGGAGGGCTTTTCCATTATCTCACTGAATTAGATGCCGCTCAACATACTCAGTATACAGACCAACAGGAGGATAGTTCTGTAGAAGCCCTATTCGATACAATCCCTGAGATTTCTGTTCAAGAAAAACAAAGGCTTGTTGCGAGAGCAAAGGAAGCAAATAATCTGGGGTTCTCAAAAACAAATTGTTCCAAATGCTGCGTTGAGCACGTCTTTGCAGATTTAATCGGAAACCAATTGGCAATTAAGAATAAGGAGTAAGCTATGAACATTCCTCCTTCCGGTCAAAATTGGAGGCAATTAGCAGCTGTACAGGTTGGCGGATCCCTCTGCCTTCCTGTTCTTATGGTGGGACAAACGTTGTCCCAAACCTACGGAATCTTTTCCGCCTGGATCGCCATTGCTTTAGGCAATTTGATGCTATTCCTACTCGCCCTATTTACCTCTTATGCAGGGGCAAGCCAAAAGAAATCAACGGCAGAATTGGCTGCCGCTATTTTTGGCAAATATGGAAGAAGCTATTTTGCTTTAGCATTGGTGATTTCGATGATTGGCTGGTTTGCAATACAACTTAAGTTGATGGGACTATGCTTGAACATTCCCTTTAGCTCGATTCTACTCGGCCTATGCATCGGGGTAGGAGGACTGAAAGGGTTGCAAGGAGTCACTCTTCTTGCAAATATTTTTACCCCTCTCTTGGCCATGACAATTCTCTATGCTTTAATGAGCCAGGGCCAGAGCCCTCCTCTCATTATCTCTTCTGATTTTACTTCTCTGGCTTTTTCAGGACTGGCCTTGGTGATCGCAGGCTCCATTGCGGCTGTGATGGATCTCCCGACATTTTTTCGGGAGGCTAAATCTAAAAAGGACGGATGGATCGCCGCTTTTCTTCTATTCTGCGTGGCTTTGCCCCTCATCGAGGCGACAGGTGCTTACCTCTCCTTCCTTCATCCGGAACATAATCTTGTGGACATCTTCCAGCAACTTTCCGGAAATCCTCTCTGGCAAGGGTGGATTTCCCTCTTTCTAATCCTTGCAGGATGGGCCACAAATAATGCGAACATGTATTCTGCAAGCGTCAGCCTAGAACAGATTGTGCCGACGATCGGACTAAAAGGAAGAATTTGTCTCACCTGCGGACTTGGGACCGCTCTCTCTTGCTTCCCCCTCTTAGACCATCTGGAAATATTCATTGGCGCCATTGGCATTTTGTTGAGCAGCATGGGGGCCGTGATGGTGGGGCATATCATGTTCAAGGAGAGGGGAGACAATCCCACTCTCTCTTTGATCAACTTATCGATTTGGGCCATCGGCACGGCAGTTGGGTTCCTGACAATGACTCACCAACTGACTCTGACAACTCTTCCTCTCCTGGATGCGTTTACCTTTGCGATGCTCTTAAAAATGGTCTTTAAAATCTTAAATTTTTCTTATGCACAAAGAAGGAGACTCGGATGAAACAGATTTCCCTTTCTGACCTCGACGATCTAGCTGTTGGAGCTGCCATTTTAGGATCAGGCGGAGGAGGAAACCCCGCTTATGATCTGATGATTTGCAAGCAGCAAATGGAGACATTTGGAGCCGCTAGGCTTGCCGCATTAGAGGAGGTCGAAGACGATGCCTTCGTTGTCCCGATCGAATTTATGGGCGCTCCTTTAGTGGGGATTGAAAAAATCCCCAGTGGAAGAGAACTCGAGGCGATTATCAACTCTATTGAAAGTACATTCAAAAGAAAGGTCAATTATCTTCTCCCGACGGAAATTGGGGGAGCAAATGCCCTTGCCCCTCTGATGATTGCTTCTAAGTTGGGGATTCCGGTGATTGATGGAGATACGCTTGGACGCGCCTTTCCTGAGTTACACATTTCAAGTTGCAATATCAGAGGCGTGTCTCCTTCTCCTGCTTTCATGGCAGATGCCATGGGAAAAACGGTTCTCATCAATGCTCCTGATGCAAAAGCCATGGAAGAGTTATGTAGAAAGATGACGATAGAGATGGGATCGCTTGCCGGTTTATCTTTTTACCTCATGAATGGCCGCCAGACAAAACAGACGGTGATCCCCCGTTCCATCACTCATGCCATCACACTCGGGAAATTAATACGGGAAGCGGGAACCAATCGAGAAGATGCGATCCATCGATTGCTTGCGTATTCGGATGGCCTCTTGATTGGCACAGGGATGATTTCTGATATCGATCAATCGATTCAGCAAGGATTTTTGAAGGGACATTTCCTCATGGAAGGAGAACAAGAGACTTGGAGAGTCGACTTTCAAAATGAATATTTAGTTGCCTTTTGCCGGGAGACTCTCGTTGCTTCCACGCCAGATATCCTGACCCTACTTGAATGGGAAAGTGGATTACCGGTCATGAGCGAATCGCTTTCTTATGGATTGCGTGTGGCCTTAATTGTCCTTCCGGCACCCAGCATTTGGAAGACACCCGAAGGGTTGGCTCTGACGGCGCCTCATTGTTTTGGATATTTCATCGATAAAAAAGGGGGAGAATATGAAGAAAAATAAATGCATCGGAATTGATATTGGCGGAACAAATACGGATGCGGTTCTCATTGATGAGAGACAAAGGATTATCGCCAAAAACAAGGTTCCCACGCAATCTGCAATAGAAGAAGGGGTGGAATCCGTTCTTCGAGGGCTTTTATCCCCTTTAAAAAATTTTGACAAAGATTCCGTCGAAGGGATTTTTATTGGCACGACACAGGCGACAAACGCCATCTTAGAACTAAAAGATCTCAATCGAGTGGGAGTATTGAGAATTGCCGGACATCAACCAGAGACCCTAAAATGCTGTGCTTCATGGCCACAGGAGCATCGACGTCACATCTTTGTGGGGTGTCGAACCCTAGATGGCGGATATGAATGCGACGGCCGTCCCATCACCCCTTTTGATGCCCGGCAAGCGAAAGAGGCCATCCAGGAATTGATCGATCGAGGAGCAGAATCGCTTGCGATCAATGGCGTTTTCTCCCCCCTCCATCCTGAACAAGAGCAAGAATGTGCCCGAATCATTCAAGACGTTGGAGGGAAGGATTTTCCCTACACATTATCAAGTCAGATTGGAGGAATTGGTTTCATTGAACGAGAAAATGCGGCGATTCTTAACTCTGCCTTAAAGAAATCACTCAAAAAAGGATTTCAGAATATTGAAAAGATAAAATCGCAGCTAGGTTTTGAATGTCCGCTTTGGATCACTCAAAACGATGGGAGCATAACACGAGTGGCCCACGCCATGGAATATCCCCTTCTCACTATTTCTTCAGGTCCCACGAATTCATTTGTTGGGGCAAGCAAGCTTGCCTCCCTACAAGATGCGATCGTGGTGGATATTGGAGGGACGTCAACGGATATTGGAATGATTCAAGAAGGATATCCCAAGCATTCGATGCATCATGCCAATATTGGGGGAATTTCCCTTCATTTCCGCATGCCTGATGTGATCGCTTTAGCGATAGGAGGGGGCAGCTATATTGAAATGAGAGATCATGAGATCAGAATTGGTCCTCAAAGTGTTGGAAGGGATCTTTTCCAAAAGGCACAGCTCTTTGGCGGCTCCTTCCTCACCTTGACCGATGCTGCGTATGCAGCAGGATATATGGATATGCCTCAAGCGATGGCTCCTACCTTAAGTTCTCAGCAAGGGAAAGAGATCCTCGAGCAAGTGCTTAATAAAATGCGTGATGGGATCAGTAAAATGCAGGGAAAGCGTAAAGATTTGCCTGTCATTGTAGTGGGAGGAGGGGCCTCTCTTTTATCCATAAAATCAAATCAGATCATCCCGGAAAACTACAATGTGGCGAATGCCTATGGAGCAGCTCTCGCTGAGATTTCATGCACGATTGAAAGAGTGGTCGTGTTGGATGATCGAGAAAAAATATTGGATGAAATGAAAGAGCATGCCCTTCAGTTGGCAATTGAACGAGGGGCAGATCCTTATCACACTAAAATTGTTGATAGGGTTATCATCCCTTATCACTACATGCCGAATCCTCTTGCCCGTGTCAGCATGAAGGCATCCGGGAAGAGAGCACTTGTTTAGGCAAAGCGTTTGTTGTGATAGGAAGACTCTAACATCCAAACAACTGCGAAACCGACTCCTGCGCATGCAGCGGCTTGCCAAATCAGGGGAGAATTCCAATCAGGAAAAAAGGGATGAAGAGTGACCAGCTGAGGCCCTTTATAAAGTTTCAAGGGAAGGATCACATATTCATAGGACCAAAAGGGCCAAGCAGAACGGATGGCCCCCATCATGAATCCTGACAAAACAGCGAAAGTGTGATGAGGCAAATGATGCAATAAGCGGCTTAAAAAGCGAGAGAAAGCCATTATTCCTAGAATCATTCCGAGTCCGAGGCTCCATAAGATCGCAAATGCTTCTGAATCAAATGAGAATCTCCTTAAATGTCCCAAGAAGTCAACCAATGCCTCGATGACGAGGGGGTAGACGCCAAGCAGGGTGAGGAGATAGCTTCCCGAAATACCGGGGAGAAGGAGGGCGCAGACGGCGAGAGCGCCGCAGGCCACAAGCCATCCATTAAAAAAAGAGAAGGGGCGGGAGGGGGTCATCAGCTCCCCCACTAAGCCAATCAGCATGCACTGTTGATTATAAACGGCAGTGCTCTCTTGCAGCAACCCTTGTTGCAGAAGAAGAGCTAAAGTCTGGGAAGATAAGCCGGTTAACAAATGATGATGGGGATCATAGTTGCGGATAGAAAGAGAAGGGGATTCGATTTTCATTTCCACCGCATATTCCCCTTCAGGGGCGGGAAGAAGGGTTGAATCGGTCAAGAAATAGGCGATGATTGCCCCTAAAAAGAGGCCGATCCACAGTTGGCGATTCCAAGCATGAATCTGGCGGATGCAAAGGAGAATCGATCCTCCGATGAATCCAAAGAACAGAGCATATAAATAGATGCGGTAAAGCTCATGCGTCAGGATAAACTGAAAACAGGAAGCAAGGGTGAGAAAAGCGCAGCTGATCCCGCCTGCGAGGGGAAGTAAAAAACGCCATGCAAATTGCTGAGAGAAAAGATGCCATTTCCCTCTAAGGAGGGATTGGAGGGTAGAGAGATTGAGTGTTTTAAGGCTTTCTAGGAGGGGAGAGTAGAAGCCAAAAAGAAAAGCGATTGTGCCTCCCGAGATGCCTGGCACTAAGTCGGCTGCTCCCATGCAGAAGCCGCAAAAGAAGAGGGACCATCCCCGCCATTGAGGAGAGGGGGAAGAAGTCATCCAAGAACCCCTAGCCAGTGGGCAACATACCAGGCTAAGACAAGAGTGAAGAGGAAGGCTAAAAGCCACAGAGCGTTCGGAAACCATTTCACGCCGGCGCCAGGATGTCCTCTTCCTTCTAATGTCCCGATGCCATAGGCAAATTCTTGGTGTTCATGGCGATTGAAGAGAGCAGGATGTTCTCGCACAATTTGATCGCCGTCGATTCCCAACAAAGAGGCATATTGCCTAAAAAACCCTTGCGCATAAACGGGGGAAATTAATTTATTCATTTCTCCCTCTTCTAAGGCTTGCAAATAGTTCATGCGAATGGAAGTGGAATTTTCTGCTTCTTTGAGGGAAAGATTGATTTCTTTACGCCGTTTTTGTAGGAGCTCTCCTAAGTTCTTCATCTCTTGTTGAAGGGAAGGATCCACCTCGAATCCTCCTTTGCGTTTTTCCACGTTTCTCTCCTTGTCAAAATCTTTGCCTTTTTTATACACTTGTCTTGCTTGAAAAGCAACAAGATAAAGCTGCCGGTCTATTGTAGTAAAAAAGGAGAAATTTATGAAAAATGCAAAATTGTTAGGTTGTTTGTTGATGATGGGAGTGGCTGGTTCAGCTCAGCTGATCGCGGTTCCGGCCCTCCAACAAACCGAGTGGTCGAACAATCAAATCATGAGTCTATTTGATTTAAATGATCAGGTGATTCAAGAGTTCTCTCAGGGGAAGAGGGGCGATTTAATCGTGGAAGTTCCAGAAGGGGCGAGTCTCCCTTTTAAGCTTACCTTGAAGGGCGAATTCTTGGCACTGGAACCGGCACCGCTATTACCCCTTTATCTTAAAGTGCTGAAAACTTGTTATGTTCGATGCGAGGAACAGGAAAATTTCTTGTTTAGTATGGACTTACAGAGTTGGAAAGGATTTTCAGAATTTTTCACTGGAAAATTAAAAGCATCTGTTGGGATAGAAAATGAGGAACCTGTGGCTGGCTTGGAGCTTGAGCTCAATCAGCGCAAAAATTAGTCAACTTTTTGAGAAGGGATCTCTTACTCACAAGAGGTCCCATTTCCATTCTTATTGATACAATATTTAGTGCCTGATATAATGAGCAGTATGATAGTGATAAAGAAAACAATCGAATTTGAAGCGTGGTACGAAAAGCTTAGAGAAAAAGAACAAATCCAAGTGGATGCTCGTTTGCAACGAATTGAAAGTGCGCAGCATTTTGGAGATGCAAAGTATCTTGGTGAAGGTTTAGCTGAACTGAGGTGGAAAAACGGGTGGAGAGTGTATTTCTTTAAAGAATCATTAACAGAAATCATCCTATTAATCGGAGGAAGTAAAAATGCACAAGAAAAAGATATCCAAAGAGCCAGACTTTTGCTTCGACGATATGCCGACTTTGAGTCTTAAAAAAGACACTAAACTTAAAAAACATTATCCTGAGAAATCTTTAAGAAACTTAGATAGGGTTGGTGCCGCACTATTAGAAAGTTTAATAGAAAATGATACTGAGGCATTTATTGAAATCTTAGATGGCTATCTTCAAGTAAACAGAAGTAGAGTAGCAAAAAAGGCTAATATTGCCCGTTCTACAATTCAGCAAGCTTTATCTCCCAAAGGAAATCCGACTTTGAAAACCTTAGCAAAGATTATCCATGAGTCATTCATTTAGAATGTGTCTTCAAGATGAGAGTGTCCTAAATTTGAAGTTCTTTTGCTCCCAAATCTTCAGGTTGCACCTAAATTAATTTTTTATTATGAACACCTATCCTCTTTCCATTTTGACCTTAGAAAAAGTCATCTTTAACGGAAACGTTCGCTCGATTATTGTTCCAGGGGCGAAGGGATATTTCCAAGTCTTATCTCATCACGCCCCTCTTCTATCTACCCTTCAACAGGGAAGATTGGAAGTGATGACAGAAGAAGGAGAAAAGCATCTCTATACGCTCTCGGGGGGCTTTATAGAAGTTGCGCGCGACAAAACCACCATTTTTGCTGATGAAATTGAAATTACTCCTCAATCTTAAAAGGAATTAAGGCCTCTAGATCGAGCTTCAAAAGAAAATTCTCCAAGGGGAGAATAGGAAATCCACGATACTCTCCCTTTCTTCTCAACTCAAGTAATAATTGCTGTGC